>NZ_CP167826.1:2285000-4096971 GCF_040223995.2 Stenotrophomonas sp. WHRI 8082 | reverse complement strand
CTTCGCCAACTGGTGCTGCACCGGTCGCCGGATGCGATCCAGCAGCGTCCGCAGATCCGTATCGCTGATGGCACGCGCCAGCGGATGCGGCGGTCCCGGCTGGATGCCCTGCCCCGTCAGGACGCTGGTCCAGGAGTCGACACGGAACAGTTCGCCGGGGTCTTGCCAGACGTGGGCCCGCTCGCGCCACGCGCGCAGGCGGACCTGCAGCGACTCGGGCAGCGTCATCTCCCGGCACGCTTTCCACATCGGTTCGTCGCGCTGGTTGGCGTGGTAATGCAGGATGATGAAGTCGCGCACGTGCTCCATTTCCTGGCGGCTGACATCGTTGTACAGGTCCATCAACGACGGGCTGATGCCCTCCAGCGGGAACAACTGGATCAGGCGCACCACCGCGCTGATGGTCAGGTGGATGCTGGTGGATTCCAACGGCTCGATGAACCCGCTGGCAAGCCCCAGTGCCACCACGTTCTTGTTCCATGCCTTCAGCCGACGCCCGCTGCGGAACGGCACCAGCCACGGGTCGCGCAGTGGCCGGCCGTCGATATCGCGCAGCAGCTTGGCCTGGGCCTCGTCATCGGACATGTGGCGGCTGGAGAACACCAGCCCACAGCCGACCCGGTGCTGGAGCGCGATATGCCAGCGCCACCCGGCTTCGTGTGCGATGGCGCGCGTGTACGGGACCGGTGGATTCACCGACTCGGTCTGCACCGCAACGGCGCGATCGCTGGGCAACCATTCGTGCCAGTCTTCATAGCCGGTATGCAGGGTCTGCTCGGTCAACAGGCCGCGGAATCCGGTGCAGTCAATGAACAGGTCGCCCTCGATGACCTGCCCGTCTTCCAGCACCAGAGATGCCACCGCGCCGTCATGCGCGTGCTGACGGACTTCGCGGATCTTGCCTTCCACCCGCCGCAGGCCGTTTGCTTCGGCCTTGCCCCGCAGGAACCTGGCGTAGAGGCTGGCGTCGAAGTGATACGCGTAGCTGACCTGCGGCTGGGTCTGCAGCGAGAACCGGTCTTCCAGCGAGGCCGCGCTTTCCAGGCAGAAGTCGCCCAGGTCCGAGGGCATGCCCCGGCGCAGGCTGTCCAACCAGAAATGATGGAACGGCGTGGCCCAGGTGCCCTGGCCGATGGTCCCGAAAGGATGGATGAAACGGTCCCCGGGACGACGCCAGTTCTCGAACGAGATCGACAGCTTGAAGGTGCCGGCCACCGCGCGCAGGAACTCCTGCTCATCAATCTGCAGGAACCGGTGGAACATCCGGATGGGCGGCACGGTGGATTCGCCGACGCCGACCGTACCAATCTGCTCCGACTCCACCAGGACGATGTCCAGCTGATCGCGGAACTGGTGGGCCAGCGCGCAGCCGGCCAGCCAGCCGGCCGTGCCCCCGCCGGCGATGACGACTTTCCGGATCCGTCCTTGTGTTGTGTTCACAGCGTTCAATGCGGTGTCCCCATCAGCGGTTGAGTAGCGCCAGGAGCCGGGCACGCATGCGCCGCGCCTGGGTCGTGTCGAACGGTGCCAGCTCACCCCGGGCGGCTTCGGGCAGGTGCTGCCCGGCGCGCTCGGCAGGGCCGAATACGTAGTAATCGAAGATCGCCGCCCAGGCCTGTTTCTCACGCGGTGGTAGATCGCGCAGGGCCCACATCGCATGCTGCAGTGCCGGTAGAGGCGAGGCGAGCACGCTTGGCGAACGGCGCCACCAGTAGTTCACCAGCACGTTGAACGGTTCCAGGCTGCGCACGTGGTGCCACCACAGGCTTGGAATGAAGAGCGCATCACCGGGCTCCAGCTCCGCGGTCTGCGCGCTTGCCAGTGCATCGGCGAAACGCGGATGCAGGTCGAAATCCGGACGCTCGAAATCCACCACGCTGACCACCTGCCCGCCGGGGGTAGGCTCCATCGGACCCGGGTAGAGGTTGTCGATCTGCTCGGGTGGGAACAGGGTGAACCGGCGACGGCCGACCGCGCAGTACGCCAGGTTTTCCGGGGTGTCGTAATGGCAGGAGGCGGTTACCCGGTTGCCGATCCAGATACTGGCCGGGGCATCTATGCCCTGCCCCGCCAGCCCGGCGGTGTTGTGCTCCGCAAATCCCGGCAGCGCCCGCGCGACGGGCAGCGAGGCAACATAGTAGGTCGGCGGGCTGGGCGAATCGAGGTGGTCGGCGATCGCGTCCAGCACTTCTGTCAGCCCGCCGCGCCGGACCTCGACGTTCAACGCGGTGAAGTCCGCGTTGTAGAACGGTCGTCCTTCAATGCTGGCATCGCCGTAGGAGTACGGGACAGGCGAGCCGGCGTCGAAACGACGCAGGTAGGCCATGGCCTCCTGGGGGCCGCGCAAGCCGGCCTGCACCAGTCCCCAGTCGCGCGCGATGCCGCGCAGCACCACCGGTTCGCCAGCGTCGACCAGGGCCTCCAACGGCAGCGCCGTGGGATCCAGGCCTTCCAAGGTGCGCATGGCGACGGCGTCCGGCACCGGTCAGTTCCTGCCTGCCGCAGCCGCGGCATCGTGCACGCGCAGGCGACGCTGTTTCTCGGCTATCAGGCGACGCATGTTGTGCAGCGACGCCAGCATCAGATAGGCCCCTTCCAGGTAGCCGGCGCGGTTGAGTCCGGCCAACGCGTCGCCGTCCAGCAGGGCCAGCCGGTCGCGGTCGATCGCGTGCAGGCCGTTGACCGCGAACCGATGCTCCGTGTCGACCTGCACATCCAGCGTGATCGGTTGAATCAGGGCGTGCGCGTCGAGCGCGGCAAACATCTCCGCGCCAAACCCGTGGCCGTCGTGGATGCCACGCAGTACGTTGGCAATGTGGTCCAGGTAAGGGGTGTTTCCCCCCTGCGGCAGGAACACCGGCTCACCCTGCATCGCGGTCACGCGCGGATGATCGAGATCCACGTGCAGCACCGCTTCGCGGCTGAGCGTGCCATCGATGTGGCGGTCCTTGAATCCGATCAGGAACGGTCCCTTTGCCGCAGCCCCCGGCAGATAGGAGGCATTCCAGCGTCCGTCCTGCAGGAACAGATTCTCATGCTGCTCGAACCCGAGCAGAGCCACCGATTGCCAAGCGCCACTGTCGGCGTCCCGGCGCAGGAAGATGGGATATTCCCGCTGCAGTTCGGCGAACTCGCTCGGGTAGGCCGGCACCATCCCCACCGCGTCACCGAACTCGGGTCCGAAGCCAGTGGCCACGCGCAGGTCGTGGTGGGCGATGTTGTTGAGCATTTCGTATCGCGACACGGTGCAGTCCCCTCCCAGCAGGCGCCTAGAACGGGTGCCGCTGCGAGCGCAGCGGCACCCCCACACGTCAGAACCTGTAACGAACGCCGAGCATGTAACGTGGACTCTGGTCCGCCAGCTTCACGATCATCTGCGAGGTGCGCGAGCGCCAGCGTACGTCTTCGCCGGTCAGGTTGATCGCTTCCAGGCCGAAGGACCAGTGCTCATCCAGCGTGTAGTTCACGCTGAGATCCCATTGGTCATACGCTTCCACATAGTAGGGATTGCGGCTGGTGCCCTGGTTGGCCAGGATCAGGTACTGGTCACGCCAGTTCCATGCCAGACGTACCGACCAGCCGTACTTTTCGTACATCAGCATGGCATTGGCGGTGTCGCTGAGGCCGGTGAGCGAGAACTGGTCGATGTTCGGATCGCCCGCGTCGTTGTAGCCCACGTCGCCGTTGACGATGGTGTAGTTGGCCAGCACGCCGAAGCCGGTGTCGCCGAAGAAGTACTGCCCCCCGAGCTCCCAGCCATTCAGCTTGGAATCGTTCTGGTTGATGGGTCGGTTGACGTTGAACTGGTATAGCGGATCCGCCGCCGTGCCATACAGATCGTAGGCCGCTTCGGTGGCCAGGACCTGCGCGTCCGTACCGTTGTAGGCACCCAACCCGCCCGGGTTGTTGCGCAGCAGCGCCAACGCGGTGAACAACGCGGTGTCGTTGGCGTTGCAGGCCCCCGCATTGGCCGCACCGACCTGGGTAGCGCAGGCGCCGCTGGTGAGGAACGCCAGCGCCGCCTGTGCATCGGGACCGGCGGTGGGATCCCGCAGGCCGTACAGGTTCTCCTGGACGACGGTGTTGCCGATGAAGTTGGCGACCCGCTTGTTCCAGTAGGTGACCGATACGTAGCTCGCATCCGCGAAGTACCACTCCAGCGCCATGTCGAGGTTGTCGGACTCCAGCGGCTTCAGTTGCGGGTTCTGTGCAGTGCCACTTGCCCGCGAAGACGGATCGATCAGCACCGAACCGAACGGTTGCTGCGCGGTCGGGCCTGCGTACAGGTTGCCGATCGGCGCGCGCGCGATGCTCTTGCCGAACGAGACGCGGCCCTTCAGGTCGTCCATGAGGTCGATGCTGAAGTCGAGGTTGGGCAGGACGTAGCTGTAGCTGTTCTTCTCGGTGAACGGCTGCTGTTCGTCGGACAACACCACGCGGAAGTCATTGTTGGACTGCCATTCGATGGCTTCCGGGATGGCGATGACTGAAGTCGACACCACATCGGTGGTTTCATAGCGCACGCCCAGACGGGTATTGGTACGCAGACCGCCCAGCTCGCCGTCCAGCTCGACCTGGAAGTAGGCCGACTTGGTCTTCTCTTCGACCAGGTTATCGGCGGCGCGCTGCGGGCTCACGCCGAGACTGGCGCCATAGTTGTTCGCCGCCCACTGGGCGAGACGGCCGGCGTCGCCGCGCCAGGCGGTGAAGGTGTTGGCAGTGAAGTCGTCGAACAGTCCGACGATGTTGACCGGCTGCAGCAGGTCCATCAGGCCGTTGGCAACATCGCCGTCCACGTTGGCCACGCCCCAGTCGCCCAGGGTGTTGTAGTTTTCCGCCGCCTGGATGCGGTGGGTGGTCTGCTTGCTCGAGTCCACGCCGAACTGGAAGCGCCCCTTGTCGAAGCTCCACTCCCCGTCGACGCGACCCTGCTTGATCTCGCTGACCTGGGTCTGCGAATTGATGCGCAGCACCTGCGAACCGATCTCGCCCGGCACGAAACCCGGGTTGACCACGCCGTTGATCTTGGCGAGGGCATCGGCCGTGCTCGGGTACCAGACCTGGGTGCCCACCGGCAGGCCGTTGTTGAAGTTCATTTCCTGCACCCATGACCCACCGCAATGCGGCCCGGTGGTGCAGTTGTTGGTGCCGGCGATGCTGCTGAAGATGGAGCCGCCCCCGGTGAGCGGATCGTTCGGGCGGCTTTCGTTCTTCGAGTCGTGCGCGTCGAAGCTCAGCTTGAACCGGTCGGTGACATTCCACATCGCATTGAAGCCAAGCGATCCCAGCTTGTACTTCTGCATGCTGCGCTGCTGTTCCAGCCCGAAATCTTTCGTCCCCGCGATCTCACGGAGGTAGATCGGCGTGGCCACCGCACCGCTGGTGTCGAACGTGACATCGGTGTAGTTGCTGTTCTGCAGCCACATGCCCTGTTCGCCACGATTCTCGGTGATCTCGTTGGTCGAATAGGTGTAGTCCAGGGTCAGCGTCACCGCGTCGGTCGGCACGAACTGCAGCACGGCCTGGCCGTTGATGCGCTCGCGCTCGAACTCGGAAAACGCATAGCGAAGATCGTTCGGTCGACCGTACAGCGCGCCCACTGCCGGCGCGTTGACCACGGTCGGGTTGCCCGGCAGCGTGCCGGTCCATGGCTGGATGTTCCAGTAGTTGTTGGTGGCCTGCACCGAGCCACCCTTGCGCTTCTGGTAGCTGGCGCTCACGCCAACGCCGAAGGTCTTTTCCGGGTTGCTGTAGCTGAAGAGGCCGGACAGTTCAGGCGTCAGGTCGTCGCCGAACGGCTGGCTCTGGTCGGAGACAACCTTCGCACCGGCACTGGCGACGGTGCCATCATGAGCGAGCGGTCGCGCCGTCAGGATGTTGATGGTGGCACCGATGCCACCGCTGGGCACATTGGCCTGGCTGGTCTTGTAGACCTCGATGCCATTGATGGCTTCAGCAGCCAACTGGGCGAAGTTGAAGGCCCGGGTACCGCCGTCGACACCGCCGATGGCGACCTGTCCGGACGCACCGAATGCATCGGCACCCGGCATCTGGCGCCCGTTGAGGGTGACCATGTTGAACTGCGGGCCGAAGCCGCGCGCGGTGACCTGTGCACCTTCACCATCACGGCGTTCGATGGAAATGCCGGTGATGCGCTGCAGGGATTCGGCGAGATTGGTGTCGGGAAACTTGCCGATGTCCTCTGCACTGATCGCATCCACCACGCCGGCCGAATCGCGCTTGATATCCATCGCCTGGCTGAGGCTGTTGCGGATGCCGGTGACCTGCACGGCGTCCAGATCGGTCGGGCTCGACTGGCCCCGCTGCTGGGCCGCCGGTGTCGGCGTAGCCGCGTCCTGCGCAAATGCGGGGTTGATGACCAGGATGCCGCCGACGAAGGTGAACATGGCCCTGGAGGTGAACTTCGCCAGCGTCCGGCTCATGGACGAGCCCTCCAGCCGGGTATACGACGGACAGTAACTGCGCTCATGACTCTCCCCTCTGACATACGATCGAATGGATGCACCGCCCCTTCTGGGGGCACGTACGGGCGACGCCCGTCTTCCAAACCGAACATCACAGTGCGCGTTGCGTGCACTGCGACTCACACTCGCTTGCAGATTTGCCAGAACAGCCGCGCGGTAAAGGGGGGGGTACCTGCTGGCCTTACACTGGCTCAGTGGTAGCGCTACCATCACGTCACGGGCGCAGACTACGCACCCCGGATCGCGATTGTCATCATGCAGCGCAGCAAAGGAGCCGATTGTTTGACTCGCAGCCGAAAAGCCATCCGTCGCAAGGCGAGCGCCATCACCATCGACGACGTCGCCGCGCATGCAGGCGTATCGGCGATGACCGTTTCGCGGGTCATCAATGGCCATGCCGGCGTGCGCGAAGGCAACCGCGAGCGGGTGATGCGCAGCGTGCAGGAACTGGACTACCGGCCCAACCTTGCTGCCAGCGCGTTGGCCGCGGCGCAACACACCTGCATCGCATTGATCTACACCAATCCCAGCTCCAGCTACCTGCGTGAACTACTGGTTGGCGCGCTGCGTGGGTCTACCCGCTCAGCGGCGCAGCTGGTGATCGCCAGCTGGGATGAGCTGGACAGCCAGGCACGTCGGGAAGCGGCACGGCAGCTTTCCATCACGGTCTCGGGCGTGATTCTTCCACCCCCCCTGTGCGAAACAAAGGCCATCGTCGATGTATTTGTCAACGCCGGTATTCCCGTGGTCTCCATTGCGTCCAGTCATTTCAGCGACGTGATTTCTTGCGTGCGCATCGATGACCGCCAGGCCAGCCGTGACGTGATGTCGCATCTGCTCGCCCACGGGCACACGCGCATCGGCTACATCACGGGCGATCCAAACCAGACGGCCAGTGCACATCGCTGGCAAGGGTACCGGGACGCCCTGGCTGACGCCGATATCGGCTACGACCCCACCCTTGTCCAGCCCGGCTACTTCACCTACCGCTCGGGACTGGAGGCGGCCGAACGACTATTGAGCCTGGATCAGCCGCCCAGCGCGATCTTCGCCAGCAACGATGACATGGCATCGGCGGTTGTTTCAGTGGCGCACCGTCGCGGCATGGACGTACCGGGTGATCTGTCGGTGATTGGTTTCGATGACACCTCCGCGTCCACGATGGTGTGGCCGGAGCTGACCACGCTGCATCAGCCGGTGGCCGAGATGGCAGACAGCGCGGTAGACATCCTGCTGCGGGAGATTCGTCGTACGCCTTCCGCCGGACGTGTCGCCGTCAATCAGGTGCTTGCGCACCGATTGATCACGCGCGCTTCCGTATCCAGGCCGCTGCTGTCCCCTGTGCGCCGGCCATCGCAGAAAGCATCGCAACGCGACTGATGCCGGGCGATGAAAGCGGATGCGCTATCCTTGCGCGCCTGATTTTTACGCTTTTGTGGATATGAAACAACGAGATGGATTTTCTGCTGCATACCTGGGTGCTGCACAGCGCCGGGCCACTGCCCTGCGCTGGAGCGGCGCAGCGCTGCTGGCGATGCTCGGACTACCCTCCTTCGCCGCAAGTCCGCTTGATCTGGCCCATCAGGTCAACACGCAGATCGTGACGCAGCAGGTTATTGAAGAAGGTCAGGCCTTCCTGCGCGCCTTCGGCAGCGGACAAGGCATCTCGACGCCCGATGACCCGCCCGCCTGCAGGAAAGCAATCGAAAAGGCGATGGCAGAGCACGTGGCGGCGGGCGTACGGCGGGTAGCCGACGGTATCCAGGACCCGGCTTATCAGGCCAAGTTCGATCGGGTCCTCATGGAGGCCTACACACCGGCAGAGCTGAACGCCTTTCTTGCCCAGCGCGGTACGGTCGAACCGCCCACGCTTTCAGCAAACGTGCTGGCTGCCCCCGACGTGCGTGCCGCGCACGATGCGCGGATGGAAGCACTCACCCTGGGCGACCCCGATCCGGCCTCGCCGGAAGGCATGGGCCTGCAACGCGCCAAGGAAACGTGTGACCGGCTGAGGGCACAATCCAGCTGATCGTCTCAGAGGACGCGCCTCCCTCGCCCCTCACTTGCGGGCGGAACGCGCGTCCTTCTCACCACTGTCTTTTGCAGCGGCGCGGCTCTGCGCGAACTCCGGGAACGTCTCTGCCATCGACGCTTTATCCGGAAGCACGTAGAACACCCCGCCCCGCTCGAACGTCGTTCGAACAATCTGCTCGTAAAACGTCGGCGAAATGTTGATGCAGCCATGCGTCACGCGGTTGTCTTCGGCTGACGCCGATGCCAGTCGCTCGGCACGCTTTTCAGCTGGCACGCCGGTGGTAATCGGATGCAACGCAACGCCGGAATCGTAGTCCACCCACAGCACACGCCCGGCATCGATGGACGGGCCGTACCCGCCTATGAAGCGACCGGCAGGCGTAGTGCGATCTCGTCCTGGAATCTCGCGAAGCGCCAGGCCGGCGACGCCGGGTGCGGTGTGGTCACCTTTCGCTGAACCGAATAATGCCGGCGCTGCGCCGCGCAGCTTGCCATCGCCGTCGAACACCAGGACCTGCGCTGCCGCCTTGTCCATGATCGCGAACGGGTAGCCTTGGCTGTCCTTCGATGCAACGACCCAGCCCGCCAGTTCAATCACGGTGTCTGACACTGACTGGCCTTCCGGAAGCTCGTCCACCGCGGCTACCGACGGTGCAGCGGCGTTCTTGTCGGCGTTCCTGGCACTGACCGTGCCAGCGCTCGCGAGCGCCAGCGCCACGACCACTGCGCCACAAAGCGGCCTGAAGCTGGAATAGGAGTGGGTACGGATGGGAGTATTCCTTCGAATCATCTTCAACGCCCTAAGGACGCAGGTGGCCTGTAACGGCCACCGGTCCCTGGTTCAAACATTCACTGCAAGGTGAGCGAAGCGATCAGCCGCGCGGCTTGCGGCGCGGGGCCTGCTCAAGCTGCTGCACACGGCCTTCAATCTGGTCCAGACGCTGGTTGGCCTGGGTCGCGGACTGATTGGCGGATTCGGCGCTCTGGGCTGCACCCTGCACCTTCACGTCCAACTGGTCGAGGCGGGAGTCGATGCGTGCGAAGTCGTCTTTATAGGTGGCGCAGGCACTCAGGCTGACGCCTGCGATCAGTGCGACGCCAAGCGTACGTGCGGTCGTCAGGTGCTGTTTGGTAATGAACATTTCGCTGTCTCCGTCGTATGGGGTGTTCGGACTATAGCGGCGTTTTTGACTAGGCCAAGACCGACGTTCAGTGAATGCCCGGGGAGGTAGAGGGGGCGTGAAGACCCCCTCCCCCCGCTCAGCTTCTATGCATCAGGATCATTTTTTCCTGCGACATGTCGCGCATGGTGTACGGGATGCCGCCGGTGCCATATCCCGACTCACGACGTCCGGCAAACGGCATCCAATCCGTGCGGAACGCCGTAGCGTCGTTGATCATCACCGCCGAAGCATCCAGCCGGTTGGCCGCTCTCAGGGCGATGTCGATGTCCTGCGCGAAAATGCTGGCCTGGAATGCGGTTGGCAGCGCGTTGGCGCGCGCGATCGCCTCGTCCAGCGCGGCGTAGCGATACACCGCCATCACCGGCCCGAACACTTCCTGCGTGGTAATGCGGGCATCATCGGCAGGATTCAGCAGCACGGTAGGCTGCGACGTGGTCTCGGACAGGCGCTTGCCCCCTGTGGCGAGCGTGGCGCCGCCGCTCACGGCGTCCTCGATCCATTCGGCAATGCGGTCGGCTTCGCGCGGCTGGATCAGCGGACCGACATCGGTCTCCTCCAGGGTTGGATCGCCGGTATGCAGGCGTTCGACGTGGTCAACAAGGGCTTCGGTGAACGCATCGGCGATGTCGTCGTGGACGAAGATACGCTGCGTGGACACGCACACCTGGCCTGCATGGTAATAGCCGCCCTTGACGATCGGTTCGATGATTCTGGACAGGTCCGCACTGCGGTCGACAATCGCAGGCGCAACGCCACCGTGCTCCAGTGCCGAGCGTGCACCGTGGGCCAGCTTGGCATGCAGTGACCACCCTACCCTTGCTGAGCCGATGAAGCTCAGGAACGCAATTCGTCTGTCGGTGGCCAATGCCTCGGCGAGGTCGTCACCTTCCGGCAGGAAACTCTGGCACCACGGTTCGGGCAGGCCCGCCTCGTGGACCATCGCCACGAACTCCAGGCAGGACAACGGCGTGGCAGAGGCCGGCTTGATGATGACCGGGCAACCCACCGCAATGGCCGGCGCGACTTGATGGACGATCAGGTTCAGCGGATGGTTGAACGCCGAGATAGCCGCCACGATGCCGATGGGTTCGCGTGTGGTGAAGGCCCAGCGCCCTTCTGCGGCTGCCGACAGCCCCATCGGGATCTCGCGGCCACCGAAGTTCCGCAACTCATCTGCTGCGTTGTGGACACCGTCGATCGCGCGCGTGGTCTCGACAATCGCATCCCGCAGCGGTTTGCCGCCCTCGCGTGCGATCTGCAGGGCGAGGTGATCGCGCTTGGCATCCATCAAGGCGGCGAGCTTGCGCAGGATCGCGATGCGCTGGTGCGGCGGCAGCCAGCCGTCGCGGTCCTTGAACACTCGCTCAGCGGCGCTGAGCTTCTTCTCCAGCGCGCCAGCAGTATCCAACCCGACCTCTGTGATGGGGGCGCGGTCGAAGGCCTGTACGACGGTCAGCATCTTGTGCTCCTTGATAAGGTCAGGGGATGATCAGGCGCAGCCCACATCCGGCACGCGATTACGCAGCTCATCCACCAGCACGCGGGTGTTCTCCGAGTAGTCGATGGGCACGTCCAGCAGGTGGACACCCCCGCCGGCAAAGGCGGCCTCGATCATCGGCGCCAGTTCCTCCACAGCCGTTACCCGGCTCCCCTTCGCGCCATACGCCTCGGCATACTTCACGAAATCGGGGTTGCCAAACTGCATGCCGAAATCCTCGAAGCCATCGACTGCCTGCTTCCAGCGGATCATGCCGTAGGCGTTGTCGTTGAGGATCAGCACGACCAGGTTGAGGCCCAGTCGCACGGCCGTTTCCATCTCCTGCGAGTTCATCATGAAGCCGCCGTCCCCACACACCGCCATGACCCGGCGCTTCGGGTACAGCATCGCCGCCATCATGGCCGATGGCAGGCCGGCGCCCATGGTGGCAAGCGCATTGTCGAGCAGCAGCGTGTTGGCGACATGCGTGCGGTAATTGCGGGCGAACCAGATCTTGTACATGCCGTTGTCCAGGCACACGATGCCGTCGTCCGGCACCGCCTGGCGCACGTCATGCACCACCCGCTGCGGCGTGACCGGGAAACGGTCTTCGTCGGCGCGCTCGTTGAGATGGGCAAGGATTTTCTGGCGCAGTTCGCTCATGCCCTCGTCGCCAGACAGGCGACCCTCCAGGCGGTCAGCCAATGCGTCTACCGATGCACCGATGTCGCCCAGCACCTCGATATCGGGGTGGTAGACCTGCTCGACCGTGGCGGACTGGAAGCTGATATGGATGACCTTCGGCCCGCCGCTGCTTTTCATCAGGAACGGCGGCTTTTCGATGGTGTCGTGGCCGATGGCGATGATCAGGTCGGCGCGGGCGACGGCCTCATGGACATAATCGCCTTCGGAAAGCGCGGCCGTCCCCATGTACAGGTTGGACCCCCCGGTGACGGCGCCCTTGCCCATCTGTGTGTTGAAGAACGGCAGGCGCGTACGTGCGACGAAGGCCGACAGGGCCTCGGTGAGCCACGGCCTGCTGCCGGCCGCTCCGATCATCACCAGTGGCCGCTTCGCCGCGAGAATGGCGGCCTCTGCCCGGTCCAAGGCGGCAGGCGATGCAACGGGACGGTCCAGCGCGTGCACGGGGATGACAGGAGCATCCTCCACCTCCTCGCCTGCCACGTCCTCCGGTAGCTCCAGATGGACGGGGCCGGGGCGCTCTTCCATGGCCACACGGAACGCATCACGCACCATGGCGGGGATTGCGGCCGGGCTGACGATCTGCCGCGTCATTTTCGTGAGCGGCTTCATCGACGCCACGATATCCACGATCTGGAAGCGGGCCTGCTTCGCACTCATTACCGCCTTTTGGCCAGTGATGAGGATCATTGGCCACGCACCCAGATGGGCATACGCCGCACCGGTGGAAAAGTTCAGCGCGCCCGGACCGAGGGTGGCCAGGCACACGCCCGGTCTGCCCGTGAGCCGACCGTGGGTGGCGGCCATGAAGGCGGCCGCCTGTTCGTGGCGGGTAAGGACGAGTTCGATGCGCGAGTTGCGGAGTGACTCGAGGAAGTCGAGATTCTCCTCGCCCGGTACACCAAAGATGCGGTCGACGCCTTCATTCTCCAGCGCTTTGACCAGTAGATCCGAGCCCTTCTGCATACCTTCGATCCTTGCGGTGACGATGAACCACTATACCCCCGCGTATTTCAGCGGCTTTGGCCTCATCGTCACCCTGCCAGCCCCCTGTCTGCAGGTTGCTCAAGCCGCAGGCGCGACCTTCCGCTGCCCCGGGCCCCCCGCGATGGGCTGACATACCCGAAGACCTCACGTTGGACGCTTTGAGCCCGGGCGCTGGCGTTTCCGCTGGCCTGGGTGTTAGGTTCGATGACCGCGTCGGGGGACCGCTGTCAGTATCGGTGGACGGCGGCGTGAGGACGCAGGGCATTGTCAAGCATCCCGCAATCGGACGATGGGAGATGGTTCTATGGGTATAGTTTTCCTGTTGGGCCTCATAGGCATGGTTTTTTCCTACCCAACGTATTTTCTCTTGCTTTGCGAATTCAAGCGGCTTCTCAAGCGAGATCACCCCGAGATCTGGTCACAGCGTGGAGGCGTTGCAATGATGGGTGAGTTGCAGGTGGCCTATAAGGCATTGCGCGATGTCAAGGGTGACCTCCTCGACGGCGTCCATCTTTCAGGTGAGGTGGTAAGTGCGCATCGAGCTGCCACCATTCTTCTCTATGTAGGCCTTTCCTTGTTTCTGATAGTCCTGTTTCTGGGGCTTTTTGAGTCGGTTTCGCATTGACGTCCAGCCTGCCCATACGTTGCGTGCCGTGGGCTGATCAAGCGCCAGCTTGGCTACAGCACGGTCCGCTATCGCGACGAGCTCGCCATCTCCTGCAAAGAAGATGGCGACTCCCGCTCCGTGCGGTACACGCCGGGCTTAACCGGCGGGCATCACCTTCCCCTGCCCGACCAACCCCCGCGATGCGCTGACATACCGAATGAATTTGCCGACGAAGATGCCGGTGAACCCACCGGAGATCATCAGGTACGCGGCACGGAATCCGGTATCAGCCACCAGCTCAGGCGACATCGCAAGCGCCACTTCAAATCCATACTTCACCAGGAAGGTGACCAGCAGCAGCGGCAGCAGGCTGTAATCCGCGCCCCGCCACAATCTGCCGGTGGCAGGTTCAACGCGCAGCTGCAGTCTGCGCAGCAGTGCCCAGCCGATGGCGGCGCCCGCCGCGATACCGATCAGCCAGAGCGCCCATGCCTGCCAGGAGCCTGCATACCGGGCGTTGATCGACCACATGCCCCACGCCGTGAACAGCACCGGCACGATGGCGAGTTTCCCCAGCGAGGTTTCCCCCGGTTTCATGGCCTTGATGCCGCGCATTACCAGAAATGCCAGGACCAGCCAGACCCAGATCGGGGTATGCGAAACGATGAGCTGCAGCATCTGCACGGGACGTCCTTGATGTAAGAGATGCTGGCCAGGCGGGCCAGCGCGTTGGGTAAATGATGGGGGGCAACGCGTCCGCTTCACAGTGACAGCTGTCACCTGATTGAGGTGCACGGCGGGGCGTGCTGCTCACCGAACGCGCGCACGGGCCGTGTCATCCTGCCCCCATGCAGAAGACCTCGAACAAGGAAGCCTGGAATCCGCGTGGGTTCCTTGCCGACACCACGGCACTGATCATTTTCTTCACCGTTACCGGGGCCCTCAACGAGCGCTACATCACCGGCATGAGCTGGGAAGACGTCGGCCAGGCACGGCTGCTCGGTGCGGCACTGATGGTGCCCGTGGCACGTCCCTACGGCATGTGGCGCGATCTGCTGATGCGCCGCGCCACGGCGGCGCGCTGGTCCCGCGTTCTCTGGGACAGCATGGCGCTGGTCACGTTCCAGGTGCCGATCTACGCCGCCGTCATCGCCTTCAGCGGCGCGTCGGGCCGCGATCTGGTGTTCGGCATCCTGGGTGCCACGGTCATCATGCTGCTCTCCGGACGCCCCTACGGCGCCTTCCTCAACTGGATGCGCGCGCGGTTCGGCTTGCCGCCGGGCGGGGCCAAACCGATGAGTCTGCAGGAGTAGCCGGGTGGGAGGTCTGCTGGCCGGCCCCGCAGTCGCGATCCCGGTCTTCCGGGGCACTGTGCGGAGATAAAACGCCTAATCGCCGCATAATATGCGGCGATTAGCTTGCGGTTGCGGCGAATCCATGCCTTAATCGCCGCATGAATTGCGGAGATACGCTCTATATCTGGCAGGCAGATCGCTGGCCTGCGATGACCTACGATGCAGGTGCACTGGCCCCTGCATTGTCGAGTGTCAGTCGTGCTCAGGGCATGCTGCTCGGCCGACTGGCAGACGTGGGCATGGCCCTGCGCGATCAGGCGAGCCTGGCAGCGCTTACCGATGACGTGGTCAAGACCAGTGCCATCGAGGGCGAGGTGCTCGACGTCGAGTCGGTCCGCTCGTCGATCGCACGGCACCTCGGCGTGGACATTGGCGCCGTTTCGCCCGTTGATCGCCACATAGACGGGGTGGTCGAGATGGTACTGGACGCGACCTCGCGCAGCGCCGAGCCGCTGACTGCCGAGCGCCTGTTCGGTTGGCACGCCGCCCTGTTTCCGACCGGTTATTCCGGAATGAGCCGCATCAACGTTGCGCAGTGGCGCGACGATGAGCGCGGCCCCATGCAGGTTGTGTCGGGGCCGATCGGACGCCAGAAAGTCCACTTCCAGGCGCCGCCTGCCAGCCAGCTTGCTGCCGAGACAACGGCCTTTCTCGAGTGGGCCAATCAGGACGCGGGCCAGCCCGACCTGATCAAGGCGGGACTTGCGCATCTGTGGTTCGTGACACTGCATCCGTTCGACGATGGCAACGGCCGTATCGCACGGGCTGTGGGCGACCTGTTCCTTGCCCGGGCCGATGGTGCAACCCAACAGCGCTTTTACAGCCTGTCGGCGCAGATACAGCGCGAGCGTAACGATTACTACATCGAACTGGAGCGTGCGCAGAAAGGTTCACTGGACGTCACCGCGTGGCTGGCGTGGTTTCTGGGTGCGCTTGAACGTTCCATCGATAGCGCGCAGGCCACTTTGAACACCGTGCTAAGCAAAGCGCGCTTCTGGCAGCACTGGGCCGGTACGTCGTTCAACGCGCGCCAGATCAAACTACTTGCCCGTTTGCTTGATGGATTCGAAGGCAACCTGACCACCAGCAAGTGGGCAGCAATCGCCAAATGTTCGGCAGACACGGCGCTGCGTGATATCGCTGCTTTGCTGGAATTGGGCGTCCTGACTAAACGCGCGGCGGGCGGGCGCGGTACCGCTTACGAACTGAATCTGCCTGGTGCAGGGTGAGCTGCGCCTTGCCTTCCTGCTGACTCAGCCGACGTAGCACCTGCGACAAACCGTCGCAGAATGGCGCAACCAAGCCGTTTTCCCCCTGACGCGTCCGCCCCATCCCGTAGAATCAGCCCCGTGCGCGTCCCCGTCTTCCACCGCTGGCTCCACGTTCTGGCCTGTCTGGCCATTGTGCTGGTCGTGGTCGCTCCGTTGGTCAGCCGGGCGTTGGCACACCCGGTGGTGGCATCCGTGCAGGCGCCAGATGCCCATGCGGGCCCTGCGATGGAAATGGACGCGCCGCCATCCCCGTCGGCCGATACACACCATCAGCACCATGAAGGGATGGAGGGCATGGACCACGCCATGCCGATGATGCCGCCCACGAAAACGGCATCCCCGGAATCCACGCCCGCGAAGGTCATTGATCCCCACGCAGACCATGAGATGGGCGTGGAGTGCGATTACTGCCTCATCGCCGCCCGCATGATTACCCTGCTGGTGGCGCTGCTGTTGCTGATCAGCCTGTGGCCGGCGGTGTTCCGTGCCGTAGCCGGACTGGTCGATACGCAGACCCGCCCCGCGCCGGGAACGCTCGGCGCCCGCGGCCCACCACGCGCCCTCGCCTGCTGATCCAGCCCGCGCCCTGAGGCTCACCGAGCCCGGCTGTCCCTGCACGCTCCACGTCACTGGCAGGTCGCCGGGACAGGCGAGTTCGCGGCTGGTCACTGTATCCCCCGTTCCGCAACCGGCTGACAGGCCGGCTCAATTCCGTGTCGCGGCCCTGAGGGGTCGCGGCATCTCGATGTCGTGGCTGATCGTGCGTCGATCAGCACCCGTGCGCTTGGGCGCTTGGGCGCTCCGTATCCCGTGGTCCGACATCCCGTATCCAAGGTCCACCCATGACGATCTCCCGATTCTCATCCGGCACGCTGCCCCGCCACGGCGCGCTGCTGCTATCCATCAGTGCACTCTGCGCACCCGGCGCCTTTGCCCAGACCAGCAGTGCGCTTGCGCCTGCAGACCCGACGACGCTGGACGCGCTGAACGTTCAAGGGCAGCGGCAGCGCCTGCTGGACTCGCCGGAGGCGGTAGGCAGCCGCCTGGGCCTGACCCAGCGCGAGACCCCGGCCTCTTTGCAGGTCATCGACCAGAACGACATCGCCACCCAGGGGGCACGCACCACCAGCGAGGTGTTCGACATGGTCGGCGGCGCGATGGTCGGCAATGTGCCGGGCAATCCTGCCGTGGTCACGATGCGGGGGTTCAGCGGCAACACGGTCTCGGTCCTGCACGACGGCGTGCGGCTGGGCACCTCCACGATCGTCACCCGTAACCTGGATACGTTCGGCTTGGAACGCGTTGAAGTGCTGCGCGGTCCGGCGTCGGTGCTCTACGGTGAAGGGGCACTGGGTGGTGCCATCAACCTGGTGAGTCGCAAGCCGCAGTTCGGCGCGACCAGCATGGAGGGCATGCTCGGGGTCGGCAGCTTCAACACGTGGCGGGCCGGCTTCGACGTCAACACGCCGCTGTCGGATACCGTGGCGGTACGCGGTTTCGTCAGCCGGTTGCGCTCTGACAGCCTGGATGACATCGACAACAACGACACAGACCTGCTGACGGTAGGCGGCAGCCTGCTCTGGCGCCGCGATTCCGGCATGTCGATGCTGTTCTCTTTCGAGCACGCGGAGGACGAGAGCACGGGCACATACCAGGGTGCGCCGATGGTGCCGGCCGATGTGGCCCGATCGCCCAGTCGGGTCGTACGCAGCAGCGACGGATTCGTCGTGGACAAGGCCACCCGCCATGTGAACTACAACCCTTTGGGTGCCACCACCGGCGCCAACAGTGACCTGTTGCGCTGGCGTGTCGAACTTCCGCTTGCTGACAACTGGACGCTGCAGAACGATCTCAGCTGGTATCAGGCCGACCGGGACTTTTTCTATTCCGACAACTGGATCTACAACCGTTCGACCGGGCAGTTCTCGCGAACCGCCGAGCGGATCCGGCACGACCAGACCACGTGGAACGAGCGTCTTGCGCTGTCCTACGATGGCCAGATCGGGGCACGTCGCAACCGGTTCACGGCAGGGGCCGAGTACAACGACACCAATTTCCACAATCCGCGACAGACCGGCGTCACCACCCCGGTATCGCCGCTTGATCCGGATGTCGGCCTGTTCCCGGATGGATCGGCCGGCAACTTTCCCGGCGCGGGAAACAATGTGATCTTCGAGTCGCGCCTGCGCACCACCGCCGTGTTCGCCGAGAATGCACTCAACGTGACAGACCGCTGGATCCTGTTGGCGGGCGCGCGCGTGGAAAACATCAAGCTGTCGCGTGACATCCGCGATCTGAATACCGGCAGCGTGGACGCGTTCCGGCCCGATTACAGCCCGTTCTCCTGGCGGATCGGCAGCGTGTTCGACCTCACGCCGGATGTGCAGGTCTACGGGCAGTACGCCACTGCGGTGAGCCCGGTGTCCACCCTGTTGACCATGCGCCCGGCTGCCGGTGTGTTCGATCTCAGCAAGGGCAAGTCGCTCGAGGCGGGCATCAAGGCAAGCGTGTGGGACAAGCGCATGGAACTTACTGCAGCGGCCTACCGGATCGAGCGGGACAACATCCTGACCCGCGACCCGGCCAACCCGAGCATCAGCGTGCAGGGTGGCGAGCAGTCGTCGCAGGGTGTTGAACTGTCTGCAGAGGCCCAGGTGACGCGCGGGCTGCGCGTGGACCTCTCGGCTGCGTATGGCAGCGCGCGCTACGACCGCCTGCTGGAAGCCGGCGGGGCCGATCGCAGCGGCAATCGCCCCACCAATGTGCCCAATGGCACGGCCGCACTGGCTGCGACCTACCGCTTCCTGGGCCTTCCGCTTTCTGTAGGGGCCTCCGGCCGCAGCGTCGGCGGTTTCTACACCGACAACGCCAACACGATCCACGTCCGTGGCCATACGACGTTCGATGCCTGGGTCGGCTACGACTGGCAGCAGGTATCGGCGGTGCTGCGTGTGCGGAACCTGTCGGACGCGCTTTATGGAGCGTACTCCGGGTATCCGTCCACCCACATTTACCTCGGCGCGCCCCGCAGCGTCGAGCTGACCCTGCGCACGCGGTTCTGACATGACCTCACACTCCACTTCCGCGCCGCGTGGCGATGCAGGCAACCGGGACCGGCATCGGCTGTTCTGGCGTTGGCATCTGTATGCCGGGCTGTTCGTCGCGCCGTTTCTGGTGTTGCTTGCCATCACCGGTGCGATCTATCTGTTCAACGATGAGTTGAACGATGCCCTCTACCCGGAGCTGCGCTTCACCCCTGCCCCGTGGCAAGAGCGATCACCGCTGGCGAGCATGATCGATGCGGCGGAGGCCTCCGCGCCCGGTAGCAGCGCCACGCGGATCGATGTACCGACTGATCGGCAACGTCCTGCCCAGGTCTATCTGCAGCGCGCCGATGCAGAAAGTCAGATCACCTTCGTCGACCCCGGCACCGGTCAGGTGCTTGGCGCGATGGTGCCGTCCCGGACGCTGGTCGGTTTCGCCGAGCGCCTGCATGGGTCGCTGATGCTGGGCACGCTGGGCAGTTACCTGATCGAGCTGGCCGCGTGTTGGGCGGTGGTGCTTATCGTGACGGGGCTCTATCTGGGCTGGCCGCGTGGACAAGGGCTTGCCTGGTGGTCGGGCGTTGTCCCGAATATGCGCGCCAAGGGGCGGGCATTCTGGAAGTCGCTACATGCTGCCACGGGCCTGTGGGTGTCAGTGCTGGTGCTGTTCCTGATCTTCACCGGCCTGCCATGGGCTGCGTTCTGGGGCGACTGGGTGCGCGGTGGCGCGGAGGCCATCCATGCGGGCTACCCGCCGGTTTATCGCCGCTACGTGGCACCGGAGGCACCGAAGATCGGCAGTGCGTTCAACGACGTGCCGTGGACGTTGCAGCACGCACCGATGCCGCCTGCCGAGGCGGCGGCCGACGCAGCACATTCGCATCACGGAAGCCACGCGTCCCCGGCGGACGGTGCGGCGCGTCAGTGGACCGCAGCAGGTTTGGAGCGCGCGATAGCGCATGTGCGCGCTGCAGGCACGGCAGACCCGCTGCGGGTATTCCTGCCGAGCACGCAGCGCGGTGCGTTGATGGCCTACACCTACCCCGACAGGCCCCAGGGCCAGGTCACCTACCACTTCGACAGAGAGGGCGAACTGCTGGTGCGGGCGGGCTTCGATGATTACGGCGTCGTGGCGCAGGCCATTGAAATGGGCGTGCAGCTGCACATGGGCAACTACTTCGGGCGCGCCAATCAGGCGGTCATGCTGGCCACGTGCATCGGCATCGTCGTGCTGTGTGTGTCGGGTGTGGTGATGTGGTGGCGGCGCAAGCCGGCTGGCCGCATCGGCGCACCGGGTACAGGCAGCCGCACGCCGCTTCGCTGGTGGCTTGTCATCGCCCTCGTGACCGCCATCGTGCTGCCGCTGGTGTTTCTGTCGCTGCTGGTGGTCTGGGCGTTTGATCGCTGGATCAGGCCGCGCTTATGTCTGTTCCGCTGGCTGGATTGAGGGCGTGCAGGCGCTCTTGCTTGTTTCTTCCGCAGGCTTTCGACAGCGAGTGTCTGGCGCGCCGATTTACTTTCCCTGGTAAGCCGCTCGCCCCTGCAGAGAATCTGCGCTTTAATCAGGTGGCGAGGTCAACGCGACGAATACCAAGGACGGTCCATGTTCAGAAGCCTGTGTTTGATGATGTGCCTTTGGTCCAGTGGGACGGCGCTCGCCACGCCGCCTGCCCCAATCCCCAAGGATGCCTACATCGAGTTTCTCTGGACCAGGACGAGCGTGGGCGCACTGGCGCGGCAGGAAACCCGCTCTTTCGCCTTGGATGGCCGCTTTGATCACCAGGTCTGCGTGGCGATCCTCAACAAAGACCTGGTCGTCGAGCGTATGGAAGTGCGGGCCATCGGCCCCGCCGGCCGGCAGATCAGCCGCCAGATATATCGCGACGTGGACGGCAGCAAGAAGTGTTTCTCTGCCGATCTGCCGGCAGACGCGCCCGCTGGCAAATGGACTTACGAGGTTCGGGTCAACGATCAGGATCGTGTGGTGGGTGCTCAGTCGGTCGACGTGTTCGCTACCGTGGACGCCTTGGTCGAGCAAACGCCGGCCGGCATGCCTTACGTCCTCGGCCGACCGAATTACGATCCGTCCCTCGCACCCGATCAGTTCACGGGGGAGCTGGTCTGGGTCATGCACATCAAGCGGGATGGGACGGTCAGCGCCGTGGATATCGAACGCGCAGAAGGCGTGGGCATCACCCTGCAGCCGAAAGCAGTGGCAGCGGGACTGATCTCTCTCTTTCCTCCGGACCCGGCGCGGGATGCCAGTGCGACATTCCGGCGGCACCTTTCCTTTCGGCCGGACAATTGAGCGCCGCATTGGTTCTCCGGCCGATTGCGCCTTTGATCACCACGCCATTGGCGTCGCCGTCGCACCTGCCAGATTCGCAACTATCCTCATGGACGCATCCATGCTGTGCACGGACCATGATCGGGCTGAAGCCGAAAGGTCACAGCCGGGATTGGCATCCTGACAGGTAACAAAGCGATTGGCTCTGTTCTGCCCTCCGGGGCACGGCGGAGAATGCACAGCATTGCCCACCGGTCACACGGCGGGCGGTGCGAGGGGATCCCAATCCGCCGGTCTTTTGCTTTGTTACCACCGGTATGCCAACCCGCATCGCCCGCCACCCTGCGCTCTGGCGCAGGTGGCCTCATCGCATGCGAGGTCCGACCGATGACACCCCAGCATCCACGCAGCCGCGCTCGCCTGGCGCTATTGCTTGGCGACCGCGTGAACGCCTTCCCACCCGGCTTTGTCGATCAACTGGAAGCGCAGATCGAGCAGTTCGAACGCGACCACCCCACTCATCCATGGACGCCACGACTGGCTCTGGTCCCGGCCCCGTCCGAGATTGAGGACGAGCTGGCGCGCAGCGGCAAGGTCATCGTGTCGAGACGCGTCCTGCAAGGGTTGGATGCCATCCTTGAGATCCTCCACGGTGAGCATCTCTCACGATGCGACGGGCATACCGACACCCTGCTGGGCGAGCATCTGCTGGAAGGGCTGCTGGTGGCCGGTCGAGAGCTGATCAAGACGTCGGTCGGACCGGATCTGGGGGCCCATTGATCATGGACAAGAACCCCGAACCAACTTGCGCAGATGGCCTGGAAGATATCGCCACGACGCTGCGCTCAAATCCCCTGACCATTCGCCGACGGCTCACTGCGCCAGCTGGCGTGCGCCTGACGAGTCTGACGGCGGTGTTGAGTGCGATGGGCCTTCGCCTGCATATCGAGGCGAAGTGACACCTTGGCACGGTGTAGCTGCGGGATCACCGGAAGCCGCACCCTCGTGCAACGACGCCTCGAGCAGGCTGACATAAGTATCCAGCCGAACCCGCAGCCCGACCAGCAGCCACCCCACCGCATACAGCAGCACCATGGCGAAGATCAGTATCGCTTCGATAACCGTGACATCGAACACTGCAGACCAGTCGCCCCACTGCCAGTGGCGGAACTGCAGGTAGAGCGCGATCAGCAGGGGGAACGGCCCGAGGCGCTGCAGTCCGCCGTACATCATCCCCATCCGATCGGTCATGCCGGTCCGCAGGGTGCTGACGAAGCGCAGGCGCTCTTCGCGCTGTTGCCGGGGGAACGTGCGCAGACGCTGCGCCACGATCTGCCAATAGCCGAACTCGGCGTCCATCTCCTTCGCATGCGAGAGTCGCGGCTGGGTGTACTGGCGGAGCTGGCGACGCGCTGCGAGGATCGACCCCACCAGGAAGCTGGCAACCTCTATGACCAGACAGCTGATTGCAATCGCAAGCGCCCACTTGATATCCAGGAAATGAGATGGAATCAGCGCGGCCAGGATCGCCAGCGCTGCAGCAGCAAGGCCAACCCGAAACAGCCAGCGCTCGATTCTCGATGCCTGCGGATACACGCTGTGCTTGGCATAACGCTGGACCTGCTGATACAGCCAGTCGAAGGTCAGCGATTCGCCGCTGTCGGGTTCTTGATTCGGCACGTCCGTCGCGCCTGCGTGCATGTCCATTGCCGGTTCTTCCTTTTCCCGTCCGGGCCCCCTGCCCTGACCTGCATTCTACCCCTGCCGCATCGGCAAGCACCGATGACCGCGGCTGCCTGCTACCCTCGGCAGCCACGACCCGCCGCCGCCAGGTGACCCCGTTGACCCGTTGTAGCGCTGTGTTCCTCCATGGCTGAGGCCGCCGGCACCCTGCCCCTGCACTACCGCCTTGATGACCTGCGCATCGATGTGGCGCGGCAGCGCGTGGTCCGTGAGGGCGGCCAGGTCGTGGACGTGGCCGGGCTCAGCTTTCGCCTGCTGCATTACCTGATCACCCAAGGCACCCGGGTTGTCGGTTTCGATGACCTGATCGCCAACGTGTGGGCGCCCGCGCATGTCAACGAAGAGACGGTGACCCAGCGCGTCCGCCTGCTGCGCCAGGCACTGGGTGACGACGGGCGTCAGGCGCGTTATCTGCGCTCCGTGCGCGGCCAGGGCTATCAGTTGTGCAGCGAGCCGGTGCCGGATGCATCGGCGGACACGCAGCTCACGCCTCCGCCGCGCCGTTCGCCGATGATCATCGGAGCCGCCGCGCTGCTGGTCCTCGCGCTGTCTGGACTTGCGTGGTGGCAATGGCCGGCCGCCGTGGGCGCTGGCGCATCGCCGCTGCTGGAGCGTGCGGACTATTACGCGGCCATCGGTCAGCGCGACAACAACGAACGCGCCCTGGCGCTGTATCGCCAGCGCTTGCAGGAGGTGCCGGATGATATGCCGGCTCAGCTCGGTGTTTCCCGCGCCCTCGCCGCGCGTGCGTGCCTGTACAACGGCAACCGCAACGATGTGCAGCAGGCGTTGGCGCTGGCGCAGGCCGTGGTGGGGCGCAGCTCGGAGCGGTCCGCGGCCTATGCGACGTTGGGCTATGCGCATGATTGCCTTGGCGAGGTCGACGCCGCGCTGGCCGCGTATGAGCACGCGGTGCAGCTGAACCCCGACGACGACGCAAGCCGCGCCTCGGCCGCGTATCTGTATGCCCGCAAGGGGCGCCTGCATGATGCGCTGGCTTCAAACCTCGCCGTGCGTCATCCGGAACGTGTGCGCTTCTGGACGGTGCAGGTCGCCTCGAACCTGGAGTTGCTGGGCTACACCGCGGCGGCCGAGGCGCGTTACCGGCGCAGCTTCCAGCTGTATCCGGACAATGTGTTTTCCAACAGTGCCTGGCCCGTCTTTCTGTATGGACAAGGCCGCACGGCGGAGGCACAGGCGGCGCTGGACGAGGCCATGGCACGCGGCACCGAGCATGCCGCGCTGTATCTGCTGGCGACGGAGCTGGCGTTGCAGCGCGGTGACCAGCCCGCTGCCCGCAGTGCTGCCCTGCAGGCACGGGCCTTGAAGTCCCACGCCAGCCTGCCCGGCACCATCGCCTGGATCACCGGCGCAACCCCGGTGCCCGCTGCAACCGCGCTGCGTCAGCAGTCCGCCGCGTTGCAGGCCGGGCTTGCGCAGGGTGCCGACCCCTTGGACGGGGTGGAAGCGGCCCTGCTCGCCGAGCTGGCGGGCGACCGGCAGGCCGCCCTGCAAGCGCTCAACGCTGCTGTTGCCAGCGGTTACCGTGATGCCGCGTATCTGCGGGTGTCACCGCTGTTCAGCGCGTTGCGTACCGACCCCGGATTCGCCGCGGTGGTGAAGTCGGTGCAGGCCCACGTGGCGACCGAACGGGCGCGCGTCATCGCATCGGGCATCCTCCCCGAAGACGCACGGCAGCCTACTGCGGCGCGGTGAGGACGAAATCCTGCAGCAGCGCCCGGGTCTGCTCATGCATGCCACGCTGGTTGTAGCGGGTGCGCGTCACCACCATCACCAGCGCTTTCTCGGGCACCACGAATACCGCGTTACCGCCATTGCCGGACATCGTCCACGCCTGCAGCACCCGTGCGCCGTCCTTGAAGGTGAAGCGCCACATCTGGTAACCGTAGTCTGCGTCGAACGGGGTCTGCGCACGCACCTGGGTCATGGCCTCGATCCAATCGGCAGAGATCACCTGCCTACCCTTCCAGCGACCGCCGTCCAGCATCAACTGCCCCAGCTTGGCGAGGTCGCGGCTTCGGTACTGGGTGCCGCCGCCGCCCATGCCGACGCCTTCTGAAGCACGCTGCCACACCGACGTCCGGATGCCCAAGGGCCGTTCCAGCGCGTCGGCCGCGAACTGTGCCAGAGGCATATGGGCTGCACGTTCGACGATCGCGCCCAGCAGGAAAGAGTTGGCCGTGCAGTAGGCAAAGGCGCGACCGTGCGGGCTGTCCGCCGGGCGCAGATTCCACGGCGCATAGCCGCGCTCGGGCAGGTCCAGCGTGAACCCGGTCCAGTCAGCACTGACGTACATGCGTTCTTCGTTCCCGGCCGAGAAGCTGTTGTTGTCATCGCACTCCCACGCCGCACTCATCGTCAGCAGGTCTTCGAGGGTGATGGCGTCCTTGAAGGCCCCGGCGTGCGCGGGCGTCCTGTCCGGGAAGTAGCCCAGCACCGGTGCGCTCACCCCGTTAATCAGGCCGCGATCGATGGCCGCCCCGACCAGCAGTGCGGTGACGCTCTTTGTCAACGAACGGGTGTTGTGCAGCGTCTCCCGGTCAGCCCCGTTGAAGTACGCCTCGTGGATCAATGCGCCCTGATGGATCACCAGCACGCTGGTGGTATCAGGCGCTTGGCCGTTGTTGATCGCCGCATCGAGCGCGGCGAGTCGCGCAGGATCGAAGCCGTGACCTGCCGGGTCGCCGGCGGGCCAATCCTCCGCCACGGCCAAGGGAGGAGCAGCGCACGCGGCGCTGGCGGCGAGCAGCAGGACGGCGACAGGAAACAGGCGAAGCAGGATCGACATGGGCACACTCCAGCAGAGGAGTCCGCAGCGGACCATGCCATCAAATGAAGGGCCTGATGACTGTCTGAAGAATAATGAAGGCCTTGCCCATCAACGGTTTATGACGTCACCCGCAGAGGCGGCCGCTGCGATGCGGCCGTCCCTCCTGACCCGATGACGGCCTAGTGCCCGGCCACCGCCGAGCGTGCGCCAGCCGCAAATCCATGATGTCGCGCGCGCCAGACGATGCAGAAGCCAACGGCCAGCAGGAACGCCATCGCCGCCGGGAAGGTCTGCGCGCCCCACTGGTCCAGCAGCACCCCACCCATGACACCGCCACCGGCGATGACCAGGTTCCAGGCGACGACGTTGAGTGACAGCGCCACGTCGGCGCCCTCGCCCGCACTGTCGGCCAACGCCGTCTGCAGCAGTGTGGCGGCACCGCCGAACGTCAGGCCCCAGATCGCCACGCAGACATACACCACCGGCTGCAGCTGCTGCAGGAACGCCAGGGTCACGCAGATCACGAAGAACGTGGCCAACGACACCAGCACGGTGCTGCGGAGGTGTCGCTCGACCCGCTTGGCTGCCACGCCGATGCCGATCAGTGCCGAAACACCGAAGACCAGCAGCAGCACGTCCACGCGTTCGGCGAGCCCGGCGTTGGCCGCGAACGGAGCCACGTAGGTGTACAGGATGTTGTGCGCCAGCATCCATGCCATGACGGTGGCCAGCACCGGACGCACGCCCGGCGTGGTGAGCACCCTGCGCAGCGGGACGCGCTGGGCGGCTGACTGGCCCGGGTAGTCCGGCACCTTGACCAGCACCCAGACGATCAACACGACGGTCAGCGCCGACATGGCAGCGAACGCAGTGCGCCAACCCAGCAGGCCGCCCATCCACGTGCCCAGCGGCACGCCGAGCGACAGCGCAATCGGTGTGCCTACCATGGCGATGGCCATCGCCCTGCCCTGTTGGTCGGGCTGCACCATGCGTCGGGCATAGCCGGCCAGCAGGCTCCACGCCAGGCCTGCTGCGGCGCCAGCAAAGAAGCGGGCCACCAGGGTCAGTGCATAGTCGTTGGACACTGCGGTGATCGAATTGAATACAAGGAAGCCGACGATGGTGAGCAGCAGGACGTTGCGTCGCCGCCACTGCTGGGTCGCGATGGTCAGCGGAATGGCGGCAATCACCGAGCCCAGTGCGTAGGCGGTGACCGTCTGTCCTGCCAAGGCGGGCGTAATGCCCAGCCCATCGGACATCAGCGGCAGCAGCCCCGCCGGCAGGGTTTCGGTGACGATGCAGATGAAGCCGGTCATGGCCAGCGCCAACAGCGCAGCGATGGGCAGCGGCGCAGGGCCCGCAGCAGGTGTGGTGGAGGTGGGGGAAGTCACGCAGTGTCCTTTGGGTTGGGAATCCTGCCGCACCGGCTCGCGTCTAGGGGGCAACCCGAGGGGTGGAAGGTCTGG
This sequence comes from Stenotrophomonas sp. WHRI 8082, assembly GCF_040223995.2. NCBI lineage: Bacteria > Pseudomonadati > Pseudomonadota > Gammaproteobacteria > Lysobacterales > Lysobacteraceae > Stenotrophomonas > Stenotrophomonas sp. WHRI 8082. Next base: position 4,069,538 of record NZ_CP167826.1, on the reverse strand, counting down.
CGGATATGTATCGACCGATATAGATATAGGTGTGGAATCGCGGCTTGTCAACGAGATATGTATCGAATAGTATTTATGTAAGCATCGGAGGACGCCATGGCACAAATGGGCCGACCACGTAGTTTCGACCGTGACGCCGCGGTGGATCAGGCGCTGCACCTGTTCTGGCAGCAGGGCTACGAATCCACCTCACTGTCCCAACTCAAGGCAGCCATCGGCGGCGGGATCAGTGCGCCGAGTTTCTACGCGGCGTTTGGATCCAAGGAGGCGCTGTTTCAGGAATGCGCTGAGCGCTATCTGTCGACCTATGCACAGGTGACCCACTGTCTATGGGACACCACGCTTGCACCAAAACAGGCGGTGGAGCGTGCGTTGCGCCAGTCGGCCAGGATGCAGTGCGAACGCGGCCACCCGAAGGGCTGCATGGTGACGCTGGCTGTCATGAGCGCGCCCACGCCCGAGCTTGCGTCGGTGACCGCGCCGCTCACCCGGTCACGCGCCCACACGCGGGCTGGCATCCGTGCCTGCGTGGAGCGCGGGATCGCGGCGGGTGAGTTCGGAGCGGACGCCGATGCTGCGTCGCTGACCTGCGTCTTCGACAGTTTCCTGCAGGGCCTCTCTCCCCTCGCCCGTGATGAGGTGAGTCTCAAGGTCATGGATGCCGCCATCACCCGACTGATGTGCGCGTGGGACGCTCCGGCCGCGTAATGGCTCGGCGCTACCGAGAGATACGACGTGGTAGCGCCGACCCATGGTCGGCGAGCGCGAAGCGCGGCCTGCGTCCGGCGTCAGGGTGCCGGATGCATTCCGCCGAGCGTGGCTCGGCGCTACCGGATCGCGCGCCAACAGGGGAGCCGGCGTGGTAGCGCCGACCCATGGTCGGCGAGCGCGAAGCGCGGCCTGTGTCCGGCATCGCAGCCCCGGAGGGAATCCGCCGAGCGTGGCTCGGCGCTACCGGGAGATACGTCGTGGTAGCGCCGACCCATGGTCGGCGAGCGCGCAGCGCGGCCTGCGTCCGGCGTCAGGGTGCCGGATGCATTCCGCCGAGCGTGGCTCGGCGCTACGGGGATGGCGCGCCGCCCTGGGATCCGGCGTGGTAGCGCCGACCCATGGTCGGCGAGCGCGAAGCGCGGCCTGCGTCCGGCATTGCGGTGCCGGAAGGAATCCGCCGAGCGTGGCTCGGCGCTACCGGATCGCCTTGAACGTCAGTGCAGTGCCAAGGCGTATTTCTTCTCGCCTGCCACGACCGCCAGTCGCACGAGCTGCCGGTTGTCGTCCTGCTGCGCCAAACGGTTCTCAGGCGGTGGCAACGGGCAGGTTGCGAAGTCCGTGTAGGCACACGGCGGGTTGTACGCGCGATTGAAATCCAGCGTGACCGTGCCGTCTGCCGCGACCGCATCGGTGCGCAGGTAGCGACCCACCCCGTAGGTCTGCCGGCTGGTTGTCTGGTCCTGGAACATCAGGTTCAAGCTCTTCGCCGGGTCTCCCAAGGCTTCCAGTTTCCACTGCCGCCCTTCTTTCTCGAACACGACGTAGCCTGGATTCGGGTTATCGGCGACCTCGCCGAGCACGTTCACGATCGGCAGCGTCCTGCCCGGCGGGTGTGGCACGAAACGCGCCTGCACACGCCAGCTTTCCTCGGCCGGGAAGAAGTCCAGGCCACCGAAGTGCAGGCGCGCCGGCGCATCGGCATGGCGCACTCGTAGTGCCAAGCGCTGCCCGCGCTTGATCGCGGTGATCTGTCCCTTGCCGTCGTCATAGGTCAGCGTGGTGCCACCGCCCTTCCCTTCTGGATCCAGCCGTATCTGCCCCTGCACCGGCTTGCCATCGGCGGTGACCTGCGCCCCGTCCACCGGCCTGAAGTACAGACCGTCGGCCCGCTGTTCCAGCTGGGCCAAGCGGTCCGGTGCGATCGCCAGGCGGATGGCATTGCCTTCAGCAGCGCCCACACTCTGCGTTCCGGCCTCGATCCAGTGCAGGCCAATCAGGCTGGTCCACCCATCGGGCTTACCCAGATCCGCGGTACGTTCCTGCACCCACTCGGCGTGTTCGCTCTTGAAATCCAGCGCTGCCGTCGCGGCTGCGGACGTCTCCGGCGCAGGCGTGTCATGCGGGCTGCACGCCCCTGCCAGCAGGGTGATGACAAGGACAGAGGCTAGCGTGTGCGTCTTCATGCAGGTCACCAGTTTTTGGAAATGCCGAGGTGGACGTAGCGTCCGTAGGTTTCGTGCAACGCGCTCAGGTAGCTGCCGGTGGCATTCAGCGGCGGCTCTTCGTTGAACAGGTTGCGCGCCCCCACTTCCACCGCCGTCCCCTTCAGGCGTCCTCTGTTGAACTCCTTTTTGACCGACAACGCCCAGCGCTGGGTGGAGCCCACCACGAACGGCGTGCGATCGGCATAGGCACCGGCCGTCACGCTGTCGATGTAGTCGTCGCGCAAGCGGACCGTCCAGTCCTGCAGGTTCCAGATCAACGTCGCGCTGGCCCGCCATTCCGGCTTGGCCCCATTGATGCCGACCTCGTTGGCCGCGCCCAGGTCTGGCGCGATGATGTTCAACTGACCATTGGCAATGGCGGCCGCCACCTGCCGCACCTCGGCAGGTTTCTGCTGGGTGTATTCCTTGAGCTGGCTGACACTGAGCAGGAAGGCGAAGTTGCCCCAGGCCGTCTCGCTCAGGCGCCAGGTGACGTTGTAGTCCACGCCCGACGCGGTGAGTGGCCGGCGATTCTGATATCGGTTGTACACGTGCGTCACCACGCCCGCAGGCGCAAGACCCGAGCCTGCAAACAGCGCGGTATCCTCCGCCGTGACGGCCGCACGCACCACATTCGGGTTGCTGCTGCCCTCCACCACGCGCAGATAGGCGTCGTACAACAGCTCCTCACCCAGGGTATTGATCGGATTCTCTACCTGCACCCGCCAGGCATCCACGCTCAGGCTGATCGCGCCCAGGGAGTCCGGCAGGAACTGCGGCTCGAACACCGCGCCCCATGACGACTGCCGGGTGGTTTCCGGCTTCACGTCGTCACCGTAGGAGGTCACGGCGCTCACCGAGGGCTTGACCGACGAGCCACTGCTGTAAGCATTCAAGCAGGCGCTGTAGTCGGGCTGGGCGCCCTTGGTGATCAGCGCGTGGCAGCGGATGGCATCGTTGTTGAAGCCGAAGCCATAGGTCGGCGGGGAGTTCACCAGTTCCAGTCCCGGCGCGCGAAAGCCGCCGCTGACCGAGCCACGCAGCAACAGGCTGTCATTTACCTTCCACGCGGCGGCCAGCTTCGGCTTGGCTACCTTGCCGGCATCGCTGTAGTCCTCCCAGCGGCCCGCAATCTGCAGATCCAGTGACTGGACCAGCGGTATGCCCTGCGCGGGGGAAATCAGCGGCACGGCGAGTTCGATCAGCGCTGACTTTACGTTGCGGCTGCCGCGTACATCGGGCCGGGGGCTATGGGTGAAGAAGTTGCTGGCTGCCACCGTACCGGTATACCAGTCCGTATAGGGACGGCTGCCATCGATGTTTTCGTCGCGATCATCCTCACGGCTTTCATACCGGTACTCCACGCCTGCCGCCAGGCCGATGTCACCGGCGTACCAGGTCAACAGGTCCGAACGGTTGATCTTGAAATCCCAGAGCGCCAGCTCCGTAGTGCCTTCGCGGGTGGCCTCGCCAATGAACGCCGAGGTGTCGTAGGGCGTGGCATCGCCCAGCCGGATGCTGGCCGGATCACCGCCACTGAAGGGGTTGTAGGCACCGGCATCGGTACGGTTCACCGCGGCGATGAAAGCATCGGTCAGCCCGCCCTGCTGCGTGTCGGTACTGCGTGCACGCGAATACAGCAGCGCGGTTTCCCAGTTCCAGCCGCCGTCGGTCCAGCCGCGCACGCCCAGCAGCACACGCGACTGATCGTTATCCACCTTGACCCGGCGTACACCCGAATCCGCAAACTGGTAGTTGAGCAGCCGGATCGCGTCGGCGCCGCGCAAGGCGTCCGGCACCCAATAGGCGTCCGGGCGGATATGCAGCAGGAAGCCGTCACCGCCGAAGCCCGACTCGCTGCTCACCCAGGATTCGGAGGTGGCCCGGTAGTAACCCAGTTCCCCGAACAGCTGCAGGTTGTCGGTGGCATCGAAGCGTCCACTGGCGAAGACATTTCCCTTGTTGATGGACGGTGCCGAAGTAATGCCCGGCTCGGCCGCGGAATCATAGTGATAGCGCGTCGGTACCGCGCCGGACACCAGCGAACCGCTGGCGGGATCGACGTGCCAGCTGCCGGTGCGCCGGCTGCCGGCATAGGTGTCGAAATGACCCCATGGGGTTCGTGTGCTGAAGCCCGAGCTACCGTTCGGATCCGGCACGCTGGTGCCATCGCCGAGGGGACGGCGGCCATCGGTGGCGGTGAACCAAGCATCCGAGTTGCGCTGCGCGGTCCGCTTGGAGACGCCATACAGGACCGAGATGTTGCCGCGCCCTTCCGCGAAATCACTGCCGAAGTAACCGTCCAGCGAGATGTCTTCGCGATGGCCATCAGCCACCTTGCCGTAGTTCAGCTTGATGCCACCGCCATTCTGCAGGTTGCTCGGCGTCACCAGGTCGACCACGCCTGCCACGGCATCGGAACCGTAGATGGACGCCGCGCCATCCAGCAGCAGGTTGACCCGCTCCAGGCCGAAGGTGGGAATGGCATTGGCGTTGTAGGTCGTGTCGTCGCCGCTGTTGCTGATCGGGTGCTGCACCGTGCGCCGGCCGTTGATCAGCAGCAGCGTGTACTTGGAGCCCAGGTTGCGCAGGTTGATGGACCCCACGTCACCGCGTGCGACATTGGAGTTTCGTCCTGCGTTGGTCGTGCCCTTCTCGGTGACGGCGACATCACCGAACTGCGGCAGGCTGCGGAACAACTCGTTGCCGTTGGTCGCTCCCGTGGCGTCGATCTGTTCCCGGTCCACCGCGACCACCGGCAGCGCGGCCTGCGCGCCACCCCCGGCGATCTGCGAGCCCAGCACCGACACCTTGTCCAGTAACCGGGCATTCGAGCCCTGCGACGGCGCAGCCCCTACACCCGTTTCTTCGGCGGCATACGCTGCCGGCGCAAGCAGGGTGCACAGGGCAAAGGCCAGCCGACCGCGACGAGGACGGCGGCCGTGCAGGGCATGGCACGGGCTTTTCGCGATCAGCTGCGAACGGTGGGTGCGACTCATTGAATATCCCCAGGTGATGGCTGCAGGGCACGGCCGGTTGGATCGCGGCGTGCGTTATCGCGCGTGGTTCGTCGCTTCGGCGTAGGCGCCGCGGACGATGCTGCCTTCGAGCTTCTGCTCGTCCTTGACCAGGTTGTAGAGCGGGCACGTGGCCTCGACCGACTGGCGCAGCGCGTCGATCTCCTGTTCCGATGCAGGCGATTCAATCCGCACCTTGTAACGGATACCGCTGTAGCGTGCGGGCGATTGGATGTTGCTGCCGAAGCGCGGGCTCAGCTGACCATCCACGGTCAGCTCCAGCGAGTCCAACAGCACGTTTCGTGCGGCGGCCTGCACCTCGAAGATGTGGGTCAGGCAGGTGCCGGTCACGCCGAGCAGGTGTTCCTCCACCGTCGGCGCCAACCCATAACCGAGCAGGCTGGGCGCGCTGTCGTGCAGCTGCTGGTGATAACCGTCCTTGCCCAGGAAGACGCGGCGCAGGCCGGTGCGCGGCTCGACGTGGGCGCGCGCGACGAGGGTTTCCGGATCGGCGGGCTTGCCCTTGCCCGAGGCGGGCTTACCCTGCCTGGCCAGCACCGCGGGACGCTTCTCCTCGGTGATGAAATCGCGCAGACCGGGCGGCAACGTCGGGTCGCGCACCGCATCGCTATGGAGGTATTCGACCTCGGCATGGCTGATCTGCTGCGGCCGCGTGACCAGGTCGATGGCCGAGGAATTTTCGTGCACCGCGCGCTTCAGCGTCTGCAGTTGCGCGTCGGTGGCAGGCGAGTCGATGTAGGCCACATAGGAGAGATTGTTCGGGTACGCCAGGCTCTCGCTCTTGCGCTCGGGGATGCTGGTGAACACCACGTCCAGCGCATCAAGCGGGACATTCTGCTCGGCCGCCTGCACGATGTACTCATCGGCCACGGCGCTGGCCAAGGTGCCGACCAGCGAGTCCCAGGAACCGGCGCCGAGGTTGTAGCCTGCGTAGTTGCGCCCACTATCGCTGATGTACTGGAACTCGCCCGTGGGCCCGATGCGCAGGCGACGTACGCCGGAGCGGCTTTCGGCCGTGACCTTTGCGTGGATCGCGATGGGTGCGGCAGGCTGCGTCGACTGCGCCTTGATAGCCTCACGTTTGGCGGCGAGATACGTGCGCAGGGGTGAGCCGTTGTCCGCCGCTGAGGAAATGAGCGGCGCGGCCAGCAGCAGCATGGCCGACAAAGTTGACGCGCCGAAAACCTTGAACGGCGACGCAGAACGGGCGGTGGACATGGGCGGCGGAACTCCGTGGGGATCGTGAACGGAGGCCCACTGTTTCATGTCGCGTCGCCACGTCTAAATGATCGTTGGACATTCCCATATTCGCTATACGCACTCCCCGTACGCTTCCAGGGCGGGGCCGCGCAGATCACCCGCCCTGCTGGAATCTATCCCTGAGTCGGCACGAACTGGCGGCGCGAACGAAACGCGGCAACCTTCATCCGGTTGCCGCACAGCGCCATGCTGCACCACCGCCGCTTCCTGGATTTGGTGGTGTCATGGAACAGCAGCGAACAGTCATGTGCCTCGCACTGGCCGACGTGCTGCAGGTCGCCGCCCGCCAACAGCTGCCCCAGCGCAAGCGCGACTGGCTGCAGCAAGGCCTCGGGGCTGTCATCGCGACGACGCTCCACCAGCACGGGCGTCGCGTCGCTGGGCATTGAGCTCAATTCCAGCACGGGCCTGCCTCTTTCAAGCACCGCGTTGACCCGGTCCGCACGCAATGGCTGCCCTGCCCTCGCAGCAGCCAGCAGGCCACGCGCTTCGTCACGCAGGGCGATCGCCAGTGCGAGCAGCCCCTTCGGCGCACGCACGCTGCCTGCCGCGACGACGCCGGCCTCCGTCAGCCACAGCACCACCGCCGCGTCGTCCACCAGCACGTCCACCGGTGCGGTGGGCGGCCCGTAGGCCGAGTTGATGAAGTCCAACGCCAGGTCGTTGGCGACGAACAGGGGGGCAGTCGCGTCTGAAGGTGGCATATGTAACCTCCGTAAATTAGATTGACAGGTTACCATCTTGCTGCGTAACCTGCAAAAACACTCCAACACGGTTACATGGCGAGACTTATGAAGATCAATCACCTCCTTGCTCCGCTCGGCGTGGCTGCCGCCCTCACTGCGGGCAACGCGCTGGCCACACCCTCCGCTACCCCTGTCCACTACCGCTACGAGCAGGTGGGTGATGTCAGGATCTTCTATAGGGAGGCCGGCCCCCGAAACGCGCCCACCGTGCTGCTTCTGCATGGGTTCGCAGCCTCGTCATACATGTATCGCGATGTCGTCGCCGCGTTGGCCGACACCTACCATGTGATCGCACCGGACCTGCCGTCTTTCGGCCACACCGAGTCGCCTGCCGGCGATGTCTATGCGTACACCTTCGACAACCTGAGCAGGACGATGGAACGCTTCACCGAACAGCTCAAGCTCGACCGCTATGCGCTGATGGTGCATGACTACGGCGCGCCGATCGGCTGGCGCCTGGCGACCGCCCATCCGGAACGGATCACGGCGCTGATCTCGCAGAACGGCAATGCCTACGAAGAAGGGCTGGCGAAGGGCTGGGATCCGATCCGCACCTACTGGAAAGAACCCAAGGCAAAGAACCGCGCCGCGCTGGCCGACTTCCCCACCGCCGCGTCGATCAAATGGCAGTATCTGGAGGGCGTCAGCGACCCGACCCGGGTGCCACCGGATGGCTATATCCTGGAAGGGCTGCGGGTGTCACAGCCCGGCAACGCCGACGTGCAGCTGGATCTCCTGCTGGACTATGCCTCCAACGTGCAGCTTTACCCCACCTTCCAGACGTACTTCCGTACACAGCGGCCCCCGCTGCTGGCGGTATGGGGTCGCAACGATCCGTATTTCCTGCCGGCTGGCGCGCAGGCGTGGACGCGGGACATTCCCGATGCGGAGATCCATTTCTACGACACCGGCCACTTTGCGTTGGAAACCCATGCGCAGGAGATCATTCCGGTCATCCGCTCCTTCCTGGATCGGCATGTGGCGCCCAGCAGCCAGCCGTGATTGCAACCGCCGACCGGTCACACGGTCGGCGTGCTGCGGCGTGCGCTGCTCAGATCCAGCCCTGGTCGAGCAGCTCGCGTTTGATGTAGGCATAGAACACCGGCGCGGCGACCAGGCCGGCCAATCCGAACGCCGCCTCCATCAGCAGCATCGCCAGCAGCAGCTCCCAGGCCCGTGCGCGGATCTCGCCGCCCACGATGCGCGCGTTGAGGAAGTACTCCAGCTTGTGGATGACCACCAGGTACAGCAGCGCGCCCACCGCGACGTAGAACGACACCGACAGCGCGACGATGGTGATGATGGTATTGGAGATGACATTGCCGACCACCGGCAGCAGCCCGGCGACGAACGTGATCAGCACCAGCGTCTTGGCCAGCGGCAACTGCACGCCGAACAGCGGCAACACGATCAGCAGGAAGATCCCGGTGAACAGCGTGTTCAACAGCGAAATCTTGACCTGGGCGAACACCACCTGGCGGAACGCCACGGCCAGTCGGCTGATGCGGCCTACCATTTCCTGGGCCAGTGGTCCCATCCGCGACAGCGGCATTTCGTCATACAGCGCGACCATCGCGCCCAGCAGCATGCCGATCAACACCCGCACGCCCACCTGCACGACCGACGTACCGGCCACACCGAGCTGACGCTGGTGTTCGGCGGCCCACTCGTTCAGTGCGGTGCGCAGCGTATCCATGTCCTCGGGAATGTAGGCGCGCAGAACGGCCGGCACCTGGTGGCGGGAGCTGTTGAGAATGTCCATCAGATGGGCGAGCAGTACGTCGGGGCCACCGGTCTGGTTGCGGAACACCGCCGCGATGCCGACGCCTGCCAAGCTCAACCCGCCGATGATCAGCACAGCCAGCACGATGACCGACATGGCGCGGGCCCGTCCCGGCGGCAGCTTGCCTTCCACCGAGCCAGCAAGCAGGTGGGTCAGGTGGAACACCAGCAGGCCCGACAGCAGCGTCACCACCAACCCCAGGCGCAGCGCCAGCCACATACCGAGCAGCATCAGCAACCAGGCGGCAATACGGAAAGCGGGCGGGCGGGACGTTCGGGCGATCAGTTCGTGCATGGCGAGAGGCGTACCTTGGATTCCGGAGCGAGGAAGAGAGCCCAGCCATCATACGGCGCCCCGCCCCATGGGTTCCGCATGCGCGAAGGCATCGCCCGATACGCACCGGCTCGGCCGTCGGGAGGGCACCGGCTGGTAGCGCCGAGCCATGCTCGGCGAGCGAAGCGGGCCGTTCGCGGGGATCCAGCCGAATGCGAAAAGCAGCCCGCTGAAGCCGGCTCTACCATCGGCGCCAACGTGGGCGCCACCATCGGCGCCACCGCCCTGGGTCAGCCGGCCAGCGTGTTGACCGAGCCCGAATCCACGCGGATGCCTGCGCCGTTGATGAAGCTGGCGCGTTCGGAACACAGGAACGCCACGGCAGACGCCACCTCTTCCGGCCGCCCGCGCCGCTTGAGCACCATCCCGGGGCGTTCTTCGTCCAGGAAGGTGGTGACGGCTTCGTCAAAGGAGATGCCCTTTTCCTTTGCGCGTTTCTCCATCATCGCGTCGGTCATCGGGGTGCGGATGAAGGCCGGCGACACGGTGTTGACCAGCACGTTGTCTGGCCCGTACGCCTTCGACAGCCCCTTGGCCAAGGTGAGGATGCCGGCCTTGGATGCGCAGTACGGCAGCTCATCCACATAGGGCTGCACCGCATCCTCGGAAGCGAACAGCACGATGCGGCCCCAGCCCCGCGCGCGCATCGCCGGCACGGCGTGGCGACACATCCGCACCGCGCCCATCAGGTTGATGTCCAGCGTGCGCAGCCAGCCCTCGTCATCCACATCGAGGAAATCACCGGTAGCGCCCGTCACACCGGCGGCGTTGACGAAAATGTCCGGCTCGCCCAGATCGGCGCGCACCTTGGCCCAGATCGTGTCGACGTCCGCGGCGCGGGTGACATCGCCGGTGATGGCGATCACCTCGCCCAGCGGACCGAGCTCGGCCAGCGCTTCATCTAGCGTGCCGTCGGCTATATCGGTGATGGCAACGCGCACGCCGGCCTGCAGCAGCTGCCGGGCGGTCTCTTTGCCCATTCCCGAATCGGCGCCGCTGATCAGTGCGATGCGCCCTGTGATACCCAGATCCATGTCGCCTCCTCAGGCTGTGGTTGTGCGTCCCAGGCCGTGCGTGGCCAAGAACCTTTCAGCGGTACGAAGCCCAAGCGCCATCTGGGTGAGTGCTGGATTGGCTGCCAGTGCGCTGGGGAAGGTCGAGTTGTCGCAGATATAGAGATTGGCGATGTCGAAACTGCGGCCGTCCGGGTCCACCACCGCGTGCTCCCGGGACGTGCCCATCCGGCAGGTGCCCAAGGTATGGGCCGAGCGTTCGGCACTGAAGATCCCGCTGGCACCGGCGGCCTGCCAGATCGAGGTGAGCGTGCGCGTGGCATGCACGTTCAACGCCGTTTCATTGGTGCCGTAGCTGAAATCGATGCGCGCCTTGCGCTGACCGAACGCGTCGGTTTCGTCGGACAGGTAGAGCCGATTTGCCGCCTGCGGCAGGCAGTCGCCGTTGATGCCGATGCCTGCCAGCCGCCGATAACGCTGTAGTGTGCCAACCAACGCCGCGCCCCACAGTCCCGCACCCCGGGCGAGCGTGGTGGCCAGGGTCACCGGCTGCACGCCCAGACTCTGTACCAGATAGCCACCGACGAACGCGGCGGCGTCCGGGCGCAGTTGATCTTCGCTGATCAAGGACGACGGGTAGCCGCGGTTCATGCACATGTCGGCGTCGAACTCGCCCCAGACCTGGGTCGCCACGTGGGCCATGAAATTACGCCCGACCTGTCCGCTGCCGTTTGCCAGGCCCAGGTTGAGCAGCAGGCGCGGGGTTTCAATGCCGCCGGCACACAGGAACACGGCGGCACAGCGCTGACGCTGCTCGACGCCGTCCTGGTGGTAGACCACGCCAGTGACGCGGCCACGTGCGTCGGGTTCGATATCCGTGACGCGGCAACTGCTGCGCAGCTGCGCGCCGAACGCGCGGGCGCGTGGCAGCCACGTGCTGTCCATGCTGGTCTTGGCGCCGTTGCTGCAGCCTTGGTGGCAGGCACCGCAGTTGTTGCAGGCACTGCGCGTGCCGAAGCCGGGCTGCTCACGCGAACGCGTCACCAAAGCCGCAGGCGCGTCCGTGGCCTGAATACCCAGTGCCGCGCAACCACGCTGCATCGCCTGCGCCGAGGCATTGCGCAAGGGCGGCGGATAGGCATAGTGACGCGTGGTGTCCCACGGATAGTGGGCAGGTCCAGCCACGCCGATGAACGATTCCACGCGCTGGATGTAGGCGCTGAGGTCCGCGTGGGCGATGGGCCAGTCTTCGCCCTGTCCGGTCAACGTCTTCAGCTGCATGTCGCGGGCATCGGGTCGCGGACAGAACGCGCCCCAATGCAGCGTCGAACCCCCCAGTCCGGTGCCGGAATTGTTGGGGCCGAACGCGGTGGGCGTACTGCCGCCGCTCAGCCGTTCTTCCATCCAGTAGATGCCGGTGGTGAGTTCATCTGCCAGATGATCTTCAGAGTCGAATGCGGCGCCGGCTTCCAGCACGACGACCGACAGCCCGGCTTCCGCCAACCGTGCGGCCAGCGGCGCGCCCCCTGCCCCACTGCCGATGACCACTACATCGACCGGGTGCAACGGCGTGGCTTGCATCATGGGCGTGCTCCCCGCAGTTGCCAGTCCTCGCCGTGGTCGGCCTCGGTATGCGTGTAGCCCAGGCTGTGCCGGCCGTCGCCGCCCACCGCAAAGCCGTCGTAACCCATCAGCGCAAAGGTGGATGGCAGGCTGGTCCAGGTGCGCACAACGGTGGCGCGCGCGTCTTCGAACCAGTGCGCAAGCTGCGCCGTGCTGAACGCGCTGTCCGGCGCAAGAGGATGCGCACCCCGTGCTATCGCCGTCAGCAGCGCGGCCTGGCCGCTGGTCGGCAGGTCGCCGAAATCCATCTGCTGCAGCATGTCCAGCCCGGTTTTCCATGCGGCCACGTCGGCGGGCAGGTCGGCGAAACGCCAGCCGTCGCCTTCCTCGTTGGCCAGGGCGATGTCGATCCGGCGCGCCAGATCCAGGCCATCGGCCTGCCCATCCAGTACGGCCGCCGCCAATGCGCCAAGCACGGCACGCTGCCCGTCGGAGAGCACTCCGCGGGCATCCGGCGCTGGCCCGGCATGACGCTGCAACAGCCGACTGCGCATGCGCGGGACCACCCGGTTGCTGTTGAGCAGGCGCATGAAGTCATCGGGCAGGCGCCGTGCCTGGCTGTGCTCTACCTGCAGGGTGATCAGCCGCGCCACGTCGTGCGGAGCTTCATAGGGCAACAGGTGCGCCGCACCGGGGATGCACTCCAACGTGGCCGCTGGGTAGTGCGGTAGGTTGAGCCGACGTTGCGCGTCGGCACCCAGGTCACCGTCCTCAGCGCCGGCCATGATCAGTGCGGGTACGTGAAGCGTTCCTGCCGCATCGGCGACATCCTGGCGGCTGCCACGTAGCAGCCACGCCGCCCACGCCTCCGGCTGCGACCGCAGCACGTCGGCGATGGCACGTTCGCGCAACGCGGGCGGCAGCATGGATGCCGCGTTGTTGTCCACGAACGTCTCCGCATGCTGACGCTGGGGCGCACCGCTGCCAAACCAGGCCAGCATCTCCGCGCGCCGCGCCGGATCCATCGGCTCAGGCGACGGCGGGGAGGCTGCGATCAGGATCACACCTCCCAGTCCGGCCAATCCCAGCAGCCCATCGCGTGACCTCGCCGCCGCAAGCGTGGCGATCTTTCCGCCCATGCTGTGACCGATGGCGAACCAGCAGGGCGGCGCACGGTCTGCCACTTCCGCACAGAACCAGTCCGTCAGCGCAATCACATCCAGGCGCCCTGCGCTTGGCGTGGTTCCAAAACCGGGTACGTCCAGGGCCACGCACTCGAACTGTGGCTCCAGGGTGGCGATCACATCCCGCCATTCGTCTCGGCTTGCGCCCAATGAGTGCAGAAAAAAAAGAGTGGGCCGCTGCATGAAAAATCCGCCATATCCGGTTCCGGAGCATGCGTGGCATCGCGTCTTCTTTGCGTGCAGGAAAGCGTGTACGCGTTGCATGCGCAGCGGCTCGCCACCCTGCCGGAATCGAGCAACCGCATCACGCTCCACGGGCGCTCGTCGTAGGCCCTGCAAAAGTAGAACCGGTGCCTGCGGGCGAGGCGTAAGCAGATGCGGGGAGCGCTTGCCGAACACGCCACGCAGCCGTCACAGGCGTACGCGCATAACGTGCCAATGCCGTTGCAGCCGGGCAACCTGCCCCTCCCCGCGAGTCCCCCGTGACCCCAACGCCCTCTGCTCCCTCTGCTTCGCAAACGCCCGCACGGGCGCTCGATGGGCTGAACTTTTTCCTTGCCGACGTCCGCGACGGACTAGGGCCGTATCTGGCCATCTATCTGCTGGCGGTGCACAAATGGGAGCCGGCCAGCATCGGCGTGGTGATGACCGTTGCAGGGCTTGCTGCGTTGCTGACGCAGACGCCCGCCGGGGCGTTGATGGACCGGATCAACGGCAAGCGCGCGGCGGTAGTGATCGCCGCCTTGGTGGTGACGGTCAGCTGCGTGGTCTTGCCGTGGATCACCTCTTTCACGCTGGTCGCGCTTACCCAGGCAATCAGCGCGGTGGCCGGGACGATCTTCGCACCGGCCATTGCCGCGCTGTCGCTGGGCATTGGCGGCCAACGCGCGTTTGCCCGCCGCATGGGCCGGAACGAAACCTTCAACCACGCCGGTAACGCGGTCGCGGCCGTGCTGGCCGGTGGCCTGGCGTATGTCGGTGGGCCGGTGGTGGTGTTCTATCTGATGGCGGTGATGACACTGGCCAGTGTCGGCGCCGTGCTGATGATTCCGGCCGCCGCCATCGACCATCAGCAGGCGCGCGGCCTGTCAGCCGCGACGTCCGAGCCGGCTGCGCCCGCTGGGATCATGCAGCTGTTGCACAACCATACGCTGGTGATTCTTTCAGCGTGCTGTGCGCTGTTCCATCTGGCCAACGCGGCGATGCTGCCGCTGGTCGGGCAGAAGTTGTCGCAGTCCAGCCCGCACCTGGCCACCACCCTCACCGCTGCCTGCATCGTGGCGGCGCAGCTGGTGATGGTGCCGGCTGCCCTGCTGGTCGGCGCCCGCGCCGACCGGTGGGGCCGCCGCCCTCTGCTGCTGATCGCCTTCTTCATCCTGCCGATCCGCGGCGTGTTGTATCCCCTGTCCGATGCACCGTACTGGCTGCTGGGCGTGCAGCTGCTTGATGGCATTGGCGCCGGGATCTTCGGCGCACTGCTGCCGGTGATCGTCAGCGACCTGACCCAAGGAACCGGTCGCTTCAACGTCACCCTCGGCGCTGTCTCCACCGCGTTCGGCGTGGGTGCGGCCTTCAGCCCCGGTCTGGCGGGCGTGATCGTGCAGTTCGCCGGCTACGATGCCGCCTTCCTCAGCCTGGCCGCGATTGCAGCATTGGCGTGCGTGCTGGCCCTTGCGATGCCAGAGACCAGCCGGGTGGGTTCCGGGTAGCGCCGAGCCAGGCTCGGCGAGCGAGGCGGGCCGTTAGCGGGTAGCGCCGAGCCGTGCTCGGCGAGCGAAGCGGGCCGTCCGCGGGGAGCAGTCGAATGCGAAGAGCAGCCGGCTGAAGCCGGCTCTACCGTTGGCGCCGCCGTTGAGACCACCATCGCATTGCCGCACATGACAACGTAACGCTACGTGTCAAATGCGAATGGGTCGTGATACGATTGTTAAGGAAGCTTGAAATACCCCACACGGATGTCCCAGCCATCGCCAGCGGACCCCTTTCTTTCAGGAGTACTGCGTCGATGTCGTCCCCCTCCCCCCTTTCCCGCTTCACGGTGGCCGCCCTGTCGGTGGCCGTCGGTCTTGTCATCACCGCCCAGGCCCATGCCGAGGCCAGCGCCGACGCCGCGTCGGCCAAGCAGATGGACACCGTGGTGGTCACCGCTACGGGCGCCCAGCAGTGGATCCGCGATGCGCCCGCCAGCATCAGCGTGATCACCCGCGAGGAGATCGAACGCAAGCCGGTCAGCAGCATCGGCCAACTGCTCAGCACCGTCCCCGGGGTAACCGGTGGCTACGCGCTGTCGGGTGCGCAATCGAAGATCAAGCTGCGCGGCCTGCCCGAGCAGTACACCCTGATCCTCATCGACGGCCGCCGCCAAGGCAATTCGTCGGGCGTGAACTATCGTGACGACCTCGGACCGCAGGATCTCAACTGGCTCTCGCCGGACATGATCGAGCGCATCGAAGTGGTACGCGGGCCGATGTCCTCGTTGTACGGCTCCGATGCCATGGGCGGGGTGATCAACATCATCACCCGCAAGATCGCCAACGAATGGGGCGGCTCGGTCACCTACAACTACAGCAAGCCCGACTCGGACACGCGCGGCAACACGACCCAGATGGGCGCGCTGTTCAGTGGTCCGCTGACGCCGAACCTCGGCCTGCGCGTGGGCGCCAATGTCACCAACCGTGAATCCGACACCGGCGCGCGGCAGACACCCGGCAACAAGGCGCAGAACTACAACGCCCTGCTCAACTGGCGCATCAACGATGACCACACGGTGGGCGTCGAGGCATCGCGTGGCGAGCAGCGCAATACCGGGGCCGGTGCCGTCGGCGCATGGGGCTTGTCCAAGCTGGTGCAGACCGGCTACGTGGTGATGCACGACGGTCGGTACGGCGATGCGTCCACGTCCAAGACCACGCTGGTGCAGAACGACTACGAAGACAAGGGCAGCACAGTCGGCAACCATGCCAAGGAGACCGTGTTCGATACCGCTTTCACCCGCAGCTTCGACTGGGGCTTCGAACAGAACATCAACGTCGGGGGCCAGTGGAAGCGCGAGCAGCTTGAGAACAACAACACCATCGGCACCGTGCCGGTGACCTGGACCGGTACGGGACGTATCAGTCCGACCGCAGAAGCCGATTCGTGGGCGTTGTTCGCCGAAGACCACATCACCCTGCACGAGCGCTTCATCCTGACGGTGGGGCTGCGCTGGGACAACACCGACAACTACGACGACAACCTGAGCCCGCGCATCTACGGCGTGTGGCATCCGGCGGATGCGTGGACGATCCGCGGTGGTGTCTCGGAAGGCTTCCGCGCGCCCACCTTGAAGCAGGGCACGGCCGGTGCGGCGACCCAGAGCGGCGGCAATGGCTGCACCGCGCTGACCGCAGAGGGCTGGACCAACCGCTCGGTCAGTGCCGATGGCACTACCGGCTGCTATATGGCCGGCAACCCGGACCTGGAACCTGAGACCAGCACCAACTACGAGATCGGCGTGGGCTTCGACCAGGGCGGCTGGTCCGCATCGGCAACCTACTTCCTGACCGATTTCGACGACAAGATCCAGCAGGTACCGCTGCGCGAGATTCCCGGCCAGTCCACCAGCTTCGTCAACGGATTCTGGTGGACGGTGGCGCAGAACGTGCAGAAGGCACGCACCCGTGGCGTGGAAGCCAGCGTCACCGTGCCCCTGCATGAGCGCCTGAGCTGGACCACCAACGCCACGCGCATGTTGGAATCGAAGAACCGCAGCACCGGCGCCAGCCTGCTGGTGGTGCCCAGGATCACCGGCAACACCTCGTTGGACTGGCAGGTCACCGATGCGTGGTCGTTGAACCTGAGCGCGCAGCACATCGGCGAGCAGCTGGTGTCGGCCACCAGTGCGACCTTCGCCAAGGCCTATACCACGGTGGACCTGGTGACCGGGTTCGACGTCAATGAGAGTCTGACCCTGCGCGCCGGCGTACTGAACGTCGGCGACGTATCGACCATCGAAGAAGGCAACAACTACGACGGTGGCGCACGGACGTTCTTCGTGGGTGCCACGGCGCGCTTCTGACCGGGATCGGTGCCGCGCATGCGGTTTGGGTAGCGCCGAGCCACGCTCGGCGAGCGCACAGCGCGGCGCCTTTGCTTTCCCGCCGAGCACGGCTCGGCGCTACAACGGCAACGTGCGCGGTCGGGTAGCGCCGAGCCACGCTCGGCGAGCGCACAGCACGGCGCTTCTGTTCTCCCGCCGAGCACGGCTCGGCGCTACGACGGCAGCGTGCGCGTTCTGGTAGCGCCGAGCCACGCTCGGCGAGCGCGCAGCGCGGCGCCTTTGCTCTCCCGCCGGGCAACGCGGTGTCACGCCATCCGTGGCGACGACGACTACAGCGTGGCCTGCGCCTGCAGGGTGAACACCCAGGCATCGGGCCGCTCGGACAGGCCGGAAGGCCGGGTCACGTACTGCGCCGCCGGCCGCAGGATCAGCCACGGCGCAACCTGCACGCCGTAGTTCACCTCCAGCATCTGCTCACGGGTCTGCACGGGCTCACCGCTGCTGCGTTGCTGCGCCTGCAGCCGGTCGGAGAAATCCAGCCGGGTCCACCCGACACTGACGATATCGTCCTCGCGTGCGCGGAACGGGCCGCGCCAGCTTACGCCGAGCTCCCACGAACGCCGCAGCGACCCCGTCCGCACATCGGCCTGGGTGGCGATGACAAACGCGGACACGCCACGCACCGTCTCTGCTTCCGGCTTCCAGATGCGCTGTGCAAGCTGGATGTATTCGCCGCTGCGGTGCGAGGCCTCGCGTGCCGCAGGGTCGCCCAGCTGCACGGCGTTGGACGTGTCCCGGTAATAGCCGACCTTATAGGTGCCGCCGTAACCGCGCTGGCCGGGATCATGGACGAAGCCCAGCTCCACCGGGAAGAACAGGCCCGTGTTGCCATCCAGCGCGAGCTTGAACCCATTGTCGGCCTGCTTGCGCGAGGGGTTTACATCGAACACACCGGTCTGTGCGTACCAGCCGGAGGGGTCGGTCCATTTGGCACGCAGCCCCCATTGGCCGGTGGGATTATCCAGCCAGCCCGAGCTGTAGATCGGCCCCAATGGGTGGCCACACTGTCCGTTGTTGTTGAAATTGCAGGTATACGGCAGGCCACCGAAATCGTTGCCCATCGAGAAGAAGCCACCCTTCAGGCTGAGCCGCTTGTCCAGCAGCGAGCGTTCGTAGGACACCTCGTTGAGGCGGAAATTCTGGCCCTGTCCCCAGAACGCCTGGTTCTGGATGTAGCTGCCGGTGTAGCGGTCATGCACTGCCTGGCCGAAGCGGTCGGACAGCACGATCCTGACCGTGCCGTCGACGCCCAGGGCCTTGCCGGTATCGATGATGGCGCCAAGATCAAGATGCGTGGCCGTCGCGCTGCCCGAACCACGGTAGCCGCCATCCGCATACGCCGATGACACCACGGCGCGGGCAGTGGGAGTGATGCCGGCATCCTGCAGCCATGCACGCAATGGCAGGCCCGTGCTGAGCGGCACCTGCTTTACCGTGTCGACCGGCTTGGCGGCGGGCTCAAGGCGCGCCTCGGCGGCAGCGGCCTGCTGCGCGGCGAGCAGCGCAGCCAGCGACAGCACCACAGACGATGCGCGCATCACAGCCCCCTCTTCCTGCGCGCGGCGCGACGACGCCACAGCCAGTACACCAGCCCGATGAACAGCAGTCCGGCTGCCGGCAGGCCGTAGGTGGTGAGCGTCATCAGCAACGGCGCTGGACCGCCCGCGCGTGCGCGCTTGACGTCGTCCAACGATACGCTGTCACCGGGACCGAACTGCTGTCGTACGTAGGTCGCGACGTTGGCGATTTCCGTGTCGGTCAGCGGTTGCACGTACGAGCCCGTGGAGAAGTGCGGCATCAGCACGTGCTCACCCGCCACCTCGCGGTCTACGCCGCTCAGGATGGTCGCCAGCAGGTTCTGCGGGGTCGCTGCGCCCACCGTGCTGTTATGGGTTAAGGACGGGTAGTACTGATCCGTGCTGCCCTCGCCGCGACTGCCGTGGCAGCTGGCGCAGGAGCCGTCGTAGACCACCTGGCCGTTGTCCAGCGGCAGCGAGGTGCCGCGCAGGCGGGCCTCTCCGGCAGTCGTGGCGCCGCCCTCCCGCAGCGACCAGGAAGAGGCGCTGCGGGTCATGCCCGCGTCCGCCACCGGGGGCACCGTGCGCAGGTAGGTGACGATTGATGCGATGTCGTCATCGGTAAGGTGGGACAGGCTGTGGGTGATGGCCTCTGCCATGCCGCCGCCGGCCTGCGCCTTGCCGCTCACCTTGCCGGTTTTCAGGTACTGGGTGATCTCCTGATCGGTCCACGCCCCGATACCGCTCACCGGGGCAGAGGTGATGTTGGGGGCGTACCACAGCCCCAGCGAGCCTCCTGCCAACGGCTGGCTGGACTTTTCCTGCATCAGCAGCCCGCGCGGCGTATGACAGCTGCCGCAGTGCTCTAGGCCTTCGACCAGATAAGCGCCACGATTCCACTGGGCATCCTTGGCGGGCTCGGCGACGAACGGCGCGTCATCCAGGAACAGCAGGTTCCAGCCCGCCATCGAAAAGCGCATGTTGAACGGGAACGGCAGGTCGGTGGACGGGGACACCTCATCGACCGGTTTCACCTCGGCCATGAAGTAGGCGTACAGATCGTGGATGTCCTGCTCGCTCAGCTTGGCATACGCGGTGTACGGCATCGCCGGATACAGGCGGGCGCCATCCTTGCGGATGCCTTGGCGTACGGCGCGTTCGAAGTCGGCTTCGCTATAGCTGCCGATGCCGAACTTCACCGAAGGGGTGATGTTGCTGGCCCATATCTGCCCCATCGGCGAGGCGATGGCGTAGCCGCCGGCGTAGGCTTTGCCGTCGGTCGGCTTGGTGTGGCAGGCCATGCAGTCACCGGCCGTGGCCAGGTAACGTCCCCGCTCCACCGCATCGTCTGCATGGGCCGCGGGCACGCATAGCGCCCACACCGCCGCCAGCAGGACCAGCGCAGCCGCCCTCACAGCGCACGCTCGATGGCATCGGCCGTCTTCAGACCCAGCGCGGCCATGGTCAGGGTGCTGTTGACCACGCTTGCCGACACCATCGCACTGCCGCCGGGCAGCCACAGGTTGGCGTGGTCATGCGCGCGGCAGTTTTCATCCACCACCGAATCGCGCGGGTCGCTGCCCATGATGGTGGACCCCATGATGTGGTTGTTCGCATTGAGCGCGGTGGTGATGTTGAATTCTTCGGCGTTGAACAGCGAGCCGATGTGCCGCAGCTGCTCGCATGCCTTGTCATACCCCTTGCGGGCGTAGTCGCCGAGCGAATAGTGGATGTCCGGGCAGGCAAGGCCCAGCCCATCCACCCGGGATGTGGACAGGGTGAGGCGGTTGGTCGGGTCCGGCAAGGGTTCCAGGCTGATGGACAGATCCACGCCATACACGGCCCGTCTGCGGATTTCCGCGTCCAGGGCATCGCCGACCAGCCCCATCGCAAGCGCTTGTTGGGTCGCGACAGGCACGCGGCTGATGTTGTTGAGGATGATCTTGTTGGCCGAGTAGTCCGCCCGGAAACTGCCGTCACGCGGGCCGACCATGCAGCTGGACTGCGCAGGTCCCCGGCCAAGCCAGATCGGGCGGTCGGCAATGAAGGAGCAGTGGAAACCGGAGTGATCCATCATGTTGCGTCCGACCTGATCAGATCCATTGGCGATGCCGGTCGGGTTCTGTTCGTTGGCCGCCAGCAGCAGCAGACGCGGCGTTTCCAGGGCGTTGCAGGCGATGACGAACTGGCGGCCGGTGGCCTTGTGGCTGACCCGGTCACGGTCGTACCAGTGCACGGCGGTGACGGTGTTCTGCGCATCGGTGTCGATGCGGTAGACCACGGCCTCTTCCAGCACGACCGCGCCTTTCTTCTCGGCCGCGTCGACGGTGTGGATGCCGTTGTACATGGCACCGATCGGGCAGATGGGTTGGCAGTTGTTGTTGCCACAACAGGCGGGCCGCTCGTTCCAGGGCTGGATGGTGCGGCCCTGCGGGATCGGCACCAGGTTGTAGCCGTGCGGGTTGACGACCTCGGCGAAGGTGGCGTCGCCGTGCCCCCAGGGAATCATGTCTGCCACATAGGGCCGGGATCGTTCGCGCGGGCTCTGCCGCGTCGGATCATTGGGCCCCGATACGCCTAGCGCTTCTTCTGCCCGGCAGTAGTAGTCCTCGATGTCCGCGTAGGCGATGGGCCAGTCGCGGCCAACCCCATAGGCCGATTTCATCTTGAAATCCACCGGTAGGTGGCGCCAGCACGACGCCGCCCAGTGCCAGGTAGTGCCGCCGACCGCCTTGATGAAGCCTTGGCGGAAACTGCTGGCATCGGGGCCGCTCAGGGCGACGTAGTCGTTGGCTGGAAAGTACAGCGGTGCGGTGGCGTGCGGCGACTGCGGGTACGGGCCCTGGAAGTCACTGCCCAAGCGGCGTTCGAAGCTGGCGTTACGCCAGTTCTGCACGACCTCGGCCCGTTTCAGGCGCGGGCCTGCCTCCAGCATCACCACGCTGTGACCGGCGGCGACGAGCTGGTTGGCCACCAGCGCGCCAACGACGCCGGAACCGACCACGATGACGTCTGCCTCGACGTCACCGTTGTTGAATGTAGGTTTCTTCACGGAACAGCACTCCGGAGGCGCGGTGCATCAGCGCCGCGCGGCTATCGACAGGATCAGGATGTTTTCAGCGTGCGGCGACGGCCGGCGGAGGCGTAGCAACCCACCACGCAGGGCCACCTTTGGCGTAGGTTGCCGGGAAGATGCCGTCGGCGACCGGATGCTGCATGAGCGCATCACGGTAGCCCACGGTGACTGCGTCGGTGCCCTTGCCTACCGTGCCGGTGTACCAGGCCGCGACGATCACCAACGCAGCGTCGCGGACAGCCGGGATGGCAATGAACTCCTCCGGTGAGTCCACTGTGCCGGCCAAGCGCTGGAGCGCATCCAGCGTGGACGTGGCGGCCGGCTCATGGACGGCCATCGCAGCGCGGATGCGCCCGGACACGTAGGGGTCCAGATCGTGCTTGCCGGTCAGGGCACTGGACAACGCCAGGAACCTGGCATCTGCGGCCGCATCAGCGTCTGACGGGCCGGAGTCGGCTTGCTGGTTGGCGCTTGGCTGGGTGCCGACAGCAGCGGTATCGCTGCGACGGCAGGCTGCGAACAGCGCCATCGAGGCCGACGCCAGAAGAAATCTCCGACGTGACCACGCATGCGGTTGTTCAGAGCCCGCATCACCGTTGCTATCGTCCACGGAAACGTTCCAATGCGGCATGTGAGGGGGAAGCTCCGCATGATTGCAGGCTGCGGAGACACCATCAATTGGCGGAGCTATTAATTCAAATATGCAACTAATAGCGCTACCGACGCTTTAATTGATCGCATTCAACAACTTGATTGCGGATTGCACCGCCAGGTGAGCGTGGAGTGAAGCGCAGAACGATCTGTTTACACCGTCAACACGGTGTGCCGCGTGAAGTCAGGATCCCGCCGAGCACGGCTCGGCGCTACAACGGCTGCATGCACGGCCTGGTAGCGCCGAGCCACGCTCGGCGAGCGCGCCGCGCGGCGCCTTTGCTCTCCCGCCGAGCACGGCTCGGCGTTACAACGGCTGCGTGCACGGTCTGGTAGCGCCGAGCCACGCTCGGCGAGCGCGCAGCGCGGCGCTTCGTCCCGTGCCCTCTCCACATCACGCAGACATCCCGGGGCCACGCGCTTTACCGTCGCCCCGCCACACTCCGGCTTCCCTGCTGCCCCCGGAGTAAATGCTGATGCCAGTCCCCAACTACCCCAAGCCCCCGTTCAACACCCCTCAGCAGTCCTTCCCCGGCAAGACGGACAAGATGGAGCCGCGCCCCGACCACGGTGAGGACAGCTATGTCGGCCACGGGCTGCTGAAAGGCAAGAAAGCCCTGATCACCGGCGGCGACAGCGGCATCGGCGCTGCCGTCGCCATTGCCTACGCACGGGAAGGGGCCGATGTGGCGATCGCTTTCCTCAAGGGTGAGGAAAAAGATGCGGAGAGCATCGCCGCGCTGATCGAAAAAGCCGGCCAGAAGGCCGTGCTCTGCCCTTGTGACGTGAGCGATGACGCGCAGGCCGAAGCGCTGATCAAGCGCGTGACCGACGAGCTGGGTGGACTGGACATCCTGGTCAACAACGCCGCCTACCAGCGCTACTACGAATCCTTCGACGAGATCACGCTCGAAGACTGGCGCAAGACGTTTGAAACCAATGTGCACGCGGTATTCAACCTCACGCGTCTGTCGGTGCCGTACCTGAAGGACGGCGGTTCGGTCATCAATACCGCGTCGGTGAACTCGAAAAAGCCCACTCCGAACATCCTCCCCTACTCCAGCACCAAGGGCGCGTTGGCCAACCTCACCATCGGGCTGGCAGGACTGCTGGCCGAAAAAGGCATCCGCGTGAACGCGGTGCTGCCGGGCCCGATCTGGACCCCCTTCATTCCTGCTGGCATGGCCGCCGACGAAGTGGCGCAGTTTGGCAGCCAGACGCCGTTTGGTCGCCCGGGCCAGCCGGCGGAACTCGCCTCGGCGTACGTGATGTTGGCGGCTGACATCTCGAGCTACACCTCGGGCGCACTGCTGACGATCTCCGGCGGTGCCGCAACGCTGTAACGCTTTGGCTCACTCCCTCCCCCCAAAGGAACCGCAATGACCACCCGCAATCAGTACGACATGCAGAATCCGCTTACCCAGTTCCCGCAGCCGACCTATCCCGCGCAGGTGCAGACGGCGCCGGGCACCGTGCATGCACTTTCCCCCTCAGCCGATCATGGCGAAACGTCGTACGTCGGATTTGGCCGCATGAAGGGACGAAAGGCCTTGGTCACGGGCGCCGACTCGGGCATCGGACGCGCCGTTGCGATCGCGTTCGCACGCGAGGGGGCCGATATCGTGCTGAACTACCTGCCGGAGGAAGAACAGGACGCCGCCGAGGTGGTGGCGTTGATAAAGGCCGAGGGGCGCAAGGCCGTTGCGGTGCCCGGTGACCTGCAGGACGAGCAGTTCTGCAGCGCGCTGGTGGCCAAGGCGGTGGAGGCCCTTGGCGGTCTGGACGTCGTGGCCAACATTGCCGGCAAACAGGTCGCGGTGGAAAAAATCGAAGACCTGAGCACAGAACAGTTCGACGCGACCTTCCGCACCAACGTCCATGCGCTGTTCTGGGTGTGCAAGGCCGCGCTGCCGCATCTGCCGGCGGGCGCCACCATCATCAACACCGCCTCGATCCAGGCGTATCAGCCCTCCCCCAACCTGCTCGACTATGCGCCGACGAAAGCGGCCATCGTCAACTTCACCAAGGCGCTGGCGCAGCAGGTCGCGGAGCGCGGCATCCGGGTCAACGCGGTTGCGCCGGGTCCGGTCTGGACGCCGCTGCAGCCTGCTGGCGGACAGCCACCGGACGCGATCCCGGAGTTTGGTTCACAGACCCCACTGAAGCGTGCGGGCCAGCCGGTCGAGATGGCATCGGCGTACGTGCTGCTGGCAACGCAGGAATCGAGCTACATCACCGGCGAAGTGATCGGTGCAACGGGCGGGATGCTGCTGCCGTGACGTCTGCCGACGTTGCGGGCATCGACACCCGGCGCGATGCGGACGGCTATGCACCGATCAACGGGTACGCCGCCATCGGGGATGGCCGGTCCAGTGCGCTGATCGCACCCGACGGCAGCATCGACTGGTGGTGTGCACCGTGCATGGATGCCCCGCCGCTGCTGGACCGGCTGCTGGATGCACCGGAGGGCGGGCGCTTCGTCCTGCAGCCACGCGACAGCCAGCACGTGCAGCGACGTTACCGGCATAACAGCAACGTGCTGGAAACCGAGGTGCGGACGGCCAGTGGCACGGCGCGTATCACCGAATCGTTGAACAGCGGCCCGGCAGGTCGGCTGCCGTGGTCGGAACTCGCCCGCCGTGTCGACGTACTGGACGGCAGCGTCGCGTTCGATCTCTTGTACCAACCCGGTAACCGGGGCGGCACCTGCACGCCGTGGATGAGCGAAACGCCGAACGGCTGCGTGCACCACGTCGGCCCGGTGATGACCATGCTTCATTATTCTCCACGACTGCAGGTGGAGACCTGCGATGACCGACAGGTGCGCGGCGTTCTGGTCCTCGACGCGGGCGAGCAGGACATCGTCGCCCTGCTCGCCTCGCAGGATGAAGTCTTGCCGGTGCCGCCGCTGCAGGAGATCGACACGCGCATCGACCGCTCCGACCGGGAGTGGCGACAGTGGGTGGCGGATCTGAAGTGCACGAGCACCTACCGGGAAGAAGTGATCTGCTCCGCGCTGGCGCTGAAGTTCCTCTGGTTCGCGCCCACCGGTGCCATCGCCGCGGCGGTCAGCGCGTCCTTGCCGGAGCGCATCGGCGGTGACAAGAACTGGGATTACCGCTATGCCTGGGTACGCGATGCGGCCTATGTGATCAAAGCTTTCCTGCGCGTGGGCGCAACGCCAGATGCGAAGGCGGGTTTCAGTTGGCTGATGACCACCATCGGCCGCCACCGGCCTGGCTTGGCACCCTGTTTCACGCTGCGCGGCGAACGGGTGGAAGAGGAGCGTTACGTGGAGGTGCCCGGTTATCGCAACAGCCAGCCGGTGCGCGTGGGCAATACCGCAACCGACCAGTTGCAGACCTGTGGCTACGGTGACGTCATGGAGATGGCCAGCCGCATGATCGATGCTGGCCATATCTTCGACCCTTCCACCGCGCGTCTGCTGTTCGAGCTGGCCGAAGAGTGTGCCGACGGCTGGATGCGCAAGGACAGCGGATTCTGGGAGCTTGAAGACATGCAGCACTACACGATGTCCAAGGTCGAGTGCTGGATGGCGTTGCGACGTGCCTGCGAACTGGCCGAAAAAGGCCATATCACCACCGCGCGCTTGCCGCGATGGCAGCGGGAAAAAGAGCGCATCCTGGAATGGATCGATGCGCATTGCTGGGATGAAGCGCGCCAGTCGTATGTGATGCATGCCGGCAGCGATCGGCTGGATGCGAGCCTGATGCTGGCGTGCCGTTTCGGACTGGCAGACGTTCGGCGGGAGCGCTTCATCGCCACCCGTAATGCGATGCGGCGCGAGTTGTGCGATGCCAGCGGTGACCTGCTGTGGCGTTACAGCGGGATGCAGGAGTGCGAAGGCACGTTCATCAGCTGCGCGTTCTGGATGGTGGAGGCGTACGGGCTGCTGGGCGAGCCGGAAGAGGCCAAGCGGTTGTTCGAATCGCTGCTGGCACGGGTCCGCAACGATGTCGGGCTGATGCCCGAAATGTGGGACCCGGCGACCGAGCAGGGCCTGGGCAACACCCCCCAGGGATTGAGTCATCTGGCCCTTATCCATGCCGCCTTCGCCGTGGACTGCAAGTAACAGCATGGTCCGTGGTAGCGCCGAGCCACGCTCGGCGAGCGCACCGCGCGGCGCCTTTGCTCTCCCGCCGACCATGGGTCGGCGCTACAACGGCAGCGTGCACGGTCTGGTAGCGCCGAGCCACGCTCGGCGAGCGCACCGCGCGGTGCCTTTGCTCTCCTGCCGACCATGGGTCGGCGCTACAACGGCAGCGTGCGCGGTCTGGTAGCGCCGCGCCATGCTCGGCGAGCGCACCGCGCGGCGCCTTCGCTCTCCCGCCGACCATGGGTCGGCGCTACAACGGCAGCGTGCGCGGTCTGGTAGCGCCGAGCCACGCTCGGCGAGCGCACCGCGCGGTGCCTTTGCTCTCCTGCCGACCATGGGTCGGCGCTACAACGGCAGTGTGCACGGTCGGGTAGCGCCGAGCCATGCTCGGCGAGCGCACCGCGCGGCGCCCTCCAGCCCTACCCATTGGCGCAGACTATCGCTAACATGTAAACGATTACATGGAGCCTGAGAGTCAATGGAAACACGTACTACCTCCCCCGTCAGCCCGAAGTGGCAGTTCCGCTTCGACTTCTTCCAGCAGCACGGCGCGCCGAAGACCAAGGAATACCGCGAGGCCCTGAAGGCCCTGCCCTTCGGTGACAAGCTCAAGGTCAACGTCAACCTGTTCGCCCTGTTCTTCGGCTGGATCTACCTGGCCATCCTGGGCATGTGGCGCAAAGCCCTCGTGGTGCTCGGCCTCAACGTGATTCTGGTCGTGCTGTCGTTCGTGATGCCGGACATCGTCGCCCGTGCGCTGTGGGCTGCGCTCAACATCGCCGTCGGCATGAGCACCAACTACAGCTTCTTCATGGAGCGCGTCAAGGGCAAGGAAAGCTGGAACCCCTTCGAAGGGCTGTTCTAAGCAGCGCGCTGCGTCGACCCGGACCACCAGGTCGACGCAGCACCCGCTCAACCGGCGCAGTCGACCTTCTGGTCGTACTCCGTACCCACGGCCACTTTGGCCAATGACAGCTTCACGCCCTTGCTGGCACGCAGGCCCATCGGCACTTCCAGTCCTTTCATGTCCACGCCGACCTTCGCCAGGCAGCGCAGTGGCACGCCCATGCGGGTCCACTCGCCGGGGGTCGCCCGTGCCAGCGCCGTGGCGATCGGCACTTCACCGCGCGACGCCTTGCCGCTTGCCGCAACGTAGCTGACCGACGCCTTGGCCGGCAGCGCGTCAACGCGAAGCGTGGCGATGACCAGCACGTCACCATTGGTTTCCCGCAGCAGGTCCAGCGGCGTGTTGGAGCGCAGTTCAACCAGGCCCTGTCCGCTGAAATCAAACTGGCGCGCCCCCTCCTGCACATCGGTGTTGATCGCCGTCATGGTGATCGACGCGTCCGGTGTCGCCGCGTTGGGATGCACGATATCCACCGGCGCGCCATCGCTGCCGGTCAGGCGCAAGGTCAGCCCGGTGCTGGCAGCGCCGCGGTCGAACCATGTGCTGGTGCGGGTCTTGGTCGGGTCGATGCCGGGCTCTTCGGACAGCGCCTTCAGGTCGCCGTTGTCGGCGTAGCTGAGCCCATGGCCGAACGCGAACTGCGGGTCATAGCCGGGCTGCCCCACATTGTTGACGTACTGATCCGCACGACGGGGCCACGAGAAGCTGAGCTTGCCGCGGAAGTCATGCTGAGGCTTTTCGTCACGCCCGCGCAGCAGCACATCGGCAACGCCCTCGCCTTCCGAGCCCGGCAGCCAGGCCGCCACGAACGCATCGGCGGCGTTGATTTCGCGGTTCATCCACAGCGGCCGGCCGCTGATGAACACGGCAACTACGGGGATGCCATCGGCCTTCAGCTTCTTGATCAACTCCAGGTCGCCGGAACGGCCGCCCTTGAACATCAGGTCCGGCAGGTCGCCCTGGAATTCGGCATACGGCTCTTCGCCGAACACGACCACGGCAACGTCCGGCCTGGTTTCATACGACCCGTCCACCGAGAGGTGTGCCTTGCCGCCGGCCGCCGTCACCTGCGTCCTGATGCCATCCCACACGGTGTCGGCATGCGGGAAGTCTTCGCGCTTCGTGCCGTCGCCCTGCCAGGTCAGCGTCCATCCGCCGGTCTGCTTTGTCATGTTGTCCGCGCCATCCCCGGCCACCAGGATGGTCTGCTTCGGGGACAGGGGCAGCACCGCGTTCTGGTTTTTCAGCAGGACCAGCGACTCACGCACGGCCTGCCGCGCTACCGCACGATGCTCGGGCGATCCCAGCAGTTCGAACTTTCCGCCCAATGCGCGCGCCGACGGTTTGGGCTTTTCAAACAGCCCCATGCGCATCTTCGCCAGCAGGATCCGATGCACCGCATCGTCCAGCCGCGCCATGGGCAGCGTGCCGTCCTTTACATGCTTGACGGTGGACTCATACAGGCCTTTCCAGGTATCGGGGGCCATCGCCATGTCCATGCCCGCGATGAAGGTCTGCGCGCAATCGGTATTGGTGCAGCCCTTCACCTGGCCGTGGCCGTTCCAGTCGCCCACCACGAAGCCCCCGAAGTTCATCCGCTCTTTCAGTACGTCGGTGAGCAGCGGCTTGTGGCCGTGCATCTTTTCACCGTGGAAACTGTTGAACGAGGCCATGACCGATTGCGCGCCCGCCGCGATCGCCGGAATGTAGCCCGCGGCGTGGATGTCACGCAGCTGTGCTTCGGTCACCGTGGTGTCGCCCTGGTCCTTGCCATGGGTGGTGCCACCGTCGCCGAGGAAGTGCTTGACCGTCGTCATGACATGGTGATCGTCAAGGAAGTCCGCTGCCCCGGCTTTGCCCTGCAGCCCTTCGACGAACACGCCGGCATAGCTGGCCACCAGTGCCGGATCTTCCGAATAGCCTTCATAGGCACGGCCCCAGCGATCGTCCTGCGGCACTGCCACGGTCGGCGCGAAGGTCCACTCCATGCCGGTGGTGCGGGTTTCTGCCGCGGTGATGCGGGCGATCTCGCGCAGCAGTTCCGGGTTGCGCGTAGCGCCCAGCCCGATGTTGTGGGGAAACAACGTGGCGCCGACCACGTTGCTCTGACCGTGCATCGCGTCGATGCCCCAGATGATGGGGATCGCATGACCGCCCGCGCTGGTATCCATCGAGGCTTCCCAGTAGGCATCGGCCAAGGCCAGCCATTCGGCGGGCTTGGCGTTGTAGCGTCCACCAGGATCGGAGCCGCCGCCGGCCAGCACCGAGCCCAGCCGGTACTTTTTGACCTCCGCGGGCGTGATGCTGCCGATGTCGCCCTGCACGATCTGCCCGACTTTCTCTTCCACACTCATCGATGCCATCAGCGCGCGGATCCGCTGTTCCATGGCGGCATCGGTGGGCAACGGCCAGCTCGGCTGCGGCCACTGCGCGGGGTGGATCCGACCCTCGGCCGGCGCCGCAGCGGCGCTGGACATGCAGGCCAACGCCAGCGCAACGGACAACAGCACAGGCGTCAAACGACCGGCAGCGGGTGGGACGAAACGGGTAGTCATGCGCATCGGATTCCTGGTCGGATCAGAACGGGTCGCCTGGATGCAGGCCAGACGAGTGCGTCGCGTGCAGCAGCGATGCTGAACCGTTTCTAAGCCGGGTTTGACAGCGCTGTCAATGCCATGACGCCACCAGGTGCGAAAAGGCTTGCGCTACGGGGAAGCTGTTGGGGAATTCGCCCGATACGCGTTGCGGCGCAGCACGAAAGCGGCGCTACCGCTTTGCGGCGCGCCAGCCGGCTGCCCTCGCCTCTTCAGGCGAACAGAAGTAACGCTCGCCGTCCTCCAACTGGATCCGCGTCTGCGCGTAGTCGCGCTGGCCCGGCTGGTGGAAGATTTTCGCGCCGCCGCTGGAAATGTTTCCCTTGATCCGGCACCCCGTGGCAGGCGCCGATTCGGCCTGGGCGGGCCGTGCATGGGCGGCACGCTGCGCACGACGGTAATCGGCCGGCATCTGGAAGGCCCCTTGCCAGATGTTCCGCTTCTGCGCCTTGGCCCGTTGCTCGTCCTCGACATACCGGGTGGCGTACTCACGGTAGGCCACTGCCCAGCCGGACCGGACCATCCAGGCGTTCACCGATTCGTTCTGCACGAAACACTCACCGACCGACCTGCCGTAGCGGTCCACGTCGCGCTGCACGCAGCGCACGGTCCTGCCCTGCAGATGTGCATCCAGCGCATTGGCAGCGCGGCGTCCGCAGGGCCATCGCGCGCCCTGCGCGGTGCTGCAGTGCTGCGCGCTTTCAGGCGCATCCATCCCCCACAGCCGTACCCGTTTCTGGTTCACCGCCAGCGTGTCACCGTCCACCACGGTGGCACGGCCGACGATCTCAAGGGGGGCCGCCACGCTCAACGGCGACACAACCAGTGCTACACACATCACAACAGTCCGGCGCATACAGCGAACAACACCTTCGATCTCACAAGCGGCGCCTATTCTCGCTTACGCGTCGCGCTGAGGTCGCGCACCGACGACCGATGCGCGCCGTTTGTTCACGCCACCCTCATGCAGAAAAATAAATGCACTGCCCTGCATCCAGCCCGCTGCCGGCTGCGTACCTTCAGTACCCTCATCCGAGGGACGAACAGGAGATGCACCGTGCAAGCTACTTTCAAGAAGATTGCCCTCGCTACCAGCCTCGCCGTTCTGGGCGCCGTCGCGGCCCCCAGCTTTGCTGCCAACCCGCCGATGGTGGGTGGCGCGCCGATGTATCCGGCCAAGACCATCGTTGAGAATGCCAGTGCGTCGAAGGACCACACCACGCTGGTCGCGGCAGTCAAGGCGGCCGGGCTGGTGGACACGCTCAACAGCGCAGGTCCGTTCACCGTGTTCGCCCCCACCAATGCCGCCTTCAACAAGCTCCCGGCGGGCACGGTCGATACCCTGGTCAAGCCGGAGAACAAGGCCGCGCTGACCAAGATCCTGACCTATCACGTGGTGCCGGGCGTGCATACGGCTGCCCAGCTGACCGCTGCGGCCACCAAGCAGGGCGGCACCGCCACGATGAAGACCGTGGAAGGCGAGCCGCTTACTTTCAAGCTGCAGGACGGCAAGTTGTGGATCGTGGATGCCAAGGGCGGCAAGGCATCGGTCACTACTGCGGATGTGATGCAGTCCAACGGCGTGGTGCACGTCGTCGATTCGGTGTTGATGCCTAAGTAAGCTGGAAAAACCGGGCGGACGTCCAAGCGACGTCCGCTTTGGCCGAGTGACTGCACCTTTGCCCGACGTTCGCATTTTCTTGCCACGCTGCCTACGGGCGCGTGTCTAGCGTGGGGGTACACCTTCTCCGCTCAAGGACGCTCGCATGGCACTGATCCATTCCTTTCTGATGGGCGCCGTCGCGGGCATGCGCGCCATGACCCCGCTTGCCGCCGTCACCAACGCGGCGCGCAGCGGCAGGTTGCCCGCGGGCACTGCGGCGACGCGCCTGCTGGCCAATCGCGCCGCTGCGGCAGGCATGCTGGCATTGGCGGGCGGCGAGCTGATGGGCGACAAGATGAAAACAGCGCCGGACCGCATCGTACCGGCGGGCATGGTGGCCCGTGTAGCAACCGGACTGATTGTCGGCGCCGCGTTGGCGCCGCGTTCGCAGCGCGGTCTAGGGGCAGCGCTGGGCGCCGGCACCGCCGTGGCAGCGTCTTATCTGGCCTTCAACCTGCGCATGCGGGCCCTGCGGCGTTATGGGCAGACACCCACCGGCCTGGCGGAAGACGCGATCGCGGTGGGCAGTGCGGCCCTGATCACGCGCAGCGCCCTGGCTGGCCGCTGAAAAACCATTGCCTGATGGGGCTCCGCCGCTTCCTGTCGCGGGGCGAGGGCCAGCGCGTGCGCAACGGGGGTGAACGGGTCCCAGGCCACCGCGTGCCGCCCATCTAGCACAGGCCCGGCTGGATCAGGGACAATGGCGGCTCGTCCGGGTCCTGCCCGGCCCGTTACAGCATGGACCCGCATCGAGCCGGTCATCGCTCTGCTGTCCACTCCAGGCTTCATGCCGTTTCTTCCGGATCTGATGTGACTACCACTGCCCCTTCCTCTGTCGCCGTGGCCGACGATGCGCCCCTGACCGACCGCCTGCGCGCCGCGCTGGACCTGCTGGAATCCATCGAAGCGGACCGCAGCGTGCTGGACACCCTGCCCGAGGCCGACCGCGTGCGGCTGCACCAGGTCGTGGCCAAGGTCTACCATCCCGAGCCCAAGGCGCGCCGGCAGATGCTCAAGCAGCAGGCCAAGGTCCGCCACCAGGAGAAGGTCCGCAAGGCCGAAGCGTTGCTGGAACAGACCGGCATCCGTGCCCTGCGCCGCAAGCCGGTGTTCAGTACGCCGAACTACTTCCCGCCGCACGCGGCCGGCCTGCATGACGCCCGTAACGGCGAAGGCGCTGATGCCGGCCCGGAGCCGGTGCACTCACCCGAGCTGCGCCACTGTTACGTGTGCAAACAGAAGTTTACCCAGCTGCATCATTTCTATGACCAGATGTGCCCGGACTGCGCCGCGCTGAACTTCACCAAGCGCACGGAGACGGCCGACCTGCGCGGGCGCGTCGCGCTGCTGACGGGCGGCCGGGTCAAGATCGGTTATCAGGCCGGGTTGAAGTTGCTGCGCGCGGGTGCCGAATTGATCGTGACCACGCGGTTCCCGCGCGATTCGGCTGCCCGCTATGCCGAAGAGCCCGACTTTGCCGTATGGGGCCATCGCCTGCAGGTATACGGGCTGGACCTGCGCCACACGCCCAGCGTGGAGGCCTTCTGCACCGAGCTGCTGGCCACGCGCACGCGGCTGGACTTCATCATCAACAATGCCTGCCAGACCGTGCGGCGTCCGCCGCAGTTCTACGCGCACATGATGGCCGGCGAGACCGCTGCGCTGCACGACGTGCCGGAAACCCTGCGCAACCTGATCGGTGACTACGAGGGCCTGCGCAGCGCCGAACTGCTGGGTGCGACCCCGGCCACGGTGTTGCAGGTGACGCAGGAACAAGGCTTCAAGGGGGCCAACGGCCTGGTGCGTGCCGCCGAGCTTTCGCAGGTGCCGCTGCTGGCCGACGAACTGGTGGGCCAGCAGCATCTGTTCCCGGATGGCCGCCTGGACCAGGACCTGCAGCAGATCGACCTGCGCGACCGCAACTCCTGGCGCATGCAGATGGCCGAGGTGCCGTCGGTGGAACTGCTGGAGACCCAGCTGGTCAATGCCATCGCCCCGTTCATTCTCAATGCGCGCTTGAAGCCGTTGATGCTGCGTACGCCGGAGCGTGACAAGCACATCGTCAACGTATCGGCGATGGAAGGTCAGTTCTACCGCAACTTCAAGACCACCCGTCACCCGCATACCAACATGGCCAAGGCCGCGTTGAACATGATGACGCGCACCTCCGCGGCGGATTACCAGAACGACGGCATCCACATGAACAGCGTGGACACCGGCTGGGTGACCGATGAGGATCCGGCCGACCTGGCAGCGAAGAAGGTGGAGCAGGAGCGGTTCCACCCGCCGCTGGACATCATCGATGGCGCCGCGCGCATCGTCGACCCGATCATCCATGGGATCAACACCGGCGAGCACGTCTGGGGCCAGTTCCTGAAGGACTACGCACCCACCGACTGGTGAGCCCGCAGCCCACCCGGTAGCGCCGAGCCACGCTCGGCGAGCGCGCAGCGCGGCGCCTTCGCCTTTCGCCGAGCACGGCTCGGCGCTACCCATGCATTGCCTCCCGATCACCGTCGCCAGCCGGCCCACCCGGCCGGCACCCGCACGGCTTCTTAACCCTGCGTTCTTATCCTGTGGTTTCTTCCAGAAAGCACAGGATGTCGCACATGAAGAAGCTGCACGCCATGGTGTTCACCGTCTGCCTGCTGGGCCTGAGCCCGCTGGCATTCGCCGAGACCGTCAACCTGACCAACAGCGCCGACGGCGCAGATCGCGACGCCGGCATCGCGGCGGTGAAGAAGAAGCTGCAGCAAGCCTGCACGGACCGCCAAGGCACCGCAGACACCGGTTCGTTCGAAGTCGTGTTCGAAAAGACCAGTGCGAATCCGGATGTGCCCAAGCCGTATTACGTGGACGGGAAAATGCAATGCGAGCTGCCCGGCGCCTGATCCGCGGCAGCGCGGCCGGCCTCACCCGGCTGCTATAGTCGGCCGGGCATGGCAGGCACAGTGCCTGTCCACGAAATCACAGGGAGTGCGTCATGGGTCTTCGTCAGGCGGTGGCAGGTGCGGTGGGCGGTGTGCTGGCCGATCAGTGGAAGGATTTCTACACCGTTCCGGTTGGACTGCCTGCCACGGCTGCCCTGTTCGCGGCGGTCCCACGCGGCACCAACGCCGGGCGCGGCTCCAACACCAGCGCGTCGTCCAACATCATCACCAACGGTTCGAAGATCGTGGTGCCGGAAGGCTACGGCCTGCTGCTGATGCAGGACGGTGCAGTCACCGCGTTCGTCGCCGAGCCCGGCGGCTACGAATGGCGATCCGACGATGCCAACTCGCAGTCGATCTTCGCCGGCGACGGCCTGGTGACGCCGCTGATCCGCCAGACCTGGGAACGCTTCAAGTTCGGCGGCCAGCCCGGCTCGCAGCAGGCTGCGTTCTTCGTATCGCTGAAGGAACTGCCGGACAACCGCTTCGGCACCCAGTCGGAGATCTACTGGGACGACGGCTTCCTGGGCACGCAGGTGGGCGCGGTGACGCGTGGTTCCTATACGCTGAAAATCGTGGACCCGATCCTGTTCGTCAAGAACTTCGTGCCGGCCCGCTATCTGCAGCCGGGCGAGGTCTTTGATTTCACCGACCTGGACAATGCGGCCGCCAGCCAGTTGTTCAACGAAGTCGTGGGCTCGCTGGCGCCCGCTTTCAGCCTGTATACCAACGATCCCGGCAAGGGCAATCGCATCACCAAGCTGCAGCAGGACTCGCTGGGCTTCGCCAAGAGCCTGTCCGACGCAGTGGAGCAGGCGTACCAGTGGAACTCCGATCGCGGGCTTGCCATCGTCAAGACGGCCATCGTGTCGATCGAATACGACGCCAACACCCGTGAACTGCTGAAGACGGTGCAGCGAGCCGATGCCCTGTCCGGTGCGCGCGGCAATTCCAACCTGCAGGCCAGCATGGCCCAGGGCATCCAGTCGGCAGGCGAAACCGGCGGGGCAGCAGGCCTGGTTGGCGTGGGCATGGCATCGGGGATGTTCGGCGGGGTCGGCAGCATGCAACAGCCGGTCGCGCCGGCAACCCCGTCCGCCGACGATCCGATCGCCAAGCTGACGAAGGCCAAGGAGATGCTGGACCTCGGCCTGATCACCCAGGACGACTACGACAAGCTCAAGGCCAAGGCGCTGGGTCTGTAAGGCCAGGGACGCGCCGACCTCATGTCCGACTCCAGAACACCCCCGCCGCTGCCGCCCGCAGCCGCGGCCCCGACGCCTCCGCTGACCGGTCCGGGATCGCCGCGGGATGTGCCGCCCCTTCCCGGCAGCCTGCCCGTGGACGCGACCACCCTGCCCCCGCCGATCCGTGACGAACTGCTGGCACCGGATCCGGTGGCGCTGGATACGGCTGCCGCCGAACTGAAGGATGGCCTCAACCGCTGCCCCAGGTGTGGGTCGACCGACGTCCGGCTCAAGCTGGGCACGGACGTACTGGTGTGCCAGTACTGCCGCAACGAATGGCATGGCACGCGGGTCGAAGAAGCCTTCGGCCTGGGCGCCGGCATCGACCAGCTGCGCGGCCATGTAATCGCCTCCGGCGCCCGTGACATCGCCGCCGACAGTGCCAGCCTGATGAGCTTCAAGTGCACCGGCTGCGGCGCCGAGGTGACCATCAACACCGAAAGCACGATGACCGCACGCTGCCACTGGTGCCGTCATGTGTTCGGGGTCAATGAGCAGGTGGCCAACGGCGCCGTGCCCGATGCCGTGCTGCCGTTCCGGATCACCAAGGACGACGCGGTAGCGCGCATCCGCCAGTTCGTCGACAAGCGTCGCCTGTTCGCCCTGAAGGCGTTCAAGGACGAGTTCACGCCGGAGAATGTCATCGGCGTGTACCTGCCCTACATGATCGTGGACAGCAATGTCAGTGCGACGGTGTCGGGACGCGGCGAGATCAAGACCCGCGAGTACACACGAGGCACCGAGAAGAACAAGCAGACCTACTACGACGCCGATGTCTACGCCGTGGACCGCCACGTTTCGTTCACCGTGGACGACCTGCCGCTGGAGTCTTCCGTGGAGCGCGGCAACCTGGATACGCAGGCCAACACCAACAACATCATCAACACGATCCTGCCGTTCGATACCAAGAACGCGCTGCAGTGGAATGCCTCCTTCCTGACCGGATTCACGTCGGAAAGGCGCAACCTGGACGTGGACAAGATGCTGCCGCGCCTGGAGGACCAGCTCCTGTCGATCGCGCGGGCAAAAGTGGAAAGCTCGGTGCGTCGCTATGACCGCGGCGTCCGCTGGGAACAGGAACGCCTGGACGTGCATGGCACCCGCTGGGTATCGATGTACCTGCCGGTGTGGTTGTACTCGTACCACCAACCGGGCAAGAAGGGCGGCATGCTGCATTACATCGCGGTGAACGGGCGCACCGGTGAAACCATGGGCAGCGTGCCGGTACAGCAGTGGAAGCTGCTGCTGGCCGCGCTCACCACCGGCAGCGTCGTTGAAGCCATCGCACTCTGGATACTGGTGGCCGGATCATGAGCGAAGACAGTGGACTCTGGTTGTTGGCGGCTGGCCCTGCTGCGGCGACGGCGCTGTATTGGGGGCTGTACCGCTACTACCGCAACACGGACAAATCCCATGCGTTCGAGCGCGAAACGGCAGTCGATGCGAAGCCGGTGACCGGGTCGGACCGCAAGGTGGATACGGTGACCGGCACGCGGGAGCGGCAGATACGCGGCGACAACGTATCTGCGTATCGCAATCGGGTAAAGCGCGACATGGGCTGAGCGCCGCGCGTGGCGGTGTGGCGCCTCACATGGCTGTGCGCACGCGCGGCCTATCGTGGCGCGGACTGCCTTGATGAGTGCCGCCTGTGCCGCAGACCGACCTGGAGACACGCCGCCGCTTTCTGCGTGCGGGTGCGATGACGATGGCCGCTGCGCCGTTGCTGGCCTGTTCGACACGGCTGGGTGGGCGCGCCTCCAGCAGCGTGACGCCACCCGACGAAACGCGCAGGTCGGTTACCACTGCGGGCCTGCAGGCCGGCCCCTTTACCGGCCACCGCGACAATGGCGTGGCGGCGTGGCGGGGTATCCGCTACGCACGCGCGACGCGCTTCGGCTTGCCCGTCGTGGAGCCGCTGCCGGCCGCCCCCGTGGCCTGCACCACGTTCGGCGCGGCTGCCGCGCAGGAGAAAGGCGCGGGCGGCGCGCGCAGTGAATCCGATGACCCGTTCTTCCTCAACGTCTGGTCACCCGCAGCGGACGGCAAGCAACGCCCGGTGATGGTGTGGATCCACGGCGGTGGGTTCCGCACGGGTGCAGGGTCGGTGTATCCGGGCCACGAGTTGGCCGCTGGCGGCGATATCGTGGTGGTTACGCTCAACTACCGGCTGGGTGCGATCGGCTTCGCGGATTTCTCGGCACTGGGCATCCCCAACAACCGTGGGCTGCACGATCAGATCGCCGCCTTGCGCTGGGTGCAGGCCCATATCGCGCTGTTTGGTGGTGACCCGGCGCAGGTGACCGTGGTCGGTGAGTCGGCGGGGTCGACGTCGGTTGCCTTGCTGATGGTGGCCCGGGGGATCGAGCCGTTGTTCCGCGCTGCCATCATGCAGAGTGGATCGCTCAACCTGCTTCACGACCAGCAGATAGCAGCACGCCTGGCAGCGCGCTACCGCGAACTGCTGGGCACTGCGGCCGAGAGTCGTGCGGCGTTGGAGGCCGTGCCGGTCGCCCGCCTGCTCGACGCGCAGGCGCAGGTCGCCGACGCGTTCCCCGGCATGATCCCAGCCGCGCCGATCTATGACGGCGACCTGCTGCCCGCTTCGTTTGAATCGGCCTTGCTGGCTGAGACGCCCGACATCCCGCTGCTGGTGGGTGCGATGCGGGATGAAATACGTTTCTTCGAGATTCCGGGTGCACGCACCATGTTGCTGCGCGAGCGCGGTGAGCTGCTGGCCCAGGTGGGCTGGCTGCTGGGAAAAACCGCTGCTGGCCGCATCGCGGCCACCTATCCGGACACGCGGGCCGGCAACCGTGACCTGGGCACCGACGCCAACTTCCAGATGCCCACGCGGCATTTCGCCGAGCGGCACGTCGCTCGCGGACGCCGCGCATGGGTGTATCGCTTCGACTATGGCGGGCTTTTCCTTGGGGCCGCGCATGCAGTGGACCTGACGTTCCTGTGGCCGTTGGACGGTGTGGTGTTCGGTGCGCTCCGGGGTGGCCCGCTGACAGGCCGACGGCGGGCGCTCGCCGAGCGGATGCGTTCGCGCTGGATTGCGTTCGTCCGCGAGGGGGACCCTGGCAGCGAGTGGCCAACCTACGTGCTACCTCAGCGCCCTACCCTGATCATGGACCGGACCGATCGCGTGGAGCAGGATCCTGACCGTGCGCGTCGGGAAGCCTGGGGCGGGCAGGAAATCGAAATCGCGCGTCGCCCCTGATTGAGGTTATTTATGTGATGCGTCACGGGTGGCGGGTCGTCTGGCCTGCCGCCGCGCACGCAGCACGGCCCAGGTCACCACGATCACCTTCGGGATCACCACCAGCACTACCACCCACAACCATCCCGTGCTGCTCATCATGCGTGCTCCCGGTCCGTGCCCCATGGTAGCGCCGAGCCACGCTCGGCGAGCGCAGCGGGGTTTTCCGCTTGGTAGCGCCGAGCCGTGCTCGGCGAGCGCAGCGGACGTTCCGCAAGAAGCCGCCGAGCACGGCTCGGCGCTACCAGTGCCCGTCAGCCCTCACCCGCGGCCTTTCGCCTGCTTCCGTGACGCGTTACGGTGAACCCTGATTCCGCTACTGGAGAGCTGCCTTGCTCCGGATCGCATCCCCGTTCCATCTCGCGCCGTGCGTCGCCACCCTGCTCTTCACCGCGACCGCTGTGGCGCAGGATCGCCCCGATCACGCGCCGGCCACCCACGCCTTCAGCCTGATCCACGAAGCACCCTCGTCGGTCTTCGTCGACGCCACCGCGACCCACGTACCGCTGGCACCCGCGCTGCACTCCACCGACTCGGTCTTCGTGGACGTCGACAACGACGGCGACCTGGATGCGGTCGTATCGGTGGAGCACGGCGTCAACCGCCTGTACCTCAATGACGGAGGCGGCCGCCTGCGCTACGTGCCCGATGTGTTCGGCACGCGCAGGGCGGACAACGAGCATGTGCGCGCCGCTGATTTCAACGGCGATGGCCAGGTCGATGTGGTGTTCGTTGCCGAAGACGAAGCACGGCATCAACTGTTCTTTGGCAATGGCAAAGGCGGCTTCACCGAGGCCAGTGATCGCTTGCCCACCGGCCGCCAGGGCAATGGCCTGGCCGTGGGGGACCTCAACGGGGATGGCCTGCCGGACATCTTCATCGGCAGCACCGCCGAAGGCGGCTCCCGTGCCGAGGCTGCGCGTTCGCGCAACGTGCTGCTGCTCAACGATGCCAAGCGTCCCGGACATTTCATCGATGCCAGTAAAAGCCACCTGCCGCAGCGCGAAGACCAGACAGAAGGCGTGGCGTTCGCCGACATGGATGGCGACGGCGACCTCGACATCGTGCTCGCAAGCCCCGCCCACCCGAACCGCCTGCTGATCAACGATGGCAAGGGGCGTTTCAGCGATCAGTCGCAGCGCCTGGATCTACGGGTCCCGATGGAGACACGCGAGGTCCACGTGGCGGATGTCAACGGCGACGGGCGCCCGGACATCGTGTTCTTCAACATCACCAGCAACAATGCGGCGTGGGAGAAAGATCCGCAGACCCGCTTGCTGATCAACGACGGCAAGGGGCGGTTCTTGGATGAAACGGCTGTGCGGTTGCCCACGCATACGTTCTCCAGCTGGGCCGGCACGGTCGTGGATTTCAACGGTGATGGCCATCCGGACCTGCTGGTCGGCGCCATCCAGGTTCCGGGCTTCGTGCCGCTGCAGTTGCGTGCGTGGCAGAACGACGGCAAAGGCACCTTCACGGATGTCACGCTGGACGTGGTGCCAGGCATCACCGTGGGCCGCAGCTGGAGCATGGGACAAGGCGATCTGGATGGCGATGGGCGCACCGATGTGCTGATCGGCGGCTGGGGTACGCAGGCCCGCCTGCTGCTGACCGACACGCAGGGCTATGCGCGAGGATCCAGATAGCCGCGGATGGCCGCCTCCACCGCAAGGAAGCGGTGCCGTTGCACCAGATAGCTTGCAGCGAAAATCAGCGCAACCACCACGACGCCGCCGGGGGCCACCGCCAGCGCAGGAATGAAGCTGGCGACCACGAACAGGACCGTCCAGCTGGAGCGCCCCACGATCCGCAGTTCACGCCGCTGCACGTCGACGAGAATCAGTCCGCGCATCATCGGCGGATAGCGCCAGCCGAAATGGAATCCGAAGCTTTCGCGGAACGCAAAGGACCGTCGATCCAGTCGGCGCACCAGCAGGTCTGGCCATTGCTCAGACTGCAGGTCGGCCTGCAGCCGCGTGTCGGGGAAGTCGAGCAGCAGCGAGGGCGGCACCGGTATGCGTCGGCTGAACAGGGTCACGCCCCACGACCACCACGGTCGGCACCAGAGCACCAGCAGTACGCCTTCAAGCAGCACCAGCGCGAGCAGCGTTTGATACATCGTGAATCCCCCACTCTGGCGCCTGCACGCGTCTCGCTGCCGCAGGCAGGCATGAATGCGGAGTGCCCGGAGCGTAGCCTGCCGCTTTGTCTTTGTGCAATGTCGTCGGCATCGAGGGTGCTGACGGTGTCCGCCGAGCGTGGCTCGGCGCTACCGTGGCGCACAGAGTGCGACTAGACGACCGGTCTAATGTGGCGTAAGGTGGGTCCCATGAACTCCGCGCCCTCCCCTGCCAGTGTCGATGTCCGTGAAAAGATCCTGACCACAGGCAGGCGGATCATGGGTGGGAAAGGCTTCTCCGCAGTCGGACTGAATGAGGTATTGGTCGCTGCCGGTGTGCCGAAGGGCTCGTTCTATCATTACTTCGGGTCCAAGGAAGCCTTCGGCGAAGCGATGCTGGAGGATTATTTCAGCGCCTATCTGGGCGAAATGGATCTGATCTTTCATCAGCCGGGCCAGAGCAAGGCGCAGCAACTGGCGTCCTATTTCCAGGCGTGGCGGGCCAGCCAGGCGTCCGATGACTGCCAGGGCCGATGCCTGGCGGTGAAGCTTGGCGCCGAAGTCGCGGATCTGTCCGAAAGCATGCGGTCTGCCCTGTTGCGTGGCACCGCGGGCATCATCGAGCGGCTTGCTGCAGCGCTTGAGGCGGGTGTTGCGGACGGCTCACTCACCATCGATGGCAGTCCGCACTCGGTCGCGCAGGGCCTCTATCAGCTATGGCTCGGCGCCAGCATCATGGTGAAGATCGTGCGCACGGACCGCCCATTCGACGAGGCACAGGCCCTGACGGATCAGCTGATACATCGCCCCGCTTCCTGAGTCCGGCGATGGACTTCTTTGACGCTGCACGGTGCAGCGTTTTTTTCACGCCAGCGTACAAGACGACTGGTCTACTTTGCACATCTACAGTAGGAGATACGCATGAACGTTTTGATGGTTCTCACCTCACATGACCAGCTCGGCGATACCGGCAAGAAGACCGGCTTCTGGCTGGAAGAGCTGGCCGCGCCCTATTACACCTTCAAGGACGCTGGGGCAACGATCGTGCTCGCCTCACCGAAGGGGGGTCAGCCGCCCCTGGATCCGAAAAGCGACGAGCCGGATTCCCAGACCGATGACACCCGCCGCTTCCACGCCGACGCAGAGGCCAAGGCGCAGCTGGCCGCGACGGTGCGGCTGGACAGCGTGTCTGCGGCCGAGTTCGATGCGGTGTTCTACCCGGGTGGCCATGGCCCGCTGTGGGATCTGGCCGAAGATACCCACTCCATCGCTTTGATCGAATCCTTCATCGCAGCGAACAAGCCGGTTGCCCTGGTCTGCCATGCGCCGGGCGTGCTGCGCGAGGTCAAAGCAGCCGACGGACAACCATTGGTGAACGGCAAGCGCGTCACCGGCTTCACCAACACCGAAGAGGATGGCGTCGGGCTGACCGATGTAGTGCCGTTCCTGGTCGAGGACATGCTCAAACAAGCCGGTGGTGACTACTCCAAGGGTCCGGACTGGGGCTCCTACGTGGTGCGTGATGGGCTGCTGATCACCGGCCAGAATCCGGCATCGTCCGCAGAAACCGCAGCGGTGCTGATCAAGCAGCTCGGCAAATAACGCCCTCCCGGAAAACCGCGGCGACCTGGCTGGACAGCCAGCAAGGTCGCCGCGCCGGTCGCCCCGCGTGGCTACCGAAAACAGTTCCATCGCAGGGGGCGGCGGCGCTAATCTAGGCAGCCTGATTGCGACACCCCGGCCGGTCTGGCCGCAGGTGGGTGCGCGGGTCCCTGACGACAGCTGCCAGCGCGAGACCTTCTTGAATCCTTCCGACTCCCCCCAGCGCCGAAGCGAGCGCGACGCCGAGCATGTGAGGTTGGCACTGGCCGCCGGCGCCATCATCGGCACCTGGTTCTGGGATGTGCAGCGTGACCGGTTGACCGTCGACGCCGCGCTTGCGCAGGCCTTTGGCCTGGATGCTTCGTTGGCCGGCAGCGAGTTGCCGCTGCAGCAGATGGTGGAGCGCGTGCATCCCGACGATCAGGCCGGTCTGGAAGCTGCAGTCGCCGATGCGCTCGAGCGCGGCGGACGTTACATCCACCAGTACCGCACGCGCGGCGTGGACGGCACGTACCGCTGGATCGAAGCGGCGGGCCGTGTGGAGACGGACGCCGACGGCCGGCCCGTGGGATTCCCCGGCGTGCTGATCGACATCGAGGACCGCCGCCGGATGGAAATCGAGCGTGACCAGGCACAGACCCTGTTGCGTTCGTTCGTCGAAGCAGCGCCCGGTGTGGTGTACGCAAAGGACCGCCAAGGGCGGATCCTGATCGGCAACCGAGGCACGACCGAGTTGATCGGCCTGCCCCCGGAGCAGTACATCGGCCGCACCGACGCCGAGCTGTTGAGCGACCCGGCGCAGGCGGCCGCGCTGATGGCGACCGACGAGCGCGTCATGCGCAGTGGCCGCTCCGAGCAACTGGAGGAGGCGGTCAGTTTCCCCGACGGTCGGCGTGCGTTCTGGCTGTCGACCAAGGCCCCCCTGCGCGATGCGGACGGCGCGGTGGTGGGGCTCATCGGCACCTCCCTGGATATCACCGACCGCAAGGCGGCAGAGGAACGCCACCTTGAAGTCGAGGAGCGTTACCGCTTGGCTGCCCAGGCCACCAACGATGCGATCTGGGACTGGCGCATGCGCGATGGCCAGGTGATCTGGAACGAGGCGCTGGTGACG
Source organism: Stenotrophomonas sp. WHRI 8082 (assembly GCF_040223995.2). Lineage (NCBI taxonomy): Bacteria > Pseudomonadati > Pseudomonadota > Gammaproteobacteria > Lysobacterales > Lysobacteraceae > Stenotrophomonas > Stenotrophomonas sp. WHRI 8082. The sequence continues at coordinate 4,025,525 of NZ_CP167826.1, read as the reverse complement.
CTGTTTGGCCATGTGCTGAGCGAGACCACGGCGCAGTGGTGGATCGACCACATCCACCCCGATGACCGGGCGCGCGTCGATGCGGACATCCATGCGGTGATCGACAGCGATCGCTCCGCATGGTCCGGCGAGTACCGTTTCCAGCGAGCCGATGGCACGTATGCCTCCGTGCTGGACCGGGGCACGGTGCTGCGTGATGCCGCTGGCACGCCGCAGCGCATGATTGGCGCGATGCTCGATCTGACCAGCCGCAAGGCGGCAGAGGCCGCGCTGGCCGAGAGCGAGGAACGTCTGCGCTTCGCCACCGAGGCCGGCGACATGGGCTTCTGGGACGTGGACCTGATGCACGATCAACTGATCTGGCCACGACGGACCAAGGCGATGTTCGGCATTTCCGCCCACGTCGAGGTCACCCTGCGTGATTTCTACGAGGGCATCCACCCGCAGGACCGTGAAGCGACAACCGCGGCGTTCCACGCTGCCGCTGATCCCGAGAGACGCGCCCTGTACGACGTGGAGTACCGGACGGTTGGCAAGGAAGACGGCGTCGTCCGCTGGGTGGCCGCCAAGGGACGCGGCATGTTTGAGGGCAACCGCTGCGTGCGGGTGCTGGGCGTGGCCATCGAAGTCACCGCGCGCAAGCATGCCGACGCACAGCTGAAAGAACTGAACGAAGAACTGGAAAGCCGTGTGCTGGCGGAAGTGGCCGAGCGCACGCGGGTGGAGGATGCGCTGCGGCAGAGCCAGAAGATGGAAGCCGTGGGCCAGTTGACCGGCGGCATCGCGCACGATTTCAACAACATGCTGGCCACCGTGATCGGCCCCTTGGACCTGCTGGCGATGCGGGTGGGCGATGAGGATGAGCGCTCCAAGCGCTACATCGACATGGCGATCGAAGGGGCGCGCCGCGCGGCGCTGCTGACCCAACGGTTGCTGGCCTTCTCACGCCAGCAGCCGCTGCAGCCGGTGCCGGTGGACGCCAATCGACTGGTGGCGGGCATGTCGGACCTGCTGGTGCATTCGCTGGGCAGCAGCATCCGCCTGCAGACCGTGCTTGCCGCCGAGCTGTGGAGCACCTTCGCCGACGTCAACCAGTTGGAGAACGTCGTCCTGAACCTGGCCGTCAATGCGCGCGATGCGATGCCAGGCGGTGGCCGACTGACCGTGGAGACGTCCAACTGCACATTGCCGGACGATTCGTCGCAAGTGCATGCCGGCATACCTGCAGGCGACTACGTACTGATCAGCGTGGCGGACAACGGCAGCGGCATGTCGCCGGAGGTCATCGGCAAGGCATTCGATCCGTTCTTCACCACCAAGAAGGTCGGCCAGGGCACAGGGCTCGGGCTGTCCCAGGTGTACGGCTTCGTCAAGCAATCGGCTGGACACGTGCGCATCGTCTCGGCGCTGGGTGAAGGTACGACGGTGCGGGTGTACCTGCCCCGGCTTTCGGCGGTCGTCGATGCGGCGCCAGCTTCGCCTGTGCTGGTGAAGCCGCCGATGCCCGCTGGGCAGCAGCAGCGGGTGCTGGTGGTCGATGACGAGCCCGGCGTGCGCCAGTTTTCCATCGACGCGCTGACCGAGCTCGGTTATCAAGTGCTGGCCGCTGACGGCGCGAGCGCGGCGTTGAAGCATCTGGACGCGCACCCGGACATCGCGTTGCTGTTCACCGATGTGCTGATGCCGGAAATCAACGGACGGCAGTTGGCCGATGAAGCGCGCCGGCGGCGGCCGGCGTTGAAAGTCCTGTTCACCACCGGTTACAGCCGCAACGCACTGGTGCATGACGGCGTGTTGGATTCGGGGGTGCACCTGATCGGCAAGCCGTTCACGCTGGACGAACTGGCCACCCGGCTGCAGACCGTGCTGGACAGCCCGCACTGAGCGGACGGGCTGGCCAGGGTGTGGCGCCGAGGCGTGCTCGGCGGTATCCGGTTTCCGCGTCGCCGAGCATGGCTCGGCGCTACCGCTTACTGGGTCGGGGTGATGCGCCAGATGGTGTTGGCCAGATCATCGGCGACGATCAGTGCGCCGCGCGGATCCACCGTCACCCCTACCGGGCGACCGCGGGTCTTGCCGTCTTCGCCGAGGAACCCGGACACAAAGTCGATCGGCTCACCGGCCGGGCGGCCATCGCGGAACGGAACGAACACCACCTTGTAGCCGACCGGCGGGTTGCGGTTCCAGCTGCCGTGCTCACCCACGAACACACCGTCCGCAAACTTCGCGCCCATCGTGGCAGTGGAGAACGAGACGCCCAGCGCCGCGACATGCGAGCCCAGTGCGTAATCCGGTGTAAGCGCAGACGCGACCTTCTCAGGATTCTGCGGCATCACCCGGGTGTCCACGTTCTTGCCCCAGTAGCTGTAGGGCCAGCCGTAGAAGCCGCCTTCGCGCACGGACGTCAGGTAATCAGGCACCAGGTTCGGTCCGATCTCATCGCGCTCGTTGACCACCGCCCACACCGTGCCGGTGCCGGGCTGCACGGCCAGCGCCGTGGGGTTGCGAATGCCGGTCGCGTAGGTCTTGTGCGCGCCGCTCTGCGCGTCGATCTGCCACACCACCGCCCGGTCCACTTCGGCGGCCATGCCGCGTTCGGTGATGTTGCTGTTGGAGCCGATGCCCACGTACAGATACCGGCCATCGGCACTGGCGGTGAGTGACTTGGTCCAATGATGGTTGATCGCTGACGGCAGGTCGGTGACCTTGGTCGGCGCTCCGCTGGCCTGGGTCTGGCCTTCGCTGTACTCGAACCGCACCAGGGCATCCTGGTTGGCCACGTACAACGCGTTGCCGATCAGCGCCAGGCCATACGGCGCATTGAGCTTGTCGGCGTAAACGGTCTTGGTTTCGTAGACGCCATCACCATCGGCATCGCGCAGCAGCGTCAGGCGGTTTCCGCTCTTGACCTGGGTGTTGCCCTTCGCCTTGATCTTACCGGCGATCACGTCCTTCGGTTTCAGGTTGGGCGCACTGCCGCCGCGCCCTTCGGCCACCAGGATGTCACCGTTGGGCAGCACCAGCGTCTGCCGCGGAATATTCAGATCGGTCGCGATGGCGGCGATGCGATATCCCGCCGGCACGGTCGGCACGCGATCCCCCCACTGTGCCGGCTTGGCAATGGTCATGTCCGGCATCAACGTGCGGTTGGGCTTGGGCAGCTCAGGATTCTGGCCGTACTGGTCCATCTGCGGGGCTTTGCCACTGCAGGCGGCCACTGAAGCGGCAAGCACGGACACGCTGAGAATCTTCACGATCTGGCGGCTCATCGGACATCTCCCGCGCGCAGGGTGGAAAAGCCGATCCAGGTGGCCACGAAGGCCAGCAGGGTGGCGATGACGGTCATCACCAGAGCGCCGGGCATGATCGCCCACGCATCGCGCGCATGGTGCAGCGAATCGAAGAAGCCCACCAGCCAGGTCACCACCAGCACGATCACATAAGGCAGCTGGCGGCTGCCGCGAACCAGGCCGACGATGCCGGCCAGCAGTGCCAGGGTGGTCATCACCATCGCGCCCACCAGCAGCCACGCCGCGAAGTTGCTCCACTGGATCTCGTAAGTGCTCCAATAGGCGTAGTCGGCCAGCAAGGCGCCGAGGAACAGCGGAAAGACCCCGCCGAGCACGGCAGCGTGGACAGGATGGATGACCCGGGTTCGGGTCACGACGACGGTTGATTCCATGGCAGGCTCCTTGGGGAGAGGGTCTGGGAAGGTGCCCCATGCTGCCACTGCAGTTGTGACGGCAATGCCCTCTTCCGCGCCAACGTCCATCGCCAGCGCCGCGCCCTGCCCCATCGGTCTCAGCCGTTGTCGCGGAACTCCGGATACAGCGACATGCCACCGTCGACGAACAGCGTGGTGCCGGTGACATAGTCGGCGTCGTCCGACGCCAGCCAGACCGCTGCACGGGCGACGTCTTCCGGCTCGCCGATGCGACCGTAGGGCACCAGGCGCAGCAGTTTCTCCAGCGCGGCTTCGGTTTCCCACGCCTCTTTGTTGATCGGGGTGCGGATCGCGCCCGGCGCGATGGCATTGATGCGGATACCATCCGCGGCCACCTCCTGTGCCAGCGAACGGGTGAGCATCCGGCTGCCGCCCTTGGCGGAGGCGTAGTTGATATGACCCGCCCACGGGATGATTTCATGCACCGAACTCATGGCGATGACCGTGCCCGCACTGCGCGCCGGCCTGCCGCTGCGGGGCTGCCGACGGAAGTGCCGGACTGCTTCGCGCGCACAGAGGAATTGCCCCGTCAGGTTGACGTCGATGACCGTGTTCCAGTCCTCGAGCGTCATGTCCGCGATCGCCGCGTCTTTCTGCACGCCCGAATTGCACACCACGATATCCACGCGTCCGTACACGTCCACGGTCTCGTTGAACAGCCGTGCCACATCGGCTTCATCGGCGACGTCGGCCTGGATCACCGTGGCTCGTCCGCCTGCGGCGATGATGCGCTCGGCCAGGTCGTCTGCCGGCGCTTCCTGCGAGTGGTAGTTGATCACCACGGCGGCACCGGCGGCTGCCATGGCCTCGGCCACGGCGAGTCCGATGCCGGAACTGGCGCCGGTGACGATGGCCACGTGCTGGGCAAGCGGAGTGTGGGTTGCAGGCATGGGGGCACGTTCCAGGGAGATGGACTGATCGTGCCCGAGCCGATGTCTGCTGCGTGTGCGGGTGCTTTCAGTTGACGCCGCTGAGGCTTTCGGCGACGTAACGCTTCAGCTCTTCGATCTCATACGGCTTGCTGAGGAACCGCGCATCGCGATGTGCGCGCGGCACAAGGCCTTTGTAGACAGCCGACAGGAAAAAGTAGGGGATTCCGCGCGCTTTCAATGCATCCGCTACCGAAAACACGACGCCATCGCGCAGTTCAACGTCAAGGATCGCCGCATCGAAGGCTTCGTCATCGATGGAATGCAGCGCGTCTGAGAGCGAGTAGGCCTGCTCTACACCGTAACCCTCACCGGTGAGGATGGTCTGCATCAAGATCGAGAGCTCGATTTCGTCCTCGACCACCAGGATGCGCGGCGCATCGGGGCTTAGCGAAACATGTGTGTCCATGCGGACGAGTGTCCCGCATTGCGGTAGTTCATGGCGTGATGGCGTGCGGGAGTATCTTCACGCCTCGTTGTCGCTGGGTTCGGCGGTTGAACCGACGTGCGCCGGGTGCGTTTGCTTCCGCTCGGCTGCTTTCGCGCCCTGTTTCCGCGCTCGTTCGCGCTCTTTCGCGGTCTAGCGCGCTCTGGTGGAGCCGACTTCAGTCGGCTGCTTTTGCTCTCTGGTAGAGCCGACTTTAGTCGGCTGCTTTTGCGGTCTGGTAGAGCCGACTTCAGTCGGCTGTTTTTGCACGCAGCCGACTGAAGTCGGCTCTACCAAGGCGAGAGCAGCCGACTGAAGTCGGCTCTACCGTCGGTTCAACCCACGCGCGGACGCCGCCATCGGCGCTTTCTCCCTGCGAGCACGCCTGCCCTGCGTAGGATGTGGCTCTGCATCAAAATCAAGGTGGACGCTTCTGATGATGGGACAATCGCACACGGTGGCTGCCGGCCTGTTGATCGCCACGGCAACGGCGCTTGCCGGCTGCAACGCAGCGCCGGACCGCGTCAACGAGGAACCGGGCGATCAGGCTGCAGCGGCAAACGCCTCAACCCCCGCTGCGCCGGTTCCGGCAGTACGTCCGGCTGTCGTGCAGCCTGCGTTCGTCGATGAGGCGTCCGGGCTCGCGCTGCGCCCGGTGCCTGGCGCCCGCGTCGGGGCCGACGTGGAGTCCGGCGCGCTCACACCTGGCAGCTGGAAGCTCTTCGCCGAACCGGGAAGCGAAGGTCGCCGCGTGGTCGCGGTCGTACTGGATGGGTCCAACGAGGTCACTACCGCTGCCATGCGCATCGGCGTCAGTGCCGATCCATCATCGATGGCGGCCTGCCTGCAGCTGCCCGCCGAATCCACCGGCCCTGCCGCTGGGCAGGTCGAGATCGGCGGCGTCCCGTTCACCCACTTCCGCGCCGGTGATGCGGCGATGAGCCACTACGTGTCCGCTGACAGCTACCGTGCCGTGCACGGCGGACAGTGTGTTGCCATCGACCTGCTGGTCAAGGGGACCCGTCCGGAGGTGTACGATCCGCCCCTCACGCCACCGTTCACGATCGAGGAGGCGCAGCAGAAACTGCAGGCGCTGTTGCCTGCGGTGTACTGGCAGCGCTGAGTCAGCGTGTCATTTCCTCGGCCAGCAGGCTGACCAGGGCCTGCGCAGGCAGTTCGCGCGCCAATGGAGCCCCCCGCCCGGCCCAGAACGCGCCGACGTCCGTCCGTCCTTGGGCGGCGTAAGCAGCAAACAGCTGTTTTGCGATGTCGTAGGCCAGCGGGTAGTCCGCCGGGTCGGCGTCGGTGAGGGTGTCGGCGTAGTCGATGAGCGGGTTGACGATGCCGCGCGCCGGGCGCCCTGACAACGCCCGCGTCATCCGCGTGTGCGCGTTGCCCGGACCCTTCATCGCCGTCCGATAGCCTTCCGCAGCCGCACTCTCCGGGCACAGTACGAACGCGGTGCCGAGCTGCGCCGCCACCGCGCCGAGGTCGAGCGCCGCGCGGATGCCCTGCCCGTCCATGATGCCTCCGGCCGCGATGACCGGCCGTGTCGCGTCGCGCACCAGCCGGCGGACCAGCACCGGCATGCTGAGCGCTTCATCCAAGGCGTCAGGATCGAACATGCCGCGATGACCGCCGGCTTCGTGGCCCTGGGCCACCAGCACATCCACACCCGCGGCTGTCGCCTGCGCTGCTTCCTCGACACATGTCACCGACGCAAAGGTAATGATGCCTGCAGCGCGCAGCGCGCCGACCTGTGCGGGCGGGGGTACATTGAAATGGAAGCTCACCACGGCCGGCTTGAGGTCCAGCAGCAGCTGGAAGCTCTCCTCGTCGCCCAGGAAAGATCGATAGATCTCGCGCAACTGCGTGGGCGGCTCGCTCGACTGCTGCTTGAACAAGGGCGTCAGCGCGGCAATCCACGCCGCATCGCGCGCCGAGCCCGGCGTGGCCGGCGCATGACAGAACACATTGACGTTGAAGGGGCGCGAGGTCAGTTGCCGGGTAGCCTCGATGGCTTCGCGGGCCTGCGCCACGGTGCTTGCGCCGATCCCCAGTGAGCCCAGGCCGCCCGCGTTGCTGACTGCGGCGGCAAGCTGCGGCGTCGACACGCCCGCCATGGGGGACTGGATGATGGGATGGGTGAGGCCGAGCTGCGCGATCAGATCAAGCATGGGCGTCGGGTCCTTCGCTGCGTTGCGTTACGAAGGTCCTATTATTTCGCAGATGCGTCGCCGCCGCGACGTAGTCCCCTCAGCCTGCCATGGCCAGAGCGGGCTGCGTCGACGCGGCGCTGCGTGGGCGCGCTGACGAGGTCGAGCTGCTCGCGAAGCGCACCAGCTCGGTGTTCGCAACGGCCTGGCTGGCGGCACACTGCGGGCAACGAAGGACGCGCGCCCCGGTGACCGTGCTGATGCCGTGGCCATCACGGGCATCGAAGCCGTGCTGGCACTCCATGCACTGCACCTGCAGCGCGTACAGATGCACGATGCGCTGCGATGCCGGTTCCTGCAGGCAGGAGATGTCGAGGATATCGAAGGTTCCGGAATTGGGCCTGACGAACGTGCCCCAGCTCTTGCGCCAGTAGGAGGTGGGGATCATGGTCGGTCGGCCGCTGCGGTGGGTGTGGACAGAGCATAGGCAGCGTGCTGTGTAGTGCAGGTGGACACAGGCGTGCAGGCGGGGTGGAGGCGCCGCGCTGGCGCACGTGCGATGCTGCGCTGCCCTGCCCTCCTGATATTCGGTGCACCATGCGTCGACCGCCGAAACGTCCATTGCTGGCCCTGCTCGGCTGGCTCCTGCTGTGCTTCCTTGTCGCCGCCGTGGGCGCGGCCGCCTCGGTGTCGGCCAGTGAATTCTATGCGGCGCTGGCAAAGCCGTCGTGGGCGCCGCCCGCCGGTGTGTTCGGACCGGTGTGGTCGGTGCTCTACCTGCTGATGGGCCTCTCGGCGTGGCTGGTGTGGCGCCGAGGGGGCTGGCGTGCACAGCGTGGCGCCCTGCAGTTGTTCGTCGTGCAGTTGGCACTGAATGGGTTGTGGAGCTGGTTGTTCTTTGGCTGGCGGATGGGCGGTCCTGCCTTCGCCGACATCGTGCTGCTGATCCTCGTGCTGCTGGCGACCATGGCGGGCTTCTGGCGGGCAAGCCGGTTTGCTGCCCTGCTGCTGGTGCCTTACCTGGCGTGGATTTCGTTTGCCTCGGCCTTGAACTGGGCGGTCTGGCGCGCCAATCCGGGTCTGCTCGGCTGAGCAGAGGGTAGCGCCGAGCCACGCTCGGCGAGTGCGCTGCGCGGTCGGTGTCGGGTGTGCGCGGTGCCTGGATCGAAAGGCCGCCGAGCGTGGCTCGGCGCTACCGGTGCAGCGCGCTGCCCTGACCCCCCTGCGTTGGCAGCACGTGAAGCCCGGCTCACGACCCTGAGACATCCTGCCCACCACGATGGCCCCATCACACTGACATAACCGGGGACCCTGCCGTGCGAGCGTTCAACATCGCGACCTTGATCATGGTGCTGTTCGGCGCCATCTGCCTCGGCCTGCAGGGCCAGTTCCAGGTGGATCTGGTCGGGATGGTGTGCGGTGCGGAAAGTGCCTGGCCGCGCGCGGTGTATGCGCTGATCGGCCTGTCCGGGCTGTGGCAGACGGTGTGGCTGGCCACGCACAAACCGAAGGCGCAGCTGGTCTGAGACAGATCCGCCGAGCGTGGGCTCGGCTGTGATGGGGTTGCCGGTTCCGCTGCGCTCGCCGAGCGTGGCTCGGCGCTACCGGGTTCCGCGATGGTTTTTTCAGCTGCGGCACTCGAACACGGTGACGCTGCGCGGCGGGGCGAGGAATTCGGTCGAACCCTTCGGCACTGATGACCGGTCCAGCGCATCGTCGGTGGACAGCTCGAGTTTCCAATGCAGGGGCGTGGCCTCGTCGTCCGGCAGTTTGAAGGTCACCCCTTCGTGCCAGGCGTTGATCAGGATCAGCAGGGTGGCGTCGTGGGCATGCTCCCGTACGCCGGAATGCTGTGCCTTGCCTTCGAGAACAAGCCCGACCGAACGCGCACCCGCGTCTTCCCAGTTGCCCGGCTGCATTTCTTCGCCGCTCGGATTGAGCCACGTCAGGTCCTTGACCCCTGCCTGCTCGCTGTACTGACCGTTGAGGAATCGACCACGGGTCAGAATCGGGTAGCGCCTGCGCAGAGCGGTCAGTTCGCGTACGAAGTCAGCCAGGCGTCCGTCGCTCGCGTCCCGCTCCCAGTCGATCCACGCCGTCTCGTTATCCTGGCAGTACGTGTTGTTGTTGCCGCCCTGCGTCTGCGCGCGCTCGTCGCCGGCGAGCAGCATCGGCGTGCCCTGCGCCAGCAACAGCGTGGCGAGCAGATTCTTCATCTGCCGCTCGCGCACCGCATTGATGCCCGCATCGTCGGTCTGGCCTTCCGCGCCGTAGTTGCAGGACGCATCGTTATTCGAGCCATCGTTGTTGTCTTCGCCGTTGGCGACGTTGTGTTTTTCGTTGTAACTGACCAGGTCGCGCAGGGTGAAGCCATCGTGGGCGGTGATGAAGTTGACCGAGGACCACGGTCGGCGGCCGCGTCGGTCGAACAGATCCGCCGAGCCGGTGAAGCGCGTGGCGAACTCCGCCAGCATGCCCTCGTCGCCCTTCCAGAAGCTGCGTGCATTGTCGCGGAACTTGTCGTTCCACTCCGCCCAGCCCGGTGGGAAGCGGCCAACCTGGTAACCGCCCGGCCCGCAATCCCACGGCTCGGCGATCAGCTTGACCTGCGACAGCACCGGATCCTGCCCGCAGGCATCGAGGAAGCCGCCGCGCTGGTCGAATCCACTGGGTTCCCGCCCCAGGATGGTGGCGAGGTCGAAACGGAAGCCGTCCACGTGCATGTCTTCTGCCCAGTACCGCAGCGAGTCGTTGACGAAGCGCATGGCCTGCATGTTGCTCAGGTTGAACGTGTTGCCGGTGCCGGTGTCGTTGATGTAGAAACGCTTGTCATCGGCAAGGCGGTAGTACGTTGCGTTGTCGATGCCCTTGAACGACAGCGTGGGGCCCAGTTCGTTGCCTTCGGCGGTGTGGTTGTAGACCACGTCCAGCACCACCTCCAGGCCCTTCCGGTGCATCGCCTTGACCATGTCACGGAACTCATCGCGATGGCCGCTGGCGAGGTAGCGGCTCTTCAGGGCGAAGAATGCCAGTGTGTTGTAGCCCCAGTAATTGCGCAGCCCTTTGTCCAGCAGATGCTGGTCATCGAGGTAAGCCTGCACCGGCAGCAGCTCCACCGCGGTGACGCCCAGGCCCTTGATGTAATCGAGCACCGCCTCCGATGCGAGCCCGGCGCAGGTGCCCTGCAGCTCGGCAGACACGGCGGGATGGCGTTTGGTGAAACCGCGCACGTGGGTCTCGTACACCAGCGTCCTGTTCCACGCCGTCAGCAGCCGCTGGTCGTCTTCCCAGTCGTAGTCGTCGTGCACCACGACCGCCTTGGGCATGAACGGCGCGCTGTCACGCTCGTCGAAGCTCAGGTCCTTGTCGGGGTGTCCAATGGTGTAACCGTACAGTTCATCGGCCCACGTCAGGTCGCCGTCGATCTCGCGTGCGTACGGATCAAGCAACAGCTTGTGGTGGTTGAAACGATGTCCCTCGGCAGGCGCATAGGGTCCGTGCACACGGTAGCCGTAGCGCTGCCCCGGCTTCACGTCGGGCAGGTAGCCGTGCCAGGTTTCGTTGGTGAACTCGGGAAGCTCGATGCGTTCTTCGTTGCCGGATTCATCGAACAGGCAGAGCTCGACACGGGTTGCATGGGCACTGAACAGCGCGAAATTGGTGCCCTTGCCATCGAAGGTGGCGCCCTGTGGAAAGGGCCGGCCCTCACGGACACGTGATGGGGTGGCGTAACGGGCGTGGACGGTATCGCGCATGGGCTGCTCGCTGGGCAGGCGGCGGAAGTGCGGCCTGGGAGGCGCAAGATTCTGCTGTCGCGCGTGCAGGCTGCGTCATCGGTCGATGGCGCGCCGATCACGTGCTGCGTTGAAATACGGTAGGTTGGTTGCCTGCCTTTTCATCACCTCCCAAGGATATCCATGCCCTACGTCATCACCGGCCAGTCTTTCCTCGCGTTCGCCGCCTTCATGGGCATGGGGCTGTTGATCCTGCTGCTGGCCATCGCGCTGGTTGCGCTGATCACCCCGCACAAGGAAATCACCTTGATCCGCCAAGGCAACAAGGCGGCAGGCATCGGCCTGGCCGGCGCGCTGATCGGGCTGGCGCTGCCGATCAACTCGGTGATCAGCAATTCGGTGTCGTTGGTGGATGCCGCCATCTGGTGTGCGATCGCCGTCGTGATGCAGATGTTGGCCTTCGGCATCTCCCGCGCGATCATCACCCGCCGTGGCCCGGATCAGATCGATGCCGGCAACGAGAGTGCCGGCTGGTTCTCCGCTGGTGTTGCCATCGCGGTGGGGCTGGTCAATTCCGCTGCGATGGTGCCCTGAGCACCGCGGATCCGTGCGAGCGCCTGCTTGTCCAGCGGGCGCAGCGTGCGGCATCCGGTGTCACGCCAGCGGATGGACCGCCATCGTGGCACCTTCCAACCCCTGCTTGATGATGCGGTAGGTGTCCCGGTCGAACTCGCCGGGCTCCGCGCGAAGTCGCTTGGCCTTGGCCAGGCTGGGTGCACTGCCGTGGTAGCGCCACCCCTCGACGACGTGGAACTGGGTCATGGTCTCCCCCCTTTCTTCCACGGCCACCTTCCCGCCATACGGCCACGCCGATACTTCCAGCCGCTCCAGTGCGCCCCGCAGCCGCTGTTCGTGCGCGTCCAGCGGCTCGCGTCCACTGCACGCGCCCAGGCATTGCCCCAACATTGACCGGAAACAGGCGCGGCCGGCCGGCAACCGTTCCAGGCCCAGTAGTGCATAGCAGAGGCGGTGATCGTCGGCGAGCCGGCGCAGGGATTCCTTGGCGGCCCGTTCGCTGGAATACAGGCCATGCAGCATCGGTGCCGTGGCCAGATCGTGATCACCGGAGTGCACCACGCTCACCGTTCCGCGGTACAAGCGCAGGCTGAACTGGCGACGCAGCCGACGCAGCAGCCGGTTGTACAGCGGAAGGTCGCGCTTGATCAGATGGGCCTCCAGCAACCGCGCGCCGAAGTCGCCGGCCGTGGGCAGCGCGGTGACGTGCCGGGTCTGCCGCAGCAGATCGGCCTCTTCGGTCGTGCGCAGATGGTCCATCACCCGCCCACGGATATTGATGCTCTTGCCGATGTACAGCGGCAGGCCGCCGTCCTGTCCGTGGAAAACGTATACCCCCGGGGTCCGCGGCAGTTGCTGCACGACGTCGCGCAGGTGCTCGGGGTAGAGATAGGTGGCGGCGCGGGAGGCGCGGCGGGCGGTGGAAGCGGAGGTCGGCATATTGTATTGCGGTGATTTAGTAGGAATACTAACACCTGCCGGGTATTCGTGTTCCGATCAAAACGCGTGACGCCGGCATGGCGGCTGGTCAGCTGAAATATTCAGATTCATTGGTTCATCCGTCTCATCTGATGAGACCGGCCATTACTAGCGTGGTGTCATGGAAACCCTCCGCAAACTCGAGATTCTCGCCGACGCCGCGAAATACGATGCGTCCTGCGCCTCCAGTGGCGCGGGCAAGCGGGATTCGCGCAAGTCCGGCGGCATCGGCAGCACGGAAGGGTCCGGTATCTGCCACAGCTATACCCCTGATGGCCGCTGTGTGTCGCTGCTGAAGATCCTGCTGACCAACTTCTGCATCTACGACTGCGCGTACTGCGTCAACCGCGTGTCCAGCAACGTGCCGCGTGCGCGTTTCCGGGTGGCCGAAGTGGTGGCGCTGACCCTGGATTTCTATAAACGCAATTACATCGAGGGGCTGTTCCTTTCCAGCGGCATCATCCGCAGCGCGGACTACACGATGGAACATATGGTGGAGGTGGCGCGGCAGCTGCGCGAAGAGCACCGTTTCGCCGGCTATATCCACCTGAAGACCATTCCCGAAGCATCACCGGAGCTGCTGGCGGCAGCAGGAAAATATGCCGACCGCCTGTCGATCAACATCGAATTGCCCACCGAAACCGGGCTGGCCGCTTTCGCGCCGGAGAAAACCATGCCGTCCATCCGCGGTGCGATGGGCGAACTGCGCTGGCGGATCGAGGAATCCAAGGAAGAGCGCGCCCGCCCTGCCCTTGCGGCGGCAACGCGCAGCGTGCAGAAGAGCGCGCCGCGGTTCGCGCCGGCCGGGCAAAGCACGCAGATGATCGTCGGCGCGGATGGTGCCAGTGATCGCGACATCCTGACCACGTCCGACCAGCTGTACGGCAACTACCGCATGCGCCGGGTCTATTACTCCGCCTTCAGCCCCATCCCCGATGCCAGCAAGGCGCTGCCGCTGCAGCCGCCGCCGATGCAGCGCGAGCACCGGCTGTACCAGGCCGACTGGCTGCTGCGGTTCTACGGGTATGGGATCGAAGAGATCACCGATACCACGCAGGACGGGATGCTCGATCTGGACATCGACCCGAAGATGGCCTGGGCGCTGCGGCATCCGGATCGGTTTCCAGTGGATCTGAACATCGCCCCGAAAGAACTGCTGCTGCGCGTGCCCGGCCTGGGCGTGCGCAATGTGAAGCGGGTGCTGATGGCCCGCCGCCATGGCCGCCTCCGCGTGGCCGACGTGGCCCGGCTGCGCGCGCCGATGCGCAAGCTGCTGCCGTTCGTGCAGCTGCTGGACCACCACCCGCACCGGCGGCTGGACGATCCGGCCAGCCTGCGCGCAAGCCTGGCCCCGCCGCCTCGGCAGGGTTCGCTGTTCGGCGAGAATCTGGTCAGTTGAACGTGCAACGCTGGACCGCGCGCATCGATCCGCCGTGGTCGCTGGATGCATGGCGTGCGGCGGCCCGCATCGGGCTGGCGGCGGGGGTGGCACCGGAGCAGATCGACTGGCTGGAAGGCGGCGATGCCTCGTTGTTGGATGCCCCTGATCTTGCCGGGGCGCTGCCGTCGCATGACCCGGCCGCCGCCCCGGTGCTGCGCGTCTCGAAAGTGTTCCTGGAGCTCGCCGCCACGGTGCTGTGTCACCGGGATGCGCAACGGCTGCCTCTGCTGTACCGCATCCTGTGGCGCATCGGCCGCGGCCAGCGCGATGTGCTGTCCAATCCGACCGACGCCGACGTGCTGCGGGCCAACGCCCTGACCCAGGCCGTGCGCCGCGACTCGCACAAGATGAAAGCCTTCGTGCGTTTCCGCGAGGTCCCGGGCGAGGACGATGCCTTCATCGCCTGGTTCGAGCCCGATCACCACATCGTGGATCGGGTCGCTCCGTTCTTCGCGCGGCGCTTTGCCGGCATGCGCTGGGCGATCCTGACCCCGTCGCGCAGCGTGCACTGGGACGGCACCGCCCTGCACTTCGGTGGCGGCGCGAAGCGCAGCGACGCACCGGCGGATGACTCGCGGGAAGACCTCTGGCGGACGTATTACGCCAGCATCTTCAACCCCGCGCGCTTGAACGAACGAATGATGCGGCAGGAAATGCCGGTCAAGTACTGGAAGCACCTGCCGGAGGTCTCGCTGCTGCCCACGTTGGTGCGCGACGCCAGCACGCGTGTGGAAGAGATGCATGCGCGCCAGGCGCAGGAACCGCAGCGGCGGATCCCCCAGGCACCGGTTCCCCTGCCGCCAACGCCTGCCGAAGCCGGGTCGCTGGAGACGCTGCGCGCACGCGCCGCGGCCTGCCGCCAGTGCCCGCTGTGGGAGCCGGCCACGCAGACGGTATTCGGCGAGGGTCCTGCCGGTGCGCGGATCATGCTCGTCGGTGAACAGCCCGGCGACCGCGAGGACCTGAGCGGCCGCCCTTTCGTCGGACCGGCCGGACAATTGCTGGACCAGCTGCTGGCCGAGGCCGGCATTGAGCGCTCGGCGCTGTACCTGACCAATGCGGTAAAGCATTTCCGTTTCCAGCGGCGTGGCAAGGTGCGCGTGCACCAGCGGCCGGACCGCGAGCACGTCCAAGCGTGCCGTTCATGGGTAGCCGCCGAGATCGAACACGTGCGTCCGGATGTCATCGTCTGCCTGGGTGCGACGGCGGCATCGGCGCTGCTGGGCTCGGCCTTCCGCTTCAGCCAGGGGCGCGGGCAGTGGCATGCCCTGCACGATGGCACACGGGCGCTGGTGACGGTGCATCCCTCCTGGATATTGCGCCAGGGTGACGGGCCGGCGCGTGAGGCCGCCTATCAGGTGCTGCTGGAGGATCTGCGCAAGGTCAAGGACGCGCCGGCGCCTTGACGGTGATCCACGTAGGCGCGTGGTCGCTGGCTTTCTCCTGCAGCCGCACCCAGCGGTCCACGCCGGCCGCTTTCAGTCGGCTGGCCAGCACCGGGTTGAGCAGCAGGTGGTCGATGCGCAGGCCGCGATCACGTTCGGCATGCTGGCGAAAATAATCCCAGAACGTGTAGATCCGCTCCTCGCCGACGATCTGTCGCAGCGCATCGGTCCAGCCCTGCGCCAGCAGATCCGCGTAGGCATCGCGCACGGCCGGTTGGATCAGGGCATCTTTTTTCCATGACGTTGCGTCGTACACATCGTCGTCCGTGGGGATCACGTTGAAGTCGCCGATGATGGCCACCGGATGCTCGAGCGCCACCAGCGTGCGGG
Source organism: Stenotrophomonas sp. WHRI 8082 (assembly GCF_040223995.2). NCBI lineage: Bacteria > Pseudomonadati > Pseudomonadota > Gammaproteobacteria > Lysobacterales > Lysobacteraceae > Stenotrophomonas > Stenotrophomonas sp. WHRI 8082. Next base: position 4,009,785 of record NZ_CP167826.1, on the reverse strand, counting down.
CATGGCGGGCCAGCCGCTGCATCCATGCCAGCTTGTAATCGAACTTCGGGCCCGGCTGTGGGTTGCCGTTCGGCAGATAGATTCCTGCGACGATCACCCCGTGGATCGCCGCTTCGATGTAGCGGCTCTGGGTGTCGGATGGATCTCCCGGCAGGCCGCGCCGGCTTTCGATGGGCTGCGTGTCGCGGCCCAGCAGGGCGACACCATTCCATGCGGCCTGGCCCTGCCAGATCGCCCCGTATCCCGCGCTTTCGATGGCGGCGCGCGGAAAGGCGGCATCGGTCGCCTTCAGTTCCTGCAACGCGACGATATCGGGCTGTTCCTTCTCCAGCCATGCCAGCAGATGCGGCAGCCGTGTCGTGATGCCGTTGACGTTGAAGGTGGCGATCCTGAGTGTGCGCGAGCGTGGCATGGCGGGCCTGTGCGGTAAGCGGCGATGGCAGCCTGACCCACTCCGCCTGAAGGTCACGCGATGACCCACGCGCTTAGAATGTGCGGATGCTTGCTCTCCTTGGCCTGTTCCTTGCGGCGCTGGTCGCCGCCACCCTGATCCCCGCCCAATCCGAAGCCGTGCTGGTGGCGTTGCTGCTGGATCGCAGCCACCCGGCGCTGCTGCTGGTGCTCGTGGCGACCGTCGGCAATGTGCTGGGCGCGCTGGTCAACTGGTGGCTTGGCCGGCAGGCACAGCGTCTGGAGAACCGTCGGTGGTACCCGCTTTCGGGGGCAAAGCGGGAACGTGCGCAGGCGTGGTATCGCCGTTACGGACGCTGGTCGCTGCTGCTCGCGTGGGCGCCGGTGATCGGTGATCCCATCACCCTGGTGGCCGGGGTGATGCGCGAGCCCCTGCGGGTGTTCCTGCCGCTGGTGATCCTGGCCAAGGGCGGCCGCTACACGGTGCTCGCGCTGGTGACCCTGGGACTGATGTAGCGCCGCATCGCACCTGGCGAACGGTCACGGCGTTGGCGCGGTCATGTCCAGGTGGCGGGCGAAAAATCGCGCCATCACGCGGTAAGCCTGCTGGCTCTCCGGCAGGCGCGCATCCAGATGGAAGGCATGACCCAGTCCGTCCCACACGTGCAGGTCCGACTCGCGACCCAGGTCGATCAGGCGCGAGTGGGTATAGGAAGTCGCGCTCAGCTCGGCTGCGCGGGTCGCGGTGATGAACAGGGTCGGCGGAAACTGCGCCAGCACCGCATCGGAGAAGACCGGTGACACCAGCGGATCACGGAAATCGACGTCGCCGTAGTAGAGGTCTTCCATGATCGGCAGGCGGCCGTCGGTGTCGGGTAACAGCGCATCGTTCAGTGCGGCGGCGACATACCGGGAGTCGCCGCCGTAGCGCGCATCACCGGCCGCACAGAACAGCCCCGCCGCGCCCGGCATCGGCAGGCCTTCCTTCGCGAACCAGGCCAGCGACTCGCCGGTCAACACGCCGCCGGCCGAACAGCCGAACACACCGATGTGCGCGGGTGAATAACGTTCCAGTGCGGCCCGGTAGACCGCGGCGACATCTTCGCTGGCGGAGGGGAAGCGATGCTCCGGCCCTTTGCGGTACTCGACGGCGACGACGGTAGCCCCGGTCATCGCCGCAAGCGGGATCGCTTCCAGCAACCCCAGGGTGTCCGCCCGGCCGAACACGAAGGCGCCGCCGTGCGGTTCGATCAGCAGACGCTGCCGTGCCGGATCCCTCGGCGCGTTGCGCGGCTGTACCCGCACCACCGGCACGCCGTTCCAGGTCTCCTCGAAGAGATCCACCGGATAGCGCTGGCGCAGGCCGATGATCTCACCGCGCGCCCACTCGTCGGCGCCCTTGCGCAGGCTGGCCAGACCGGCAAGGACCGCCGCATTGTCCATTTTCGCCGTGGGGTCCGGATGCGTGACCGAGCCGCGGACGGCCGCTTGCGCGGGTTCGCTGAGATACGGTGACACGGGCAGGTCGAAGGATTGCACCCTGCGCGTCCCTTCATCGGCATGCAGGGGCGATGCCAGCAGGCCAAGCAGGAGCAGTGAGGCAGCGGCGAATCGGGCGGCAGAGTCGTGCATCGGTGTCCTTTCCGGATGAGGCTGAGCACGCCATTGTAGAGCCGACTTCAGTCGGCTGGACGTAACGCAACGGGCAGGCTGACGTACCGCAAAGGGCCGAAGCAGCCGGCTGAAGCCGGCTCTACCAAGCAGATCCAGCCGATCCACTGGGCTGTTTCTGCATGAAATTCCGTTGACATGACGCGTTCAACCTCTCTGGTATTCTGCTCCGTCCCGCCCAAACGCCCCTGCCCGTCGTCGTCGATGCCAGTACCTGACCCGGCCCTGCCGCCCTCCCGTGCCGAGCGCCTCAAATGCGCTACTCATCAAACGCACGAGCGGCTGGACCAGCGCATCATGGCGGAACGGATCTTCGACAGCCGCGAGCGGTTTGCTGCGTTCCTGCGGGTCCAGCATCGCCTGCACCGGCACGTCGCCGGGGTCTATGCGCACGCGTCCCTGCACGCGGTGCTGCCTGACCTGCCTGCGCGCCAACGCCTGGCTGCCATCGAGCAGGATCTGGCCGATCTTGGCGTGCCCGCCCCCGCCCCGCTGCATCCGCCGTTGCGCGATGTGCCGTTCGCTGTAGCACTGGGTTGGCTGTACGTGGTGGAGGGCTCTGCCCTGGGCGGCGCGGTGCTGTACAAGATGGCCGCACGCCTGGGCCTGGATTCCGGCTTCGGCGCCCGCCATCTGGCACCTGCCGCAGAGGGCGTCGCCGCGCATTGGCGTCACTTCACGCTGGCCTTGAACGCCATCCGCCTCACCGCCGAAGAAGAGCAGTGCGTGGAAGACGGTGCCATTGCCGCGTTCGCCGCGGTCACGGGATTTGTCCTCCACGAGTTCGCCGCTGCTGAGGAATTTGCATGAACGACGTACCCCCTGCTGCACTGGACCTGTCGAGCTGCGCCCGCGAGCCGATCCATACCCCCGGTGCCATCCAGCCATACGGTCTGCTGCTGATCGTTGACCCGGTGTCGATGCACGTGGTCGAGCGCGCGATGACCCAGCCGGCGGTGCTGGAATTTTTTGGCGATCCCCTGGACCAGCCGGTCGATGCCGTGCTGGGCGGCGCGCTGGCGCCGTATCGACGCCATCTTGAACATATGGCGCCGGGTGGGTCGGTGTTCCTGGGCTCCATCCAGCTGGGCCGCTTTGGTCGCCACCATGCACTGGCGCACCGCAGTGATACGCATTTCATCATCGAACTTGAAGAGCCGGTGGCCGGCGAGCCGGGGTCGCTGGAAGACCTCTACCCGCAGATCAGCCGCTTCATGAGCGAGATCGAGACTGCGGCCAGTATCGTCGAGTTGTGCGGGATCGGCGCGCGACACGTGCGGGAACTCACCCGCTTCGATCGCACCTTGATCTACCAGTTCGACACGGACTGGAACGGTGCGGTGGTGGCCGAGGACCGCAACGAACAGCTGCCGTCCTACCTGGACCTGCGCTTCCCCGAATCGGATATCCCCGCGCAGGCCCGAGAGCTGTACCGTCGCAACCGCGTGCGACTGATCGCCGACAGTGACTATCAGCCGGTGCCGCTGCTGCGCAGCCCCGCGCATGCCGATGCGGCACCGACCGACCTCAGCCTGGCGATGCTGCGCAGTGTGTCACCGGTGCACCTGCAGTACATGCGCAACATGGGCACGGGCGCGTCGATGTCGGTGTCGCTGTTGACCGAGGGCACCCTGTGGGGCCTGGTGTCGTGCCACAACCACGTCGCCAAGCGCGTGCCGTACCACGTGCGTACGGCGTGCGAGTTCATTGGTCAGATCCTGTCGATGCAGATCGCGCTGAAGGACCGCGGTGCGGTGGTGGAAGCGCGCATCGCGCGTCGGGCGATCCAGATGCGTCTGCTGGGCCGCATGGCCGGCGATGAAGACTTCATGGCGGCGCTTGGCCGCGACGAACACAGCCTGCTGGCCCTGACCAACGCCCAGGGTGCGGCCATCATCCACCGGGGGCAGTGCGTGCGGCTGGGCGACTGCCCGGCAGAGGAGCAGGTCACCGCACTGGTGGCGTGGCTCACCGCCGAACACGCGGGCGACGATGTCTTCCAGACGGATATGCTGCCGGCCCTGTGGGAGCCGGCGCGCGGGTTCGCTGCCGTCGCCAGCGGGGTCATGGCCATCTCCATCTCGCAGTTGCATGACAGCTTCGTGCTGTGGTTCCGCCCGGAAGTCATGCGCACCGTGCGCTGGGGCGGTGAGCCGAAGAAGCAGCAGGTCGGTGACTCGTTGACGCCCCGCCTGTCCTTCGAGGCGTGGAAGGAAACCGTGCGCGAGCAGTCGTTGCCTTGGCAGGATGTCGATCGCGATGCGGCGCTGGAGCTGCGCACCGCCATCGTCGACATCGTGCTCCGCAAAGCGGAAGAAATGGCCGAGCTCAACGAGCAGCTGGTACGCAGCAACAAGGAACTCGAAGCCTTTTCCTATTCGGTCAGCCACGACCTGCGCGCGCCGTTCCGGCATATCGTGGGGTATTCCGAGCTGCTCGGCAGTTCGGCGGCGGACAAGCTGGACGACACCGAACGGCGCTATCTGGACACCATCATCGAGTCGGCCAAATCCGCCGGCACCCTGGTGGATGACCTGCTCAGCTTCTCGCAGATGGGCCGCTCCAGCATGGGCCTGATCGACGTGGACGTGGCCTCGCTGGTGAACGACGTGCGCCGCAGCCTGGCCATGGAACACGACGGCCGCAGCCTGGACTGGGAGATCGGCACGCTGCCGCGAGTCAAGGCCGATTCAAGCATGCTGCGCCTGGTGTGGCAGAACCTGCTGGGCAATGCGATCAAATTCACCCGCGACCGCGAGACCGCCGTCATCCAGGTCGGCAGTAAGCGCGGTAGTGGGGAAGATGTCTTCTTCGTGCGTGACAATGGCTGCGGTTTCGACATGCGCTACGTGGACAAACTGTTCGGTGTGTTCCAGCGCCTGCACCACGCCGATGAATACGAAGGCACGGGCATCGGGCTGGCCAACGTGAACCGCATCATCACTCGCCATGGCGGGCGTGTCTGGGCCGAAGGTGAGCTCGACAAAGGCGCAACGTTCTATTTCTCCATTCCCCATTCCCAAAGAGGCCAAGCATGAGGGACCTGCGACCGATCCTGCTCGTGGAAGACAACGCGAAGGACGCCGAGCTGACGTTGAACGCGCTGGAGCGCTGCCAGCTGCTGAACCAGGTCACGCATGTGCGTGACGGGGCGGAGGCGCTGGATTACCTGCGCCGCGAAGGGAGTTACCAGGATGCCAACCATGGCGGCCCGGTGGTGGTACTGCTGGACCTGAAGCTGCCGAAGGTGGACGGACTGGAAGTACTGGCCGCCGTCCGCGGTGACCCGCACCTGAGCCGCACGCCGATCGTCATGCTGACCTCGTCACGCGAGGAGCAGGACCTGGTGCGGAGCTACGAGTTGGGCGTCAATGCCTTCGTGGTCAAGCCGGTCGACTTCAAGGAGTTCTTCGATGCCATCCAGGGACTGGGCATGTTCTGGGGCATCACCAACAATCCCCCGCCGCATCCGCTGACCGCATCCGGGCAAGGCCGAACGAATGACTGAACCCCGCCGGGATGCGCCGACCCGCATCCTCATGCTGGAAGACAGCGCGCTCGATGCCGAACTGATCACGGCGCAGCTTTCGCGCGCGCGCCTGAACTTTACGGTGCAGCGTGTCTGGACCCGCGCCGCGTTCCTGGCGGAGCTGGATGACCAGCGCTACGACATCATCCTTGCCGATCATGTGCTGCCCGGCTTCGACGGGGACAGCGCACTGCAGCTTACCCAGGAGCTGATGCCGCGCATTCCCTTCATCTTCGTCTCGGGTACGTTGACCGAAGAGCTGGCGGTGCAGGCATTGACCCGCGGTGCGCGCGACTACGTGGTCAAGCAGCGCCTGCAGCGGCTGCCCGACGCCATCATCCGCGCCATCGAAGAGGGCCATGCGCGCTTCAAGCTGCTCAGCGCAGAGCATGAGCTCAAGCAGAGCCGCGACCGGCTGCAGCTGATCACGGACTCGATGCCGGCGCTGATCGCGCACCTGGATCCGGACCATCGCTACCAGTTCGCCAATACCGCGTACGAAGCCTGGCACGGACGTCCGCCAGCCGAATTGATTGGCCTGCAAGTGAAGGAAGTCGTCGGCTCGGCGCTGTTCGATGCCGCCCTGCCCCACCTGCAACAGGTGCTGGAAGGCCAGCGGGTCCGGTTTGAACTGGAAGTGCCGCGCGCCGACGGGACACCACGGCACGTGTTGCTGGACGGCGTGCCGGAGATCAGCGCGGATGGCCACGTTGCGGGGTACTACACGCTGGGTCGCGACATCAGCGACCTGAAGCAGGCCGAGCTGCTGCTGCGCGACGCGAACGAATCGCTGGAGCAGCAGGTGCAGCAGCGTACCGCCGACCTGCAGCAGAGCGAAAGCAGGCTGCAGGCCTTGTTCGAATCAAGTTTCCAGCTGCAGAACCTGCTCGACACCGACGGACGTGTGGTGGACGCGAACCGCGCCTCGCTGGCCGCCATCCTGTCCAGCAAGGACGCGGTGAGCGGTGAGCTGTTCTGCGATTCGGCGTGGTTCGCGGCATCCCCGGGAGCCGGCGACGTGGTCTGCGCTGCGGTGGTTGCAGCGGCGAGCGGCAATGAATCGCGGCATGAGCTTGAGCTGCAGTTGCCGACCGGCAAGCGGTCGTTTGATTTTTCGTTCCGGCCGCTGCTGGACCATCACGGGCGGATCACCGCCGTGGTGTCCGAAGCGGTGGAAACCACGGCACGCCGCCAGGCCGAAGAAGCCCTGCGCCAGAGCCAGAAGATCGAAGCGGTAGGCCAGCTGACCGGTGGCATCGCGCACGACTTCAACAACATCCTGACGGTGATCGCCGGCAACGTGGAACACGCCAAGCTGCTGGTGGATCGTCAGTCCGAGGCCAGCAACCCGGTAGCGCGTCCACTCGACAATGCGCTGAAGGGCGTGATGCGTGCGGCCAGCCTGACCCAGCGCCTGCTCGCGTTTGCACGTCGGCAGCCGCTGATGAACCAGGCAGTCAACCTCAACGAGCAGGTGCTCGGCATGCAGGACATGCTGCAGCGCGCCCTGGGGGAACTGGTCCGCCTGCAGATCGATGTCGCCCCGGACATGTGGTGCGTCGAAGTGGATCCGAGCCAGTTGGAAGCATCGATCCTCAATCTGGCGGTCAATGCGCGCGATGCGATGCCCGACGGGGGAACGCTGGTGCTGGAGACCGGTACCGGCGTGCTGGACGACGATTTCGTCGAACAGAATCCGGACGTGCCGCCCGGGCAATATGCGGTGCTGCGGGTGCGTGACAGTGGACACGGCATGGGGCCGGACACCATGGCGCGCGTTTTCGAGCCGTTCTTCACCACCAAGGAGGTCGGTCGCGGCACGGGCTTGGGGCTGTCGATGGTGTACGGCTTCGTCAAGCAGTCCGGCGGTCATGTGCAGTTGGAGTCGGTGCCTGGCGAGGGGACGGTGATCACCCTGCTGTTCCCGCGTTCCAGCCTGCCGCTCCCGGGCCCGCGTCCAGCGGAAGACAGTGGCTACGCGGAATACGAATCGCAGGATGAGACGATCCTGGTCGCCGAAGACAACGATGATGTGCGTGCCTATACCGTGGATGCACTGCGCCAACTTGGCTACCGTGTGCTGGAAGCACACGATGGGCCGTCCGCGCTTCGACTGTTGGAGCGGCCGGACGTGGAAATCGACCTGCTGTTTTCAGACATCGTGATGCCCGGCATGACCGGTTGGGAGCTGGCCAGGCAGTCGCGCGAGCGAAAGCCGGAGCTGCGCATCCTGTTCACCTCGGGCTACCCGCGCGACCATCAAGCCAACAACCAGCTCGGGCGGCCCATCGCCATCCTGCCCAAGCCGTTCACCCGCATCGATCTGGCCCGCGCGGTCCGCGGCAACCTGGACGAGCACGCGCCCCGCTGACGGGTCCGTGCCGCTGCCGGGCGGACGGCACCTGACCTCGACGGTACCTGCCCCTCGGATGGTACCTGCCCCCGGTAGAGCCGACTTCAGTCGGCTGCAGACGCGTCAACGATCGAACCTGCCGACACTCCGCGTTTACCCAACCGTTGCCACCCTCTTCGCCCCCTGCACGGGGCACAACGACAACGTGCCGTTGATGCAACGCCTGCCATGCTGACCTCCCTTTCCTCCTGACAGGCACACCGCTTGGCTCCCGACACCGCTCCTCCCGTGCAGCGCACGGCTGCCCGCACAGTCCGCCGCTGGCTGCTGCGCCTGTTCTGGCTCATCGCGCTGGTCGTGCTGGGTGGGATGTTCTGGAACAGCCGCTGGGCCGAGGTGCCGCGTGCGATGTGGGAGATATCACGGATGCCGCCACCCACGGCACTTCCGGTACCCGTGGAAGGTGTCGCCGCGCGGCGCATAGCCGACACGTTCGGTGCGCCGCGCGGCGCGGACCGCACCCATGCAGGCATCGATATTTTTGCGTCGCGCGGCACGGCCGTGCGCAGTGCCACGCGCGGTATCGTTACCGATGTGCGCGAAAGCGGCTTGGGCGGACGCCAGGTCTGGGTGCAGGGGCCGGCGCGCGAACGTTATTACTACGCCCATCTGGAGGGCTGGCGCGACGGGCTGGCGCGGGGTGAGGTGGTCGAGCCGGGTACGGTCCTGGGCTACGTGGGCGATACCGGCAACGCCAAGGGGACGCCCCCTCATCTGCACTGGGGTATCTACGGTGCCGACGGCGCTTACGATCCGTTGCCGTTGCTGCGCGCCGGTGCGGAGGGACCGCGGCGGGTTCAGCGGCAGCCGACTGAAGTCGGCTCTACCAGGCGGGTTTACGATGCGACCGACAGGGTGATGTGAAGCGGAGGTCGGGGTCCGGGCACGCGGCCTCCACCGGCGGTGCGGGAAGGTGTCGGCTGGAACGCCATCCACCGACAGCTCCTTCCATGCTGATGCAGGACACCCCATGAACCCCTTTGCGCCCCCTGTTGCCTTCGATCCGTCCGTTGAACAGCCTGAGAAGGACGAAGCCGAGCATATCGCCGCGCTGTCCGAGGTGTTCACCGGCATGGCGCGCACCGTCGCCGATGAAGAGGGCCACGCCCATCGCGCCGTGCATGCCAAGGGTCAGGGCTTGTTGAAAGGTGAATTTCAGGTCTTCGAGGGCTTGCCTCCCGAGCTCGCGCAGGGCCTGTTTGCCATCCCTGCGCGGCATCCCGCGCTGATGCGCCTCTCGTCCCCTCCCGCCGAACAGCTTCCGGACACCGTCTCCACCCCGCGTGCCGTCGCGGTGAAGGTGCTGGAGGTCGCAGGCGAGCGTCTACCGGGCGACGAAGAACAGCACACCCAGGATTTCCTGATGGTCAACGGGCCTGCATTCAGCACGCCGGGCGTAGCTGGTTTCCTGCGTGCGGCGCGTCTGCTGGCGTCGACCACGGAGCGCATGCCGCGCACCAAACGGGTGATCTCGGCGACGCTGCGCGCGGCGGAGGCGGCGTTGGAAGCCGTCGGCACGGAGAGTGCCACCCTCAAGTCGATGGGCGGCGAACCCCAGCATCATCCGTTGGGCGAAACCTTCTTCAGTCAGGTGCCATATCGCTACGGCGCCTGCATCGCCAAGTTTTCCTTGGCGCCGCTGTCGGACTCGCTGCTTGCGCTGAAGGATCAGTCGCTCACGGGCAATGAAGATGCTCAGCGCGACGCCGTCGTGGCGTTCTTCGCCACCCTGGAGGAGCCCGCGGTGTGGGCACTACGGGTCCAGCTGTGCCGCGATCTGGAACGCATGCCGGTAGAGGACGCGTCAGTGGCGTGGCCGGAAGAAGAAAGTCCCTGGCAGGAGGTCGCGCATCTCATCATGCCGCGCCAGGCCGCCTGGCAGGAGGGCGAATCACAGGCCGCAGAGGATGCGCTCGCCTTCGCGCCGTGGCATGCCCTCGCCGCGCACCAGCCACTGGGCAGCATCAACCGTGCCCGGCGCGTGGTGATGGCCGGCTCACGGCGCTTCCGCAGTGACTTCAACCGCTGCCCCATTCACGAGCCGCGCTCGTGAATCGCGCCGCCGGTTCACCCGATGACCACCCCGTGCGCGCCATGCTGGGGGCGTCGGCGGTGTCCGACCCTGCTCCCCTGAGCCATGTCTGCATCAGCCAAAGAGGAACTGTCCTGCATGAATACCCCTTCCGAATTCGCGCTCAGCCGGCGCGACCTGCTGAAACTGGGCGCGGGCTCGGCGTCCGTGATCGCGATACCCACGGCCATGGCTGACGTCCCCGGCGCACGTGAGCCGGCCCGCGCACCGGTCGTCGAAAAAGTGAACTTCCGCGTCAATGGCAAGAAGCAGTCGCTGCAGCTGGACACGCGCGTGACCCTGCTTGATGCGCTACGCGAGCACCTTCAGCTGACGGGCACCAAGAAGGGCTGCGACCACGGACAATGCGGTGCCTGCACCGTCATCGTGGATGGGCGGCGGATCAACGCCTGCCTGACGCTGGCTGTGATGCACGAAGGGGCCGAGATCACCACCATCGAAGGGCTGGGATCACCGGATGACCTGCACCCCATGCAGGCGGCCTTCGTCAAGCATGACGGCTACCAGTGTGGTTATTGCACCCCCGGCCAGATCTGTTCGGCCGTGTCGGTGCTGCAGGAAATCAAGGACGGCATTCCCAGCCATGTGACGGGCGACCTGCAGGCAGGCGCAACGCTCAGTGCCGAAGAAATCCGCGAACGCATGAGCGGCAACATCTGCCGCTGTGGCGCCTATTCCAACATCGTGGACGCGATCGAAGACGTGGGAGGCAAGCGCGCATGAGAGCCTTTACCTACGAACGCGCCCGCACGCCGGCCGAAGCGGCGGCTGCTGCTGCACGTACCCACGGCGCGCGCTTCATCGCTGGTGGCACCAACCTGCTGGATCTCATGAAGCTCGAAATCGAGATCCCGACCCATCTGATCGATGTGAATGGCCTGAAGCTGGACACCATCGAGGCAACCGACGACGGCGGCGTACGCATCGGCGCCCTTGTCCGCAATACCGACCTGGCGGCCGATGCGCGCATCCGTCGTGACTATGCGCTGTTGACACGCGCACTCGTTGCCGGTGCCTCCGGCCAGCTGCGCAACAAGGCAACGACCGCAGGCAACCTGCTGCAACGGACCCGCTGCCCATATTTCTATGACACCGCCCAGCCCTGCAACAAGCGCCTTCCCGGCAGCGGCTGTGCGGCTATCGGCGGTGTCAGTCGGCAGTTGGCGGTCATCGGCACCAGCACGGCCTGCATCGCGACCCATCCCAGTGACATGGCGGTGGCGATGATGCTGCTGGCGGCCGTGGTGGAGACCGTGCGGCCCGACGGCAGCACGCGGCAGATTGCGCTGGACACGTTCTATCGCGCACCGGGCAGTACCCCGCATATCGAAACCCTGCTCGAGAAGGGCGAACTGATTGCCGCCGTCAGGTTGCCTGCGCCGCTGGGTGGCACGCATCTGTATCGCAAGGTGCGCGACCGCGCGTCGTATGCCTTCGCATTGGTGTCTGTCGCGGCGGTGATCCAGGCCGACGGCAGTGGCCGTGTTGCGCTGGGCGGTGTCGCCTACAAGCCGTGGCGCAGTGACGCAGCCGACGCCCTGCTGCCGCAGGGCGCGCAGGCCGTGATCGGTGCGCTGCTCCAAGGTGCGGCGCCTACACCGGAGAACCAGTTCAAGGTCCAGTTGGCGCAGCGCACGCTGGCGTCGGTATTGATGCAGGCGAGGAGCTGATCCATGAAATTCGACACCCCTGCGGGACGCAATCCCATCGACCAGATGAAGGTGGTCGGCAAGCCGCTGGACCGTATCGACGGTCCGCTGAAGACCACCGGTCACGCGAAATATGCCTACGAGTGGCATGAGGCCGTGCCCTCGCCTGCTTATGGCTACGTGGTCGGTGCTGGCATCGCCAAGGGCCGCGTGACCTCGATGGAGCTTGACGCGGCGCGTCGCTCACCGGGCGTGCTGGCCATCGTCACCGCCGACAATGCGGGCACCCTGCACAAGGCGGGACGCAATGCGGCTGCGCTGCTCGGCGGCCCTGAGGTGGCGCACTACCATCAGGCGCTGGCGCTGGTCGTCGCGGAAACCTTCGAGCAGGCACGCGCGGCCGCTGACCTGGTGCGTATCCGCTACGCACCCGCGAAGGGCGTGTTCGACCTCGATGCCGCGAAGGCGGCCGGTGGGCCACTGCAGGACACCGATCCAGACGCGCGCGTGGGCAGTTTCGAAAAAGCGTTCGGCGAAGCGCCGGTGACGCTGGATGCCACGTACCACACGCCGGATCAGTCCCACGCCATGATGGAGCCGCATGCATCGCTGGCCGCGTGGGAGGGTGACCAGCTGACGGTGTGGACGTCCAACCAGATGATCGAGTGGGGCAAGAAGGACCTGGCCAAGACGCTCGGCGTGCCCGAGGACAAGGTCCGGTTGATCTCGCCGTACATCGGCGGCGGCTTCGGCGGCAAGCTGTTCATCCGCTCCGACGTGGTGCTCGCCGCACTGGGGGCACGGGCGGCCAAGCGCCCGGTGAAACTGGCGCTGTCGCGGCCGTTGATCGCCAACAACACGACCCATCGCCCCGCCACCATCCAGCGCATCCGCCTGGGGGCCACCGCAGAGGGCACGCTCACCGCGATCGGGCATGAGTCCTGGTCGGGCAACCTGCCGGGCGGCTCGCCGGAAGAGGCGATCCAGCAGACCAAGTTCCTGTACGCCGGTGCGAACCGCTTGGCCGGCCTGCGATTGCATACGATGGACTTGCCGGAAGGCAACGCGATGCGCGCGCCCGGCGAAACGCCCGGACTGATGGCGCTGGAAATCGCCATGGATGAGATGGCGGAGAAGCTCAAGCTGGACCCGGTGGAGTTCCGCATCCGCAACGACACGCAGGTGGATCCCTCCGATCCGAAGCGTCCGTTCTCCCAGCGCCAACTGGTGCAGTGCCTGCGTGATGGTGCTCAGCGCTTCGGCTGGGACAAGCGGTCCGCCGTTCCCGCGCAGCAGCGCGATGGGCGCTGGCTGGTCGGCATGGGGGTCGCTGCAGGCTTCCGCAACAATCTGGTGATGAAATCCGGTGCCCGCATCCGCCTGGATGGCAAAGGCCACGTCACCGTCGAAACGGACATGACGGATATAGGTACCGGCAGCTATACGATCCTGGGCCAGACGGCCGCTGAAATGCTCGGCGTGTCGCTCGATCAGGTGACGGTGAAACTCGGCGACTCGAGCTTCCCTGCATCGGCCGGGTCGGGTGGCCAGTGGGGCGCGAACAGTGCGACGGCAGGTGTATTCGCGGCGTGCACCAAGCTGCGCGAAACCGTGGCGGCGCGATTGGGCTTCTCCGCCGATACCGCCACCTTCGCCGATGGCACGGTACGCGATGGCACGCGTTCGGCACCGCTGGGCAAGGCCGCAGCCGACGGTGAACTGGTGGTGGAGGACTTCATCGAGTTCGACAAGCTGCAGGAGCAATACCAGCAGTCGACGTTCGCCGCGCACTTCGTCGAGGTGGGCGTTGACATGGCCACCGGTGAAAGTCGCATCCGTCGCATGCTGGCCGTGTGCGCGGCCGGCCGCATCCTCAACCCGAAAACGGCGCGCAGCCAGGTCATCGGTGCGATGACGATGGGCATCGGCGCGGCGCTTTCAGAGGAGCTTGCCGTGGATACGCGCCTGGGCTTCTTCGTCAACCACGACCTGGCCGGTTACGAAGTGCCGGTGCACGCCGACGTGCCACACCAGGAGGTCGTATTCCTGGACGAGGCAGACGCCGTGTCGTCGCCGATGAAGGCAAAGGGCGTGGGCGAGCTGGGCCTGTGCGGGGTGAGCGCGGCGGTCGCCAATGCGATCTACAACGCGACAGGGGTGCGCGTCCGCGACTACCCGGTCACCTTGGACAAGCTGCTGCCGGGCCTGCCGGATATCGCGTGACCCTGCCCTTCAATGAAACGGTGATGGAGGTGCACGACGCCGGGCTGCCGCAGGTGCTGGAGGCGTGCATCGGCGCGCTCGGCACCGGCGAACCGGCGGCCATCGCGGTGGTGCTGGAAACGCTGGGCTCGACCTACGCGCGTGCCGGCACGGTCGTGTTGTTCGCCCAGGATCAGCACGTGGGTTGGTTGAGCGGTGGCTGCCTGGAGCCGGAGATTGAACGCTGCGCGCTGCAGGCCGCGTCCGAGGGGCGCATCGACTGGATGGAGATCGACACCCGCGATGACGCCGCGCTGTTCAGCGGCAACGCCGTCGGTTGCCGGGGCTGCCAGCGCATCGCGCTGATTCCGCTGGGTGCGTTGCCGGGGTGCACGCCCGTGCTCCAGGCCTGGTTGGATGGGGCCGGCGCGCTGCGGCTGGCACTCGATGCGTCTGGGGGTGTCAGACTGGCCTGCGACACGCAGTGCAGCGAGGCACGTCTGCCAGTGCAGGCGGTGCCGTGGTCTGCCGAGCAGACCCGTTGGAATCTGCAGTGGGCGCCCCCGCCACGGGTTCTGCTGCTGGGTGCAGGGCCCGAGGCAACGCCTTTGGTTCCTGCGCTGCGCGGTCTCGGATGGCGGGTAACCGTCAACGACCCGCGTGTCGCATGGCGTGAGCGCTGCGCGCTGGCGGTGGCCTCGGACGGAGTCGAGGCGGCGCTGGCCGAAGGCGGTCCGTTCGATGCGGTGCTGGTCATGCACCACAACTTCGAACTGGACCTGCAGGCCTTGCACGCCCTTGCTGCAACGCAGGTACCCTTCGTGGGCCTGTTGGGCCCTGCACGGCGTCGCGATGACCTGTTCACGCTGCTTCCGCCAGCTGCCGTCGAGGCCTTGGGGGACCGCCTGCGTTCGCCGATTGGTCTGGATCTGGGCGGTCGCGGACCCCATGCGATCGCGTTGAGTATTGCCGCCCAACTCCAAGCATGGCGCCACGCGTCCGCGTTGCCCGTTTCATGACGACGCGTGCACCTGCCCACGCGGTCGTGGTGTTGGCCGCCGGCGGCAGCACGCGTCTCGGCCAGCCCAAGCAGTGGCTGTGCCGCGATGGAGAAACCCTGTTGCACCGCGCTGTGCGCCTGGCGACTGAGACGGCGCCGGACGCGGTGTGGGTCGTGGTCGCTGAGGCGAACGAGGCCACATCGCAGGCGCTGGCGGATCTCCGCTGCACGCAGCTGGTCAACACGAGTCCCACTGCGGACATGGCTGACAGCCTCCGTACGGCAGCCGATGCGGTGCGGGCAGTTCCGCAGGTGCTGGTGATGCTGTGCGATCAGCCGGCGCTGACGCGGGGGCACCTGCGGGCATTGCTGGACGGTGGACGCGGGTCCGCCTCTGGCTGCGCTGCAACGTTGCTGCACGGGCTGGCCGCCGTCCCAGCCGTGGTGCCGGGACACTGGTTCGACGCGGTGCCCTCGGGCACGGGCCGCGGGGGATTCCGCCAGCGGCTGCGCGCGCTTCCGCGCGAGACGGTGTTTCTGCTGCCCAGCACGGAACTGGAGTTGGATATCGACACACCGGACGACCTGCGCGCCGCGCGCCAGCAGGGGCTGATCGACGCCAAGGGTTGAGGCGTACCCGGCATCACGCACGACACCGATCCGGTAGCGCCGAGCCACGCTCGGCGAGCGCAGCGGCGCCTTCGTCACCCCGCACGTGGCCGGCATTCCGCCGAGCACGGCTCGGCGCTACCCGGTGTCGCACGGTGATGGCTTCCGCCGGTGGCCGGCGTAGCCGGGGCCGCGGGGCGTTGTGGGACGGTAGCGCCGAGCCACGCTCGGCGAGCGCAGCGGCGCCTTCGTCACCCCGCACATGGCCGGCATTCCGCCGAGCACGGCTCGGCGCTACCCGGTGTCGCACGGTGATGGATTCCGCCGATGGCCCGCGTTGCCGGGGCCGCGGGGCGTTGTGGAAACGGTAGCGCCGAGCCACGCTCGGCGAGCGCAGCGGCGCCTTCGTCACCCCGCACGTGGCCGGCATTCCGCCGAGCACGGCTCGGCGCTACCCGGTGTCGCACGGTGATGGATTCCGCCGATGGCCCGCGTTGCCGGGGCCGCGGGGCGTTATGGGACGGTAGCGCCGAGCCACGCTCGGCGAGCGCAGCGGCGCCTTCGTCCGGGACCTTACTCTGCCCGGGTCATCGAATACGGGGCGTCGGCGCCCTGCCCTGGCCATGCGGTGTTCGGCTCGGCCTGCATCACGAAACGCAGCTCGCCGCCTGCCAGGATCTCATCGTGACGCAGGAACGCTCGCTGCAGCGGCGTGCCGTTGAGCGTGACGGAACCGACGTAGGCGTGTCCGGCCTTCAGCCCATCGGCGACGATGCGGAACGTCTTGCCGTTAGGCAGATGCAACGCCGCCTTCGGCAGGAACGGACGGCCGATGATGTACTCGCCACTGCCCGGTGCCACCGGATAGAAGCCCAACGCCGTGAACAGGTACCACGCCGACATCTGTCCCAGGTCATCGTTGCCGGCCAGCCCGTCGGGACGATCGGCGTACTGCGTGTCCATGATCTGCTTCAGGCGTGCCTGCGTGCGCCAGGGCTGCCCTGCGTGGGCGTACAGGTAAGCCACGTGATGGCTGGGTTCGTTGCCGTGTGCATACCAGCCGATGAGACCGGTGATGTCCTCCATGTGCTCGAACACCGACGGATCCACCTTCGCCTCGAACACCTGGTCCAGCCGGGCCAGCAGGGCGTCGGCCCCGCCGTGTGCGTCGGCCAGACCCCGCACGTCCTGTGGCACATACCAGGAGTACTGCCATGCATTGCCCTCGGTGTAGTCGGTGCCGTAACCGCTGGCCGATGGATCAAACGGCGTACGGAAGCTGCCATCGCGCTTGCGCGCCCGCATGAAACCCGTCTCCGCATCGAACGCATGTTTCCAGTTGCCGGCGCGCTTGTTGAAGGTCGCGGCCACGTCGCTGCGGCCCATCGCCTCCGCCATGCGGGCGATGGTCCAGTCGTCGTAGGCATATTCCAGCGTCTTGCTGGCCGCCTCGCCTTCTTCGTCGATCGGCACCCACCCCAGCTCACGGTACTGTGCGATGCCATCGTAGGGGCCGTGGTTCGCGGTCGCGACCATCGCATCCAGCGCCTTGTCCGCATCGAAGCCACGGATGCCCTTCAGGTACGCGTCGGCGATCACCGGGACCGCGTGGTAGCCGATCATGCACCACGTTTCCTGGCCATGGAACGACCACACCGGCAGCATGCTGTAGGGGCTGTGCTGCTGGTGGGCCAGCAGCGAATTGATGAAATCGCTGTTGCGCTGCTCCGGCTGCACCAGGGTCAGCAGCGGATGCAGCGCGCGGTAGGTATCC
This sequence comes from Stenotrophomonas sp. WHRI 8082, assembly GCF_040223995.2. NCBI lineage: Bacteria > Pseudomonadati > Pseudomonadota > Gammaproteobacteria > Lysobacterales > Lysobacteraceae > Stenotrophomonas > Stenotrophomonas sp. WHRI 8082. Next base: position 3,992,435 of record NZ_CP167826.1, on the reverse strand, counting down.
CACAACGAGAACGTCGAATGGTGGCGGAAGCCTTCAGCGCGATGCACGGCATTGTCGGGGCCGCGGTACTGCCCATCCACATCCATCGACAATGTCGGGCCCAGCAGCGAGTGGTACAGCGCCGTGTAGGCACTGCGCTGGTCGGCGCGCGGTGCGTCGATGTCCAGGACGCCCAGCGCGTCGGTCCACTTCTTTTTGGCCTCGGCGCGCACGCGGTCGAAATCGTAATCCGGTACCTCCGCATCCAGGTTGGCGATCGCGCCGGCCTCACTGACCGAAGAAATCGCGACCTTCACCACCAGCGGGCCCTGAAGCGTGCCGAAGTCGAAGCTGGCCACCAGCTGCCGTCCTTCGATCTGCGCCCGCTGCAACGGCGACCCGTGGCCCGGCGGCGGAAACCCCTTGTAGGCGATGTCCGTTTCCGTATTGTGCAGCGCATGCGCCTGCAGGGGCCGCGAGAAACGCAGGGCGAAGTACAGCTGCCGACCCGGCGCCCAGCCCCGCGTTTCGCGGAAGCCGGTCACGGTGCCATCGTCGCGCACCCGCAGGCGCGACCACAGGATCTTGCCGGGGTAGTCGTACAGGCTGGTGCGAAGGTCCAACAGCACCTTCGCTTCATCGCCCTTGGCGAACGCATACCGGTGCACACCGACGCGCTCGCTGGTGGTCAGTTCGGCGCGTACGCGATAGTCGTCCAAGGTGACGGCGTAGTAGCCGGGCTCGGCTTTTTCGTCGTCGTGCGTGAAGCGGGAGGCATAGCCACTGCGCGGTTTCTCCGGATCGCCCCGCTCCAGGCCCGGATCACCGGTGTACGGCATCAACAGCACGTCGCCCAGATCGGAATGCCCGGAGCCCGAGAAATGCGTGTGCGAGAAGCCGACGATGCTGGTGTCGTCATGGCGGTAGCCAGCAGCCCAGTCATAGGCCTTCTCGCGGGGCTGGATGCGGGTATCCGGACTCAATTGCACCATGCCGAACGGCACCGTGGCGCCGGGGTAGGTGTGACCCTCACCCGCCGTGCCGATGAACGGGTCCACCGCGGCGAACGCGCGCTCCCCGATCGTGGCTGCGCTGGTGAGGCTTGAGCCGGTGACCAGGCAGATGCCCGCAGCCCAGGCCACCCAGTGACGCGTCACGCTGATTCCCATGGTCGGCATTTAGATCGATTCAGGAGAGTCGATCCTAGCATCACGAAAGCATGCCAGCATGTTGCAGTGCCGCGCCTGCGCGCGACATGCCAACCTCAACGCGCCAGCGTTGCCGCCAAGGCGTCGAGATCATCCGCGACAGCGGGACGCACTACCCGGCCTACTTCCTGCCCATCGCGCAGCAGAATCAACGTCGGCCAGAGCTTTACGCTGAAGGAGCGACCCAGTGGCCGCCCCTTCCCATCTTCCACCCACTGGTGCGGCACGCCGTGCTGCTGCACAAACGCTGCGACCAGCGGCTTGGCCAGCTGGCAGTGCCCGCACCAGGTCGCGCCGAACTCCAGCAGCAGCCAGCCGCTGCCCGCATCGATCTGCGCGCGGGACGGTTCGCTGGCCATCGCGGGGTCAGGCGCGGTCTGCATGCTGTCAGCTCAGTGCGCGCTGGATGTCTTCCAGCGGTGCGTTGGTGAAGTCCTTCGCCAGGTCGCGTACGAGTCGCGACTGCACTTCTTTGTGCAGCTGCGGACGGATACGTCCCAGCGTCTGCGGGTCGGCGATCAGTACCAGGTGCGCATAGCGGTTGTTCAACGCATCATCGTTGAGCTGCTCGGCCAACTGCTTGGCAAAGGTTGCTTCGTTGAGCTGCGAGATGGTCATGTCTTTCGGCACCGCGCCCGACGGGCCCTGCCCGGATACGCCGGCATCACTGACATCACGCAGCACCAGCTCATCCTGCTGCTTGAGCTTCAACTCCGTCTTGCTGCCGACGTTGGTGAACACGCGTGCAGAACCGCCGTCGGCCACGACGATCAGGGTACCTTCGGGAATGGGGGTGTGCTCGGTCATGGCGTGTGCTCCGCTTGAGGTGATCAGGAAAGTAGTCACCACCGTAGAGACACGGATGTAAGCATCCTGCGTGCCCGGTGTGTGCGTACCGTGCATTTCCCACCCTCAGCAGGCAGCGAAACGTGACGGGATGTCGCGCAGCGCGTGCACTTCAAGCGTAGGCGTCGCACTGCCGTCGTTCGGCAGCCGTGCGGGATTGAACCAGCAGCTGTCGATGCCGTAACGGTTCGCGCCCAGCACATCCGCCTCCAGGCGGTCACCAATGATCACCGTCTGCGACTTCACGAACCGGCGTGCCATCGCGGTGCTGAAGGCGAAGAAGCGTTCATCCGGCTTGGCATGTCCACAGGCCTCGGACGTGGCAACGAAACTGATGCGATCTGCGAGGCCGGATACGGCGATGCGCCGCGACTGCACCTGCTCGATGCCGTTGGTGATGATGCCGATCTCGCCCTGCGCGGCCAAGGCATCGCACAGCGCACGTGCGCCGTCGATCAGGACCACCGTCTGCGGCAGCCAGTCCAGATAGGAATCACTTGCCCTGCGCGGATCGGCATCGATGCCATGCAGCGCGAACAGCCGGCGGAAGCGCTCGACCTTCAGCACATCCTTGCTGATCTCACCTTTTTCCAGCGCGGTCCACAGACCCCGGTTTATCCCCTGGTAGTCCGCGAACACCGCCTCTGCCGTATCGGGCACACCCAGGCTGGCGAGCATGCGCTTGAAAGAAAGCCGCTCCGAGGCCCTGAAATCCAGCAGCGTGTCATCCAGATCGAGCAGGAACAGGTGGTATCTCATGCGGTGCAGCGTGGTTCGTGGGAGCTGCAGGCTAGCACCCCGGTGCGCGGGGTGCACAGGGCACCACCTACCACCGGGATGCCGCCGACGCTGTCAGATTTGCCCCTTGCTGGACGAGGACGCGCTCGTATCTGCTGTGCGCTGGATCACAGCCGACGCTGCGGTCCTGTCGCTCCCGTCCAGTGACCCGGTCGGCGGGCTGCTCCCTCCCCCCTTTCCCAGGAGACCTCCATGCAGGAGCACGCTAACGCTCATGCCCATTTCGGCTGGTTCAAGCGGCGACGCCACATGCGCGTTGGCGAAATCACCGTCGTCGACGCGCCGATGCTGCGCCGCGCGGTGGGTGCTGCGGCGCTGGGCAACGCCATGGAATGGTTCGATTTTGGCGTATATGGCTATCTCGCCGTCACGCTGGGCCAGGTTTTCTTCCCGGCCAGTAATCCAGCGGCACAGCTGATCGCGACGTTCGCCACGTTCACGGTCGCCTTCCTGGTGCGGCCACTCGGCGGGTTGGTGTTCGGACCCCTCGGGGACCGCTATGGGCGACAGAAAGTGCTGGCTTGCACGATGGTGCTGATGTCGCTTGGTACGTTCAGCATCGGCCTGATCCCGACCTACGATAAAATCGGTCTGTGGGCGCCCGCGCTGCTGCTGCTGGCGCGCTTGCTGCAAGGGTTCTCCACCGGTGGCGAATACGGTGGTGCGGCCACCTTCATCGCCGAGTATTCCACCGACCGCAACCGCGGACTGATGGGAAGCTGGCTCGAGTTCGGCACGCTGGGAGGCTATATCGCCGGTGCAGGGACCGTGACCACCCTGCACCTGCTGCTGAGCACGCCACAGATGCTCGACTGGGGGTGGCGCATCCCGTTCATCGTCGCCGGCCCGCTGGGGCTGCTGGGACTTTACATGCGGATGCGGCTGGAAGAGACGCCGGCGTTCAAGGCCTATACCGAAGAAGCCGAAAAACGTGACCATGAGCGACCAGGCCTGGGCGAGCTGCTGCGCGTGCACGGTCGGCAACTGCTGGTCTGCATGGGGCTGGTGCTGGTGTTCAACGTCACCGACTACATGCTGTTGACCTACATGCCCAGCTATCTCAGCGTCACCCTCGGGTACGCCGAGAGCAAGGGGCTGCTGCTGATCATCATCGTGATGCTGGTGATGATGCCGTTGAACATCGTCGGCGGCATCTTCAGCGACCGGCTCGGCCGGCGCCCCATGATCATCGGGGCCTGCATCGCGTTGCTGCTGCTGGCCATCCCCTGCCTGCTGCTGGTACGCAGCGGTCACGATGGGCTGATCTTCCTCGGTCTGCTGCTGCTCGGCGTGGCATTGGTGTGCTTCACCAGCTCGATGCCGTCCACCCTGCCCGCCTTGTTCTATACGCCCGTGCGCTACAGCGCCTTGTCGATCGCGTTCAATGTGTCGGTGTCGCTGTTCGGTGGTACCACGCCGCTGGTTACCGCCTGGCTGGTGCACCACACCGGTGATCCGATGATCCCCGCGTACTACCTGATGGGGGCAGCCGTGATTGGACTGGTCACCATGCTCTTCGTGCGCGAAACCGCCGGCCTGCCCCTGCGTGGCTCGCCGCCTGCCGTGGCCAGCAGCCAGGAGGCCAGTGCACTGCTGCGCAGCGATGCCAACGTGACCGTGGATGACCAGTTGCCATCCTTGCAGCCGGACGCTCCCGCTGCACCGCTCCGCGGGGGCTGACGCAGCTGCGTCTGATTGGACAAAAAAACACCCCGTCGTTGCCGACGGGGTGCCTGCGCGTTCGATGACCACGTGCGCTTGCGTGGATCAGGCCGCTTTAAGGACCTGACGATAATCGTCGTGATTGGCGATTATGGTTTTTGCGCCGGTAACGTCGGTCGCCTCCCGAGCCGTCCACGCTGATTCCTCGCCACGTCGAAACCAATACAGCCCCTTCAGCTGAGCATTGGCCCCCCAATACTCACGTGGTGGAGCTGGCGGGACTCGAACCCGCGTCCGCAACGCCTCCTCTTTGCTTCATACAGCCATAACCCCGTTGCCAACGACTGCGTGAGGGTGCGTCCCGATACCGGCGACGCAGGGCTATTGAAACAGGCGCGGACACACGCAGCTTTCAGGAATCGCGCATGCGGCTCAGTGGCGCCGCTGCCGGACCAGCCCGGCCAGGGCGCGGGCGGTGCTCGCCGCAGCGGCCGGCTTCTGCAGGCGCACGCAGGCGGCCTGCATCCCGCTTTCGACGGTGTCGTCATAGCCGGTGACCACCACATAAGGCAGGCCCGCCGCCTGCAGCGCCTTCACCAGGGACGCCTCTGCCCCCCGTCCGAGGTTGAGATCGACCACCGCAGCATCCACGCGGCCCGTGGACAATGCATGCAGCGCGGTGGCGGCCGCCGAATGGGGGCCATCGACCTCGGCACCGGCGCTGCGCAAGGCCGCTGCGGTGTCGTGCGCCAGATAGAAATCGTCCTCGACCACCAACACCCGGCAGCCGGCCAGCAGGGCTGCATCGCCCAGGTCGACCGACCCACCGCCCACGCCGGCACTGCTCGGCGCGTCGGTCTGCAGGATGCTGTCACGCTGGCGCAGGGGGAACGAAATCTGCGCCTCGGTGCCGTCCGGACTCATGCGCATGTGGCCCTCTCCGTCCAGCTCGTACGGAATGCGCTCTTCCACCAACGCCATCCCGAAACCACGGCGACATGGCTGCTGCCAGTCGTCGCGCGGCGCATGGGTCTCCCGCCAGCGTACGTCCAGCCAGCGTTCCGGCCCCCCTTCGCGCAGCGACCAGGTGACGTCGACCCGCCCGCTCGGCTCGCGCAATGCACCGTGGCGTACCGCATTGCTGGCCAACTCATGGATCGCCAGCGACAGCACTTCGGCGGCCTTCGGTGGCACCACGGTCGATGGCCCACGCAGCACCACCCGCGACTCGGTCGCCGCGTGCGAGCCCAGTTCGTCGGTCAGCAAGGTGCGCAGATCGATGCCCACATTCGCTGCACGCGTCAGCAGCGCCTGCGTGCGCGCAAGGGACATCACCCGGCCCGACAACCGCTGTGCATAGTCCTCCACGCTGGTCGCCGACTCGCGCGTCCGCAGCGTGATCGATCCGATGGTGGCCATGATGTTGCGGACGCGGTGCTGCAGTTCGGCCACCAGCACGCTCTGGTGCTCCGTCCAGCGGCGTTCGTCGGTCACATCACTGGATATTCCCGCGATGCGGGTCACCCGCCCCTGCGCATCGAAGAGTGGAAAAACGGTGTCGCGGATCCAACGGAACTGGCCATCGGACGGCCGTAACACGCGGAACTCATGTACGCGCCGGGTACCGTCGCGTACGTCACGCAGCGTGCCGATCGCGGCGTCCCGGTCGTCGGGCACCACGCGTGCCGCCCACTCCCGCAGTTCGCAGGCCGCTTCGTCAGCGGCGATGCCGTACACCGAATCGAAGGCGGTGCTCTGCAGCTCGGCAGCCAGCGTATCGGCGTCGCGTATCCACAGCACATCGGACGAGGCCGCAGCAAACTGCCGGAAGCGCTCTTCATTGAGGCGCAGGCGCTCGTTGCTCAGACGCAGCTCGGCCTCTGACCGTTCGCGCTCCACGCGTGCGACATGCTCGGCGGTGGTGTCGAACATGGTGACCAGCACGCCCTCGATGTCACCGTGGCCGTCGCGCAGCGGGCTGTAGGTGATGGTGAACCAGACATCCTGCAGCGCGCCACGCCGGTGCAACGGATAGCATTTGTCGGAGAATACGAGGGTTTCGCCCTGCCACACCCGGTCGTAGATCGGGCCGTTGATGTGCCACACCTCGGGCCAGCACTCGGCGGTAGGCTGCCCCAGGCCGGCCGGGTGTTTTTCCGCCATGATCTCGGCGTACCCGTCGTTGTAGATCTGCAGCAGATCAGTGCCCCACAGCACGATCATCGGGAAGCCATGGGCCGCCATGAGATCCACCGTGGCCTGCAGGTGGGGTGGCCATACGGCCTGCGGACCCAATGGGCATGCGGTCCAGTCATGCTGTCTGATGCGGTCGGCCATGCCGATACCGCTGAGGTCCTTCACCCGCGCGCCGGGCGCTCGTCGCTGGCCGTCGGTGCGGTACAGGGAGGGGTCCGTCTGGCTCGCCATGGGGGTGTCACCCACCGCGGATCGCAGTCGGCGGACCCATCGCGGTCTGCAGGATGCGCGTCAACGCTTCCAGCCGATAGGGCTTGCCGCAGCGCGGGGTGTCAGCGAAGCGCTCCGGCACGTTGTCGTCGTAGCCGGACGTGAGCACGAAAGGAATATTGCGTTCAACAAGCCGGTCCGCGAGCGGGTACACCAACTCACCGCCCAGGTTGATGTCCAGCAGGGCACCGTCGATCTCCTGCTCGTCCACCAGCTCGGCCAGTTTTTTAAGGTTTCCAGCCGGGCCTACTACATCCACACCCTGCATCTGCAGGTATTCCACGAGGAACATGGCGATGTTGTACTCGTCCTCGGCAACCAGCACCCGCTTGCCGTCCAGCCCGCCTGTGTCCTTCATCGTTCCCGTCACGCGTTCCTCCTGCTTGTGCGCGCGCTCGTTGAATGCGCTGCGCGGTGCTGCCATGGGTATGGGGTGGATGATGCTGCAGATGCAGGGCAACGCAACGTGAGGGATGGGTTCGGCAGCGGTGATTGCGCGATTTGCGTCAGATCACAGCGCCGTGGGCTCGAAACGAGGACGCTGTACGTCACCTCTGTCGAAAGGCGATATCCATGACTGCCGCCGCTCCGCTCGTGCCCGCCGCCGTCGCGAAGTCAACGACAAGCTTCCCCTTGCAGGTCATCAGCCTGACGGGCGCATGCTGGGAAGGGCGGGTGCGCGAGGCCAGCGTCCCCGGTGCAGAGGGGCGGTTGGGGATCATGGCAGGCCACCTGCCCCTGTTGGCGCCATTGCGCGAAGGTCTGGTCCGCCTGTTTCCGGAGCAAGGCGAAACGCCCGTGGACATCCATGTGACCGGCGGCTACCTGGAGGTCCAGCCTGACCAGGTCATCGTGCTGGCCGACCTCGCCTCACGCAGCAGCGCAGTGGACGCAGCACGTGCCGACGAAGCCCGCCAGCTGGCGACCTCCCCCCTGGCGGCGGCCCTCACCGACGACCGCTACAGTGCTGTGCACGCTGAACTGGTCGCCCACCTCGCCCACCTGCGCCGCCCGCTCCGCCATCGCTGAGCGGCCGCCAAGCCGATCACGACCCGCGGGCAAGGGCGGTGACCGGCTGGCGTGCCGATGCCGGTGGTTCAGCTGCTGCTGGCTGCGAGCAGGCAGAGGCTGTATGCGGGCATCAACCACACACCGGATTCGTCCGGCTGCAGCGCCACCTCCGGCGTCTGCAGCAGCACCTTGCGGAATTCGGCGTCGTGCAGGGTTGCGCGGAACGGCTGCGGCTCCGCCTCCGCATTGATCAGCAGGGCCAGGCTGAGATGGCGGCCGGTATCGCTCGCACCGTTGTCCACGCTGCGCCCGTCGAGCACGATCACCAGTCCCCTGCCCTCGCTGTCGTGCCAGTCGGCCGGCTGCATGGGCGCGCCGTCGGGGCGCAGCCAGTGGATATCACCCGCAAGGTCGCCTTCGCGCAGGAAGCGGTTCCTGCGCAGCAGGCCGTAGCGACGACGCAGGGCCAGCAGGCGACGCACGAACGCTGCCTGTGCCTGCGCCGGTGGCTGGCCTGCGCGTTCCCAGTCTATCCACGCCAGTTCGTTGTCCTGGCAATAGACATTGTTGTTGCCGCGTTGGGAGTGACCGAACTCATCGCCTGCCAACAGCATCGGCGTGCCCTGCGAAAGCAGCAGGGTGGCCAGCAGGTTGCGCATCTGCCGTGCACGCACGCCCCGGATCACCGGGTCGTCGGTTTCGCCTTCAACGCCGTGGTTGCTGGACAGGTTGTGGCCGTGGCCATCACGGCCCTGCTCGCCGTTGGCATCGTTGTGCTTGTGTGCGTAGCTGACCAGGTCATGCAGCGTGAACCCGTCATGCGCGGTGATGAAGTTGATGCTGGCCGACGGTCGTCGGCCGTGGTGGTCGAACAGATCGGCCGAGCCGGTGAAGCGCGCAGCGAAGCCGGGCAGCTGTCCGCCGTCGCCACGCCACAGGGCACGCGCCGTATCACGGAAGCGGTCGTTCCACTCTGCCCAGCCGGGCGCGAACGCCCCCAGCTGGTAACCCCCCGGGCCGATGTCCCAGGGTTCGGCGATGAGTTTCACCTGGCTGAGCAACGGGTCCTGTCGCACGGCGTCGAGAAAGCTGCATGACGGATCGAAGCCGTGCTTTTCCCGGCCGAGGATGGTCGCCAGGTCGAAGCGGAATCCGTCCACCCGCATCTCGGTGACCCAGTAGCGCAGGGAATCCATCACCATCCGCAAGGCGCCGGCATTGGTCAGATCGAACGTGTTGCCGGTACCGGTATCGTTGATGTAGAACCGTCGGTCGTCGGCCAGCCGGTAGTAGCTGGCGTTGTCGATGCCCTTGAACGACAGCGTGGGCCCCAGCTCGTTGCCTTCGGCGGTGTGGTTGTAGACCACGTCCAGGATGACTTCCAGGCCGGCGTGGTGCATGCGGGCGACCATCTGCTTGAACTCGGCCACCGTACCCTGCGACAGGTAGCGCGGGTGCGGGGCGAAGAAGCCGATGGAGTTATAGCCCCAGTAATTGCGCAGACCCTGTTCAAGCAGATGCTGGTCATCGATGAACGCATGGACCGGCAGCAGCTCGATGGCGGTGACACCCAGATGCTTCAGGTGATCGACCATCGCGTCGTGGCGCAGGGCGGAGAACGTGCCGCGGTCTTCAACGGGGATCGCAGGATGACGCATGGTCAGCCCGCGCACGTGGGCCTCGTAGATCACCGTGTGGTCCCACGCGGTGGCAGGCGCGCGTTCATTGCCCCAGCTGAAGGCCGGGTCGACCACCGCGCAGCGCGGCATGTAGGCAGCGCTGTCGCGCCGGTCGAAGCTGAGGTCACGGTCGCGGTGGCCGATCGTGTAGCCGAACAGATGGGGCGCCCACTTCAGCTCGCCGACGATCTGCTTGGCATAGGGGTCCAGCAGCAACTTGTTGGGGTTGAAGCGGTGCCCCGCTTCCGGCGCATACGGGCCATGCACCCGGTACCCGTAACGTTGCCCCGGCCGCGCATCGGGCAGGTAGCCGTGCCAGATCTCGTCGGTGTACTCGGGCAGCGCGATGCGTTCGCGCTCACGGCCGCGCGCATCGAACAGGCACAGCTCGACCCGCGTGGCATGCCGCGAATACAGGGCGAAATTGACACCGAGTCCGTCCCACGTCGCGCCCAGCGGATAGGGCCGGCCTTCGCGTACACGCGATGTCTGCGTCCACTTACGCGTGGCCATCTCCCGCCTCCGCCGTGACATCGGCGGGCGACGCAGCCGGATCGGGCTCGCTGTCGCGGACACCCTTCATGACGGTCATGTCAGCCTGGACCAGGCGCTGGGCCATGTGCCAGTGGCGCAGCTGCTGTCCATCAGGACGCCCCTCGGCTTCCCATATCTGGTGGGCCAGCGCCGCCGTGCGTTCGTCCCGTTCCTTATCGTCCACGTTCTTCTCCCGTTTCAGTTACCCATACCGCGACCGGGCCGCCATCCAGCAGCGCACCCGGTCGGTCAATGTCCGTCGACGCCAGGCGTCGCCCATCCAGCAGATTGCGCCACGGCCGTGCGCGCAACCGGTCGTCCATTTCCTGCAGTACCGCGTGGGACGATCGGGCGCAGCGCAGGCCGTCCATTCCCTCCGCGCGCTCCAGCGCACCGCATCGGTCCACCAGCAGCAGCACGGCCTCGCCGTCGTGCTCCCGGAGCAGCGCCATGACCGCGTCATCGCCCTTCACCGCCAGCTGGCGAAGCGGTGCATGGCGGTAAAGGTCAGGATGGCGCGCGCGATGCTGCAGCATCGCCGCCAGCATCAGCGCCTTGGGCGCTCCGTCAGTCCATTCCTGCAGGCCAGCGGCCCACGAGGTGGTGTCGGTCAGCCACTCCCTGCGCTGCGCGTGGTCCACGGCGCGTCGGTTGTCCGGATCGACCAGACTGAAATCCCATCCTTCGTTGCCCTGATACAGGTCGGGCACGCCGGGGCAGCCCAGCTGCAGGGCGAGCTGCGCCAGACCCAGCCGCGCGCCCATCGGCGCGATACTGCGCACGAAGGCGTCCATCGCTGAACGCAGTTCGCCCGCGGCAGGGTGGCTGCCCAGCCACTCGATCCACTGCAGCCCGGCCTGTTCGGCCACTTCATCCGGCGCAGACCATCGACTGACCCGTTTGCCCTCCCGTAACGCCTTGCGCAGCCAGTCAGCGACCCGCTCGAAGTACGCGGACTGCACGGCCTCGGCCCGCAGCGGCCAGCTGCCCAGCAGCGTCTGCCACAGCATCAGCGTCTCGGCGCCTGGCAAGGGACACGGGTGTCCCGCCTGTTCGGCCAGCGTGTTCCAGTGCGCCACCTGCTCCTGCCACACCGCCACATTCCAGCTGAGCGCGGCCAGCCGACAGCGCGCATCCGGGCCCCGTTTGTGATCGTGCGTGGCGACCGCCAGCAAGGCCTGTGGCCAGTGCGTGCCGCGCTCCTGCGCCAGGGCCGCGAAGGCGGCGGGCGGCAGCGCGATGCGCGCGGGATCGCTGCCCACCTCATTGCGTGACAGCATGCGCGCATGTCGATAGAAGGCCGTGTCCTCCACGGCCTTCGCGTTGAGCGGTGCTGCCACCTGTTCGAATCGGGTCCGCAGGGCGGCACTTTCCAGCGTGTCCGCCGCGAGCAGGCCGACGATGCGCTGCAGCGCACTGCGCTCGGCTTCATCCAGGCTGCCCGCTGCTGCCTCGCGGGCGCGTTGCATCCACCCGTGGTCGGCCTGCGAGCGCAAGCCGTGTGTCCGGTAGACCGGGAAGTGCACGAGCAGCGCGGATGCTGCCCGGGCGAACATGCCGGGGGTAAGGTCGGCAGCGGCTGCATCGTTTCCTGTCAGGGTCTGCAGTTGGCGCAGGAACCGATCCAGGTCGGGCCGCAACGAGCCGTCCAGGACCTGCTGCCGTGCCTGCCGTTGCACCGCATCGAAGTGACGCGCATCCTGGCTGGCGGACTGCCACAGCGCCTGCAGGGCGGGTTCACTCCCCTCGGCATGCAGCACCGCACCCACCTGGTCCATGAAGTCATAACCGGTGCTGCCGTCACAGCACCAGTCTTCCGGCAGGGCCTCGCCATCGGCGAGGATCTTTTCCACGTGCAGGGTCAACGTGCTTGGCGCCTGGCCTGCGGCCGCGCCTGCAGCGTCCAGGGCGAAGCGCAGCCGGCGCAGGTAGCCGGCGGGGTCGGCCAAGCCATCGACATGGTCGATGCGCAGGCCCTGCACGCGGCCCTCGCGCACCAGCCGGAGCGGCAAGGCATGCACTGCATCGAAGACCTCATCGCGCTCCACGCGCAGCGCTACCAGCCCGCTGATGTCGAAGAAGCGGCGATAGTTCACCACGTCCGCGCCCGTGCGCCACCACGCCAGCCGATACGCCTGGCGCTGCAGCAGGTCATGCAGCTGCGCCGGCGATCGCCTGCAGCGTTCGGTCCACGTCTCCCAGCTGTCCGCCGGTGCGGGATGGCTGAGCGGCGACAGCGGCAGCCGCAGGTCATGGTGCCGCAGTTCGGGGCCTTCGCTGCCCACCTCCAGGGTCACCGCGCCTTCTGCCAGGGCGGCCTCCAGCGGACGGTCCAGCACCGGCAACCACACCTTGCCTTCGCAGCCGGGCGCGTCCCACTCGATGTCGAACCAGTCGGCGTACGCGCTGCGACGACCGTGGCGAAGCACGTCGTGCCACCACGGATTCGCCGGGCTGGCCGCCATGTGGTTGGGCACGATGTCGAGCACGATGCCCATGTCGTGCGCCTGCGCGGCCTGGGACAAACGGGCGAACCCCGCTTCCCCGCCCAGCTCGGCGCTGACGCGGGTCGGGTCCGTATTGTCATAGCCGTGGGTCGAGCCGGCGGCAGCCTGCGCCACCGGCGAAAGATACAGATGACTGATGCCAAGACGGGCGTAGTAGTCGACTTGTGCCGCTGCCGCGTCGAAGTCGAAACCCGCATGCAGTTGCAGGCGGACCGTAGCGCGTAAGGTGTTCATGGGGTGCTCTCTTTGCCCCGCTGGCCCGCAAAGGCGGCGAGGCGCGCGCTGACCGCGCTTTCATCAAGGTGCAAGGGAACCCGTCGGCGCCAGTTCGGGTGTTCGCTGGTGGTGCCCGGCAGGTTCGGTTGTTCTTCCAGCCCCAGCGCATCTTCCAGCGGCAACAGGGCGAGGCGCGCCGGCGAGCGCGCCGTCAGCGCAAGGGCGTCGCGTTGCAGGTCGCCGCTGTCCAGGCCTTCGTCGGCGACCCGCTCGGCCAGCTGCTGCACGTCGCGTTGGCGTTGCTGCCGTGCCGTGCGGGTGGCGGATTCGTCGTTCCAGCCAAGCCGCTGTCGCCACGCCAGGTCGGTACCGCGCAACCAGCCGGCGAGCGGTGGCAGATCATGGGTCGAGGTCATCGCCACGGCGGTTTCGCGCCAGCGCGCTGGCGGCCACACGCCCTTCTCGTCACGGCTGAAGGCCAGCACGTCCAGACCCAGCACGCCCCGCGATGCGAGTGCGTCGCGGATGCCGGGCGGCACCACGCCCAGGTCTTCGCCGATCACCAGGCAACGGTGACGCCAGGATTCAAGCACCAGCAGGTTGAGCAGGTCGTCGAACGGCTGATCGAGGTAGACACCTTGGCCGGCGCCCGCCCCCCGCGGCACGACCCACAAGCGCCGCAGTCCCAGGATGTGGTCGATGCGGACCCCGCCCCGCTCCGCCATGACGGCGCGGAGCAGGCTGATGAACGGCGCGTAGCCCTGCGCGCGCAGGGTCAGCGGCGAATAGCCGGTGATGCCCCACGCCTGTCCGTGCGGATTGAAGGCGTCCGGTGGTGCCCCCAGTTCCAGGCCCCGCAGCACTGCATCGGCATTGGCCAGTGCCTCGATGCCGGACGGGTCGAAGCCCACGGCGAGGTCTGCGATCAGGCCGATCTGCATGCCCTCGCCGCGCACCTGCTGCTGCGCCTGCCGCCAGCTTTCCTGTGCCAGCCACTGCCCGAAAGCGAGCAGCGAAGCCGGCGTGCGCGACAACGCGGCCGTGTGCTGGCTCCATTGCAGCAGATCGTCACCGAGCGCCTGCATTCCGGCTTCGATGGACTGCCATTGCGCGGGCTGCTGCGTCTGCAGCCACGCAGGCAACCGGCCGATCCACTGCCATTTGGCTGCAGCGGCGGCTGGCCAGTCGATCAGCGTCGCCGCTTCATGTCGTGCCAGCGTCTGATCGAGAACGGGGTCGGCATGCCGGACTGCGGCGGCGGCCTCGGCAAGCACCTGGAGCGGTGACGCGTGCACGGGCTCTAGCCAGCGGCGGTCGCTGGGCGAATATGGGCTGTAGGCATCGGTGATCGGCATGCTGGCGTGGATCGGCGACAGAGCCATGGACGTAGCGCCGTGCAGGCGCAGCGCCCTGCCCCACGCAAGCGCGCCGGTGCTGTCGCCGATCCCGCCATCGTCCTGACCACGCAGGCCCTGCACCTGCAGCGCGGCGCCCCACGGCCGCATGGACGCACCGGCGTGCGGGAACCACGCCTGTGCTGGCGATACGGCAACGCGTTGCTGCCGTCCGCCCTGCAGCCACGTGTAGTAGCCGGGCTGCAGCGGCGCACCCCAGCGGCCACTGCGGTCACGCAGCGCCGGCTGCTCTTCACCGCTCTCGGCGCGCCAGAGGGCCGCAGCGTCGCCTGCACCCGGGATGATGAGCGGCTGACCGCATACCGTGGTCAGCAGCGGTGCGTCCGCTGTGCCCTGCTCTGCTCCCCCTCGCAGGGTGGCCAGGACGGCGCCCAGCACCTCCGGCGACACGGTCCGTTCGATGCCACTGACGTCGGTCCAGTGCGGATGCAGGCCGGCGTCCACCGCGTGGCGCTGGAGGTCAGCGTCGCCGGGTGCCGGGCGGCTCATGACGCCACCCAGTGCACGCGGATGCCGCCGCCGGCCGCCAGGTGCGCTGCCTGCGCATCACCCTGCGCATGCAGCACCTGGCCGTCGGGAAGGCTATGCGCAACGTCGGCTGGGCCGGCATTGAATGCGACCCACCACTGTCCTCCGGGCAGCTGCCAGCCGGCCTGGACGGCCTGCGGGCCCAGTACCCCGGCGCCCAGCGAGCGCGCATGCGCCAGCGCGGGTTGCAGGTAGCGCCTGCGCAGGGCCAGCAGCGCCGCGAAATCGTCGATATGCGCAGCGGCCAAGGCATCGTCCGCCGGCGGCAGCGCGACCCGCGAGCGTTCAAACGTAGCAATCGCGTTGGGATCCGGTATGCGGTCCCGCTCGGACTGCGAAGAAAACGCCGCGAATCCGGCGAACTCGCGACGCCTGCCCTCGCGCACGGCCTCGTCCAGCGGCGGCGCGAAGTCGGTGAAGAACTGGAACGGCTGCCGCGCGTGCCACGGCTCCCCCATGAAGACCAGCGGCACCATCGGGGTCAGCAGGGTCAGCGCCTGGACAGCGGAGGCGACCCCCGGCGTCACCTGCGTGCACAGGCGATCACCGAACGCACGGTTGCCGATCTGGTCGTGGTTCTGCGCGAAGATCACGAAATGATCGGCCGACACATCCGCACTCGGCTCGCCACGCATCTCGCCCTTGTGGTTGCGCTCACCCTGCCAGCCAAACCCTTCGGCGAGCGAGCGTGCCAGCAGCTCGGCCGCGCGATCCGCATAGTCCGCGTAATACCCCTCGCATTCCCCGGTCACCATCACATGCAGGGCGTTGTGGTAATCGTCATTCCACTGCGCCTGGAAGCCCGCGCGCAGCCAGTGGGCCTGGTTGCGCTCGTTCTCCAGCACCAGGTGGATCGGCCGGTCCGCACCGCAGTGCGTGCGCACGCTGTGCTGCAGATCGGCAAGGAAATCGTTGGGTACGATGGTGTGCACCGCATCCAGGCGCAGGCCATCGAAGCGATACTCCTGCAGCCACATCAACGCATTGTCGATGAAGAAACGGCGCACCTGCGGTTGCCGGAAGTCGATGGCTTCGCCCCAGGGCGTGGGCGCATCGGTGCGGAAAAACGCGGACGCGTAGCGCGACAGCAGATTGCCCTGCGGACCGAAGTGGTTGTAGACCACATCCAGCAGCACGGCCATTCCCTGCGCGTGTGCGTCATCGACCAGCGCCTTGAGCGCATCGGGATGGCCGTAGACTTCGGCCGGAGCGTACGGGAACACCCCGTCGTAGCCCCAGTTGCGGCGTCCCGGGAACTGCGCGACGGGCATCAGCTCCAGCGCCGTGATGCCCATCGCAGCCAGCGCAGGCAGTTGGGCGCGCAATCCCTCGATGCCCCCACTGCAGCCGAGATGCACTTCGTAGATCACCAGTTCGTGCCACGCGCGACCTGTCCACTCGCTTTTCCACGCATGCCCGTCGACGGGCAGCAGCGCACTGGCGCCCTCTACCCCGTGCGGCTGCCAGCGCGACGCCGGATCGGGCACCTGCTCGTCGCCATCGATCCGGAACCGGTATGGCGCACCGGCGCTGCCGGCGGCGTCCACGCTGAAGCACCCGTCACCCTCCCCGTGCATCTGCAGCAGCTCGCCGTCCAGCACGAGCGAGACCTCGCGTGCATCCGGTGCCCACACGCGGAACTGATAACACCCGTCACCGATCGGCCATGCGCCGAGGCGCCCCGCGACCGCTACGCTCATGCGTCGACCTGCAGGTACAGCGTTGACAGGGGCGGCAGTGTCAACTGCAGCGAGTGGGGTTGGCCGTGCATCGGCCGGGCCTGCGACTGCAGCACCCCGCTGTTGCCGAGATTGCTGCCGCCGTAGAACATGCTGTCGCTGTTGATGATCTCGCGCCAGCGACCGCCCTGCGGCACGCCGACCCGATACCCGTGGCGCGGTACCGGGGTCATGTTGCTGACCACCAGCAGGGGCGGCGCCAGACCGTGTGGATCATGACGGATGAAGGCCAGCACGCTGTTGCGGTGATCATCCCCCACACTCCACGCGAAGCCGCGCTCGTCCTGCTCGTCGCGGTGCAGCGCGGCCTGCGCCTGCAGTACCCGGTTGAGATCGCCGACCAGGCGGGCGACGCCCTGGTTAAGCGGCCTGCCCGCCTGTTCCCAGTCCAGCGATGCGTCGTGGTTCCACTCGTGGCTCTGGCCGAACTCGCCGCCCATGAACAGCAGTTTGCTGCCCGGGTGCGCCCACATGAGCGCGTAATACGCACGCAGGTTGGCGAAGCGCTGCCATTCGTCACCTGGCATCCGCAGCAGCAACGAGCCTTTGCCGTGCACCACTTCATCATGCGACAACGGCAGCACGTAGCGCTCGGAAAACGCATAGACCAGGCCGAAGGTCATTTCACTGTGGTGATGGCACCGGTGGATCGGATCGTGCTGCATGTAGTTCAGCGAATCGTGCATCCAGCCCATGTTCCACTTGTGGCTGAAGCCCAATCCGTCCTGCGCTACCGGCGCGGTCACGCCCGGCCACGCAGTGGATTCTTCGGCGATCACCATCACCTGCGGATGGCGCTCCAGCAGCGTGGCATTCATCCGCTGCAGGAAGGCCTTCGCCTGCAGGTTCTCGCGCCCGCCGTACTCGTTGGCGACCCACTCGCCCTCGTTGCGGCTGTAATCGCGGTACAGCATCGAGGCCACTGCATCCACGCGCAGGCCATCGATGTGGAAACGTTCGATCCACTCCAAGGCACTGCCCAGCAGGTAGCCGGCTACTTCATTGCGGCCGTAGTTGTAGATCAGCGTGTGCCAGTCCTGATGGAAGCCTTCGCGCGGGTCAGCGTGCTCGTACAGCGCCGTGCCGTCGAAGCGTTCCAGTCCGTGCGCATCGGTCGGGAAGTGGGCACTCACCCAGTCCACGATCACGCCGATCCCGGCCTGGTGGCAGCGGTCGACGAAGCGGGCGAAGTCGGCAGGGCTGCCATGGCGCGCGGTCGGCGCATAGATGCCCAATGGCTGGTAACCCCACGAACCGCCGAAGGGATGCTCGCTGACCGGCAACAGCTCGATATGGGTGAAGCCGAGATCGTGTACGTGCGGAATCAGGCGATCGCCCAGCGCGTTCCAGTCGTACGAACCGCCGTCGGTGTCGTGCTGCCAGGAGGCTGCATGCACTTCATAGATGGACAACGGGCGATGTTCGTTGCGGCTGCGCTGCTGCATCCAGGCATCGTCGTTCCAGCCGTGCGGCTCCATCGGGGCGACGCGTGAAGCCGTTGCGGGTGGCAGCTCGGCCCAGCGCGCCATCGGATCCGCCTTGTCCGCCAGCACATGGCCGTCCGCGCCGGTGATGCGGAACTTGTAGCGCGCGCCGACCTGCACCCCGGGGATGAAGATCTCCCAGACGCCGGCCTCATGGCGCAGCCGCATGGGATGGCGACGTCCGTCCCAGCTGTTGAATTCCCCCACCACGGCGACACGCCGTGCATTCGGGGCCCACACCGCGAACCGCACGCCATCGATGGCATCGACCTGCTGCGGCAGCGCACCGAGCGCGCGCATCGCCTCACCGTCACCGGCCGCGACACCGCGCAGCGTGGCATCACTGAGCAGCGGCCAGAAGCCATACGGGTCATGGACGATCTGCTCGCCATCGGGCCACTGGATGCGCAGCAGGGCCAACCCCGCGTTGGGCACCTCTGCATGGAACAAGCCGTCGCCCTGCACCGCGGACAGGGGAACCTCGGTCGCCTGGCCGGCGATGCGCGCATGCACCGCGCGTGCGCCCGGCAGCAACACGCGCAGTACATGGCCGCCGCGCCCGTCACCATGCACGCCGAGCCAGGCAAAGGGGTCCGCCGGCTCGCCCCGCAACAGCGCGGTCAGCTCGGCCGGCAGGTGCGCCGCGGGCTCGTTCGGTTCATCGGGCTGCGGGTTGGCAGGATGCAGGGTCGCGTCCAGCGCCATCATGCAGCCACCTGCCGGGCCTGGCGGTACAGATCCAGGTATTGGCGCCCGGCGATGTCCCAGCCGCTGGGCCGCAGCATCGCGGCGCGCTGCATGGACTGCAGCAACGCGGGCATGCGGAACGTACGCAGTGCGCGCTCGACGCAGCGGCGCATCACGTTGGCCGTCGGCTCGTGGAACAGGAAGCCGGTCACCCCGTCATCGACGGTATCCACCAAGCCGCCGGTAGCGTGGGCGATGGGCAGGCAGCCGAAGCGCTGGGCATACATCTGGCTGAGGCCGCAGGGTTCGAAGCGGGAAGGCATCAACAGGAAGTCCGCGCCCGCGAACATCTGCCGCGCCAGTTGTTCATCGAAGCCGATCCAGGCGCCGACCTGGCCGGGAAAACGCTGGGCCAGCGCGCGCACTTCGTCCTCGACCTGCGGCTCGCCGCCGCCGATGACGACCAACTGGCCACCGGCCGCGACGATCTGCGGTGCGACATCGCAGGTGATGTCCAGGCCCTTCTGGTGCACGAGGCGACTGACCACCGCGAACAGCGGACCGTCACTGTCACGCAGGCCGAAGGCCCGACGCACGCTGGCCGCGTTCTCCGCCCGGCCGTCGCAGGCCTGCACGCTGAAATGCGCGGACAAGTGCCGATCCGAGCGCGGATCCCAACTGGCGTCGATGCCGTTGACGATGCCACTGAGGTGCCCGCCTGCCGCGCGGCGTGCCAGCAGTTCGTCCAACCCGCAGCCATCGGCCGGCGCGGTGATCTGCTCGGCGTAGCGCAGGCTGACGGTGTTCAGGCGCGTGGCATTGACGATGCCCGCCTGCAGGTAGGACATGTGGCCGAAGAAATGCATTTCTTCCAGATGTTCAGCCGGCACGCCGATGGCCTCGGCCAGCGCATACGGGAACAGTCCCTGGTAAGCGAGGTTGTGGATGGTCAGCAGGGTTGCCACCGGCGTGGCGTCCCAGCGCACATACGCCGCTGCAAGCGCCGTCGGCCAATCGTTGAGATGCAGCAGGCCCGGCGTCCAGTCCATGCCTGTGCGGCCGGCCGCGATCTCCGCGGCAGCGTGCGACAGGGTAGCGAACCGGATCGCATTGTCTTTCCACTCCTTGCCGGCTTCATCCACGTAAGGCGAGCCTTTGCGATCGAACAGCGGCCCGTTCAGCAGCACGTAGATCGGCAGGCCATCGGACTGCAGGGCCCGACCAATCCGACTGGCCGGCAGATGGCCACGCGGTGCCACGCTGCCGACCACCTCGATCGTCGGCAGCCGCGCCAGGACGTCCGGGTAGCCCGGAATCAGGACGCGCACATCACACGCGCCCCGCAACGCGCGCGGCAGCGAAGCGGCGACATCGCCCAAGCCGCCGGCCTTGATGAAATCAGCCATCTCCGAGACAACGAACAGGACCGGCTCACCGCATTCCACGACCGTCATGGCCGGGGTGAAGCGTCCACGCAGGTCGCGCTGGCGCGAGCGCTGGCTCGCCTTGCGCGCGCTGGAGAGGGATTGCGGGCGTTTGAACGGGGGAATGCTGCTCATGGGGCGTGCTCGATGGGGCGTGCAGGTGGGTGCACCCTGCAGCCCGGGGGAGCTGCGTGGTGGTTATCGGAATCGGCGCGGGCGTGGGGGACGCTGGCGAAGCTCGTGGGTTGAATCTATACCCCCTATCAATCAACCCTCCGTGAAAACAAAGAGTTGTCTTTGTGACATTGTGTGATGTGCGCCGAAGCGGGACGCATGAGCACGCCACATCGCCCTGAATGGCGCGCTGTCACAGCGCGCTTTTCAAGTGGATTCCGTGCGATCGCGACCCTCCGCCGTGCCGTGGCGCGGATCACTTAACCGTTCATGCGGAGGCGCCGGTTATGCGTCGTCGCGATAGGTGGTGATGCTGATCTTGCCCGACGTTTCCAACATCGCCAGTTCGATGTCCGCATGCGCGCGACATCCCTGCGCGCGCATCGCCACATCCAGGTCGGCCGGCGACAGGTTGCTGTGCTTGAGCTGATTCCAGAACACCTGGCCGTTGCGTACCAGCACCACGGGGGCGCCCTCGACCAGCCGGTCCAGCCCGCGGCTGCGTGCGGTCGCGAAGCCGACCAGCCAGTTCAGCGACAACAACGTGGCCGCGAGGATCAATCCCCCCAGCAGTGAGCTGTCTTCGCCGATCAGCGAGTTCTGCACGGCGTTGCCGAGCAGCACGATCACCAGTACATCGAACGCGGTCGACTGGCCGAGCGAGCGTTTGCCGCTCAACCGGGTCATCAGCAGCACCACCACGTAGACCGCCACGGCACGCAGGATGAACTCCCACCACGGCATCGTCAGGTGCCACAGATCGTCCACGTGTATCGCTCCCGCACCTTGGTGATGCAGGTGTTCTAGAGCAACGGATGTGCGCGCGCCGTGCACGCGCCGGGCTCAGTCAGCGGTGACCGAGCCGTCTGCCAGGTGCACGACCTGCTGCCCGAACATCGCCACATCCTGGGGATCGTGGCTGATCAGCAGGAGCGGAATGCCGGTCTGCGCCAGCACGCTCTTCAGTTCACTGCGCAGGTGGTCGCGCAGGTCGTGGTCCAGGGCCGCGAACGGTTCGTCCAGCAACAAGGCGCGTGGCCGGGTGACCAGTGCGCGCGCCAGCGCGATCCGCTGCCGCTGCCCGCCGGACACCTGCGCCGGATACAGATCGCCCAGCCGCTCTATCCGCAGCAGGCGCAACCAGTGCGCAACGTCGGCATCGCGGGTACTGCGGCGCGGGTTCAACCAGCCACGCTGGAGCCCGAAGGCGACGTTCTGGCGCACGGTGAGATGGGGAAACAGCGCATAGTCCTGGAACACGTAGCCCAGGCGGCGCTCGCGGGCCGGCAGGCAGATCGATGCGGCCGCATCGAACACCACCTGCCCATCGAGCACGATGCGTCCGGTGTCGGGCCGCAGCAGGCCGGCGATCGCCTTCAGCGTCAGGCTTTTGCCCGCACCGGACGGTCCGAACACCACCAGCTGCCGCTCGCTGGCCTGCACCTGCACCTGCAGGTGGAAATGCTGCCCGGCCGACTGCAGGTGGCGCTGGATGTCCGCCTCAAGCCACATCACGCATCTCCTGCCGGCGGCTGCCCACCAGCCGCGCTGCCAGTAGCAGCACGACAATGCACACCACCGACGTCAACAGCACCAGCGCGTTCGCACGGCCATCCTGTCCGGCCTGCACGGCTTCGTAGATTGAAATGGACAGGGTCTGGGTGCGACCCGGAATGCTGCCTGCGATCATGATGGTGGCGCCGAATTCCCCCATTGCACGGGCAAACGCCAGCAGCAAACCGGCGAGGATGCCGCGCCACGCCAGTGGCAGGGTGATCCGAAAAAACACGGCTGCCTCGCTTGCGCCCAGCGTGCGTGCGGCCTGCTCCAGCTGCCCGTCGACCCCCTCAAAGGCCGCCCGCGCCGGCTTGAACACCAGCGGCAGCGCGGCAACGGCCGCGGCGATCACCGCCGCCTGCCAGGTGAACACGAGGTTGATGCCGAAGGTCGATTGCAGCCAGCCACCCAGCGGCCCGTTGCGGCCGATCAGCACCAGCAGGTAATAGCCGAGCACAGTCGGTGGCAGCACCATGGGCAGGGTCAACACGGTGTCCAGCAGTTCGCGGCCGAAGAAACGGGGGCGCGCCAGCAGCCACCCCAGGCCCACGCCGAGGAAGAGGTTGATCGCGGTTGCCCAGCCTGCCACCTTCAGCGACAGACCCAGCGCACTCCAGTCCAGGTCGATCATTCAGGGCGTGCTGAAGCCATGCCGGCGCAGGATATCCACGCCCTGGGGCGAACGCACGAAGGCAATGAACCGGAGTGCCTCGTCACGCTTGCCACTGGTCTTCACCACCGCCAGCGGATAGGTGATCCCGCCCTTGACCGGCACCTCGAAGGCGCGCTTCACCCGGTCCGGCATGGCCTGCGCATCGGTGGCATAGACGAACCCGGCATCCACTTCGCCGCGCGACACGTAATCCAGAGACTGCCGCACGTTCTGCGTGGTGATCGCCTTGGCCTGCACCGCAGGCCATAGCCCCGCTGCCTGCAGCGCGCCCCGCGCATAGCTGCCTACCGGCACGCTGTCCGGATTGCCTACCGCGATACGCTTCACCGCGGGCTGCGCCAGCGATGGCAGGCCGGTCAGGCGCGCCGTGCTGCGGGTCGGCACGATCACCCACAAAGCGTTGCGCGCGAACATCTGGCGCGTATCGGCGTCCACCTCGCCCCCCTGCACGGCCTTGTCCATCGTGGCTTCATCGGCGGAGGCGAATACATCCACCGGCGCGCCGCGCACGATCTGCTGCAGCAGCACGCCGGACGCGGCGAAGTTCAGGTCCACCTTGCTGCCGGGATGCGACTTCTCGTACGCGCCGGCGATCTCGCGGAAGCTTTCGGTCAGGCTGGAGGCAGCCGATACAGTGAGGTCGGCCGCCGCCAACGGCGCACTGGCCAGCAGCAGCAACGTCGCGATCAGGGTTTTCATGCGGGGCTCCTGCAGCATGCGGGTATCAAGGCCCGCGCGCAGCGGTTGCTGCGGCGGCGTCTGCGGTGAGGGCACCGGGCGTCGCCGGTTCGTGACCAAGTTCGCACAGCGAGCAGCCTTCGCTCCAGACACTGTCGCCTCCCTCGTAGTGTTCCTGTTTCCAGATCGGGCTGCGGTGCTTCACCGCTTCGATCAGCGCACGGCATGCCTTGAAGGCCTCGTCGCGATGCGGGCTTCCTGCGGCCACCACGACCGCGACGTCGCCCACCGCAAGGCGGCCCTTGGCATGGGCGACATACAGCTTCAGCAGCGGCCCGTGGGCAGCGCGCACCTCGGCCACCAGGCGCTCGAACTCCGCCAGCACCAGCGGATCGAACAGGTCATAGCTGATGCCCAGCACCGCGCGTCCATGATTCAGATCGCGCACCTTGCCGATGAAGACATCGATGCCACCAAAACCGGGGTCAGAAACGAAGCCGATACCCTCTGCCGGATCAATCGCACCGCGTTCGCGCTCGACGATCTTCCAGGTGTCCTGTCGCTGCATGCTCAGCCTCCACTGACCGGTGGCAGGATCGCCACCCGGCCATCCTCGGGCAGCGCATCCTGGTCACGTAGCACGCGCTGCTGATCGGCGAAGGCCGAATACTCCAGCAGCCCCGCACGGAACGCCGGCCAGCGCGTCGGCAACAGATCGCGCAGCGCGCTGCGCAGGTCCGCCACACGGTCGCCGCTGACCTGCAGCCGGATCTCCCGCGCCGCATCCAGTTCCGAAAACGCGCCAAACAACTGCACGGTCATTTCTCTCATGTGATCTCCTGCGGGGCAGGCACGTACGCTGCAAACCGCAGCGCGTCGGCATGCCCCCAACTGAATACCTGCACCGCGCTGCCCGCCGCGGCCTGCTCGCCCGCCCCGTCCAGCACTGCCCAGCCCGTTGCCTGTACCGTCGCCTGCAGCCGGAACGATTCCTGGCCCGCCAACGGCCGTGCCGTCAGCCGCCCGCTGGCATCTGCCTGGATGACCGCACGCGTGTGGAAGCGCAGCCCGTGCGGCGTGGCCGTGTCGGTGGCCAGTGCCACCTGCACGCCCTGCTCATCCACCAGGCCCAGCATGCGGCGCAGCATCGGCTCGACGAAGAAACGCTGACCGACGGCGGTCGACGCCGGATTGCCGGGCAGGCCGAAGTACGCCGTGCCGTCCGCCAGCACGGCGAACAGCAACGGTTTGCCCGGCCTGACCGCCACCTTGTGGAATACGATCCGTGCGCCGCGCACACGCAGGGCATCGGGGATGAAATCGTAGCGACCAGCCGATACCGCGCCGGTGCTCAACACGATCTGCGCGCCCGCGGCCAGCGCCTCGTCCAGGGCTCGGTTGAAGCGTTCCACCTCATCGCCGACTACGACGTCGGCGACCACCTCGGCACCCGCCGCAGCGAGCCGGGCCACCAGATACGGTCGGTTGCTGTCGCGGATCTGGCCGGACTGGAGTGCCTGTGCCGCATCGCTGACCAGCTCTTTACCGGTGGCGATGATGGCCACACGGGGCCGTGCCCGCACGCTCACCGTACCGATGCCGATCGCGTGCAGCAGCGTCACCGCGTTGGTATCGAGCAGTGTGCCGCCCGCCAGAATCTGCTCGCCGGTCGCCACGTCCTGGCCACGGCGGCGCACGAACTGGCCGGGCGTCACGACCGCGCGCAGGCGGATCCGGGTGGGGCGACCGTCCGCTGTCTGCAGTACCTCTACGTCTTCGATCGGCACCACGCTGTCCAGCCCCTCCGGCAGCCGGGCACCGGTCATGATCTCCCAGGCCCCCGCGTCGGCGACCGCGCCGTCATCGCCCGCCGCCTGCCAACCACGGATATCGAACTCGGCGCCCTGATCGGCGGCATCGCCGGCCAATCGAAGCGCGAACCCATCCATGGCCGAGTTGTCGAACGGTGGAAGGCATTGCCCACTGCGGACGGCATCCGCCAGCACCCGGCCGGCGGACGCTGCCACCGTCACCGTTTCGGCCGGCTGCAGCACAGCGGCATCGCGCACCCATCGCACCGCCTGGTCATAAGGCATCATCGGTGCGGCCCGCCCTGCACCATCGCCAGCGCGTGGCCGAGCAACGGCGCCAGCATGTCCAGGCATTGCGCCGCGGCGCGCGGGCTTCCGGGCAAGGCGAAGACCAGCATGCCGCCCACCTGCACCACCTCGGCACGGCTCAGCCACGCGGTCGGCGTGTGCTGCGCACTGAGTGCGCGCAGCATCTGCGCCAAGCCGGTAACCGGCCGTCCGCCCAGCGACTGCAGCGCTTCCGGCGAAAGATCGCGCGGACCCAGCCCGGTACCGCCCGTGCACAGACACAAGTGCACACCGGCGTCGGCCAGCGCCCTCACCTGCGCGGCAAGCGGTTCGATTCCATCCGGAAGCACCTCACTGGCCACCACGTCGGCGCCCAGCGCCTGCAGGCCCGCCACCAGGATCGGGCCCGACCGGTCTTCGTACTGACCCTCGCTGGCGCGGTCACTCAGAGTCAACACCGCACTGCGCGCACCGTCCAGCCGATACGCCGCACGCGGCGCATAGCGCTGGGTTTCCCGCTCATCCATGCCCTGTGGGTGGACCCACAGGCCGCGTTTGCCGCCTTCCTTGAACAACAGGCGGATGCCGCTGATCTCCAGCGCAGGTTCCACCGGTTTGCTCAGGTCATACAGGGTCAGCAGCGCTGCGTTGACGCCCGCCAGCGCTTCCATCTCGACGCCGGTACGCGCCTCGCTGGCACATTCGCACCAGACCCGGATCGCGTTGCGCTCGGACACGGCGGCGCAGTGCACACGTACCAGTTCCAGCGGCAGCGGGTGGCACAGCGGCATCAAGGCCGAGGCCATCTTCGCGCCCTGCAGACCGGCTATCTCGGCCATCACCAGCGCGTCGCCCTTGGGCAGGCGGCGCTCGACGATCAGCGGGTAGGCCACCGGCCCGGCAAGCAGTTCACCCACGGCAACCGCGCGACGACGGGTGACGCGCTTGTCGCGCACGTCCGCCATGTGGAAGGCCGCGCTCATGTCCTCACTCATTGTCTTTCTCATCCTCCAATGGAGGCCAGGTGCGGGATCAACCCCGTCTGGCCCCGGTGCAATCCGTGTCCGGCCGCCTTCAACCCGAGCTGGGTGGTGATGCGGGCCAGCAGGGCATCGAAATCGTCGTCGGACTGCAGGAGCGGGCGCAGCGGCACACCGAACTCGCCGAACAGGCACAGCCGCAGGTCGCCACGCGCGGTCACCCGCAGGCGATTGCAGCCGGCGCAGAAATCACGCGCGTACGGGGCGATGATGCCGACCGTTCCACGATGTCCGGGATGGCCGAACTCTCGCGCCGGGCCGGCATCGGCTCCACGCGGCCGTTCGCTCCAGCCTGCCGCCAGCAGTTGCGCGATGATCACATCGGCGCGCAGGTGATGGCGTTCGAAATAGGCTTCGTTGTCGCCGGTGCGCATCAGCTCGATGAAGCGGATGCTGACCGGGCGCTCGCGCAGGAAGTCCATCCACTGCGGCAGCTCGTCATCGTTGAGGCCGCGCAGCAGCACCGCGTTGAGTTTCACCGACGGCAGCTCCAGCGCCTGCGCCATCTGCAGCCCCTGCAGGATCTCGGGCAGCCGGTCGTGACCGGTGATGGCCTTGAAGCGATCGCGCTGCAGGCTGTCCATGCTGACGTTGAGCGCGGTCAATCCCGCCCGGTGCCATCCAGGCAGCCGCCTCGGCAGCTGGGTGCCGTTGGTGGTGATCGCCACCTTGCGGATACCCGGCACGGCCGCCACGGTTTCGATGATCGCATCGAGATCCTTGCGCAGGCTGGGCTCGCCGCCGGTAAGCCGGATCTTGTGCATGCCCAGCGCCGCGAACGCGCGCACCAGCCGGCCGATTTCGTCCAGCGCGAGAAAGCGCGGACGCCCATCCGCCTGGTAGCCGTCCGGCAGGCAATAGCTGCAGCTGAAATTGCAGGCTTCGGTCAGCGAAAGACGCAGGTACGGGAAGCGCCGGCCAAAGCCATCGCTGAGCGGCGGCGCCGCCGCTGATCCTGCTGCTGTGTCTGCGCGATGCGCCATGTCCTGACCTTGCCTGCGTTCTTCATGCATAGCGATCAAGGCTAACCGCCGCCGCGTCGACAGGGCATGACTGAGTCGCTTCAACCCTGCCGCGCAGAGGCCTGTTCGGCCGGCGCCGCGTGTCGCCGCCGGGTTCATCGTCTGTAGGAGCGCGCGCGACGACTGCACGCATCTGCACGAACATGCACGCAATCACGGCTTTTGGGCTAGGATGACGGGCTTGCCATGTCCTGGATGCCCCATGTTCCCTCTCCCTATGCTGATTGTTTCCCTGCCCGCTGGCGGAGGCGGGACGGTGTCGACGACGACGGCCGCCGCCCGATGAGCGGCCCTGACACGCTGCCGGGCGAACGCCAGCACTACATCCTGCGCGTGTTGCGCGACGAAGGTCGCGTGCTCGCCGCGCCACTGGCCGCGCATTTCGGCGTGTCGGAAGACTCCATCCGCCGCGACCTGCGTGAGCTGGACCAACGCGGTCTGTGCCGTCGCGTCCATGGCGGCGCATTGCCGCTGACGCCGGCGTTTCCGCCCCTGGCCGAGCGACAGCAGCATCAGTCGTCACGCAAACACGCGCTGGCGCTGAGCGCCGTCAGCCTGCTGCAGCCCGGCAACGTCGTCGCACTGGATGCGGGCTCGACCAACAGCGCGATTGCGGCTGCCCTGCCCGGTGACCGCGCCTTGCGCGTGGTGACCAACGCGCCGGACATCGCCCTGGTGCTGATGGGGCGCGGCGACATCGAGGTCACCCTGATCGGTGGACGCCTGGATGCGCGGTCCGGCGCAGTGCTTGGGGCGCAGGCGCTGGAGCAGTTGGCCACGCTGCGGGTCGATGTGGGCTTCATCGGTACCTGCGCCCTGGACAGCGAAGGGGAGGCGTGGGCCATCGACGGCGAGGAGGCCGCTTTCAAGCGCGCGTTGCTGCGCTGCTGTGATCGTTTCGTGGTGGTGGCCATGACGGAAAAACTGGGTGCCGTGGGCGCGCACCGTATCGGCCGGCGTGATCAGGTCGACACCGTGCTGGTCGAAGCCGATGCGCCTGCCGCCTTCATCGACGGCCTGCGCCAGCGTGGCGTGGCGGTCGTGCCCTGCCCTGACACCGCTGCCTGACTCCTGCCTGGAAAACGTCACGATGAACGATCTGTCCCGCCCTGCCGCCTTGCGCCAGCAGCACGCTACACGCGCGGTGTTCTTGCTGCCCGGCTTCGCCATCGCGGCGTGGGCACCGCTGGTGCCGTTCGCCAAGATGCGTACGGGGTTGGACGAGGGCACGCTGGGGCTCGCCCTGCTCTGCCTCGGCGCAGGCTCGCTGCTGGCGATGCCGGTCGCCGGTGCGTTGGCCGCGCGTTTCGGCTGCCGCGCCCTGATGTTGGCCACGCTGGCACTGGCTTGCCTGGCGCTGCCCTTTCTCGCCGTGGCACCGAATGCCTTTGCGCTGGCTGGCGCGTTGTTTGTGTTTGGTGCGGGCGTGGGGGCCTGCGACTGCGTCATGAACCTGCAGGCGGTCATGGTGGAGCGCGATGCACAGCGGCCGATGATGTCGGGCTTCCACGCGTTCTACAGCATCGGCGGCGCGGTGGGTGCAGCGGCGATGACGGCGCTGCTCGCGCTGGGTGCGGCGCCGTGGGTCGGCGCGTGCCTGCTGGTCGCGGTGATGGGGGTGGTCATCCTGCAGGCCGCGCCGCACTGGCGCCGTGAGCGCGCCCCCGCTGATGCGCCGATGTTCGCCATCCCGCGTGGAGTGGTGCTGCTGATCGGCGCCCTGTGCTTCGTCGCCTTCCTGTGCGAAGGGGTCATGCTGGACTGGAGCGCGGTGTTCCTGCATGAAGTGCAGGCGGTGCCGGCAGGTCGCGCGGGGCTCGGCTTCCTGGTGTTTTCGGTGGCGATGACCGTCACCCGCCTGTTCGGTGACCGGGTGGTTGCCCGGCTGGGCGCCCTGCGTGCGGTACTGGCGGGGGCGGCACTCGGCGCGGCGGGACTGCTGATGGCCACGTTCGCCGACACGCTGCCGCTGGCGTTGTCGGGCTACGCGTTGGTGGGCCTGGGGTGCGCGAACATCGTGCCGGTGCTGTTCACCCTTGCCGGCAACCAGAAGGCCATGCCGGAAAGCCTGGCGATTCCGGCGGTGACCACGCTGGGCTATGCGGGCGTCCTGGCCGGACCGGCGCTGGTCGGGTTTGTCGCGCACCTGAGCAGCCTGGTGGTCGCCTTCGTACTGGTGGCCATCGCCTTGCTGCTGGTCGGCGTCGGCGCGCGCGCAATCGGTGCGGGCTCACGGCGACTCTTTCTGTAGCGCCGAGCCATGCTCGGCGGCTGTTCGTTCCGTGCCCCGGATACGTTCCGCCGAGCGTGGCTCGGCGCTACCGGGGGCGCGTCTCGCGACGGAGCCTGTGCCCGCCGAGCGTGGCTCGGCGCTACCCGTGCGGGGCGTGCGCCGGCGTTACCGGAGCAGGCCGCGGCGGCGGAACCACCATTCCAACGGCAATGTGGCCAGTGGTGGCACGGCCGCGACGATGGCGAGCAGCGTGGCCCACCATGGCCAGCGTAGTCGCAGCGCAGCGATCACAGTGACGGCCAGATAGGCCATGAACGCCACGCCGTGCAGCCGGCCGAACCACCACACCACCGACTCGGTGGCCTGCGGGCCGTATTTCAACCACATGCCCAGCAACAGGCCGGCCCACGTGAGGGCCTCGAAAAACGCCGTCCAGGCGAACACGCGGCCCATCGGACTGATCGGGGGTAAAGGCTTCAACAGGAACTCCAGGGCCGCTTGCAGGAATACGGATGATACGCATCCGCAGCCGAGGCTCATGCTGCACCGACGCTTGCAGGCTCTGGAATCCGGTGATAGCGTCGTAATTACTCCGTAATTACAAAGGTCATCGGCATGACCCGTGTCTGGAATACCCTTGAGCAGCAGCGCCAAGCGCGCCTGCAACGCGCCGCCCAAGCCGGCTTGGCGCGCGAGGTGCCGCACGCCCGCGTGATCGACCTGTTCGAAGCCGTCATCGAGCCTGGGGACCGCGTCTGTCTGGAAGGCAACAACCAGAAGCAGGCCGACTTTCTGGCCGAATCGCTGGCCCAGGTCAATCCGGAACGGGTGCGCGACCTGCACATGGTGCAGTCCGTGCTCTCCCTGCCCTCGCATCTGGACGTGTTCGAGCGCGGCATCGCCAAGCGCCTGGACTTCTCCTTCTCCGGCCCACAGGGCGGTCGCCTTGCGGGCCTGGTGGCTGAAGGACGCATCGACATCGGCGCGATCCACACCTATCTGGAACTGTTCGGCCGCTACTTCATCGACCTCACCCCGAAAGTCGCCCTGATCGCTGCCCAGGCAGCGGACCGCCATGGCAATCTCTATACGGGTCCAAACACCGAAGACACCCCGGTCATCGTCGAGGCCACTGCTTTCCGCGGCGGCATCGTCATTGCCCAGGTCAACGAGATCGTCGACACCCTCCCCCGCGTCGACATCCCGGCGGACTGGGTCGATTTCGTGACCCTCGCGCCGCGCCCCAACTACATCGAACCGTTGTTCACCCGCGATCCGGCACAGATCTCCGAGATCCAGGTGCTGATGGCGATGATGGCGATAAAAGGCATCTACGCGGAGTACGGGGTGCAGCGCCTCAACCATGGCATCGGCTTCGATACCGCGGCGATCGAACTGCTGCTGCCCACGTACGGCGAATCGCTGGGGCTGAAAGGCAAGATCGGCAGCCACTGGGCACTCAATCCGCATCCGGCGCTGATCCCGGCCATCGAATCCGGCTTCGTCAAATCCGTGCATTCGTTCGGCTCGGAACTGGGCATGGAGAAGTACATCCAGGCGCGTCCCGATGTGTTCTTCACCGGTGCCGACGGCAGCATGCGCTCCAACCGCGCGTTCTCGCAGACCGCCGGCCTGTATGCCTGCGACATGTTCATCGGATCCACCCTGCAGATCGACCTGCAGGGCAACAGCTCCACCGCCACCCGCGACCGCATCGCCGGCTTCGGCGGCGCGCCCAACATGGGATCGGATGCACGCGGCCGTCGCCACGCCAGTCCAGCCTGGCTGAAGGCGGGCGCGGAAGCGGCACTGCCCGGCCAGATGCCGCGCGGTCGCAAACTGGTGGTGCAGATGGTGGAAACCTTCCGCGAACACATGGCGCCAGCCTTCGTCGACCGGCTGGATGCCTGGGAGCTGGCCGAGCGCGCGAACATGCCCCTGCCGCCGGTAATGATCTACGGCGACGACGTGACCCACATCCTGACCGAGGAAGGCATCGCCAACCTGCTGCTGTGCCGCACCCCGGAAGAACGCGAACAGGCGATACGCGGTGTCGCCGGCTACACCGCCGTGGGCATGGGCCGCGACAAAGCGATGGTGGAGAACCTGCGCGACCGCGGTGTGATCCGCCGCGCCGAGGACCTGGGCGTACGCAGCCGCGACGCCACGCGCGACCTGCTCGCCGCCCGCTCGATCAAGGATCTCGTGCACTGGTCCGGCGGCCTGTACGACCCGCCCAAACGCTTCCGCAACTGGTAAGGGACAGCATTCATGGAAACCCTCCGTTATCGTTTTCCCGGTGAGCGCCTGCTGGGCGCCGCCGATCTGCACGCCCTGGTCGGCGTGGTCGCCTCGGGCAATCTGGAAGTACTGGTCGAAGCGGTGCCGCTTGATGGCGCCATGGAGATCGACGTGATCACGTCGGCCCGCGGCTTCGGTGAGATCTGGCAGGCGGTGCTGGCCGACTTCGCCGCACGCCATCCGCTGCGCGATGTCCGACTGTCCATCAATGATGCGGGGGCGACGCCGGCCGTGGTGAGCCTGCGCCTGCAGCAGGCACTGGAAGCGCTCGACGAGCGGGGACAGCAGCCATGAGCCAGCGCAGCTACTACGAAGCCGATGCCCGCGAGCGCATCGCTGGCCTGCTCGATGCCGGCAGCTTCACCGAATACTACGGCCCGCGCCGGCGCACCATCAGCCCGCACTTGGCCCAGCTGGACGTGCCCGGGGCGTTCGACGATGGCATCGTCGTCGGCGCAGGCACATTGCGGGGTCGCGCGGTGCTGGTGGCCGCGCAGCAGGGCGCCTTCATGGGCGGCGGCGTGGGCGAAGTGCATGGCGCCAAACTGACCGGCCTGCTGGAACGCGCCCGCAGCGAGCGCCCGGACGCGGTGCTGTTGCTGTTGGACAGCGGTGGTGTGCGCTTGCACGAGGCCAACGCGGGCCTGATTGCGATTTCCGAGATCATGCGCGCCGTGCTGGCGGCACGGGCGGAAGGCATCCCGGTGCTGGCGCTGGTCGGCAGCGGGAACGGGGCCTTCGGTGGCATGGGCATCGTTGCCCGCTGCTGCACCGCGGTGCTGATGTCCGAAGAAGGCCGCTTGTCATTGTCCGGCCCTGAAGTCATTGAAACGGTGCGGGGCGTGGAAGAGTTCGACTCGCGCGACCGCGCCCTGGTGTGGCGCGTCACCGGCGGCAAGCACCGTTACCTTATCGGCGAGGCAGACCAGCTGGTCGCCGACCGGATGGACGCGTTCGTCGACGCCGCCGTGGCGGCCCTCGATGCCGGCGATACGGCAGGAACCGACGACCCGCTTGCGTCCCTGGAACAGGCCCAGCGCGTGCTGGAGGCCCGCATCGCCGCCTATGGCGCGTGCCGCGATGGCCTGGAGATCTGGACCCTGCAGGGCATCGCCCATCCCGAGCGACTGCCCCTGCTCGATACCCCCGCCTTCCTCGATGCGGTTGCCGCGCGGAGCCTGCCATGAAGCTCGATCAGCTGCTGCCTGCCCTGTTCCCGGCCGGCCACGCCATTGCCCGCAACGATGACGTACTGACCGGAACCGCCACCACCGGCGTGGGCGAGATCACGGTCATCGGCACCGCCAACAAGCTCGAGGTGGGCGTTGATCACGCGCTGGCGCTGTCGGCCTGCGTCCTGGCCAGCACCCGTGCGCATCCGCAGCGCCCCATCGTGATGCTGGTCGATACGGCGGGCCAGCGGCTGGCGCGCCGCGATGAACTGCTGGGCATCAACGGGTGTTTCGCGCACCTCGCGCGCAGCCTGGAGCTCGCGCGTCGCCGCGGTGCGCCATTGATCAGCCTG
This sequence comes from Stenotrophomonas sp. WHRI 8082, assembly GCF_040223995.2. Taxonomy (NCBI): domain Bacteria; kingdom Pseudomonadati; phylum Pseudomonadota; class Gammaproteobacteria; order Lysobacterales; family Lysobacteraceae; genus Stenotrophomonas; species Stenotrophomonas sp. WHRI 8082. The sequence goes on along the minus strand of NZ_CP167826.1, from coordinate 3,958,950 downwards.
GTGTATGGCGAATCCGTGAGTGGAGGATTCCTGTCCTTCGGCCTGATGGCGGACCGCATCTTCGCGCTTCCCGAGGCCCAGGTCCGGGTGATGGATCTGCGTGCGATGGCGCGGGTCACCAAGCAGCCGCTGGAGAAGCTGCAGGCGTTGAGCACCAGCTCCCCGGTGTTCGCGCCCGGCGTCGACAACTATGTGCGGATGGGTGCGGTGGAAGCGGTGTGGGAGGGCGATCTTGCGGTCGCGCTGGAAGCAGCGCTCGCTGCGCCACCGACCCGCGACCTGCGCCGCGAACGCGGCCTGCAACGCGGCGGACGCCTGCTGGCACACGACGTCGCCCGCGCCGTAGCGGCGGGCGAGGCCTGAGCCATGCAGCGCCACGATCTGGCCTGGATCGACCCGCAGGCGGACTTCACCGCGCTGACCCCGCAGGCCGAAGCCCGTCTGCGCGCCTGGTTGCAGGCACGGCTGCCGGCGGTCATTGCGCGACGTGATCCGGCAACCGATGGCGACCAGCTGCGGCTGGGCGTGCCCTTGCCACTGGCCGAACAGCGCCAGCGCCTGGCCTTGCGCGCGCCGCGCGGTGCGGTCCTGCGCCACGCGCCGCCGCCGCCGCTGCAGGCGGTGCTGGAAACCTGCAGCGGCAGCTGGCGGGCCGCCCTGCACGCGCTGCATCAGCAATGCAGCGGGCGGGGGCTGGCACCGCGCGTGTTCGGCAGCCACGGCTGGCAGGCGGTCACCGGCCGTGAGTACGTACATCCTGGCTCGGACCTCGACCTGCTGTGGGAGGTCGACGATCAGCATGCTGCGACAGCGATCTGCACGCTGTTGCAGCACTGGGAATCCGTGCATCGGCTGCGTGCCGATGGCGAACTGCGGTTCGCCGGTGGACAGGCGGTGAACTGGCGCGAATATGCAAGCGATACACCGCGGGTGCTGGTGAAGGCCGATGCGGCCTGCTGGCTGGCGACGCGCGACGCGCTGGGCGCAGATGCGTGCGCCGACAGGCGGCAGCCTGCATGAACGCGCTCGCGATCCCCTGCCCTTCCCCCCTTTCGCGCGCACCCGCGCACCGGTTGGGCCGCATGGCCATCGCCGCGCTGCACGCCGAGCTGGCGTGCAGTCCGAAACCCGGCCTGGTGACCCCCTTCAGTCGTGGCAGCCACCACGACATGGATGCCGGCACCTTCATGCGCAGCCTGTTCGCGCTGCGCGGATATTTCGTGGCGATTGCCGCACAGGGGCCCACCGCGCAGCGATTCGCGTCGCTGCGACAGCTCGGCCTCAGCGCGGAACAGGCGATGGGCGCAGCGACCGGCGGCATCAACACCCACCGCGGCGCCATCTTCAGCCTGGGCCTGCTGGTCGCACACGCATCGCGGCTGTACGTCCAACAGGGCCGCCCGGCGCCGGCCGAGGCGGTGTGCGCCGATGTTGCACGGTGGCGCGATGACCTGCTGGACGCCCCCTTGGACCCGCGCAGTCCGGGGCAGCGTGCGCGTGCCCTGCACGGCGTCGCCGGTGTCCGCGAACAAGCCGCCGCTGGATTTCCCCTGCTGCAGGAGGTTGGTGTGCCAGCGCTCCGCGCGGCCTTGGCCCACGGGCTGGATCCCGCAACCGCGCATGTGCAGACCCTGATGCAACTGATCGCAGTGGCGGACGACCTCAACCTGCTGCATCGCGGTGGACGTGAGGGACTGGCGTTCGCGCAGGCGAGCGCACGGGAATTCCTGGCCAGCGGTGGCGTCCACGCGGCGGGCTGGTCGGCACGCCTGCGGCGCCTCGGTCAGGCATTCGAGCAGCGCCGGTTGAGCCCGGGCGGCAGCGCAGACCTGCTTGCCTGCAGCGTGTTCCTGCTGATGCAGGAGCGCATGCCATGACGCTCGCGTTCCTGTGCCCCGGCCAGGGCGGACAGCAGCCCGGCATGTTCGATCGCCTTGCCGCGTCGGCGGCCGCCGCGCCGATGCTGCAGGTGCTTGCGCAGCTGCTCGGTGCGGCACCGGCCACGCTGGCGGCGGACCCGGACCGGTTCCGCAATGCCATCGCTCAACCCCTTGTCTGTGCGGCGGCGCTGGGCCACTGGCTCGCCCTTCGCGATCACCTCCCTCCCCCACGGGTGGTGGCCGGCTACAGCGCGGGCGAACTCGCCGCCCACGCGGTGGCTGGCAGCCTGGAGCCGGCGCAGTGCCTGCAACTGGCCATCGACCGCGCGGCGACCATGGACGCCGCAGCGCCCGCCGACGGCGGACTGCTGGCGGTGATCGGGCTGGAGCGCGCCGTCATCGACGTGCTGTGCCGCGATCACGGTGTCTTCGTCGCCATCGTCAACGGCGACGACCACGTCGTGCTGGGCGGGCAACGCCCTGCGCTGGATGCCTTGCAGGCCGCAGCCGAGTCCCGTGGCGCGCGCAGCGTGCCGCTGCCGGTGTCGGTGCCGGCGCACACCCCCCTGCTGGCCAGCGCGGCGGCGGCGTTCGCCCAGCGTCTTGCGGTGACCGAGCTGCATGCGCCGCGCACCCGGTTGTTGGCCGGCATCGACGGTCGCAGCGTGGTCACCGTGGAACAGGTCCGCCGATCACTGGCGAAGCAGATCGAACAGACCGTGCAGTGGCAGACGGTCATGCAGCAGGCCGTCGAACACGGTGCCCGCGTGTTCCTGGAGCTCGGCCCGGGCAGTGCATTGAGCCGGCGCGCCCGTGAGCTGCATCCGCAGCTGCAGGCACGCTCGGTGGAAGAGTTCCACACGCTGGAGGGCGTGCTGGAGTGGGTGGAGGCGGCCTGTGCGCGCGCATGAGCGCACGCACCGGTCAGAACGTACACGCAGTACCCCTGGATGGCGGGCCGCCATCCGAGCTGGTTGACCAGGTGTCTCGGGAGGGCGCATGAGTCCAGAAATCGCAACGATCATCGGACTGGTGATCATGTTCATCGTGGCCACGGCCCTGCCCATCAACATGGGCGCCGTCGGCTTTGCATTGGCGTTCATCGTCGGCGGCATATGGGTCGGGATGGACGGAAAGGAAGTGCTGGCCGGCTTCCCGGGTGACCTGTTCCTGACCCTGGTCGGCATCACGTATCTGTTCGCGATCGCGCAGAAGAACGGCACCATCGACCTGCTGGTGCATTGGGCGGTGAAAGCCGTGCGCGGCCACATCGTGGCCATTCCCTGGGTGATGTTCGTGGTCACTGCGGTGCTGACGGCCTTCGGCGCCCTGGGCCCCGCTGCGGTCGCGATCATCGGGCCGGTCGCGCTGCGCTTTGCCAAGCAGTACCGGATCAATCCGCTGATGATGGGCCTGCTGGTGATCCATGGCGCGCAGGCCGGCGGTTTCTCACCGATCAGCGTGTACGGTGGCATCACCAACCAGGTCGTGCAGAAGGCCGGGCTGGAAGTCACGGAAATGGCCGTGTTCCTGACCAGCCTGGGCTTCAACACCCTGATGGCCTTCATCTGCTTCTTTGCGTTCGGCGGCATCGCGCTGATGCGCCGCGGACCCGAGCTTGCAGCCGAGCCGATGGTCGCCGGCGTGCAGGCGTCGTCGCGCCAGTTCGCCATTGAAGGCCATGGCGCGGTGGTCAGTGCCGGCGGTGGCACGCTGTCCAACGATCCCCTGGCACTGGAAGAAGTGCGGCTCAACCGCGACCGCCTGATCACTTTGATCGGCCTGCTCGGCCTGGGTGTTGCCGCACTGGTCTACGACCTCAACGTGGGCCTCGTCGCGATCACCGTAGCGGTGGCCATCGCGTTGGCTTCGCCGAGTGCACAGAAGGGCGCGGTGGATGGCATCAGCTGGTCCACGGTGCTGTTGATCAGCGGTGTGGTCACCTACGTTGCGGTGCTGCAGAAGGCCGGTGCGGTCGATTTCGTGGGCCATGGCGTGGGCGCCATCGGCATCCCGCTGCTCGGCGCGCTGCTGGTCTGCTACGTGGGTGGCATCGTCTCGGCATTCGCCTCGTCGGCTGCCGTGTTGGGTGCCACCATCCCGTTGGCGGTGCCGTTCCTGATGCAGGGCCATCTCAGCGCGGCGGGTGTGATCTGTGCGCTGGCGGTGTCTTCCACGGTGGTGGATGTCAGCCCGTTCTCGACCAATGGTGCGCTGGTGGTGGCATCGGCCGCGAAGGAAGAACGCGAAGCCCTGTTCCGCCGCTTCCTGGTGTACAGCGGGCTGGTCGTGGCCTTCGGTCCGCTGCTGGCATGGCTGTTGTTCGTGGTGCCGGGCTGGATGTAAGGCCCACCGGTGCATCGAGGGTGGCGCAACCGCGTCACCCTCGGTGGCAGCGATTAAACTATCCCTTCCTGCATTCGATCACCTGACCATGCCCTTGGCCCCCGGCCCCCGCAGAAGCAACCGTCGCGTGCCGCTCTACGAAGAAGTCGCCGAACAGCTGCGGCAGAAGATCTACGACTATCTGCTGCCACCGGGTGAGTGGATCGACGAACCGGCGCTGGCGGAAGAGCTGGGCATCAGCCGTACGCCGCTGCGCGAAAGCCTGAAGCTGCTGGCTGCCGAGGGCCTGGTGCAGATCGACGCGGGCCGTGGCAGCCGGGTGACGCGGCTCACGCTGGAAGATCTGAATCAACTGTTCCCGGTGATGGCGATGCTGGAAGGCCGCTGCGCACACGACGCCGTGCGGCGCATCGACGATGACGGCATCGCGCATCTGCAGGCACTGCACGACGCCATGGAAAGTGCTGCGGCAAGCGGCGACCTGGCGGAGTACTACCGCAACAACTACCTGATCCACGAATCATTGCAGACCCATGCCGGCAACCCCTGGCTTATCCGGGTGACCCATGATCTGCACCGCATCCTGAAGATGCACCGGGGCCGGCAGTTGCTGACGCCCGGGCGCATGGCCCAGTCCTTGGCCGAGCATCGCGAACTGATGGCCTGCATCAGCCGCCGCGACGCGCAGGCGGCGGAAGCGATGATGAACCGTCACCTGCTCAGCCAGGGTGAGGCACTGGCCGCCTATGTGGCCGCAGGGGGCCAACTCAATGTGCCCGCCCCGCTGCCACGCGAAGGCGGCATCTGAAGGGTAGTGACGGCCGCTGGCCGTCAAGCTCCAGCTGGCCGTCAAGCGTCCAACCTGGCCGTCAGCGCAACGCGACACTCACCGCACGCAGCAGCTCGGACAGGTTGAACGGCTTCGGCAGCAACGCCATACCCGGCCCCAGGAACTCATTGCGGACTGTCGCGCGCTCGGTATAGCCGGTGATGAACAGCACCGGCAGGCGTGGCCTGAGCTCCCGCGCGGCATCGGCCAGCTCGCGTCCATTCATGCCCGGCAGGCCGACATCGGACAACAGCAGTGCGATGCTATCGTCATCGCGCAGTTCGCGCAGCGCCTGGCGTGCATCACCTACGGCCACCACGTCATAGCCGGCCTCGCGCAGCATGTCCTGCACCATCTGACGCACAGAGTCGGTATCGTCCACCACCAACACGCGCTCCAGCCGTCCGCTGGGTGTATCGCGGTGCGCGTCCACCGGCAGTATCCGCGCGGCATCGCCCAACGGCAGCAGCAGCTCCACTTCGGTACCCACGCCGGGCTCGCTGCTGATGCGCGCCACGCCGCCACTTTGTCGTGCGAAACCATACGTCATCGACAGGCCCAGCCCGGTGCCCTCGCCCTGCGGTTTGGTGGTGAAGAAGGGCTCGAACACCTTCTTCAGCAGATGCGCCTCGATGCCACTGCCGTTGTCCATCACCTTGACGCTGATGTAGTCACCGGCCGCCAATGCGTAATCGCCGTCCACCCGCGCGCGCTCGCCGCGGATGCGGATCAGCCCGTTCCCGCCCAGCGCATCGCGCGCATTGATCACCAGGTTCAGCACCACGCTTTCGAACTGGTTCGGATCGGCCAGCGCGACCAACGGCTCGTCACCCAGCTCGAACTCGAGCTCGATGTTCTCGCCGATGGTCCGCCGCAGCAGGTCTTCCAGCGAGTGGATGCACGCACTGACATTGAATGGACGCGGATCCAGCGGCTGTTTGCGGGCAAACGCCAGCATGCGCTGGGTCAGCGCCGCCGCGCGCGTGGCGGAACTGGACGCTGCTTCGGTATATCGCCCCAGGCGCTCCAGCTTGCCGGTGCTGGCCGCCAGCTCGATCATGTCCAGGCCGGAAATGATCGTGGTCAACAGGTTGTTGAAATCATGCGCGATGCCGCCGGTCAGCTGGCCCAGCGCATCCATTTTCTGCGCTTGCAGCAGCTCGGCTTCGGTCCGTTCGCGCTCGGCGATCTGGTAGGCCAGTTCGCGGCGCTGTTCGCGGTCGCGCTCATGGTGGGCGGTGATGTCTTCCACCACCACCAGGCCAAGGTCCGGCTGTTGATACGGGGTCAGCCGCCACTGGGTCATGCGCGGGTTGCCCGCCGGATTGGGCAGCGCCACGGTGCCTTGCCAGCGTTCGCGCCGATGCAGCGCGTCACGCAGGCCATCGATGAACTCGCCTGCATTGCCCAGCCGTTCCAGCGGCATGCCCGTCGCCGCCTGGCTTCCCAACAGCCGCACGAACGCCTCGTTGGCGTCGTGCACTTTCAGTTCCGCATCCAGCACGGCGATCGGTGCATTGATCTGGCGGAATATCTCGCCGAAACGCGCCTCGGCCTCGCGCAGGGCATCTTCGGCACGCCGTGCCCGCAGCAGGCTGCGCAGTGTGGCGAGCAGCACATCCGGGTCCACCGGGTGCACCAGATAGCCGTCCGCGCCGGCGTCCAGGCCGGTGATCATGTCACCGGTGCTGATCGAAGCCGCGGACACATGCACGATCGGCAGCAGCGCGGTACGCGGCTGCGCACGCAGTTCGCGCACCACGTCGAAACCGCTCATGTCCGGCAGGTTCACATCCAGCACCAACGCCGCGTAGTCGCTGGCGGCCACGGCATCCAGTCCCTCCTGGCCGGTGCCTGCTTCGTCTACCTGGTAGCCGTGGTGTTCCAGCACGCGTCGCACCGAATAGCGCGTGGCGATGTTGTCGTCCACCACCAGCAGCCGGTCACTCTGCTGCACGGGGCACCTCCGCGCTGGCCACCAGCTTCACCGGCAGCACCACGAAGAACTCCGAGCCCTCCCCCGGCACGCTGTTCATGCCGACATGGCCACCGAGCAGGGTGGCGAAACGCTTGCACAGCGACAGCCCCAGGCCGGTGCCACGCAGGCGCTTCTGCAACGGCGAATCCACCTGCATGAAGTCTTCGAACAACGCCGCCTGCATGTCGAGGGGGATGCCGATGCCGGTGTCATGCACGCTGAAGCGCACCGCATCGGTTCCCTCCATCTGCGCGGAAACCACCACCCGGCCACGCGGGGTGAACTTCAAGGCATTGGAGATGTAGTTGCGCAGGATCTGCGCCAGCTTCTTGTCATCGGTGTACAGCATCGGCAGCCGCGGCGGGGCAACGAACTCCAGGTCGATCTGGTTGCCCTCCAGCAGCGGCCGGAACATGCCGCGCAGCGCGGTGAACAGATCCATCAGATCGAACCAGCCCGGCGAGATGGTGATCCGCCCCGCCTCGATCTTGGCCAGGTCCAGCAGGTCATCGACCATCTCGCGCAGCTCGCTGGCCGCGTTGCTGATGAAGGTCACCTGCTGCCGCTGGCCGCTGCTCAGCTCGCCGTCCATGCCATCGGTCAACAGCCGGGTCATGCTCAGGATCGACCCCAGCGGGGTGCGGAATTCATGGCTCATGTAGGACAGGAAACGGCTTTTCAGCTCGGACACCTGGCGCAGTTGTTCGGCCTGCTGGTCCAGCTCGCCATACAGCGCGACCACGCCCTGGTTGGTTTCGTCCAGCTCTGCGCGCAGCGCTTCGTTTTCCTGCCGCAGCCGCTCGAGCTCCTGCGGGTCCGGCACGTCGTTGACGGTCATTAAAACGCTCCTGCACGCAGCGCGACGACGCAGACATCGTCGCGACCACGATCAAAATCACGGTGCAGCACGGCCACCACCAACGCGGGGTGGCGATGCTGCAGCCCCGGGTAATCACGCATGCTCCAACGCGCCTGGACCCCGTCGCTGTGCATCACCATCAGCGTGCCAGCCGGTGCGTGAAGGGCAAATGCCTGGGCCTTGCGGTACTGCACGCCGACGATGCCGGGCATGGACGCCATGCCGCGCGACGTGTCGGCGATCAGCAGGCTGCCGGCGATGTTGCCCACGCCGGCGAAGTCGATCGCGCCGTTGTCCAGCGACAGGCAGGCCACCGCCGCCGCTCCCCCGCGCGAGCCGGAAAGCCCGGCATGCAGGCGTGCGATGCGATCCACGGCACCCTCGCCCGCTGGCGCCAGTGCTGATGCGCGCACCCCGGCTTCAGACGCCGCGGCGGCCAGTACGCCGTGGCCCAGCCCGTCGATCATGGTCAAGGTCAGCTGGCGGGCCTGCACCTGCAGGTGCCATGCATCGCCGCAGGCGTCTTCGTGCTTGATCGGCAGGCGAACGGCACCGTAGGCAAGGTCCGCATCGCGTGGGGCGCGCTCGGCATGGATGCGTGCTAGCACGACCGTGCCGCGGTCATCGCTCCACACGTCCATGACCCGTGACTGACGGGCGATCACGCCCATGCCCAAGCCTTGGCTGCCACCGGTCGAGTAGCCGTCCTGCAGGGCCTGCGCGAGCACGAACCCCGGGCCGCGATCGATCGTGCACAGCTCCACGCCAGGGCCGTCGTGGCCGGCGATCACGGAAAGATACATGCGGCCACCGCCGCCATGGCGCCACAGATTCGTGGCCAGTTCGGTAGCGGCCAGCGCAACGCGTCCGGCATCCCCCTCGTTGAATCCGGCCTGGCTCGCCAGCGACAGTGCTTCGCGTCGTGCCTGGCCGACCTGGGTGGTTTCTTCGATGGTGACAACGCGGGTGACAGGGCCGGAAAAGTTCAGGTCCATTTGGTGATCGTAACCCGTGTGCCTTCGCCGGGCGCGCTGTCCAGCGCGAAATCATCCACCAGCCGCCGCGACCCGGACAGGCCGAGGCCCATTCCGGAACCCGACGACCAGCCGTCGGTGAGTGCCTTCACCTGGTCCGGGATGCCCGGGCCCTGGTCGGCGAATACCAGCTGGATGCCTTTGCGGACGCCGCGCTCGACGGTGGTCCAGTGCATGTCGCCGCCGCCGCCGTAGATCACCGCATTGCGTGCCAGCTCGCTGGCGGCGGTGACCAGCTTGGTCTGGTCGACCAGCCGCAGACCGAACGCCACGGCCAGCTGGCGGACCGTCTGCCGGGCCACGACCACGTCCTGTTCGATGCGCACGGGAATGGAACCGCTGTCGGCGATCATGAGTCGGCGTCGCGTTGCTGGAGCAGCTTCATCCCGCGCTCGACGTTCAGCGCGGTACGCACACCGCGCAGGTCCAGGCCCAGCTCCACCAGGGTGATCGCCACCGCCGGCTGCATGCCTACCACCACGGTGGTCGCATCCATGATGCGGGCCAGCGCGGAGATCGTTGAAATCATGCGGCCGATGAACGAGTCGACGATATCCAGCGCCGAAATGTCGATCAGCACGCCACGTGCGGAGGTGCGCTGGATCTTCTCGGTGAGGTCATCCTGCAGGGTCAGCGCCAACTGGTCGTGCATGTCCACCTGGATGGTCACCAGCAGCAGATCGCCCATCTGCAGGATCGGGATGCGATCCATTTCAGCCGGCCACCTTGGTCACGGTCTGGCCGGTACGCTTCAGCGCCAGCGCCAACGCATCGGCCAGGTTGGCCTTGGTGACGATGCCCTGCAGGTCCAGCCCCAGATGCACGATGGTCTGCGCGATCTGCGGACGCACGCCGCTGATGATCGCGTCGGCGCCCATCAGGCGGATGGCGGTGACGGTCTTCAACAGGTGCTGGGCCACCAGGGTGTCCACGGTGGGCACGCCGGTGATGTCGATGATGGCAATTTCCGAACCGGTATCAACGATGCGCTGCAGCAGCGATTCCATCACCACCTGGGTGCGCTGCGAATCCAGCGTGCCGATCATCGGCAGTGCCAGTACGCCCTCCCACAGCTTGACCACCGGCGTCGACAGTTCCAGCATCTCTTCCTGCTGGCGCTGGATCACTTCCTCGCGCGACTTCTGGAACGCCTTGACCGTGTGCAGGCCCAGCAGATCCAGCAGTTCGGACAGCGCCCACATCTGGTCGCCCAGCTGCTGCGGGTTATCCGCGAAGCCCGCCTGCACCTGCTCGAACAACGGGCGCTTGAGCGAGAACACGAACTGCGCGGTCTCCGACGAGTTGAAGCCGCGACGCGCGCGGTCCGCACTCAGCTCTTCAAGGAAACGCCGCAGCGACAGCCACTCCGCTCCCTGCAGAGAGCCCGCATCGGCGGCGGAGATCGCCTGCTGGAACAAGCGCCAGTACTCGCGCAGCTGACCATCCAGCTCCAGCGGTGAAATCCGGTTGTCCAGCCCCTGCCCACCGGCGGCAAGCGTCTGCTGCCACTGCGCGAGGATCTGCTCCTCGTTGCGGCGGATGAGGTCGAGGGTGCGCTGCTGCAATGCCGCCATGAAAGTATCCTGGAATGTTCGGGGGGCGCCTGTACCGACATGCGGTCAAGTCAATCGTCCGTGCCAGACAAGGCGCTGCATGCCTGCATTAAGGTCATACGCGGCATTCCCTGTCCAACACAGCCCCGTCATTACGCAATCAGCAATGTGTTCGCGGCGTGAAGATGCTCAGCCGTCGACGGGAACGTTGCGCTGCAAAGAGATGCGTCCGACCCGGCGCTTTTCCACGGACAGCACGCGCAGGCGGACGTCTGCGTGCTCGACCACGTCACCCGGCACCGGCATCCGGTCAAGCGCGTGCAGCACCAGCCCGGACAGCGTCTGGTAATCGCCCTCACGGGTAAAACGGATGCCTGCATGACGTTGCAGGTCATCCAGCGTCAGCCTGCCGTCGGCCTCCCAGTGACCCGCTCCGATTTCCTGGATGCCGTACTCCTCGCCCTGCGTATCGGCGAGGTCACCGGCAATGGCGGCCAGCAGGTCGTTGGCAGTCACCAGGCCCTCCACGCCACCGTACTCGTCCACCGCCACCGCCAGCGGCACCGGGTGCTGGCGTATCAGCTCCAGCACCTGCAGCGCGCTGGCCGTGGACGATACGAACTGCGCGTCGCGCAGGCTGGCCTCCAGCTGCAGCGGCCTGCCCTGCAGCAGATTGGCCAGCAGGTCGCGGCTCTGCACCACGCCACGCAGGCGATCCAGGTCGCCGTCTGCGACCAGCAGCCGGGTGTGCGGGCTGGCGATCAGCCGGGCGATCACGTCCTCCTGGCCGCGGCTGATGTCCAGCCACTGCACGTCGGTGCGCACGGTCATCACGCTGGACACCGGTCGCTCGGCCAGTGTCAGCACGCTGCGGATCATGTCCTGTTCGGCCGGCTGCAGACGCTCGCTGGCATCGCCATCGCGGTCCGGATCATCGTCACGCGGCGAGCCGGCATCGCGTGCGCCGAACATGCGCATCACCGCGTCGGCCGTGCGCTGGCGGAACGGGACCAGCTGGGCGTCCCGCTCGCGGTTGAAGCCCACCCATTGGTTGAAGGACTCGACCAGGATGGAGAACGCGATCGCGGCATACAGATAGCCCTTCGGAATCTTGAAGCCCAGCCCCTCGGCCACCAGGCTGAAGCCGATCATCAGCAGGAAGCCCAGGCACAGCACCACCACCGTGGGATGCTTGTTGACGAAGCGGGTGAGCGGTTTGCTGGCCAGCAACATCAACGCCATCGCGATGGTCACTGCCGCATACATCACGCCCAGGTTGTCCACCATGCCGACGGCGGTGATCACCGAGTCCAGCGAGAACACCGCATCGAGCACCACGATCTGGGCGACGACGGTGCCGAAGCTCGCATAGACCCGGTTGCCACCGTCCTCATGCGTACGTCCTTCCAGCCGTTCATGCAGCTCCATGGTGCCTTTGAACAGCAGGAACAGGCCGCCGGCCAGCAGGATCAGGTCGCGGCCGGAAAAATCATGGCCGAGCACCGCGATCAGGGGCTCGGTGAGTTTCATGATCCACGACAGCGCGGCCAGCAGGACAAGCCGCATCAGCAGCGCCAGCGTCAGCCCGATCACCCGCGCGCGGTCACGCTGGTGCGGCGGCAGCTTGTCGGCCAGGATCGCGATGAAGACCAGGTTGTCGATGCCGAGCACGATCTCCAGCACCACCAGGGTTGCAAGCCCCATCCATATCGAGGGGTCAGCCAGCCATTCCATGATTCGTTCTTTTCAGTCGTTGAGGGGGGTGAAGCGTTCGAAGCTCAGGGGCCTTCGTCCTGCGCGCGCGCCGGATCGTGGCCCAGCAGGTCGCCTGGCGTGCAGCGCAGCTCGCGGCAGATCGCATCCAGGGTGGAAAACCGAATCGCGCGCGCCTTGCCGGTCTTCAGGATCGACAGATTGGCCAGGGTGATGTCGATGCGCCCGGCCAGCTCGGACAGGGTCATGCCGCGTTCCAGCAGCATGCGGTCGAGGGTGATGACGATCGCCATCAGACCACGCCGTCCAGGTCCTCGCGCATGGCCGTGCCAACCGCGAACACATGCGCGATCACGAACAGCATCAGGACCGCGATAAGCCCGGTGATGGACATGCCGCCCCCCACTTCCATCCATGCGAACTGCGGGCCCATCCAGCTGGCGTAAAGGCCGATGAGGATCGACAGCAGCTCCATCGCCAGCATCAGCCAGGCCATGCGCTGCAGGCGTGTCACGTTGCCGCGGGTGAACGGCTGCTGCTCACGCACCGAGCGCACCAGCCGCTGCAGGTGGCGCAGGAAGACCAGCCCCAAGGCCAACAGCACCACGATCGCCAGCAGGCCGGCGCTGAAGTGCAGCAGCAGATGGGGGACGTCGCCGTGTTCGGCAACGACGCGGGCATCGACTGCATCCAGCAGGCGCGCGGGGCGATGGAACACCAGCGGAACAGCACACAGGGCGCCCAGGATGCCCAGCCAGCACATTGCCATGACGGCGTGGATGGCGGCATGGGTCAGGTTGAAGATACCGCGCGATCTCGGCGCACGGTGGGTACGGCTTGGCACGAAGCCTCCGGCAGATGGTCACCGGAAGAGTGACCCGCCTTATTGATAAACGATAAACGCGATCGTGTCCAGCGTCCCGCACGACGATCCCATGACGGGGACTGCCGCGAGGAGGGGCGGCTGCGGGGCGCTACATCCGGTCCAGCGCCGCGCGCAGTGCCGCCACCTGCTCTGTGCCGGACTGCAGGTGGTCCGCCTCCAGCCCGGCCAACGCAGGATTGTAGTGGTGCATCGTGGAGCTGACCCGCACCTTGGCCGAGGCGTGCAGCTCCCGGCAGCCGGTGCGCAGGGCAATCGCCGCGATGCGATCGGCGGTGATGCCGGCACCGGCCATCACCGCGATGCGTCCGTCCGCCTGGTGCACGGTCGCGGCCAGCGCATCGGCGCCCTGCTCCGCCGACGCCTGTCCGCCCGAGCTGAGGACCCGGCTGCAGCCGAGCGCGATCACGTCCTCCAGCGCCCGCGACAGATCGCGGGCGGCGTCGAAGGCGCGGTGGAAGGTCACCTGCATGCCGCCTGCCGCTTCGACCAGGCGCTGGCACAAGGGCATATCGACATCGCCATCGGCGGTCAACGCGCCCAGCACCACGCCATCCACGCCCAGCGTCCGGCAGTGCAGGATGTCTTCCCGCATCACCTGCGCTTCCCAGTCGCCGTAGCGGAAGTCGCCGGCCCGCGGCCGGATCAGCACGAACAGCGGCAGCTGCACGCGCTCGCGGGCGACCGCAAGCGTGCCATGCGACGGCGTGAGACCGCCGGACGCAAGGTCGGCGAACAGTTCCACACGGTCCGCTCCCCCGGCCTGCGCGGCCAGTGCCGAGCCCACCCCATCGCAGGCGATTTCAAGTACGTGCGGGGCGCTCATGTCTGTTCGCTGCGGTAGACCGACGCCGCATCGTGCAAGGCATCCTGGCGCTGCGTATCGCACACCGCGTACACGAACCCACGGTGCAGCGCGTAGGCGCCAACGTCGCCATCCCGGTTCATCGCCAGGAAACAGACCTGCAGCGTGCGGCTGGCTTCGGGACGCTTGCGCACGACCCGCGCGATCGCTTCGCGACAGGCCTCGGCCGGACTGCGGCCCTGGCGCATCAGTTCGACTACCAGGAACGAGGCCGCGTTGCGGATCATCTCTTCGCCCACGCCGGACGCGGTGGCCGCGCCGACCTCGTTGTCGACGTACAGCCCCGCTCCGATGATCGGACTGTCGCCCACGCGGCCCTGCATCTTCCACGCCATGCCACTGGTGGTGCAGGCCCCGGCCAGCCGTCCCTGTGCGTCGAGGGCGAGGATCCCGAGGGTGTCGTGGTTGCTGCTGTCGCCCGGAATGCTGCGTCGTTCGGCATTGATCTGTGGCGCGTACTCTGCGGTCTTCTGCCACGCCTTCCAGGCCTTCTCCGCCGTCGGCGTCAGCAGCTTTTCGCGCGGGAAGCCCTGCTCGATCGCGAACTGCCGGGCGCCCTGCCCGACCAGCATCACATGCGGCGTATGCTCCATCACCCGCCGGGCCACCGACACCGGATGCAGGATGTCCACCAGCGCGGCCACCGAACCGCAGCGGCCATCGCCGTCCATGATGCTCGCATCCAGGCTGAGGTTGCCATCGCGATCCGGATTGCCGCAGCGTCCCACGGTGGGGTTGCACAGCTCGCTTTCCGCCCAGCGTGCCCCCTGCTCCACCGCGTCGAGTGCGCTGCCGCCGGCGGCGAGCGTCTTCCACGCCACCTGGTTGGCACCGACGCCAAAGTCCCAGGTGGACACCACCCTGGCGCCGGCAGCGGGTGCGGATCCGCGTGCGCCACGGGGCAACCCCAGTGCACCGATGGCCAGCGCGCCGGCCTGCAGGAAAGTTCTACGGTCGCTCATGCGGTGTCGCTCCAGATCGCCCATGCCATGCCCGGCCACCGGCCGGGCAGCATCACATCGTATCGCCCTTCCAGGCTGCGGCACCGAGTACGCCCAGCTCGCCGTGCTCGACGCGCCATACCGGCACCTGCTGCAGGACGCTGCCCAGCACGCCCTTGTTGAGGAAGCGCGCCACGAACGGGCTGTCAGCGATGAACGGGGCGATATGCGCGGACACGCCGCCGGCCAGGTAGACCGAGCGCGCGCCGAAGGCAATCGCCAGATCACCGACGAAGCTGCCCAGCCAGCCGCAGAACACCTGCACGGTCTCGCTCGCAAGCGGATCATCGCCGGCCTTCGCCGCCGCGAGCAGCGAGGCGGTGTCCCGCCAGCGCGGCGACACCGTGCGCAGCACGCACAGGCACTCATAGAGATTGATCATGCCGGTGCCCGACAGCACGCGCTCGTTGTCGACATGCGGCCAGCGCTGCAGCAGCAGGCGCAGTACGTCCAGCTCCAGCGGCGTACCGGCGGCCAGCGCCGAATGCCCGACCTCGCTGGCAAGCACCGGTCGCTCACCGTCGGCGAACCGCAGTGCCGCACCCAGCCCAGTGCCCGGGCCAAGGACCAGCGCAGGCCATGCAGATGCAGCGCCGTCACCGTCATGCAGCGGCACAAGCGCGTCGGCATGCACGTGCGGGATGGCCAGCGCCACCGCTTCGAAGTCGTTGATCAACTGCAGGTGATGCAACCCTGCGTCACGCCGCGTGGCCTCGCGCGCCACCGGCCACGGCAGGTTGGCGTTGACCAGCGTGTCACCCTGCAGCAGGCCGGCGATGGCGACCACCGCACGCAGGCCGGCAGGCGGCGCGCTTCCGGCAAACTCGGACAGGATCGCGGCCAGGCTGGGATAGTGCGCGCACTGGTAACGGCGGAACCCGTCTATGTGCGGCGCGGTGCCGTCATCGTTAGCCCACGCCAGGCGGGCATACGTACCGCCGACATCGGCCACGATCAGGGGCGCGGAAGATCCGGCAACGGGAGGCGTCACGGGGGATGGGCCCGACTGTGGGGCCCGGGAAGATGCCGCAACGTTCACTCGCACGCCTTTGCTGGTTCAACTCAATCCTGAGGATTCTCAGCCATTGCCCGCGCTTTGCATAGCGCAGGCAGCGGTCGGGTTCAGGCGGTGCCGGCTGCGGCGTGCGGCGCCACCATGCGCGTCGGGCGGCTGGGGAATGCGTGGCGCAGGATGCGCCACACCACCTGTCCGAACTGGCTCGGCAGTGACCCGGTGTTGTAGTGCTGGCCGTAGCGACGGCAGATGTCCTTCACTTCCACGGCGATGCGCGAATAGCGGTTCGCGGGCAGGTCCGGGTAGAAGTGGTGCTCGATCTGGTGGCTGAGGTTGCCCGACAGGACGTTGATCACCCACCCGCCTTTCAGGTTGGACGAACCACGCAGCTGGCGCAGGTACCAGTGGCCACGGGATTCGTTGCGCAGGCAGTCCTTCGAGAACGTTTCCGCATCGGCGGTGAAGTGGCCGCAGAAGATGATCACGTAGGTCCAGATGTTGCGCATGCCGTTGGCGACCAGGTTGCCCAGCATCACCGGCAGGAAGAACGGGCCGGCCATCAGCGGGAACAGGACGTAATCCTTGCCCAGCTGGCGCCCCATCTTCGCGGCGACCGGACGCGTCTCTTTCCACAGCTGGTGGGCGGTCATGCGGCCCTTCAGCCAGCGACCGATGCGCAGGTCCTGGATGGCCACACCCCACTGGAACATCAGCGCGAAGATCGGCGCGATGATCGGCTGCAGCAGATAGAACGGACGCCAGCGCTGCTCGGGGAAGATGCGCAGCAGGCCGTAGCCGATGTCATCGTCCATGCCGCGTACGTTGGTATACGTGTGGTGCTTGAAATTATGGGTCTTCCGCCAGTTGTCACTGGTGGCGACGATGTCCCATTCGTAGCTGTTGCCATCCAGCTTCGGATCGCCGGTCCAGTCGTACTGGCCGTGCATCACGTTGTGCCCGAGCTCCATGTTTTCCAGGATCTTCGACAACGCCAGCAACAACGTGCCGGCAATGCAGGCCGGCCACAGCAGACCGGCCATGAACAGCGGCGAGAACGCGCCCACGAACAACAGGGCGCGGCCCAGCAGGCCGGACCAGCGCACCGCCGCGGCAACGCGGCGGATGTAGCGGGTATCACGGGCACCCAGCTCGCCGATCACGCGGTCGCGGATCGCATCGAGTTCGGCACCGAAGGCATTCAGTTCGGCAGGGGTAAGGGCACGATCAGGGCGGCTCATTGCATGTGTTCCTCAGAGATCCAGGACCAGGTCGGTGGTCGGCGCGCTGACGCAGATACGCACCGGCATCGCCGGTTCGTCCTGTGCCTCGCCGGTGCGCAGATGTCGCGTGGCGCCGCTGGCGCGGACGCAGGTGCAGCTGTTGCAGATGCCCATGCGGCAACCGTGCTTGGGCTTGAGGCCGTGCGCTTCCAGGCTGTCCAGCAGCGCCTTGCCGCGCGGCACCGTCAGCGTGCGGCCACTGCGCGCCAGGGTCAGCTGCACCTCGCCGACGGCGGTGGTATCGGTCGCGGGCGGCGTGAACGCTTCGGACTGGAAGCCCGCAACGTGGTGCAGCAGCCGCGCCCGTGCCGCACTGACGAAGCCGTCCGGGCCACACGCCAGCACCTGGCGCTGCGCCAGCGGCACATCACCCAGCGCATCGAACGCGATGGTGTCGATGCGTGCGGCGGGCGTGGTGCCCTCGCGGGTCGCCAGCAGGTGCACGTGCAGTTGCGGATCTGCTGCGGCCAGCGCCTGCAGCTCTTCGCGGAAATTGATGGCGGCGTGGCTGCGCTCCCAGTAATACAGGTCCACCGGAGCAGCCAGCGGGCGCGCCGACAACCCGCGCAGCAGGCTGCGCATCGGCGTGATGCCACTGCCTGCGGCGAGAAGCAGCAGCGGAGCGGCGGTTGGCGCGACGAACTCACCGAACGCAGTGCCGATCGGGAACACCGTGCCGGGCGTGGCCTGGTGCACCAGATACTGGCTCACCCGCCCGCCGTCGACGGCCTTCACGGTGATCGACAGCTCGCGCGGGCCCAGCCGGGTCGGGCTGTAGCTGCGCTGCAGCAGCCGACCGTCCATCTCTACGCTTAACGCGACGTGCTGGCCCGGCTGCATGCCGCGCCAGTGGCGGTTGGTCTGCAGCACCAGCGTGCACGCGCCCTCGCCCGCCGGCTCGCGCCGGACCAGGCGGGCCAGCGGTTGGCGCAGGGTCCACAAGGGGTTGAGCTTGCCTGCCCAGAAATCGAACAAGGCAGGCGGCATCCAGCGTTGCGGGGACATCCGCGACGGGCGGGTAACCGGGACAGGACGGATGGCAGCGTTCATGGAGTGAACTATACGTCCGCGCACACAGCTGTGTATACAGGTGTATACCAACCCGGATCAGGTATGATTCACGCTACGTCCACCCGGTTGCCCCATGCCCCCCATCGTCACGCCTCCGCCTGAAGACACCACGCCGGTCCGCCGTACGGTGACACGCGAGGATCTGATCATCGCGGCGCTGGCGTTGATCGGACCGCACCGCAGCCTGTCCACCCTAAGCCTGCGTGAGGTCGCGCGCGAGGCCGGCATCGCCCCGAACAGCTTCTACCGGCAGTTTCGCGACATGGACGAGTTGTCCATTGCGTTGATCGACCTGGCGGGCCGCTCGCTGCGCACCATCATCGGCCAAGCCCGCCGCCGCGCCACGACCTCGGCGAGCAGCGTGGTCGGGGTGTCGGTGGAAACCTTCATGGAGCAGCTCCGCGCGGACGACAAGCTGCTGCACGTGCTGTTGCGCGAAGGCGCGGTCGGCTCCGATGACTTCAAGCACGCCGTCGAACGCGAGCTGCAGTATTTCGAAGACGAACTGCAGGTAGACCTGGTCCGGCTGGCGGCCATGGACGGAGTGCGCCTGCACGCACCGCAGCTGGCGTCCAAGGCAATCACCCGGCTGGTATTCGCCATGGGCGCAAGCGCGATGGACATGCCACCGGAGAAAGACGCCGAGCTGATCGAAGATATCTCCACGATGGTCCGCATGATCATCGTCGGCGCACGCACACCGGCCGCCTTCCGCCGCAAGCGCTGAACCGCGGTAGTGACGGCCGCTGGCCGTCCGCCTGCATTGACGGCCAGCGGCCGTCACTACCCGAGAAGTCGGGCGATCGCCGCCTCGATCTGGGCCGGGGTCTGGTAGCCCGCCAACCGCGCCACTTCGCCACCGTCACGGAAGAGCATCAGGGTAGGTGTCTGCCGCAGCGCCAGCGCCTTGAAGAACGGCTCGCCCAGCACCTCCAGCTGTGCGCGCAGCAGCACCACCCCCTGCCCGACGGCCGTGCCTGCCACCCGTTGCAGGGAAAGCGCCAACATGCGGCAACCGGGGCACTGGCCTTTATGGAAGTCCACCAGCAGCCGGGGGTGCGTGGCCACCACCTGATGGAAGTGGTCTGTCGTGCCGGCCTCAATGATCTGCATGGCGCGCGCTCTCCAGGCCGCCCAGGACGGTGTCCATCCACTGCGCCACCCGCGTGGCATCGTGCGTGCGCTGTGGCATCTGTTCCATGGTCAGCGCCGGGTGCGGGCTGTCGAAGTAACGGATGAGCCGATGGACCGCCCCGCAGTAGTAGTCCACCCCCCACTGCGTCTCGCCGGTGCCGAACACAGCGACCTGGCGAGGTCGCTTTCCGCTCTCCACCATGCGCGCGATCCATGCCTTCATCTCGGCCGGCGTCCTGCCCGCGTTGTCCGTCCAGCAGCCCAGCACCAGCAGATCCGCTTCGTCGACCTGCAGCGGCGGCAAGGCGGCCCCCTGCTCCGCCTCCTGCCAGTACACCGCATGGCCTGCCTGCCGGCCGCGGCAGGCGATCATGCGGGCCAACTCGCGGGTGTTGCCGCTGAGCGAGGCGACCACCAGCAGCAGCCGCAACGGGCGCGTCCGCTCACAGGTCGTCGAATCCATTGTCGAGGTTGGTCTTCTTGTAACTGGCATTGCGCATCTCGAAGAAGTCGGTCTTGGTCTCGGTGAAGTTGTCCGCATACGCCTTGATCCACGGCATCACGTTGTCGCTGGCATCGCTGTACAAGCGCTCGATGCCGAGCATCCCGGCCATCTTGTTGGCGCGGTACTTCACGTAGCGCACCATCTCATCCACGTCGATGCCGTCGATGCCGTCCAGGACTTCGCCGCTCCACTGCGTTTCCAGCTCGATGGCGTGGGCGAAGGCGTCGTGTACGTAGGCAGTCAGCGCATCCCCCTGCAGACTCGGGTTCTCGCCGACGATCGCGCGGATCAGTTCGCTGATGAACTTGGTATGCGCCAGCTCATCGCGGTTGATGAAGCTGATGATCTTGCCGGTACCGTTCATGCGGTTCTGGCGGACCATGTTGTAGAAGAACGCGAACCCCGAATAGAAGTTGATGCCTTCCAGGATCGAGGACTGGATCAGCGCCTTCAACAGCGTCTCTGCGGACTTCTCGCGCAGGAAGTCGTCATACGATTCCATGATCGGCGCGTTGCGCTTGATGATGGTGGGATGCGTACGCGCGATCTCGAACACCCGGTTCTGGTTGGACAGGTCGGTGATCGATGCCAGCACGTAGCTGTAGCTCTCGTTATGGATCACTTCCTGCTGGCCGATGATCGCGGCGTTGGCATGCGCGGCAGGATCAGTGATGTACTCGGCCACGTTGTAGATGAAGCGCGTCTGCGGTGAGTCCAGCGTGGCCAGCAGGCCGATGATGCTGTCATACGCATTCTTTTCGCGACCGGACAGCTCAGCGTACTGGCGCGCGTCCTGCTTCATGTCCACTTCGTCGGGAATCCAGAAGTTGGTCGAAAGCTCCTTGTAGG
This sequence comes from Stenotrophomonas sp. WHRI 8082, assembly GCF_040223995.2. Lineage (NCBI taxonomy): Bacteria > Pseudomonadati > Pseudomonadota > Gammaproteobacteria > Lysobacterales > Lysobacteraceae > Stenotrophomonas > Stenotrophomonas sp. WHRI 8082. The sequence goes on along the minus strand of NZ_CP167826.1, from coordinate 3,938,155 downwards.
CCCGGTAGAACGAGGGGTACGGGATATCGTTCCAGTTGAGGATGCCGCTCGTGCGACCGTTGATGATGCCGGTGCTGCGGTTGGGGTGGCGCGGTTCGAGGATGCGGATGCGGTCCAGCGGGGTTGCCATGGGGATTCCTGTTGTTCCGGTAGCGCCGGGCCCTGCCCGGCGGCGGTTGATCGGTTGCATCGGCCGTTCGCCGGGCGGCCAGCGCCTGTCACGATGATCAGCTGGAACACCACTCACATTCGCTGATGTCGATGTCATTGGAGCGCACGTAGTACGTGGTTTTGAGGCCCTGCCGCCACGCATCCAGGTGCAGCTCCAGCAACGTGCTGGCGCGGATGCTGCTGGGCACGTACAGGTTGAAGCTGATGCCCTGGTCCACGTGGCGCTGGCGCCGCGCGTTCTGCCGCACGCTGGCGAACTGGTCCACCTTGTAGGCGCCCTTTTCGTAGTAAGGCCAGGTGTCGAGGGACAGGCCGGGTGCCGCGACGGGTCGCCGGAAGTCCTTCTTTTCTTCGTAATAGAACGCGCTGTAGATCGGGTCGATGGACGCGGTCGACCCGGCGATCTGAGCGGTGCTCATGTTCGGCGCCACCGCCAGCAACCAGCCGTTGCGCAGCCCCTGCCGGGACACGTCGGCGGCGAGCGTCTGCCACGCATTACTGTCATAGCCGCGGTCACGGAAGTAGGCGCCGGTGTCCCAGTCGCTGCCACGGAACATCGGGTAGCTGCCCTTCTCTGCCGCCAGTTGTGTGCTGGCCTGGATGGTGAGGAAATTGATGCGTTCGTAGAGGGTGTCTGCCAACGTCTCGGCATCCGGGCTGTCCCACTGGATGGCCTGCTGCGCCAGCAGATGATGCCAACCGAACGTGCCCAGGCCGATCGCGCGATAGCGCCGGTTGGTGATGGTGGCCTGCGGCACCGGCAGCACGTTCAGATCGATCACGTTGTCCAGCATGCGGACCTGGATGGGGATCAGCCGCTCCAGCACGTCGCTTGCCAGCAGGTCGTCCGCCGCCCTGATGGCGCGGCCGAGGTTGATCGAGGAAAGATTGCAGACAACGAAGTCACCGGCACGCCGGGTGGTCACGATCTGGTCGCCGCTGACGATCTCCTGGATCATCCGCGTCGGGCTCATGTTCTGCAGGATCTCGGTGCACAGATTGCTGGAATACACCATGCCGCAGTGCTTGTTGGGGTTCCGCCGATTGACCTCGTCGCGGTAGAACAGGAACGGGTTGCCGGTTTCCAGCTGGCTGAGCATGATCCGCTTGAACAGATCGATCGCACGCACGGTGCGGCGACTGATGCGCTCGTCGGCGACCAGTTCCGCGTAGCGGTCACGGAAACTGCCTTGCCCGCGCGTTTCGTCGAAGAAATCCTGCAGGTACCAGCCTTTGGCCTGCTTTACTTCATGCGGATCGAACAGATACCAGTCCGCACGGCGCTCCACTGCCTCCATGAACAGGTCCGGGACGCACACCGCAGTGAACACATCGTGCGCGCGCAGGCGCTGGTCGCCGTTGTTCAGTCGCAGGTCGAGGAACGCCTCGATATCGCGGTGCCAGATATCCAGGTACACCGCCACGGCGCCCTTGCGTTGCCCCAGCTGATCGACCGACACCGCCGTGTTGTTGAGCTGCTTGATCCAGGGCACCACGCCACCGGAGGAGTTCGCCACCCCGCGGATCGGTGCGCCGCTGCTGCGCACATAGCCCATGTAAGCGCCTACGCCGCCGCCATGCTTGGAGACGCGCGCGATGTCGGTGTTGGAGTCATAGATGCCCTGCAGGCTGTCGTCGACGGTATCGATGAAGCAGCTCGAGAGCTGGCCGCCGGTCTTGCCGGCGTTGGCCAATGTAGGCGTGGCGACGGTCATGTACAGATGGGACAGGGCCCAGTACGCCTCGCCCACCAGTTGCATGCGGCGGCTGCGTCCGCCCTGCCCCGTTCCGCCCTCGTTCTGCATCAGGTACAGCGCGATGGTCAGCCAGCGCTCCTGCGGCAGTTCATACACCTCGCGCGAGGTGTCGGTGGCGAGGTAGCGCGTCGCCAGCAGGTACAGCCCGTTGTAGGCGAACAAGGCGTCGCGTTGCGGGTCGATCATCGCGCCCGCCTGCTGCAGCTCCTCCTTCGAATAGCAGCGCAGGATATCGTTGCTGTACACCCCGCGATCGGCCAGGCTTTCCTGCAACCCGACGTACGAGCCGTACTTGAGGCCGGCATCGTAGAAGCGGTTGCGTGCGGCGCGTTTGTACAACCGCGCCAGATAGAGGCGCGCGGCGAACTGCTCCCACTCAGGGGCCACCACGTCGACCCGCGATTCCGCTTCCCGGATCATCAGGTCGACCAGGTCATCCGCACTGATGCGGGGCTTGCGCTCGACGATGGAATGCACGCTGCGGCGGAAGCCGGCAACGTCCAGCATCGGCAGATCATGCTGGATCCGGTCGATGCTGCGGTCCAGGCGCAGCGGATCGAAGGGCAGCTTGCGATTTCCTGCTTCCTTGGTGATCCACGTGGTGATGGACTCGCCAGTGGCGTGCACGGCGTCGCTGGCGCTGGCCGGGGCGGCCGCGCGGTAGGGGTGTCTGTCATGGTCCAGCTCTCCTGGCACACCGCGGGACCCGGGTGTGGCCATGGAACCCCGCACGCGATACCGGCGCACGAGGAAGTCGGGTGTGATGCCATCGCGCGGGAACGGAGATCGTCGGCTGTTGCCTGCGCCTGCGGCCGGTATCCGGACCGTGGGGGCGACCTGCGTCCGCATGGTGGCGGCCGCGTCGACACGGAAAGCTTCAGGGGAGGCTGGCCGCGGGACGTAGAGGTTGCGTCCGGCGGCGGCGGCTGACCGGGAGTGACAGCCACAACATAGTGGGCTTGGCCAATGCCGTCAACACAAGATGAGCGATTTTCCGGCGTTGCGACGATAGGTCGCAGCCTGCGTTGACCTGCTGTTGCAGGGACGGGTGGCACGCTGTCCCTCTGTTTCTACGTACCAAGGACTCACCATGCGCGCTGCCCTCCACGCCAGTTTCGGCGACCCGACATCCGTCCTGTCCGCCGCCGATCATGACCTGCCCGAGCCCGGCCCGGGCGAAGTCCGCATCCGCACCGTGCTCGCGCCCATCCACAACCACGATCTGTGGACGGTCCGCGGCAAGTACGGCTACAAGCCCACCCTGCCGGCCATTGGCGGCAGCGAGGGCCTGGGCACCATCGATGCGCTGGGCCAGGGCGTCGAAGGTTTGAAGATCGGCCAGCGCGTCGCCGCTGCATCGGTGCACGGCACCTGGGCCGAGGCGTTCATCGCGCCGGAACGGATGGTCATCCCGATGCCGGACAGCATCAGCGACGAAGTCGCCGCACAGCTGATCGCGATGCCGCTGAGCGCGCTGATGCTGCTGGAGTTCCTCAAGGTGGAGCGCGGCCAGTGGATCGTGCAGAACACCGCCAACGGTGCAGTGGGCAAGAGCCTGGCCATGCTGGCCAAGGCGCGCGGCGTGAACGTCGTCAACCTGGTCCGCCGCGACGACGGCGTCGCGGAGCTGGAGGCCATGGGCATCCCGCATGTCGTGTCCACGGCGTCGGACGGTTGGCAGGACGCGGTGCGTGGCCTGCTCGGCGAGGCATTGGCCGCGGCGGCCGTGGATTCGATTGGTGGCACGGCCAGCGGCGAGCTGCTGGGCCTGCTCGGCGAGGGCGGCACGTTGGTGTCGTTTGGTTCGATGACCGGCGAACCGATGCAGATCCCGTCGGGCGATGTGATCTTCAAGCAGGCCACCGTCAAAGGCTTCTGGGGCAGCAAGGTCAGCCAGGCGATGGCCGTGGACGACAAGAAGCGGCTGGTGGGCGAACTGCTGAAGCGCGCGGCGGCGGGCGAGCTGCAGTTGCCTGTGCAGGCGGTGTTCTCGTTGGATGACATTGCCGACGCGGCGGCGGCCAGTCTGGCGTCCGGGCGCACCGGCAAGGTGCTGCTGCGCCCCTAATCGCGTCTGTCTCGCCGAGCATGGCGCGGCGCTACCACAGGTACCTGAGACGGTAGCGCCGAGCCATGCTCGGCGAGCGCACCGCGCGGCGCATCCTGCGCTACGCCCGCTGGCCGTCAGCCCGGAAACCTCACGCCGGTTCGGCGACTACACGCCTGGGCACGTTCGCCGTGCCAGCGGTACCGCGCAGGCGGAAGATCGCCACCGCCTGTTGCAGTTCGTGCGACTGCTCTTCCAGCGAACGCGCGGCCGCGTTCGCCTCTTCCACCAGGGCCGCATTCTGCTGGGTAGCTTCGTCCATCTGCACCACGGTCTGGCTGACCTGTTCGATGCCCGCGCTCTGTTCCTGCGAGGCGGCGGAGATCTCGGCCATGATGTCGGTCACCCGGTGCACCGAGCTTACGATTTCCTGCATCGTGCTGCCTGCTTGGCGTACCAGCGTGGCGCCCTGCTCCACCTGCTCCACGGAGTCATCGATCAGGCCTTTGATCTCGCGCGCGGCCGTGGCCGAACGCTGCGCCAATGCACGCACCTCGGTTGCGACGACGGCAAACCCCCGCCCCTGCTCGCCCGCCCGTGCCGCTTCCACGGCCGCGTTGAGCGCCAGGATGTTGGTCTGGAAGGCGATGCCATCGATCACCGAAATGATCTCGGCGATGCGCCGCGACGACACTTCGATGCCGCTCATCGTCTGCACCACCTGCGCCACCACCTCGCCGCCCTGTGACGCTACCCCGGCCGTGCCCTGCACCAGCTGGTTGGCCTGGCGCGCATGGTCGGCGTTCTGGCGCACGGTGGAGGTCAGTTCTTCCATCGACGCCGCCGTTTCTTCCAGACTGGCGGCTTGCTGTTCGGTGCGCTGCGACAGGTCATCATTGCCCGCCGCGATCTCGCCGGCCGCCGTGTTGATCATCGCGCTGGCCTGCTGGATGCCGCCGACGATGCGCGTCAGCTGTTCCACCGTGGTATCTGCATCACGGCGCATCTGCGCGAAGACGCCGTGGAAATCACCCTCCATCCGCGCCGTCAGGTCACCGCGGGCGATCGCCTGCAGCAGCCGCGAGAGCTCCGCCAGGTTGGCGTCAGTGGTCTGCATGAGGGTGTTGAGCCCTTCCACCATGCCGCGGAAGTCATGCGAGAAGCGCGACGCATCGCCACGCTGGGTGAAGTCACCCGCCGCCGCGGCGTGCGCCAACTGCAGGATCTGTGTGTTGATGGCCTGCAGGTTGGCCTTGGTATCGCGCATGGCAGCGCTGATCAGTGCTTTCTCGCCCGGCAGGTCTTCCATGTCCGCACTCATGTCGCCCACGGCGTAGCAGGCCATCACCTGCACCAGGCGCTGCTGCACCGCCACGTGGCCGGCCACCAACGCGTTCGTACCGGCGATCATGCGACCGTACTCACCGGGGAATGCCGCCGCGTCCAGCCGGTAGCTGATCTGTCCCTCATCATGCCGCTCGGCCAGTTCCGACTGGGCAGTGATGACGGCGCGCAGCTGGTCCTGCATGCTGCCCATCGCGCCCAGCAGGCGCCCCACTTCATCATCGCGCACCACGCTGATGCGGCTGTCCAGCTTGCCTTCGGCAACGGCCGCCGAGACATGCTCCGCCTCCGCCAGCGGCTTCAGGACCAGCCGCTGCAGCAGCAGATACAGCGCGGCGCTCAGCAGCAACGCCGACAACAGGCCCACGGCCACGATCACCCACAGCAGTTCCCGGGCCTGCGCCATCACGTGCGAGGCAGGCACCGAAATACCAAGTGCGAAGACCTGCGGCGCAGAGCCCACGCGCAGCGGCACGAACACCTGCAGCTCTTTTTCACCATTGAAGTCGACCTCACCGCTCACCGTTTCCCCCTTGGCCACGGCGGCCAGCATCGCGCGGGTGGCGGCATCGTCGCGGACCTTGCCGACATCCGCTGGGTTGCGGCTGGCCATCACCGAACCGGCCGGCGACAGCAGCGTGGCATGCCCCACGTCCATCGGGCGCATCGCGGCGATGCGCGCCTGCAGCGCGGCCAGGGTGAAGTCCACGGTCACCACGCCCAGGTAGCGGTCGCCCTCGAGGATCGGCGTCGCCACCGTGGTCATCAGCGTGTCCTTGCCGGCCACGGGGTAGTAATACGGCTCCACCACGGCCTGCGCGCGGGTCTCGCGCGGCTTGAGGTTCCAGTCGCCATCACCGGGCTTCTCGTAGTCCCTCAACGGTTCGCGCACCAGGGCGCCGCTCTGCCAGGCCCACCACGTCATGAAACGGCCGCTGTCATCGTGGCCCTCGCTGCCGACGAAGTCCGCATCCTTGCCATCGAACGCGTCCGGCTCCCACAGCGTGCCCATGCCGAGCCATTGCGGATGCGCCTCGAGCTGGGCCCGGATCACCGCGTCGGCGGCCGTCCGGTCCAGGCTGCCCAGGGTGCGCTGCACGCGGAAGCTGTTGGCCAGTGACGTGCCGGTGTCGGCAGCCACCGCGATCTCGGCCGCGATGCGCTGCGCTTCCTGGCCGGACAGGTCCTTCAACCGTGCCTGGGCGCTTTCCAGCAGCGCATCACTGCTGCGCCAGTAGCTGATGACGGCGGTGAAGCCGAAGCAGGCCAGGGCCAGCAGGCCGGTGCCCAGCATCAGGCGGCGGGCCACGCTGGGTCGGCGGGGGGAGCGGGGTGAGGGGGAGACGGCGCGCATCGTGAGGCTCGGAAGGGGGCGGACAGCCTCTCTATCGACCTGCGTGACACTTTCTTGACCATCTTCAGCGTCGCCGGCATCCCGCCGAGCGTGGCTCGGCGCTACAACGGCATCCCGCTTCGGCGCTGCCGGCATCCCGCCGAGCGTGGCTCGGCGCTACAACGGCCATGCCGCAGAATCGTGGCGCGAACCGCGCGCCGGGGACGGTAGCGCCGAGCCATGCTCGGCGAGCGCGCCGCGCGGCGCTCCCGGCGGCACGCTGCCCTGCCCTGCCCGCACCCCGTGGCGCGTCAGCGGCTCAGGTGCAGGAACTGCACGTGCCGCTCGTACTGGCTGATGATGTCGTTGATGATCTGCTCGCGGCTGTAGTCCACCAGGTCGTAGTCCTGGCTGCCTTCGTACAGGTGCACCTCGGCGCGGTAGTAGCGACTGTTGCGTGCCTGGTGCGAGGCGAAGGACGGTACCCGGTAGCCGGTCAGGATGACCCGGTACTGGAAATCCTGCTGCTCACCGTGGTCCACCGCCAGCTCCATGTCACCCGAGTCGAAGCGGGTCGAGACGTCCCAGCCCTGCCCGCGCAGCTGCTCGGCTACATCCTCCATCGCCGGCTTCACATCGTCATCCATGAAGCGGTAGACCTGGTCGCGCACCGGGAAGTTGACCGCCTGCCCCAGCCGCTGGCGCCAGCCCTGATGGTGCCTGCTGGCTCCGACCAGCGGCGAGGCACGGTACTGCAGCGCCCGCTTGCGATGGCCCTCATCGGCGAATGACCGCATCAGCCCCCACATCATCAGCAGCAGCACGGCGGAGAACGGCAGCGAAGCCAGCACCACCGCTGACTTCAGGGCGTCCATGTTGCCGGCCAGCAGCAGGCCCGCGGTGACCACGGCGGTCACTGCGCCCCAGAACACGCGCAGCCAGCGTGGGCCATCGTCTTCCGGCGCACCCCCGTGCGAGGACAGGGTCGACAGCACCACCGCACCGGAGTCGGCCGAGGTGACGAAGAAGATGAAGCTCACGAACACCGTCACCGCGATCACCACCCGGCTCCACGGATACGTGTCCAGCAGGGCGTACAGCACGGTCGGCGGGTCATCGATGGCCAGCTGTGCCAACTGCGATTGTCCGTGATGCAGGACCTGGTCCAGTGCGCTGTTGCCGAAGATGGACAGCCACGCCAGCGTGAAGCCCAGCGGAATCAGCAGCACCCCGAACACGAACTGGCGGATGGTGCGGCCACGCGAGATACGCGCGATGAACAGGCCCACGAACGGCGACCAGCCGATCCACCACGCCCAGTAGAACACCGTCCAGTTGCCCATCCAGCCGGGTCGTCCGCCGTAGGCGTAGACATCGAAACTCTTGCCGACCACGCTGCCGAGATAGTCACCGACGTTCTGCATCAACGTGCCGAGCAGGTACTGGGTCGGCCCGGCAAACAGCATGAACAGCACCAGCGCGATCGCCAGCAGCATGTTGACGTTGGACATCAGGCGGACGCCCTTCTCCACGCCGGTCACGGCCACCGCGACCGCGGCACCCATCATCACCACGACCAGGGTGATCTGCACCCAATGCGCATGCGGGACATCGAACAGGTGCGACAGGCCGGCATTGAGGTGCAGCACGCCGAACCCCATGTCCGCGCCCAAGCCGAACACCGTGGCCACGATCCCCAGGGCATCCACGGTATAGCCGATCGGCCCGTTGATGCGGTTGCCGATCAGCGGATACAGCGCCGAGCGCAGGGCCAGCGGAAGGTTGTGCCGGTAGGCGAAGTAGGCCATCGCCATCGCCGCCAGGGCGAACACGCCCCAGCCGTGCAGGCCCCAGTGCAGGAACAGCACCGACATGGCCTGGCGTGCACCGGCCTCTCCGGCCGGCCCGCCGCCCTGCGGTGGCTGCATGAAGTGGGTCAGCGGCTCGGACACGCAGAAGAAGAACAGGGTGATGCTGATGCCGGCGGCGAACAGCATGCCGGCCCAGGACAGATAGCTGAACTCCGGCTCGTCATGGTCAGCGCCCAGCTTGATATTGCCGTACGGCGACAGCGCAGCGACGACGACGAACACCAGGTACAGCGTCATCGCCAGCAGGTAGTACCAGCCTACGTTCGACGAGGCCCAGTCCTGCGCCTGCAGCAGCATGCGCCCAGCGCCGAGCGGGTACACGCTGACGAAGACGGCGAACGCCACGACGATGATCGACGCGATGGCGAAGACGGGCCGCAGGGTCCGCACCGGGGTATGTTGTGGCTCCAGTGCTTCCATGAAAGCGACCTGCTCCGAATCAGTGGGATATCCGTACCATGATGGCGGAGCTGCCATGGATTCTGCATGAAGAATGGCAAAAACCGCGCTTTAGGCGCGGTTTCGGCTGGTTACGTCAGTTAATTGCGTCATATTGCCGTACGTCACCCACCGGCGACCTGGCCGAGCGCGTGGTCCAACGCCGCCGTGACCGCCGCCACCTGGGCGTCATTGCACTGTTGTGGGGACGCCCGCGGACTGTCCGGATACACCTCGGTGGTGGTGGTGAAACGCGCCCCGGTGATGCCCGCACAAAGGCCCAGCGCCACCAGCGGATACTCGATTACCCCGTGCAACACTACCTTTGAGCCGATGATCTCGCCCTGGGCGTCGGCCGGCGCGATGTGGGTGACCTGCTCCACCGCGCGGATCACCGCCTGCTGGAACGCCGGCTGCGGGTTTTCGGTGTCATCCACCAGATAGAAGCCATCGGGGATCAGGCCCGACTCGAAAGGCTTGCCATCGCGTGCAGCGACCGCGGGGCGGAACTCGCTTTCGTCGCTGTCCGTGGTCTCATGCAGGTCGATGTGCAGCACGAACTGTGACTTCAGCGGTGCCACCAGCTCGACCACCGCCGTCGATTCGCGTGCAGGGCCATCCGCGCGGAAATTGCGGTTCGGGTCGATCGCATCGAAGTTCCACCGGTTGATGCGCTCATAGCCCCACGGATTGACGCAGGGAATCACCAGCAGATTGATGCGGCCGGCGTAGTCGGCGGCGCGCTGCTCAAGGAACTCCAGCGCCCCCATCACGCCACTGGTTTCATAGCCGTGCACGCCACCAGTCACCAGCGCCGCCGGCAGGGCCGGATCCCACGGCTGGCTGCGCAGCGCGAGCAGCGGATAGCGGTCCCCGGCGTAGTCCAACGCACCGTACTGCACGCGTTCGAAGCGCGACGACAGGGCATCGATGCGCGGCAGCACGTCGTCGTCGAATCGCCGCAGCCGCTGCTGGCGTGCACGCCACTGCGCACGTTCGGCTTCGCCCCAGGGCTGACCCGGTGTACCCACGGGATAGAACGCTTCAGGCGACATGATGGTCTCGCGGCAGCAGGAATCAGGCGTGATTTTAACACCGCACGCTGTGCCCCTGTCGGCCACCGTGCTGGGCCCGTGTGTCGCCCGCCCTACCCCATGGCCTCGCCGGCATCGGCCAGGCGGCCTTCAATCTGCGCATACCAGTCCTGCAATACCTCGATCAGCAGGGCCATCTCGGCCTCGGCCCGCTGGGTGCGTCCGCTGCGCAGTGACACCTGTGCCTCCTGCAACTGCGCGATGAACCCCGCCACGGTATCGGACTGCACGATCAACCCGGGGTGGCGGCGACCGGGCAGACGCACGACCGCATGATTGCCGAGCTGCCCGTACAGGCTGATCGTGGTCTGGGTCTTCATGGCCAGTTGTGCGTTCATGGATTTCCTGCTGGAAGAAAGAACTGGCTCACCGGCACGCGCGGGCTGGAGGGGGGAGACGCTGCCGCGCGTGCCGGAGAACCAGGGGGACACGGGAAGTGAGCGTGCCGACAGCACGTCACGGAAAGAGATCGGTCAGTCCATCCGCGCACGGCCGGATATCTGCACCCGTCGGTTGGGCGCCAGGCACGCGATCAGCTGCGCGTGGCTTCGCTGCGCGCACTGGACCAGGGGCTCGGCATCGCCGCGCCCGTCGGCCCGGATGGCCGTGGGGTCCACACCGCCTTCCACCAAGGCACTGCGCACCGCATCGGCGCGGCGCCGCGACAGGTCCAGGTTGTAGGCAGTCGTTCCGATACGATCGGAATAGCCCACCACGTCGATGTGCTGGACCCGGCTGGCGCGTTGCACCTGGCCCACCACCCCGTCCACCGCCTGCCGACCTGCCGCGCTGAGCGCTGCACTGTCAAACGCGAACAGCGCGTCGGCCGAAAGGCGCAGGGGTTCACGCGGCAACGCGGCGGGCTGGGCTGCTGCAGCCGGCACCGTCGGCGGCTCGACCAGCGCCGCGCACGACTGTGGCTTCCAGTAGCCGCCCTGGGCGACGCCCTTGTCATCGAAGCGCACCTGGAACTGGCACGTGAAGTATTCGCCACCCTGTGGCATGCGGAAATTGAACAGGTAGTTCCACTCGCGTACGCCCCACATGCCTTCGTTGAAATGCGGCGTGCCCAGAAGGGCGTACAGCTGCCGCTTGCTCATGCCGGGCGAGAAGCGCCGCAGGTCGGCCGGATCGGCGAAGACGCCCTCTTTCAACGACGCCTTGGCGGGCGGCGGAAAGGCCATGCTGTCGGCACCCGCCGTCGCATGGCTGCGGCAGCCGGTGAGGGCAGCAAGGCCCAGGGCCACTGCCGCGAGCATGCAGCGCACGGCGTGGGCGTGATGGAGTGATCTGTTCATCTGGTTCCCCCTGTATGAAGCGATACCGGTGCCGGCCGACGCAGGGTCGGCCGCCCCGGTGCAGTTACCACTGGATGCCGGCACCCATGGCGACACCGCCGTCGCCGCGGGTGTTGGTCGACCCGCTGAACTTGTAGATCCAGCGCCCGCCATCGGAGACGCCGGAAATGCCCAGTGCCATGCCCGACTCGCCGTTGAAGCTGCCCGCCGCGAAGGAGGCCATGCTGCGGCCGGCCTCACTGGGCTGCGGCAATGCAGCCACCGCCATGGCCGATGCGATGCCGGCCGACGCACGGTCGTCGGTGCGCTTCAGGTTGCGGTCGAAGCTGTCGATGCGTTCGTCTGTGTAGGCCTTCGACCAGTCCAGCGTCTGCGACATGCCGCTGCGGAGCTGATCCACGTTGACCGCATCCGTGCCCGATGAGCCGGCCGCCACGTTGCGGACCTGGGTCGGGCCACTGCCCGCCTGGCCCAGGGTGACGCTGCTGAAATCGGTGGCGCCGCTGGTGGTGCTGTCGTAGCGGATCGTGCCCTGTTGCGAGGCCTGCAGTTGGCGGACGTTCACCGCATCGGTGGCCTGGCTGCCGTCGGCCACGTTGGCGATCTGCCGCTCCGCCCCCGCGCTGCCCACCGACACCGTGTTGGCGCGGTTCGCGACCGACCCCGCACCCAGCGCAACCGTGTTGTCTGCCTGTGCCTGCGCGCCGTTGCCCAATGCCGTGGCATTCGCCCCGGCGGCGTTGGCGCCTGCGCCACCGGCGGCAGCGTTGCTGCCGCTCGCCGACGGATTGGCCAGCGCCTGCGAGTTGTTCACCTGGAACATCCCGGCGCTGCCGTTGTTGATGTTGGTGATCTGCTGGTCGGTGTAGCTCCTGGACTCGTCGATAGCGTACTGCACACCGTTCTGCAGCTGGCCGACGTTCACCGCGTCGTAGCGCGCCGATCCATCGGCCACATGGGTGAGCTGCCGCTCGCTGCCGGTGCTGCCAAGCGACACTTCACCCGCCGAGCTGCTGCTGCCTGCGGCACCGAACGCCCCGGTGTAGCCGGCTTGCGCTCCCGTCGCGGCGACCGATCCTGCACCGAGGGCCACACTGTTGCCGGCCGCCGCGCTGGCGCCATCGCCGATCGCCACGCTGGCCGTCCCGGCCGCACTGGCCTGCGGCCCTACGGCTACCGCGTCGGTGCCTGCGGCCGTGGCGCCGGACTTGCTCGAGTTGACCGCGAGGAACGCGCTTCCGCCGCCGCCGATGGTGTCGATGCGCTGGTTGATGTTCTGCAGCGACGAGTCCACGGCAGAGAACGCGACGGTGACATTGCCGTAGTCACTGCCAACCACCGACCCATCGGTGGCGATGGACGAGATGCGGAACGTCGGTGCGGTCCAGGTATTGGTTGCGCCGTCATACACGGTCGTACCTCCGAAGTAGTTGGCGACGGTCTGGTGGGTGGCGAACAACTGGTTGCCGGTCACCGCCTGCCGGCTGCCCGCGCCGATGCTGCCGTCGGCCAGGTTGCCCAGCTGCACCGCGCCACCGCTGCCGTCACCGGCCAGGGTGATGGCGTTGCTCGCGTTGCCGGAGGCATCGGCGTCGTACTTCACGGCCAGCCGGTCCACGGTGTCGGTCTTGTCGGCGACATTGGCGAGTGAGGTACTCACCGCGTCGAAGGCGCTGCCCACATCGTTGTAGTCGCCGCTGCTGACGGAACCGTCAACCGCCACGCTGTTGAGCGTATAGGTCGGGGCCGTGATGCCACCCGTCGCATCCACGCCGGCGCCCCCGCCCAGATGCGTTGCGGCGGACTGGCTGGCCGCGAACAACTGGGCCCCGTTGATCGCCTCGCTGCTGGTGGCCGCCACCTCGCCCGCCGCCAGGTTGCTCAGCGTGGTCGCGGTGCCGTTGCCCAGGGTGGCCGTGCGGTAGTCGATGCTGCCATCGGCCGCGATGTCGTAGCGCAGCGCGCCCTGTTCAGAAGCCTGCAGCTGCCCCAGATTGACCGCATCGTTGGTTTCGGTGGCATCGGCCACGTTGGTCAGCTGGCGCGCGGCACCCAGCGCGCCGATGGACACGCTGTCGGCGCGATCCGCCACGCTGCCCGCACCGAGTGCCACGGCATTGCCCGCCATTGCGCTGGCGCCGCCCCCGATGGCGACCGACTCCGTGCCCGGCGCCGCCGCATCCACGCCAATTGAATTGACTTTGAAGAAGCGCGACGCCTCCCCATTGCGGATGTCGCTGATCTGCGTATTGAGGTTGACCAGCGATCCGCCGACCGCGTCGAACGCGTCGTTGGCATTGTCGTACACGCCTGCTGCCTGCCCGCCGTCCGCTGCCACCGAGGTGATGGCGAACTGCGGCGCAGTGAACAGCGCGGTAGCGGGGTCATAGGACGTGGTGCCGCCGAAGAACGCCGACAGCGCCTCATTGGTAGTGGAGAGCTGCGCGCCGGTGACCGCTTCGGTGCTGGCCGCAGCGACCATGCCGTCGGCCAGGTTGCTCAGCCGGGTCGTGCCGCTGCCGTTGCCCAGCGTGGCACTGCGGTAGTCCACGCTGCCATCGGCGGCTACGTCATAGCGCACCGCGCCCTGCTCCATGGCCTCCAGCTGGCTGACATTCACCGCATCGTTGGCGTCCATGCCGTCGGCGATGTTGGCCAAGGTGGTCGTGCCCGTTCCCCCGCCCAGCGTGGCACGGCGGAAGTTGGGCAGACCGGTGCCATCGTCGTCGTACGTGACGGCCATGACGCCTGCTGCGTTGATCAGTTCCACCGCGCCCTGCAGCTGTGCCACGTTGACTGCATCGCTGGCGAGGCTGCCCGCCGCGACATGGGTGATCTGCCGCTCGCCACCGGCGAAGCCGACCGACACTTCGCCACTGGACACCTGTGCGGTATCCAGCCCATAGGCGTTGTAGCTGGCCTGCGCACCGCGCAACGCACTGGAGCGGTAACCCAGCGCGACACTGTTGGCTTCGCTGGACGTCGCCTCCGCGCCCAGCAACACCTGGCCGTTGGCGGTGCCGCTGGCGCTGTCACCGACGATCACCGAGTGGCCCATGCGTGCGGCGTAATCCGCCGTCGGCACACCTGTGGGATTGCCTGGATCATTGATGCCGTTGCCGGGGAAGGCGACGTTGGCATCCTGCTGCGGCAGTCGGTGGCTGGCATTGGCGCCGATCACCACTTCGCGCGACCCGTTGGCATAGGCGCCATCGCCCATCAGCACCTGGAAGTCCTGCGCCGGATTGACGGCCCAGCAGTCCACCGAGACGACACCCAGCACGTTCAGGCACGATGCCGCCCACTCCGGCGCCTGGCCCGGAAGCAGCAGGCCAAGCAGCCCGTTCGGGTCGCCGTTGTTGATGTTGTAGATATAGCTGTCCGAGGTGACGCCGCCGATCAGCGTCAGGTGCGAGCTGCCACCGGTGGTGGCGCCACCCAGTCCGTCAAGCAACGTGCCGACCGGGGTCAGGTTGACCACCGGCAGGCCCAACACATTGGTGACCGAGTAGGTCTGCTGCACGTTGGCGCTGCTGACCGACAACCCGCCATTACGGACGAAGCCATCGCCGCCCAGCACACTCTGCAACGTCGGCCCGACCAGCGTGGACAGCGTACCGACAACGCCACCGCTGCCGATGACCAGGCCCGCGTTGGGCGCGGCCGGTCGCGGTGCCTTCGGGCTTCCCGGCGGAATGGCCGAAGGTGCGCTCAGGCCAAGCCCGTCGGTGACCCCGCCGACCAGTCCGCCCACGCCGGCGCCGATGCCGCCCACCACCGTTCCCAAGTCACCCTGCACCAGCCCGCCCACTGCGCTGCCGACGCCGCCCAGCAGCGAGCCGACACCGCCCACCACGCTGCCCAGGTTCAAGCCACTGGCCTGCGCGCTGGCAGATGCCTGGAGGACCCGCTTCGGGTTGCGATCGGCGGCACCGAGCACATGGGCGTCGGCGGCAACGGATACACCGCCGGCAGGACCCGCATCCAGGGCGGCGTTGACCACCACGTCGGTCGCAATTGGATCTTCTTCCTTCGCGGCGAGGCGCACGGCCGGTTCTGCCGCGACGTGGGCGTTGCTGCTACCGGTAGCGGTTCTGCCATCCGACAGCGCGGCAGCGACGACGGCCTGCACGCCACTCGCCGGCTGATCGGCTGCACCACCGGCCTGCACGGCTGCGTTCACTGCCATCGCAGGTACGGCGCGGCGCGGATCGGTGACGGAAGCGACGGCATCCGACGCGATGACCGGCTTCGCCGCCGATGCCTCTGCCCGCACCGCCGCTGCGACCTGCATCTTCGCGGGCAGCACGTGGCGGACAATCGGCAGGTCGGCCGCAAGTCGCAGGTTGACACTCGCATCGACGTCGACAAGCGGTCGTACCGCCTGTTGGCCAGCAAGGACGGCCAACGCGGCATCGGCATCGATCTTCACCGGTGCCTGCTGCGTGTACTTCGCGGCCAGGGCGTGCAGATCACGCATGGTCTGGTTGTCCTCCGCAGCGGCAGCCGAGCCGGCGCACAGCGCCAATACCATGGCAATGGCGAGCGCGGCCGGGGCGGGCAGCCCAGGGCGCTGATCGATGAGCGAAGAGGCGCCGCCGTGGGCGCCGGTGGCCAGTTCAGAGGCCACGACCATGGCGCGCAGCTGCTTGCTCCACACCAGTCGGAAAATGCGATTCATGAGTTCAGTCCCCCGTGGACGACGCGTCGTGAGTCATTCGGTCTGCCTGTTGGCAGGTGACTGCTATTTCAGCGCGTGCACTTCATGCGGGGCACTTCATTCCGGCAGGCAAACGACGCATTCCGGCAAGGTGTCGAAGAGATTCGGCAGCGCGATGCACGATTCCGGCAATCGCGTTTGCTGCCTCAGGTGGACTGGCCCGTCGCGCCCGGCGCACGCATCAACGTATCGCGTGGCAGCTCACCGAACACCTTGCGGTAGTTGTCGGCAAACCGGGACAGATCCCACAGGCCGCAACTCAATGCGATGGCCTTCACCGAGCGACGTCCGCCGTCCGCCATCGACAGCCCGCGGCAGGCAGCAGACAGGCGCAGCATCGACAGGTAGCGGTTCGGCGAGAGGCCGAACAGATCTTCGAACGCGTAACGCAGTCCGCGCTCGCTCACGCCCGCCGCATCGCAGATCTCATTCATGTAGATGTTGTGGCGCAGGTTCAAGCGCATGAAGTTCTCGGCGCGCTGCACGATGAGGTAGTGCGTCCGTCGCGCCCGGGTGTTCATCACCTGTTCGCCCGGTCCCGCGGCAAGCAGTGCCTGCACATGTTCGTGCAACAGGCCGTCGCTTGCCTGCACAGCCAGGCCCGCACTGTTGCCAGCGGTCAACACTGCCTGCAGTTCCCGGTAGTGATCCGCAAGGGCCGCGTCGTCGGCGATGCCGAACAGATTCAGCGCCTGCCCTGACGGCGGCGTGGATCGCAGGCTGAGCTCGGTCAATTTGCGCTGCAACCGCGCGGCAGCGACAAGCACCAGCGTGATGCGTGTTCCGGCGCCCAATGCGAATTCACTGATGCCCTCGGGCAGCACGGTCAGCACCGTGCCGGCCGCCAGCGGTACACCGTGGCACCAGCTGCGATCCGGATCAGCGGCATGGACATACCCCACCATCGCCCAGTCGGGCGGCAGCATGAAGCGACCACGCACCTGGAACCCGGTCGCCACATGGCAGAACAGCGCCTCGTCGTGCACGCGTGCGTCGATGGCCGCGCGCGGGCCGTTGCCATCAAGCAGCACCAGCTCCACATCGCACACGCGCAGCACATTGCCGAGCGTCGCCAGGTCCATCGGCCGCAATCCGTCTTCGCCAACGCTTCCAACACCATCTGCCATGACAGTGACATCCCCCTTCGGCACCACACTTCGACTTTCACCAACCATCCGGCGTGCGCACGCGCACCCTGGTTCGTTCGTGTTGATGAACGGAGTATGCCTGATTATCTGCGCGCGTAAACTTGAAATCCTGGACGCGCCGTGGACACGCCGATTATTAAGTGAACGCGTCAATTTCCCGACACACCCGCGGAGCGCCTCTGCTTTAACTCGATCCAAATGTGATGTAGTCCGCACTCCGCCACATCTCAATCGCATTCGTCACGTTTGTGCCGAATTTGCATAGCGATTGATGTTGTCATCAGGTGAAATTGAGGCACAGTAAGCACGCGGTGGCAGTTCAGGGAACCGTTGACTGGCGGAATACAAGCCAGCACACGGCCTTTGCAAGGCGGGGTCGGCAGTGGATGTCGTGCCGGTCGCCTATTAAGTCCGCGCCCTGTGCCGGTCGCCACAATATGCAGGTTCCCGCGCGGGAACCGCTGCCTGCACAGGGAATCGTGCGGGAAACTAAATGGTCATGGCGGAGCCGCATCGACCATCCGGGCAATATCCTTGGAATAACTGACAGGTAAAGGGAGTCAACCGTCATGAATGCATCCATCCGCAAGTTCCTGAAAGAAGAAGACGGCGTTACCGCGCTGGAATACGGCCTGCTGGCCGCGCTCATCGCCGGCGTACTCGTCACCGTCGCCGGAGAGAAGATCCAGCCTTTCTTCGAAGCACTGTTCGACAAGCTGGCAACGGCGGCGGACGTCACCGTTCCTGCTGGCGGCGGCAGCGCCCAGAACTGAGCCGGCAGGTGGCGCATGGACGCGCCTGGCAACTGAAGTCCGCGTCTCCAGGACGTGCGCTCACCGGAGGAGCCCAACGATGACCGCCTTGAGCTTGTTGGCCATGGTGCTGTGCCTGCGGATCGTGATCAGCGATCTCTACGCACGTCGTGTTCCCAATCTCTGGCTGCTGGCGGCGGCGGGCGCCGGGGTCGTGATCATCACGACCTCGGCGCTGACATCGCCCGACAGCGATCCGATGCGCCACGTCCTCGGCCTGTTGATCGGCTTTGCCGCCTTGATTCCGTTCTACGCCATCCGCTGGATGGGCGCGGGCGACGTCAAGTTCTTCGCCGTGGTGGGGCTGCTGCTCGGCTGGCAGGCGCTGCTGCCCGTCTGGATCGTAGCCAGCCTGCTGGCGGGCGTGCATGCCGTCGCTGTGTACGCCTGGCGTGCGCTGCAGGGCCTGCTGCCGGTCCGGATGGTGCTCGCGCGACAGCAGTGGGAAAGCCAGCTGCACGAACGTCCGGCGATACAGCGCATGCACAGTGCCCGGCAAGGGCGTGCGGGGATTCCGTATGCCGCCTACCTGGGTGCGGCTGCCATGGCCTGGGTGCTCTGGACTGTTGCCGGGGGCGTCCGATGAACGTCCGCTTCCCTGCCCGCTCTGCCCGCCCTTCCCGCCAGCGCGGCGTGGTCACCCTCGAATTCGCCTTCATGCTGATGCTCGGCGTGTTGCCGTTGCTGTTCCTGACCTACACCGGCGTGATGATGATGGCCGTGCAGCAGACCTTGGCCACGGCCTCGGCAGAAGGGGCGCGCGCATCGCTTCGTTTCGGCACCGCACAGCAGCGCCGCATCGGCGCCTGCCAGGCCGCACAGCGTTCCATGCAGTGGCTGCTCGCCTATGCCGGACAGACCCCGGACTGCAGCAACGGCGGCAGCGCCCCCATCCTCGTTTCCCAGCCCACGCCCTGCGTCGGCATGGCGGACGCCCACTGCATCCAGGTGTCGGTGAGCTACGACTACGGTGCGCACCCCTTCCTTCCCGGAACCGGGCGGCTGTACGGCTGGGCCATGGACCGTCCGATCCGCAGCATCGCCGTCGCCCAACTCGACCTGGGCAGTAACTGAAAGGTGTCAGGAGACGCTCCATGCTCAAGTTCACCCGCATCGCCGCCATTGTCCTGCTCGCCCTTGCGGTGCTGCTCGCCCTCATCGCGCTCGTCGTCGGCCGCCGCGCTGCGGAGGCCCGCGCGCCGGCCATTCCGCCGACCCACAGCGCCGCCGAGGTACCGCAGGAACGGGTTGTCGAGGCCAGTGGGCGGCTGATGGCCGGCAGCCCCATCGAGCTGTCGCAGGTCCGCATCAGCGTGCGTCCGCACTCCCCTGCCGGCGCGTACCGCGACACGGCGCACGTGGTCGGCCTGGTGCCTGCCCAGGACATCGCCGAAGGCACCGTGCTGCAACAGGAATTCCTCGCGCAGGGGTTCTCCTTCCAGGTCCGTCCAGGTGAGCGCGCGCTTGCCGTGCCGGTCGATGAGCTGGCGGCTGCGGGCAACCGGATCCTGCCGGGCGATTTCGTCGACGTGTTCCTCAACCTCAAAGGCAGCCAGGCCTACGGCGAGCCGGAGCAGGCGCAGACCCGTCTGCTGCTGTCCCGGCTGCGCGTGCTGAGTTACGGCGCACACGATCTGCACGTGCCACGGACGCAAGCTACGGGCACGGACGAGCCGCTGCAGGAAGCTGACAGCGACCCGCGCGCGGCGGACATCCGCGGGTCTGCCAGCGCGGACAATAGCAGCCGTCCGCCTGAGCAACCGGCGCGCAGTGCGGTGCTGGCGGTGCCGGTAGCCGAGGCCAATCGCCTGCTGCTCGGCGCACAGCAGGGCAAGTTGTTCCTTGCCCTGCGCAATCCCGCCGACACGGCCGTCGCCGACCCCAGCCTGTTCCCGGTGCCGCGCACGGTGCTGGCCGCTGCGCGCGGACTGCAGGACGAACGCGCTGCCGCGGTCTCGAACCCGGAGAACGACGCGTTCGCCGGTCTTGATTTCGACGCGCTGGCAGGGCGCAGCGGGCCGCGTCCCGCCGCAGCGGCAGCCGCCAGCGCGGTCGCCACAACCCGGCGTCCAGTGCCACGACAGGCACCGGCCGGCATCGAAATCATCCGCGGCAGCAGCACCCCTTGAACTCGACGAGACCCTCCATGATTCCTCGCTGCACGCCTCGTCTGTTGCGCTGCCCGCTGCGGGTGGTGATCCTGTTCGTCGCGCTCGTGTCCTCGCCCGCGCTGCTGGCCAACGTGTCGGCGGACATCGTCCTGCAGACGCGCGAACAGCGTCCCTGGGCACTGCCTGCCGATCTGGAGCGGGTGGCCATCGCGGATCCTTCGGTCGCCGATGTGGTGATGCTGCGCGGCAACCGCGACGCCCTGCTGGTCGGCAAGGCCCCCGGCACCACCACCCTGCTGCTGTGGCAGAAAGGTCAGCGCGATCCGCAACGCCTGCAGATCGATGTGCGCAGCGCGGTACAGGGCGGGCTCTCGCTTGCAGAGGGAGGCGGCGCCGCGGTCACCGTCCAGGGCAGCGACGCGCTGGTCAGCGGTATCAGCGCGTCCCTGCTCGACCATGCCCAGGCACGCAAGGCGGCCGATGCCGCGGTCGGCAAGGACGGTCAGGTCAGCGACATCTCCACGGTCGGCATCGGCGGAGTGGTGCAGGTCGAGGTCAAGGTGGTCGAGTTCAACCGCACGGTGCTGAAGCAGATCGGCATCAACTTCCAGAACCAGAACGGTGGCTTCTCGTACGGCATCGCACGGCCCGGTGGCGTCCCGGGGGGCGGCGATGGCGATGGCGGCAGTACCCCGCTGCAATCTGCATTCAAGCTGGTGTTCGGCTCCAGCAAGGATCTGTGGACCGCGGACCTGGACCTGCTGCAGAGCAATGGCATGGCCCGTGTGCTGGCCGAACCCACGCTGGTTGCCCTGTCAGGACAGAGTGCAAGCTTCCTTGCCGGTGGCGAGCTGCCGCTGCTGGAACCCCAAGGGCTGGGCACCACCACCATCACCTTCAAACCGTTCGGCATCGGCCTGACGGTGTCGCCCACGGTGTTGTCGGCGGACCGGATCGCGCTGAAGGTAGCGCCCGAAGCCAGCGACCTGGACTACAGCAATGCGCTGACCCTCAACGGCGTGCAGGTGCCATCGATCAGCACCCGCCGCGCCGACACCACCGTTGAACTCGGTGATGGCGAAAGCTTCGTCATTGGCGGGCTGGTCAGCAGCACGGTGGCCTCCACCGTGAACAAGCTGCCGCTGCTGGGTGACCTGCCCATCATCGGTTCGTTCTTCCGCAACCTGGATTACAAGCGCCAGGACAAGGAGCTGGTCATCATCGTCACGCCGCGGCTGGTCAAGCCGCTGGCGCGCAACACCGAGCTGCCACTCCCCGGCGAGCGCGAGTCACGCGCCAACCTGCCGGTGTGGGGGTCCTGGCTGATCGGGCCGGCCGGCCCCGACGCCGTGCCCGGTTTCTCTCGCTGATCCATGGCCGGAGCCCACAGCCCATGCCACTCGCCACCGCCTTCAGCCTGCCGGCCCTGGGACCGCCGATGAACCTCGTCGTGCTTGCCAGTGACCGCGACCTGCTGCCCAGGCTGGCGGCGAAGCTGCCGCCGAACTGGACGCTGGGCCACCACGATGCCGGCTTCCCGGGCGCGGTCCAGCAGCTGCGCGTGGGGGCGCAGGCGCTGGTGCTGCTCGACTTCCATGCAGCACGGGCTGCCGCGTCGGCAGAACTGGTGCGCCAGCTGCGGCAGATCCGCCCCGACCTGTCGATGGTCGCCGTGGGGGCGACCAGCCTGGGCCAGATCGAGGGGGTGGTCAGCGCGTTGCGCGCGGGACTGCGCGACTTCGTTGATCTGGATGCCGATGCCGAAGAGATTCTTGCCGTCCTCACGCGGGCGGCCATCGCGCCGGCGCCCCCCACACCGGAGGTTGCACGGAAGGCGCCGCTGACCCTGTTGCTGGGCGTGCGCGCCGGGATGGGCAGCAGCACCTTGGCCGCCCATCTCAGCGTGCTCGCGCAGCAGATGCGAGCCGCTGGGAACCACCAGGATGTGCTGCTGCTGGACATGAGCCAGCCCGCCGGCGACCTCGCGCTCTACCTCAACATCGACAGCCGGTTCCATTACGACGAAGCCCTGCGCAGTGCCGCACGCATCGATGCCACCCTCGCCCGCACCGCCATGGCCCGGCATCCCGGCGGCCTGGTACTGCTGGATCGCGCTGCCGGCAGCGAAGCGCTGCCGCCAAGTGACCCCGGCCTGCTGCTGCAGCGCCTGCGCAGCCTGTTCTCCAGCGTGCTGTGCGATCTTGGCGGCACGCCGCTGCGGCAGGTACCGGGCACGCTGCTCGACAACGCCGACGAGATCTGGCTGGTCACCGACAGCGCGATCGCCAGCCTGGTATCGCTCGACCAGCTGCTGCACCAGTTGCCTGCGGGCCTGCGCGGCAGCGATCGGCTGAAACTGATCGTCAACCGCGATGGAGAACACAACGGCCTGACCGCCGCGCAGATCGCCACGCGTTTTGCGCTGCCGTTGCTGGCCACCCTGCCCGACCGCCCGCGGCTGCGCGCCAGTGCCAGCCAAGGCCACCTGTTGCTTGACGATGCGCCGCGTGATCCCTACGTGCGTGCCCTCGCCCCGCTGCTGGCCCGCTTCGACCCGACCACCAGCCCACCCGAAGCGCAGGGCCTGCGCGTCAGGTTCGCCCACGCCCTGAGTAGCCTGCCATGGAAGACAAAGTGATGCCGTTCCCGAACGCACCCTTCCGCGAGGTACCGCCTGATCCCGCGCCGCTGCCGTTCGCGCAGACAGAGCAGTACCAGAAGGTGCTGTCCGCCGCGCACGAACACCTGCTCAACCGGGTGGAAGACGAACGCATCGACATCGATGCGTGGGCACCGGACACCGTGCGGCGCTGGGTGGAGGGTGAGACAGCCGGGTTCGTGCAGGAATGGCGCATCCCGATCAACGAACAGGAGATGCAGATCGTTGCCGAGGGCCTGGTCAAGGAGCTCACCGGATTTGGTCCACTCGATGACCTGCTGCGTGACCCGGACATCGAAGATATCCTGATCAATGGCTACAAGGACGTGCACGTCTCGCAGGGCGGGCGGCTGCAGCGCGCCCCACAGCGTTTCACCGACGACACCCACCTGCTGCGCATCCTGCGCCGGATCATCGCGCCGTTGGGGCGGAGGCTGGATGACTCCAACCCGATGGTCGATGCCCGGCTGCCCAATGGCGGACGCCTGAACGCCATCATCTCGCCGCTGGCCGTGGACGGGCCGATGGTCTCCATCCGCAAGTTCCGCAAGGACCCGTTCACCCCGGACGAGCTGCTGGCGATGGGCACCTTCGACAAGCCGATGCAGACGTTGCTGCAGGCGATGGTGCTCGGTCGCTGCAACATTCTGGTGTCGGGCGGCACCAGCTCCGGCAAGACATCCCTGTTGAACGCGCTGGCCAACTACATCCCGGAGAACGAGCGCGTGCTGACGGTGGAGGACACCGCCGAGCTGTCACTCAACCATCCCCACGTGGTGCGCCTGGAAAGCCGCATCGGCGGTACCGATGGACACGGTGCGGTGAGCATCCGCGACCTGGTGCGCAACAGCCTGCGCATGCGTCCGGACCGTATCGTGGTAGGCGAGGTCCGCGGCGCGGAGGTTCTGGAAATGTTGCAGGCGATGAACACCGGCCATGACGGATCAATGGCCACCATCCATGCGAATTCCCCGCGCGACTGCCTCTACCGCATCGAGATGCTGGCCGGGTTCGCCGGTTTCCAGGGCAGCGAGGACAGCCTGCGCAGGCAGATCGCCAGCGCGATCGATTTCATCGTGCAGATCTCCCGGCTGGGCAGCGGCCGTCGCGTGCTGGTGTCGATCACGGAAATCACCGGGGTCAGCGACAGCATGATCTCGACCCAGGAGATGTTCCGTCACGAAGTCGAGCTGGATGCGGAGGGTCGCGAGCGTGACCGCTGGATCGGGCTGGGCTTCCACCCGCATTCGCACAAACTGGAGCCGTTCCGCCAGGCACTGCGCGAATCCTTCAACGCAGGGGCCTGGTAAGCATGGCCACGGTGCTGCTGTTGCTGTGCATCGCCGCCGTGCTGGGTGCCTGCGCCCTGCTGCTGCTCGGCAGTGCGCAGCGCCGGGCACGCGCACAGGCGTCGATGGGACACGCAGAGCAGCGCCTGCAGCGCAGCGCAGCACCCGCGTCGGCCACGCAGCTCGACTCCGCTGCATCCGGTGCCGCCGCGATCGCACCCCTGCCCGCTACACCGGGGGCGACCGCAGGCAACGCCAGCGCGCTGCCGTGGGATGCCAACCTGCTGCGCGCCGGCATGCGTCCGGGCTGGCGTGCGGCCGTGCTGGCCCTGCTGGCAGGAATCGGGTTTTCTTCGTTTGCCGTGGTGCGCCTGGGCACCGGCTGGGCATTTCCGGTCACGCTGGGCCTGTACGCACTCGTCTGTGGGCTCGTCCTGCAGCGACGCATCGGCAAGCTGCAGCAGAAGCTGGTCCGCCAACTGCCTGACTTCCTCGACAACCTGGTCCGCCTGACCGGGTTGGGCAACAGTCTGCAGATGTCCTTCCAGACCGCAGCGATCCAGACCGTCGCGCCCTTGCGCGACCTGCTGGATGTCACGTTGCGCAATGCGCGTACCGGCATGGATCTCGACCGGGCGTTGTCGCAGGCGTCGGCTCCATGGCGGGTGGAGGCACTGGAGGTGCTCGCGGTGGTGATGGGTGTCTGCGTCCGCATCGGCGGCCGCTCCGATCAGGTGCTGCAGCGGCTCAGCGACTTCATGCGCGACCTGGACCAGGCGCAGCAGGAATTGAAGGCCACCACCTCGGAAACCCGGATGTCGGCGTGGGTACTCGGCCTGCTGCCTCCCATCAGCGCCCTGCTGATGGCCCTGGTGAGCCCCGGCTTCTTCGAGCCGATGCTGCGCCAGCCACAGGGACACACCCTGCTATTGGCAGCGCTGGGGTTGGAACTGGTGGGCGGCTTCCTGTTGTACCGGCTGGCGAAATCGCTATGAAGCACCGGCACGCCGCACCGGGAGCAGACCCATGAGCCCGACCGGTTGGTGGACCCTGTCGCTGCTGCTGTTCGCCGCCAGCGTGGCGCTGTTCGGTGCGCTGTACTGGATCCAGGCGGTTCGACAGCAACGCAGTGATGCGACGCTGCAGTCCGCACTGCAGCCCCGCGCGTCAACCGTGCCGACCCCGGCAGCACCGCGCAGCGCATTGGCTTGGCTGGAAGCCATCGGCCAGCGCTTCAGCGGCGGGCGCATCGAACGTGCGTTGCTGGCCAGCGAGGACCGCATGCTGCTCGACCTCGGCGGCTGGAACACGCGCCGGGGCACGGCCATCTATATCGCCCTGCGCTTGCTGCTCGCCGTGGCGATCGTCCTGCCGGCACTCGCCCTCGTGGACGCCGAGGGCGCCGGACGGGTGTTCACCGTGATCGCCGCGCTGGCCGCCGGCCTGCTGCTGCCGAAGATCGTGCTCGGCATCTGGGCCGGTCGTCGGCGCAAGCGCGTCAACGACGAACTGCCGATGCTGATCGACCTTCTGCGGCTGCTGCAGGGAGTGGGTTACAGCATGGACCAGAGCCTGCAGACACTGGGCGAGAAACTGCGCCCCGCGCTGCCCGTGCTGGGTCGTGAGATCCACGACGCCAACATCGCCTATGCGCATGGCCGCAGTCGATCGCAGTCACTGCGCCGGCTGGGCGAAGCATACGACGATGACGACCTGCGCAGTCTGGTGCAGCTGATCCTGCAGGTGCATGCCCACGGCGGGGCGGTGCAGGAGCCGCTCAAGCAGTTCAGCCTGCGGCTGCGCGAACAACGGCGGCACACCCTGAAGGAAAAGGTGGGAAAGCTGTCGGTGAAGATGACCGTGGTGATGATGCTGACCCTGCTGCCGGCGTTGATGCTGGTGCTTTCCGGCCCTGCGCTGCTCGCGCTGGCTTCTACCCTCACCCGGATATGACGACGATGCGGCGACACCTGATACTGACCTTGAGCTGCTGCCTGCTGGCCACCGCGTGTTCGCAGACCGTCGGCGGCTATCGCCAGGTCGCCCCCAGCCTGGTCGAGCCCGGCGCGGACGCGGTCAACACGCGCGGCACCTACCTTGACCTGATCCAGCGCATGCAGAAGCAAGGCGCCTACTACGCGTCGCTGGCCCACATCGATGCGTTCAGGCAGCGCCATGGCGATACACCCGCCGTACGACTGCTGCAGGCCGACGCCCTGCGCCAGACCGGCCAACTGGACCCGGCCGATGCCCTGTACGTCACCCTGACGCGCGGTGACCAAGCGGCGGCGGCCTGGCACGGCATCGGCCTGATCGCGGCGCAGCGCGACCAGGATGACAAGGCGGAAGCTGCCCTCGCACGCGCGGCTCACCTGATGCCGCTGGATACCGCCGTGCTGGGTGACCTCGGCTACGCACGCCTGCGTGCAGGCAAACTCGAACAGGCGCAGGCTCCGCTCGCGCAGGCACTGGAGCTCGTACCGGGCGACCCGCGTGCCGTTGCGAACCTGGCAGTGTGGGCGCTGCTGCGCAACGACCCGGACACGGCCGAACGCCTGCTGCAACGAGGCAATGCCTCCGCGTTCACGCGCAGCGAAGTGCAGCGACAGGCCGTCGCACTGCGCCAGCGCGCCAGCAGGACGCAGGCGGCGTCCGCCACTTCATCACCCGGCATCGCGTCCGCAGATGACCGGCGCCGCGGCGCGCCGCAGCCTGCTGCTGCAGACCGCCGGACCGTCCCTGTCCGCGCCACCCCCGTACGTCCCGACAGCGCGCTTCCCGCCAACATGCTGGAGCGCTTTGGCCACATCGCCACTGCCACGGAGAGCACCCCATGACCTCACCTACCCTGCTCGGCTGCAGCCTTGCACTCGCCCTGCTGTCAGCGGCCGCCGCCGCCGCGCAGCAGGCACCGGTCACCGGGCGCATGCTCGGTGACCCGGTGGTGCCGTCGCGCACCGAGGCGCAGGCGCCTGCACCGCCTGCCGCCGACGCTGCACGAGCGTCTACACCAGGCCCCGTGCCGCCCCCTGCCTACCGCGCCGCGTCCGTCGCCACGCTGTCCGGCGAACCGGGCCAGGCCACCCGCGACCTGATCCGTCTGCAGGCATCGGGCACGCAGGCCGGACCCGGCCTGCCCGTACTGGGCGACCAGGCGCGCGCCAGCTACGCGCGCTACCTGAAGAGCTTCGAGCACGAACTGCCCGAGTACTTTGAAAACACCGTCGGGACTTCAACCAAAGCAGGGAGCAACTGACCATGGCCCGCCGCTGCGCGATACCCTGCCGCGCACGGCAACGCGGTGCCATGTCGGTGACCATGCTGCTGCTGATGGTCGGCCTGGTGACCATGCTGGGCCTGGTGGAAGTCGGCTATCTGTACTGGGCAAAGCGTGACGCGCAGAAGACGGCTGACCTGTCGGCCATCGCCGGCGCCCAGCGGCTGGATCTGTGCAGTGCCGGCCTGGGCGACAATACGGCGGCACGCCGCAACGCGCTGGTGGAAAACCGGTTCGGCGGCCAGGTCGATATCCAGTGTGGCAGCTGGAAGCCTATCCATCCGGCGGCCGACCACTTCCTGTCCGGTGCCAGCACGCAGCACGTGCTGAACGCGGTCAAGGTCACGGCACGACGCAGCGTGGTGCCGTTCTTCGGCCACAACAGCGCGATGCCGACCGTCAGCGCACAGGCCGTTGCCAAACGGAGCGCACCCAGCGCCGCCTTCAGCGTGGGTGCCCAACTGCTGCGGGTGAATGGCAGAACGCCTCTCGGCAACACCCTGAAGCTGGTCGGCGTCGACCTGGACCAGACCACCCTGCTCGGCTACGACGGACTGGCGCAGGCACGCATCACGCCGGGGGGCCTGCTGCAGGCGCTCGGCATCCCCGTGGATGCGAACATCAGCGTCGGTGACTTCAACGCTCTGCTTGCCGCACACCGCGTGTCACTGGGCCGACTGCTGGATGCAACGGCAATCGTGCTGGCGCAGTCCGGCGTGGCGGCTGTCGATCTGAGCGCACTGCGCAGCGCGCTGGCCACCCGACTCGACCTCGACCAGCTCGCCATCAAGCTGGGCAGCGATACCGCAGGGGGCGGCCTGTTCGCGCAGGTAGTGGCACCGGAGGGCACGGCAGCCAGCGCATTGGAGACGCAACTGAACGCCCTGGACCTGATAACCACCAGCATCAGCATCGCCAACGGCGGACGCGGCGTCGCGGTCAACAACCTGACCCTGCTGGGCCTCGTCCAGGCGCAGGCCGCCGTGATCGAACCGCCGTCGATCGGCATCGGCGGCGCGCATCAAGGAGGGGTCGGCATCACCCACAACGGCGCGCGCGCCTACAACGCCCAGGTCCGTGTCTTCGTCGATATCGACACCAACAACCTGCCGCTGGCGGGCGGCCTGCTGTCGTTGCTGGGCACCCGGCTGAAGGTGCCGCTGCATGTCGACGTGTCCAACGCGTATGCCGACCTGAAATCGCTGCAGTGTGGTGCCCGTCCGCGCACCGCCACCTTCGATGTCACCTCGTCGGTGCTGCGCACGTGCATCGGCAAGGTGGCCGATGCGGATCGTTTCACCCGGCGCGATGTCTGTGACGCCAGCCTGGGCAAGGAACAGCTGCTCACCCTGTTGGGCGCACCGCTGATCAACGACAAGCTGCAGTTGGCCGCGCTGTCGGGAACCCAGCGCGTGACCGTGCCCGAGAACGAAACCCGCTCCACCGACCCCAACGCGTTGCTGATCGGCACCTCGTTGATGACCCTCACCAATGAGCTCATGAAGCTGCTCGCCAACATGATCAATCCCGGCATCGCCGGCGCCAGGACCGACGATACTGCGCTGCAGTTCGCCGGTCAGTTCCTGGATGCGACGCGGCAGGCCAGCGGCCGTTACGATGTCGATCAGGCCGTCAAGGTGCTGCGCGGTGATGTCCGCGTCGCCAACTTGAATCCAATTGGTGACTGGTCACTGAAAGACCAGCCATCGGCCTTGAATGTCTTCGCCGATGTCACCCAGGGGCGCAATGGCGGACTGCTTGGCGGACTGCTGTCGCTGCTGCTGGGTGACCTGACCGCAAAAAGCTGCAGCGGCCTGCTGACCCAGCTCGTCGACTACAACGGCTGCGTCAAGCGCAATCTGGCCTCGTTCCTGCAGACCCGGCCCGGCGGCATCGGCGACCCGAACGCCGGCAGCGTCGTGGCCACGCCGGGTGCCACGTTGAACTGCTCCGGGGTGCTCTGTGCCGTATTGAAAGTGGCACTGGAGCCGTTAAAAGGGCTGTTGAACGAGGTCGGCAGGCTGCTCTCGATCACGCTGGCGAACGTGCTTGGCCTGGAACTCGGACGTACCGACGTGCACGTGCAGTCGATCAGCTGCAGCGGCGCACAACTGGTTTATTGACGCCATGCACGCGGCATCGGCGACAGTTTCACGCATGCTAGACTGCGCGCGGGGAACTCCACTTCAACAACAATCCACTCGTGGGTGGTCTATACATGCGACATGACTCTGGGGATGCAGCGACCAACCGACGGATCACCGTCGCGTCGATGGCGCTGTTGATGATCCTTTCCGCACCGTCGGCGTTCGCCGCACGCACCGAACGCACGCCGCGACCGGATCTCGCTCCGACCGCGCCCGTCGCCCGCACGTCGGTGGACGAGCTCCGCCAGTTGATGGATTCGCAACAGCTGACGGAACTGCGCACGACCTACAACGGCGCGTACGGCGCCAGCCTGCTGTTCAATCCGAGCACGCTGAATTACTACGTCGCGCTGTTCCAGGAAAAGAACTTCTGGCGCGTCATCAAGACCGATTCGGTGGAGAACGCCGAGCATGCGTACCGCACGTTCGTGCAGCAGACCGAGCAGCTCGCACAGGTGAGCCTCGACACCATCCGCCTGGATGCCGGCAAGCGCTACACCGAGCGCCTGGTCAGCTTCAACGAGGAGCGCCTGCGCACCCTGCAGGCGCAGGTCGAGCAGGAACGCGCGCAGTCGCTGCAGGTCAGCACCGCGCTGCAGCAGGCACAGCAGCAGGCCGTCAGCCTGAGCACCGACCTGCAGAGCAGCAACAGCCAGCTCGATACCCTGCAGCAGCGGATCCAGCAGTTGCAGTTGCAGCAGGGTAACCCGGAGACCACGCTGCCCGCGCCGACGACGACGCCGGCCGCACCGGTGGTCGGCGACTGAGACCCGGCACGGGTTTCCGTTCCACCGACATGATGCACGCCGACGGCGCCCAGGGGCGCCGTCATCGTCTAAGGTGCAGGCTCAACGGACGGCGTCGGGGTCCTCCATGACCGGCAGCGCCTCCGCCGTTTCGCGCCAGGCCTCGCGCATGCGCCTGCGCTGCTGCGGCGAGGTGTAGAGATAGATGTTCAGCGTGTCGAGGAACGTGGACTGCTCCAGCGTGGCCAGGTCAGCGAACTGTTCCAACAACAGCACGACGCTGACAGGAGGCAGGGGAAACACATCGACACCGGATGATCAAAGCGGAGCCCGTCAGGATACCCACCGCCGCTGCGCGGGCGCATCGGACCCAGCTGAATCCCGGGGGTCTACTCCGACTCCACTGCCTTGGCCCGCGCTTGTTGGGACGCGTTGACCAGCCCATGTGCGATGGCGTAGTGGAAGACGTCTGCGTCGGTGGTGAGGTTGAGCTTGCGCATGGCGGCAACCTTCTGCGTACTGACGGTCTTGCGGCTGCGACCGATGCGCTCGGCGATCTCGATCACCGAAAGCCCTTCGGCATACATGCGCAGCACTTCGTTCTCGCGCTTGGACAACACCGCGCCGTGATCGGCCATTTCAGGTTCGACGGCCAACCGGGACTCGACCTCGGGCGACTGATACGCGCCGTCCGCCGCTGCCATGCGCACGGCCGGCAACAGGTGGTCCAGCGGATCGCTCTTGCTGACGATGCAGCGGACGCCCGCCGCCAGAATGTTCCTCAGCACCAGGGGACTTTCCATGCCGGTCAGCACGACCAGCCGGGTCTTCGGGAAACGTCGCTGCAGGAAACGCAGCATGGCAATGCCGTCACCGTAGCGGCCATGCGGCATCGAAAAATCCGACACCACCACGTCCACGCTGCTGCTGCTGACCAGATCGACCAGCGCCGTGGAATCCTTGACCATGCCCACCAGTTCCAGCCCGGGCTGGAACTGCAACAGGTGGGCGATGCCTGCCAGCAGCACGGGATGATCATCGGCAATCACGATTCGGAGTTTCACGTCTGCAGCCCGTCCATAATGGGGTACGGCGGTCACTATATGCCACCTCGGCACGTAGCTGGCATATAGTTGCGCCGCTGCCCGTCTGCAGGCTGCCCCCCCGATGAGAGCTGGAGTCCAGAATGGTCGATAACTCGATCCGTGTAGCCATAGCCGACGACCACCCCCTGATCCGGATGGCCATCGAAGCGGCACTTGATACCGTACCGGCGATCGTCCATGTCGGTTCTGCCGCCAACTCCACAGAGCTCATCGCCCTGCTCGATGCGCACCCGTGCGATGTCGTGGTCACCGATTTCGCGATGCCCCAGGGCGCGCACGGCGATGGTCTGCAGCTGCTGCAGCTGCTGCGTTCGCGCTATCCCGAGCTGCAGATCGCCGTGTTCACCGGACTGGACCAGACCGCTGTCGTCCAGGCGCTGTACGACGCCGGCGTCAACCACATCCTCAGCAAGGGGGACGATGTCTCGCACGTGGCGGCCGCCATCATGGCCGCGCATGTCGGCAGACGCTATCTCTCTCCCAGCGTGGCCCCGCTGTTGCCAGCGCGCAGCAGCCAGCGCAGTACCGTGCCACTTTCGCCACGGGAGCGCGAAGTGCTGCGCCTGTTCGTGGGGGGTATGAGCATCAACGCCATTGCCGAGCACCTGGACAGGCGCAAGCAGACCATCAGCACGCAGAAGGTCAATGGCATGGCCAAGCTGGGTGTGGAGCGTGATGCCGACCTGTTCAAATATGCGATTGAGCTTGGCCTGGACGCTCCCGCTGCAGGCTGAGCCGACCGCCGGACCGGTCCGCTCCATCAACTGTCCTGCGCGGTCGGCGGAAGCTGCGCGGCATGTTGGTCCACCAGTGCAAGCAGATCGGACAGCGCTGCATCGAGTGCGACGCCATCGACGGCTACGCCCTCACGCAACTGCCCTTCCATGACGCCGAAGCGGGTCCCCAGCGCGCGATGGCCCAGCATCATCAGCACGCCTTTCACGGCATGCAGGCGATCGAGCAGGCCGTCGTGGTCCTCCGCGAGACGCGCTTGCGCGATCCGCTGCAGGTCATCAAGCGTGCTGGTCACGAAGGTGCGGCGCAATGCATCCGGCAGGACCATCGGCGGCGGGTCCGCATCGCCCGCCTGCGCCGCGATCCGCCCCCCCTCACGCGGGCCTGCAGGCGCACCTGCCGCGAGGTAGGGTTCCAGCGCGCGCGCCAGCGTGTCCAGGTTCATCGGCTTCAGCAGCAGGTCAGTGATGCCCGCCGCCCGACAGCGCTCGCGCTCGCTGGCAAGCGCCGTCGCGGTGATTGCCAGGATCGGCACGGCACTGTCGCGCGCGCGCAGCGCGCGGGCCAACGCGTAACCGTCCATCACCGGCATGTTGATGTCGGTGAGGACAGCCAGGTGTACATCGGGGCGCCAGGCAAGCAGGCCGTCACTGCCGTTCTCCGCAGTGTCCACGCTCAGGCCCAGTGTCTCCAGCTGCTGCTGGATCAGCTCGCGGTTCACCGCATTGTCTTCAACCAGCAACACGCGCCCCTGCGCTGCCTGCATCGCGCTGACCGGCGCTGCGGCGACGACGCCGGGCGCCCCCTCGACGATGTCATTCAACGCCCGCAGCAACGCGTCGGCGGCGTAGCTGCTGACATGTACGCCATCGTCCATCGGCTGTGGCGACAAGGGCCCATTCGGAGACGCGCGGACGACATCATGATGCAGCGCCGCCAGCGCATTTTCCTCGTCTGCCGTCCAGGCGCGTCGCTCGCCGAACAGCAGCAGCGTGGTATCGGCGTGCGGCAACAGCTGCAAGGGGGGCTGCTCCAGCACCGTCACCTCCGCACCCCAGCGCTGCAGAAGACCCGCGATTTCATGGCGCCACTCCGCTGCCGCCGACAGCAGCGTGATGCGACGGCCGCGCAGCGGCTGTGCGCTGCTGACCGGAGCCCCCTCCGGCTGCACGGGCACCTCGAAGGTGAAGACGCTGCCGACGCCCAGGGTGCTCTCTGCGCGGATGCTGCCCCCCAGCAGCCGCGCCAGCTGCTGGCACAGCGCCAGCCCAAGGCCGCTGCCGCCATAGCGCCGAGAGATGCTCGCATCCGCCTGCTGGAAGGGCTGGAACAACTGCGCCAACGCCTCCTCGCCCAGGCCGATGCCAGAGTCGACCACCTGCAGGCGCAGCATCGGTGCAGCACCTGGCGGACGCTCCAGCAACTGCGCGCGTACCACGATACGGCCCGACTCGGTGAACTTGACCGCATTGCCAAGCAGGTTGTTCAGCACCTGACGGATGCGGTGCATGTCCGCCTGGAACGTGCGCTCGAGCTCTGGGGCGATGGCGTAGAACAATTTGACGCCCTTACGCTGGGCTTCCGGCGCAAACAGCAACGCCGCCTGCTCGATCAGCGGCCGCGGCGTGAATGCGACCGCATCGATGTCCAGCTGCTCGGCCTCGATCTTGGAAAAGTCCAGCACGTCGCTGATGATGCCGAGCAGCGCATCGGCCGAAAGACGGATACGCTCCACCCGTTCGCGCTGCGCCTGCTGCATCGGCGAACGCGCCAGCAGCTCCAGGTGCCCCAGCACGCCGTTGAGCGGGGTGCGGATTTCGTGGCTCATCGTGGCGACGAACGCCGACTTGGCCCGCGATGCCGATTCGGCGGCAGCGCGTGCACGTTCCGCATCGTGTCGCGCACTCCGCAGCGTCTGCTCCAGCTCCGCTTGGGCGGTCACATCGCGCAACGCGCACACCCACACGGCACGGTCGCGGTACGCAGCCAATGCCATGGCCACCTGGAGTCTCAGCGCAGGCTCTCCCGGCGCGGCGACCGGCGCGCTCCAGAGGAATTCCCGCACCGGCTGTCCGCTTGCCGCATCGGCCTGCACTTTATCCGCCAGCGCCGCATGCAAGGTCTGCCCGTCCACCGTCGCTGCCGCATCCGCCATCTGCCGGGCAAGCTCGTTCTGCACCAGCGGCTCACCATTTTCCGGATCGATCAGGACCAGGCCGACCGGCGAGGTATCGATGATGACGCGACTCAGCGCTTCACTTTCGTACACCCGCCACGCATCTGCCAGCGCAGGCATGAAGACGCGCCGATCCAGCCGCAGCAACACCCACCACAACGCGGCGAGGATCAGCGTCGCCGCCAGCAGCTGGGCCAACAGCCGGTGACCTTTGTCGTGCCACAGGTCGCCCCAGCCATAGGTATGCAGGATGCGCCAGTCCACTGCCGCCACCGGACCGGCCACCACGAACTGGCCATCCTGGTAGAACCGGACATCGGCCTTTCCTGCCTCGTCGTTCACGCGCCTGGCCAACGCGGGCGCGATGGCGGCAGCCGCACCGGCACTGCGCAGCACCGTGCGGCCGTCGTCGGTGATAACCGTATAGGCGCCCGACTCCCGCGCGTCCAGCCTTGCCTTGATGGTGTCCACCGGCTCGAACGCCACCCGACGCAGGATCGGTTCCCGGCCCTGCTGCAGCAACTGCAGCGCAACCAGCGAAGGCTGGCCGGTGATGGGATTGGCGTCGAAGGTCGACAGCATGCGGCCTCCGCCGGCTGCGCTCTGCACCGGGCCGACGGCGGGACGCATGCGCAGCGCCCGTGCTTCGGTCGCCAGCAAGCGGGTAAACGCTTCTTCGCGGCTGCTGACCCGCAGGGCACGCAGCAGCTGTGCCTCGTCGGTGACGCCGGACACGGCCAGCAACCGGCGCTTCGGTTCGTAGAAATACATCGTGACCGGCCCCACCGACCGCAGCGCGGCCACCGATGCTGCCGTGTACACCGAGTACTCATGCATGATGCCCATGTAGGCATCCAGCAGCGGCCGCGGCACCGCATTGTCCTTCGCCCCCAGCACCAGCCACGGCACCGCCGTGCGCCCTTCGGCGCGTACCAGCAGCTGCCCGCCGTTGGCCAGAAAACGGTCAGCCAATGGCGCGCCCAGCGCCTTCAGCCTTGGCTGCTGGGTATTCCACATCATCTCGCTGCCATTGATGTTGCTGGCGTAGGCGCGATCCCGCTGGAACAGGAAATAGTCGACCGCCGAGCGCGCATCGACGAAGCGCTGGCGTTCTTCGGCGTGGAACGTATCGACGTCCGAAAACACCGCCATCAGCAGCGTCGCCACGATCAGCAGGCTGACCAGCCCCCCACCGCCGAACAGCAGGCGACGCTGGTGGCGGCGCAGTGAAGCGAGCGACGGGCGTGCCTGCACGGTCGTTCCCAAGGTGGATGACAGCGGGTCCAAGGCAGTTCCTCGTGCGCGTCTGCGCGCGTCGAATCTAGCTCATCGTCGCAGGGGTTTCCATGTCGCCGCCCGGATCCGCTGTGCCGCCGATGCCTTCATCCGCAGTGTCAGCCTGCAGCGCCTCCAGCAGCGCGGCGGCCGAGTACGCCGACACCCGCAGGTCGCCGGGTGGGCCAGCGGCGCGCAGCGGCCCATCGCCGCGCACCCGCACGATCCGTCCACGGAATCCGTCCACCGTTCCTCGCGCCGCACGCTGGTTCCGCTCGAAGATCACCAACGGCAGTGCGCGGCATGACGCCACGGCCTCGATCTGCTGCAGCGACTCCAGCACCACCACCTTGGCGCCCCAGGCACGCAGACGACGGGCAAGCTCTTCGCGCCACGTCACGGTGGCGGAGTACAACAGCACGCCGCGCCCCTGCAACGGAAGCGCAGCGTCAACGGTTGTTTCCACGGCCTGTGCCTGGATATCGAAACCGAACACGCTACCCACCCCCGGCGTGCTGTGTACATCGATCTCACCGCCCATCAGATGACAGAGCTGGCGGGACAGCGACAGCCCCAGGCCGGAGCCGCCGAAACGGCCGGCAATGGAGGCATCTGCCTGAGCGAACGGCTCGAACAGCCTGCGCTGTTGCACCTCGCTCAGGCCGACCCCGGAGTCGGCGACTTCCAGCCGCAGGCAATGGGGATGCCGTGAGGAAACGGCACGGATCTCGATCCGACCAGACGCGGTGAACTTGACGGCGTTGCTGACGAGGTTGCGCAGCACCTGCTCCACCCGGTCCGCGGCACCGCGGTACCGTGGCGCCAACGACCCATCGACCAGCAGGTCCAGGTCCACGCCCTTGCCCTGCGACAACGGCGCGTACAGCAGCGCCACCCGCTCCAGCAGCAGGGTCGGCTCGAACACGGCGCTGTCCAGCTCCAGTCGGCCGGATGCGGCACGCTCCAGGTCCAGTACATCGTTGATGATCAGCAGGAGCGAATCGGCGGACTGGGTGATGCGGCCCAGGCGCGCACGCTGCTCGATATCCAGCGACGAGCGCGCGAAGAGCTCCAGATGGCCCAGGATGCCGTGCAGGGGGGTGCGTATCTCATGGCTCATGGCTGCCAGGAACCGGGACCGGGCGCGGTGCGCCGCCTCGGCTTCATCGCGCAGCTGGTCTTTCTGCACCTGCAGTTCCACCCTCGCGGTCAGGTCCTGCAGGGTGCACAGCAGCACCCTGCCTGCACTGCGGAAGAGCGGCGTGGCATTGACGAGCAGGTGCGTCGCCACCGCGCCGCGGCCGCCTGGGTAGAAGACCTGGAACTCTCGGATGTCCAGGTTCTCGTCACGACGCGAAAGCGCCTCGGCGTATCCGTCGACCAGCGCATCGTACAGCGCGACCCCGGAGCGTTCGGCGGCACCGGCATAGCGGCGCGCCAGCTCGTTCTGCACCTGCGGCACGCGCTGCTCGATGTCCACCAGGCAGAGTCCTGCCGGCGTCATCTGGATCAACGAACGGAACAGGGCTTCGTTCGCGTACACCTGCATGGCGCGCGCAGCAGCGGGTGCCAGCACTTGCCGGTCCACCCACGCCAGCAGCCCCCACAGGCCTGCCATCAAGCCCGCCCACAGGGCCAGTGCCAGGTACAACATGGGCGTTCCGTCAGCCAGCATGTCCCGCCAGCCAACGGTGGTCACCAGGGCCCAGTCCGTTCCCGTCACCAATGAAGCGATCACCCTGCGGCCGTTCCGACGGTACTTGACGATGCCGTCGTCCGGATGCCACCAGATCCCGGCATCGTGCAGGGTGCCGACCACGCCATCGGAGGCTGCGCTTCGCGATCCCAGGATGACTTCTCCGTTGGGCGCCATCACCTGCAGGTTGCTGTCGCTGGCCTCGCGCAGAACCTGCGCCAGCCCCCCGGTCGGCTCGAACGCCACGAAGACACCCAGTCCGCGTCGGCCGTCGTGCGCGGGAAATACGGTGACCAGCGACGCCCGCCCGGTCACCGGGTGTGCGGCAAAGCCGATGCGCGCCTCCCCCCGGCCGTGGCTGGCACGCAGCGCGGGGACCGTATCGGCCGCCGAGGCCGGCGGTAGCAGGTGGGCATAGGCCCGTAGCTGGCCGAACGTGCCTTGGCGATCACGCTCGGCGCTCGCGATGCCGGTGCCGCTGTCGTCCAGCCCTTCGTTGATCACGACCAGATGCCCGGTGGGGTCCAGAAAGTAGGCAGCGCCCGCGGCTTCCGCATCGGGTCCGTTGAACGCCATCCGCGTGATGACCGACATGGTACGTGCCAGCGCCAGGTAGCGATGCAGCCGTTCTGCGGGCCAGTGATCGGTCCCCAGCCCCAGCACGAGCTGCGCGGTATCCTGCGCACCCTGCTGCAACCGCAGCGTCTGGCCGTCGGCCAGGTAGCGCCGGGTCTCTGCTTCCAGTACCGCCGGGTCGCTGTCCATCCGGTGCCGCCACGCGTACTCGGTCATGTTGACCAGACGCGCGTAGCTCGCGTCATGCCGGGTCAGCTGCGCATCCAGCGCGGTCCGGGCACGGATGAACGCCTGAAGCCGATTTTCCTCGTAGCTGCGCGCATGCAGCCACACCGCCGTCGCCAGCGCAGCCAGCAGCAGGACGCTCAGCAACGCGCCGGCGATCAGCAGCAGCCGCCGCGGATGGCTGCGCAGCGCGCGCAGGTCCTCGTCGTCGGCGCACGTGTCCTGCAGGGGCTGAAGACGCGCCATGATGGATCGCAGCAAGGGGCTCATGACGGAAGGGCGGGGCTGCGGTCGCGCGCGGGAGCAGCGAGGCCGACGCAGCGCAGCGGGCGTTGGGAAAGGACCATCCACGATATTCAGACCTGACGTGGGCCCCTATAGGACCCGCCTGAATCGCGGAAGCCGCGGCATCCTCAGCGACAGGCCTCGCGCACGCGATCGTCCCAGCCGCGCTGCATGAGGTAGTCCGGTCGCCGCAGTGCGCGACGCAAGGCCTCCTCGCGCAGGCGCTGCATCCGCCTGCAGGCATCGGGATCACGCTGGAGGGTGATCAGCGCCGCCTGGCCGCCCGATTGCACGCGTGCACCGCGCTTGCGGGTAACGGCGGCGCGGCGCGGCGCGCTGGGCGTTGCTCCCGCCTGAAGGGTCGCAGCGCCTCCAGCGTGCGGCCGCCATTGCCCGCCGGCCTCATCGACCGCGCAGGGCCGGTCCTGATAGCGCACGGCGCCCGCGGCGACGCAGCGATGGATGTCCCCCCCGTCCCGTGCCTGCACGCTTGTTGCCACAGCCGATAGAAGCGTCAGCACCCAGACCAGCGTCCTCAGGATCACCGTGCGCATGAAAAGCCTCCATGGAAGGCCCACCGTCGTCCATCGGGTGGCCGTCTGCCAAGCGCGGTGCGCGGCAGGGCCCACCTTTCGTGATTGCTGTATTCCGCTGTCTGCGGCCAGCGACGAAGCTGCTTGGCGTGGATGACCTGCACCGCCACTCCCTCCCCACCGGCGAAGACGAATGATCGCCCTGCTTGCCCGCCTGCGCGACACGGCGCGATGCCATGCCGAACACCGCGCACGGGTCCGCCGCATCGAAGCGGGCGTGCTGGTGCTCATCGTACTCAGCGTGCTGGTGCTGATGGCCGACAGCGTGCCCGAGGTCCATCGTCGTCATGGGCCCCTTCTCAGCGTTCTGGAGTGGACCTTCACCGCGCTTTTCACGATGGAATACCTGCTACGCCTCTGGCTGCTCCGACGTCCGTGGCGCTATGCGCGCAGTTTCTTCGGTGTGGTCGACCTGCTGTCGATCCTGCCGGTGTTCCTGGCCTTGCTGATGCCCGGCCTGCACGTGCTGGCCGACGTCCGCCTGCTGCGGCTGCTGCGGCTGTTCCGGATCCTGCAGCTGCCGTTCTATCTGGAAGAAACCCGCCACCTGCGCCAGGCACTGGTGCGTGCACGGCGCAGCATCCTGGTGTTCATCGGCGTCATGGTCCTGCTGCTGGTGCTGCTGGGCACGGTGATGTTCCTGGTCGAAGGGCCGCGCAACGGGTTCAACAGCATCCCCACGGGCGTGTACTGGGCGGCCGTCACCATGAGTACGACCGGCTACGGCGACCTGACCCCACAGACCGCGCTGGGACGTTTCATCACCGGCTGCGCGATCCTGCTCGGCTACGGCATCATCGCCTTTCCGACCGGCCTGCTGGGCGCGGAGATATTCGCCGGTGTGCTGCAGGATCGCGACGCGACGGCGACGGGCTGCCGTTGCAGCTGCCACCGGCGCCCGCCCGCTGCACCGCCCGATCCGTAAGCCTCAGGGCGCGGCCTTCGCCGCCTCTGCGTTCCACTGTTGCACCTGGCCACGGACCTGCTGCAACAACGCATCCAGGGCAGCGCGGTCCAGTACGGTGCCGCGCACGATCACCGTATTGATCCGTTCGGTCGCCCGGATGTCCTGCAACGGGTTCGCGTCGAGCAGCACCAGGTCAGCGGCCTTGCCCGCTTCGACCGCGCCATAGCGATCCAGGGTGCCGAACCAGGCAGGTCCCGCACGGGTGGCGGCGGCGAGCGCCTGCGGCGCGGTCAGGCCTTCGCGGACGAACAACTGCATTTCCTGGTGCAGGCCGATGCCGGGAAAGTTGAACGAATTGAGGAAGCCCGCATCGGTACCGGCAATGATCGTCACCCCCGCTTGCTGCAGCATCGGCAGCACCGCGGCCACGTCGTGGTAATGCTGGTGGCGGGCGGCGATCTGCGCCGGCGTTGCCTTCGCCGCGCGCTCCACACGCCAGGCGTAGGTCGCGCGCAGGCCGGGCCCGATATACGCCAGGTAGGGGTCGGCGTGATGGTCGTCCTGGTCGAGGAAGTCGAGGATCCGCCCGCCATTGAGCGTCGGTGTCACGAATACGCCGCGACGGGCGAAATCACGGTAGGCAGTCATCGCCGTCGGCCGGTCGAAGCTGGTATCGATACGCTGGTTCGCCTGTGCCCGGTCGATCCTGCCGGCTGCGAAGTCCGCGGCGATGGCGGCTTCGTCGCGACTGCCCGCCTTGAAGGCGTAGTCCAGGTGCTCGATGGACGCCAAGCCCGCATCGACGGCCTGCTCCACCGTCAAGGCCATCGGTATGTGCCCGGAGGCCTTCAGTCCCACCTTGCGCGCCGCACGGGCCGCATACAGGAACAACGGCGGCTTCAGCGTACTGTCGGTGATCTTGACGAAATCCACCCGGTCACGCTGCAACTGCGCGATGGCAGCATCCACGTCGGCCTCGCTGCCCACCTCCAGGGTGCCTTTCCAGACCGGCTTGATGCCCTCGATCTTGGCGCCGGAGGTCAACAGGCGCGGGCCGAACAAGGTGCCCGCTGCGATATCGCTACGCCATTCAAGCACCTGCTGCGGCAGGTCGCCCGACGCATCGCGCACCGTGGTGATGCCGTGCGCGATGTACAGCGGCAGCAGGGCCTTGTTCTCTTCCACCAGCGCCGGCCCGCCACCGAAATGCACGTGCATGTCCCACAGCCCGGGGATCAGGTAGCGGCCGGCAGCTTCCACCTGCCGCGCTGCGGTCCACTGCGCCTGCATGGCGGCATCGGGCCCCACCGCGACAATCGCTTCGCCCCGGATCGCCACGCTTTGCCCGGGAATGGCGCGCGCGTGTTCGACGTCGATGACCACCGCATGCCGGATCAGGACGTCCGCTGTCTGCGGTGCCGCCTGCGCGATCGCAGGCAGGGCGAGGGCGAGACTCAACAAGGTTCGGGAAAACATGGCAGGCATCCGGCGAAGCGGCGCGTCGGCCGCGGGTGAGGCGGAACCGCGCGCTGGCCTGTCCCGTCAGCGCATGGTAGAACTCGCAAACCGCATGCGGAA
This sequence comes from Stenotrophomonas sp. WHRI 8082, assembly GCF_040223995.2. NCBI lineage: Bacteria > Pseudomonadati > Pseudomonadota > Gammaproteobacteria > Lysobacterales > Lysobacteraceae > Stenotrophomonas > Stenotrophomonas sp. WHRI 8082. Next base: position 3,896,741 of record NZ_CP167826.1, on the reverse strand, counting down.
ACAAAATAAGTGAATGCCAGTCATGACGCAGTCGAATAGATTGCTGTTCGAGCTTGACCTGCTGCGCGCGCTCGTCGCCGTCGCGGACTTTAGTAGTTTCACCGCCGCCGCCAGTCGCTTGCACTCAACGCAGTCCACCATCAGCCAGAAGATCCGTCGGCTGGAAACACTGGCCGGCCATCGCCTGCTCGAGCGCGGCCATCGTGACGTGCAGCCCACCGACGCCGGCCATACCGTGCTGGGCCATGCGCGGCGGATGTTGGGCGTGAACGATGAACTGCTGCAGGCATTGGCCGGCGAGACGGTGGCCACCACGCTGCGCCTGGGCGTGCCCGAGGACTTCGTCAACGCGCGCACGACCGGCATGCTGGCCACGTTCAGCCGCCGCCACCCCCAGGTCAGGCTCGAGATCAGCAGCGGCCTGAGCCGTGACCTCGCCCACGGCTTCGACCATGGCGAACTTGATCTGGTGCTGGTGAAACAACGACGCAACAGTCGCCCCAGCGTGTACTGCTGGCCCGAGCCCCTGCACTGGATCGACAGCGCCCGTGCGCCCTGCGCCGCCGCAGACGTGCTGCCATTGGTGACGTTCCCGCCGCGCGGCCTGTACCGGGATGAGATGCTGCACGTCGTGGAAACGCTGGGCAGGCGGTGGCGCATCGCATTCACCAGTTCCTCGCTCAGCGGTATCCAGGGCGCGGTCGCCGATGGGATCGGCATCAGTCTGCTGCCGCGCCGCGCGGTCCGCGCCGATCACCGCATCATCGACGGTGAGCACGGGCTGCCCCTCATCGACAATTACGAGATCGGCATCCTGTTCCGCGACACGGCCGACGAGGGCGTGCACGCACTGGCACGCGAGCTCAAGCACCAGGTGGACGAGGAGTCGACCTGATCGGTGCGCGTCACGCCGGCGGCGGCACCACCCAGCGGCCTTGGCGCATCGACAGCCGTGCCGCCGGCGTGCCCGCCACGGCCGCCGCCGCATTGTCCGCGCGCACCGCGAAGAACGTGGCCGGCTTGCCCTCGCCCAGCCCGTGCTCCTGCAGGCCGAGCACCGCGGCCGCGTGCGTGGTCACCATGTCCAGCGCCAGTTGCAGCTCGGCATCGGTATTGAAGCCTGAGCGGTAGCCGATCAGCATCGCCCGCTGCAACAGGTCGCCGTTGCCGTACGGCCACCAGCTGTCACGGATGTTGTCGTTGCCGGCGAACAGGCGAACCCCCAACGCGTGCAGGGCCGCTACCGGTGGGAAGGGATGGTCGCCCGGCGCGTTGGTCATGATCGCAACATCGGCACGTGCCAACTGCTCCCCTACCTGCAGTGCCCGTGCCAATGGCACTTCGCCCAGGGCATAGGCATGGCTCACCGCCACCCTCCCCTGCAGTCCCCCGGCAGCCGTGCGCTCGCAGATGCGCTGCAATTGCCGCAGCCCCTGCTCGCCGGTTTCGTGCAGATGGATGTCGATGCGCGCGCCATGGCGTTGCGCCAGATCGAACAACAGGTCCAGCTGACCTTGGGCATCGCCGTCCAGCAGATCCGGATCGATGCCGCCGATCACCTGCACACCCGATTCCAGCGCCTGCTGCAACACCTGCGCGGTACCCGCACAAGACATCACCCCGGCCTGCGGGAAGGCGACGTACTGGATGTCGAGCAGGTCCGCGCATCGCGCGTGGGCGTCCTGCACGGCATGTAGGTTGCGCAGCCCGGTGGTGGCGTCCATGTCGATATGGCAGCGCACCGCACTGGTTCCCCAGCCGATGATCTGCCGGATCAGTGCTTCGGCCCGGTCGGCCATCGGCGCCGCAGTGGCCAAGGCGTCTTTCTCCTGCGCCAGGCGTTCACGCAGGCTGGCGACCGACTGATGGGGATGCCAGCGGTCGCCGACAAAGCTTTTGTCCAGATGAATGTGGCCGTCCACCAGCGCGGGCAGCACGGTATAGCCGGTGAGGTCGGTCGCGTCCATCGGCGGCGATCCCGGCGGCAGCGTGCCGAAATGGCTGAAACGGCCGCTATCGACGGTGAACGCCAGCGGCTGGCCGGCGGAATCCACGGCACCGTGGAAATGCTGGGCGCGCATCTGCGCCTCCTTCAGGGGGATGAATGCTGCGGACCTTACGCGCCGCGCGTCTGGCCCTGCAAATGAAATCCCTGCATCGCAGGCATGCACGTCGGCGATGGCCCGCGCTGGGCCGCCCACCGTGCGTGCACGGCAGCGGGTAAACTAGGCACCAGAATCAAGCGTGGACTCCCATGGGCCCGTTCAACCGCCCCGACCGACTTCGCTGGCAGGCCGCTTCCGTGCTGGCTGCCGCGCCGATTGCCGCGCTTGCGGCAGGCGACGTGCCCGCGCCGCCCCTGGACGCACCCGTGCACGCCAGCCCTGCCGCCCTGGTGGCGGATCTGCATCGCCGCCTGCTCGCGGGCCAGAGCGCGACGGCCACCCTTGAAGCCTGGTGTGCCGAGCATGGGCTTGCCGACACCCCGCGCGTGCGTGCTGTGCGCGTGCGCGGCGTGCAGCGTGACGCCCCGGTGGAGGTGCGCAGCGCCCTCGCGATAAATGACGCCACGCCGCTACGCTACCGTCGGGTCCAGCTGACCTGCGGCCAGCGCGTGCTGTCCGAAGCCGATAACTGGTATGTCCCGTCCCTGCTGACGGCTGCGATGAACCACGCGCTGGACAGCAGCGATGAACCGTTCGGCCGTGTCGTGGCGCCGCTCGACTTCAAACGGCAGACACTGCACGACCGGGAATTCTGGCCGCCACGCGTGGACGGTGCACGTGCCACGGTGCTGGAAGTGCGCGCCCTGCTGCGCGATGGCCAGCGTCGTCCCTTCAGCTACGTGGTGGAGAATTATCAGCAGGAGATCCTGCCGCGGCAGACGCCAGCGCCAGGTGGGACGGCACCCCACCGCTAGCGGGGTGGCACAGCCAGCGGAGCGATCCGCACCAGCGCATCCGGGCCGATATCCGCAATACACCGTGCACCGGTGAGCGTCATCGCCACGCGCATTTCCCTGGCGATCAGATCCAGCAGGTTGCCCACGCCGACCTCGCCGTGCGTCGCGAGTGCATACACGAACGCACGCCCAAGCAGTACGGTATCCGCACCCAGGGCGAGCATGCGCACCACGTCCAGGCCGGTGCGGATGCCCGAGTCGACGAGGATCTTCAGGTCGCCCTGCACCGCATCGGCGATCGGCGGCAAGGCCCGCGCCGTGGACAGCACGCCGTCCAGCTGGCGGCCGCCATGGTTGGACACCACGATGCCATCCGCACCGAAGCGCACCGCCTCGCGCGCATCGTCCGGATCCAGGATCCCCTTGATCACCATCGGCCCCTTCCAGAACTCGCGGATCCACTGCAGGTCCTTCCAACTGATGGACGGGTCGAAGTTGCTGCCCAGCCAGCCGATGTAATCGGCCAAGCCAGTGGATTCACCGCGATACACCGAAATGTTGCCGAGATCATGCGGCCGCCCGTTCACGCCAACGTCCCACGCCCACCGGGGGTGCGTAAGCACCTGTAGTGCGCGTCGCAACGCCGCATGCGGGCCACTCATGCCGGAATGCGCATCGCGGTAGCGCGCACCGGGTACCGGCATGTCCACGGTGAACACCAGCGTCGAGACGCCTGCTGCCTGCGCGCGCTCCAGTGCATTGCGCATGAAGCCGCGGTCACGCAGTACATAAAGCTGGAACCACATCGGCCGCTGTATCGCCGGGGCGACTTCTTCAAGCGCACAGACCGACACCGTGGACAGCGTGAAGGGGATGCCATGCCGGTCCGCCGCACGCGCTGCCTGCACTTCGCCCCGTCGGGCGAACATGCCGGTCAGTCCCACCGGCGCCAGCGCAACGGGCATCGACATCGCTTCGCCGAACAGCTCGGTCTCCAGGCTGAGCTCGGCCATGTCACGCAGGACGCGTTGGCGCAGCGCGATGTCGGCAAGGTCGGACACGTTGCGCTGCAACGTCTGCTCGGCGTACGCACCGCCATCGAGATAGTGGAACAGGAACGGCGGCAGCCTGCGCTTCGCGGCGGCACGGTAATCGGAGGAAGCGGAGATGATCATCGGTCAGCCAGGGTCGAGGAGCAGCGGTACGCCCGCCGGGTACAGGGATGCAGTGAACCGCCCTGCCGCCATCGAGCCCATTAGACCATGGGCTACCCTGGCCGCTGGGCCCCTCCTCCGATACCGATCAGTCGCGCTTCTCGATGCGTTTTTCAACGCGCTGCATCACGGCCAGCACGATCACACACATCAACGTGACCCCGGTGGCGATGACATACGCCCCGATGCCCACGGCAATCCCCACGGCAGCCGACATGATCAGTGAGCTGGCCGTGGTCAATCCGCTGACCTCACCGTCGCGCGATCCCCGCAGGATCGTGCCGGCCGCCACGAAGCCCACGCAGGCAATCACCGCTTCGATCAATCGGATGGGGTCGACCTGCAGCAGGTCGCGATACTGCTCCTGGCGGAAATGCTCGGCGACCGAATCCCCCAGGCCGACGATCAGGGCGGCCGCACCGGCGATGAGCATGTGCGTACGCAGGCCGGCCGCATGCTTGCCGAGCTCCCGCTCGAAGCCGATGACGCCGCCGAAGACCATGGCCGCCGCCACACGTAGCAAGATCGAGACATCCTGGCTGAGATCCATCGCACAACTCCGGTCGAATGATCCGGCACGTTGGCGAGGGTCACGTGCGGATGACGTGAAGCGGCAATGCCCCGCGCACACCGCACCGGCGCCGCAGCTCACACGGCCAGGTACCCGCCATCGATGGCGTAATACGTGCCGGTCGCGAACGATGCGGCGTCGCTGGACAACCACGCGACCAACGCGGCCACCTCCTCCGGCGTACCCAGCCGCTTCATCGCATGGCGCCCTTCCAGGGTCGCGCGCACCTTGGGTTCCATCGTCTCCAGCAACGGCGTGCTGATGAATCCCGGACCCACGGCATTGATGCGGATCTTGTCGGCGGCGTGCTCCCACGCGGCGGTCTGGGTCAGGCCCACAACCCCGTGCTTGGCCGCCGCGTAGGCGGACGATCCGGCGTAACCCACCTGGCCGAGGATCGAGGCCATGTTGATGATGCTTCCGCCTTTGCCCGCTGCACGCATGGCCTGGATCTGCGCACGCTGGCACAGGAAGACACTGGTCAGGTTCACATCGATCACCCGGCGCCAGCCGTCGATGGGGTAGTCACCGCTGCTCGCGGCCGGGCCGGAGATGCCGGCATTGTTGACCGCGATATCCACCCCGCCGAATGCGTCCACGGTGCGCTTCACGGCAGCCTCGACGGCAGCCTCATCGGTAACGTCCAACGCGATCCCGATGGCCTCGGCACCCTTGGCCTTCAGATCGCTGACCGTGGCATCCACTGCCTCCTGCTTGAGGTCCCATACGGCAATCCGGGCACCGGACGCGGCGAGCATTTCAGCAACGGCCAGGCCGATGCCGGACACGCCGCCAGTGACGATCGCGGTCTTGCCCTGCAGCTGGTAATCAATCATGTGCGTACTCCTCGTTTGGACAGGCGTGGTGCAGGCACCACCTGCGTCCGACCCTACGCCGCAGCGCGTTATGCCCCCGCCTTCTCTGTCCACGCCTCGTGCAACAGGCCTTCCCATGATTGCAACACCGCATCGCCTATGTTCGCTGCGATGCTGCAGATCCCCCTTCCCCACCACGAGGTTTCCATGTCAAACGATGACACCGTGTTGTTCTCCCCCACCCGCTTGGGCGACATCGACATCGCCAACCGGATCGTGATGGCCCCGCTGACGCGCAACCGCGCGCAGGCAGATCGCGTGCCCACGCCACTGGCGGCGACGTACTACGGACAGCGCGCAAGTGCCGGCCTGATCATTGCCGAAGCTACACAGATCAACCCGCTCGGCCAGGGGTACCTGGACACACCCGGCATCTACAGCGACGCGCAGATCACCGGGTGGAAAGCGATCACCGACGAAGTGCACGCTCGCGGCGGACGCATCGTCCTGCAGCTGTGGCATGTCGGCCGGATCTCGCATACCAGCCTGCTGCCGGACGGTGAGGTCCCGGTGGCGCCCAGCGCCCTGCGTGCGGATACGAAGACGTTCACGGCGAACGGATTCGAGGAGGTCTCCACGCCGCGCGCATTGGCACTGGATGAGCTGCCGGGCCTCGTCGAGGACTACCGTATCGCCGCACGCAATGCGATCACCGCAGGCTTCGACGGCGTGGAGGTCCACGCCGCCAACGGCTACCTGATCGACCAGTTCCTGCGCGATGGCAGCAACCACCGCGACGATGCGTACGGCGGCAGCATCGAAAACCGTACCCGCCTGTTGTTTGAAATCGTCAGTGCCGTCGCCGACACCATCGGTGCCGCACGCACCGGTGTGCGCCTGTCGCCGACCACGCCGGCCAACGACGCCCACGACAGCAACCCGCAGCCCTTGTTCGAGCGCGCGGTGGAGCGTCTGGAAGGTATCGGCGGACTGGCCTTTGTCCACGTCATCGAAGGCGCCACCGGTGGCGACCGTGACAACATCGACTTTGATTACGCTGCGTTGCGCTCACGCTTCACCGGGCCGTGGATCGTCAACAACGGGTACGACAAGCAGCACGCAGTCGACGTGCTCACGGCCGGGCAGGCCGACGCGGTCGCGTTTGGGCGGCCCTTCATTGCCAATCCGGACCTGGTGGAACGCCTGCGCCGGAATGCACCGCTTGCACAGCCGGACCAGGACACGCTGTACGGCGGCGGCGAACACGGATACACCGACTACCCCGCACTGGGCAGTTGAGCCAGCGGACACGACGCCACAACGTAAGAGAGCCCGCCTGCTTACGCGGGCGGGCTCTGTTCGTCGCCTGGATCAGCGGACCGCTGTTTCCTGCAGCGTGATGTCCACGACCTGCAGGGGCTCAGCGGCCGTACGACCCAGCTGCACCTGGTAGGTGCCCGCCGCGATCGTCCACTGGCGCGTCGCCGGATCAAAATCGGCCAGCGTTTTCGGCTCGGCATCGATGCGGATGCGGCGCTGTTCGCCCGGCTGCAGCGTCACCTTGTCGAAGCCCACCAGGCGGATCGGCGTGGTGTGTCCCTGCGGCAGCTTGAGGTACAGCTGGGCCACGTCCGCACCGGCGCGTGCACCGGTGTTGCGTACATCCACGCTGGCCACCAGACGCTGGCCCTCCACGCTGACGCTCAGGTTCTCGTACGCGAACTGCGTGTACGACAGGCCGTGGCCAAACGCGAACGTCGGTACCAGGCCCTTCGCCGCTGCCCACTTGTAGCCCACGTTGGCGCCTTCGATATCGAAGTCGAAGATATCCACCGGCGGCTGCTTCGGGTTGAAGCCCAGGCCCGGGATCTGCGGCCGCGGCAGCTGCGATTCGTCAACCACCCAGGTCACCGGCAGGCGGCCGGACGGGTTGGCCTTGCCGGTCAGCAACGCCGCGATGCCTTCACCGCCGCGGATGCCCGGGTACCACGCCTGCATCAGCGCCGGCACCTGCTGCAGCCACGGGGTGCGCACCGGGCCGTTGGTTTCCAGCACGACCACGGTCTTCGGATTAGCCTTGGCCACGGCGGCGATCAAGCCGTCCTGCTTGTCCGGCAACTGCATGTCCGGCAGATCCACCGACTCTGCCGCCCACTGCGTGGCAAACACGATGGCCACGTCGGCCTGGGCCGCAGCGCGTGCCGCAGCGGCGGTGTTGCGGCCGTCCACGTACTGGATGTCGGCGTCCGGACGTTCGGCACGCAGCGCTTCCAGTGGCGAGGACGGGTGGAACATCACCGGGCCCGGCCACGTCGTCGGCAGCACGCCCGGTACCGCGTTGGTGCCCTTGGCAGTGATGCCGACCATCGACGAACCGCCGCCGCCGATCACGCCCTTGTCCGCGTGACCGCCAATGATCACGATGCGCTTGACACTCTCGGCCAGCGGCAACAGGTTGCCCTCGTTGCGCAGCAGGACGCTGCCCTCTTCGACCGTGCGCTGGGCCGCGGCGAAGCCGGCTTCGACATCGATCTTGAGGTGCTGCGGCGGATTGTCGAAGTTGCCGTGCAGGAACATCGTGCGCAGGATGCGCGACACCATGTCATCCAGGCGGGCCTGCGGCACCACACCGCCGGCCACGGCCATGCGCAGTGGTGCATCGAAGAACGTGGTGGCATCGAAGACTTCGCCGGCCGACTGCTGGTCCAGCCCGGCCAGGGCGGCCTTTGAACCGCTGTGCACGCCGCCCCAATCCGACATCACGAAACCGGGGAACTTCCACTCCTGCTTCAGCACCTGGTTCATCAGGTAGGGATGTTCGCAACCGTAGATGCCATTGATCTTGTTGTACGAACACATGGCCGAACCGGGCTTGCCCAGCTCGATGGCGATCTCGAACGCCAGCAGGTCCGACTCGTGCATGGCCTGGTCGCCGATCTGCACGCTGTGGAAATTGCGCCGTGTCTCCATGTCGTTCAGCGCGTAATGCTTCATCGTGGAGATGACGTGCTGGCTCTGGATGCCACGGATCGACTCACCGACGATCACGCCGGCCAGCAACGGATCCTCACCGGCGTACTCGAAGTTGCGGCCGTTGCGCGGGTCGCGCTGCAGGTTGACGCTGCCACCCAGCAGGATGTTGAAGCGCTGCTGCCAGGCCTCGCGGCCCATCGTGGCACCGCCGGTATAGGCCACTTCCGGGTTCCAGCTGGAGGCAGTGGACGGGCCCGACGGCATGGCGGTGGCGAAATCACCCGGGCGGATGCCGCCCGGATTGGTGACGCCCACGCCCGCATCGGCAGACTGCTGCGCCGGGATGCCCAGTCGCTCCACGCCCGGTACGAAACCGGCCGAACCGACCGCGCCTTCCGGCAGCGGACCGCCATCCTTGCCCAGGCCGAAATAGCTGCGCAGCATCTGGAATTTTTCGTCCTGGGTCATTTCACCCAGCAGCAGCCGCGTGCGCTCATCCGCACTCAGGGCCGCATCCATCCACGGCTTCGCACCGCCCGCCGCTTCGGCGTAGTCCAGCACCAGCAGGCGCGCGGCCAGCGACTTGCCGGCCGCATCACGCAGCGCCACCTTCTGCACATCCGCGTCGGCGAAGCCCGCGCTTGCGGCGCTGTCCAGCCCGGTCGCGGTGAATCCATCAATGCGTGCCTTGCCACCCAGCACCACCGCCGGTGCGCCAAGACGCGAGGCACTCAACAGCGAGGCCATGCCGTTGGCATCCTGGTCCGCATCGGTATACAGCGCTACCACGTTGCGGCCGTCGGCCACGCGCAGGTAGCTGCGGCCCGGATGGTCCGGGCCGGATTCGGCCTGCACCGGCAGGCGGCTCAGCACCACCTGGCCGCGCGCATTGCCCTGCGCATCGACATCGGCCTGCACGAAGCGATAGGCGTAACCCAGTTTGTCAGCCAGGGTCTGCAGCGGGTCGATCGCCCCCGCTGCGCGCTGGACCTCGTGCACGGCCACGATATCGGCCTGCAGGCCAGGCAACTGGCTGGCAAGCGCCGCGACATCGGCACTGGCCGGGGCTTTTTCCAGCGCAAGCACGCTGAAGCCGGGCGCGGTGTCGGCCGCGAAGGCCGGTGCGGAGAGCGCGACGGCAATGGCCGCGGAGAGGGAAAGCTGCTGTGTAAACGTTTTCATCGACGGACGTTTGAATACCGATGCCTGCGCAGTCGGTCCTGGAAAGGGTGCCGCCGAAGGGAGCAGCGCTAGCCATGCGCAGGCATCACCAAAGCGATGCTGCGCGGGCCGGGGTGCAGCAGGCCTGCGCACGGACCCCTCCGTCCGGCGTGACAACCTGCTGCGGGTCGCAGAGCAACCCAACAGGTGAAGAGTCGTTTACCGGGTTATTTGCTGTCAACCTCTGACGCATACGCCAAAGGTCGCAGGCGCGGCTGGGGCACCCTGGCCAGCTGCGCTGGCGTCGCTGGCGGATCCCTGCATGGCGTCTGCAGCTCTCGCGCACCTTCAAGCCCGGCGTGACGCCGTGACGCCGGGCTTTGCCCGGCGCATCGCCCTTACCCTTGCCGTACTCAGCGCGGACCGAACATCAGCTCAAGGTCATTGCCCTGCGGCATGCCCGAGCGACGCTGCACGTTGCCTTCGGCATCCTTGAACAGGATTCCCGGCGTGCCCTGGAAACCAAGTTCCACCATCAACGCCTGGTTGGCTTCCAGCTTGCGGCCGACGTCGGCACTGATGGCGACCGGCTTGATGCCGCCGCGTTCGAAGCCGCGCTCGTTTTCCAGCAACGCCGCGCTGGGGTCCTTCGCACCGATGATGGCCGCCGCCTTGCCGGGGCTGTCTTCGCGGATGACACCGACCATGATGTGGCGCAGCTGCACCTTGCCGGCATCCACCCAGGGACGCGCCGCATCCCAGAATCGGTGGCAGTACGGGCAATTGGCATCGCCGAAGGTGTAGACCACGCGTGGCGCGTCCGCCTTCCCGTCGGCAACCCAGGCACTGTTCTCCAGCTGGCTCCAGATCTTCGTGGTCATGGGGCCGGCGACCTTTGCCGTCAGCAGGTCACGTCCCACGTCATTGCCCTGCGCATCGAACAGGCTGCCGACCACCACGTGCTTGCCATCCGGGGTGAGGTAAGCGGCCGCAGGCTGCTGTCCACCGACCACGCCGGCGAAGCCGCGCAGGCCACCGGGTGCGTCGAATTCGGATACCACCTCGAAGCCCAGCTTCTGCAGGCCCTTGATCGGTGCAGGCACGGCCGCGCCGTCCTTGGCCGCCGCCGGCTTGCCGCCGCCAGCGGCTGCAGGCGTGGGGGCCTGCGCCTGGCCGCAGCCGGACACCGCCAGCAGGATCGGCAACACCAGCGCTACCGGGGCAGCGCGCAGATACGTGGGCAACATGGAAAACTCCTGGTTGATTGCGTGCGCAAGGCTACCTCAGCCCGCGCAGTTTGTGCTCCAGCCCGGCGGCGGTAAGTTCACCGAGGTGCAGCTCTCGAAGGCGACCATCACGGTCGAAAAACAGGGTGCTGGGATAGGCCTGCACCCCCAGCGCATCGCCGGTGGCGGACGGCGCATCCAGCAACACGCCCTGCAGCGCCGGCGCGTGCTGCCGTAGGAAGCGCTGGACGGTTTCAGCGTCTTCGCCCTGGTTGACGAACACGAAGCGTACCTGCCCATGCCGGCGTTGCGCGGCGGAAAGCACCGGCATTTCGCGCACGCAGGGGCCGCACCAGCTGGCCCACAGATTCAGCACCAGCGGCTGGCCCTGGGTATCGGCGAGCCGGACCGGCGCGCCTGTCAGGTCCTGCAGCACTACCGCAGGCACCTGCACGCGCTGTGCCTGCAGGTGCTGCAGGCCGAACGACGCCAACAGCCAGCCACTGCTGCCCAGCAGCGCAGCCGCCAGCACCGGCCCCCGCACGGCGGGTGCCTTGCGCAGGCGCCAGATGGCCCAGGCTGCAGCGGCGACGAAGAAACCCAACGGGTCGAATCCGCCATCGCCGATGCGCAGCACCGACCAGGGCGACTCCAGGTAAGTGGCCGCGTTGCGCAGCACGAACACTCCGCGTGCACCGACCAGCCCGAGCAGGAACATGTCCAGCAGCAGCGCGTTCGCAGGCCGCCACGACAGCGACGGAGGCCGCGGCCAGAACCGCGCGACCGCCATCGCCAGCAACAGGAACACGAGGGCCAGCACCACCGGGAGCGGTACTGGCCCGACACTCAACATCGCTTGTCCCTCATCACCACACCCTGCCCTGCACTGTCGCGACCGCTGATGCTCCACGACCCCTGCATCCAGCACAAGACAGAGAAAGCGCCGCCATTCAGGCGGCGTGGCGATCAACCGGGCGCACCGGCGTACCCATCACCGAAGGCACCGGCGCGGGCGCCAGCGAGCGATCACGCAGCTTGCCGGAGACCATGCGGCGATACGTTGCCGGTGTCATGCCGACGATGCGCAGGAACAGGCGCCGAAACGCACTCTGGTCCGCGTAACCGACCCCCCACGCCACTTCATCGATCGCGCCGCCCTGCTGCAGCAGCAACTGGGCCTTGGCGATGCGCAGCCGCTGACAGTACTCGATGGGGCGCAGGCCCGTCGCTTTCAGGAACCGCCGCTGCAGCGTGCGCGGCTCCAGTCCCGACGCCTGGCAGATCGCGCCCAGCGTCGCACCGCGTGCCGCGGTGGTGTGCAGCCAACGCTGCGCCTTCAGCACGTCACGGTCACCGTGGGCGAAATTGGCACTGAACCGCTCCAGGTCCTGCTGGATTGCTGCGGGCACCACGATGCCCTGCTGCTGGGCCACGGCCGCCATGACGCCTTGACCGTGCACGCGGTACAGCAGGCGCAGGGCCAGGAAACGCCACGCCTGGGAGCCGCTGACGGTCAGCAGATCACCATCATCCACCAGCAACCGCTCGCTGGGCACCCAGCTGCCGCTCTGCGCATTCAGGCCGGGAAAGCGGGTGCTGTCCAGACTGGCCACGGCACGCCCGGCCAACAGCCCGGCACGTGAAAGCACGCCGATTCCGTCATTTACCGCCGCCAGCAGGCTGCCGCCATCGTAGTGCGCACTCAGCCATTCCAGCAGGATCGCCTCGTCACGGATCTGGCCGTTCTGGCTTACCTGTCCCGGCAGGGCGATGATCGCCGGCACCGTCGCATCCAGTACGTCCGCGCCGGCTACGCGCTGTGGCCCACCGCCGTCATTGGCCATGACCCAGCGCGACACCAGGATGCGCGCGGTATGGCGCCCCTGCTGTTGCGCGAGCCGGTTTCCGACGTGGGCCATTTCGGCCAGCATCGATGCCGCAGACGGGTCGGCGCCCGGGTATTCAACTACTGCGATTTCTGTCAGATCGTTCTTGTGTGCGTCCATCAGCTCCTCCTCTTGCCTCCCGCGAACAGAGTCGGCGCCATTGACAGCGTGACTCTTCGGTGGCTGCAGGTTAGGAACGGCGGACAGGCCGAGGCTATGAAGAAAGCTGCAATCTGCGTCAAAAGCCTTGCATTTAGCTCGGTATTGACTCTAGACCACACTCAAGGGTTGATGATGGTCACATTCGGAGGTGCAGATGAACATTGGTCAACTCGCGCGCCATGTGGGCGTGCCTATCGATACGGTCCGTTATTACGAGCGCCAGCAGCTATTGCCGCCGGTGCACAGGTCAGCGGCCGGTTATCGGGTCTTCGACGAGAACGCGGTGCAGCGGCTGCGCTTCATCCGCCGCGCCAAAACGTTGGGATTCACCCTGCAGGAAATCGCTGAACTGCTTTCGTTGTCGGCGCGCGCACCGCAGGACATGGCTGCGGTGCGGCTGGCCGCTACCGCCCGGCTTGCCGATATCGACCAGCGGGTGCGCGAACTGCAGCGGATGCGCGAGGGGTTGGCGCACCTGGTCGACGCTTGCCCTGGCCATGGCGCGCTGGCCGCCTGCCCGATCATGGCCGCCCTGCAGGAGGACCCCGCATGAGCCCGACTGCCTGCTGCGGCAGCTCCGCCCCTGCCGACAGCGTGCAAGCGAAGGATCCGGTCTGCGGCATGACCGTGGACCCCGCCACCACGCCCCACCGCACCCAGCACGATGGCACGGAGTGGCACTTCTGCAGTGCACGTTGCCGCGAACGGTTCATCGCCGATCCGCGCCGGTTCCTTGATCCGCAGACGCGCCCCATCGTGGCCGCCGGAACACCGTATACCTGTCCGATGGACCCGGAGATCATCCAGGACGGACCGGGCAGCTGCCCGATCTGCGGCATGGCGCTGGAGCCGATGATGCCGACGCTGGATACGCAGGAGAGTCCCGAGCTGATCGACTTCCGCCGTCGCTTCTGGTGGTCGCTGCCGCTCAGCGCAGCCACCATGGCGCTGGCCATGCTGGCGATGACGCCCCTGCTGCATGCCCTGCCTGCGGGCACGCGCGTCTGGATGGAGGCCGCACTCGCTACGCCGGTGGTGCTGTGGGCCGGCTGGCCCTTCCTGCACCGGTGGGCGCAGTCCATCGTCAACCGCAGTCCGAACATGTGGACACTGATCGGCACCGGCGTCATCGCCGCCTATGGCTATTCGCTGGTCGCCACCCTGGTTCCAGACCTGTTCCCGGCCTCGTTCCGCACGCACGGCCATGTCGCGGTGTATTTCGAAGCCGCCGCGATGATCGTATCGCTGACCCTGCTCGGCCAGTTGCTGGAACTGCGCGGACGCGCGCGCACGTCCGACGCGATCAGGGCCTTGCTGGGTCTGGCACCGAAGACGGCGAGGCGGATCGATGCCGATGGCAGCGAACACGACGTGCCACTGTCTTCGATTGCGGTGGGTGACCGCCTGCGCGTACGCCCCGGCGAGAAGGTACCCGCGGATGGCCTGATCCTCGACGGCCAGTCCCATCTGGACGAATCGATGCTCACCGGCGAGCCGGTGCCGGTCACCAAGCGCGCGGGGGACAGCGTGATTGGCGCCTCGTTGAATGGAACCGGCGCGCTGGTAATCCAGGCCGTACGCGTAGGCGAGGCCAGCCTGCTGTCGCAGATCGTGCAGTGGGTGGCACAGGCCCAGCGTTCGCGCGCGCCGATGCAGAAGATGGCGGACAAGGTGGCGTACTGGTTCGTGTTGGCGGTGCTGCTGGTCGCCGTGCTGACGTTGCTGGGATGGGGCTGTTCGGCCCTCCGCCGTCATGGACGCATGGACTGCTCAACGCGGTCGCGGTGTTGATCATTGCCTGCCCGTGCGCGCTGGGCCTGGCCACCCCGATGTCGATCATGGTCGCCAGCGGGCGCGCTGCGCAGCATGGGGTGCTGTTCCGTGATGCCGAAGCGATCGAAAAGCTGGGCGACATCGATACGTTGGTAGTGGACAAGACCGGCACCCTGACCGAGGGCCGCCCTGCATTCGGTGGCGTCATCGCGGCGCCCGGCTTCATGCCCGACCAGGTGCTGCAGTTGGCGGCCAGCCTGGACCAGGGCAGCGAACATCCCCTGGCCACGGCCATCGTGGCCGAAGCACGCCGTCGGCAGATCACGCTGTTGCCCGTGGAAGACGTCGATTCGATTACCGGCAGGGGCGTGCGCGGCGTGGTCGGTGGCCGTGCGCTGCTGATTGGCAGCAGCAGCCTGATGGCCGACAACGCGGTCACGCTGCAAGGCGCAACGCGCGACGATGCGGACGCCCAGCGCAGCCGCGGTGCCAGCGTGATGTTCCTGGCCGCCGACACGGTACTTGCGGGCATGCTGTGGGTGATCGATCCGATCAAATCCACGACCGCAGAGGCACTCACCGCGCTGCGCGCCGACGGCCTGCGCATCGTCATGGCCAGCGGCGACGACGCACGCACCGCGCGGGCCGTGGCCGCGGCACTGGATCTGGATGAGGTGCACGGCACCATGAGCCCGCAGGACAAAGCCATGCTGGTGACGCGCCTGCAGTCAGAGGGGCGCAAGGTGGCGATGGCCGGCGACGGCATCAATGACGCCCCGGCGATGGCCAGCGCCGACGTCGGCATCGCCATGGGCACCGGCACCGATGTCGCCATGTCCAGCGCACAGGTGACGCTGGTAAAGGGCGACCTGCGCGGCATCCTGCGTGCACGGCATCTGTCACGCATCACGGTACGCAACATGCGGCAGAACCTGGCGTTCGCGTTCGTCTACAACGGGATCGGCATTCCGGTAGCCGCCGGCGTGTTGATGCCATGGGGTATCAGCCTGTCCCCGATGCTTGCCGCCGTAGCGATGAGCGTGAGTTCAGTATCGGTGATCGGCAATGCGCTTCGACTGCGTACACAGCGTCTTCCGGATGGCTGAAGCGGCCTGCAGAAAACTGCAATAAATGCTTGCCATCCCCAGACCCCATCGCTATGATTTCGCACCTCGGCGACGTGGGGCCATAGCTCAGCTGGGAGAGCGCCTGCATGGCATGCAGGAGGTCAGCGGTTCGATCCCGCTTGGCTCCACCACACTTCCGGCAATAGGCCGTCGGAAGGTCGCGAAAAATTGATGAGATACGCGTCCCCATCGTCTAGAGGCCTAGGACATCACCCTTTCACGGTGGCGACCGGGGTTCGAATCCCCGTGGGGACGCCACTCATCTGGACAAGCAGGACCTGGCCGAAACCGGGTCTTTTTTGTTCATCGCCTTCGGCCTTCACGGGCGGCGCGCATTGCATTTCCTTCACTGCCGGTGCGGGACGATACAGGCGACAGGAAGCAGAATAAGTGCTTCCACAAACGTGAATAAGCCGGTATGATAGGCGGCTCGGTTACACGGGGCCATAGCTCAGCTGGGAGAGCGCCTGCATGGCATGCAGGAGGTCAGCGGTTCGATCCCGCTTGGCTCCACCACTTTCGACAATAGGCCGTCGAAGGTTCTACAACTTGAAGTTTTTCGTGCGTCCCCATCGTCTAGAGGCCTAGGACATCACCCTTTCACGGTGGCGACCGGGGTTCGAATCCCCGTGGGGACGCCAGTTTCAAACGGAAACCTGACCCATCAGGCAACCGGGTTTCATCGGGGCCATAGCTCAGCTGGGAGAGCGCCTGCATGGCATGCAGGAGGTCAGCGGTTCGATCCCGCTTGGCTCCACCACTCCAGGCATTAGGCCGTCTGGATAGCAGTACAACTCAAGTTTTCGTGCGTCCCCATCGTCTAGAGGCCTAGGACATCACCCTTTCACGGTGGCGACCGGGGTTCGAATCCCCGTGGGGACGCCAATTCTGCAAAAACCCGGCTTCGGCCGGGTTTTTCTTTTCCTGCGCTAAGCTGCCTCCATGTGCTACTCCGCCCAGATCCGCGCCGACTACGCCAAGCTGGTCCGCCATTACGGCGCGACGATGTCGCTGGAAGAATTCTCCCGTCTTTACACCTTCGACCCGGCCAAGAAACGGCCGAAGACACCGAAGGCGATGGACGACGGATTCCGGGGTGCGCGCACCGACCAGGGTCGCGGGATCGTGGCGATGATCCAGCAATGGCATGCCACCGAGCACGCCGAACTGGAGACCGAACTGCACCGCCAGCACGAACGCCGCCGCACCGCGCAGGCCGCCCTGGCCAGCACCCCCACACAGAAAGCCCGCAATGAACTGCGCATCGCCGGCAACCGGATCGAGCGCGCACAGTCACGCCTGGACGACCTGCAGCGCAGCCAGCACCTGCCGCGCGACAACCGTATTTTTCCCGGCACCTATGCGCCGGTGATCGTGTCCGAACAGGGCCGGCGGGTGATCAAGCCGATGCGCTACCAATGCAGGCTGCCTGACAAACCCGCGCGCAACGACGCCCTGTATCCGGGTACCTACAACGCGCGCAGGGACAGCCTCGAGGGCTATTGGCGCGGCGCCTTCGGCCATCGCCATGGCGTGGTGGTGGTGCAGTCGTTCTATGAGCACGTGCCGCGCAAGGGGCTCCCGCTGGCAGCCGCCGATGACGAGCGCGATGTCGTGCTGGAATTCCAGCCACGTCCCCTGCGCGATCTGTTGATTGCCTGCCTGTGGGCCGAGTGGGAGGGTCCCGAAGGTCGCCTGCTTTCCTTCGCCGCCGTGACCGATGAGCCGCCACGCGATGTGGCAGTAACCGGTCACGACCGGGGTATCGTGCCCATCCGCGACGTCCATCTGGATGCATGGCTGAATCCGGACCCCACTGACCTCGCCGCCCAGTACCGCATTCTCGATGATCGCGAGGATATTCAGTACGTGTGGAGCGAGGCCGCCTGATCGTCGCTGCCCCTACCCGTCTGCCGCCGTTTTGTTTACACTACGCGGCCACGCTGCCGGTGTGGCGGAATGGTATACGCAGCTGACTCAAAATCAGCCGGGGGTGACCCCATGAAGGTTCGAGTCCTTTCACCGGCACCAGTGACATCAGAACAGCCAGGCCCGCGCCTGGCTTTTTTGTGCCTGTGATCACGCCCTCCGCCACAATCCCCAGCTGACCCAGCCGCCGTGGCCGAGCGTGGCCATCAACAGTCCCACTACGGCCCAGCGCAGCACCGCTGCCACCTCCAGCTGCACCGCCTGGCCCTGCAGCTGCTCCAGCAGCAGCCAACCGATGACCGCAGCCACCCATGCGCCCATTGCGGGCCGATAGGCACGAAGTACGTTCTGATCCCAACCTGTCATCTCTGCCACCGGTGTGTCTGAAGGTGCGGCCAGTGTTCCCTGCCCCGCTCTCACCAGCTGAGATCTTCAGCAAACCACGTCACGCCACAGTGGGCGGCAGGACATCCGCCTCGCCATCCGTTTCGGACTGCACGGTATTGCGACCCGACGCCTTGGCCCGATAGCACTGCACGTCGGCAGCCGCCACGGCTTCATCCACGCTCATGCCGGCCCGTATCGACGCGATGCCGATGCTCACCCCGACGCGTATCGTGTGCTGCTCCCACGGGATGCTCAGCCCGCCGATCCCGTGCAGCAATTCGCCTGCGATGCGCTGTGCGCGCCGCAATGAGCAGCCCGCCAGGATCACCGCGAACTCGTCACCGCCCAGCCGCGCGACCACGTCCGAATCGCGGACGCCGTGGCGCAGCACGTTGGCCACCGCCCACAACACCGCATCACCGGCAAGATGGCCGTACGTATCGTTGACCGGCTTGAACTGATCCAGGTCGATGAACATCAGCGAGGCGGCCTGACCCGTCCGCTCCAGATGGGCGATCGCCTGCTGCAGATGGGCATCGAAACCCCGCCGGTTGATCAGCTCGGTCAGGGGGTCCAGCTCGGCCAGCTGCCGCGCCTCGCGCTGACGGGCGCGCAGTTGGGTCACGTCACGGATCACCCACACCGCCCCCCGCAGCGTGCCGGCATCATCGTGCAGCCATGCCTGCGATACATCCACCGGCACGTTGACGCCCTCCTGCACCAGCAGCAGATCCGAGTGCAGATCCACCGCATTGCTGTCCGGATCCAGCAGCACCGACATGTCCAGCACCGACTGTGGCGCGTACTCGGTGGTCAGCTGCATCACCTCGGACACGTGGCGCCCATGCAGCGTCCCCTCCCCGCGCAACGCGCGGACCGCAGCGGCATTGGCATGCTCGATGCGCCCCTGCAGGTCCACGCTGAGCACCAGGTCGGTCACGGCATCCAGGGTGATCCGGCTGCGCGCCTCGGCTTCCAGCACGCGCAGTTCGCTGGCGCGCTCGCTGGTGACATCCTGGATCTGCGATACGAAATGCAGCGGATCGCCCTGTTCGCTGCGGACCAGCGACACCGACAGGCGCGCCCATATCAAGTGGCCATCGCGGCTGATGTAGCGCTTGTCCAGATGATAGTGGGCACGCTTGCCGCGCAGCAGGTCATCCACCAGCTGCAGGTCGGCGTCCAGGTCTTCAGGATGGGTCAGACGCTGGAAATCAACCTGCAGCAGCTCATCGCGGGAGTAGCCAAGGATCCGGCACAGCGCGTCGTTGACGTCCAGCCAGCGCCCTTCCAGCGACACCAGCCCCATGCCCAGCGCGGCACTGGTGAAGGCGCCGGCAAACTTTTCCTCGGCCAAGCGGGCTTCGGCCCGCGCCTGCAGGACCTCGGTCACGTCCGTCGCCATGCCGACGAATCCGGTGATGTCGCCCTGCGCATCGGCCAGCGCGCTGACCGACAAACGGACCTGCCGCTGCCGCCCGTCTTTGCGTACGAATGTCCATTGGCGCGAGAACGTATGCGCGCGCGCCCGCTCGCTGAGAATCCCGAACAGATCCGTGCCGTCCCGTCTCTGCTCCGCCGGCAGGGTCTGCAGGAAGTGCTGCATGTCCTGCACTTCGTGGAACAGCGTCGGGCGTGCCTGTCCGACCACCTCGTCCGCCTGATAACCCAGCAGACGCTCGGCACCCGAATTGAACAGCGTGATCGTTCCGGCGAGGTCGGTGACGATGATCGCCACTTCGTCGGACGCATCCACGATCGACTGCAACCGCTGGCGAGCCGCCGATACGTCGTGCCGCGCCTGCTGCAGATCGTTCACATCGGCATGCGCACCCGCCATCCACAGGCCACCGCCTTGGGCATCCCACTCCAGCACCCGCCCACGGTCCTGCACCCAGACCCAGTGGCCCTGGCGGTGGCGCATGCGCACCAGGCACTCGTAGAACGGGGTCTCGCCCCTCAGGTGCGCGGACAGTACCGCGTCGGAGCGCTGCAGGTCATCCGGGTGCACCAGCTGCACGAACGTGTCGGACGACACTGGCTCCAGCTCGGCCAATGCGTAGCCGACGATCTCCGCCCATCGCGCGTTGACCCGCATCTCGTCGGTCTGCGGATTCCACTCCCAGGTCCCGGCGGCACTGCCATCGATCACCCCTCGCAATCGCCGGATCTCGGCAAGTGCAGCATCCAGCTGCGACTGCAGCGGTGGCGCGGGAGGGGTTGCCGGCAAACTCATGGGAAGGCGCCGCGCAGGGCGTTGCCGAGCCCCCTCGCGCCTTCGCGCCCGACCCGGATCACCCTGCCTGCAGAACTGAGCTCCAAACCGCCTCCCGGCATCTGCTGCTGAACCCGCGGGCCCATTCAACGCGCAGTGTGCTCAATACGGCGTCAATGCGTAAGCCCCTCGGTCACGGTTCGACAGAAAGGCCGCTGCCGCATCACGAGGGCCGGCAGCACGCCCTGCGGTCAGCTGCGCTTGGCGCGGGCAAAAGCGTCGGCCAGCGCACTGTTGGCCGGCGCACTGGAAGCGGGCGCGCCCCGGCCGCCGCCACCGTCCGTGCGCGCCCGCGCGGGACCTCGGCTGCCTTCCTCGCGCCGTGCCGGACGGCCAGTACCGGCGGCACCGGCACCGCGCTCATCACGCGCACCCGGCCGGCTGGTGGACTGTCCCGGCACATCATCCAGCCGCCGGGTCAGCGCGATGCGCTTGCGCGCCACGTCGACCTCCAGCACCTTCACCTTGACGATATCGCCGGCCTTGACCACGTCCCGCGGATCCTTCACGAACGTGTCGGACAGCGCGGAGATATGCACCAGACCGTCCTGGTGCACGCCGATATCGACGAAGGCACCAAACGCGGCCACGTTGCTGACCACGCCCTCCAGGATCATCCCTTCGCGAAGGTCCTTGATGTCCTCCACGCCCTCGGCAAAACGAGCGGCCTTGAACTCCGGGCGCGGATCGCGGCCGGGCTTCTCCAGCTCCTTCAGGATGTCGCGCACGGTCGGCACGCCGAAGGTTTCGTCGGTGAACTGCTCTGCCTTCAAGCCGCGCAGGAAACTGCCATCCCCGATCAGGGCGCGGATCGGGCGGGCCGTCGCCGCCACGATGCGCTCCACGACCGGATAGGCCTCCGGGTGCACCGACGACGCGTCCAGCGGCTGGTCGCCATCGGCGATGCGCAGGAAGCCGGCGCACTGCTCGAACGTCTTGTCGCCCAGCCGCGGCACCTTCAGCAGGTCCTTGCGGCGCTTGAACGGCCCGTTGTCGTCGCGATGGCGCACGATGTTCTCGGCGACGGTCGACGACAGCCCCGATACCCGCGACAGCAACGCCGCCGATGCCGTGTTGACGTGCACCCCGACCGCGTTGACACAATCTTCCACCCGCGCTTCCAGTGCGCGCGCCAGCCGGTACTGATCCACGTCATGCTGATACTGGCCTACGCCGATCGCCTTCGGCTCGATCTTCACCAGCTCGGCCAGCGGATCCTGCAGGCGACGGGCGATGGAGACGGCGCCCCGGATGGACACATCCAGGTCCGGGAATTCCTTGGCCGCGAACTCCGATGCGGAATACACCGACGCACCCGCTTCGCTCACCACCACCTTCTGCAGTTTTGGATCCGCGCACGCAGCGATCACCTCACCGGCCAGCTTGTCCGTTTCACGACTGGCGGTGCCGTTGCCGATCGCGATCAGCTCCACGTTGTGCTTGATGCACAGGTGCTTGAGGGTCTGCAGTGACTGCTCCCACTGCCGGCGCGGTTCGTGCGGATAGATGGTATCGGTCGCCACGAGCTTGCCGGTGGCATCCACCACCGCCACCTTGCAGCCGGTGCGGATGCCCGGATCGAGGCCAAGCACGGTTTTCGGCCCGGCCGGCGCGGCCAGCAGCAGGTCCTTCAGGTTGTCACCGAATACCGTGATGGCCTCGGCTTCGGCCTTCTCGCGTGCCTGGTTGAACAGGTCCAGCAGCAGGTGCATGTGCAGCTTGGCCCGCCAGGTCAGGCGGCAGGCATCCAGCAGCCAGCGGTCCGCCGCACGCCCCTTGTCGCTGATACCGGCACGGAAGGCCACGCGGCCCTCGGCATACGCATTGCCCGCCTCGGCATCGGTGCCCGGGTCCAGCTCCAGGAACAGGATCTCCTCGCGTCGCGCGCGGAACAGCGCCAGCAGTCGATGCGACGGAATCTTCGCCAGCGCTTCGGCGTGTTCGAAATAGTCGCGGTACTTGGCGCCTTCGTTCTCTTTGCCTTCGGCCACGCGGGCGCGGATCACCCCGGTATCCGACAACCAGCTGCGCAGCTCGCCGACCAGTGCCGCGTCTTCGCCCCAACGTTCCATCAGGATCGCGCGCGCGCCCTCAAGGGCCGCCTTTGCATCGGCCACGCCCTTTTCGGTATCGACGAAGGTTTCGGCGAACACCTTGGGGTCCTGCGTCGGATCGTCCAACAGGCCATCGGCCAGCGGCTGCAGGCCGGCTTCGCGGGCGATCTGCGCACGCGTGCGGCGCTTGGTCTTGTACGGCAGGTACAGGTCTTCCAGGCGGCTCTTGGTGTCGGCGGCCAGGATGTCGTTGCGCAGGTCATCGGTGAGCTTTCCCTGCTCGTCGATGCTGGCCAGCACCGAGGCGCGGCGATCTTCGAGTTCGCGCAGGTAGGTCAGCCGGCTTTCCAGGTTGCGCAACTGGGTGTCATCCAGCCCGCCGGTGACTTCCTTGCGGTAGCGCGCGATGAAGGGAACGCTGGCACCCTCGTCGAGCAGGGCGATGGCGGAGCGCGCCTGGGCGGGCTGGGCACCGATCTCATCGGCGATGGTCTGGGCGATCTGCTGGGCAAGCGGGGTGTCTGACATTGCGTCCGGCCGGGGCCATAGTGCGGAAAGACCCCATTCTGGCCCGCGAGGGCAGGCAGCGGAAGGCGTTGACAGCGCATCGGATAACAGTGCGGGATGGTCCATCGCACCGGCCAGGACACGCGACCCTGCGTGTCCGGCCTGTTCAACAAGGGATCAGCGGTAGTAGCGCGCCGCATGCTGCATGACGATGTCGTCGCGCAGCCCTTCCAGCGCCATCAACCGGACCTTGCCCACGCCCTGCAGTTCCATGAGCCGCTCCGTGTAGATCTCCGGCCCCAGCGCCGTATCGGCGCGGGATTTGCTGAAGCCATAGGGCACCACGCCCTTGTCGCCATCCTTGCTACCACCGACATAAAGAACGATTGCCATGTGATGTGTTCCTCCAGGTTACGTACTGCTCGGTATCGCAGGCCATGGTTGCAGTACTGCCTTCACCATGGCCTCGCTACAGCTTAACGCCTCGAAGCTGACTAGCTTGTCACGAAGGGTAATGTCGACCGGTTGCACGGACATGACGCCCGTTCGCCGCTACATGCTTACAAATATTTAACACCGCGCTGACGCGGCGCCGTGCCGATCCCGCGCTCAGCGAAAGCCGGGCCACCAGCCACGCCCGTGGTGGGCGTAGTGATCTGCGGCGATTTCAAAGGGATTGCGCGCGCTGACACCGCCACAGAGCAGGTAGACGGGCAAGTACAGCGGACCCAGTACGAAGTACTGATACACATGGGCGCGCTCATGGTCGTCCAGCCGGATCCACGGCTCCACCGCATGTCCCGCCCGATGAGCATACGTGCGGCAGCTGATGCCCAGGTCACCGCCGGTGTGCAGGATGACGTTGCCCAACGTGATCGCCCCCCCCGGCCCCCACGGCCAGTGATGAAACACCAGCGCGCAG
Source organism: Stenotrophomonas sp. WHRI 8082 (assembly GCF_040223995.2). Classification (NCBI taxonomy): domain Bacteria; kingdom Pseudomonadati; phylum Pseudomonadota; class Gammaproteobacteria; order Lysobacterales; family Lysobacteraceae; genus Stenotrophomonas; species Stenotrophomonas sp. WHRI 8082. The sequence continues at coordinate 3,872,857 of NZ_CP167826.1, read as the reverse complement.
TCCCGCGCGCTCCAGTGGGGGCGCGATCCGCCCAGCATGCCCACGCCACCGCCGACCAGGCCGATCAGGGTGTTGGGCGACGTCCACAGCGCGCCGAGCACCTGCAACGGGCGCAGCCACGCGGGTCGTGCCGGCGACCGGTTCAATCGGCCTCGTTCGGGATCAGCAGCCACAGGATCAGGTACACCAGGATGCCGGGGAACGCAGCCGAGGCGATGGAAACCACCACGAACAGGATGCGCAGCAGCGTTGCACTCCAGCCAAACCGCTGGGCGATGCCGCCGATGACGCCGGCAATCATGCGGTTGTTCAGAGAGCGCGAAAGGGTGCGGGGCGTGGTGGCATTCATGGAAGGGCTCCGAGGATCTGGGTACTACCCTAGCGGCAAGGCCGTCTACGACGGGTCAGCAGTCAGAGGAGCCGGGACGACACCCGATCACCACGCCCTGCCCGTCCGCCGTCGCGATCAGCCGCTGCGGGCCTGCAGCCACTCATGGATGGTGGTCGGCACCTCGCGCTGCGCGCGACCGGACACGTAAATGCCGATGTGCCCGCCCCGGAAGCTGGATTCGGTGTAATCGGTACTGCCCAGTCGTCCGCGCATCGCGCGTGACGCATCGGGCGGCACGAGATGGTCCTGCTCGGCGTAGATGTTCAGTACCGGCAGCGTGACCTGCGACAGCGCGACGGGCTCGGTTCCGATCCGCACGCCGTCGTGCATCAGGCCGTTGCCTTGGTAGAACTGCTTGATGAAGTCACGGAACGCCTCGCCTGCCAGATCCGGCGAATCGAAGATCCATTTTTCCATCCTCAGGAAGTCTTCCAGCGCCGCCTTGTCATCCAGGATGTCGAGCAGGCCGACGTACTTCTGCACGTTCAGTCGGAAGGGCTTCAGCATCAGGTAACTGGTGTTCATCAGATCGGCCGGGATGTTGCCCAGCGTATCCACCAGCAGGTCTACATCCACCTGCTGCGCCCAGTGCGACAGCATGTTGTCCGGCGTATGGAAATCCACCGGGGTGACCATGGTCACCAGATTGGCCAGCTTCCGTTGGCGCAGGGCGGCATAGCACAACGCGAACACCCCGCCCTGGCAGATGCCGAGCATGTCCACGGTCATGCCCGCGCGTGCCAGCAACGCGTCCACCGCGCCGTCGATATAGCGCAGCAGGTAGTCTTCCAGCGTCAGGTACCGCTCGGACCGATCCGGATAGCCCCAGTCCAGCACATAGACATCGTGGCCCAGCGCCAGCAGCTTCTGCACCAGCGAGCGATCGGTCTGCAGATCGACCATGTAAGGGCGGTTGACCAGCGCGTAGACAATCAACAGCGGGCGCTTGTGCACGGGCGGCGTATCGCCGACGAAGCGGTACAGCACCACCTTGCCGTCGGACCACACCGCTTCGCGCGCAGTCACCCCGTAGTCCACGTCGTCCACCGACGGCAGCAGCTGCAGGCCTTCCATCAGCTTGCGCTGCATGGCCAACGTCTCCTGCATCAGGTCATCGGCATTGAACCCGAGGGGCCCTTTCATGTGCGCGGTTTCCGTGAGGGGGTGGGTGCGGCCTTCTTCGCGGGCACTTTTTTCGCGTCGGTTTTCTTCGCGGCGGTTTTCTTTGGCGCGTCCGCCGTCGGCGCCGAGGCGCGCTTTCTCACGCGGGGCGCGACCTTGGCTACGGCAGGCTGCACCGCCTGCGCCCAGCCATCGTCCGGCGCGGCGCGGCCCAGCTGCTCCACGGCCACCTGCAAGCGGCGCAGCTGCCGTTCCAGCTCGGCAATGCGCTTGTGCGCGGCATCCATCTCGCTGCGCGTGGGCAGCCCGACCCGCTCACTCACCTGCTCCACTTCGCGCTGTACCGCCGCGCGCAGGCGCATCTGTGCATTACCCAGCGCGGCATAGACCTGCTGGAACGGTTCGGACAACGCCACCTTGGAATACGCTTCTTCCGCCACTTCGATCCACAGATCGAACATCGCCCGGGCGCTGGTCAGCTGGCTGCCCGGCGTTTCATGCTCACCCAGACGCTTTTCGAACAGAGCGAATGCCGCATCCAGCGCCTGCTGGATCTGGTCGACATACGCCTTGGACTGATCCTGGAATTCCTGCTGGGCCAGCACCAGCTTCTGCCAGCGGGCCTGGTGTTCACGGGCCGGGCCGAACGCCGGCCCCTGCAACCACGGCGCCAAGCGCTCCTGCCACTGCTGCAGTACCGCGACCACATCGTCCATGCCGCCATCGACGCCCGTGCTGCCGCGTGCTCCCTGCAGCATCCACTGCAGCATGCCCGCGCCCTGGCCCTGCCCCATCACGGCCTCGCGCCACGCATTCGCGACCTCGGCACTGGTCGCGTCACGACCGGCGAACTGCGAGGCGACCTGCTGCATCGTGCCGTACCAGCCGCCCGCCTGCGACCGGAACCGGTTCACGGCGTCATCCGCCGGACCCGGACCGCGCTCGGGCAGCAGTTGCGCCCACCAGTCCAGCACCTGCTTCCAGTCTGCCGGGTCGCTGCCCGCGCCCGGTGCACCCACGCCGCCCTGCTTCAACGCATCGCCCCAGGCGCTGAAATACTGCCGCGCGGCGTCGTCGAACGGCGGGCGGCCCGGGCCGTTGGGGGAACCCTTCATGCCGGTGCCTGCGTCATGGCTTGGGAATGTGCAGGGTCTTGCTGATCATCAGCGACCCCGACAGTGCAAACAGGAGCACCAGCGGATGCAGCTGCCACGGGCCGATCTGCCACTGGCCCAGCCACAGGTCCGCACCGATCGCGCCCGTGCCCGCAGCGACCGCCAGCACGATCACCAGCAGCAGGCTGCTCGGAATCGGCGTGCCCTCGAAATAGGGCACCTTGTCGCCGCCATCGGACAACGCCTCGGCGGTCACGTTGTAGCGCGCCAGGCGGCTGACGCCGCAGCACACGAAATAGCTCAGCACCAGCCAATCCCAGCCTCCCTGCATGCCGCAGGCATAGGCCAGGGCCGCCGGCGCCACACCGAAGGAAATCACATCGGACAGCGAGTCGAGCTCGCGACCCAGCGTGGAACTGGATTTGCGCCAGCGGGCGATGCGCCCGTCGAGCGCGTCGAAGATGAAGGCCAGCGGGATCAACGCCATGCCGAACAGGAGATAGCCCTGTGCGCCGTCCTGCAGGAAGCGCATCGCGGCAAACACCGCACCAGTGCCGCAGAACGCGTTGGCCAAGGTGAACCAGTCAGCCAGATGGAACTCGCGCAGCATCGAGAAGTGTCGTTTCATGAAGGCTCACGGGACTACGGTGGTCTACAGGGTACGCGAGGCCGCGTGCGGACGACAGACGGATCCTTCCGGCACGCTTCACCCAGGCCTCACGCTTCATCACCTGCGGTGAATTTTTGGCCACCCATCTTGACAGCGTTGGAGGGCGGGGGCGGAAGGCGGTTATCCACAAAGTTGCTCACCAACAATCCACACCCCCTGTGGACAACCTGCGCCACGGATGTGGCGCAGGTTGTCCGCGCATGCAGTACATCCCCCGCCTTCGGCGCGCCCCCTTTGAAGGGGGCTTTCCCTCTGACGGACCGCGGTGTGACTCAAGGGGCTCTTTGTCCCACGGCTGGCGCCACTGATGTGGCGCAGGTTATCCGGGCATGCACTACATCCCCCCGCCTTCTGACGGAATGCGGTCTGGCGGCGTTGCTACCCGCGCCCGTCAGACCCGGGTGTACTTCCAGGACTGCATGCGGCCGTCGCGGTAAGGCATCACGCCGTGGAAGGCGCGCGGGTCCGTATCGAACACCAGCGGCAGGAAATGGCGATCGCCTTCCCACATCGGCAGCGTGTCCAGCTTGTCCACGTCCACCCACTCCAGCGTGCCTTCGTGGTTGCCGCCGTGCGGCGTACCCTCATAGGTATCCACCACGAACACGAAGCCGAACCAGTCCTCGCCCTGCTTGCCGAACCCCGGCCAGCTGATCGTGCCGCGCAGTTGCATGGACGTGCAGTCGATACCGGCTTCTTCCTGGATCTCGCGGCGCATGCCTTCGGCCACGTCTTCGTCCGGCTCGACCTTGCCGCCCAGCCCGTTGTACTTGCCCAGGTGATGGTCGCCGGGCCGCGTGTTGCGATGGATCATCAGCACCTGGCGGCGGTCCGGCGAAAGCACGTAGCCGAGCGTGGCGATGATGGGGGTATACGGCATGCGAGGTTCCGGCAGAGGCGAAGCCGCCGATTATGGCCGGATCAGGGCACGACTGTCAGGCGGCGCTCGGCCGTCACCGCGGCAGGCGCATCGGGGTCGCGCGCCAGCGTGGCCACGCCATGCCCCCGCTCGGCCAGATACTCCAGCCACTTGCCGAGGAACGTGTTCATGCGCATGCGGTGATTGATCAACTCCGCCGGCGGCGGGTACAGCCCCATCACGTCCTGCCAGCGGCGGCCGACGTAGCAGTGGGTGGTTTCGGCCTGGCGGGCGTCACGGTACAGACGCACATACGCCGAGGGGTCGGGCTGGCCAGTGACCGGGTCACACAGGTCGTAGGTCAGCCGCATTTCCACCGTGTAGGCGTGGCAGGCAATGATATCCAGTCGGACATCGAGCCCATCGCCGACGGACGATACGTAACTGCCGACCGCCAGATCACCGGGGGCGAACAGGCGCACGAGGTGGCGGTGGTTTTCCGCGTACAGGCCCATCAGCCAGCTCAGGCGGCTGAGGCGCGGGATGCGTTCGGTAAGAGGACGTGCTTGGGCCATGGCTTGATCCTACACGCTGCCGGCCCGCGCCCGATAGCGCCGGTCAGCACCGCGATTCAGGCGCGTCCGGTAGTGACGGCCGCTGGCCGTCAACGAACGCCTTGGTAGTGACGGCTTCAGCCGTCAACCAAAGCCGGCTGAAGCCGGCTCTACCGGGCAACGCGCCACCCCGGCATCCCGCCCCGTCAATAACGCCCCACCCGGGCAACGCGCCCCGTCGACAACGCGCCACCCACCCACGCACCCCGCCCCGTCAATACAGCTCCCGGCGCAGCCCCAGGGTGGCCAGCACCTTGCTCGAGATCTCCTCGATCGAGGTGTGCGTGGTGCTCAGGGTCGGCACGCGCTCCATCTGGAACATCCGCTCGGCCGCGATCACTTCCTTCTTGCAGGTGTCCGCCGCGGCGTAGCGCGAATTCGGCCGACGTTCCTGGCGGATCTGCTGCAGCCGTTCCGGGTCGATGGTCAGGCCGAACAGCTTGCGGCGGTAATTGCGCAGGCGCGGCGGCAGGCGATCGCTTTCCAGGTCTTCATCGGTCAGCGGGTAATTGGCCGCGCTCACGCCGTAATGCAGGGCCAGGTAGATGCACGTCGGCGTCTTGCCCGCACGCGACACCGCCACCAGGATCACGTCGGCATCGTCGTAATTGACCGCGATGCCGTCGTCGTGGCTCAGCGCGAAGTTCATCGCGTTGATCCGTCGGTGATAGGTCTCGAAGTCGACCATGCCGTGCGCCTGGCCCACCCGCGACAGCCGCGGCGAGGACAGTTCAGCCTCCAGCGTTTCGATGAACGGGGCGAACACGTCCAGCATCAGCGCCCCGCTGCCGGCGAGGATGACGCTGAGCCCCTGATCCACGCAGGAGTTCACCACGATCGGCCTCACCTGGTAGCGCTCACCCGCCGCGCGGATCCGAGCGCAGGCTTCGGCGGCTTTTTCGGGGTCATCTATGAACGACATCCGGTCCGTGATGAAACTGAATCCGGAGAACTGGGTGAGCAGGCTATGCCCAATGGTTTCAGCGGTGATACCGGTTCCATCGGAAACGTAGAACACCGGTCTGATGGTCGTCATAGGCGTGTTTTCCCAGTCCGAAGCTTAAAACGCCTGCCGTGACACGCTTGTGCCGACGGCGGTCCGACCGGCATCATAGCGGCTTCTTCCTACGGACGCGGCCATCCCAGCCCGCCTCGGGCGATGGCCTAACGGAGCATCGCGCTTGAACGACAATATCCTGTGGTTGCACGAACTGCGCTTGGCCGACCTGGCCCGCGTCGGCGGAAAAAATTCTTCGCTTGGCGAAATGATCGGCAACCTCGCCGGTCTCGGGGTGTCCGTGCCCGGAGGCTATGCCACGACCTCTGAAGCTTTCAAGGACTTCATTGCCCATAACGACCTGTCCACGCGCATCTTCGACAAGCTGGCCACGCTGGATGTCGAAGACGTTGCCGCGCTGACGGTTGCCGGCAAGGAAATCCGCGGCTGGGTCATCGATGCACCGCTGCAGCCGCAGCTGGACCAGGACATCCGCGCCGCCTACGCGCAGCTGAGCGCTGAAAACGGCGGCGGCGACATCGCCGTGGCCGTGCGTTCGTCGGCCACCGCCGAAGACCTGCCCGACGCCTCGTTCGCTGGCCAGCAGGAAACCTTCCTCAACGTGACCGGCGCCGACGATGTCGTGGTCAAGGTAAAGGAAGTGTTTGCGTCGCTGTACAACGATCGCGCCATCGCCTACCGCGTCCACCACGGCTTCAAGCACGAAGACGTGTTCCTGTCCGCCGGCGTGCAGCTGATGGTGCGTTCGGGCGTCGGCTCGTCCGGTGTGCTGTTCACCCTCGACACCGAATCCGGCTTCCGCGATGTGGTCTTCGTGACCTCGTCGTTCGGTCTCGGCGAGATGGTCGTGCAGGGTGCGGTGAACCCCGATGAGTTCTACGTCTACAAGCCCACCCTGACCGCGGGCAAGCCGGCGATCCTGCGTCGGTCGCTGGGCAGCAAGGCGATCCGCATGGTGTATTCGGATGTGCCCGGTGAGCGCGTGCGCATCGAAGACACCCCGGCCGAACTGCGCAGCACCTTCTCCATCAGCGACGAAGATGTGCAGGAACTGTCCAAGCAGGCGCTGGTCATCGAGCAGCATTACGGCCGCCCGATGGATATCGAGTGGGCCAAGGACGGCGTCAGCGGCAAGCTGTTCATCGTGCAGGCGCGTCCGGAGACGGTGAAGTCGCGCAGCCACGCCACCCAGATCGAACGCTTCGCGCTGACCGAGAAAGACGGCAAGGTGCTGGCCGAAGGCCGCGCCGTGGGTGCCAAGATCGGCGCCGGTGTCGCCCGCGTGGTGAAGACCCTCGACGACATGGCGCGCGTGCAGCCCGGCGACGTGCTGATCGCCGACATGACCGATCCCGATTGGGAGCCGGTGATGAAGCGTGCATCGGCCATCGTGACCAATCGCGGTGGACGCACCTGCCATGCCGCGATCATCGCGCGCGAGCTCGGCGTGCCGGCCGTGGTCGGTTCGGGCAACGCCACCCAGCTCATCCAGGATGGCCAGGAAGTCACCGTCAGCTGTGCCGAAGGTGATACCGGCATGATCTACGAAGGCATCCTCGCGTTCGAGCGCACCACCACCGATCTGGGCAACATGCCGCCCGCACCGCTGAAGATCATGATGAACGTGGCCAACCCGGAACGTGCCTTCGACTTCGGCCAGCTGCCGAACGCAGGCATCGGCCTGGCGCGCCTGGAAATGATCATCGCCAGCCACATCGGCATCCATCCGAACGCGTTGCTGGAGTACGACCGCCAGGACGCGCAGACGAAGAAGAAGATCGACGAGAAGATCGCCGGCTACAAAGATCCGGTGAGCTTCTACGTGGATCGCCTGGCCGAAGGCATCGCCACGCTGACCGCGTCGGTGGCCCCGAACCCGGTGATCGTGCGCCTGTCGGACTTCAAGTCCAATGAGTACGCCAACCTGATCGGCGGCACCAACTACGAGCCGCACGAAGAGAACCCGATGATCGGCTTCCGCGGTGCCAGCCGTTACGTCGACCCGAGCTTCTCCGCAGCCTTCGCGTTGGAATGCAAGGCCGTACTGCGCGTCCGCAACGAGATGGGCCTGGACAACCTGTGGGTCATGATTCCGTTCGTGCGCACGCTGGAAGAAGGCCGCAAGGTCATCGAGGTGCTGGAACAGAATGGCCTGAAGCAGGGCGAGAACGACCTCAAGATAATCATGATGTGCGAAGTGCCGTCCAACGCACTGCTTGCCGATGAGTTTCTGGAGATCTTCGACGGCTTCTCCATCGGCTCCAACGACCTGACCCAGCTCACGCTGGGGCTGGACCGCGATTCGTCGATCGTCGCGCACCTGTTCGACGAACGGAACCCGGCGGTGAAGAAGCTGCTGTCGATGGCGATCAAGTCGGCCCGCGCCAAGGGCAAGTATGTCGGCATCTGCGGCCAGGGCCCGTCGGATCATCCGGACCTGGCGGAATGGCTGATGCAGGAAGGCATCGAATCGGTATCGCTGAACCCGGATACCGTGGTCGACACCTGGCTGCGCCTGGCCAAGCTGAAGTCGGCCAGCTGACGAAGCAGCGTGACGGCCCCTGGCCGTCACGCCTTTCCCGCACGATGAACTGGTAGAGCCGACCGGTAGAGCCGACTTCAGTCGGCTGCCTTTCGCGTGATGCACCCGGTACCCACGCCCGCTGGCCGTCCACGCTTTGCCGCTGCGCTCGCCGAGCATGGCTCGGCGCTACCAACGCTGCCGCGCGTCCACCATTCCCCGCGCGCGATTACCGGCTCTACCAAAGCCGTGTCCAAAGCCGTGTCCAAAGCCACGTCGCGCTTTTCAGCCGTTGGCGATCCGCTGGTAACACGCCTGCACCACCTCTTCGCCGTACTTTCGCTCCAGCCGGCGCACGATGAAATGCCCGCGCGCGACGTCCTGGTAGTAATCGGTGAACATCGTGTTCAACGCCGCACCCGTCGCTGCACCTACGATCGGTACGGCCTGCGCGGCGAACTTTTCGGTGATCACCACGCCAAAGCGCGCCGCCACCTTCTCCGCCAGCTTGGCCAGCAACTTACCGGCCTCCTTCGGCGCCACGCCCAAGGTCAGGTTGCGCCCCGTCGCCACCCGCCCGACCAGTTCGGCCGACAGGTGCCGCACGACGTCCGCCGTAAAACCCCGAGCCAGGTAATAGCCAGTCTCACTGGCGTCATCGCTCTTCGCGTTGCCGCCCAGCGCGAACACTTCCAGACAGGCCTGGCGCGTGGACAGATCAGCCAGGTCAAACCCCTCACTGCGGGCCACGTCAGCCACGGCGCGCATCATGATGGTCGTGGACAGCGGCAGCTCGATCAGCAGCGCGGTGAAGCCAAACGCGCCACCCACCGCGCCGGAGGTCGCCGCCGCGAACTTGTGCCAGCGCGTGGACGCCGCCTTGCCCGGCGTATTGTCCATGCTCATCAACGCACCCTGCACGGCCTTGTACAACGCCGCCTGCACTGCGCCGTGGATGCGACTGGACACCGCGTTGGGCAGGCGGCTGACGGCGAACTCCAGCGGCGTGCCGACCAGGTTGGCCATGCGCGCGGTGATGGTCGGTGCCTCCAACAGGGAAACAGCACGCTGGAGGGCAGCCCAATCGTCAGGCTGCTGGGCAATATCGCGGGGGAGCAGGATCGGTTCGTTCATGCTGCCGATGGTAGCGCTGCAGGGTTGAACGGCCGGGTGACGACGACCTGGCAGTGACGGCCGCTGGCCGTCAGCCCTGTGATCGTCCGCAGCCTCTTGTCGGCCAGCGGCCGTCACTACCCTTCAGACGGGCAGCCCCGCCAGCGCACCCATGAACTGTCGGTAATGCTTCAGCTCGTTGATCGAATCCTGCACATCGCTCAGCGCCGTGTGGTTGCTGTTCTTGCCGACGCCCGCAGCCACCGTCGGGGCCCAGCGCTTGGCCAGCTCCTTGATGGTGGACACATCCAAGTTGCGGTAATGGAAGTATTTCTCCAGCCGCGGCATCTCGCGGTGCAGGAAGCGGCGGTCCTGACAGATCGAGTTTCCGCACATCGGCGATGCGCCGGCACTGATCCACTCGCTGAGAAAGTTCACCGTCGCCGCTTCGGCCTGGCCCAGGGTGACCTGGCTGTCGACCACGCGCTGCCACAGGCCCGAACGGCGATGCTGGTTGCGGTTCCACTCGTCCATCGCCTCCAGCCGCTCCACCGGATGGTGGATAGCGAACTCCGGGCCTTCGGCAAGCACGTTGAGCTGGGCATCGGTGACCACCGTGGCAATCTCGATGATCGAATCGTTGTCGGTATCCAACCCGGTCATTTCCAGGTCGATCCAGATCAATCGGTCATTGCCTGCGCCGGTGTCGGCCATCGTGCTTCCTCGCTGAGGGCGGGCCGGACGACCGCGCCATGAATGGATGCGGCCATGATACCGCGCCCTTCAGCCTGCGTCGGCAGGCGGCGCGTCCAACGCAAGCAGCGGGCGCCCGCGCTTGGCACGAAAATAATTGGTCAGTCGGTTGCTGGCCTCGCGCGCCAGCACGCCGCCATGGATCTCGACCCGATGGTTGTGCCGCGCATCGCCGAGCAGGTTGAACACACTGCCGCAGGCGCCGGTCTTCGGATCGGTGGCCGCGTAGACCAGACGCCCCACGCGCGCATGCACGATCGCCATGGCACACATGGCGCACGGCTCCAGGGTGACGTACAGCGTGCTGCCCATCAGCCGATGGTTCTGCAGCGCCCTCCCCGCCCGCCGCATCGCCACGATCTCCGCATGCGCACTGGGATCGTGCTCGGCAATGTTGAGATTCCAGCCCTCGCCCAGCACCTCACCCTGTGCACTGACCAGCACCGCGCCAACCGGGATCTCGTTGAACTCGCGCTCCGCGCGCTCGGCCAGGGCCAGCGCATGGCGCATCCAGTGCTCGTCGGCGTCGTGCACCGGCATGGCGTCGCTCATGGGCGGCCCGCCTTCTGCAGGAACGCCTCGAACGCAGCCAGCGTCGCTTCGCTCACATGGTGCTCGATCCCCTCGGCGTCGCGTCGCGCTGAATCGGCATCCACGCCGAGTGCCAGCAGAAAGCGCTCCACGGTCTGGTGACGGGCGCGGACATCGCGTGCCAACTGCTCGCCGGCCGGCGTCAGGAACACCCCGCGATACGGCCGCTGGATCGCCCAGCCCTCCTTGACCAGCCGCTTCAGCGCCTTGGCCACCGTCGGCTGGGCCACCCCCAAGCGGCTGGCGATATCCACCTGGCGGGCCTCGCGGCCATCGGCAATCAGGTCGGCGATCAGCTCAACATAATCTTCCACCAGCTCGGACCGCCGCGCCTCGCGCACCTGCGCGAAGCCCTCCATATGGACCTGGGAAGCGGGCAGGACGGATTTGGGGCGGGCAGTATCAGGCATGGCGGCCATTGTACGCGGGCGCCGAGCATGCCACCCAGCGGCCGTCAGTAACCCTGCCCCTTGGTAGCGCCGAGCCACGCTCGGCGAGCGCAGCGGAAGGCACACCCATGACGGCCAGCGGGCGTCACTACCGGATGTGGTTCACCGTTTGTCCAACAGATACAGAAACTCCGTCACATGCGTGTCCCGCGCTGCCAGGTTCCGGCTTCCGCGGAACGCGTTGTAGCGGGTATCCATCACGCTCAACGCCCCCATGCCCTCCAGCCCCGCCACAAACCGCTCGTGACTGATGAACCCTTCGGAGTTGTACGAGATCAACACGAAATGCGCCCGCACCTGCGCCACCGCGTCGAACAGCGCGGACTCGGCCAGACGGGCCTTGTTGTAGTCCGACCGGTTCCAGTCGGTGGGAATGCCCGACACCCGACTCACCTGCGACGGCCGCTGGTAGTCACACAACAGGTTCAACATGAAGTAGTTCGAACCATACGGATGCTCATTGTAGGGCGGATCGAAGTAGGCCACGTCCACCACGCCCAGCTCGCGCACCAGCGCATTGGCATCGCGGCGATGCAACTGCACCTCGCACGCAAAGCGACTGAACACCGGCGGCTGCACCTCGATCGGCCGCAGGATCCGCGACAACGCATTGCGCGCACTGCCGCCAAACTGTCCAATGCCCTCGCGGTTTTTGTGGAAGCCTTTGAACACGCCGGACGTATTGGTGTACATCGACGCCTGGGCGAGCACCGGCCCCAGCAGGAATGGCTTCAACGCCTCCGGCGTATCGGCTACAACCTGGCAGAAGGTATCCAGGAACATCGCGTTGCGCCGCGTATAGAACACCCGCTCACCGGGCTCGATGTTGTCATCGTCGCGCGGAGCGTACAGCTCGCAGAGAAAGCCCGGCGCGCTATCCTGCGCAACGCGGCGGGCCACTCGGTCAAGTTCGTCCGCCAACGCGCCAGTGTCCACCTCCTGCGCATTGGCTTGATAACAGCGGTTGCCTACCTCGCTGTACCGCTCCAGATCATTGCAGTGCAGGGTCGCAGCATAGCGCCGGGCCAGCCGGGCCACCACGCCGGAGCCGGAGAACATATCCAGGAAATGGATGGTCGGCTTCTGCAGACACGCCATCGCATGCACGATGCCAGCTTCCACGAAGGGCAGCAGCGCCCGCTTGTTGCCGATGTAGGTGATCAGCTGGCTACGCAGGAACGCCTCGTGCTCGACAGGCACGCGGTCAATGGCATCTTCCTGCGGATTCAAACGGTTCCCCTGATCACGTGATGGCCTTCGAAACTCCAGGCCATGGTAGCGCCGAGCCACGCTCGGCGGGGGTCTGCAGTGCGGCTGATCCGGCTGGGATCGGGCATTCCGCCGAGCGTGGCTCGGCGATGCCGATGCAATCCCGCTACCCGCGCGCCAACACTTTGACGCAATCGGAACGCCAATTTGGTAAAACGTACGTCTCACCATCACGAATCGAGCACATGTCGCCAAGGAATGGAGACCCACGCAAGGCCACCACAGCACCCGGAACACCGTTCCGCGTATACCGCGCCGCCCTGTCGCCCACGATTCGATGACGTTCTTTATCAACCCTTCCCACCCATCTTCCAGGAGGCCCCCAGTGCGCCGATCACTTCTGCCGTGCGCTGTGTTGCTGCTTCTTACCGCCTGCCATTCGGAGACCGCCATGAATCAGGAAATCGCTACCGCAGAACAGGACGTTGAACAGGGCGGCCGCGGGCTGGCCAAGCTCAACCCCGCCCCACGCCAAGCCTACGAGTTCGTACTGAAGATCGACGATGCACCCGGCCCGTTCGCGGTGGTAGAAGGTAGCGCTCAGTACGACGTGGTGAATGAGCAGGAATGCGGGCGCATCGTGCCAGCAACAGGCCGCGCAGGGCGCATCACCAGCCAGGAAAACGTGCAGTTGCAGAAAGTGGGCGACAATGAATACCGCGGCACGGTCTACCTGGACCTGATGCAGGACGAGGATTACTACGGGCGCGGTGTCTGCCAGTGGAAATTCAGTGGCGCAGGCGCAATGCTGAAGGCCACCGGTGCTGCAGGGGAAACGCGCTTCCTGTCTTTCATCGAGGCGGATCGTTTCGTCAAGGGTGACAGCGAAACCCAGCACTATGCCGACATGGGCTACCCGCGCGAGTCGATGGAAGATTACGCCGACTACGGCGAGGACGCACCGGACGGCTTCAAGCCCGAACTGCGCGACAAGCTGTTCTCGGTCACCCTGGCAGGTAAAGAGGCCCGCTCATGAGCCTGCGCAGCCAGGATTACGCCGCACTCGCCGATGATGCCTACAAGGATCATGCCGTCGGTCGCTGGGATCCAGACAAGGCCGAGGTCGTACCGATCGGCGACCACCAATATCGCATCCTCGAGCACGTCAACAACAAGAACGGCTACCAGGGCTTCATCTACCAGCGGGTGGATACCAATGAAATCGTGGTGTCCCACCGGGGTACCGAACAGCCGCTGCACGACGTGGTCACCGACCTGGGCATGGTCGTGGCGCGCACCAACCTGCAGGCCGACGATGCGATTGCCCTGACCGGACGCGCCAACGCGTATGCGCAGATCCAGCAGGAACGTAAGGGCGAGCACATTGATGTGACAGTCACCGGTCATTCGCTCGGCGGCTCGCTCGCACAGATCTCTGCGCACCACCACGGGCTGAAGGGCGAAACCTTCAACGCCTATGGCGCAGCCAGCCTGGGCTACCGCATTCCGGAAGGCGGCAATGCGATGGTCAACCATGTGATGTCCGCCGACCCGGTCAGCGCGGCCTCCGGCCACTATGGCCAGGTCAAGGTCTACGCCAATGAGACCGAGATCAAGAACCTGTACGGATCCGGCTTCCGCAACGGCGCCGTTGCCGGCTTCCTGATGCCCGACTCTGCCCTGCTGGCCGCCGGCCGCTCGTTGGATTCGCACAAAATGGGCAACTTCCTCAACGAAGGGTCCGTGCTGGACAATCCAGCCTCGCAAGCGCTGGCCAAGCATAACGCGGGCATGATCAACGAGTACCGCGACAAGCTGGAGTTCCTGCGTGGCGGTCTGACCACGGCCACGCGCGGCGGTATCGGCAACGCAGTGGACATCTACGACCGTATCCGCGGCCCGCTTGACCCCGGCGAACCCGCACGCAAGGCGGCCGAAGAAGAATCGCACAAGCGCGACGGCGCCATGCGCATGGACAGCCCCGGCCACCCCGGCAACCTGCTGTTCCAGGACGCCCTGCGCGGCGTGGAAGCGCAGGACCTGCGCGCTGGGCGTACGCCGGATCAGCACACGGGCCAATTGGCTGGCAGCCTGGCGGCGGAAATGCATGCCAATGGCGGTACCCGTATCGACAACGTGCTGATGAGCAACGATGCCTCGCGCACCTTCGGGGTGCAGGGTGAAGTGAACGATCCGGCGCACCTGCGGGTGTCAGTGGCGACGACTGAGGCGATGAACATCCCACTGGATCAGTCCAGCGAACGCGTTGCGTCGCAACAGGCTGCCCAACAGGTGGCGTCGCAGGACCGCGATATGCAGATCGAGCAGAGCCAGGCGGCAGCACGCAGCATGAATGCCTGAAGTCGTCTTACAGATGCGTTGGGCCGGGTAACACCCGGCCCACGCGGCGCATCGCAATCAGCGTATACGCACCGCGACCGAGCAATCCGAGTACCCCACTTTGCATTCCCCCACACCTTGGAGGAAGCATTCGGCCGTCGCCGTTATGATCGCATTCTCGAGGGTGAATGCTCTGCCGACCACAAGATGCTGTGGTGTCGGCTCCGGCGGCGACGCGACCGCCACGCAGGAATTCTGATAGCTCACGCGTATCACGCAGTCCTTCGCACCACTGCGCTTGCACTGATCCAGCGCTTCCCGCTCCGCGCGCCGCTTACGGTTCTGGGTGTTGGAAACGCCCATGGCCAACTGTGTCGGTGAGGTCGCGATAGCGCCCCATGGCGCGGTCCACGCCTCAGCGAGGGGTGACGGTGCGCCACCCCCGGTAGGTGCGCAACCCAGCATGCCAGGCCCGCCCACGGGAAACTGCCCCGGCGGACAGCGGCCTTCCGCGCTGGCTGCGAACGGCAGGAAGGCGAACGCGACAAGCACTGCCATGAAGATCAATCGCTCAAGCACGCACTTCTCCTTATCACTGTCGCTCTCCATCACGCCGGAAAACCCTTCCCCCAGTCTGACCTACAGAGGACTTACGAGGCATTGCTACTTACTTGAAAACGTTACCTCAGCCTTGCTGAGGGTCTAGTCCGTCGATGCGCAAGGAAAGGTTGCCAGATTGCACCGTCAACCGTCCATCTGACGGGAGCCCATTTATCTGCGCCCCCTCCTCGAACGGAACAAACACTCAGCGAATGTACTTTGGCAGACTGCAACCGCTGTAAGCGACCGTGCACGTCCCGCCTGCAGCAGGCTTGCACTTCATCAATCCATCGCCGATGGCCGCTTCGGTCGTCTTGCCAACGCCCAAGCCTACCTTCGCACCAGGCACATCAGCCGGTGGCACAACCCACGCGGCACACTGGCTGCTGTAATCCAAGATGACCCGGCAATCCTTCACGCCATTGCGCGAGCATTTTCCAAGCGCAGTCGCAACGGCCGCGCTGCGACTCACTTCGTCTGCTGCAACACCCGCGTCAGTGGTGGTGTCAGAGAGTGCGAACGCTCCCCAACGCGCTTCATACCGCCCAGGATCCACCGCAGGCTGCTGATGCTGCCCCGGCTGCGCTCCGCCATAATTGGATATCGGCGCACACCCCATGATGCCTTGTCCGCCAACGGGGTAATGACCGGGAGGGCAGTTGCCCTCGGCACTGGCCGCGAAACAAGGCAGGACCAACACCGAAAGCGCGACCAAGACTTGGAAGTAGTGTGCTTGCTTGAACATACATCCTCTGGGGCCTAAATCCGACGCTAGTCCTGATCGAACGCTAGAACTTCTCGAAAATCGGCTCGCTACAGCCGGTGTAGATGATTTCGCATACGCCGTTCGGAACCTGCGCCCTACAGTCACGTTCCAAGCCTTGGCTGGCGATGTCAACCGTTGCGGCGGACCGAAGCCTGCTCTCGTATCCCGGGCCAAAATACATCGCCGCCATGCATTGATTCTTATAGGTCATTTTCACTGCGCAGTTCTTGGCGCCATCCTTCGCACAGTCGGCGATAGCGGCTCTGGATGCTTCAGCCTTGCTTCGCAAGCCCGTCGCGGCTCCGCCGGTGGTGCCTGAAACTGCAAAGCCCCCCCACGTCTCAATCCATCTGCCCGTAGGACGCGGTGCAGCAGGCTCTCCAGCAGCCTGCGGGATCGGCGCGCAACCCAGCATTCCCTGACCTCCGACCGGAAATTGTCCAGGTGGGCAGCGTCCTTCAGCCTTCACACCCTCGCCCATTGGAAGTAGAGCGCCAACAGACACGGCCAGAATGACTACGAAACGAAACATATCGTGGATCCTGTAAACATTGCGCTCCACCAAGGCAACGCAGCTGTCACGTGATACTTGGCGCTGACCGAAGATCGTGCAACCGACCTGCGATTAAGCCATGAGCGTGCAAATCGCGACTTGGAAGAAGAGCACTGGAATCGGCGCAGCGGTGAGAATCGGAGCACTCAGGACGTCCCTGGTGCAGGGCTTTGCTCTCACGAGCCAAAAGGTACATGCTGCCTACGCCGATCAAGCGTGAATTCGAGGCAATCGAGTCAGCGAAATGCCTCAAATAGGGGCAGGCTGCAGGCCGCGTATGCAATGTTGCAGCTCTTGCCACCGTCCTGCGGCGAGCACCCCTTGCGTGCTGCGTCGATGGCAAGGGCCTCCGTTCGTCCACCAGCGCTGACAGACTTCATTGACGGAGGGCGAGGGCGAGGAATCGGATCCGCCAAGGCAATGCAGCTATCAGTGTAGGAAGTCACGACCTTGCATCTCAAGCCGCCGTTCTGCTCGCAATTCTTGATTGCGAGCGAGCTGGCTTCACCACTTGAAGGTTGAGCCTCTGCCACGCCGGTGGATAGCACGACGCCACGCTCACCTGCGGAGGCATCCTCTGCGATAGCGCCAAACCTAGAGTGCCAGCGTCCATTCGGTTTGGGCGGTTCCTGCGCTGGAGCCTGCCCCCCTGGGATAGGAGCACACCCAAGCATCCCAGGACCTCCTACAGGAAACTGGCCAGGCGGGCACCGCCCCTCTGCTGCGGCTCCCCCGCCAAGTAAGAGAAGGGAGAGAAAAACCAGGCTTCTCATGATCATCCAAGTCTCCAGCCAACGTATGTTGATTGTTACCAAAGTCTACTTATACGGTCGGCGCGTTACCCATGCGTCCGGGAGAACTTGTGGGCGATGCGGGGGCCGTCCCCGAAACCGTCCGACCCAAATCGGACTGGCCGACCGTGGTTACGGCTGCGGGCTGCGCCATCGGTGCAGCCGGCGTGTAAGTACCCGGCGGACGACCATCCGCGCTCGGTGCTGACGCAGCAGTGCCACCGATCTGCGAATACGCTGCGTAGTTACCCAACGTGCCTTGGAAGAAGAACGCTGCCATCGGCGGCGCAGTCAAGATCAACGTCGTCAGGATCAAGCCCATACCACCCTGCTGCATGGCCTGGCTGGTCATGCCATCACTCATGCTGCCATTCATCAGGAAGGTATCAACCAAAGCCGTAGCCCAGAATGCACCGGCGACACGGATCACCATGTCCAGCGCAATGGACACCATCGCCGCCAGGACGGCCATCGAGAACATCGTGCCTATGCCGTAGAAGAGCCATTTCTGGAACAACGCCTTGGTCTGGTCGAACAGCAGACAGAGGATGAAGAGTGGCCCAAGGCCGATGAACAACGCCAAAGCGATCTGATACAGCAGCAGCATGGAGCCCGCAGTGACCGCTGGCCCACCCGTACCAAGGGCAATCAGCATCATGGCGCGGTTCTTGTCGCCTGCCAGTACGGGATCACCCGCCACGTTGATCGCGTCGATGCTGGACATGGCAACCTGCATCCACGCCAGCGCGTCATCGATCTGGTCCTCCGGCTTCTTGTCCGAATCCGTGACGACCTGCGAAATCTCGTTCTTGACGTCGTTGGCGAGGAAGTCATGCACCTTGGTGCCGAACATGGCCATGCTCGTGGCGATACTGACAATCAGCGCGGCACGCGCCATGTCGGTCACCAGCGCCATCATGGATTCGCGGCTGCGGCCGGTGACGATGCGGAAACCCTGCACCAGCACCCAAAGCGTCATCAGGGTGAGGGCGATACCGCCTACCCAAGTCATCATGTTGCCGAGCAACGCCACGCCGAAATCGCTGATCCGCTTTTCCAGGTAATCCAGGATCAGGCGGAAGAAAACGAAGTCACCGATGGAGGACTGCACGCGTGCGACGTTCTGCAGCAGGTGCAGCAACCCGTCGGAGAAGTGGAAATTGTCGAGTGCCCTGAACATCATTCCTGCGATCCTTGGAAATTATTCCTGTTTGCCCAGCGACAGCCTGTCGTTGCGCATCAAACGGTGATGCAGCGGTCTTACTTTATGCTGAGGGCAGTCTTGAGGGCTGCCGTCTTCACCAGATCACGCGCAAGCCGGTTGGACTTGCCTTTCAGCGCACCCATCGCGATTACTTTCAGGTTCTCTTCCTCGACGGAGATGAACGCGTCGTAGGCCTTCATGCGCGTCTCCCACTCGCGCGTCTTGACCGCGATATCGTTGGCCGTGCGCAGCGACTCGCTGTCAACTGCGGTGACATTGCCTAGCAGTTTGCTCGCCGTACGCAGGTTGTTGATGCGATCCAGCGCGGCCTGCATCTGCGCCATGGTGCCGCCGGCGAACTCGATCGACTCGTTGTACTTGCGGTTGCGGATGACACGGATGCGCGAGCAGATCGTCTGCTGCTGGGCCTTCCAGTCACCCTCGGGCTGGTATACGAAACGCTTGAACAGACCGGTCAGGCTGAGATCGGCGCCGCCGCAGGTCTCGGCCACCATGTAGTTGTCCGGCACGGTGGTGAGTGGTGCACCCGCCGGCAGGCCGAAGTTGTTGATCGTCCCGCTGATCGTCACCAACGCATCGGTGTAGCGCTTCAGCTGCTCGGCCCAGCGCAGTTCATCCTTGGCGAACTCTGCGCCGGACTGGATCTTTGACCACATGTTTTCGAACCAGTTCGCGCCGTCGAACACCGGCACACCCGAGGCGCCGACGTTGGTCGCGAACAGCATCGAGGCGCCCAGCACCAAGCTGGAGCAGAGTTTGGTCATGCGACGCGCCGTGCGCGGGCGCTTGGAATTCGGACGAGTCATGAGAACCTCCATGCGGTGAGTCTGTTTCGTGTTCATGCGGCCTGCTCCCTGCTGGAAGAGGCCGGCTTACCCGATCCCTTCCGCTGCTTGTAGAAATCTTCCAACCACTGTTCCGGTGTGAGATCGGCCTCGCTCACTTTTTCGCGCAATGCAGCGTCATGGAGTACATGGTGCATGACATCGATATTGTCCGTCGAGGCTGAAATGACCGACAGAATGTCGTCCATACCGCGAAGATTAAGCTGGCAGACGTTGGACGCATGCCCCTGCTTGACCAGGAAACACCGCGAGCGTTCATCCAGGGCGGTGACGACCTTGAACTCGGCTTCGGTCAGTTTCAGGCCTTCGATATAGTCTTCGCGGCTGGCGTTGGGGTTCGGCAACAGGATCAGCGTCGCGGTCTGTTCGATCAGCGCCGCGGCGATATCGCTGTTGAGCGCGTCCTCCGGGCTCTGCGTGGCGAAAATGCCCAGGCCGTTCTGCTTACGGATGGTCTTCTGCTTGTTCTTGGCGAACTCCTTCAGGCCGCCGCTGCCGTCAAGGATCTTCCAGAACTCGTCCATCACGTAGATCAGTCGACGGCCGTCGATCAGGGATTCCAGCTTGTGCAGCAGGTACTGGATGACCGGCACGCGCACTTCCGGATTGTCGATTACTTCGGTGTAGTCGAAGCCAATGATGTTCGCGCGCGTCAGGTCGATGGTGTCCACCGGATTGTCGAACACCCAGCCCAACGAGTTGCCCGACGTCCAGCGGCGCATGCGCGCATACAGGCCGTCATCGCCCATGTTGGGCAGGCTCTTCTGGAAGTTGGTCATGCTGCGCAGGTGCATCGGCGTATCGAGCATGCTCTCCACGGCGCGGAAGATATCCTCTTCTTCGCGGGCGCTGTACTGCGTCTTGCCGGCCAGCACCTTGACCAGATCGGCCAGGAACTGCACGTTGGATTCGTTGCGCTCACACTGGAACGGATTGAAGCCGGTCGGGCGTCCATTCTCCAGCGCAAGGTAGTTGCCGCCGCAGGCACGGACGAAGATCTCCGCGCCGCGGTCTTTATCGAAGAAGAAGATGGTCGGCGCCGGATCGTACTTCTGCACCTGGCTGAGCAGGAAGTTGATCAGCGCGGTCTTACCCGTACCGGATTTGCCGATCACCATGGTGTTGGCGATCGCCTTTTCGCCCAGCGAGTTCTCCGCCGGGTGGGTGGCATGGAAATTGAAGTAGTACGGCTGACCGTTGGTGGTCTGCAGCGTGGTCACGCACTCGCCCCACGGATTGTTCTGCTGCTTGCCGGTGGCGAAGTTGTGCAGCGGCGACAGGCCGAGGAAGTTCAACGAGCTCAGGTTGGCCAGACGGGTGCGATAGCGCCAGTTGGCCGGAATCTGCGAGTAGAACGACGAAGTAACAGCCAGGTCTTCCTTGGCCGACACGAAGCCGGCGTTGGACAGTTCCGCGCGGGTAGCCGACACGTTGTTGGCCAGCTTGACCTGGCTCTCGGCATACACGGCAATGATGTAGTGGTACTCGCCGAGCACGAAATTGCCGGAGGACAGCTGGTCCATGGCGTAATCCAGCTCGGTGATCTGGCTGACGGCCTTGTCACCGGAGGAGATCATCATGCCCTTGGTGCGGTCGAGGATCTTCAGTGCATCCTGGCGACCCATCGGGCTGAAAGAATGGGTGATGACGTACTCGAAATCCAGGTACTTCAACCCATTGAGCACGCCCGGCCAGGTCCCCTCGGCGAACTCCTTGATGTTGAGGATCGCGCCGAAGTGGTTCTCGCCGTTTGGCGTGTTGATCACGAAATCGCCTGTCTTCGGCGAGAACATGTGCCGGCTGACCGGCAGGTAATCGGCGACCGGCGCGGCCAGCACCGGCACCGGTTCGTCGATCCGGTTGATCAGGTAACCGAAGAACTCCAGCGTTTCGGAAAACACCACGCCGTTGGCTGCTTCGTACATCCCCAACCGGTACGGGGCGTAGTCACGGATCACCGCTTCCACGTTGCCCGCCAGCTCCATCAACTTGTCGACCGCCTGCTCCTGTTCGGCCTGCAGGCGTTCGACGTTCCCCGATTTTTCCACGAAGCGCTTACCGGCCACGACGGGCCGGTAGATCATCGTCATGTACAGCTCGTTCTGCATGATGCGCTGGCTGGACAGCATGTCCATGTACACATCCGACACGTCCTGGTTGAAGCGCTCACGGAACGTGCTGCGCGACTTCAGCTTGCGGCGGCGACGTACGTCATGCACCCAGAAGGCGACATTGACGAAGTCAGGCGCGCGCAGGGACTGCAGCAACCGGTTGAACGTGTTGTGCTTGTGCTCCAGCTCCCACTCTTCGCGGCCCACGAAGGGCAGGCCTTCCAGGTGCCAGGTCAGCAGATAGTCGCCACCGGTGGTCTTCACCACAGACGGTGCAACGTGCGAGGACAAGGGAATGAACTCGCTGATCGACGTATCGGGACTGAACATGCAACTCTCCTGGATCGCTGGACGAACGTACTGCTGGAAAAACGGTCAGCGCCGACGCGCGGGACGACGATGGTCGTCCGGTGCCGGGGTCTTGCGATACGCGTTCGGACTGAACACCCACATGCCGTCATGGTCCTGCAGGTTCCGCGCGCGGAACTTGAACTGCAGGCGTAGACCCATCAGGCGGAAGATCATTTCGTCGCGCTTTGCCATCTGCCGCATGATGAAAACCGCCACTGGAATCGCGAGCAGTACCCACAGATTCCAGTACATGGACAGCAGCAGCAGACCGCCGGCGACCATGAAGAACGGGACATACGGCACGCCGAGGAACATCGCCGGCCGTGTGCATCCGCGGAAGACGACGTTCTTATGCATAGTAGGAGCTGGACGCCTGGATCAGCGCGGCGGTGCATTCGGTAGCGCCGTCACCCAGCAGCATCTTGGCGATCTGGCTGGCTGCACCGATCAGCAGGCCACCGATCAGGATCGGCGACACGTCGGAAATGCGCTTGTGGGCGAACGCGATCTGGTAACCGGCGAAGATCACTGCGATGGTGACCACGGCGATGGAGGCCATGTTCAGCAGGCCGCTGATGCTGTCGAAGAAGCCGCAGACCTTCTTGTCGGTGTCAGCAAAACCACCCGGGGTGGCGAACACTTCCGGCACGAACAGAGCGCCAACGAAGGCGGTGGCCAGTGCAAGGGTCTTGGCGGTGCGCTTGGCATGCGCCAGATCGATGTGGGACTTGTTCATGGATTTCGTTCCTTCTGCTGTGCTGGAGGGATGTTGCGGGTGAAGGGGTGCGGGGGCGCCCCGGTAAAAAGGGTCAGAAAACGAAGGCGTCGTCGACAGGCGGGCCTTGCGGTGCCCGCTGCTGCGGCGCCTGTTCGACGGGTGCGGCGCCTTGGGCCGGCGCGTTGCGCTGTCCCCACGGCTGCACCAGCACTGGTTGCTCCTGCATCGGCTGCGCATATCCGGGCGCAGGCGCGGCCATCTGCTGCGGCGGCGGCTCGGCGTACATGCCGCCGGCCACCGGCTGAGCGGACTGCTGCGGCTGCACCGCGCGATCCACCAGGCCCATGACCGCGCGCGACAAGGCGCCGTCGGCCGTGCGCAGCAAGCTGCCACGGACCATGTCATTCGTATTGGGATACACCACGTAGGCGCGCGCCGGATCATCCGGCTGCGCAACAACTACCGGTGCCGACGCCGAACCGGCGATCCGGTTGTTCAAACGCGTGACGTGCTCCGGTAGCGGCTGCCGCGTGGCAGAGGCTGGACGCGGGCCCTGTCGGTCGATCACCCGGATCGGCTGCACCCCGCCAACGGCGGCCACCATCTGGCCACGCCGCATCGAGTTGAACACCTTGTCGACATAGCCGTGGCGGAAACCGGTGGTGAAGTTGCCCGAGTAGTAGCAACTGAACGACTTGCCCCAGTCGCCGCCAGAACGCGAGTGGCACTCAGCGAGAATGCGCGAGGCCGCCTGCAGGTTCGGGCAGGTCTCGAACGCTTTCTCGTAACTGTTCAGGCCGTACTTGGCCAGGTTGTAGCGGTTCACCTGACCCAACCCCAGCGAGAAGTTGTAGCCATTCTGTTCCAGCATCTTGGCCGTCGCCACTGCTTCGTCCAAACGCTGCGGCTGGCGCGCCAACGCGCCGCCCACTACGCCAATCGCGTACGGGTTGCGCGAGGATTCCACCTGCACCACGTGCTTCATCACGTCCATGGAGACGGCCATTTCCGGACAGGCCAGTACTTCGAGTCCAGGCAGCATCAGCGTGCCCTCCCCTTGCCTGCGCGGTACGGTCGATGGTTCTGCATGGCCATGGTTACTGCTCCTGCCCTTGGGTGCGGCCGGGATTGAAATCGATGCCGGTGATGTAGCGCGAACCTGCGTGCGCCTTTACATGCACAACGATATCGATGGTCATCTGCAGCAGGCGCTTGATCACGGCAAACTCCAGCCCCGAGCCTTCCGACGACGCCTTCACCATCAACGCCAACTGGTCCCAGGTCTGTTCCGGGCTGCCGGCATGGCAGCTGGTGATGGAACCAGGATGGCCGGACGCGCAGTTGCGGATGAAGTAGAACGCCTCATCGCCGCGCAGCTCGGCCAGGATGATCCGGTCCGGCTTCATGCGCAGGCAGGCTTCCATGCAGGTCTTGGCGCTGACATTGCTGCTGCTCTGCCCGCCCTTGGAGTACAACAGGTGCACCACGTTGGGCTGGGTGATGAACAACTCGCGCGCGTCTTCGATGGTCACCAACCGCTCTTCCGCGGGGATATGATTGACCAGCGATTTCATGAATGTCGTCTTGCCGCTGCCGGTCGCGCCGGATACCACGATGTTCTTGCGGTAGTGCACGGCGCGCTTGAAGAACTCGGCGTACTCGCGCGACTGGCGCAGTGCCAGCAGCTCCTGGTCCTGGGTGTTCAGGCCAGCTTCCTGCTCCAGGATCTGGTCGAAGAACCCATCGTCCTGGTACTGCGACAACGTGCGCGTGTGCTTGGACGGCAGACGGATCGTGATGGAGACCTTGCCGCCGTCACACGCCGGGGGAATCACGAACTGCGCACGCGGGCCGCTGGGGAAGGTCAACGAGACCATCGGGTCGGCATCGGTGATGCGCTGCCCGGTGTTGCTCTCGTTGACCACCGCCGTACAGAACTGGCGTGCGCGCTCGAAGGTCAGCGTGGGAACAGCGACCCGTTCCCAGCCATTGCGCGTTTCCAGGTACAGCTCGCCCGGACGGTTGATGCAGATTTCCGTCACGTCCTGCGATTCCATGAACCCGGCAATGCCCAGCACTTCGTACTGGTACTGCAGGAATTCACTGGAAACCAGTGCGATGGGGGAAGTTTCTGCGTCCACGGTCCTTCTCGCTCCTTACATCCGGCGGCCGAGCACGGCGCTGAAATCAACGTCTTTGGCGACGTAGACGTTCATCACGGTGCCCTGGTTGACGGTGACGGTCGGCTGCGGCCGATCCGACAACGCTTCACCCGCCAGGCGTTCCATGGTCCGCGCGGTCGCGCTTTCATACGGGCTCTGCACCGCGAACCCATTGCTGCCGATCGTGGTGGTTTCGGGACCGTTTTCCGCCGCGGCGTATTTGAAGGCATCGGCCAGCAGGCTGATCATCAGCGCGCTGGTCAGACGCTTGCCCCAGTGGGCGGTGTACTGCCCGGGCACGCCGGCGCCACCCAGTCCGTCGGTACCGGGGCTGGACATGGCCACGTCGATGCCGTTCGGCGTCGTGATGCGGTCCCAGATGACGTCCACGCGCTTGGCCACCGGGCCACCGTTGTAGCTGCCGTAGATCTTCGAGCCCTTCGGCAGCAGCAGCGTCCGACCGTTGATCGAATACACCGGCTCGGTCACCAGGCACGAGGTGTAGCCCGGGATGTCGGTGATGATCCGCGTTTCCAGTACGCAACGCAGATACGTGCCGCGCACCAGCAGTGCATCCGGACTGCGGATGAAGGCAGCGGAGGTCGGCAGTGCTTCGCCTTCCCGGCCCAGCATCCCGCCCTGCGCACCCTGGGCACCACCACCACCGGCACCCTGCGCGGCCGGATCCAGCGGACCGCCCGGCAGATACGGATTGGCCTGGCCTTGCGGCTGCGGATACTGCCCCAGGGTCTGGCCCTGGCCTTCACCCAGTGCTTCGGCAGCAGCGATGCGGCGCTCCAGCAGGGTCGGGCCACGCGGGCCGCGATCACCGCGGTCACCACCGGCGTACGACGGCGCCGTGTCATCGACTGGCGGCGGCGGCAGCATCGGAATCGGCTCGGCAGGCGCTTCGATCGGGGTCGCGCTGGGGATGGTCGGCAGCACGGGCGTGGTGGTACGTGCTTCTGCACGCGGCACCGGTGCCGGCTCCGGCTCGTTGCCCTTGCGGAACAGCAGGTAGCCCATGGCCAGCAGCAGCAGCAGGATGCCACCCAGGAACAGCAGCGCCTTGCGATCCAGGCGGCGCTCTTCCACCGTCCGCAGACGCGGGGCCGCAGCGTCCAGGTCAGGCGTGGGCTCCGGATCTACCCGGTTGAAATACGGGTTGTTTTCCGGCTGCGTGCCATCGCGCCTGTCGTCGGGTCCATTACCCGGGGGAGTGGTCTGGCTCATTTCTTGACGTTCCTTCGCAGGCCAACAACGTTATCGCCATGGCGGATCACCAGGTACGGATGGGTGCCGTGCACCACCAGCGTGTTGCCTTCCACGGTCGTATTGACCACGAAGTCTTCGCCGTTTTCCGTCTCGCGGCCGAACACCGCCGGGAAGATGCCGGTCTTGTATTCCGGCGACGCGGGCAGCCGCACGTAGGTGAAGCGACCATCGTCATAGGTGTTGACCGGGATCAACCAGCCCATCTTCTTGGCGCGGCGGGTGGAATAGGAATAGTCGAAATTGTAACGACGGTCCTTGGCCAGCACCGTGCTGAGCAGCGGCTTGGCCTCTTCTTCCACCGCTTCCTGGGCGACACCGAACTCGCTGTCGCTGGGGTAGGTAAAGGCGATGCGGTACTGCACACCTGCCCGACGTGCCTGGTCCAGCTGGCGCCAGTCGGTGGCCACGACCTTCAGTTCGAAGATGTAGTGGTGGGTTTCCGTGCGCACCATCATGTTGGTGTCCACGTCCACGTTCTTCGGCTTCAGATAGAACACGTTGCCGCGACGGGTTAGTTCCCAGCCCGCGCTGAATCCGGTGCTGTAGTCGAGGATCTTTTCGTTCGGGCTGAGCTCGATCTGGGTGGTAAGACCCAGGCCGGTGCGCACCTGATAGATCCGGTCCTTTTCATACTCGTACTGGTCGACGCCCTGCGCCGACGCACTGGCAGCCGACAGGGCCAACGCCCCGGCGACCAACCATGCACATGTCCTGATCTTGCGACTACTCATCGGTTGCTTGCTCCATCAGCAGTTCCGCTGGAAAGATTGCGCGCCGGCAGCGGCGTGCCTTGGCCCGGCGCAGCCTGCGCCGGCGCGCCGGGAACCGGGGTGCCCTGCGCGGGGACCGGCTGCGGCGTGTAAGTGCCAGGCGCGGCCTGGTTCGGATTCGTGCCCGGCGGCAGTGGCTGCGCAGGCACCATCTGGCCCGGAGCGGTCTGCACAGGCGCGGCCAGCGGCTGGCCGGTGATCGGATCGAAACGGGCGACCGGGACCTCTGCTGCCGGCTGGGCTGCGACGTCGCTGGGCGCGGCCGGCGTGGCAGCCGGGGCGGCGGTCGATGCATCCGGCACCGGTACGCCTGCAGCGGCGTAATCACGGTCCACGCGGTATTCGGTCACCTGGAACGACAGCGGATTGAGCACGCGTTCCTGCTCGCTCAGTGCCAGGGCCGCCTTGTATTCGAAGCGCAGCGTGACCAGCTGGTTGTCCAGGTAGGTCGATGCGCCGGTGCGCTTGTCCAGCAGCGTGCGCTGGATGCGTACCGAGGCCCCGCGGAAGCCGCCGTTGGGCAACGTGCCCAGCGGGGTGATGCTGAGGATCTTCACCCGCAGCGCGCGCTCGGTGCCATACAGCACCAGCGGGCTCTGCGGATTGCTGCGGTTGTACTGCGCCTGCAGCGCTGCACCCACCGCCTGATCGGACATCACGAAGACCTGTTCCCAGTCCCGCAGGCCCATGATCGCGTAGTCGTAGGATTCGCGCGCCAGCACGTACTGCGCCACGTTGCTGCGGTTGATCGCCTCATTGCTGGTGATTGAGTTCTCGCCCAGATTCCCGGACAAGCGCGCTACCGACGCCGTGCCGGTGTACGCATCCGCCATCACCAGGAAGGGCACCTTTTCCTTCAACGGCAGCACGTAGTAGTACCCACCCGCGAGCGCCAAGGACATCAGCAAGGAGGCGCTCGCCACCCACCACGCACGACGCTCACTCTTGCGCGCCATGTCGGCCACGGTGATCTCGTAGCTGACGGCCTTCGCCACAGCCTGCTCGACCTTGGGACTGTTGCCTGGGTCTTTCTTACGGAACATGGATTCTTCCGGACTACGTGGACGTCAATGAGCGCCATGTCCCGCACCGCGTGCAGGACACTACGTGGAGAAATACAACAGCTGTCAGCTACCGCTGGGCGCAGCGCTTACCGGTGCGGGCGCGGTCACGACAGGCGCAGGCGTAGTGGCCGCCGTCGGCACCGCCGCACTGCTGCCCGCGACGATCTTGTTGCCCACGATGCTCACGTAAACACCCTGTGCGGCATAGGCTGTGGTCACATCGGCCACCGCCTGCTGCGCACTCGTCGTCGATATGCGGGATACGCCGCCATGCAGCGTGTAATCCGATCCGAGGCGGTAATCCAGGGTCATGCCCGAATCCGCTGCCCAGCGCTCGAGCATGGCCTTCAAGGTGCCATCCATCGGCGATGCCTGGAAGGCATAGCTGGTGTACAGGGGGATTTCCGTGGGCGCGGCGTCGAAGCGATTGACTGGCTTCCAGCGCCCACCGAAGTCCGGTGCGGGTTTGGTTGCACAGCCTGCCATTGCTACCGCCGCCACGGCGATAAAAGTCTTTACCAACGCTTGCCGCATACGAACATCCTTTGACGTACGAAAAAGCAGCTGCGAATCGGGTGGTTCGGCAGTCCAGCGTTGCATCTGCACGCTGGAACCGGTTGCACGCCGGCCTATGCCGCTGCGTGAAACCGTCTCCCCTGCGGCCGTGGCCGCCTGCCCACCGGTCGGTGTACCTGCCCTGTGGGCCTGCAGCACCGACCTTCACCTCGTTCGAAGCCATCCCTGTTGCGGTGGCCGATACAGCCACCTGAACAATTCCAACAGTTCGATGCACTGAACCGATGCGGAAGGGTCTCATACATAGAGGTCAAAAGTGCGTCAAGAAAGCATGAAAGTTGTACAAGATCACGCCAAAAAGATGACCCACTTCACTTCTTCAGCGTCATGAACGCGTTTATGCGACACGCGACGTGGCGCCATGCGTCATATCTGCAAGCTCGGCACGTCGACCTTTGGTAGCAGGCGCGAGGTGAAGTGCCGATCCTTGTAATAGCGGATCTTGTCGCACATCACCGGATGCGGGATGCCCTCATAGAGGAACACCTCCTTGTCCGTGCCCATCGCCTTCAGCTCCTGCGGCAGCATCAACGCGCGGCGCTCTTCACTGAAGCTGTGGGTCTTTTCGCGGCCCTTGGTGATGTTCTTCTTGCGCAGCGTCGTGTAGCCCAGCATGTCCGAGTAGTCGTTGGCATCCTGCTGCTCGCGCGGTGCATACAGGATCTGCAGGGCATGGTTGGTGATGATGGTGCGCGAGACATCCCGGCCGTAGGTGGCATCCAGCTGCGCCATGCTCTGGATGATCGGCAGCAGGCGCACGTTGTAGCCGGCCATGTAGGACACCGCCGAGGCAATGATGTCCACCTTGCCGATCGAGGTGAATTCGTCCATCAGCAGCAGCACCTGGTGCTTGAGGTCCGGATTGGACTTGGGCAGTTCCTTGGTGTTGAGGTTGATGATCTGGCTGAAGAACAGGTTGATGATCATCCGGCTTTCGGCCAGCTTGTTGGGCTGGATGCCGATGTAGATGGTCATCTTCTTCTTGCGCAGGTCGGTCAGCAGGAAGTCGTTGGTGCTGGTGGCCGCATCCAGTACCGGGTTGATCCAGGCGTTGAGTGGCTCTTTGAAGGTGCCCATGATGGAGGCGAAGGTCTCGTCCGCCTGCGACAACAGATTGGCAAAGGCGGACTTAGCATTGCTGGTCAGGAACGGGCGCCCCGCCAGGGTCTGCAGGTACTTGCGCAGGTCGCTGCCGTCGCCAGAGGAGATGCGGTAGATCGCGCCCAGCGTCGGCACGCCCTGCCCGCCCGGGAAGCCGCTGCGCAGCTCATCGTCATGGTTGTCGAACAGGTACAGGGTGAACGCCATGAAGGCGTTGCGCGCCTGGCTGACCCAGAATTTCTGATCGTCCGAGCCGTCCGGGTACAGCATTGCCGCAATGCTCATCAGGTCCGACACCCGGAACGCGGGGTCGTTGGACACATAGCTGAGCGGGTTCCAGCGATGGCTGCGGCGGTCTTCCGCGAAGGGGTTGAACAGGAACACCTCGTGACCCTGCTGGGCGCGCCAGCCGCTGGTCAGCTCGAAGTTCTCCTGTTTGATGTCCAGCACCACGACGGACTCTTCGTATTCCAGCAGGTTCGGGATTACCACGCCCACACCCTTGCCCGAGCGCGTCGGCGCGGCAAGGATCACGAACTGCTGGCCCGACAGGCGCACCAGCTTGCCCTTGTAACTGCCCACCACGATGCTGTCACCGGTCTTCTTGAACAGCCCATGTGAGGACAGATCGGACCCGTTGGCGAACCGTGCATCGCCATGCAGGCCCTTTTTCTTGCGACGCAGCAGCAGGAAGGCGCACACGACGAAGAAAATGAGCAATGGCAGGCCGAAGCCCACGTAGCCGGCGGCCTTGATCTTGCCCACGAACGGGGCGACCTGCGGCTGGTCCAGCGCGCTGAAGTACTGGTGATACGTATCCCAGGACCAGTGCGCGGTATCCAGACCGAGGAAGACCAGGGTCAGGTAGCCTGAAAGCAGGTAACCCACGACGAGCGTCGATACGATGCCGACGGTAAGACGAACCCATTTCTGCGTGGCCAAACCCGATTCCTCCCTGAGCGCATGATTGCGCGGACTGTACACAACTGGCCGTGATGCGGGTAGGTGGCGGCACCGACCGATGCGGCGGGAGAGGACGTGAGCTGACGCGCGGGGCTGGCGGCCAGCGGCCATCACCACCCTTCCCTGCCTCCGCTTGTAGAGTCGATGGCCCCACCGCGCAGGAACTCCCACCATGCATATCCTTCTGACCGGAGCGACCGGCCTGCTGGGCCAGGGCGTGCTCAATGCCTGCCTTGACGCGGCAGACGTCACCCGGGTTACGGTGCTGACACGCAGTGCGATCGATCGCCCTCATCCGAAGCTGCACGAAGTACGGCTGGAAGATTTCGCGCAGGCCGCGACTGTCGCGCCGCAGCTGGCCGACATCGACGCCTGTTTCTACTGCGCCGGCGCGCCCCCCATCGGTACCGCCGAAGCGACCTACCGGCACGTTACGCTGGACCTCACCTTGGCGGTGGCACGCGCCTACGCCTCGGCCAATCCACAGGGGCGGTTCTTCTACATCTCAGGTGCCAATTCGGACCCGGACAGCCGATTGATGCCACTGCGCATCAAGGGCGAAACCGAAGCAGCCCTGCAGGCACTTCCCATCACCACCGTCATGGTGCGCCCGGGTGGCATCCTGCCGGAGGAAGGCACGCACAGCCCGCATGGACTGCTGCGCGCCATGCACACCCTGGCTGCTCCCCTGCAGAGCTTGATCGTGAAGAACGTACCGGCCGCGGCCACCACCAACGGGGCGATCGGGCGCGCGATGATCTCGCTTGTGCGTACGCCCAATCCGCCCCGCGTAGTGGAAAACCGCGAGGTCAACGCGCTCGGCTCACCGCACTGACTTGCGCACTTCCGCGCCGACGCGGGCCTTGACCCGGTCCACGTCGGGGTTACCAGGTCCGGAGTAGTCGAACGCCTGGATCACGAAAACGGTCTGGTCGCCTGCGCTGATGCAGTAAGCGATCAACGACCGGCCATCGGTGCGCGGCGCGGACACATGCAGCGCCAGGGTCTTCTGGTCCTGGTCGACGCGGGTGGTGTAACCCAGTGCGGCGGCACCGCGCGATACGGCGGCGCGACAGGCCTGCATGCTGAGCTTGCTGGCCGGGAAACGGTCCACATCGTAGCCCAGGCTGAAATCATCAGCCGCCGCGGGCAGTGCCGGCAGCAGCGCGGCAGCAGCGGTCAACGCGGCAAGAACGGTAGCTTTCATCCACATCTCCATGGCAGTCCGCATTGGCGGACGATCTATTACGAACGGACGAAAATCTCGACGCGGCGATTCAACTGCCGCCCGCCCGGATTGTCTTTGCCTTCGATTTCGTTGGGGGCAACCGGCTCGGTTTCGCCGTACCCCTTCGCGTCGGCCTGCTGGGCGGTGCCGCGCTCACGCAGCGCCGCGACCACCGATGCCGCACGACGTTCCGACAGTTGCTGGTTGTAGGCATCAGCGCCCTTGGAATCGGTGTGACCGCGCACCTGCATACCGGTCGACTTCACGTCCTTCAGCGCACCGGCCAGCGTATCCAGCAGGCTGGCCGCGTCCGGGCGGATGTCGGACTTGTCGAAGTCGAACAGCACGCGGTCGTTGAGCGTGATCACGTAACCGCACGGCGCACCGGGCGGTGCGAACTTCTTCAGCGGCGGGAAGCGACCGGCCTTGGGCAGCGGCGGCAGTGGCGCCATCTTCACCGGGCGCGCAGGCGGGCCCACGGTACCGGTACCATCGCCGTTGTTGTAGACCAGGCCCTCTTCGCCGTTCCATGTCCCCGAGCCATCGGCATTCACCCGCACCAGCCCCTTCGGGCCATTCCAGGTACCGCTGCCGTCGCCGTTGTTGGTGATCAGGCCACTATCGCCATTCCAGGTGCCCGCGCCCTTGCCGTCCAGTTGGATCAGGCCGGCGACGCCGTTATAGGTACCCGAGCCGTCGGCCTGCACGGTGATGATCGCATCGTCGCCACCGCCGGACGGATTGCCGTTGATGGTGCCGCTGCCGTCGGCATTCACCCGCACCAGCCCGCCCTCGAAGTTGGCCGTGCCGCTTCCGTCGGGGTTGATCATGAAGATGCCTTCATCGCCGTTGCGGGTCAGCTTGCCCTGCTCGTCCACCTCGGTGATGCCGCCCTCGTTGATCAGGCTGCCATCGGTACTGCAGCGCGCAGGCGATACGGTGATGCCTTCGACGGGATTGAGGATCGACTGCAGGGACGATTCCAGCGCCCGCTGCGCCGGGGTAACGCCGATTATCTCCGGGACGACGATGCTGGGAATGATGGGAAACTCGGGCCCCTGATTCTGCGCATCTGGCTGGGCCTCTTCGCCTTGCGGGTCCGGCGCATCACGGGCAATACGTGACTCCGCAGTCGCGGGGGGCTCGCCATCCGGCGATTTCGAGCAGCCGGCCAATGCAGCCAGCAGCAACGGGAAAGCAGACAACGCGAAGACGCGCGTGGATGAGCTCATGTACTGGATCATTCCGTGATGACAGCGAGGTCAGCATCCTATCCAGCGGCCATTTGCGTCGCGTGAAACATTCGTAAGCAGGTTGATGGGCGTCGTCGCCCTCGCGCCGAATCGCGCCAGACACCGTGGTCACCCGGACCCGATTAGGGTGCCAGCATGGATATCGCCCACAC
The DNA here is from genome assembly GCF_040223995.2 of Stenotrophomonas sp. WHRI 8082. Taxonomy (NCBI): domain Bacteria; kingdom Pseudomonadati; phylum Pseudomonadota; class Gammaproteobacteria; order Lysobacterales; family Lysobacteraceae; genus Stenotrophomonas; species Stenotrophomonas sp. WHRI 8082. The sequence goes on along the minus strand of NZ_CP167826.1, from coordinate 3,839,588 downwards.
GATCATCGCACTGCTGCAGCAACGCGCTCCGGCCTCTTCGCTCTGCCCCTCCGAGGTGGCACGGGCACTGGCCGAGAGTGAAACAGCGTGGCGCGCCCTGATGCAGCCGGTCCGCGATAAGGCAGCCGATCTGGCGCGCTCCGGGATGATCATCGTTACCCAAGGCGATACGCAACGCGATCCGGACATGATCGACGTCGGGCCGATCCGACTGCGGCGTGGGCCGGGCTTTCCGCAGCGCTGACGGCGGTGTGGTTCGTAACGAGCGGGGTATGGCCGACCTTACCGTTGCGCGTCAGCGCGTGAACATTCTTTCCACGAAGCAGTATCGCCACAGACCCGCGACCAGCCAAAGGAGTGGCAGGGCAAACGCTGCAGCGAACCAATCCAGGCCGGCAACCCGTATCAGTCCATAGCCCACCACGCCGGTGACGACCACCGCGACCATCACTGCGGTGAAATCCACCAGGAATGGCAGCTTCAGCTCCCGTCCGCACACCGGACAATCAACCTTCCACACCGTCGCGCTGCGACCATCCGGAAGCCCCTGCTGGCGGCAGCAGTCGCTGAAACTCAGGGGAATGGCGCACCGGCATCGGGCGCACCGGGCACGGACGGTCATTACGCGTTCCTCCGGGCATACAGGGGTGTGCTGACATGCAGGTGGACGGACATCATGGACCTCTACCTTCTGCGAATCGGCGTGCTGGAGCGGACACCGTGCGCGCCCCGTAGACACCGCCGGGAGGGTGGCACGACCAGGCGCACGGGTCCTTGCTCAATCGCGACACCCGGCGGCAGCGGACGTGGCAGGTCCAGCCTCAGCCCATGCCGGCCTTGGGATCGACGGCATCCCCCGAGCGCTATCGGGGTGCGATCCGCCACGGAACCGAAGGCCCCTGTCCCTCAGCGCCCTGATCCAGCAGGGCATTGCCGACGGACGACCGTTCCCCCCATAGTCGCCCTGTCACCCACCACCACTGGCAGCCACGGATGAGCAGCTCAGCCCTACCCCACGAACCGCGCGTCGCGCTGTTCGTCGATTGCGATAATGTCAGGCCGGAAATACTGAGCGTCGCACTGCGGGTCGCCGCGCAGGCCGGTCGGGTCATGATGCGGCGCGGCTACGGCAACCATGACACGCTGGCAAAGAAGTGGAAGGAACAGCTGGTACGGGAAGCCTTCACGCCCTGCCTTCAGTACGCCTGCGTAGCGGGCAAGAACACCACCGATATCGCGCTCGCCGTGGATGCCCTGGAAGCCCTGCTGGATGATCGGGCGGATCACTTCGTGCTGGTGACCAGCGACTCCGATTTTGCTTACCTGTGCCGGAAGCTGCGCGAGCGCGGGGCGTTTGTCGCCGTCGTGGGGGAAACGAAATCACCGATCACGCTACGCAAGGCCTGCGACGTCTTCCATGAGTGGGCCTGTCCCGCGCCGGTGGTGGTCACACCTGCCGCAACGGCGGTGAAGATGCCCGTTGCACCTGCCGCAAAAGCGGTGAAGACACCCGCTGCGCCGGCTGCGAAGAAACCAGCAACCCCGGCCGCCGCCAAACAGAAGCCGGACTTGCTGGTGAAGGCGGTACGCGCGCTGGGCGGGATCGACCCCAGCAGCAAGGTGGACTTGTCCGCGCTGGGACAGCACCTGAGCAAGGTCCACCCTGGATTTACATCGAAGAAGTACGGCCATTCCACGCTGCTGAAGATGATCAAAACCTACGACGTGCTTCGCCACGCGCAGGACAAAGCCGGGGCATGGGCCGTGCACGTGGTCAGTGGCGCCTAGGCGCCGCTCGTTCAGCGCCGCCGCGACGTCGCCCGGGGCTGCAGTGCATCCAGTGTGCTGGCGTTCCGCCGCGCCCAGTCGTAGATCAGCTCGATCGGCTCCACCAACTGCCGGCCCAGCGCGGTCAGCCCGTATTCCACGGATGGTGGCACGGTCGGGTGCTCTGTGCGGAGCACGATGCCGGCCGTCTCCATCTCGCGCAGGGTCTGGATCAGCATCTTCTTGGAAATGGCGGGCAGGCTTCGATGGAGCGCGTTGCTGCGGGCGGTGCCCTCATGCCGTACCGCCAGGGTGTGCAGCACCATCGATGTCCACTTCGTGCTGAACAGCTCCAGCACCCGCCGCGGGGCGCAATCCTCCCGCCATTCTTCTTCCGCGCTAACTGACTTCATGCCCTGGTTACCGTTTGGTGCCTTCTTTCGAAGCCGAGGCCGCTATTTTAAGGTGTGACCCTGCATTAGATGAGAAGGCGACATGATGAACCAGAACGCATTGGTGGTCGGCGCGACCGGCATTACCGGCAGCGCCCTCGTACGGGAGCTGCTGCAGGCCGGTTGGCAGGTACATGGCATGGCACGCAACCTGGCCAATCTGCCGGCCGGCGTCACCGGCGTATCGGCCGACCTGCAGGACGCACAGGCCACCCGCAGCGCACTGGCAGGGCTGTCCCCCACCCATGTATTCATCACCACCTGGTCCCGCCAGGCCAGCGAGGCCGAGAACATCCGCGTCAATGCGGCGATGGTACGCAACCTGCTCGACGCCCTGCAGCCGGCGGGCAGCGTGCAGCACGTCGCCCTGGTGACTGGACTCAAACATTATCTCGGCCCGTTTGAAGCCTACGCCCAGGGCGTGCTGCCGCAGACGCCGTTCCGCGAAGAGCAGCCGCGCCTGCCGGTGGAGAACTTCTATTACGCGCAGGAAGACGAAGTCTTTGCCGCAGCGGCGCGCGATGGGTTCACCTGGAGCGTGCACCGCCCGCACACCGTGATCGGCGCGGCCGTTGGCAACGCGATGAACATGGGAACCACCTTGGCGGTGTATGCCAGCCTGTGCAAGACAACTGGGCGGCCGTTCTATTTCCCCGGCTCGCAGGCGCAATGGGATGGCCTGACCGACATGACCGATGCAGGCCAGCTGGCACGGCAGCTGCTGTGGGCGGCACAGACGCCCGCAGCGGCCAACGAGGCGTTCAACATCGTCAACGGCGACATCTTCCGCTGGAGCTGGATGTGGGGCCGCATCGCGCACTGGTTCGGCCTGGACGCTGCCCCCTTCAACGGTGAGGTCCTCCCACTGGAGCAGCAGATGGCCGACGACGCCGCAACATGGGCACAGCTGGCAGCCCAGCATGGCCTGGCCGAGGCGGACATCAACCGGCTGGTATCACCGTGGCATACCGATGCCGACCTGGGGCGTCCACTGGAAGTCGTCACCGACATGTCCAAGAGCCGGCGCATGGGTTTCCTGGAATACCAGCCCAGCGACGACGCATTCTTTGCGCTGTTCCAGAAACTGCGCGACCAGCACCTGATTCCCTGAAGCACCGTGCGGAGCGGGCGGCTCACCCGCTCCGCCGCGCTGATCCGGGTTACGGCGTCGGCTTAACCGGATGCTGATGATCTGCGCCTGTGGGGTCTGGAATCTGAATGACGTTTCCCCGCTGCCACGCATCTGCACCTGCATCGACGGCAGGCGCGGCAATGTCCACGCGCTTGGCTTTCCTGGCATCGCTGTCCACCCCCAGCCGCTCGTCGCGCGCCCTGACCATGGCCGGATCCGCTTGGCCGTCCGCAGTGAAGCCCATCATCAACTGCGGCACGCCCAGCGGCAGTCGCTTGTCCTGATCGGTGTGCCAGGTGTGCCAGGTCTTTCCATAGGTGCCTACCAGCTTCTCCATCAAGGCGTGCTCTGCCACTTCCGGGATGCCAGGAGCCACCAACTGACCCGACCGCACCTCATGCACGTGGCTGTGCCAGAGCGCCTTCTCGGCCTCCGGCAGCCCCGCGAACAGTGCCCCGCTGATGATGTATTCCACGCCCATCAGCTTCGCATCGGCGACGTTACCGTCGTAGATCGCGCACTGGATGACTTCTTCGTTGAGGATGGCGCAGTAGTGATGCGCCTCCATCTGCACATCCGGCCGACCGTTGTAGAAATGGAAGCCGTCCAGATAGGCATTCAGGGCCTCGACCGGCGGCCGGTTCTGCAGCACTGCCGCACCGGCATCGAGCGCCTTGGTCTTCGCGCTTTCCTCCGCACCGGGCGCCTGCACCTTGGAGGGCGTGTCCGCGCCGCCACACGCAGTAAGCATCAGCGCCAGCGCGCCAGTCGTCCATGTGGTTTTCATCACGCACCTCCCGTAAGACCAACGCACTTCTTCTAAGCTCACCCGTGTCCCCACACCGTGAACCCGGTTTGGTAGAGCCGACGTGGTAGAGCCGACTTCAGTCGGCTGCCCTCCCTCCCCGCCCCACCTGCATGCCCCCTTCACCCTTCCTCCAGCGGACGCTAACGGACCCGCGCCTAACGTTGCGCTCCCACCCACCCAGCCGGAGAATCCGCATGGCCATCAAGACCCTCGAAGACCTCTTCATCCACGAGCTGTCCGATATCTACAGCGCCGAAAAGCAGCTGACCAAGGCCCTGCCCCGCCTGGCCCGTGCTGCGACCAACCCGGATCTGGTGGCGGCCTTTGAGACCCATCTGGAAGAAACCAATGGCCAGATCGAGCGCATCGACCAGGTAGTCGAGACGCTGGGCATCCGCCTGAAGCGCATCAAGTGCGCCGCGATGGAAGGCCTGGTGGAAGAAGGCAAGGAAGTGATCGACAGCGTGGAGAAGGGCCCGGTCCGCGATGCGGCACTGATTGGTGGCGCGCAGAAAGTGGAGCACTACGAGATTGCCTCGTACGGCACCATCGCCGCGCTGGCCAAGCAGCTGGGCTACAAGGACGCCCTGCCGCTGCTGCTGGAGACCCTGGAAGAAGAAAAGGTCACCGACGAGAAGCTGACGATGATTGCCAAGGCAGGCGCCAAGGAGGCGGCTGCGGCGGGCTGATACCCGGCGCAGTGACGATGGCCGCTGGGGTGGCTGACCCCAGCGGTTCTCATCCCGAAGCTGCCACGCAGGCGGCTTCCTAGAACTTGTAGTTCACCGTGAGTCGGACATTGCGCGGCTCGCCCCATGTGTACGTGCTGTACCAGTTGAAGATCGTGTAGTAGTGCTTGTCCAGCAGGTTGTTGACGTTGAGCGTGGCCGACAGCTGGTCGTTGAACTCATACCGCGCCATTGCATCCAGCAGCCAGTACGGCTCGGTGCGATGCACCAGGCTACCCCCATCCACCGGGTTGGTGATGGTGCCGAAGGTGGTGCCCTGCCAGCGCGCGCCGCCACCGATGCTCAGACCCGGCACGCCCCGCTGCAGGCGGTAGGTGGTGTGCACGCTGAACTGGTCTTCCGGCTCCAGCGTGGAGACCTTGGTCGACTGCTGGCGCGCGATCTTGTGCGCATAGCCGCCCTGCACCTGCCAGCCCGGCGCGACCTGGCCGGACATCTCCAGCTCGTAGCCCTTGGTGCGCACGCCCATCAAGCCACGGTAGGCGATACCACCGCCGGGGGTCAGGCCGCCGCTGGGCTCGGCATAGTTGTCCTGCTCCAGCTGGAATACCGCTGCACTGGCATTGAAACGCCCTTCCAGGAACTCCGCCTTCAGGCCGGCCTCGACGCTGCGCCCTTCCAGCGGATCCAGCACCCTGCCCTGCTCGTCTTGGTTGCCCTGCGGCTTGAAGATACTGCTGTAGCTGGCAAACACCGAGTAATTCTTGTTGAGGTCATAGACCACGCCGGCATACGGCACCACTACGCCACTTTCGTCGGTGTCCGGTGAGGTGTAATTGGCGATGCGGGTGCCGAGGATCAGCTTGAGCGGATCGGCCAGGTCGAAGCGGCCGACCACGTAAGCACCGCTCTCGCGGGTGACCTGGTTATCGCCATAGCCCCACTGCCAGTCCGGCTCGGGCACATCGCCGGTCCACCCGTAATAATCGGCGACGCTGCTCACGTATCCCGGCTGCGGCGAGTACCCGTTGTTGATCCAGCGCTTGCGCGACACGCTGCCGCCGACCACCAGCTCGTGTTGGCGACCGAACCAGTCGAACTTGCCGCTGACATACAGGTCCGCGGCGTTGCTGGTGGTCTTGCCCACGTACTTGCCCAGCCACATGCTCACGCCTTCACCGGTGACCGGGTCCGGGTTGCCGCCGGCCGCCGCGCCCAGCGGCGCGTCGTAGCCGTTGACCTGGTGGTTGAGCTGCAGCTTGGCCACCCAGTCGTTGCTGAAGGTATGTTCCAGCGTCGCGAAGGCGGTGCGGCTGTATTGCGCCCAGCTGCTCCAGCGCGCGCCGTTGTTGAACGAGCGCGGCATCTTGTTGAAGTTGCCGGTGGTGTCCAGCAGCGGAATGCCGCCCCAGCTGGAACCCTGCGGATCACTGTCCTGATAATCAGCGCCGACGGTCAGCAGGGTGCTGTCATCGATGTCCGCTTCGAGGATGCCGTAGAACACCTGGTTGGTGCGCTGGTAATGGTCGACGTTGGAATGCTTGTCCTGCTGCGCCGCCACCGCGCGGCCGCGCACGCGTCCGCTTGCGGTCAGCGGGCCACTCACATCCACTTCGGCACGGTAGCTGTCCCACGAGCCGACCCCCAGACCTACGCTACCGGCCAGCTCGCGGGTGGGCTTCTTGCGGATCAGGTTGATCGTGGCGCCCGGGTCGCCCATGCCGGTCAGCAGGCCGGTGGCGCCCTTCAGTACTTCCACACGGTCGTAGATGGCCATGTCGCTGAGCGTATTGCCCGCCGAGTACGCCGAATCGCGCGCCATCGGAATGCCGTCGTACTGGAAGTTCTGCACCGCAAACCCGCGTGCGTAGTACTCGGTGCGCTCGCTGTCGTAGGTCACGATGCTGATGCCCGGGGTGACCTTCATGACATCGTCGATGCCGTTGAGGCCGAAGTCATTCATTTCCTGCCGGGTGATCACGCTGATCGACTGCGGGGTCTGCCGCGGCGTCAGCACCAGGCGCGTGGCGGTGGCGATGGTGCCGGGCGTATAGGAATCGCTGCCCTCGGTGACGGTACCCAGCTGGTTCGCAGTGACCTGCACGGTCTGCAGCGTGCGGGCCGCCTCGTCGTCGGCCTGCGCCGTGGTCTGCTGCGCATGGGCGGCAGAGGTCAGCAGCCCCAGGGCGAGACCGGCCAGAATGGCCTGGGTCAACGGAGAAACAGCGGGGATGGGACGGAACGGGACAACGGACACGGCAAGGCCTCCAGGCAGGAATGACTCCCTCTGGCGGCGGCTTGAGGTAAAGGAATGGGCGGCATGATGACGTAAATGTGACGACGTGGAAAGGTGCCGATGGCCTGATGGGCAAGGGCTGACGCCTGCCTTAGACGGAAAGGCACCAGTATTTTTTAATGTGATTGCATACGGTGCACTCCTGAAGGAGCCCACTCGATGCCCATCACCACCATCCGCCACCTGCCATGCGCGGCACAACAGACAATCAAGGTCCGCACCGCGCTGCACGGGCGCAGTTCGGAGGCCGAAATCCACACTATTTTGGAAGATTCGGTCCACCCTGGTGAGTGCCTGCATGTGGGCACGGCACTGGCTGAACTCGGTCGGGAGGCTGGGATGACCAATGCGGATGTCGACGCGCTTGAGCGAAACCGCGATACCACGCCAGCCGTGCCCTTGGAGTGGAAGGGAGGAGCCGACTGAAGTCGGCTCTACCCTCGGAAGCCCCGTGGCTGCCCCTGCGGGCTCAGTTGACCTGCACTTGTCCCAGCGGCAGGCGACGCTGTGTGTCCTGGCCGTCGTTCTGGGGGGCGATGTTGCGGCGGCCCGGTGCGTCGTCGGCCAGCGCCAGGCGCAGCGAATAGCTGCCTGCCGCCAGCGTGCCGGGCACGGTGAACGTCGTGCTGCGTGCCTGCACCGTGCCGGGCATGATCTCGCTCAAGGCCACGGCCGGGATGAAGGTGCGGGCCTTGGTGCTGCCGTCGGCCGCCACCCAGTGCAGTTCCACGTGATATGCGTTGTACAGCGGGGCTGAGCCATGGTTGGTGATGTCCAACTGCAGCGCAGCCTGCTGGCCTCGCACCTGGGTAGTGGGCCAGGTCACCTTGGTAATGCCCAAGCGATAGCCGAGGTCGCGCTTGATGTCCTTCAGCTTGCTCGCATTGCCGCTGGTTTCGTGGGCACCCGCCGGGCCGAGGAAGCTGAAGTGATAATCGCGCAGCAGCTTGCGCACGTTGGCGGTGCGGTTGATCCAGGTGCTCTTCTGGTCGGTGTTGGGGCTCTCGCCGCTGATCGGATTGACCATCCAGTTCTGGCGCGCCGCCGGCACCTCGTTGGTCAGGCCGTACTCCAGGTTCCACCAGCCATCGTCGCTGCAGTCCGGCATCTGCGGGCTGAAGGCATTGCACTTGCCAGTGAAGGACGGGAAGTAATCTTCGTGGAAGCCGAACATCGCCGAGCCCACGTCCGATGCGCGCGCATAGCGCGTCTGCAGCGGGGTCTTGATGAAGGCTGCCGTATACGCGTCACGGATCAGCGAGCGTGTCTGCGCGTTCGGCTGCAGGTCGTCGCACCCGCTGGTGTGCCACTCGCCCCAGAACCCCAGCAAGCCGACCTGGATCGCGGTGATGCGCGGATCGCCGTCGAAGCGTGCGGCCAGCGCCTGTACGAACTGCTGCATCTGCTGTCGCGCCGCCGGGTTGTTGTAATCCAGGCTGCGGATGGGGCCATCCGAATCGCACTTGGCGCGTACCGTGTACGGAATATTGAGCGGCGCCTGTTCCAGGAACTTGGGATAGTCGCGCTCGTTCTCACCGCCGGTGTAATGCGCGTCGATCTGGCTGGCGGCACTTTCCGGATAATCGGCCACCGGGCGCAGCACGAAAGTCGCCAACGGATCGTCGGCGAGGATCGGCTGCAGGTAATGGGTTTCCACGGCATTCCAGTCGAATACCTGGTCTGCGGTTTCGATGATCCGCCACGGCAGGTACACGTGATAGATGTGCGCACCGTGGAAGTTGTCCACGCCGCCATCCACGGCATAGGAACTGCCCCACAGCATGAAGCCGCGGTGCGGGTTGTCGAACTCCTGGGTGGATACGGCCGGGGTCAGGGTGCCGGCGTGGGCACAGGCGGCGCTGAGCGCGCTCGCCAGAACAGCGGCAGCCAAGGCTGCGCGGACGGGACGTGACGACATGGACTTACCTCTTCAGGTGCGCGGGGAAAGACGGCAACGAGGGGGCGGTGCATGCGGGCTGTGAGTCGTCAGGCCGCATCTATGGCGGGATTGACGGTAGCTTATGTTTCGTTATGCATCAATAGCGAAATATAACGAGCGCATCACAGTTTCGATAACAAGGCCAACGCATGTCCTCTGGCACGGGGCGCCGCTGGTACGGCTGGCTACGCTTGGAGTCCCTGCTCTGATCGCGGATTCGCATGCCTCCGCTTGGCCACCCTGCCCAACCCCCACCCGCCTTGATGTCGGCGCTTCGCCATCCGCTTGCGCGCGTCGCTGCCATCATGCTCATCGGGGCTCTCGCCCACTTCCACTGGCTGTCCTTCCCGTGGCGGATGCCAGTGGTGGGTGCTCTCGCGGTCGGTCTGGTCTGGGTGGAAACGCGCTCATGGGACGCCTGTGGGCTGAAGCCGCGCTCCCTGCGCGCGACGCTGGGCTGGATCCTCCTGTTGCTGGTGATCGTGATCGGGCTGGTCAATCCCTTCGTGCAGCCGCTGATGGATCAGCTGACCGGAACCAAGGCCGACTACAGCGGCTACGGCGCGCTGCGGGGAAACATCGCCGCCGCCGCCCAGCTTATCGGCGGTGCGTGGCTGAGTGCCGCAGTGGGAGAGGAACTGGTGTTCCGTGCCTTCTTGATGCATCAGCTGGAGCGCCTGGTCGGCCGCCTGCGCGGCGGGTTGCTGCTCGCCGCGGTGCTGGGTGGCGCGGCCTTCGGCCTGATGCACGCGTCGCAGGGCCTGTCCGGCGTCCTGCTCACCGGCGTGGTCGGCGTGCTCTTCGGCTATGTGTATCTGCGCTCCGGGCGCAATCTGTGGGCGATGATCGTGGCGCATGGCCTGACCGATACATGGGGCGTCGCTACGCTGTATCTGGGGTGGTATTGATACGGCAGCGTGCAGTGCGCCTCGCAACGTCCCGACGACGCGCTCACAACGTGCCGCTCAGTGCATCGCGCGAGGTCTTCAGCAGATCGCGCCCTGCCACCAGCAGACCCTCTACCAGATGCTCGCCGATCACCGGCTCGTCGGCTCCGTCGGCGGCGTCGATATGCGCGGCATGGAGGATCTCCAGAATGGCGTCCAGACCGGAGAGCTTGCGCTCGATCATCATCAAGTGAGCGCGTTTGCCGCCATTGATGTGACCGGGCTGCGGGGAGGCTGATGGCACGGCGGGATGCCCGGCGTACTGCGCGTCTTCCTGGGCCTTCAGGATGCCTTCAAGACGGCTGACGAAACGCGGCGGAAGGTCGTGTACGGCTTCGCCGATCACAGCGTACAGGCGTGCGCCGGCAGTGAGTTCTACAGACATGAAAGGCCTCGCATGCGGCCGCCAGCGCACAGGCGCTGGGCGGCGGACGGTGCGGGTTGCCATACCGGTGTCGTACAAAGCAGTTAACCGGCGGATCATGCGATCCCCCGCACCGTCCGCCAAAAGGATGGCACGAGGGCGCATGCTCCGCCGTGCCCGAAGGCGACAACAGAGATGCTTTGCTAACGACGTTCGGGATGGCAGTCCCGGCTGGCCCTGCGGGTCAGCACCGACATCGTGGGCGGGACGGCCTTGAGCGTCCATGAGGATTGCTGCGTTTCTCGTCATGGCATCGCATCAGAACCAAGGCGTTGCTGACAGTGGTCGCGACGGGCGGCCTCGCCCGCAGGGCGTCGAGCGCTACCTATGTGAGCGGGCAAGCCTGGACAACGAGCGCTTCGGTCATCCCACGTCTGAACATCGGTGATGGGCCACGCGGCAAGCCATGTTCTTCCGCTACCAGTCGGACGAAGGTCTCACCGTCATCCCACATCTTCAGCTGTGGCGGCGCGTTTGCAAACGTCCGCGCTGCCAAGGCCAGAAACGGGTGCAGCACCGTCTCCCAGCGGGCGAAGTAAATGCTGCGATCGTGCTCAGAACGTGCCAGCGCCTGACAAAACGCCCGGCAGCCCGGATGCGCGGCAAGGCGCGCCATGCCCTCCAGGATCCGCTGCAACGCCTTGGCGGTAGGGGCGCTGTTCGGCAGGTCCACGTCCGCGGCAGGGAGTCCATCAAGGTGGCCGTCCATCACCACCCGGTAAAGGGATTCCTTGTCACGGAAATATGCGTAGATCGTCGCCTTGGTGATTCCGCACCCTTCTGCAATGCGATTCATCGTCGCGTTCTCGAAGCCGCAGTGCGCAAACACCGTACTGGCGGCCTCCAGAATGCGTTGCCGACTTCTCGACCTCGCATCTTCCCAGCGCATCGCCGTTCTGCTGGCACTGCGCGCGGGCCCGCAGATGCTCACAGGCGTTTGAACAACGCGCTGGCATTTACTCCGCCGAAGCCAAACCCGTTGGTCAGCGCGAACTGGATGTCGGCCTTCTGGGGGTGCCCGCAGACAATCGACAGCCCAGCGGCGAGCGCATCGGGATGCTCCAGGTTGAGCGTGGCAGGCACGATCTGATCGCGCAACGCAAGCACCGTAAAGATCGCCTCGATGCCACCCGCAGCACCCAGAAGATGTCCCGTGCTCGACTTGGTGGCGGCGATCAGCAGATCGGCACGCGAACCAAACAACGCGCGCATGGCGGCAAGCTCTGCCCGATCGCCCACCTGGGTCGAGGTTGCGTGCGCGTTGATGTGGTGGACCTGGTCCGGAGAAATGCCGGCCTGGGTCAGCGCAATCTCCATCGCCCGCCGCGCGCCGCTGCCGTCGTCGGGCCCGGCAGTAAGGTGATACGCGTCCGACGTCGTGCCATAGCCGACCAGTTCTGCCAGAGGCGTAGCACCGCGCGCCAGTGCATGATCCAGCCGCTCGATCACCAACAGCCCTGCCCCTTCGGACATGACGAATCCATCGCGCTGCTCATCAAACGGGCGAGACGCGGCGTGGGGCGTGTCATTGAACGACGTGCTCAACGCCTTGGCAGCAGCGAAGCCGCCCAGACTGACCCGGTGCATCGCGGCCTCGGCGCCGCCGCACAGCGCGATGTCCGCCTCGCCGGAACGAATGAGGCGCGCCGCATCACCGATCGCTTGGACGCCTGCCGCGCAGGCCGTGACAGGGGCGCCCTGCGGACCCTTGAAGCCATAACGGATCGACGCCTGCCCCGCCGCCATGTTGGCCAGGAACGTGGGCGCAGTGAACGGCGACAGCCGGCCAGGCCCCCGGCTTTCGGTGGTGTGGACGGCATTGACGATCGATCCGAACCCACCGATGCCGGTGGCAATCACGGTCGCCGTTCGCAGCAGCCCGCGAAAATCGGCGTCCTGCCACTGCGCCTGCTCAAGCGCTTCGTGGGCGGCGACCAACGCGAACTCCACGAACCGATCCATCTTCTTGAGATCTTTCGGCGCGATGATGCCGGTCGAATCGAAGCCTGCGTCGGGATCTTGAATGCGGTCAGGCACGCGGCCACCCACTTCACAGCCGGTGCCCGCCGCAAGCTCGGCGCCCAGCGACCCGATCCCGGAGCGCCCGGCCAGGAGGCGCGACCAGACGGTCTCAACCCCGCAGCCGAGAGGACTGACCACGCCCATTCCGGTCACCACGATGCGATCTTTGTCGGCACTGCTCATACATCACTTCCCATATAAAAGAGGTCCGCGCCAATGTCAGGCAACGGGGGTCTTTTCCGCTCGGACCTTGAACCAGATGGCGTACATCGCCGGCAGGAACACCAGCGTCATCACGGTGCCGGCGATGGTGCCGCCGATCAGCGTGTAGGCAAGCGTTCCCCAGAACACCGAATGGGTCAGCGGAATGAAGGCCAGCACCGCCGCCAGGGAGGTCAGGATCACCGGGCGCGCGCGATGCACCGTCGCCTCGATGATGGCGTGGAAGGTCTCCATCCCGGCTGCTTCGTTCTCGTGGATCTGCCCGATAAGGATGAGCGTGTTGCGCATCAGGATGCCCGACAGGGCAATCAAGCCCACCAGCGCATTGATGCCGAACGGCTGCTGGAACAGCAGCAGGGTCGGCACCACGCCGATCAGCCCCAACGGACTGGTCATGAAGACCATGATCATCGCCGAGATGGAGCGTACCTGCAGGATGATGATCAGCAGGGTCACCGCCAGCATGATCGGGAACAGCGGCAGCATCGCGCTCATGGCCTTGCCGGATTCCTCGATGGACCCCGCCTGGGTAATGGCGTAGCCCTCGGGCAGCGAGGCAATGAGCGGCTCAAGCTGCATGCTGATCGCGGTGGATACGTCCGGTGGCTGCAGCGCATCGTCAATGTCACCGCGCACGGTGATGGTGGGAACGCGATCACGACGGCGCAGCACCGGCTCTTCCATCCGGACCTCCACCGCGCCGATCTGGGACAGGGGCACGCGCTGGCCAGCCGCCCCGACCAGGGTGAAGTCCGCAATCCGAGCAGGATCCAGCCGTGTTTCCCCGCCGGACCGCGCCACCACTTCAACGGTGCGGATGTCCTCGCGAACCGCCGTCACCGGCACCCCGCTCAGGAAGAACTGCAACTGCTGCGAAACCGAGGCCGAGGTCATGCCCATCGCCTGCAGGCGGTCCTGATCCAAGGTGAAGTGCAGCGTCGGCGTGCGCACGCCCCAGTCGCTGTTGACGGTGCGCATCATCGGGCTGGCGTGCAGGGTCTGCTTGACCTTGGCCGCGATGCCACGGATCACGTCGACATCTGGTCCGCTGACCCGATAGGCCACGGGATAAGGCGAATAAGGACCAAACACCAGCTGCGTCACGCGCACGCGTGCTTCCGGTGCCAAGCCCTCGGACACCGCCTGACGCAGCTTTGCTTTCAGGGAATCGCGCTGTTCCTGGCTGTCGGTGCGCACCACGATCTTGGCAAACGCGGGATCCGGTAGTTCCGGCGAGATGGCCAGATAGAACCGTGGCGCCCCTCGGCCGATGTAGGCCGTGACGATCTTCGATTCTTCCTGCGCAGAAAGCCATTTCTCGACCTTCCGCGTCGCCAGGCTGGTCTGTTCGATGGCCGTGCCGTAGGGCATCTGCACTTCGACCAACACCTCCGGGCGATCAGAGATAGGGAAGAACTGCTTCTTGACCAACCCCATCCCCACCACCGAAAGCACGAACAGCGCAATCACCGAGCCAGCGGCAAGCCACTTGCGCGCAATCACACGCGCCAGGATCGATCGGAAACGGTGGTAGCGCGGCGTGTCGTAGAGACTGCTGTGCCCGCCTTCGACGGTCTTGAGTTCGGGCAGCAGCTTCACGCCCAGGTAGGGCGTGAAAAACACCGCGACCACCCACGACACGATCAGCGCGATGCCCAAGATCCAGAACATGTTGCTGGTGTATTCGCCCGCGGTGGACCGGGCAAAGCCATTGGGCATGAAGCCCACGGCGGTCACCAGCGTGCCCGCCAGCATGGGCGCTGCCGTGTGACTCCACGCGTAGGCCGATGCCTTGACCCGGCTGTAGCCCTCTTCCATTTTGACCACCATCATTTCGATGGCAATGATCGCGTCGTCGACCAGCAGGCCGAGCGCCAGGATCAACGAACCCAGCGTGATCCGGTCAAAGTTCTTGCCGGTGGCGGCCATCACCATGAACACCGCAGCCAGCGTCAGCGGCACGGCCGCCGCCACCACCACACCCACCCGCCAGCCCATGCTGACGAAGCAGACCAGCATCACCACCAGGAGCGCGGCGAAGAATTTCATCATGAACTCGTCTACCGACGAGCTGATGTTCACCGCCTGATCGGTGACCTTGTCCAAGGCCATCCCCACCGGCAGCCCGTCGTTGATCTTCTTGACCTCTGCATCGAGGGATTCACCAAGATCCAGGCCATTCCAGCCGTCACGCATGACGATGCCCAGCAGCATGGCCGGCTCGCCACCGTTGCGGATCATGAAGGTCGACGGATCCTCATAACCCCGCTTGACGGTGGCAATGTCCCGCAGCTTGAGCGTCCTGCCCTGTGCCACGATGGGCGTATCCCGGATCTTTTCCAGCTGATCCAGCGCACCATCCAGGCGAATGAATATCTGCGGCCCTTTGGCCTCCACAGAGCCGGCTGGCGTAAGGGCGTTCTGGCCGTTCAGCACCCCGAACACGTCCTGCGGTGTGATGCCGAGGTTCGCCAGCCGCTCATGGGAAAGCTCCAGATAGATGCGCTCGGACTGCTCGCCGATGATGTTGACCTTCTTTACACCGGGCACGTGCAGCAATCGCTGGCGCAGGGTTTCCGCATCGCGCGCGAGTAAACGGAAGGGCTCCCCCTTCGCTTTCAAGGCGAACAGCGCGAAGGTGACATCCGCATATTCGTCGTTGACCATCGGACCGATGACGCCCGCCGGCAGATTGGCGGCTTCGTCTGCCATTTTCTTGCGCGCTTGATAGAACTCTTCCTGCACGGCCGAAGGGGGCGTGCCGTCGTGCAACGTCAGCGTGGTGAAGGACAACCCCGGTCGGGTATAGGTTTCGCTGCGGTCGTACCAGCGCAGCTCCTGCAGGCGCTTTTCCAGCTTCTCGGCGACCTGATCCTGCATTTCCGTCGGCGTGGCGCCCGGCCACGCCGTCACGATGGTCATGACTTTGACGGTGAACACGGGGTCCTCGGCGCGGCCGAGCTGGAAGAACGAGACGATGCCGGCAACAGAGATCAGAAAGATCAAAAAGACCGTAATGGCGCGCTCGCGTACCGCAAGCGCTGACAGGTTGAAGCCACTCACGGACGCACTCCGTCTGCCGCGGCGTTGCTGGCCGTGTCAGCCAATCGAACCAGCTGGCCTTCGCGCAGCAGATGGGCGCCAAGGGCCGCCACGCGATCCGATGCGTTCAGGGCACCCGCAACCAGGGCGTGGTCATCGCCCAATTGCTTGACCGCTACCGGCATCCAACGGGCTTTGAGCGGCTTACCGCCGATCACCCACACGCCGGGGCCGGTGCCAGGATCGAACAGCGCACCCAACGGTACTTCAACGCCTGCGGACGCGCCGGCAGGTACAGCACCGGCCATCTCTACGGCCACTGTTGAACCCAAGGGCAGCGCCGTGCCGCCCTCTTCCAGGGTGTAGCGCGCTTCAAACGTGCGGGTTGCGGGGTCGGCCGATTCGGAGAGCACGCGCAACCGGGCGGGAATCTTGACGCTCCCCCCGAACGCGGACGCCGAGGCTACCGAGCCGATCGAGGGACGCAGCGTCTCGGGCAGTTGGACCAGCGCCTCTCGACTACCTGCACGGGCAAGCCGGGCGACGATCTGTCCCGCCGCGACGACCTGGCCGGGCTCCGCAGCGATGGACATCACCACCCCATCGGCATCGGCGACGAGCACGGTGTACTGGCTGGCATTGCGTGCAACCCGGGATTGCGCCTCGGCCGCCTTGAGCTGCGCCGATGCTGCATCCGCCGCGGCTTTGATCTGATCGTAGGCCGACCGGGACACGACGCCCTTGGTCGCAAGATCGCGATACCGCACTTCGTCGGCGGTGGCCTGCACGCTTTGCGCCCGGGCCGCGATAACGGCTTGCTGTTGCGAGGCCGCTGCCAGGTTCAGATCAAGCGGATCAATCCGGTAGAGCACATCGCCGCGCCTGACGGTCTGACCGGTCTCTACGAGGCGCTCGGTGACTTTGCCCCCCACGCGAAAGGCGAGATCGCTCTGCACGCGGGCGGCGATGGTACCGGTAAACGTGCGCGCGTTTCCTGCGGCCGGTTGCACCTGAGCAACCCGGACGATGGGCGGAGCGGTCCGGGGGTCGACGTCTTCCGACTTTCCGCACGCCACAAGGAACAACGGAACAACACAGGAGAGGGCTGAAACTACAAGACGGCGCCGCATACGGTCTTCCGGAATGGGATATCCGGATGCATTCTGTTCCTAGTGACCATTTTCGTCAACCGTCACTATCGTTGTGGCGCAAGGCTCCGCAGGACCAGCTGCTGCAGCGCTTGAGGGTGTTCAGCGTGCAACGCCTTCAGATGGGGAAGCGTTACGGGGTTCAGGTACGGGGCCAGCACCTGATAGACCGCGTGGCTCGTCATCTGCAGGTCTGACACGGTCTCGAACTCGCCCGATGCACGCCCCTCTTTGAGGATGTCCTCGACCTGTTTCCGGATGCGGGCCTGGTAGGCCTGCGCCGAGGGCCACTGATCGGTCGCGGCCGCGACCGCGATTTCGTAGAGGCGCCGGTCCTGCAGAAACAGCCGAAGACTGGACTCGACAATCACCGTGAACAGCACCAGCAGCTTCTCTGGCGGCGCAGCCGTCGCACTGAGCGCCTGATGCACGTCCGCTTCGATCTGACTCAAGCAGTTCGCACAGATCAGTTCGCCAATGGCCTGCTTGGACGGGAAGAACTTGTAGATGTACGCCTTCGAAAAGCCGATGGCCTTGGCTAGGTCGGACACCGTGGTCTTGTCATAACCGTAGTGGCTGAAGTGCGCCGTGGCCGCCTCGATGATCTGGGTGCGCACATCATGCTCAGCGGGGCCGCGGACGGTCTCGGGCGCTGCGGAGAGTGGAATTGTCATTGCGGGAGGTTAGCGCTGCTCGGTTTTGTGGGCAAATGGTGGCAGGGGCACCGGAGCAGAAAACCCGTGCCGCCTGGCTGCCCACACCACCCCCAGCGCCGCTACCAACAGCCCCAGCAAGACCGGCGGGAAACCGTGGACGCCCACCCGCTCAAGCAGCACGCCTCCCACCAGGGCGCCTCCGGCAATCGCCAGGTTCCACGCCGTGACCAGCATCGCCTGCGCGACATCTGCAGCGTCCCCTGCCACGTTGGCCAATGCTGTCTGGAACAGCGTCGCCGACCCACCGAACGCCAGGCCCCAGGCTGCCACAGCCACATACACGACCTTGGGCGCATCACCGGCCACGCCGAGCGCCAACGCGGCCATTCCGAACAACGCCATGCTGGCGAGCGTCAGTGCACGCAGCCGACGGTCGATCAGTACGCCAATGATCCATATCCCCAGCAGCGACGAGAGGCCGAACACCAGCAGCACCACGTCTGTCCGCTCCACCATGCCCGCCGCCGCCAGAAACGGCGCGATGTAGGTATAGAGAACGTTATGCGCCAATACGAAAGCCAGGACGACGAACAGGACCGGGCGCACGCCGGGCAACGTGAAGACCTGTCGCAGCGACGACGCCCTGCCGGCGGGCTGGCCTGCAAAATCTGGCAGTTTGATGCGCGCCAACACCATGAGCACCAGCGCCAGCGCGCTCATGATGCCAAAGCACATCCGCCAGCCGACCAGATTGCCAATGTAGGTGCCGGCGGGCACGCCCAGCGACAGCGCCAACGGTGTGCCGACCATCGCAACCGCAATCGCACGGCCCTTCTGATGGGCCGGAACCATGCGCGCGGCGTAACCGGCCAACAGCGCCCACACCAGTCCGGCCGACACGCCCGCCACAAAACGCGCCGCCATGGTCAGGACATAGCTGGCAGAAAATGTCGTCACGGTATTGGCCACTACAAAGCCCGCAAGGGCCGCCAACAACAGGGGTCGGCGACGTAGGCCCTGCGTCGAGGCCGTCAGTGGAATCGCCGCCAACAGGGAACCCACGGCGTAGAGGGTGACGGTCTGCCCGACCCAGGCTTCAGACACCGCCAGACTGTGCGCCATCTGCGGCAACAGACCAGCAGGCAGCGCTTCGGTCAGGATGGTAATGAACGCCGCCATCGCCAGCGCCAGCAGCGACGCCAGCGGCAGGCGCCCTTGGGCGGCAGTGCCCCTCTGCGTCGTCAGGGTTGCGGGGCGGCCGTCAGCCAACACGGGACGGAACTCAGCCTGCTCGACACGCTGGGCCAGCGATGAAGGCCGGAGATGCTCGCGCAGAGAAATTGGATGACGCGCCATGGCATTGAACTCGTTTAGTGGGTCAGGCCATGACGATAGATACCGGGCGATTAAAGAAAAACTGGGCTACAGTTCCTCGATGTGCGGAACACCTTGTCCGCAATGGACAGTGAAGAGATCATGGACAGCCTGAGTGGCTTCGTGGTGTTCGTGCAGGTCGCCGAAACGCGGAGCTTCGTCGCGGCGGGACGGCTGTTGGGCGTATCGGCGTCGGCGGTGGGGAAGAGCGTAGCGCGGCTGGAAGAGAAGCTGGGGGTGCGCTTGTTCCACCGCAGCACGCGCAGCGTCACGTTGACGGCCGAGGGCACGCTCTTCCTGGAGCGCAGCCGCCGCATCCTGGCTGAGATCGAGGCAGCCGAAATGGAACTGTCGCAGGCCAGCGCCGCCCCGCGCGGACGGCTGCGGATCAGCCTGCCGCTGGTCAGCTCGCTGGTGCTGCCGGTGCTCGGCGAGTTCATGCGTGCATACCCGGAGATCGAGCTCGATCTGGACTTCACCGACCGGATGGTCGACGTGATCGAAGAAGGCTTTGACGCGGTGGTTCGCACGGGCGAGCCGGCCGATTCACGCCTGTCGGCCCGTCGGCTGGGCGCCTTCCAGATGCGACTGGTGGCCTCGCCGGCGTATCTGACGCGTCGAGGGACACCGATGGCGCCAGACGATCTACGGCAACACACCTGCCTGCACTACCGCTTTCCCAACAGCGGCAAGCTGGAGACCTGGGCCCTGGTGCAGGCATCAGGTGACCCAGAGTTACAGCTGCCCACGTCGATGATCTGCAACAACATCGAGACGCGCGTTTGTTTTGCACTGCGCGGGCTTGGGATCGCCTACCTTCCGGACTTCGCGGTGCGTGAGCCGTTGGCTGATGGCCGGCTCACGCTGATCCTGAGTGACTACGTGCAGCGCAGCGGCGTGTTCCATGTGCTGTGGCCGGCGAGCAAGCATCCCTCGCCGAAGATCCGGGCGCTCGTTGATTTTCTCTGTGAGCGGGTGTTTCCGGATGTGGAGAGCAGGGGAATTTGAGTGGTCAGTCGGCTGTATCGCTCACTTTTTCGGATGCGGCCGTAATCCAAGGGCATCACCGTCAGGCCAGCCGCAACGCAATCCTGAAATGCACCGATAAGCGCCTTAGAGCGAGACACCAGAGATGTAACGGTACTCTTGCGTCTTCCCCTCATAGCCCCACGCGTCTGCATGCACTTCGTGGATCACGATGTAACTCGCAGGTGCCAGTGGGCCGAAGATTTCAGCCACCGCATCAAAGACCTGACGGACGTACTGGGACTTTTCATTCTTGGTGTTGGTCCCCTCGGTTACTTTGATGTCCAGGTAGAACGTCACCACGTCCTGCCCCGCAACACGCTTGCCACCGATGTACCAGCTTTCAGGCGACGTTGCCTTTATCTCGACCGAAGTGAGCTCGCGCTTCTTGCCGAGCACGGTCGCCGTAAGCTCCGTGAGGACACGTGCGACGTCGTCTGACTGGGCTTGCGATGCGTCCGCAGAGACATGAAAACTGAGATACGGCATACCGGGACTCTCCGAAGGTGGCGAACGCGCTCACTGAAGTGTACCGGACCGGGATGTTCAGTCATGCGCGCGTCCGCGGGGCCCGCACTTCCTCGGTATCTACCACTCGACAAAACGCAAGCCACTGAAAGACCGATAGCTCGCGCCCATCTCAAACACTTTTGCTACAAGTCCGGCGACCTCACCTATGGCGACCTGTTTTGAATACGAGCCGCGCTCTTCGATGACGGGAAAGTCGACAAGAACGATAGTGAGATGACTCGCATCTTCAACGTCGTCTGGAATGCCCTCGGTAAAATAGAACTGGACTGTGTTTCCGGAACCATCCGTGATACCGAGAAAGTTACCCTCCACCCCTCGGACTTCATCGGACCAGACCAACTGCGTCTGCGCGAGATCAAGCTCCACGGGGGCATCAGACGTTGGCCCTTCGCCGCAGTCATTCCAGTACACCTTCATGCCATTCCCTTATTTTCCAGTGCCAGTGTTTGAGTCAAGTGCCCTGCCCGGCTTGTTGCGGCATGTCCTCTGACGGCTCGCTCATCCACCGCCTCTGCAGGTACAGCACCACGACGGCCAGCACCGCGGCCGACGCGCCCGTCAGCGGGACGGAAGCCAAGGTCGCAAAGCTTATCGTGAGGCCTCCCAACGCACCACCCAGCGCGGTCCCCAGATTGAAGGAAGCGATATTCAATCCCGCTGCCACCGAGCTGTAGGCGGGAATGAAGCGCTGAGCCAGCCGGAGCAGACGAAGGGTCAGCAGCGTCACAATAGAAAAGAAGCAGAGGCCCAGCATGCCGATCAGAATCATCATCGGGACCGGCATGCGTGCGAAGCCCCACAACCCCAGCAGATTCAGCGCCAATGCGATCAACGCAAATCGGATACTGCGATCCACGTCCATCGCGTCGGCAAGGAATCCGCCCAGCAGATTGCCTGCGATCGCACAGACGCCGAACAACAACATCCCCAGGCTCAGCCACTGCATATTCACCGCGGTTACCTGCTGCAAGTAGGGCGAAACGAACGTAAAGAACGCGAAGGTGGCGATGCTGACGAGTGCGCCGATACTGGCCGTCACCAGCAGCTGGGGATGGGCGACCGCCTGGATGCCCTTCCACGCGCCACCGCCGGTTGAGTCCACCGCGACCTCGCCGCGTGGCATGGACAGTGCCAATCCAAGCATCCCCCCCACACTGAGCAGGCCGATGGCCAGGAAAACCACCCGCCAACTCCACAGGCTGCCCAGGTAGGTGCCCAGGGGAACACCGATTGCCAATGCAAGCGTCAATCCGATCCACACCACCGACAGCGCCCGGCCTGACCGCTGTGGATCCACCAGCCTTGTCGCTGCGTCGGAGGCCACCGCCATGAACACGCCGTGGCCCAAGCCGACCACGAAGCGAACAACCAGCAGGAACACCAGATTGGGTGACGCGCTCATCATCAAGCTGCCCACCCCAAGCAACGCCGTTGCCAGAAGCAGGATGTTCCTGTCCCGCCAGTGGGCGACCAGCGCAGTGAGGAAAGGCGCACCGATGGCGGCGCCCAGTGCATAGGCGGCGATGGCCGTGCCGACGAGGGAGATTGGTGCGTCAAGGTCGTCGGCAAGCGCGATCAAGAGGCCAGCGACAACGAACTCGGAAAGGCCGAACGCGAATGCGCACAGCGAAAATACATAGATGGCGGCAGGCATTTAAAATCCTCAACAGCAATGCTGCCGAAGCGTAGTGGCTGGCGTGGCGCTGGTGAAGGACGCTCTACATACTGCAGCAAGACGCGGCGCGTCTTGTCAGGTCACGACGCTGACAAACTCTGCAGGACAGCCTGTATCAGCCGGTCGCGGAGCGTGGATGCCCGGGTCTCGTTCCACGCCATGAACAGGTCCAGGCGCGCCATTTCATCGGATGCGTCCGCCTGGAGTGGGCGGAACACTACGTCTTCCCGCGCAGTCGTCGCCAAGGACGCGGGGAGCAGTGCCACACCAAACCCGGCGGCCACCAAGGCGATCAGGGTCTGCATCTGTCGGCCGTGCTGCACGATGTTGGGAACGAACCCTGCTGCCTGGCAAAGGCTGATGAGCTGGTCATGGAACCCCTTGCCAAGCGTCCGCGGTGAGGCGACGAACGCGTCATCCTTGAGCGACGCCAGTTCAATGGTCGGGGCCGCTTCCAGCCGATGGCCGGCGGGCAGCGCCACGTAAATCCGTTCGCTGGACACGGTGGCCATGCGCAAGTGCGGGACAGACGCTCCTGGCAACCGCATGAATCCGATATCCGCCCTGCCCTGTTCCAGCGCGATGACCTGCTCCTGGGTCGTGGCCTCCACCATGGTGAACGCAACGCCCGGGCAGGCGTTTCGAAAACCGCGCAGTGCTCGTAACAGAGGGGTATAGGGCGCAATGTTGATGAAAGTCAGCGTGAGGTGGCCCTCAATCCCCTGCGCAACCCGTCGCGTCTGCGCTACCCCCTCCTCCAAAGCGCTCAGGGCGGTGCGCGCCGTGACAAGAAATGCCGCACCGGCCGGGGTCAGCGCCACACTGCGATGGGTGCGCACGAAGAGAGGTGCACCGACAGCGCTCTCAAGCTTGCGGATCGCTTGGCTCAGCGGGGGCTGCGCCATGTGCAGCCGCTCGGCAGCCCGATTGAAATGGAGCTCTTCGGCGACGGCAACGAACTGTTGGAGCAGGCGGGTCTCTATCACTGAAGCGCCACACCTCTGGTTTCCCTGGATCGGGCGTGTTCAACATAGCAAATCAGTGAACGGATGATCGCCCCTTCCGGGGCCGATCATCCATCTCTAACGGTCAGGTAGCCCGCGCGTAATCGGTGTATCCCTCTGCGCCGCCGCCGTAGTACGTCGCGCGATCAGGCAGCGCGAGCGGAAGGTCGCTCTCCAGTCGCTCTACCAGGTCGGGGTTGGCAATGAAGGGCTGGCCGAAGGCTGCCAGATCGATTACTCCCTCCTCGACCAGCCTCAACGAGGATTCGCGGGTCATGCCACCGGCCAAGATAACGACCCCGCCATAAGCACGCTTGAATGTGCGCAGGAACGCTTCGTCGAGAGCTGACTCGCCATGGGAGAAATTGTTGTTGAGGTGGACGTACGCGAGATCCCGGGTGCCCAACTCATTGGCGAGGTACAGATAACTGGCCTCGTTCTCCGCGTACTCCGGCATGTCGAACTGACGGTTATTCGGAGCCAGGCGGATACCCACCCTGCTCGATCCGATTCGGCTGGCGATCGCATCGACCGTGTCCAGGATCAGGCGCGCCCGATTCTGCAGCGAACCACCGTAAGCATCCGTCCGGTCATTCGTCACCGGGTTGAGGAACTGCTCGAACAGGTAGCCGTTGGCGGCGTGAATCTCGATCCCATCGAAGCCGGCCTCGCGCGCCCGCTGGGCCGCCTCGACAAAGTCGCTCACAACCCGTTGCACCTCTTCGGTTTCGAGTGGGCGCGCCAGACTTGGCTCCGCCGTCCCACGCGACCCGTCTTCGCGGTAGATGAAGGCAAAACTCTTCGAGCTGGAAGCAACCGGCCGGCTGCTTGCGCTGACCGGTGCCGCACCGCCAGGCTGCAGAGAGGAGTGCGACATGCGCCCTACGTGCCACAGCTGGGCGAAGATTTTGCCCTGGTCCGCATGCACTGCGTCGGTCACACGTTTCCAACCGGCAACCTGTTCCGAGGACCACATCCCCGGGACATCAATGTAACCCTGACCTTCCGGTGACACGGGCGTTCCCTCGCTGATGATCAAGCCCGCACTTGATCGCTGTGCGTAGTATTCAGCGGTCAACGCGTTGGCAACGCAGCCAGGGTTCCGGGCGCGAGTCATCGGCGCCATCACGACGCGGTTGCTCAGCGGTGCTCCAGCGAGGTCAAAGGGTGCAAACAGCTTGGGTGTCATAACGGACGTCTCGAACGATGTAGTGACTACCAAGATAAGGTTGACAGGATGCGGCATAAAGGAGCCAACTATCCCCTCATTAGGGAACACAATTCCCCAATAGGATCCGCATGCTTGCTGTCGAATCCCTGACAGGTTTGACGACCTTCGTGACCGCCGCCCGGTCGACTACGTTCACGGAGGCAGCCGAGACGCTCGGGATATCGCGGTCGGCCGTGGGCAAGGCCATCGCGCGACTGGAGAGCAGGCTGGGGGTGCGCCTCTTCCATCGCACGACGCGGCGAATCGCCCTCACGGCGGACGGCGAATCCTATTTCGCCACATGCGCTGCCGCGTTGGAGGAAATCGCCAGCGCCGAGGCATCTTTGGCGTCCAGGTCATCCCTGCCTGTAGGACGGCTACGCATCGACATGCCGACCTCGTTCGGGCGCCACGTACTCCTGCCGATATTGCTGCGCATCGGTGCTGCGCATCCCGACCTCCACTACACGCTGACGTTCACGGATCATCTGGTCGATCCCGTTGAAGAAGGCATCGATCTGACGATTCGATTCGGAGCGCTCGAACATTCAGCCAGTCTGGTTGCGCGCAAGCTTGGCCACCAACGGTTGGTGCTTTGCGCATCACCTTCCTATCTCCAGACCTTCGGGGTGCCCCGAACGATAGATGACCTCCGCACCCATCGCAGCATCGTCGGACTCCGCTATGGACAAACCGTCCCGTGGCGCGTCGGCCCAGAGAATATGAAGCCTGGGTTTGTTCCGAGGGGGACGCACCACCTGAGCGATGGCGATGGGGTCATCGCAGCTGCGGTCGGCGGTCTTGGCATCTGCCAGATGCCCATTTCCCTGGTACGCCCCTATTTGGAGGCAGGCTCACTGCAGCTGGTCCTGGAGGACTGTGCGCAGCACTACATTGAGATTCACGCGCTGTGGCCACGCACACGCAACCTGCGTCCCAAGGTGCGGTACGTCGTGGATGAGTTGCTCAGGCTTTCGGCTGCGGGGGTGTTTGACTGAGCTCCGCGCGTCTTGCCGATTTGTCGTGGGCCCGCAACGGTGGTCGCGTAGGCGCAGCTGGGACATGGCAACGTGCCGTCAGGCGACCCGATTCCGTTTGCTCGCGCCAGGCGATTGACCGTTCACTCGTTTGAAGGCTCGACTGAACGCCGCTTGCGAGGTGTAGCCCAAGCGAAGTGCCACCTCTTCGATCGGAAGCTTGTTGACCGAGAGCCATCGTGTCGCCAGATGCATCCGGATCTGCGTGACATATCGGAGTGGCGGCACGCCGATGGTGCTCTGGAAGCGCTCGGCGAAGACGGATCGTGACACGTGCGACTCCGCCGCCAAGGTGTCTACGGTCCAGTCCCGGCCCGGGTTTTCATGTAGCGCCAGTAATGACCGAGCCAAGCGGGGATCGCGCAATGCTGCAACCAACCCCGACGCATCGTCGCACCCCCGCTCCACCCAGCCCCGCACGATCATGGCCGCAATCACATCCGCCAGCCGCGCCAATATGCCGGCAAAGCCGATCCGACCTGAGCACACCTCGCGCTTCATCGAATCGATCAACGGCAAAAGACCAGCGAATTGAGCGTCGTTGTAACGTGCAAGCA
This sequence comes from Stenotrophomonas sp. WHRI 8082, assembly GCF_040223995.2. Lineage (NCBI taxonomy): Bacteria > Pseudomonadati > Pseudomonadota > Gammaproteobacteria > Lysobacterales > Lysobacteraceae > Stenotrophomonas > Stenotrophomonas sp. WHRI 8082. The sequence continues at coordinate 3,813,630 of NZ_CP167826.1, read as the reverse complement.
TCACGCTCGGCATCAACTTGCTCAGCCCCTGCATGCCACCAAGATCGAACGCCATGCGTCCGTAGAAAAGCACCGCACTGGGCACCGCATGCGTGCTCGGACACGTGTCGACCCCCGCCACTGAATCGCTGAGGGGCGCTGCTGAAAAGCTGTCGATGGGGCTTACCCGCTGCTTTTGACTGGACACCAGCGAATGACCCTCGCCGCGCGGCATGAACACCGCGTCCCCAGCAGTCAACACATGCTCGCTCCCGTCGTCGCAACGCAACACAGCGCTGCCCACCGCAATGTAGTGAAAGTAGGCGTGACCCGGCTTGAACTCGAATCCCAAACCAAAGTCTGGGCCGGTCTGGATACGGCGATATTCAACGCCGTGCAGATGCATATCGCCCAGCAGCTGGTTGATCAGGTCCGCAGGCGCGGGAGCATGCTCGCTCATAGAGGGGCTCGGTGTTTCGATCAAAATTTCAGGTCATATGATCATAGATCATCCGGCATCGCATCCCTAGACTCTCGGCATTCCACGCTTCGTCGAGAACCATGCAATGAGTAATGTCGTCGTTGAACCGGCACGCGAGGTGCCCGCAGAGCCAGTGGGAAACATGCCGCCGCCGGCATGGGTCGCTGTGTTCTCGCTTGCCATGGGCGTCTTTGGGCTTCTCACGGCCGAATACTTGCCCGCAAGCCTGCTCACGCCTATGGCAACGGACCTGGGCGTGTCAGAAGCACTCGCAGGACAGGCGGTAACGGTGACGGCGGTCGTCGCTCTGTTTGCCGGACTGCTGGTGCCTGGATTGACCCAGCGCCTTGACCGACGGAGTGTCCTCCTCTCTTTCACGGTATTGATGATCCTGTCCAATCTGCTGGTCGCGGTGTCGAACAGCCTTGTCACCCTGCTCGTGATGCGCGTTCTTCTGGGCATCGCACTGGGCGGCTTCTGGAGCATGGCAGCGGCCGTGGCGATGCGCCTTGTGCCAGCAGATCGGGTGCCGCGCGCCCTCTCGATCATTTTCAGTGGCATTGCCGTGGGCACGGTCGTATCCGTTCCGCTCGGCAGCTACCTGGGCGGCTTGTTTGGCTGGCGGAGCGCCTTCTGGGCGGCTGCTGGGGTCGGTAGCCTGACGCTACTGTTCCAGTGGTTCACGCTGCCACGCATGGCCCCTCGCTCGACCACGCATTCGGTGTCCGTAGTGGCACTGCTGCGTCGGCCGGGGGTTGCCATCGGCATGGCTGGTTGCGTGCTGGCCCACACAGGTCAGTATTCGCTGTTCACCTACATCCGTCCCGCCTTGGAAACCTTGGCGGCGATCGATGTTGATGGCATCGCACTGATGCTGCTCGGGTTCGGCGTGGCCAACTTTGTCGGCACTCTATTTGCGGGCTGGTTGATGGAGCGCACTCTGCGCGCCACACTCATCGTGATGCCCGCGCTGGTCGCCATTGCGGCGCTTGGCATGGTCTTGCTGCCAGTGAACGTCACGGGGCTGACCCTCCTTGTCTTGCTGTGGGGCCTGGCGTTCGGCGGCGTCCCGGTAGCGTGGTCGAGCTGGGTCGCTCGCGCTCTTCCGGACCAGGCAGAGAGTGCCGGCGGGATGGTGGTCGCTGCTGTGCAGTCATCCATTGCGGCAGGGGCGGCACTCGGCGGCCTCGTCTTCGGCATGGGCGGCATCACGACGGTCTTCGTGGTCGCGGCTATCACCATGCTGGTTGCAAGCGTTGTTATCGCGCTGCGCGTCAAGGTTGAGGCCCAGGGCACTGGGGCGCCTGGTGGCCACTTTCTCTAGGGAAGGTCTGAGCGGAGCTGCGCGAAATGCGATGGCAAGTTAACGTGCCTGGCTGCTGCGTGCCTGATGCGGTAGCTGGTCATACACCATCAATAGCGAAGGTGAGATGCTGAGTGTTCGTGCGGGAGGCCAACAATGCGGAAAGAAAATAATTTGCTTGCAGCGAGCGTCGTAACACTGACAGTCGGGGTGGTTTTCTGGGTGCTGGTGGCCTGGCGCACTCCGGGGGGCGAGCCTTGGGACGCGCCCACGTACTGGATTGTCGTCTATCCCATTGCACTCGTCATTGCGGCGGTTCTAGGCGCCTGTTTTCCACGGCGCGCGTGGCTATGGGGATTGTTGTTAATGGTGCTGCAGGTGCCGGTGGTAGTCGTGGCCTCGGGCTTTGGCCCACTGTTGCTGGCCGGACTGGTATACACGCTGGTGCTGGCCGTGCCTGCTCTGGCTATCGCGGCGGCAGCGGGCGCGCTGCGTCGCCGCCTGCATCGTAGGGATTGAGCTTCGTGGCTCTCGCCAGGGAAGGCATGAATAAATCTGCACGAAATCCGACCGTAGTGCCGGCCGCTGGCCGGCAGGTTAGAGGTCGATCAGACACAACCTGCTCAGACCTTCTATGGTTGGCTTGGGACAGAGATCGAAAGGCCGCCCACCACGTGCGGGAGCACAATCTGAGACAGCTCCTCCACACCGGTAGGCAGGGTCTGCTCATCGCGAACCGGACGGAGAGCAAAACTGTCCCACGCGCTGGCTACAAGCTTGCTGATGTCCCGCTCATCCGTGGACAGCACTCGCATAGACCAGTAAGGAAAGTGGCGCCCACCTGTCCGCGCGCGGCCCAGCTCAGTGATGCCGGTGTGGGCCTTAGAGTGGATCACACGGGCGAAGGCCACAGACAACCCATCCTCCGGCCCTTAGATGTATTGGAAGAACCGTTCGCCGTCGAATAACAGCACGCCCGTCACGCCGGCCTGCATATTGAACGCAGCGGCTTTTCGGACGAAATCTTGGACTGACGCCAGGGAAAGCCCCGGACTTGCATTGCTGGTGTAAGCAATTGCTCGAATTGGCATTGCGCCCACTTTGGGAAATATGAAAGCAGCGTGCTCATGCCCTCAAGAGCCCATGATGCTAGGCCCACGAAAGGGTGAGGTCAACTTCACATGCGCGAGCGTACGTTCAGTGCAGGTCACCACATGGATCAGCTATGACGAACACCGGCGCATTCCAGATCCTGAGATTCGAAATGATCCGTATTCCCGAGGCGGAAGACGAGGTGATCGATTCCATCACTGCCCGCTGCCTGCGATGTGGCCACGTTACCACCATCACCGACGGGGCAATCCATCACCTGACCGGGGGCGTGGTAATGCAGTGCGAGCAGTGCAGCAATCGGCAAGCGCTCCCCAATGCGGGCTTGTCACCTGCTCGCCCTGACGCTGCCAGAGCGTGAGCGGCTGTGTGCCGTCGCTTCGTCCTGGCCCGGCGTTGCGCCCTGCCAAGCTCGCCTGCCCGATCGTTTTCTGGACGCCACTCAGGCAGCCAGGGCGCGCTTCATGGGCTGGTAGATAAGCCCAGCAGCTTCAGCCACCGGACCAGCCAAGGCGAATCCATAGCGCGTGTATGCCGGCACCGAGGGCAGCGACGCGCTGACGGTGATCAAATCGGCCCGAGCCTGCGCCAGGGCCGCTTCAACCAGCTGGCGCCCGACGCTGCGTCCCTGAGCGTTCGGGTCGACGAACAGCATGGAAATGTGCCGGCCTTCCTTGAGCTCGATCACACCGACTACGCGTCCAGACTCTTCGAACACGAACATGTTGTTGTCGCCTACGAAACGCTTGGCGAAGGATGACGCGGCTGCGATCGAGCTGAATGTCGCGACACCCTGAGCGGTAACCGTAGGAGCAACAGATTGTGTGAATGCCGCTATGCAGATTGCACTGGCGGCTTCGAAATCGTGTGGAGCGAGCGCGCGAACTGACAAAAGCTGACCTCAATCACCGTCGACAGGTAAACACGATCTTACAGGTGCGTTGCACAGGCGGGTTTGCATTATTGGCTGCAGGCGAAGGCGGGTAACGAAATTGGTCACGGATACGGCTATGGATGGCCTGGCGAAGTGGCAGGGTCGACGCGGCACTGTGGCGATCCCAGCGTCGGAACGGCGGGCGATGCCCTGCACCTGCGCCTCTTCGGCTTCGTCGCGACATCAGACCGGACCTCAAACCGAACGGTCGACGCTATCGGCCTACATGTTAATATTTCTCATTCGCACCTACCGACCCCCACCTCGATGACCCGCAAGCCGCTCCGCTTCTCTGCCCTGGGCCTGGCCCTGACCTCGGCCTGTGCGTCTGCCCATGCGGCCCCGCCCTCCTCGCCCGATGTGCGCCAGCTGGACGCCGTGCAGGTGCTCGGTCGTGCCCAGAGCCTCTACCGGGTGGACGACGCCACGGTCGGCACGCGCACGGACACGCCACTGGCGCTGGTGCCACAGTCCATCCAGGTGGTGCCGCGCGAGCTGATTGAAGACCAGGCGGCCCGCCAGATCACCGACCTGTACCGCAGCATCAGCGGCATCAGTTTCTTCAGCTACGCCGGCGTGACCCTGCGCGGCTTCCGCCAGGAGAACGTGCTGTATGACGGCCTGCGTGGCGACCCCTACGCTGGTTTTTCGGTGCCGCAGCTGTTCAACATCGAGCGGGTGGAGGTCCTGAAGGGGCCGGCCGGCGCTCTGTACGGCGGCGGTGATGCTGGGGGCGTCATCAACTACGTGACGCGCAAGCCGAAGGCCACGCCCGAACGCCGCATCGAACTGCAGGCCGGCAACAACGATTTCAGTGCCGCATCGATCGACGCCACCGGGCCACTGAATGCTGGGGGCAGCGTGCGCTATCGCGCCGGGCTGTATGGCGACACCGAACAGGGCGTGCGCTGGAACGCGGACAGCGAGAGCGTGATCGGAGACGCATCGCTGGCCTTCGACGTCGGCGACACCGGCGAGCTGACCCTGCAGTTCACCGACATCACCCAGAACCTGGGCGGCAACCGCCTGCGCGGCGTGCCTGTGGACGACAACGGCAGCTTTCTGACCGACCGTCGCTGGAACCACAACGAAGCCACCGACTTTCTTGACATGCGCGCCAAGGTTGCCCTGGCGCAGTACCGCTTCTCGCCCAGCAGCAACTTGGACGTGGATGTGGGTGCACGCTGGTTCGAGAACAACGAACATCAGATCTACCACGAGCCGATGGGGCTGATCGACCGCAACCGCGACGGCGTGCCCGAATGGATGACCCGCCAGCTGCGCAACCAGATCCGCGACAACGACGCATTCACGGCCAACGGCAACGCCGTGTGGCGCGTCAGCACCGGCAGTATCGAGCACAAGGTGCTGTTCGGCGCCGATGTGTACCAGCAGGATGCGGACTTCACCGCGCAGACGGCCAACAGCGCGGATCTGGCGCGGGGTGCCGGCCCGGTGCCGGGCATCGACCTGTTCAACCCGGTGTATGGCGCAAGTTCGTGGCGCGACTACAACCTGGCCGCCCTGCCCTGGCGCAGCACGAGCACGCGCAGCAAGCGCTATGGCGGCTACCTGCAGGACGAACTGACGCTGACACCGCGCTGGCATGTGCTGGCCGGACTGCGCTGGGACGGGTTCAAGGACGATGACCGCATTGCCGGCACCCGTGTGGACGGCAACGACATCAGCTGGCGGCTGGGCAGCACGTATACCGTGCGCGACGGCGTCAATGTCTACGCCAACATTGCCAGCGGCTTCATGCCCCAGAGCGCGGCCAACCAGAGCGCCGAGGCGGGCGGCCCGTTCGATGCTGAGCGCAGCAAACAATGGGAAGTCGGGTTGAAATCCCTGCTGGCCGAGAGGGTGACCCTGAACCTGGCCGCGTACCGGATCGACCGCAGCAATATCGTGCAGGCCACCGGCGAGATCGTGGACGGCGTCAACCAGCTGGCCGCCCTGGGCCTCGTGCGCAGTACGGGCATGGAGCTGGATCTGCTGGCCGATGTCACCGAACGCTGGGTGCTCAACCTGACCTACGCCTACAACGATGCGCGGGTGAAGGATGCCGGCAGCAACGGCATCACCAATGCCTCGGGCGACCGCTTTGCCAATGCGCCGCAGAACAAACTCGGCCTGTGGACACGCTACGACCTGCCGGCGATCAACTCCGCCATCGGCTTTGGCGCGGATTACGTGGATGAGCGCGTCAGCCTGGATGGCCAACGGGTCAAGCCGTACACCGTGTTCGACATGAGCTGGAAGACGCAGTGGCAGCAGTGGCAGTTCCAGGCCAACATCAAGAACCTGTTCGACAAGGTCTATGCCGCCAGCGGATTCACCGAGCGCACCGGCCATTTCCCGGGTGAGCCACGCCGCGTGTACGTGCAAGCGGCGTACTCCTTCTGAGCCTGCCCATGCGCCAGCCTACGCCAGCGCACCCCGACCGCCCCGCGCGCAGCGGGAGTGGTCGCCGACTGTGGTTCGACCTGCACAGTTGGCTGGGCCTGAAGCTCTGCCTGTTCATGGGCTTTGTCTGCCTCACCGGAACGCTGGCGGTGTTCTCGCAGGAGATCGACTGGCTGCTGCACTCCCCCATGCGCGTGGCTGACGGGGGCGAGCAGGCCAACTGGGGTGCGGTCATCCATGCTGCACAGACGGCACATCCGGACTGGGAACTGGAAGGCATCACTGCCGGCCATACCCGACTGTTCGCGGCGCGCGCGCAAATGCACCTGCCCGATGGAAAGCGGCGGTTCGTCTGGGTCAATCCGTATACGGCGCGGGTGACCGGTGACACCGGCTGGTTCAATACGCAACGGCTGCTCCGCAACACCCACCGCCACCTGATGCTGCCGGTAGCCTGGGGCGTGCCACTGGTGGCGGCGCTGTCCATCCCGCTGCTGCTTTCACTATTAAGCAGCCTCTACATCTACAAGAAGTGGTGGCGCGGTTTCTTCAAACGGCCCGACCCCTCCCGACCGCGCCGCCTGTGGGGCGATGTGCATCGCTTGGCCGGGGTGTGGTCACTCTGGTTTTTGCTGCTGATCGGGTTGACCGGGGCGTGGTACCTGATCGAATCGCTCGGCGGCGACGCACCGGCCGCGCCCACGATGCAACTGGCCGAGAGCAGCGACCGCGTTGCCCCCGTGGACCCGGCTGCCGTCGACGAGGCGGTAGAGAGCGTCCGCCAGCAATGGCCCGGGCTGGCCATCCTCGCGGCAATTCCCGCGGTCGATGGCAGCAGCATCCTCTTCATGGGCGAAGCCGACGCCTGGCTGGTGCGGGAGCGGGCGAACAACATCGCCGTCGACCTGCATACCGGGCAGGTGATGGGCATGCATGACGGCCGTGCGCTGGGCGTGCATCAGCGTATTGCGGAAATGGCCGATCCGCTGCACTTCGGCAGTTTCGGTGGCTGGCCCATCCGACTGCTCTGGTTGCTGGCCGGCACCCTGCTGACCGGACTGTGCTTTACCGGGGTGTATCTCTATGGACTGCGCACCGTGGATTCGCTGCGATCGGCAGCAAAGAGGAGGCAGGCATGAGTGGTGAGAAGCTGCCGGGGCCTTGGCGCGCGGCATGGCACGGCATGGGGCGTTGGCGCTGGCTGTGGTTGGTGTTGTTGCTGGTGTGGGCGGCGCTGGTGCCGTCTGAGGCGGGGAAATAGATTTGATCGGCCAGATTGCGGACACCTGTTTGGCACGTGCGCCAGAGCATTGCGCCAAGCGGGCCCTTCCCGACGACGCAGCGTAGAGTGCGCGCGCAGTTGGCCTGCAGCTTATAGTGCTGCTTGGGTAATCGCCCCGCAGGTTGGCAGCAGCCATAAATGGAATCTTCTCGTAACCCTTCCCGAGGAGATTGCATGAAAAGTCACGATTCACCGACAGCCAGATCATCGCCGTGCTCAAGAAGACCGGCGTCGACAGTATAGCTCCACTTTAGGCGACCGCTAGAAACGGGGGGAATTGCGGAACCTCACAGGTAACGCAGCGCGTCCATCCGATCATGCAAGACACGAATGATCGCGATCCCATACTCGGTGATGCGAAAGTAGACCATGTGCCGCTCAACGCGGCTGCAACGGTAACCCGGCCGGATGTGGTCACAAGCTTGGGCGGTCTTGGGCGACTGCGCCAAAGCAGCAAAAGCGGCGATCAGAATGTCGATGTAGCGATGCGCTTGCTCCACGCTCCACTGTTGAACGGTATAGGCCCAGATCACCTCGAGGTCACCCTCGGCGGCCGGTGCAAGGCGATACTCAACCATGCTTGGCCGACATCCGCTGCTTGAAGGCGTCAGCGTCGAAGGGGCGCGGTTCGCCGCTGGACTCACCGACCATCAACGCCGAACGGATCGCCTCCACTTCGGCGCTACGCTCCTGCTCACGGCGGATCAGGTCGCGGATGTATTCGCTGTCGTTGGTGTAGTGACCGCCATCGATCTGAGCCTTGATCCAGCCGTCCTGCTTGTCGGTCACAGTGATGGTTTTACGCACGGTTCCCACGATTCGGCCTCCTGTATCGTCATCAGCAGGCAGAGGCTATCATACTATTGGTGCGGAATGACGCAGGCGAGGCATGAGTTGACCACGCAGCCAAGCCAAGTCCTTTGGCGGCGTATCCGCAGTGGACGACTGACCTAAGCAGACTCAGCCGACACAGGAAGCGGCGGAATCGTAGCAGTCGCACAGGCATCCCATTGCCACCAACCAGATGGGTAGCTCGCATTGTAGTGAGCAACTTTGACCACCTTTCGCGCCAGATACTCCGGCGTGTTCATGCCGAACACTTCCATCGGGTAATCGCGAACCATGTCCAGCAGCCAAAAATCCGGGAATACCGCATCAAGCGCCGAATCAAAACGAAGCGGCTTGTAGAAGCTGCGCTGGTTGTCGTAGAGCAACTGTTCCACTGTCGCCTCATGGCCGGAATCCAGAGGAATCAGGCGTTCACTCACGCGCATCAGCGCGACCTTGTTCACGTCCGCATAGGGCTTGGTTCCGGCCCGAACGCTCACATGCAAGATGGCATAGATCTGAGCCCCCGCCTCCCAAGCATTCAACTCAGCTGCGAAGCTCTCGGTTAGCGCCGTCCTCGCCATATCGGCCAGGTACATAGCTGGCATGCCGGCGGCGCTGCGCAGGGGCAGTCGCTCGAGCACTGCATCACGATCCGGGTTGTATCTTGCCAGCGGCGCAATGGCCACCACGTTGTGCTTGTGCTGCCGGGCAGTCGCCACGACCTGGAGGTTCCTTCCCTTTTCCTTGGAACCATCAGCGGCGGGCACCAACAGCACGTCGTTTAAGGTCATTCTTGCAGTACTGATCCGTTGCGCTTGCTCGGCCATCAAACGGGCGACAAGCCATTCGCCACGCTTTCCATCCATTGCCGGGTACCACTGGATCAGACCGCTTTCGGTCCAGAGCAGATGCAAGAGTCCCAGCAGCGACATCGCGTCGCGTTTAACGCCCGGTCCCGCAACGCGCGGCGGTGCTGGCTTGGCCTTTGTCTTGGCTTGACGCGGCTGACGCAGTGGAAGGTCCAGCCGGACATTCAGCCCCCCATCCTCAAGTTCCTTGACCGCCTTGAGGCTGTAACCCTGCAACCCCGAACTGGTGGCATCCGGTGAGTAGAAGCGGCAGTTCCGACGATGGTTCGGACCAGAGCGAGGGTAACGATGCAGGTGATAGTTGTTGCGCAACTGGACCGAAAGCCGACCTTCGCCAGTCGGCGTGCAAAGACAAACGAAATGAGTCACACGGTGGGCACGGGTAAGCGCAGAGATCCAGCCAGCTCCTTGCTGGCTTCTTCTATCAAAAACCTCGCCGGTGTTGGCGACCTTGAGTGAGTAAATTGTCGTCATCCCATCTCCATATTGTTTCGATTCAGTAGCCGGCCTTGCTCACTATTGATCAAGACCGCTCCTCTAGCTCACGGGCTAAAGAACCCCATGATCAGGAAGGTGCGCAACGCAAGGACGCATCTGCACTCCTATGTGACTGTTGGCGTGCCCCATCAGCCGTGGGTGGCACAGGCTCTGCAGAAGCTACCGGGCCGGGCGAAGGCAATGCACTTGACATCAATGCACCCTCCCCCAAACCCCTACCATTAGCTATGACCGGACCAAGCTTGGACAAACGATTGGCGGCACTCAAGCCAACCGACACCTTGAAATCCGATTGTTGGGTCCATCCATGCACCCAACCCTTCCGCGCTGCGCGCTCCAAGGCCAGCCATTCGGCTGTCCGGATTCGCTCCCGGCGAATCCGTCGAACCCGCGTTGCTTCGGCACCCACCTCTCTCCGCCAGATACGCAAAACGCCCCTTTCGGGGCGTCGTGATCTTCGGATTTCCCGAGTGGGATTGTGAGGTGCATCCATACACCTCACCCTCGTCCGCAAGCGGCCGAGGGCCAGCCCTTCGGCTGTCCGGATTCGCACCCTGCGAATCCGTCGAACCCGCGTCGCTTCGGCACCCACCTCTCCCCGCCAGATACACAAAACGCCCCTTTCGGGGCGTCTTGATCTTCGGATTTCCCGAGTGGGATTGTGAGGTGCATCCATGCACCTCACCCTCGTCCGCAAGCGGCCGAGGGCCAGCCATTCGGCTGTCCGGATTCGCTCCCGGCGAATCCGTCGAACCCGCGTAGCTTCGGCACCCACCTCTCTCCGCCAGATACGCAAAACGCCCCTTTCGGGGCGTCTTGATCTTCGGATTTCCCGAGTGGGATTGTGAGGTGCATCCATGCACCTCACCCTCGTCCGCAAGCGGCCGAGGGCCAGCCATTCGGCTGTCCGGATTCGCTCCCGGCGAATCCGTCGAACCCGCGTAGCTTCGGCACCCACCTCTCTCCGCCAGATACGCAAAACGCCCCTTTCGGGGCGTCTTGTGTATCTGGCGGAGAGAGTGGCCGATTGCGCTGTCTCACTGCGCCTCATGTTGACTCAATAGCTAGGCGTATCAGTCTGTGCGACTCCACACCTATACCATGCCGTCTCACTCAATCGCACCCGGAAGTATGGGACAAAGTATGGGACGGTTTTAATGGCGCGCCCGATTAATCGGCTCAGCGCCAGAGCAGTCCAGACCCTGACGAAGCAAGGCTACCACGCCGACGGCGGTGGCCTATATCTGTTGGTGAAGGCGACCGGTTCGAAGTCTTGGGTGCTGCGATTCCGCCGCGGTGGCCGGCTACGAGAGATGGGCTTGGGTTCCACTCAGGTGGTGAGCCTGCAAGAAGCGCGCGCCGCAGCCCTGGAGCATCGCAAGCATCTCGCCGGCGGCGAGGATCCCATCGACGCCCGCCGGGCAGCCCGGAGCGCGGGAGCCACCTTCGGCCAGGCCGCAGAGGCTTACATCGATGCGCACCGCGCTGGCTGGAAGAGCAATGCCCAGGCCGACCAGTGGGCCCAGTCGCTCAGGGACTATGGCCCAGCCGAATCGCTGCCCATTGCTCAGATCGACACCAGCCTGGTGATGGCATGCCTGAGGCCGATCTGGTCTACCAAGACAGAGACCGCAACCCGCGTGCGCGGCCGCATCGAGCGCGTGCTCGACTGGGCGAAGGTTCACGGGCTGCGGGAGGGGGACAACCCAGCACGCTGGCGCGGGCACCTGGAGAATCTCCTGCCGAAGCCAAGCAAGGTCAAGCCGAAGCGGCACCATGCGGCCATGCCTTATGTGGACGTGCCGGCCTTCATGGCCAGGCTGCCGGAACGTGATGCGAAGTCTCGCCGCGCCCTCCGCTTCACCATCCTCACAGCAGCCCGCACCGAGGAGGTTACCGGGTCCACGTGGGCCGAGTTTGATCTAGACGCAATGCTGTGGACCGTACCGGCCGCACGAATGAAGGGAGGTCGGGAGCACGTTGTGCCCCTGACCCTGGCGTCTGCAGCCATCCTGGACGGCCTGCCCCGCTCAGCTCCACCCTTCGCGCTCTCCGAGAACGCGATGCTATACCTGCTCCAGAAACCAGCACCGAAGGGTTTCGGCCTGCCATTTACGGTTCACGGCTTCCGGTCGAGCTTCCGCGATTGGGCAGCAGAGCAGACTGAATTTTCCCGCGAAGTGGCAGAGATGGCACTGGCCCATGCGATCAGGGACAAGACGGAAGCTGCATACCGCCGTGGAGCCCTGATCGAAAAGAGGCGGATTCTGATGCAATCTTGGGAACAGTACTGCATCAGCTCGCTTTTAGAAAAGAGACGCTAAGCTGCTGTGCGGCCAACGCCTTCGTGCGGACGCAGAAAGTGCATTGAAAGCTTAACCAGAAGAATCCAGAACCCCCGCTGCGTTAGAACCGCGAGACGACTTGGTGCTGCAGCTTGAAACTCTCCAATGGAAAGCGACTGGACCCGATCCAGCAATGCGACCATTTCCTCTTTAACAAGAGCGCCAACAGGGATGTAGATGAGGTTCGTCTTCTCTTGCTTGCGAATTCCTGAGGTGATATCAGCTACAGCTGATTCCGATACCCCTTTATCAAGCAGCATCTGAGCATACCGGTCCAAGCGCATCAACGGCGCGACGGTGAGGTCTAGCGGCAGATGCCGGGGATTATCCGTGCTTGCATCGCAAGAATTGGACAACAGCAGCACGCGACGATTTGCCAGCTTCAGCTCGCCGCCCGCGCGCAATACGCATGGAACTTTATCGTAAACGTCGCCCTGCAACAATGAATCATCGTGATTCGCGGCGATCATTCCGCGTCCAGCACGCATTTCCTGTAGCTCTTGAACCACTGCCCCCAAGTTCTCCTTGAGCAGATTTTCGTTCAAAAAGACCTGCATCTCCTCGCGGGTCCATTCCATCGGCGTTAATCCCAATAAGACTCGAAGTGTTCAGAGACGATCTCTTGAATATCTCTTGAAACCGGCGTTTGGGAGGCTTGCAAAAACATGGCTGCCCCCAGCAGCATATCAGCAGAGAATGACCCGGACGACTTGAGCATCAGGGACGAGATGTCACCTACGGCGAACGATCCCGAAGAGTATTTAACGTCTCCTGGAAGAGTGCGCTCGCCAACCACGCGGTCTGGTCGAGAAGAGTTGGCGGCCTTAATAACGCCCTGACCAGAGACATTGGCACCTACGGAGTGCGTCCATTGCGGACACAGCTTCGATACGTCGGCCTGCACACCCCCTGCAGTCGCTGACATTATGATTACAGCTGCGAATCCTTTATTCACCATTTCCAGCCCCCTGTCTTATGGTGCCAACTGCTTCCAATGCGGATTGAAAACCTGCAGCCAACATCCCCGATAGCGTTGACTCAGAGCTAACATAATCATCTCGCTCGTTGAAAGCCAAACGATCGTTATAATCACACGACACCTCGACGCCACAGGCAGTCAAACTATCGCTACGCATTTTTGGGATGCCATTCAAGGCGACAAGCAAAGATTGATCGAATCCAGCGAATGTCTGTAAAGCGAGATTGTTGAAAAAATGATCGCCGACACTGAGTGAACGCCTGCAGGACAGCTCGTTAGCAGATGCAATCAGCTCTTCTCTATTGGCGAAAAATTGTGCAGCCATTGCTACGGCTGCTTTCTGAGAATCGGCTCCAGCCCGGAAAACTGTGGTCACGCCCGTGAAGCTCGGGCCCGGAAAACTCTTCCACCCCGCCCTAGCAATATCAAAAAGAAGACGAACCTTAGACGCGAGGTAGTTCAAACATTTTTCGTGATCTGCAGCCCAGTCATCCGAATAAGTAACGTTGAAAGTTATACTAATTTGCGAAACCATCAACTGGCTATGGCCGCCCTTGGAGGTGAACACTACTCTTGGTATTTCTGGTTCCAGTTCGTCAGGAAATGGAAACATTTGAGGCTGCGCAAAGCCATCCACCGAGGAAGCCTTAACCAAATCCTCGATATCATTAATGGCACGACGAATCATCTGATTGCGTCCCATCGTCAGGCTCAGACTGTGACGAACTAAGCTCGCGTCCACTTTGAAAACACCCTCAGTCGCGTATAGGCAGGTCGGTGTCGAGAAAGGCGATTACTGCGCGCAAAGTTCACGCTGGCACCAAGTCCAAGCACTGACCATGGGAAAAATAAAGCCGAGCATTATGCCAGAGGATTCATCATCTACGCAAGGCCCTCCTTGAGCCGTTCAGCCGACAACCTGATCGTGACACTTCCAATGAAAGAACGCTACTGATCGGTTTGGCGCACGCTTCGGCGGAGCCTCCCGCCGACGCGTTCCGATCATGCAGCCTGATTGGTAAAAAACGCGTTTAGGGCTGATGATCTCGCAGCAGATGCGTGCTTGAGAAGGGGACCGAGCGCGCGTCGCCTGATGCTGAACCACCTCCCGCTAAATTTTGTCGGAAAGCGTACATGTCTGAGCGTAGTTTTACTGATCGACTCGAAGCGTGTGAACTTGAGCTCAAAGCCTCCCGGGGCTAAATCAAGGCTTTGGAGTACGGGCTTCACGCCGTGATCGCCTCTAACCCCACCCCGGACAGACTAGCCGAGCTGTGGTCCCATGTCCTGCCGGAACTGGCCGACGCACACGGTGGTGGCGCAGCACCCTTTCCGGTCTTTGATGCAGCCTTCCAGCAGGCGCTGGCAGGTTTGTCCGAGCACATCCAAGGGGCGGCAGATCGGGAGCCTGGCAGCGCTGAACAAATCTAGGCCGGACCGAGTACGTCGCGCGGGTCCAGTTGCTTCCCCCTGCCCCGTAACACGACGTGGTCCTGGATCCATTGCAGCTTCTTGGCCACCTGCCGGCGTAAAGCCTGCTCATGGCGTAACGCCCACATCTCACACCCGCGTCGGCCGGCATCAAACGAAGTACACGGCCTGAGGATCAGTGGAGCATGCACCCCGTCCTCGGGGGTCAGCCTGGCCAGCCAAGACCCGTCGACCCTCTGCTGCATGGACGCAACCTGCTCGCCGTGCAGGAATAGCCCCGTGGGCAGCGTGTCCAAGTGGCAGCGCGGCTTCCAGTAAAAGCCTTCGGGCATAGGAGTAAGGGTCTGGGTGTCGGCGTCCATGGGCGGGAGGATATGCCCGGCCAGTCTCACAGCCCGATACATCGGTGAAGCGTTCACCCCGGCGCCACCCCGCGCGGCCTATGGTCCGTCCATGTGCGGCCGATTCGTCCAGACCCCCATCTTCAAGCCGGACCAGCTCGGCCTGCCCGATCTGGCGCAGGACCTGCTCGAGCTGCCGCCCAGCTACAACCTTGCACCGACCCAGCGGGCATCGGTCATCCTCGATCGTGGCACAGGCCGGCAGGTCACCCGACTGGCATGGGGCCTCCTGCCCTTCTGGGCCAAGGCCAAGGGCCTGCAGGGCTCGACCATCAATGCCAGGATCGAAACGGTAGCCACGAAGCCGGCATTCCGGGCCTCCTTCAAGAAGCGCCGCTGTGTGGTGCCGATGGCCGGCTACTACGAGTGGTCGGTCAACGCCGAAGACGGCAAGAAGGATCCGTGGTTCATCCACGCCGCCGGGCCGTTACTCGCCGCCGGACTGTGGGAGGACACCAGCCCCCTCCTGGGCGAGGGCAACCTCGGAACGTTCACCATCATCACAGGAGACAGCAGCGGCGTGTCGGCCGATATCCATGACCGCATGCCGGTATGGCTGCAGCCCGGGCAGGTCGACGACTGGATGGCCGCCGATCCGGAAGACGCCATGGCCATGCTGCTGGCCAGCGAGCCTCCTTCCATGGAGGCATACCGCGTCAGCCGGGCGGTGAACTCGCCGCGCAACAACGTCGCGGAGCTGCTCAACCAGGTCGAATGATCTACCACCCGACCTCGATAGCATCCGGCCGGATCGCCCGGAGCAGCCCCTGGCTCCCCCCTGACGCTGCAACGCCAGGTGTCGCGCCGACGCTCATGGTAGAACCGAAGGCGAGCGGAGCAGCATCGGAGCGACGGACGTCCGATATCGGCAGGTAGCCAGACGTTTTCACCCGACCCCAGCCGCCCGGATAGATGTCCTCCCAGGCCACGCCAGCGAACAGGCTCGCCGCGTCCGCCGACGTCATCAGGCGAATGCGCTTGTAGCTCCCGTCGTAGGCCAGCACCGACCCCACGGGAATCCCTACCGCTGACGAGTTCTGCAGCGTCTGCTCTTCGTCCCGGATATTCGGACGATAGCGGTTGCCCAGCGCGTACTCCGTGGCCGCCGCGGCCGATCCCAGCACTGCGTTGATGGCGGCGAGCACCACTGCATTGGTCACGTTGGTGTAGTCCTGGTTGAAGGTCACCGTCAGCGGTGCGGCACCGTCCACTGCCACGGTCAGCACCTTGTTGACCGTGCTGCAGTCGCCGAGCCTCTTACCCATGCTGGTGATGAACAAAGCGTTGGTCGGCCCGACCCCAGCACCTGACACGTCCACCGACCCATGCACGTATCCGGGCAGGTTCGCGACGCCCGCGAAGGTGCTGACGTCACCGAAAAGCACAGCCTGGGCCGAGCCTGCAACAGCGATAGAAGATCCCGCACCGCCAGCACTGGCGATCTTCAGCGCCCGCCCGAAGTCGCTGATCCGGAACACGAAGGGCGTGTTGCCGTAACCGCTCACCTCGATCTCCGCGTGGGACGCCGGCTGGTAGTCCAGCGTCGTAGGCATCCACGGCGAAGGGTTGTAGAAATAGTCGCCGACCACCTCGCAGCCGATGAGGACATGTCGATCCCGCTGACGCGAGCCGAGCGGCTGCGCGCGGACGGCAAGGCCCGCCACGGCTCCGTCAACCGCCGTACCGATCAGCCGGTCGTTTCGATTCTCGACATAACTGGGCTTGGTGAAGTCTCGGTTCGTGTGGAAGCTGAAAGCGCAGAAAGGAGCACGGTAAACGGTCCCTTCGCTGCGGAAGTCCCAACCACTGGATACGCCCATTCCCCAAGCCGCCTGCGAAACCCACCCGGCAAGCGTATTTCCGAAGTGCTCGATCCAGCTGTCACGCACGCTGATCTTGGAATCCGGATTGGCGCCGGAGGCCTCACAGTGCACGGCGTAACGGGCATTTCGGGCCGTCACTTTAACGCCGTCGAGCGATCCGTCATAGACGATCCACAAGGGCTGGAAATTGGCAGGAGCTTCAAGTGAGTCGTCGGGCAGCTCGTAATGAATCCACGGCCTGGCGGCGCCGCGCGCTCGCAACGTTGCGTATCGGGCAAGGGTCCAGTTGAACTCATCGTTGTAGCGCCCCGCCGCAAGCAGAATCGTCGAACGATTTGTCACCGAGCGGTTAACGACCGCTTGGCTTGCCTGCCCCGGCTTGGCGTAGGCGCCGCCGGCTCCGGCCGTGAGCGTTGCTGTTTTGAATGCGCCCACACTGGCGCGCACGCCGTCGAGACGGACATCCAGCATCTGGTCATTCGCAGTTCCACCGCCAGCAACGACGGCCAAGGTGTAGGAAAGCGAGCTGAACTCCAAGGAACGGGCTGACGCCACGGCCGGAGCCGTCGGCGAGACCTGGACGGTCAAGCCAACCCGATCCGAGTTGGCGGGCACGTCGATCTCACCGGCCAAGGTAATGACGCCACCGTCTTGGATGATCGAGTAGTTGGACACCGCGAGGTTGGAGGATGCCGCGCCAGCCAGTGACTGGGCCCGCACGCCAGTGAGCGGCGTCGCGGCGAGCCACCCTGCCGTTGCTGCGTACTTCTGCACAACGCGGATTCTGCGGGCACGGACTGCCAAGGCATCAAAATCACTGGTCAGGAAACTTGATCCACCAGACAGCCCCTCAGCGATAGCAAGGCCTTTGACCAGGCCGCTGGAACCGACGAGCAGGGTTGCTCCATTGAACGTCTGGCCGCGAGGAACGGCGCCATCAAGCATCTCACCAGACGTCAGGATTGCAGCTGCGCTCGCCGCAATAGCTTCGCTGGCGCGGGCGTTGACCGGCACCAAGCGCAGCTGCAGCATTTCGTCGTTGGGAGTCTCTACACCAGGCGGGGCGGAAATAAACGAATAGCCGATCTCGGATATGCGAACGCTCCGCGCCGACGGCCGTGAAGGCGCATTACTGGCAATCTGCAGCGTGAAGCCAACCCTGTCCGCGTTCGACGGTAGATCTATGGTGCCCACCTGAACGACGCGCGTGCCCGTCTGGGTGATTGAGTAGTCAGCGACAGCAATGGTTGACGTTGCCCCCCCAGCTGTCACCTGCGCGCGTACCGTGTTCAAAGGGGTCAGCGAAAGCCAGTCCGGAGAAGCTTCGTAGATCTGCTGAACACGTACTCGCTTTCCACGCAGCTCCGCGGCCGGAATGTCCGATGAGATATAGGTCGTTGCACCCGTTGAACCGGAGGGGACGTCAAAGCCAACGATGCCTGTACCGCCGGTGGCGACAGATGCACCGTTGAATGCCTGCGCGCGGGGCACAGCCTGTCCACTCACATTCCCGGAGGTCAACGCCACGACGTTGTAGTCGGCCTTCTGGGTCAGGATGTCGGCGCGCAGGAACTCCCACGCAGACCCTCCCCAGCGGTATTGCCCGGCACCCGTCCCGTTGACGACTACGCCACCCTGCCCCACATAAGTGCCAACAACGGCCTGCAAGGCAGCCAGCGTGTCCGCATAGATCGCGCTGGTCTGCTGACCGGCCGCAAGGGTCTCAATCTGCTGCTGAATACCGGCCGTGGCTGCAGAGAGCTGAGCTGGCTGGACTGCTGCATCCGCCCTTGCCCCCTGTACTGCAGTGGCAAACGCCGCCTTTGGCTCAAACGCAGAGTCACCCAACGAATCTGCCAACTCTGCAACCTGGGACGACGCCTCCTGCCCTATCCCTGATGCGCCCTCCACCATCAACACGAGCTCGTCCAAGTTCTCGTTGTGCTTCCCCCACGCGATTCGAGTTGGGTCGCCGAAGCGGCCACCAGGCTGCGGGGTATCAAGGTCTACTTTCTGCAGTGCCATTCTGATTTTTCCTATTGGCGATACTGGTCGGCTCAGACTTCCGTGGAAGCAATCGTGAGGGACTGCCTTATGGTCTGGCTGTTGAAGCTGCCCGACTGATGAGTGACGTCCTGGGAGGTGAAAGCGACGATCTCTGCGCGGTAAGCGCGTTGAGTTGCACCGTCTGCACTGTCATTGACAGTCAGTGATCCGCTCCATGTCGAAATGGCAATGTCTGGACCATCGAACTCGTTGGTGATGTCCACACCGCCACCACGGGTGAACGACTGCCACAACGTCTCGGCGTGCCCGGTGAGCTGGCGATACACGTTGATCGTGACAGTGTTCTCTCCAGCGCCAGCCACGAACCCAGCTGCTCCCATGTCCTGCTTAATGCGGACGTGGCGGCGGCTGAAGCTGATCACCACATTCTTGTTGCGCCCGTTGGTATCGAACGGCCCATTAAGTAGGCTGGTGCCGATGGTCTGCGTCGAGGTGTTCTCTACCGCGTTGAGCAACACACCCGCCGAAAGAGTCCCGCCGAAGTAAGCACTCCCGGCGCGATCCGCCCACAGATTCGCCATCGCCTTCGTCGTCTGGCTGGCACCAACATTCGGGCCGGTAAACAGCATCAAGTCGTTCTCAGCACCGAAGCCCGCACCGAACACCGCCTGCGTCGGACCTGCCCAGGCACGCATGAAGCCGTCCCTGAACTCGATACCATCCTGGCCGTCCGGAGAAGCGATCTCGAAGATGTCGCTCTGGAAGCGCGTTTGAACGATCTGGCCGTTGTTGCTGATCGTCATACCGCCGATAAGCGGCACGCCGTCCGGGCCGATCCCGATCAGGCGCAGGTAGGCTCGTGACTCGACCTCCGCCACCCCCATCTCATTGACCGTTACACGGGCATCAAGCCCGCTTATAGCCTCGGCCACGACGCCATTCACCTCGGCCCTCACGGCCTCCAGGCGCTCTGACAGCGCGCGAATGCCACCCTCACCGTCAAAGACCTCTGTGCGCATCAGCTCCAGATTGTTGGCGACGATCTCGACCTCGCCCTGCAGCTCGCTCTGCACCTCAGTTACCCGCTCGGCCAGCGCTCGCTGGTCGTCCGCATAGGCCTCGAAGGTGTCAGTAACGCTGGCCTCGAACTCGCCGAAGTCAGCCACCACCGTATCCACACGCTTTGACACAGCGCGCGTGGAGTCGGCCGCGACCGTCATCACCGTGATCTGGCCAGCGTAAGAGTCCGGATCACCGGCCCCAGTGTCGTCGTCGCCGGCGTGGTCGCCGACTACCTGCGCAGTGAACGAGGTCAGCCGCTGGCCCAGAGCACTCAGGCCATTCTCGTTCTCTTCGACGCGGGCGGTGACCTGCTCCACGTCTTGGACCGATGCCACCGCGCCGTCGCCGGCGGGGAGCCGGACCAAGATTGCATCCAGCCTGGCCGCCTCAGCCTCGATGTCGGAGGCGTTCTGGTGCGCCATGGCTATCGCAGCCGCCAAGGCGTCGCCGACGCTGGCGAACTGCCCCACCAGCTGCCAGTCGTCGGGGCTGGATGAGGGCGGCGCATCGATGTTCGCCCGCAGCGCGCGGTAGAGCCCGTCTTCGTGCTTCACCACCGCGCCGACTTCATAGCTGGTGGCAGGCGCCCATTCCCCTGCCCCGACCAGATCCCCAATCACAGCGCTCAGGGCGTCTGCGTGGGCGATGGCCGCGTCGCGGGCGGCGTTGGCCTTGGCAGTAGCGTCGGCAGCCGCCTGCTGCGTTACACGCGTGTCCTCGTTGAAGCGGTCGACCTTCTCTTGCTCCAGATCCAACTGCAACTGGACCAGCTCCGCGACGCTCTGTTCGAAGTCCTCGATGATCTGCCCGAGGTTCGGCTGCAGCGTGACCGTCATCACCCGGGCTACTGTGGACAGCGTCCCAGACGTGTTGCGGCTACGGCAGGCGAAGGTCCACTGCCCTGCCTCGGGCAGAATCGCCTCGAACGCGGAGGCGTGGTAGCCCTCATCACCGAGCGGGGTCATCTGCTCCCACGCCGGGTTGGGGATCGAGCCAGGCACGTACCGGATCTCGACGCCAGCAAAGTTGGCCGACTGGATCGTGTCGCTGAAGAAGCCCCACGTGTACCGCCGCACACCGCCGCTCAGCTGCTCGACGTTGAAGAAGTCCACCGGCACCGGAGGGGCGTCTGCCCCGAGGGTGGTGTAGATTACCGAGGCCGCTACGCCGGCGTTTCCATCCGGACTGCAGGGCCGCACGGTGATCGGGTACGTGCCGGCACCAGGGATACGCCAAGTGGCGGTCCGGGTCACGGTCCTGGCCACTTCCTCCAAAGCCGCATTGCCGTCGATGTCAGACAGCACCACGGTGTCGCCCACCGGGCCGGTGATCGAGAACGTCGCCTGCAGCTCAGTGAACTCAGTGTCTCCCTGCACCACCTGTCGTTCGGTGATCTTGAGGTCGCTGGCCACCGGCCGGGTCTGCAGTAGCGACTCGTTCGGAGACGGGATGTACTCACCGGTGTGAACGTAGTGCCAGAACTCGCGGCTCTCAGCCACGACCTCAACCGCGGCGCCTTTCAGGTCGCTTTCCGGACGAATGCTGGTGACCCGGACGCGCAGGCCCGGCGTCTGCTTGAAGTCATAGATCCATAGCGTGTCCCAAGCCGGGTTGGTTGCGCTGCTGCCAGGAAGCGGCGCATCGGAGGGCCAGTCCACGACCAGCGAAGCGCTGGTGCCCACGAAAGGCTGCACCGTAAGCACCCGGTACACCCGCTCACCCGGAATACGCACGCCCACGTAGGCGTTCCCCTGCGCTGGCGCGGGCACAGGCTCATCAAGGAGCAGTCGCACGCGCCCGTTTACCAAGGTAGCCCCACGAACGCGGCCGCCATAACCCCACTGGGTCAGATCGTGCTGCAGCGCCAGCATCGACATGCGGCTGTACGACAGGTGCTCGATGTCGGTGCTGTAGCTGATCGCCTTGTACTGGTACAGGCTCTGCGCCAGGTGCCAACGCGCCAGCATCGCGGCATGGGCCTCGCTGGTGATGCCCTCACCCGTGACCTGCGCCGGGTTAAGCATCGTGGTGATACCTGGCGCCGGCACGCGCAGGGTCTTGGCCTCCCACGTGGTGCTGTCGAGGTAGGTGTACTCGATACCATCGGCACCGTTGGTCAGGGTGTAGTCAACCTGGAAGGCGCCCTTCTTGATCGTGGCCATATTGACCACGCCGGACAGCGGCTGCTCGTCGGCAGCCCAGCCCACGGACAGGCGCCCACGCGGCCAGCTGATCTGCCCGAAGCCCGCCAAGGCAAGCGCGTCCAGCACCTGCTGATGGCTGCGGACATCGGTGATCCAGTTGTCGTAGGTGAAACCGCTTGCGGCGCAATGGAGCATAAAAGCCTTGAGGCCCTCGATGTCGATCTGCCGCTCCGGCATCGCCATGCCGGCAACAAGGTCTCCGTTTGGTGCGTAGATGCCTCGGGCGTAGGCAAGGATCCATGCGCCCGGGTTGCTGGTGCGCTGAGTGACCCACGCTGAGCCAGTCCAGACAGGGATAGGTATCGAATGGGCGACGCAGCGGATCTCGTCGGGAGCACCGTTGAGCTGGCCGTTCGCCTTCATGGCGATGCCGATGCGCGAGATACCCGCATACGTCGCCGTATCGCGCTGGACGCTTGTCAGCGTGGTCCAGACGAACGAGGCTTCGGCGCCACTGCCATCGGTGTTGTTGCCCGCCACGCGCACGCGCACGTCGTACTGGCCCTCGGCCACGTCGATCGCGTAGCTGGCACGTTGGGACTTGTTGTTGTCGCCTTGGACGTTGAAGGATCCGAATGATTGCCACCCGGCGTTTCCTGCCGGCCGATACTGGATCTGGATCTGCTCTTTGTTGACCTTGTCCTTGCCCTTGGTCGTGCGGTCCCAGATCTGGAACTCGACGCCGACCATCAGGCGGATGGTGCCCGCCGAGCTGGTGCGCTGCACCCACGCGCCGGGCTGATGCTTGGGATCGTTGCCGGTGTCCAGCAGGGTCCCGCCGTCGGTGACGTCCGGGTTGGTGTGGAGCGGGATCTCCTGGCTGGGCATGCCCGGAAAACCGTTGTGCCACACACGCACGCCATCGTAGGAGGAAAGCAGCGCATCGCCGTTGTACAGGGCCTCGACGCTGTGCACGTTGAGGCCGGGCGTCAGCACCATCGAAAGGAACTGGTCGTCACCCTCATACCAGGTGTACGGCGTGCTGATCAGGTCCGGTGCAATGCGCATGGAGCCGATGAGCAGGCCCAGCGGCTCATAGGGCCGCGCACGGTTACGCCCGGCGGCGATGGAATAGGTCGTGGGGGCGGCCGCGCCTGCCTTGGGCTGCTTGGGCTGCAGCACGCGATTGATCAGGACCGAGCCGGCCATGTAGATGCCGGCTGCGGCCACAGATCCGAGCCCATGCACCGCAGCACCAGCACCCCACGTGGCGAGAGTGCCCACGCCGAAGGTGAAATAGGTCAGGGCCAGGGTGGCCACCAACGCCACAGCGGAGCGGCCCACCGCGCCACGGGCCTCGATGACCTGCCCATGCTTGGGGTAGACATAGGGCCACATGTCGCGCGGCACTGCCTTGCCGCCGATCAGCACTACCCAGTCCTGGGCGTCCAGATCGATCACGTGCCGGTGCAGGAACGTGCACAGGGACTCGCCCGGCAGCAGATCGGCGGGCTGGTTTCGCTGGCCATCGACCAACACCGGATGCGGCGTGACGATGAGCCGCCCACCGGCAGCAGGGTTATCCATCAGGCCCATTCGTAGAATCCTTCGATACGCAGGCCAAAGCCCGTCAGGTCACGGACGCGATGCAGCACGCTGCAGCGGCTGCGCTCGTTGCTGTGCAGGACCCAGCCTTCGTGGTCCAGAAAAAAGAAAACCCCGGCATGGCCGGGGTTGCGTTGTCCGAGATCGAACATCAGGACGAGGTCACCGTCGTGGGGCGGTCCCTCGCGGGGTTTGGCATAGGGCTTTGACAGCTCGCCCAACTCCGCTTCACCGCGAGGGCCACGCGGCCGCCGGCTTGGCATTTCCACACACCGCCCGAACAGCTCACGCTGCACCTTCGCCACCAGGTCGGCACAGTCGAACGTGTCGGCGTCGTAGGGGATGCAGGTGAACTGCTCGACGTCGGCCGTGCGCATCAGAAGATCCCTGGAGAGACGTGCGGGTTAAAGCGCAGGCGCACAGCCTGTTGCCGGGTGTAGAAGTCCACACCGCAGCTGGCCCGGGCAGTCTGGGCGTTCACAGAGACCGTCATCATTGGCAAGAAACTTTCCTGCCACACGAAGTTAGGGTCCTCGCGGTCGGTGATGATCATGCGGCACATGACCAGCTCGCCAGGCGCCAGTCGCTCGAGATCCTCCGTTATGGCGCGGCCCACGTTGCTCAGCACCAGCTGTGCCCGCTGCGCCTGCCCTGGCACGTCGTCTGGCATCTTGAAGCCAAACTGCACGCCAACGAAGATCAGACCGTTACTGGTCCAGTCGCGGGTGTCGTTGGCGATTCGCAGGGTCTCTACGAACGACGGAGCGCTCACCTCCAGCAGCATCAGCGTGCCAGCTGTATCTGTGACCCGCTGGCGCCGCTCGAGGAAGGTGCTCATCGGAGATACTCCAACGTCATGGTCCGTTGGGAGAAGAAGAACCTAGGGGCCTGCGGAGACAACATGCCGATGTTGCCGCCGACGATCCTGGCCGTGAGAGGCCCCTTCCGTGGGTGCCTGATGGAGAACCATCCAATGCGCTTGATGTCGTTGAAGTACCAGGCTTCAAAGGAATCTGAGTCCTCCGGCGTCTTGAACAAGACAGTTGCCTGGATCTGGAAGATCACGTCCGAGTTGATGATGCTTTCCTTCGGGACGCCGCGCTCCATCTCAACCCGATCAACCGAGGGGTCGAAGCCCTCGGCCAGGCCACTGAATCGCACCGTGGCATAGCTCGGCCATTCACTCATCAGACCGTCTCCTGCCAACCGTACTTGTTGCGTCCAAGGGATCCGAGATCACCGCCGTCGAGGCTTTCGCCCACGATGTCGATAACCAGTTTCTTCAGCTCGCTGCCGTCGGGCATGCGCTCGGTGGTCTGCCGGGTCTGCACCTGGCCACCTCCGTGGTTGTTGATCTCCACCTTGTAGGATCCGCCCCCGCTCGCAGCACCGCCGGTGGAAGGGGCAGCCGGGATGACCTTGCCGCTGTTCCCCGGGATCAGGTACTGCTTGCCGTTCTGCTCGAGCAGCTCCGGCCGGCCGCCCTCGCCCACTTCGTAGAAGGAGCCGCGGTTGACGCCGCCGCCGCGCGCGCGGCCGCCGCCATAGTTGAGGAAGTTGCCGACGTTGTTGCCAAAGCCGCCCACGGATCCCGCGCCCGTTCCGTTGCCTGTGTAGGTTCCAGCCCCACCGCCGAAGAGGCCGCCGAGTGCGTTGCCGAACAGTCCCAAGGCTGCCTGCTTTGACGCCATGCGTGCCATATCGGCGATCACCGAGTTGGCCAAGTCGCTGAAAGACAGCTTGCCGGTCTTGGCAGCGCGCACCCACATGTCCTCCCACCCCGACAGCGTATTGCTCACGACCGTACCAGCCTGCTCCGACGCATTGGTTGCTGAGGAGACGTAGTCTTCCCAGACCCGCGCAACCCCCGTACGCCAATCGCTGAGCAGCGTCATCCGCTGCTGCTGGTACGAGCGCTCGATACCGAGCGAACGCTCCAAGCTTGCCTGCAGGGCCAGTTGCTGCTGCTGGTAGTCGGCCTGGCTGAGCGCCGTGCTCTTGTCCCGCTGCGCCTTGTCGAGCTTCTCCGTTTCGTCCAGATACTGCCTCTGGATATCCAGCTGGCGCTGCAGCATCGCCGTCGCATCCGCACCGCGCCCCAGGCCCATCAGGTCGACCTGCGACTGCTCCTGGCGCTGCTTCTCCAGCTGCGAGAGACGTTCCGTCAGAGCAATCGATGCCTGCATGCCGCGTTGGCGCTGCATCTCCGCTTGCCCGGCCGCGTCGGTGGCCTGGAGAGTGGGAATCAAGGATTCCAGCAGCTTCCGGGTGGAGGCCGTCATGGTGTTGGTCTTGTCGTCCAGCAGCTGGCGCGTCTGGATCGCGAGGCGGTCACTGGCGGTAACCTTGGTCCCGCTCTCCGCCAGTTGCTCATTGGCGGTTATCTGGCGCTGCACGTTGGCCAGAAGACTCTGGGCCGCGCTGTCGTCCGCGTTCTTGCGACCGATGCCCTCGCTTCGGTTGAACTGCTTGTCGACGTCTCGCTGTGCCTTGGCAATCAGCTGCTGCATAGAACCGTCGAAGTGCCGGGCATCGTTGTCGGCCAGCTGGTTGTATTGGGCAATGATCTTGAGCCGCGCGGCCTCTTTGGCTGTAGCGCGATCAAGGCCGGCGACCTGCGCGTTGATTGCCTCCGCAGCGGACCGCTCGGCTGCCAATCGCTCCTGCCCCAAGGTGGCCAGCTCCCGCGCCGCGCGTGGATCCAGCGAGCCTTCGTCAATGGCAGCTGGCAGAGGTGGCAGCCCACGGATCCGCGAAGACACCCCGTTGAGGGCTTCAGTGAGCGACGGCAGGCCCAGGTTCTTTACCAACGTGCCGCCAACCACGCCGAGGCCAAGCATGTCGCTCAGCCGTGGCAGGCGAGCCAGCACACCCCACTTTCCGGCCAAATCGACAAGCCCGCCGGTGAAGCCGCCCAGTGCCGACCAGGCGCCTCCGATATCGTCCTTGACGTCGCGCCATGCCCTCGACATCCCCGGCATGATTGCCTCGGTCTGATCTGCCACGTTGTCCAAGTGGCTGGCGTAGATCTGAATCGCTTCGTTGGCGGCCTGTTGCGAGCGGCCCTCCTCCTGCAGCGAGGCGATACGTTGGACCTGCGCCAAGGTCAGGAACCGCTCTGCGTCGTTGAGCTTGAGCAGCCCTTCCAATGGCTCCTTGGCGATGGACTGGAAGGCTCCGACCGTGGCCGCAGCCGACCTGCCGGTGGACGCCTCCATCCGCGCGGCAGCAGCCGCGACCAGTTCGAATTGTTCACCGGCGAAGCGCCCGGCTTTGGCCGTTTCAGTCAACGCCGCAGCAGCACCTCCGCGAGAGACACCCTCCAACTGGTCGATGCTCTGCGCCAGAGCCTCGAACCCTGCGGCCCCAATCATCGCGCCGTTGCCGCTGAGGATGAGCTCTTTCTGGTATTCAAAGAGACGGTCCTGGCCCTGCTTCGCCGCAAGTGCCATCGCAGCGAGAGCTGCAGCGCCCACCGTAAGCGGGTTTACGAGCCCCACGATGTAACCGCCCAAAGCGCGCGCCGCAGGGCCAATACCACCGAACTGATCTTTCAGCTGGCCTCCTTGCTGGATGGCCACCATCCACGCTGGCTGGCCGCTGATCAGGCTGGTGGTGATGTCGGTCACCTGCATCGGCAGCATGCGCATGCTCTGCCGAAGCTGGCCAGCGGACAGTGCCATGCCATCCTGCGCATTCGTGTTCTTCAGAACCGCAGCACGCATGCCGTCGATCTTGGACTGGTACTGATCGAACACGTTGGTGTTGATCAGGCCAGCCTTCTGGGCCCGCTCCAGGCGATCCTCCATCGCCGCCAGGCGGTTCAACGCCGCGACGGTCGGGTCGATCTGTCCGAGCAGCTGCTGCAGATTGATCTTCTGCGCATCCGCAGCGGCCGCAGCCTGCCGCTGCCCATTGGCGGCACGGCCCTCAGCCTCTTCCAGCGCGCGCACCCGAGAGACCATGCGCTCCTGCTCGGTCCCAGCAGAGGCCATCGCCCTCTCTTTGTGATCGATTCCCAGCGCTGCGTCACGCGCCGCCTCCGCAAGCGCACGCTCCGACAGGTTCGCTGCCTGGTTGCCTTGGGTCCAAGCCATCGCCTGCTGCGCGACAGCTTTGTACCGTGCCTCCTGCTGGGCGAGCTGCTGTTCGAGCTGCTCGCTCGCGGCGGCCACCTGCGCGGCTGACGTGGCGGCAGCGGATCCGGCTACACCGTAAGCCTGAACCTGCGCGGCGGTGCTGGACAGCTTTCCATCCAATGCCCCCAGCGAGGCGAGCATCTCAGCGTTGGTGCGGTTCAGTGTCTGCAGCTCGGCGATGACGGTGCCGGTGCCAGTACCAATGCGGTCGAGTGCGCCACCCAGCCGATCACCCAGAGCGCTCGAGGAACGCTCGATGGTGCGCGAAAGCGCCTGATAGTCCTTCTCCAAGCGTTCCGCAGCACCACCGGCCTTGTCAGCGGCCGCCGCGTTGTCGTCCAGGGCCTTGGTGCCCTCCAGCAGTCCGCTGGAATCAACCTTGTACCCAAGCTCCGCGATATCAGCCATCTTCACCTGCTCCCGTTCTGCGCATCGAGTGCCCGTTCCCGGGCCGCCGCTTGGTCCTCCCGCACGGCGGCGAGGTACTTGTCATCCATCGCCATGAGCATCCCGACCTCTTGCGGTAGCAGGTCCAGCTGCAGCAGCCGCTGCCAGTCGCCGACGTCGCTGAAGCTCAACGCCTCGGGCCCTGCCCGACGTCGGGCAGACAGGTCCCAGAACCACTCCCAGACGTGGGCGCCCTCCTCGGGCAGGTCCACGTCCGGCGTCGTGATCTCAAAGCGCTCATTGCGCTGCCGCCGGGTTTCGCCCTTTTCGTCCGCCATGTCGTAGCGGACGACGGTGTAGGCAGCTTCAGCCAGCCGGCTCGTCAGCGTGGCGAAAAAACTCGGCACGGTCGCCGAGGGCGATATCGACCTGGTCACTCACCCAGGGGAGCTCCTTGAAGAGGTTGCGCAGTCCCTTTTCGGTGAACTCCGGCTTCTCCCCGTGGAAGGTCAGCTCGCCCTGCCAGTCCCAGCCGCCCACAGAAGCCACCAGCAGGTCGAGGCGCCCGGCCTCCAGCTTCTCAGCGGTGACCTTGCCGCGGCCGAGCATCCGCTCGTTCGTGGCTTTGCGGGAGGCTGCACGGACCTGCGGGTGGCTGTCCGGCAGGATGGTGATGGCCAGGCCGACCGGTTCGTCGGTGGCCGGGTGTTTGATATCGATGCGGCGCTCGGCGGCAACGATGGTGCTCAATTCGCTCATGGCGTGATCCCTGTGAAATCGATCCGGAGAGAGAACCTCGGGGAAGCCGGCCGGATCAGATCCGGCTTGTCAGGCGGCCGCCCTATCCCAGAGGTGTTCGGTTACGGCGCGGGCACTTCCACCGGCACCTGATTCAGGGCCAGCGAGTACACGTGCAGCACGAAGTCCTCGTTGCGGCCGCCGGGCGTACGGGGGCCAGTCACCAGGCCGCGCAGGTATTCGATTTCGCCGCTCGGACGCTCGACCTTGAACGCATAGGCGTCCTGCACGTCGGGCTGGCCAGCGGCGCGCATGGCGATCTGGCCCGGGTCGGCGAGGTCGCGCGCCATCTCCACTTCCGGGTCGCCGGCATTCGAGATGCCTTTGCCCTTCAGGGCGACCGCGGTATCCCAGGTGTCGTAGGTGACGATGTTGGTCGTGATGCCGCGCTCGCCGACATTGCCGACCTTCTTGACCTGGACATAGGTCAAGGCCGCGAACTGGGTTTCGGTGAGGTCCTCGTTCTGGGGCAGGACGCAGATGGAAAGCTTGGAACCGCTATTGGTTTGTGCTTCGGGCATGGCCGAGTCTCCTCGCGATGGGCATAAAAAAACCCGCCACGGGGCGGGGTGTTGGTGAAACAAAAAAGGCCCGCTGCTAGGCGGGCCTGGTAGGGACTTCTCTACGAGCTGTAGGAGCCCTTTACTAGCAAACAACCTTCATTAGGCCACTTGGGATCACAACGAAGTGGTCTCCCGTGTCCAGCAGATGCCACTCGCGAGCAAGACACTCGCTCTTGAGATCGGCGGCGCTAGAGTTTTTATCTACGTCTTTCTTCGCGCGGCGGGTGGGATCCCCACCAAGCGCTGAATCTTGATCAAGCCACTGACGCAGCCATGCATTCATAACGACATTCCCTGTACGCCAGCCACTTGCTAGCCTCAAGCACATCGACCGCAACTCAGGATTCTTGAGTTGCATACGCTCTATTTGGGAGACAGCTTCGCCGCCACCAGCTGCATAGCCTGCGGGCGCGTGAACCCCGCTTCCACGTAGGCCAAGAACTCCGACCGCACGAAGGCGGCCTGCTCCCGGTTGAACGCATCCAGCAAGTGGCGGTTCCTCCGCATGCGATCGATCGCCTCGCGCAGCTGCGCCAGCTCACCCTCAGTTGGCGGGGCGTCACTGCGGACCAAGTGAAGTGCGGGCGGCTTGGGGCTCATGGCCGGATTCTAACCCGACACGAAGCCCCGCCAGGGAATGGTCACCGGATGCATGATCCGCTCGGGGTCCTGGATGATCGAGCTGGTCCACGGCTTCCGGTACACCCGCACCCCTGAGAAGGCAGTGCCCTTGGCGAACGCGGAGATGATCTGGTCGGTGATCTTCGCGCCCACGATGATGCCGGCGCCCGGCCGGTAGCAAGCCGACAGCTGCCCAAACCCCTGCAGCAGCGAGGGACCGTCGTCGCCCATCCCGTAGTTCTGGGTCTGGTTGGGGAACCACTGCAGCTCCAGCCATGCGCCTTGGGCCGGCGGAGTGAAGCCGAGGCCCGGATAGGAGCACGGGAAGCCAGTTGCGGTAGCGAACGCGCCGGCGAGCCCTGCGAAGGCGTCATAGATGGCCGTGTCGCTCATTTGATCCGCTCCTTCACGTCCTTGGCCACCCTGTCCACGATGAAATCCCAGTTCTGCGCAGCGGAGCGCATGAAGCCCTTGCCGGACTGCGCATAGACCCTGCCGAGGCTGTCCTCACCGTAGAAGCCGTGTTCCATACGAAGGGCGTAGGAGGCGGTCCAACCCGCCCACACCGACTGCCCCAGCTCGACGCCTGAGAACACCAGCGAAGGGTCTCCGCCAGCGCCGTCGGGCGGTCCTGCGGTTGATGCCACTGCCGAGTTGCGAAGGAAGCCGGTGGCCACGGGCATCTTGCCCCCCTCGCCCTCCGGCGTGCTCGCATCCTCCATCACCGCCTGCGCCGACTCGCGGAAGATAGCCAACTGGCGCTGCTTGGCCTTCTCGGCGAAGGCCTTCACCTGGTCACCGAACTTGCTGGCCACGCATCACCTCCGCCGTCATGTCGATCCGGTACTGCTTCATGCAGCGGCAGCCGATGGTCTCTTCCGCACCTGCACCGAGCGAGCTGTCACCGGGGTAATTCATCTGGGCGCCGCTGGGCGTTACGAATGGCTCGCCGAACCGGCGCCGCTGGCCGTTCATTGCCGCGTGGCTGTGCCGGGTCTGGCGGTCACCGGTAGCCGACCAGGTGCATGTGAGGTTTTCAGGGGCCAGCTTCCCAGCCTCAACCTGCTGCCGATACGACTCCTCCCGGCCAGCGTTCATTGCGGTGATGGACTCCGTGCGCGCGACCATCTCGCCGCGCAGCGCCAGCAGCCGATCTGCGTAACGTCCTGAGATCTTCTCAATGTCGGCCTGTGACACGGGCTTGCCGGCCGCGATGGCGCGCTTGACAATGCCGTCCAGGCGCTTGTCGCGGCGCTTGCGTCCGAAGTAGGCCGACATCTGACTGGGGTCGCCGCTGGCCAGCTGCGTGCGCACGTTGGCTACGAACTGGCCTTGCTGAGCCGTGAGTCCCACGATACCGCCAGCCCGGCGCCCACTCTCGCCCACTCTTCCAACCAGATCCAGAGCGGTCTGGCGGGGATTACGTCCCACAGCCATGCCCTGCTGCAGCGCGCCCCGCACCAGCGTTCGCTGGTCCTCGATGATGCCGGTGATCAGCTTCGACGAGTTGTCACGAAGCCAGCCCTCGGCGGCTGGGTTGCGCAGGTCGAACGAGGGCCGGAGCGGCGGCGATGCGGAACGGGGCCGATACCGCCCGGTGATGATCGGGTCCAGCGACAGACGGAGCGGCGGCATCTCTACGAGGCCAGCATCAGCGCCCGCTACGAAGGCCTGACGGATCGCCTCTGAGAGTGGCGAGAAGCGCGCAGCGTCCAGCCCCAGTACCTCGAGCACCGTATCCACCTGGCCAGCGCGCAGCAGGTCCGCTACCAAATCCAGCGGCGCCTGCCGTTGCACCTCGATCAGGGCCTGTACGAAGGCACGGCGGATGGCCGGCTCCAGCCGGATGGCCAGCTTCTCGATCTCGCGGGAGGATAGGCTGGCCATCAGCGACGGGCATGAAACTCATAAAGAAGGACCTGCCCACCGGGAGAGAGCGGCTGCAGGTCAATGAAGTTGTAGGGCACGCCCCCCAGCACGATCCGGTCGTCCTTGACCGGCTCGATGTCGATGGCCGTGGAGATCAGTCCCAGCTTGTCGCCCTTCAGCACCAGCGTGGCGTCGCGGTTGGTGAGGCTGTACTCCAGCTCCACCACCGTGCAGACGTGGCTGGTGGGCTGACCAGGCTGGGGGTTATGCGGCGGCCCAGTCGGTGCGCCATCACGCTGCAGCTGCGTCTGGTAGCCGAACTCGGCAATCAGCTCGACCGCCACGGCCCGCATTTCGTCGTAGAAGGCGCTCATACGACCCTCACCGCCGGCATCGACCTCGGCGCGCGCAGGAGCGCCGCGAGGATCTCATCAATGACCGTGATCACCGGTCGCGTCGGAACGCCACCATCAGCGGCCTTGTCGCTGTAGGCGACCTCGATGGGCCCCACCTTCTTGCGGATGGCCAGCGAGCTGGCGACGAAGTCGGGCGAAAGACTGCCCGGCCTCGCCAGTTCCCGCAGCGCAGCCTCATAGGTAGCCTGCAGGACCTCGACTGGCACCTCATCCGCCGGAATGCGGGCACCTTCATTGTCGATCGCATCGGTGCGGGGCCATTCGTTCGGCTGGCCCCGCCCTGCAGTACGCACGCCGGGGAACATCGATGCCCAGCGGCCGGTGGGTAGCAGGATCCGGTATCGACCGTCGATGTAGTCCGTGGCGCGGTTCAGCGCCGCGGTGCGCGCGCCGTCTTCACCCGCACCCCAAGCGGCGTTGCCGCGCGCCTGGTGGTAGGTGTCCGCCCCTTCCAGCGTGCCGTACATGGTCAGCCCTCGCTCTTCTTCTGCGCCTCGGCGATGGCTTCCTGCAGCTTGCCGGTGCCCCAGTGCGAGCCGACGCCGGCGACGCCCAGTTCCTTGGCACGCGCGACCAGCACGGCCTTGTCGCTGACCGGGTCCGGCGCGCCGCCGCCATCCGCACCAGCAGCGCCATCCGCACCAGCAGCGCCGCCCGCGCTTGCAGCGCCGGCAGCAGCAGCGGCCGCGTCGGCACGGGTCTTCGCCTCGGCCTCGGCGATGGCTTCCGACCGCAGCCACTCAACCGCGTCGGCCAGCTTGGCCTCCCGCAGGGTGTCGTCCAATTCGTTCCAACCTTCGATGGACAGGCCGGAAGCGGCATGTGCGTGGCGAACCACGTCGCTGAGCGACACGTATACGTCGCCATCCAGGTGGATGCTTCCGGGCAGCAGGTTGGAGCCCAGCAGACTCGGCGCCGGCGGCGCGGACGCAGTCGCAGCGGCATCCGCACCGAGGGTCAGAATCTTGGCTTTGACCCAGCCCTGCACCACGGCGTTCTTCTTCAGCTGCTCCCAGTTGGCGACCGTCTCTTCGACGCCCGGCGCCAGCACAGTGCCGTCGGGCAGCCCGAGCGGGCCCTTGTGATTGTTGGTGATCTTCATGCTTCGCTCCGGTGAGGCCCCGGCGATCTGCCGGGGCCGTGTGGATCAGATGCCGTCGAGGTAGACGACTTCCTTCGGCAGGCGCACGTCCAGGCCACCCAGACGCATCACGCCCGGGATGTCCCAGCGCAGCGGGCCGCTCTGCCAAGCCGGCAGGAAGCGGTGCGGCATCGGCATGTGCAGCTTCAGCACCTCCGGATCCTTGCGGTAAGCGACCAAGCGAGTGGTGCCGCCGACACCTGCGGTGTCCAAGCCACGCACGCCGCGCACAGTGAGCTGCTGGCCGGTCTGCACGGTGTACAGGTTGTTGGCCAGATACCACTGCATCACGGTCATGTCGCTGTGCTCGCTCATCTTGCGAGTGGCGAGCAGATTGAAGCGGGACCACGGCAGCAGCAGCGTGTCGGCGATGGACGCCGTGTTGGTGCCGTTGAAGACGTTCAGCAGCGCCTGGTTGAGCACGCCCACGATCAGGTTCGT
This sequence comes from Stenotrophomonas sp. WHRI 8082, assembly GCF_040223995.2. Taxonomy (NCBI): domain Bacteria; kingdom Pseudomonadati; phylum Pseudomonadota; class Gammaproteobacteria; order Lysobacterales; family Lysobacteraceae; genus Stenotrophomonas; species Stenotrophomonas sp. WHRI 8082. The sequence goes on along the minus strand of NZ_CP167826.1, from coordinate 3,779,765 downwards.
GTCGGTTTCGACGCTCCAGTTGCCGGTCTGCGCGGCAACCGGGGTAACACCATGCGCGTTGTACAGCCCGGTGAAGCCCTTGTCGGCGTCGCCCTGCAGCGCAACGCGGTCGACCATCTCTTCAGATGCCCGGCGCGCCGCGTTGGCGTCGTCACTTTGCAAGTTGATGCCCAGGAGCTGCGCCCGGCCGATCTCTTCCCAGCCGTAGCCGTAGCCGATACCAGCGGTGTGCACGCCAGTCTGGTGCTGCGCACGGTTGGTGCCGGCCTTCGGGATGTCGTCCGCGTTGCCGTTGATCCAGCCGGCCTTGCCGTACTGGTCGGACGAGAAGTAGGTCACCGAGGTGGCGAACTCGCTGCCGGAGGTGTCGACCGGAATCAGGTCTCGGTACTGCACCGACGGGTAGCGGGTACGGTAGACGCCCGGTTCGATGATCGATGCCTGGGCGATGACGAAGCCGAGGGCGGCCTGCGCATCGAACAGGTGCAGGGATTGTCCATTCATTGGTTTTGGCTCCTTAGCCGAGACGGACGACGGCCAGCTGGCCGGCGGCGGTGGTGCTGGTGTCCCAGCGGGCGCCGGAAATGGCGGTGTTGTCAGCCTCGGCGTTGGTGAACGCCCCGGCGTCGGTGAGGTAGACGCCGTCGCCGGCATCGACAGCCACCGCAGCTACGACCCACACGTCGCCCTTCGTACGGATACGCGCCGATTCACCGACGCCGAAAGCATCGATCGCGCGGCCCGTCACCTGGCCTGCGGTAACGCTGAGCCCGGACGCAGAGCGATCCAGCAGCGCGATGCCGACGAAGTTCCCGCCGGCGAAGGGCTTCGCGCTCTTGTCCGAGGCGCCCTGCTCCACCGCCTTGCCGAAGGCGACGGCCGCGCCTTCGATGGTGCGTGAGATTTCGGTCGCCGGCAGCATGGTCGCCGGCGCGCCGGCAATGGCGGCCGGCTGGGTGTCGAGGTAGGTGTTCTGCAGTGCCATGGCTTAGGCCTCCTTGTGGCCGGCGGTGCGGTAATCGAGCCCGGCAACCGAAGCTGCCCAGCCGTTGTCATTGACCGGGGTGCGCTGGACGGCGCCGTCGCGCATCGCCTGCGCCACCGGGTCGCGCGGCTTGGCGCTGTCGGCCAGGATGTCGAAGCGCGCCTCGATGTAGGCATCCGGCTTGCCTGCGATGGCGGCATCGCCCAGCTTGGCGACCACGGCAGCCTTGCGGACTTCGGCATCGGTCTTGCCGCTGTAGTCGGCGTCGTGGATGGCCTTGGCCTTGCCAATCAGGTCGCCGCGCTGCTGCACACGCTGATCCAGCGCCGCGTCGCTCAGCACCTGGCCCTTCAGAGAGTCGATCTCGGCATCGCGCTTGGCGATCTCGGAATCCTTGGCCGCGATGGCCGCCTGATGGGTGTGGTCAGCAGACGCCTGCGCGGTCTGCGCGTCCTTCAGCTGCGCCTGCAGCTTGCCGATGGCCTGTGCGCCGGCGTCGTTGGTCACGACGGACAGCCCATCGACCAGGATGGTCTTGTCGCTCATGGTTGGTTCCTTCTGGTGGTGATGGGGGCCGGGATCCGGAGCACCAGGGGCGCCCCCGTCCCCGATGCGAAACTCGTGGCCAGCCCGGCCGAACCGGACCATAGCCAGATGGTTGTTGCGGATGTTTCGCTGGATGGCGTCGAACGGTTCACCCTCAGGCGTCACCCCGTCAGTCCAGTCAATCTCGGACGAATAGCCCTGCGACAGCTCGCGCTTGCCGGCCTCGTAGTCCGCGATCGCGTCCTGATCCATCAGCACCAGCGGCACGCGCACACGCTTCTGGTCGTGGACCACTTCGTCGCCGGTCTGGCCCACCGCGTACTTCTTCCAGTTCTGCGCGTTCACCTGCTCCGGCGGGTGATCGTTGGTCATCGGCCGGTGGGCGAAGCTGCGCAGGGTGGCGTCGGAGAACACCTCCTCCGGCGGCCGGTAGAGGCGCACGTTCAACAGATCGGGGCGGCCCAGCTCTTCGCCGAGGTACGTCTGGACGCCCGTGCGTGCGACAAATGCGTCGGCCACCAGGTAGCCGTCCGCAGTGCGGCGGACACCCGACAGCGGGACGCGGTCAGTAAGGAACATGGTTCAGTCCTCGCGGAGCTCTTCGAAGATTTCCGGGCCGAGCACGATGCGACCCCGGTACGGCTCGACCTTGGAGAGGTCAATGGGAGCCTTCGTCAGGCTGATGTGCGGCGTGTAGTCCTCGAAGTCGTGAGACCCACCCGCGCGGATGATGCTTTCGTGGCGCCAGACCAGCTGGGAGGAAGCGAACAGGATCACCGCCGACATGCCACCCAGCGGCTCGACTGCGCGCGGACCACCTTCGGGGATCACGAGCTCATCCCTGCCGTCCGAGCCCCAGTCATTGGCATTACCCGCCTTGATCCAGTCGAACGCCTGGCTGGAGTGGACGATGGTGACGTGCAGGTCGTCGCGCAGGTCTGTGATGCCCTGCCCCCTCGCCCAGGCAGCGATCTCGCTGACGTTCTGGACGTCGCGGCGCACATACAGGGAGCGAGGTGCCGCATCGGCAACCGGCGTGGCCGCTGCCCGCCTCTCTTCGTCGTCGTCCGGATCGTCGCCTTCGGGCGCCGACAGCGCGTACTCGGCCATTTCCGATTCCAGACCGGGCGCCACGCCTGCCTCGGTGAGCATGTTCACTGCCACCGTGGTCATCACGTCGTCGGGGATCAGCTTCGTCTCCGCAACGATCTTGATGCTCTCGGCGGTGGTCTTGCCGATGTCGGCCCGCTCCTTGTCGGTGGTCTGCCACAGGCTGCGCCAGTTGTAGAACACCTCTTCCGGACGGGTGCCGAGCGCGGAGCGGATCAGGCATTCGTCCAGGACCTGCAGAGCGGGGCTCAGCACCAGCTCCTGGCCCGAGCTGATCCGGTCGTAGTAGTTCCGAATGTCGTTATCGCCGCTGGCGTTGAGCCCGCCCGGTGACTGACCCAGAAGCCTCGTGATTGGAATATCTGCAGCGCCGGACACGAGCTGCATGAAGGCCAGAAGCACGTCGGTCAGGCCCGAGAAGTTGGCGGTCTTCTGCTCGTAGTCTTCGTCCTTGTCGAGCAACAGGGCGCCATTGATGCCCTTGGCCATCGCTGCCAGCTGGAGCCGCTGCAACACCTGCTGCTCATAGACAGGGTCGGCCAGCATGGCCATGAAGCGCGGGATCTTGATGACGTCGACCTTGGCCTCGAAGACCAGTGACGCGATGTTGCCCGAGGTGCTGTCCGCGTCCTTGATTGCCTTGCTCAAAGCCATCAGGACGGAGTCGCCCCACCCGTCTCCCGCATCCAGCTCCGGATCTGGCTTAGCCGCGCCTTGGAGGATGACCAGGCGGGAGGGGTGTATCCCAACCGTGCCTGCCACGCCGCTGCTGAGGGTGTAGTAGGCGGGCCGCCCGTAGCCTGGCGACTCGGGGTCACGATCAAGCTCACCCGCCTGCAGCACGCGCTTGGACAGCACGTTGAGGTGGCGGATGCCTCCCTTACCTATTGATTCCGGCCTCAAGGGCTTCAAGGGGTCCGAGTCACCCGTTCCGATGTACAGCGCAGCGCCCCCGCCCAGGCGCGCGCGGATCAGTGCGTCCAACAGCTTCTGCTGAACCCCGAGGCGCTTCTCTTCGGCCTCGATAGCGCTGATCTGTTTCTGGTCTGCACTCCATCCGCGCCACTTACGGCAGCTGTCGAGCGCCGGGATTTCAATGATTTTGCGGGCCAGCCACGTCCCACGGTAGGCGTTGGAGCCCTCGTCATCGGTAAAGAGCGGCCGCCCGTAGAAGGACGAGGCCGCCTTGTCACGCGGCGTGCCGAGGTTGCTGACCAGGTTGACGAGGCCGTCCCTGATCTTGGTGGCCACGTTCGCCATTACAGTGCATTCCCAATGTTGTAGGAGCCGGTGGAGAGCTCGTTGAAGGCGCCAGAGGAGGCGTCAACCTGGTCGTCATGGATGCCGGCTTGCTTCGAAGGGAAGACCTCGAGCTCGTCGAAGTAGTCTTTGTTCCAATGCCCTTGGACCACCTCGACATTCCCGACCTGCCATTGAGCCGCGAAGGGCTCGCCACGGGTCTCCTTGTCGCCGGTTTCGCGGACTGCCTTCGCCATCATCCCGGCGAGCTGGATCACCAGGCTTTCGCCTTGGTCCTTGCCGGCTTGTCCGGGATCCTGCGGAACCACCACACGCACGCCGCGCCCGTCCATGAGGGCGGTGTTCTGGATGAGCTGGCGGACTTTCGCGGCCCGCTCCCTCACCCTGACCACGTTGGCGACGACGAATTTGCCGTTGCTGCGCAGCCCCATCAGCACGCCCGCCGTCCAGTCAGGATCGGGGCTCGCTTCACTCGGCTCGGTGGCCGCCAGATCCCATCGGCGCACCCACGCGACGACATCATTCGGCCGGGTCGGTATTACGTCGACGTCTGTCCGGCGGAAGTAGCTCCCGGCCGTCTTGCGCACCTTCCAGTTACCCCCCAGCAGCCGCTCACGCTCTACGCGCGACAGCGCCATGAGGTTGGCAAGGTACTCGGGGTTGGCATCCAGCAGCGCCTTGTTGTCGTAGACGCTAGCTGCGATGAAGGTCGCCGACTTGACGAGGGCTTCGGGGGCTAGGCCGGCTACCGATTTCAGCCCTGCGCGCTCGACTACCTCGGTTGGCGAATCGCCCCACACCACGGAGTCGTTAACCACGGTGAAGTAGCGGACCACGCCGTCCCGGGCCGGGATGGGCAGTCCGCTCTCCTGGTCGATCCACCAGGCGATGAACTCCGCCACCCACGAATCGGCATCGGGGTTGCAGGTGGCCCGCACGTAGGGTTTGACGCCCGACGTGGAACGGTTGCGGCTGAGCATGTAGAAGAACTGGGCACGCGTGAAGTGCGTCAGCTCATCGAAGCAGATCAGCGGGATCTGAGAGCCCTGCCACGCGTTGACGTCCGTGTCGTACTGCAGGTGGCGCATCTGCACCTGAGCGCCGGATGGGAACGTCCATTGCGCGTGCGGCGATGTACGCGGATCAGCCCCCAGCAGCGGGTAGAGCTTCGTTGATTCCGTCCACAGGCCGCCCGGCGCGGTGATCTGCGTGCCGTTGCGCCTGAAGATGACGGCGGAGAACTCGGAGATCTCGGTGTGCCGCATCGTCTCCAACAGCAGGCCGAACGTCTTGCCGCCACCTGCCGCGCCGCCGTAGATGGCGATATCGGCTGGCGTGGACAGGAACCGCTCCTGCGGGCCTTCCTGAGGCCGCAGGCTCATCGCCCGTTGGCGGGCAGGTAGATCGCCACCCCCGTGCCCTGTGGCGACGATGCCGGTTCCTTACCACCTTCGATGCCGTAGGCGTCCCGCTCCATTCCCACCAGCTTGGCCAGCGAGTCGGCCAGGTCCTTCATGGTCTTGGTCCGCCCGGGAAGGCTGGTCACGCCGCGATAGAGCGCTTGGAGCTTCTCCGGGGCTTCGACCAGCTCGTCCAGCCTCTCCACCAATTCAACGTGCCCAGTCTGCGACTCCAACTCCTCGAGCAGCGACATGGCCAAGGCGCGAGCCCGGGCGATGTCCTTGCGGTGGCTGAGCCTGACGTCGGCGATGACCTTCGCGGAGGCCTCCACCAGTATCCGCTCGGATAGCTTGGCCTCGGTGGATACCTCCTTGGATACCTGCTCCTTGGATACCAGGGCATCGGCCTTCGCCTTGATCTTCGCCCCAAGGTCCCGGGTCCAGCTGTCACGCTTGGCGCGCTTGTTGATCGCCCCATGGGTGATCCCATGCTCGGCGGCAATCTCACGCACCGACAGGAGGCCTGCGCGGTAGTCCGCCTCAATGCGCTCCCAATCGATATCGGGCCGGCCGGTCTTGTTGTCGGTCGGCTTGGCCATAGGGCCTCCATAACGCTGAGGGGTCTACGCGGAAATTCCGCAAGTGGTCATCCGAGTTTGGAGGCATCACGATGCCGCCACTCCAACCGGAAACACATGCTCATGTACGCCGATACCGATGCAATCCAGGCAATGACGTACCTCATTGGCGCCCTAACCCTACTTGTCTACGCGATCAGGGGGGGCGGCCGTAAGAAATAACCTATCGGTCCACTGGCACGGGCTTCCCTTGCACCTGCTCAACCCCGTCCAACTGTGCCTCGTACTGCAACAGGCAGCGTTTGCGGCCATTGCTCACAGAGAACACGGCTGAGGGGTTGCCGTCCCGCACCCAGCTGCACCGCTTGGTCAGCTCCGGTGCGATCGGCACGTAGGTCGCAACCGGAACCCTGACAACCGCGGATGCGGGCTGGTTCGGCTTGAGCTCTTTCGACGCGCAGGCAGCAAGGCTGCCCAACAGGGCGATAATCACGATCCGCATGTCAGTACCCCTTGAGGGCCGGACAGGCCGAGTCCAGCAGCTCAAGGGCTGCCTGGCATGTGTCGGGGCGCTCCTCGTACCGCTCGCGCCAGGTGGAGGCGTCCTTCTCAGACGCCTCGATCTTTCCGGCCAGCTCATTCAGCGCCTGCGCGCTCTCGGCTCTGAGGCGCTCAAGCTTCTCGGCCTCTTCTCGGAGGGTGCTGGCCACCTCAGCAAGGCGGGCGTCCTTGGCGTCTACGTCGGCCTGCAGGCGGTCGGCATCCGCACGCCAGTCGGCCTTGACCTTGACCACCTGCGCGCTGAGCTCTTGGATCCGTTGCTCCCGCTCGTACGCGGTCAAGCCGGACACGAGACACCCGAACGCCAGCACCGCGCAGAAGACCTTCACAAGGCTGCCGGGCTTTCTCAGCCACCGGACGATGCCGGTAAGCCAGCCGACGATCAGGGCCCAGAGGGCGGAGAGCAGTTGCAGAACGCTGTTCATGGGGACGTGCCTCCATTTGCGCCAGTCGCCCGCTCTACCAGCTTGAGGTAGCTCGGCAGCAGGCGGCGGATGACGACTCCGGAGATGCCTGCCAGCGGCAGCTGGGGCGCGCCGGCGAGTGAGGGGAACCAAAAGCCTGCGACAGCAATGACCCAGGCAGCGAGAATTGCGTAGGCGATGACCGCGACGGCCAAGGCCAGCAGGCGGGTGCCGCTCTGCATCCAGCGGCGCCCGCGCGGGCGGGCTGCATCGGCCGAGACCCGCTCTGCGTCTTTCTCGGGCAGGAGCAGCACGCCGATGAGTGCACCGGCGATGGCCACCAGCAGCACCGACTGAGGTACGCCGAGGATGACCCGCTCGGCCTGCCGCAGGGCGTCAGCCGTTGCCGGGCCCACCACCGCCGCGGTAAAGGTGCCCACGACGGTCTTGAGCGTGCTTACGGGCTCAGTCACTTCGGGCCGTCCTTGGGCGTTCCCGCCCTCACAATCTCAGCGGTGGAATCGACGCTGGACGTCACCTTGGTGAAATCGGCTGGCTGGCCCCGCTCAGCAGCGGCCTTGGCCCGGTCGAACACGGAAAGGAGCTGCTCCAGCTTGTGCTCATGCTGCCCATACCCGGCGCCAGGCAGGCTGGCCCAGATGTTCCGGACCGCAGCGATAGCCTCGGCGATCTTGCCGGCTTGGATCAGCGGAAGCGCCCTGCGCTCCCGGATCTGCTGCAGGGCAATCAGATCCTGACTCAGCGGGGTGAAGTCCTTGAGGCCCAACGACTTGCGGTAGGCGTCGAAGTAGCGGCGCAGTAGCTGATAGCGCCCAGCCGCAGTGGACTGGATGCCCAGCCTGGGGAGGTCCACGAGCACCCGGGGGTGATCTACGTACCCGGTGTACATTTGTCCACCCACCAGCACATCGTAGCCGCGGTCCCTTGTGGGCTGCCTCCCGTTATCCGTGCCCTCGGACCACGCGAGCATGTCGAGGAAGGCCACGACGTTCACGCCGCCAGCCTGTTGGGGTGTGATCTGAGCCATGCGCGCCTCGGTATGGGTGAGCGATCACCGCCCTGGGGCAGAACCTCGCTCGGGGTATGGGGTGCCCGCCCCGCTGCCGGCTGGGCACGAGGGTTGATCCGGTTAGGGAAAGCGGGCGTAGGTGGTGGGGTGCCGTGGAGTTGAACCACGCGAGTCGAAGACGCCGGATTTACAGTCCGGCCCAGCGCCCATCTGGCAACGCACCCCATGAACGAAAAAAGCCCCGCTCGATGGCGGGGCTGATGAGTTTGGCCGGCGGCCAAGTCTCGCGATGATGTGGATTCTGCAGGTCAAAGCATGGACCCAGCAACACCACATTTGTAGAGCCTATGCAGCACGTGCCTCGGGCACGTAATCGGAGTTGCTCAGTGCGCGGGAAAACTTGCGTGCTGACACCTCGCCTGCCTGATGCAGCTCCGCCAGCAGCCACTCGAAGACTGGTCTCCAGCGCTTCGGGTACGCCGAGGGATCACACCCCATCGCCAGAGCACGACGGCGGTCCGGAAGAGGCTCGATGCCGGTGCACCTGCACTCGGGGCAGCCCTTGTCGCTGACCAAACCGGTGCCGCAGCAGTTGGAGCAGTGGTTGCCGCTGGCCAGCTCCTGCACCACGGCGTCGACCATTCGGCTGAGGTGCTGGTAGGTGTTGCGCGGCCACGCGGCGGCGCGCGCCTGGTCAACAGCTACCTTACGCTGCTGCAGGGTCCGGCGCTGCGCATCCGACATGCCGCGTCGACCCAGCGACACGATGGCCTGCACGAACTCCAGTTCGGCTTCGGCATCGGCCAGCGCCCGCGCGCGGCGGGTGAACTCGGGCCGGACGATGGCCAGCACCGCCTCGGCGAGCTTCGGCCGGTGGCGCATGGCGCCGTCGGGCAGGTATACCGCTTCCATCACCTCGCGGCCCAGGCCGGCCGGGACCATGCCGAGCGCGGCGGCGATATCGGACGTCGTCAGGCTGGGCGCGCCTCCACCCTGTCCCACGTCAAAGCGCACGGTCTGCGGGTTCAGGCGGGCCAGCATCTCGCGTCGGTCAGCCATTGTGTTTCTCTCCTGGGGTACTGCTGGTGGTAGAAATGCCGCGCGCCTCCGCGAGGGTGGCGCGCCAGCGATATGCGGTGGCTCGGTGCATGCCGAAGTCGTCCATCAACTCCTGGACGGTGGGGAGGCGGCGCCGGTACTTGTCAGCAACCCGGCACGCGATCAGCAGGCCCAGGCGAACGGAGTGCCGAGGTCCTCCGATCTCCTCGCTGTAGCGCGGTGTGGTCATGGCAGCATCCGCTCGATCTCGATGACGCAGCCCGGCGCATCGAGCGCGTCCGCGCCCTCGCCCGGGTAACGCTTCGAGGCTGTGCACTCCACCACCCTGGCGTCATCGCGCCAGACGCCCGCGTCGGTGATGGCGTCCTCGGTGGAACGCACCAGCTTCGACAGATCGGGTAGCTTGCTCGGCAAGGTTACGCGGCGCTTCGGGGCGCTGGTCGGCTTGGGCAGGGTGAAGGTCATCCGGACGCGCAGGGGCTCATCCAGCAACGCGATGCCCAGCTGTGCACGCACCTGCTCCGCCGCAGCTTTGACGTCCTGCCTCCACGGCCTGACCTTCTTCGACGACTCAGCCAGAATCGCCCGGCCGCTCTTGGCCAGCCCCTTGAACGACTTGCTGCCCTGCGGCGCTGGCGACCCGTAGACCACAATCCGGATGCTCATGCAGCCACCTGGATCGCGCCCATCTGCCACAAGGCCAGCATCGTGCGCTCGTGCCCACGCTGCCAGATCTCAGCCTTCTCCTCGCGCGTGAAGCGCCGGCCTTGGTCCAGCTCGCGGTGGCATGCCCGGCAGCCCGCCGCGACGAAGCAATCGTGCGCCTTGAGCGCGCCGCCCTTGCCGTGCCGGCTCTGGTTGCTGTGCGCAGGCTCGCCAAAGCCACCCTCGCAGCAGCTCTCGATCTGCAGGGTGCACTCCACCTGGTATACGGCGTCCAGCAAGGCCCGATCGCGGTAATTGCCGTGCATCAGGCCATACCTCCGCCTACAATCGCGCCACCAACCTTGGCGGATGTGATATGGCGGATCCGATGAATTATTGCAGTTGGGTCGTAAGCTCCTTCTGCATTACCCAGAGCGAATGGGCAACGTGGACGCAAGCAGGCCTCACTGTGGCCACCTTCGCATTCGCGATGTGGCGTCAGAAAGTTGCGAGCGATAGATCCGCCGCCGAGCTCCGAGAGGAGAAAGTCGCGCATTCTCGAGAGAAAGCGTTGGCCGAAGAAACTCTGCTTACTGAGAGACGAAAAAATGATCAGCTGAGGGCTCACGCCGCCGCGATTCCTGTATCTGTCGAACTTGTGAAACTCAACTCGTGCGTGATCATGCTTAGAGAAGAGAGAACATTCACAACGCCGCCCGGCGAGGTATTTAAGGGACTGACCAACTTCTTCGGAGCTAGGAACCTTAGCGGTGAGGCCCTTTTGCTTTTGGACGCGGCAGCGCCTGTTCTTGCGGCCGTCGAGGGCGCTCAGAAGCTCTACACATACCTTTATTCGATTTCTCATCACGATACATTTGAAGACAGGAGCCGAACCTGGCTCATGACGAACGCACTCGCGCTGGCGCCAATCCTTGCGGAGGCAAGAAGGGCCGTCAATTTGGTTAAAGGAATTGAGGGGGATTAATTCGGATGCGTAGATCATGCTGCCTCCGAAAAGTCACGAGGGTTGAAACCCAGCCCTAGCAGAACGGTGTCCGACCATCTCACCGGCCGCGCGCGCATACCCTGCTCTTCCGGGTGGTCGCCGATGTGCACCAGCACGGTGATGGCATCGCAGGCCAGTGACTTCGTCAGCTTCATGCTCGATCCGCCCAGCATGATGTGACCGGGCGCGCCCTGCCCCCGGTCGATGGCAGGCATCAGGCGCCAGCCCAGCATCGTGCCGGCCACCATGTGCCGCCAGTCGTCCTTCGTGAGGCGCTGGCCGTGCCAGGACAGGCCCGCGGCAAGATCACCGCAGATGGCGTTGAGCATTCGCTGCTGCTTGGGCGTCATCATGCCCTCGCCGCGCTCCTGCCAGTCCGCAGGCTTGAGCGCGCTCACCGACGTGGCTCCGGCCGCGACGCCACCACGGCTCCCTCCAAGGCCACCGCGCACGCGATCAGGACCTTTCGCCCGGTCCGTGCGCCGCTCGCCTCCCTACGCCAGCCGGTGGCAACAGCGAGCATGACGCGCTCCGGAACCATAGCTACGGGCGACTCGCTGCCACCGCGCGTGTTCCAGCGGAGCGCCGCATCATCTAGCGAATCGAAATAGTCCATCTCGACGTCGCAGTTGCCGCACCAAACGCGGTGGTACTCGTGATGCGACCACACCTCGTGCTTCGCCGGCTGCCCGCAGAAGGGACACGCCAGCAGTTCAACACCGTCTCCTGCGATCTCGTTCATGCCGATTCACCGTGAGCGTGCGTCTCGCGTGCGGCGATCATGCACGGATCGCTGCATGCGCCGTGCCCCATCCAGAGCTGATTCGAAGGTCGACCGCATGCGCACGCAGGGAAAGGTTGGGCACGGTTGGCGTCGAAGTAGGCCTGCGCCTCTTTGCCATAAGGCTCGTCCTCATCAGGAATCAAGCCCGGCCCCCATAGGCCGCTGTGGATCCACCCCATCGCCGCATCGGCGCCGCGTCCGTGCTGCCATTCGATCCAGGCGGCCTGGTTCGCTGTCACGTGGTCATGGGTGATCTTGCCCATCATCTGCAGCACGCGATCGATCTTGACGATCTCTTCGCGGAGCTGATCCAGGGTCATGTCTTTGACGCGATCTTCGATGTTCATGCGGCGATACCCCTCTTCATTTCGTAGTTCCGCTGATCCCAGCCGGCCTCCCATTCCTTGCGCTGCAGGTGTCCCTCCATGCCCATCGCGTACAGCGGCACCGAGCTGCGCGGCTTGTGCGCCTCGCGCATGTAGCGGCCAGTCTGGCGCGCGCGCAGCAGCAGCTCTTTGCTGACCTCAGGCGGCATGTCGCACCTCATCGGGCTCGCGTGCCGGAGCGGCTTGCATTTCCGGCGCCGGGTCCGCGACACCCAGCAGGTCCGCGATATCGTCCATGTGGCGGGCAACCTGCTCGCGGGTTGCCGGAACCGGATGCCGCACCTCGTGCTCGATCTCCGCCACCGGCGCCGGCGGCAGCTCACCACCGCGCATCACGAACTCCTTCGCCCGGTTGTAGGCGGCCTGCAGCAGCTTGTCGGCCTTGTCGGCACTGGCCAGCCGGTAGCGGTGCCCGTCCAGGTACTGCCACGCCAGCCGTGTGAAGCCATCCTGATGGCCAGCATCGGCACGGACCGCGTCGAACGGAGGGATGCCCAGGCACATCATCCGGAACTGCGGCAGCGTCGGCGGCCACGGATCCGCAGTAGCGATGCACGCGGCCAGGCCGTCAGCCATTTGCCTTCCCGACAACCCGGAAAGTCCCTTCGACCACGTCTTCGCTGCAGCCCCCGCCGGATCCGCCGTGTACCCACTCGTCCACTTGTGGCCGTAGATCTGAGCCATGTGCTTCCACAACTGATCCATGACGTGCTGCGATTGCAGGCGTGGCGTCGATGACGTTTCCGCCCTGCTCTCGGGCGCGGATGAACTGCTCAACTTGGTCGGCAGGAGCGAGGCGACGTGTTCCATGCTGGGTTCCGGTGTTCTGCGGGGGTTGCTTGGGGCCTTCGGCGTGGCGAGCCCGGGCGGTTGTGATCGCCCAGGCGAAGGGCTTCGCCACCGGTGGCGCGCGGCTCAAGCCCTCGGTGACCGTGTCGCCCAAGGCCTGCGGCGTGACGCCCTCGCCCAGAGCGGCCAGCAGATCCGGATGGCTCGGGTTCGTCGTGTGGCATCCGGCTCGGCGCATCAGCAAGCACGCCTGCCCAGCCAAGGTCGCGCCCTCAGAGATCTCTGGTGCTTGCTGAGATCTATCTGGAGTAAAGGTGGTGTCTGGTGATTGGTGAGCTTTCGGTCCGGTTTCATTTTCAAAACCCAGCGGAAACCCACCGGGTTTCTCTTGGGTTTCTTCTCGGTTCTTTTTCGGTGGTCTGCCGCCCTTTCGGCCGTTTTCACGCGCGGTGGCAATGCGGCCGCGAGCCTTCTCCAGCTCCTCTTCAACGCGACCGTTAACCCAGAGGTTTTCCTCCAGACGAAAGAACTCCGCGAGGACCACATCGACTGCAGTGCGCTCATCTACCGAACGGGCGCGCGCAATGCGATGGGCCTGCTCGGCCGGGATGCCGCACTCGGTCGCGTAGTACCTATCCAGCAGCAGCGTGTAGACGCCATGCTCCAGCAGGCTGAGGTGCCCTGTGTCCTTGGCGTAGTCGCCCAGGTGGCGCTCGTAGTAGTTCATGTCAGGCAGCCAAGGGCACCTGATCGGCGCGGTCCAGCACCGGCAACCAGGTCTGGCAGCGCTTGCGACTCATGCTGCAGATGCGGGGCGCGCCGTGGACGGCCAGGCCCTCTGCCTCGAGCTCTGGCAGCCTGCGCGCGACCATGTGGCGATCAAGGCCGGCAGAGAACGCCAGCTCGCGGCTGGTGAGGCCCGGATGCTGGCGCAGCGCGGACTCCACCTGAGCCTGCTGCTGAGCCTGCGTGCGCGAATCCACGAGATCGCGCGCGGCTTCGTGGCTGGTATCCGGATCGGTGTTGCGTGCGGGAAGGTGGCTCATTGCTCATTCCTCCGTGCCCACGTGATATCGCCGTAGTCGCGCATCGATATGGGCTTGATGGGTGATGGCGCCCCCGGCCTTTGGATCTGGCCACCCTTGGCCAGGAATGCGTCGAGCTTCGCCTGCATCTTCTGGCGGTCGGGCTCGCGCGCGCGGATATCGTTTTCGAGGCGGCTCACAGAACACCCCGCTGGCCCTTGGCCTCGCGCAGGCGGGACATCAGCATGATCATCGCGGCCTGCACGTCGCTGGCCGCCGACTGGAGCTGTGCGAACTCGTTGTCGGTGATCAGCCCGTCCTTGAGGCAGTTGTTCAGCACCTCCGCGAACTGGCCCTTGCTGGCGGAGGTGGCCAGGATTGTGCTGGTGAGGCAACCGGCGTTCTCGGGTGCTTCGAGGCGATGCAGGCCGTACCCATGCTCGGCCGCAAGCGCGACCAGGATGCGGTGGTCACCGGTGAGGTCCATGATCTCGCTCGCTTCCTTGAGCGTGACGTGGTGCGTCGTGTTGTTCGGATTGACCTTGTTGCGGAGAACAGCGCCGGACATGGGCTTTTCTTCGCCCCTGTCGTTGGTCGTGATCAGTCGCGTAGCCAGCGCCTCGGCGCCGCCGGGCGAGTCTTTTACGGTCTTGTGGGCAGCGTCGATGATGTTCATTAGGTCGCTTCGTGAACGTGGAAGGGGTTGCTGGGCCAGCGCAAGATCAGCGCCATGGACATGAACAACTCAGGGAAGTCGGTGAATCAGGTGGTGTCGCTGGTCCGCATGTGCGGGAAGCCGTTCCTGCTCCGAAGGGTCGATGGGAAGCCCAAGGCATTCCCTCTCAACGTTCCCGACTTGGGGCCTGTTCCGGAGTGCGGCGGCCAAGTCCTGTGGATGGAGGACTACGTCGATGCAGTCGCTTGAGGTGCGTGGCGTTGCCCGCCAGGCGGTAAGCTGCGGTCACTACACGCACAGCCCGCCTGGAGGGCAACATGGACGCTGATCAAATTGCGGATGAGATTCGGCTGAAGGTGCTGAATGCCCTCAACGCCACGCCTGGTAAGCCGGTGAGCCTCACCGACGTCTTCGGTGAAGACATGGATGAGATGATCCCGGAGCTCGAGTACCTCAGGGACCACGGCCTCATCGAGATACAAATCTATGGGTACATGGAAGGCGGACAGGGCATCACGCCGGCGAAGATCACTACCGCTGGTAGAGATTTCCTGCGCAAAAGCGGCGGCATCGGAGCCGAGCTCAACGTTGTGACGGTGCGCCTGCATGAGGACACGATCCGTCAACTCCTGATCGCTCGCGTGCGGGAATCCGATGCGGAGGACACTGTCAAAGGCAACCTGGTTGATCAACTCAAGGCACTCCCAGCCGAAGCTGTATCGAAGCTTGCAGAACGGGCTCTTGATCAGGCGCTGCGTTACATGCCGAACGCAATTCAGTGGCTTCAAACAGCACCATGGAGCTGACTACAGTCCTGCGCTCGAACCGAATCCAACCGAGCGCGCGGCCAGGCGCCAAGGTGGATGCCAGCGGCGCCCAGAACGCACGGTGGGTAGCCGCTGGAGAACCAAACGGGATGCGAATGACGAATGCGTCACCAGCTTTCGCGAGCGGCTCGAAGGAGGCCTCAGGCAGCACGGTCCACCTCCTGCGGGTCGTTGGCTGCGGGCGACTCGTCTGCAGGCCAGATATCCGGACGCAGTTCGGTGAGCGAAACGCTGCCACCGCTCTGGATATGCAGCTGACGAACCAGCGCACCGTCGAAGCGCTGACCCACGCTGAGGGCCTTGCGGAGGTAGCCAATAGAAGTGCCGGCACGCTTGGCGTAGTCCGCCTGGTCTGCCGGGCTCAAGGTCGAGAGGTAGCTGCGGAGGGTGTCCATGCATGAAGATTACCATTCGGTAATTACAAGTCAACACCTTTTGGTCAATTACCGCAAGGTAAGTGAAACTCCGCGCATGCCTTCAACAGACGCCCCCATCGTTACCTTGCGCCGAGAGCGCCTTCGCGCCTGGATTCAAGAGAACCACGCCGGCACGCAGGCATCATTTGTCGCTGCCGTGGGGATCAACCAAGGCGAGCTTTCGGGCCTTCTGAACGGCAAAAAGTCGTTCGGTGAGAAAAAAGCCAGGTCACTTGAGGCGGCAGCGCGCATGCCCGATGGCTACTTGGACTCCGCAGAGCCAGTAACAGCAATGCCTGTCGCACCTGTCTTAGAGACTGAGACGAAGCCCGGCTACCTTCGGCTCCAGCTTTACGAGGGAGCGGCAGGTATGGGTGTTGGCGTGGTGAATCAGGACTTCCCTGAGGTCATGCAGGTGATGGAGGTGGCTGAGTGGGAGGTGCGAAGGAAGCTGGGCTTCCTGCCAAAGCCTGGTCGCATCCAGATCATCACCGGCCGAGGCCCTTCGATGCGGCCAAAGATTGAGGATGGCGACATCGTGTGGATCGACACATCGGTGGATTACTTCGATGGTGACGACTACTACCTGATCAGTTACGACGGCGAGACACAGATCAAGATGCTTCAGAAGCGGATCGACGGCCTGTACGTCGTCAGCGCCAATCCCGAGTTCAAGGAGTGGCGTTGCGACATTGCGGATCTTGCGGTGCGCGGCAAGGCACTCGTACATGCCGGCTTCCGCCGGTTCTGATACTTTGAGACGTGAAAGGAAGCATGATGGCGATGGTGAACTGCGGTGAGTGCGGGCGCGAGATAAGTGATAAAGCTGCAGCATGCGTAGGATGCGGGGCGCCGATTGCGCATCTGGCTTCTCCCGTGCTGGCCCCCCAACCACACGTGGTCAAAACCGCGAAGAGCCGGGGCGTCTACATCATCCTGGGCCTCTTCTTTGGCACCTTGGGCCTGCACAACTTCTATGCCGGCTACAACGGGCGAGCCGTTGTACAGCTGCTGATCACCCTCCTCTTGGGCTGGTTTGTCATTGGGCTAGTGATCACAGTGATCTGGGCCTTGACTGAGCTTATTGCCGTCGACCGAGACGCTGCTGGCGACAGGATGGTCTAAGGCCCATAGGGCCTTTTTAGACGACAGCTGATGGCTGGCCTCGGCCAGTCAGAACTGCTGCTGGCCGTTACTTTTACTTTTCGGTAATTTTTTGCTTGACACGGAATTACCGTCTGGTAATTTACTCCCGTCGCCCAGCACTTCGCCGGGCTCGGAGAACGAGATGGCAATCAAGCGTCGTCCCCTTTGGCAGCCCATCGCGGCAACCTACGCGCTGGCAGTGTTCGCAGCTGCCGCCGGCCTGCGCTTCGGCGCACTGGTCTTCGGCTGGACCTTCGGACCGGGGTGCTGACATGGCCTCGATCACGGAACTGCACCCGGAAGCCAAAGTCCGCGAAGAGCGCCACAACCGCGCCGTGCTGCTGGCCAACCTTCAGACCACCGGCTTGCGCATGCCTGGCATCGAAGTGGCCTACCGCGCTGCCACGTTCGCCGGTGCTTCAGATGAGATGGCTTGGGAAGCTGCTCGCCGGCACGAGCTGACCATGATCGGCTTCCCCGACGAGATCTACTCGACCGGTGGCCTGAGCTATCCCCGTGGCCTCGCCGACGAAGAGTCGTCCCGGAAGCGCCGCCAAAGCCTGATCGACACCTGCCGTGCACTGCCGAACCCGTTCGCTCAGACGTCCGACGCCATCCAGCGTGGCAACAGCGACTTGGAGCAAGCGGCATGAGCGCCCAAGTCCTCGCCTTCCCCATCCAGACCAACAGCCAGAAGTACCTGCTGGAGAGCGTTCGAGCCGTTGCCGCCCGCTCCGGTCTGGACGTCAACGAGACAGCCCGCGAGTTCGTCGCGGCCGGCTGCTCCAAGGAAGCCCAGAACCGCATCTGGGAGCGCGCCCGCCGCAAGCGCATGACCCTGATCTACGGAGACAACGCATGAGCCGCCACCCCATAACGCTCCTCACCCCGGCCTTCATCGCCGCCGTGCTGTTCTCCTTCTGCCTCGCCCTGGCGCTGCTGGCCAGCCCGCGCAACGCCGACAGCTTCGTGCTGGTTGGCGGCGTCGGCGCCCTGTTCTTCGGCTACCGCACCGTCGCTGAGGCCCACCAGGTGTGGAAGCAGTTCACCGACCAACTGGAGGCCCGGAAGGCCCTTCGCCGCTCGATCCCCCTTACCCGCATCAACATCCGCAAGGACGACATTCGATGAGCACCTCACTCGCAACGCAGCAGGCCATGACCGGCGAAGTCCGGGCAAACGCCCTGATGCCGACCTCGATCCACGAGGCGATCCAACTGTCGGAAATCATGGCCAAGGCCAACCTGGTGCCAGATCACCTGCGCGGCAAGTCCGGTGACTGCCTGCTGATCGTGATGCAGGCGCAGCGCTGGGGCATGGACGCGGTCAGCGTCGCTCAGTGCACCTCGGTGGTCCACGGCCGCCTCTGCTACGAGGGCAAGCTGGTTGCTGCAGCCCTCTACGCCATGGGCGCCGTTGAAGGCCGGCTGGAATACGACATTCAGGGGAGCGGCCAGGCCGCAACGATCATCGTGACCGGCACGCCGCGCGGCGGCAACGGCCCGCAGAGCGTGCGCGGCACCGTAAAGGATTGGCGCACCTACACCAAGAACAAGGATGGCAAGCAGGTCGAGAACGCCTGGGACAAGATCCCGGAAGACATGCTGGTCTACCGCGGCACCCGCCAGTGGGCCCGGCGCTATGCGCCTGAGGCACTGCTGGGCGTCTATACCGCGGACGAAGTAGAGCCCATGGCCGACGTGCGCGTCGTCGCCACCGTGCAGCACGGCGACAGCTCGCCCGGTGCATACCCCAGCGAGCAGTTCGATAGGAACCTGCCGGGCTGGATCTCTGCCATCCAGGAGGGCAAGCGAACCGCCGACCAGATCATCGCCATGGTCGAAAGCAAGGGCGCGCTCACCGAAGACCAGAAGAAGAAGATCCGCGCGGCTGAATCGGCCGCCGCAACCGAGGTGAACCAATGAGAATCGTGAACCTGGTACAGGGCACGCCCGAATGGCATGCCCACCGCGCTGACCACCTCAATGCCAGCGAAGCGCCCATCATGCTGGGCGAGTTCCCGAACATCAGCCGCTCCGAGCTGCTCAAGGTACGCGCCACCGGTGTGGCCCAAGAGATCAGCTGGTTCCTGCAGCAGATCTTCGACAACGGCCACCAGTTCGAAGCACTGGCCCGCCCGCTGGCTGAGGACATCGTTGGGGAGGACCTCTATCCGTGCGTGGGTACGCATGGAAGGCTGTCTGCCAGCTTCGACGGCCTGACCCTGCTCGAGGACACTGCGTTCGAGCACAAGACGCTCAATGCCATTCTGCGCGCCTGCATGACGCCGGACTGCGTCGGCACCGACCTGCCGCTCTACCACCAGATCCAGATGGAGCAGCAGTGCATGGTCAGCCAGGCCGGGCGCGTGCTGTTCATGGCCTCCGAGTGGAAGCAGGACCCGCAGACGGACGAATGGCAGCTCGTTGAAGAACGGCACTGCTGGTACTACCCGAACCCCGAGCTGCGTGAGCGGATCGTGCCCGGCTGGGAGCAGTTCGAAGCGGACGTGTGCGCTTACCAGGTCGTGCCGGTCGCCGAGCCGGTAGTGGGCAAAGCCCCCGACCAGCTGCCGGCGCTGCGCATCGAGCTGCAGGGCATGGTCACTGCGAGCAATCTCGGTGACTTCCGCGCCCATGCCATGGGCGTGCTGAGCGGCATCAACCGCAACCTGCAGACCGACTCGGACTTCGCCGATGCGGAGCAGACGGTGAAGTGGGCTACGGCGGTTGAAAAGAAGCTTGACGCTGCCAAGGCGCACGCCCTGAGCCAGACAGCAGACATCGACGCGATGTTCCGCACGATGGATGACGTAAAGGCCGAGACCCGCCGCATTCGCCTGGAGCTGGAGAAGCTGGTCGGCAAGCGGAAGGACGAGCGCCGGATCGAGATCGTCCAGGCCGGCCGCACCAACGTGCAGGAGCACTACGACCAGATCAACTCCTCCATGGGCCAGCACGCGATCGCGTTTCCGGCGCAGGCAGTGACGGCAGAGCTGGGCGCCTCGATCAAGGGCAAGAAGTCGTTCACCAGCATGGAAGATGCGGTCAGCACGGCTGCAGCGAACATCAAGATCACCGCCAGCCAGCTGGCCGAGCGGATCCGCGCCAATGTCCACATCTTCGAGATGGAGGTCGGCACTTTCGGCGCACTGTTCCCCGACCGCGTGCAGCTGTGCTCCTCCAAGTCTGCGCAGGACCTCCTCAACTTGATTACGGTTCGCATTTCCGAGCAACAGCGTCGCGATGCGGCACGACTCGAAGCTGAGCGCGCGAAAATCCGCGAGGAAGAGGCGGCCCGCGCGAAGAAGGTCCTAGACGATGCAGCCGAGGCCACCCGTCAGCAGGAAGCGGCCGCAGCGCGCGCAGCTGCTCCCGCCCCGGTTGCTGAGCCGGTCGCGGCCGCGCCGGAGCTCTCGCCGATCCGGCAGGTCGCCGCGGTCGCTGCTGCTCCCGCTCCTGCACCGGTTACCAATGACGCCGCGCCGTGGGCCCCAGAGGGCAAGAAGATCAAGCTCGGCGAGATCAGCGCCCTGATCGGCCCGCTGTGCATCAGCGCCGACGGCCTGCGCCAGCTCGGCTTCGAACCTGTCAGCACCGAGCGCGGCGCGAAGCTCTACGCCGCCGACCAGGTGCCGGCCATGTGCGAGCAGATGATCCGCGTCCTGCGCGCTGCGGCCAACGGCGAAACCTACCCGCTGGCCGCGTAACGAATCACCCCTGCCCTGCACTGCAGGGCCCCGCCCCGGCCGGGTCCAAGCGCCGGGCTCTATTCCACTCCAGGGAAACCCCATGAGCCACTTCACCGTGTTGGTTATCGGCGACAACGTCGAAAAGCAGCTGCAACCGTTCCATGAGTTTGAATGCACCGGCACCAACGATGAGTTTGTCCAAGACATCGATGTGACCGAAGAGTGCCGCGAGCACGGCCTCGACTGGCATGGGCTCGAAGACCTCGTTGTCGCATCCGAGTCCGAGGTGGATCGCAACGGTGCGCACCAGTTCGGCTACGCAGTCATGGAGGGCGGCCAGCTGATCAAGGCCGTAAACCGCACCAATCCCAACAAAAAGTGGGACTGGTGGCAGGTGGGCGGTCGCTGGAGCGGCTACTTCAAGCTCAAGCCTGGCGCTATCGGCAGTTGTGGCGAGAGTGGTTTTCTGGGCTCGTGCCGTAACACCGGCGCGGACCGAGCAGACCAGGTTCGGAAAGGCGACATCGACGTCGAGGGGATGCGCGCTGAAGCCGCGGCAACGGATGGGCGGAAATGGGACGAGATTCGGGCCATCACCGGTGACCTCGATGACCTGATCACCTGGACCGAGACGCGCGAGCGCTTTCCTGGCGACATTGAGGCTGCACGCGCCGCCTATCACTCCCAGCGTGCGAAGCAAGCGATTGCCAATGCTGATGACAAGGATCACCGCTTCGCATTCCTGCAGCTTGACGACTTCAAGGTCAGCCGCGACGTGTTCACCAGGCGCGCGGCTGACAGCGCTATCAGCACCTTCGCTGTTCTGAAAGACGGCAGGTGGTATGAGCGCGGCGACATGGGCTGGTTTGGATTCGTCGCCGATGAAAAGGATCCCGATGCATGGAACCGGGAGTTCGCCGCGCTGATTGACGGCCTGCCCAACGACACCCTCCTGACCGTCGTCGACTGCCACATCTGACCCCAGCGCGCCTCAAACCGAGGCGCCACCTTAAAGGAGCACCACCATGGCACTGCGCATCGACCTGCAGGACGTCGAGTCCAACCAGATCCACTCCATCGGCCACGACGCCGAGACCAGCACCCTGGCGATCCGCTTCACCAGCCGCAAGGGCGGCGTGGTCGGCCCGGGCAGCCTGTACCACTACGCCAACTTCACCGCCGAGGACTTCGCAGCCTTCCAGGCAGCCGAGTCGAAGGGCAAGCACTTCGGCGCCCACATCAAAGACCAGGTCGCCAAGTACCCCTTCACCAATGTTGACGAATCCGCCCTGGCTGCCTGAGGAGATCGCCATGCCGTACGTGACTGTGGAGGTCGACGTCGACCTCGATGAGTTTTCCGACAAAGAGCTTATCGACGAATGCAAGAAGCGCGCGATCACGGCAGCCGTTGGCAACGCCGACCCTTCGGAAGCAGGGCTGATCGTGGAACGCGCGTTCCTGGCGTGCCGCGCACGTACCGACCTTCCGCAGGAGCTGAAGGAAATGTTCTGGAAGGTCCATGACCGCGCGATGCCGTAAGGCACCGCGCTCTATCCGAGCCGAGACCGGACATGAAATTGCGGACCCAACTCGACCTCTTCGAACACGATCCGGCCCGACTTGCAAAAGCGTGGCGCGCCGCAGCCGAGCAAGCGCTCATCGATAAGCAGTTCAGCTTGTC
Organism: Stenotrophomonas sp. WHRI 8082; assembly: GCF_040223995.2. Classification (NCBI taxonomy): domain Bacteria; kingdom Pseudomonadati; phylum Pseudomonadota; class Gammaproteobacteria; order Lysobacterales; family Lysobacteraceae; genus Stenotrophomonas; species Stenotrophomonas sp. WHRI 8082. Next base: position 3,757,760 of record NZ_CP167826.1, on the reverse strand, counting down.
GGTCCGGCAGGAGCGACATGACTACTACATGGCAGAGGCGATTCGGCTGGAAGACCTGGCCGCGCTCTGCAACGGCTGCGCGGCCAAAGCCGCGTAGCCGATCACCCCATCAGACTCCGAGGCATCCATGGCAGACGGCTCCCGCTCCTTCAACTTCCCAGCGCCGCAGCGCTCGCGCCTGCGGTCCGGCGAGATCGTGGTCGACCTGTTCGCCGGCGGCGGCGGCGCCAGCGAAGGCCTGAAGCAGGCACTCGGCATCGACCCGGCGCTGGCCTACAACCACGACGAGCTGGCCATCGGCATGCACGCCGCGAACCACCCGCTCACCCAGCACCATCGCGAGGACATCTGGCATGCGGATCCGCGCGTGGACGTGGCCGGCCGGCCCATCGGCTGGTTCCATGCCTCGCCGGACTGCACTCACTTCAGCCAGGCCAAGGGTGGCCAGCCACGCAGCCGGAAGACGCGCGCTCTGTCGTGGGTGGTGAAGAAGTGGATCGGCATGCTCCGGCGCGCCGATCTGCTCAACGGCACCAACACGGCGCCCCGCATCTTCTCGATGGAGAACGTTTGGCAGATGCTGACCTGGGGACCGCTGGTGGCCAAGCGCTGCAAGAGCACGGGCCGCGTGGTCAAGATGGACGGCACCGTTGCAGCGCGCGGCGAGCGCGTGCCGGTGGAGAACCAGCAGCTTGTTCCGGACAAGCGCCACAGCGGTCGCACCTGGCGCCAATTGGTGGCCGCTCTGCGTGCGGAGGGCTATGTGGTGGAGTGGCGCAAGCTGGTGGCCAGCGACTACGGTGCGGGCACCAGCCGCGAGCGCCTGTTCGTGCTGGGCCGCCGCGACGGCGAGGCTATCATCTGGCCGGCAGCGACCCATGGCGTCGCAAAGGGCCTGCAGCGCCGCGTCAGCGCCGCCGACTGCCTGGACTTCAGCATCCCCTGCCGCTCGATCTTCACCAGGCCCCGGCCGCTGGCCGATGCCACGATGCGGCGCGTAGCCAAGGGCGTCGTCCGTCATGTGCTGGAGAGCGCCGATCCCTTCATCGTGCCTGTCACTCATCAGGGCGCGGACCGGGTGAACAGCATCCATGAGCCGCTGAAGACGATCACAGCAGCCAACCGTGGCGAGCTGATGCTGGGCGTACCCGAACTGGCGCCGTTCATCGCCGAGCATGCGAACGCCAGCAACCAGCGCACCATGGCTGCGGATGAACCGCTGCGCACGGTATGCGCCGGGGTCAAGGGCGGCCACTTCTCCGTCGTGACACCGATCCTCGCTGGCGTTGGCGGCCGTGCTGGCCAGACTGAGCCGCGCTCAGGCGCCGAACCTCTCTACACCACGACCGCGAAGGCAGACACGGCACTGGTGGCGCCGTCCTTGGTCAAGTTCCGCGGCGACAGCATCGGCCATCCAGTCACGGGTCCGCTTCCCACCATTACATCAGGCGCTGGCGCGAAGCGACCGGCAGGTGCTGCGCACGCCCTTGGACTGGCGACGACCCACCTGCTGACGATGCGCAAGAATTCCCACGGTCAGGACGCAGCCGAGCCGCTGGGCACCGTATGCGCCAGCACCGTTCATCACGGCGTGGTCGAGTGCACCCTCAGCGCGGAGCAGCTGGAAGGCGCCGAGCGGGTTGCTGCCTTCCTGGTGAAGTACTACGCCAGCGGCATCGCCGTTGATGCGCGCGATCCGCTGGACACCATCACGACGAAGGACCGGATGGCGCTGGTCACGGTCGTGATCAAAGGCACGCCCTACATAGTCGTGGATATCGGCCTGCGCATGCTCAAGCCGCATGAGTTGTTTTGCTGTCAGGGCTTTCCGCTCGGATACATCATCGACCGCACGGCCAACGGCACCCCGCTGAAAACAACCGCGCAGGTCCGCATGGTCGGCAACAGCGTCAGCCCGCCGCCGCTGCGCGCGCTCGCCGAGGCCAACCTGGACCCGGCCAAAGCCGAAATGAGGATCGCCGCATGAACTCAGCACTCCACGGTTTTGAACCAAATCTTGCAACTCAGCCAGGAAAATCAGCCCGTTCTAAAAGGGGCAAGAGTGGATTGGAAATTGGAACCCGGCACCGCATCGTCAAGCGCTTCAATAACGTCATTAAAGCTGTCGCGCGCAATATCAACTGTGACGATGAATGCCTGAACTATTCCAGCATCGAATGCTCCCATCTCATAAGTATCAACATAAGAAGCGAGGTTTGTGAGAGTCGCCTCGAGCCTCGCCATTTGGATGCGAAGGTTGGCAAGCGTCGGTATTTGAGGAAGATCAGGAAATGGGCGCTGCACGATGTATGTACCCACCAATCCAAGGCTCTCGGTAAAGTCGTCTATCCCAGTTGCGTTATCAACGCGATAGGAGATCGCTCCGATCCCAGTGTGGAAATGAACCAGCGAGATCACAGAGCGGCGAACTGCGATCTGACCTTCCACAAAATCGGAAGCATCGCGCGCACTCGCAGCCTTTCGAAGCTGTCTAACTGGAAGAAGCACTGCGAAGAAGGTCATCGCGGCGGCGGCCCAGCCTCCCAGCGCAGCGATGGCAGACCAATCCAGGCGGCAGCTTGGACTCCATTCAAAACACGGGATCATTACGGCCACTGCAAGCATGCGTTGCTCCCTCCATATGAGTTCAAGAATTCTGCCACATCGGGCGCTACCGGAGCTGCAGTCAATGTTTGAACGACAGCTTGCCAACACTGTCCGCGTAGGCGACTGCTTGTCTGTTATGCGCGGCATGGCCGACGCCTCTGTCGACGCCATCGTGACCGATCCGCCCTATGGCTTGGCCTTCATGGGCAAGAAATGGGACCACGACGTCCCCACGTCCGAGGTCTGGGCGGAGTGCCTACGCGTGCTCAAGCCAGGCGGCCACCGGCTAGCCTTCGCCGGCACCCGCACGCAGCACCGGATGGCCATTCGCATCGAGGACGCAGGTTTCGACATCCGCGACATGATCGCCTGGATTTATGGGTCCGGCTTCCCGAAGTCCCACAACGGCCCCTGGGGCGGCACTGCCCTGAAGCCCGCTCTGGAGCCAATCACGGTCGCGCGCAAGCCGCTGGAAGGCACTGTGGCCGGGAACTGGGAAGAACACGGCACGGGTGCCTTGAACATCGATCTGTGCCGCGTCAGCGCCGATGGCGAGGTCAATCCAACCATCGAGCGGAGGCGGGGCTCGACGTCGCATCTCAGTACCCGCAGCGCGGCGGAAGCTGAGGCCGACGGCAAGATCGAAAGCCGCACCTCCCCCGAGCGCTATCAGCAGCAGCGTCCCGCCGAGGCATTGGGTCGCTGGCCGGCAAACTTGATCCACGACGGCAGCGCGGAAGTACTAGCGGCCTTCCCTGCAGCATCGGGACAGAAGGCAGACCTGAGCCAAGACCAGTCAAGCCCGCGCATTGGCCGGGTCTACGAAGGCGGGCCGCTCTCGCGCAATGGCGAGGCAAGCGCATCGAGTGCCAACCATGGCAGCGTTGGATTCAAGATGCAGCCAGGTGCCCGGCGGCTGGATGCCGGCAGCGCCGCCCGCTTCTTCTACTGCGCAAAGGCAAGCAGGCACGACCGCAATGAAGGACTGGCGAGCGGGGGCTCACCGGCCGTGTCAGCCGACGCGACCATGCGCGACGTAGAGAATGCCGACTGGTCTGCACGCAACGGCAACCATCACCCGACGGTGAAGCCGACCGACCTTATGCGATACCTCTGCAGGCTGGTCACGCCGACCGGCGGTCTGGTGCTGGACCCGTATGCCGGAAGCGGTAGCACCGGAAAGGCGGCCGTGCTCGAGGGCTTTCGATTCGTCGGCATCGAGCAGGATCCCGCCTACGCCGCGATCGCGGAGGCGCGCATCGCAGCAGCCATCACGGCGGGCGAAGAAAACCGGAGCCGTCCGGCGGCTATGGGCGACCTGTTCGATGGCCTGGACGATTACACAAGGGAGGCCGCGTGAGCCTATTTTCCCTGCAGCGAAACCCAAAGGGCGACACCTGCAACAAGCAGCGCCAGGATTGCTATGACGGCCGAAACCCAAGCCGCCACTGCAGAGGAGCTCGCGGCCTTCGCCGCGACTCCTTCATGTCGCAGAGAAGCCTTTCGATCTTCCTCAGCTGCCAAGTTCGCCGCGTAATCGCGGTGCGCAAGCCACTCAACCGCAGCTGCTCGTTGATGGCTCTCAGCGCGGTAGCGACCAGAACTCAGACGGGCCCGCACTTCGGACTCGCCAATTTGATCAAATTTCTCGAAATAGGGGTTTTGCATGGCTGAGCGTCCGATCCTATTCAACGGCGCAATGGTACGCGCCATCCTGTCGGGCGCGAAGACGCAGACGCGGCGCGCCGTGAAGAACATCTCGTGGCGCGATGGCTGCAACCCGAGCTTCAGCCACGCTACGGCCTTCCAGAATGCCGGCGAGTTCCGAATCGCGGGCAGCGAAGAGATGACGCTTGGTTTTCGCTGCCCCTTCGGCAAGCCCGGCGACCGCCTGTGGGTGCGGGAGGCCTTCGGCCTGCAGGTTCGCCACTACGGCGGCGGCGCAGGTGAACACATCGTCTATAAGGCCACGAACCCCGACGCGGTTTACTGCAAATCGGCTTGCGGCACGGACTATCCGGTGAAGTGGAAGCCGAGCATCCACATGCCAAGGCACTCCTGCCGCCTGGTGCTGGAGATCACCGACGTGCGCGTGGAGCGGCTGCAGGCGATCAGCGAGGTGGATGCCAACGCGGAAGGCATCGAACAACTCAATGGCCGCTTCACCTTCAACGGCGGGATGCATGAGTCGCTGACGGCGAGGACCAGCTTCATGACACTGTGGGACTCGACCGGCGGCATGTGGATCGAGAACCCGTGGGTATGGGTGATCGAGTTCAAGCGCGTGGAGGTGGCTGGTGGCTGACCTGCTGAGGGAAGAAGCGCCCGACCATCGGGAAGTGGGCCACGAGCTGGCCCGTCGCTCCGGGGTGAACCTGACGCGCGCACGAAAAGGTGTCGTGCGGCTGTGGGAAGCGCGCGGCCTGGCGCTGATCGCCCTGGTGCGTGGTGACAACGAAGAGGTGGCCAGAATCATGGCGCATGCCAGAGGCCGCCCTGGCAACACGAACCCGTCCGCGATCGACGCGGCGAAGGAGCAATGATGAGCGGCAAGAAGACCGCGGCCGACCTGGCTGCCGACCTCCAAGACATTGAGGTCGTGATGATCCGCACGTCACTGAGTCGGGCGTCGATCTATCGGCGCATGGCGCAGGGAAGCTTCCCCAAGCAGCGGAAGCTGGGCGCACGCACGGTGTGGGCGAAATCGGATATCGACCGCTTCTGCGCTGAGGTGATCGGCGACGGAAGTATGGGAGACTGTATGGGACAGGATTTGGCAGCGTAGTATTCCACTGCCTTTTCAGTAACTTATAAAAGGTCTTGGCGGAGAGAGTGGGATTCGAACCCACGGAAGGTTTGACCCTTCGCCGGTTTTCAAGACCGGTGCCTTAAACCGCTCGGCCATCTCTCCGATGTGCTGCAGTCCCGGAGGCTGTCCGGGGAGGCGTATTCTCGCATGCGTTGGGGGCGTTTGCCCATGGTTCGGCGCCTGCCAGTCGGCTGGACGGTGATGGGTTCCGCCGAGCATGGCTCGGCGCTACCAGCGGTCAGTCTGTTGGGTCAGCCGGCGTCTACGGCCAACGCGCCTAGTGCAGTCGCCTTGATCTTCTCTTTGGCCCGTTCGCAGGCGCCGCCGCAATCCAGTCGTGAGGCTTCAAGCTGAGGCGGCAGGTGCTCGGCCAGGAAGTCGATGAACACCCGCACGGCCGGCAGCAGGCCGCGGCGTGAGGCGAACACCGCGTGGCAGATGCCCTGCGGCAGCGACCATTCGGGCAACACCACTTCCAGCTCGCCCTTGCGTACGGCATCGGCGCAGACCGTTTCCGGCAGCATGGTGATGCCGAAACCGTCTTTGACCATGCTCTGCAGCAGCGGGAAATCGAAGCCGGCTACGCGCGGTTGCAGGTCGACCCGACGCACGGCGCCTTCCGGTCCGTGCAGTTCCCAACGCTGGCGGGCCTCGTCTTCGCTGATGCTCAGCGTGACGTGGTTGATCAGCTCATCCGGATCCTTCGGGCGGCCGGCGCGGTCGAGGTACTTCGGGCTGGCGACCAGCAGTTCCTGCACCTGGCCGAAGCTGCGCATGACCAGGCTGCCATCGTCATCCAGCCGCGAACGCACGCGCAGGGCGACGTCGTAGCCTTCGTTGATGATGTCTACGCGGCGGTTGCTGATATTCAACTGCAGCCGCACCTTGGGGTACTGCTCCAGGAACTTCGGCAGCAGCTTGGGCAACTGCATCTGCGCCAGCGATACCGGCACACTCGCGCGCACCAGGCCACGCGGCTCGGCGCTCAAGCGGTCCACCACCTCGCGAGCGGCCTGCGCTTCGGCCAACATGGTCTGCGCATGGCGGTGCACGCTGGTGCCGACGTCGGTGACGGCAAAGCGACGCGTGGAGCGCTGCAGCAGGCGGACGCCGAGGTCGGTTTCCAGCTGGCTGATACGGCGGCTCAGGCGCGACTTGGGGATGCCGAGCGCACGTTCTGCTGCGGCAAAACCGCCATGGTCGACCACCATGGCGAAGTAGTAGAGATCGTTGAGGTCTTGCATGTCGCAGTTCCATAAGTAGAACAATACGTGGCATTCAACCACCTTTATCCCACATTGGCAACAACCTATCGTGTGCCCTGTCGGCGGCGCTTAAGCCTCCCCCCATACATAGGCGACTGCCATGAAGCTTCTGCATATCGACGCCAGCGCGCTCGGCGACAATTCGGTTTCCCGCCAGCTGTCCGCGGCGGTGGTTGGCCGTTTCAAGGATTCCGCTACGGACTTTGATGTGGCGTACCGCGACCTGGACGCAAATCCGATCCCCCACCTGCGCGGCAGCTCGCTGGCCCAGCTGGATGCGACAGAAACCGCTGATGCGCAGCAGGTGTTGGAGCAGTTCCTGGCTGCTGACGTGGTGGTGATCGGTGCGCCGATGTACAACTTCAGCATCCCGTCCACGCTGAAGGCTTGGATCGACCGCGTTGCGGTGGCCGGCAAGACGTTCAAGTACACCGAGGCGGGCCCGGTTGGGCTGGCCGGTGGCAAGCGGGTGATCATTGTGAGCAGCCGTGGCGGCATCTATACCGATTCGCCGGCGGACTTCCAGGAGCCGCTGCTGCGTCAGGTGTTTGCCTTCATGGGCATCAATGACGTGGAATTCGTGCGTGCCGAAGGCATCGCGTATTCGCCGAAGCATCGCGAAGAAGCGATCGCCGCGGCGCTGGCGAACCTGCCGGAAGCGGAGCTGGCTGCGGCCTGAGGTGGTTGATGTGTTCCAGCGGTTGCTGGCGGCTCGTCGTCGGCCGGTGACCGTGGGCTGAAAGTGTCCCTCCCCCGTTTCAGCCCGTGTAGCGGCCCTGCAGAGATGTGGGGCCGTTTTTTTTTGCGGTGTGTTGGGGGTAGCGCCGAGCCGTGCTCGGCGAGCGTAGCGGTGGGTGGAACGGTGAGAGGCCGACATTGCCGTGTGGCGTGGCGCGAAGGGCGGTGCCCGGTAGCGCCGAGCCATGCTCGGCGAGCGCAGCGGCGGGTGGGACGGCACAAGGCCGGCATTGCCGTGTGGCATGACGCGAAGTGCAGCCGGCTGAAGCCGGCTCTACCGAGCGCGAGTGCGGCGGTGCGGTGGGCCTGGTGCGACGTGCAGCCGGCTGAAGCCGGCTCTACCCGTTTGGTCGGTCAGGCGATGGTTTCCAGGCCGCCCATGTACGGGCGCAGGACGTCCGGGACGGTGATGCTGCCGTCTTCGTTCTGGTAGTTCTCCATCACGGCGATCATGGCGCGGCCGACGGCCACGCCGGAGCCGTTGAGCGTGTGCAGCAGCTCGGGCTTGCCGGTGGTGGGGTTGCGCCAGCGGGCCTGCATGCGGCGGGCCTGGAAGTCGCCGGTGTTGGAGCACGAGGAGATCTCGCGGTAGGTGTCCTGCGAGGGCAGCCACACTTCCAGGTCGTACGTCTTTACCGCGCTGAACCCCATGTCGCCGGTGCACAGCAGCACCTTGCGGTACGGCAGGCCCAGCTTTTCCAGCACCACTTCGGCGCAGCGGGTCATGCGCTGGTGCTCGGCATCGCTGTCTTCCGGGCGGCAGGCGGTGACCAGTTCCACTTTCTCGAATTGGTGCTGGCGGATCATGCCGCGCACGTCGCGGCCACCGCTTCCGGCTTCGGAACGGAAGCACAGCGAGTGGGCGGTCATACGCAGCGGCAGGCGCTCGGCGTCGACGATTTCGTCGCGCACGATGTTGGTCAGCGAGATTTCCGAAGTCGAGATCAGGTAACGCTTCTGCTCACCCAGATGGGTGATGAACATGTCCTCTTCGAACTTCGGCAACTGGCCGGTGCCGTACAGGCTGTCGGCGTTGACGATCACCGGCACGTTGGTTTCCTGGTATTCGTGCTCACCGCTGTGCAGGTCGAGCATGAACTGGGCCAGGGCGCGATGCAGGCGCGCGATCGGGCCGCGCAGCACGGTGAAGCGCGAGCCGGACAGCTTGGCCGCGGTCTCGCCGTCCAGCCATTTGTTGCGGGCGCCCAGCTCTACGTGGTCGAGCACCTTGAAATCAAACTGGCGCGGGGTGCCCCAACGGGACTGCTCCACGTTGTCACTCTCGTCGGCGCCGGCTGGCACGTCCTCAGACGGGAGGTTCGGGATCATCATCGCGATCGCGTCGATCTTCTCGCGCAGTTCGTCCAGGGTCACTTCCGATGCCTTCAGCTCATCTGCGAACGCGGCGACTTCGGCCATGATCGCCGACACGTCTTCGCCCTTCGCCTTGGCCTGGCCGATCGCCTTGGAACGGCTGTTGCGCAGGCTCTGCAGCTCCTGCGTGCGCACCTGGATGCGCTTGCGGTCGCTTTCCAGCGACTCCAGTGCAGACACGTCGAGCTCGAAGCCGCGACTGGTGCGCAGGCGTTCGGCGAGGTCGGCGGGCTGTTGGCGAAGCAGGGCTGGATCGAGCATGGCGGAAGGTCGTTTGTGGATCAGGAAGCCGATTATCGCTTGTTATGCGGATTTCTGCCGCCGGTTCATCGGGGCTGTGCCAGAATCGCCCGGTCCCTTCACGGTTTCAGTCATGCCTGCTACCCGTTCTACGTCCGGCAAGTCGATCACCCTGCAGATTCCGCGCAACAGCCTGAAAATCGCCGGCATCGCGTTTGCCGTCGGGCTGTTGCTGTTCGTGGCGGTCTGGCTGGCAAGCCGCGACAAGGGCTTCTTCCAGGCCGAACCGGCAGCGAAGACGCCGCAGGAAGTGGCGGAAGTGGAGCCGTTGCCGGAGCCCTTGGCCGCTGCGGCCGGGTCCAGTGACATGCCCGAGGCGCGCCCTGCCCCGCCGTCGGAAGAAGTACCGCAACTGGTCGAGACCACGCCTGCACCGCCGGCAATGACGGAAGGCGTTCCTGCGCCGGGCACTGCCCCGGCTACCGCGGGCGCGCCGGCCAATGACCGTCCGATGCCGATCCCGGGCCAGTCGCCGCCGCCGACCTATCCGCCCGCTGCCCTGCGCCGCGGCGACGCCGGTTCCGTCGTGGTGCGCGTGGATGTGGATGCCACCGGCCGCGCATATGGCGTGACACTGGTGCAGCGCAGCGGTTCGCGCGATCTGGATCGCGCCGCCATGGAAGCGGTGCGCCGCTGGAAGTTCACCCCTGCGGTGAGCAATGGCCAGCCGGTGACGGGCAGTGTCGAAGTGCCGTTTGATTTCACGCCGGGTCGTTGATCACGACCCGTCTGCATCGCTGAACGGTGCCGATACCCGAACCTGAACTCCATGCACCGCGTTGACGCGATGCTTACGCATACGCCATGCCGACCGCGCAAGACTCGGGGCGACGTCGGAAACGACAGTGCAGGAGAATCACCATGAGTGCGACCCATGCTCCCGATATGCCCGCTTCGTCGCGTCACCAGGCCGATGGTGACCTCACAGTAGAACGCCGTCGCCCATCGCCGCTGTTGTGGATGGCGTTGATCGTGGCGATGTTTGCGGCGGCCTTGGTGTGGTTGCGGATGGCGGACACCGAAGTGGCGCCAGCGCCGATCGGCGAGCGCATGCTGCCCGCCACTAATGCCCCCGTGGCCGCCGCGCCAGCCGAGCGCCCTCGTGCCGCCGCCCCTGCCACACAGCAGCGCGCGGCCCCGGCCGTACGCAACCGCGAGGCGCGTCCGCTGACCAGCAATGCGAAGCCGACCTACCCGACCACTGCGCTGCGTAATGGCGTGCAGGGCAGCGTGGTGGCCAGCCTGAAGGTGGCGCCGACGGGTGCCGTCACCGATGCGAGCATCGTGTCGCGCACCGGCCAGCGTGATCGCGACCTGGATCGCGCCGTGCTGAGCACCGTGCGCGGCTGGAAGTTTGAGCCGGCCATGCAGAACGGCCGTGCAGTTGCCAGCGTGGTCAACGTGCCGGTGGACTTCCGCACTCAGCGTTGAGCAACATCGCGTGACATGAGACGAAAATGCCGACCCAATGGGTCGGCATTTTTAATTGCGGAGGCACTGCCTCGTTCAATTCCGGAGGCATTACCTCGGTAGCGCCGAGCCACGCTCGGCGAGCGCAGCGGTAACACGCCAAGCTGACGGCCAGCGGCCGTCACTACCCTTGCAGCAGCAACCCTCCAAGCTGACGGCCAGCGACCGTCACGAACCTCACACCAGCCCGAACCCCGCACCAGCCGCCAGCGCATCAAACCCGGGGAACGAGGTCGCCACATTGGCCACATCGTTGATCCGCACCTCCCCGTTGCTCAACTGCCCGGCGATGGCGAAGGACATCGCGATGCGGTGGTCGCCGTGGCTTTCAATCGTGCCGCTGCCCAGCGTGGCGCCACCATGGATCGTGGCGCCGTCTTCGGTCTCATCCACCTGCACACCCAGCGTACGCAGACCGGTCGCCATGGCGGCCAGACGGTCGGATTCCTTGACCCGCAGTTCGGCCGCGCCGGTCACCACGGTCTTGCCTTCCGCTGCGGCGGCGGCCACGAACAGCGCCGGGAACTCGTCGATCATGTCCGGCACCAGCGCCTCGGGAATCTGCGTGCCCTTCAGCGGTGCGTAGCGCACCACCAGATCGGCGACCGGCTCCCCGCCCTGCTCGGCCGGATTCTCTTCGCGGATGTCCGCGCCCATCAGGCGCAGCGCGTGCAGCAGCCCGGTGCGGCGGGGATTCAAGCCCACTTGCTGCAGGCGCAGTTCGGAACCGGGGATGATGCTCGCTGCGACCAGGAAGAACGCGGCGGACGACAAATCGGCCGGCACCACGATGTCCGTCGCACGCAGGCGCTGGCCACCGCGCAGGCGGGCCTTGCCCGGCGAGTACTCGATGTCCACGCCGAAGGCAGCGAGCATGCGCTCGGTGTAATCGCGCGTCGGATGCGGTTCCACCACGTATGTTTCGCCGCTGGCATACAACCCGGCCAACAGCACCGCGGATTTGACCTGCGCGCTGGCCACCGGCGACGCGAAGTCGATGCCGTGCAGCGCCTGGCCACCGCGCACGTGCAGGGGCGGCGTGCCGTCGTCCTGCGTATCGATCTGGGCCCCCATCTGCGCGAGCGGGCCGGTGATGCGGCGCATCGGGCGACGCGACAAGGATTCATCGCCGACCAGCACACTGTCGAACGCCTGCCCGGCCAGCACGCCGGCGATCAGCCGCATGCCGGTGCCGGCATTGCCGCAATCCAGCTCGCCCGCTGGGGCCTGCAGGCCGTCGATGCCCACGCCATGCACCACGCGCCGCGACGGCGATGGCGTTTCCATGCGTGCGCCCATCTGGCTGAAGATGCGCGCGGTCGCGCGGGTATCTTCGCCTTCCAGGAAGCCATCGATGGTGGAGGTGCCGTCGGCCAGCGCGGCGAACATCACCGCGCGGTGGGACACTGATTTGTCGCCGGGAATGACCAGGCTGCCCTGCAGGGGCTGGCCCTTGCGGGCGATCCAATGCTGCGTGTTGCTCATCGTCTGCTGCTTCCGTCAGCGCCGCCGTGCGGCGATGGAACTGGGTGCGGGGCGCATGGGCGGCCCCGCAGGAATGAACTCAGGGCACGGCGACCGGGTATGAGCCCAGCACCTTGATCTGCGCGGCGTGCGCTTCCAGCTCGGCCAGTGCGGCCTGCATCGGCTCATCGTCGATGTGCCCCGCCAGGTCGATGAAGAAGCCGTACTCCCACTTGCCGTGGTGCGAGGGCCGCGACTCGATGCGGTTCATGCTGATGCCATGGCGCGCGAACGGGCTGAGCACGTCGAACAGCGCGCCGGGCTTGTCATGGATGAACACCAGCACCGAGGTGCGGTCATGGCCGGACGTCGGGAAGATGTTGCGGCCGATCACCAGGAAGCGCGTGGTGTTGTCGGCGTCGTTCTGGATCGGCTTGGTGACGACCTTTTTCAGGTTGTACACGTGGCCGGCGTTCTCGCCACCGATCGCCGCTGCATCATCGGCGTTGCGGGCGCGACGTGCGCCTTCCGCGTTGCTCGATACCGGGATCTTCTCTGCTTTCGGCAGGTTGGCACGCAGCCATGCCGAGGTCTGCATGAACGACTGCGGATGCGCGTAGATGCGCTCGATGTCGTCCAGACGGCCGCTGCGCGACATGATGAACTGCTGCACGCGCAGTTCGGCTTCGCCACAGATTTTCAGGTTGGAGGTCAGGAACATGTCCAGGGTGATCTGGATGGTGCCCTGCCCCGAGTTTTCCACCGGCACCACGCCGAAATCGGCGTTGCCTGCTTCCACTTCCTGGAACACTTCTTCGATGCTGCCCATCGGCAGGCCCAGCGCCGAGCGACCGAAATGCTTGAGCACGGCCTGCTGGCTGAAGGTGCCCTCCGGACCGAGATAACCGATCTTCAGCGGCTCCTGCTGGGCCAGGCAGGCCGACATGATCTCGCGGTAGACATGCACCAGCAGCTCATCGCTGAGCGGGCCTTCGTTGCGGTCCACCACCATGCGCAGCACCTGGGCTTCGCGTTCGGGGCGGTAGTAATCCACGGCCGCGGCGAGCTTGCCCTTGGCCTTGCCCACCTGGTGGGCGAAACGGGCGCGCTCGGCGATCAGCGACTGGATGTCACGGTCGATCTGGTCGATCTTGCCCCGCACATCAGCCAGCACCGGGGGGGCGGATGCGGGTGCTTCGACCTTCGCGGCCTTGGCTTTCGACGCAGCGTTCGGCTTGCCCGGCGCGGCGGGTTTGGCCTTGGCGGCCTTGGCGGACGCCGGCTTGGCAGGTTTGCTAGTCATCTGTGTTCCTTGATGCAGGGCGCGCAGTCAGCGCGCGCCGGGGATGGACAGTGAAGCGACTCAACCGTGACGTTGCTGGAAGTCCGCCATGAAGGCGACCAGCGCTTCGGCGCCGGCGACGGGCATGGCGTTGTACAGCGAGGCACGGATGCCGCCCACGGCCTTGTGGCCTTTCAAAGCGAGCAGTCCCGCCGCCTTGGCTTCGACGACAAATCGCGCATCCAACTCGGCAGTGGGCAGGAAAAACGGGATATTCATCCGCGAGCGCGCGGCGACGGCGACCTCATTGCGGTAGAACCCACCGGAGGCATCGATCGCCGCGTACACCAGCGCCGCCTTGGCCGCGTTGCGCTTGGCGAACTCGACCACGCCGCCCTCGGCCAGCATCCACTTGAACACCAGCCCGGCCAGGTACCAGTTCCAGGTCGGTGGGGTATTGAGCATGGAGTCGCGCGCGGCATGCGAGCGGTAATCAAAAATGTCGGCGCGTGATTGCCCGCTGCGTTCCAGCAGGTCGCGGCGGATGATCACCACCGCAATACCGACCGGGCCGAGATTCTTCTGCGCGCCGGCATAGATCACACCGTAGCGGCTGATATCCAGCGGCTCGCTGGCGATGGACGAACTGAAATCGGCCACCAGCGGCACGCCACCGGTATCGGGCGTGTCGCGGAACTCCACGCCGTGGATGGTTTCATTGGCGGTGATATGCACGTAAGCCGCATCGTCGGACAGCTGCCATCCGGCACGCGCCGGGATGTCACGGAATCCGTCGGCCTGGCTGCTGGCGACGATGACCGGCGACACGTACGGCGAGGCCTGCTTGACCGCGGTATTGCCCCAATGACCGGTCAGCAGATAATCGGCGCGTTGGCCGGCGCTGGCGAAATTGAGCGGAATCAGCGCCTGCTGGGTGGTGGCGCCACCGGGCAGGAACAGCACGGCGTAGTCGTCCGGCACGCTGAGCAGTTGCCGCAGATCGGCTTCGGCAGCGGCGGCCACGGCCATGAACTCCGGTCCGCGATGGCTCATCTCCACGATGGAGGCGCCAGCACCATGCCATTCCAGCATCTCTTCCTGCGCCTGGCGCAGGACCACTTCCGGCAACGCTGCAGGGCCGGCACTGAAGTTGTACGCGCGGGTCATGTCACACCTGTGAGGCAAGACCCCTAGTATGCCGCAGCGCACCAGCCTTTAGAGGCGGCCGATCAAGGGAAATTTGGTTGCATCGGTATCCATCGGCGTGCGCCCGGAGACATCGGTAGCGCCGAGCCACGCTCGGCGAGCGCAGCGGCCATCTCTCAGCGCGCGCCAAACCACAGCAGCAGGCTCAGTACACCCGCCAACAGCAGCGCGCTCACCAACAACCACGGCCAGCGCCGAACGCGGCGCGGTACCAGATCCGTCGCGGCTTCATCCGGCTCGCTGTACGTGTACTCGTCCATCGGCTGCGGTCGCTGGCGCGGGTCATCCGGCAGCTCCAGCACGAAACGATGCTGGCCATCGAACACCACCTGGTCGCCGCCCTGCAGCCAGCAATGCCGCACGGCCACGCCGTTCACCCGGCTGCCTTCGCCGGTGCCGAGGTCGCGCAGCAGGATGCGTTCGCCGTGACTTTCCACACGCGCATGCTGATCGGCGAAGGCCGGCTCGTCGATCTGGATATCTGCGTCGGCGCTGCGCCCCACCACCAGCGGGCGATCCAGCGGAAAGCCGCGGCCGTGGTGCGGTCCGCCGACACCACGCAGCAGGCGCGGTTCGTCGGACGGGTGTGCGGCCTGTGCCGACGGGGCGATGACCGGTGTATCCACCTCACCCACGATCAACAACTCCACGCCTTCCACGTACACCGCGTCGCCGGCACGCAGCAGCGCCATGCGCCGCACCGGACGGCCGTTGACATGAAGCCCGCGCACCCCGGCAGCCACCTGCAGCCACAGTCCACGCTGGTCCAGGCTGAGCTGGGCCAGCAACAGGCTGCCTTGGCTGCCTTCCACCAGTTTGATGCTGCCGTTGGCCTGGCGCACTATTTTCTGCACCCCCGGCAACAAGGGCTGGTCGGGCTGCGGGTTCTGGCTGTAATGGACGTGCAGATTAGGCATGCGGCGCAGCCTAGCAGGTGGCTGACATTCGCAGAAGAACCTTGTCAGTTGGCGTTTGCTGTCGCCATGCGCACAATGCACGGTCAAACACCACCAGCATTCGCAAGGAACCGCCATGTCCAGCATCGATATCGTCCACGCCCACGCCCTGCCCGCGCCCGCTGCGCGCCAGGCCATCGAGGACGTGGCGGCCAAACTCACCGAGCGGTTCGGCGTGCAGTCGAACTGGCGCGGCGATGTGCTGGATTTCTCCGGCAGCGGCGTGGACGGTGCCATCGAGCTGCAGGCCAGCGCCGTGCGGGTGACGGCCAAGCTGGGCTTCCTGCTGTCAGCGATGAAAGGCATGGTGGAAAGTGAGATCCAGCGCGTACTGCAGGAAAAGCTGGGCTGAGCCAACGCCCTGCTGAATCACGGATCGACCGGGCGCGCGGCCATCACGCCGCCCCAGCATTCGCAGCGCTAGGCTGACTCCTGCATCCGTCCATGCAGGAGACCCCATGAACCAGTACGACGAGCACGACCCCCGCAACGACGCGCAGGACAAGGCGTCCTTCCAGGATCAGGCCGAGCGCGTTTCCCGACGCCTCAGTGATTCGGCCCAGCAGGTCTGGCTGGCCGGTCTCGGCGCGTTGGGCCGCGCACAGGCGGAAGGCAACCGCTTCTTCGATGGCCTGGTGAAGGAAGGCGAAGCGTTCGAAAACCGCCGCCGCGAGAAATCCACCGAAGACGGCCCGGGCTGGCGCGACAACGTGGAAGAACATCTGGGCCAGGCACGTGAGAAAGCATCCGGCACCTGGGACAAGGTCGAGAAAGCCTTTGAAGACCGCGTGCACGGTGTGCTGAAGCGGCTGCACGTGCCGAACGCGGAAGACGTGGCAACGCTCAATGCGCGCATCGATGCCTTGACCACGCGTCTCAACCGCTTGGAAAGCCGCACCGCCAGCACCGCCAGCGGCGACCCCACCCCGGGCAGCCACCAGTCGCCGGGCAGCACGCCCTGATTGGAGTTGCTGCGGGAAACACAGCGTTCCTGCTGCTTTGTTGCAAAGCAGCAGGCTGCTGGAACAGAATCACCTCAACCCGCTGTTACCGCCGTTTGTCCCTCCCCTCACGGCTTCAGGTAATGGCGGGTTTTTCATGTCTGGCACCTGGCTTGGCTGATGCTGTGTCAGGGTGGCCCTGACGCGATGGGCACGCAGGACCTTTACACTGTCCGCCCCCCTCTGCCGTCAGCGTTCCCGCCTGCATGTTCTCCTGGATATTGGCCCTGTTGCTGGCCCTCACCTGTTTCCTGCTTGCCACCGCCTACCTGTGGCTGGTGAAACGGCGACGCAAGGAAATGAGTCTCGGGCTGCAGGCCCTGGCCGGCATGCACTGGCGCGATTTCTCTGAACTGGTCAAGCGCGCCCTGCGTGAGCGGCGCGGGCTGGAAGAGGTGCGGCGCCATGAGGATGACAGCCGCGAACCGCGCAGCGATTTCCTGATGGCCGAAGGTGCCAACCAGTGGCTGGTGTCGTGCAAGCACGGCTTGGCTTACCGCATCGGCACCGCCGCCATCAACGAGCTGGGCGCCGCCGCCCGCCTTGCCGGTGCACGCGGCGGGATCCTGATCACCGAAGGGCTGGTGGACGGCGACGGCCAGGCGGTTGCTGAAAAGCAGTCCGTGGAAGTGCTGGACGGTCGGCGCCTGTGGCCGTTGCTGTCACCGTACCTGCCGGGCGATATCGAATCGGGCGTGAAGAATGCCGCGCGGCATGAAGCGTTGCGCCGGATCCTGATTGCCGCGCTGGCGTCGAGCACGTTGGGGCTGCTGGTGGGCGTGGGCTACCAGACGGTGCACAGTGAGGCACCGGTGGTGGAGTCGACCACAGCGGCACCCCGTGCGGACGCGACCCCTGCCGTGGCGACCGCGGCGGCTGCGCCAGTGGCGCCGGCCGATGCCCCGGGTCGCGAACCGGCGGGCCAGGAGATCAATCCGGATACTGCAACGCTGGATCGCTATCAGCAGGAGCTGTCGCGCGCCCTGGGCCGCCTGCCCGGCGTGGCAAGCGGCATCTGGCAGACCCGGCAGACCCTGGCGGTGAACCGCACCGCGGAGATCGACGAGGTATGGCCCCGCATCTGCGAGGAAGTGATGCGCTACCCCGCCCTGCGCAACGTACGCGTACAGCTCAACGCCCGTCCCGGCGTGGACGAGCCCGTGCGCTGGCGGCAGTGCACCACGCTGTAATGCCTGGATCACGCGATTGTCGGCCCGCGGCGGTCCCTATCCGCGCGATGTCGGTAGCGCCGAGCCATGCTCGGCGGAATGGCCGAACCGAGCAATTGACGGCCAGCGGCCGTCACTACCCACTCACCGATTCCCCGGCGCGAAGCGCGCCACCAGGTCCCAGGCATCGCCGAGGAATATCTGCCGCACTCGGGTGATGGCCTGCTCACCGCGCCACGTATGCCGCTCGATCACCAGACACGCTGTGCCTGCCTTGACGTCCAGCAGCTTGGCCGTGGCCGCGTCCGCCCCCCATGCGCTGATCCGGTGCTGTGCGCGCGTCCAGGACACGTTCTGCAGCAGCCAGCTGCCCGGCGCCGTCACCGCGAAATCCACCTCCAGCACTTCCGGCACGCCGACCGGGCTGATCAGGCGATGCTCCAGCGCCAGCGGCCGGCCGTCCGCCAGGTGCAGGCAGTCCATCGCCAGCAATCGCGCTGTACCTGCCAATTCGGCCTCGCCCGCATCCCCTTCGTGCGCGGTACGTAATTGCCGCCGCAGCAGCCGGTACGCGTAGGCATGACCCATCGCGCTGACCTGCATCGCGATATCCGGAATCTCCAGCGCGACCTGCTCAAGGTGCGGTGACTGCCTGGCCACGAACGAACCGGCGCGACGCCGGCGCTCGATCATGCCGCTCTCCGCCAGCGCGGTCAGCACCTTGTTCACCGTCATCCGCGAGCAACCGTACTGCTCCATCAGCTCGTGTTCGTACGGGATGCGGAAACCGGGCGCCCACTCACCACTCAGGATGCGGCCTTCCAGTTCGCTGCGGATGCGCTGATTGAGCGTGGCGGACTTGCTGGCCTTCACGGATGTCTCTTGAGGTAGGGAAATCAGCCCAGTACGCCGCGCAGGGCCTGGGCAAAGCGGGCGGTGATGGCATCGCGCTGATGATGGCGCCCACCGGACACGCACGCGCGACCGTGTCGCCACACCGTGCGAAGCGCGCCATTACGTGCGGCAAACACCCAGCTGTCAAGCAAGGCGTCGCCGCTGCGGCCCACCAGGGCCGGGTGCGTTGCATCCAGTTCCAGCAGGTCCGCGCTTGCGCCCACCTGCAGCCCGGCGGCTACGCCGAGGGCCTGTGCTCCCCCGGCAACCGCGCCGTCGAACAGGAACCGTCCCGAGCTGCGCGACGCATCGGGTGCGATCACGTTGCGGCCACGCAGGCTCAGGCGCTGCCCGTATTCCAGCAGGCGCAGCTCCTCGGCCGCATCGATCAGCACATTGGAATCGGAGCCGACACCGAAGCGCCCGCCCTCGCGCGCGAAGGCCTGCATCGGGAACAGCCCATCACCCAGGTTGGCTTCGGTGATCGGGCACAGCCCTGCCACGGCCTGGCTGGCCACGATGCGCGCGCGCTCGTCTTCGTCGATATGGGTGGCGTGCACCAGGCACCAGCGTGCGTCCACTGCGGCGTGTTCGTACAGCCAACGCACCGGGCGCAGGCCGCTCCACGCCACGCAGGCATCGACCTCGCGCAGCTGCTCAGCGATATGGATGTGCACCGGACCGTCGTTCAGCGGCAGCAACGCAGACAGCTCATCGCCGGTCACCGCGCGCAGGCTGTGCGGGGCCATGCCGAGCACCGCGTCCGGCAGCGAGGCCAACGCTCCGCGCGCGCCTTCCAGCAATCGCGCGAACCCGTCCACGTCGTGAATCAATCGCCGCTGCGCCGGATTGGGCGCCGCGCCGCCGAAGTCCGCATGCGCATAGAACACCGGCAGCAAGGTCAGGCCGATGCCCGTCTGCGCGGCTGCAGCGGCGATACGCGCAGACATCTCGGCCGGGTCCGCATACGCATTGCCGTCGGCATCGTGGTGCAGGTAATGGAACTCGCCGACGCGGGTGAAGCCGCTTTCCAGCATCTCCATGTACGCCTGTGCGGCGATGGCCTCGACCGCGTCGGGTACCAGCCGGGCCAGGAAGCGGTACATCAGCTCGCGCCAGCTCCAGAAGCTGTCGCCGTCGTCGCCGCCGATCTCCGTCAGCCCGGCCATGCCCCGCTGGAACGCATGGCTGTGCAGGTTGGGAAGGCCGGGGACCAGAATCTCCACGGCCGCATCGCTGGGCTGCGCCGGGACCCCCGCGTCAACCGAGGCAATGCATCCGTCGCGTACCTGCAACCTGACATCGCGCGCCCAGCCATCGGGCAGCAGGGCGTGGGCAGCGTGGAAGGCAGGCGGAGACATCGCATCGGTCATGGCTGGACAACCCGGAAAGGACGCCTATATTGTATAGACATATCAACGCAACCGTGCAGCGACGCCCATGCAGTGCGAAACCCTGTGGACCAACGTACACCTGATCACCCTGTGCGGCGACGGCTTGGGGATCCTGCGCGATGGCGAGCTTGCCGCGCATGAGGGTCGCATCCTCCATGTCGGACCCGCAGGCAGCGGCGCCCACCTGCAACCCACGCGCCGTATCGACGGCGAAGGCCGCTGGATATCCCCCGGCTTGATCGACTGCCACACCCATCTGGTGTACGCCGGCAACCGCGCCAACGAGTTCGAGCAGCGCCTGCAGGGGGTCAGCTATGCCGACATCGCCCGCGCTGGCGGCGGCATCGTATCCACGGTGCGCGCCACGCGTGCGGCAGACCACCAAGAGCTTGAGCGACAAAGCCGCCCTCGCCTGCTGGCGATGCGTGCGGAAGGCATCACCACGCTGGAAGTCAAATCCGGTTACGGCCTGACCCTGGACGACGAACGCAAGCAACTGCAGGTTGCACGCGCACTGGGGGAAGCGTGCAACGTGCACGTCGTGCCGACCTTCCTCGGCGCGCACGCGGTGCCGCCGGGACGTGAGGCGCAGGAGTACATCGACGAAGTCTGCACCGTGATGATCCCGGCCATTGCCGCGGAGGGGCTGGCTGAAGCGGTCGACATCTTCTGCGAGAACATCGCGTTCTCCACCGCGCAGGCCAGCCAGGTATTCGCCGCCGCGCAGGCGCACGGGTTGGCGATCAAGATCCATGCCGAGCAGCTGAGCAACCAGCACGGCGCCGAACTCGCCGCGCGCCACGGCGCATTGTCGGCCGACCATGTCGAACATCTGGATGCGGCCGGCATCGCCGCCATGGCCGAGGCCGGCACCGTGGCCGTGCTGTTGCCCGGCGCGTTCTACTTCACCCGCGACACGACCCTGCCGCCGATCGCGGCGCTGCGTGCAGCCGGCGTGCCGCTGGCACTGGCCACCGACTGCAATCCCGGCACCTCACCACTCACCAGCCCGCTGCTGGCGATGAACATGGGCGCCACGCTGTTCCGGCTGACGGTGGAAGAGTGCATTGCCGGCTTCACCCGGCATGCGGCCCAGGCGCTGGGCCGGGGTGATCGCATCGGCCGGCTGGCAGTGGGCATGGACTGCGACCTGGCGATCTGGGACATCGACGCGCCGGCCGACCTGGTCTACCGCATCGGCTTCAATCCGCTGCACGCGCGCGTCGTGCGCGGGCAGCCCGACCCTG
The DNA here is from genome assembly GCF_040223995.2 of Stenotrophomonas sp. WHRI 8082. Classification (NCBI taxonomy): domain Bacteria; kingdom Pseudomonadati; phylum Pseudomonadota; class Gammaproteobacteria; order Lysobacterales; family Lysobacteraceae; genus Stenotrophomonas; species Stenotrophomonas sp. WHRI 8082. The sequence continues at coordinate 3,736,584 of NZ_CP167826.1, read as the reverse complement.
TTTGATGGAGCACGCTTCAATGCAAGATGACACGCGCAACACCCCGCTGGTCCTTCGCCCTGCCCATGTACCCCTTGCGCAGTGGCGGCAGGTGTATCGCGGCGCACGCATCGCACTGGATCCGGCGTGCCTGCCGGCCGTGCAGGCCAGCGCCGCGACCGTGGACGCCATCGTCGCCAAGGGCGCGCCGGTCTATGGCATCAACACCGGCTTCGGCAAGCTGGCCAGCGTGCGCATCGAGCCCGAAGACCTGGCCACGCTGCAGCGGAACATCGTGCTGTCCCATGCCGCCGGTGTGGGTGAGCCGATGCCGCTGCCGGTGGTGCGCCTGATGATGGCGTTGAAGCTGGTCAGCCTGGCACAGGGCGCATCGGGCATCCGGGTGCAGACCCTGCAGCTGCTTGAAGCGCTGCTGCAGCACGACGTGGTGCCGGTAATCCCGGCGCAGGGGTCGGTCGGTGCATCGGGCGATCTGGCGCCGCTTTCGCACCTGGCCAGCGTAATGATCGGCGTGGGCGAGGCGTTCGTGGGGGGCGCTCGCTTGCCGGCCGCCGAGGCCTTGGCGCAGGCGGGCCTGCAGCCGCTGCAGCTGGGTGCCAAGGAGGGGCTGGCCCTGCTCAACGGCACGCAGTTTTCGACAGCGTATGCGCTGGCGGGGCTGTTCGAGATCGAGATCGTGTTCCAGGCTGCACTGGTCACCGGCGCGCTGTCGGTGGAAGCGGCCAAGGGCTCTGACACCCCGTTCGATCCGCGCATCCACAGCATCCGCGGACAGCGCGGACAGATCGTCACCGCCGCCGCGCTGCGCACCCTGATGCAGGGCTCGGCGATCCGCGAATCGCACCGCGACAACGACGTGCGCGTGCAGGATCCGTACTGCCTGCGCTGCCAGCCCCAGGTGATGGGTGCGGCGCTGGACATCATCCGCCAGGCCGCCACGACGCTGCAAATCGAGGCAAATGGCGTGACGGACAATCCGCTGGTGTTCACCGATACCGGTGAAGCGCTCAGCGGTGGCAACTTCCACGCCGAACCGGTGGCCTTTGCCGCCGACATGCTGGCCATGGCGATCTGCGAGATCGGCTCGATCAGCGAGCGCCGCACTGCGATGCTGGTGGACCCCGCTTTGTCCGGCCTGCCTGCGTTCCTGACCCCGCGCCCTGGCTTGAACTCCGGCTTCATGATTCCGCAGGTCACCGCCGCCGCGCTGGTGTCGGAGAACAAACAGCGCGCCTACCCGGCCAGCGTGGATTCGATTCCCACCTCGGCCAACCAGGAAGACCACGTGTCGATGGCAGCGCATGGCGCACGCCGCTTGATGCAGATGGCCGAGAACGCCGCCAACGTGGTCGGTATCGAACTGCTGGCTGCCGCGCAGGGCTGCGATTTCCATGCGCCGCTGCAGTCCAGTGGGCCGCTGGAAGCGGTGCGTGTACTGCTGCGAGCGCAGGTGCCGACGCTGGAAGACGACCGCTATTTCCACCCGGACATGGTGGCGGCAACGAACCTGGTGCGCAGCGGTGCGCTGTCTGCTGGCCTCACCGAGGTATTGCCGAGCGTGGAGCCGGTTGCATGAACGCCCCTCCGTCCTGGCTGGAGGTGCATGAAGGCGATGCGCCGCTGGTGATCAGCTTCCCGCACACCGGTAGTGACCTGCCCGACGACCTGCGCGACCGTTTCGTCTCGCCATGGCTGGCGCGACGTGACGCCGACTGGTGGGTGCATGAGCTCTACGCCTTCGCGCGCGGGCTGGGGGCCACCACGGTGCGTTCGGCGATCTCGCGGTCGGTGATCGACCTCAACCGCGACCCCAGCGGCGTGTCGTTGTATCCGGGCCAGAATACGACCGGCCTGTGCCCGCTGACGACCTTCGACAATCAGCCCCTGTATTCGGACGGAATGGAACCGGATGAGGCGGAGATCGCGCGGCGCCGCGACACGTATTTCGCGCCCTATCACGCTGCGCTGCGCGCGCAGATCGTGCGCCTGCGCGAGCGCCACCCCACCGTGGTGGTGTACGACGCGCATTCGATCCGATCGCAGATTCCGCACCTGTTCGACGGTGAACTGCCGCAGTTCAACCTAGGCACCGCCGGTCCGTCGGGCGCGGTGGACACGTCCTGCGACAACGCGCTGTCGGACGTGGTGGAGAATTTCTGCCGACTCAGCGGCATGCCCCACGTGCGCAACGGCCGCTTCAAGGGGGGCTGGATCACCCGTCACTACAGCGACATCCCGGGCGGCGTGCACAGCCTGCAGATGGAACTGGCCTGCCGGGGCTATATGCACGAGCCGGTCCCCGCCGCGCTTGACGCGCACAACTGGCCTACGCCGCTGGACGACGACCACGCCGCACCGCTGCGCCACACTTTGGCGCAGGTACTGAACGCCTGCCTTGAATTCGCATCGACCCGGAGCGCCGCATGACCCGTAACGACCCGTCCCGCACCATCATCGCGCCCACCGGCACCACCCTCACCGCGAAGAGCTGGCTGACCGAAGCGCCGCTGCGGATGCTGATGAACAACCTGCACCCGGATGTGGCCGAGCGGCCGCAGGAACTGGTGGTGTACGGCGGCATCGGCCGCGCCGCACGTGACTGGGAAAGCTTCGATGCGATCGTGGCCGCGCTCACCCGGCTGGACGACGACCAGACCCTGCTGGTGCAGTCCGGCAAGCCGGTGGGGGTGTTCCGCACCCACGTCGATGCACCGCGCGTGCTGATCGCCAATTCCAACCTGGTGCCGCGCTGGGCCAATTGGGATCACTTCAACGAGCTGGATAAGAAGGGACTGGCGATGTACGGCCAGATGACCGCCGGCAGTTGGATCTACATCGGCGCGCAGGGCATCGTGCAGGGCACCTACGAGACCTTCGTGGAGATGGGCCGCCAGCACTATGACGGCAGCTTGGCCGGCAAGTGGCTGTTCACCGGTGGTCTGGGCGGCATGGGCGGGGCACAGCCGCTGGCTGCGGTGATGGCCGGCGCCTCGTGCCTGGCGGTGGAATGCCGCAAGTCCAGCATCGAGATGCGCCTGCGCACCGGCTACCTGGACACTTGGACCGACGACCTGGATGAAGCCCTGCGGTTGATCGAGGAATCGTGCACGGCGAAGAAGCCCGTGTCGGTCGGCCTGCTCGGCAATGTCGCCGATGTGCTGGACGAACTGCTGGTGCGCGGGGTCAAGCCGGACCTGTTGACCGACCAGACCTCCGCACACGACCCGGTCAACGGCTATCTACCGCAGGGCTGGACCGTGGAGGAATGGGACGAGAAGCGCGTGTCCGCGCCGAAGACGGTGGAGAAAGCCGCACGCGAATCGATGGCCAACCACATCCGCGCCATGCTCGCCTTCCATGCGCTGGGCGTCCCGACCGTCGACTACGGCAACAACCTGCGCCAGATGGCGCTGGAAGAAGGCGTTGAAGATGCGTTCGATTTCCCCGGCTTCGTGCCGGCCTACATCCGTCCGTTGTTCTGCCGCGGCATCGGCCCGTTCCGCTGGGCCGCGCTGAGCGGTGATCCGGAAGACATCGCCAAGACCGATGCCAAGGTGAAGGAACTGATTCCGGACAACCCGCACCTGCACCGTTGGCTGGACATGGCCGCCGAGAAGATCAAGTTCCAGGGCCTGCCCGCGCGTATCTGCTGGGTCGGGCTGGGGGATCGCGATCGCCTGGGGCTGGCGTTCAATGAAATGGTTGCCAGTGGCGAGCTGAAGGCGCCGGTGGTGATTGGCCGTGATCATCTGGATTCGGGCAGTGTGGCTTCGCCCAACCGCGAAACCGAAGCGATGGCGGACGGCTCCGATGCGGTATCGGACTGGCCGCTGCTCAACGCCCTGTTGAACACCGCCAGCGGCGCAACGTGGGTATCGCTGCATCACGGCGGCGGCGTGGGCATGGGCTTCTCGCAGCATGCCGGCATGGTGATCGTCTGCGATGGCACCGAGGCGGCCGCCAAACGCATCGCCCGCGTGCTGTGGAACGACCCGGCCACCGGCGTGATGCGGCATGCGGATGCTGGCTATGAGATCGCGCTGGAGTGCGCGAAGGAAAAGGGATTGGACCTGCCGGGCATTCTGGGCTGAGCCATCTGATCGGTAGTGGCGGCCGCTGCCCGTCAACGCCCTGCCGCTGCGCTCGCCGAGCGTGGCTCGGCGCTACCGATACCCGTCGCCCCCTTCAGCGCGGGCTCGACAACCTGCATGTGCCCTGTTAACTTTCGCGGCCTCGCTGCGGTTTACAGGGCTCATACCCGGCCGCGGCCTCACTCCGCTGCTGGTTTTACTGCTCATGACGCCTGTTGTCCTGCCTCCCTGCGTGCTCGCCGTTGCGGTGCTGACCGCCCTTGCTGCCCTGCCCGCCCGCGCTGAAACCGCGGCCCAGCCGACGACGCTGGATCGGGTCGATGTCACCGCGGCCGATACCACCGACGCCGCTCGCAAGGCGCTTGCGCGGGTGCCGGGCGCCGGCAATGTCGTGGATCTGGCAAAGGTGTCGCAGGGCCGGGTCGGCGGCACCGCGGACGTGCTCGCCTATCAGCCGGGCATCAACGCGCAGTCACCGGGCAACGAAGGCACGAAGGTGTCCATCCGCGGATCCGGCATCAATCGCGGTCCCGGTGCGCATGCCTCGGGCATTTCGGTATCACTGGATGGGCTGCCCCTGACCGGCGCCGGCGGTACGCCGTACGAACTGCTGGAGCCGCTGTGGCTCTCACGCGTGGAAGTGCTGCGCGGTGCCAACGGGTTCGAGCGTGGCGCGCTGGCATTGGGCGGTGCCATCAACTACGTCAGCCGCAGCGGCCGCGACGCGCCAGGGCTGGAGCTGCACTACGAAGCAGGCAGCCGTGGCTACCAGAAGCGCAGCGTCGGCTACGGTGGGGTGCAGGACGCACTGGATTACTACGTCGCTTATACCGACACGCAGTTCGACGGCTACCAGCGGCATGCGTCCGGCGACGGCAAAGGCGCAATGGCCAACGTCGGCTGGCAGATCACCCCGGACATGCAGACGCGCTTCTTCGTGCGTTATCGCGAGACCGACCACGAGACGCCCGGGCGCCTGACCCGCGCGCAGATCCGCAACGACCCGCGCGCGGCCAACCCGGCCAACCTGGCCATCGATGCCAGCCGGCCACAACCGGGCAGCACGTGGATCGGCAACATGACCACGCTGCAGGTGGATGAGGATTCATCGCTGCAGGCTGGCGTGGTGTATCACAAGTATCCGATGGACTTGAACGAGAGCCTGTACCGGCAGCAGTTGGATTACGCCAACCTCAACGCGACGCTGGATTACCGCCACCGCCACGCGCTGTTCGGCCGTGACAGCGTGACCACCATCGGCCTGCGCGTCAGCCATGACCTGGACGCGGACGTGCGCGAGACGCTGCGCTTCTCCAACAATGGTTATCCCGCCGGAACCCACACGCGCGACTTTTCCCATCACGGCACCGACAGCACGCTGCATGTCAGCAACGAACTGCAGCTGAGCGATGCCCTGAGCGTGCAGACGGGCGTGGCGCTGGTGCAGACGCGGCGAGAGGTGGAGGTCACCTGGCCACTCACCGGTGAACGCTTGAACGAAAGCGACTGGGATTACGCGCCGCGGCTCGGCTTCACCTGGCAGGCCTCGCCGGCCACACAGTGGTTCGGCAATCTCAGCCGTTCGGTCGAGCCGGCACATCCTTGGTCGATGATCTGGGGATCGAACCTGTTCTTCCCTGCGGGCAATGGCGCATCGAGTGGACGGCAGCGTGCGCCGGTGGCGCTGGACAACCAGACCGCGACGACGCTTGAGCTCGGCGCGCGTGGCACGGCGGCTATCGGGCAATGGGAGCTTACCGGCTACTACGCGCACGTGAACCATGAGCTGTTGAGCGTGGAAGTGGCGCCGGTCCCGAACCTGTTCATTGCGGAGAACAACGCCAGCCCCACCGTGCATCGCGGTGTGGAAGCCGGGCTGGACAGCACGCTGTACCAAGGCAGCACGGGGCGGATGTCACTGCGGCAGGCCTACACGTTCAGCAATTTCCGGTACCGGCATGACGCACGGTTCGGTGAGAACTGGCTGCCTGGGCTGCCCCGGCACTATTACCAGGCCGAGCTTCGGTACGACCACGCATCCGGTCTGTATGCGGCGGTGAACACCGAGTACGCGTCGAAGAGCTTTGTTGACTACGCGAACAGCTTCCGCGCGGACGGCCACGTCATCTTCGGCAGCCGTGTGGGCTTCGATGCCCCGAGTGGTCGGTGGCAGGGGTGGCTGGAGCTGCGCAACCTGGGCGACAAGCACTACGCCGCCACGGTAACGCCGGGGTATGACGATGGTGGACGCGACGTGGCCCGTTCCACGCCGGGCGAAGGATTCGGCGTCTACGCCGGCGCACGATTGCGTTGGTGATGGCGCGCCCTGCGCGTACCGCCTGGTAGCGCCGAGCCACGCTCGGCGGATTCCTGCACCGTTCGAGTCCCGCTGCGCTCGCCGACCATGGGTCGGCGCTACCGGGGCAGTCCTGCACCGTTCGAGTCCCGCTGCGCTCGCCGACCATGGGTCGGCGCTACCGTGCAGTTCTGCACCGTTCGAACTCGCTGCGCTCGCCGACCATGGGTCGGCGCTACCGGGGCAGCCTTCACGTGCTCTTTGCGTCGGGGTTGGCAAAACGGTGGGCCTGACGAACTTTCCCTTCGCCACCATGTCCCCTGCCCTGTCCGACGTCGCCGTCGAAACGATCCTCGACGACTCCCGCCTGGGTGTCTGGCACTTCGATATCGCTCGACGGCAGCTCACGGCGTCGGGTACCGCCGCTGATCAACTGGGCGGCATCGCACCTGCCGTCTTGCGCGCTGCATGGCGGCGCGTGCATCGGCAGACCCGCGACGCCCCGCACTTTGAGATCGAACTCCCCTGGACCGATGGCAACAGCCGACGCTGGCTGATGCTGCGCGGGCGGCTGAATCGGCAGCGTGACCACATCAACGGCATGTGCCTGGACATGACCCGCCGGGTGCGCGCCGAACTGCTGGTACGAGAACAGGCAACACTGCTGGATACGCTGGCACGGGGCACACCGCCGCGCGAGTGCCTGCAGGTACTGATCGACTCGATTGAACGGATGAAGCCGGGTCTGCGGGCGTGCGTCGTCGTCACCTCCGCACGTGAGCCGCTGGTGCGTTACGTCATCGGAAGCAGCATGCCCCCTGCTCTGCTGGAGCAACTTGAGCGCGCGTCCTGCTCCCCGCTTGCCGCGCGCTTTACTGGCGGGTCTGTCGCTGCGGTTCCACCAGACACGTCGACGGACGCGGCATGGGCGGCGCGGTGGCGGGGCCATTGCCAGCAACAGGGACTGCAGGCCTGCAACCCGATTGCCGTCACCCACGCCGGTGCAGGCCCGCGTGCGTGGCTGCTGATGTGCCTGTCCGAGGCGCGCCCGCTCAGCGGGTGGGAGGAAGAGGTCGCGCAGTTCGGCACCCGTATCGCGGCCGTCGTGCTGGACCGCGAAGACCAGCAGCTGGCACTGGAGCGGGCGGCCGATGCGGTGGTGCACGCGCTGCATGACGCAGAACGCGAGCGTCGCCGCCTGAAAGCGTTCCTGGACAGCTCACCGGACCTTGCTTACATCTTCAACCTCGATCATCGCTTCACCTACGCCAATCGTGCCCTGTTGCGGATGTGGGGCAAGACCGAGGAAGAGGCGCTGGGCCTGAACTGCCTGGAGCTGGGCTACCCCGACTGGCATGCAGCCATGCATGGCCGCGAGCTCGATCAAGTGATCGCGACCGGCAAGCCCGTACGCGGCGACGTCCCGTTCGAAGGTCCTTTGGGGCGTCGCATGTACGACTACATCTTCGTCCCGCAATTGGACGCGCGCGGCAACGTCGAAGCGATCGTCGGGACCACGCGCGATGTCACCGAGCGCAGCGAACATGAAGAAGAACGACGGCGCAGTGAGGCGATGCTCCGCATCCTGGTCGATGAGCTGCAACACCGGACACGGAACATCATGTCGGTAGTGCGCGCGATGGCCAGCCGCACCCTCGCCACCAGCCGCGACATGACCGACTTCGCCAGCCGTTTCGATGCCCGCCTGGATGCCTTGGCGCGCGCGCAAGGCCTGCTGTCGCGGCTCGGCGAACTGGACCGGGTGCAGTTCGATGCGCTGCTGCGCGGGGAGCTGGCCGCTCATTGCGATCCGGCGGCACAGGGCGATCAGATCGTACTGGAAGGTCCGCACAACATTCCGTTGAGATCAGGCAGCGTGCAGCCCTTGGCGATGGCGTTGCACGAGCTGGCGACCAACGCGGTGAAGTACGGGGCGCTGCGCCAGCAGGGAGGTCGGCTGCATGTGCGGTGGTCGCTGCTGGAGACCGGCGCCGCCGACCCCGGCGCCCCTACGCTGCGCATCGACTGGAACGAACACGATGTATACGACCTGCCGGAGAATCCCCAGCAGATCCGTGGCGGTGGTGCGGGACGTGAGCTGATCGAACGCGCGTTGACGTACCAGATCGGCGCCGACGTCGACTACGGCTTTGCCGATGATGGACTGCGCTGCACCATCCAGCTGGATGCTTCACAGCTGCAGCTCGATGCGATGGACCGCGCACAGCCGTCGATGGCGAACTGATCGGGTACTTCGCCGAGCGTGGCTCGGCGCTACCGATATCTGCCGACGCCCCGATATCTGCCGGCGCCCCCGTAGCGCCGACCCATGGTCGGCGAGCGCAGCGGCCGCGCGGTACAGCACTTCGCCGAGCGCGGCTCAGCGCTACCGATACCTGCCGACGCCCCGATATCTGCCGACCCCCGGTAGCGCCGACCCATGGTCGGCGAGCGCAGCGGCCGCGCAGTGCAGCACTTCGCCGAGCGTGGCTCGGCGCTACCGATATCTGCCGACACCCCGATATCTGCCGACGCCCCGGTAGCGCCGACCCATGGTCGGCGAGCGCAGCGGCCGCGCGGTGCAGCACCTCGCCGAGCGTGGCTCGGCGCTACTGATTTGCATCGCCCGCATACCACGTCGCATACGGCGTGTTCTTCACCAGATGACGGTTGAAGTCCTTCGCCCCGTCGCTCCACCAGACCGGACCACGCTCTCCCAGCCCTATCTTCGCGGCGTCAACCGCGGCACGCGCGGCAGCAAGCTGCGCTGCGTCGTCTGCAGCCAGGGCCGTTTTCACCGCTCGCCGTGCGTCCATCAGTTGGGCCACCAACGCCGTCCGGGTGATCTCGTCCAACCCAGGGTTGGCTGCACGCCACAGACGTCCGCGGACGACAATGTAACGGCCATCCGGTGTGGTGGGCACGCTCAACGCAGCATTCCGTCCGGCGAGCGACCAGACCACCCGGCTCGTTTCACGGCTGCGTCCCCTGCGTCCTGCCTGATGGCACCGCGCCCGCCGCAGCCAGTGCGTCGGCGATCGCGGCCTCGGCCAGGGGGGCCATTCGCGCGTAGCCGGCCGGCGTGGTATGCACCCCGTCCGCCGACAGCGCGACATCCAGCCCGCCTTCCTTGTTGGTCATGAGCGCGTGGTAGTCCAGGAACACGATTCCCTCTGTGCCTGCGTATTGCTTCAGCGCTGTGTTCAGGGCCCGCACCTTGTCCGCTGGCCGCAGCCCTGCGCGCCACGGGTAACTGCTCACGGGAAGCACCGATGACAGCACCACCGCGATGCCATGGGCCTTGGCCAGTTCCACCATGCCGTGCAGGTTGTCCTCGATCATCGCCTGTGTCGCAGGGCCAGTGTTGCCGGCGATGTCATTGGTGCCGGCCAGCACCACGACGACCGCCGGGCGCAGCGCGATCACGTCCTGGCGGAAGCGCAGCAGCATCTGCGCCGTCGTCTGTCCGGAGATACCGCGGTTGATGTAGCCCTTGCCGGGGAAAAACGTACTGCTGCCGGTGGCGCCCCATCCTTCGGTGATGGAGTCGCCGAAGAAGACCACACGGGGGCGGTCGGCCGTGGCGGCAGGCAAGGCGGCATTCTGTTCGCGGTAATACCCCAGTTGCGGCCAGTCGGCCAGGCGCTGCTGCATGGCGCGTATCTGTTCGGGCTGAAGCGACCCGGGCTCGGCATGGAACATCGGGTCACTGGCCGGCGGTTCGGGCAGTACGGCGGGGCCGGCCATCATCAGGATCGGCAGCAGGTTGGACAGCAGCGACATGCAGTTCACTCCAGTAACAGGCAACAGGGACGTGCAGCCCCCCTGCAGAAAGTATCACCTGAGCCTGCAGCCTTCACGCTGTTGCCGCCGGCCGCTGCCGATAGTAGCGGCATGATTCCCGCCTGCGGTCCACCATGCCCCTGATTCCTGCGCGTCTGCAGCGCCTGCCGCGCTGGCCCCGACCTGTCCGTATCGCGCTGGCAACCCTGTTGGCGCTGTATCTGTTGTATCTGCTTGCAGGCAACATCTTCCTCAACACGCCGCTGTTCGACATGGTCACCAACCGCAAGCCGGACAAGTTCCAGCTGCACAGCGGCCCTGCCCTGACCGTGGTGCCAGGGCATGCAGTGCTGTGGAACGTGCACGTGCGGGTGCAGGCCAACCGGACGTTGTTCGTGTTCAGTGGTGAGCGGGCAAGCGCGTATATTTCGCTGCCCGCGCTGCTGCGTCGTGAGATCCATATCCCGCGCGTGGATGCCGCCGGCGTACGCGCCGTGATCCGCCAGGTCGACAAGGCCATCCCGCCCCCGCCACGCAGCGACCGGGGATGGACCGTGCGTATGGATGAGATCCATAGCGACAGCGTCCGCAGCGGCGAGTTCGGCAAGCTGCTGATAGCCGGCAAGGGCCAAGCGACCGTGGGATTCGTCAAGCAGCTGCGCGGCGGGCCCGCCGAGTTGCTCGACAGCACGGCGACATTCGATGAGGCCACGATCAGCCTCGATGGCACGACCGTGCTGGACCAGGCCCACCTTGACGCACGCGCAAGTTTCCCCCGGCATTACCGCGACGAGGCCCCAGGACGCCGCAAGCTCGGCATCCTGACCGCTGAGTTGAAGGTGGATGCGCGCAGCCAGGCCCTGCGCATCGACACGGCCGGCGCCCACGTCAAGGTCGGTACGATCCCGTCTACGGCGCGATTGCAGGCCGATCTGGCAATGGATCACGGTGGCGTGCTGCGGCCGGGCAGCCATCTGGTGTGGCGCCTGCCGGTGCACGCCGGTGATCACGCGACCGATCGCGGCCTGTTGGCACTGCAGCTCAACGTCGCCGAGCAGATCCGCCTGCAGGCCCGGCTGCCGAAGGACGAGGACACCGGCAGCGAGATCGACGCCGACCTGCACATCGCCGGCCGCACGATTCCCTTCGATGATCTGTCCGACCTGCTGCCACGGACCTCCGGCGACGTACGCGCGAGCTGGAAGTTCGAATCGCTCAATTGGATCTCCGAGCTGATCGTGCGCAAACCGTGGTTCCGGCTGGATGGTGGCGGACTGGTGAAGGCAGACCTGAAACTGGCCAATGGCCAACTGGCACCGGGCAGCACCGCCGAGGTTCCGCAGGTGGTGGCCATTGCCGATGTGGCGGGGGTGCGGATGCGCGGCGATGCACATGCCAAGGGCCGCATTACCGAAGGCGCCACGCCGCAGGCGGAGTTGAAGGTGGAGATTCCCCAGTTCCGCGCTGCACCGACGGATGCACCCAATCAGGTGCTGTTTGACGGCCGCGCCATGTCTTTGGATCTCACCGGGGATGCACGCCTGAAAGAGCTGAAGGAAGGCGTGCGCGCCCGGTTGCGGTTCAACGACGCGCGCGTGCCCGACCTGTCACGCTACAACCGCTTCGTGGGCAATGACCAGCTGCGGCTGCTGGGCGGCACCGGCCTGCTGAGTGGCGATGTCGAGCTGGATACCTCCGGCCGCATCGGGACGGGCAAGGCCGACCTGCGTGGCGAAGGTGCGCGGATGCAGCTGGCCGGTGTCGCGATGCGCGGCGATGCGCTGCTGCGGGCACGCATCAAGCGGGCGGATTTCGAGCAGAAGCAGTTCGACCTGGGCGGCACCACGGTGCGCCTGCAGGACGTCCGCATCGCCGACAGCACCGATGCCGGGTGGTGGGGCGAGTTGGCGGTGCGCAGCGGGCATCTGGGTGCGTCGGCGCCGCTGAATGCCGATGCGGTGGCCGACATCCGCCTGCGCGATGCGGGCCCGTTGCTGGATGTATTCGGCGAACGCAGCGCCTACCCCCGGTGGGTACTGGGGCTGGTGGATTCGGGCGAGGTGCAGGCCAGCGGTCAGTTGCGCTGGCGGCAGGGCCAGCTGGTGATCGATGATCTGGAAGCGGAGAACGCACGGCTTTCGTTGCGCGGGCGGCTGGACATCGGCAAGCCGGGCAAGCGCGGCGACCTGTATCTGCGTTGGGGCGTGCTGGGCGCCGGCATCGAACTGAACGGTGAGAACCGCCGGTGGCATCTGGCCGGTGCCAAAGAATGGTACGAAAAGCAGCCCCGGATGCTGCCGGCCAGGTAGCGCCGAGACACCGGTAGAGCCGACTTTAGTCGGCTGCACGGAGAATGGTAGAGCCGACTTCAGTCGGCTTCGGCATGCAAAAGCAGCCGACTGAAGTCGGCTCTACCAGTCCAGGTTCACCCTGTCAGGTTCACCCGGTGCGTGACAGTCGGCGACCGTCACGCACCGGCACTACGCTTCGCTCATTCAGAAGCGCGCGCTGAAGCCCAGCGTGAACGAGCGGCCGTAGCGGTAATAGCCCTGCGACAGCAACGGGTTGCCGTTGATGCTGTAGGTCTGTGCTTCGTCCAGCAGGTTCTGGCCTTGCAGGCTGACGCTGAACATGTCGTTGATCTCATACGAGATGCTCGCGGTCAGCCAGGTGATCTCGTCGGCCTGTTCGTTGTAGCCCGCACCGAGCACGTTGGTGGCGGTCACGAAACCGTCGCTGTAATCGGCCGTTGCACTCACCGACCACGGGCCCTTTTCATACATCAGGCCCAACGAATACACCGAAGGAGCGATGCCTTCCAGCGGGCGCTCTTCGCCGCCGACGAAGCTCTTGGACCAGTTGCGCGTGTACTGCGCGCGGAACCCCAGGCCGTTCTCCCAGAAGTGCTGAAGTCCGGCTTCGATGCCGTGCACCTTGGCGTAGTCGCCGTTGATCGGGCGCATCACGTTGAACAGGTAGCCCGGCACGCCGATGTCCTGGCCCGGCTCCCAGCTGGTGGTGATCTGGTTTTCGATCCGTTTGTAGAACACCGCCATGTTGGCGATCGACTGCTCGTCGAAGTACCACTCCAGCGAGACATCGCCCTGCTGCGCGGTGTAGGGCTTGAGATCCACGTTGCCGCCGTAGATCTGGGTGAACTCGCCCCACGACACGCTGGCCGTGGTGTTGGTCGGTGCGAGCTTGTCCACCGGCGGGCGCGCCATCGTCTTGGCCGCACCCAGGCGCAGCAGCAGATCATCGGTGAAGCGCCAGGTGAAGTTGCCCGACGGCAGGATGTAGCGGTAGCTGCCGTCCTGCAGCACCGGGGTCGGGTCGGCGTAGCGTGCGGTGTAGTTGAACGCGCCGTTCTCGGTGATGCTGATGATCTTTGCATCCCATGCCTGCGCGCGCGTCGTCGTGCTGACCACGCGCACCCCCACGTCCGCGCTCCAGCGCTCGCCGGACAGGTCGGCCTGGACGTAGAACGCGTTGGTCTTTTCTTCCACGCGGTAGCTTTCCAGCGGATTCCACTGCGGTGCGGCGTTGGCGAAGTCGTACACGCTGCCGTCGGGACGCGGGTTGCCGTTGTAGGCTTCCAGGCTGGCCAGGTAGTTCGGCACGTCGAAGCCCAGGAAACTGCGCGGGAAGTTCGAGCCCACTTTGTTCATGAAGTTCGGCAGTGACAGGGTGCGGTCCAGCACGCCACCGCCCAGATCGCCGACGTTGATCGCGTTGTCCACCGAGTAGTAGTCGGCACCGCCGTTGAGGGTGTTGTTGACCAGGTCACGGCGCTTGCTGCGCTCGGTGCGGGTCATGCCGAAGTTCAGTGAGTCCACGCCCCACTCGCCGACGTACAACTTGCCGGCGATGGTGCCGCCCGTGATCTCGTCCTTGATGTTGTCGCCACGCAGTTCCATGTAGTGCGTGTTGAAATCACGGTCATTGAACTGGCCGTTGGCCAGCCCCGTGGACAGATCGCGGCCATCATCCAGCGTCGTTGTGACATTCGGCACGGCGTCGCCGGTCAGGTCGATGCGCGTGACGTTCGGCTGGTTCATGCGCAGCACCACGTAGGTGTCCTGCCCGCCCGACTTGCGCTCGGAAGTGGAGCGGTACACATCGCCGGTCATGGTCAGGCTGTCGTTGACCTTCCAGCTGCCGTTGATGCCGAACAGATCGGTATCCACCACGCGGTGCTCGGTCTGGTTGAGCACTTCCGGGTTCATCCGCTGCTCCGGATCCGGGTTGTCCATGGTGAAGCCGGTGACGATGCCGTTCTGCACGTTGATATCCGACCAACGGCCCGGTGCGAACAGCGGGTAGAACGACTGCTGGTAAGACACCTGCGGCGAATCCAGGCGGGTTTTCAGGCCGTCCACCACGATGCGCACGTCGTCGTTGGGACGCCACTCGAACTTGCCCGAGAAGGCTTTGCGCTTCTTGTCTTCCAGCACCGAACCGACGCGGAACTGACCCGGCGCGATCAGACCGTATTCGTCCGGATCCAGTTCGCCATTGCCGTTCGGGTCGATGTTGCCGCCCCAGGCATTGCCACCCCAGCTGGGGTCGGCCGGATCCGGATTGCGGGTCCAGCCGCCGTCATTGCCCGCGATATCCGTGCGGTCCTTGCGCTCGGCGTAGACCGCGCCGATCAGCAGGCCCATGGTGTCGTCGGCAAACGTGTTGCTGTAGGTCGCAGAGAACTTGCGGCCGTTCAACTCGGACATCTGGTTGTGGTCGCCCTCTGCACGCACGATCGCATGCTGGCCCTTGTTGTCGAACGGGCTGGCCGAACGCAGGTTGATCAGGCCGCCGATCGCCCCTTCCGTGAGGGATGCCTGTGCGCCCTTGACCACATCGGCGCCACTGATCACGTCCGACGGCAACACGTCGTAGGCGAAGTCGCGCCCTGCGCCGTCGGTGGCGAGGATGCGGTTGTTGAAGGTGGTGAGCGTGTATTCCGGGCCCAGGCCACGGACACTGACTTTCTGTCCTTCGCCGCCGGCCGTGCGGGTGATCGATACGCCGGTGATATGGCTGAGCGAGTCGGCCACGTTGTCATCCGGGAAGCGGCCCAGTTCCAGCGCGCTGATCGAATCCTGCACGGTAGACGCATCGCGCTTCAGTTCGGTGGAGCGCGCCAGCGCGGCGCGGACACCGCTGACCTGCACGGTTTCCAGATCGACGGCGCTGCCGGCAGGTGCCTGCTCAGCAGCAGCCACCGGTGCACCGGCGGGCGGCGGCGTGTCGGGACTGGCTTGCTGCGACCACGCCGTGGCGGGCAGTAGCAAGGCAAGGGTGATTCCATGGTAAAGACAATGGCGATGCGGACGGACGGCGTTCACGGGCTCTCTCTCCTGAGGCATGAAGCGTAGGACGGTGGCTGTGGGGGCCTGGCTGGTGAAGCAACGAAACCGAGCGTATATGAGGTTTCGTTTTGCATCAATAGCGAAATGTAACGAAAAGGCGCATACTCTTGAACGTTTGAAAGGAGCTCTCTGCATGGTCGCCACCCGGGACACCAGCCATCGCCGCCAACAGATCAGTGAACTGGTTCGCCAGCACGGCAGTGTGCAGGTGTCCTCGCTCGCCCAACAGTTCGGCGTGAGCCTGCAGACCGTGCGCAAGGACCTGCGCTACCTCGCTGAGCGCGGGGTCATGGCGCGCGCATACGGCGGCGGCATCGACAGCGGTGCGGTGAGTGCCGCGCCTGCGGCCGAGCCTCATTACGAGACCAAGCGCACTGTGTTTCTGGATGAGAAGCGCCGCATCGGTGCGCGCGCTGCGGCGATGGTACGGCCGGGCGACACCATCGCGATTGATTCGGGCACTACAGCGATGCAGCTGGCCGAGGCCCTGCCGGACATTGATCTGACCGTCGTCACCAACGATTTCGGCGTACTGACCGTGCTCAGCCCGAAGACCCGGATCAACCTGGTGATGCTGGGCGGAGAACTGCGGCGCAAGAACATGGCCTTCTATGGCGGGCTGACCGTGGAAGCACTCGATGCCCTGCATGTGGACCTGCTGTTCCTGGGCGTGGATGGATTCGATGTGGAGCGCGGCATCACCACGCACTACGAACCCGAAGCCATGCTCAACCGCAAGATGGTCGAGGCGGCACGTGCGGTGGTCGCGATCACGGACAGCTCCAAGTTCGGCAAGGTCTGCCTGCACCGGATCATTCCGGTATCGGACATCGACACGCTGATCACCGATGTCGGCGCCCCCGACGACGTGGCCCAGCACTGCCGGGCCCTGGGCGTGGACCTGCAGTTGACCTGATCCACAGCGCAGCGGCGGCAGCGGCTGGCGGGATACAGCCAGCGGGTAGAGCCGACTTCAGTCGGCTGCACCCAACCCACGCGCACTGACCCACTCCGCCGAGCACGGCTCGGCGCTACCAAAGCCCATTCACCGCTCGCCGCGCGTGGTCGACCGCCTGCTGGCGAGGTAGAGCCGACTTCAGTCGGCTGCATCCAACCCACACGCGCCGACCCACTCCGCCGAGCACGGCTCGGCGCTACCAGCCCATTCACCGGTCGCCCGGAATCCGCGAAGCGCGGCGCGGCGTCACCGGGATTCCTGGGCCCGCCGTTACAGCTTGAACTCGCGTGCTGCATTGCCGTAGTACACCTTGTCGATCACTGCACGCGGCAGCGCCAGACCGGCGACATCGGCGGCCAGCACGTCGATATGCTGGGTTTCGTCGGTGGCCAGGTAGCGCCAGTCCGATTGCCACACCGCATGCGTTTCCGCCTTGAACTGCGCCGTATCCGCGCCCGGTGACTGGGTCAGGTCGGTGCCGTAGAGCAGCCGATCCTGGTAACGGATGAAGAAGTCGCGCACCTTCGCGCGGTCTGCATTGGACTGATACTGCACTTGGCTCATGCGTGCAGCCAGATCGACCGTCGCGTTCGGAAACCGGTCAAGAAAGCCGGCCAGCACGTCCACATCGTACTCCAGGCTGGCCATGTGCGCGCCGATCACCCGCAACTGCGGATGCGCGGCGACGAAGCGGTCGCGCACCGCCATCAGGTCGGCGTGCGAAGGCTGCTCGGGATGCAGGAACATGTGGTACTGCGGGTGCTTGGCAAAGTACTCGCGGTCGTTGTTGGTGGTCATCTTGTCCAGTGGCAGCCAGCAGTTGTACGGCTCGCCCTGGTGCGCGATCAACGGCACACCCAGCGCGCGCACATGCTCGGCCACCGGTGCAAGGCCTGCGTCGTCGAGCATGATCGCCCTGCCCTGCGCACCCTTCTCCACCATGCCGATGTTCTTCCAGACCTTGACTGCCCGCGCGCCCTCGGCGATGTCCCGGTCCAGCCCCGTGTTGACCTGCTGCAGCCAGCCCGCGCTGCCATAGCCCTTCATCGAGAACGTGGTCGCCCAGTGGAAATGCGCGGGATCCTGCTTCGCCTGCGCGACGGCGATCGCATGCTGATCCTGCAGGCTGGGGAAGTCCGGGTAATCGACATTGATCGACAGCACCTCGAAGTTGTCCGCGCGCGCCTGCTGCAACAGGGAGGTATCACGGTCGTTGGCGTGCACATGGGCATCGAATTTGCGCACGGTGGCAAAGTCGGCCATCGCATAGGGCGTAGTGTTCGTCGTGACGGCGTCAGCACTCGATGCGGGCACCGACGCAGCGGTTTTGCCGGCCCCAGGGGACGGCGAACAGGCCGCGAGACTGATGGCCGCCAGCGCCACTCCAAGGGCCAACACCTGCTGCTTCACTGCCATGACGCACTCCACTGTTAGAAAACGAAACTTAATCGAACCATATCGCAACAAAACGCTTGCATCAACGTTTACCGCGTGCGCAGAATGCCCCTCATCGTTACTCGGAATGACGTTATGCCACCGATTGGACGCCGTACCGCATTGAAGCTGATTGCCGGAAGCGTGGCAGGCAGCATGGCCTGGAGTGCAGCCCCTTGGGCGCGCGCCGCGATGGCTCCCCGTTCGACGGATCAGGCCGCCGGCGATGCCGTGCTGAGCCTTGCCTTCGACAAGCGCATGCATACCCGCGTTTCCCGCAACGGCAAGCCCCTGACCGGCTGGCAGCCCAGTGAAGCGCTGCTGCTGGCCGACACCGAGATCGTCGACTTTGCCCTCGTGGATCAGCAGGCGCATGTGCTGGATGACCCCCGTCATGGCCCCGGCAAGCAGGTGGTCTTCACCGGCCGCTCCCGTAACGGGGTGGAAAAGCAGGTTGCGGTGAGCAGTTTTGACCAGCAGCCCGGTCTGGCCCTGCTGCAGGTGCGTTACCGCAACATCGGCAGCGCGCCGCTGGCCGTGACCGGTTGGCGCAACAGCGCGTACCAGCTGGACGAGGCGCCGGGCGGCTTCTGGAGTTTTTCCGGTGCCACCCACACCGATCGCCGCGACTGGGTGCAGCCGATGGATGCGGGCTTCGACCAGCGCAACACGCTGTCCATGGATTCATCGGACTACGGCGGCGGCACGCCGGTTGCCAATATCTGGCGCCGCGATGTCGGCCTGGCCGTTGGCCATGTCGAGCCCGTCCCGCGCCCACTGGACTTGCCGGTCAGGCGCACCGCGAAGGGTGCGGCCATCGCCATCGAATCACCGCAGGCCGTCACCCTGGCACCGGGCCAGGAACTGGTGACCGAGCGGACCCTGCTGGCCGTGCACGAAGGCGATTTCTACGCGCCCTTGCAGCAGTACCAGGTCTTCATGCGCGGCGAAGGCATCGAAGGCCCGCGTCCGCCCGATTCGGCGTTCGCGCCGATCTGGTGTGCATGGGGCTACGAGCGCGACTTCAGCGTGGAGCAGATCTTCGCCACGCTGCCGAAGGCTAAGGAGCTCGGCTTCGAATGGGCGGTGCTGGATGACGGCTGGCAGACCAACGAAGGCGACTGGAAGATCGACCTGCGCAAGTTCCCGCGCGGCGATGCGGACATGCGCGCGTTCACCGCGGAGGTACGGCGTCATGGCATGCGTCCGCGCCTGTGGCTGGCCCCGTTGGCCGCCGACCCGGGCAGCGACGTGCTGCACGACCATGTCGACATGCTGTTGCTGGACAAGGAAGGCGCCTTCCAGACCGTCACCTGGTGGAACGCGTTGACCCAGTGCCCGGCTTACCAGCCAACCATCGATTTCTACGTCGAACTGACCCGCAAGGCGATCGCCGACTGGGGCTTCGAGGGCATCAAATTGGATGGCCAGCACCTCAATGCCGTCGCGCCCTGCTTCAATCCGGCACACAAGCACGCCAGCCCGCAGGATTCCGTGGTGGGCCTGGCGAAATTCTGGGATGCGATCTACCGCGCGGCGCACGATGCGAACCCTGATGCCGTCGTCGAGCTGTGCCCGTGCGGCACCGCGTTCGCCTTCCACAACCTGCCGGCTACCGACCAGTTCCCGTCGTCGGATCCGCTGTCGTCGTGGCAGGTGCGCAGCAAGGGTAAGTCCATCAAGGCGCTGATCGGCGACCGCAGCAGCTACGCCGGCGACCATGTGGAGTTGTCCGACAACCGCGATGACTTCGCTTCCAGCGTGGGCATCGGCGCGGTGATCTCCAGCAAGTTCACCTGGCCGAAGGACACCGATCATCCCTCGGTCCCCCTTCCGCCCGGCGGCTTCGTGCTGACCGACGAGCGCGAAGCGCTGTGGCGTCGGTGGGTGGGCCTGTACAACACGCACATGCTGCCCAAGGGCGAGTACCTGGGCACGCTGTACGACATCGGCTTCGACAAGCCCGAAGCGCATGCCATCGCCAAGGACGGAGCTCGCTACTACACCTTTTACGCGCCCCGCTGGGACGGCAAGGTCGAGCTGCGTGGACTGCCGGCCGGCCGTTGGGCGGTGCGTGACCTGTTCAACGACACCGATCTGGGCGAGGTGGACGGCGGCGCCGTGGCCCGCCTGCCCGCGCGGTTCGAGCGCTTCCTGATGCTGCAGGCCACTCCTGCCGGTACCGGCGCATGAGTGCCGAGGCCGTCGTGATGGCTGCCCCGCCCGCGCGCCGTCGCCCCTGGTTGGGATTCGCGCTGGCCACGGTGGCCCTGTGGGGTGTGTGGGGCGCGCTGTCCCCGCTATCTGCTGCGCATGGCTTCCCGGACACGCTGGTGTACTGCGTCTGGGCGCTGACCATGGTGCCGCCGGCGCTGTACATCCTGTGGCGCGGCGGCTGGCAGCTGGAGCGCTCGAAGCGGGCGATCGGCTACGGCCTGATCATCGGCCTGCTCGGTGCCGGTGGGCAGATGCTGCTGTTCCACACGCTGACCATCGGTCCTGCGTACTTCGTGTTCCCGGTGATTTCGCTGTCGCCGGTGGTGACCATTGCGCTCTCTTTCCTGCTGCTGCGCGAGCGCACCGGCTGGCAGGGCACGCTGGGCATCGTGCTGGCCCTGGTGGCGCTGCCGCTGCTGGATCTGTCTTTCGGGCGCGGCGAAGCCGGTCTGGGCTGGTTCGTGCAATCCCTGCTGATCATGCTGGCGTGGGGCCTGCAGGCCTATTTCATGAAGCTGGCCAACGACACGGTGCGGGCGGAAAGCATCTTTGCCTACATGACGCTCGGCGCGCTGCTGCTGGCACCGGTGGCCTTGGCGATGACCGACTTTTCGCAACCGATCAACTGGGGCCTGACCGGGCCGTGGATGACCGCTGGCATCCAGATCCTCAACGCGATCGGCGCGCTCACCCTGGTCTTTGCCTTCCGCTACGGCAAGGCCATGGTGGTGGCGCCGCTGAGCAACGCAGGCGCACCGCTGGTGACGGCCGTGCTGTCGCTGCTGTTCGCCAGCGTCGTGCCGGGCCCGCTGAAGACGGTCGGCCTGGTCCTCGCCCTGATCGCATCGCTGCTGCTGGTGCTCGAACCCGAGCGCCAGACACCGCCTTCTCCCCTCCCCTGACAGGACTCCCCATGCACGTTCTGCTCGACCTGGTCGCGCGGCATCGGCAAGGCCACGCCATCGGCGTGACCTCGATCTGCTCGGCCCATCCCTTGGTCATCGAGGCCAGCCTGCGCCACGCGCAGCGCACCGGTCAGGATCTGCTGTTGTTCGAGGCGACCTGCAACCAGGTCAACCAGGATGGCGGCTATACCGGCATGCGACCGGCAGACTTCGTGCGCTTCGTGCATGACATCGCCGAGCGCGTGGGTTTCGACGCCGGCCGCATCGTGCTCGGTGGCGATCATCTGGGTCCCAACCCGTGGACGTCGCTGGACGCGGCGGCCGCGATGGACAAGGCTGAGGTGATGGTCGGTGAGTACGTCGCTGCCGGCTTCCGCAAGATCCACCTGGACTGCTCGATGGCCTGCAGTGGCGACCCGGAGCCGTTGCCGGAAGCCGAGATCGTAAGGCGTGCCGTACGCCTGTGCCGTGCCGCGGAGGCCGCGTGGCAGCAGGCCGGTGGCGAGGCGCCGGTGTATGTGATCGGCACCGAAGTGCCCGTGCCCGGCGGCGCCACGGAGTCGATCGAAGGCCTGGCGGTGACCACTGCCGATGCCGCGCTGGCCACCATCCAGGCGCATCGCGTCGCCTTCGAGGCCGCCGGCCTGGGCGAGGCGTGGCTGCGCGTGCTGGCCTCGGTGGTGCAACCGGGCGTGGAGTTCGACCACCACGACGTCATCGACTACGACAGCAGCAAGGCACAGGCGCTCAGCCAGTCGGTCACCACGGTGCCGGGGCTGGTCTTCGAAGCGCATTCCACCGACTACCAGACCCGCGATGCGCTGGCCGCGCTGGTGCGTGATCACTTCGCGATCCTGAAGGTGGGTCCGGGCCTGACATTCGCCCTGCGCGAAGCACTGTGGGGACTCGATGCCATCGAGCGCGAGTGGATCGCCGATGACCAGCGCGCGCGGCTGCGCGAGGTCACCCTGCGCCGCATGCAGGATGCACCCGGCTATTGGCAGCGCTATTACCACGGCGAAGGCCGTGCCCTGTCCACCGATCTGCAGTACAGCCTCAGCGACCGCATCCGCTACTACTGGCCTGACCCGCAGATCGAAGCGGCGCGGGTGCAGCTGTTCGACAACCTGCGGGCCGACCCGCCGCCGATGCCGCTCATCGGCCAGTACCTTCCCCATGCCTTGAACGCGGTGCGCAACGGAACGGCAACGTTCGATCCGCAGTCCCTGGCCATGGCCCATATCAGCGCTGTCCTCGATGACTACCACCATGCATGCACGAACCATGACCTCACCTGACATTCTCGGTTTCCCCGAACCGACGCTGGAAGCGAACGGTGCACTGTGGACCGCGCGCGAGATCGCCCAGCAACCGGACATGCTGCAGGCCACCGATGCCCTGGTGGCGACGATGGCCGATCAGCTGCGCGCGTTCGTCGGGCCCCTGATCGATGACCCATCCGCGCGCGTCGTGCTGACCGGTGCGGGCACATCGGCCTACATCGGCCAATGCCTTGCACCGCTGCTGGACCGCCAGTTGGCCGCGCGCGTGGACGCCGTGCCGACCACCGACATCGTCTGCGCACCGCGCCTGTACCTGGACCCGACCCAGCGCCTGCTGCTGGTGTCCTTCGGGCGTTCCGGCAACAGTCCGGAAAGTCTGGCAGCGGTCGAGCTGGCCGAATCGCTGGTCGATGAGGTGCACCATCTGGTGGTGACCTGCAATCCCACCGGCGCGTTGGCGCGGGTGCCCGTGGCCCGCTCGATGACCCTGCTGCTGCCCGAGCAGACGCACGACACCAGCTTTGCGATGACCTCCAGTTTCAGCTGCATGATGTACGCCACGCTGGCCGCGCTGGTGCCTGCCAGCGTGCGCGGCGGTCGCGTCGACGCCATTGCGGCGGCCACCGCGCAGGTGATCGACACCGCCCTGCCCCTGCTCCACACCTTGGCCGAAGCCCGCCATGACCGCGTGGTGTATCTGGGCAGCGGGCTGCTGCAGGGCCTGGCGCGCGAAGCCACGCTGAAGCTCGGCGAGCTGACCAACGGGGCCGTTGTCACGTGCTATGACTCACCGCTGGGATTCCGCCATGGTCCGAAGACCTTCGTCACCGATTCCACGCTGGTGGTGGTGTTCGTGTCCAACGATCCGCACACGCGGCGCTACGACCACGACCTGATCGACGAACTGCGCCGCGACGGCTGTGCGGCGCGGGTGATCGAGATCTCCGCCCAGCCGCGCGATGCGGCCGCCGCCGATACGCTGGCGGTGCGCGGGCTGCAGGACGCACACGATGTCGAGCTCCTGTGGCCCTATGTCGCCGCGGCGCAGATCTACGCGTTCCTGCATTCGCTGGCGCGCGGGGTGACACCGGACAATCCGAACCCGGCCGGCATCGTCAACCGCGTGGTACAGGGCGTGCAGTTGTACGCGTTGGACGCATGAGTGGCGCGCTGTACCTGGGCGTGGACGGTGGCGGCACCAAGACCCGCTTCGCCCTGATCGATGCGCAGGCCACGCTGCTGGCCGAGGCGCAGCTGGGGACGACGTATCACCCGCAGGTGGGGCTGGACGGCGTGCGTGCGATTCTTGCTGAAGGCATCGAGCAGGTCCTGACGCAGGTTGACGCAGGACGCGAGGCCATCCGCCAGGCGTTCTTCGGCCTGCCTGCGTACGGCGAAGACAGCCGCGCCACTGCCCGGCTGCAGTCGATTCCCGGGGACGTGCTGGGTCACGCACGTTACAGCTGCGACAACGACATGGTCTGTGGCTGGGCCGGGTCGTTGGCCTGCGCCGATGGCATCAACATCATCGCCGGCACGGGCTCGATGGGCTACGGACGTCGCGGTGCGGCCTCTGCACGTGCCGGCGGCTGGGGAGAAGCGTTTTCCGATGAAGGGTCGGCGTACTGGATTGCCGTGCAGGGGCTCAATGCGTTCTCGCGGATGAGTGATGGCCGCCTGCCGCGCGGGCCGCTGCACGGCATCCTGCGCGAGCACTTCCAGCTGGGCGAGCACGACCTGGACATCTGCGCGCATGTGTACGGCGAGGGCCACGGCTCACGGGGTGAGTTGGCGCAGCTGTCGCCGCTGGTATCGCGCGCAGCACAGGCTGGCGACCCGGTGGCCGCCTCGATCTTCGAGCGGGCCGGGCACGAGTTGGCTGCCATCGCCGACGCGCTGCGCATCAACCTGGACTTCCAGGCCGGCGAGCCGGTGCCGCTGTCCTGGTCGGGCGGTGCATTCAGTGCCGGCGATGCGTTGATGCGTCCTTTCTCGACCGCGCTGCACGCTGCCAGCCCGCACTTCACCCTGCAGGCACCCCAGCATCCACCGCATTACGGTGCCGCACTGTACGCGCGCCTGCTGGCGCACTGACGCTGTAACGAAGATGGGTGGGGCCGCGCCACGTTCGCGGCCCTCGCGGCCACGACCATGATGGCTGTCAGGTCTCCACGCGCATTGCGCAGCGTTACCTGATGCCAGCATGGGCACATCCGCCGCTGTCCCTGTTCAACGGTAGGACATGTTCCGACGACAGGGTTCCGCCACGTCGCAACGTCTCGGCCGCACATGAAATCCATTTTTTTAATGCAGTGTCATCGATGTGCATTGCAGCGCTTACCTGTTCAGCCGATTCTTCGCCCCGCAGTCGCTGCACAAGCGGACCGTCGAACTGGTCAGGCGAGACCACCGCGCCGTGTTCGACGCTGGAATAAGTCGGCCCCACGACCATTGCGGCCCACAGCTCCGTGCGTATCGCACCGGTGGCGACACTGTCGTGATCCAGGCCGAAGTCGAACCATGTCGTATCCCAGTCAAGCACGCCACCGGAGAAAAGTGCGGCGTACAACTCACCGATGACGGACTGCTGCCACCCCATGATGCTCACGAGCACCTTTGGGGGTACGGGCACATCTGTTCTGGACTCCAGCAATGACTTGACCGCATGATGGCGCGTGAAGCCGGGCAGACCCGGATACGCCTTGCGCTCGCTGGTTGGCAGTGCGCTGACCGCGGCAACGAGGCCTCTCAACGCATCGGCATACGGCGCCATCGTCGCTTGTTCCAAGCGCGGACTGATGCGGCGCCAGGCATCATCGTCTCCGAGACCGAGAACGATCTGTTGCAGGCGCGATGGATCCGAGGTGCGACCTGTGGCGCTTCCCTGCCTCGCCTCCCATACCGCAGGAAGCCCTTGGCTCCAATCCACTCGCGGCGGATCGAACGAGCGCACGAGCGGGGCCTGCATGGCAGCTCCATTGCCAACTGCTCGCAGCGAGAGCGGGCCGGGAGCGGTCGTACTCACGTGCGCGCCCGGTGCGGAGGGCTCTCGCAGGATGGAGCGGCTGCCAAGAGGGGACATCGGAAACACGGGGGATAGCGCGCCTGATTTCACGAATTTCAGTAAAACTGTTCGCCTGCGGATACGCTTTCGCATTCCGCTCAACATGGGCGAGCTGACCCGTGGCACGGTGCTGACCTGCGATGACGCACTGCCGCCACGGCCGCTTGGCCGTCATCCCGAGGTCGTCCACAACGCCCGTCCGGCAAACGCCACCCCCACCAGTGCCACAACGATCAGCAGCACGCCCGAGCATCGCAGCAGCGCACGCTGCAGCACCGGTCGAAGCAGTCGACGCACCAACTGGAACATCACCATCAGCGTAGCGAAATCAAGCGCCACCCAGAGCAGTGTCAGCACCACGAGGCTGAGTGCCGGCTGCGGCATGATGCCGATGAACTGCGGGAAGAACGAGGCGAAGAAGATGATGTCCTTGGGGTTGGCGATGGCGACCATGAAGCCTTTGCCGAAGCCGCCGACACCGCCACCTGCCTGCGGCCGGCCTTCGAAGGGGACCGCGCGCAGCAGCCCCCAGCCGACGTAGCCGATGTACAGCGCCCCCAGCAGTTTGATGCCGTTGAAGTACGCCTCATCGATGGCCAGCAGACCCTGGACCATGAGCGCCGACAGCGCGATCAGCAGCAGCGAGGCCGCATTGGTACCGGCGATGGTCGACAACGCGCGCCTCGGCCCACCGGACAGTCCCGCACTGACCACCAGGATCATCACCGGGCCCGGCAGCGCGATCATCACCGTGACCGTCACGATGTACAGCAGCAACAGGTTCAGATCGAATCCGATCATCGGAGGCGCCTGCGCTGCGTGGAGAACGGGCAGCAGGCAGGCGCCTCCAGCCCTGGCTCGTCCAGCTGGTACTGCATCCATTCGCGGTTGCCCGGTTCGCCATGGAATCCCAGGCTCGCCGGCGCAGGTGCCTGGTTGTAGCTTTCCACGCGACTGCGGATCCGCGCGCGCAACGTGCGCCCATGCGGCGAGGCCGCGCTGGCGACCACGTCGAAGTTCTCGCGCGGGTTGACCACCAGCACCAGGCATCGGCCCAGGTTGCGACTCTTCAGTTGCACATGGGCGGCCGAGCTGATGTTGACGAACAACGGCACGCCGTTGAAGCAGAAACTCCAAGCCGGGTCGTCGGTTTCATCGGGCACCTTCGCAGGCCATGCCTGCGGATCGTAGCGATGCAGCCACTCCAGCAGTTGCCACGCCGCCGCGTGCTGGTCCATTGGCTGCTCGTCTTCCTCGTTGCGGAAGACCAGACACAGCGGCCGATAGAGACGCTCCTCGATGGCGACCGTCTTGACCATGTCCGTATAGGCGGCCAGTGCTTCACGCGCGGCAACGTAGCGATCGCGCTCGCAGAACTGGAACCAGATGGAACCGGCCCGCCACGCCTTGCGTGCGAACAGACACGGAAAATCGGCATCCGCCAGCCGCTGGCTGATTTCTTCGCGTGCCACCTGCTGCCATGCAGGCAGTTCGAGACCGGTATCGCTGCCTGTTTCTTTGCCTGCACCCTGCATCGCACTCTCCCCCTCCGTTGCATGGGAAAAGCCTAGGGAGCGCGCTGGCAGCGCACTTGCAGGAATCGCTCGCCACCGGCGTAACGGGCCTCGGCGATGGCCGTTCCCGCTGCGTTGAGACGGTGCCGCGATAAGGTCGTGTGGCTTGCGAGCGCCCTGCACGCCTTCCCCTCCAGGAGACCCCAGTGAACTCACGACGTCAGTTTCTTTCCCTTGCCGCGGCCAGCGCGGCGGTCATGGCGGCCTCGCCGTTGTTCGCGCAGTCACCGGCACCGGGCAGCGTGCTGCCCACGCGTGGCACACCCCGCAGCGGCAGCAGCCCGGTTGCGCGACCGCAGCCCGCGGGTGGCCGCTACCGTCCGCCGACCCGCATGGGACTCGGCGGTGCGCCCTTGGGAGGCAGCCTGGCACCCACTACCCGTGACGCAGCACAGGCCACCATGGCGGCGGCGTGGGCATCGGGCGTCCGCCTTTTCGACACCTCGCCCTGGTATGGGCTGGGCCTGAGCGAGCGGCGCATGGGCAATGAACTGCACCTGCACCCCGCCGATCAGTACACCCTCAGCAGCAAGGTCGGTCGCCTGCTCACCGGCACGTCCGGCCCCCTGCAGAAAACCAACTGGCACGATCCGGCGCCGTTCCGTTATCGCTACGACTATTCCGCAGACGGCGCACGGCGTTCCGTGGAAGACAGCCTCAACCGGTTGGGCGTGTCGCAGTTGGATATCGTGTTCATCCACGACCTGTCGCCGGAGAACGAAAAAGACCTCGGCATGCCGTGGGAACAGCGCTTTGCCGAAGCACTGCGCGGCGCCATGCCGGAACTGTCGAAGATGCGCGAGGAAGGCTTGATCAAAGGCTGGGGGTTCGGGGTGAACCGGCCGCAACCGGCTCTGCGCGCGGTGGCCGAATCGGATCCGGACATCATGCTGCTGGCCTGCCAGTACTCACTGCTGGACCACGAAACCACCCTGCGCGACACCTTCCCGAAGCTCGCTGAAAAAGGCGTTTCGGTGATGGTGGGCTCACCGCTGTTGGCGGGCTACCTGACCGGCCGCGAGCGCTATCTGTACGGCAGCCCGATCCCGGAGTGGGCGCCGGCCAAGCGCGCCAAGATCGCCGCGATCTGCGAGCGCCATGGCATCGACCTGCGCACCGCGGCGCTGCAGTTTGCCGACGCGCCGTCGGTGGTCTCGTGCATTGTCCCCGGTGCACGGACGCCCGAGCAGGTCCGCGCGAACGTCGCGTCGATGTCCATCGCCATCCCGGCGGATTTCTGGGCGGAACTGAAGAAAGAAAAACTGATTGCCGCCGACGCCGAAGTGCCCGCATGACGCGTGGATCGTGCGGTGGATTGATCGCTTGGTAGATTGATCGCTTGGTGGATTGATCGCGCGGTGGATTGACGGCGCGATGGATTGATCGTGCGGTGGATTGATCGCTTGGTAGAGCCGACTTCAGTCGGCTGCTGTTGGCGCGCCCGCCGTCCCGCATTCCGCCGAGCATGGCTCGGCGCTACCAGGGCTGCGGTCTCCATTTCGTGCGGGCTGCGGGTCTCGGTTCCTCACAGCGTCCGTGCGGAAATCAATGCGGACTGGCGGTCGGACGGACGATGATCTCACTGGTATCCACATCAGCCGGCTGCGCCACCGCAAACGCGATCGCACGTGCCACTGCCTCGGCCGGAATCGCCGTCGCGCGGAACGCCTTCATTTCCTCGCGGCCCTGCGCATCGGAAATACTGTCCGCCAGTTCGGACGTGGTGACACCCGGGCTGATGGTGGTCACCCGTAACGACGGACTCTCCTGCCGCAGCCCCTCGGAGATCGCCCAGACCGCGTACTTGGTTGCGCAGTAGACCGCCGCCGTCGGTGACACCGCATGCGCCCCGATGGAGGCAATGTTGATCACCTGCCCGTAGCCCTGCGCCTGCATCTGCGGCAGCACCGCTGCGATCCCGTGCAGCACCCCGCGGATGTTGACGTCGATCATGCGATCCCACTCATCCAGCTTCAACGACGCCAGCGGGGACAGCGGCATGACCCCTGCGTTGTTGATGATCACGTCCACCCGCCCGTAGGTCTCCACGGCACGCTGGACGAAATCCGCCGTCTGCGTTCGATCGGTGACATCCAGCGCCAGCGCCATCGCGGTTCCGCCGGCAGCCTGGATCTCGGTCACCAGTGCCTGCAACCGATCGATGCGGCGCGCCCCCAGCACCACCGTAGCGCCCTGCTGCGCAAGCAGCCGCGCGGTGGCCTCGCCGATCCCGCTGCTGGCCCCGGTGATGAGCACGATCTTGTCCTGAATCTGGTTCATGGCGAACTCCTGTGGCGACTTCATGGAAGAGCGGTCACCTTACGAGCGTGTCAGTGTCCAGAGAACTCCCCGTCCGCTGGACAGAGTGGTTAGTATCGGTAACCAATGGACACCGATCTCAACCTGCTGCGCCTGTTCCTTGCCGTTGCCGAGGGAGGCAACTTCCGTGCGGCGGCTGATCGCCTGGGCGTAACCCGCTCTGCGGTGAGCCAAGGCATCCGGCGACTGGAGGACGGCCTGGGCACCGCGCTGGTGCAGCGCTCCACCCGCAGCGTGCGGCTGACCGAGGCCGGCGAGCGGCTGCTCAGCCAAATCGCCGCGCCATTGAACGTCGTTGCCTCGGCACTCGAAGATGCCGCCAGTGTCGGCGAGCCACGCGGCCTGCTGCGCGTTGCGGTGACCTCCATCGCCGAGCGCTTCCTGTCCGGGGCGCTGATATCCCACTTCCTGCAGACGCATCCCGGCATCACGCTGGATGTCACCGTCACCGACGCGCCATCGGACATCGTGGCGGCTGGCTTCGACGCGGGCGTGCGGCTGGGTGAGGTGATCGAACAGGACATGGTGGCCATCGCGCTTACCGGTCCGCAGCGCGAGGTCGTCGTCGCCTCGCCCGGCTATGTCGCGGAGCATGGCGCTCCCTCGCATCCCGGCGAGCTCTCCCGCCACCGCTGCATCGGCTGGCGACCCGCGCCGGAAGCAGCGCCCTATCGCTGGGAGTTTGCCGAGGGCGGCCGCGCGTTCGACGTCACCGTATCCCCGCAGTTGACCACCAACGACATGTTGCTGATGGTCCGTACCGCGCTGTCCGGCGGGGGCATCACCTTCGGCATGGAAGAAACCTTCGCCCCGTACATCGCGCGCGGCGAATTGGTGACGATGCTGGAGACGTACCTGCCGCCCTTCCCTGGCTTCTTTCTGTATTTCCCAAGCCGCCATAACCCGCCGGCCAAGCTGCGCGCACTGATAGACCACATCCGCGCCCACACCCCGGCAGCCGATGGGTAGAGTCGACGGGTAGAGCCGACTTCAGTCGGCTGCACCGAACCAGCCGGCTTAAGCCGGCTCTACCAATAGCGGCGCCGGCTGAAGCCGGCTCTACCAACGGCGGCTATGCGTCAGCGGAAAAACTGGCTTGGACTGAGGCCGAACCGCTTCTTGAACATGCTGGCAAACGCACTGGGGCTGTCATACCCCAACGCCAGGGCGACATCGATCACCTTGCCGCCCTGCGCCAGCCGTTCCAACGCACGCAGAAGGCGCGCCTGCTGCCGCCACTGCCCGAACGTCATGCCCAACTCGCGCGCGCACAGACGTTGGATGGTCTTTACGTCGATCTGCAGGCGCTGCGCCCAGTCCTGCAGGGTCGAGGCATCGTGGGGCGTGCGCTCCCAGTAACGTGCAATGCGCCGCAGACGTGGATCGCGGGGTTCGGGGAGGTGCAGCGGCAGCACGGGGAGGGTCTGCAATTCGTCAATGATCAACTGCATGAGCCGGCCGTCACGGGAATCCGGCGCGTAGGGCTGGGGCACCTCGACTGCAGCGTGGATCAGCGCGGCGAGCAAGGGGGTGATCGACACCGTGGACGCTTCGGCGGCTGCATGCGGCATCGCCTGTGGCGCGATATACAGGCTGCGCATACGCACCGGCCCCAGGCAATCGACCCGATGCCCGACCCCGGCAGGCATCCAGATCGCGCGCGTGCTGGGCACCACCCAGCGACCCGTGCCGGCATGCACCACCAGCACCCCGCTTTCGGCATAGACCAGTTGGTGCCGATCTGGGTGATGGTGCAGCGGGATGACGGTATCGGCCTGATAGTTGCGCGCCCGGCAGAACACCGCCGTGGACGGGCCTATCGGCAGGGGACGCCCCTGACCGGCAGGCGCCGAACTGTCCTTTTCTCGATGATCCATGACCATATCGCGCGGGAGGGACTTCGGCGGCGACTTTACCATGCGGCTCCCCCCGCTGATGCAGCGCGCCCATGTCCAGTACCACCCCTTCATTGTCATCCTCCGTCGCTGCACCGCGCCGTCGCTTGGTCGGCGGCGTCCTTGCCGCGATCACCGGCTCGCATCTGGTCAACGACATGATGCAGTCGCTGATCCTGGCGCTTTATCCGATCCTGAAGGGGCAGTTCCATCTCAGCTTCGCCCAGATCGGCCTGATCACCCTCACCTACCAGCTCACTGCGTCGCTGTTCCAGCCACTCATCGGGCTGCGCACGGACCGTCGTCCCGCCCCCTACTCCCTGCCCTTCGGCATGGTGTCCACGCTGTGTGGTCTGATGTTGTTGGCCTATGCCCCCAGCTTCACGCTGGTGCTGGCAGCTGCCATGTTGGTGGGTATCGGGTCGGCGATCTTCCACCCTGAATCCTCGCGCATCGCACGCTTGGCTTCTGGTGGTCGGCATGGCTTGTCACAGTCGGTGTTCCAGGTCGGCGGCAATACCGGCACCGCGATCGGTCCGTTGCTGGCGGCGGCGGTGATCGTCCCTAACGGCCGTACCAGTGTGGCGTGGTTTGCCGGCGCAGCGCTGATCGGCATCGCACTGCTGACCTATGTCAGCCGGTGGTATCAGCAGCACTTGGCCAGCGTGGCAGCGGAACCACGGCGGCCGCGTTCCGCAGACCCTGCCGCATCGGCGGAGGTGCTTCCTGCCCGTACGGTGCGCTGGGTGATCGGCATCCTGCTGGTGCTGATCTTCAGCAAGTACTTCTACATCGCCGGCCTGAGCAGCTATTA
Organism: Stenotrophomonas sp. WHRI 8082; assembly: GCF_040223995.2. Taxonomy (NCBI): domain Bacteria; kingdom Pseudomonadati; phylum Pseudomonadota; class Gammaproteobacteria; order Lysobacterales; family Lysobacteraceae; genus Stenotrophomonas; species Stenotrophomonas sp. WHRI 8082. Next base: position 3,704,582 of record NZ_CP167826.1, on the reverse strand, counting down.
CACGTTCTTCCTGATACAGAAGTTCCATGTGTCCGTGCAGAGCGCACAGATGCATCTGTTCGCGTTCCTGCTGGCGTCTGCCGCGGGCACCTTGATCGGCGGTCCGGTGGGCGACCGCATCGGCCGCAAGCCGGTGATCTGGGCCTCCATCCTCGGCGTGGCGCCGTTCGCCCTCGCCCTGCCGTACGTGGACCTGGCCTGGACCGGCGTGCTGGCGGTGATCATCGGCTTTGTGCTGTCTTCTGCGTTCTCGGCGATCCTGGTGTATGCGCAGGAACTGATGCCGCATCGCATCGGCACCGTGTCCGGCTTGTTCTTCGGCTTCGCCTTCGGCATGGGCGGACTGGGCGCCGCCGTGCTCGGCGTGCTGGCCGACCACACCGGTATCGTGCGCGTGTACCAGCTGATCTCCTTCCTGCCTCTGCTCGGCATCGTCGCCGCCCTGCTGCCGAACCGCCGTGCATGACAGCGCAGAGCCGACGTCAGTCGGATGCCTACACCCCGTGCCCTCCGACCACTCCGCCGAGCACGGCTCGGCGCTACCTGGGCATGCTTGGATCATCGCCCTTGCGGTAATCTTGCGGTCCCCCGCCCAAGGAAGCTGCCGTGCGCACCGTGCACGCCCTGCGTTATGTCACCCCGCTGCGCGAAGGGGGATCGCTGCCCGCCATTGTCGAGACCGACGATGACGGGATGGTGGTACTAAAGTTCCGCGGTGCCGGGCAAGGCCCCAAGGCGCTCATTGCCGAACTGATTGCCGGCGAGCTTGCCCGAACGCTGGACCTGCCGATTCCGGAGATCATGTTCGTCGAGCTGGACCGCGAGTTCGCCCGCACCGAACCCGATCCGGAAATCCAGGAACTGATTCGCGCCAGTGAGGGCCTGAATCTGGGCAGTGATTATCTTCCCGGGGCCATCAATTACGATCCTGCGGCCATGCCCGTCGAGGCGGATCTGGCTTCGCGCATCGTCTGGTTCGATGCGTTCACCAGCAATGTGGATCGTACTGCGCGCAATCCCAACCTGATGGTCTGGCATCGCAAGCTGTACCTGATCGACCACGGTGCAGCGATGTACTTCCACCACGACTGGGACAGTGCGGGTGAAGCCTGCACGAAGCCGTTCGTGCTGATCCGTGACCACGTGCTGTTACCGTTTGCCTCATGCATTGCCGATGTCGACGAGGCGCTGGCGGCGCGCCTGCCGCCGCAGGAGATCGAGCGCATCGTGGCCTTGGTGCCCGATGCCTGGCTGGTCAACGAGCCGGCTTTTCCGACCCCGGCGATGTACCGACAGGCATACGTCGACTATTTCGTCCATCGCCTGCGCGTCCGCGCCGCCTTCGTCCAGGAGGCCATCCGTGCCCACGCTGCACACGTATGACTACGCGGTTATCCGCGTGGTACCCCGGGTTGACCGCGAGGAGTTCATCAACGTCGGCGTGATCGTGTCCTGCCCCGGCGCCCAGCACCTGGAAGCCGCAATCGAGGTCGATCCGGCGCGCTTGCGTGCATTCGCACCGACGCTCGAACTTCAGGACCTGCAGCCGTGGCTGGACGCCATCGTGGCCATCTGCCGCGGCGACGCCGGCGCCGGCCCCATCGCGCAACTGCCGGCGCGGGCCCGCTTCCACTTTCTGACGGCAAAACGCAGTTCAGTGGTGCAGATGTCGAGCACCCATGTCGGCCGGACCGCCGACCCGCAGGGGGTGGTGGAGCATCTGCTGAAGAAGATGGTGCGGGTCCCGACCTAGTTGTCTGACACCCCGCGAACGGCTGGCGGGGGGAGTAGAGCCGACTTCAGTCGGCTTGTGTGACACCGCTGCGGATGGTGGAGAGGTAGAGCCGACTTCAGTCGGCTTGCGTGACACCGCGCGAACCGCAGCCGGCTGAAGCCGGCTCTACCTGCTGCGGTCACGTAACGGGTGCCTGGGGGTCGTCTATTTCTTCGCGCGTCCATCGGCACCCGGTGTGCGGGTATTCGCCGAGGGTGGTGGCGAGACCTGCGCGGATGGGGTTGGCCAGGATGTAGCGGGCGTGCTTGTGCAGCGATGCGTCTGCCCGGACGGCGTGGTCGTGATACCCCGGTTGCCAGATCGCGCCACCCCGGCCTCGCTGCCGATTGATCTGCAGACTGCTCCCCCCTTTCATGGATTGCATGCACTGCGCCAGTGATCCTTGCTGCAGTTGGAAGAGCCAGTGCAGATGGTCTGGCAGGGCAACCCATGCGAACGTGCTGGTGACGCCTCGGACGTCGTGAGACGCGATGACCTCCCTGATGATGGCTAGGTTGGCGGGGTCAAGGAACAGCGGCGCACGGTGGCGGCAGATCGTGGTGACGGCGTAGACGTTGCCGAGCGAGGAGTGGCGGCCGAGGTGGAGGCGTGGGCTGGACATGCTGTCCATGGTGGGCAGCACCGGGGGGGCACGGAATCGGCGCACAGCGGTAAGTGGGGTGAGAGATGCACCCTGAGTGGCGACGGCGGGGGTAGAGCCGACTTCAGTCGGCTGGTTCACTAGTCTGCGAACGGCAGCCGACTGAAGTCGGCTCTACCTGCTGCGGTTGGGCTTCCTGCGAAAGGCAGCCGACTGAAGTCGGCTCTACCGTCTACATGCGGCCGGTATAACGAAAAACGCCGGCTTGGGGCCGGCGTTCTTCGTTCATCACTCCTGCGGCGTCTCGTCGCCTGGCACCGGGGCAGTGGGTGCTTCGGTGGTGGTGTCGACCGCCACGTCCAGCTCCTCCGCTTCGATGAAGGCATCCATCCGCTCGACGGCCTGCAGTTTCTCTTCCTTCGACAAGCGGATCAGGGTGACGCCCTGGGTGTTGCGGCCGACACGGCTGATTTCCGAGCCGCGCGTACGCACCAAGGTACCGCCATCGGAGATCAGCAGCACTTCGTCGGCCGGCCCCATCAGCACCGCAGCGACCAGCTTGCCGTTGCGCTCACTGGTCTGGATGCCGATCACACCCTGCGTGCCGCGACCCTTGCGCGGATACTCCGGCAGCGGCGTGCGCTTGCCGTAGCCGTTCTCGGTGGCGGTCAGGATGAACTGCATGCCTGCCTCGTCACCGACGTCGACCACGACGTCCGCGCTCTCCACGCTGGTGTCTTCGACGGTGCTGTCGTCCTCGATCTCTTCCTCAACGCCGCCGGCACTCTCTGCGACGATCAGGCTGACGACTTCCTCACCCTTGGGCATCTTGATGCCGCGCACGCCGGTGGCGGTGCGGCCCATCGAGCGGACCTTGTCTTCACCGAAGCGCACGGTCTTGCCATTCGATGCGAACAGCAGGATGTCCCGCACACCGTCGGTCAACCCGACGCCGACCAGGGCATCGCCCTCGTCGAGGTTGATGGCGATCTTGCCGCGCGCAAGACGGAACGCGAACTCGCTGAGCGGCGTTTTCTTTACCGTACCGTTGCGGGTGGCGAAGAACACGAACTGGCCTTCGGTGTACTCGCGCACCGGCAATACGGCCTGCACGCGTTCACCCGGCTCCAGCGGAATCCAGTTGATGATCGGGCGGCCACGGGCATTGGAGCCGGCCTCCGGCAACTGGTGCACCGGCAGCCAGAACACCTTGCCCGCGCTGGTGAAGGTCAGCAGCGTGTCATGGGTGTTGACCAGCCAGAGCTGCTCGATGAAATCCTCTTCTTTCGTCGACGCGGCACTGCGGCCACGGCCGCCACGGCGCTGTGCACGGTACGCACTGACCGGCTGGCGCTTGGCGTAGCCCGCGTGCGACAACGTGACCACCACGTCTTCCGGCGCGATGAGGTCGAGGATGTCCAGGTCTTCTTCGCTGTGGCGGATCTCGGTGCGTCGTTCGTCGCCGAACTCTTCGCGCACGTTGATCAGCTCTTCGCGGATGACCTCCAGCAGGCGGTCCGGATTCTCCAGGATGTGGATCAGCCCGGCGATCACTTCCAACAGTTGCTTGTACTCGTCGGTCAGCCTGTCCTGCTCCAGCCCGGTCAGGCGGTGCAGGCGCATTTCCAGGATCTGCGTCGCCTGGATCTCGGTCAGCTGGTAGCCGCCTTCGATCAGGCCCACGCCCTTGGGCAGGTCTTCCGGGCGCGATGCTTCGGCGCCGGCAGCGCCCAGCAGCGAACCCACCAGGCCTGGATCCCACACGCGCGTCAGCATACGCTCGCGGGCTTCGTTCGGGTTGGCCGAGCTCTTGATCAGCTCGATCATCTCGTCGATGTTGGCCAGTGCAACGGTCAAGCCTTCCAGCACGTGGGCACGCGCGCGCGCCTTGCGCAGCTCGAACACGGTGCGGCGGGTGACCACTTCACGGCGATGGCGGACGAATGCCTCGAGCATCTGCTTGAGGTTCATCAACTGCGGACGGCCGTCGACCAGCGCCACCATGTTGATGCCGAACACCGATTCCATCTGGGTCTGCTGGTAGAGGTTGTTCAACACAACTTCCGCCGACTCGCCGCGCTTGATCTCGATGAAGATGCGCATGCCGTCCTTGTCGGACTCATCGCGCAGTTCGCTGATGCCTTCGAGTTTCTTTTCCTTGACCAGCTCGGCGATCTTCTCGATCAGACGCGCCTTGTTCACCTGGTACGGGATTTCGGTGACGATGATGGATTCGCGGCCGTTGTCGGCCACTTCCACATCCGCCTTGGCCCGGATGCGCACGCGGCCACGCCCGGTACGGTAACCGGCGATGATGCCGGCCGTGCCATTGACGATGCCGGCGGTGGGGAAATCCGGGCCCGGGATGTATTCCATCAGCCCATCGACGTCGATCTCCGGATTATCGATCAACGCGATGCAGGCGTTGATGGACTCGGTGAGATTGTGCGGCGGGATGTTGGTCGCCATGCCCACGGCAATACCGGCCGAGCCGTTGACCAGCAGGTTCGGGAACCGGGTCGGCATGACCGTCGGTTCGAGTTCCTTTTCGTCGTAGTTGGGCTGGAAATTGACCGTTTCCTTGTCCAGGTCAGCCATGAGTTCATGGGTGAGCTTGGACATGCGGGCTTCGGTGTAACGCATGGCCGCGGCGGAGTCACCGTCGACGGAACCGAAGTTGCCTTGGCCATCAACCAGCATGTAGCGCAGCGAGAACGGCTGTGCCATACGCACCAGCGTGTCGTACACCGACTGATCGCCATGCGGATGGTACTTACCGATGACGTCACCGACGATACGGGCCGACTTGAAGTAAGGCTTGTTGCTGTGCGCGTTCAACTCATTCATCGCGAACAGCACACGGCGATGCACGGGCTTGAGGCCGTCGCGCGCATCAGGCAATGCGCGCCCCACGATCACGCTCATCGCGTAATCGAGGTAGCTCTTGCGCATCTCGTCTTCCAGATTTACCTGGATGATTTCCTTGGCGGATTCTGCCATTCGGGTTCCGTTGTCTGGTAGCGGTCCAGTCCGTCGCGCCAGCCCTTGCGGAGCGGCAGCGACGGAATCTCGATTAACTGACGGAGTCTACCACAACGCAGGCTTTTCCGCCCCTGTTCAGCCGGTTTTTACCCGAAGAAATCAGCAACTTAGGGACCGGTTCGCGGTGATCGGAGCGAGCTCGGCCCATCAGCGGCTGAAAGCGGCCTGCATGCTCGCTACCGACGGGGCCAGAATGACGCCGCGCTCGGTGACGATGGCATCGATCAGCTCGCCCGGCGTGACATCGAACACCGGGTTCCAGGCGGCGATGCCCTCTGCCACCGTGCGCGTGCCACCGACACCGTACAGCTCACCCGGGTCACGCTGCTCGATCTCGATCTCGGTGCCATCAGCGGTATCCATGTCGACCGTCGAGGACGGTGCCACCACCATGAATTTGACGCCGTGGTGGCGCGCGGCGATCGCCAGCTGATAGGTGCCGATCTTGTTGGCCGTATCACCGTTGGCACAGATGCGGTCTGCGCCCACGATCACCCACTGCACCGCACCGGTTTTCATCAGGTGCGAAGCGGCCGAATCGGCGATGAGGGTGGCATCGATACCGTCCTGCTGGAGTTCCCACACCGTCAGCCGGGCGCCCTGCAGCCATGGCCGTGTTTCACCGGCGAACACGCGCGCGATGCGCTCCTGCGCCATGCCGGCACGAATCACCCCGAGGGCGGTACCGAAGCCGGCCGTGGCCAGTGAACCGGTGTTGCAATGGGTCAGCACGCCGCTGCCGGGCTCGATCAGGCCGGCACCCAATGCCCCCATGTGGCGGTTGGCCGCGAGGTCTTCGGTGGCGATCGCTTCGGCTTCAGTCTCCAGCGCCTGCTTCCACTGGCCATCGGCTACGGCCAGCACGCGCCGCATGCGGGCCAGGGCCCACGCGAGGTTGACCGCTGTCGGCCGCGACGCATTGAGGCGTTGCAGCGCAGGCTCCAGCTTCATCAGCGCCTGCGCGCCGTCGTCGGCGTCCACCTCGCGGGCGGCAAGCACGACGCCCCACGCGGCGGCGATGCCGATGGCGGGTGCGCCGCGCACGGTCAGCGCATGGATCGCCGCGGCGACGTCGTCGCTGGTGGTGCACGCCACGTGCTCCACCACGAAGGGCAGCTTGCGCTGATCCAGCAGTTGCAAGGCATCGCCGGTCCACAGGATCGGACGGATGTGGTCGTAGCGGGCGTAATCGATATCGGTAGGCGCGTTCATGCGCCCATTGTAATGCGCGCTCAGTTCACCGAGAACTCGGCGCGGCAGCCATCGTCCACCCACACCCCGCGCTTGTCCCAACCCCAGCTGCGGCCTTCCACGCAGGGGCTGCCGGACAACTGGCGGACCATGTTCGCGCCGGTGCTGATGGTGGCCCCGCAGAAGCGTTTGCGCCGGTCCTTGGATTCGCAGGTCAACCGGCGCGGCACGTCGACGAAGCCGCCGCCGTCTTCCGCGCCGATCTCGAAGTCGCCCTCGCAGCCACGGGTGGTCCAGATTTCGTTGCGCCGGTAGCCCCAACTGTGTCCTTCGCGGCAAGGCATGCGCGAGTTCTGCCGCAGCAGGCGCACCGGCGCCCCTTCAAGGCGCACCGGGCAGCTCTGCGGGCGGCCGTTGGATTCGCAACGCACGACGCGGCGAACCAGTTTGGGCGCGGCCCCTTCGACCGCAGGCGCTGCGTTACCGCGCGCGCGGAACTCGCCCCGGCAGCCGAGGGTGACCCACACACCTGAACGATCGGTGCCCCACTCGCTGCCGCGCACGCACGCGTTGTCAGACAGCTGGCGGACCAGTTCAACGCCTCCGCTGACGTCCATATCGCAATGCTTCCACTCCAGATCGCGGGACTGGCAGCGCACCACCTCGCCGGCATAGCCGCCCTGCCCCGGTGCCGCGGCCGCCGAAGGCAGCAACGCGGTCCAGAGCAGCAGCGCGCCCATCGATGCCCCCGTGCTTGCCAACAGCTTGTTCAACGACAACCCCGCCTGTAATCGCGATTCACTTGCCACCATGCGGCAACCGGCGTGATAAGAGCATCATCACGCGCGCGCCGCAAGCGTAAAACACGTCGTTCAGGCACGGCTGAAGTCAAACGCCAGCACGTCGGCGATGCGCGGGGTCTGCGCCATCGCCATCAGCAGCCGGTCCACCCCCACCGCCACGCCCGCGCAGGCCGGCATCGCCGGCAGGGAAGCGAGCAATGCGTCGTCCAGCGGCGGCAATACGTCACCGCGCGCCTGCCTGCGCACATGGTCGGCCTCGAACCGTGCGCGCTGTTCGTGCGCATCGCCCAGCTCGTGGTACCCGTTGGCCAGCTCAACCGGACCGAGATAGAGCTCGAAGCGTTCGGCCAGCGCAGGCGTACCGGGGCGGATGCGGGCCAGCGCGGCCTGCGATGACGGCCAGTCGTGTACAACGGTCATGACCGCGTCGTCGAAACCGGGCTGGATGCAGTGGGTCATCAGCAGGTCCAGCCAGTCGTCACGCCCCAGGCCGGCGGGATCGATGGCGATATCGGCCAGTGGCTGCCGCAACTGCTCGATGCTGTCCTCGAAGGGGTCAACGCCCACGCGCTGCTGGTACAGCGACCGGTAATCGATCACCTGCAGCGTCGCCTGCCGTCCCACCAGCGCGAGCGCCTGATTCACCAGTGCGGCGGTTTCCACCAGCAGTCCATGATGATCCCAGCCGATGCGATACCACTCCAGCATGGTGAACTCGGGGTTGTGCCGCCCGCCTGCTTCCCCGTTGCGGAAAACACGCCCCAGTTCATAGCAGTCACCCACGCCTGCAGCCAGCAGACGCTTGAGCGGAAACTCCGGCGAGGTACGTAGCCAGCGCCGGCGCACGCCGGCATCGCGATGGCCGCTGAAATCGGTGTGGAAGCTGTCGATGTTCGGCTCGGTGTTGCCGGCCGCCGACAGGATCGGGGTCTCCACTTCCAGCACAGCGCGTTCGGCGAAGAACTGCCTGATGAGCGCATTGAGCGCGGCGCGCTGCCGCAGCGCGTGCAGCAAGGGGCTCACAGCACGCCGTCGCGCGGGTGGTCCAGCGGCAGCGTCATCAGGTCGCGCGTGTCGTCGATGTAACCGGTGGCGGTGTACAGGCGGCGCGCCAGCTCGTTGTGGCGGTTCACTTCCAGGCGCAAGCGGCCGACGCCACGCCCGCGTGCGCGCTGCTCGACAATCGCCAGCGCCTGCTTGCCGCGCCCACGACCGCGTACGCCTGGGGCGAGATACAGTTCATCCAGCAGCGCAAAGTGCCCGCCCTGCTCCAGGCTGAAGCCCATGGCGATCACCACATAGCCACCTACCGCACCGTGCTCGTCCAGCAACATCAGCACCTCGCCGTTACGGGGATCGGCCAGCAGCGCATCCACGCCACGGCGCACGCGCGCATCATCGAATTCGATCTGGTCTTCGATGTAGAACGCGCGCATCAGCTCGATCAGCCGCGCCTCGTCGGCACGCGTGGCCAGGCGGAAATCCAAGGGGGCGGTCTGCATGCAAGTCTCCTTCAAGGGGGCGACCGGGCACCAGCCCGGCCTGTATCCGTCATTCGTGTGTGGCAAGGAACGCCAGCAACTGGTCTTCGTCCCAGACCGGTACGCCCAGCGACTGCGCCTTCTCCAGCTTCGAACCGGCCTCGGTGCCGGCCACCACGAAACTGGTTTTCTTCGACACACTGCCTGCGACCTTGGCACCCAGCGCTTCCAGCCGCTCTTTCGCCGCGTCGCGGGTCAACGCGGTCAGCGTGCCGGTGAGCACTGCAGTCTGCCCGTCCAAGGGTCCAGCGGCCTGCTGCACCTGCGTCGGCGCCTTCTGCAGGATCTCGCGCATCGCCTGTTCGGCCTTCAACAACATCTCGCCGTGGCCGTCGCTGTCCAGCCAGGTGGCCACGGCGCGGGCCGTTTCATCCGGCAGCCCGGCATTGACCAGCTGGCCATGCTCGGCGTCGAGCACGGACTGTGCGTTGCCGAGCGCGGCCACCAGCTTTTCGGCACGCAGCCGGGTGATGCCGGGAATCTCCGCTTCCACCAGCAGCTGCGCACTGTCCAGCCCTTCGCGCAGCTTCGCACTGGGCGGATGGGCATCGGTGATGCGCACCTGACCCACCTGCAGCAGGTCATCGATGGCCTGCTGGTTACCTGCCTGTTCGAAGAAATGTCCCAGCGAACGTGCTACTTCGCCGCCGATATCCGGCACCCGCTTGAACAGGGGCCACGGCAGGTGGCGGATCAGCTCGAGCTCGCCATACCACTGTGCCAGCGCCTTGGCGGTGCTCTCGCCCACGTGTTCGATGCCGAGTGCGAACAGCAGGCGCTCCAGCGTAGCGTCACGGCTGGCGTCAATCGCGGCGACCAGATTGTCGGCCCAGCGCGTGGCGATCTTCTTCGTGTTCCAGGTAAACGCAACGGGCTGCGCGAGCGCCTGCGCACGCCAGCCTGCATCGCCGCCGTCGAGCTTCATCGCAGCATTGAGTACCGCGCTGCTGCCTTCTGGCGGCAGATGCGGCTGATAGCTGGCCGCCAGCGCAGAAGGATCTTCGGCATCGAGCACCAGCTTCAGCTGCAGCAGGGTGTCGCGGGTCAGCCGGTACAGATCGGCGACGCTGCGTACGATGCCCGCATCCACCAGGGTCTCGATGTACTTGCCCCCCAGGCCGTCGATGTCCATCGCGCGTCGTGAGGCGAAGTGCGCGATGGCTTCCTTGCGTTGTGCCGGGCAGCTCAGCTCGCCGGAACAGCGCCAAGCGGCGGCGCCCTCTTCGCGCACGATCTCAGATCCGCAGACCGGGCACACGGTGGGCATGGTCCACGGCACCGTACCGGCAGGTCGGCGGTCGGCGATGACGCTCACCACTTCGGGAATCACATCGCCCGCGCGGCGCACGATCACGCTGTCGCCCACCCGGACATCCAGCCGCGCGATCTGGTCGGCGTTGTGCAGCGTGGCGTTGGACACGATCACTCCGGCCACGGCGACCGGCGCCAGACGCGCGACCGGTGTGGCGGCGCCGGTGCGGCCGATCTGTATCTCGATCGCCTCGACCGTCGTGCTCTGTTCCTGCGCGGGGAACTTGTGCGCGATCGCCCAGCGCGGGGCGCGGGCGACAAAGCCCATGGCCTGCTGGTCATCAAAGTCATCCAGCTTGTAGACAACCCCATCAATATCAAAATCTAAATTTTCACGGAGGAGCTGCACATTTACGTAGTATCGGAGCAACTCACGGATACCTGAAACGCGGGACGCTAAATCTGAGACTTGAAATCCGTACTCCCGAAGCAGCATCAGCGAGTCATGGTGCGAGGACGCGATACGAGAATCTTCACCCTCAAAAAAATCTGGTTCAACCTCTACGACGCCTAACCCATACGCAAAAAAAGCCAGTGGCCTCTCGGCAGTGATCCGCGAATCAAGCTGCCGGACCGAGCCTGCGGCGCCATTCCTAGGATTCGCCAGCACTTTTCCATCATTCTTCCTAGCTTTGTCGTTGTATGCCAGAAACTTCTTCCTCGGCATATAGACCTCTCCACGCACCTCCAGTACTGCAGGCACACGGCGGGTCCCGAGCCGCAAGGGCACATCAGAAATGGTCCTCACGTTCGAGGTGACGTCCTCGCCGACCATTCCGTCACCGCGAGTCACCGCTTGGACCAGCTCACCTAGCTCATATCGCAAGCTCATCGCTAAGCCATCGATCTTGGGCTCAGCGGAAAACGTGGCATTTACACGCCCTATGCGACGCTCGATTCGCCTAACGAATTCGATGACTTCCTGATCGCAAAAAGCATTGTCCAAAGACAACATTGGTATCTCATGCATCACCTTCCGAAAGGAGCGCTTAATATCGCCCCCCACCTTGTGGGTAGGCGAGTCAGCAACAATCAGCATCGGATGATCAGATTCGAGACGGGTCAGCTCACGCACCAAGGCGTCATAGTCCGCGTCGCTCATCAGAGACACATCGCGTCCGTGGTACGAGTCTGACGCTCGTCCAATGATCTGACGTAGTTCTGCGGCGCGCTTCGCGGGTGACGACTTCATATGTTCGTGCTTCTTAGGTGGCTGCTGAATTCTAGCGCGTTAAGCCGTTCCGACGGCGTGTACCTGCCGACCAAGCACACGTAGCGGCCAGCCCCTGCAGCCGGCGTCATATGCATCCCCACTGATCAATTCCAGATGACCTGAGCCCTACCCGCCTCCCTGCAGCCATTTCTTTCAGCTGGGCAGAACTAGCCTTACCGTGATCGGCAGCCCTGGCCACGCATCCGCGACCATCCTTGATCGCCAACTGTTCCTGCTCGGCTCTAGTCAAGGCACCTAAGGCCTCTCTTCGGCGGCGTAGCAGGTGGGCCGCGACAGTGAAGGGCAGTGGCAGGCACCACTTCGCCCCTATGTGCGCGTTACGCTCACACGCGAAGAGCGCATCAACTAGGCTACGGTGCGGCCGCCACCTGAGTTTAGTGAGCCAGTGAACCGCGACGCCCTGCCCTCTGATGCACAGCAGCCCGCCTCCCCTGTCAGCGCCCCGCTTACCAGCGCGGCGTCTTGGTCAGCGGCGGTGCCTGATGCTGGCGGTCATACGCACGCAGGTCGTCACGGATGTGCGCGATGCGCTGGCGACCCAGCGCATTGCGCCCGTCATCCAGCACCACCGCGTCCAGCAGTTCGGCCATGCGCTGCACGGTCGGCAGCATCTTTTCCCAGGCATCCAGCGCGGTCAGCGGGGCGGGAAGCGTCAGGAAGAAGGCGATTGCCGGGGTCTCCATCTCGCGGATGGTGCCCATGTCGAAGCTGCCCGGCTTCATGATGCTGGCCATGGAGAAGATCGGGCCGCGCTCGGGATGGCCTTCAACCAGACGGTGGAACACATTCATGTGGCCGAACACCAGACCGGTCTTTTCCGCCGCCACCACGATGTCTTCGCCGCGCAGCTTTTCACCCGCACGCGCGGCCACGAACAGCGACACGATCTTGTCGAAGTCCTGACTGGCCCGCTTGCCCAGATCGCTGTTTCCGTGCGGATCCGCGTCGGACAGGCCAAGCTCGGGCTGTTCGCCTTCCATACCCGAGGATGGGAGGCCTTCGCCCTCCTCGCCTGGCACGCCGCCACCCAGCACGGGCTCGCGACGCGCGGATTTGTCCCCACCTGGCTCGCCTTCGACGCGGCGCCCCTGGGTTTTCTTTTTCGGTCGGCCAAACAGGAAGATCGCAGCGATCAACAGCAGGCCGGCAGTGAGGATGCCGATGCGCAGCAGTGCGGTGTCGGACATTCGAGAGGGTCTCCGGCTAAATACGTTCAGACAAGAATGGCACGATGCAAGGCTTCTTGCACCGGGGGGGCGGCAAGAATGCCTGATCCCCCCGTGCAGAGCGTGTATCAGGCCGCGCCTGCCAGCCGCGCCGCCTCTTCCAGGTCCACGCTCACCAGGCGACTGACGCCGGGCTCGCGCATGGTGACGCCGGAAAGCTGGTGCGCCGCTTCCATCGTGGCCTTGTTGTGACTGACGAACAGGAACTGCACTTTCTCGCTCATCTCTTTCACCATGTTGGCCAGCCGGCTGACGTTGGCTTCGTCCAGCGGCGCATCGACCTCGTCCAGCAGGCAGAACGGTGCGGGATTGAGCTGGAAGATCGCGAACACCAGCGCCACGGCAGTCATCGCCTTCTCACCGCCGGACAGCAGCGAAATGCTCGACACGCGCTTGCCCGGAGGCCGCGCCATGATGGTGACGCCGGTATCAAGCAGGTCTTCGCCGGTCAGCTCCAGATAGGCATGGCCACCACCGAACAGGCGCGGATAGAGCGCCTGCACGCCGGCGTTGACCCGGTCGAAGGTGTCCTTGAAGCGGCCACGGGTTTCGCGGTCGATCTTGCGGATCGCATCTTCCAGCGTTTCCAGCGCGGTGGTCAGGTCCAGGTTCTGCGCATCCAGGTACTCCGAGCGCTGGGAGGCTTCGCCGTATTCCTGGATGGCCGCAAGGTTCACCGGCTCCAGCCGGCGCATGCGGCCGTCGATCTGCTGCACGGTCTGTTCCCAGTCGCCCAGCCGGGCATCGTCCGGCAGGGTTGAAATGACCTCCTGCAGCACGAATCCGGCCTTTTCCACGGCCGCCTGAAGCTGCTCGGCGCTGAGCACCAGCGCCTGCTGGTCCAGCCGCCGCTGCGAGATCTTTTCGCGCTGGGCCAAGGCCTGCTCGTCCCGCTTGTGCCGGGTCTGCTCCAGCTCGCGCAGCTCCACATCGATTCCATCCAGCAGCGAGCGGGCCTGCGACAGCAGGCCATCTGCGCGAACACGGGCCTCCAGCGCGGCTTGATGCTCGGCCTGCAACGACTCGACGGGCATATCGCCATCGTCCAGCTGCGCATGCAGTTCGCCCAGCCGCGAATCCAGCTGGCCGCGCTGGTTGCTCATGCGCTCCAGCGCTTGGCTCAGCGACGCCACCTGCGCACGCTGTGATTCCAGAGTAAGCGCCAGGGAGTGCGCCGTCTCACGCACACTGCGGGCGGCGTCACGGGCGCGATCACGCGCTTCGGTGAATTGCCGCCTCTCGTTTTCAAGGGCGTTCCGCACCGACTCCAGGTCGCCCATGCTGTTGACGGCACTGTCCAACCGCGCCCGTGCCTCGCGCACCTGCTCGCGGTTGACGTCCAACGTCTCCAGCAGCTGGCTCAGCTCACCTTCGATGCGATCGATGCGGGTACGCGCCGACTCCAGCTTGCCCTGCTGGCCCTGCAACTGGCCAGCGAGCTCGGAAACACCACGGTGCATCTGGTACAGCGACCGCTGCACGTCTTCGCGCTGCTGCTCGGCGTCGAGCAGCTGCTCACGGAAGCCGACCAGCAACTGTTCCAGCTGGGCCTCGCGCTGCGCCAGTACTTCGATCTGCTCGCGCAGGGTGTTTATCTCGCGTTCGCGCAGCAGCGCGCCCTGCTTGGCGGCACCGGAGCGCGACACACGCACCCAGCCTGTACCCAGGCGCTCACCCCCACGGGTGATCACGGAATCGCCTTCGGGCAGCGTGGCCTGCAGCCGTGCCGCGTCCGCCAGATCTTCGGCGGCGTGCAGGCGGGCCAACAGGCGACGGATCGCCGCCGGCCCTGTCACCTTTGCAGCGAGCGACGTGGCGGCGACCTGCAACGGCGCATCGTCATCGGCAACCAACGCGATGCGGCCTTCGCCCAGCTCACCCAACGCCTCGACGAGTTGCTCGGGTGCATCCACCAGCACGCCTTCGATCAACTGGCCAAGCGCACTTTCCACCGCGTTTTCCCAGCCCGCCTCGACCTGCAGGCGCTCACCCACGCGTGCGCCCGAATCGAGCCCTCGCGCTTTCAACCAGGCAACGGCGGCGCCCTGCTCCTGGCCGAGTGCGGCCTGCTGCAAGGTCTCCAGCGAGGCCAGGCGACCGCGCACCCCGTTGCCCTGCTTGCGCAGCTCGGCCAGCTCATTCTGGGTGCCGCGCTGCTGCTCCTGGACGGCGGCAACCTCCTGCTTGCGCAGCTCGACCTGCTCGCCCAGTTCTTCCAGCGCGCTCTTCTGCGTATCGTGCTGCACGTGCAGCTGCTCGAACACCGCTTCGAGGGCATCTACATCCAGTCCCGAACGCTCGGCCTGCAGGGCCTCACGACGACGATCCGCCTCAAGCACCTGCTTGTCCAGGTAGTCCACGCGGGTGCGCTCGACGTCGCCGGAGCGCGATGCTTCCGAGCTCTGGCGGGTGTGCTGCTCCCAACGCACCTGCCAGTCGGCCAGTCGCGCTTCTGCATCACGCAGGCTGTCCTGCTTGATCTCGTTCTCTTCCTGCAACTGCTCCAGCTGCGGGGTCGCGGCATCGACCGATTCGCGCAGCACCATCAGCTTCGCCTCGTCGCCGCTGATGTGGTGGCCCAGCTCGGCCAGCGCCTGCTGCGTTTCATCGCGCGCCTTGTGCAGGCGCTGCGACAGCTCGCGCTGGTGGTGGATCTGCTGTTCCAGGCGGGCCAGCGTGCTGCCCACCTGATACACCTCGGCCTGTGCCGCATTGAGCGCATCGGCGGATTCTTCACGACGAACGCGCGAGGTCTCGATGCGCGCCTCTGCTTCGCGTTGTTCGGCGATCAGCTGCTGCAGGCGCGTTTCTTCCTGCGCCAACCCTTCGCGCAACTTGCTCAGGCGCCCGTCCAGCCCGCGGAACTCCAGCGCCTTCCACTCTGCATCCTTGACCCGACGTTCTTCCTGCAATGCCTGGTACTGCTCGGCCTGCCGCGCCTGCCGCTTCAAGTGCTCGAGCTGCTTGCCGATCTCATCGCGCAGGTCACCCAGCCGATCCAGATTCTCACGGGTGTGGCGGATGCGCGTCTCGGTTTCCTTGCGCCGTTCCTTGTACTTGGAAATGCCGGCGGCTTCTTCCAGGTAGACACGCAGGTCTTCGGGCCGGGCCTCGATGATCTGGCTGATCATGCCCTGTTCGATGATGGAATAACTGCGCGGCCCCAGGCCGGTACCGAGGAACAGATCGGTGATGTCGCGGCGGCGGCACTTGGTGCCGTTGAGATAATAGTTGCTGCTGCCGTCGCGGCTGACGGTGCGCTTTACCGATATCTCGTTGAACGAGGCGTACTCACCGGAAATGGTGTGGTCGCTGTTGTCGAAAATAAGCTCGACCGTCGCCTGCGATACCGGCTTGCGGGCCGACGAACCGGCAAAGATCACATCGGTCAGCGAGTCTCCACGCAGCCGGCTGGCCGAGCTTTCGCCCATCACCCAGCGCACCGCATCGATGATGTTGGACTTTCCACAGCCGTTCGGTCCGACCACGCCGGTCATGTTGGTCGGCAGGTGCAGCGTGGTGGGATCGACGAAGGACTTGAAGCCAGACAGCTTGATCGTGGAAAGACGCATAGGGTTTCCGGGCTGGGGCCGGGGTACGGCCTGCATTTACCCGCCAACCCCTTGGCCCGGTTGGGTCAGGGCCGTCGGACGGGTGTCATGCGCCGAGTATACCGATGTGGCCGTGTTGTACGAACGCGCCCGCGTGATCGCGCACTACCGGCCATCCGACTTCCGCCCGCCCAACGCAAAACGGGCCCCCTTGCGGGAGCCCGTTCTGGTGATTCCATGCCTTTCGGCGTGGGATCAGGCCTTTTCGGCTTCAACCACGACCTTGACGGTGGTCTCAACGTCAGCGTGCAGGTGCACCAGGACGTCGTACTCGCCAATGTTGCGGAAGGCGCCTTCGCCCAGGATGACTTCGCTCTTGTTGACCGGCAGGCCAGCAGCGGTGAAGGCATCAGCGATTTCGCGTGCGCCGACCGAGCCGTACAGCTTGCCTTCGGTCGAAGCGTTGGCACCGATGGTGACGCTCTTGCCTTCCAGCTTGGCCTTGCGGGCTTCGGCGTCGGAATGGATCGACTCTGCCTTGGCTTCGTATTCGGCGCGCTTGGCCTCGAACTCGGCCTTGTTGCTCTCGGTGGCCGGCACGGCCTTGCCCTGCGGCACGAGGAAGTTACGGCCGTAGCCCGGCTTCACGTCGACCAGGTCGCCCAGGTTGCCGAGGTTGGTGACTTTCTGCAGAAGGATCAGCTGCATGGTGTTACTCCAGAATGTATTCGTTAGCGAGGCAAGGCCCCGCAGCGGATGGCTGTCCGAATATCAGGTGCAGAGGGGCGGCACGGGGCCGCCCGCCGGCATCAGATGTCGTGGTTGTCGGTGTACGGGATCAGGGCCAGGAAACGGGCGCGCTTGACGGCCGTTGCCAGCTGGCGCTGGTACTTCGACTTGGTACCGGTGACGCGGCTCGGCACGATCTTGCCGTTCTCGGTCAGGTACTGGCGCAGGGTGTTGAGATCCTTGTAATCGATCTCCTTGACACCTTCGGCCGTGAACTTGCAGAACTTGCGGCGACGGAAGAACTTGGACATGTCAGTGCTCCTTAAGCGGCCGAAGCGGCGTCTTCGCCGGCATCGGTGTCAGCGGCGGGGGTGGTGGTGGTCTCACCTTCTTCGTCGTCACGACGACGACGCTCGCCACGCTCGGGCTTCTCGCCCTTCTCGTCCTTGCTCTTCATGATCAGCGACTGCTCGGTATCCGGGCCATCGCGCTTGACGACCAGGTTGCGCAGCACGGCATCGTTGAAGCGGAAGCTTTCCACCAGCTCGCTCAGTACGGCCTGGTCCACTTCGATGTTCAGCATGACGTAGTGGGCCTTCACCAGGTTCTGGATCGGGTAAGCCAGCTGACGACGGCCCCAGTCTTCCAGACGGTGAATGGTGCCGTTGCCGTTCTCGACCAGCGACTTGTAGCGCTCGATCATGGCCGGGACCTGCTCGCTCTGGTCCGGGTGGACCAGGAACACGATTTCGTAATGACGACTCATGTTTATATACCTTTCGGATGTGGCCGTTAGGCCGGACAGCCCCCCGCAGTAAGTTCGGCGGTGGGGCAAGGGTTCCCGCGCTGGGCGCAGGAAGCCGCCAAGTATGCCTTGCTGGCTCGCGCGGGGCAAGCTCTGGCGTCGGCCGGGCGGTGGGGCTGACACATTGCGTGCGCCCGACATGGGTAGCGCCGAGCCACGCTCGGCGGGATCTCTGCCGGCCATTGGAAATACAGCGTTCAGCGCACAGGACGGAAAACGCGCGACCGTGCTGCAGCGCAGCAGTACAATCTGCAATCGTTTACATGCCCCGGATTGTCGTGAACCCGTCCCCTGCCCCTGTCGTCACTTCTTCACTGGCGGCCACACTGACACCGCGCCAGCGCACCTTCATTCTGCTGGCGCTGTCGCTGGGTGGGTTTGCCATCGGCACCAGCGAGTTCGCCAGCATGGGCCTCATGCTGGACATCAGCCGCGGCCTGTCCATCACTGAAGCCCAGGTCGGCCACCTGATCAGCGCATATGCGATCGGCGTGGTCGTCGGTGCGCCGGTGCTGGCGTTCGCCGGTGCGGGGATCAGCCGTCGCAGCCTGCTGCTGGGACTGATGGGCTTCTATGCCATTGGCAACCTGGCCAGCGCACTGGCGCCCAGCTACCCCACGATGTTGCTGGCGCGCTTCGTCGCCGGGCTGCCGCACGGCGCGTACTTCGGCGTAGCCATGCTGGTGGCAGCGTCGATCAGCCCGCCGGCGCAACGCGGCGCCGCGGTGTCCAAGGTGCTGCTGGGCCTGTCCGTCGCCATCCTGGTCGGCAATCCGTTGACCACCTGGCTGGGCCAACAGTTCACCTGGCGCACCGCGTTTGCGCTGGTCAGCCTGCTGGCGTTGGCCACGGTGGTGATGGTGGCCCGCCACCTGGCGCCGGACCCGAACGAAGTGCGCACCAGTCCGATGCGCGAACTGCGCGCGTTCAACACCACCCAGGTGTGGCTGGCGCTGGCCATCGGCTCGATCGGCTTTGCCGGCATGTTCTGCGTCTTCACTTACCTGGCCCCCACGCTGGTGCATGTCACCGGCATCAACGAGCGCTGGATGCCGGCGGCCGTGGGCCTGTTCGGTGTCGGCGCGATCATCGGCAACATGATGGGCGGCTGGCTGGTGGATCGCCTGCAGTTCCGCGCGGCCGGCGTGCTGCTGGCGTGGTCGGTGGTGGTGCTGCTGCTGTTTCCGCTGGCGGCCCACACGGCGTGGGCGATGGTGCCGGCGATCATCGCGGTGGGCACGATGGGCGCGCTGGCCGTGGCCCTGCAGACCCGCCTGATGGATGCCGCCGGTGAAGCGCAGACGCTGGCGGCGGCATCCAACCACGCGGCGTTCAATACGGCCAATGCGCTGGGCCCGTGGCTGGGCGGCATGGCCATCGGCGGCGGGTTCGGCTACGCCTCCACCGGTTACGTGGGCGCTGCTACTGCGGCGGCGGGGTTGCTGCTGTGGGGTGTGTCGGTGCTGATCGAGCGCCGGCGTGGCGCCGGGTCGCTGGCAGCGGCGGCGTCGAACGGGTGAAACCCCCTCGCGGCTGGCTGCTTCAAGGCTGCTGCGAGTGGGCCGGGCGGTGGGGCTGGTCGGGGGACGCGCACAAGTACGTCCATGTAGCGCTCGTTTCGCGCCATCCATGGCACTCAACGCCCCCGCCCAGCCCCACCGCCCGGCCCCCTGACAGGTTCCGGGGCCGCCCGCCGCGTATGAAAAAAGAAGAAAAGCGGTAGCGCCGACCCATGGTCGGCGAGCGCAGCGGGCCGTTGGCGGGCACATTCCGCCGAGCACGGCTCGGCGCTACAGATGACGGTATCTCGCGGGGTGGAGGGAGCCCCTGAGTCAGGGGCGGCCGCGAAGCGGCGGGGTGTGGGTGCTGGTGAGACGGGGCCCGCGGTTTGCGAAGCAAAGCGTGGGAGCGGCAGCGCGAATGCGATGACGTGGACCCCGCCATGGATGGCGCGAAACGAGGCACGCATGGATGCAGCCCTTGCCGTCCCCCGCCAATCCCACCCCGCCCTGCCAACCCTCAGCCATGCAGCTCTGGACGTTGACGTTGACGTTGACGTTGACGTTGCTGTTGGCGTGACCGTCACCTCTGCGGGCGCCGGGCGCAGCCCGGCAACCACCCCTCAGCGGTGGGTTTCGTCTGTGGTAAAGCTCTCGCCGCAGCCGCATTCGGCCGACGCGTTCGGATTCTTGAACGTGAACGTCTCGCTCAGGCCGTGTTTGCCGAAGTCGATCACCGTGCCATCCACCAGCGGCAGGCTCTGCGCGTCCACGTAGATGCGCACGCCCTCCTGTTCGAACACGCTGTCGCCCTCGCGCTCGTCGCGTGCCAGGTCGGTCACATGGCCCCAGCCGGAGCAGCCGGTACGGGTCACGCCGAAGCGCAGGCCCAGCGCCCCCGGGCTCTGGGAAACGAAGCGCTGGACGCGCTCAAAGGCAATGGGGGTCAGGCTGACAGCCATGATGGTGCTCCACGAAGGTACCAGACGAGTATAAAGGGGACCGGCCCGGCAGAAATGCCTCGCAAGCAGAACAGCGCCCCCGGGCTCTGGGAAACGAAGCGCTGGACGCGCTCAAAGGCAATGGGGGTCAGGCTGACAGCCATGATGGTGCTCCACGAAGGTACCAGACGAGTATAAAGGGGACCGGCCCGGCAGAAATGCCTCGCAAGCAGAACGCTGCAACCGGTAAACTTCGAATTCACAGATCGAGTCGATCAGCAGAGGATTCAAGTCATGACGGTGGTCAGCGTTGAACATGCGCTTGCGGGGAAGATCCCGGAAGGCGGCGAAGTCACGGTGCGCGGCTGGGTGCGCACGGTCCGTGGCTCAGCGAATCTGGCCTTCATCAATGTCACCGACGGGTCCTGCTTTGCCCCCATCCAGGTGGTGGCGGCCGAATCACTGGCCAACTTCGATGAAATCAAGCGCCTGACCAGTGGCTGCTCGGTCATCGCCAAGGGCACGTTGGTGAAGTCGCAGGGCAAGGGCCAGTCGTTCGAAATCCAGGGCAGCCACGTGGAAGTGGTCGGCTGGGTCGAAGACCCGCTTACCTACCCGATCCAGCCGAAGCCGATGTCGCCGGAGTTCCTGCGCGAAGTCGCCCACCTGCGCCCGCGCACCAACCTGTTCGGTGCGGTCACCCGCATCCGCAACTGCCTGTCGCAAGCCGTGCACCGGTTCTTCCACCAGAACGGGTTCAACTGGATCAGCACGCCGATCATCACCACCTCCGATGCCGAAGGCGCAGGGCAGATGTTCCGCGTTTCCACGCTGGACATGATCAACCTGCCGCGCAACGACCGCGGCGAAGTGGATTTCAGCCGCGACTTCTTCGGCAAGGAAACCTTCCTGACCGTGTCCGGCCAGCTGAATGTCGAGGCGTACTGCCTGGCGCTGAGCAAGGTGTATACCTTCGGTCCGACCTTCCGCGCCGAGAACAGCAACACCACGCGGCATCTGGCCGAGTTCTGGATGATCGAGCCGGAAATCGCGTTCGCGGACCTGGCCGAAGATGCGCGCCTGGCCGAAGAGTTCCTGAAATACCTGTTCCGTGCGGTGCTGGACGAGCGCGGTGATGATCTGGCCTTCCTTGCCGAGCGCGTGGACAAGAACGCGATCAGCAAGCTGGAAAACTTCATCAACGCCCCGTTCGAGCAGATCGACTACACCGAAGCGGTGAAGCTGCTGCAGAACTCGGGCAAGAAGTTCGACTTCCCGGTCGAGTGGGGCTTGGACCTGCAGACCGAGCATGAGCGCTGGCTGACCGAAGAACACATCGGGCGTCCGGTGGTGGTCACCAACTACCCCGAGCACATCAAGGCGTTCTACATGCGCCTGAACGACGATGGCAAGACCGTCGCCGCGATGGACGTACTGGCGCCGGGCATCGGCGAGATCATCGGTGGCAGCCAGCGCGAAGAGCGCCTGGACGTGCTGGATGCACGCATGGCGCAGTTTGGCCTGGACCGCGAGCACTACAGCTGGTACCGCGACTTCCGCCGCTACGGTTCGGTGCCGCATGCCGGCTTCGGCCTCGGCTTCGAGCGCCTGGTGGTTTACGTGTGCGGCTTGTCCAACATCCGTGATGCGATTGCGTATCCGCGTGCACCGGGCAGCGCCGACTTCTGATCCATCCTGCACTCATGGAGGTACTGCAACGATGACCCTGTTCTTCGCGCTGTGTTTTTTTGGCGTGGCGATCGCCGGGTTCAGTGCCTTCGTGATTTTCTGGCCGCTGACCCTGGTGCACCTGCGCGACCGCCACCCGGCGCTGTCGCAGCGCTTCGGCAGCGGCGCCTTCCTCAAGCCCGAGGCGTTGGCCTGGCTGCTGCGGCGTGACTACCGCGCGCAGCCGGACCGCTCGCTGTCCGGGCTGGCGACACCGGCCTGGGTGTCGCTGCTGACCCTGCTGGCAGGATTGGGCATGGCTGCCCTGCTCTGGCTGGCATCGCTCTGGTAATCACGAAATGAATGAAGAAACCGCATCCCAGGACACCTGGTGGCTGGCCAGCCTCGGCAACACGCTGATCTGGGCACGCCTGCGCATCCGGCCTGCCGGCACCGCCGAGGTGCTCGACAGTGATGGCAACACGCTGAGCTATGACGGCGAAGACACCGCGCGCGCGCAACTGTTCGACGCCGACTTCGTCGAGTTCGAGGGGCTGGATGAAGAAGACGCGCTGGTGCGCGGTTTCTCGTTGCATGAAGTGCAGCCGCCGAAAGCGTCCAGCGACGAAGGCCTGCGCGGCCTGATGGTGCAGTCGCTGGGCCGCACGGTCTAAGAACGGTGTTCACCCCGCGCGCGTTCGCCGAGACCGACCTGCAGTGGCTGGACGCGTTGTTCGCGCGCGATCCGTTCATCACCGTGCTCACCACCGGCGACGATGGCCTGCCGGAGCTGACCCGACTGCCGGTGCTGTACCAGCGCCAAGGCAGTGACATCACACTGCATGGCCACTGGGCCAGGGCGAACCCGCAGTCGCGTCGCGACGGGGCCGCCAAGGTGCTGGTGGACGGACCGCATGGCTACATCTCGGCGTCGTGGTATCCGGACAAAGAACAGATGGCCCGCGTACCGACCTGGAACTATGCCGCCGCCGAACTGCGCGGCCAACTGCAGCGCTTCGACGACACCGACGCGCTGGCGGATCTGGTTGCTGCTACCGGCGATCTGTTTGAAGCCGGTGTGGGCCAGGCATGGCGGTTCGAACCCGAACGCGAAGACCACCGCAGTCAACTGCGCGGCATCATCGGCTTCCGTTTCGTGGTGGACGATGTGCAACTGAAACTCAAGCTCAGCCAGAACCATCCGGTGGCCAACCAGCAGGCCGTCATGGGCGCGCTGGAGGCGTTGCCCTCCCCCGCTTCGCATGAGCTGGCGCAGTGGATGCGCCGCTTCCTTGCCACGCCATAGCGCATGGCTGATTGAGCCATCCCCTTTCCCGCAGGGACACTTTCATGAAAGACGTTTTCAAGCTGCTGCAGAACAACCGCGAATGGGCTGATCGGGTGCAGAAGGAAGACCCCGAATTCTTCCATCGCCTGTCCACCCAGCAGAGTCCCGAGTATCTGTGGATCGGGTGCTCCGATTCGCGCGTGCCGGCGAACCAGATCATCGGCATGGCGCCGGGCGAGGTGTTCGTCCACCGCAACGTGGCCAACGTCGTGGCGCACACCGACCTGAACTGCCTGAGCGTGATCCAGTACGCCGTGGACCAGTTGAAGGTGAAGCACATCCTGATCGTCGGCCATTACGGCTGCGGCGGCGTGCATGCCAGCCTCAACAATGTGCGCGTGGGCCTGGCCGACAACTGGCTGCGCCACGTCGGCGATGTGGCGCAGAAGCACGCCGCGATCCTGGATGCGATCGACGATCCGGACCAGCGCCATGCGCGGCTGTGCGAACTGAACGTCATCGAACAGGTGGCCAACGCATGCCAGTCGACGATCGTCCGTGATGCATGGACCCGCGGCCAGAAGCTGACGGTGCACGGATGGGTCTACAGCCTGCGCGATGGGCGCGTGCGCGAGATGGGCATCGACGTGGACAGCGCCGAAGCGCTGCAGCCGGCTTATGAGAAGGCGCTGTCCTTCGTTCCGCGCACCGGCAAGCGCGACTGAGCTTTCCACAGGAGTAGCGTCATGCTTGCGTCGCCGATCAACCTGCTGGCCTGGGTAGAAGAGAATCGCCACCTGCTGAAGCCGCCGGTGGGCAACAAGATGATCGAGGACGGCGACTTCATCGTGATGGTGGTCGGCGGTCCGAACGCGCGCACCGACTTCCATATCGATGCCGGTCCGGAATGGTTCTACCAGCTCGAGGGCGAGATGGTGCTGAAAGTGCAGGAGGACGGCGCGGTCCGCGATATTCCGATACGCGCCGGTGAAATTTTCCTGCTGCCCGGCAACGTACCGCACTCACCGCGTCGCCCCGCCGGTGGCGTCGGGCTGGTGGTGGAGCGCAAGCGGCTTCCCCATGAGCGCGACGGCGTGGCGTGGCACTGCGAGCGCTGCAACCACCTGCTGCATGAAGAGTGGTTCCACCTGCAGAACATCGAAAGTGATCTGCCAAAAGTCTTCGCCCGCTACCAAGGCGATCTGTCGCTGCGCACGTGTGCGCAGTGCGGCCACGTCGACCCGCTGCCTGCGGGCTGACCTGCAAGGGGGCGCCGAGCCGTGCTCGGTGGCGCTTCGCGCGGGATGGACATTCCGCCGAGCATGGCTCGGCGCTACCCTGCGTTTGCCATGATCGGCGACCCGGCGCTGCGCGCGGGTCGGGCATTCCGCCGAGCATGGCTCGGCGCTACCTGCATCCTTGCCAGGGCCAACGCACCCGACTCGGCGGCGCTGCGCACGCCTCGGACATTCCACCCAGCGTGGATCGGCGCCACCGGGGTCGACGACGATCGGCCCGTCCGCTGCGCGGTACACTTCGTGCCACGTCAATCTATGCCGCTGCCCTCATGTCCGAACTGCTTACCCGCGCCCATGCCCTGGCCCTGGATGCCGCAGATCCGCTGCGCGCCTTGCGCGATGAATTCCTGATCCCACGCCACAATGGCGGCCAGCAGATCTACTTTGTCGGCAACTCGCTGGGCCTGCAGCCGCGCGGTGCGCAGGCGATGGTGCAGGAAGTGATGGGCCAATGGGGCGACCTGGCCGTGGAAGGCCACTTCACCGGCCCCACCCAGTGGCTGGGCTACCACCGGCTGGTCAGCGAGCAGTTGGCCCGGGTGGTGGGGGCATTGCCCAGCGAAGTAGTGGCGATGAACACGCTGAGCGTCAACCTGCATCTGATGATGGTGAGCTTCTACCGCCCCACCACGCAGCGCCCGGTGATCCTGATGGAAGCAGGCGCGTTCCCGACGGACCGCCATGCGGTGGAGGCACAGATCCGTTTCCACGGCTTCGACCCGGCCGACTGTCTGGTGGAAGTACAGCCCGACGAGGCCGCCGGTACGATTTCGCTCGCCGCCATCGAGCAGGCCATCGCCACGCAGGGTGCGCGGCTGGCGCTGGTGCTGTGGCCCGGCGTGCAGTACCGCACGGGCCAGGCGTTCGACCTGCAGGCCATCACCGCACTGGCGCGGGCGCAGGGTGCCGCCATCGGCTTCGACCTGGCACACTCGGTCGGCAATCTGCCACTCAACCTGCACGACGTGGCACCGGATTTTGCCGTCTGGTGCCATTACAAGTACCTCAACAGCGGCCCTGGCGCCGTGGCCGGTGCGTTCGTCCACGAACGACATCACCGCGACCGCACCCTGCCCCGCTTCGCTGGCTGGTGGGGTCATGAAGAGTCCACCCGCTTCCAGATGGCCCCACAGTTCACCCCGGCGGTCGGTGCAGAGGGCTGGCAGTTGAGCAATCCGCCGATCCTCGGCCTCGCGCCGCTGCGTGCCTCGCTGGATCTGTTCGAACGCGCCGGCATGGACGCGCTGCGCAAGAAATCGGAGGCGCTCACCGGCCTGCTTGACGCGCTGGTGCAGGCAAGGCTGCCGCACGTGCTGGAGCGCATCACCCCGGCCGAAGCCGAGCGGCGCGGTTGCCAGCTTTCGCTGCGGGTGATCGGTGGCCGCGAGCGGGGCCGCGCCCTGTTCGAGCATCTCCGCTCGGTTGGCGTGCTGGGCGACTGGCGCGAGCCGGATGTCATCCGCATCTCCCCAACGCCGCTCTACAACCGCTACCAGGACGTGCACCACTTCGTCGACGAAGTGGAGGCGTGGGCCGGTGGCTGAGCCCGTGCAGCCCTCTCTGAAGCCCCCTGCCCGCCCGCGATCACTGACCCTTGTCGGCGCGGGCCTGGCCGGCTCGCTGCTGGCCATCCTGCTGTCGCGGCAGGGCTGGAACATCACGGTGTACGAACGCCGTGGCGATCCGCGCGTGAGTGGCTATGAAAGCGGGCGCTCGATCAACCTGGCGCTGGCCGAGCGTGGACGCAATGCACTGCGCCAGGCCGGCGCCCACGTCGAAGCAGCGGTGATGGCGCGCGCGGTGATGATGCGCGGCCGCATGGTCCATCTGCGCGACGGCGACGCGCCGCAGTTGCAGCGCTACGGCCGCGACGACAGCGAAGTGATCTGGTCGATCCACCGCCGCGATCTCAACATCACCCTGCTGGAGCTGGCCGAGGCGGCGGGTGCGACGGTGCATTTCCACCGCCGCCTGCACACTGTCGACTTCGATGCGCAGCAGGCGCGTTTCATCGATGACCGTGACGATACGCCGCACGACATCCGCTTCGACAGCCTGATCGGTGCCGACGGTGCCGGCTCGGCACTGCGTGGGGCAATGAACCGCCGCCAGCCACTGGGTGAGCGGACCGAATTCCTGGACCACTCGTACAAGGAGCTGGAGATTCCGCCCGGCCCCGATGGTGCGTTCCAGATCGATCCGAATGCGCTGCACATCTGGCCGCGCGGCCGCTTCATGTGCATCGCCCTGCCCAACCACGAAGGAACGTTCACGGTCACCGTGTTCCTGCCCAACAAGGGCAATCCGGGGTTCAACACCGTGGTGAGCAGTGACCAGGCGCATGCGCTGTTCGCGCGGGAATTCCCGGATGCACTGCCCCTGATACCCGACCTGCGCGCGGACTGGGATGCACATCCGCCCGGGTTGCTCGGCACGCTGTATCTGGAACGCTGGCACAGCGACGACAAGGCCGTGCTGATCGGTGATGCCGCGCACGCGATGGTGCCGTTCCACGGCCAAGGCATGAACTGCGCCTTTGAAGACTGCGTGGCACTGGCGCGGCATCTGGATGTGGCCACGGACCTGCGCACGGCATACGCCGAATTCGAAGTGGAGCGCTCGCCGAATGCGTGGGCGATCCAGCAGATGGCGCTGGAAAACTACGTGGAAATGCGCGACCAGGTCGCCGAGCCGACGTTCCTGCTGCAGCGTGAACTGGAGCTTGCGCTGCAGCAGCGCTGGCCTACCCGCTTCGTGCCACACTACACCATGGTTACCTTCCTGCACACGCCCTACGCGGTCGCGCTGGAGCGCACCCGGATCCAGCGCCGCATCCTGCGCAACGCCACCCACGGCCTCGATTCGCTGCTGCAGATCGACTGGTCCGCCCTCGAATCCGAAGTGCACGCCAAGTTGCCGGTGCTGGAGGGCGCGCACTGATGGCTGACAGCTTCCTGTTCTATGACCTCGAAACGTTCGGCCAGGATCCACGCCGCACCCGCATCGCCCAGTTCGCTGCCATCCGCACCGATGCCGAGCTCAACGAGATCGACACGCCGGTCAGCTTTTACGTGCGTCCCGCCGACGACCTGCTGCCCTCGCCGTACGCCACGCTGGTGACCGGCATCACCCCGCAGCATGCGCTGGCCGAGGGCATCAGCGAGGCCGACGCGCTGGCGCGCATCAACGACCTGATGAGCCGTCCGGGCACCTGCTCGCTGGGCTACAACACGCTGCGCTTCGACGACGAGTTCATCCGTCATGGTCTGTTCCGCAACTTCTTCGACCCGTATGAGCGCGAATGGCGCAACGGCAACTCGCGCTGGGACCTGCTGGACATGCTGCGGTTGATGCATGCACTGCGCCCGGAGGGCATCGTGTGGCCCAAACGCGAGGACGGCGCCACGTCCTTCAAGCTGGAACATCTGGCCGAGGCCAACGGGGTGCGCGATGGCGACGCGCATGAGGCCCTGTCGGATGTGCGCGCGACGATCGGCATGGCGCGCCTGTTCCGCAAGGCGCAGCCGCGCCTGTGGGAGTACGCGCTGCGTCTGCGTGACAAGCGGTTTGTTTCCAGCCTGCTGGATGTGACCGCACTGCAACCGCTGCTGCACATCTCCATGCGTTACCCCGCCACGCGCCTGTGCGCGGCCCCGGTGTTGCCGCTGGCCGTGCACCCGCAGATCAACAACCGGTACATCGTGTTCGATCTGGAGGGCGATATCGATGCGCTGCTGGAGCTGCCGGCCGAGACCATCGCCGAGCGGCTGTACCTGCGCTCCAGTGAGATGCCCGAGGGCATGGCGCGCGTGCCATTGAAAGAAGTGCATACCAACAAGGTGCCGGCGCTGGTCACCTGGAACCATCTGCGTGCGGACGACCACGCGCGGCTGGGGCTGGACGTCGACGCGATCCAGGCCAAGGTGGAGCGGCTGCGTCCGCACGCCCCGATGCTGGCCGAAAAGGCGCGCCTGGTCTTTTCCCGCCCGCGCGAAGGTGGCCCCTCCGATGTGGATGCCTCGATCTACGATGGCTTCCTCGGTGCCGGTGACAAACCGCTGCTGGCACGCGTACGCACTACGGCGGCGGACGGATTGGCCGCGCTTGAAGGCGAATTCAACGACCCGCGTCTGCCCGAGTTGCTGCTGCGTTACCGGGCACGCAACCATCCCGGCAGCCTGGACCCGGCCGCGAAGGCGCGCTGGCAGGCCTACCGGCAGAAGCGACTGCGGGGCGACGACCGGCTGGGTGAGGTGAACCTGGCCGAGTACCGCGAACAGATCGATACCCTTGCCGCCGAGTCGGCCGACGACCTGCGCCGCAACACGCTGCTGCAGGCACTGCGCGATTGGGGCAAGCAGCTTGAGGACAGCCTGTGAGTGCCTATTTTTCCGATGCCAGCTTCGCCTTCCTGCGCAACCTGGCCCTGCATAACGAAAAGCCGTGGTTCAACGAGCACAAGCAGCAGTACGAAGATCACGTGCGCCAGCCGTTCCTGCGCCTGATCGGCGACCTGCAGCCCGCACTGGCCGAGGTCAGCCCGAAGTTCCGTGCCGATACGCGCACGATGGGCGGATCGTTGTTCCGCATCTACCGCGATGCGCGTTTTTCCAACGACAAATCACCGTACAAGAACTGGCAGGGCGCCCGCCTGTTCCATGAGCGGCGCCGTGAAGTCGCCGCACCGTCTTTCTACATCCACCTGCAGCCCGGCGGAAGCTTTGTCGGCGCAGGGCTGTGGCACCCGGAGCCGGACACCCAGCGGCGCATCCGTCATTTCATCCTGGACAACCCGGGCAGCTGGAAACAGGCCGCGCATGCCCCTGCACTGCGTCGACGGTTCGAGCTGGAGCAGACGGAAAAACTGGTCCGGCCGCCGCGCGGATTCCCGGCGGATTTCGAGTTCGTCGAAGACCTGAAGCACCGTAATTGGGTCATGTGGCGTCCGCTCGACGACACCATGATGACGGGGCCGCGTCTGCTCTCCACCTTGGGCAAGGACCTGGCCGCGCTGGGGCCGTTCGTGGACTATCTGTGCGCTGCGCTGGACCTGGAATTCTGAGTTCCGTGACCACCACTCCGCTCACTCAGCAACGGCGAACGCTCGGACGCACCGGCCTGCAGGTTTCGCCCGTCGGCCTGGGCTGCTCTGGATTCTGGGGGCACCGGCGCTTCGATGAAGCCGACGCCGCGCGCGTGGTGGCCCATGCGCTGGAGCGCGGACTCAATCTGCTGGATACGGGCCACAACTACTCGGGGTTCAACGCGGAACCTCGGCTCGGTCGCATCCTGCGCCCGCTGCTGTCACGTTTTCCACGCGATTCGCTGGTGATCTCGAGCAAGGGCGGCACGCTGACCGGCCAAGCGGGCATCAGCGGGGCGGAGCAACGCGACTTCTCGCCCGCGGCGATCGTCGCCAGCTGCGAGGCGTCCTTGCGCAACCTGGGGCTGGACTACCTTGACGTGTATCAGTTGCATGGCATCGGTGGCCACGAAATCACCGATGAGCTGCTGCACGCGCTGCAGCAGCTGCGACAGCGCGGGCTCATCCGCAGCACGGGCATCAATACCCATTCGGCGGTGACGTTTGACTGGATGCTGGCGCATCCGGCAGCCTTCGATGTGGTCCTGTTGGACTACAACGCACTGCAGCAGGATCGCGGCACGCACATCAGCCGGCTGCACGAGGCCGGCATCGGCGTTCTGGCCGGTACGGTGCTGGCGCAGGGGCACCTGCTGCCTGCGCGTGCCCGTGTGCCGCGCCTCGCCGATGCCTGGTATCTTGCCCGCGCGTGGCTGAAACCGAGCAGCCGTCGCCTGATGCACAGCGCCCGCGCGATGCAGCAGGCGGTGGCGGCGATCCGCTCGCAGCGCCCGGCGCAGACCGCGTTTGCTTACGTGCTGCGGCATCCCGGGGTGGCGGCTGGCATCCTCGGTACGACCCGGGTGGCGAGCCTGGAACAGGTGCTGCAGACCGATCCGGACCGGCTGACGGAGGCCGACCTGGCGGCGCTGGTCGAGGCCTTCGGCGACGGCAGTGGCTCACCCAGTCACTGAGGCTTAACCCGGCCGCCTTGGCGATGCGGCACGCTGTGTGTCCTCCTCTGCGCTGCCTGTCCGATGAAGAAACTCATTACCGTTGTCGTGTTGCTGGTGCTGGCGCTTGCGGGCTGGTGGTTCAGTGGCCCGTATCTGACCGTCCATGGCTTGGCCACCGCCATCGAGCTGCGTGATACCTCCCGCCTGGAACGTTATGTCGATTTCCCGCGGGTTCGCGTCAGCCTGCGCGCACAGATCAGCGACTACCTGGTCCGCCAGGCGGGGCCCGGCGTGGCCGAAAGCCCGTTCGGCGCGCTGCTCTACGGGCTGGGTGGCCAGCTGGGCGGTGCCGCGGTGGATACGATGATCACCCCGATGGACATCGGCGCCCTGCTGCAGGGACACGTGCTGTACAAGCGGGGTCGCAACGAGTTGCAGGGCGGCGATGCGTACGGTGCCACCGAGCCGGCGCAACCGCTGAAGGAAGCCAGGCATCGGTTCGAGCGGCTGGATCGGTTCGTGGTGGATGTAGATCGGGGTCCCGCCGAGCCGCCGCTGCAGGTGGTGCTGGAACCGCAGGGACTGCGCTGGCGGGTGGTCGACCTGCGCAACGCGATACCGGCACCGTAACTGTAGCGCCGAGCCACGCTCGGCGGCCCCACGTTCCTGCATCGCGATCCCCGGACACAGGCCGCGCGGGGCGCTCGCCGACCATGGGTCGGCGCTTCCTGGACGTGATGCGACGTCGCGATCCCGGACGCAGGCCGCCCGGGGTGTGTTGCGACGGCAGGTCAACGTTCGTTGGCGACGCCGTGCGGTACGTGGCCGGCGGCGACGTGCTCGCGGGCGCTGTCGATATTGTGCTGGGAGTCGTCGAAGAAGATGTCCGCGCCGAAGGCCTGCAGGAACGGGCCCTTGTGCCGTCCGCCGAGGAACAGCGCCTCGTCCAGCCGCACCCCCCACTCCCGCAGCGTGCGGATGACCCGCTCGTGTGCCGGTGCCGAACGGGCCGTCACCAGTGCGGTACGGATCGGTGCGTCTTCGCCGGACGGGAAGACCTCCTGCAACGTGTGCAACGCAGACAGGAAGTTACGGAACGGGCCGCCGCTCAATGCTTCGCGTGCGCGCTCGCGTTCATGCCGGCCGAACGCTTCAACGCCCTGCTCGCGCGAAATACGCTCGCTTTCATCGCCGAAGATCACCGCGTCGCCGTCAAAGGCGATGCGCAACTGTCCCGCCGGTCGACGCATGTCAACGAACTGGTCGGCCGCCGCAGCTGCTGTTTCGCCGGGCGGCTTCGGCAGGATGGTGGCCGCGGCAATTCCGTGCAGCAGTGCGCTGCGCACCGACTCCGGGTTGGCCGACAGGAACAGATCGGTGCCAAACGGCTTCACGTAGGGCCAGGTGGGTTCACCGGCGGTGAACGTGGCGCGGATGATGTCCAGGCCGTAATGCTGGATGGAATTGAAGATACGCAGGCCGGTATCGGCCGAATTGCGCGACAGCAGGATGACCTCCACCCGCGGGTTTTCCGGGCCTGCCCCCTGGTTGAGGGCCAGCAGCTTGCGCACCACCGGGAAGGCAACGCCGGGACCCAGCACATCATCTTCGTGCTCGCGCTGGTACTGCGCGTAGGCATCCACACCGTCACTCTCGAACAGTGCGTGGCTCTCTTCCAGGTCGAAGAGCGCGCGTGCTGTCACCGCGACCGTCAACAATCGGGGGGTGTTGTCGCCCATCGGCTCGGTTCCTTGCTGCAGCCGGCGGTTGCCGGCCGCCTATTGTCGCTCAGAACACGAACTGTTCTGACAGTATCCGGTCTTCCAGGTTGTGCTCCGGGTCAAAGAGCAGCGTGACCTGGCGATCGCGGCATTCCCGGATGGTGACTTCGACCACGTCCCGGGTCTCATGCGAATCGGCCGTGACGCTGACCGGTCGCTTGTAC
Source organism: Stenotrophomonas sp. WHRI 8082 (assembly GCF_040223995.2). Classification (NCBI taxonomy): domain Bacteria; kingdom Pseudomonadati; phylum Pseudomonadota; class Gammaproteobacteria; order Lysobacterales; family Lysobacteraceae; genus Stenotrophomonas; species Stenotrophomonas sp. WHRI 8082. Next base: position 3,672,096 of record NZ_CP167826.1, on the reverse strand, counting down.
GGGTCCAGCACGCGGAAGCGCACTTCGGTATCCGCCTTGAGGATGGCGCCGCGCCAGCGTCGTGGACGGTACGGGGCGAGCGGGGTCAGGGCGATGGTCGCTGAGCCCAAGGGCAACACGGGACCGTGCGCGGAGTAGTTGTACGCGGTGCTGCCCGCCGGCGTCGCCACCAGCACGCCGTCGCCGATGAGTTCGGCGACGCGTTCCTGGCCGTTCAGATCCACGCCGATATGGGCCGCCTGACGGGTCTGCCGGAGCAAGGACACATCGTTGTAGGCCAGCGACCCGGTGGTCGAACCCGATTCGGTCAGGGCCATCATCTGCAGCGGACGCAGGTGCGCCGGCTCGGCCTCTGCAATGCGCCGTGCGACATCGTCATCGTCGCGGTACTGGTTCATCAGAAAACCGACCGTCCCCAGCTTCATCCCGAACACCGGACGTCCCAGATGACCGAAGCGGTGCAGGGTCTGCAGCATGAAGCCATCGCCGCCCAGCGGGCACAGCACGTCCGCGTCCTCGGGGGCATGGGCACCATGCCGTGCCACCATCGCGGCCAAGGCAAGCCGTGCCGGCTCGGTACTGCTGGCAAGAAACGCAATGCGGGGAGAATCGCTCATGCAGGCTGTCCGGTGATGCGCGGGTACCGGTAGAGCATAACCGGACGTGGCGCGGAAACCGCGCCACGTGCCGCCGACCCGGACGGTATCCGGACCAGAGCCCCCTCAATCAGGGGGGCGCGCCAAAGGCGCGGGAGTCTGGAAGCACGCTCTGCACGGGCCCCACGGTGTGCAACGCAGACCGTGGGGCATCAGTGCGGATGCGCTTACGAACCGTGCGACGCCAGCTGACCCAACCGCTGTACCGCAACCGACACGGTCGGATAGTCCAGCGTCTTCTGCTCGGCCAGTTCGCTGAGCATGGCCAGGGTGAAGCGCAGGCTGCTGTCGTCACGGCCCATCCAGGCGGCCACCTTGGCCTCCGCGCCGCTGCCCTTGGTGCCGATCACCTGGCCGGACAGATTGCGGTGATGCGCTGCCAGTTCGTCACGCAATACGCCGCGTGCAACCGCATGCCAACGACCATTGACCTCCAGCGCGTCGATCTGCTCGAACAGCCACGGCAGGCTGAGCGCTTCGCCCAGGCGGAAGTGGATCTTCGATACATCCACCGGCTTCAGCTTGCGCGTGCGGGCCAGCTCGATGATGTCGAACGCCGGTTCCAGGAAGTGCAGCTCGGCCAGCTGCTGCGACAGCGCGGCGGGCAGACCCTTCTCGTTCCACTGCTGTACCAGGGCCTCGTAGGTCGGGCGCTGGGAATCGGGCAGCACGCCGGACGCGACGCGGATGTCGTTGAACGGCGCCTGGTACCGGTTGACCGCTTCGGTGATGCCCGGCATCGGGCCCGGGCGCGACAGCAGCCAGCGCACGAAGGCGCGCTGCAGCTTCCAGATCACTTCCAACGCATCGATCTGCACGGCTTCAGGCAGGGTGCCGTCCAGCGCATCGATCTGCGCCCACAGCGCGCGGGCATCCAGTGTTTCGCGGCTGATGGTGTATGCCTTGGCGACCTCGGCGATGGAGCGGCCGGTATCTTCCTGCATGCGCATCAGGAACGTGGCGCCCATCCGGTTGATGGTCTGGTTGGTCACGGCCGTGGCGATGATTTCGCGCTTCAGGCGGTGGCGTTCCATCGCATCGGCGTACTTCTTCTGCAGCGGCTGCGGGAAGTAGCGCTGCAGCTCCTTGGACAGGTACGGATCTTCCGGGATGTCCGATTCCAGCAGCTGCTGGAAAGCCACCAGCTTGGAGTAGGACAGCAGCACCGACAGCTCCGGACGGGTCAAGCCCTGGCCGCGCGCCTTGCGCTGGGACAGCTCGGCATCGGACGGCAGGAACTCGATCTGGCGGTCCAGCAGGCCCTGCTGTTCCAGGGTACGGATGAAGTGCTGCTTGGAGCCCAGGCGCTTGACCGCCATCCGTTCCATCAGGCTCAGGGCCTGGTTCTGGCGATAGTTGTCGTTCAACACCAGCGCGGCGACCTCATCGGTCATCGATGCCAGCAGCTTGTTGCGCTGCTCGACGGTGAGCTTCTTCGCACGCACCACGTCGTTGAGCAGGATCTTGATGTTCACCTCGTGATCGGAGGTGTCCACGCCGGCCGAGTTGTCGATGAAATCGGTGTTGAGCAGGACGCCGGCCTGCGCCGCCTCGATGCGGCCCAGCTGGGTCATGCCCAGGTTGCCGCCCTCGCCCACCACCTTGCAACGCAGCTCGCCGCCGTTGACGCGCAGCGCGTTGTTGGCACGGTCGCCGACATCGCTGTGCTGCTCGCTGGCTGCCTTGACGTAGGTGCCGATGCCGCCGTTCCACAGCAGGTCGACCGGCGCCTTCAGGATGGCGCTCATCAGGTCGTTGGGCGACATCGCCTTGACGCCGTCCTCTAGGCCCAGCGCTTCACGCACCTGCGGGGTGATCTCGATGGACTTCAGCGAACGCGGGAAGATGCCACCGCCCTTGCTGATCAGCGTGGCGTCGTAGTCGGCCCAGCTGGAGCGCGGCACGGTGAACAGACGCTCGCGTTCGACGAACGTGGTGGCGGCATCCGGATTCGGGTCGAGGAAGATGTGGCGGTGATCGAACGCGGCCAGCAGGCGGATGTGGCGCGACAACAGCATGCCGTTGCCGAACACGTCGCCGGACATGTCGCCGACCCCGACCGTGGTGAAGTCCTGGCTCTGGCTGTCACGGCCCAGCGCACGGAAGTGGCGCTTGACCGACTCCCATGCACCGCGTGCGGTGATGCCCATGCCCTTGTGGTCGTAACCGACCGAGCCACCGGAGGCGAATGCATCGCCCATCCAGAAGCCGTGCGCGATGGCCAGGCCGTTGGCGATGTCGGAGAACGTCGCGGTGCCCTTGTCGGCGGCCACCACCAGGTACGGGTCGTCCATGTCGTGGCGCACCACATCGATGGGCGGCACGATCTTGTTGTTGACGATGTTGTCGGTGATGTCCAGCAGGCCCTGGATGAACAGCTTGTAGCAGGCCACGCCATTGGCGAACACCGCATCGCGGTCACCGCTGGCCGGCGGCACCTTGGCGAAGAAGCCGCCCTTCGCGCCGACCGGCACGATCACGGTGTTCTTGACCATCTGTGCCTTGACCAGGCCCAGCACCTCGGTACGGAAGTCTTCGCGACGATCCGACCAGCGCAGGCCGCCGCGGGCCACCGCGCCGAAGCGCAGGTGCACGCCTTCCACGCGCGGACCGTAGACGAAGATTTCGCGGTACGGGCGCGGCTTGGGCAGGTCCGGCACCAGCGCGGCGTCGAACTTGAAGCTGATGCAATGGCCGGGCTGGCCGTTGGCATCGCTCTGGTAGTAACTGGTGCGCAGGGTCGCATCGATCACGCCCATGAAGCTGCGCAGGATGCGGTCCTCGTCCAGGCTGGACACACGGTCCATCAGCTTCAGCAGCGCATCGCGCGCGGCCTGCATCTGAGAGTTGCGGTCGCCCTTGCGAGCGTCGACCACGCCCTTGAGCACCTTCAGCGTGGCGTCGTCACCGGCAGCCAGCACATCCAGATGCGCCTTCAGCGTGGCTTGGCCGGCCGCGATGTCGTCCTTGCTCTCGTTGCCGGTCGCCGGATCGAAGCGCGCTTCGAACAGTTCCACCAACAGGCGTGCCAGCAGCGGATAGCGGGTGAACGTGCCTTCCACGTAGGCCTGCGAGAACGGCACGCCGGTCTGCAGCAGGTACTTGCAGTAACCGCGCAGCATGGCGACCTGGCGCCAATGCAGGCCGGCGGCCAGTACCAGGCGGTTGAAGCCGTCGTTCTCGGCGTCACCGTGCCACACGCGGGCAAAGGTCTGGCCGAAGGCTTCGTCGACACTGGCGGCATCGATGGCACCGGCCACCGACTCCACTTCGAAGTCCTGCACGTACACCGGCGCGTCGTCCACGGAGAGCCGGTACGGGCGCTCGGAGATGACCCGCAGGCCCATGTTTTCCATCATCGGCAGCGCATCGGACAACGGGATGTCGTCCAGCTGGCGGTACAGCTTCAGGCGCAGGCCGTCACCGCTCTCGCGCGGTACCGTCTGCAGGCTCAGGCGCAGATCGTCCGGACCGGTCAGCGCGTCAAGCTGGCTGACATCGCTGGCGGCCACGGCGGTGCTGTTGTCTTCGATGTAACCGGCCGGCAATGCCTTGCCGATGCGGGCCGCGATACGCAGGCCTTCGGTCTCACCGTGACGGGTGACCAGCGCTTCGCGCAGGTCGTCCTGCCAGTTGCGCAGCAGGTGGGCCAGGTTCTGTTCAAGCGCGTTGGTGTCCACGTCGACCACCGGGCCGGCCTTCGGCCGCACGATCAGGTGCACCTGGGCCAGCGGCGAATCGCCGAGCACCACCGAACTGTCCACATGCTCACCCTGCAGGGCGTCGCGCAGCATGGCTTCGATCCGCAGGCGCACATCGGTGTTGAAACGTTCGCGCGGCAGGAACGCCAGCGCGGAGATGAAGCGGGAATACTTGTCACGGCGCAGGAACAGGCGGCTGCGCACGCGCTCCTGCAGGCCCAGCACGCCCATGGCGGTGCGGAACAGTTCGTCTTCGCTGGACTGGAACAGCTCTTCGCGCGGCAGGGTTTCCAGGATGTGGCGCAGTGCCTTGCCGCTATGGCTGGACAACGACAGACCCGAACGCTCCATCACGTGCTCGTAGCGCTGGCGCACGAGCGGAATTTCCCACGGACGGCGGTTGTAGGCACTGGAAGTGAACAGGCCCAGGAAGCGCTGCTCGCCGATGATGCGGCCCTTGGCGTCGAACTCCAGCACGCCGATGTAATCCATGTAACCGGCACGATGCACGCGCGAGCGGGCATTGGTCTTGGTCAGGATCAACGCATCCTTCAGTCCGGTGGTGGTGTTCAGACCTTGGGCGGCCAGCGTCTTGACCGGACGTGCGGCAGACTTGTCACGGCCGCGCATCAGGCCCAGGCCGGTATCGTTGAGCGGCGCCAGCACGTCTTCCTTGCCTTCCTTCTGCACGCGGTACTCGCGGTAGCCGAAGAACGTGAAGTGGTTGTCGGCCGCCCAGCGCAGGAACTCCTGCGCCTCGCGACGCGAGGCATCGTCGACCGGCAGCTGGCGGCTGCCCAGGTCTTCGGCCACGGCCAGCGCCTTGTCACGCATCGGCTGCCAATCGCGCACGATCGAGCGCACTTCTTCCAGCGACTTGCCGATGCTCTGCTCGATGTCGGCCATCGCCTCGGGCGACTGACGGTCCATCTCCAGCAACATCACCGACTCGACGTCACCCTCCCCGACCGTGGACAGCTTGCCGGCCTTGTCGCGCCCGAAGCGGATCACCGGGTGACCCAGCACGTGCACGCCGATGCCCTGTTCGGCCAGCGCCATGGTCACGGTGTCGACCAGGAACGGCATGTCGTCATTGACGATCTGCAGCACCGTATGCGGCGATTCCCACCCGTTGGCCTTGGCCGTCGGATTGAACACGCGCACATTGGCCTTGCCGACCTTGCGGTTGCGGGCGAACTCCAGCGTATCGGCGGCCAGCGCAGCCCATTCTTCAGCGCTGTGATGCGGGAACTCGTCCGCCTCCATACGCTTGTAGAAATCGGCGGCGAAAGCCACGGCCTCGGCCTGCCCCGCCGCGGGGTATCGCTTGCGCAAGGCCGTGTACACCGGTTCCAGCGAGAAACCAGTTGCCGGGACAAGCTGGGTTTCCGCCGTAGCGGGCTTGGTTTTCACGGTTTTGACTGCAGACTTTTGCGATTTCATGGCAGAGCGAGTCGTGTTGCCCAGTTGGGAAAATGAAAGTGTAGCCCTGTTGCACGAAAAGGCCTTGCTGCAGGACGGAATATGAATCTGCGGGTTGGGTGCGGTTTACATGCGATTGCCGACACCCGCCCCCATGCGCCGACGTACGGCTGTCGTGATCGGCAAGCGCTGCCGACAGGATCGGCAAAGCGTGTGACAGCAAGGCGGCGTTTGGCTGCAAAACGATTCCACAATTCTGAACTGGACGGTATAGTCCACTCCGTGAACCCCTCTTCCCTCCCCGCTTCCGACACGGACGCGCGCGACCTGCGTGTGTTTGACGCGGTGCGCGAACTGTTGGCGCGACACGGGATGCAGATGAGCATGGAGGCGGTCGCCCAGCATGCCGGCTGCTCCAAGCAGACCCTGTATTCGCGCTATGGCAGCAAGCAGGAGCTGATGCGCCGGGTGGTGGAGCGCCACGTCTGCCGTGCCACCGCCGGCCTGCGCAGCCTGCGCGGCGACGATCTGCACGGCAGCCTGCTGCAGTTCGCCACCGACTATCTGGACCATTTCAACCAGCCGCACGTGGCGCAGGCCTGCCGGCTGATCGCGGCCGATGCCGCACAGTTCCCTGATGAGGCGCGCAACCTCTACCGTGACGGCACCGGCACGCTGACGCTTCACCTTGCTGAATGGATAGCTGACGCCATTGCGCGTGGCCACCTGAGGCATGACGACCCGCACTTCATGGCCGAGCTGCTGATCAGCATGATCGGCGGGCAGGATTTCGACCGGCAACGCTTCTTCATTACCCACCGCGACGACGCCCTGGCGCGTCGGCGCTGGGCAGAATTCTCTGTCGACAGCTTCCTGCGCGCGTTCGCGCCCGGCGCATCGACCCAACCGTCTTCAAACCAACACCGGAGTTTCTCCTGATGATCGCCCCACTCCGCACCCTCGCTTTGACGTGCGCTGTCGCCGTTGCGCTGGCTGCCTGCAAGAAAGAAGAGCAGCAAGCACCGCCGCCGCCGGAAGTGGGCGTGATCGATGCCAAGCCGCAGACCCTGCCGCTGCAGCGCGAGCTGGTCGGCCGCCTGTCGCCGTACCGCAGCTCGGATGTGCGTGCCCGCGTCCCGGGCGTGCTGCTCAAGCGCGTTTACCAGGAAGGCAGCGAGGTCAAGCAGGGCCAGACGCTGTTCCTGATCGACCCGGCACCGCTGCGCGCCGAGCTCAATGCCACCGAAGCCCAGCTGGCCTCGGCCCGTGCCACGTACGCCAATGCCAAGGTGGCCGCTGATCGCGCGCGCTCGCTGGCCCCGCAGAAGTATGTGTCCAAGGCAGACCTGGACAACGCCGAGTCGGCCGAGCGCACCGCGCAGGCGGCGGTGAAGCAGTCCGAAGCCGCTGTGAGCAGCTCGCGGATCAGCCTGGGCTATGCCGAAGTCAAGGCGCCCATCAGCGGCGTGGCCGGCAAGCAGCAGGTGACCGAGGGCGCGCTGGTCGGCCAGGGTGATGTGACCCTGCTGACCACCGTGGACCAGCTTGATCCGCTGTACGTGAACTTCTCGCTGAGCGTGGACGAGCTGTCGCAGCTGCGTGCCGCGCAGGCCAAGGGCGCGCTCGCGCTGAGCGGCGATGGCAAGGCCACCGTGCAGGTCAAGCTGTCCGATGGCACCACCTACGGTGAAAACGGCACGCTGGACTTCTCGTCCACCACCGTCGACCCGGCCACCGGCGCGGTGTCGCTGCGTGCGGTGCTGCCCAATCCGCAGCGCATTCTGCTGCCCGGCGCCTTCGTCAGCTTCCAGGCCACCCTGGGCGAGCGCAACAACGCTTACCTGGTGCCGCAGCCGGCGCTGCTGCGCGACGCCGCCGGCGGCTACCTGATGGTGGTCGGTGCCGATGGCAAGGTCGTCCGCCGCAACGTCAAGACCGAAGGTGCGCAGGGCGGCAACTGGCTGGTCACCGCCGGCCTGGAGCCGGGCGACAAGGTCGTGGTGGCCGGTACCCAGAAGGTCAAGGAAGGCGCACCGGCCACGGCCAAGCCGTGGACCCCCGAGCAGGCGGCCGCCCAGGGCGGCGCAGCGGGCGGCAAGCCGACCGGCGGCGCACCCGCCGCGCAGGGCGATGCTGCCGCAGCACCTGACGCCGCACCGCAGGCTCCGGCACCCGCCGAACCGGCGGCGCCGGCATCCGATTCGACCAAGCAGTAACGGGAATCATCCGTCATGCCTAAATTTTTCATCGAACACCCGGTCTTTGCCTGGGTGGTAGCGATCCTGATCTCGCTCAGCGGCGTGATCGCGATCCTCAACCTGGGTGTGGAGTCCTACCCCAGCATCGCCCCGCCACAGGTCACCGTGTCGGCCACCTACCCCGGCGCCAGCGCCGACACCACGGAAAAATCGGTCACCCAGGTGATCGAGCAGCAGCTGACCGGTATCGATCACCTGCTGTATTTCAGCTCGTCATCGGCATCCAACGGCCGCGCCACGGTCACCCTGACCTTTGAAACCGGCACCGACGCGGACATCGCGCAGGTGCAGGTACAGAACAAGGTGTCGCTGGCCACGCCGCGCCTGCCCACCGAAGTGACCCAGCAGGGTGTGGTGGTGGCCAAGGCCAACGCCGGCTTCCTGATGGTGGTGGCACTGCGCTCGGATTCGGGAACCAACAGCCGCGATGCGCTCAACGACATCGTGGCTTCGCGCGTGCTCGACCAGGTGTCGCGTATTCCCGGCGTGGGCAGTACCCAGCAGTTCGGCGGCGAGTACGCCATGAACATCTGGCTCAACCCCGAGCGCATGCAGGGCTACGGCCTGTCGGCCAGCCAGGTGTTGGCAGCGGTGCGCGAGCAGAACGTGCAGTTCGCCGCCGGTTCCCTGGGCTCGGATCCGGCGCCGGCCGGCCAGCACTTCACCGCCACGGTATCGGCCGAAGGCCGTTTCAGCACGCCAGAAGAGTTCGAGAACATCATCCTGCGTGCCAATCCGGACGGCTCGCGCGTGCTGCTCAAGGACATTGCCCGCATCGGTTTCGGCGCCGGCAACTACGGCTTTGATACCCAGTACAACGGCAAGCCGACCGGTGCGTTCGCGATCCAACTGCTGCCCGGCGCCAACGCGCTTAACGTGGCCGAGGCCGTGCGCGCCAAGATGGACGAGCTGCAGCCCAGCTTCCCGGCCGGCGTCAGCTGGTTCTCGCCGTACGACAGCACGACCTTCGTGAAGATCTCGATCGAGGAAGTGATCAAGACCCTGATCGAGGCCATCATCCTGGTCTTCCTGGTGATGCTGATCTTCCTGCAGAACTTCCGCGCCACCCTGATCCCGACCCTGGTGATCCCGGTCGCGCTGCTGGGTACGTTCCTGGGCATGTGGATGATCGGCTTCACGATCAACCAGCTGACCCTGTTCGCGCTGGTGCTGGCCATCGGCATCGTGGTCGATGACGCGATCGTGGTGATCGAGAACGTCGAACGCATCATGACCGAGGAAAAACTGCCACCCAAGCAGGCAACGCAGAAGGCGATGACCCAGATCACCGGTGCGGTGGTGGCTATCACCGTCGTGCTGGCGGCGGTGTTCATTCCGTCGGCCCTGCAGGGCGGTGCGGCTGGTGAGATCTACAAGCAGTTCGCGCTGACCATCGCCATCTCGATGGCGTTCTCCGCGTTCCTCGCACTGGGCTTCACCCCCGCGCTGTGTGCCACGTTCCTGAAGCCGACGCACAACGACAACCCCAACATCGTCTATCGCACCTTCAACAAGTACTACGACAAGATCAGTGGCACCTACGTGGGCCACATCACCTCGGCGGTGAAGCATGCACCGCGCTGGATGATTCTGTTCGTGGTGCTGGGTGCGCTGTGCGCCTTCATGTTCACCCGCATACCGGGCAGCTTCCTGCCTGAAGAGGACCAGGGCTACGCACTGGCCATCGTGCAGTTGCCGCCGGGGTCGACCAAGGGCCAGACCAACGAAGTGTTCGCGCAGATGCGTGGCATCCTGGAGAAGCAGGAGGGCTTCGAAGGCCTGCTGCAGATCGCCGGCTTCAGCTTCGTGGGTTCGGGCGAGAACGTGGGCATGGGCTTCATCCGCCTCAAGCCATGGGCCGACCGCGAGGTCACCGTACCCGAGCTGATCGGCAACATGAACGGCGCGTTCTACGGCATCAAGGAAGCACAGATCTTCGTGGTCAACCTGCCGACCGTGCAGGGTCTGGGCCAGTTCGGCGGCTTCGACATGTGGTTGCAGGATCGTGCCGGTGCCGGCTTCGACCAGCTGACCAGCGCGCGCAACACCCTGCTGGGTGCGGCGGCACAGAAGAGCGACCTGCTGACCGGCGTGCGTCCCAACGGACTGGAAAACGCCCCGCAGTTGGCCTTGCACGTGGATCGTGTGCAGGCGCAGGCGATGGGTATGTCGGTAACGGACGTGTACAGCACCATCCAATTGATGCTGGCCCCGGTGTACGTCAACGACTTCTTCAGCGAAGGCCGCATCAAGCGCGTGACCATGCAGGCCGATGCGCCGTACCGCACCGGCGAAGAATCGCTGAAGAGCTTCTACAGCCCATCGACGCTGACCCAGAATGCCGATGGCACCAACTCGATGATCCCACTGAATACCGTGGTGCGTTCGGAATGGGTGTCGGCACCGCCGTCGCTGAGCCGCTACAACGGCTATTCGGCGGTGAACATCGTCGGCTCGCAGGCGCCGGGACGCAGTTCCGGTGAAGCGATGACGGCGATGGAAGACATCGTCAGCAACGAGCTGCCGGCCGGCTTTGGTTACGACTGGTCTGGCATGTCCTACCAGGAAATCCTGGCGGGTAACGCGGCGACCCTGCTGATGGTGCTGTCCATCGTGGTGGTGTTCCTGTGCTTGGCCGCCCTTTATGAAAGCTGGTCCATCCCGGTGGCGGTGCTGCTGGTGGTGCCGCTGGGCGTACTGGGCTCGCTGGTGTTCTCGATGGCCCGTGGCCTGCCCAACGATCTGTTCTTCAAGATCGGCCTGATCACGGTGATCGGCCTGGCGGCGAAGAACGCGATCCTGATCGTGGAGTTCGCAGTGGAACAGCGTGCGGCCGGCAAGACGCTGCGCGATGCGACCATCGAGGCGGCGCGCCTGCGCTTCCGCCCGATCCTGATGACGTCCTTCGCCTTCATCATGGGCGTCATCCCGATGGCGATCAGTACCGGTGCCGGCGCCAACTCGCGTCACGCCATTGGTACGGGCGTTATCGGCGGCATGGTGTTCGCCACGTTTTTGGGCCTGCTGATGATCCCGGTGTTCTTCGTCGTGGTCCGCCGCATGCTGGGCGACAAGATCGACGAGCCGTCCAAGGAGTTCCTGCAGAGCCAGAGCGAGGCCAATGGCCCGCACCGCCCGGATCGTTGATGCGCTGCGGTTGAGATGAAAAGGCCCCGGAGCGATCCGGGGCCTTTTTCATTTTCGGGTGACACTCAACGTACGGCGGCGACTACCGCACAGACGACCACGATGGCCAACGAAGGCCACTGCATGGGCAGGTAGAAGAAATGATGCTTCGCCGGCTCGCCTTCCGCCCGCACGCCACGATTGAGCACGAAGCCCAGCAGCGTATTGATCGCCGCACCGATGCCGCAGCCCAGCAGGAACTGCGGCAACGTCATGTTGCCCTTGGCCACGGTCGGATCCTGTTGCAGCCACATCAGCAGCAACACAGCCACGATGGGAGTGAGCAGGGTGAAGAACCCTGCGCCGCGGTAAATGATCATGCCCGTACCTGCTTTGAAAGGACGGGCATTCTAGGTGATCAGCGACACGAAGCGGGTCATGGACCCGCTTCAGCGCGCTCGCCACTGGGTCAGCGCAGGCCCGTTTCGTTGCGGGCGATCACCAGCCGCTGGATCTCCGACGTGCCTTCGTAGATCTCGGTGATCTTGGCATCACGGAAGTAACGCTCCAGCGGCATTTCCTTGGAGTACCCCATGCCGCCATGGATCTGCACGGCCTGGTGGGTGATCCACATCGCAGCTTCCGATGCAGTCAGCTTGGCGATGGCCGCTTCGTTGCTGAAGCGCTTGCCCTCGCCCTTCACCCACGCCGCGCGCAGGGTCAGCAGCAGGGACGCGTCCAGCTTGCACTTCATGTCCGCGATCTTGGACTGGGTCATCTGGAAGGTGCCGATCGGCGCGCCAAAGGCCTTTCGCTCCTTCACGTATTCCAGCGTGGCTTCGTACGCCGCACGCGCGATGCCGATGGCCTGCGACGCAATACCGATACGGCCCGCGTCCAGTACGCCCATCGCGATCTTGAAGCCCTCGCCTTCCTGGCCGAGCACGTCGTCTGCCTGCGCAACGTAGTCATCGAACTCGATTTCGCAGGTGGCCGACGCGCGGATGCCCAGCTTCGGCTCGGTCTTGCCGCGGCCGAAGCCGGCGTTGTCGGTGTCGATCAGGAAGGCCGTAATGCCCTTGGCACCTTTGTCCGGGTCGGTCATCGCGAAGAGCACGATGTACTTTGCCACCGGACCGGACGTGATCCAGCTCTTCTTGCCGTTGATCACATACGTGCCGTCAGCCTGCTTCACCGCGCGGCAGCGCATGGCGGTGGCGTCCGAGCCCGACTGCGGCTCGGTCAGCGCGAACGCCCCGATGGCCGTACCTTCGGCGATGGCGCGCACGTACTTCTGCTTCTGCGCTTCGGTGCCGTAGGTCAGGATGCCGTTGCAGAACAACGAATTGTTGACCGACATGATGGTCGAATGCGCGGCATCACCCGCGGCGATTTCCACCATCGCCAGCACATAGGCGATCGGGTCCATGCCCGCGCCGCCGTACTCCGTTGGCACCTCGATCCCCATCAGCCCGTTCTCACCGAGCAGCTGGATATTGGCCAGCGGGAACTCGCCGGTCTGGTCATGGTGTTCGGCGCTGGGGCCGATCTTTTCCTGCGCAATGCGGCGCGCAACGTCCTGCAGCATCAACTGCTCTTCGGTAAAGCTGAAATCCACAACAACCCCTCCCGGGTAACGAATACGGGATTGTACTGGGGGCGCCGTGATTGCAGCTGACTGCGCGGCGACAACCCCGTCCGGTAGCGCCGAGCCACGCTCGGCGGAATCTTCCTGCCCACGGCCCGCTGCGCTCGCCGACCGTGGGTCGGCGCTACCGACCCCAGGCGCGCTGGCGGAATCCCTCCGGTCACTGCCTCCCTGCCACCTCGGTAGCGCCGAGCCACGCTCGGCGGAATCTCTCCGCCCACAGCCCGCTGCGCTCGCCGACCATGGGTCGGCGCTACCGGTCCCGGATGCTGGTGGAATCCGTCCGGTCACTGCCTGCCTGCCACCTCGGTAGCGCCGAGCCGCGCTCGGCGGAATCTCTCCGCCCACAGCCCGCTGCGCTCGCCGACCATGGGTCGGCGCTACCGACCCCGGATGCTGGTGGAATCCGTCCGGTCACTGCCTGCCTGCCACCTCGGTAGCGCCGAGCCACGCTCGGCGGAATCTCTCCGGTCACAGCCCGCTGCGCTCGCCGACCATGGGTCGGCGCTACCGACCCCGGATGCTGGTGGAATCCGTCCGGTCACTGCCTGCCTGCCACCTCGGTAGCGCCGAGCCGCGCTCGGCGGAATCCCTCCGCCCAGAGCCCGCTGCGCTCGCCGACCATGGGTCGGCGCTACCGGTCCCAGGCGCGCTGGCGGAATCCCTCCGGTCACTGCCTGCCTGCCACCTCGGTAGCGCCGAGCCGCGCTCGGCGGAATCTCTCCGCCCACGGCCCGCTGCGCTCGCCGACCATGGGTCGGCGCTACCTGCGCTGCGCTTTTCACGGATGCAGGGGCCAGCGGCACCAGGCGTAGGGGTAGTCGCCGAGGTTCTCGGATAACCCGGCGCGCACAGGATTGGCCACGATGTAGAGGGCCTGCGCACGCAATGACTCTTCCGATCGCAAGGCGTGATCGAAGTAGCTGGGCTGCCATAGCCGCGCTCCGTATCCAGACGTCCTGCCGATCAACCGGCTGCTTCGGGATTTGAATCGCTGCATGCAGGCGCCCAGGGTGCCTTGACGCAATTGCAGCAGCCAATGCACATGGTCGGGCATGACGACCCAGGCGAACGAGCGGCTGATCGCTGCCCGCTCCACGTCACGCAGCGACTCGATAACGATCCGAGCGTTGCAAGGGAACTCGAAGACCGGGCGGCGGCAGTGGGTGACTGTGGTCAAAACGTAATACCCACCGGGGATGGACGCACGACCGCGCTGGAGATGACGGCTGGACATGGGTCCAGTGTCCGGGGATGCACCACACGTCACGATCAGGGAACGCGATTTGCAGGCGTGGGAAATGCTCCCGGTGGCGCCGAGCCGAGCTCGGCGGATCCCTCCGCCCACGGCCCGCTGCGCTCGCCGACCATGGGTCGGCGCTACCGGTCCCGGACGCTTCCCGGACGCTGGGTTTCACTGAACACCCGTTTCGTTACCGCCTTGACCGAGAGACGGTTGGCGGTGAAAATATCTCTCTATCGCGATAGGTGGATATTTATGGATCTCGAGGATTGGTCGGTTCGGCTGAAGGTGTTTGCCGACGCCACCCGGGTGCGGCTGCTGGCGCTGCTGGAGCAGGAAGAACTGACGGTGGCCGAGCTCTCGGCAATCACCCGTCTGGCGCAGCCGCGGGTGTCGACCCATCTGGCCCGGCTCAAGGAAGCCGGCCTGGTGCGCGACCGCCGTGCAGGCGTTTCGGCGTACTACCGCTTCGATGACGCGCAGCTGGATCCTGCGCAGCGCGCATTGTGGCATGCCTTGAGCACCGGCAGCGATGACCCGCTGCTGCGTCAGGACGCCGAGCGCGTGGCCTCGGTGCTGGCCAGTCGTGCGGCTGACCAGAACTGGGCGGACAGCGTCGCCGGCGACATGGAACGCCACTACTCCCCCGGCCGGACCTGGGAAGCACTGGCGCGCACCGCGCTGCCACTGCTGGAAACCGGAGATGTGCTCGACATCGCCTCGGGCGATGGCGTGCTGGCCGAGTTGGTGGCCCCCCATGCCAGCCGCTATGTCTGCATCGATACCAGCGCGCGCGTGGTCGCTGCTGCGAGCGAGCGCCTGCGCCGTCTGCCGAACGTGGAAGTGCGTGAGGGTGATATGCATGCCCTGCCCTTCAAGGACCGCAGCTTCGACCTGGTCGTGCTGATGCACGCGCTTACCTATGCAGCCAAACCGGCGCAGGCCGTCACCGAGGCAGCGCGCGTCCTGCGTCCCGGCGGTCGCCTGCTGCTGTGCAGCCTGGCCCGCCATGAACACAAGGCGGCGGTTGACGCGTATGGCCACGTGAATCTTGGCTTCAGCGACAAAGAACTGAAGAAGTTCGTCGACAAGGCCGGCCTGCAGGTATCCAGCCTGGAAACGGTGACACGTGAAAAACGGCCACCCCATTTCGAAGTCATTTCGCTGATTGCCAACAAACCCTGAGGTTGCCGTGCCCGCCCTACCCTGGTTGCATCCCGAACGTGCTACGTCCCTGCTTGCCGCACTCGGCGAGCGCATCCTGATCATCGACGGTGCAATGGGCACGATGATCCAGCGCCACGGCCTGCAGGAAGCGGACTACCGCGGTGAGCGCTTCAGCGACGGGAGCGACACGCACGCGGACCATCACGTGCACGGTGCCGGTTGCGATCATGGGCCGGTGGAGGAGCAGGATCTGAAGGGCAACAACGATCTGCTGCTGCTGACGCGGCCGGAGATCATCGCCGGCATCCACACCGAGTATCTGCAGGCGGGCGCGGACCTGGTGGAAACCAACACGTTCAATGCAACGTCGGTCAGCCAGGCGGACTACCACCTTGAGCATCTGGTTTACGAGTTGAACAAGGCAGGCGCAGCTGTTGCCCGTGCCTGCTGCGATGCGATGACGGTGACCACGCCGGACAAGCCACGTTTCGTCATAGGCGTGCTCGGACCGACCAGCCGGACGGCCTCCATCAGCCCGGATGTCAACGATCCCGGCTTCCGCAACACCAGCTTCGACGAACTGCGCGGCACCTACCGCGAGGCCATTGAAGGGCTGATCGATGGCGGCGCGGACACCATCATGGTCGAGACCATCTTCGACACGCTCAACGCCAAGGCCGCTTTGTTCGCGGTGGAAGAAGTCTTCGATTCACGCGGCGGCCGCTTGCCGGTGATGATCTCCGGCACGATCACCGATGCGTCCGGACGCACCCTGTCCGGCCAGACGGCAGAGGCGTTCCATGCTTCGTTGGCGCATGCCCGCCCGCTCTCCATCGGCCTGAACTGTGCGCTCGGCGCGGACGCGATGCGTCCGCACGTGGAGACCTTGTCCCAGGTAGCGGACTGCTTCGTCAGCGCTCATCCGAACGCCGGCCTGCCCAACGCCTTCGGCGAGTACGACGAGACGCCGGAGGAAATGGCGGCGACGCTGCGTGGATTCGCCACCGACGGCCTGCTGAACCTGGTAGGCGGCTGCTGTGGCAGCACGCCCGCGCATATCCGCGCCATCGCCGACGCCGTGTCCGGGCTGCCACCGCGCGCCCTGCCGCGCGAGCGGGAGCAGGCGGCATGAGCACCCACGGCCCGTACACCCGCCTGTCCGGCCTGGAGCCGCTGGTCATTACCCCGGACCTGCTGTTCGTCAACATCGGCGAGCGCACCAACGTGACCGGCAGCGCGCAGTTCCGCAAGCTGATCAAGGAAGAGCGCTACGAGGAAGCCGTGGACGTGGCACGCCAGCAAGTAGCCAGCGGCGCGCAGATCCTCGACGTCAACATGGATGAAGGGTTGATCGATTCGGAAGCCGCGATGACGCGCTATCTGAACCTGATCATGTCCGAACCGGATATCGCGCGCATCCCGGTGATGGTCGATTCGTCCAAGTGGAGCGTGATCGAGGCCGGCCTGAAGTGCCTGCAGGGCAAGAGCGTGGTCAACTCGATTTCGCTGAAGGAAGGCGAGGCGCAGTTCATCGAGCACGCACGCAAGGTGCTGCGCTATGGCGCCGCGGCCGTGGTGATGGCCTTCGACGAGGAAGGCCAAGCCGATACCTGTGCACGCAAGGTGGAAATCTGCACGCGCGCCTACCGCATCCTCGTCGATGAGGTCGGCTTCCCGCCGCAGGACATCATCTTCGACCCCAATATTTTCGCCGTAGCGACCGGCATCGAAGAACACGACAACTACGCCGTCGACTTCATCGAAGCCACCCGCATCATCAGGCGCACCTTGCCGCACTGCCATGTCTCCGGCGGCGTATCGAACGTGTCGTTCTCGTTCCGCGGCAACGAAACCGTGCGCCAGGCGATCCATTCGGTGTTTCTGTACCACGCCATCGGCGCGGGCATGGACATGGGCATCGTCAACGCCGGTGCCATGCCGATCTACGACGATCTGGATCCCGAACTGCGCGAGCGCGTCGAGGATGTGGTCCTCAACCGCCGACCCGATGGTACCGAGCGACTGCTGGAGACCGCCGAGCGCTACAAGGGAAAGAAGGGAGCGGCGCGCGTAGAAGATCTTGCGTGGCGCGACAAGCCGGTCACCGAGCGTCTTGCACATGCACTGGTGCACGGCCTGGATGCCTTCGTAGAGCTGGATACCGAGGAAGCGCGACAGGCCTCGACGCGGCCGCTCGATGTGATCGAGGGGCCGCTGATGAATGGCATGAACGTGGTCGGCGATCTGTTCGGCGCCGGCAAGATGTTCCTGCCCCAGGTCGTGAAATCAGCGCGGGTGATGAAGAAAGCCGTGGCCTACCTGCTGCCCTACATCGAGGCAGAGAAGGCGCGCAGCGGCGACACCGCACGCAGCAACGGCAAGATCATCATGGCCACCGTCAAGGGCGACGTGCACGACATCGGCAAGAACATCGTCGGCGTGGTCCTGGCCTGCAACAACTTCGAGGTGATCGATCTGGGGGTGATGGTGCCCGCGCAGAAAATCCTGGATGCCGCGCGCGCCGAGAACGCCGACATCATCGGATTGTCCGGCCTGATCACCCCGTCACTGGAGGAGATGAGCCATGTCGCCCGTGAGATGGAACGCCAAGGCTTCGACCTGCCTTTGATGATCGGCGGCGCGACGACGTCGCGCGCGCACACCGCGCTGAAGATCGATCCGCATTACAAAGCGCCCACGGTGTGGGTGAAAGATGCGTCGCGTGCGGTCGGCGTGGCGCAGTCGCTGATTTCGCGCGATCTGCGTGCGGATTTCGTGGCCGCCAACGAAGCGGATTATGCGGAGATCCGCAAGCGCCATCGCAACCGCGGCGATGCAAAACGACTGGTGAGTCTGACCCATGCGCGGGGGCAGCGCTTTGACGGCGGCTGGACGGATTACACGCCGCCGGCACCGAAGCAGCCCGGCCTGCACGTGTTCGACGACTACCCCCTGGCCGAACTGGTCGACTATATCGACTGGACGCCGTTCTTCCAGGCATGGGAGCTGGCCGGCAAGTATCCCGCGATCCTGACCGATGACATCGTGGGCAGCCAGGCGAGCGGGCTGTACCGCGATGCGCGCGAGATGCTGGCGCGGATCGTCGATGAGAAGTGGCTGCAGGCCCGGGCGGTGTTCGGTCTGTGGCCGGCCAACAGCGTTGGTGACGATGTCCGCGTGCAGCACCCCGACGGTGAAGCCACGCTGCATTTCCTGCGTCAGCAGGTGGACAAGCCCGTCGAAAGGCCGGACTTCTGCCTGGCGGACTTCATCGCCCCGGCCGACAGTGGTCGGCAGGACTGGATCGGTGCGTTTGCGGTTACCGCCGGCATCGGTATCGACGCGCATGTGGCGCGCTTTGAAGCGGCGCACGATGACTACAATTCGATCCTGCTGAAGGCACTGGCAGATCGGTTCGCCGAAGCCTTGGCCGAGCGCCTGCACCAGCGCGTGCGCAAGGAATTCTGGGGACATGCCAGCGCGGAAACGCTGGACAACGAAGCGTTGATCGCCGAGAAATACAGCGGGATACGGCCCGCACCGGGTTATCCGGCGTGTCCGGAGCACAGTGAAAAAGACACCCTGTTCCGGTTGCTGGATGCGCCGGGAAATGCAGGCATGCAGTTGACTGAAAGTTTCGCGATGCTGCCGACGGCGGCGGTATCCGGGTACTACTTCAGTCATCCTGGCAGCCAGTATTTCGTTGTCGGGCGCGTGAGCCGTGAGCAGGTCACCGATTACGCCAAGCGCAAGGGCGTGGATCGCATCCAGGTTGAACGCTGGTTGGCCTCGAACCTGGATTACGATCCGGAGTAAGGCCGGGTCTTGAACGTGGCCCCCTTGTCGGTAGCGCCGAGCCGTGCTCGGCGGATGCCTTCCGCGTAGAGCCCGCTGCGCTCGCCGACCATGGGTCGGCGCTACTCCTTGATGCGTCGCGCGGTAGCGGGGATGTGTTGCGCGGTAGCGGGCGTTGGTGCCGTCACGGTGTGCGGGTTAGGCTCGGGGTACGTCTTGAAAAAGGAATCGCCGATGCGCCTCAATCGCCTGTGGTCTGTGCTGCTTGCCGCGATCGCCCTGCCCGCTGCCGCCGAGCCGGTGTTGCTGGAGCATGCCCGCGTCTTCGATGGCACGCGCGATCTCGGTGTGACGCCGGTGCTCATTGATGGGACGCGCATCGTGCATGTCGGCGCGCCGCTGCCTGCGGCGGCAACCGGTGCCCGCCGCGTTGATTACAGCGGCAAGACCCTGCTGCCGGGACTGGTCAGCGACCATGCGCATGTCGGCAATACCGAAGGCCTGCAGCACGGCGATCGCTACTACACGCGCGACAACGTGGTGCGTGACCTGCGCCAGTTCCAGCGCTTCGGCATCACCACCGTCCCTGCGCTGGGCATGAACGGCCACGAATTTTCCGCCATCCGCACCGAGGTCAATGCCGATCCGACGCTCGGCGCGCAGTTGTACGGCGCAGGTGGGGGCATTGGCGCGGTGGACGGTGCACCGCCTGCGGCGGCGATGGGCCTGCAGCGTGATGCGGTGGCCCGCCCGCGCAATGCCGAGGAAGCCCGTGCCGCCGTTGCCACCCAACAGGCCGCCGGGGTGGACCTGATCAAGCTGTGGGTGGACAACCTCGGCGGTAAGGTGCCGATGATGCCGCCGGAGATCTATCGCGCCGCCATTGCCGAAGCGCACGCCCGCGACCTGAAGGTCGCCGCGCATATCCACGATCTGGACCAGGCCCGTGACCTGATCGATGCCAAGGTCGACATCATCGCCCATGGCATCCGCGACCGCGCGATCGACCCGATGCTGGTGCGGAAGATGCGCGAGCAAGGCACCGGCTACATCGCCACCGTCAACATCGACGAAGCCAATTACTGGTATGCGGAAAACCCGCAGCAACTGCAGACACCGTTCCTGCGTGCCGCCCTGCCGGCCGAGGTGCTTGCCCGTTGGCAGCAGCCGCAGTGGCAGAGCGAACAGTTGGCAGGCGCGAACATTGCCGGCGCACGCAAGGCGGTGGAGATGAGCCTGGAAAACCTGCGTCGGCTACATGCCGGCGGGGTCAGACTGGGCTTCGGTACGGATTCTGGCGCAATGCCGCAGCGGGTGATCGGCTTTGCCGAGCATCGTGAGCTGAAGCTGCTGACCGAAGCCGGCTTGACCCCGGCGCGTGCGCTGCAGGTCGCCACCGCCGATGCAGCGGATCTGCTGGGGCTTGCCGATCGCGGCAGGATTGCTGCAGGCAAGCGCGCGGATCTGCTGGTGCTCGATGCGGATCCGCTGGCGGATATCGACAAGACGCGGCAGATCCGCGCGGTGTGGCAGGCCGGTCGGGAAGTGAGCGGCCCGATCATCGAGTGATGCAAGAGGTGCGGGAAGATTGTCGCAGTAACGCCGAGCGCTGCTCGGCGGTTGGATTCCTGCGAAAGGCCCGCTGCGCTCGCCGACCAGGGGTCGGCGCTACCGCAACCGCTACTACCAGACCAGGTCGTCAGGCACCTGGTACTGCGGGTCCGCATAGGGATCGTCTTCGGCAGGCGCGTTCGGATCTACCTTCAGCGCGACAGCCTGGGCGAAGATCGCCTCGGTCTGCAGCACCAGTTCGGCGGTGACCAGGATGTAACGCCCCGCCACCTGCACGACGCCCAGTTCACCGGCATTGAGGGCCTTCAACTGATCGGCGGTGACGTAGATGCGCTTGATCTTGCCACCGTACGGGAAGTGTCGTGCGATGTCGGCTTCTTCGGCATTGAGCGACTTGTCCTTCAGCAGCTCTTCCAGCTTCGCCTTCGCCTCGCGGCGCACGCGTGCTTCTTCCTGCTTCAGGCGCTCGCCTTCGATGCGCTCTTCCTTCTCGCGTTGCGCACGGATGGCGTAGGCCTTGGCCAGATCCATTTCTTCCTGCGAACGCGGTTTGCGCGCACCCTGCGGACGGTTGGCGTTCGCACGGTTGCCAGGGTTACCGGCATTGCCCGGGCGAGAGGCCGGCGAGCGGTTTTCGCCCGGCTTGCCGCCGGGACGGGCACCGGCATGTGCCGGCTTGCCGCTGCCCGGTCGCGCATCGCGGCGCGCGTCCGGTTTGCGGTCCGGCTTGCGCTCATTGCTGCGTTCAGGCTTCGGCGCAGGCTTGAAGCCCAGGCCCATCAGCTGGTCGCGGAGGGAATCGGTCATAAGGGGGACGTCAGTAGTGCGGCGGTGGCGGCTCATCCACCGGATCAGAGGAATGCAGCGCATTGCGGACCTTGCCCAGGTCCTCCAGCAGCACGCGCATCAGGCCCGCGTTGCGGGTACCTTCCATGCGCGCGTCAGCCAACGCCTCGCTCAGCTCGGCCAATGCCTGCTCCTGGAAGGAGACACGCATTTCCAGCTCGACCAGACGCGCTTCCAGCGCCTGCTCGCGTTCGCTTGACGGAATATCAGACATGCAGTGAGGATCCCCGGCCAATGCCGAATCAGGCCAGTCCCGCCGATGCTGCACCGGCGGGCTTGGCAGGGCGCCTGCGTGCCTTACGGCTGCACGGACAGAAGTTCAACGTCGAAGGTCAGCGTGGCGTTCGGGCCGATCGGACCGCCCTGGGTGCCGTTTTCGCCATAGGCCAGCTCGCCGGGAATCCAGAAGCGGTACTTCGAGCCCACCGGCATCAGCGACACGCCTTCGGTCCAGCCCTTGATCACCTGGTCCAGGCCGAACTCGACCGGCTGGCCACGCTGGTAGCTGCTGTCGAACACGGTGCCGTCCAGCAGCTTGCCTTCGTAGTTGACCTTGACCTTGCTGGTCGGCATCGGACGTTCGCCGCTGCCCGGACGGATCACCTGATACTGCAGGCCCGATGCGGTGGTGACCACGCCGGGCACGGTCTTGTTCTTGGACAGGAACGCATTGCCTTCCTGACGGTTGGTCTGGCCCAGCTGCGCGGCCTTGGCCTGCATTTCCGCCTGCTTGCCGGCCATGAAGGACTGCAGGATGGCTGCGCCCTCTTCCTGGCTGATCTTCGGCTGGCCACCGGCGAAGGCGGTCTTCACCGAATCAAACAGCGCATCGAGCTCGATGTCACCCTTCAGCTCGGCCAGCGACGGACCGACCATGTAGCTGCCCAGCATCAGGCCGACCTGGCGGTTGTCCACCTTCGGCGCTGCGCTGCCCGGGGCACGGCCCGGTACCTGCTGGCCGCTGGCGATGGCCATCGACTCGCGCAGGGCGGCGTCGGTCTTCTGCGCGTCGGCCTGGGTGATCAGCGGCTGCTTGCCGTCGAAGGTGGCCTGCACGGCTTCGCGCATGGCGGCCAGATCGATGTGGGCCTTGATCGCTTCAAGCGAACGGGCGACGTCGGCGCCGATGGCGTAGCCGAGCTTCTGCTTTGAATTCAAACTGCTGGTCTCCTTGGCAGCTGCCGGGGCGGCAGCCGGTTGCTGCGAGAGCGCCACGCCCGTGGTGCCCATCGCCAGAATCAGAACCGACGCCGCGGCGCCACGCATTCCCATCTTCATGTGTTGCATTCCTGGAAGTGAAAAGACGCCGACGTCGGCGCTAAAACGTTCATTGTCGCACGCACGCTGGATATGTCGAGGCGCGCGCGCTGGTTTCAATGGCCCGCTGGCGCAGCCAGTGCGCGCTCGATGGCAGCGACCAGCTCCGGTGCATCCGGCTTGACCTTGCTCGGGAACTGGGCAATGACCTTGCCGTCCCGGCCAATCAGGTACTTGTGGAAGTTCCAGCCCGGCGCGACGCCGGTGGCGGCGGTCAGGCCCTTGTACAGCGGGGTAGCCTGGTCACCGATCACATGCACCTTCTCGAACATCGGGAACTTGACGCCATAGGTCAGCGTGCAGAAGTCCTGGATATCCTTTTCATCGCCCGGCTCCTGTCCCTTGAAATCATTGGACGGGAAGCCCAGCACGCTCAGGCCGCGCGGGGAGTAGTTCTTCTGCAGCGCCTCAAGGGCCTCGTACTGCGGGGTAAACCCACACTTGCTGGCCGTATTGACCACCAGCAGCACGCGACCGTGGTAACGCTGGGCCAGATTGACCTGCTCCTTGCCCGCCAACTGGCGGTAAGAGACATCCAGCAGGCCGGCGGCGGAGGCCACCAACGGCAGGGCCAGGCTGCCCGCCACGAGGAACGCGCCAAGCACGGAAGAAAGCGCGCGGGGAGTGCGGCGCTGGGAGGTTACGGAACGCAGCATGGCGGATGATCCTGGTGGGAAGTTTCGGGCCGGACGCGGGGCCCGGATTTCGCCGCGAACTATAGCACCGGGGCTTTCGCCGCCTTGCCCGGAGCACCGCGCGGTACGCCAGACAACACCGATGACGGGCGTCGAATCCAGAGCAGCACGCCGCCGACGCACGGCGCCCTGAACGCGCCGTCATCGAGGTGAAGCCTACGCGATGAGAGCGTCCTGTTTATATTCAACAGGTTACGTGGCCAAAGCGGCGGCGTCCGTCCTATTCCATCAGTTGGTCATACAGAAGGCTTGCACTCTGAATCGGTGGTGTTATAGTTGACTACAACACCAGTCACCTGAGACAGGGGCAGCCGATGAATACGTCATACCGACGTCGTACCACCCGCACAGCCGCCACCGCGGCGGGTCTGCTGCTGTTCTCATTGTGGTTTGGTGCAGCGCCGGGGGGCGCCGGCAACGTCGACACCTCCCCCGCCCTTCAAAGCCTGCAGGATGCGGGCGTGCCGGAAGCTGGGAAAGCACCGCCGGCACCCTCCCCCCCGCGGCGGCTGAACAGCTCTTTGTCCATGCCGTATTTTTCTTTCGCACAGTCGCTGAATTCCCGGAGCTGACCATGAGCGATATCCAGTGGAGCGATGGCGCTCCTATCTACCGTCAGCTGAAGGAGCGCGTGATCGCCATGATGCTTGACGGAATAATCAAGCCGGGCGACGCCCTGCCCTCGGTGCGCCAGGTGGCCGCCGATTACCAGTTGAATCCCATCACCGTGTCCCGTGCCTACCAGGAGCTCGCCGATGAGGGCCTGGTCGAGAAGCGCCGCGGTCTGGGCATGTTCATGACCGAAGAAGCGGCCACGCAGCTGCGCAGCAGCGAACGCGACCGTTTCCTCAACGAAGAATGGCCGGCCGTGCTCGAGCGCATCCAGCGCCTGGGCCTGAACGTCAACGATCTGCTGACCCAGGGGAAAATCCAATGAATGCCGTAGCAACCCAGGATGTGGATGTCATTACCGCGCGGGGCCTGCGCAAGGCCTACAAGCGCACGCTGGCCCTGGACAACACCAGTTTCAGCATTGCGTCCGGCCGCATCGTCGGCCTGATCGGACCCAACGGTGCCGGCAAGACCACCGCGCTGAAGGCCCTGCTCGGCCTGACCGCGGTGGAGGGCGAGCTGAGCGTACTGGGCAAGGATCCGCGCACCCACCGCGATGAGCTGATGAATGACATCTGCTTCATCGCCGACGTTGCCGTGCTGCCGCGCTGGCTGAAGGTGCGCGAGGCGATCGACTTTGTCGCCGGCGTGCACCCGCGCTTCGACCGTGCCCGCTGCGAACGCTTTCTGTCCACCACCAAGCTGCAGCCGAAGCAGCGGGTACGCGAACTGTCCAAGGGCATGATCGTGCAGCTGCACCTGGCCCTGGTGATGGCCATCGACGCACGCGTGCTGGTGCTCGACGAGCCCACACTTGGCCTGGACATCCTGTACCGCAAGGAGTTCTACCAGCGCTTGCTGGAAGACTATTTCGACGAACAGAAGACGATCATCGTCACCACCCACCAGGTGGAAGAGATCGAGCACATCCTTACCGACGTGATGTTCATCCGTGATGGCAAGGTCGTGCTCAGTGCCGAGATGGATGAAGTGGGCGAGCGCTACACCGAGGTGCTGGTGAACGCCGACCAGGTCGACAACGCCCGCGCGCTGAAGCCCATCGACGAGCGCGCGCTGCCGTTCGGCAAATCCGTGCTGTTGTTCGACAACGTACCGCGCACGCAGCTGTCCACCCTGGGCGAAATCCGCAGCCCCGGCCTGGCCGATCTGTTCGTTGCCATCATGAAGGGAACCTACGCATGAACGCCGTGAACCATCCCATCAGCAAGGTCTCCACGCTGCGCTGGCTGCTCAAGCGCGAATACTGGGAAAACCGCGGCGGTTTCCTGTATGCCCCTTTCATCGCGGGCATCGCCTCGCTGGTGATGAGCACGGTCGGCATCGTCATCGGCCTGTTCGTCCTGCGCCGCGCCGCCTCGCAGGGCGACCTGCACATCAACAACAGTGACATCCAGGTCAATGGCCTGGACCTGGACCTGCTGACCCGCCAGCTCGATCCGAAGGACCTGGTCGAACTGGGCAACGGCCTGGACGCCACCCTGGCCCTGAGCTCGGCATGGCCCTTCGTGGTGCTTGGCTTCGTGGTGTTCTTCTACTGCCTGGGCGCGCTGTATGACGACCGCCGCGACCGCAGCATCCTGTTCTGGAAGTCGCTGCCACTGTCCGACACCCAGACCGTGCTGTCCAAGCTGATCAGTGCCGTGCTGGTGGCGCCGATCATCGCCGTAGTGGCGTCGATCGTGACCATGCTGTGCTTCCTGGTGGTGATCTCGATCGTCGCCCTGACCCATGGCGGTGATCCGATGGCGCTGATCTGGGGGCCCTCCAGCCCGCTGCTGCTCGCCGCCGGCCACCTCAGCTGGATCCCGGTGTTCATGCTGTGGTCGCTGCCGACCGTGGGCTGGCTGCTGCTGTGCTCGTCGTGGGCCAAGAGCAAGCCCTTCCTGTGGGCAGTGATGCTGCCGCTGTTCGCCGGCATCGTGGTCAGCACGACCAAGGTGATGGGCCTGTTTGACATGACCAGCGGCTGGTTCTGGCAGCACATCGTCGGCCGCCTGCTGCTGGGCACCATCCCGGGCGTGGAACTGGCCTACCGGCCCGAGGCTGCGATGTCGCGTGATTCGATCGTCGAGCTGCTGTCGCCGTCGCATCAGCTGGGTGCACTGGCCCTGCCGGAGATCTGGATCGGCGCCGCCGTCGGCATCGTCTTCATCTTCATCGCCATCCGCCTGCGCCGTCGCGCTGGCGAAATCTAACTCCAAGGAGCCACCCGCCATGCGTACCCTGCTCGCTTTCACCACGCTGATGCTGCTGCCGCTGTCCGCCCTGGCCAACGACGCGCCCTGCAAGTTCACCGAGACCCGGGACCTCACCCTGCAGCTTGACGGTGCGAAGACGGTCGTCTTCGAGGTCAACCAGCACGACCTGCATCTGCTGGCCGGCAAGGGTCCCGCCCAGTTGTCCGGCCGGGCCTGCGCCTCCAATGCCGACTGGCTGCGCGAGTTGACGCTGAGCCAGCAGCGCAGTGGCGACAAGCTGGTGGTGAGCCTGCGCCGCGAGGGCAAGCAGTCGTGGTCGATGGGATCGGACAGCTATGCCTGGCTGGATATCCGCGGCAGCGTGCCGGCCGATGTGATGGTGCAGCTGAAGGTGGGTTCCGGTGATGCACACGTCGATGGCGCCAGGTCGCTGAGCGTGGACGTGGGCTCCGGCGATGCCGATGTCCTGCGCACGCAGGGCGCAGTGCACGCGACGGTGGGCTCGGGCGATCTCATGATCGACGGCGCCGAGAGCGTGAACCTGCTGTCGGTCGGCTCTGGCGACGCCAAGGTGTCGCATGTTCGTCGCGACCTGCGCGTGGGCACCATCGGTTCCGGCGATGCGGACCTGCGTGATATCGGCGGCAACGTGCGCATCGACACCATCGGATCGGGCGACGCGGACGTGCGCGTGGTAGGCGGCAATGCGGACATCGGCGTGGTCGGCTCTGGTGACGTCGAGCTGCGCGACATCACCGGCAACCTGAAGGTCGGCGCACACGGCTCGGGGGATGTACGCGTAAACGGTGTCGGCGGCAACCTGACCGTCGAACGCAGTGGCAGCGGCAGCATCCGCCATGACGGCGTGCGCGGCACTGTCAGCCTGCCGCGTGGCAAGTAACCCCTGATCCTTTGACACGGAATCCCATCATGAACCTGCGTCCCCTGCTCCTGCCTGCCCTGCTCGCCCTGTCCCTCACCGCCTGCGACCGGGCAGGGAACGATGCAGCCAAATCGGTCACCGACTCCACCAGCACCATCGGCCGCACGGTGCAGGAAGCCACCGACACGGCGCGCAAAGAAATGGCGACCACCAACTTCAAGCTGACCGTCGACGGGCTGCCGACGGCGGAGATCACCCCGCAGGGGGGCTTGCTGATCCAGGGCAAGGACGTGGTGACCACCGCCGAACAACGCGCCCAACTGCTGGAGTACCGGCACCAGATCGAACGCATTGCCGAAGCCGGCATGCAGATCGGCGTGTCCGGGGCGAACCTGGGCGTCAAGGCAGCCGGTGAGGCGTTGAAAGGGGTCTTCAGCGGAAAGACCGACGGCATCGAAGAGCGCATCAACGCCGAGGCCGAAAAGATGAAAGAACAGGCAAAAGGCATCTGCGACCAGCTGCCGGCGATGATGGCGTCCCAGCAGGCCCTCGCGGCGACGCTGCCCGAGTTCGCGCCTTACGCGAAGATGGACCACAACGACATCGTCGACTGCGGCAAATGAGCGCACCCGGCCGCCACCGCCCCTGCGGCGGCGGCCGGAGCGCGTTGCCGGTATTACACTAGGGGGCTCCCCTCCCCCTCTCTGGACCGCCATGAAGAAGCTGTTCCTGCTGCTGGCCGCCCTGTCCTGCCTGATGCTCGCTGGCTGTGACCAGGAGTACCGCAACCACCGCGTGGAGCGCAGCAAGCCCAAGATCACCGTCAGCGACACGATGGTCACCGTGCGCCGCGCGCCAGCGCCCAACATCATCATCCTGGCCAACGGCCACATGAAAGTGGACGAGATCGAGATACCGTTGCAGCCCAACCAGCAGCAGATGCTGCAGCAGATGTTCGGCCACCTGCAGGTACTGCGGCAGAACACGCTGGTCGATGCGCCGGCCGACCCGGACAGGAAGCCGGTGAAGATCGTGCCACCCGAAGGGGGCAATCCGATCCCGGCCGACCTGGTGCAGGTGATCCCGGAGTTCAAGGATTACACCGAGACGTTCGGCAACCTGCAGGCCGACCGCCGCTGAGGGCCCGCCGATCACGCAGGATCCGGACAGTCTGGAGCGCCGAGCCACGCTCGGCGACGCAGACCGTCCGGCGCCGGTAAATCAACCGCCGGCGGGGATTCCGCCAGCGGTCAAGGCCTTCGGATCCAGCAGCCGACGCAGCTCGGCTTCCTCCAGGCCGCTGTCTTCCAAGGCGACGTCCAGCACCGGACGCTGCTCCTTGTACGCGCGCTTGGCGATCGCCGCCGCTTTTTCATAGCCGATGATCGGATTCAGCGCGGTGACCAGGATCGGATTGCGGTCCAGCGCCTCACGCACGCGGTCCTCGCGCACGGTCAGTCCGTCGATGGCGCTGTCGGCAAGCAGCCGTGACACATTCGCCAGCAGATTGATGCTGTCCAGCAGGTTCACCGCGATCAGCGGCAGGGTCACGTTCAACTGGAAGTTGCCCGTCTGCCCGGCCACGGTGATCGCCGTGTGGTGGCCGATCACCTGCGCGCAGGCCATTACCGTCGCTTCCGGAATCACCGGGTTGACCTTGCCCGGCATGATCGAGCTGCCAGGCTGCAGCGCGGGCAGCTCGATCTCGCCCAGACCGGCCAACGGACCGGCATTCATCCAGCGCAGGTCGTTGGCGATCTTGATCAGCGCCACCGCGAGGGCGTTGAGCTGGCCGGAGATTTCCACCGCATCATCCTGCGCGGCGAGCCCTTCGAACTTGTTGGCGGCGCTCTCGAACTTCACCCCGGTACTGCTTTTCAGGACCTTGGCCACGCGCTCGCCGAAACGCGGGTCGGCGTTGATGCCGGTACCGATGGCGGTGCCTCCCAACGGCAGGCGGCGCAGACGCTTCAGGCTGTCGTCGAACCGGTCCTGTGCCGAAGACAACTGCGCCGACCACGCCGAGAATTCCTGCTCGAAGGTCAGCGGCATCGCATCCATGAGATGGGTACGGCCCGTCTTGACCACCTTGCGCAGGCTGCGGCCCTTGCGGTCGATGACCTTGCGCAGGTGGGCCAGCGCGGGCAGCAGGTCTTCCTGTGCCGCCAGCGCGGCAGACACCCGCAGCGCCGTGGGAATCACATCGTTAGAGCTCTGGCCCTGGTTGACATGGTCATTGGGGTGCACCGTGATGCGGCCCGCCTTGCCGGCGCGGTTGGCCAGCGTGGCGATGACCTCGTTAGCATTCATGTTCGAGGAGGTACCCGAGCCGGTCTGGTAGACATCGATCGGGAAGTGCGCGTCCCACTCGCCACCCGCCACTTCGGCCGCCGCCAACTGCACGGCCTTGGCGATGTTCTTCGGCAGGTGGCCCAGATCGGCATTGACCTCGGCGGCCGCGCCCTTGACCAGGCCGAGTGCGCGGATGAAGCCCCGCGGCATGCGCTGGCCGGACACCGGGAAGTTGTCCACGGCACGCTGGGTCTGCGCGCCCCACAGGGCGTCCGCGGGCACCTGCAGCTCGCCCATGCTGTCATGTTCGGTCCGGAAACCGGTGCTGGAAATGGTGCTGGAACGCTTGCTCATCGATCAACTCCGCAATCTTTCAGGGGGAAAGGGACACTGCGGCTGGCATCGGGCAGAGTCCCTGGCTGGCGTCTGCTTTCAGGATACCGCGTGGGGATGGCGACGGGCCGTCAACGCACGGGCGGCGGCAACCGGCGGCGGCCTGCGGGGCATGCCGTATGCCCAGCTGGATTAGACTATGCCCCCCGCCGTTTCCCAGCTGCCTGCCGACATGTCCGAATCTGCCCTGCTCGCCCTGTCCCCGCTCGATGGCCGTTATGCCGGCAAGGTCGATGCCCTGCGCCCGATCTTTTCCGAGTACGGCCTGATAAAGGCGCGCATCAAGGTAGAAGTGGAGTGGCTGCTGGCGCTCGCTGCCGAGCCGGCCATCGTGGAGCTGGCACCGTTCTCGGCAGCCGCCACCACCCGCCTGCGCGCGCTGGCCGATGGCTTCAGCCCCGCGCAGGCCGCACGCGTGAAGGACATCGAGCGCACCACCAACCATGACGTCAAGGCGGTGGAATACTTCATCAAGGAACAGCTGAAGGACGATGCCGAGCTGGCCCCGGCGCTGGAGTTCGTGCACTTCGCCTGCACCAGCGAAGACATCAACAACCTCAGCTACGGCCTGATGCTGGAGCAGGCCCGCCGCGAGGTGCTGCTGCCGACCCTCGATGGCATCGCGGCATCGCTGCGCAGCCTCGCCCATGCACAGGCCGCGCAGCCGATGCTGTCGCGCACCCACGGCCAGACCGCCTCGCCGACCACCCTGGGCAAAGAGCTGGCCAACGTGGTTGCCCGCCTGGAACGCCAGCGTCGTCAGATCGCCGCGGTCGAGCTGACCGGCAAGATCAACGGCGCAGTGGGCAACTACAACGCGCACGTGGTCAGCTACCCGGACGTGGACTGGCCGCTGTTCGCCCAGCGTTTCGTCGAAGGCCTGGGCCTGGTGTTCAACCCGTACACCACGCAGATCGAGCCGCATGACAACGTGGCCGAGATCGGTGATGCCGCACGTCGCGCCAACACCATCCTGATCGACCTCTCCCGCGACGTGTGGGGCTACATCTCGCTGGGCTACTTCAAGCAGCGCCTGAAGGAAGGCGAGGTCGGCTCGTCCACCATGCCGCACAAGGTCAACCCGATCGACTTCGAGAACGCCGAGGGCAACTTCGGCATCGCCAACGCGTTGTTCGAGCATTTCAGCGCCAAGCTGCCGATCAGCCGCTGGCAGCGTGACCTGACCGACTCCACCGTGCTGCGGGCACTGGGCACGGCGTTCGGCCACACCCAGGTGGCGCTGGATTCGTTGGCCAAGGGCATCGGCAAGCTGGAAGTGAACCCGCAGCGTCTTGATGCGGACCTGGACGGTGCGTGGGAAGTGCTGGCCGAGGCCGTGCAGACGGTGATGCGTCGCCATGGCCTGCCCAATCCGTACGAGCAGCTGAAGGCGCTGACCCGCGGCCAGGGCATCACGGCCGAGTCGATGCGCGCGTTCGTGGAATCGCTGGAACTGCCGGAAGACGCCAAGCAGCGCCTGCGCGAACTGACCCCAGGCGGCTACGCCGGCCTGGCGGCCGACCTCGCCCGCGCGATCTGAGTGTGTGCCGGGCTGCGCCCGGCACGTGCTTTCCAAGCAACGTCAAAGTCCAGAGCGACGGCTGCAGGGCTGTGATTGGGCGGGGCGCGGTAGGTTCGCGGGGGACGGCAAGAACCGCTCCTGCGTGCCTCGTTTCGCGCCATCCATGGCGGGGTCCACGTCATCGCATTCGCGCTGCCGCTCCCACGCTTTGCTGCGCAAACCGCGGGCCCCGTCTCACCAGCACCCACACCCCGCCGCTTCGCGGCCGCCCCTGACTCAGGGGCTCCCTCCACCGGACGGGATATCGTCATCGGTAGCGCCAATCCATGGTCGGCGAACGGTTCCCGCCAACGGCCCGCTGCGCTCGCCGACCATGGGTCGGCGCTACCGCTTTTCTTTTTTTTCATACGCGGCGGGCGGCCACGGAACCTGTCAGGGGCCGGGCGGTGGGGCTGGGCGGGGGCGTTGAGTGCCATGGATGGCACGAAACGAGGCACGCATGGATGCGGCTCTTGCCGTCCCCCGCACAGCCCCACCGCCCGGCCCCAAGCACGTAACCCGCTTTCGCAGCCCCCACCGCGAGGGGGTTCCACCCGTTCGACACCACCCCGCCCGAGCGCGGACAATAGGCCATCAGCGGCCCGACAGGCCGCCCCTGTTTCCGCTGCAAGGATCTCACCCATGGCCGCACGCACACCCGCCCCCCGCCCCAAGCCCTTCGCCATCGAAGTCCACGCGACCGCCGCCAAGCCGCTGGGCATGGCCCCCGCGACCTTCCTGCGCGACTACTGGCAGAAGCGCCCGCTGCTGATCCGCAACGCCTTCGCTGATTTCCAGACCCCGGTGACCCCGGAAGACCTGGCGGGCCTGGCCTGCGAGGACGGCGTGCTGGCCCGCCTGATCGAACACGACCGCGGCACCGACGGCTGGCGCGTGCGTACCGGCCCCTTCCAGGAAGCGGTGTTCCCTGCCCTGCCCGAACAGGACTGGACCCTGCTGGTGCAGGACGTGGACAAGTGGGACCCGGACGTGCGGGCGCTGATCGCACGGTTCGACTTCCTGCCCCGCTGGCGGATGGACGACGTGATGATCAGCTTCGCTGCCGCCGGCGGCTCGGTGGGCGCGCACGTGGACCAGTACGACGTATTCCTGCTGCAGGGCCACGGCCACCGGCGCTGGCAGATCGACGCCAGCGAATCGACCAAGGGCAAGCGGCCAGCGCTGGATTTCCGCCCGGACATCGAGCTCAAGCAGCTCACGAAATTCAAGCCGACCCATGACTGGGTGCTGGCGCCGGGCGACATGCTCTACCTGCCGCCGAACGTACCGCACAACGGCGTGGCCGAGGATGCGTGCCTGACGTTCTCCTTCGGCATGCGCGCGCCGGCCTCGGCCGAGCTGATCAGCGATTACCTGGATACGCTGGTCGTGGACGCCGACGAGTCCATCCGCTATCAGGACCCGGACCTCAAGCTGCCGGAAGATCCCAACGAAATCGACGTGGCGGCCATGAACCGGGTCGTCGCCGCGCTCAATGCCATCCGCATGAATGACCCGGACAAGCTGGGTGACTGGTTCGGCCGGTTCATCACCACCTACCGGGCCGCCGGTGAAGTCATGCCCAGCGGGCCGGCACCGTCGTTGGACGAGGTCGACCAGGCGCTGGCGCATGGGCTGCTGCTGGAGCGGCACCCCTGGGCGCGGCTGGCATGGCGTCGTGCCAAGCGCGGTGCCAGCCTGTATTGCAGCGGTCTGGACCTGAGTGTGCCGGTCAAGGACGCGCAGCGCATCGCGGCGGCCGAACGGCTGGACGAGGCAGCTTGGCGCGGCCTGTCGGCGAAGGGGCGCCAGGCGCTGCAGGAGCTGATGGTGCTGGGCTTCTACCAGCTCACCGATCCCCGCGATACGGACGACGAGCAGGACGACGTGCTGGATGCGAGCGCGGAGGTGGTCGAGGCGGTGGAAACGGTCGAGACCATCGAGGTCGACGACTTCTCCGACGATGTGCGCGAAGTCAACGTGCACGAAGACGGCGTGGAAGTGGTGGTGAGCTTCGACGAGGACGATGAAGAAGATGAGCAGGAGGACGGCGCCGGCCAGCGCCGCCACTGAGCATGACGGCCTTCCACGTCGAGCGCGCTGACTATGCGCTCCACCACGCCGACCTTCACCGCGTGCGCCAGCAGGTGTTCGTCGTCGAGCAGAGCGTGCCCGCTGATCTGGAGCGCGACGAACTGGACGCGGTCTGCGTGCAAGTGCTGGCCCGCGACGCCGACGGCGCGCCGATCGGCACCGGCCGTCTGCTGCCCGATGGCCGCATCGGCCGGATGGCGGTGCTGCCGGGATGGCGCAGCCGCGGCGTGGGCGAAGCGCTGCTGCAGGCCTTGGTGCAGGCAGCCATGGACGCCGGCCTGCCACAGGTCAGCCTGCATGCGCAGCTGCCCGCCTGCGAGTTCTATGCGCGGCAGGGCTTCGTGCCAGAGGGCGGCCGGTTCGAAGAGGCCGGCATCACCCACCTGCAGATGCGCCGCGCGCTGGGTGCACCGATGGCGGTCGACGGTCGAGAAGCCGCGCTGGCGGTGACCACGGCCATCATCCATCGCGCGCGCCGCCGCCTGTGGATCCACAGCCGCCAACTGGACCCCGGCCTGCTGGACGCACCCGCCGTGCAGCAGGCGCTGCGACGCTTTGCCACCCGTACGCACGACAAGCAGGTGCGGGTGATCGTGCACGATGCGGCCGCGGTGCAGGCGGGGGGCGCACCGCTGCTGGCGCTGGCGCAACGACTGCCCAGCGTCTTCCAGTTCCGCGAGGTCAGCGACCCGGTCGATCGCGCACTGGCATCGGCCTGTGCCTGCAATGACAGCGGCGACTACTACTTTCGTCTGATGGGCCATCGACTGGACGGCGAAGCGGGCATTGCCCTGCCATCACGTTCGCAGCCGTTCGAGCAACAATTGCAGCGGGTCTGGGACCGTTCGCGCGAATGCAACGAGCTGCGGGCTCTCGGGATCTGAGCCTGGCACCCCACTGCAACCTGTCTGCCAGCGGCACGGCAGGCCACCCAAAGCACCCCGCAGCGCCCCTTCATTCGGCGGATAGGGGTACAATTCAAGTGTTTGAACGCGCCCGTGCATGGCTATTCATCCAGTCGGCCGGGTACTTCCAGAGCCCTACCCCACAAGCGAATAATCACTCTCCATCGTGGACAATCTACTGAAGCAGTTTGCGCAATCATCGCAACTCGCCGGCGGCAACGCCTCCTATGTCGAGGATCTGTACGAGCAGTACCTCGTCTCGCCGGACAGTGTCGATCCCAAATGGAAGGCCTACTTCGATGGCTTCCAGGGTCGCGAAGCCGGTGACATCCCGCACTCGGCCGTCATCGCGCACATCGCAGACGCCGCCAAGGGTGCGCTGAAGAGCGGTACGGGCGAAGGTGCCGGTGACGAGCGCGAGCGCAATGTCGGCCGCCTGATCACCGCCTACCGTTCGCGCGGCCACCTCGGTGCGCGCCTGGATCCGCTTGGCCTGGCCGAACCGACCAACCCGCCGGACCTTGGCCTGCCCTTCCACAGCCTGTCCGATGGTGACCTGAACGCAGAGTTCAGCACCGGCGGCGTGGGTGGCCAGCCGCGCATGAAACTGCGTGACCTGCTGGCGCGCCTGAAGGCGACCTACACCGGTTCGATCGGTGCGGAGTTCATGCACATCTCCGAGGTCGAGCAGCGCCAGTGGATCTACAAAAAGCTCGAGCTCGCCGGTGGCGACTACGCGCTGGATGCAGAGACCAAGCGCCGCACGCTGGAGCGCCTGACCGCTGCGGAAGGCCTGGAACGCTACCTGCACACCAAGTACGTGGGCCAGAAGCGCTTCTCGCTGGAAGGCGGCGACGCGCTGATCCCGATGATGGACACCATCATCCGTGATGCCGGCAAGGACGGCGTCAAGGACGTAGTGATCGGCATGGCCCACCGTGGCCGCTTGAATGTGCTGGTCAACACGCTGGGCAAGAACCCGCGCAAGCTGTTCGACGAATTCGAAGGCAAGTTCGAGCACGACAACCATGCCTCCGCCGGTGACGTGAAGTACCACATGGGCTTCTCCGCCGATGTCAGCACTGACGGCGGCCCGGTTCATCTGGCGCTGGCGTTCAACCCGTCGCACCTGGAAATCGCCGATCCGGTGGTGGCCGGTTCGGTGCGGTCGCGCCAGGAACGCCGCAGCGACACCGAGCGCAAGCAGGTGATGCCGATCCTGATCCACGGTGATGCGGCGTTTGCCGGTCAGGGCGTGGTGATGGAGCTGTTCCAGATGTCGCAGGCGCGCGGTTTCGCCGTCGGCGGCACCGTGCACATCGTGGTCAACAACCAGGTCGGCTTCACCACGTCGAACCCGGAAGACTCGCGCTCCACGCTGTACTGCACCGATGTGGCCAAGATGATTGCCGCACCGGTCTTCCACGTGAACGGTGATGATCCCGAGGCCGTGGTGTTCGCTGCCAAGCTGGCCTTCGAGTTCCGGCAGAAGTTTGCCAAGGACGTGGTCATCGACCTGATGTGCTACCGCCGCTGGGGCCATAACGAAGCCGACGAACCGGCCATCACCCAGCCGTTGATGTACCAGGTGATCCGCAAGCACAAGACCACCCGTGAGATGTACGCCGAGCAGCTTGAGCAGGCCGGCGTGATCGAATCCGGTGGCGGCAAGGCACTGGTGGATGGCTACCGCGTCAAGCTGGACAGCGGCGAGTACACCACCGAGCTGGCCAAGGTGGAGAAGACCCCGCCGACCAGCCCGCTGTTCGTGGACTGGCCGAAGCTGCTGGACGGCAAGCTGTCGGACAGCATCAGCACTGCGGTAGGCATGGAGAAGCTGACCGATCTGGCCAAGCGGATCACCACCATCCCGGAAAGCGTGCAGGTCCATTCGCGCGTGGCCAAGGTGTATGACGACCGTCGCAAGATGGCCGCCGGCGAGATCCCGGGCGACTGGGGCTTTGCGGAAAACCTGGCCTACGCCACCCTGCTCGACGAAGGCCATCGCCTGCGTCTGGTCGGTCAGGACGTCGGCCGCGGTACGTTCACGCACCGCCACGCGATCCTGCACGACCAGAACACCGACAACTACTACCTGCCGCTGCGGCAGCTGGTGGACGCGCCGGAAAAAGCCACCATCATCGATTCGCTGCTCAGCGAAGAAGCCGTGATGGCATTCGAGTACGGGTTCTCCACCACCGACCCGGGCACCCTGTGCATCTGGGAAGGCCAGTTCGGCGATTTCGCCAACGGCGCCCAGGTGGTGATCGACCAGTTCATCGCCGCCGGTGAAGCCAAGTGGGGCCGCCTGACCGGTCTAACCCTGCTGCTGCCGCATGGGTATGAAGGCCAGGGTCCGGAACACAGCTCGGCGCGCCTTGAGCGCTTCCTGCAGTTGTGTGCGCTGGAAAACATGCTGGTGGTGGTCCCGTCCACGCCGGCGCAGGCCTTCCACATGCTGCGTCGCCAGCAGCACCTGACCACGCGCAAGCCGCTGATCGTGATGTCGCCCAAGTCGCTGCTGCGCCACAAGCTGGCCGTGTCGACGCTGGAAGAACTGGCCAATGGCGAGTTCCAGCACCTCATCGGTGATGCCAAGGCAGATCCGAAGAAGGTCAAGCGCGTGGTGCTGTGCTCGGGCAAGGTCTACTACGACCTGCTGGAAGACCAGACCAAGCGGGGCCAGGACGACGTGGCGATCATCCGCGTGGAGCAGCTGTACCCGTTCCCGCGCGCGCTGCTGGCTGCCGAACTGAAGAAGTACGGCAATGCCACCGACGTGGTGTGGACGCAGGAAGAGCCGCAGAACCAGGGTGCGTGGTACCAGATCCGCCACCACCTGCAGTTCTGCGTCGGCGAAGGCCAGAGCCTCCATTACGCAGGTCGTGCACGGTCGGCATCGCCGGCAGCCGGCCACATGGCTGACCACGTCATCGAGCAGCAGAAGCTGGTCGCCGATGCGCTGGTCAACCCGTTCGACGACTCGGTCGCCGAATAACCTCCCCATTCCACGAAAAAAGAACCCAGGAAGCCCCCGCATGGCCACCGAAGTCAAAGTCCCGGTACTGCCCGAATCCGTCTCCGACGGCACCATCGCCACCTGGCACAAGAAGGTCGGCGACGCCGTCAAGCGTGACGAGAATCTGGTTGACCTGGAGACCGACAAGGTCGTTCTGGAAGTCCCGTCGACCGTCGACGGCGTGCTGAAGGAAATCAAGTTCCAGGAAGGTGACACCGTCACCAGCTCCCAGGTGCTGGCGATCATCGAGGAAGGTGCAGTGGCTGAAGCCGCAGCCCCGGCCCCGGCCGCTGAAGAAAAGAAGGCCGAAGCTGCACCGGCACAGGCCACCGACGCACCGAAGGCCGCTGCCGCTCCGGCACCGGCTGCGAAGTCCGCCGCCGATTCGCTGCCCCCGGGCGCCCGTTTCTCGGCGATCACCGAAGGTGTGAACCCGGCTGACGTGGACGGTACCGGTCGTCGTGGCGCGGTGACCAAGGAAGACATCGTCAACTACGCCCGCAACGGCGGCGCTGGCAAGGCCGGTGGTGCGCGTCCGGAAGAACGCGTGCCGATGACCCGCATGCGCAAGCGCATCGCCGACCGCCTGATGGAATCCAAGAACGGCACCGCGATGCTGACCACCTTCAACGAGGTCAACCTCGCCAAGGTATCGGCCGCGCGCAAGGAACTGCAGGAAGAGTTCCAGAAGGCGCACGGCATCAAGCTCGGCTTCATGAGCTTCTTCGTCAAGGCCGCCGCCAACGCGCTGCAGCGCTTCCCGCTGGTCAATGCGTCCATCGACGGCAGCGACATCATCTATCACGGCTTCTCGGACATCTCCATCGCGGTGTCCACCGAAAAGGGCCTGGTCACTCCGGTGCTGCGCAACGTCGAACGCCAGTCGTTCGCCGATATCGAAAAGGGCATCGCCGAGTACGCCAAGAAGGCGCGTGACGGCAAGCTGAGCCTGGACGACCTGCAGGGCGGCACCTTCACCGTGACCAACGGCGGCACCTTCGGTTCACTGCTGTCCACCCCGATCATCAACCCGCCGCAGAGCGCCATCCTGGGCATGCACGCGATCAAGGAACGTCCGATCGCCGAGAACGGCCAGGTCGTGATCGCGCCGATGATGTACCTGGCCCTGTCCTACGACCACCGCATCATCGACGGCAAGGATTCGGTGCAGTTCCTGGTGGACATCAAGAACCAGCTGGAAAACCCGGGCCGCATGCTGTTCGGCCTGTAAGACCCGCCGACCCCTCCCGCCCGCGGGAGGGGTCTGTCGATTCAGGGGCACGGCCACCGCCCTGCCCGCCTCCCGGCGCCTCGCGCCACCGATCCGTTCCACGGGTCGAGGAATGCAACAAGGAACCTTCAAATGGCTGAACAATTCGACGTCGTCGTCATCGGTGCCGGCCCGGCCGGTTACCACGCCGCCATCCGTGCCGCGCAGCTGGGCCTGAAGACGGCCTGCATCGACGCGGCGCTGGGCAAGGACGGCAAGCCGGCGCTCGGCGGCACCTGCCTGCGCGTGGGCTGCATCCCGTCCAAGGCGCTGCTGGATTCCTCGCGCCAGTACTGGAACATGGGCCACATCTTTGGCGACCACGGCATCAGCTTCAAGGATGCCAAGATGGACGTCGAGGCGATGGTTGGCCGCAAGGACAAGATCGTCAAGCAGTTC
Source organism: Stenotrophomonas sp. WHRI 8082 (assembly GCF_040223995.2). Classification (NCBI taxonomy): domain Bacteria; kingdom Pseudomonadati; phylum Pseudomonadota; class Gammaproteobacteria; order Lysobacterales; family Lysobacteraceae; genus Stenotrophomonas; species Stenotrophomonas sp. WHRI 8082. The sequence continues at coordinate 3,633,003 of NZ_CP167826.1, read as the reverse complement.
ACCGGTGGCATCGCCATGCTGTTCAAGGCGAACAAGGTGGCTGCGTATTACGGTTTCGGCGAGCTGCAGAAGGACAACGTGGTCAAGGTGACCCAGCACGACGGCTCGATCGTCGAGCTGAAGGGCACCAACGTGATCATCGCCGCTGGCTCGGACTCGATCGAACTGCCGTTCGCCAAGTTCGACGGTGAGACCATCGTCGACAACGTCGGCGGCCTGGATTTCACCGAAGTCCCGAAGCGCCTGGCCGTGATCGGCGCCGGTGTGATCGGCCTGGAACTGGGCAGCGTGTGGAAGCGCCTGGGGTCGGAAGTGACGATCCTGGAAGCACTGCCGGACTTCCTGGCCGCCGCCGACGCCGAAGTGGGCAAGGTCGCGTTGAAGGAGTTCAAGAAGCAGGGCCTGGACATCAAGCTGGGCGCCAAGGTGTCCAAGGCTGAAGTCACCGGCAAGGGCAAGAAGGCCGAAGTCGCGCTGACCTACACTGACAGCGAAGGCGAGAAGTCGCTGACCGTGGACAAGCTGCTGGTGGCCGTCGGCCGTCGCGCAGCGACCAAGGGCCTGCTGGCTGAAGGCACCGGCGTCAAGATCAACGAGCGTGGCCAGATCGAAGTGGACGCGCACTGCCACACCGGCGTCAATGGCGTGTGGGCGGTCGGTGACTGCGTGCGCGGCCCGATGCTGGCACACAAGGGCTTCGAGGAAGGCATCGCCGTGGCCGAGCTGATCGCGGGCCTGCCGGGCCACGTCAACTTCGACACCATCCCGTGGGTCATCTATACCGAGCCGGAGCTGGCCTGGGTCGGCAAGACCGAGCAGCAGCTGAAGGCGGAAGGCATTCCGTACAAGGCTGGCAGCTTCCCGTTCGCCGCCAATGGCCGTGCGGTTGCGATGATCGAGCCGACCGGCTTCGTCAAGGTGCTGGCACACGCCGAAACCGATCGCATCCTGGGCATGCACCTGGTCGGCGCGAATGTGTCCGAGCTGGTGCACGAAGGCGTGCTGACCATGGAGTTCAGCGGTTCGGCCGATGATCTCGCGCGCATCTGCCACGCCCATCCGTCGCTGTCGGAAGTGGTGCACGACGCCGCGATGGCGGTCAGCAAGCGCGCGATCCACAAGGCGAACTGATACCGCTTTGGTGGCGTAACGAAAAACCCCGCTTCGGCGGGGTTTTTTTGTGGCCTCAGGGGGCCGGCCGGCTGCTTTGCCCTGGGTAGAGCCGACTTCAGTCGGCTGCGGGCTACATGACCTACGACCGCCAGCCGACTGAAGTCGGCTCTACCGAGCGGCGGCTGGCTGTCGCCCACCGCCGAGCAGGCGCGCGGGCAGCATCAAGACCGCCGACAGGAACGCGAACACGGCCGACAGGGTCACTCCCACCAGGCGGAACGGCAGGCTGATCAACCACACGAACGGCCACGCGATCAGGGCGAGTATCGCCAGCGGCCAGCACAGCACGAACAGCAGGCACCACACGCCGAGCGCGAACAGGGTCTTCATGACAGGGGCTCCTACGACGGCACCGCGCCGCCTGGAGACCATCCTTCCCTCCCGCTGTGCGCGGTGCAAGCGGAATGCGACGAAACGCCGGATGCGCCGACGAACCCCGCGCGCGCATCCATGATGCTGGTAGCGCCGAGCAGGGCTCGGCGCTACGTCCCTTACTCGAACGACCCCACCGAATCGTGCGACAGGTTGTCGAACCGGGTGTACTCACCGAAGAACTTCAGTTTGCACGAGCCGGTGGGGCCACCACGGTGCTTGCCGATGATGATCTCGGCCAAGCCCTTGTCCGGCGAGTTTTCTTTGTTGTAGTAATCATCGCGGTAGATGAAGACGATCATGTCCGCATCCTGCTCGATAGCGCCGGATTCGCGAAGATCGGCCATCACCGGGCGCTTGTCGGTACGCGTTTCCAGCGATCGGTTGAGCTGGGACAGCGCGATCACCGGCACGTTGAGCTCCTTCGCCAGGCCCTTCAGGCCTCGCGAGATTTCGGAGATTTCCGTCGCGCGGTTTTCGCTGTTGCCCGGCACGCTCATCAACTGCAGGTAGTCGATCACGATCAGGCCCAGGTCATGCTCGCGCTTCAGACGACGGCATTTGGACCGCAGGATCTCCGGCGACACGCCGGGCGTATCGTCGATGAAGATCTTGGTCTCTTTCAGCATGCGGATGGCGCCGGTCACCCGGCTCCAATCCTCATCTTCCAGCTGACCGGTGCGCAGGCGCTGGGCGTTGATGCGGCCATTCGATGAAATCAGGCGCATCGCCAACTGCGAGGCCGACATTTCCATCGAGAAGATCGCGACGCCCTTCTTCGACTTGATTGCTGCGTACTCGGCGATGTTCAGCGCCAGGGTTGTCTTGCCCATCGCGGGACGAGCCGCGAGGATGATCAGGTCGGTCGGTTGCAGGCCGGCGGTCATCGCATCGAAATCGTTGTACCCGGTCGGCAGTCCGGTGATGTTGCCGCCGTTCTCGAAGCGGTTGCGCAGCTCCTCGAAGGCGTCCTTCAGCGCACCCGGCATCGCCACGAAATCCGTCCGCCCGCGAGCGCCCTGCTCGGCGATGGCGAACACGGATTTTTCCGCGCTGGCCAGCAGTTCGCTGCTTTCGCGGCCTTCGGGCTGGAAGCCGTCGTTGACGATGTCCGTGCCGACCTGGATCAACTGGCGCAGCACCGCCTTGTCACGCACGATCTCCGCGTAGGCCACGATGTTCGCCGCCGATGGCGTGGTGCTGGCCAGCTCGATGAGGTAGGCACCGTCGCCGACCAGCTCCATCTTGCCCTGCGATTCGAACCACTCGCCCAGCGTGACCGCATCGAACGGACGGTCACGCTCGGACAGCTCGCGGATGGCGCGGTAGATCATCTGGTGGTCGCGCCGGTAGAAGTCTCCCTCGGCCAGTTGCTCGTTGACGCGGTCGAAGGCCTCCGGCGCGAGCATCAGGCCGCCCAGCACGGCCTGCTCGGCTTCCACCGAATGCGGCGGCACACGCAGCGAATCAATGCGCGAGTCATCGCGGTCGTGGCGGTCGGAACGCTCACGACGGTCGGAACGGAAGCCGGAACGGGCAGACATACGGCGGAATTTCCTACGGGTTGGCGAGATCAGTGTAGGCACGCGCGAACCCCTGCCGCCATGGACAAGCCTGTGGATAAGCCGTGGGCAAACGGGGGATATCCACCGGTGCATGACCAACGTGGCGCTGCGATGTCGTGGTGCCGATGGCAGGCATCGTTGCGACGCCCGCGTGGTGCATTATCGCAGATCGCGGCCGCCAGCCGGCGACCGCGACCGGGGTGTTCAGACAGCCTTGGCGTGGACCTGCACCAGCGCGATGAAACGGTCGACGAAGTCCTGCAGGAACTTCTGCGTCCCTTCGTTGGTGATCGTGCCGTTGTCATCGATCAGCCCTTCCTTGAAATGCAGGAAGGCCTCTGGCTGACCCAGCACCTGCATGTCCAGGTAGGCCAGGATGTTGCGCAGGTGCTGCTGGGCGACCGCCGTCCCGATGACGCCGATGGAGGCACCGATCACGGCGGCGGGCTTGCCAGCGAACGCGCTGTGTCCATACGGCCGGGAGCCGATGTCGATGGCGTTCTTCAGCACACCGGGCACCGAGCGATTGTATTCAGGGCTGACGAACAGCACGGCGTCCGCCTGCTTGATCTGGTCCTTCAGCCGCTTGCCTTCGGCCGGATAGTCGCTGTCGAAATCCTGGTCATACAGCGGCAGGTCGCCGATCTGCACGAAGTCGAAGCGCGCCTTGCCCGCTGCCAGTTTTTCCAGCGCGCGCGCCAGCTTGCGGTTGATCGACTCTTTTCGAAGGCTGCCGACAAGGACGGCAATGGTGAACTCGGCCATGGGATGGTCTCGCGTTGGGGATGTTTCACCCTAGTGGCGGCCGCCTTGTGGCTGGGTGAAGGCACGCGAGCAGGCCCATGTTGCCCGCTCGCCCAGTCACACAGATCCGCCCTGCCGACTGGCTGCACGGATGCTGTCGCGTGTCTCGCGCCAGTGCGCCTGCCAAGCCTGGAACATCAGCACGTTCCACAGGTGGGTATGCCACTTGCGCTGGCCGCCGATGAACTGCTGCCACAGCGGCTGGATGGCCGCAGCGGACAGCACGCCCTCACGCTGCAGCCGGCCCGGATCCAGCAGCGCCTCGGCCCACGGGCGCAGGTCGCCACGCAGCCAGTCGCTGACCGGCGCGCCGAAGCCGCGCTTGGGTCGGTGCACCATCGACTGCGGCACATAGCGTCCGAGTACGCGCTTCAGCAGTACCTTGCTCACATCGTCCTGACGCTTGAACGCCAGCGGCAACGACCACGCAAACTCAGCCACCCGCCAGTCCAGCAGGGGCGCACGCGCTTCCAGGCTTACCGCCATCGAAGTGCGGTCGACCTTGCACAGCAGGTCATCGGGCAGATAGCTCACGAAGTCGGCCAGCATCATCGCGTCGGCGGGTGTGCCGGCGCCATGCAGCGGATCGGCCAGGTCATAGAAACTCCCCGCCCCGCGGGCACCCTGCACGGCAGCCAGCGGGTCGCGCCAGCGTGAGATCCGGTTGCGGTACACATCGCCGATGCCGCGCGCGCCGGTCTCGGCGAGCAATGCCGCAAGCCCCCCCGTGCGCGAGGCCTCGCCCTGCCCCGTCGAACGCGCACCCAGCCAGCGCCGCAGCGGGGCCGGGACACGGCCGAGCATCTGCCAGTTGCGCAGCGCGCGCACGTAGCGCATGTAGCCGAAGAACAGTTCATCGCCGCCATCACCGGACAACGCCACGGTGACACCCTGCCGCGCCAGTCGGGCCACCAGGGCCGTCGGTACCTGCGAGGCGTCGGCGAAGGGTTCATCGAACATCGTCGGCAGCTGCGGCACCACCGCCAGCGCATCGGCCCCACTGACATACAGCTCGGTGTGGTCGCAACCCAGGTGCGCGGCCAGCTCCTTGGCAAGCGGCGCTTCATCGTGGTGCGAATCACTGAAGCCGATGCTGAAGCTGTGCACCGGCTTGCTGCTCTGCGCCTGCATGAGCGCGGCGACCAGTGAAGAATCGGTGCCGCCGGACAAGAACACGCCGACCGGCACGTCGGCGACCATGCGCAGGCCAACCGCATCCTGCAACAAGGTATCGAGCTGCTGTTCGGCGTCGTCGATGCTGCCGCGGAAGGGGTTGGCCAAGGCAGCCTGCATGCGCGCACGCGCGTCCCAGAACGGACGTTGCGCCTGCTCCGGCCGATGCGCGGAGGCGCCCGCCTCCACCATGGCCGCATCCAGCCGCAGCACACGGCCCGGCATCATCTTGAAGCATGCCTGGTGGATGCTGTGCGGCGCGGGAATGTAGTCCAGCCGCAGCAGCAGGGTCAGCGCGTCGCGGTCAATGTCGTTGTCGAAATCGGGATGCTGCCACAGCGCTTTCAACTCCGATCCGAACACCAGCGTGCTACCCGCCCAGCCGTAATACAGCGGTTTCTTGCCGACGCGATCGCGCGCCAGCCACAGGCACTGCTCGTGGCGATCCCAGAGCGCGATGGCGAACATGCCGTTGCAGCGCTGCAGGGTATCGTCCAGCCCCCATTGCAGGATCGCCGCGAGCAGCACTTCGGTATCGGAGTGACCCCGGAACGGGTGACCATGCGGCTCCAGCTCGGCACGCAGCGCAGCGAAGTTGTAGACCTCGCCGTTGTAGGCCATCACGTAGCGGCCATCGGCCGAGGCCATCGGCTGGTGGCCCAGCGGTGAAAGATCGAGGATGCTCAGGCGACGATGTGCGAGGGCCACGCCCGCCGCTTCATCAGCCCACACACCGCGATCATCCGGTCCCCGATGCAGCAACGCATCGCCCATCCGCCCGGCCAGCGCCTGCAGGGGTCCGGCCTCCATCGAAGGTGCCGGCAACAGCATTCCCGCCAATCCACACATGCATCTGCTTCCTGCGCCCAGGGCGATGGGACGCTACCTGCACATTGTCGCCCGTGGCGCAGGGCGGGTCCATGACCGGCCCGGCTATTGCGCGTCGAACCGCGCCTGCACCTCGGCCGTCACCGCAGGCATCGGCACGAACCCAGGCTGCGCGCGGACACGGTGCAGCCATGCGCTGATCAACGGAAACGCCTGCAGGGAAATGCCGCCATCGCCCGCGACGTGCGTATAGGCGAACAGTGCGATGTCGGCGATCCCGTACTGGCGGCCACTGAACCACGATGCGCCGGCCAGGTGCTGCTCCATCACGGCGAGCGACTGCGCCGCGCGCTCGCGCAACTGCGGCAGCTCTGCATGCCGCGGCGAATCCGCAGCCACCCATCCGCGGATGAAGCGCGCCACGGCGACGTACGGTTCATGACTGTACTGTTCGAAGAACATCCAGCGCAGGGTCTGTGCGCGCTCCCAGCCATCACTGGACAGGAACGGCGTGCCTTCCGCCAACCAGAACAGAATGGCGTTGGACTCGGGCAGTACCCGCCCGTCATCGCGTACGACGACGGGTACCTTGGCATTCAAGTTGAGCGCCAGAAACCCGGGCTCGTGGGTCTGTCCGTGCGCGCTGTCCACCTCTACCCAGCGATAGCGGGTGCCGAGCTGCTCCAGCAGCAGGCGCACCTTGTGGCAGTTGCCCGATACGGACATCCCATGGACTGTCAGACCTACCCGCTCATCCGCCATCACTGCACTCCCTCTGGGCCGCCAGCCACGCCGGCGCGTGCTGGGCAGTCTGGCAACTGTGCGCCGCCTTGCCAAGCGGGCTGCGGCCACCGCTGGATACGGAAAAGGCCGGCTTGCGCCGGCCTCGTCCTTGCAGCGACTGCGGTCAGTGAAGCGCGTTACTGGTGGTTGCTCGCGGCTGCAGCGGTCTGGGTCACCAACTGGCCATCGACCACCGGCAGACGATCGCTGGCCGGCTTGTCGTTCATGCGGATGGTCTTCTCAGCGCCGTCGTAGCGATACGTCACGTCGTAGCCCTTGACCACATCGGAAGTCCCCATGGCGATCCGGGTGCCCGGCTTGCTGTCCATGCGCATCGTCCCGGTGGTGCCGTCTTCGTTGCGATAGGTCACGTTGTAGCCGGTGACCTGGCTGGACTCGGAGGTGGTGGTTTCGGTGTGGCACTGGCGCTCGGTGCGATTGACCACGCGACCGCCGACGTGGCGCTTGTCGACGTTGTTGCCGATCATGCCACCCGCCACGGCGCCCGCTGCGGTGGCGACCTTGCGGCCATTGCCGCCGCCTACCTGGTTGCCCAGCAGGCCGCCGATCACCGCACCGGCGACCGTGCCACCCACGTTGCCGTCGCGCTCGGGCAGTCGTTCCTGCACCACGACGTCTTCGCAGACTTCATGCGGCGTCTGGGTGCTGGAGGTCTGGCGCACCGCCTCGGTCCCGATCACGGTCGCATAGGCTTTTTCTTTCTGGGTGATCGGGGCGACTTTCATCACGTCGGCATATTCCAGGCCGCGCTTGGCATCGACATCCAGCGCGTCGGTGCGCGCGCCGTCATCGGCCAGCGCAGCGTCCGGCAGCACCGTTCCATCGGCGGCGGTCACGTAACCCGGGCTCTTGTCGCCGCTTTTCATGAAGGCAGCCGTGGCAATGCCACCGACCAGCAATGCACCTGCAGCGACCAGGACCGTAGTAGTAGTAGTTTTCATGACCTGCTCCTTGCGGACCACCCGCAACGTTCACAATGCGGATTGCAGCACGCGCTCCCTGAACGGAATCTCGACAAGACCTTTATCTTTCCGCCTCCCATTCAGGAAACGGCCATCCGGACGCCGTGGTAGCGTTTGCAGCCTGTCCTGCGAGGAAATCCAAGATGGCCAATCCGATGCTGCTGCCCGTGCTGGGCTGGGCGCGCCGCCTGCGCTTCCCCACCCTGTTCAAGCTCACTGCCGGGCTGTTTGCGATCACCTTGGTGGTGCCCGATCCGATTCCCTTTGTCGACGAACTCCTGCTGGGCATGGGCACGCTGTTGCTGGCGAGCTGGAAAACGCGCAAACCTGCGGCGCCGCCGTTGGAGCTGCGCTGACCGTGCTGATCGACAGCCATTGCCATCTGGACGCGGGCGAGTTCGATGTCGACCGCAGCGCGGTAGTGGCGAGGGCACGCGCGGCCGGGGTGCGGCAGCAGGTGGTACCCGCCGTCACCGCCGCCAGCTGGCCGAAGCTGCGGGCGGTCTGCCAGCAGGACACGGGGTTGTTCCCCGCCTATGGGTTGCATCCTGTCTTCCTCGCCGACCACGCCCCTGCCGATCTGGCGACGCTGCGTCAGTGGATCGAGCGCGAGCGTCCTTGTGCCATCGGCGAGTGCGGGCTGGACTTCTTCATCGATGACCTGGACCGCGAGCAGCAGCAGTTGTACTTCGTGGGACAGCTGGAGTTGGCACGCGCGTTCGATCTGCCGGTGATCGTGCACGCACGGCGCGCCGTCGATGCGGTGATCGCCGCCATTCGACGGGTCGGCGGGCTGCGCGGTGTGGTGCACAGCTTCTCCGGCAGCCCCGAGCAGGCCGCGCTGCTGCACAAGGCCGGCTTCCTGCTCGGCCTGGGTGGACCGGTCACCTACGACCGCGCGCAACGGCTGCACCGCTTGGTGCAGAACATGCCGCTGGAACAATTGCTGCTGGAGACCGATGCGCCCGATCAGCCGGACAGCGGCATACGCGGCGAACGCAACGAACCGGCGCGGTTGCATCACATCGCCAGCGAGATTGCGGCGCTACGCGGCATTTCGCTAGATGTCCTTGCGGAAGCGACCACGGCCAACGCGCAGCGACTGTTCGGCCTGCCTGTGGTGTAACCGGCATGGGATAGAGCCGACTTGGTAGAGGCGGCTTGGTAGAGCCGACTTCAGTCGGCTGCTGTCCTGCGCATTCGTATCGTGGCCCGGACCGCGCATCGTGATGACGCTGCCGCTGCGCTCGCCGAGCGTGGCTCGGCGCTACGGGGAAGGTCGTCCGAGCCGCCGGGGCGGTCGCACAAGCAGCCGACTGAAGTCGGCTCTACCTGGATCACCCCAACTGGATCACGCCGCCTGGCTCGCGCCGCCGATGGCGGCGGTCGTTAAAGCTTTGCCGGGGCCAGCAGCATCTCCAATGCCTTGGCCACGGCAACGAAGGCGAAGGCGCCGGTGATGTGGGTGGCTGCACCCAGCCCAGCACCGCAATCGAGCTTCATCGCCGCATCGGCGCCCAGGTTCGGGCGGATCCCGCAGACACTGCCATCGGCCTGCGGGTAACGCACGTTCTCCAGCGAATACACCGCCGGGACGCCGAAGTAGCGCTTCGCGTTCTTCGGGAAATTGAACTCACTGCGCAGCTTCTTGCGGATCATCGCCAACATGGCATCGTGCTCGGTGCGCGACACATCACGCACGCGCACCAGGGTGGGGTCGGTGCGTCCACCGGCCGCGCCCACGGTCAGCAGCGGCAGCTTGCGGCGGCGGCACCAGGCGATGGTTTCCACCTTCACCCGGAAGCTGTCACAGGCATCGATCACCAGATCGAATCCGTGGTCCAGCAGGTCCGCCATGTTCGCAGGCGTCAAGAACGACTCGACCGCGGCCGCGTCGATGGCGGGATTGATGGCGCGACACCGTTCCGCCATCGCGACCGCCTTGTTACGGCCGTAGTTGCCCTCCAACGCGGGCAGTTGCCGGTTGGTGTTGGAGACACAGATGTCATCGGCGTCGATCAGCGTCAGGTGGCCCACGGCCGACCGCGCCAGTGCCTCCACCACCCACGACCCCACCCCTCCCATGCCGACCACCGCGACCCGGCGTGCCTGCAGCGTCTCCAGTGCCCCCCGCCCATACAGCCGTTCAACGCCGGCGAAGCGCTCTTTGATCGATTCATTCATCGGCATAGTGTAAAGCGGCTCGCGCGTTCCCCCGCATCCCGCTCATTCGAGGGGTCGAGCTGAAACGGTTCATCCGCCAGCCATCTAAACCTGGCGTGGTTGGCGCTCCGTTCACGTTCAAAGCAGGACGATCCCCCCACGCGCACCAGACGCTCCACCACCTCATTCTGGCCAGGAGAACCACCATGAAGATCCAGCTCATCGCCGCAAGTGCTATTGCCACGCTCGCCCTGGCCGGTTGTGCCACCTCCCCGGGTTACGGCGGCGGCGGTTACAACAACAACAACAGCTACGGCAACAGCGGCGGCAACTACAACACCAATCGCTGTGCGGACTGCGGCATCGTGACCCGCATCAACACCGTCGCCTCCGGCCGCGCTGCACCGACCGCCACCGGCGCCGTGCTGGGTGGCATCGTCGGCGCCGTTGCCGGCCATGAGATCTCCGACCACACCGGCGGCAGCCGCGGCAACAAGAACATCGCCGCTGCAGCAGGCGCGGTCGGTGGTGCCCTGGCAGGCAACCAGATCCAGAAGAACGTCACCAGCGATACCTACGACATCTCGGTGCGCATGGACGACGGGCGCACCATCGTGGTCAACCAGCGTGACCTGGCCGGCATCCGCGAGAACACTTACGTTCGCGTGGTGAATGGCCGCGTGATCCTGCGCTGATCGTCCGCCTGCTCTGCATTCCAAGCGGATGAAAGCAAAGAAGGGCCCGCGCGAGCGGGCCCTTCTGGTGTCTCTCCCGCAGGATGTGCGGTGCGCGCTTAGAGCGGCTTCACCTTGTCCGCCTGCAGACCCTTCTGGCCGGTCACGACTTCGAACTCGACCTCTTGACCTTCCTTCAGGCTTTTGAAGCCTTGGGATTCGATCGCACGGAAGTGCACGAACACATCTTCGCCGCTCTCACGGCTGATGAAACCAAAGCCCTTGGCGTCGTTGAACCACTTGACGGTGCCCTTCTCACTCATCTTGCCTACTCCCTGACTGTCTTGTTGTTGGATACGCCCTGGCAGGCGGCTGACAGCAAGGGGGAAGCGAGGTGCAACGATGCAGCGGTTCGTGACGATCCACCAACACCAGGCCACGATCCACGGTGACCTTGCCAAGCTCAGCGAGGTCAACTTAACCCGAGCAAAACGAATTTGCAACGGGTAGATTTGCCGGGTGTCAAGACCATTTCGACCTCCCTACGGATAAGCATGGACCTTTCATTCATCTTGTACCTGCTAGCGGCACTCCTCGTTGTTGTCGGCATCGCGGGCATTGCCCTGCCCGCCCTGCCGGGTATCCCGCTGGTCTTCCTCGGCCTGCTGCTTGCCGCGTGGGCTGACGGATTCGTCCATGTCGGCTGGCCCACCCTGCTCGTGCTGGCCCTACTGACCGTACTGTCCTTCGTGGTCGACATCCTGGCGACGGTCGTCGGTGCCAAGCGGGTGGGGGCCAGTCGCAAAGCGCTGTGGGGCACCTTCGTCGGCAGCATCGCGGGGCTGTTCTTCATGCCGATCGGCCTGTTCCTCGGCCCGTTGGTCGGTGCGCTGCTGGGCGAGTACTGGCACACCCGCGAACTCGGCCGCTCTACGCGCGTGGGGCTGTCCACTTGGCTGGGTATCCTGCTGGGCCTCGCGCTCAAGCTTGCGTTGGTGGTGGCGATGCTGGGCCTGTTCGCCTTTGCCTGGTTCCTCTGAACGCGCCGCCTTCACGGTCACCTCACGATAGTGGCGGGCATATCGCCGCCGGTACTGGCCTGCATGCATCGCAGGCAGCACACTGTCGCCCATTCTCCTTACTTCGCATCCTGTGCAAGGGCCCGCAGCAATGACCCTCACCTCTCACTTTCCCCGCATCGCCCCGCTGGTGCTCGCCATGGCCAGCGCGCCGTTGGCCGCGCAGGAGTTCACTTCCTCTGCAGCGACCACGCCCACCGGTTGCGCCGCCATCACCGTCGATGCCGCGCGCCTTGCGTGCTATGACCAGCTGTTTGGTCCGACCCAGGAAACCACCGCGCAGGCCGACGCGGCTGCCGAAGCGGCCAAGCAGGACCGGCGCGAAGAACGCCAGACCGTGCGGGTGAGCGAGGGCGAGGAAAAGATCCGCTCGCGCGTGGGCGATCTGTTTCGCCCCGCCCCGCACGATGAAGCGGTGGCCAATGCCGGTCGCGGCTCGCTGCTGGACAGCCGCTGGGAACTGGCGGAGGCCTCCAAGCTCGGCCCCTTCCAGCTGCGCGCCTACAAGCCGGTCTATCTGCTGCCCGCCTTCTGGACCAGCGACAAGAACCTGATGCCGCAGTCGCCGAACCCGGCCAACACGGTGACCACGCCGCAGCTGCTGGACAGCAACGAGCTGAAGTTCCAGCTCAGCTTCAAGACCAAGATCGTCGAGAACCTGTTCGGCGACAACGGGGATATCTGGGCCGGTTACACGCAGAGCTCGCGCTGGCAGGCCTACAACGCGGACAACTCGCGACCGTTCCGCGAAACGAACTATGAGCCGGAGGTCATGGCCGTGTTCCGCAACGGTTACTCCATCGGCGGCTGGCGTGGCCGGATGAGCACGATCGGCGTCAACCATCAGTCCAATGGACGCTCCGATCCGTTCTCGCGCAGCTGGAACCGGGTGATCGTCAGTGTCGGCCTGGACCGCGAGAACTGGGCCCTGACCCTGCGTCCGTGGTACCGCATTCCCGAGTCGCGCAGCGAAGACAACAATCCGGACATCGAAGATTACATGGGCCGTGGCGATGCCACCTTGGTCTGGAACCACAAGGGCCACGAGGTCGCGCTGCTGGCCCGCCACTCGCTGCGCGGCGGCGACCGCTCGCACGGCGCGCTGCAGCTGGATTATGGCTTCCCCATCAGCAACCTGCTGCGCGGCCATGTGCAGGTGTTCGACGGCTATGGCGAGAGCATGATCGACTACAACCACAAGGCCACCTACATCGGCGTGGGTGTTTCGCTGCTGGAATGGTTCTGATGGCGGTGACGATCTGGCACAACGCGGCGTGCGGCAACTCGCGCGGTGCGTTGAAGCTGATCCGCGATGCCGGCGTGGAGCCGGTCATCGTGGACTATGTGGCGACACCGCCCGATGCGGCGACGTTGCGCCGGGTGCTCGACGATGCCGGGCTGGGCGCGCTGGAACTGGTGCGCAGCAAGGAGCCGCTGTTCACCGAATTGGGGCTGTCCGGTGCGGACGAGGCTGCTCTGGTGGCGGCAATGGCCGCCCATCCGCGGCTGATCAACCGGCCCATCGTGATCACCGACAAGGGCACGCGCCTGTGTCGCCCGCCGGAACGGGTGCTGGACATCCTTTGAGTACTCGCGGGTAGAGCCGACTTCAGTCGGCTGCCCTGGCTCTGCAAAACCCCGCTGCGCTCGCCGAGCATGGCTCGGCGCTACCGTGCGGATCCTTGCCGTGAGGCCGCTGCGCTCGCCGAGCATGGCTCGGCGCTACCGTACCGATCCTTGCCGGGAGCCCGCTGCGCTCGCCGAGCGTGGCTCGGCGCTACCGTGGAATGCACGCGCATTGCGGGCGTGGTGGCTTACACCACCACGAGCGGGATCTTGCCGATGCGGGCCTGCCACTCGCGCGGGCCGGTGACATGCACCGATTCGCCGGTGGAATCCACCGCCACGGTCACCGGCATGTCCTCCACCGTGAACTCGTAGATGGCTTCCATGCCCAGGTCGGCGAAACCCACCACCCTGGCAGCCTTGATCGCCTTGGACACCAGGTACGCCGATCCGCCCACGGCCATCAGATAGGCCGACTTGTTGTCACGGATCGCCTCGATCGCCGCCGGGCCGCGCTCGGCCTTGCCCACCATGCCCAGCAGGCCGGTCTGTTCCAGCACCTGACGGGTGAACTTGTCCATCCGCGTTGCGGTGGTCGGGCCGGCCGGGCCCACGACTTCGTCGCGCACCGGATCCACCGGGCCGACGTAGTAGATGAAGCGTCCCTTCAGGTCCACCGGGAGCGGCTCGCCCTTGTCCAGCATCTCCACGATGCGCTTGTGCGCTGCGTCGCGCCCGGTCAGCAGCTTGCCGTTGAGCAGCAGAGTCTGGCCCGGCTTCCAGCTGGCCACGTCGTCCGGGGTGATCGTATCCAGGTCAACGCGCGTGCCCTTCGACGCGTCATAGGTGATCTGCGGCCAGTCGGCCAACGACGGCGGGTCCAGCATCACCGGGCCGCTGCCATCCAGGGTGAAGTGCGCATGGCGGGTCGCCGCGCAATTCGGAATCATCGCCACCGGCAGATTCGCCGCATGGGTCGGGAAGTCCTTGACCTTGATGTCCAGCACCGTGGTCAGGCCGCCCAGGCCCTGCGCGCCGATGCCCAGCGCGTTGACCTTGTCGAACAGCTCAAGGCGCAGTTCTTCGGCGCGGTTCGACGCTCCGCGTGCCTTCAGTTCGTTGATGTCGATCGGCTCCATCAGCGACTCCTTCGCCAACAGCATCGCCTTTTCAGCCGTGCCGCCGATGCCGATACCGAGCATGCCCGGCGGGCACCAGCCAGCCCCCATGGTCGGCACCGTCTTCAGCACCCAGTCGACGATCGAGTCGGAGGGATTGAGCATCGCGAACTTGCTCTTCGCTTCCGAGCCACCGCCCTTGGCCGCGACGATGACGTCCACCGTATTGCCCGGCACCACCTTGACGTTGACCACGCCCGGAGTGTTGTCCTTGGTGTTGGTGCGCTTGCCCGCGGGATCAGCCAATACCGAAGCGCGCAGCTTGTTGTCTGGATGGTTGTAGGCACGGCGCACGCCTTCGTTGGCCATGTCTTCCACGCCCATCGTGGCGTCGTCCCAGCGCACGTTCATGCCGATTTCCAGGAACACGGTGACGATGCCCGTGTCCTGGCAGATCGGCCGGTGGCCCTCGGCGCACATCCGCGAATTGATCAGGATCTGCGCCATCGCTTCCTTGGCCGCCGGCGATTCCTCGCGCTCGTAGGCAGCGGACAGGCTCTTGATGTAGTCGACCGGGTGGTAGTACGAAATGTACTGCAACGCGTCGGCGATGGACTGGATGAGGTCTTCCTGCTTGATCGATGTCACGGGCTGCTCGCTTGCTGGGGGCTGGCGGGGTAATCCGCCCATTTTACCCCCGCGCGCCCGCGCATGTGGCTTCAACCGTTCGCGCCGCCGGTAGAGCCGACTCCCGCCATCCCGCAAACGCGAACCGTGCTTCACTTGCCGCCATGGCTGTCACACCGCATGCCGCCGCCGCGTCCTGGGTCCATGAGCACCGAATCCGCTTTCCATGAGCACCGCCCCCGCCTGCTGGCGCTGGCCTATCGCCTGCTGGGCAGCCGTGCCGATGCCGAGGACGTGGTGCAGGATGCGTGGCTGCGCTGGGCCGGCGCCGATCATGCCCACATCGTCGATCCGCTCGCATGGCTGGTGACCGCAACCACCCGGCTGGGGCTGGACCGCCTGCGCGCCGTCAAGCGGCACCGCACGGACTATGTGGGCCCTTGGTTGCCCGAACCCCTGCATATCGCCCTCGACCTGCCACCTGAGCCCGATCCGGCACAGGTGCATGCCGTGGCCGAAGACGTCTCACTGGCCTTCCTCGCGTTGCTGGAGCAACTGGCCCCGGAAGAGCGCGCGGCCTTTCTGCTGAAGGAGGTCTTCGACCACGACTACCCGCAGGTGGCCGCCCTGCTGGGGCACAGCCAAGCCAACTGCCGGCAGATGGTGCATCGGGCGCGCAGGCGCCTGCAGGAAGGCCGGCCGCGCTTCAGCGCCGATGCCGGACAGCATCGCCGCCTGCTTGCGCGCTTCCTGGACGCGTCCCAGCGCGGCGACAGCGAGGCGATCCAGGCACTGCTGCATGCCAATGCACGTCACGTTTCCGACGGCGGCGGCGTGGTCACCGCCGGTATCCGCCCGCTGCTGGGCGCCGAACGCATCGGTCGCTTGTACTGGGCGATCGCGCGTCGCGGTGGTGCGTTGCCGGCGCGGTTGGGGACGGTGAACGGCGAGCCGGCCATCCTGCGTTTCGACGGTACGCGGCTGCAGTCGGTCACCACCATCGTGGTGGACGACGGACGCATCAGTGCGGTGTACAGCGTGCTGAATCCAAACAAATTGCGCGGGGCTGTCACAGCGCGCGATGGCGACGCGTCTTTGGCATGAGAGGCGGCCATTCCGGCTCGCCCTTGGAGCTTTGACATGAGTAACACCACCCCGCGCGTGCCCTACACCCGCCTGTCGGCCGACGCCTATAACGGCCTGCTGGCGGTCAGCCGTACGGTCCATGGCAGCACCTTGGACAGTGAGCTGCAGCAGCTGGTGTTCCTGCGCGTTTCGCAGATCAACGGCTGCGCTTACTGCCTGGACATGCACGCGTCAGCGCTGCGGAAAGCTGGCGTCGAACCGCGCAAGCTGGATACCGTTGCGGCGTGGCGCGAGAGCCGCTTCTTCGATGCACGCGAGCGCGCGGCCCTGGGCTGGGCCGAGGCCCTCACCCGGCTGCCCGACGGTGCCCCGTCCGATGCCGCGTTCAATGCGCTGGCACCGCATTTCGATGAGCAGGCGATCAGCGACCTGAGCATGGCAGTGGCCGTGATCAACGCATGGAACCGGCTGGGCGCCGGGCTGCTACCGCCGCTGGCATAAGCCCGCTGCGATGCCCGCCGGTTGCGCCGACGGGTTGCGCCGACGGGTTGCGCTGACGGGTAGAGGCGGCGGGTAGAGGCAACGGGTAGAGCCGACTTCAGTCGGCTGTGGGCAACGCAGCCGACTAAAGTCGGCTCTACCGGTCGGCTCTACCCGGCGGCTCTACCGTCGGCTATACCCTCGTCACGCCATGACGGCGCACACTACCGGCATGCCCGATATCCCCGCGTCCGCCCGCCCCAGCCTGCGCCAGCGCTTCTCCGCCATGCGCAACCTGCCACCGTTCCTGCGCCAGGTGTGGCAGACCAGTCCGGGCCTGGCCAGTGCCAGCCTTGGCCTGCGCATCATCCGCGCGCTGCTGCCGGTGGCGATGCTGTACGTCGGCAAGCTCATCATCGACTCGGCGGTGCAGCTCAGCCAGCACGATGCCGGCTTCCCGCCTTTCGGTGATGCCCTCGCCAGCGGCCTGCTCAATCCCCTGTTGTATCTGCTGGCGCTCGAGTTCGGCCTGGCGATCGCGTCGGACCTGTTGGGGCGCATCGTCAGCTACGCCGACGCCCTGCTGTCGGAGCTGTTCACCAATGTCACCAGCGTGCGCCTGATGGAGCACGCCGCATCGCTGGACCTGGAAGACTTCGAAGACCCGGAACTGCAGGACAAGCTGGACCGTGCGCGGCGCCAGACCATGGGCCGGATGAACCTGATGAGCCAGCTGTTCGGCCAGGTGCAGGATGCGATCACCGTGGCCAGCCTTGCCGTGGGCCTGCTGGTGTATGCGCCCTGGCTGATCGTGCTGCTCGCCCTCGCCCTGGTGCCGGCGTTCATCGGCGAGTCGCACTTCAACGCCGCCGGCTACAGCCTCAATTTCCAGTGGACGCCCGAGCGCCGTCAGTTGGATTACCTGCGTCAGGTGGGCGCCAGCGTCGAGACCGCGAAAGAGGTGAAGATCTTCAACCTCCACCGCTTCCTGATCAACCGCTACAAGCTGCTCGCCGACCGCTTCTTCCTGGCCAACCGGACGCTGGCACGGCGCCGTGCGATATGGGGCACGCTGCTGGCCGCGCTGGGTACGCTGGGCTACTACACCGCCTATGCGTACATCGCATGGCGCACGGTGCGCGGCGATTTCAGCATCGGCGACCTCACCTTCCTCGCCGGCAGCTTCCTGCGCCTGCGGCAACTGCTGGAAGGGCTGCTGATCGGCTTCTCGCAGGTCGCCAGCCAAGCGCTGTACCTGGATGACCTGTTCACGTTCTTCCAGATCCAACCGGAGATCCACAGCCGCGCCGATGCCGTGCCGATACCGCGCCCGATCCGCCAGGGCTTCGTCTTCGAAGACGTGGGGTTCCGATACCCGGATGCAGAGACCTGGGCGGTGCGCCATCTGGATATCCAGCTGCACGCTGGCGAAGTGTTGGCGCTGGTGGGTGAGAACGGGGCAGGCAAAACCACGCTGGTGAAACTGCTGGCCCGTCTGTACGACCCCGATGAAGGGCGCATCCTGCTGGACGGACGTGACCTGCGCGACTACGACCTGGACGACCTGCGGGCGAACATGGGGGTGATCTTCCAGGACTTCGTGCGCTACAACCTGACCGCCGGCGAGAACATCGGCGTGGGCCAGGTCGACGCGCTGGATGACGAACAACGCATCCGCGAGGCCGCCCGCCGTGGCATGGCCGCCGATGTCATCGAGGCACTGCCGGGCGGCTACCAACAGGTCATCGGCCGGCGCTTCAAACAGGGTGTGGACCTGTCGGGCGGCCAGTGGCAGAAAATCGCCATTGCCCGTGCATACATGCGCCAGGCGCAGGTGATGATCCTCGACGAGCCCACCGCGGCGCTGGATGCACGGGCCGAGTACGAGGTGTTCCAGCGCTTCCGCGAACTGTCCGAACAACGTACGGCAGTGCTGATCTCGCATCGTTTCTCGTCGGTACGCATGGCCGACCGCATCCTGGTGCTGGCCGATGGTCGGATCGAGGCCAGTGGCAGCCATGCGCAGCTGATGGCCGAGGGTGGCCGCTATGCCGAACTGTTCGAACTGCAGGCTGCGGGCTACCGCTGAGCGACCATCACGAACGACTCTCATTTCCCTCAATGAGAACCTGTCTCATTTGAGGTAGAATGGCGCGGACGATTTCCTGGATACGCTACCCCCATGTCTGCTGCTTTCGGCGCCGAGACGGTGCTTGAGGTCCGCCACTGGACCGATGCCTACTTCAGTTTCACCCTCACCCGTGACAGCGGGTTCCGCTTCGAGAACGGCCAGTTCGTAATGATCGGCCTTGAAACCGAAGCGCGCCCGCTGCTGCGTGCGTACTCGATCGCCAGCGCGAACTGGGAAGAGAACCTGGAGTTCTTCAGCATCAAGGTGCAGGACGGCCCCCTGACCTCGCGCCTGCAGCACATCAAACCGGGTGACAAGGTGCTGGTGGGCAAGAAGCCGACCGGCACGCTGCTGATCAGCGACCTGCACCCGGGCAAGAACCTGTACCTGCTGGGCACCGGCACCGGCATGGCACCGTGGCTGTCGATCATCAAGGACCCGGAAACCTACGAGCGTTTCGACAAGGTGATCCTGACCCACGGCGTGCGTTACGAAAAAGACCTCGCTTACCGCGATTACTTCGAGAAGGAGCTGCGCGAGCATGAGTTACTGGGCGAGATGATCGGCGACAAGCTGCTGTATTACCCGGCGGTCACGCGCGAACCGTTCGCGAACCAGGGCCGCCTGACCTCGCTCATGGAGAGCGGCGAAATGCAGCGCACGCTGGGCCTTGCGGAACTTGATCCGGCCAATGATCGCGCCATGATCTGCGGCAGCCCGCAGATGCTGGCTGACCTGCGTACGGTGCTGGATGCCAAGGGCTTCCAGGTCTCCCCACGCATCGGCAGCCCCGGCCACTACGTCTTCGAACGCGCCTTCGTCGAAAAATAAGCAGAAGCTGGCTGAAGCGGCCGGCCGGCTCTGAAAAAGGGGACGGAGGGGATTAAGTCGCATCTGGCCCATGGGCCAGATGCGACTTAATCCCCTCCGTCCCCTTTTTCACGTTTCAGAAGATCTGCTCCGGCTTCGTGGTCGGGGCAAAGCGTGCCTCGACCTGGCCCTCGCGGTCGATGAGGAACTTGGTGAAGTTCCACTTGATACGCGCGGTGCCCAGCACGCCACGCTTCTGCGTGGACAGCCATTGCCAGAGCGGGTCGGCGTGCGGACCGTTGACGTCGATCTTGGCCGACAGCGGGAAGGTCACCGGATACTCCAGCGAGCAGAAGGCACGGATCTGCGCGGCGTCGCCCGGTTCCTGCGCGCCGAACTGGTTGCACGGAAAGCCGATGACCACCAGCCCTTGTCCGCGCCGCTCCTGCCACAGCTGTTCCAACCCCGCGTATTGCGGGGTGAAGCCGCAGCGGCTGGCCACGTTGACCAGCAGCAAGGGCTGACCGCGATACCGGGACAACGCGTACGTTTCCCCCTCCAGGGTCGTGATGTCGAAGTCGTAGGCACTGCCCATGGCGGTCCGGTCCGGAAAGGAGACAGCCCAGCCTGAACGTCCATGCCTTTCGACACAAGCCGCCCCGTTCAACGCCGGGTTACCCTCGGGGACTTGTTTTCGTGGAGTACTGACCTTGACCACCCGCCTTGCCCTTGCCGTGGCCATGACCCTCGGCCTTGCCCTGCCCGCCTATTCGGCCGGCGCCGCCACCCCGGCAGCCAGCCCTGCCGCACAGCAGGCCAACCCGTTCTTCGCTGACAGCCCCCTTGCGCTGCACTACCCGCAGTTCGACAAGATCACCGATAGCGACTTCGCCCCGGCCTTCGACGCCGGCATGGCGCAGCAGCTGAAGGAAGTGGAGGCGATCGCCAACAACAAGGCCAAGCCGACCTTTGAAAACACGCTGATCGCGCTGGAAAAGAGCGGTGAGACGCTGGATCGTGCCACCACCGTGTTCTTCTCGCTGGTCGGTGCCGATACCAACGATGCGCGCAAGAAGCTGCAGGCTGACTACTCGGCCCGCTTCGCCGCGCACAGCGACACCATCGCACTGAACGGCAAGTTGTTCGCCCGCATCCAGGCGCTGTACGACGGCCGCCA
Source organism: Stenotrophomonas sp. WHRI 8082 (assembly GCF_040223995.2). Taxonomy (NCBI): domain Bacteria; kingdom Pseudomonadati; phylum Pseudomonadota; class Gammaproteobacteria; order Lysobacterales; family Lysobacteraceae; genus Stenotrophomonas; species Stenotrophomonas sp. WHRI 8082. The sequence goes on along the minus strand of NZ_CP167826.1, from coordinate 3,612,411 downwards.
GAAGCTGGGTCTGGACGCCGAGGGCGTGCGCCTGGTCGAGAAGTACTACGAGAACTACGTCCGCGCCGGGGCCAAGCTGTCCGAGGCGGACAAGACCAAGCTCAAGGAAATGAATGCCGAGCTGGCCAACCTGGGCACGAAGTTCAGCCAGAACGTGCAGTCCGAAGTGAACGCCTCGGCGCTCACCGTGGATGACGTCAAGGAACTCGACGGCCTGTCGCAGGAGCAGATCAGCGCCGCTGCCGAAGCCGCCAAGGCACGCGGCCTGGACGGCAAGTACGTGATCACCCTGCTCAACACCACCGGCCAGCCGCCGCTGACCAACCTGGCCAACCGTGCGCTGCGCCAGAAGATCTTCGAGGCATCGACGACCCGCGGCAGCCGCGGCGGTGAGTTCGACAACACCGCGCTGGTATCGCGGATCATGCAGCTGCGTGCCGACAAGGCCAAGCTGATGGGCTTCCCGAATTTCGCTGCCTACAACCTGACCAACCAGACCGCGAAGACGCCGGAAGCGGTCAATGCGATGCTGGGCCAGTTGGCACCGGCCGCCGTGGCCAATGCCAAGCGCGAAGCCGCCGACCTGCAGGCGATGATCGACCAGGAGCAGAAGGCCGCCGGCAAGCCGACCTTCAAACTGGAAGCCTGGGACTGGGCGTTCTACAGCGAGAAGGTGCGCCAGGCGAAGTACAACTTCGACGAATCGCAGCTGAAGCCGTACTTCGAGATGAAGAACGTGCTGGAAAACGGCGTGTTCCATGCCGCGCAGCTGGAGTTCGGCCTGACCTTCAAGCAGCGCACCGACCTGCCGGTGTACCACGACGATGTCACCGTGTATGACGTGTTCGATGCCGATGGCAGCCAGCTGGCGATCTTCATCTTCGACCCGTATGCGCGCGCGTCCAAGCGCGGTGGTGCGTGGATGAACTCATATGTGTCCCAGTCCGAACTGACCGGCTTCAAGCCGGTGGTGGCCAACCACCTCAACATCCCCAAGCCGCCGGCCGGCAAGCCGACGCTGCTGACCTGGGACGAAGTGACCACCACCTTCCATGAGTTCGGCCACGCCCTGCATGGCATGTTCTCCGATGTGAAGTACCCGTACTTCTCCGGCACCGCCGTGCCGCGCGACTTCGTCGAGTTCCCCTCGCAGGTCAATGAAATGTGGGCCGACAATCCGGTCATCCTGAAGAACTACGCCAAGCACTACCAGAATGGTTCGGCGATGCCGCAGGCGCTGCTGGACAAGGTCGTGGCGGCTGCCAAGTTCAACCAGGGCTTCGCCACCACCGAGTATCTGGGTGCGGCCATGCTCGACCAGCGCTGGCACCAGATCAGTGCCGACCAGGTGCCGGCGCCAGCGGATGTGATGAAGTTCGAAGCCGATGCGCTGGTCAAGGACGGCATCTTCTACGCGCCGGTTCCGCCGCGCTACAAGACCCCGTACTTCAGCCACATCATGGGCGGCTACTCGGCCGGCTATTACGCCTACATCTGGTCGGAAGTGCTGGATGCCAACACCCAGAAGTGGTTCAACGAGAACGGCGGCCTCAGCCGCAAGAACGGTGACCATTTCCGCAAGACCCTGCTGTCGCGCGGCGGTAGCGTCGATGCCATGCAGCTGTTCCGCGATTTCGCGGGCCACGAGCCGCAGATCGAGCCGCTGCTGGAGAAGCGTGGCCTGACCGGCGCTGGCAACTGAGCGACTCAGCGTAAAACGTAACGTGTGACCAGAATCGCCCGGGAAACCGGGCGATTTTTTTTCAACGTGCCGCGGTGTAACCGCCTGGCACGCCATCAGGCGACAGGACCAGCTGCCACAACTGGGCGTGGCGACAGCGGAAGCTGGCCATCGACGCCGCAAGATAGAATCGCCACATCCGCTTGAACCGCTCGTCGTAACGCCGGGGATCCAGCGACGCCCACGCGCGTTCAATGTTGCTTCGCCACGCCTGCAGGGTGAGGTCGTAGTCCGCGCCGAAACCGTGCCAGTCCTCCAACACGAAGCGTCCTTCGAATGCGCGGGTGATCTGCGCGGCGGATGGCAGCATCGAGTTGGGGAAGATGTAGCGGGCGATCCAGGGATCGGTGCGATAGCGGCTGACATTACCGCCGATCGTGTGCAGCAACAGCAATCCGTGCGGTGCCAGGCAGCGCCGTGCCACGTCGAAGAAATGCCGGTAATTGCGCACGCCGACATGCTCGAACATGCCGATCGAAAACACCGCGTCGAAGCGTTCGTCCAGTTGGCGATAGTCCTGCAGGCGGATCTCCACCGGTAGCCCCGCACACAGCTCGCGTGCGTGCGTCGACTGCTCCTCGGAGATGGTCACCCCGACGCCGCTCACGCCATACCGTTCACTGGCGAACTTCAGTGCCTCGCCCCAGCCACAGCCGATGTCCAGCACACGCTGCCCTGGGCGCAGGCCAAGCTTGCGGCACACCAGGTCCAGCTTGGCCTCCTGCGCGACATCCAGGTCGCGCGCCTTTGTCCAGTAGCCACAGCTGTAAACCAAGCGTCGGCCCAGCATCGCCTGGTAGAGATCATTGCCCAGATCATAATGTCGCCGACCGACCTGGTAGCTGCCCTGCCCCGCCTGCGCATTGAGCACCCGTGCACGCACTGCATCGGCCAGGTCGCGCCATCCCTGCACGCGCTGGTCCAGATGCGCCTGCATCAAACGCAGCAGCAGACCGTCAAGCTGGCGCGCGTCCCACCAGCCGTCCATGTAGCTTTCGCCCAGCGCCAGCGAACCACCGGCGATGACCCGCGCGAAGAAGCGCCGGTCATGCACCTGGATATCGTGTCCACATGGCCCGCCGACCTCGATGCCGGCGTCATGCAGGAGGGTGGTGACACGTGCCTGCAGCGCCGCGTCCACCCCGTCCCCCGGTCAGCTGTGCGCGAACAAGGGGGCGTACTCCGGCGCGACCAGCGGCGCGAGTACGGCCGCCGGCACGTCGGCGGTCTGCGTGCCTTCGGAATACGGTCCCACCTGATAGGGCGGGAACACGAACCGCAGCGCGGTGACCTTGCCGCTGGCGTCGGTCAGCGGTTCGAACTGACGGAAATTGTCCGCCTTCGCGCCGGTACCATCGGCGATCATCCGCGATGCGCTGCGCAACGACTCCTGCAGTTCGCCGGGCTCCATATCCTCGCTGCTCAGGCGGGTCGCCACGCGCTCGCGCAGCTGGTCGGCCACGTGATCGCTGATCGCCTTCCATCCCTTCGCATCGGCCACCAGCTCATCGGCAGTCAGCATCCGGCCCTGCTGCGGCAGCCAGACGAAGCGTGCCACCAGGGGTTCACCGTGAGCGCCACCGGTGTACCGGCTTCCCTCCGCTTTGACCACAACCAGGTCAGCGGTCTCCAACTGCTTCTCGAAGGCCAGTGACAGCTCGTACGGCATGCTCGGTTTGTCATTGCCCAGCCCGTCCACCGCCTGCTGCAGCTCGCCACGCGCGGCGGCGGCGTAATCCTGCAACGCCTTGGCCAGACCGGGGTAACGATCCAGCCCGGCGGCATAACTGATGCCTACCACCGCTTGTCCGCTGGTCTCGATGACATCGGTCAACGCAACCGGTGCGTCGGCCGGGGCCTCGGCCACCGGTGCAGGCAGGGCGCTCTCCGCCGACGACGCCGGTGCCTGCGCGGTGCCGTCTGCATCGCTCTGCCGACCGCAGCCGGCCAGCAGCACGACGGTGACCGCCAGGCTCAGCAGCGAGGCGGTGAGAATTCGGCGCGGTGCCGGCTCCATGCATTTCCCCTGATTTTCAGACAACATCACTGTGGTTCCCTTGCTAGAACGGACCCTGCCGGGTCATCCGGCCAACAGGTCATGAAACTCCTCGTGGCGGTCGAAGAACGCCTCTGCGTATGCGCAGGCGGGGACCACCTTGTATTTGTTCTCGCGCGCCCAGCGCAGCGCCACCCTGGTCAGCTCGCCGGCAACACCGCGGCCCCCGATCGCCTCGGGCACTTCCGTATGGGTGATCACCATGCGGCGGCGCTTCAGCTGGTACTCCAGCAACGCCAGATGCCCGCGGACACGGGCGGTGAAGCGGTGGCCGGCCAGATCATGGTCGACCTCATAGGCCAATCCGGGGGGCGTGACCGAAGCCATGGACCGTACTCCTTGGGCGGCACTGCCGATGGTGCGCAGCCAGCCGCCATGATCGTGTGAAGCCTGAACAGGGGCAAGGGATTTCGTGGGGTCGCAGGCGGCCACGCTAAAGAAAACCGGCGCGCGGCCGCTTACAGGGTCGATGGGGTGGCTTGCCGCTGCACCCCGCCCCCGTACCAAGGAGGTTCTGATGCGCCACTACCCCACCCCGGCCCCCGACGGAACAGCCAGCGATGCCACCCTGCTGGAAGGGCTGCTGCAACTTGCCGTGGAAGGCCATACCGACGACCGTCAGTTCCAGCAGATCGGCGAGGAAGTCTTCACCCGCCTGCTGGACACCTATGGCGTAGACACCGTCTCACGGTAGCCGCCAGCCCCGGGAGGTAGAGCCGACTTCAGTCGGCTGATGTTGCACGCGCCCTGCCCTGGTAGAGCCGACTTCAGTCGGCTGACGTTCCACGCGCTCCGCCCAGCCGACTGAAGTCGGCTCTACCCGCGCGCGTGTCAGCCGCCGAGGCCGAAGCGCGGGTTCGCCAGTTCGGTCAGGAAGTGGTTGAAGATGCTCGGCTGCATCGCGAGCATGAACAGCACGCCGAACGCGGCGCCGGCCAAGTGGGCACTGTGGTTGACCTGATCGCCACCGCGCTTGTCCATCCAGATGCTGTAGCCGACATAGAAGACCGCGTAGAGGATCGCCGGTGCCGGGATGAAGAACACGAAGATGAGTGTCCACGGGCTGAGCAGGATGAAGGCGAACAGCACCGCCGACACCGCGCCCGATGCACCCAGGCTCAGGTAGTTCGGGTTCTTCTGGTTCTTGATGTAGCTCGGCAGGATGGAAATCACCAGCGCACCCAGATAGAACGCCGGATACGTCAGATAGCTGCCTGACAACTGCACCATCAAGCCTTCGATCTGACCACCAAAGAAAAACAGCGTGATCATGTTGAAGATCAGATGCGGCCAGTCCGCATGCAGGAAGCCATACGTGATCAGGCGGTCGTACTGACGATGGCGGTCAACCGCCGGCGGCCACAGGATCAGCCGGTCCGCCAGCTTGCGGTTGTTGAATGCCATCCAGGACACGATGACGGTGATGGCGATCAGGAGAAGATTTACGGGCGTCATGTCAGGCTCAGGCAGCGCGGTAGTTGTCGACCATGCGGTAACGGCGTGCATACCAGCCGAAGGCCAGTGCCGCCACGAACGCAAAGCCAGCGAAGAAGAACATCAGGAAAGCGGCTTCGCTCAAGCCTGTACTGGCAATCCGATGGGTCACCGTATCGTTGCGCACTGCGGCGTTGGACAGCAGCACCCACAGGTTGCCGATTGTCGTGGTCAGGTTCCAGAAGCTCATCACCACGCCCTTCATCGCCTGCGGGGCCTGGCTGTAGGCGAACTCCAGGCCGGTGGCCGAGACCAGCACTTCGCCGAAGGTCAACAGCGCATACGGCAGCATCTGCCAGAAGATGGACATCGCGTTGCCGCCGTCCATCACCACCTGGATGCCACCCACCACGATCCACGCCAGCCCACTGAAGGCGATGCCCACGGTCATCCGGCGCAGCGCGGTCGGCTCGAAACCGAAGCGACGCAGTGCCGGGTACAGCACCAGGTTGTTGAACGGGATCAGGATCATCACCAGCAGCGGATTCAACGCCTGCATCTGCGAGGCGGTGAACCAGCTCGGCATGTCCATCTGCTGCCCCTGCAGCACCCACGTGGATGCTTTCTGATCGAACAGCGAGAAGAACGGCGTGGTCAGCGCGAAGATCACCAGCACGCGCAGGACCGAGCGCACGCCCTCCACCGCCTCGGCCGGATGCACGCTGCGTGCGCGATCCAGCTGCATCCACGTACCGCCGCCGATGCCCGCCAAGATGGCCACCAGCGCCAGGCACAGGCAGATCACGATGCCCAGCGATCCCACCAGGCCGAACGAGGCGACCGCGAGCACGATGCCGGCCACCGCAATGGCCAGGCCGGGGCGACCGCGGCCCGGTACGCGCGCGGTCAGTGCCGTGCGCACCACGTTGGAGAAGGAATGCGGGTCCTTCGGCGGCAGCGGAGTCAACACGTAGCGCTTGCGCCCCAGCCAGAACACGAAGGTCGCGATGAACATCAGGATGCCGGGGATGCCGAAGGCCCACTGCGGGCCCCAGTTCTTCAGCACCAACGGAATCAGCAGCGAGGCGAACAGCGAGCCGAAGTTGATGATCCAGTAGAAGGCATCGAACACCAGTTTCGCCAGGTGCTTGTTGCTCTGGTCGAACTGGTCGCCCATGAACGAGGCAACCAGCGGCTTGATGCCACCGGCACCGAGCGCGATCAACCCAAGGCCGAAGAAGAAGCCTTCGCGGCTGCCTTCAAACAGCGCCAGGCACAGGTGCCCCAGGCAGTAGATAAGGCTGAACCACAGAATGGTGTGGTACTTGCCGAAGAACTTGTCGGCCAGCCAGCCACCGAGCAGCGGGAAGAAATACACGCCGATCATGAAGCTGTGCATGATGTCTTTGGCCTCACCGGCGCGCCCTTCCGCGGTGAGCTCCTGCAGCAGCAGCGAGGTGATCAGGAACTGCACCAGGATGTTGCGCATCCCGTAGAAACTGAACCGTTCGCAGGCCTCGTTGCCGATGATGTAGGGAATCTGGCGCGGCATGGTGCCCTTGCCGGCGGGGGCGGCTGCGTTATGGCTCATCCTGTGATGCTTTCCTGCGGACACGAAAGCGCCAAGGTTACCGGAATGGGCCAGCCCTGCGCACGCTGCAGGGCTGCATGACACGCACATGAAAGCGTGGCAGGCGCAGCTGTGGTGGATCCGGGGTCACGATACCTGCACGGCACAAGCGTAAACTTATCGTTATGCGCGCCCTGCCCTCCCCCGTGTTGCTCTGCCTTGGCCTTCTGCTGACTCCGTTGGCATTACGTGCGCAGCCTGCCGCGTCCGCGCCGGTTCCCGAGCTCACTGTGGCCACCCTGCATCTTCCCGCACAGGACGATCCGGCCTGGCTGGCGCGCCGGGAGGCCATCGCGCAGTTGCTGTCCACGCTGCGGCCGGATGTCATCTCGGTACAACAGGTACTGCAGGAGGGTCGACGCAATCCGGCCTGCTGGTTGGCCAGCCGCCTGCGTTACAGCTGCGATTTCATTACCGCCGATCCGCCCAGCCAGGCAGAACGCCATGGCAGTGCGCTGCTCAGCCGCCTGCGGGTCGAAGAAGACGGGGTGACCCTGCTGCATCCGCCGGGGCCCTACAGCGCGGCCGGCATGATGCGGGTGGCACTGGGCGAGACCCAGGTCAACATCTATGCGGCGCGGCTGCGTACGGATCCGGACTCGGCCGCCAACCGGCAGCACCAGGCCAACGACCTGATGGCCTGGATCGCGGCCACGGCGGAAGGACATCCGAGCCTGATCGTGGGCGACTTCGGCGCAGGCAGCAGTGAAGTGGTGCGGGGTATGCCCGGATTCCAGCCCTCGCGGCGAAATCCGTCCGCGCATCCGGACAGAAACAATGGCAGCCAAGGCAGCCATGGCCTGGATGTGTTGTTCCAGGTGAAGTCGTTCAGTGGCCAGCGTCAACAACGCGTTGAACTTTCCGCGGAGGGCGAGCAGCCCCTGTTGCCGCTGGGCGTCATGGCGGTGCTGAGGCTGCAGAGTCCGGCAGGCTGATGCATCGGCAGTGACCTTCGCTGCCCGTCAAACAACAAAAAAGGGCCGCGCATCGCTGCACGGCCCCTGCATTTCACCCAGCCACTGCGATCAGGCGATCGCGGCCTGGTAACGGCGCTCGACTTCGTTCCAGTCGATGACGTTGAAGAACGCGCCGATGTAATCGGGGCGACGGTTCTGGTACTTCAGGTAGTACGCGTGTTCCCACACGTCCAGGCCCAGGATCGGCGTGTTGCCTTCCATCAGCGGGCTGTCCTGGTTGCCGGTGCTTTCCACCACGACCTTCTTGTCCGGGGTGACGCTCAGCCACGCCCAGCCGCTGCCGAAACGGGTCAGCGCGGCCTTGGTGAAGGCGTCCTTGAACTTGTCGAAACCACCGACATCGGCGTCGATCGCCTTGGCCACGTCGCCCACCGGATTGCCACCGGCATTGGGGGCCATCACGGTCCAGAACAGCGAGTGATTGGCATGGCCGCCGCCGTTGTTGCGCACCGGGCCCTGCAGGTTTTCCGGCAGCGACTTCAGCTTCTTCACCAGCTCTTCAACCGGCAGATCGGCGAACTCGGTGCCTTCCAACGCCGCGTTGACGTTGTTGATGTAGGTCTGGTGATGCTTGGTGTGGTGGATTTCCATGGTGGCCGCATCGATATGCGGTTCCAGGGCATCGTAGGCGTAGGACAGCTTGGGCAGGGTGTAGGCCATGGTGCATCTCCTTGTAGCTTGGGGACCCGGCGACTGCCGGGCGGTGCGCAGTAAAGGATGGGGACAGGCGTGAAGATTACCAAGTGGGATGTAAAGGAAACTTCGTCCTGCAGGTGACCGTGGTGCGACAGCCGCCGTCTCATCCCCGGTGCAGCGGACAGACGCTACGATATTCCCCTTCCTCCCTTTCTCCGTCGCCACCATGCGCAACCCCCGGCTGTTGATCACCGCCATCGGCCTGCTGCTGCTGGGCCTGATCGGCAATCACTACCTTCAGCGCCCGGCCAAGCCGCAGTTCGCGCCCTCCTTGTCGGCGCCTGGCGCGCCGACCGCCTCCGATGCAAAAGCGAGTGGCAGTACACACGACGCGTTTCCGTCGTTCCTGCCGCCCGAGGCGCGGGACACCATCGCACTGATCCAGCGCGGAGGCCCCTACCCGCATGCGCAGGATGGCAGCACATTCGGCAACCGCGAGCAGCAGTTGCCGCAGCGTCCGCGCGGCTATTACCGCGAGTACACGGTGCGCACGCCTGGCGCCTCGAACCGTGGCGCGCGCCGCATCATCACCGGCGGTGATCCGCCAGACGCCTGGTATTACACCAGCGACCACTATGCGTCGTTCCGCAGCTTCAGCGTCCCGGCGCGGGAGACCACACGATGAGCCAGGATGCATTCGGCCTCGGCCTGCACGACATCAACAACGCCGGCGTCTATGCGATTGCCGAAGGCGACGAAGCGGCACTGGCTGCGGCGATGCGCGATGCCGGGTTGCAGGTGCGCCGCATCGATCTGCAGGGTGTGGCAGACAAGCGCACGCTGCTGGCGCGGCTGTCGGCCCAGCTGGATTTCCCGGCCGGCTTCGGTGGCAACTGGGATGCGCTGGCGGACAACCTGCGTGACCTGCAGTGGTTGCGCTCGGAAACGGGCCATGCCCTGTTCTTTGACCGCATCGATGCACTGCGCGCACAGGACAGCAAAAGCTTCGACACGTTGCTGGATATCCTGGACGAGGCCAGCCAGTTCTGGCTGGGGCAGGATGTGCCGATGTGGGTGTTTCTTTCCGCCGCGCCGGATCCCGACGCAGGGTGACGACACCCTCGTGTGCTCCGGTAGCGCCGAGCGGTGCTCGGCGGAACAGCAAAGGCGCCGCGCTGCGCGCTCGCCGAGCGTGGCTCGGCGCTACACCGGCCCGATCACCGTAGCCAGGTAGTGACGGCCGCTGGCCGTCAGCGGCTGCCGTTGTCTTCCTGCAGCTCTTTCTTGAACGGGATATCCGGCGGCGGGCGGGCGATGGCGGGCTGCTCCTGCATGTTCGGATCGTTCAGGCCGCAGCCGCCACCGAACTGCAGCACCGAGATGACGCACGATATCTTGGTGCTCGTGCCGGGAATCGGGATCTCCACCGACTGCACCCCCTTGCGTACCCACTCCGCCAACAACGATTCCTGCGGCACCCAGTACTTATCGAACGAGGTCGGCGTGTAATCGTACGGCGGCCGTTTCAGCCATGTACCGGAGGCGGCGATGCGCTCACGCGACCAGCCGTCGCTGTCACCGCCCGGCGCGCCCCGTTCGCTGTCGCCCTTGCCGTCCTGGCCCGGCACGCGGGTGCTGCCATCGGCGTTGAACAGACCGTCGCCCTTGCCGGCTGCGCGGCCCGCCTGCGCGCCCGCTGGAGCACCTGCCTGGTTGCGATTGGACGCGCCCCAGTCATCGCCGCGCGCCGGTGTCGCCCAGTTGCCCGGCGTCGGGCTGGGCTGAGCGCCAGCGCGCGCCGGCGCAGCGGCAGCACGGTCACCCGTGCGCTGCTGTGCAGCGGTCTGGGAGGCGGCATTCGATGACGACGACGAGGAGGCGGATGACGCGGCAGGCGATGGGCGTGACGGAGACGGCGCCACTGCGTTGGCCACGCTGCGCTCGCGCACCGCCGCCACAGTGGCGGGGCGCGGCTGCACCACCGGCTCATTGCCCTTCAGCGTCGGCAGCGTGATGGTCGGTGCCGTCACCGTCGTGACCTCGCGCTCGCGCACAGGGGCAGGCTCACGCACCGGCACGCGAACGGTCACCTCGGCCGGTGCAACACGCAGGGGCGTTGGTGCCTGTACCGGCAGCGTCACTTCCCGCTCGCGCACCGTCGGCGCGACCTCGCGCGGTACGACCGTGACCTCGGTACGCGGCACAGTGACCGGCGGCACGATGAAATCGGTTGTCGGCTCGACCACCGTGGTGGCCTGCACCGGGGGAGCGGGATCGGCCGGCACAGGCGGAGCGGGCGCAGGCTGTGGCGGCAACGGTTGCGTCTCGGCCGGCGATGCTGCCGAAGCAGACGCCGGCGCGGTCTCGGCCGGCGGCGGGGACGCATCGGCGGCAGCGTTCGACGCAGGCGACGGCTCAGCCGCGGCCTGCGCTGCGCTGGCGGCGGCGGCCGCAGCGGGATCGCCACCCGGCTGGTCTCCTCCGCCTTCCTGCGCGCCCTGCCCGACGAACTCGACCTGCACGCGCTCGCCATCACCGCCCTGTGTTTCAGGCGTAGGCGACCGCACCAGGGCGACCCACAGCAGCAGGAATGCGAAGAGCAGATGCAGCAGGACACTGACGGCCGCCGAGGTCCAGCGCATCCAGCGCTGGTCGCGGGGTGCCGGTTCCCATTGCTGCCACGCCAGCCGACGCAGGGCCGTCCACGCACCGAGTTGCGGCAACCGGCCGGGCGGTGCCGGCAGCGGTCGTGGTACCAGGACGGCGACGATCTCGCGTGCATGCTGCGGACGCGGCAACGGAGACAACGCACGGAACCAGATCGCCCAGCCATAAGGCAGGCGGGTCTTTTTCTCCAGGATGGGCGGCTCCTGCTGGCGTGCCAGCAGGGCGTCGATCAACTGTGTCGCCCGGGCTGACGGCACGCAGCGGGCGTCAGGCGGCGTTGCCGCGGGGGATGTACGGCGCCTGGCCACTTTCGTGGTCGGTGGCGTCGCGCACTGCGGTGATGCCCGGCACGCGGCCCATCAACGTCTTTTCAATGCCCTGCTTCAGGGTGACATCGGCCATGCCGCAGCCCTGGCAACCGCCACCGAAACGCAGCAGGACGACCCCTTCGGCCGACACCTCCTGCACCGCGACTTTGCCACCATGCGAGGCAAGCTGCGGGTTGATCTCGTTCTCCACGACCCAGTGCACGCGTTCGACCAGGGAAGCCGCATCGCCGGGCGCTTCGCCCTTGATGCGCGGCGCCTTGATGGTCAGCTGCTGGCCGCCGGCCGCACCGGTGACGATGTCGATCTCCGCGCCATCCAGCCAGCCCACGCTGTCTGCGGCGACGTACAACGTAAAGCCATTACAGTCCACGGCCCACTCATCGCCCTGCAGGTCGCTGGGGTCAGCGAACTCCAAGCGCGCGTCGGCACGCGGCGTACCGGGATCGACCGCGCTCAACCGCACGCCCATTCCGGGCACGCCTTCGCGTTCGATCAATCGACTGAAATGGGTCTGGGCAGTGTCGGATATCTGGATCATCGGGCTATTCTAACCAAGTACCCTGTCAGGCGATCATTTCGCGCTCATTCGGTTTATACACCTGACCGCGCACTGTTCAGTCAACTTTTTCACACGTGGAGCGTCCCATGAACGACCTGGTCCCCTTGGCACAGGCCCACTGCATCCCGCGCCGCGGCAACGAACACCGCTTGGGCCAGGCCCGGGTGACGGAACTGCTGCCGCAGATCCCCGGGTGGGAACTGGTGGAGAACGGCCAGGCCCTGCAGCGCACGTTCCGTTTCAGCGATTACCACCGCACGATGGCCTTCGTGAACGCGCTTGCGTTCGTGGCCCACCGTGAAGACCACCACCCGGACCTGGGGGTTCATTACGACAGGGCCGTGGTGCGCTTCTCCACCCATGACGTGGGCGGCCTCAGCGAAAATGATTTCATCTGCGCCGCCAAAGCATCGGCCCTGACGGAGTGAGCCCCATGAAACTGCGCCTGTTGATCGTCCCCTTGGCCACCGCGGCGCTGTTGGCGGCGTGTGGTGGCACCGGCACCGCGGAGGCGCCGGCTGCACCCCGTACGCCCCCGACGGAGGTGGCCGCGGTGAAGACCCCGCCGCCGCAATACCCCATCGAGCTGGCCTGCACCGGCGTCGGTGGCACCAGTACGCTGAAGGTCGTCGTCGGTGTTGAAGGCAAACCGACCGAAGTGACCGTGCTGACCGGCAGCGGCAATGCGCAGCTGGATGAAAATGCCCGCACCGCCGTGCTGGCGTGGCAGTTCAATGCGGCCAGCCGCAACGGCCAGAAGGTGCCGGCGACGATCCAGGTACCGGTCAGCTTCAACCCGCCCGAACCGCGCCCCACCGAATGCTTCGCGGTGGAAGAGCGCCTGCGTCGCGGCGGCTGACGTCCTTTCCTGACACCCAAGGCCAGCCAGCGCCCGCCTTCCCTGCCCATTGCGTCCCGCCTCTGCGGGGCGCGCACTCCCTGAAGGATCGCGCTGGCCCATGTTGCAGATTTCCACTGAAAACGTCTGGATGGCGCTGGGGGTCACCCTCGCCGCCGGATTGGCGACGGCCCTCGGCAGCCTCATGGTGCTGTTCGCCAAGCGGCCGAACCCCCGACTGCTGGCATTCGGCCTGGCATTCGCCGGCGGTGCCATGGTGTATGTGTCGTTGTCGGAGATTCTCAACAAGTCCATCGACTCGTTCACCCAGGCCTACGACGCGCGGCTCGGCTTCACCTTCGGCACGTTCGCCTTCCTGCTTGGCATCCTGCTGATCATGGGCATCGACCACCTGATCCCGAATCCGCACGAAAGCCTGGACAAGAAAGACCCGGCGTTTCGCGACGACAACAAGGCCTACATCAAGCGGGTCGGGCTGCTGACCGCCGTTGCGATCACCGCGCACAACTTCCCCGAAGGCCTTGCCACGTTCTTCGCGACGCTGGAAAGCCCCTCGGTCGGGATGCCACTGGCCTTCGCCATCGCGATCCACAACATCCCGGAGGGCATCGCGATCGCGATCCCGGTGTACTTCGCCACGCAGAACAAGTTCTATGCGTTCGCCGCGAGCCTGCTGTCCGGCCTGGCCGAGCCGATTGGCGCGGCCATCGGGTATTTCCTGCTTTCCGGGTCACTCAACCACGCGACCTTCGGCTGGGTGTTCGGCCTGATCGCCGGCGTGATGGTGTTCCTGGCCTTGGACGAGCTGCTGCCGGCCGCGAAGCGCTACGCCAAGGGTCACGAAACGGTCTACGGGCTGGTGGCCGGCATGATGACGCTGGCGTTGAGCCTGGTGCTGTTCAAGTGGTGAGTGGGTAGGCGAACGGGTGAGATCCCCTCGCGGCTGGCTGGAGTGCATCTCGGGCTGGGCCGGGCGGCGGGACTGGGCGGGGGACGGCAAGAGCTGCGTCCTGCGTGCCTCGTTTCGCGCCATCCATGGCGCTCAACGCCCCCGCCCAGCCCCACCGCCCGGCCCCTGACAGGTTCCGTGGCCGCCCGCCGCGCATGAAAAGAAAAAAAAGCGGTAGCGCCGACCCATGGTCGGCGAGCGCAGCGGGCCGTTGGCGGGAACATTACGCCGAGCACGGCTCGGCGCTACCACAGGCTGCATTGATCGGTCAGGCGGAGGGAGCCCCTGAGTCAGGGGCGGCCGCGAAGCGGCGGGGTGTGGATGCTGGTGAGACGGGGCCCACGGTTTGCGAAGCAAAGCGTGGGAGCGGCAGCGCGAATGCGATGACGTGGACCCGTGCCGTTCGCTGCCCCTACTTCAGCCGATCCAGCGCCTCGACCAGCTCCTCGGCCAGCGGCGCAGTGAGCAGATAGGGGGTCTTGCCGGCGTCCAGCGAGAACTCCAGCGACGCGGCGTGCAGGAACAGCCGCTTCAACCCGATCTGCTCACGAAAGCGCTTGTTGACTGCAGGATCGCCGTACTTGTCGTCACCGGCTACCGAATGCCCGAGATGCTGGGCGTGCACGCGGATCTGGTGGGTGCGGCCCGTCTCGATGCGCACCTCGCAATATGAATGGCCACCGCGACGCTCAAGCACCTTGAAGTGGCTGATGGACTCCTTGCCGATCGCATTCACCTGCACGTGACGCTCCCCGCCTTGCCGCAGGCCGACGTGCAACGGCGCATCCACGGTCATCGTGCCATCGGGCATGCGCCCGACCAGCAGGGTCAGGTACTTCTTGCGGATGCCCGCGCCATGGTCTTCCCGCAGCAGGGCCTGCAGCTCGCTCAGTGCCGAGCGCTTCTTGGCCACGATCAACAGGCCGGAAGTGTCACGGTCCAGTCGGTGCACCAGCTCCAACGTCCTGCCCGGGCGCAGGGCCCGCAAGGTCTCGATGGCGCCGAAGCTGATCCCGCTGCCGCCGTGGCTGGCCACGCCGGACGGCTTGTTCAGTGCGAGCAAACGCTCGTCCTCGTAGACGATGGCCTGTTCCAGCCGCCGCATGAACGATTCCGGTGGACCGGTCTTGTCGCCCTCCTCGCTGAGATGAACCGGCGGGATGCGGATCACCTCACCGCCCTCCAGCTTGCGCTCGGCCTTGGCGCGGCCGCCATTCACCCGCACCTGGCCGCTGCGGACGAGCTTGTAGACCAGGCTGCGCGGAGCGCCCTTCAGTTGTCCGAGCAGGAAATTGTCCAGCCGCTGTCCCGCCCGGTCATCGGGAACGGTGATCATGCGCACGGAAGGCTTGTCGGAATTGGGGCTTGCGGGGTCTTGAGCAGTCATCAGCCTGTTTATTCTGTTACACTCGGGCGGCGAGATAAGGGATTGATTTCGTTGGAAGTTACTCCAGGCCAGAAGCCTGTCTTCCGACGAATCCGGCACAGTGCGCGACCACCGCCCCCGGGGCGGCCATGTTAGCGGCTCATCGGCACTCCCGGCCATCGCCGATTGCCTGACACGTAATCGCGCTGAACTTGTCCCGCGTGGCGCTCCAGTTTTGGCTGACAGCTGCCGCCGGTCCCGTACTACCAAAACCAGATAAGAAGAGCGCTCCCGCGGCCTGCCGTGGTGTCGTAGCGCTGGAAACCCGGGCCTCCCTCCCCGCGCCTGCGCGAATGGGCGGCCAGCCGTGTCCAGAGGCGAAACTCCATGGCGTTCCGCGCGGTAGCCGCTTGCGAGGAACGCAACAATGAAGCGAATGCTGATCAACGCTACGCAGGCTGAAGAGCTGCGCGTCGCCATCGTGGATGGCCAGTCGTTGTATGACATCGACATCGAGCAGCCGGCCAAGGAACAGAAGAAGTCCAACATCTACAAGGGCCGGATCTTCCGCATCGAGCCCTCGCTGGAAGCGGCTTTCGTTGAATACGGCGGTGGCCGTCATGGCTTCCTGCCGCTGAAGGAAATCTCCCGCGATTACTTCCAGGCCGGTGTGGACCACAACAAGGCCGGCATCAAGGAGCTCCTGCGCGAAGGCCAGGAAATCGTGGTGCAGATCGACAAGGATGAGCGCGGCAACAAGGGCGCCGCCCTGACCACGTTCATCTCGCTGGCCGGCCGCTACATGGTGCTGATGCCGAATTCGCCGAGCGCCGGTGGCGTGTCGCGTCGGATCGAAGGTGAAGACCGCGCCGCCCTGAAGGACGCGCTGGACAAGCTGAACATTCCCGACGAAATGGGCGTGATCATCCGTACCGCCGGCGTCGGCCGTGATGCCGAAGAGCTGCAGTGGGATCTGGATTACCTGCTGAACGTGTGGCGCGCCATTGCCGAAGCCGCACTGAGCAAGCCGGCCCCATTCCTGATCTACCAGGAATCGCGCCTGATCGTACGTGCCCTGCGCGATTACCTGCGTGCGGACATCGGCGAGATCCTGGTCGATACCGAAGAAATGTACGAGCACGCCCGCGAGTTCATGCAGCAGGTGATGCCGCAGACCCTGCGCAAGCTCAAGCATTACACCGACGACATCCCGCTGTTCAACCGCTTCCAGATCGAATCGCAGATCGAGGGCGCCTACGAGCGCAACGTGCGTCTGCCGTCGGGCGGATCGATCGTGGTCGACCAGACCGAAGCGCTGACCGCCATCGACGTCAACTCCTCGCGCGCCACCAAGGGCAGCGATATCGAGGACACCGCGTTCCAGACCAATCTGGAAGCGGCTGACGAAGCGGCCCGCCAGTTGCGCCTGCGCGACCTGGGCGGTCTGGTCGTGATCGACTTCATCGACATGTCGTCCAACAAGCACCAGCGCGAGGTCGAGAACCGCCTGGCGCAGGCCCTGAAGTACGACCGTGCCCGCGTCCAGGTCGGCCGCATCTCGCGCTTCGGCCTGCTGGAAATGAGCCGCCAGCGCCTGCGTCCGAGCTTGGGCGAATCCAGCCAGTTGGTCTGCCCGCAGTGCGACGGCCATGGCCGCATGCGCAGCGTCGAATCGCTGTCGCTGTCGATCATCCGCGTCGCCGAAGAGCACGCGATGAAGGAGAACACCGGACAGGTGCTGGTCCAGGCCCCGGTGGAAATCGCCAACTACCTGCTCAACGAAAAGCGCAGCGCATTGCGCGAGATCGAGGCGCGTCACGAAGCCCCGATCGTCATCGTGGCCGACGAGCAGCTGCACACGCCGCACTACACCGTCACCCGCCTGCGTGAGAACGAGCTGGGTGAAGAAAGCGGCAAGCCGAGCTACCAGCGCGGCACCCCGCGCAAGCTGCCGGTGCATGCCCTGACCAAGGGCCAGCTGAACATCCCGCCGCCGGCCGTGACCCAGGTGCAGCACAACTCGCCCGCCCCGATCCGCGACGAAGCCGCACCGCAGCCGACCCCCGCGCCCGTCGCGGCTCCGGTTGCTGTCGCACCGGCCGCTACCGGCGGCGTGGTCGGCTGGTTCAAGCGCATCTTCGGTGGTGAACCGGCCGCCGCGCCGGCACCGGCACCGGCCGCGCGTTCGAACGGCAACGACAGTGGCCGCAAGGACCGCAGCGGCAAGGATCGCAACGGCAAGGACCGCAAGGACCGCCGTGATGAAGGTCGCAACGGCGCGGCAGCCGGCAACGCTGCTGCACCGGGCCAGGGTCGCAACAAGGACCGTGGCGAGCGCGGTGAACGTGCCGAACGCGGTGAACGCCGCCAGGGCAACGCGCAGGGTGGCAATGCGCAGGTCGCCGCCCAGCCGGTTGCCGGAAACGGTAACGGCAATGGCCAGCAGCAGCCCAAGCAGCGCCAGGAACAGGGCAAGCCGCGTGGCGAACGCAGCGAGCAGGCCGCAGGCCAGGCGCCCGCACAGGGCCAGCAGCAGCCGAAGGTGAAGCAGCCGCGCCAGCCGCGTCAGCAGGATGGCGAGCGTGCCAATGGCGAGAAGCCGCAGCGTGATGCGGCCGAGCAGATCGACACGGCCGCCATCGCCGCCACCGTTGCGACCGCGACGGCAGGCGTTGCTGCCGCATCGACTGCGGCCGACCCGTCCAGGCCGGACGTGGCGGCAACGCCGGTCATGCCGGCCGCACAGGACATTGCTGCGGTTTCCCATGCTGTTGCCGACAACGCAGCGGACACGGACGAAACCAACGCGGTCACCCAGGCCGACGGCGAACTGCCGCCCGCCGGTGATGAAGGTGCAGGCGAAGGCGGCTCGCGTCGTCGTCGTGGTCGTCGTGGTGGTCGTCGCCGTCGTCGTGGCAATGCCGAAGGCACCGCCACCGATTCGCTCGGCCAGGATGATGCGGACGAGGATGACAACGAGGACGGTGACGTCGCCCAGGGCGCTGAGGCGCAGGACGGCGATTCGGCCGAACCGCGTGCACCCAGGTCGTCGCGTCCGCAGCCGGAGTTCGACTTCGATGACGAAGGCGATGCGCCTGCGCCCGCCGAGCGCGAGAAGCGTGCGGCAGCGGTGATGACCACGGCGGCGATCGTGCCGGTCGCGGCCAGCCCGGCAGCCAGCAGCGCACCGGTCGCCTTCGTGGCTCCGGCCGCGCCGAAGGTCGAGGCGCCGAAGGAAGTAGCACCGAAGGCTGAACTGCCCAAGGTCGAGACGCCGATCGTTGCCGCAGCTCCGATGGCCCCGCCGGTCGCGGCCGTCGAGGCACCGAAGGTCGAAACGCCGGTCGAGGCTCCGAAGGTTGAGGCTCCGAAGGTTGAGGCTCCGAAGGTTGAGGCCAGCAAGGTTGACGCCCCGTTGGCTGCTGCGACGCCGGCAGCTGCTACCGACACCGCCCCGACCTGGCAGCCGGCACCGTCGGCTCCCGCCCACGTGCCTGCCGCCGAACCGGAAGCCGTCAAGCCTTCCCCGGTGGCATCGCCTGCCCCGGTGCAGACCACCATGCTCGACGCGGTGAACGCACCTGCCGCCCGTGCGCCGGTGGCTGCACAGGAAGCTGCCGCGGTTGCACCTCCGGTCGCCAGCACGCCGGCCGTACAGCCGACGGTTGAGCCGGCTGCGGATCCGCTGCCTGCAGCGGTCGCCACCCCGGCCGTGGTCGAAGCCGTTGCGGCTGCCGAACCGGCGATCCTGGCCGGCGGCACCGACGCCGCCGAGCAGGCCGCGATCGTCAGCCAGACCAACGCACAGGCTGCCGACGCGGATGAAGAGAAGGCCAAGCCGGACAATCTGCCCCAGGGCTGATCTCCAGCGGTGACGCAAACGAAAACAGCGGCCCTCGGGCCGCTGTTTTTTTGTGGCCGGCGCAGCCGATATCCCCGGTAGAGCCGACTTCAGTCGGCTGAGCATCGGGTAGACCCGCGGGTAGAGCCGACTTCAGTCTGCTTGCGGCATGAGCCGACTGAAGTCGGCTCTACCAACGGAATGCGCCCAGCCGACTGAAGTCGGCTCTACCAAAAGCCAGCCGACTGAAGTCGGCTCTACCCGCGGCTCTACCCGGCGCTCAGCGCGGGGGATCCGGCGCGAACTGGAGGCGCGTCCACACGCCATAGTGATCCGACGCCCAGCGGCCGCCTTCGTCGGGCGTGTCGAACAGGATCCGCGCCTCGCGCGCCAGCATCACGTCCTGCTGGAAGAAGATATGGTCGATCCGCGACGGCGATTGGAAGTAGTGGCGGTTGAGCGTGCTCACCGTGCTCAGGTCATTGTTGACGTGCACGCTGCCGTAGCTGTCGCCGTAGTGGCTGCGCAGCTCACTGAGATCGCCCGCGTCCACCAGTGCGTTGAAGTCACCGGCGATCACCACCGGCGCTCCGGCCGAGGTGGCGCTGATGAAACGCAGCAGGTCTTCCACCTGCTCGCGACGGATCCGCTTGCCTGCGTCGTCCGCCCGTTCGTTGAGATGCGTGGCGTAGACGTTCACCGGCCGTCCGTCCACATCGATGCGGATATGAGCCACCGTGCGGTAGTCACCCAGCGGCGCCAACAGGTGCTCGCCACGCGCCAGTACCGGACGCCGTGTCAGCAAGGCATTGCCATAGCGCTTCACCGACCCGGCGGGATCAGTGGAAACAAACTGGTAGCTGTAACCGAGTTTCGCCGCCAGCCATTCGGCCTGGTTGCGCACGTCGCGCTTCTGGATGACCTCCTGCAGTGCGATCGCATCGGGCTGCAGGCGCTTCAGCCCGGCGAGGATGGTCTTCCGGCGTTCCGGCCAATCCTCGCGATCATGATGCAGGTTGAAGGTCACCATGCTCATGCCCGCATCGCGCGTGGCGTCGCCCGCGACGGTGGGGTTGGCTGCAGCGATGGCGCGCGAAGGCGGATCTGCCGCTCCTGCAGCACCGGGCAGCAGCAACGCCAACCCCACCACCCCGCCCAGCGCGCGCCCGACGAGCGGATGCGCGACCTTCGTTTCCCTCACCCGCATGCTGTTACCCCTTGCGCTCGGCCCGGCGCACGGCCGCCGGGACCTCGATCTCGATCTTCGCCGGCACCTGATGCACGTGCAGTTCGCCGTCAACCCATTGCACCGGCTCGCCATTGAGGGTGGCCGCACCGGGCTCACCGGCATACGGCCAGGGCAGTACCAGACCGCCGGCGGGCGGCACGATGCCGGCACGCACCTCCAGCACCAGTTGCTTGTCGCTGCGCTGCAGGCGGTAGTCCAGCTGGCCCTGCGGCGTGCGCAGGCCCTTCACCGCGATGCCCTGCCCTTCGAACCAGCGCACCGGGACGCCGGCAGCCAGCACCAGCGACTGATCGATGTCGCGGTTGTAGGCGAACATGTCCAGCGCGGAGCGGACGAAGTCCGATGCCACCCAGGCGTGCGGCAGGTCGCCGACAAAGAACGGCTTGCGCGGGGTGCGCGAGACGACTTCGGCCCACTGGTTCCAGGCCTGCGGCGAGCGATCCTTGAAGAAGAATTCGGTGGCCTGCCAGGCGCGGTCGCGCCAGCCCAGCCGCACGAAGGCCGCCACATTGCGCCATTCGTAGGGGGTGTAATCCTTCCACTCGCGCGTGCCGTCGCGACGCGCGACGAACTCGGTCCAGTAGCGCTGGAAGGTGTTATCCAGCTGCGGTTGCGGCAAGCGACCCTGCTCGCCGCCCGGTGCCAGCGCGATCGTGGTCGAGGTAGCGTCGAAGTCGCCCAGCTCGGCCGAACCGGGCAGGTAATCGATGTGATGCTGCTCCATCGCCGAATACAGCGACGCCTGCAGGTCGGCGCGGAATTCATCGCGCGCGCCGGTGATCGCCAGCACTTCCATCTTCTGCAGATGCTCGGCGATGATCGCCGCGTCCTTGTAGCCACGCAACGCCCAGAAGTTGTCCCAGTACGAGTGCATCGGCTTGGCCGAATACCCTTCGTGGCTGATGGACGCCGGCATCATGCCGTAGAACGCCGGATTGAGTGCGCGGTTCTCTTCCGTGCGCTCGCTGGCGCGCAGACGCTCCATGTAATGGAAGGCGCCGGCCACGTGCGGCCACATGGCCTCGAGGAACGCGTCATCGCCGGTGTAACTCCAGTACTCGGCGATGTTGTAGATCAGCTCGCCATGGCTGTCGTTTTCCGGTACCGGATCGCTGCCGCGGTCGTCCACGCAGCACGGCACCTTGCCGTTGTCGAACTGGAACGGGGCATACCACTGCACGTAATCGCGCACCGCATCGCTGCGGCCCATGCGCAACAGGCCTTCGGAAATCATCGCGCCGTCGCGGATCCAGCTGCGTCCGTAGGAACGCGTGCCGGGCTGCAGGCGCGGACCCACGCGCGATATCAGCATGTGGGCCAGCGCCGTGCGCAGGGTATCGGCCAACGGCTGGCCTTCGCGGGGCAGCTGCAACTGCAGGCCGTCCAGCTTCTGCCGCCACATCGCCGCCACCTGCGCCTGTGCCTTGCCGGCATCGAAGCCGCGCGGATTGAAGTTGCCGACCTGCGGCAACACCAGCGCGATCTCGCGGCTCTGGCCCGGCTCGAGCTTGATGGTGTACAACAGCGCGCCGGACGCCATGCCCGTCGGGTCCTTGACCGAGGTGGTTGTCGGCAGCTTGCCGTCGGCCAGGTGCATCACCTCCAGCTTGCCGTCGAACGGGGTGGCGAAGCGTGCGTCCGGCACCTGCAGCGGATACAGCCGCGGCTCGCCGTTGACCTTCACCAGGCCCTCTTCCACGTCCAGACTGTCGATCCGGCTGAAGCCACCCACCGTATTGAGGAACTGGGTGGGCGGGTTGACCTGCCACGGACGGATCGCCAGCGCGAGCGTGTACTCGTGGGCCACCTTGTCGGGATTCTTCAGCGAGTAACGCGCCACCAGCTGCGAAGCATCCGGCGTGCCCTGCACGAAGCCGGTCACCGCCAGCGATGCCTTGTCATGCTGCCAGTCCACGCTGGCCACGGGCAGGTAGCCGTCCTGCAGTGACTGGATCGGCGTGGTGTCGGCCCAGCTGATCAGCTTGCCGTCGAGCTTCAGGAAGGGCTCGACACTGAAGCTGCCGCGTGCCATTTCGAGCGCGCCGTCTTCGCTGATCAGCGCCTGTTCGCGGCCGCCGTCCAGGCCCAGCAGGGTCCACGTCGGCTGCTCGCCCACATAGGCACGGGGCAGTGAACCGCGCGGCAGATCGGCCGCCACCGAGGACAGGAATGCGTTGGGCGTGGCGGCGAACGCCAGCGGCTTCAGCGCGATATCGCGGATGCCGTAGCGCCAGTTCGGGCCGCCCTGCAGGTCGAAACGCAGGTAGCGGGCATCGGTTTCCGGCAGGGCCAGCCAGTCACGGCCGCCACTCCCGGCAGTGACTTCGCGCACGGTGTGCCAGTCACGTCCGTCCTGCGATGCGCGCACGGTGTAGCGCGTGGCCTCCAGGCCGGGCAGCCAGTCGATCACCGCCCCGCCGACTTCGCGCGGCTTGCCCAGGTCCAGGCTGATGGTCTGCTCCTTGACCCCGCCACTGACCCAGAAGGTATCGGATTTACCGTCGATCATCCGGTCCTGCAGCGCAGTCGCCGTATCGGTCAGCACCTGCGGATGCAGCGGCGAATCATCCTGCGCGGGCAAGCCCTGCAGGGTCAGCTTGTCGAAACAGACCGAGCCCCGACCACCGACCTTGCTGTAGACGGTGAACTCCATCGCCGCGCTGCGCTTGAGCTCCTTCTCCGGCGAAGGGCCCCATGCCTTGTCGATGTGCCGTTTGCGGAATTCCACCGGCGTCCACGCCTTGGGGAAGCGGTAGGCCGGGCGGTTGACCCACCAGACGTTGTCGCCGCTGGCGTCGATCAGCTTGAACTGCAGGTCGTTGGACGGCGAATCACCGCGCAGCTGGAAACCGAACCGGTAATTGGCCGGGTACTCGATGTTCAGCGCGCGGCGCACGCCGACGTAGCCGGACACGTCGTGAAAATCGTAATCCAGGCACATCGCACGCACGCCGCCAGCACCGGCGACGTTGCGCAGGGAACCACTGACCTGGTCGGACAGGACCAGTTTCCACTGGCCCATGTCGTCGAAATCATCGATGACCTTCGGTGCAGGTGCGGCAGGAGGCGGGGCAGCAACTGCCACGCAGGACCACAACAACGCCAGGCCAGCGATGATTTTCCGGTTCACCCTTTGACACTCCCCAACATCAGACCTTGAATGTAATAGCGCTGCAGCAGCAGGAACAACGCCAGCACCGGAATCACGGTGACCACCGCGCCGGCCATCATCATCTCAACATCCATGATGTGTTCGCGTGACAATGTCGCCAGCGCCACCGGCAGCGTGTAGTGCTCCTGGTCGGTCAGCACGATCAGCGGCCACATGAAGTCGTTCCAGGCGCCCATGAAGGTGAAGATCGACAGTGTCACCAGCACCGGCTTGAGCATCGGCAATACGATCTGGAAGAAGATCCGCAGCTCCCCTGCCCCGTCCATGCGCGCTGCTTCCAGCAGCTCATCCGGAATGGAGCGCGCGTACTGGCGCACCAGGAAGATGCCGAACACCGTGGCCAGCGCCGGCACGATCACCCCGCCGAAGCTGTTGACCAGGCCCAGCTGCTTCATCAGCAGGAACAGCGGCAGCATCGCCACCTGTGCCGGGATCACCAGGGCCGCCATCAGCACCTGGAACAGACGCTCACGGCCAACGAACCGCAACTTGGCGAAGGCATACCCGGCCATCGTGTTCATCAACAGCGAACCGAGGGTGATGGACACCGACACCAGCAGGCTGTTGGCGAAGTTGACGCCCATGCCGGTCCGTGCGAACAGCTCGTGGTAGTTGGCGAAGGTGATGTGGGACGGGGTCAGCGGCGGCGGGAACGTGGTGGCCTCGCCAGCCGGCATCACCGACACCGAGACCATCCACAACAGCGGCGCCAGGCTGACCAGCGCCAGCACCAGCAGCCCGCCGTTGATCCACCATCCGTGCCAGCGTGACTGGCCGATTTCGCGACTCATACCATCTGCCTTTTGCGCCCGAAGCGCAGCATCACCGACGTCACCGCCAGGATGATCAGGAACAACAGGAACGCCACCGCCGACGCGCGGCCGAGGTTCCACCACTTGAAGCCTTCTTCAAACATGAAATACAGCACGCTGACGGTGCTCTGCAAAGGATCGCCGCGGGTCATGACGTAGGGTTCGGCGAACAGCTGGAAGTAGCCGGACACCGTGATCACCCCCACCACCAGCAGCACCGGGCCGAGCATCGGCAGGGTGATGTGCAGGAACTGCTTCCAGCGCGATGCGCCATCGATGCGCGCCGCCTCGTACAGGTCATGCGGGATCGCCTGCAGGCCGGCCAGGAAGATCACCATGTTGTAGCCGAAGTTCTTCCACACCGCGAACAGCATGATGGTCGGCATGGCCCAGTTCGGGTCGCCCAGCCAGTCGATCGGGCTGATGCCGATGTGGCCCAGGCCGTAGTTCACCAGCCCGTAGCTGGTATGGAACAGATAACGCCAGATCACCGCCACCGCCACCAGGGTGGTCACCACCGGGGCGAACAGCGCGGTGCGGAACAGCGCCTTGAAGCGGGCGGCCGGTGCATTGAGCAGGATGGCCGCACCCAGCGACACCGCGATGGACAGCGGCACGCCGATCACCACGAAGTAGGTGGTATTCCACAGCGACTTCCAAAACATCGGGGTCTGCAGGAGGTCGATGTAGTTGCCCAGCCCGACAAAGCGCAGGTTGCTGCTGTCGGCCAGCGAATACAGGTCGAAATCGGTGACACTCAGCGCCAGCGCCGAAGCCACCGGCAGGCCGAAGAACACGCCCAGCACGATCACCGCCGGTGCGGCGAAGATCCAGCCGGCAAGGGAAGAACGGTTCATGGCAGGCCTCCTTCGACCGCCGATGCATCGCCCTGCGGCGGTGCCTCCTGCAACGATTGCTCATGCATCCAGCGACGCTTGGCCAACACCTTGTCCACGCGATCATCCAGTTCGGTCACGGCCGCATCCTGCGCCTGTCCACCGCGGACGACCTTCTCGGTCACGATGCGCATTTCCTGCACGATGCGCTCCCACTCCAGCACCTTCGGCGTAGGCTTCACGCGCTCGAGCTGGTCACGGAACGCAGCCGCCAGCGGGTCATTGGCCAGCGAGGGCGCTTCCCAGGTGCTGCGACGCGGCGGCAGGTCACCGATGATGGAATGGAAGCGGGCCTGGATTTCCGGACGCGACAGGAACTCGATCAGCTTCCATGACGCCTCCTTCTGCTGCGACTTGCGGAAGATCACCAGGCTGGTGCCCCCGGCGATGCCAGCACCCAGGCCGTCCGGACCCGGCAGCGCGGCCGTGCCCCACTGGCCCGCCAGCTCCTTGGGTTCGAGCTTCTTGAACTCACGGATGTTCCAGGGACCAGAGATGTAGAACACATTGAAGCCGCGGAAGAACTCATCCCAGACATTGGAGATCTGGGTTTCGGACATCTTCGGCGCCCAGCCCATCTCGAACATGTTGGCGTAGAAGCCCAGCGTGCGACGGAAGCCCGGGCTGCGGAAATTGCCACGGGTATCATCGTCGCGCAGCAACGGATCGGGCTGCTGCAGGGCGAAGGACAGCTGCTGCTCGAACTCGTTGATCGGCATCAGCACCGCATAGCGGTTCGCGCCCTGCATCTTCTTGATGTCGGCCATCTGCTGCTCGAACTCGGCCCAGGTGCGCGGCGGCGCATCGTGCCCGGCCTTGGCCAGCAGGTCCTTGCGGTAATACAGCAGGCGCGTGTCCACGTACCACGGCACGCCGACCACTTCGTCGTGGATGACGTTGGTGTCCCAGATGCCGGGGAAATAGTCATCCGGCTTAACCACGCTGGAGCGGTCGATGTAGGGCTGCAGCGGGACCAGCGTATTGAGTTCGGCGAACTCGGGGATCCAGGTGTTTCCCAGCTGGCAGACGTCGGGCAGCCCATCGGCGGCGAACGCGGTCAGCAGCTTTTCATGCGCCGCCGTCCACGGGATGTTCTGCACATCCACCTTGATACCCGGGTTTTCCGCTTCGAACTCATGGATCAGCTCGGCCACTACTTCGGCTTCGCGCCCCATTGCCCAGAAGCGCACCGTGGTGCCCTCGTCCTGCCGACCGCAGCCGGCCAGCGCCAGCATGGCGACCAGCACGGCGGCACGGCGCCAACGCCGGGCGACGGATTTCACTGCGGCCACCGGCTTACTTGCCGGGGTTGTTGTTGCGGGATGCATTCTTCTGTTCCTGTGCCGCGGCAGCGCGCGATTCTGCAATACCAACAGCGCGTGCGCCGGCGGCCTGTTCGTCCTTCTCCAGCTGCAGCGGTTGCTGCTCGCCTTCGGGGGTCAGCCAGCCGCCGCTGAATCCAGCGCGCTCCAGCCCCTTGCGGATGTGGGGGTTCTTCTTCATCACCTCCCACACGAAATCATTACGGTAGTTGGCGATCATGGTCAGGATCGGGCCCTGGTCGATGCCGATGTAATCACTGGCCACCCAACCGCGATCGGGCACCATCCGCCCGGTCTTGATCGGGATGTCGTAGTTGAAGCTGGGGTTGAACGAATCCAGGAACCCGTAGCTGGAATAGATGTAGTCACCGAAGCGCTTGTGCATTTCCTGGGTGGCCGGGATCACCTCTTCGGGGGCGAACACGATCGACGAGATCGCAGCAGTCGGGGCGATCGTGCCGTCGTCGAAATTCTCGCGCAGGCCCGCGCCACGCGAAGAGTAATGGCGGAACTGGCGCTGCTCGCCGCGATACTCCTGCGTGGTGTTCTGCGGCCCGTCGCTGGCCGTCAGGCCCCACACGTTCTGGCCGTATTCCTTCCAGTTCATCGGGTTGCTGATGGCGTACTCGCGCTGCGCCAGCGCCGCCGAACGGCTGTTAAGGAAATAGGTGCTGCCACGCTCGCGCATGTACGCATCCTGGATATCACGGAAGTCGATCCAGACGTGGCTGTACTGATGACCGAACAGCGGGCCGAAGGACAGGTACTCCTGGCCCTGATACACGCCCCAGTCGTTGTCATAGGTCCGTGTCCACACCGTCCACGCGTCCGGGCTGACCGGATGGGTGGGCGACCCCAAGGCCAGGATGTAGACGATCATCGCCTCGTTGTAGCCCATCCAGTCGTGTTCGATGGTGCCGCTTTCCGGGAACCAGCCCATCGAGATCAGCGGGGCGCGTTCCTGCAGCCACGGCCAGTCCACCCGCTTGTACAGGGTGTCGGCGATGTCACGGATTTCCTTCTCACGGCTGTCGCCACCGTCGTAATACGACTGCGCGAACAGCACGCCCATCATCAGCAGCGCGGTATCCACCGAGGACAGCTCGACCCAGCTGTCGTAACGCTGCCCCTGCTGCATGTCCAGGAAGTGGTAATAGAAGCCCTTGTAACCGCCCTTGCCGGTGCGCTGCGGGCCCATCGGCACGTCGCGCAGGAATCGCAGGGTGGTCAGCGTGCGCTCGACCGCCTGGTTGCGGCTGACCCAGCCATTTTCGATGCCGATCGGGTACGCCGTCAGCGCGAAACCGACCGAGGCGATGCTGGCGAACGGACGCGAAGGATAGCGATCCGGGGTGAGCCCGTTGATCTCGTTGGTGGTATCCCAGAAGAACTGGAACGTGCGGCGCTCGATGTCATCGAACAGCGGCGGCAGTTCCGGCTTCATCGGCCGCGGCGGCAGGTCCGCCTCGACCAGGATCACCTGGGGGGCTGGCTTGACCGGCTCCGGCGCCGCTTGTGGCTTGCAGCCGACGGTGGCCAGGCCGAACAACGCGACAGTCAACACGTGGCGTACCCGCATCGGCCCCTTCCTTTTTTGCTGTTCAAGAGTACAGAGCATAACGTCCCATGACTTGAAATCGTTTACATATCTGCCCCGAAAAAAACCACCTGCGGTGGTCGGGACCGATGGATCATTGCCCAGCCCGCTGCCCCCTCACTGGCAGCGGGCTGGACAATGGACGGATCCGAAGATCCGCCATTGCCTGCCCACGGTACCGCCCGAAGGCGGCACCGCGGTTCCTCTCAACTCCCCTGGATCAGAAGCGGAAGCCGACTTCGGCCTTCACCTGACGCGGGGTACCGACGATGTCGCCGGTCTCGTTGTAGCTGGCCAGCAACTTGCCGTTGGTCTTGGTGTAGTTGTAGTTCGAGAAGTTGTCGAAGTTGAACACGTTGATGATGTCGATACGAGCGTACAGCTCGGTCTCGTGCGCCATCTTGAACGTCTTCGTCGCCTGCAGGTCGACCGAACGGTAGCCGAAGATCTTGCCACCGAGCAGGAACTTGCCGTTGCCGTTGGGCACTGCGGCGCCCGGGGTCGGCAGGTCGAAGCCCGTCGACTGGGTCACCGGGTACCAATCGTTCACCGCGGTCGGCGTGGCCAGGGTGACCTTGCCGCCGAAGGTGATGCCCCAGAAGCCGGCATACGAACCGGTGACCACCAGGCGGTGACGCGGGGCGCCGTTGGAGCGGATGGTCGGGTAGTCCTCGATCAGGCCACGGTCGAACGCGTACTTCTCATTGATGTCGCGGTTGTGGCGCGCGGTGGTCCAGGTGTAAGCGATCGAGGAGCCCCAGCCGCTTTCCTGGGTGAACGGCTTCTGCGCCGACAGCAGCAGCTGGGTCGCGCGGGTCTTGATGCCCTGCTGGCCGATGATCAGGCTGCCGAAGCCCGGCACGTTGCAGCTCCAGGCCTGGCTCAGGCCCGGGTCGGAGCCACCGCACAGACGCGGGTCATCGAAGAACTGACCGGTCGGGTAACGGTTGCCCAGCGTGAAGGCGAAGCCGTCGTAGCTCAGGGTGCGGGAGATGGTCGCATCGGTCAGCCAGTCACCGACCTGGTTGCTCATGCCGAAGCTGAACTGATCGGAGTACGGCACCTTCAGATTGTTGTTCAGCAGGTCCACTTCCAGGCCGGCATTGCTGGTCGAACCGACCAGCGACTGCAGGTTGCCGATGCCGTTGAGCAGGTTCGGGTTCCAGTCATAGCAGGCGGCCTGGCCATTGAGGCAGGTGCCGGTGTTCGGATTGCGGAAGTAGATGGTCGGCTGCGGCAGGGCCAGCTTGGTGGTTTCCAGCTGCAGGTTGTCGAACAGGTCGCGATCGTACGAACGACCGGCACCGCCGTGGAACACGTGCTGCTCGTCGGCGTTGATGTCGTACGAGAAGCCGATGCGCGGCTGCCAGGCATCCTTGAACGCCTTGCGGTTCTTGCCGGTGCTGATGTACTGGCTGATGTCCAGGCCACCCAGCGCCAGCGAATCGGCGTAGGTCTGGCCAGCAGCAGCGCGCGGATCCTGCGAGTAGATCGCGTCGACCACTGCCTGCGGGGTCACGAAGTCCAGGTAGGCCGGGGTCTTTTCGTAGTCCCAGCGCAGGCCGAGGTTCAGCTGCAGGTGGTCGTTGACCTGCCAGTCGTCCTGGATGAACAGGCCGATCTGCTTGGACTTCGAACGCACTTCGCCGGACACGCCCGACACGCCGGTCACCGGCTTGACGAACTGCGCCTTGTACGGAATGTCGGACGGGAAGTCCGGATCGCCCAGCGTATAGGTGAACGCCGGGTTGATCTGTGCCGCATCCGATGCGTACAGGTCGATTTCCTTGTACTTGGCGCCCATCTTGATGGTGTGGTCACCATTCCAGGTGATGCCATCCAGGGTCAGGTTGTCTTCAATCGCCCAGCCCTTCTGGCCCTTTACCTGCGAATCCAGCGCCGATGCGCCACCGATCTTCACCAGGGTGCGGTCTTCGGTGCCGTCCGGTGCGGTGTAGGTGAAGCCGTTGGCCAGCGTCAGCGGGGTCGGATTGTTGAACGAGTCTTCGTGGGTGAGCATCATTTCGTTGTAGAAACGCTCACCGCTGTGGTTCCAGCGCAGCGCATAACGACGGTCGGTGTTGACCACTTCACGGCCGGCTTCCGGCGCGGTCTGACCACTGAACTGCTGCTGGGTCTCGTCGCGATCCTGGAAGCTCAGTTCGATGCGATCGTTATCGGTCGGCTCGAAGTCGATCTTGGCGAAGATCAGGTCCTGCTGGAACGGCTGGCTGGCCGGGCCGAGGCCGGCGGCGGCGTCTGCCGGCAGCAGGCCGACGCGGTTGGTGACCGAACCTTCCGGGGCGATGGTGACCGGCAGGTCGAAGCGCTTGGCTTCATAGGTCACGAAGAAGTGGGCCTTGTCCTGGATGATCGGGCCACCCAATGCAAAGCCGTATTCCTTCTCGGCCGACGCTTCCTTGCTCTGGCCCGGCTGACGCTCCGCCGGGGTCTTGGCGCGCATGTCTTCGTTGGTGTAACGGTAGAAGGTTTCACCCTTGAACTCGTTGGTACCGGACTTGGTCGCTGCGGTCACGGCCGCGCTGGAGACCTGACCGTATTCGGCCTTGTAGTTGCCGCTGATGACCTTGTATTCACCGATCGCCAGCTGCGGGAACGGGTTGCCGGCGCTGCCGGACTGGCCGGCCACGCCGCCGCCCTTGACGTAGCTCTTCTGGCCCACGCCGTCGATGTACACGTTGGTGCCGTCGGAGTTGGTGGCACCGCCGCGCAGCGAGGTGTTGCCCTTCGCATCACGGGTGAAGATCAGGCCCGGAACCGCGTCGGCGAATTCCAGGAAGTTGCGCGACACCTGCGGGGTGGTCTGGATCTGCTGCAGGCTGACGGTCTTGCCGACTTCAGAGGTGCGCACTTCCTGCAACAGGGTCGGTGCCACGACGGTGATCGCATCGAGGTTGGTCGCGCTGCCATCGGCCGGCGCAGCCGCCTGGGCGCCGCTGAAGTTCAGCGTCGCGGTCGAGGCCACGGTCACGGTGACCTTCTGCGTCTGGCCGTTGGCCACCACGTCATAGGTGCCCGGGTCCAGGCCCATCAGCGAGTAGCTGCCGTCGGCGCGGACAGTGCCGCGACGCACGGTGCCGGTGGCCACGTTGGTGGCGACCACTTCGCTGCCGGCCTGTGCCGAAGCGACCTGGCCACGCAGGCTCGCGTTGGCCGACTGGGCCATCACGTCCGGGGCAGCGGCGAACACCAGGCAACTGGCCAGGGCACAGGTCAGCAGGCGGCGAGCCGGCATCCGACGATGGTTATTGAGATGCATCATGAAAATCTCCGGGGGTGGTGGCGACCGTCATGGCCGCCCCTTTCATGTCAAACAAAAAGGTAATGCCTCCGGCTTCAGCGGCCGGATGGCGTCTCGTTCCTGGGCTTGCACTTACTTGAATCACGCACGATCAGTCGCGGCACCAGCGTCTGCTTGTCGCCCGCTCCTTCCGTGGTTTTTGAATCCATCAACTGCATCAGGCGCGTCATCGCCATGTCACCAAGCTCGGCGATACTCACCTGCATCGTCGTCAAAGACGGGTGAACGAAACGGGCCAGCGGAATGTCATCGAATCCGGCCAACGCCACATCGTCCGGCACCTTCAGTCCTGCCTGCGCGAACGCATACAGACACCCCAGCGCCATCATGTCGTTGGCTGCGAACACCGCGTCGGGCAGCGTCCCCGCTGCCAGCAACTCCTGACCGGCACGATGGCCGGAAGCTTCGTCGAAATCACCGGGCAACTCGATCCCCTGCGCCTGCGCGCCGAAGGCAGTGAGCGCGTCACGGAAGCCTCGCAGGCGTTCGCGCGCATCGTAGTTGGAGTCCGGGCCTGAAATGAATGCAATGCGTCGGTGACCGACGTCCAGCAGATGGCGGGTCATCGCCACCGCACCGGCATGGTCATCGATGCTCAACACAGGGTGGTCCTGGTCGGGCAGATAGGTGTTGATCAGAACGGTGGGCAACGACTGCGGCAGATTGTCGGTCAGGAAACCCGGGCTTTCGGCATACGGCGACAGCACCAGCAGGCCATCCACGCGGCCGCGCATCGCGCGCAGCGCTGCACCCTGCTGTTCCTGGTCACCGTGGTAACTGGACACCAGCAGATGCTGGCGGCGCACACGGGCGATCTGGTCGATGCCACGCATCAATTCGGAGAAGAACTCGCCGTAAAGATCAGGCAGCACCACGCCCACCGTATTGGTGCGGCGGCTGCTGAGACTGCGCGCCGCCGCATGCGGGGTGTAGCGCAGGCGCGCAGCCACCTCCAGCACCAGCTGGCGAACCGGCTCGGCGACATTTTCGTGTCCGTTGAGCGCGCGCGAAACCGTGGCCACTGAGACCTTGGCTTCCCGTGCGACATCCTTGATGGTGATCGCTGCCTTGTTCACGAAGTCGCCCTCCACGACTTGAGCCATTCGGCTTGGCGCGGAATGTAAGCGTTTCCAATGTCCAATGTAAACACTCCGTTAGTCCTGATTGTCATTCGACGTCCGCCCGCTGTCCTGGCGGGACGTCACCACGACGCCACGGGACAAGAGCGGACAGGGATCAGCCAGCCTCGGCCGGGGTCTGTGCGTTGATCGACAACGCATGGATATCGGTATCCATCATGCTGCCAACGGCAGCGTACACGGCCCGATGCCGCGCAAGTGCGCCCATGCCTTCGAAGGCGGTACTGACCACGTGCACGTTGAAGTGACCGCGCCCGTCACGGGCCCCTGCATGGCCCGCATGGCGGTGGCTGTCATCCTCGACATCGAGGTGCACAGGGGCCAGCGATTGCTGCAGTGCCGCACGAATACGCTCCACCCGTTCCGCATTGCTCACGGCAGCACCTTCCGGAACGGGCGGACATCGGTCCGCGCATACACGCCAGCGGCCACGTAAGGATCGGCATCGGCCCACGCGCGCGCCTGCGGCAGCGAATCGAACTGGGCGATCACCACGCTGCCGCTGAATCCTGCCGGGCCGGGATCTTCGCTGTCGATTGCCGGGCACGGGCCGGCCACCAACAAGCGCCCCTGCTCCACCAGGGCCTGCAGCCGCGCAAGATGCGCAGGCCGCGCCTCCAGACGCGCCGGCAGGACATCCGGAGCGTCATAGCCTTCGATCACGTACCACATGGTTGTCTCCTCACTGTCCCGGGACGGGAATCGCCGGTGATTCTAGCCCCAGCGGGAACAGCGCCGCCGACCACGGCGCGGCGCCACCGCCTTATCGCTCTATCGCTTTTTTTATTCTTCATCCGCGACCGGCGGCGCCCGTAGCCGGTCAGGGGGCCGGGCGGGTGGGGGCAGGGGGACTGTTGGAGCCCATGGATGGGCGGAAACAAGGCTACATGGATGTACTTGCGCCGGGTCCCCCTGCCCCCACCCGCCCGGCCCGCCCCCATAACCCGCTTCTGCTCCAGCCAGTCGCGAGGGGGCTCAGCCCGTTCGCCCCCCTGCCCCGCGCACGCTGGACAGCAGCCAGGCAAAGCCGTAACCTACTTCCATTGCACGTGTTGCACGTGGCTGGACGCAGCGTCCCGTCGGATCAGTGGCCCTACAAGCCCCCGATGATCGATCCGCTGCCCCCGACCAGACCATGTAGACGACCTCCCCGTAGTTTCGTCGCTTCCGCAGATGCGGTGCGTCCTGCTTCATTGATGTGTGGAATCGCGCCGACTCCGGCGTGTCCTGGTTCCCGCGATCGCCTGTCAGGTCATCTCCTGTTGGCGCTGCGCGGTACCGCGACCGGTCCGTTGCAATCCTGATGTCCCTAGATGACCTCTGAAACCGCGCCCAGCGCGAATCCGTCAACCCGGCCGCCCCATCCACAGCAGCAGGAAATGCCGCTGGCCGTGGTGCATGGGCAGCCGGTCCTGCAGATACCGCAGGACCTGTACATCCCGCCGGATGCACTGGAAGTCATCCTCGACGCGTTCGAGGGACCACTGGACCTGCTGCTGTACCTGATCCGCCGCCAGAACCTTGACGTGCTGGACATCCCCGTCGCCGAGATCACCCGGCAGTACGTGGAATACATCACCGTGATGCGCGAGCTGCGTTTCGAGCTGGCCGCGGAATACCTGGTGATGGCGGCGATACTGGCCGAAGTGAAGTCGCGGATGCTGTTGCCGCGGCCGATCAGCGAGGACGGCGACGAGGCCGATCCGCGCGCGGAGCTGGTGCGTCGGCTGCAGGAGTACGAACGTTTCAAGCAGGCGGCCGAGGATATCGACAGCCTGCCCCGGCAAGACCGCGACACCACCGTGGTGCATGCCTTCGTCCCCGATCGTGCAGCGATAAAGCTGCCACCGCCGGTGGACCTGAAGGAAATGCTGATGGCGCTGCATGACGTGCTCAAGCGCGCCGAGCTGTTCAGCGGCCACGCGATCAAACGCGAGGCGCTGAGTGTGCGCCAGCGGATGGGCGACCTGCTGGGCCGCATGGACGAAGGCGTGTTTTACCGGTTCGAGTCGTTGTTCGGCGCCGAGGAAGGAAAACTCGGCGTGCTGGTCACCTTCCTGGCAATGCTGGAACTGGCCAAGGAGCAACTGCTGGATATCGTGCAGGAAGCCCCGCTGGCGACGATCTACGTCAAGTCGCTGGCGGCGGGAAACACCAATGAGCCGCTGTCCTTCAGCAGCGAATTCGACGACAACGACGCTGAGTGAGCCCGAACTGCCGATGGATCAACCGCTGATCAACCGTATCGTCGAAGGCGCCCTGCTGGCATCTGCGCAGCCGCTGACCCTGGTGCAGCTCAAGGAGCTGTTCCCGGAAGACGAGCCGGCACCGGCCGGCAGTGTCGAGCGCGCGCTGGAATACCTGCGTGAGGCCTGTGCGGAACGCGGCGTGGAACTGGTGGAGGTCGCCTCCGGCTTCCGTTACCAGGTCACCGCTGAAGTCCACAGCCATATCAGCCGGCTGTGGACCGAACGCAAGACCCGTTACACGCGTGCCACGCTGGAAACCCTGGCGTTGATCGCTTACCGGCAGCCGATCACCCGCGGCGAGATCGAGCAGGTGCGCGGCGTAGCGGTCAGCAGCAATATCATCCAGGCCCTGGAAGAGCGCGAATGGATCCGCGTGGTCGGCCACCGCGACGTGCCCGGCAGGCCGGCCCTGTTCGGCACGACCAAGGGATTCCTGGATTACTTCGGCCTGAAGCGGCTGGACGAGCTGCCGCCGCTGTCCGAGCTGCGCGACCTGGCCGACCTGGAACCGCAGTTGCCGCTTGGCGCGGATGGGCAGCCCGACGCGCCCCTGACGGCCAGTGCAGGCAGCCCGGACCTGGCCGCAAACGATGACACTGCCGCCGATGGCAGTGACGACCAAGGCACCCTGGCCGCCGATGGCGCCGATGCCGCACCCGATTCATCCGACGCTCCCGTGGCGGCGGACCCTGATGAGCAAGCACCTTCGCCCACCGAAAACGGGCACCCCGAAACCGCGCCGGGAACGCGCGCGGCGCCAGTGAACGAAAGCGAAGACAACGCCGTCGCGATGACGACCGTGGCTGTTGACCTAGCCGATTCCGAACCAGAGGCCGATGACGAAACGTCGGCTGGAGCCAAAGTTAATGAGTGACACCCCCCGTAAGCCTTCGTTGAACAAGCTCTCGCTGAAGCGTGAAGCCACCTCCGAACAGTTCAAGCTGGAAGAGCGCCTGCACAAGGTGCTGGCGCAGGCCGGCCTGGGCTCGCGCCGCGCGCTGGAACAGCGCATCGCCGAGGGCCTGGTCAAGGTCAATGGCGAAGTCGCGCAGACCGGCATGTCCGTGCGCAGCGGCGACCGTATCGAGCTGGATGGCCGCGGCTTCGTCGCCACCGCCCTGGCCGAGCCATCGCGCGTGCTGGTCTACAACAAGCCGGAAGGCGAAGTGACCACCCGCGAAGATCCCGAAGGCCGCCCGACCGTGTTCGAGTCGCTGCCGGCACTGAAGGGCGCACGCTGGATCGCCGTCGGCCGACTGGACATCAACACCACCGGCCTGCTGCTGGCGACCACCGACGGTGAGCTGGCCAACGCCATGATGCACCCGTCCTTCGAAGTCGAGCGCGAGTACGTGGTGCGCGTGCGTGCCCCGGAAGGCCAGGACAAGGTCGACGACAACACCATCCTGCGCCTGCAGCGCGGCGTGGCACTGGAAGATGGCCCGGCCAAGTTCGACGAAGTCGAACGCATCGGCGGCACCGATTCCCACGACTGGTTCCGCGTGGTGGTGAAGGAAGGCCGCAACCGCGAAGTCCGTCGCCTGTGGGAATCCCAGGGCTGCCAGGTGAGCCGGCTGAAGCGCACGCGCTACGGCAAGGTCAGCCTGCCCCGCGAACTGGTCCGTGGTCATTCCGTGGAGCTGACGACCGCACAGGTCGACGCCCTGCGCGCCGACCTGAAGCTGGAAGAAGGCGCGCCCTCGGCGCTGACGCTGCAGCCGGTGATCGGTCAGCGTCGCGCTGCCAAGACCACGGTGCGCATCGGCCGTGACGGGGGTCGGGGTACGGCCTACGTCAATGGCCACAACACCGCCGATGAAGGCCGCGAACTGCGCCGCTTCGACAACGTGCGCGAAGACCGCGGCCGCGGTCGCGGCGGCAAGCCGGGTGGCGGCTTCAAGGGCGGCCTGACGGTCAGCGGTGAAGCGGCTGCCAAGCAGTCGCAGCGCCCGTTCAAGGCCCGCCCGCAGAAGAACGACCGTGGCCTGCCGGAAGGCAACCCGGCTGCGTTCCGCAGCTGGTATGTGCCGGACGGCGTCAGCACCGGCCCGAGTGGACACCGCAATGCCGGCCCGGGCGCTGCCCGCGGTCCGGGTGCCCGTGGTCCCGGTGGCCCCGGCGCGCGCGGTCCCGGTGGTCCGGGTGCCCGGGGTCCGGGTGCGCGCGGTCCAGGCCAGGGTGGCGGTTACGGCCAGGGCCAGGGTGAAGGCGCTCGTGGCGGTTATGCCAAGCCGAAGTCACCGGGTGCCGGCGCCGGTGGCAACCGCGGCGGCCAGGGCCAGGGTGGCCAGGGCAACAAGCATCCCTACGGGCATCCGGGCAACGCCCCGTCATTCCCGTCCGATCATGCCAACCCAGGCTTCAGCCCGTACGGCAGTGCCCGTCCGGCCAGCGGCAACCGTGGCCCGGGCGGTAACCGCTCGGCGGGTGGCCCCGGCGGCAACCGGGGGCCGGGTGGTCCCGGTGGCGGCAATCGTGGTCCCGGCGGCCCCGGTGGCGGCAATCGCGGTCCCGGCGGCCCCGGTGGCGGCAATCGCGGTCCGGGTGGCCCCGGTGGCAACCGCGGACGTGGCGGCGGCCCGCGCGGCGGCTGATCAATAAAAAACCCGGCCTCGCGGCCGGGTTTTTTGTGTCGGGTAGTGACGGCCGCTGGCCGTCAAACGATCCCATCTTGACGGCCAGCGGCCGTCACTACCGTGTCTTTCAGCGGCGCTCGATGGTGAACGCGGTGCCGTCGATGCCCAGGTCCCAGCCCTTGCCGGTGCCGGCCAAGGCAAGCGAGATGTCGCCCTTGGTCATCGCCGCTGCACCGCTGGAGCGGATCACGCCCGCATGTGCGCCAACGGCGGCATAGGTGCCGAACAGATCATTGGGCGAGTACGCGCCGCTGAAGCGGCCGGTCCCATCGACGATCTTCGATTTGCCGATCGTCAGCCCGCCGCCCTTGACCTTGAGCTTGACCGGCATCGTCATGCCGTTGTCGCAGGTGATCGTGCCGGTACCGGACGCCGTCTTGTAGAACACCGACCAA
The DNA here is from genome assembly GCF_040223995.2 of Stenotrophomonas sp. WHRI 8082. Taxonomy (NCBI): domain Bacteria; kingdom Pseudomonadati; phylum Pseudomonadota; class Gammaproteobacteria; order Lysobacterales; family Lysobacteraceae; genus Stenotrophomonas; species Stenotrophomonas sp. WHRI 8082. The sequence goes on along the minus strand of NZ_CP167826.1, from coordinate 3,574,578 downwards.
CCGGACATGTCGTAGCGCAGGTTGCATTCGATGTTGCCCGCTGCCTGCGCGGCGGGCGCGACGAAAGCAGAGGCAGCGAGCACGAGCAGCAGGGAAACGGTGGACTTCATGATAGGGGTGCTCCGCGTTGTGGAATGCGCGAAATCTAGCAGTGCCCCCCTCCTCCGGACAGGGGCAGCTGCGCCATCCGCGTCCTGTGGTTCAGTCAGCCGTCGGCTGCTCCAGCACGAAGGCATCGGCATCGAGCATCGCCGGGAAACGGGCGCGGTGTGCCGCCAGCGCACCGGCCGACAGCGTGGTCGTCACGACCTGTTCGACCTCACGCACCTCCACCTGCGCCTGGCCCAGGAAATCGATCACCGCGCTGTCGCCGGCATAGTGCAGATCGTTGCCGTCCACGCCCACCCGGTTGACCGCGGCGACGAAGCAGAGGTTTTCGATCGCACGCGCACGCAGCAGGGTCTTCCAGGCATAGGCACGCGCCGAGGGCCAGTTGGCCACGAACAGCTGCAGGTCGAAGTCCAACTGCCCTGCCCGCTCCACGTCGTACCGGTTGCGGCAGAACACGGGGAAGCGCAGGTCGTAGCAGACCTGCGGATTGATCCGCCAGCCCTTCCACTGCACGCTCAGGCGCTCGCGGCCGGCGGCATAGCGCTCATGCTCGCCGCCGTAACGGAACAGGTGGCGCTTGTCGTACTGCTGCACCTCGCCATCGGGCGTGGCGAACAACAACCGGTTGTAGACCGCCTCGCCTTCGCGCAGCTGCACGCTGCCGGTCACCGCCGCATCCAGCTGCGCGGCCTGCTGGCGCATCCAAGCGACGGTCGGCCCCTGCATGTCTTCGGCCTGCGCAATCGCCTCGTTGGAGAAGCCGCTGGTGAAGGTTTCCGGCAGCACCACAAGGTCGGTGCGGCCCGCCAGCGGCGACAGCAGGTCACCGTAATACGTGCGGTTGCCGGCCGGATCGTGCCAACGCGTGTCGCCCTGCACCAGGCTGATACGCAGGTCCTGCACAGCACCCTGTGCGTTCGTCGGCACCGCGCTCACAGCCGTGCCAACCGTTCGATGGCCGCATCCAGCGTCGTTTCGTTCTTGGCGAAGCACAAACGCACGATGCGCTGGCCGGCCGGCGGCGTTTCGTAGAACGGTGACAGCGGAATCGCCGCCACGCCTTTTTCGATCGTCAGCCACTTCACGAATTCATGGTCCGGCAAGTCGCTGATCGCCGAGTAATCCACCAGTTGGAAGTAACCGCCCGGCACCGGCAGCGCCTGCAGGCGCGTCTGCGCCAGCTGCTCACGGAAGCGGTCACGCTTGGCCTGGTAGAACGCCCCCAACTGCAGGTGGTGTTCCGGCTCGTCACGGATCATCGCCGCGAAGCCATACTGTGCCGGGCCGAAACTGGTGAAGGTGTTGTACTGGTGCACCTTGCGGAATTCCGCGCTCATTGCGGGCGGGGCGATGGCGTAGCCGATCTTCCAGCCGGTGCAGTGGTAGGTCTTGCCGAAGCTGGAGATCACGAACGCGCGCTCGCGCAGCTCCGGATGCCGCAGGGCGGACTCGTGGCGACGGCCATCGTAGATGATGTGCTCGTACACTTCATCGGAAATCAGATAGATGTCCGTGCCGCGCAGCAGATCGGCCAGGGCCTGCATGTCCGCCGCATCGAGCATCGCGCCGGACGGATTGTGCGGTGTGTTGACCATCAGCATCCGCGTGCGCGGGGTGATCGCCGCACGCACGCGATCCCAGTCGACGGCGAAGGTATGCGGATCCAGCGGCACGTGCACCGCGCGCGCGCCGGCAAGATCGATCGCCGGCTCGTAGCAGTCATACGCCGGGTCGAGCACGATCACCTCTTCGCCGGCACGCACCACGGCGTGGATGGCGTTGAAGATCGCTTCGGTGGCACCGCTGGTGACGGTGATTTCCGTATCCGGGTCCACCTCCGCGCCGTACAGGTCCAGCGATTTCTGCGCGATGGCCTGGCGCAGCGGCGCCACGCCGGTCATCGGCGGATACTGGTTGAGACCGTCGGCCATGGCCGCCGTGGTGGCATCGATCAGCCGCTGCGGCGCGCTGAAGTCGGGAAAGCCCTGGCCGAGGTTCACGGCGCCGTGTTCGGCTGCCAGCTGGGACATCACGGTGAAGATGGTGGTGCCCACCTTGGGCAGCTTGGTCTGCGGTTGCATCGGCCTGTGCGGGGTTGGAAGACAGGCATGTGAGTGTAGCGCCTTGACGGCCAGCGGCCGTCACTACCGACGCGCGGCCGTCACTACCCTTTACAATCGGGGCCCGTGTTCGGCGCAGAGAATCGCCCCTTGGATACCCCTGCGCTGCTGGCCGCCCGTGGCCTGTGTTTTTCCCGCGACGAAGAAACGGTGTTTGGTCCGCTCGACTTCCATGTCGATGCAGGCGAGGCCCTGCTGGTGCAGGGCGACAACGGCGCCGGCAAGACCACCTTGCTGCGTGTGCTGGCCGGGCTGCTGCGCCCGGCGGCAGGCACGGTCGAGATCGATGGACGCGCCGCAGGCATCGCCGAACGTGCGCACTTCGTCGCCTACCTGGGCCACCTTCCCGCGCTGAAGGCGGATCTGGATACCCTGGAAAATCTGCACTTCCTGTGCGGGCTGCATGGGCGGCGCGCGCGCCAGATGCCGGGCAGTGCGCTGGCCGTGGTGGGCCTTGCCGGATATGAAAACACCCTGGTGCGGCATCTTTCCGCTGGGCAGAAGCGCAGGCTGGCGCTGGCCCGCATGTGGCTGTCGCCGGCACCGTTGTGGCTGATGGACGAGCCCTACGCCAACCTCGATCTGGAAGGCATCAACCTGGTGAACCGGATGATTTCCGCCCACCTGCGCGGCGGTGGCGCGGCGCTGGTCACCACCCACGGTGCCTACGCTGCGCCGCCGGTGCGGACGCGCCAACTGCAGTTGCCGCTGCAGGTGATCGCATGATCGCCCCGGGCACCGAACCTGGCCTGTGGCAGACCGCGCGCGCCCTTGCCAGCCGCGACCTGCGTCTGGTCTGGCGGCGGCGGGGGGATGCGCTGCAACCGGTGCTTTTCGCCCTGCTGGTCGTCGTGCTGTTCGCGTTGGCGCTGGGCCGCGATCCGCAGGTGCTGGCGGCCAATGCGGTGGCCGTGTTGTGGCTGGCGGTGCTGCTGGCAGGCCAGTTGGCGCTGGATTCGCTGTTCCGTTCCGATGCCGAAGACGGCTCGCTGGAGCAATGGCTGCTGGCCCCGGTACCGCTGTCCTGGCTGGTGCTGGTCCGCGTGCTGATGCACTGGCTGACCACCGCCCTGCCGTTGATCGTAATCAGTCCGCTGCTGGCGGAAATGCTGCATCTGCCACATGACCAATGGCCGATGCTGCTGGCATCGTTGCTGCTGGGAACCCCCCTGCTGAGCCTGATCGGTGGCATGGTCGCCGCACTGACGGTGGGCATCCGACGCTCTGGTATCCTCGTTGCACTGTTATCGTTGCCGCTGTACGTACCGGTGCTGGTGTTCGGTGCAGGCAGTGTCGCCGCCGCCGCACGCGGCCAGGATCCGCTGGGTGCGCTGCTGATGCTCGCCGCCGGCCTGGTGGTCGCGCTGGTGCTGGCGCCCCTGGCCACGGCAGCGGCGATCCGCATCTCGTTGAGCTGATTGTTCTTGAGCCGAGCCACACCGACCACCCGGGATAGCCGCTACCGCATGCAACCGATCGTCCGCTGGTTCCACCAACTCGGCTCGCCGCCCACCTTCGACCGCTTCGCTCGTCGCTGGTCCCGTCTCTTCCTCATCGCCTCGTTGCCGGTGCTGGCCCTGGGCCTGTGGCAGGCGCTGTTCGTGGTGCCCGCCGACTACCAGCAGGGCGACAGCTTCCGCATCCTGTTCGTGCACGTGCCCAGCGCGTGGATGAGCCTGTTCGTGTTCGCGCTGATGGCCCTGTATGCCGCCATCGCGCTCATCTGGAAGATCAAGATCTGCGAAGTGCTGGCCATGGCCTGCGCGCCGATCGGCGCCGGTTTCACCGCCGTCACCCTGCTCACCGGCAGCATCTGGGGCCGGCCGATGTGGGGTACGTGGTGGGACTGGGATCCGCGGCTGACCACCGAACTCATCCTGCTGTTCCTGTATTTCGGGGTGATCGGCCTGTACATGGCCATCGAAGACCGGCGCAATGCCGCGCGCGCCGCGGGGCTGCTGGCCATCGTCGGCGTTGCCCTGTTACCGGTAATCCGCTATTCGGTGGACTGGTGGGGCAGCCTGCACCAGGGCCAGACGATCCGCCTGTTCGGGCCGTCCACACTGGATGCGAGCATGCAGTTGCCGCTGTGGCTGATGGTCATCGGCACCAAGCTGTGGTTCGTCGGCTCGCTGCTGGCCAAGGCGCGTGCGGACAACCTGCAGCGCGAGGCCGGCAAGGACTGGGTACAACGCCAGCTGGGAGGCGCGCCATGAGCTATCTCGGTTACGTCGTCGGCGCCTATGCGGTATTCGTCGGCCTGCTGGTCGTCGATGCCATCGGCTCGCGCCTGCGCCTGCGCCGGGCCCTGCAGGTCGCACGGCAGCGCCAGCAACGCCAGGACGCGCGGCGCAGTGCCGCGACCGGGCCGCTGGAGCTGGAGCGATGAACCCGCAGCGCCGCCGTCGCCTGCTATGGGTAGTGCTGTTGCTGGCCGCTTCGGGGCTGGCCACCGCGCTGGTGGCGATGGCCCTGCAGCGCAACGTGGCCTATCTGTATACGCCGGCCGAAGTGCTGCGTGGCGAAAACGGCAATGCCGAGCGTTTCCGACTGGGTGGCATGGTCGCCAAGGGTTCCCTGACCCGTGAGCCTGGCTCGCTGGTCGCCCATTTCACCGTGACCGATGGCGATGCGGACCTCGTCGTGCGCAGCGACCAGATCCTGCCCGATCTGTTCCGCGAAGGCCAGGCCGTGGTGGTCACCGGACGTCTGCAGGGCGGCCAGTTCGTCGCCGAAGAAGTACTGGCCAAGCACGATGAAACCTATATGCCGAAGGAACTGGCCGACAAGATGGGCGAGGCGCACGTGAAGCACGATGTGCCCGTGCCCGTGCCCGAGGTGCGCTGAGTGCTGCCCGAACTCGGACAGATCCTGATGCTGCTGGCCCTGCTGGCCGCGCTGCTGCAGTCCAGCCTGCCGCTGGTGGGTGCGCATCGCCGCATCGGCAGCTGGATGCAGGTCGCCCGGCCTGCCGCGTTCGCGCAACTGGTGCTGGTGCTCGCGGCGTTCGCGGTGCTGACGGCCGCCTTCGTACAGCAGGATTTTTCCGTCCGCTACGTCGCGGAGAACTCCAACAGCCTGCTGCCGATGGTGTACCGCTGGTCCGCAGTGTGGGGTGCCCATGAGGGCTCGCTGCTGCTATGGGCGCTGGTGCTGGCGGCATGGACCGGTGCGGTGGCGCTGGGCTCGCGGCAGCTGCCCGACGACGTGCAGGCGCGCGTGCTGGCGGTGATGGGTCTGGTCAGCGTGGGCTTCCTCGCCTTCCTGATCTTCACCTCCAATCCGTTCACCCGGTTGATTCCGGCGCCGCTGGAAGGCCGCGACCTCAATCCGCTGCTGCAGGACCCCGGATTGATCATCCATCCGCCGATGTTGTATCTGGGTTATGTCGGATTCTCGGTACCGTTCGCCTTCGCGGTCGCTGCGCTGCTGGACGGTCGCGTGGACACGCGCTGGGTGCGCTGGACGCGGCCGTGGACCAACGTCGCTTGGGCGTTCCTGACCCTGGGTATCGCACTGGGCAGCTGGTGGGCCTACTACGAACTCGGCTGGGGCGGCTGGTGGTTCTGGGACCCGGTGGAGAACGCCAGCTTCATGCCGTGGCTTGCCGGCGCGGCGCTGATCCATTCGCAGGCAGTGACCGAGAAGCGCGGAACGTTCGCCAGCTGGACGCTGCTGCTGGCGATCACCGCCTTTGCGCTGTCCTTGCTGGGTACGTTCCTGGTGCGCTCCGGCGTGCTGACCAGCGTGCACTCGTTTGCTGCCGATCCGTCGCGCGGCATGTTCATCCTGCTGTTCCTGGCCATCCTGGTCGGCGGTGCGCTGCTGCTCTACGTGCTGCGCGCCGGCCGCATGGGCGTGGACAGTGCCGATCCACGCAGAGGCTTCACCGCGACCTCGCGCGAAACCCTGTTGATGGCCAACAACCTGCTGCTGGCCTGTGCCTGCGCCATGGTGCTGCTGGGCACGCTGTATCCGCTGCTGGCCGATGCCTTGGGCATGGGCAAGATTTCCGTGGGTCCCCCCTACTTCGGCAGTCTGTTCCTGCTGTTGATGGCGCCGCTGGTGCTGCTGCTGCCGTTCGGACCGCTGGTCAACTGGCAGCGCGACCAGCCGTCGCGCGCACTTGCGCTGCTGGCCCCGTGGCTGCTGCTGGCCGTGCTGCTGGCGGCCGTCGCCTGGTGGCACGCACCGCAGAATGGCTGGAAGGTCGGGCTGGGCGTGGGCGCGGCCGCCTGGGTGGGACTCGGCACTGCACGCTTCATCTGGCAGCGGCTGCGCGGCAACGGCCGCTTTACTGCCGAGATGGTCGGCATGCTGCTGGGCCACGCCGGGGTCGCGGTGTTCCTGGCCGGCGCGTTGCTGGTAGAGGCGCTGAACGTGCAACGCGAGGTGGCCCTCGCACCGGGACAGACCGTGGTGGTGGGTGACCACGAAATCCGCTTCGAAGGCGTGGACCACCGCGAGGGGCCGAACTTCAGCGCGGACCGCGGCCACCTGCGCGTGTTCCGCGATGGGCGTGAGCTGGCCCTGCTGCACCCGGAAAAACGCCTGTACGCCAGCGGCGGGCAGGTGATGACCGAAGCCGGCATCGATGCGCGGCTGTCGGGTGACGTGTACGTAGCAATGGGCGAACCGCTGGGCAACAATGCATGGGCCGTACGCGTGCATATCAAGCCGTTCGTACGCTGGATCTGGCTCGGAGCGCTGTTGATGGCGCTCGGTGGCCTGGTTGCTGCGGCTGATCGTCGTTTCCGTCGTCGTTAGGAGTTGTGTTGTCCATGTCCGAATCCCCTGCCCCCCGCCCCTCCCGCCCGCTGCCGCCGGTAGCCATCGTGATCGGCGTGCTGTTCTTCTTCGGCCTGCTCGGGCTGATGGTGTACGGGGTGATGAAGAGCGACGATCCACAGCGTGATGTGCTGCCCTCGCCGCTGATCGGCAAGCAGGCACCGGCGTTCAGCCTGCCGGTGCTGCATGACCCGGACATTAGGGTGCGCAGCGAAGAACTGCGGGGCGCACCGTACCTGTTGAACGTATGGGGGAGCTGGTGTGCGGCCTGCCGCGAAGAACATCCGGTGCTGACCCGCTTTGCCGAAAGCAAGCGCGTGCGCGTGATCGGCTACAACTGGAAGGACGAGCCCACCGATGCACTGCATTGGCTGGAGCAGCTGGGCAACCCGTTCATGGTGGTGCTGAGCGATATCGAAGGCCGCACCGCGATCGACTGGGGCATCACCGCCGCACCGGAGACCTTCCTGGTGGACGGCAGTGGCGTGGTGCGCTGGAAATACAGTGGTGCGATGACCCAGGCCGTCGTCGACCAGAAGCTGATCCCGGCACTGGAACAGATCGAAAAGGCCCAGGCCGATGCCGGTAATGCGCTGCGCGCCACGCCCTGACCGCCGCGGCCTGGGCCTGCTCGCCAACGGCCTGCTGATGGCCGTGCTGCTGGTGGCCTCGCTGTTCTGCACCGCCACGCGTGCGCAGCAGCCGGTGCACGATGCGCGCCCGCTGCAGTTCGCCGATGCCGCCGAAGAGGCGCGCTTCCATGCCTTGGCCGCGCAGTTGCGCTGCGTGCAGTGCCAGAACCAGTCGCTGGCCGATTCCAACGCGCAGATCGCGCAGGATCTTCGCCGCGAAGTGCTGGAGCTCATCCACCAGGGCCATGACGATGCCGAAGTGAAGCAGTTCCTGGTGCAGCGCTACGGTGAGTTCGTGCTCTATCAACCCACCCTGCAACCGGGCACCTGGTTGCTGTGGGGCGGGCCGCTGCTGTTCCTGCTCGGCGGCGGCGTGCTGTTGTGGCGGCTGGTGCGCCGTCGCGGCAGCGCCGTGGTGGTGGATGACGCACGCGGAGATGGCTGGTGACGCTCTGGCTTGTCCTGCTGTCCGGGCTGGCCGGCGTCGTGCTGGCCGCCTGCGTGCTCTGGCCGTTGCGACGGCGCGGGCGCACCGGCTTCATGGCGGCGTGCCTCAGTCTGGGTATCGTCAGCGCCAGCCTGTACCTGCTGGTCGGCGATCCACGCGCGGCGCAGCAGCCCGCCGCACCGTCCATGGCCGATCTTCGACAAGGCGTGGAAGCGTTGGAGGCATCGCTGCAGCGCGAGCCACAGCGCGCCGACGGCTGGGCACTGCTGGGCCGCTCACGCAGCGAGCTTGGCCAGAATACGGCGGCGGCCGATGCGTTCGCCCGTGCGGCCGCCCTGGCACCGGATGATGCCGGTCTGCTGGTCGAAGCGGCACAGGCACGCGCGCAGGCCGACGCCGCGAAGCGGTTCGATGACACGGCACTGCAGTGGCTGCAGCATGCACTGACGGTGCAACCCGACGCCGAGCGCGCCGCCTGGCTGCTGGGCATCGCGCTGCGCCAACGCGGGCGCGATGCAGAAGCGGTCGAGGTGTGGGCGGCGTTGTTGCCGCGGCTGCAGCCCGGTGCGGCCACGGCACTGGAACAGCAGCTGGCGATCGCACGCGCCGCGGCCGGCACCGAGGCACCCGCTACCAGCCCGGACCCGGCACAGCGAAACGCCGATCCGCTGCTGAGCGTGCGCATTGCGCTGCCCGCTGGCTTCGATCCCGCGCAGTGGCCGCAGGGCACGGCCCTGTTCGTACTGGCGCGTGCCCCCGGAGGCCCGCCGATGCCGGTGGCGGTGCGCCGTTATCCCCTTGACGCGTTGCCGTCCAGCGTCACGCTCAGCGACGCCGACAGCCCGATGCCGACCCAGCCGCTGTCTGCCCACGCACGCGTGGAGGTATTGGCCCGCCTGTCGCGCGCAGGGACGGCGTCGCACACCGAGGGTGACCTGGAAAGCGAACCGGTGACCGTGCAGCTGCCGCAGTCCGGCGAGCTGCAGCTGCAGCTGCGGTGACACGGTCCGCCGACGGCCCGCTGCGCTCGCCGACCGTGGGTCGGCGCTACCCTCGCCTGATACCGCACGCGCGGTAACGGCCTGCGCCGAAGGCCCGCTGCGCTCGCCGACCATGGGTCGGCGCTACCCTCGCCTGATGACGCACGTGAGCCTCGCCTGGTAGCGCCGAGCCGTGCTCGGCGGAATCCTGCCGCCCACGAAAAAGCCCGGCGTGAGCCGGGCTTTTTGATTCCGCTTGCGCAGGCAGGGCTTAGTCGCCCTGCTGCTTCTGCATGTGTTCCCAACGTTCCTGGGCGTCGATGGTGCGCTCAGCGGTCAGGCGCGCCTCAAGGCGATCCAGGCCGATTTCTTCACCGGTATCCACGCAGTAACCGTAGTCACCGGCTTCCAGGCGCTTGAGCGTGCTGTCGATCTTGCCGATCAGCTTGCGGTAGCGGTCGCGGGTACGCAGTTCCAGCGAGTTCTCGGTCTCGCGGGTCGCGCGCTCGGCTTCATCGCCGATGTCACGCACTTCCTCACGCAGGTTCTCGATGGTCTGCTTGGATTCTTCCACCAGGTCGGCGCGCCAGTCCTGCAGGCGCTTGCGGAAGTACTCCTGCTGCAGCGGGCTCATGTATTCCTCTTCCGCACCCGGCTTGTAACCGGTGGGCAGGATCGGACGGCCGGTGGCTTCGTCGGTCTTGTACTCGACCACCTTGTACTTGCTGCGCGGCGCGGGAGCGGTCGAGCGGGCGGTCACTGCCACGGCAACCTTGCCCACCGGGCGGGTTGCGGTCTTCGGGGCGGTATCGGATTTCACTGGAGTTTTCGCGGGCGATTTCGAAACGGGCACGGGATTCTTGATTTGCGGGGCCTTCTTGGCAGTTGCGTTGGCAGCCTTTGCAGGTGCCGCAGCGACCGCGTTACTGGCCGGGACAGACTTGGCCGGAGCCGGCGGGGCCGGCTTCGGTACGGACTTCACTGCGGGCGCCGCCGCCGGCTTGCCTGCCGGCTTGCTCGCGGCCTTGCCCACCACCGGCGAGGCCGGTGCGGACTTCTTCACCGCCGGACGGGCCGACGGCTTGTTGACGGACGCCTTGCCGGTAACCGGTTTGGCGGCCTTGGTCGCCGTGGCGACCTTGGAAACCTTCTTTGCCGGGGCCGTACTGGCCGCGGTCTTCTTTGCCGCCGACGTGCTGACGACGCCCTTGCCGGCCGTCGTTCTGCCGGTCGACTTCGCAGGCTTGGAGGCCACCTTGGCCGCCTTCGCCGGCGTGCTGGCCGTCTTGACCGCCTTGACGGGTGCTGCCTTGACGGGTGCTGCCTTGGCCACCGCCTTCTTTGCCGGCGCCTTCGCTGCCGGGGCCTTTTTTGCCGCCGTCCTGGCTGTTCCCTGCTTGCTCGCTGTCTTCACTACCGGCTTGGCCGGCTTCTTCGCTACAGACTTGGCCGCCGTTTTCTTCGCAACAGGGCTGGCGGTTTTCTTGGCGGCCTTGACGGCCTTCTTTGCAGTTTTTTTAGCAGCCACGAAACGCTCTTCCTTGGATTCCCCGGGGCCCGGGAAAGCGGGCCTTTATAGCCTACCCGGCCGACAGCAGCAACCGCGTGACAGGACGCACACACGGCCCTCCCACTGCAGGACCCCATGCTGTCCCTGACCCGCTTCACCACCCGCGCGGCACGGAACGTGGCCGGCGGATCATGCCACCGGCATGGCTGCGGCGCAGGACGCGCGCGGCAGCCAACGGCCCATCCTGCGACAAATCCTCGCCGCTGCCAACCATGCCGGCTGCGTCGCCTCTACTGAATGGGCGACATCGTCCTTGTGGGGGGCCTGAGGCCGCCGACTGCCATGCCGCCGCGATTCACCCCAAAGGACGGACCACGTTTTACTATGAACGGGTGATCTCCCACCTGCTCATCGCCGTGCTGCGCTTCTACAAGCGCTTCATCAGCCCGTTGCTCGGGCCGCGTTGCCGCTTTTTCCCCAGCTGTTCCGAATATGCCATGCAGGCCATCGCCGGCCACGGGCCGCTGCGCGGCAGCTGGCTTGCCGTGCGCCGCATCGGCCGCTGCCATCCCTTCCATCCCGGCGGATTCGATCCGGTGCCCGAGCGCACCGACGACCCTGCCTGCCGCTGCAAAGGAAACCACTGACATGTCGTCCACCCTGATCACCAATGCCCGCCTGGTCAACGAAGGCCGGGTCTTCACTGCCGATCTGCGCATCGAGAACGGCCGCATCGCCCGCATTGACGGCAGCCTGGCCGCCCGCGATGGCGAACAGGTCGTCGACGCCGCTGGCCGCTGGCTGCTGCCCGGGATGATCGATGACCAGGTGCATTTCCGCGAACCCGGCCTGACCCACAAGGGCGACATCGCGACCGAATCGGCGGCGGCCGTGGCCGGTGGACTGACCACCTTCATGGACATGCCGAACACCAATCCGCCCACCTTGAACGCCGATGCACTGCAGGCCAAGTACGATGCCGCCGCAGGCCGCGCGCGCGCCAATTACGGCTTCTACATGGGTGCAAGCAACGACAACCTGGAGCACATCCAGCGGCTGGATCCGAAGACCGCGCCGGGCATCAAGGTCTTCATGGGCGCATCGACCGGCAACATGCTGGTGGACAACCCGGACACGCTGGATGCGATCTTCCGCGATGCGCCGACGCCGATCATCACCCATTGCGAAGACACGCCGATGATCGACGCGCTGGCCAAGCAGTTCCAGGCGCAGTACGGCGATACGCTGAGCGCTGAACAGCATCCGGACATCCGTTCGCGCGAAGCCTGCCTGAAGTCATCGCAGCTGGCGGTGGCGCTGGCGAAGAAACACGGCACGCGCCTGCACGTGCTGCATATCTCCACGGCCGACGAATTGATGCTGTTCGAGCGCGGACCGATGATCCGTGCCGATGGCAGTCGCAAGCAGATCACCGCGGAAACCTGCATCCATTTTCTGCGCTTCGACCGCACCGATTACGCGCGGCTGGGCAACCTGATCAAGTGCAACCCGGCCATCAAGGACGTGGCCGACCGAGAGGCACTGACCCGCGCTCTGGTGGAGGACATCATCGATGTGCTGGCCACCGACCACGCCCCGCACACTTGGGAAGAAAAGCAGAAACCCTACCCGCAGGCACCGTCCGGCCTGCCCCTGGTGCAGTACGCCCTGACGGCCGCGCTGGAACTGGTGCACGAAGGCAAGCTCGACATCACGCGCGTGGTGCAGAAGTTCGCGCATGCGCCGGCGCAGCTGTTCGACGTGGCCGAGCGCGGGTTCCTGCGCGAAGGCTATTTCGCCGACCTGGTGCTGGTGGAAGACAAGCCGTTTACCGTGAAGCGCGAAGACGTGCTGTCCAAGTGTGGCTGGTCGCCCTTTGAAGGCACCACGTTCCAGTCGCGCATCGCGTCCACCTGGATCAATGGCCAGCTGGCCTGGGACGGTAGCCAGATTGTCGGTGCGGCCAACGGCCAGCGTCTGGCGTTCAGCCGCTGATGCGCGGGACGTTGCTGGCGTCGATCCTGGCCGGCGCCCTGCCGCTCGTGCTTGCATTTCCGATCTCGCCGGCCGCCGCGCAGTCCGCCGAGGCCCGGGTGGTGTTCCCGGCAAGTGCATCGCAAGGCGCGATGGTGATCGGGAAAGTGCCCGCGGGCAGCACCGTGCGTTTCGGCGGACGCACGCTGCGCGTGAGTGGTTATGGCAGCGTGGTGTTCGGCATCGGTCGTGACGAGAAGGGTCCGCTGCAGGTGGACGTGCAGCGCCCCGACGGCGGCAGCGAGACCGTGCGTATCGCCGTCACGGCCCGCGACTGGCCGGTGGAGCGCGTCAACGGCGTCCCGCCGAAGACGGTCAATCCGCCCGCCGCCATTGCCGAGCGCATCAAGCGGGAGCAGGCGCAGGTCACTGCCGCCCGCGCCCGCGATGACAACCGCGCCGACTTCGCGCAGCCGTTCACGTGGCCGGTGCAGGGGCGCATCAGCGGGCGCTTCGGCAATGCACGCGTGTACAACGGTCAGCCCGGTTCGGGCCACTCCGGCATGGACATCGCGGTGCCCACCGGCACCCCGGTGAAGGCACCAGCCGCAGGTGTGGTCACATTCGCCGCGCCTGACCTGTATCTCACCGGCGGCACCTTGCTGCTGGACCATGGTTTCGGGGTCAGTTCGAATTTCCTGCACCTGTCACGCATCGACGTAAAGGTGGGGGACCGTGTCGAGCAGGGTCAGGTGATCGCCGCCGTCGGCGCGACCGGGCGAGCGACCGGTCCGCATCTGCATTGGGGCATGAACTGGTTCGACACCCGCATGGATCCGCTGCTGGTGCTCGAACGGAAATAACGGTTGCGCCGAGCCACGCTCGGCGGAATCGTCCAGGCAACGGCCCGCTGCGCTCGCCGACCATGGGTCGGCGCTACGGATTACGGACGTCGCGGATTCTGCATCGGTAGCGCCGAGCCACGCTCGGCGGAATCGTCCAGGCAACGGCCCGCTGCGCTCGCCGAGCGTAGCTCGGCGCTACCGTCGACGCGCTGGCATCAGCCCCGCGCGGCCCACCACACACGCAACAAGGTGCGCACCGGGGTCGCTTCTATCGGCTTGCCATCGGCCTGTGCCTGCAGCCGGGCACGGGCCAATGCCGCCCAGATCCGACGCGGCCGCGGGCCGGCAACGCGCCGACGCCACGGCTTCAACAGCATGCTGGCCCAGCGCTGGGCTGCCCCCGTCGCGTCCTGCTCCAGCAGTGATCGCGGGATGCCGGCAACACCGGCATCGAACAGCCGCTGCGCCATTGTCTGCGTCAGCACGGCCTGCCCTGCCCCACTGCGCAATCGATCTTCGAACAGCACCGCCTCCACGCCTGCCACGGCGTTGGCGTAGTCGCCCAGCGCGCGTTCCGCGGCCGGCGCATCCGGCGCAACGGCACGCGCATCGACCAGCGACGGCAGTGCATCAGCCAGCTGCGCCCACGGCGCACGCACCGGCTCCAGCACGCGCCCCAGCGGATGCCGTGAGCGCTGTGACGCCCAGCTGCGCAGCTCCTCGCCCCACCAGGCCAGCTTGGCATCGGCCGGCAGCGGGTCGCCGCTGGTGTTGAGCATGTCGTCGAATTCCTGCAGCAGCGCGAACCACGCCACCGTGCGCGCGCGAAGGTCTGGCGCCACGAATGGCTCGGCGACCGACCATTCCGGCCAGCGGGCTCGCCATTTGTCGAGGAAACTGTCCAACGCACTGCTGTTCACTACACGTCCTTCAAATAGAACCCGGCATGGCCGGGAAAGTGGGCCACTGCGAGGCCTGTTGCAGGGAGACCGCATCTTCAACGTTGGTGTCGGCCTGCCAGGTCGCTGGATCGTCCTCGGCGAGGCGGTAACCCCAGAGCGCGGCGATTGATCGCATGCCCGCCGCGCGTGCCGCGATGATGTCGCGCTCGTCGTCGCCGACATAGACGCAGTGCGGGGCGCTGACGCCCATCAGCTGCGCGGCGTGGAGCAGCGGCAGAGGATGCGGCTTGCGCTGCGGCAGCGAGTCGCCGCCGACCAACACCGCACACCGGTCCTGCCAGTGCTGCTGGGGCAGGATCAGTCGTGCCAGGTACTCCGGCTTGTTGGTGACGATGCCCCAGCGCGCGCCATCGGCGTCCAACGCATCGAGCATGTCCGCCACTCCGTCGAACAGCACGGCATGCTGGCCGATCAGGCCTTCATAGCGCTGCAGGAACTCCGGCACCAATCCATCGCGTGCGGTGTCGGGCAGCTCGGGGAACGCAACCGCCAGCATGGCGCGCGCGCCCTTGGACACCACGGGACGAAGCTGCTCCAGCGACACCGCCGCGCGGCCGCGTGCCGCCAGCATCGCCGTGGTGGCGGCCACGAAATCCGGCGCGCTGTCCAGCAGGGTGCCGTCCAGATCGAACAGCACCGCGCGCGGGAAGCGCGCTGCGGTCATGCGGGCTTGACCGCGTGGGCGAGGTAATTGATGTCGGTACGGCTGCTCAGGCGCGCACGGTTGCGCCACGGCTCGTAGGCCATGCCACTGACATCCTGCAACTGCAGGTCCGCTTCGCGCAGCCAGCGCGAGAGCTCGGCCGGCTTGATGAATTCCTGGTAGTGATGCGTCCCCTTCGGCAGCAGGCGCGCCACGTACTCGGCACCGACAATCGCCACCGCGAACGCTGCCGCGGTGCGGTTGATCGTGGACAGGAACAGCTGCCCGCCCGGCTTCAGCAGCTGCTTGCAGGCCTCGATGATGGCGGCGGGATCGGGCACGTGCTCCAGCATTTCCATGCAGGTGACCACGTCGAAACCTGCCGGCTGCTCGGCCGCCAGGTCCTCGGCTGCCTGTACCCGGTAGTCGACGGTCACTCCACTTTCCAGCGCATGCAGCCGGGCGACCTTGACCAGCTCCGGGGCAAGGTCGATCGCGGTGACTTCCGCACCGGCCTGGGCCAATGCTTCGCTCAACAGGCCACCACCGCAGCCGATATCCAGCACGCGCAGGCCGCGCAGCGGAGCGCGCTCGGCCACGTACTGCAGGCGCACCGGATTGAGTGCGTGCAGCGGTTTCTGCGGGCCGTCGGCATCCCACCAGCGGGTCGCCAGCGCGGCGAATTTGTCCAGCTCGGCCTGGTCGAAATTGGAAGAAGGATTGGGGGCATTCATGTCGGGAGTCCTTGCGGCGCTAGACGCACGCGGATGGGCAGTTCAGGCACGTACGTGGCGGATGCGCTCGCGCCACTGGCGTGCGTTGGCGATGATGCCCGGCAGGTCCATGCCAACCAGCTCGCGCTGCACCAGCTTGGGCTGTCCGGCAATCCAGACGTCGCTCACCTGCTGCCGGCCGGTGGCATACACCAGCTGGGACAGCACGTTGTGCAGCGGCTGGGTTTCCAGTGCGGACAGGTCCACGCAGACCAGGTCGGCCTGCTTGCCGACTTCGATCGAACCGATGCGCTCGCCGAAGCCCAGCGCGCGCGCACCGCCCAGTGTCGAGGCACGCAGCGTGGTCGCCGCGTCCAGTGCGGTGGC
The DNA here is from genome assembly GCF_040223995.2 of Stenotrophomonas sp. WHRI 8082. Taxonomy (NCBI): domain Bacteria; kingdom Pseudomonadati; phylum Pseudomonadota; class Gammaproteobacteria; order Lysobacterales; family Lysobacteraceae; genus Stenotrophomonas; species Stenotrophomonas sp. WHRI 8082. Next base: position 3,558,465 of record NZ_CP167826.1, on the reverse strand, counting down.
ATCGTTGGCGACGGCCTTGGCCAGGATCGCCGCGGTGCGGTTCTCGCTGAACATGTCGAGGTCGTTGTTGCTGGCGCAGCCATCGGTGCCGATCGCGAGATTGACGCCGGCCCGCTCAAGCGCGCACGCCGGACAGAAGCCGGACGCCAGCTTGAGGTTGGATTCGGGGCAGTGCACCACGCTCACGCCACGTTCGGCGCACAGGTGGATCTCCGCCTCGGTCAGCTGGGTCATGTGCACGGCGATCAGGCGGTCGTTGACCAGGCCCAGGCGATCGAGTCGCGCGAGCGGACGCTGGCCATGCAGCTTGATCGAATCGGTGATCTCCTGAGCGGTTTCATGCGTGTGCAGGTGCACCTGCATGTCCAGCTGGTCGGACAGCATGCGCACGCGCTCGAAGTTCGCATCGTTGACCGTATACGGCGCGTGCGGGGCGAACGACGTGCCGATCAGCGGATCGTTGCGCCACTGGTCATGCAGCTCGCCGGCCTTGGCGAAGTACTCGTCATCGGACTTCGCCCACGCCGTGGGGAAATCGATGATCACCGCGCCGACCAGCGCGCGGAAACCATGTTTCTTGTAGACAGCCGCCTGCACGTCACCGAAGAAATAGTTCTCGTTGGCGCACGTGGTGCCGCCGCGCAGCATCTCGGCGATGGCCAGCGTGGTGCCGTCGGCCACGAATTCCGGCCCGATCACCGCCGCTTCCACCGGCCAGATGTGCTGCTGCAGCCAGGTCATCAGCGGCAGGTCGTCGGCCACCCCGCGCAGGAGCGTCATCGGATTGTGCGTGTGGGCATTGACCAGCCCGGGCATCAGTGCAGCGTCCGGACGGCTCACTACCTGGGCGGCGCTGAAGCGCTCGCGGGCATCGGCGCGCGGCAGGACGGCGATGATCTCTCCGTTGCGGATGGCCACCGCATGGTCTTCCAACACAACCGCATGCGGCTCGATCGGGACCACGTAGCCGGCTTCGATCAGCAGGTCACAGGCTTCGGGGGTGCACAGGGTATCGGTCATGCGGGCTCACTTGGCTGGGGGCGGCGGGCCTGCCGTGGGGGCGGCCGTTGGCCGTCCACCCTGTAGAGCAGGTAGCAGACTGCCGGCGGCCGTCTGCCAGGTGGAGCAGCAGCAGACGGCCAGCGGCCGTCTCTGCCGTAATCCGGCTTGGCCGGATTACTTTACGCGTGCGGAGTATTCGCCCGAACGCGTATCGACCTTGATGATTTCTTCCTGGTTGACGAACAGCGGCACACGCACCACTGCGCCGGTTTCCAGCGTGGCCGGCTTGCCGCCGCCGCCGGAGGTGTCGCCGCGCACGCCGGGATCGGTCTCGGTGATCTTCAGCTCGACGAAGTTCGGCGGCTGCACGAAGATCGGCGAACCGTTCCACAGGGTCACGATGCAGGACTCTTCGCCCTTCAGCCACTTCTCCGCGCCGCCCATGCCGGCCTTGTCGGCCTGGACCTGCTCGAAGGATTCCGGATCCATGAAGTGCCAGTACTCGCCGTCGCTGTACATGAAGTCCATGTTGGTGTCGACGACGTCGGCCACTTCCACGTTGTCGGTGGCTTTCATGGTCAGTTCGACCGTACGGCCGGACTTGATGAAGCGGTAGCGCACGCGGGTGAAGGCCTGGCCCTTGCCCGGCTTGATGAATTCGGTTTCCGAGATGACCGCCGGTTCATTGTTGACCAGGATCTTCATCCCGTTCTTGACATCGTTCATGCCCGCAGTGGCCATGCTCAAGCTCCTCAAATGGCGAAACCGCCGCATGTGCGGCGAGCCGGATAGAATGGAACGCCCACCGGAGGCCGGTGGGCGCTGATTTATATCCCCATGATAACCGCAGGCCCCCTGTCCATGCAGCTCTCTGCCGCTCCCCGCCCCGTCTCCGCCCGCTGGCAGCAGCTCTGGCGCCAGGCGATCCGCGACCCGGCCGAGCTGTTGTCCCGGCTGGGGTTGGATCCGGTGGCACTGGGCGTATCCGAGGCCGCGCTGCAGCAGTTCGCGCAGCGTGTGCCGGAGGGCTTCGCCGGGCGCATGCGCCATGGCGATCCGCACGACCCCCTGTTGCGCCAGGTACTGCCGATCAACGAGGAAATGCGGCAGGTCGAAGGATTCAGTTTCGATGCCGTGGGCGACGGTGCCGCAAAGAAGGCCACCGGCGTCATCCAGAAGTACCGCGGGCGGGCGCTGCTGGTCACCACCGGCAGCTGCGCGATCAACTGCCGCTACTGCTTCCGTCGCCACTTCGACTACGGCACGGAAAACGCGGCCAAGGGCGGATGGCAGGATGCGGTGCAGGCAATCGCCGAAGACCCGTCCATCGATGAAGTCATTCTGTCCGGGGGTGACCCGCTGTCGCTGGCCACGCACAAGCTGGTCGAATTGACCGACGCCCTGCGTGCCATCCCGCACATCCGCCGCCTGCGCATCCACAGCCGCCTGCCGATCGTGCTGCCCGAGCGCGTGGATGACGAACTCATCGCCTGGCTCGGCAGCCTTCCCTGGCCGCTGGCCTTCGTGGTGCACGCAAACCATGCCAATGAGTTCGACGACAGCGTGGACACCGCGATGGCGCGACTGCGTGCGGCCGGCGTCCAGCTGCTCAACCAGGCCGTGCTGCTGCGCGGCGTCAACGACAGCGTCGAAGCCCTCGCCGCGCTGAGCGAACGCAGCTTCGCCGCCGGCGTGCTGCCCTACTACCTGCACCAGCTGGACAAGGTGGAAGGCGTAGCGCACTTCGAAGTCGACGACGCCCGCGCCAAGGCGCTGCTGGCCGCGCTGACCGCCCGCCTGTCCGGCTACCTCGTGCCCAAGCTGGTCCGCGAACTCCCCGGCGACCCCAGCAAGCGCCCGCTGTAGAAAAAAGGGGACGGAGGGGATTAAGTCGCATCTGGCCCACGCGGGCCAGATGCGACTTAATCCCCTCCGTCCCCTTTTTTCAGGCGCCGGAGTCGATCATCTGCACGATCGCCGTGGCGGTGACCGGGTGACTCAGCCAGTAGCCTTGGGCGAGGTCGCAGCCGCGCTGGCTCAACAGCTCGAACTGCACTTCCTGTTCGATGCCTTCGGCGACCACGGTGATGCCCAGCGCATGGGCCATGGCGATGATCGCAGTAGTCAGGGCCAAGTCGTCCGGGTCGCGCTGCATGTCGGCCACGAAGCTCTTGTCGATCTTCACCCCGTCCACCGGCACTTGGCGAAGATGACTCAGGCCAGAGAAACCCGTACCGAAATCGTCCAGCCAGACTTTGACGCCTGTCCGGTGCAGCTTGTCCAACAGCTGTGCGGCGAGCATTTCATCGCCGATGACCGCGGTTTCGGTCAGCTCCAGGTGCAGGCGCGAGGCGGGCAGACCGGATTCATGCAGGCACTGCGCGACCAGATCCGGCAACTCGCCCCCGCGCAGCTGCCGCGGCGACACGTTGACCGACACGAAGAGACCCTCGTCATCCACGTTGCGGGGCCACTGCGCCGCTTCCATGCAGGCCGCGCGCAGGACTTTCGGGCCGATGACTTCAATCAGCCCACTCTGCTCGGCCACTTCGATGAACACCGAAGGCGGAATGGTGCCCATCGTCGGGTGCTGCCAGCGCAGCAGCACTTCCACGCCGACCATGCGGCGATCCCGCGTGCGGAAGATCGGCTGGTAGGCCAGCCGCAGTTCACCGCGCTCCCATGCACCGCGCAGCTCCTGCTCCATGTGCACGCGACGCTCCACCGCATGGTCCATCGCGCGGCTGTAGTACCGGTGGCAGTTCTTTCCCGCCATCTTGGCCTGGTACATCGCCACGTCCCCGTTCTTCAGCAGCGCGGTGGCATCGGCTGCATCATCGGGGAACAAGGTGACGCCGATGGAGGCGCCCAGAAACAGTTCCTTGCCGTGCACCCGGAGCGGCTTGCCCAGCTCGTGCACCAGACGGTCGGCCAGCTCGCGCGCACGTGCCGCCACGTCGCCCTCGCCAAGCAGGATCACGAATTCATCGCCGCCGAAGCGGGCAAGCAGCGCATCGTCGCCCCCCGCCTCTGACACGGCATCGCCGATACGCTGCACGAACTGCAACAGGGCCTCGTCACCGGCATCGTGACCCAGCGTGTCGTTGACCCGCTTGAAATCATCCATGTCGGCGAACAGCAACGCCAAGCGCTGGCCCGACGCACGTGCGGCCATCAGGCGATGGTCCAGCGCTTCGCGGAAGGCGAGCCGGTTGGTCAGGCCGGTCAGGGCATCGGTGTAGGCCATGTGGCGGACCTCGCGGTCGTGCCGCGCAATCGCATCCCGCATGCGGGCGAAAGCGCGCACCAGCTCACCTACCTCGTCATCGCGATGGTTCTCGCGCAGTGGCACCTGGTAATCGCCGGCTTCGATCTGCCGTGCGGCAAGCGCCAGCCCTCGTATCGGGGCGACCAGCGTGCGCTGTACATACATCACCACGGCCACGCCGATCGCCAGCAGCAGCCCCAGCATCAGCAGCAGCCAGCCGAGGTGGCGCGTGCCTACCTGCTGCAGACGCTGGGCCAGGGTCTGGCTGGCCTGCGCCTCCAGCGCCTGGATCTCCTGCAAGGCCATGCCGACGCGCACGCCCCCAAGGCGCTGGTTGCCGATCATGATGGGCATGCTGTTTTCCAGCACTTTCGGCGACTCCTGCACCAGCGGACCGGTGGCCGCGATCGCGCCGGCCGCCAGCGGATCGGACATCGCCCGCCCGTAGCCGGGCACCGCGACGGTGCCGTCGTGCAGCAGACGGCCCTTGCCATCGAACACCAGCACATACCCCACCGCGCGTTGGCGGGCGATGTTGCGCACCAACGCGCCGACCTGCTCCAGGTCGTTGTAGTAGATGGGATTGGCCAGCGCATCCGCCAGCTCGCGCGCCATGATCTCGCCACGGCTGCGCGTGCTGCGATCGAACAGCTCATGGATCACCGTGCCGCTCAGCCGCGTTACCTCCCGCTGCGACGCCGCCTGCCGCCCCAGCAACACACCGAGGATCGCCACCACCACCAGCATCGCCCCGCCCATCGCGAGCACGAAGCGCGCCTGCATCCCAGACCCTAGCCGCCTCATTCCACTTCCATCCGCACGCGTACCAAGCCTCGTTTCAAATCATCCAGGCGCTGCTGCATCCGCGCATCGACGCGATGGAAGCCGGATGTACCAAAAAACCGTTGAAGCGCACCGCGCGCAGCGGGATCGTTCGCTGCATCCAGCAGCACCTGCTGCAGCCGGTCGCGCACGCGCACGTCCAGGTCGGCGCGCACCACTTCCACTGCGCGCGGATACGGCGCGGTGCGGAAGATCACCCGCAGGTCATGCTTGAACGCCGGCGGCACGCGCCGCTCGTCGTCCCAGTCCACGCTGCTGACCACGCCGCCGTCCACCATTCCCTTCTGCACGAAGGTCGCGATGTTCAATTCGGTACGGGCGAACACATACCCCACCGCGTCAGCGGTCGGCACATCGTCGGGCGACTGCAGGATCTGCGGCACCATCCCGTGCTCGAGCAGGGTCATCGCCGGCACCAGGTACGCGCTGGTGGAGGCCACGTTCTGCAAGGCCACCGTGTGGCCGCGCAGATCGGCGAGCTGGCGCACCGGGCTTTCCTTCCGCACGAAAAACACGCTGTGGTAATCGCGCACGCCACTGCGCTCGGTGAGCAGCAGCGGGCGCGCGTCGGCACGCTGCCCGAGCGCGACGGCGGTGCCGGCGGTTTCTGTGACCCAGTCGACCCGACCCCGGCGCAGATAGCTGGCCATCTGCTGGGCATCGCGTGCCATCAGCACGCGGCCCTCGCGGATGCCAAGGTCGTGCATGTGCGCTACCACGTAGTCCAGCAACGGCTGCAGCTGTGGGTAATGCGCCTGCGGGTCATCGGTGATGCGCCCCAGCACCAGCACATGGCTGTCGCCCTGGCGGTTCGTGGGCACGGGTGCGGACGCAGCAAAGCACGTGCCTGCCGACAGCAGACACGCCAGGCCCAGCAGTCCCCACTGCATGCGTCCCAGCCAACCGATCACGATGACCCCCTTGGTGTAGGGGAAAGACTACCCGAAAAAGTGAGAACTGCGTCAGGCTATTTGTCGCCCTCGTGGGCGATCCGGGCCATCCGCTGGGCGTCGGCCAGGATGCCGCGCAGCAGGCGGACTTCCTGTTCGCTCGGCGCACTGCGCAGGAACAGGCGACGCAGCTTGCGCATCGCCGATTCCGGCGCCCTGCCCTTGTGAAACTCGATCTCTTCCAGCGTCTCACCCAGCTGACCGAAGAAGCTCTCCATCTGCTCGTGGCTGGCAGGCTGCTCGCGCAGGCCGGGCTCGACCACCGGCGCGGCGGCATCGCCCAACAAGCGCATGCGCACTTCGTAGGCCAGCACCTGCACTGCGGCAGCCAGATTGAGCGAACTGAAGGCCGGATCGGACGGAATGTGCACCGCGACGTGGCACAGCTGCAGCTCCTCGTTGGTCAGGCCGGTGCGCTCCCGGCCGAACACCACCGCCACCTCGGCCCCTTCGGCCGCCTTGCCAGCCACCCGTTCGGCAGCCAAGGTGGGCAGCAGCTCTTCCAGCTGCACCCGGCGGGCGCGGGCCGTGCAGCCGAGCACCAGGGTGCAGTCCGCGACGGCGTCCGCCAGGGTCGCCACCACCGGCGCGTCGCCCAGCACGTCCTCGGCCCCGGCCGAGCGGCGGAAGGCTTCTTCATCAAGCGGCTTTTCCGGGGCGACCAGGACCAACCGGCTCAGGCCCATGGTCTTCATGGCACGTGCGGCGGCACCCATGTTGCCGGGATGCTGGGTGCCCACCAGGACAAAACGGATACGGGGAGCTAGGGATGGATCGGACATGAACGCAGTAGTCGAGCTGGACGGCCTGCAATGGTAAACTGTGCGGCCGGCCACTGCGCCGGACCTGCTCTTTTCCCCCGCCAATCCCCCCCTCTGCCCTCCCGGGAGCTATTACCATGCAGAAACCCGCCGTCACCGTCATGGTCAAGGCCGCCCGCCTCGCCGGCAATGTATTGCTGCGCAACATCAACAAGCTCGAGACGCTGAACGTCGTTCAGAAGGGCCGCATGGATTATGCGAGCGAGGTGGATGGCGATGCGGAAAAGGTCATCATCAAGGAACTCAAGCGCGCCTACCCCGAGTACGGCGTGATCGGCGAAGAGGGCGGCATCCAGGGCGCCAACCGCTGCATGTGGGTGATCGATCCGCTGGACGGAACCAGCAACTACCTGCGCGGTTTTCCGCACTACTGCGTGTCCATCGCACTGGTCGAGAACGGCGAGCCGATCGATGCGGTCATCTTCGACCCGCTGCGCAATGAGCTGTTCACGGCCAGCCGTGGCGCCGGCGCGGTGTTCAACGATCGCCGCATCCGCGTGTCGGACCGCAAGGACCTGGAAGGCACGATGATCCACACCGGCTTCGCGCCGCGCGAGCGCGCCCGCGCCAGCGTCCAGCTGAAGACGCTCGATACGCTGTTGGTGCAGGCCGAAGACGTGCGCCGTACCGGCTCGGCGGCACTCGACCTGGCCTACGTGGCCTGTGGTCGCGCCGATGCCTACTTCGAAGCCGGCGTGAAGTCGTGGGACATCGCGGCGGGTGTGCTGCTGGTACGCGAGGCGGGCGGCAAGGTCTGCGATTACAAGGGCGCCCCCCTGGGCCGCATGGACAACCGCGGCCCGGAAAACCACCAGGTGGTCGCCGGTAACCTGAAGGTAGCCGAGGCGCTGCAGAAGGTGCTGGTCAACACCGGCTACGCCGCCGAGTTCGACGCGAAGTTCTAACGCTTCGCTTCAACATCCGGCTGGTCGAACGGCGCCTGCGGGCGCCGTTCTGCTGTCTGGTGCAACAGCAGGATCGACACATCCATGGTGGCCAAGGAGCCGCCAGGCATACCTACATGGGTAGCGCCGACCCGTGCTCGGCGGAATCTTCCCGCCAACGGCCCGCTGCGCTCGCCGACCATGGGTCGGCGCTACCGCTTCAACATCTGGCAGTTCTGCTGTCTGGTGCAACAGCAGGATCGACCGGTCCCTGGCGGCCAAGGAGCCGTCGGGCATACCGACATGGGTAGCGCCGAGCCGTGCTCGGCGGAATGTTCCCGCCAACGGCCCGCTGCGCTCGCCGACCATGGGTCGGCGCTACCGCTTTTCCTTTTTCTTCATCACGCGGCTGGCGGCCACGGAACCTGTCACGGGGCCGGGCGGTGGGGCTGGGCGGGGGCGTTGAGCGCCATGGATGGCGCGAAACGAGGCACGCAGGAGCGGCTTTTGCCGTCCCCCGCCCAGCCCCACCGCCCGGCCCCCAGCTGCAGCGTGAAAGCAGCCAGCCGCGAGGCGGTCTCACCCGTTCGACCAACCCGCCTCAGACGGCAGTAGAAGCACGCAGTGCGGCAATGCGCTCGTCCAGCGGCGGATGGCTAAGCATCAGCTTGCGCATGCCCTGCCCGATGCCACCGGCGATGCCGAAGGCCGCCACCTGCGTGGGCAGCGTGCTCTGGCCATGATTGGCCTTCAGACGCTCCAGCGCCGCGATCATCTTCTGGCGACCGGCCAACTGCGCACCGCCCGCGTCCGCACGGAACTCGCGGTGACGCGAGAACCACATCGCGATCATCGTGGCGAAGATGCCGAATACCATTTCCAGCACGAACACGATCACGTAATACCCGATGCCACGCCCACCGCCTTCGCGGTTGCCCGACATCGCACTGTCGATCACGCCGCCGACCACGCGGGCCAGCACGATCACGAAGGTGTTCAACACCCCCTGCAGCAGCGCCATGGTGATCATGTCACCGTTGGCCACGTGGGCGATTTCATGGCCCAGCACCGCTTCGGCCTCGTCCTCGCTCATGTTGTGCAGCAGGCCGGTGGACACGGCGACCAGCGCCTTGTTGCGATTGGCACCGGTGGCGAACGCGTTGATTTCCGGACCGTCGTACACCGCCACCTCCGGCATGCCGATGCCGGCTTCGCGCGCCTGGCGCTCCACGGTCTTCAGCAGCCAGCGCTCGGTTTCGTTGCGCGGCTCGGTGATCACCACTGCGCCGGTGGAGCGCTTGGCCATCCACTTGGACAACAGCAAAGAGATGAAGGAACCACCAAAGCCAAAGATCGCGGCCATCACCAGCAGGCCGCTCATCTGGTTGGGGTTGACCCCCAGCACCGACATCACGATACCGGCCAGCACCAGCACTGCGAGGTTGGTCAGAAGGAACAAGCCAATACGACTGAACATGGGGAAGGTAAGCTCTGATGAGGATGTCGACGCTCAATCTGCGGTGACTTCAGCTTGAATTCAAGCGCCAACCTGACCGACGATTCAGCCTCCATGACGCCCCCTATTCACTGCGGCCGCTTCGCGCCCTCGCCTACCGGCCCCCTGCACACCGGATCGCTGCTGGCGGCGTTCGCTGGCTGGCTGTTCGTTCGCCAGGCCGGGGGACGTTGGCTGGTGCGCATCGAGGATGTGGATCCCCCCCGAACCGTCGTCGGCGCAGCCCAGGCGCAGCTGCGCGTGCTGGATCATTTCGGCCTGGGCAGCGATGGCCCCGTGCTCTGGCAAAGCCAGCGCGCCCCGGCCTATCAGCAGGCCCTGGATGCCTTGCTGACCAGCGGCGAGGCGTTCATCTGTCACTGCAGCCGCTCCGAGCTGGCCGCCAACGGCGGCATCCACCATCGCTGCATCAGCCGCCGACCGCGACATGATCCCGCCGTGCGCCTGCGCGTGCCGCCTGGCAGCGTGGTGACGTTCAACGACGCCGTGCGTGGACCGCAGCAGCAGGACGTCCACACGGAGGTCGGCGATTTCGTGCTGCGCCGGGCAGATGGCTGCTGGGCGTATCAGCTGGCCGTCGTGGTGGACGATGCGGCGCAGGGCATCACCGACGTTGTCCGCGGTGCCGACCTGCTCGAGTCGACCGCAAGGCAGGTGCTCCTGCAGCGCGCGCTGGGACTGCACACCCCGCGCTATGCGCACCTGCCGCTGCTGCTGGGTACAGACGGCCGCAAACTGTCCAAATCAGATGCCGCACTGCCGGTGGACGCAGGCGACCCTGTCCCTGTACTGAGGCAGCTTTGGCATCTGCTCGGCCAGGCACCGGAGGCCCTTGTCGATGCAACGGATCGGGATGATCTGCTGCGGCGCGCGGCATCGGCGTTCGATGCCGGGCGGATTCCCGATCACGACATTCTGCTGACCTGAAGGCGCACGCGGTGCGCTGATCATGCAGAATCCCCTTTCCCCTCCTGAATCGGAAGCGCAGCATGACTCCACGCGTCGCACTGGTCACCGGTGGTACCGGCGGCATCGGCACGGCCATCTGCCAACGCCTGGCCGACCAGGGCCACCGGGTCGCCACCAATTACCGTGACCACGAAAAAGCCTTGGCCTGGCAATCCGCCATGGCAGCGCGCGGCTTGTCGATCGGCATTTTTCCCGGTGATGTTTCCACCCCGGACAGCGCAGAGGCCATGGTGCGGGCAGTGGAGGCCGAACTGGGCCCGGTGGAGATCCTGGTCAACAACGCAGGCATCACCCGCGACACCACTTTCCACCGCATGCGCGCCGAGCAGTGGCACGAGGTCATCAACACCAACCTCAACTCGGTGTTCAATGTCACCCGCCCGGTCATCGAGGGCATGCGCCGCCGCGGCTGGGGCCGGGTCATCCAGATCAGCTCGATCAACGGCCTGAAGGGCCAGTACGGCCAGGCCAACTATGCGGCTGCCAAGGCCGGGATGCACGGCTTCACCATCTCGCTTGCGCGCGAGAATGCTGGGTTCGGCATCACGGTCAACACGATTTCGCCCGGTTACGTCGCCACCGACATGGTGATGGCCGTCCCCGAGGAAGTGCGGGCGAAGATCATTGCCGACATCCCCACCGGGCGGCTGGGCAAGCCTGGGGAGATCGCGTACGGCGTGTCCTTCCTGGTAGCCGAAGAGGCGGCGTGGATCACGGGCAGCAACCTGGACATCAACGGCGGCCATCACATGGGCTGGTGACGAGGGGATGCCCGCCGCGCAGCGGCAGGTGGCCCGCCATGGGGGCCGCCGCCGTGGCAACGGGCATCAAATGTTGCGCAACATGAAAACCCTTGTTGCGCAACATTGTTAGACGCATCCGGCACGTTTGAGGGGCATTCGGCCGTTGCAACAGCTGCTGCGCTGCGCCATGCTGCGCATCTATTGTGACGAGTGCTTGCTTCATGGCTGCTACACGCATCATCAAGAAGTATCCCAATCGCCGTCTCTACGACACCGAGATTTCCAGCTACATCACCATAGAGGATGTGCGCCAGCTGATCCTGGATGGCGAGGACTTTGAAGTCCGCGATGCCAAGACCGGCAACGACCTGACCCGTTCGGTCCTGCTGCAGATCATCGCCGACCAGGAGCAGGACGGTGAGCCGATGCTCTCCACCCAGCTGCTCAGCCAGCTGATCCGTTTCTACGGCGATTCCCTGCAGGGCTTCATGGGCAATTACCTGGAGCGCAGCATGCAGGTGTTCCTCGACCAGCAGCAGCAGTTCCGCCAGCAGATGGGCAACCTGCTGGGCCAGACGCCCTGGGCCATGATGAACCAGCTGACCGAGCGCAACCTGGAACTCTGGCAGGAGTTCCAGCGCAGCATGGGCACCGGTTTTGGTGGCCCGCGTCCGGGCGGCACCGCACCGAATCCCGGCCCCGGCCTGGGCCCGCGTCCGGGCCAGTCCTCCGGCCCCACCGCGCACAAGCCCGGCGAAGCGCCTGGCCCGACGGGCAGCAAGCCGCGCGGTCGCTGACAGCTCCGCTGCGCAGATACGAACGGCGCGTCCTGGCAGGCGCGCCGTTTTTCGTGCGGCCATCACGCAGCAGGCGACGTCGACTGACGTCGGCCCTGCGGGTTACACGCCAGCAGCTCAGCGCTTGGCGCGCACCCGCTCCACCTTGTACCCCTTGGCACGCAGCTTCTCGACCACGCCATCACTGCCCAACAGATGCAGGGTGCCCACCACCACCAGGGTACCGCCCTGCCCCGCCTGCAGGTATGGCTGCAGCTTGGGCAGCCACGCGTCGTTGCGATCGGTGTTGATGCGCTGGTAGAGCTGCGGGTACTGGCGCTTCATGTCCACCGCCATGCGGTTCCACATCAGGGCATCGTCACCGCGCCGCCACGCGTCGTGCAGCGCGCGGATCTCCGCATTGCCCTTGTCCGACAATTCAAGCGCTTCTTCCACCATCTGCCGCTGCTCGGTGATGCTCATGCCGGCGAGCACCGCGATCTGCGTGTCGATGCTCTCCAGGCCGGAAATCGGCTTTCCGGCCTTTGCCGCGCGCTCCATGAAATGCTTGTCCAGCCCAAGGGCAGGATCCAGGCCCATCGCCTGCATCTGCCCGATGCTGATGCTCAAGCCCACGAACCAGGGCTTCATGCCCTGCATCTGCGCAAGCGGCAGCGGGTGCTTGGTCGCATAGTCCTGCAGCTTCGCCCAGGTCGCATCGCCCAGGTCACTGCGCAGCTCCGTGCCGTCGGTCCGCACGGCGGCCTGCACCATCTTCTTCGCCAGATCGGGCGACTCGATATCCGCCGCCGACAGCTCGAAGACCACGCGGTTCGCGGCGTCGAACGCGTTGTCCGCCTCCGCAGCGAGGGGGTAGTCGTCAGCGCGCAGCAGGTGAAACGAACCCAGCAGGTAGAGCCGCGCATCGCCTGCGCCGGTCACCTTCCACAGCAACGGTACGGGCGGGGCTGGCCAGGTGGTGCCGGCAGGCTTTGCTGCTGTTGCCGGGGCCGCTACCGCCCCTATGCTGCAGCAGGCCGCCAACATCAGCAGCGATGCACTCATCCAGCGGGAAACAGGTCGCTTCACTCAGCACTCTCCTTGGGCAGGTGGTAAGCGCGCTCGCCCGCCTCGACACGCAGGTCCAGCCGGTTCTCCGGTGGCGCCAACGGACAGGTTGCGAAAGGGGTGAACGCACAGGGGGGATTGTAGGCGTGGTTGAAATCCACCAGGACATGGCCATCCGCCCCCGGCGCGTCGGTATCCAGATAGCGTCCGGCGGGATAGCTGCCGTGGCCACTGGTCCGGTCGGCGAAGATCAGGAACAACGGCGCGCCGGGCTCGCCGATCGCCTCCAGCCGATACGCTTGCCCGTCGCGCTCGAAGGTCACCGTGCCGGCGTTGGGCATGGCGGTGGTCAGGCCGGTGATGTCCACGATCGGCAGGGTGCGGCCGGGGGGGTGCGGCAGGAACCGGGCACGCACCTGCCAGTCGGCACCTCCCGGCCAGTACTCCAGTCCGGTGAAGCCCGTGCGCGATGCCGCCTCGGCGTGCTTGATGCGCAGCGCGAAGCGTTCACCGCGATGGATGAGGCTGAGCTGGCCTTTACCCTGGTCGAAGGCGATGCGCGTGGGCTGCGCGTCGTGGTCGCTGTTGAAGGCGATGCGCCCCGTAAGGGGCTTGCCGTCCACGCTCAGCGCCACCCCGCGCTCGGGTGTGAATGACCAGCGATCGCCCTGCCGGCTGACCATGCCCAGCTTGTCTGGACCGACGGCGAGGCGAATGCCGCTGCCGGGCCCGCGACCGATGTAGTGCGCTTTATGTTCCAGCCAATGCAGTCCGACCAGGGCGGTCCAGCCGTCAGCGGCGGTGAGCTCGGTGTAACGCTGCATGCGCCATTGCTGTTGCTGTGCGGCGAACGCGGGATCGTCCGGCACGGCGGCAGCCGGTTCCGGTGCCTTGCCGCCGCACCCTGCCAGAAGCATCGCCATCGCGATGACCGCCATGGACGCCACTCCCCGCGGCCTCCCCTTGTGCTGCATCCCCATTGCCGCCCCCTTCAACGACCGCGCAGGAACCAGCGGTCGATTTCTGCCAGTGAAAAACGCGCCCAGGTCGGGCGTCCATGGTTGCACTGCCCCGAGCGCTCGGTGACTTCCATGTCGCGCAGCAGGGCGTTCATTTCCGGTACCGTCAACCGCCGATTGGCACGTACCGCACCGTGGCAGGCCATCGTGGACAGCAGCTCATCGCGGGCCGTGGCGATGCGGCGCGACTGCCCGTGCTCACGCAGGTCGCCCAGCACATCGCGCAGCAGTCCTTCCGGCTCGGCGTTGGCCAGCAGCGCGGGAATGCTGCGCACGTGCAGCGCGCCGGGGCCGGCGCGGGTGATGTCGAAGCCCAGCGCGACCAGCGTATCGACTTCGCGCTCGGCGGTGTCCGCTTCGCGCTCTCCTACGGCCAAGGTGATCGGCACCAGCAGCGGCTGCGCGTGCAGGCCGATCCCATCGTGCGCGGTCTTCAACCGCTCGTAGCCGATGCGCTCGTGGGCGGCATGCATGTCCACCACGATCAGGCCTTCGGCGTTCTCCGCCAGGATGTAGATACCGTGCAACTGCGCGATCGCGTACCCCAGCGGCGGCACGCCCGCGTCGGCGCTGGTCACCGGCAGACCGTATTCGCTGGAACGGGTCTGCAGCATCGTGTCGCCCTGCGGGCCCATCCCCGGCCCCGCAGGCCCGCCATACAGGGCAGCGTAGGCGGCCGGCGCATCAGCGACCTGCAGGCCGAGCGGTGATTGCTGCGCCCCCCAGGAGCCGCCGCCAGCGCCCGATCCACTCCGCGCCAGACCCCACCCTGCGCCTTGCTGCAGCGGCGCACCTGCTGCGATGGCCGCACCGCCGCCAGCACCGATCTCCTGCACCGACATGCCAGCGCGGGTGTCGGCCAACGCGTCCTTCAACGTGCGGTAGACGAAGTCGTGGATCAGGCGCGCATCACGGAAACGCACCTCATGCTTGGCCGGATGCACATTGACGTCCACCCGGGTGGGGTCCAGCTCCAGGAACAGCACGTACGCCGGCTGCCGGCCGTGGAAAAGCACATCGCCATAGGCCATCTTCACCGCATGGGCGACGCTGCGGTCGCGCACCGAGCGGCCGTTGACATAGAGGTACTGCTGATCCGTGCTGGCGCGCGAATAATGCGGCTGGGCGATCCAACCGTGCAGGCGCAGGCCGGCGCCACTGTGATCGACACGCACCGCCTGATTGGCGAAGTCCTCGCCCAGTGTTTCGCCAATGCGCGCGTCGGAATACAGATCACCCGGTTTGTACCGGCGCGAGGCCTTGCCGTTGTGCGACACGCGCAGTTCCACGTCCGGGCGGGCGAGCGCCAGCGAACGCAGCCATTCTTCGATGTGGCCCAGCTCGGTGCGCTCGGCGCGCAGGAACTTGCGCCGCGCCGGCACGTTGTAGAACAGCTCGCGCACCTCGACCGTGGTGCCCGGTGCGTGCGAGCGCGGCATTACTTCGCCCAGCTTGCCGCCTTCGATCTGCAGCGCGGCACCGTGTTCGTCATCGGCGCGACGCGAGGACAGGGTGAAGCGACTGACCGAGGCTATCGACGGCAGGGCTTCCCCCCGGAAACCAAGCGTGGCCACGGCTTCCAGGTCGTCGAGGCTGAATATCTTGCTGGTGGCGTGGCGCGACACGGCCAACGCCAACTGATCGGCCGCGATACCGCTGCCGTTGTCGCGGATGCGGATCAGCCGCACACCGCCTTCTTCGAGGTCGATGTCCACCCGGGTCGCACCGGCATCGATCGCGTTTTCGACCAGTTCCTTGACCACCGATGCCGGCCGCTCGACGACTTCGCCGGCGGCGATCTGGTTGATCAGGATGTCCGGCAAGGGCCGGATGGTGGCGCTCATGCAGGCCCCCGGCGGCATGATGCGGGCGGGAACGAAAAAGAGGGGAAACGGAGATCTGACTTCATCTGCTGATGATAGCGGATGCCTGACGCAGGCCGCGCTGCGCGCTCGCCGAGCATGGCTCGGCGCTACCGGGGGGTGCGAATGCCTGACGCAGGCCGCGCTGCGCGCTCGCCGAGCGTGGCTCGGCGCTACCGGGGGGTGCGGATGCCTGACGCAGGCCGGGCTGCGCGCTCGCCGAGCGTGGCTCGGCGCTACCCGGGGATGCGGATGCCTGACGCGGGCCGCGCTGCGCGCTCGCCGAGCGTGGCTCGGCGCTACCTGCGTTGTCGGGTGTTACTTGCTGCCGCCGGCGACGGTGCTGGCTGCTTCCATTTCCGCCTGTGCGCGTGCGGCGTACAGCGTGCCCGGGGGCGGCTGGCGGGTAAAGAACACATTGACACCGTCCAGCACCGCTGCGGCGATCTTGCGCTGGTAGGCCGGGTCCATCAGCCGCCGCTCTTCGTCCGGGTTGGAGATGAACGCGGTTTCCACCAGCATCGCCGGCATGTCCGAGGTGCGCAGCACCGCGAAGTTCGCGCGCTCGATGTTCGGCTTGTGGTTGTTGCCGATGCGCTTCAGGCCACCCAGTACGTGGCTGGCCGCATCTTCGGATGCCTTCATGTAGCCGCTCTGTGCCAGGTCGAGCAGCACGTTCGCGAGCGTGCCTTCGGTACGCTGCAGGCTGACGCCACCGATCAGATCCGCCGCGTTCTCCTTGTCGGCCAGCCAACGGGCGCGTTGCGAGGACGCGCCCTTGGTCGACAGCACGTACACCGACGAACCGCGCGCTGCGCGGTTCTCCGCGGCATCGGCGTGGATCGAAATGAAGATGTCCGCTTTCGCAGCGCGTGCTTTCTGCGCGCGCATCGGCAGCGGGATGAAGACGTCGCTGTCGCGGGTCATGTAGGCCTTCAGCCCCGGCATGGCGTTGACCTGGCGCGCCAGTTCACGGCCTACCGCGAGGGTGATGTCCTTCTCACGCTTGCCACTGGGTCCGACGGCACCCGGATCCTGGCCACCGTGGCCCGGATCGATCGCCACCACCAGCGGGCGCATGCCCGCCTGCATGCGCACACGCGATGCCTCGCTCGGCATCGCCGGGCGCGGCGGTGGTGCGGCGTCCGGGGTGGGTGCAGGCGGTGCAGTGGCCACGGCGGCCGCGGCCGCGCCGGTGCGGGTCGGCATCGTACCGGCGATGGTGGTGTTGGGCGGTCGCTGGCCGGTGGGCTGGCCGGCGAGAATGGCAGCCGGCGATGCGGCGGCAGTGCCGCTGCTGGCAGTAGTGCCAGCCGCGACCACGTTGGCGGTCGCGGCAGTGGGTACCGGCGCCGGTGCGGCGGAGACGGCCGCCGTGGCGCTCGCCTGCTGCTGTACCTGCGCGGTCAGCAGGGCCGTGGCCCGGGCGGCATCGCTGCGCGACTGTGCCGGGGTGACGGCGCCTGAAACGGGAACCGTGGCCGCAGGGGCAGGTGCCGGTGCCGGTGCCGGTGTCGGGGTCGGCGCAGCCGACGCCACAGGCGCAGACGTGCTGCCCGGCGCATCGCCTGGCCATTCGATGACCAGCTTCGACTCGTTGCCCTGCTGCAGCATCTGCGGCTTGAACGGTGCCACGTTGTCGGCCAGATCAAACACCACACGGAACGTGCCCGGCACGGGCTGGCCCGTACGCACGGCAGTCACCACGCCCTGCGCGGCAGGCAGCTTCAGCCCCCGCACCGCGCTGGAATCCGGAAAGTCGACCACGAGCCGGTTCGGCGCGGACAGGGCGATGGTCTTGTAGCCGCCCTTGCCCGCCAGCGCGATCTCGGCGCGCGTGCCGGTAGAGCCGGTGTCCAGCCGAACCTGATGAATCTCGCCCGCCCACGCGGCTGCGCTCGCCAAAGCGAAACCGATGGCGGCACAGACGGCAAGAGAGAGGGGTCCAGATCGCATGCTCAGGATTCAATCACTGCGCTGAACGAAATGCAAACCTTTTCCCTTAATAATCCGTAACTTTCATCGGTTTGTTCTGGTTAATCGACAGAAAGGACACGCAACTGATCCTGCTCGCGCAAACGCGTCACCCAACCTTCACCTGAATCGCTCAGCGGAATGAGACGGGCATGCCGCCCGGCCCCTTCAATACGCAGCTCGACGCGCAGATCGGTGGGTGGCAGCGAGCCTGCACCGCGTTCGGGCCATTCCACCAGCCACAGCGATGCGGCGTCGTCGTCCAGACCCAGGAAATCCAGTTCGCCGGCGCCACCGATCCGGTACAGATCCATGTGCCACGCCTCGCGGCCGTCGGCCAATGGGTAGCGCTCCACCAGCGTATAGGTCGGGCTGCGAATGGCGCCGGTGACGCCTAGCGCGCGCAGCAGGGCGCGGGCTGTGGTGGACTTGCCCGCTCCCAGGTCGCCCTGTAGTTCCAACAGCGCGTGGGCTGGGCGCGTGGTGGCCAGCGCCGCACCGAGCAGATCGGTGTGGTCAGGGTCGGGAAGATACAGTTCAAACATCACGCGGGTCCGGGTTGCAGAGCCGGCGCAGGGGCGCCAGCAGATCAGTGGGAAGCAGGCCCCGCGCGCCGTCGCGTGCCGCGACATCGCCGGCCAGGCCATGCAGGAGGGCGCCGCCCGCCGCCGCAGAGAAGGGCTCCAGGCCTTGCGCACGCAGGGCGGCGATGATGCCGGTCAGCAGGTCTCCCATGCCGCCCACGGCCATGCCGGGGTTGCCGGCGGCAATCACCGCAGGGCACCGACCGGGCGCGGCGACCAGGCTGCCTGCCCCCTTCAGCACCACAACGGCGTGGAAGCGGTCGGCCAATGCGGCGGCGGCGGCGAAGCGATCGGCCTGTACCGCCGCCGTCGTCGAGTGCAGCAGGCGTGCCGCCTCACCGGGGTGCGGGGTCAGCACGGCCTGCGGCAGGGGCTGCGGATCCTGCGCGAGCAGGTTCAGTGCATCGGCGTCCACGATCAGCGGCTTGCCGCTGTCACGCACGCCACGCCAAAGGGCGCGCGCCCAGTCGTCCTGGCCAAGGCCGGGGCCGATCGCGACGACGCTCGCGCGTTGCAACACGTCCTGCAGTGCCGCGTCGCTGTCCACGGCATGACACATCGCTTCGGGCAGGCGGGCCAGGGCCGCCGCCACGTGCTCGGCCCGCGTGGCCAGGCTGGCCAGGCCCGCACCCGCTCGCAGCGCTGCATGCGCGGTCAGCAGAAGCGCGCCACCGCTGCCATGATTCCCGCCCACGCACAGCACGTGGCCCGAACTGCCTTTGTGGGCGTTGAGGCGGCGTGGGGGCAGCAACGCAGCCGCACGGTCCTGGTGCCAGAGCGCCGCAGCCGCCGGCACGCTGGCACGCACGCTGTCGGGCACCGACAACGGCGCCAGCCTGCGTTCGCCGGCGTGCTCGAGCCCGTCCCCTGTATAAAGCCCACGGTGGGCCACGATGAACTGCAGCGTCAGCGTTGCGCGCACCGCTGCACCGGGCGCGCTGCCGCGGTCGGCGTCCACGCCACTGGGCACGTCCAGCGCGAATACCGGGGCCGGATGCGCGTTCATCGCCTCGATCAGCGCGGCGGCATCGGCGCGCGGCGCGTCCTGCAGGCCGATGCCGAACAACGCATCCACCAGCACGTCGGACACGGGTAACGAGCCGGAAAACGCGTTGATCACACCGCCTGCTTCGAAGAACGCGGACGCCGCCCACGCAGCCAGGACGGTCGCTGGCGGCTTTCCGCTCAGCCCCATCACCGTGACGTGGTGCCCGGCCTGCAGCGCATGCAGGGCCAGCACCAGGCCATCGCCGCCGTTGTTGCCTGCGCCGACCACCACGCAGACGTGCCGCGCTTCCGGCCATTGCTGCATCAGGCATTGCCAGGCGGCGTGTCCAGCAGCCGCCATCAGCGTCTGGCCATCGTCGCCCGCCATGGCGGAAGCGCGTGCGTCCAATGAACGGGCCGCAGCGGAATCGAACAGATCGGAAAGCTCATGCATGCAGGGATTCTATACTTGCCCCCATGTCGCCCGCCCCTGCCCCCGTCGATCCCCATCTGGCCGTACAGCGCATCCGCGCCCTCGCCCGCGCGCATGGCTTCCAGCGCTGTGGCATTGCGGGCGTCGATCTGGCCGAAGACGAAGCGCATCTGGCGGACTGGCTGGGCCAGGGCCTGTACGGCACGATGGACTGGATGGCCCGCCACGGCACCCTGCGCGCGCGCCCTGCCGAGTTGCTGCCGGGCACCGTCCGGGTGATCTCGCTGGGCATGGATTACAGCCACAAAGATGACACCGAAGCCTGGGCGACCCTGGCCGACCCGGGCCGCGCCTATGTGGCGCGCTATGCACTGGGGCGTGATTACCACAAGCTGATGCGCAACCGGCTGCAGAAGCTGGCAACGCAGATCAGCGATGAGGTCGCACCGCTGGGATTCCGCGTCTTCGTGGATTCGGCGCCCGTGCTGGAACGCGCCCTGGGCCGCAATGCGGGGCTGGGCTGGATCGGCAAGCACACCTGCCTGATCGACCGTAACGGCGGCTCGTGGTTTTTCCTGGGCGAGATCTACATCGACCTGCCGCTGCCCATCGATATACCCGCGAGTGCGCACTGCGGCACCTGCACCCGTTGCATCGAGGTCTGCCCCACCCAGGCGATCATCGCGCCGCAGCGGCTGGACGCGCGCCGCTGCATCTCCTACCTGACCATCGAGCATGACGGTGCGATACCAGAGGACATGCGTCCGCTGATCGGCAATCGCATTTACGGCTGTGACGATTGCCAACTGGTCTGTCCCTGGAACAAGTTCGCCAAACGTACCGACGAAGCCGATTTCCGTGCCCGCAACAATCTCGACCGGGCGCGGTTGGACGAACTGTTTGCCTGGGACGAAGCGGAGTTCCTGCAGCGTACCGAGGGCAGCCCGATCCGTCGCAGCGGCCACCAGCGCTGGCTGCGCAACATCGCCGTCGCGCTGGGCAATGCGCCCACCTCCGCGCCGGTGGTGGACAGCCTGCGCACGCGCGCAGCCGACCCGTCCGAGATGGTGCGCGAACACGTGCACTGGGCGCTGGCCCAGCACGGCGCGGGATGATCCACGCGGGGTGACGTGCGACCATGAGCGCCTGATCCACGCTGGTCCGTGATTCCCATGCAACAACGCAGCATCGATGTGCTTACTCCCAGCCAGCTGAACACGCTGGCGCGCGACCTGCTGGAAGGCAGCTTCCCGGCCATCTGGGTGGAGGCCGAACTGGGCAGCGTGGCGCGGCCGTCATCAGGCCATATGTACTTCACGCTGAAGGATGCGCGGGCGCAGCTGCGCGCGGCGATGTTCCGCATGAAAGCCAGTGCGCTGCGCTTCGTGCCGCGCGAGGGCATGCGCGTGCTGGTGCGTGGCCGGGTGACGCTGTACGACGCGCGCGGCGAGTACCAGATGGTGCTCGATCACATGGAGGAAGCCGGCGAAGGGGCCCTGCGCCGTGCGTTCGAGGAACTGCAGGCGCGGCTGGAAGCCGAAGGCCTGTTCGCCAGCGAACGCAAGCGCGCGTTGCCCGCGCACGTCGGCCGGCTGGCGGTGATCACCTCGCCCACCGGAGCCGCGGTGCGTGACGTGGTCAGCGTGCTCGCCCGCCGCTTCCCGCTGTTGCAGGTGGATGTTCTGCCCAGCCTGGTGCAGGGCGCGACGGCAGCAGCGCAGATCGCTCGCCTTCTGCAGGCAGCCGATGCCAGTGGCCGCTACGACGTGATCCTGTTGACCCGCGGTGGCGGATCGCTGGAAGACCTGTGGGCGTTCAACGACGAGGCGCTGACCCGTGCGGTGGCCGCCAGCACCACGCCCGTCGTGTCGGCGGTCGGCCACGAAACCGACTTCAGCCTGACCGACTTCGCCGCCGATCTGCGCGCGCCCACGCCGTCGGTGGCGGCCGAGCTGCTGGTACCTGACCAGCAGGACCTGGCGCGACGCCTGCGCCGTGATGCCGCGCGCCTGCAGCAGCTGCACCGGCAGACGATGACGCAGGCCATGCAGCGCGCGGACCGGCTGATGCTGCGGTTGAATGCATGCAGTCCACAGGCCCGCCTGCAGTTGCTGCAACGTCGCCATGCCGACTTGGGGCGGCGCCTGCAGGCGGTAGCGGCGCAGCAGCGGCACCAGCGCACGGCGCGTCTACGCCACGCATCCGCAGTGCTGCGCGGTCATCACCCGCAGCGCCAGCTTGATGCCCTGCGCCAGAGACTGCTCGCACTGCGCGGACGTCCGGATGCGGCGATGCAGCGCCAACTGCAGCGCGACGCGCTGCGCCTGCGGGGACTTGCGCGTTCAATGGAGGCGGTCAGCCCGCTGGCGACTGTTGCGCGTGGCTACAGCATTCTGACCCGCCACGACGATGGCACGCTGGTACGCAGCGTGGAGCAGGTGCAGGTCGGCGACGCGCTGCAGGCGCGCGTGGGCGATGGCGTGCTGGATGTGCAGGTGACCGCCGTCAAGCGCTGAGTCCAGATCGACGGCAAGGATTGACGGCAAGGATTGACGGCCAGCGGCCGTCACAACCCGGTCATTTCTGTTCGCAGAACGTCTGCCGGTATTCCATCGCCTTGGGCATCAGCGCCTGCAGGTTCTGGATACGGGTGCCGGGATTGGGATGGGTGGAGGAAAACTCCGGTTGCGACTGGCCGCCGCTGGCCTGCCCCATCCGTTCCCACAGCGGCACGGCTTCGCGCGGGTCGAAACACGCGGCTGCCGCCAGCATCAGGCCCACTTCGTCGGCCTGTGTTTCATGGCCACGCGCATACGGCAGCAGGTAACCGTAGCCCATCGCCGCCATCACCATCTGCTGTTGCTGCGGGTCCATGCCGCTGGCTGCGCCGGCCATCTGCCCGATCTGCGTCAGCTTCTGCTGCGCCATGCGCTGTGCGCCATGACGCAGCAATGCGTGGGCGATTTCATGGCCCATCACCACCGCCATGGCATCGCGCGTCTGCGCGACCGGTACCAGCCCGGTGTAGACCGCCATCTTGCCGCCGGGCAGGCAGAACGCATTGGCCTGCTCGGACTCGATGACGTTCACTTCCCAATCAAACCCGCGCGAAAAATGACCCGGCTGCAGGCCGTGTTCCTGCGCCAGCGCGGTTTCCACCACGTCCACCTTGGCGATCAGGCGCTGAGCGATGTCACGCACGTCGCGCGACATCGGCGCGTTGGGATCCAGCGGCCGCTCCTGCGCGAGGATCTGCTGGTAGGCCTGCAGACCGAGGGCCTTTTCCTGATCGGCATCCAGCGCGCTGTCGATCAGCACCGATTCGCCGGTGTACGGATCCACCGTGCGGTTGGAAAACCAGTAGAACGCCGCGTAACCAGCGAAGGCCAGCAGCACCCACCAGCGGATGTTGCCGAACAGGCCGCGACGCGGACGCTGCTGCGGGGATCGGGAAAAGGGATCGTTGCGCATCACCGAGCGTCCTGGCCAAGACCCGCCGGAACGGGCGGGAACGCCGCCATCCTAGCTCAGATGCCGCGCACCAGGCGGAAGCCGATACGCGCGCTGGTGGTGTCCGAATCCTGGGACTGCCGCCATGCCGCACGGGTCTGTTCAGGCGAGTTGGCCCAGTTGCCGCCGCGTATGACGCGTGCCCGGCAGCCCGGGTTGTACCAGGCCGCGCCATCGGCGGGCGCGCGGCGGTAACTGGCGTGCCAGCAGTCGGCCACCCACTCGCTCAGGTTGCCCGCCATGTCATGCAGACCCCAGGCGTTGGGCTTGAACATTGCCACCGGCGCCGCGCCCCAGTACCCGTCGCCGTACCCGATGAACGCATTCGCCCAGCGTCGACCGGACGGCGACACGTCCAGGCTGCCGGTGAAGTTGCCCGAGTCCTCCGGCGGCTTCCCGCCATCGCCCCAGGGATAGCGCCCGGCGTTGCCCGCACGCATTGCATACTCGAACTCGGCCTCGCTGGGCAGCCGATACGAGCGGCCGGTCTGTTCGCTCAGCCAGCTCGCATAGGCTTCTGCGTCGCGCACGCTGACGTGCATCACCGGCTGGTTGGCCAACGCGCGGCCGCCATCGTAATCGGACTGCCAGTCCACGCCGCTGCGGCGGATGAAGTTGCCACTGCGCTCGTCATAGACGATGGAATGGCCGCGCCGGGTCGCACGCGGACGTGCATTGGCCGATTTCACGAAGCGCGCAAAATCGTCCACCGTGACCTCCGTGATCGCCATCGCAAAGCCGCGCTCGAAGCGGACGTAATGCGACGGGCGTTCGGCATCGGTGGCACCGGGCTCGGTCGGCCCGGCGCCCATCTGGAAGCCGCCATGCGGCACGACGGTCATCTGCGGCCCGCGCCCCCCATCCCGCAGCGCGTCGCTGAACACCTGCCCCGGGCGGAAGCTCCCGTAGTGGGTGGCCAGTTCAATGCGCTCGCGCAGCAGGGCTACCGCCGGGTCACCGGGCAGCGCGATGCGCATCGCGGCTTCCAGCTTCTCCCGTGCCGGCTTCAGGCCCTGCGGGGTGACCAGGTCACGCAGGCCCTGGTCGCGCAGCGTGGCCAGCGTGGCGGCGCGGATCGCCTCGATCCGCTCGAAGGCGTCGGAAATGGTGGGGGACGCGTCATGGACCTTGCTCGCCTCGGCCAGCCAGCGCCCAGCAGCGGCGAAGTCCGCTGACCGGGCGGCACGCTCGGCACGGCCGATCAGCCCGCTCTCCGCCGCGGCGAGACCCTGGCGAGCGCGTCCATTGTCTTTGTCCAGGGCCAGTGCCTCGCGGAAATTGACGATCGCGCCGTCGCCGTCTTCGCCGATCTGCCCGGCCCGCAGGTCATCCTCGCCCGCGCGGTTGAAGGCCACGACACGCTGGGCACGCTCTACACGCTGCTGCAGCGCGCGCACCTTTTCATCATCGGGCGCGATGGTCATCAGGACCAGCGCCAGCTGGGTGGCTTCGGCCAGGGCCATGCGCTGCTGCAGCGGCTGCGCCAACAGCGCATCGGCCTGCGCCAGCAACGCACCACGTGCACGCTGCAGTCCCTGCCGCGCACGGCGGTCGTCCGGATCCTGTTGCAGAAGCGCCAGCCAGATCGGAATGGCATCCTCGGCGGATTCGTACAGACGCCCCTCACGCAGGGCCTCATCGGCGGCCCGGCGCGCCGCAGCGCCATCGGCGGCATCGATCTGTACCGACGGCGGCGTCCAACGCTGCACCGTCTCAGCCTCGTCCTCGCCCCCTATGGTGACCGTGCCGCTGCTGGCCTCCTGCGCATCCGGCGCCGGGGCAGCCGGTGCGGCCTTGCCCGGCGGCGTCTGCGCCGGGGGCGGTGGTGGCTCTCCGCAGCCGGTCGCGCCCAGCAGCCACAGGGCGGTCAACAGCAGGTGCAGGCGCGGCAAACGCAAAACCATCTCCTTCATGCCGGGGGTGACGGCCGACGTTAGGCTATTCTCCCCTGCCTGAGCAAACGCGAGAAGTCGAACGCCCCGTGGCAATCTGGATCACCACCCCCGCAGACCTGCAGGCGCGCCATGCGCAGCGCCCCACCCGCATCGGCCTGGATACCGAGTTCATCCGCGAACGCACCTTCTGGCCCCAACTGGCCCTGGTGCAGATGGCGGTCGGCGAAGAGATCCTGCTGATCGATCCGCTCGCCCCCGGCATGGCCGAGGCCCTTGCGCCGTGGCTCACCGATACCTCCATCGTGAAAGTGATGCACAGCGCCAGCGAAGACCTGGTGGCGTTCAAGCACACCTGTGGTGCCCTGCCCCGACCACTGTTCGATACCCAGATCGGCGCCTCACTGGCGGGCATCGGCGGTGGCATGGGCTACCAGAAACTGGTGCAGGAAATCACCGGCGTGGCGTTGGCGAAGGGCGAAACCCGTTCGGACTGGATGCGCCGCCCGCTGTCGGACTCCCAGCTGCAGTACGCCGCCGACGATGTGGAGCACCTGTTCGCCCTGCACGATGCCATCAGCGCCAAGCTGGAGGCACAGGGTCGCCTGCAGTGGCTGGCTGACGACGGCGAGCGCCTGCTGGCCAGCGTGGCCAACGACGAAGACCTCTGGCCGCACCTGGGCATGCGCTCTGCGCAGTTCCTCGATGTGGCTGCCCAGCATCGGCTGCTGCGCCTGCTGCGTTGGCGTGACGTGCAGGCCCGCGCAAGCGATCGCCCGCGCAGCTGGATCCTGGACAACGAGCTGGCGGCCACGCTGGCACGCGTCCCGCCTGTCGACGAAGCGGCGCTGGGCCGGCTGTTCGACCAGTTCCCGAAGGCGCCGCGCAAGCTGGCCAGCGCGGTGTGGCAGGCATTGAATACCCCGCTGGCAGATGAAGCCGAGGCACCGCGGATCCTGCCGGCCACCGACACCAACAAACAGGCGCTGAAGAAACTGCAGGATGCCGTTGCCGAATGCAGCCGCGAACTGGACCTGCCGGACGGCGTGCTGGCATCGCGCAAGCACCTGGAAAGCTACCTGGAACGCCGCACCTGGCCTGCCCCGCTGGCCGGCTGGCGCCAGCAGGTGCTGGAGCCGAAGCTGCAGCCGTTGCTGCCCTGACGAACCCGGTAGTGACGGCCGCTGGCCGTCAAGCAGTGGTAGTGACGGCCAGCGGCCGTCACTGCCGGTTATCCGTTACCAGTTCATGTTCAACGACACGCCGATGGTGCGCGGCTCGTTGTACACCGCAGCCATGTAGTTCTCGATCACACCCTTGAGATTCTTCTCGTTGGTGATGTTGCGCGCGAACAGCGCCACTTCGTACGCGCCGTAGTTGCCGGAGTAGCCCAGCTTCAGGCCGCCTTCGAAGTCGCCCTTGGAATTGAACTCCGCCGAGTCATACAGCACGAAGCTGGTGTAGCCCTGCTTGTTCCAGTCCGTCGATACGAACAGCGTGTCGGCGTCGTTGAGCGGGATGTCATAGCGCGCGGCAAGGTTGATCCCGTACTTCGGCGCGTTCGGCAGCGGATTGCCGTTGATCTGCGCGAACGTGTTGGCCCCCACCTTGATCGTCGGGTCGGCCAACGTACACACCACCACGCCGTTCAGGGCGCAGACCTGTGCATACACACGGTCGTCCTGGATCTCGCTGTGCAGCAGGCTCAGGCCGGCACTCAGGGTCAGGTTCGGGATCGGGCGCAGCTCCATGTCCGCCTCCAGGCCGTAGGCGCGCGCCTTGTCGGCGTTGAACAGCACGCCGTTGCCGTCCGAATCGTTGCCGTTGAGCTGGATATCGTTGACCGCGTAGGTAAAGGCCGTGGCGTTCAGGCGCAGGCGGTTGTCCCACAGGCTGCTTTTCACGCCGGCTTCCCAGGACAGGATGGTTTCCGACTCGGCGGTGGTGAAGTCCGAGTTGAACACCGCCGAGCGACCCTGGATCGTCGGGCCCCGGAAGCCCCGCGCGACCTTGGCGTAGACACCCACCTGGTCGTTGACCTGGTACATCGCACTGAGGTCCCAGCTGGGCGTGGTGTCGCTCATTTCCACGTCGGTGCGGCCACGATAGGTGACCAGCCCGGCCGCCGTCTCGGCGGTCTTCAACAGGCGTGTGCGCTTTTCGTCACGGGTCTGGCGCAGGCCGGCGGTGAGGGTCAGCTTGTCGGTAGCGGCATAGCTGAGCTGGCCGAAGCCCGCGAAGGACGTATTGGTATTGCGCAGGCGCACCCAGTTGTTCGGGTTGCGCGCCGCACCCTGCAGGAACCAAGCCCGCTGGTAGAAATCGGTGGTGTCACGGCCATCGAAGTAGAACGCACCGACCTGCCACTTCAGGCGGTCTTCGCCGACGCTGGCCAGCCGTACTTCCTGGGTCCACTGGTCCAGGTCGCGCACCTGGCCCATCGACTGGCCAAAGCCGTTGGGCACGCCGTTGACCGGGAAGTTGGCCGCCGCACCGCCATCGGTGTCGCCACGGCTGTAGCCGGAGGTGGTTTCGTAGGCGGTGATCGAGGTCAGTTCGATATTGCCGAAATCGTAGGTGGCCTTCACCGATCCGCCGTACGTCTTGTACGCCTGCGGATTGTTGGCGGCCTCGTCATACGCCACCCGATCGCGCGGCGCGGTGGGCTGGTTGGAGCCCTTGCTGATCGCATTGCGCAGGAACAGCGTGGAGGTACCTTCGTAATCACGCGCATGGGCCGAGGCCAGCACCGAGAACGCCTCGGTCGGGTTCAGCAGCAGCTGCGCGCGCACGTTGCGATCGTCGAAGCCTCCCATCGCGTTCTTGCGCGGCGCTACCGTGCCATCCGCACTGGAGCCGGCGTAGGTGTTGTCGACGTAGTCATCGCGGTGCTGGTAAAGCGCCGACACGCGGAACGCCGCGATGTCGTTGATCGGCGCCCCGAAGCCGGCATCGACGGCCACGCTGTTGTGGGTGCCGTAGCTGGCATTGACGCGCCCGCTTGGATCCTGGCTGGGCTTGATGGTATCGAACTTGACGATGCCGGCGGTGGTGTTGCGGCCGAACAAGGTACCCTGCGGGCCGCGCAGCACCTCGATCTGGTCCACGTCGTAAACCGGATTGGACTTCAGCACCACGTGCTCCAGCACCACGTCATCCTGGATGATGGATACCGGCTGCGAGGCACCCAGGTAGAAGTCGATGTTGCCCAGGCCACGGATGTAGAAGCGCGGGAAGATGCGGCCCGTGGTGGTTTCGGCATAGAAGCTCGGCACGCGGCCGGACAGCGCCAGCAGGGTGTCATCGCCACCGGCGGTGTAGTCGCGCAGCTTCTCGCCCTGCACTACGCCCACCGATACGGGCACCTCCTGCAGGTTCTGCTCGCGCCGCTCGGCGGTCACGGTGATGGCGTCCAGCGCCGTGGCGCTGGGGGCCCCGCCGGCCTGCTGGGCGAAAGACGGTGCCGCCATGCCCAGTGACAATGCAGCGCAGGCCAGCGCCAGCGGGTGGCGACGGAAGGATCGGTAATTGGGGTGCATGGAGAGGATTCGAGTGAGCGTCCGTGCGGCCTGCGCGAGCCGGGCGGATGAGGAAATCAAAGCGCGCAGGCGCACAGTATGGCGATTGCGTTTCAATTTGGTGGCAACCCCGCCCCCTGAGGGCGCCGCGCTGGGCGCGGCGCCGCCTGTCGTGCCGGAACTACGCCGCCGCCATGCTCCCGCGCGCCAGCATGAAACGTGCGGTCGCCTCGCGAAGGGCCTGCGCCTGCGCCGTCATCGCCTGCGCGGAAGCGGAGGTTTCCTCCACCAGCGCGGCATTCTGCTGGGTCACCCCGTCCATCTGCACGATGCTCTGGTTGACCAGTTCGATGCCCGCGGCCTGCTCCCGCGAGGCGGCGGCGATGCCGCCGATCACACCGCCCAACTCACCCACCGCGGCGACGACCTGCTGCAGCGTCTGCCCGGCCTGCGCGGCAAGCGTGGTGCCCGTGCCCACCTGCTCCACTGAATCATCGATCAAGCCCTTGATCTCGCGCGCGGCCTGCGCCGAACGCTGTGCCAGGGTGCGCACCTCGCTGGCCACCACGGCGAAGCCCCGTCCCTCTTCGCCGGCGCGGGCGGCCTCCACCGCTGCGTTGAGTGCCAGGATGTTGGTCTGGAACGCGATGCCGTCGATCACCGTAGTGATATCGGCGATCCGCCGCGACGACGCCTCGATCAGCGCCATCGTCTGCTCCACCTGCGATACCGCCTGCCCGCCCTGGGTCGCCACGGCCGATGCCTGCAGCGCCAACCGGTCCGCGCGCGCGGCATGATCGGCGCTCTGCCGCACGGCCGCCGTCATTTCTTCCATCGACGCGGCCGACTCCTCCAGGTTCGCGGCCTGCTGTTCGGTACGCCGCGACAGGTCTTCGCTGGCGGCTGCGGTTTCCGCTGCCGCCGCCGATACGCCGTCGGCCGAGCGCTGGATGCCGGCAATGATGCCGCCCAGGCTGTCCACCGTGGCATTGGCATCGTCGCGCATCTCGGCGAACACGCCCTGGAAATCGCCTTCGATTCGGCTGCGCAGGTCGCCACGTGCCAGGTTGCGCAGCAGGTCCGACAGCGCCGACAGGTTGTGGTCGGCGGTGGTCATGAGCGTGTTGAGGCCTTCCACCATCTCGCGGAAATCGTTCTCGAACGCCTGCGCATCACCGCGCGCACTGAAGTCACCGGCCGCCGCGGCCGCGACCAGGCGCTTGATCTCACCGTTGATGGACAGCAGCCGTGAACGCACGCCGTTGACGGCCGTACTGATCTTTGCTTTTTCACCCGGCAGTTCGGCCATCGACGCAGACAGGTCACCGGCCGCGTACTGCTGCACCAGTTCGACCATGTCCAGCTTGGTGCGCACATGGGAATCCACCAGTGCATTGGTGCCTTCCACCATGCTGCGGAAGGCGCCCTCGAACGGGGCGGCATCGATGCGATAGCTGATGGTGCCGTCGGTGTGCTGCTGCGCCATCTGGTCCTGCGCGGCGGAGACGGCGCGCAGGGTGGACTGCATGCGCTGCATCGACGCCAGCAGGCGCCCGACCTCGTCGGCACGGCGTTGCGGGATGTGGCGGTCCAGACGCCCGGCGGACACATCGACAGCGACCTGTTCGGCCTCCTGCAGCGGGCGTCCCAGCAGGCGGCGCATGGCCAGCACGGTGGCCGCGATCACCGCCAGCAGGGCCAGTGCGGAAATGCCGGCGATCTGCAGCAGCAGCGTGCGCAGCACGTCCTGCAGGACCGACACCGGTTCCAGCCCCAGCACCATCCAGCGCCACGGCCCATGCGCCTGCGCGGAAACGAAATAGTCGCGCGTGCCGGCACCATCGGCGGTGCGCAGGCGCAGCGTCGCCGAGGCCTCGCGGCCTTCCAGCAGCGCCTGCAGCACGGGGCGGTCCTCCACAGCCACCCGCTCGCTGAGCGCGGTGCCTTCTCCGGCAGCCGCAGCGATCACCTTGCCGAAGCTTTCGCCCGGGCGGGTGTCGACCGCCATGAAGTAGCCTTCGCGGCCCAGGGTGGATTCGCGCAGGCTGGATTTGAGGGCGGCAAGGCCGGCGGACTGGTCCTGGCCGACGAAGGCGATGCCGACGACCTCGCCTGCGGCGTCCTTCATCGGCATGTAATACGTCATGTAATCGGTGCCGAACAGATGCGCCGGGCCGCTGAAGGCCTCACCGGCCATGATCTTCGGGTAGGCCAGATGGGCGTGGTCCAGCTTGGTACCCAGCACACGCTCGCCCGCCGCATTGCGCAGCGAGGTCGCCACGCGGATGAAGTCATCCCCTTCGCGCACGAAGATGGTGGCGACGCCGCCGGTGGAGGAGGCAAATCGGTCCACCGATGCGTCATCCAGGGCCAGCGGCGTAGCGCCGAAGCGCAGCTGCGGCGCGGACTGGCCGGCCACCTCGACACGCTGCTCGGCGTCGACCGAGGGATCGCCGGGCGGCAACGCACTGCGGAACAACTCGGCCATATGGCGCGTGCTCTCACCCAGGCTGCGGTCATACAGCGCCACGGAGTCGCGCATCAGGCTGGCCGACGTGGTGAGTCCCGCCTCTACCCGCTGCTGGTAGCTGGCTGCTGTCTGCCGGTAGATCAGCAGGGCGAGCAGGATGAAGGCCGTGGCCGTGATCGCGGCGAGCAGAAGCGCCAGGCGGCTGGAAATGGACATCGTGGAACCGGTGGCGGCAGAAGTCGTCATCGAGAGGCACTTTGGTTGGAAGGGGAAGGCGCGTGTTGCGCGTCACACTTCTATCGGCACCATTTCGGTCCTCTTAAGCCTTGGATCGATCCAAGGAGTCTGCGATTCATCTGCAAGCTGTTGATCGGAATCGAAATAGCCGTGTAACCGGTTACATCACCGCGATGTGCGCCCTTCCGGGTGAGGTGTGGATGCTTGGCAAGTATTCAGCAGTTGGATAGACTCGACCACGCCATGGGGCCATAGCTCAGCTGGGAGAGCGCGTCGTTCGCATCGACGAGGTCAGGAGTTCGATCCTCCTTGGCTCCACCATGATTACAACGAAAAACCCCGGGAGCGATCCCGGGGTTTTTTGTTGTCGCGGCCGGCACGGCTCAGGCCGGCTCGCCGCCGCCATCCTTGCGCTCCGGTTTCTTCGAGTGCGCGTCACGCACTTTCTCGTCCTGCTGGCCTGGGCGCTGCTTGGCCACGTCGTCGTGGCGCTGGTCCTGCTGGCTTTCCTGCACGCCGGCCTTGTCGTCCTGGTTCTGCTTGTCATCCACCATGAGTGCTGCCCTGTGCTGATGCGGCGGCACGATGCCCCCGCCTGCCGACCACGCTAGCGACGTGCTCGTGAGCCGCACATCACGACGACGCGATGGCGCCGTGCAGCGCGCTTGGCGCGGCAGCATGACCGCGTCACACTGGGCGCCTGCCATCGAACACGGACGTCCCATGCGCATCACCCTGCTGCTCCCTACCCTGCTGCTGTGCGCCAGCTGTGCCCATCACGGCAGCGTTGCGCCGCCACCGCCGCCAGCGATGGCTGGCTGGATCACCCCTGCCGAAGCGGTGCACGCCGCCAACGATGATCCGCAGCGCGGCATCAGTGGCACCTTCGTGATCCACGTGCGCACTGTCGATCTGACCGACCACGGGTTGTACCTCAACAGCGAAACGGACTACCGCCACCAGGCCAACCTGACCGTGTGGCTGGCGCCCGACCAGGCCGATGCGCTGCGCGCACGGCTGGACAATCTGCCGCTGGACCGGCTGGTCAACCGCCGCCTGCTGGTACAGGGCACCGCCCGCCGCGAGAAGATCGTCTTCAGCCGCGATGGCGTGCCCAGCGACAAGTACTACTACCAGACGCAAGTGCGCCTGAGTGACCCGCGCCAGGCCCGCTTCGCCCCCTAAACGCGGCGGCTGATCAATCCAGCTTCACCACCAGCTTGCCGAAGTTGCGTCCCTGCAGCAGTCCGAAGAAGGCATCCGGGGCCGCATCCAGCCCCTGCACGATGTCTTCGCGGTACTGGATGCGGCCTTCGCGCAGCCACTGCGCCATGTCCTGTTCAAAGCGCGGGAACAGATCGTTGAAGTCGGACTGGATGAAGCCGCGCACGTTCAAGCGCTGACGCAGGACCTGGC
This sequence comes from Stenotrophomonas sp. WHRI 8082, assembly GCF_040223995.2. Taxonomy (NCBI): domain Bacteria; kingdom Pseudomonadati; phylum Pseudomonadota; class Gammaproteobacteria; order Lysobacterales; family Lysobacteraceae; genus Stenotrophomonas; species Stenotrophomonas sp. WHRI 8082. The sequence continues at coordinate 3,525,723 of NZ_CP167826.1, read as the reverse complement.
TGAAAAAGCCGGGCAGCCGGTCCGGTCCCGGCACCTGCACACCGCGCGCGTTGTAGGTGGCGATGGTGCCGCACACGGGCACGCGGGCGAAGTCGTTGAGCAGCGGCAGCACCGCATCGAACACTTTGCCGCCGACGTTTTCGAAATAGACATCGATGCCGTCGGGCGCAGCGTGGCGGAGCTGCTCGGCGAAGTCATCCGCACGGTGGTCCAGTGCCACATCCGCGCCCAGTGTTTCCACATACGCGCGCTTGGCCTCGCCACCGGCGATGCCCACCACGCGCGCGCCCTGCTGCTTGGCCAACTGCACCACCGTAGCGCCCACCGGGCCACTGGCGGCGGCAACCACCAGGGTTTCGCCGGGCTGCACACGGCCGATTTCCTGCAGCCCCGCGTAAGCGGTGAAACCCGGCATGCCATGCACGCCCAGCGCGGTGCTCAGCGGCAATCCCGCGGGATTCAAGCGGCGGCTGATCGATGCGGCATCCACCACGGCATGGGTCTGCCAGCCACCGGGCGCGATCACCAGCGTGCCGACCGTCAGCGCATCGTCGGCTGACGCCACCACCTCGCTTACCGTGCTCCCCTCCATCACGGCATCCAGCGCAACCGGCGGTGCATACGATGGTCCCTCTTCCATCCGACCGCGCATGTACGGATCCAATGAGAGATAGCGATTGCGCAACAGCACCTGCCCCGGTTGCAGCGGAGGAAGTGCGGCCTGCTCACGACGGAAGTTGGCCGCCACCGGCGCCCCGTTGGGTCGCGAGGCAAGCACGATGCGGTCGGTACTGCTGACAGAAACGCTCATCGTTCATATCCATTTTCTGAAAGGAGACCACCGACGTTACGCTCCTCGGCCGCAGCAGAGTGCGACACGAAAACAGCGTTCCATGGCGTGCTGTGCATCTGCACGCGTGCGGCGCCTGTCACAGCAGCATTGCCCACGCACGCGTTGCGACAGTTTTCCACGCAGGGCATCGCACGCGCAGAAGGCGGGTTGCAGCGACGCAGGATCAACCACTTGCATGCGCATCCGCAGCGCGCAGACACGAATGTGAAGTTTTTTCTGCAAAAGGCTTGCCGAACTGCTTCGACGTCCGTAATATGCGCCTCCTCGGCAGCGACATCGCTGCAACGAAACAAGTGGCCGAGTAGCTCAGTTGGTAGAGCAGGGGATTGAAAATCCCCGTGTCGGCGGTTCGATTCCGTCCTCGGCCACCATTAGTTTCGAAGGGTCTGCGTACATGCAGGCCCTTTTTTTTTGCCCGTTGCTTGAGATATACGATACATATACGATACATATACGATTCGTATATTCCGTAATCAGGTACTTCCATGGGCATCGTCAACATCGACGACGAACTGCACGATCAGCTGCGTCGCGCGTGCACCGTCAGCCACCGCTCGATCAATGCGCAGGCCAACTTCTGGATCAAGGTGGGCATGCTGTGCGAAATGCACCCGGAGACGAGCTTCCAGGACATCGTCGCCAGCGAGCTGCGCGCTGCCGGCGTGCAGCCGAAGCGACTCAGTGAACCGCGCACATGATCAAGAGTGCGCAGGAAATCGCCTTGATGGGCACGTCCGGCGCCCTGCTCGCGCAGGTGTTCGATCGCCTGGACCGGCTGCCCCTCGAGGGCCGCAGCACGATGGAGATCAATGATCTGGTCGAACGGATGATCGTCGACGACCTGCAGGCGCGACCGGCCAGCAAGGGGCAGTACGATTTCCCGTTCGTGCTAAATGCGTCCATTGACGACATCGTCTGCCACGGCATGCCGTCAGCAGATGACGTGCTGCGCAGCGGGCAGATCGTCAACCTCGATATCACCCTGGAAAAAAATGGCTACATCGCCGATTCCAGCACGACGTATCTGGTGGGCGAAGTTGCCTATCCGGCGCGTCGCCTGGTGCGCGCGACGTACCTGGCGATGTGGAAAGGCATCGCGGCGGTGCGGCCGGGTGCACACACCGGCGACATTGGCCACGCCATCGCCCGCTTCGCGCGCGAAATGGGCTACAGCGTGGTCAAGGAATACTGCGGTCACGGCATCGGTACGGAGATGCACGAGGAACCCCAGATCCTGCATTACGGCCATGCCGGCACCGGCGTGGAACTGGAAGAGGGGATGGTGTTCACCATCGAACCGATGCTCAACCAGGGCAAGGCCGCGATCCGGCACCGCCCGGACGCATGGCCCGTGCATACGCGCGACGGCAAACTGTCAGCGCAGTTCGAACACACCGTGGCGGTGACACGCGAGGGTGTGCAGGTACTGACCCTGCGACAAGGCGAGAGCGCTCCCGCCTGAGCGCAGCGCCCGCACCTGCCGGCAGTTCGCGCGGATCAGGTCGGCGCGAAGCTGCGGGTTGCCTTCTTTTCGGTCTTTTCCGCCTTCTTTTCCTTGGCCGTCTTCGCCGGCTTCTTCTTCTGGTCTTTCTTCTGGTTCATACCCTTGCTCATTACGGCATTCCCTTTGTCGGTAGCGACGGCCGGAGCATGGCACATCCGGGGCGGAGGCGGATCGCGCACTTCACATCGGTGGAGCTGCCGGCATGGCTAAGATCGACCCCTACGACCTTGGGCCCCCACCATGAAAAATCGTCATGCCCTGCCTCGCCTGCTGGCATCCGCTGCGCTGCTGTGCCTCACCGTGAGCGCATACGCGGCCGAGCCGGTGCGCTCGGTTGCAGCGCTGGATATCGACCGCTACGCCGGCCAGTGGCATGAGATCGCGCACCTGCCCGTGTCGTTCCAGAAAAAGTGCGTGGGTGACATCACCGCGACCTACAGCCTGCGCAGCGACGGGCGCATCAGCGTGCTCAACGGCTGCCGCGTGGAAGATGGCAGCCGGCTGCAGGCCGAGGGCGTGGCGCGCCCGGTCACCGGCGAGCCCGGACAGCTGCAGGTGCGCTTTGCGCCAGACTGGCTGTCGTGGGTACCGCTGGTATGGGCGGATTACTGGGTGATCGCGCTGGACCCGGACTACCAGTGGGCGGTGGTCGGCGAGCCGGATCGCAAATACCTGTGGATCCTGTCGCGCTCGCCAAGCATGCCGCGGGCGCAGTTGGACGCCCTGAAGGCACGTGCCGAATCGATGGGCTACGACCTGGCGCCACTGCGGGTGTTGGCGCCCATCGAATAACGGGCTCGCCACGATGATCCAGGGGCCGGATACCGCTTGCGGCACTGCAGAGGGCGCTGGCCCCGTCGTCGTGCGTACCGATTAGGATTGGCGTTCAGCCGAAGCCCTGTGCACGGCACCATACGCCGTAGTATCTTCCTTCCCACGCACTCTCTTCCGCGAGGACCTGCGCCCATGTTCCGCCGCTTCCGTACTGCCCTGATTCTGCTTTCCCTGCTCGCCCTGACCGCCTGCGGCGAGGGCGTGGTGAAGCGCGTTTCCGAACCCGCCACGCGCCTGCAGCAGCTCACCGTCAATGCCGACGGGAGCTGGAAGATCGCGCTGCGCCTGCAGAACTTCAGCTCGATGCCGATGCACTTCGATGACGTGGAACTGAAGCTTTCGGTCGGCGACGCCGACGCCGGGACGCTCAGCGCCAAACCCGGCGTGTCCATCGGCGGCACATCGGCCGACGTGATCGAACTGCAGGTACAGCCCGCTGCACAGGCGCGCCTGATGGTGGCCGATGCACTGGCCGGCAACCACACCCTTTCCTACACGTTGGAAGGATCGGTCTCAGCCACGCCGGAAGAGAAAAAGCAGCGCACGTTCCAGATCAACAACCGCAGCACCCTCAACCCCGCACCGGGCCTGCCCGGCGTGCTGCGCTGATTCCCGCCTTCCCTGCCCCCCGCCCCTGATCGAGACGCTTCACGATGAGCAGCTATACCGCACCGCTTTCCGACCTGCGCTTCGCCCTGCATGACGTGCTCAAGGTGGAGGCACTGTTCGCCCGCCTGGGCTTCAGTGATGCCACCGCCGACGTGGTGGATGCCGTACTCGAAGAGGCAGGCCGCTTCAGTGGCTCGGTGCTGGCGCCCTTGAACAGCGTCGGCGACGAGGTGGGCTGCGTGCTCGACCAGGCAAGCGGTGAAGTCACCACGCCGCCCGGCTTCAAGCAGGCCTACGACCAGTTCGTCGAGGGCGGGTGGACGGGCCTGACCGCGTCGCCCGACGTTGGCGGACAAGGTCTGCCGCATACGCTGGGGGTCCCGCTCAATGAAATGATCAACGCGGCCAACCTGGCCTGGGGCAATTTCCCGCTGCTGTCGCACGGTGCGATCGAGGCGCTGAAGCACCATGGCGAAGCGTGGCAGCACCAGGCGTTTCTGAAGCCGCTGATCGAAGGCCGCTGGACCGGCACCATGTGCCTGACCGAACCCCACTGCGGCACCGACCTGGGCCTGCTGAAGACCAAGGCCGAGCCGAATCCGGATGGCAGCTACGCGATCACCGGCACCAAGATCTTCATCACCGCCGGCGAGCACGACCTGACCGACAACATCGTGCACCTGGTGCTGGCCAAGCTGCCCGGCGCACCGGCCGGCGCGAAGGGCATTTCGTTGTTCGTGACGCCCAAGTTCAAGGTCGACCGCGAGGGCCAGGTTGGCGAACGCAACGCGCTGCGGTGTGGCTCGATCGAACACAAGATGGGCATCAAGGGCTCGGTCACCTGCGTGATGAACTTCGATGGCGCCGAAGGGTATCTCGTCGGCCAGCCGCACAAGGGCCTGCAGGCAATGTTCACCATGATGAACACCGCGCGCCTGGGTGTGGGCCTGCAGGGTATCGGCCTGTCCGAGCGCGCGTATCAGAATGCGCTGAAGTATTCGCGTGAGCGGCTGCAGTCGCGCTCGCTGAGCGGCGCGAAGTTCCCGGACAAGCCGGCTGATCCGATCATCGTGCACCCCGATGTGCGCCGCCTGCTGCTGACCATCAAGTCGCTGCTGGAAGGCAGCCGCCTGCTCGCGCTGCATGCCGGCACGTTGATCGACATCGCCCACGGCGCGCAGGACCCCGCAGAGCGCGAGCGTGCCGACACGCTGGTGAGCTTCCTGACCCCCATTTCGAAGGCATGCCAGACCGAATGGGGCATCGAGAATACGTACAACGCCCTGCAGTGCTTCGGCGGCCACGGCTATATCCGCGAACACGGCATGGAGCAATTGGTCCGCGATGCCCGCATCACCACGCTGTATGAAGGCACGACCGGTATCCAAGCCCTTGACCTGATCGGCCGGAAGACCGCCTCCAGCCAGGGCGCAGGCCTGAAACTGTTCCTGGCAGAGATCGAAACCTTCGCGCAGGCGCACCAAGGGGATGACGCGTTGGCGGAGTTCATCGCACCGCTGCGTGCGAAGGCCAATGAGTGGGGCGCATTGACGATGGACGTCCTGCAGCGTGCGGCCAGCAATCCCGACGAACTCGGCGCAGCCAGCCACGACTACCTGTTCTATTCCGGGTATGTGGTGCTGGCGTACTGGTGGGCCCGCAGCGTGGCCGCCGCTGATGCCAGCGCACAGAGCGATGCGTTCAAGCAGGCCAAGCGCGAAACGGCACGTTTCTACTTCGCGCGCGTGCTGCCACGCACCCTGGCCCACGCCGCCGCGATCCAGGCCGGCGCCGACACGCTGATGGCGATGGACGACGCGCGCTTCGGCTGACGGCCAGCGGCCGTCACTACCCGGTAGCGCCGAGCCATGCTCGGCGAGCGCAGCGGCCGTCATGACCGTGCGGGGGGCTGTTACACAAAGCGTCATCTTTCGGGTATAAGCTGTTATTCCGATGGAGACAGACACTACACGCCTGGGTCTGATCACGACCGGAGCTGCCTCATCCGCTCCGGAGGCCGGGTCATCGCCGCTCGCCAGCGCACTGCATCGCCCCGGCACCGTCCGCCTGCTTTCCCTTGATGCCCACGGCCGGGTTCTGGACTGGATCAACTGGCAGGACGCGTCGTGCCTGTATGCCCGCGGTGCGGTGTCGTGGACGCTGGGCGACCCCTGCCTGCACATTCACGGCGGCGTCAACCGGCTCAGCGGCCTGCGCAGCGGGATGGACCTGCACCCCATCATCGCCACCCGCGGGCACGCGCGTTCGCGGTCGCCCGCTCCCACGCCCAACCTCACCAATGCCGCGCTGTTCGCGCGTGATGCCCATCTTTGCCTGTACTGCGGGCAACAGCATTCACGTCCGGTTCTCACCCGCGACCATGTGATGCCGCTGTCCAAGGGCGGCCTGGATGTCTGGGAAAACGTGGTCACCGCCTGCTTCCATTGCAACTCGCGCAAGAGCAACCGCACCCCGCAGCAAGCGGGCATGCCCTTGCTGGCCGTGCCTTTCCGGCCGAGCTGGATCGAACACCTGATCCTGTCCAACCGCAATATCCTGGCCGATCAGATGGCCTTCCTGAAAGCGCAGCTGCCGAAGAAATCCAAGCTCTCGGCGTGAACCGGCAGGCATCAGAACTCACTGGGCGATCACGGATGTCGGCGTCTGCTTGCTCCACCTTGGAATGAGCGCGAAAATAGACGGTCAGCACAAGTACGAACATGATGATCGACTCTGCCCGCTATCCCCGTCTCTCGCGCATCCAGACACCGGATGACCTGCGCACGTTCGAAGAATCCGAACTGAGGGCGGTCGCCGACGAACTGCGCGCCTATCTGATCGAATCGGTAGGCCGCAGCGGGGGGCATTTCGCCGCCGGCCTGGGCGTGATCGAGCTCACTGTCGCCCTGCATTACCTCTATCAGACGCCGCACGACCAGTTGGTATGGGACGTGGGCCACCAGACCTATCCGCACAAGATCCTGACCGGACGGCGCGATGAGATCCATACGGTAAAGCAGAAAGACGGCGTCGCTCCGTTCCCCAAGCGCGAAGAGAGCGAGTACGACACCTTTGGCGTCGGCCATTCGTCGACCTCGATTTCGGCCGCGCTGGGCATGGCGATCGCCCGCCAGCGTGAAGGCGATGATCGCCGCGTGGTGGCTGTGATCGGTGATGGCGCGATGACGGCAGGCATGGCCTTCGAGGCCCTGATGCACGCCGGCGGCATGGAACCGGAGCCGAACCTGCTGGTGATCCTCAACGACAACAATATGTCGATCTCCGAAGCCGTGGGCGGACTGACCAAAGTGCTTGGCCGCGCAACGGGCAGCCGCACGCTCAATGCCCTGCGCGAAGGCGGCAAGAAGATCCTCGGCGACAAACGCAACAATCCCGCGCGCTTCGTCAAACGTTGGGAAGAACACTGGAAAGGCATGTTCGTGCCGTCCACGATGTTCGAAGAGATGGGCTTCCATTACACCGGCCCCATCGATGGCCATGACATGCCAGCGCTGCTGTCCACGCTGAAGACCCTGCGCACGCTGAAGGGCCCCAAGCTGCTGCACGTGCTGACCACCAAAGGCAAGGGCTACGAGCCAGCCGAGGGTGACCAGATCGGTTACCACGCAGTGGGGCCGTTCGATCCGGTCAAGGGCCTGGTGGCCAAGGGCGGCGCGAAGAAGCCCACCTACACCGATGTCTTCGGCGACTGGCTGTGCGACGCCGCCGCCGCAGAGCCGCGCCTGCACGCCATCACCCCGGCCATGCGCGAGGGCTCCGGCCTGGTGCGTTTCAGCCGTGAGTATCCCGACCGCTACAACGACGTAGCGATCGCCGAACAACACGCGGTGACACTGGCAGCCGGCATGGCTACGCAGGGCGCCAAGCCGGTGGTGGCGATCTATTCCACCTTCCTGCAGCGCGCCTATGACCAACTGGTGCATGACGTGGCGATCCAGAACCTCGACGTGCTGTTCGCCATCGATCGCGCCGGCGTAGTGGGTCCGGACGGTGCCACGCATGCCGGCAACCTGGACCTGAGCTTCCTGCGCTGCGTGCCGAACATGGTGGTGATGGCGCCGTCCAACGAAGCCGAATGCCGGCAGATGCTGAGCACGGGCCTGAAACACGCGGGTCCCGCCGCCGTGCGTTACCCGCGCGGCAGTGGCACCGGCGTGGCCGCCGGCACCGATCTGTCCACCCTGCCGATCGGCAAGGGCGAGGTCCGCGTGGAGGGCAGCCGGATCGCGTTGCTGGCCTTCGGCAGCACGGTCAGCGATGCCGAGGCCGTCGGCAGCGCACTGGGCCTGACGGTGGTCAACATGCGCTTCATCAAGCCGCTGGACCGCGATCTGCTGCTGCAGTTGGCTGCGCGCCACGAGGGCTTCGTGACCATCGAAGACAACGTGGTGGCCGGTGGTGCCGGGTCCGCCGTGGCTGAGCTGCTCAGCACAGAAGAGGTGCTGAAGCCGTTCCTGCACCTCGGGCTGCCGGATGCCTTCCAGCATCACGCCAGCCGCGAAGATCTGCTGGGCGAAGCCGGCATCGATGCCGCCGGGATCCGGGCGGCGGTGCTCAAGCGCTGGCCGACGTTGGCGGCGGGCAGTACGCCGCTGAGCGCGGCAGGCTGATCGGGTAGCGCCGACCCCGGGTCGGTGGCGTGTCGCGTGGCTCCCGCCGAGCATGGCTCTGCGCTACACGCATTTCGATGGATCGTCACGCCGCCCGTAGCGCCGAGCCATGCTCGGCGGGCCCCTGTATCCGCTGGCTCAGCGGACCTGGAACTGGCCGCGGCAGCCGTTGCTGACCCACACACCGTTGCGATCCCAGCCCCAGCTTTGCCCTTCGATGCAGGCGGTACCGGATTTCTGCTTGATCAGGCGCGCGTCCTGCCGGATGGTGACGTTGCAGCGGCGCTGGCGGCGATCATTCGAGTCGCAGTCGATCACCTGCCCTGCCGAGCCCCAGCCGTTACCATTGCCATTGCCGCCGCCCCAGTTGCCGCCGCCGTGGCCCGGGCGTGAGGGACGTCCCCGCTCGCCAACGAACTCTGCACGGCACCCATTGCTGACCCACACGCCGCCGCGCGACTGGCCCCAGCTCCGCCCTTCAACGCAGGCAGCGCCGGACAGCTGGCGTACCAGCCGTGCACGGCCGTCGAGTCGGCATTCCTTGTTGCGGTTTTTCACCGATTCGCAGCGGATGGTGGTGTTGCTGTTGCCATACCGATCCTCCGCGTAGCGATCATTGTCACGATACTGCGCGTGTGCCGTGCCGGCGATGCCGGCACCGACCAGCAGCGGCAGGCAGATCGCCCACAAGGAGGCCACGGGGCGGCGTGAGGAAGACAGTTCCTGGGTCATGTGAAGCGTCCTGATCGATCGGTAGGCCGAGCATGGCGCAAGTTCAGCCCGACGCAAAGCCTCCACGGGCGGAACCGGTCAGCCTCCGTTGTACTACCCCTACGCCCTGTTCAGCCTTGGGGCACGCCTGCCTCACGCTGCACTGCGATTTCAGCCGTAGCGGACGGTGTCAACGTAACTGTCGGGGGTCTCCACGCGTACCGCGCAGGCCTGGCCGGTGCGTGCGTGCAGATCGCGCGCAAGCGCATCGGCGAAGTCGAACGCGGCCGTGCCTTCGTGGAACGAAACGGTTTCAGTCTTCTGGGGATGGAGCACGCGCCAGTGGCGCTGCTCGTTCTGGACGCGGATCAACATGTCGGTCTCTCTCCATGAGCAAACGGGATGCCACGACATACGGCACGGGAGGGAAGCCTTCGCGCTGCCCTCGCCGTCCTGCCCTGTGCCTGGCACCAATGGCCCCCGCCAACCACCGAGACTAGGGGATGTCTGTCTCGGACTCCATCAGGGTTTTCTGATTTTCAGGCGCGGCCACTGCCACTGATACGCAGCGCCTCCACGCCCGCCTGGAACGCTTCGACACGCACCACGACATCCTGGCCACCCTCACGGTGGCAGGAGCGGGCCAGTGCAGCCGCCACGTCGAATGCATCGCTGCCGCTGGCGAAATCCTGGTGCAAGGGATGCTGGGGGTGGACGACACGCCAGCGGCGTTCGACCTTTTCTACGACGATGACCATGGGGGAGCTCCTGGCAGGTAGGTGTGGGTCGGGTCAAGGCTGATGACGACAGCCCAGCCGTTGAGCAGATGCTAGGCGCCGGGCTTCCCTGACCCCATCGGTCCGGTCTGAAAGGCCCGCCCTGCCGGGAAATCACATCCCTGAGTCCGTTCACCGTGAACGCTACGTGATGCTTGTCACGTACCGGTGTTTTATTTCACACTGCGTACACCACAGGGGGCCCCTTCCACATGCGCACCTACTTCGCTCAACGTCCGTCCTTGATCAAGTTCTACTTCGTCGCCAGCTATCTGGTCCTGGTCGAAGAGCTGCTGCGCGCCACGGTGTTCTAACCCGCGATGCAACCGCAGTGGACGTGGTGACCGGGCCGTTGAACAATCCCGGTTCTTCCCCGTTGACCGGTGCCGCCATGTCCGACCTCCCCGCCCTGCCTCACCTGACACCGGGGCGCTATCGTCATTTCAAGGGCGGGCTCTATGAGGTGGTCGATGTCGTGCGCAGCAGCGAGTCGCTGCAGCCGATGGTGTTGTATCGCGCCCTGTACGGCGAAGGCGGTCTGTGGGTACGCCCGTACGACATGTTCGTCGAAACGATAGCCGGCGCAGAGGGTCCGCAGCCCCGCTTTGCCCGCTTGGTCGATTGACCCGGGTATCGCGGCGGTCGCATCATCCGCGCACCGTTCCTGCAGGACATCCCATGCGCACTCCCCTGTTCGTCGCCTCCTTGCTGGGCCTGCTGCTGAGCGGCACCGCCGCCGCGCAACAGGCAGACGATGAGGAGGTCCCCGCGTTCGATCGTCCGGGTCTCGGGCTGGGGACCGGTATCGTGCCGCGTGGCGCCATGGCACTGGAACTCGGCCTGCCGTCCTACACGCGCGATACTGATCGCGACGGCGTCCGCAGCGAACAGTTCGGCAGCGAGGTCACCCTGCGCACGGGGCTGGCGCCACGGCTGGAACTGCAACTGTCGGGGTCACCCTGGCAACGCGAGCGCATGCGTGCACCGACGGAACCGAGTCTTCGTGAGCGCGGCACCGGCGATACCCAGGTCGCACTGAAGTGGCTCGCCCCTCTGCGCACCGAGAACGACCGCTTTGCCGTGCTGGCGTATGCGACCCTGGCGCGGGGGAATGCCGCGTTCAGTGAGGGCAGGCAGTACGCGCTGGCCGGCAGCTGGGAACATGATTTCACTGAGGATCTGACCAGCGATCTGTATGTCAGCCACAGTAGAGGCGACGGGCAGCGCGCTACGGTGTGGTCACCCAGCCTGTCACTGGCCTTGGGGCCGCGCTGGTCAGCTTTCATTGAAGCGGGTTTCACTCATACGCGTGGCGAGCCCAATGAATCGGTCGCGGGCGGCGGTGTCACCTTCCTGTGGAGCGAACGCATCCAGCTGGATGCGTCACTCGATGCCGGTCTGGACGCTGACAGCCCGGATCTGCAGGCAGGTGTGGGGCTGGCGGTCTACTTCGACTGAAGGAGACCGCGCGTTACCAGGGATTGAACATGGTGATGAACACGATCACCAGTACGACTGCAAAGGCGACCCAGAGGTAGCGGCCCTGACGCCACGAAGGCTTGGGCTTGCCGGGAGTATTCATGTGGCTCCGATCAGATGAAGGACATTCCCAGAGTGCGTGAGTGGCAGCATCCGCAAGGTGCACGCCGCGTGCAGGGCGCGTCAGCATCGACGAGCCACACCTGTCCGCTCCGCACCCCAAAAAAGGGCCCGCGCATCGCTGCACGGGCCCTTCTCATTTCATCACTGCTGGCTCAGCGCGGTCAGCTGCGTGTGCCATCCAGCCAGTTCGGGCCCTTGTTCTTCAGGAAGAAGATATAGACCACCAACGACACGGCAATGACCGCCGTGATGTAGATGATGAATTCATCCACGCGGCCCGTCGCGAGCGCGCCCTGGTACAGCAGCGGCGCGGTGCCACCGAACAACGAGTTGGCCAGTGCATAACCCAGGCCGACGCCCAGCGCACGGATGTGTGCCGGGAACAGCTCGGCCTTCACCACGGCGTTGATCGAGGTGTAACCGGTCAGGATGACAAAGCCGGTGGCCAGGATCAGGAACGCCGACAGGGCCGAGGTCTGCTGCGGCAGTGCCGTGATCAGGTACCAGGTGTAGAGCACGCCACCGATGCCGAAGAACACCAGCAGGCTCTTGCGGCCGATCCGGTCGGACAACAGCCCGCCCAGTGGCTGCAGCAGCATCAGGAACGTCAGCACGCCCAGGTTGATCAGCGTACCGGTGATCACGTCATCGCCAGCGAAAGCGGTCTGGATCATCTTCGGGCCATTGATGGTGTAGGTGTAGAACGCCACCGTACCGCCGGCCGTGATCAGGAAGCACAACAGCAGCGGACGCCACTGGTTGACGAACAGCTCACGCATGGAGCCCGTGGCCTTCGCCTTGCCGTCCTTCGCCGCTTCGATCGATTCCGCGCTCAGCGATTCGTCCATCGTGCGTCGCAGCCAGAACACGACCAGCGCGCCGATGCCGCCGATACCGAAGGCCACACGCCAGCCCCATTCAGACACGTGCGTCGCGTCCCAGGACAGCAGCATCACCAGCAGTACCGCCTGTGCGAGCACATGGCCGCCGACCAGGGTGACGTAATGGAACGAGGACAGGAAACCGCGCCAGCCGGGAACGGCCGCCTCGGACATGTACGTCGCACTGGCGCCGTATTCGCCGCCGGTGGCGAAGCCCTGCAGCAGGCGGGCAAACAACAGGATCACCGCCGCCCAGATGCCGATGGAGGCCGCCGTAGGCGCGATGGCGATCAGGAACGAACAGGCGGCCATCACGCTGACCGACACGGTGAGCGCAAGCCGGCGGCCGTAACGGTCGGCGAAACGACCGAAATACCACGCGCCGATCGGGCGCATCAGGAAGGTCGCGGCAAAGATGCCCCAGATGTACATGTTGGAGTTCTTGTCGTCGGCCGAGAAGAACTGGGATTCGAAATACTTGGCAAACACCGAGTAGACGTAAACGTCGTACCACTCGACCAGATTGCCGGCAGAGCCTTTCAGGGTATTGGATACCGAGCGCCGGAGAGCACCGGGCGCCAGGGGGATGGGGGAATTGCTCATGGGTGGATCATGCCCTCGGATGAAAAACAGATGGTCCTTTCGGCCCACGTCACACGTCGTTTCAAACGACACAGGTGAGCGCAGGCAACGCGGTACCTTACCTCACGTCAATAACACCTGTCCGGTGAAGCCCCTGAATACGCAGCACTTTCTGATCTGGACTATCGGCGTGACGCGGCGTTGATGTCGCAAGGTGCACGCTGTGCGCATGGCACCGGGACGTGACGGGGGGTGGCGGGATGCTGCAGCGGAACACTCGGTCCGGGTCTGCACCACGCCTGTGTACTGAACGATTTAGCCGGCTTGCCGATGATCTGAGCATGCATCTGCCGCTTCTGCCCTCAGTGCGGCACTATCGAATCGTTCCTTGCAGTCCAAGAGCCTTGCACCACCCATGACGCCGATGTCAGAGGAACTGAAAACCCAGGAACGGATGACCGCAGTGGGTGCCCTGCAGGTGCTGGATGCGGCGGCGGGCGCATCCCTGGACCGCATCACGCAGCTCGCCGCATTCGCGTTCAATGCGCCGGTCGCGTTCGTTTCTATCGTGGGTACGGACTCCCAGCGCTTCATCTCCAAAGTCGGCCTGGACATTCCTGGAACCGATATCCGCTCTTCTGTCTGCTCCTACACCATCACCGCTGCCGACGTCATGGTAGTGCCGGACCTGCGCGCAGATCCCCGTTTTGCGGGTAACGGCCTTGTGTGCGGTCCGCCGCACCTGCGCTTCTATGCCGGTGCCCCGCTGGTGGCCAAGAACGGGGTGCCGATCGGCGCGATCTGCGTGATGGCGCGCGAGCCGCGCGAGCTGAGCGAAGACGACCGCCAGCACCTCAAGACTCTCGCCGCCATGGCCATGAGCCAGTTGGAGCTGCGGCGCCTGTCCGGGCGGCAGGATCCGGTCAGCGGCCTGCCCAACCGGCACCAGTTCCATATTGATTACGACGGCCTGGTATCGCGTGCGCGGGGCCCTGTGCACGCCGTGCTGCTGGATGTGCTGGATGTACCGCGGCTGGAAGAAGCAGGCCAGGCGTTGGGCATGCCGCCGCTGGAGGCGATGATCCACCGCTCCGGGGTTCGCCTGCGCGTCGCCCTGGAGGACATCGCCGATATCTACCACGTCGGCACCAGCCGCTTTGTTTTTCTGGTCGATCAGCCGTTGGCGGAGGATGTAGAGACGCTGCTGCTGGAACTGAAGCAGCGCATCACCCGCCCGGTGATGGCCGCCGCCGTGCCCATGTCACCGCAGTTCCATGCCGGCATCTGCACGTTCGATCCGGCCAAGGACAGCAGCAACGATGTGCTGCGCAAGCTGCTGGTCAGCCTGCAAGCGGCCATCACCGGGCGCCTGGACTTCTGCTGGTACTCCGAGCGCCGCGATGAGCTGCTGCGGCGTGGTTACCGTCTGGCAGCGGATGCGGAGCGCGGCCTGCGGCGCGAGGAGTTCTACCTGTTGTTCCAGCCACGCGTGGAGGCGATCACGCAGAAGATCGTTTCGGCCGAAGCGCTGATCCGCTGGAACCATCCCCGCCTGGGGCCGGTAGGGCCGGCCGAGTTCATTCCCGTTTTCGAGCGTACGGCGCTGATGCCGGCGGTCAGCGGCTGGGTCGTCGATGCGGCGCTGGACCAGCTGGCGGCGTGGCAGCTGGCCGGCCTGTCGCTGTCGGTCAACCTGGCCGCGTCGGACCTGTCCACCGAGGGCATGGCCGAGCGCCTGCTGCAGAAACTGGCCGCGCGCGACCTGGCGCCTTCGCTGTTGGAAATCGAGATTACCGAGGGAGAATGGCTGCGAGCCAATACCGTGGCGGGCGAGCAGTTGGCGCGCCTGGCGGGCGTGGGCGTGCGGATTGCAATTGATGACTTCGGTAGCGGCTACAGCAACTTCGGGTATCTCTCACGGCTGCCCATTTCCACGATCAAGATGGACAAGTCGCTGGTGGATCACCTGGCGGATGATCCGGGTGCACGTTTGAAGGCGAAGGCGATCATCGAGCTCGCCAAGGGCCTGGGTTATACAACCGTGGCCGAAGGCGTGGAAACCGCAGCGCAGCGGGACGTGCTGACTGACCTGCACTGCGACCAGCTGCAGGGATTCCTGTTTGCCGCCCCCCTGTCGGCTGATGAGCTGGCGACGATGGTGGGCATCGGCGGGTAACGCCCCCGCTGATCACCGGGTAGCGCCGCGCCATGCTCGGCGAGCGCGAAGCGCGGCCTGTGTCCCACATCGCGGTGCCGGACGAAGTCCACCGAGCAGGGCTCGGCGCTACATGCACAGGCTGCCGGTCCGGTAGCGCCGAGCCATGCTCGGCGAGCGCAGCGGTAGTAGAAACTCCGAAAACGAAAAAGGCCCGCGCATTGCTGCACGAGCCTCCTCGTTTACATCAACAGTGGTCGGGACGGCCGGATTCGAACCGACGACCCTCTGCCCCCCAGGCAGATGCGCTACCAGGCTGCGCTACGCCCCGAATATCTGCGATGTTGCCCCGCCGTTGATGCGGGCCGTGAAGTATAGCGGATCAGCGCGAAAAAGGAATCAGCGGCGAAGCAGTTGCAGCACTTCTTCCAGTTCCACGCGTACCTGCTTGATGATCTGCTGGCTCAACGCGGCTTCGCCGCGCGCATCGGCGCCATCCAGCCGCAGCCGCGCGCCGCCGATCGTGTAGCCCTGTTCGTACAGCAGGCTGCGGATCTGCCGGATCATCAGCACGTCATGGCGCTGGTAATATCGGCGGTTGCCCCGTCGCTTGGCCGGCTCCAGGCTGGGAAATTCCGTCTCCCAGTAGCGCAGCACATGCGGCTTGACGTCACACAGCTCGCTGACCTCACCAATGGTGAAGTAACGCTTGGCCGGTATCGGCGGAAGTTCTCGGTTACTGCCCGGATCCAGCATACGCTTCCACCCTTTCCTTGAGCTTCTGGCCTGGACGGAAGGTGACTACCGTGCGGGCGGAAATCGGAATTTCCTCACCGGTTTTCGGATTGCGACCGGGGCGCTGGTTCTTGCGCCGCAGATCGAAATTGCCGAAGCCGGACAGCTTTACCTGACGTCCCTGTTGCAAGGCGTCACGCAGCACATCGAAGAACGCATCGACGAATTCCTTGGCTTCACGTTTGTTCAAGCCCACTTCGTCGAACAGTTTTTCGGCCATTTCGGCCTTGGTCAGTGCCATCGCCTGCTTACCCCTGGATGCTGCCCGCTCAACCGCGGATCCGGGCGTGGTGTTCACGCTCGATGGCGGTGACCACCTCGGCCACCACCGCGTCCACGTCGCGGTCCGTCAGAGTGCGCGACTTGTCCTGCAAAATCAAGCCCATAGCGAGACTCTTGAAGCCCGGCTCTACCCCCTGTCCGACGTATCGATCAAACAGGTTGAGCTCGCGCAGCAAGGGGCCGGCGGCCCGTCGCACGGTGGCCGCCAGATCGGCCCAGTCGACAGCGTCGGGGGCCAGCACGGCCAGGTCGCGACGCATCGCCGGGAAGCGCGACAGCTCGCCGGCACGCGGCAGTTCACGGGCCGCCAAGGGCGCCAGATCCAGCTCCAGACCGTAGACGTCCACGTCGATCTCCATTGCCTTGGCCAGACGCGGATGAATCTGCCCGATCCACCCCAGCCGCACCTCACCGCGGTACACATCGGCCGATCGCGCCGGGTGACCGAAGGGCTGCACGGACGGCTTGAAGGTCAGCTCAGCCCCGCTGGCAGCGGCCAGCGCTTCCAGATCGCCCTTCAGGTCGTGGAAATCGACCTTGCGCGCCGCCACGCCCCACTGCTCGGCATCGGCGTCGCCGCACACCGCAACGGCCACGCGCTGCGTTTCCAGAGGTGCGGGAGCGCCCTCGCCGGCCTGCGCGGCGAACGCGCGGCCGATTTCGAACAGCCGTACGCGACCGGCCTGACGCGCCACGTTGCGGCCCAACGTGGCGACCAGACCCGGCAGCAGCGCCGGACGCATGATCGCCAGCTCGGCCGACAGCGGATTGGCCAGCGGCACCAGACTGTCATTGAGCTGCCACTGCTGCAGCAGCTGCGCATCGACAAACGCGAAATTGATGGTTTCCTGCAGTTCGCGCGCCAGCAACTGGCGACGCACGCTCAACTCTTCCAGACGGGTCTCGCTGGGCATCGCCACGCGCGCGGCGCCACCGGGCAACGTGGTCGGGATCTGCTCGTAGCCATGGATGCGCGCCAGCTCTTCGATCAGGTCTTCTTCGATGGCCACATCGAAGCGGCGGCTCGGCGAAGTAACCTGCCAGCCATCGGCTGCGGCGGCGACCTCCATGCCCAGCGCGCGCAGGATACGCTCTACTTCCGCATCGGAGATGGTGATACCAAGCACGCGGGTAATGCGCGCACGGCGCAGGCCGATCACCGCCGGCGACGGCAGGTCGGACGCACGCACCGCTTCGGTCACCGGGGCGGCCGTGCCACCGGCCAGCTCCAGCACCAGCGCGGTGGCATGCTCGATGGCGGTGCGCGGCAGCGCCGGGTCCACGCCGCGTTCGAAGCGGTGCCCGGCATCGGTATGCAGGCCGAGCTTGCGGCCGCGGCCCATGATGGCGGCCGGCGCGAAGTGCGCGGCCTCCAGGAATACGTCGGTGGTGGTGTCGGTAACGCGCGTGTCGAAGCCGCCCATCAGGCCGGCCAGGCCGACCGGACGGTCTGCATCGGTGACCACCAGGAAGCTGTCATCCAGCGCGGCGTCACGACCGTCGAGCAGCTTCAGGGATTCGCCGGCACGCGAGCGACGCACGGCGATGCTGCCCTGCAACGTGCCCAGATCATAGGCATGCATCGGCTGGCCCAGTTCCAGCATCACGTACTGGGTGATATCGACCAGCAGCGACACCGGCCGCACACCGCTGCGACGCAGGCGCTCGGCCATCCACAGCGGGGTCTTGGCGGCCGCGTTGACGCCTTCGATGACACGACCCAGATAACGCGGCGCTTCGGCACCGGCATCCAGCGAGATCGACAGCTCGCGCGTGGCGGTGGCCGGTACCGCATCAGCGGCAAACGGCACTACGTCGCTGCGGGTGGCAGCGGCCACGTCGAAGGCAATGCCGCGCACGCTGAAGCAGTCGGCACGGTTCGGGGTCAGCTTGATCTCGATGCTGGCGTCGGGCAGACCCAGGTACTCGACCAGGCCTTGGCCGATCGGTGCGTCATCAGGCAGTTCAAACAGGCCGGACGCATCGCTGTCCAGGCCCAGTTCCTTCGCCGAGCACAGCATGCCATTGGAGTCGACGCCGCGCAGTGTGGCGGCACTGATCTTCAGGCTGCCGATCTGCGCACCGACCAGCGCCAGCGGCGCGACCAGGCCGGGGCGCGCGTTCGGCGCGCCACAGACGATCTGCAGCAGTCTGCCCTGCCCCGCATCGACCTGGCAGATCTGCAGCCGGTCGGCTTCGGGATGGCGCACGGCCTCGACGATGCGGGCCACGACCACGTGGTCCAGGCCCGCGCCCAGCGCGTCGACCGCTTCCACTTCCAGGCCGATGGCCGTCAATACCGCGCTGAGCTCATCGCGCGATGCGGCGGTCGGGACGTGGCTGCGCAGCCAGTTTTCGGAGAATTTCATGAGGTTCAACCTGGTTGAATGGAGCAACCGAGCAACAGCCGCCGAGCATGGCTCGGCGCTACGGATCGGGATTACGCGAACTGCTTCAGGAAGCGCACATCGTTCTCGAAGAACGCGCGCAGGTCGTTGACGCCATAGCGCAGCATCGCGAATCGCTCCACGCCGAGGCCAAAGGCGAAACCGGTATAGCGCTCCGGATCAATCCCGACACTGCGCAGCACGTTCGGGTGCACCATGCCGCAGCCCAGCACTTCCAACCAGCGCGTGCTGCCATCGGGCTGCTGCCAGGCGATGTCGACTTCCGCACCCGGCTCCACGAAGGGGAAATAGCTCGGCCGGAAGCGCATCTCGAAGTCACGCTCGAAGAAGGCGCGCACGAACTCGGACAGCGTGCCCTTGAGGTCGGCGAAGTTGGAATGCTCGTCCACCAGCAGGCCTTCCACCTGGTGGAACATCGGCGAATGGGTCTGGTCGCTGTCGCTGCGATAGACCTTGCCGGCCGCGATCATCCGCAGCGGCGGTGCGTGGTCACCCATGTAGCGCACCTGCACACCGGAGGTATGCGTGCGCAGCAGGCGGCCATCACCGAAATAGAAGGTGTCGTGCATGGCGCGCGCCGGGTGGTGCGGCGGGAAGTTCAGCGCCTCGAAGTTGTGCCAGTCGTCTTCGATCTCCGGCCCTTCGGACAGCTCGTACCCCAGCCGCGCGAAGATCTCGGTGATGCGCTCCAGCGTGCGGGTCACCGGGTGCAGGCCACCGCGACCACTGCGACGGCCCGGCAGGGTGATGTCGATGGCTTCGGCGGACAGGCGCGCGTCCAGCGCAGCGTCTTCCAGCACGGTCCTGCGCGCAGCCAGCGCAGCGCCCAGTGCGTCACGTGCGAGGTTGATGGCTTCACCGGCGGCCTTGCGCTCGTCGGCCGGCAAGGCGCCGAGCTGCTTGAGCTGCGCGGTGATACTGCCACTCTTGCCCAGCAGGGAGACGCGCAACTGCTCCAGCGCCTCGGGACTCTGCGCGGCAGCCACATCGGCCAGTGCCTGGTGGGTCAGGGATTGGATGTCACTCATAGGGTGCCGAAACCTCGGGTCGGATGTGCCCTCGCGATGCGCGAAGGGCCGACCCCCGTCGCCACCGCCGTCCGGCCGCCGCGCATTGCGCTGGCCACCGCACAAAAAAGAATGGGGAAGGACTTGCGCCCTTCCCCATGCATTGCCTCAACCACCACCGTTGCGCGCGAACGGCAACGGCGGGGATGGGGACTTATGCCGCCAGTGCGCCCTTGGCCTTTTCAGCCAACGCGGCAAAAGCTGCCTCGTCGTGCACGGCGATATCAGCCAGGACCTTACGGTCAAGGGTGATGCCCGCCTTCAGCAGACCATTCATGAAACGGCTGTAGCTCAGGCCGTTGATGCGGGCTGCTGCGTTGATACGGACGATCCACAGCGAGCGGAAATTACGCTTCTTCTGCTTACGACCGATGTACGCGTACTGCTGGGCCTTGATGACGGCCTGCTTGGCAACGCGGAAGACCTTGCGACGGGCATTGTAGTAGCCCTTCGCCAAAGTCAGGATTTTCTTGTGGCGGCGACGCGCCTGTACGCCACGTTTTACTCGTGCCATGTGTCAGTTCCTCAGAGGTAAGGGAGCATGCGGTCCAGACGGCCGGCGTCTTCTGCGCGGACGTGATTCGTCTGCCGCAGGTTACGCTTCCGCTTGGTCGCTTTCTTCGTGAGGATATGGCTACGGTTTGCGTGGCCGCACTTGTACTTGCCCGAGGCGGTCTTGCGGAAACGCTTGGCCGCCGCCCGGTTGGTCTTGATCTTGGGCATTGCAATGTCCTTGATGGGATATGACCCTGGTTTCTGACTGATCTGGCGGTGGCCGTGGCCACTCTTTCCGTCCTGCCATGATCCGCGTACGACCCCTCCTGATGGGTCGAGCCGGCAATCATACAGGGGAAATGGGCCTCGGGCAACGCGATTGATGTCAGCGAACGGGTGACACCCCCTCGCGCCGACGCATGCAACGCGGTTGCCGGGGCTGGGCCGGACGGGGCAGGCTGCACGGGGCACGCTGCAAGTACGTCCATGTAAGCTCCTTTCCGCCCGTCCGGGGCTCCAAGGGCCCCGTGCAACCTGCCCCGCCCGGCCCGCTGACGGTTTCCGCAATCCGCCGGCCGCGCAGAAAAAAAGAAAAGCGGGCAAAGCAGATGCCTGCCCGCTCGTCATCCCCGGAAAAGCAGAAAGGCGCCATGAGCGCCTTTCCACCGTGACGATTCAGCCGCCAGGCGCCCCGCAGGGCAGCCCGTCAGGCTTTATGTCTTCTTCTTCGGAGCAATCATCATCACCATCTGACGGCCTTCCAGGCGCGGACGGGATTCGATCACGATGTCCTCGCCCAGATCGGTCTCGATCCGGCTGGCGATTTCACGACCCAGTTCCTGATGGCTCATTTCGCGGCCACGGAAGCGGATGTTGACCTTGATCTTGTCGCCCTCTTCGAGGAAACCGCGCATCTTGCGCAGCTTGATCTGGTAGTCGCCCTCATCCGTGACCGGACGGAACTTCACTTCCTTGATCTCGACCTGCTTGCTCTTTTTCTTGGCCTCGCTGGCCTTCTTCTGGGCTTCAAACTTGAACTTGCCGAAGTCCATGATCTTGCACACCGGCGGATCGGCCTGCGGCTGGATCTCGACCAGGTCCAAGCCCTCGTCTTCGGCCATGGACAGTGCTTCGTCGCGCGTCAGCACGCCGATCATCTCACCGTCACTACCGATCACGCGGACGCGCGGGACACGGATTTCCTGATTCCTGCGATTCTGTTTGTTGTCAGGGGTACTGATATTGCGATCTCCCAAGGGGGTTGAACCGACCCGCGCGCCTTTGCGCACGGGTCGGACCTTTTGATTACGCGCCTTCGGCCTGCAGCCGCTCAACGAAGGCCTGGAGACTCATGCTGCCCAGATCCTCGCCGGAGCGCGTACGCACCGCGACCGCGCCGTTTTCCTTCTCACGGTCACCAATGACCAGGAGGTACGGCACGCGCTGAAGCGTGTGCTCGCGAATCTTATAACCGATCTTCTCGTTACGCAAATCGGCGGTAACGCGGAAGCCTTGATCCGCAAGGGATTTGCGCACCTCGCTCACGTATTCAGCCTGTGCATCGGTGATGTTGGCCACCACCACCTGCGTCGGCGCCAGCCACGCCGGGAACTGGCCGGCGTGGTGCTCGATCAGGATGCCGATGAAACGCTCCATCGAGCCCACGATCGCCCGGTGCAGCATGACGGGGTGCTTCTTCTGGCTGTTCTCGTCCACATACTCCGCCCCCAGGCGTCCCGGCATCATGAAATCGACCTGCATGGTGCCCAGCTGCCAGGTACGGCCGATCGCGTCCTTCAGGTGGTACTCGATCTTCGGCCCGTAGAAGGCGCCCTCGCCCGGCAGCTCCTGCCATTCCACGCCACAACTGGACAGCGCCGAGCGCAGCGCGCCTTCGGCCTTGTCCCACGTGGCGTCGTCACCCAGGCGCGATTCCGGGCGCAGTGCGATCTTGATCTGGATGTCCTCGAAACCGAAGTGCTGGTACACCGCCAGCGCCTGCTGGTGGAACGCCGTCACTTCGTCTTCGATCTGCGATTCGGTGCAGAACACATGGCCGTCGTCCTGGGTGAAACCGCGCACGCGCAGGATGCCGTGCAGCGCGCCGGAGGGCTCGTTGCGATGGCAGGAACCGAACTCACCGTAGCGGATCGGCAGGTCGCGGTAGCTGTGCAGGCCCTGGTTGAACACCTGGATGTGGCCCGGGCAGTTCATCGGCTTGACCGCGTAGGTGCGCTTCTCCGATTCGGTGAAGAACATGTTCTCTTTGTAGTTGTCCCAATGGCCGGACTGCTTCCACAGCGACACGTCCAGGATCTGCGGGCAGCGCACCTCGCCATAGCCACTGTTGCGGTAGACCTTGCGCATGTACTGCTCCACCACCTGCCACAGCGCCCAGCCCTTCGGGTGCCAGAACACCAGGCCCGGCGCCTCTTCCTGCAAGTGGAACAGGTCCTGCTGCTTGCCGATTCGGCGGTGGTCGCGCATTTCCGCTTCTTCGATGCGCTTGATATAGGCATCCAGCTGCTTCTTGTCGGCCCACGCGGTGCCGTAGATGCGCTGCAGCTGCTCGTTCTGCGCATCGCCGCGCCAGTACGCGCCCGAAATGCGGGTCAGCTTGAACGCTTTGAGGAAGCGCGTGTTCGGCACGTGCGGACCACGGCACATGTCCACGTATTCCTGATGGTAATACATGCCCATCGCCTGGATGTCGTCGGACATGTCTTCGATCAGGCGCAGCTTGTAGTCCTCACCACGCGCTTTGAAGATTTCCACGACTTCGGCGCGCGGGGTCACCTTTTTCACCACGTCGTAGTCCTGCGCGATCAGCTCGCCCATGCGCTTTTCGATCGCGGCCAGGTCATCCGGGGTGAACGGACGTTCGGACTGGATGTCGTAATAGAACCCTTCGGCAATGACCGGGCCGATCACCATCTTGGCGTCGGGGTACAGCTGCTTCACCGCGTGGCCGACCAGATGCGCGCTGGAGTGGCGGATGATCTCCACGCCCTCCTCGTCCTTGGCGGTGATGATGCGCAGGGTCGCGTCATGATCGATCACGTCGCTGGCATCGACCAGCACGCCATCCACCGAGCCGGCGATGGTGGCCTTGGCCAGGCCGGCGCCGATCGACTGGGCGACGTCCATGACGCTGACGGGATGTTCGAATTCGCGGCGGCTGCCGTCGGGAAGGGTGATCGTGATCATCGGGATATTTTTTCTGGCAAGGCCCGCGCAGGGGCTGGAATGCGGATCCGGGCAGCGCCCGGATAATAAAAAAGCGCCACGAAGGCGCCTGCAAGTGGGCCGTCGGGGCAGGTCAGCGGTGGGCGGTGGTAGTGCTCATGTCACACGCTCGGCCGGCGCTGGGCGCGGGCCACCTTGGTTCCAGTCAGGGTATCCACGCTGATCTTAAACCAGCCTGCCGCAAAGCCCAAGGTCAACACCGTGTCCGGCCTGAATAGCCGAGGCTGGCGGCGGCAAATGGCAATGATTACCATGCTCAGGCAATCGGCCCTGCCCTTCCTTCCGGCTCCCCCATGACCCCCTCTTCTGATCGTCCGTCCACACGCGCCATGGGCTTGATCGCCGCATGATCCAGGTTCCCACCATCGGATTGTCTTCGTTGGGTTTCTGTTCGCTTGCCTTGGCAGCGTCGATATTCTCCACGATGGCCTTCTATGCCGCCTCCCGGCACTGCCGGTGGCCGCGCGCGCACCGTGCCGGCCGGCTCGGCCGCGAGATCGGCACGGTCGCAGCGGTGGCTTCGCTGTGGTTGTGGATGGCCAACCTGGGTGTCGGCGCAGGCCTGGTGGTGATGCTGTGCAGCTGGATGGCCATGGCGATGCTGCTGCCCGCCCTGGCCGCTTGGCACCGGCCGCACGCACACCCCGCCAAGGCGCGGCGCTGATGTGGGGCCGCGCATCGGCGGGCATCGTCGTCGGCTTCCTGGTCGCCGCCGGGCTGACCGGTCTGGTCGCCTGGCTGCCCCCCGGGCACTGGCAGGCCGCGCTGGTGCCGAGCCTCATCGCCTTCATCCCGCTGTGGATGCTTGCAGCGATCTGGGCCTTCAGCTTCCGCACTGCGGCACGCGCATGGGCGCTGTTGGGCGCAAGTGCGGCAGGCGTCTTCCTTCTTCTATGGCTGCTGCGCCTGTCCGGCGCGGTGCAGTGAGTAATCGCGCATGAAGTTCAGCTCGCAGACCCTGCGAACGTTCACCACGCTGCACACCTGGGTTGGGCTGGTGGCAGGGTTTGCGCTGTTCGTGGCGTTCTATGCCGGAGCCCTGACGGTATTCCACCATGACGTGCCGTTGTGGCAGACACCGCAGGCCGTGACCCAGGCGCCCGCCACGCTGGCGGACACCCAGCGATTGCTTGACGGGGTGCTGCAGCGCCATCCGGCTGCACGCACGCACGTGGGCATGACCTTCCCCGGCGGCGACCACCCGCAGCCGATCGCCTACTGGCAGGACGCCAAAGGCGTCTGGCAGTACGCCTGGCTGGATCACTACGACGGCAGTGTCACCCCGCCGCAGACCGGCTTGGCTGAGCTGGTCAATGAGCTGCACTACACGCTGGGCCTGCCGGTGGCCGGCATCTACCTGATGGGCATCGTCAGCCTGTTGTATGGCGTGGCCCTGCTCAGCGGCCTGGTGATCCACCTGCCCAAGCTAGCCGGCGATCTGTTCGCGCTGCGGCCGGGCCGCAACCTGAAGCAGTTCTGGCAGGACGCCCACAATGTGGTCGGTGTGCTCAGCCTTCCCTTCCACCTGATGTTCGCGGTGACCGGGGCGTTGCTGTGCCTGGTCTTCCTCCAGATGGCTCTGCTCAACCCGCTGGTTTACGACGGCAAGCTGCTGCAGGCCGTACCGGCGGCGATGGACACCGCGCCCGTCCGTGCCCCCAGCGGCACCACAGGACGAGGCGTGGACCTGGCCGACCTGCATGCCCGTTCATTGCAAGCCGCCCGCGACCAAGGTGTGCAGGGCTTTGAACCGGCCTATCTGAAGCTGGCCCATGCCGGCGACGTGATGGCCACGATCGAGATCACCGGCGAATCGGAGGGCACACTGGGGCCGGCAGGCGCGGTTGCCTTCGACGTCGCCAGTGGCAGACTGCTGGCCAGCCAGCTGCCGGGCCAGCGTGATGCGAACCATGCCACCCTCAGCGCGGCCTATGCCCTGCACTTCGGGGAGTTCGGCAATGGACTGGTGGCGTGGTTGTATTTCCTGATGGGCCTGGGCGGCGCCTTCCTGTTCTACTCCGGCAACCTGTTGTGGATCGAATCGCGGCGCAAGCGGCGGCAGGTCGAGCAGGGGCGCGCGCAGGTCAACATGGCGCGGGCGACCGTCGGCGTGTGCATCGGCTTGGTGGTCGCTATCTCCGCGGCCTTCGTCGCGGCACAGCTACTGGAACGGTTCGCTCCGCACAGCGTCGACGCGGGCATCCGCTGGGTGTGCTTCGGCAGTTGGGGAGCCTGTGTACTTTGGGCTGCGCTGCGGCGCCCTGCGCAGGCAGCACGTGAACTGCTGTGGGCGGCTGCGATCGTGACCGCTGCAGTGCCTGTAGCGCATGGTGCGCTCACCGGATACTGGTGGTGGACCAGCGCCGGCCAGGGCTACTGGCCGCTGTTCTGGGTGGACGCGGTGGCGATGGCGATGGCGACCGGCTATGCGGTGCTGGCGCGTGCGACGACGCGACGGGCCCGGCATGGCGATCCCTACAGCGTGTGGGCAGACTGACAGCCACTGCACTCGCCCTCCGGCCCGCCGCGCGTGCCGCCTTCCGTATGGGAGCGCCTGCGTCGCGCGCTGCCCAAGACTGCCGGTGATCCAACGGGATTGCCCTAGTCGTCACTGCGCGGTTCCACCGGCCTTCCCCGGGATCTCTCCCGCTGCCCGCAACGAGCCGATGACCGGAAGATTGATGCACGAACCGGTCCGTCAAAGCGAGGTCAGCCAATGAAGCGTCACGATTTCCCTCCTGCCGATAGGGCCCCGGGCGCTCCCCAGGACCCTGTCCGCAGAACACTGATGACCGCCGCCGTGATCGGATGCTCGTCACTCGCGACGAGCTCGCTGGCGGCCTCGCCATCGAGGGCGGCGCTCGGGATGGAGTCTCTGTCACCCACCGGAGTGCCGCGGGCCGAGCCAACCGGCGAGCTCTACGACGTGATGCGCGAGTCAACGCTTGGCGCCCTTCACCAAGCTCCCGTGGTGGGTGGACTGCTGTCCTACGTGGGCGCCTTGATTCTCCCCCCCGAAGGCGAGACGCCGGAGCAGATGTGGCGGAAATATACCGACAGGCGAATCTCCGAAACCGTATTCAATCTGGTGCAGGCCGATCTTGAGGGGTTGACCAGCGTGTCCCGACTCTATCGGAATGCGGTAGCCGCACAGGATCTCAAAACGATCCATTCGCAGAGCGTTTCAAGCAATACCCATTTCTCCGGGGTGATTGAACGCTTTAAGCTGCCGGCGGAGCGGATCACGCTACTCCCTCTTTTCGTCGTCGCCGCAACGTTGCACCTGGCGCTGCTGAGGGATATCGCGCTGAAAGGAATGTCTATCGGTTTCAACGCGGAGTCCGTGCAGAGCTACAAAACCGAACTCGCCAACCGGATCAAGGCCTACACGCTTCACGTGGACCATACAGTGGAGGCGGCCATCGCCAAGGCACGCAGGGATAACCCGAACGACGGCGCGCCCATTCGACGCAACGAGCCACTTTCTGCGATGCTGGCCGAGAAGGCGCGGCTGCAGCTTGAAGCAATTGATCTGCGTGACACTTGGTTTGCCTTTGACGCGGCAAAGTATCCGGACAAGAAACGCGTAACGCTGCTGCGTGAGATATTTTCCCCTATCGCGGGCTGGTGGGATCTCGGATCACGCGCGCCTGACGAAATTCCGGACTGGAAGACCCCAGGGACACGCATCAACCGGATGGAATTCTGGGTTCGTGCGCAGTGGAATACCCGGTGGTTGTCTGCAGTAAAGCTGTACTACGACCAGACGGACGAGACATTGCAGACCGGCGATATCGTGGGGGATCGTCATGAATTTGTAATCAATGAAACTTGGATTAAACACGCAGTGACGTCGTACACTGCCGGAGTCGCCCGGATCGGCCTAACCACGAATCGTGGCGGGTTCGTGGCCGTGGGTCGCGAGCTTCAGGGCAACGAGATGAAGGTGAGCAGCGGGTACGCGAGGCACAAGCTTCAATCAATCCGCAGCATCGGTAAGGGCCGCGGCGATGAAGCGGCGCATGACGCGATCAGCGGCCTCGTCTACGGCTTTGGCTTGGAACAACCCAGCGTCACCAGCATCCACCCGGAAACCGACGCACGGATTGTCCCCGTCATTGCCCCCCACCTGATCGATTGGATACGCAGACCGGTGGACTGACAGCGAACTCCAACGCGTGTTCCACCGGGAGAAAGCGGGTTTTGTGCTCGCCTTCTCTTCCAGAGACCACCGCCGACGTGTCGGCTCCTTGCAATGAAGGGCCTTCAGTGAACGTGACTCCGGCAGACAACCTCGACCAGCAGGCGCGATCAATTTGCTTCAGTCCGCAAGCCACTTGAGCGATTGATGAGCGATGTTGGGCGCCAACCGGTCGTAGGCATCCAGACTGATTGGGCCGGCCTCCTGGTTGAGCAACTGAAGGCCCACGTTAAGGTTGCCTCCTGAAACAGCGCGGACGCCTGGCCATAGCCAACCGACCTCATGGATGCCACGCGATGCCCCGCGTCGATATGGACTGGTGGGGCTGCGGCGCCCTGGGCAGGCAGCACGTGAACTGCTGTGGGCGGCTGCGATCGTGACTGCTGCCGTGTCGGTAGCGCATGGTGCACTTACCTGATACTGGTGGCGGACCAGCGCCGGCCACGGCTACTGGCCGCTGTTCTGGGTGGGCGGTTGCAGCGGCGATGGCCGTGGGTTTTGCGGTGATTGCACGCGCGACCGCACGGCGCGCGCGTGACGGTGACCCGCACAGTGTCTGGGCGAATCCGCAGTGAGCACTGGTTCTCGCAAACTACCCGGCAGCGGCCCGCCGCGCGGTAAACAGATGGCGCTGGAACCCCGCCGAATGACGGAATGAGTCAGGACCAGCTTGCTACCGACAGCACCCTGCGTGCTTGTCCGTGGCACGTTGCGAACAGCGCCGATAACCTGCAGGTGAGCAGAACGGGATAGTGCGATTGCGCTCCGCGCTTCGACTTTCCACGTAGGCCAGCCCTCATGAAACGACCCTCGCTTTTCCCCGTACCCGCTACCGCGGCCTCACCCACGCATCCTGATCGACGACGCTTTCTGCTGACGACGTCTGCAGTTGGCATGGGCTGCATGCTCGCTCCGTGGGCCAGCGCCTACCGCGGCCTGACAGACCCCATGGGCGTTCCCTTGTCGAACGCATCGCTCAACGCCAGCAATGCCACGATCAATACGCTCCGCGCATTACTCATATCCAGTCTCGCGAAAACCTCACCATTGATAGGAGGCTACCTGGTTAGCCTGGGTAATCTATTCGTTCCTATGGCTGGAGAGGATCCAGAGGCGTTGTGGCAGCGTTATACAGATGAGAAGATTTCCGAGACGGTGACGAATCTGGTGAAGGCGGACCTCGCCGGCATCAGCGACGTCGCACGGCTTTATCGCGATGCCGTTCGTGACGGTAACCCCGATACGATCAAAACACAGAGCATCGCAGCACGCACCGTGTTTGCCCAACGCATGCCACAGTTCCAGCTGACCGGACACGAGGGCTCTCTCCTGCACTACTTTGCCATGGCCGCCACGCTCGAACTGGCCCTGCTCAGGGACATGGCGCTCACCGGCAAGCAGATAGGACTATCAGATGCGGACGTTGAGTCGGTCAAGGACGACCTCACCGCGCGTATCTCACGCTACGAACGTTACGTTGACGAGATCGTTCCAAAAGTCGTCGACAATGCACGTCGAGACAACCCCTACAGCAATACGCCCTACGGCAGAAATCAACCGCTGAGCGCGATTCATGAGGCGCTTTATGCACTTACGCCTTCCGTCATCGACGTGCGGGCAACATGGAATGCATTTGACGCAAGAAAATTCCCCAACGGGTCGCGCATTCGCCTGGAGCGCGAGCTTCTCAGTCCTGTTGTAGGCTGGTGGCATCCCGACACATCGCCGCCCAAGGCTCGCCCTGATTGGAGCACACCGAAATCGGACGTCCGCTCGATCGAGTTCTGGATTGCAAAACCCTACAACGCTGAGTACATGTCGGGATTCAAGGTGAACCATTCCGACGGCAGCAGTGTAATGACAGGCCAAGCATCAGGCAGGAAGCTGGAGCTGGACCTAAATCAACGATACGTCACCAGTATTGCCGCGTTTTCTACTGCCGCCATCGGAGGGATGACGTTTCTGACTCAACCCGACAAAGAAATCAGCACGCTGGGGCCTCCCAAGGACAAGGTCGCCAGGACCCTTTACGCGCACGCTCCCCGAGGACATCGCCTATCGTCCCTGCGCAGCATTGGTACGGCCAAGGATCATGCCGTCGGCGGCGTCAGCGGCTTCGTCGCAGGATTCCAGCTGATCGACAAGGACGCCGACGCGATGGCGAGGGGGATCATCCAACAGCTCCCACCCGATCTACCGCACCAGGTAGCCCGGTGGCTCGCCACATAGAACGATGTACCGGCAAAGAAAAAGCGGGCCGAAGCCCGCTTTCTCATTCCAGCAGAAGTGCAGCGGCCGATTACTCGGCAGACACACCCTCGCCTTCTTCGACGGCCTTCATGGACAGGCGGATACGGCCCTGCTTGTCCACTTCCAGCACCTTGACCTTGACCACATCGCCTTCCTTCAGCACGTCGCCGACCTTCTCGACGCGGTCGCTGGAAATCTGCGACACGTGCACCAGGCCATCCTTGCCCGGCAGGATGGTGACGAATGCACCGAAGTCCATGATCTTGGCGACCTTGCCTTCGTAGATGCGACCCGGTTCGACGTCCGAGGTGATCTGCTCGATGCGTGCCTTCGCGGCCTGGGCAGCGATGGCGTTGACCGACGCGATGACGATCGTGCCGTCATCCTGGATGTCGATCTGCGTACCGGTTTCCTTGGTGATGGCCTGGATGGTGGAACCACCCTTGCCGATCACTTCGCGGATCTTGTCCGGGTGGATCTTGATGGTCAGCAGGCGCGGCGCGTAGTCCGACAGCTCCTGACGCGGCGCGGACAGGCCACTGGCCATCTCGCCCAGGATGTGCAGACGGCCGGCCTTGGCCTGCTGCAGTGCCTGCTTCATGATCTCTTCGGTGATGCCTTCGATCTTGATGTCCATCTGCAGGGCGGAAATGCCCTCAGCGGTACCAGCGACCTTGAAGTCCATGTCACCCAGGTGATCTTCATCGCCCAGGATGTCGGACAGGACGACGAAGCGCTCGCCTTCCTTGACCAGACCCATGGCGATGCCGGCAACCGGCGACTTGACCGGCACGCCGGCGTCCATCAGGGCCAGCGAGGAACCGCAGACCGATGCCATCGACGAGGAACCGTTCGACTCGGTGATTTCCGACACGACGCGGATGGTGTACGGGAAGGATTCCAGCGACGGCATCACTGCCAGCACGCCGCGCTTGGCGAGACGGCCATGACCGATTTCGCGACGCTTCGGGCCCATCATGCGGCCGCACTCACCCACCGAGTAGGGAGGGAAGTTGTAATGGAACAGGAAGTTGTCCTTGTACTCACCGGACACGGCGTCGATGACCTGACCGTCGCGAGCGGTGCCCAAGGTGATCGCGACCAGGGCCTGCGTCTCACCGCGGGTGAACAGCGCCGAGCCGTGGGTACGCGGCAACACGCTGGTGCGCACCGAAACCGGGCGCACGGTGTCCAGCGCACGGCCGTCGATGCGGACCTTGGTGTCCAGCACCGAGTTGCGCATGGTGCTGTATTCCAGCTCGCCGAATTCCTTCGACAGTTCGGCCGGGTTCCAGCCTTCAGCGGCCACGCGGCCTGCCAGCGACTCGACCACGTCCTTCTTGATCGACGAGATGGCGTCACGGCGCTGCAGCTTGTCACGCACCTGGAAGGCTTCGCCCAGGCGCGGGCCGATTGCTTCCTGCAGGGCGCTGATCAGGGCATCGTTCTTGGCCGGGGCAACCCACGTCGACGGCTTGGTACCGGCTTCGGTGACCAGTTCGTTGATGATGTGGATGACCTTCTGCATTTCGCGGTGACCGAAGGTCACGGCGCCCAGCATCACGTCTTCGGACAGCAGCGCGGCTTCGGATTCCACCATCAGCACGGCGTTGGAGGTACCGGCAACCACCAGTTCCAGCTCCGAATCCTTCAGCTCGGTCACGGTCGGGTTGAGGATGTACTCACCGTTCTTGTAGCCGACCTTGGCAGCGGCGATCGGACCCTTGAACGGGGTGCCGGCCAGGGCCAGTGCAGCGGAGGCGCCGATCAGGGCCGGGATGTCACCGTCGATGTCCGGGTTCAGCGACATGACCGTGGCGATGATCTGCACTTCGTTCTTGTAGTCTTCCGGGAACAGCGGGCGGATCGGACGATCGATCAGACGCGAGATCAGGGTTTCCTTCTCGGTCGAGCGGCCTTCGCGCTTGAAGAAGCCACCCGGAATACGGCCACCGGCGTAGAACCTCTCCTGATAATCAACGGTCAGCGGGAAGAAGTCCTGGCCCTCACGCGCGCTCTTTGCAGCAACGGCGGAGACCAGCAGTACGGTGTCGTCGAACTTGACGATGACCGCGCCGCCGGCCTGGCGCGCGATTTCGCCGGTCTCAAGCGTGACGGTATGTTTGCCGTACTGGAAGGTTTTGGTGATTTTTGCCACGGAGGGTGTCCTTGGGGATGCTGTCTGCGAATGGACCGTCGGCGACCCATGCCGCCTGCGGGTGACCGGTGTCCCGGTCTGAATGCGATGAAAAACGATGCTGCAAAACAAAACCGCGGCGCATCACTGCGCCGCGGAGGATTTCTTGCTTAGCGACGCAGGCCAAGCTTTTCGATCAGACCCTTGTAGCGGGCAACGTCTTTCTTCTTCAGATAGTCGAGCAGGCTGCGGCGGCGGTTGACCATCTGCAGCAGGCCACGACGGCTGTGGTGATCCTTCTTGTGGGTCTTGAAGTGGCCGGTCAGCAGTTCGATGCGTGCGGTCAGCAGGGCAACCTGGACTTCCGGGGAACCGGTGTCGGTGGCGCTGCGCTTGTTGTCTTCAATTACCTTCTGGGTGTCGATCGACATTGCTTTTTCTCTTTTGATGCGGGGCCAGCAGGAACGTGTTCACGCACCGCTTGGCTCGCCGTAGGCTGATGATGAACCTGCGGGACGCAGGCTGCCCTGTAAAGGGCCGCAAAATTGTAACGGGAGCGACCTCCCGGAACAAGGACCTGGGCTGAATCGCCCGGTTGCATGTCACAGATTGAAGCGTCGCTGCGAGGCCAACAGGCCGGTTTCGTCTACCTGGCCCAGGCCGCATACGCCGCCGGCGGCGTCATGTACCACGACCAGCCCGCTCGGCCATGACGTATCGCGCAGCCGCTGGCCCACGCAGAATCGCGCTGCCTGCTGTTCATCCAGATGTACAGGCGGATACGCAACCAGGCCGGCTGCCAAGGGCAACAGATGGGCTTCCATCCCCGCCTCATCGCCGGCGTCGGCCAGCGTACGCAGTTGGTCCAGGGTCACCATCACCGGATCGAGGAAGGGTTCGACCCAGAGGCGTCGCAACGCGCCGATGTGCGCGCCACACCCCAGCGCCTCGCCAAGGTCACGGGCGATGCTGCGGATATACGTCCCGGAGCCACAGGTCACGCGCAGGCGCAGACGATCAGCCTGCTGCTCAAGCACCGTGATCGACTGGACATGGACGTCGCGCTGGGGCGCATCGATCACCTCGCCACGCCGCGCCTTGAGATACAGCGGCTCGCCGCCCTGCTTCAACGCCGAATAGACCGGCGCGCGTTGGCGGATGTGACCCACGAACGGAGCCAGCGCAGCCTGCAGCGCATCGGCACTGATGGACGGCACCGGCCGTTGCAGCAGTACCTGGCCTTCGGCGTCGTCGGTGTCGGTGCTCTGCCCCAGCACGATGTCGGCGTCATACGCCTTCGCCGAGCCCAGCAGCAGGCCGGCGATCTTGGTCGCCTCGCCAAAGCACAGCGGCAACAGCCCGGTAGCCAGTGGATCCAGACTGCCGGTGTGGCCGCCCTTCTCTGCCCGGAACAGGCGGCGCGCACTCTGCAGCGCAGCGTTGGAGCTCATGCCGGTCGGCTTGTCGAGCAGCAGAATGCCGTCGAGGCGACGGAATTGAATACGGGGTTTCATTGTGGAACGCCAACGTTGTGAGCGCCGAGCCATGCTCGGCGGGCAGGATCCGTGCCCACGGGCAGTCGCCGAGCAGCGCTCGACGCGACGGAGTCCTTATTCTTCGTTGCCTTCGCGCTTCTTTTCCGCCGCCAGCGTATCGGGCAGCTCGCGCAGCAGGTTGTCGATGCGTTCGCCGCGATCGACTGAATCATCGTAGTGGAAGTGCAGTTCGGGCACGTGGCGCAGCTTCATCGCGCGCGCCAGGTCCATGCGCAGCTGCCAGGCCAGTTCCTTCAGGCCCTTCATTGCTTCTTCGGATCGTTCCGCCATCAGCGCGGTAACGAAAATCTTGGCATGAGACATGTCGCGGGTGATTTCCACATCGGACACGCTCACCGAGGGCAACCCGTGTACACGCACGGCGTTGTGCACCAGGGTGCCGAGCTCGCGGCGGATCTGGGCGGAGACACGGTCGGTTCGATGGAAAGTCTTGGGCACGCGGCAGGGCTCTTTGTATTTGGAGTAATGACAGCAGTCTAACGGGTGGTGCCTGAAAGCAGGACCGGGCCTTTCGGCCCGGTCCCTTGCAGCCGTTACAGGGTGCGCGGCACTTCGATACGCTCGAAGCACTCGATCTGGTCACCCGGCTTGACGTCGTTGTAAGCCTTCACGCCGATACCGCACTCGGTACCATTGCGGACTTCGTCGACGTTTTCCTTGAAGCGGCGCAGCGATTCCAGCTCGCCCTCGAACACCACGACACTGTCGCGGAGCACGCGGATCGGCTTGTTCCGCTTGACGATGCCTTCCACGACCATGCAGCCGGCCACTGCGCCGAACTTCGAGCTGCGGAAGACGTCGCGCACATCGGCGATACCGATGATCTCTTCGCGGATCTCCACGCCCAGCAGACCGGAAGCCACCTGCTTCACCTGATCGATCACGTCATAGATGATCGAGAAGTAACGCAGGTCGACGCCGTTGGATTCAATGAGGCGACGGGCCGAAGCGTCCGCACGCACGTTGAAGCCGATGACGGTGGCCTTCGAAGCGACCGCCGAGTTGGCGTCCGATTCGGTGATGCCGCCCACGCCGGAGTGGATCACGTTGATGCGGATGTCGTCGTTGGACAGACCGACCAGCGCCTGGCTGAGGGCCTGCACCGAACCCTGCACGTCGGCCTTGATGACCAGGTTGAGGACCTGCTGGCCCTCGCCCTTGCCCAGCTGCGCCATGATGTCTTCCATGCGGCTGCCGGCAGACTGCACCAGGCGCGATTCGCGGCGCTTGGTTTCGCGCTGCTGTGCAACGTCCTTGGCCAGACGCTCGTCGTCGACCACGGTGAAATCATCACCCGCTTCCGGCACGCCGGACAGACCCAGCACCTGCACTGGAATGGACGGACCGGCCTGGTCCGGCTGCTTGCCGGTTTCGTCGAACAGCGCACGCACGCGGCCGTACTGGATACCGCACACCAGGTAATCGCCCTTCTTCAGCGAGCCCTGCTGCACCAGCACCGTCGCGACCGGGCCACGGCCCTTGTCCAGCGAGGATTCGATGACCACGCCACTGGCGCGACCATCAGACACGGCCTTCAGCTCGAGCAGCTCGGCCTGCACGGAAATGGCTTCCAGCAGGTCGTCGATGCCCAGGCCGGCCTTGGCCGAAATCTCGACCATCTGGATGTCACCACCGAAGTCTTCGGACACGACCTGCTCGGTGAGCAGTTCGTTCTTCACACGCATCGGATCGGCACCGGACTTGTCGATCTTGTTGATCGCCACGATCAGCGGCACGTTCGCCGAACGGGCGTGCTGGATCGCTTCCTTGGTCTGCGGCATGACGCCGTCATCGGCGGCCACGACCAGCACCACGATGTCGGTCAGCTTGGCGCCGCGGGCACGCATCGAGGTGAAGGCAGCATGGCCCGGGGTATCCAGGAAGCTGATCACGCCCTTCGGCGTTTCCACGTGGTACGCACCGATGTGCTGGGTGATGCCACCCGCTTCGCCGGTAGCGACCTTGGTGCGGCGGATGTAATCCAGCAGCGAGGTCTTGCCGTGATCGACGTGACCCATGATGGTGACCACCGGCGGACGCGAGACGGCTTCGCCGCGCTCTTCACCGGTAGCGGCCAGCAGCGCCTCTTCCACGTCGTCATTGCCGGCGCGGACCACGACATGGCCCAGCTCTTCGGTCACCAGTGCCGCGGTGTCGTGGTCGATGCTCATGGTGATGGTCGCCATGACGCCCATCTTGAACAGCGCCTTGACCACTTCGCCGCCCTTCAGCGCGAGCTTCTGCGCCAGGTCGGCCACGGTGATGCTGTCACCGATCGCCACTTCACGCACGACCGGTGCGGTCGGCCGCTCGAACGCGTGCGGACCACTGTTCTGGCTGCCGCGCATGTCACGACGGCCCGGCTGCGGGCGGCTGCCCGGACGGCCACGGTTGTTGTTGTTGTTGCTGTTGCCACGACGCGCGCGATCGGCGGCCGACAGGTGCATCTGGCCAGCGAAACGATCGCCGCCCGGACGGTCGGTACGTGCCGGACCCCGGTTGTTGCGGTCATCCGAACGCGGCGGTGCGGCGCCACGCGGCGGCGCGGACGGGCCACCGGCCGGCGGACGCGCAGCACGCGGGGCGGCAGGCGCAGCGGCATCGGCCGGTCGCGCAGCCGGACGGCTGGCGGCTTCGGCTTCGGCCGCCTTGGCCGCGATGGCAGCTTCTTCAGCGGCCTTCTTGTCAGCCTCGGCGCGCTCCTTGGCAGCGACCTCTTCTTCGCGCTTGCGCACGATGGCTTCATCGCGCAGGCGGTCTTTCTCCGCCAGCGCTGCCTGTTCATCAAGATTGCGCTGGCGGGATTCCTCCAGCTTGCGCAGGATGTCGGCGCGCTCCTCATCCGGGGTCATGCGCGCAGCCGCCTTGTCGTAGGTGCGCTTCTGGCGCACTTCCACGTTCACGGTGGTCTTGCTGCGACCCGCATTCACCGTCACTTCCTGGTGCTTGCGGCGGTTCAGGGTGATTTTCTTGGAGGCCTCGGTGGCTTCTTCGACGGCCTGCTCGGGCTTGCCATGGGCACGGCGAAGGAAGCCCAGGAGCTTCACCTTCTCGGTGCTGGTCACGACCTGTTCTGGGCCGCTGAACTTCATGCCGGCACCCGCCAGCTGTTCCAGCAGTTTTTCAACCGGTGTATTGACCAGTTCGGCAAGCTTGCGGATGGTGGTTTGCTGCGACATTC
Source organism: Stenotrophomonas sp. WHRI 8082 (assembly GCF_040223995.2). Classification (NCBI taxonomy): domain Bacteria; kingdom Pseudomonadati; phylum Pseudomonadota; class Gammaproteobacteria; order Lysobacterales; family Lysobacteraceae; genus Stenotrophomonas; species Stenotrophomonas sp. WHRI 8082. The sequence continues at coordinate 3,488,967 of NZ_CP167826.1, read as the reverse complement.
GGATCCTATGATCTTGAGGGCGCCCCCCCGTTTTTGGAGGTAGCGCGGATTCTACGCCCTGATCGGCTCAGGGCCCTGTTCATTGCCGGCTCATTCGCCGCGTTCCAATCGGGCGATTTCCTCGGCACGGGCGGACAGGATCAGCGCCGCGGCGCGCTCCTGGTCCAGCCCCTCGATGCCGAATTCAACCACCTCGTCGGCAGCCAGGTCCGACAGGTCCTCACCGGTGCGCACGCCATGGCTGGCCAGGGCGTAGGCGGTAACCTCGTCCATGCCTTCCAGGGCCAGCAGGTCGTCGGCAGGAACGCCGTCTTCCAGGCCTTCTTCAACGGCCAGCGCCTCGTTGAGCAGCGCGTCACGGGCTCGTGCGCGCAGTTCCTCGACGATGTCCTCGTCGAAGCCTTCCACCGCCAGCAGCTCGCCGACGGGTACATACGCGATTTCTTCGACAGTGCCGAAGCCTTCGCTCACCAGGATGCTGGCAATCTCTTCGTCCACTTCCAGCTTGTCCATGAACAGCTGGCGGGCCGAGGTCTGCTCGGCTTCGGACTTGGCGGTCACCTGATCCTGGGTCATCACGTTCAACTGCCACCCGGTCAGGCGGCTGGCCAGGCGAACGTTCTGTCCGCCCTTGCCGATGGCCTGGGCCAGGCGGTCTTCCGCCACGGCCAGATCCATGGAGTGCTTGTCTTCATCGACGATGATCGACTGCACTTCGGCCGGCGCCATCGCATTGATGACGAAGTTGGCCGGATTTTCGTTCCACAGCACGATGTCCACGCGCTCGCCATTGAGCTCGTTGGACACGGCCTGCACGCGCGAACCGCGCATGCCGATGCAGGCACCGATCGGGTCGGTACGGGTGTCGTGGGCCAGCACGGCGATCTTGGCGCGGTCGCCCGGATCACGTGCGCAGGCCATGATTTCCACCAGGCCCTGGCCGACTTCCGGCACTTCCAGCTTGAACAGCTCGATCATGAACTCCGGCGCGGCGCGGCTGATGAACAGCTGCGGGCCACGGGGCTCGGAGCGCACTTCAGCCAGGTAGCCGCGCACGCGGTCACCGGCACGCAGCACGTCGCGCGGGATGCCCTTGTCCTTCGGGATGAAGCCCTCGGCGTTGCCGCCCAGGTCGACGAAGATATTGCCGCGCTCGGCACGCTTGACCACACCGGTGATCAGCTCGCCGACGCGATCCTTCCATGCATCCACCACCTGCTGCCGCTCGGCCTCGCGCACACGCTGCACGATGACCTGCTTGGCGGCCTGGGCCGCGATGCGACCGAAGTCCGGGTTTTCGATCTGTGCTTCGACATAGTCACCGACTTCGGCGCCTTCCTGTTCGTCGATGGCATCCATCAGCCGGATCTGGCGGTCCGGAGACTCCATGACCACGTCGTCGGCGACCACTTCCCAGCGGCGGAAGGTTTCGTACGTGCCGTCCTTGTGGTCGATGACCACGCGCGCCAGCACTTCCTCGTCGGGGTAGCGCTTCTTCGCGGCCGACGCCAGAGCGGCTTCGATCGCGTCGAAAATCACTTCACGCGGCACGCCTTTTTCATTGGCGACCGCGTCAACTACCAGCAGAAGTTCCTTGCTCATTGGCTCACTCCGCGCGCGGCTTCTTGGCCGCAGGCTCGTTGGATGGATTCTTGTTCGGCTTCGGCTGCTTGGCAGGACCGGTCGGCTTGCTCGGGGCCAGCCCCAGCGCCACCCAGTCCGGCATGATGCGTGCCTTGTCGATGTTGTCGGCCGACACCACCAGCGTGGTCTTGTCGACAGTGAAACTGATCGTGCCCTGCTCTGCGTCGACCGAGTCGATACGGCCCTGCAGACGGCGACGATTCTCCTGCGGCAGCTTCAACTGCACCTTGGCGTTCTGCCCCAGGTGCTGACCGAACTGCTGCAGGTTGAACAGCGGACGATCCACGCCAGGCGATGAAACCTCCAGCGTGTAATTTCCGCTGATCGGATCTTCGACGTCCATCTGCGCGGACACTTCGCGACTGACGCGCTCGCAGTCCTCGACGTTGATGGTGCGCTCGTCCTGCTCGGCGATCAGCACGTCGATGTACAGACGCAGCGTGGCGCCGCCGGGTGCGGGCAGATACTCGACGCCCAGCAGTTCCAGGCCCAGCGCATCGACGGTGGGGCCGAGCAGATTCGCGATTTCGGTTGCCTTGTCGCTCACAGCCTGCCTTGTTGTTGAATGTGGATGGTGTCCGGACCCGCAGTGGGCCCGTTCCGGAAACGAAAAAGGGCCCGCTGGGCCCTTTGTCCGGTGAAATCCGGTGATTGGATTCCGGCCGCAGGGCGCGCTGACGCGATCCCCTGCGAAGCCCAGCTTCTGGTCGAAGCCGGTGGCGGGATGGTCGCACTCATTGCAGAGCCCACCATCAGATATACCGCCAGCCCGCTGATGATAGACCTTGCACCGGGTTGGTGCAAGCTGCGGATGCTGTCTGTGCTTGCGGAGGCCCCTCCCTGCAAGGCTCCAACGAAAAAAGCGACCCCGTTTCCGGAATCGCTTTTTCGTCTGATGCCTAGTTGGTAGCGGGGGCAGGATTTGAACCTGCGACCTTCGGGTTATGAGCCCGACGAGCTGCCAGACTGCTCCACCCCGCACCAGAAGCGGAATTATGCAGCATTCTGCTGCGCCGCGCAACCCCCGCTCAGCTTTTCCTGTTGGTTTGGGTGGTCGAACGGGTGGAAACCCCCTCGCGGCTGGCGGGAAAGCCGATGCTGGAGCTGGGCCGGGCGGTGGGGCTGGGCGGGGGACGGCAAAGACTGCATCCATGCGTGCCTCGTTTCGCGCCATCCATGGCGCTCAACGCCCCCGCCCAGCCCCACCGCCCGGCCCCTGACAGGTTCCGTGGCCGCCCGCCGCGTATGAAAAAAGAAAAAAGCGGTAGCGCCGACCCATGGTGGGCGAGCGCAGCGGGCCCTTGGCAGGCACATTCCGCCGACCATGGGTCGGCGCTACCAAGGCGTTGCAGGCCCCAGCAAGGTAACAAAGGATCAAACCCGGTAGCGCCGAGCCTAGCTCGGCGGAAACCATCAGGCCCCCTCCCCTTCAACCTCCGCCGACCACGGGTCAGCGCTACAGAGGACAGTAATCCGTCGGATGAAGGGAGCCCCTAAGTCAGGGGCGGCCGCGAAGCGGCGGGGTGTGGGTGCTGGTGAGACGGGGCCCATGGTTTGCGAAGCAAAGCGTGGGAGCGGCAGCGCGAATGCGATGACGTGGACCCGCGCCATGGATGGCGCGAAACGAGGCCCGCATGGATGCGGCCCTTGCCGTCCCCCGCCAACCCACCCCGTCCCACCCAACCAGCAGCCCTGCAGCTTTTGCTTTTGCCGTTGCCGTTGCCGTTGCCGTTGCCGTTGCCGTTGCCCTGGCTTCTGCATGCGCGGCCAGCGCATCCGAACCCCCATAACGAAAAAAGCGACCCCGTTTCCGGAGTCGCTTGTTCGTCTTGGTAGCGGGGGCAGGATTTGAACCTGCGACCTTCGGGTTATGAGCCCGACGAGCTGCCAGACTGCTCCACCCCGCATCAGAAGTGGTTGAATTGCTGCCCCGCGAGGGAGGCCTCTTGCAACGATGTTCTGGCAGAACCGCTGCAGTCACAACTCAGGAGATGAATATTACACGATTAACGCAGTTTTGTATCGCTTTTTAAGAAATATGTGCAAATGCCTGCTGGCACCACACCATGATCGGGTTCCATGCCAGGCCCAACGCCAGCAGTGCCAACGCATTCACGCCCAGCACCACACCCAGCACGCGGTCGGTGTTGCGCGGCAGCGGCTCGCCCACCGGTTCATCGAAGTACATGACCTTGATGACCCGCAGGTAGTAGAACGCGCCGATCACGGCACACAGCACACCCAGGATCGCCAGCCACAGCATGCCGCCGTTGACCGCTGCGCCCAGCACCGCCAGCTTGGTCCAGAAACCGAGGAACGGGGGAATACCGGCCATCGACGCCATGATGCACAGGATCAGTGCCGCCATCCACGGATTACGGGCATTGAGGCCCTTGTAATCGTTGATGTTCTCGGCCTCGAAGCCATTGCGGGACATCGCGATGATCGCGCCGAACGCGGCAGTAGACATGATCGCGTAGCTGAGCGCATAGAACAGCGCGGCCGCGTAGCCCTGCGAGCCGCCACCGGCGATGCCCATCAGCAGGAAACCGATGTGCGACACGGTGGAGAACGCCAGCATGCGCTTCAGGTTGTGCTGGGCGACCGCCATCAGGTTGCCGATCACCAGCGACAAGGCCGCCAAGCCACCGATCAGGATCTTCCACTCATCCGAGAGCGGACCGACGCCCACTTCCAGCAGGCGGTAGGCCATGCCGAACGCCGCCAGCTTCGGGGCCGAACTGATGAACAGTGCGACCGGCGCCGGAGCGCCCTGGTACACGTCAGGCAGCCACATGTGGAACGGCGCCGCGCCCAGCTTGAACGCCACGCCGGCGATCATGAAGACCGCGCCGGTGAGCAGCAGCATCTTCTCGTCGGAATGCGGGATGGCCGCATTGATCGCATCAAGGTGCAGCGAGCCCGTTGCGCCGTAGATCAGCGACATGCCGTACAGCAGCAGGCCCGATGCCAGCGAACCCAGCACGATGTACTTCATCGCCGCTTCGGACGCCAGGCCGTTGTCACGGTTGCTGGCCACCAGTGCGTACGAGCACAGCGCAAGCAGTTCCAGACCCAGGTAGACCATCAGCAGGCTGCCGGCGGACACCAGGATCATCATGCCGGCCGTGGCGAACAGCACCAGCACCGGGATCTCCCCCTGGAACAGATTGCGTTCGCGCAGGTAGCTCCAGCCGTACACCAGGCTCAGCCCGCTGCACAGCACGATCACCACCTTCATCACGTCGGCCGCGGTATCGCGCACGAACATGCCGTGGAAGACCTCGCCCTGCCCGCCCGTTCCGGTGGCCAGCATGACCAGCACTACCGCCAGGGCGGCGAGCGAGAACAGATGGGTGATCAGCTTGTTCTGCTTGCTGACGAACAGATCGAGGATCATCAGGGCGAAGGCGCTCGCAACCAGCACCAGCTCGGGAGCGAGCGGGGGCAGGTCAGCGGCGGTCAGTGGCAGCAACGGCGAGGTGGTCATTATCAAATCCTGGAATCAGTTCGCTCGGCAGGCCGATCAGAGCAATTTGCTGGAAGCAATCTGCATCGCCAGCTTGGCGATCGACGGCTCCATCAGGTCGGTCAGCGGCTTGGGGTAGATGCCCAGGGCCAGTACGCCGATGGCGAACACCCCCAGCACCAGCCACTCGCGGCCGTTGATGTCCTTCAGTTCGGCGACGTGCGCATTGGCCACTTCGCCAAAGAAGATGCGCTTGTACAGCCACAGCGTGTAGGCCGCGCCGATGATCAGGGTGGTGGCAGCGCCCAGTGCGATCCACGGATTACGCTGGAAGGCGGCCAGGATGACCATGAATTCACCGACAAACCCGGAGGTACCCGGCAGGCCGGCGTTGGCCATGAAGAACAGCATGGCGAAGGTCGCAAACCACGGCATCACGTTCACCACGCCGCCGTAATCGGCGATGCGGCGGCTGTGCATGCGGTCGTACAGCACGCCCACGCACGAGAACATCGCGCCGGACACGAAGCCGTGCGAAATCATCTGCACCATCGCACCCTGCAGGCCCAGGCGGGCGGCGTCGGCATTGCCGGCCTCACGCACCAGCCACAGGGCGATGAAGGTACCCAGGGTGACGAAGCCCATGTGTGCGACAGACGAATAGGCGATCAGCTTCTTCATGTCGTCCTGGACCAGCGCGACCAGACCCACGTAGATCACCGCGATCAGCGACAGGGCGATGACCAGCCACGCCCATTCCTGCGACGCGTCAGGGACGATCGGCAGGTTGAAGCGCAGGAAGCCGTAGCCACCGATCTTCAGCGCGATGGCCGCCAGGATCACCGAACCGGCGGTCGGGGCTTCCACGTGGGCATCGGGCAGCCAGGTGTGCACCGGGAACATCGGCACCTTGACCGCGAAGGCGATCAGGAAGGCGAAGAAGATCCAGGTCTGCTCGGTCGCGGTGAGCTGCAGTGCGTACAGGTCGGCCAGCTGGAAGCTGCCGCCCTTCAGGTACAGGTAGACCAGCGCCACCAGCATCAGCACCGAGCCGAGGAAGGTGTAGAGGAAGAACTTCAGCGCGGCATAGATGCGGCGCGGGCCGCCCCAGACACCGATGATCAGGAACATCGGGATCAGCATCGCTTCGAAGAACACGTAGAACAGCATCGCATCGGTGGCGGCGAAGATGCCGACCGTGACGCCTTCCAGGATGAGGAAGGCGGCAACGTACTGGTTCACGCGCTTGTCGATGGCACTCCATGCGCCGATCAGGGCCAACACGCTGACCAGCGTGGTCAGCGCGATCAGCGCGATGGCGATGCCGTCGACGCCGAGGTTGTAGCCGATGTCGTAAGCCGGGATCCAGGCGCGGGTTTCGACGAACTGGAGCGCGTCGATACCCGGGTCATAACCGGTGAGCAGCGGGATGCTCAGGGCGAAGGTCAGCAGCGCGACACCCAGCGACGCCCAGCGGGCGGTCTGCGCATCACGGATGGCAAGGACCAGGGCGCCGCCGATGATCGGCAGCCAGATGAGGACACTAAGTAGGGGCCAGTTCGACACGTTTTCTTATTCCGTACAGGTCATCAACGCAGGTAATGCATCAGCAGGCCCAGAAGGGCAATCAGGCCGATGATCATCGCGAAGGCGTAGTGATAGAGGAAACCGGATTGGGTACGACGCAGCACATTGGCTGCCACGTCCGCCCCACGTGCGACCAGGTTGACGGTGCCATCGACGATGTTCGTGTCGATCCAGCGCGCCACCTTGCCCAGCTTGACGCTGCCGCCGGCGAAGCCGTCGATCCACAGCGTGTCCATGCCGTACTTGTTTTCCAGTACCGAAACAATCGGAGCAAACGTCCTGCGCGCCTTGCCCGACAGGTCCGGCTTCCACAGGTAGAAGATCACGGCCAGCAGGAAGCCTGCCACGGTCAGGAAGAACGGCGGCAGGGTCATGCCGTGCAGCGCGAACGCCACCGGGCCATGGAAGTGCTCACCGAGGAAGCCGACCGTGTTCTTTGCGGGGTCGTAGAAATCGACGATACCGGTGAAGAAGTTGGTGGCCTGGCCCTTGATGCCTTCGTGTGCGTGATGCCCGGCCCAGTCGGTGCCGTGCAGCATCGGACCGATGCTGAAGAAGCCGATCACGATCGAGGGGATCGCCAGCAGGATCAGCGGCAGCGTCACCACCCACGGGGTTTCGTGCGGCTCGTGCGGACCGTGGCCATGGCCGTGGTCGTCATGACCTGCATGGGCATCGACCGCATGCGCGTCGGCGGCATGCGCATGGTCATCGTGCGCAGTCGCAGCGTGGCCGTGACCATGGTCATCATGCGCCACGTCACGGAAGCGCTCCTTGCCATGGAAGGTCAGGAACAGCAGGCGGAAGCTGTAGAAGCTGGTGACCAGCACGCCGCCGAGTACCGCCCAGTACGCATAGGTCGCAACCCAGCTGTTGGACATGTGCGCGTGGATCTCGGCGGCCTCGATGATGGTGTCCTTCGAGTAGAAGCCGGAGAAGAACGGCGTGCCGACCAGGGCCAGCGTACCGATCCACATGGTGATGAAGGTGATCGGCATGTACTTGCGCAGGCCGCCCATCTTGCGCATGTCCTGCTCGTGGTGCATGGCGATGATCACCGAGCCCGCGCCGAGGAACAGCAGTGCCTTGAAGAAGGCGTGGGTCATCAGGTGGAACACAGCGGCCGAGTACGCCGACACACCCAGCGCGACGGTCATGTAACCCAGCTGGGACAGCGTGGAGTACGCGACGACGCGCTTGATGTCGTTCTGCACGATGCCGATGAGGCCGGTGAAGAACGCCGTGGTCGCACCGATGAACAGCACGAAATTCAGCGCAGTCGGCGACAGCTCGAACAGTGGCGACATGCGCGTCACCATGAAGATGCCGGCGGTGACCATGGTCGCGGCGTGGATCAGCGCCGAGATCGGCGTCGGTCCTTCCATCGAGTCCGGCAGCCACACGTGCAGCGGGACCTGGGCCGACTTGCCCATGGCGCCGATGAACAAGCAGATGCAGATCACAGTGGCACTGCCCCAGATGACCGGCTGGTCGAGTACCTGGATGGTGTGCAGGCCGAACAGGCTGATCGACCCGGACCACACCTGCAGCGCACCGTTGGCCAGTTCCGGATCCATGATCTTGGCGAACACGGTGGCGTAGTCGAGGGTGCCGAACACCCACATCACGCCGCCGATGCCGAGCAGGAAGCCGAAGTCACCGACACGGTTGACCAGGAAGGCCTTCATGTTGGCGAAGATCGCGGTCGGGCGCTTGAACCAGAAGCCGATCAACAGGTAGGACACCAGACCCACCGCTTCCCAGCCGAAGAACAGCTGCAGGAAGTTGTTGCTCATCACCAGCGTAAGCATGGAGAAGGTGAACAGCGAGATGTAGCTGAAGAAGCGCTGGTAGCCCGGATCTTCTTCCATGTAGCCGATGGTGTAGATGTGCACCAACAGCGACACGAAGGTCACCACCACCATCATCATCGCGGTCAGCTTGTCGACCATGAAGCCGACGTGTGCCGAGTACTGGCCCACTTCGAAGAAGGTGTACAGGTTTTCGTTGAACGGCTGCGCGCCGCCCCACAGCAGCTGGTAGAAGGTGTACATCGACAGGGCGCAGCTGACGGCCACGCCGAGGATGGTGATGGTCTGCGCGCCGAGGCGCCCGACCTGACGACCGAACAGGCCGGCGATGATGCTGCCGAACAGCGGTGCAAGCACCACTGCGATCAACAGACTCTTGGCGAGTGTGATTTCCATCTGTTAATCAGCCCTTCAACGAATCGACTTCGCCGACATTGATCGTTCGACGTGTACGGAACAGGGTCACCAGGATCGCCAGGCCGATAGCGGCCTCGGCGGCTGCCACGGTCAGGATGAAGAACACGAACAGCTGGCCGGCCGTGTCACCCAGTTCCCGCGAGAACCCGACGAAATTGATGTTCACCGACAGCAGCATCAGCTCGATGGACATCAACAGGACGATGACGTTCTTCCGGTTGAGGAAGATGCCGGCCAGGCTGATGCAGAACAGCACCGCGCCCAGCGCCAGGATATGGCCCAACGTGATCATGGCTTGGTCTCCTCGCCGGCGGCCGGCATGTCGACGGCAGCCTTGGTGTTGCTGTGCACGAACGGCGTTTCGACGTCCATCTTCACCACCGTCAGGCGGTCACGCGACTTGACCATCGTCTGCTCGCCCGGGTTCTGCGTCTTGATGCCGGTGCGCTGGCGCAGGGTCAGCATCACGGCGGCGACCACGGCGACGGTCAGGATGACCGCAGCGAACTCGAACGGCAGCAGGTATTCAGTGAACAGGCTGCGTGCCAACCAGGTGATGTTGGAAGTGTCAGCCGCCAGCGCCGCCGCGTTATCGGCCGGGAACGGCGTCACCGCCCTGCCCCGCACGCCGATCAGGGTGACGATCTGCACCAGCATCACCACCGCGACCACCAGCCCGACCGGCAGGTAACGCACCCAGCCCTCGCGCAGGTTGTCGGTGTCGATGTCCAGCATCATCACCACGAACAGGAACAGCACCATCACCGCGCCGACATACACCAGCACGAGCGCCACGCCGAGGAACTCGGCACCGACCAGGATCCAGATACAGGCGACGGAGAAGAAAGTCAGCACCAGGCAGAGCACGGCGTTGACCGGGCTGCGCGCACTGATCACCGCCGCTGCCGACACACTGGCTGCGATGGCGAAAACCCAGAAAGCGATATTTACCCAATCCATGTCTCGACCTCAGCGGTAAGCGGCGTCGGCGGCACGGCGCTCGGCGATTTCGGACTCAAGCCGATCACCCAGGGCCAGCAGCTGCGGCTTGGTAACGATGTTCTCGCCACGATTCTCGAAGTGGTACTCGAGGATGTGGGTCTCGACGATCGAGTCCACCGGGCAGCTTTCTTCGCAGAAGCCACAGAAGATGCACTTGAACAGATCGATGTCGTAACGCGTGGTGCGGCGGGTGCCGTCCTCGCGCTTGGCCGAATCGATGGTGATGGCCAGCGCCGGGCAGACCGCCTCGCACAGCTTGCAGGCGATGCAGCGCTCTTCACCGTTCGGATAACGGCGCAGGGCGTGCAGGCCGCGGAAGCGCGGGGACTGCGGGAACTTTTCCATCGGGTACATCATCGTGTACTTCGGCTTGAAGCTGTACTTCAGCGTCAGCCACAGACCGGCCAACAGCTCCAGCAGCAGCAGGCTCTTGAAGTAATGGGTAATCCTGTTCATTACGTTAGACACCCTTTTGAATCACGCCGAAGAACACCATCAAGGCGGTGACCGCGATCCAGAAAATGGTCAGCGGGATGAAGACCTTCCAGCCCAGCCGCATGATCTGGTCGTAGCGGAAACGCGGGAAGCTGGCACGGAACCAGATGTAGGCGCTGGCGAAGAAGAAGACCTTGATGAACAGCCACGGCCAGCCACCCGTCCAGATCCAGTCGATGAACGGCGAGATCGCACCCGGATTGACCCAACCCTGGATCGGGCTCAGCCAGCCACCGAGGAAGAAGATCGCGATCAGGAAGCTGATCAGGATCATGTTCGCGTATTCGGCCAGGAAGAACAGCGCGAATGCACCACCGGAGTACTCAACCATGTGACCGGCAACGATTTCCGATTCACCTTCCACCACGTCGAACGGCGCGCGGTTGGTTTCGGCCACGCCGGACACCCAGTACACGATGAACAGCGGGAACAGCGGCAGCAGGAACCAGTCGAGGAAGCCGGAGCTGCCGGCCTGCGCCATGACGATGCCGGTCAGGTTGAGGCTGCCCGAAGCGATCATCACGCCGACCAGGGCAAAGCCCATGGCGATTTCGTAGCTGATCATCTGCGCCGAGGCGCGCATCGCACCCAGGAACGCATACTTCGAGTTGGATGCCCAGCCCGCGAGGATGATGCCGTACACACCCAGCGAGGTCATCGCCAGCAGGTACAGCAGGCCGGCGTTGGCATTGGACAGCACCAGCTGCGCATCAAAGGGCACCACCGCCCAGGCCGCGAAGGCCGGTGCGAGGGTGATCAGCGGGGCCAGCAGGAACAGCACCTTGTGCGCGTTGGCCGGCTGCAGCACTTCCTTGAACAGCAGCTTGAAGACGTCGGCGAAGGCCTGGAAGATGCCCATGCCCACGTACATCGGACCGTGGCGGACATGCATCCAGCCGATCAGCTTGCGTTCCCAGACCACATAGAAGGCCACCGAGATGATCACCGGCATGGTGATCACCAGGATCTTCAGGATGATCCACAGCAGCGCGCCGATGTCACCGAGGCCAAGCAGCCACTGGTGCAGCGGGTCCACTGCGTTCAACAGCAATTCGTTCATGCAGCCACCACCGTTACACGAGCGGCACCCAGCGGTGCGGTTGCACCGTGGCCCGATTCAATCCAGACCGACCCTGCCGCGACGCGCCGGTCGACCACCACCGGCAGCGTGGCACGGCCGGCGTCGGTGCCGACCTTCGCCATCTGCCCTTCCTGCAGCTGCAGGCGCGCGGCATCGTCGGCATTGAGCACGATGCGCGGGGCAGTGTTCAGCGGATGCGACTGCAGCGCCGGGGCGCGGCGGACGACGGCGTCGGTACGGTAGATCGCCGCGGTCGACGCGACTTCCAGACCCTCGTCGCTCACGGCAACGGCGGTGGAAGCAGCCACGTTCACGCTCACCGGGGCCAGGCTGGCGCGCAGGCCGGCCAGGTCGGTGAATTCGAAGCCAGCCAGCGCCATCTCGCCACCCAGTGCACGCAGCACGCGCCAGCCCTCGCGGGCCTCACCTGGCAGCTTGCCGCCGGCACGTGCCGACTGCGTGCGACCATCTAGATTGGTCAGCGTGGCGTCGATTTCCGGCAGCGCACCGATCGGCAGGATCACGTCGGCGACGTCGCGGGTCGAGGCACAGGCGAACTGGCTGAAGGCCACGACCTGCGCACCGGCCAGCGCCTTGCGGGCGGCAGGGGCGTCGGCGAAATCCAGGCCCGGCTCGAGGCCGTAGACCACGTACGCCTGGCGCGGCTGCGCCAGCATGGCGGCCACATCCTTGCCCGCCGGGAGCACGCCGGCACGGGTGAGGCCAATGGCATTTGCGCCCTGCGGGATACGGCACAACCGGGCGCCGGTTGCAGCAGCGAAATCACGCGCAGCAGCGCGGATCGCAGCAGCCTGCGGATGGCTCTCGGCAATACCGCCGACGATCACCACGGTGTTGCGACCGCCCTGCACCGCCGTACGCAGCTCGGCATTGGCCAGCGCGTCGACGAACTTCGACGGAGCGACGATCTGCTTGCCGGCAATGCTGAAGGCGAAGTCGAAGTCGACGGGGTTGACCACGTGGATCTTCGCGCCGTTGCTGGTCTGCGCCTTGCGCAGACGGGCGTGCAACAGGGGCAGCTCGTGGCGGACATTACTGCCCAGCACGACGATCTGGTCCGCACCTTCGATCTCGGCCAGCGGCAGGCCGAAGACCTCGGCCGTGGCGGCGTCGGAGAAGTCGCGGTTGGTGATGCGGTGATCAAGGTTCGTGCTGCTCAGGCCCGATGCCAGACGAGCCAGCAGCGCACCCTCTTCATTCGAGGTGGACGGATGCACCAGCACGCCCAGGGCATCGCCCTGGTTGGCCTTGAGGATGTCCGCGGCGGCGGCCAGACCTTCGGCCCAGCTCACTTCCTTCCACTCACCATTGACCTTGCGCAGCGGCTTGACCGCACGGTCTTCGCTGTACAAGCCCTGGTGCGAATAGCGGTCACGGTCGGACAGCCAGCACTCGTTGACCAGCTCGTTGTCGCGCGGCACGGTGCGCAGCACTTCGCCGCGACGTACGTGCAGGAACAGGTTCGAGCCCATCGCATCGTGGTAGCCGAGCGATTCACGCGCGGTCAGTTCCCACGGACGCGCGCGGAACTGGAACACCTTGTTGGTCAGTGCACCGACCGGGCAGACGTCGACCACGTTGCCGGACAGTTCGGTCGTCAACGGCTTGCCGTCGTAGGTACCGATCTGCAGATTCTCGCCGCGGTACATGCCACCCAGCTCGTAGGTGCCGGCCACGTCGGCGGTGAAGCGGACGCAGCGCGTGCACTGGATGCAGCGGGTCATTTCGGTGGCCACCAGCGGCCCCATGTCCTCGTCCACCACCACGCGCTTGCGCTCGTTGAAGCGGCTGACCGAACGGCCATAACCCAGCGACACGTCCTGCAGCTCGCACTCACCGCCCTGGTCACAGACCGGGCAGTCCAGCGGATGGTTGATGAGCAGGAACTCCATCACCGAACGCTGGAATTTGAGTGCCTTTTCGCTGCGGGTGGCGACCTTCATGCCATCCATCACCGGCGTGGCGCAGGCAGGCGCCGGCTTCGGCGACTTCTCCACGTCCACCAGGCACATGCGGCAGTTGGCCGCGATCGGCAGCTTCTCGTGGTAGCAGAAGCGCGGGATCGGAATGCCGGCTTTGTCGGCCGCCTGGATGATCATCGAGCCCTTCGGCACGACCAGCGACTGGCCGTCGATTTCGACGGTGACGTGATCCGGTGGCACGCTCTGATTTACGGGTTGCGCGCTCATGCGGCAGCAGCCTCCACCTTCTTGCCGTCAACCATCGAATGACCGTTGACGATGTAGTACTCGAATTCGTCCCAGAACTGGCGCAGGAAACCCTGGATGGGCCATGCCGCCGCTTCACCGAACGCGCAGATGGTGTGGCCTTCGATCTGGCCGGCCACGGCCTTCAACTGGTGCAGGTCTTCCATCGTGGCCTTGCCGGCGACGATGCGCTCCAGCACCCGGTGCATCCAGCCGGTGCCTTCGCGGCACGGCGTGCACTGGCCACAGGATTCCTTGTGGAAGAACTGGCTGATGCGGCAGGCGAACTTGACGCAGCACACGCTGTCATCCAGCACCACGATGGCACCCGAACCCAGACCGGTGCCCAGGGCACGCAGGGTGTCGTAGTCCATCTGCAGGCCCTTCAGCTCTTCGGCCTTCAGCACCGGCATGGACACACCACCCGGCACTGCGCCCTTCAGCGTGCGGCCCGGCTTCAGGCCACCGGCCATTTCCAGCAGCTCGTCGAAGGTGGTGCCCAGCGGCACCTCGAAGTTGCCGCCCTGCTGTACGCAGCCGGACACCGAGAAGATCTTCGGACCGCCGTTCTTGGTCAGCGACAGACCGGCGAACCACTCCGGACCGTTGCGGATGATCGCCGGCACCGAGGCATAGGTCTCGGTGTTGTTGATCGTGCTGGGCTTGCCGTACAGGCCGAAGTTCGCCGGGAACGGTGGCTTGTAACGTGGCTGGCCCTTCTTGCCTTCCAGCGATTCCATCAGCGCGGTTTCTTCGCCGCAGATGTAGGCGCCAGCGCCCAGTGCACCGTAGATGTCGATGTCCACGCCGCTGCCGAGGATGTCCTTGCCCAGCCAGCCGTTCGCATACGCGTCGGCCAGTGCCTGTTCGAAGTTCTCGAACGGCTCGTGGTGGAACTCACCACGCAGGTAGTTGTAGCCCACGGTACTGCCGGTGGCGTAGCAGGCGATCGCCATGCCTTCGACCACCGAATGCGGGTTGTAACGCAGGATGTCGCGGTCCTTGCAGGTACCCGGCTCGGATTCATCCGAGTTGCACAGGATGTACTTCTGCATCGTGCCCTTGGGCATGAAGGACCACTTCAGGCCGGTCGGGAAACCGGCGCCGCCACGGCCGCGCAGGTTCGACTGCTTGACCATCTCGATGACCTGCTCCGGGCTGATCTTCTCTTCGAGGATCCTGCGCAGGGCGGCATAGCCACCGGTCTTGAGATAGCTTTCGTACGACCACGGAGTGTCGTAATGCAGCGTGGTGTAGACCACCTGGTGCGGCAACGGTGCGGGACCGACCGGACCACTGGGTGCGTGATGATGTGCCATGGCTTACTCCAACCCGTCCAGCAGCTCGTCGACTTTCTCGACGGTCAGGCGCTCGTGGTAATGGCCATTGATGACCATCATCGGCGCTCCAGCACAACCGGCCAGGCATTCTTCTTCGCGTTTCAGGTAGATGCGGCCGTCGGCGGTGGACTGGCCGGTCTTGCAGCCGAGCTTCTTCTCGGCATGCGCAACCAGGTCCTCGGCGCCATTCAACCAGCAGCTGATGTTGGTGCAGAAGGCCACGTTGTGGCGGCCGACCTTTTCCAGCTCGAACATCGAGTAGAAGCTGGCGACCTCATAGGCCCACACCGGCGGCAGGTCCAGGTACTTGGCCACGCCGGCGATCAGCTCGTCGGTCAACCAACCGCCGTTCTGCTCCTGCGCGGCGTGCAGGCCCTGCAGCACAGCCGAACGCTTGCGGTCCGGCGGGAACTTGGACAGCCAGTGCTCGATGTGAGCACGGGTCTTGTCGCTCAGCACCACCATCGGATCGACGTCGCGCGCCGCCTCGAAATTACCTGTCGCCTTCATCGGCCGACCTCAGCGAAATGCATGTCTTGGAATTCCATATGCTGCGGCGCCGGCTTGCGCCGGCTGCCTGCAGGAAAGAGGGTCAGGGCGGCCGGATTCACCGGTCGACCTCGCCGAACACCAGGTCGTAGGTGCCGATCATCGCCACCACGTCGGCCAGCATGTGGCCGCGCACGATCGAATCAATCGAGGACAGATGGGCGAAGCCCGGCGCACGCAGATGCACGCGGAACGGCTTGTTCGCGCCATCGGACATCAGGTAGCAGCCGAACTCACCCTTCGGCGCTTCGACGGCGGCATAGGTCTCGCCAGCCGGCACGCAGTAACCTTCACTGAACAGCTTGAAGTGGTGGATCAGCGCTTCCATGTCGTCCTTCATCGCCTCGCGGCTGGGCGGCGCGACCTTGAAGTTGTTGACGATAACCGGGCCCGGGTTGGCCTTCAGCCACGCCACGCACTGCTTGATGATGCGGTTGGATTCGCGCATTTCCGCCACACGGCACAGATAACGATCGTAGCAATCGCCTTCCTTGCCCAGCGGGATGTCGAAATCGACGGCATCGTACTTCGCGTACGGGCGCTTCTTGCGCAGATCCCAGGCGATGCCCGAGCCACGCAGCATCACGCCGGTCATGCCCCACTGATGGGCCAGCTCCGGGGTGACCACGCCGATACCGACGGTACGCTGCTTCCAGATACGGTTGTCGGTGAGCAGGGTCTCGTATTCGTCGACGCGACCCGGGAATTCGTTGGTGAAGTTCTCGATGAAGTCCAGCAGCGAGCCTTCGCGCGATGCATTGAGCTGCTTCAGGGCATTGCCCTTGTGCCAGCGCGACTCCTTGTACTTCGGCATATGGTCCGGCAGGTCGCGGTAGACACCGCCCGGCCGGTAGTACGCAGCGTGCATGCGTGCGCCGGAGACCGCTTCATAGCAGTCCATCAGCTCTTCGCGCTCACGGAAGGCGTACAGCATCACCGCCATCGCGCCCAGATCGAGCGCATTGGAGCCCAGCCACATCAGGTGGTTCAGGATGCGGGTGATTTCGTCGAACATGGTGCGGATGTACTGCGCACGCTCCGGCGCCTCGATTCCCATCAGGGTCTCGATGGCGCGCACGTAAGCGTGCTCGTTGCACATCATCGACACGTAATCCAGGCGGTCCATGTAACCGATGGACTGGTTGAACGGCTTGGATTCGGCGAGCTTTTCGGTACCACGGTGCAGCAGGCCGACGTGCGGATCGGCACGCATGATGGTCTCGCCGTCCATTTCCAGGATCAGGCGCAGCACACCGTGCGCGGCCGGATGCTGCGGACCGAAGTTCATCGTGTAATTGCGGATTTCCTGCCGACGCTCGGCCGTGTTGCTGGCGAACGCCTGGTGCGCCTGCTCGAACTGACTCACTTCACTGCCTCCTGCGAACGCTCGCCGGCCGCGGTCTGCAGGCGGGCGTCGTCACGGATCACGCGCGGCACGCCGACGCGCGGCTCCACCGAGGTGACCGGCTCATAGACCACGCGCTTCTTTTCTTCGTCGTAGCGCACTTCGACGTTGCCGATCAGCGGGAAGTCCTTGCGGAACGGATGACCGACAAAGCCATAGTCGGTCAGGATGCGGCGCAGGTCCGGATGGCCTTCGAAGATCACGCCGAACAGGTCGAACGCTTCGCGCTCGAACCAGTTCAGTCCCGGCCAGATGTCGGTCAGCGACGCGACCACCGGCAAGCCTTCGTTCGGCGCGAAACAGCGCAGGTGCATCATCAGGTTGTGCTGGTAAGAGCGCACCTGCACCACCACGGCGAAACGCTGGGTCGGCATGTGCTGCGGCTGCGCGCCACCGGCATCCTCTTCGCTGGGGAATTCACCCCAGGCGAAGCGACCGGCGCCCTTGCCTTCGACACCGCGACTGAAGCCCTGCGAAGACACGTCTGCGGTGTCCCATTCGTCAGAGCCGTAGCCGAGATAATCGACACCGCACAGGTCAACGGCCTGCTCGAAACCAAATTCGTCACGCAGCGCCAGCGCGGTGGCGTGCCAATCGGCGGCAGGCACTTCCAGCGTCACTTCGCCGCGGGGTTCGACCACGATGACCTGGCCGCCAGCGAAGCGGGCGGAAAGTCGGTCGATGAAGGATGCTTGCTCTGCCATGGGGGCTTGGCGCGCTCTTGATAAGGTGGGAAGGGTCAGCGGGCGATGGTCTGCGTACGCCAGATCTTCTTCTGCAGCTGCAGGATCCCGTACACAAGCGCCTCGGCAGTCGGCGGGCAGCCCGGGACATAGATGTCCACCGGGACCACGCGATCGCAACCGCGGACCACCGAATACGAATAATGGTAATAACCGCCGCCATTGGCGCAGCTACCCATCGAGATGACCCACTTCGGGTCCGGCATCTGGTCGTAGACCTTGCGCAGCGCCGGGGCCATCTTGTTGACCAGCGTACCGGCCACGATCATCACGTCGGACTGGCGCGGCGACGGGCGGAACACCACACCGTACCGGTCCAGATCCAGGCGCGCAGCGCCGGCGTGCATCATTTCAACGGCGCAGCAGGCCAGACCAAAGGTCATCGGCCACATCGAACCGGTACGTGCCCAGTTCAGCAGGGCATCGACGCTGGTGGTGACATAGCCTTTTTCCAGCAGCGGATTATCGCCGGCCGGCCGCAGGATGTCGTCAACCCGCCCTTCGGGGCTCGGGTTGTTCATCAGGCCGTCGAGAGTTTGGATCACTCCCATTCCAGCGCTCCCTTCTTCCAGACATAAATGAAGCCGAGGAACAGCATGCCGACGAACAGACCCATGGTGACCAGCGAACGGGCGCCGAGCTCCATGAAGACCTGGGTCCAGGGCACGATGAAGATGATTTCCAGATCGAAGACGATGAACTGGATCGCGATCAGGTAATAGCGCACATCGAACTTCATGCGCGCGTCTTCAAAAGCCTCGAAGCCGCATTCGTACGGCGAGAGCTTCTGCAGATCGGGACGGCGTGGGCCGAGGAATCGGCCAATCAGCATCAGCGTAATGCCGATACCGGTGGCGACGATCAGAAACAGCAGAGACGGCAAATATTCGGCCAGCACAGCGATTCTCTCTTGCCTCTGCCGCCGCGCCTGCAGGCGCTTTGGCATGGGGGAGTGGACGGGGACAACGCTACCCGGCGCAGAGCGCGCCGGACGTACCCGCTTTACTTACTAAATGGTGCCCAAGAGGGGACTCGAACCCCTACGACCTAAGTCGCTACCACCTCAAGGTAGTGCGTCTACCAATTCCGCCACCTGGGCTTACGATCGCGCTGGACTATCATTCCAGTGCGCGGCGTATTGTAACCGTCTTCAGTCTTTCTGGGAGCCTTCCGGCTGCTTTTCTTCACCAGAATTTGAAGATTCCGCCTGAGCCGGCACAGTCGCGGCCGGAACCGACTGCTGCGCGGGCTGCTGGACCGGCACGGCATTGGCTGCCGGCACCGTGGCCGGACGCTCGCCTGCCGGGGCGGCCGGCACGCTGGCGGCCGGCGCGGCCATCAGACCGAGATCCTGCTGCGCCGCCGGGCGGCTGCCATGGCCGGCGTACCAGGCCATGAACAAGCTGATACCGAAGAACACCACGGCCAGCCATTTGGTCGACTTCGACATGAAGTTCGAGGCACCACGTGCGCCGAACACCGTGCCCGAGGCACCGGCACCAAAGCCCGAACCGGCGGCCGCACCGGAACCACGCTGCATCAGGATGAGCGCGATCATGGCCACTGCCACCAGCACGTAAACGACATTGAGGATCAACATCAGCATCTGGAATCCGTCCTCGGACTACTTCTAATCAGGTTGCAGCCGCCGCCTGGGCGATGGCCAGAAAATCGGCAGCCACCAATGAGGCGCCACCTACCAGCCCACCATCGACGTCGGGCTGTGCGAACAGCTCTGCGGCATTGTCGGGCTTCACGCTGCCACCGTAAAGGATGGTCAGGGAATCGGCAATTCTAGCATCGACCTTGGCCACTTCGCCACGGATGAACGCGTGCACGTCCTGCGCCTGCTCCTTGCTCGCGGTGCGTCCGGTGCCGATGGCCCACACCGGCTCATAGGCGACGACGGCGTTCTGGAAGCCCTGCCCGCCCACCAGCGCGAGCACCGGGGCCAACTGGCTGGCGATCACCTTCTCGGTCTGTCCGGCTTCGCGCTGCTCCAGGGTTTCCCCCACACAGAGGACCGGTACCAGGCCGGCATGCAGCGCTGCAGCGAACTTGCGCGCCACCAGCTCACTGCTTTCGTGGTGGAACTGCCGCCGCTCGGAGTGGCCCACCAGTCCGTAGCGCGCGCCCACCTCGTGCAGCATCGCGGCGGAAACTTCGCCGGTGTACGCGCCCTTTTCATTGCTGCTGACGTCCTGCGCGCCAAAGGCGACGGCGGTGTCGGCGAAATCGTCGACCAGTTCGCCCAGGTACGGCAAGGGCGGCAGGATGACCAGTTCAACGCCCTGCTCCGGTGCGCCGTTGGCGATGTCGGTGACCAGGGACGTGGCGAATTCGCGGCTGCCGTGCAGCTTCCAGTTTCCGGCGACGATCTTGCGGCGCATGGGCGATGGCTCCGTTTCGTATCAGCTGGACATGATAACGAATGAAATTATTAGCCGTTGGGTAGTAACCGGTTACACGTTGGTTTGAGGGTGGTCGAACGGGTGGTACCCCCTCGCGGTGGGCTGCGTAAAGCTGCATCTGGGGATGGGCCGGGCGGTGGGGCTGGTCGGGGGACGGCAAAAACTGCGTCCATGCGTGCCTCGTTTCGTGCCATCCATGGCACTCAACGCCCCCGCCCAGCCCCACCGTCCGGCCCCCTGACAGGTTCCGTGGCCGCCCGCCGCGTATGAAAAAAGAGAAAAGCGGTAGCGCCGACCCATGGTCGGCGAGCGCAGCGGGCCGTTGGCGGGGACATCCGCCGACCATGGGTCGGCGCTACCGCAGGCCCCGTTGACCCGTCGGGTGGAGGGAGCCCCTGAGTCAGGGGCGGCCGCGAAGCGGCGGGGTGTGGGTGCTGGTGAGACGGGGCCCGCGGTTTGCGAAGCAAAGCGTGGGAGCGGCAGCGCGAATGCGATGACGTGGACCCGTGCCCCGCATAGCCGCCCCGCCCCGCCAGCACGCAGGCCTACAGCTTTTGAGGTTGCCGTCGCTGTTGCCGTTGCTGTTGCTCTGAAGCGGCCCGGCCGCAGGCCGGACACTCCACTACTTCAGCTTGATCTCGCGCAGGCGCTCTTCGAGGAAACCGTGGGCGGTGATCGGTTCCGGGTACCGGCTCGGATTCTCCGGGGTGATGCAAGAGGGCAGCACGTCGATCAGATAATCCGGGTTCGGGTGCAGGAAGAACGGCACCGAATAACGCGGCTGGCGCGCAAGATCACCCGGCGGATTCACCACACGATGGATCGTCGACGGATATACGTGGTTGGTCAGCCGCTGCAGCATGTCGCCGATGTTGACCACGATGGTGTCCGCGTCCGACGTAAACGGCACCCACTTGCCATCGTGCGACTGCACTTCCAAGCCGGCGGCACTGGCACCCACCAGCAGGGTGATGAAATTGATGTCGCCATGCGCGCCGGCGCGCACGTTCGGCACGTCGTCGGTGGTGATCGGCGGGTAATGGATCGGACGCAGGATCGAGTTGCCCTGGTTGGTCTTGTCGGCAAAGAAGTCCTCCGCCAGACCGATGTGCAGCGCGAGCGCGGACAGCACGCGCGAACCGAGGTGATCCAGCGCTTGGTACAGGCCATAGCCCGCCTCACGGAAGCCCGGCACTTCACTCGGCCACAGGTTCGGCGGCATCACCTCACGGTACGGTGAATCATCCGGAAT
Source organism: Stenotrophomonas sp. WHRI 8082 (assembly GCF_040223995.2). NCBI lineage: Bacteria > Pseudomonadati > Pseudomonadota > Gammaproteobacteria > Lysobacterales > Lysobacteraceae > Stenotrophomonas > Stenotrophomonas sp. WHRI 8082. Next base: position 3,467,533 of record NZ_CP167826.1, on the reverse strand, counting down.
CTCCCGGCCGATATGCCAGAACTCCTTCAGATCGAAATGCTGCGAACCCTTCGCCGTCTCGACGCCGAACTGGGTATAGCCCCGCGCACCACCGCCACCGGCCACGTGGTACTGGCGCTTGGTTTCGTCGGGCAGGGCAAAGAAGGCTTTGAATACCTGGTAGGCCGCATCGATCTCGGCCTGCGGAATGCCGTGATTGCGGATGCCGGCGAAGCCCCACTGGCGGTACGCGGCGCCCAGCTCGGCCACGAAGGCGTCGCGGTCGCTGTCAAAACGGGTGATGTCGAGGGTGGGGATCTGGCTCACGAACATGTCCTGGCTGGCAATTGAACGGTCCGCGCAGAGACGCTGGCGCGGATGGCCATTGTGACAGATCGGCCCCTTGCCGCCAGCCAACCAGAGGATACAAATCGATACAATGCGCGCGCCCCGGCGCGCGCTATCTGCCGACTCCCGCCCTGATTGCGCAGGATACCCCGACCGACATGGACACCTCAGCACACCCTGTGACACGCCGAGCCCGAGTGACCTGGGCATCGCTGTTCACCCTCCTAAACGCGCTGATCGCCATCGCCATCGTGGCGTCCTACGCGCCGTGGTCCGCCAATCCGGGCGGAACCCTCGGCAAGGCCTACTTGGCTATCGCCCTCCCCGGCCATTTCCTCGCATTCGCCGCGGCGACGATGCTGCCTGCCCTGTTGATCGGACTGTGGCCGCGCCGCACGCGCGCACTGACCGTTACTGCCGTTATCTGCCAGGGCCTGTGGCTGTGCCTGCTGCTGGTCGATGCGAAGGTGTTCGCGCTCTACCGGTTTCACCTCAATGCCATGGTGCTCAACATGGTCTTCGGCGGCGCGCTGCACGATCAGGTCAGCCTGTCATGGACGAACTGGCTGCAGGTGGCCGGCGTGCTCGTGGCGGTCTTCATCACGCAAGGCCTGCTTGCCTGGAGTTGCTGGCGGCTGCTGCCGGCCCGCCTGCCGCAGCGCTTACTGTCCGCTACGTTGCTGGTGGCAGCCCTGGTGATGGGCATCGGCCAGCTGGCAACGGCCTACTACGATGCACGGGGCGAGCGCGCGGTGGTCAGCCAGTGGGCGTACATTCCCTGGGCGCAGCCCATCACGGCCAAGCGCCACATGCGCGCACTCGGTGTCCCCGTGCTCCAGCCCGCCAGCGCCCTGCCCGACCCACGATTCAGCGAGCTGGACTGGCCGCTGGCGCCACTGCACTGCCAGAGCCACCAACGCCCGAACATCTTGATGGTCGTGATGGAATCGCTGCGCGCCGACGCGCTCGATCCGCAGACGATGCCCAACACCTGGGCACTGGCTGCGCGCTCGCAGGTGTTCGACCACCATCACAGCACGGGCAACGCCACGCGTTTTGGCCTGTTCGGCCTGCTATATGGCCTGCCCGGCAGCTACTGGCAGCCGATGCTGGCCGAGCAGCGTGGCTCGCTGCTGCTGCAGGTGATGAAACAACAGGGGTATGCGCTGCACATCCATGGCAGTGCACCGTTGTACAGCCCGGAGTTCGACCGTACCGCCTTTGCCGATGTGCGAGACCTGCTGCAGACCGCGCCGTCGGCACTGTCCGTCGCCGAGCGGGACCGCCATGTGGTGCAGACGTTGCAAGCGGAGATCAAGGCAAGCCCGCCCGGCACGCCGTGGTTCGGCTTTGCCTTCCTGGACGCCACCCACGCACCCTATCACCTGCCGAAAGACTATCCGCCGCTGGTCAGCCCGATGGCGCCGGACATTGATTTCCTTGCCTTGGACAACGACCACGACGCGACGCCCGAACGCAATCGGTACCGCACGGCAGTGCACTACGCTGACAGCCTGCTGGGTGAACTGCTGCAGGGTCTGCGCGATGCGGGCATGGACGAGAACACGATCGTGCTGGTCACCGGCGATCATGCCGAAGAGTTCAATGATCTCGGCCTGAACTACTGGGGCCACAACGGCAACTTCTCCGACTACCAGTTGCAGGTGCCGTTCGTGCTGCATTGGCCCGGGCGCGATGCAGCGCCTGACGCACGCATGAGCTCGCATGAAGACTGGGTGCCTACGGTGCTGCGCCATGCGCTGGGGTGTGAGAATCCACTCGAGGATTTCAGCACGGGACAGGACCTGCTGGCCCCGCCACCGCCGGGAACGCGCTCGCTGCTGGTGGAAAGCTGGTCACAGCGCGGCATCCGGCGTGGCCACGATACGTACGTGTTCGACAAGTTTGGCCATGCCACCGCGCTGGGAGCGAACTATCTGCCGCTGCCCATGCAGCAACCTGACAAGGCCAGCGTGCGCGAAGCATGGGATGCGCTGACGCGTTTCCGCCGTCACTAGGGCAGCCATTGCATTCACGCCGTGGCCGCATCGCCTGGTAGTGCTGGCTTCAGCCGGCACCGCACGAATCACGCCCTGGTAGTGCCGGTTTCAGCCGGCACCACGCCAAAGACCAGCCGACTGAAGTCGGCTCTACCGCAGCGCGAGAACCTCGGGCGCGGACGACGCTCTGTGTCAGGCGGCGGCCGCCTGCACCGCGGCGGACAGCTGGTCCAGCGTGTCCTGCATCAGCCCCGCTTCGTCCGCTTCCACCGTTACCCGGACGACCGGCTCGGTGCCCGAGGGCCGCAGGAAGGCACGGCCGCGGCCAGCGACTGCCTCTTGTGCCCGCGCGAGCGCATCCTGCACGCTCGCCGCCTGCACCGTGGCCTTGGCGGACACATTGCCCAAACGCACGTTGACGGTCTTCTGCGGCACCTTGACCAGCGGCTGCAGCGACTCACGCAGGGTCTGCCCGCTTTGGCGCAGCGCTACCAGGACCTGCAGCGCACTGACGATCGCATCGCCGGTAGTCGCCCGGTCCAGGCACAGCAAGTGGCCGGACGCCTCGCCCCCCAGAACACCGCCACGTTCGGTCAGCGCCTGGTGTACGTAGCGGTCGCCCACATTGCTGCGGATGAACGGGATCGCCAGTTTTTCCAGCGCCTGCTCGAGACCGAAGTTGGTCATCAGCGTGCCGACCACGGGGCCACGAAGACGGCCTTCGGCCTGCCACGAGCGCGCCAGGATGTAGAGCAGGTCGTCCCCATCAACCGGGTTGCCCTGGTCGTCGGCCATCAGCACACGGTCGCCATCGCCATCAAAGGCGATGCCCAGATCCGCGCGCATCTCGCTGACCTTGGCCGCCAGACTGTCGATGTGCGTGGAGCCCACCCCGGCATTGATGTTCAGCCCGTCCGGCGCAGCGCCGATGGCGATCACCTCCGCACCCAGCTCGCGGAACAGCAGCGGTGCGATGTGATACGTGGCGCCATGCGCGCAGTCCAGCACCAGACGCATGCCACGCAGGTCGAAACTGCGCGGAACGCTGGACTTGCAGAACTCGATGTAGCGGCCGATCGCTTCGCGCGCGCGCATCGCCTTGCCAAGCTTTTCGGACTCCGTCGTGCTGAACGGCTCGTCGATGCTTGCCTCGAGCGCCAGCTCGGTGGCGTCGTCGAGTTTCTCGCCCTGCGCGGAGAAGAACTTGATGCCGTTGTCATAGTGCGGGTTGTGCGACGCACTGATGACGATGCCGGCGTCGGCACCCAGGGTAAGGGTCAGGAAGGCAACCGCCGGCGTCGGCATCGGCCCCAGCAGTTGCACGTCCACGCCCGCAGCGACCAATCCAGCTTCCAGCGCCGCCTCAAACATATAGCCGGAAATACGGGTGTCCTTGCCGATCACCACGATCGGTCGGCGGCCTTCGTTGCGCTTCTGGGCAACCAGTACGCGCCCGAAGGCGTTGCCGAGCCGCAGCACGAAATCCGCCGAAATCACCCCTTGGCCGACACGACCGCGGATGCCGTCGGTACCGAAATACTTGCGCGCGCCCATCAGGATTCGGCCGCCGCAGGTGCCGGTTCACTGCGCAGCATCGCCAGCAGATCTGACAGGCGGTCGCGCAGTTCGCGGCGATCGCAGATCTGGTCGATGGCGCCGTGCTCCAGCAGGAACTCCGAGCGCTGGAAGCCTTCCGGCAGTTTTTCGCGCACGGTCTGCTCGATCACGCGTGGACCGGCAAAGCCGATCAGTGCGTGCGGCTCGGCGATATTGATGTCACCCAGCATCGCGAACGATGCCGACACGCCACCGGTGGTGGGATGAGTGAGCACCGAAATATACGGAAGCCCGGCTTCGCGCAACTTGCCCAGCGCGGCCGACGTCTTCGCCATCTGCATCAGCGAGAACAGGCCTTCCTGCATGCGTGCGCCGCCACTGGCGGAGAAGCTGACATACGGTGCGCCGATCTCCAGCGCGGTCTCGGCGGCAAGCGCGAAACGCTCACCGACCACCGAGCCCATCGAACCGCCCATGAAGGCGAAGTCGAACGAGGACGCGACCAACGGGCGTCCCTTCAGCAGACCGCGCATGGCGATCAGGGCGTCGTACTCGCCGGTGTTTTTCTGCGCGACCTTGATGCGCTCGGCGTACTTTTTCTGGTCCTTGAACTTCAGCAGATCGGTCGGGCCAAGACGTGCGGCGATTTCGGTGGTGCTGTCCGCATCGAACAGTGCCGCCAGGCGCGCGCGCGCGCGGATCGCCATGTGATGGCCGCACTTGGGGCAGACTTCCAGATTCTCTTCCAGCTCGGGGCCATACAGCGCGCTGCCGCAGCTGCTGCACTTTTCCCACAGGCCCTCGGGGACGCTGCGCTTCTTGCTGGGGACGTTGTCGGTGCGGATGCCCGACGGCATCAACTTGCTGAGCCAACTCATGCGGGATGCTACTTCCGTTCAGGGCGGCCCGAAGGCCGCAAAGGCCGACAGTCTAGCTCAGGCCTTCCCTGCCCGTGCACCCCTGCGACGGCGTATGGGGTGGGTGAAAACCCTACTGCTGCGTACGCTGGACGGCCGCTGCGCTTGCCGAGCATGGCTCGGCGCTACCTCGATGGAGCGGGCTGCTGCGCTTGCCGAGCGTGGCTCGGCGCTACCTCGGTGGAGCCGGCCGCTGCGCTCGCCGAGCGTGGCTCGGCGCTACCTGCATGCGGGACGGTCAGCCGTCGAGGGCCTGGCGCAGCGGTGCCAGGAACCGGGTCGCGGCCTGTACTGCGGCGTCGATCGAATCGGCTTCGGCAAGCACGGCCACGAGGGCACTGCCTACGACCACGCCGTCGGCCTGTCGCGCCATTGCCGCTGCGCTGGCCGCGTCTTTGATGCCGAACCCGGCCACCACCGGCACGCTTGCACGCGCACGCAGGGCCGCCAGACGGGTGCCTGCCGCATCGTGGTCAAGCCGTTCGGAGGCACCGGTCACCCCGGCGAAGCTGACGTAGTACAGATAGCCACGTGCCAGGCCCAGCAGGGTCTCGGCGCGGGCCGTGCTGGTGGTCGGCGACGCCAGCAGCACCAGGGCCAGGCCCGCCGCATCAAATGCCACGTTCGCCTCTTCGGCCTCTTCCGGCGGCAGATCGACCAGCAGGACGCCATCCACGCCCGCCGCGACCGCTTCGGTGGCGAATCGCGCGTAACCATGGATCTCCACCGGATTGAGGTAACCCATCAGTACCACCGGCGTGCGTGCATCCTGCTCACGGAATGCCGCCACCGTCTGCAGCACGTAACGCAGGCCGGCGCCACGCGCCAGGGCCCGCTCCGAGCTGCGCTGGATGGTGGGACCGTCCGCCATCGGATCGGAGAACGGCACGCCAAGCTCGATCACGTCGGCCCCCGCTGCCACCAGCGCGTGCATCACCGGCACGGTCGCTTCCAGCGACGGATCGCCGGCAGTGATGAACGGGATCAGCGCCTTGCGCTGCTGCGCGCGCAGGGACTCGAAACAGGCGTCAAGTCGGGAAACAGGCATATCAGGCACATCCTTCAATCAGTTCAACAGCGTCACTGGTTCCCCAGTACATGCGGGTCACGTTTCCACGTTTCCACGGTGCAACTCCCACCTCAGCATCAGGTCCAAGCCCGGATGGCGCAGGGTGAGCTTCTCGTCGTTCGCGGGGGGATGGCGCCCGGTCCCCGCAGCACCGCACGGCCTTGGTACACCGTGGGATTCACAGGATCAGGCCGTCACGTGCCGCGATGGTGTGTACGTCCTTGTCGCCGCGACCGGACAGGTTGCACAGCACCAACTGGTCACGCGGGCGCTCACGGGCCAGTTTCATCGCCTGCGCAAGCGCATGACTGGACTCCAGCGCGGCCAGGATGCCTTCGGTCCGCGCCAGCAGATGGAACGCCTCCAGCGCCTCGTCATCGGTGATGCCCAGGTAGGTGGCACGGCCACTGTCTGCAAGGAACGCGTGCTCCGGCCCGACCCCGGGGTAATCCAGGCCTGCCGATACCGAGTGGGTTTCGATGATCTGGCCATCGTCGTCGCACAGCACATAGGTGCGGTTGCCGTGCAGAACGCCCGGGCGACCGGCCGCGATAGAGGCCGCGTGGCGACCGCTTTCAATGCCGTCACCGGCCGCCTCGGCGCCGAAGATCTGCACCTGCGGATCGTTGAGGAAAGCGTGGAACAGGCCGATGGCGTTGCTGCCACCGCCGACGCAGGCGGTGATCGCATCGGGCAGCCGGCCGTACTCCAGCAGCATCTGCTCACGCGCTTCGCGGCCGACGATGGCGTTGAAATCGCGCACCATGCGCGGGTACGGGTCCGGGCCAGCCACCGTGCCGATGATGTAGAACGTGTCCTGCACGTTGGTCACCCAGTCGCGCATCGCTTCGTTGAGCGCGTCCTTCAGCGTCGCCGATCCGGAAGTCACCGGAATCACCGTCGCGCCGAGCAGCTTCATCCGATAGACGTTGATCTTCTGCCGCTCGATATCGGTGGCGCCCATGTACACCACGCATTCCAGTCCGAGCCGCGCGGCTACCGTCGCACTGGCGACACCGTGCTGGCCGGCACCGGTCTCGGCGATGATCCGCTTCTTGCCCATGCGCGAGGCGAGCAGCGCCTGGCCGACCGTATTGTTGATCTTGTGCGCGCCGGTATGGTTCAGGTCTTCGCGCTTGAGCAGGATCTGCGCACCGCCAACGTGGTCGCTGAGACGGCATGCGTGATAGATCGGGCTGGGTCGCCCCACGTAGTGCGCCAGGTCATGGTCGTATTCGGCGATGAATGCCGGGTCCTTGCGTGCCACATCGTAGGCTGCCGCGAGCTCCTGCAGCGGGCCAACCAGGGTTTCAGCGACGAAGCTGCCGCCGTAACGGCCGAAATGACCGCGAGCATCGGGATAGGCGTGGAAATCAGTGATCGGGGGAAGCGACATGTCGGCAACCGGTGGTGCAGGTGGATGGATACTTTAGCGCACGCTCCAGCGGGCGAATATCGATATTTCCGGCGTGACATGTCAGTATTTCTCACATGAACAGTAGACCGCTACCTCCTCTCAACGCCCTCCGCGCCTTCGAGGCCACGGCGCGGCTCGGCGGCGTCGGGCGCGCAGCCCACGAGCTCCACGTCACCCATGGCGCGGTCAGTCGCCAGATCAAGCTGCTGGAAGCGGACGTGGCGACGGTGCTGTTCCAGCGTGAGGGCCGCGGATTGCGGCTGACCGATGCCGGACACGTGCTGCACGCTGCCTGCCGCGAGGCATTTGGCCGGCTGCACGAGGCGGTCGACGCCGTGCGCCGCCCCGTCCGGGCGGCCGCGCTGGTACTCGGCTGCAGCAGCAGTGTGCTGGCGCGCTGGATGATTCCACGGCTGCCACGCCTGCAGGCCGCGCTGCCGGCCGTGCACGTGCACTGGTCGGCTCTGGATGGCAGCTTCAGCGAGGAACAGGCACAACTGGATGCGGTCTTGCTGCTGGCCGAGCCACCGTGGCCGAGTGGCTGGCAGGTCATCGAACTCGCAGCGGAGCGCGTGGGCGCGGTGATATCCCCGGGCCACCCGGCAGCACAGCGGCTGCAGGGACAGCCTCCTGCGGCCTTGCTGCCAGAAGCAGTGCTGCACACGATGTCACGGCCGCAGGCGTGGCCCGCATGGGCCGAGGCGCAGGGGCTTGATCCGCGTGCCATCCAGCTTGGCCAAGGCTTTGAGCATCTGTACTACCTGCTGGAAGCTGCGGTCGCAGGCTTGGGCGTTGCGATTGCGCCGGAACCGCTGGTCGCCGAAGACGTGGCGAGTTCACGCTTGCTGGCCCCGTGGGGATTCGCCGGCACGGGCGGCATGTGGGTGCTGGCCCGCCCGACGGGACGTGAGGACGCGCGCGTGGATGCGCTGGCGGTGTGGCTGAAGGGGCAACTGGCAGGGACGCCGTGAAAGCCGGGCCGCTGCGCTCGCCGAGCGTGGCTCGGCGCTACCCTCGGTAGGCCGTCAGATAACGGTAATGACGGCCGCTGGCCGTCAGAAGCGGCCGCTGCGCTCGCCGAGCGTGGCTCGGCGCTACCGGGGCGGGATGACGCGATGCGGCCGCTGGGCGTATCGCGGGAAACTCAGTCCAGGCTGGCGCAGTCGGCGCGGCGGACTTCTTCGACGAACTTGCGCATCGAGTATCCGTCCTTGATGCCCGGCTCGGATTCGATCCCGCTTGACACGTCCACGCCCCACGGCAGGGTCGCCACCGTCGCTTCGTAGACGTTGTCCGGGGTAAGCCCACCGGCCAGCAGGAAGGGGCGATGCAGGCCGCTGGGAATGCGCGTCCAGTCAAACGCTACGCCCGTTCCACCACCACCACCGGGGGCGTGGCTGTCGAACAGGAAGCCAGCCGCGCTGGGGTAACGGAGCTGCAGCGTCCGCGCGTTGACTTCCTCGCGCCCGCCCATCGCGATGGCTTTCAGGTACGGCATGTTGAAGCCGCGGCAGAAACTCTCGTCTTCGTCGCCATGGAACTGCAGCAGCGTCGGACGCACCGTGCGCAATACTTCGCGCACCTCCTCGCGGGTGTTGTCACGGAACAGCGCCACCACGTCCACCATCGGCGCGATGGCCTGCCGCATCGCGCGTGCCTCCGCCGGGGCGACCCGGCGCTTGCTCTCGCGCGCGAAAATGAAACCCACCGCGTCGACGCCGAGTTCGCCCGCCAGGCGCACATCGCCGGCGCGTGTCATGCCACAGAACTTGATGCGGGTGCGGTAGTAGGAACGACTCATAAAGTGACCTCGGCGGGCAGTTGCCAGTTATCGGGGTACAGCGGACCCAGGAACACCAGACCCTGCGGTGGGGCCGTCGGTCCTGCCACGGAACGATTGCGGCCGGCCAGCAGTTCGCCGATCCATTCCACTGGCCGATCCCCGGTGCCGACCAGCATCAGCGAGCCCACGATATTGCGGACCATGTGATGAAGGAATGCATTGGCCTGCACCGACACTTCGATGATGTCCTCATGCCGGGTCACCGCCAACGCGTGCAGGGACCGACGCGCATGCCGCGCCTCGCACTGGGTGCTGCGGAAGGCGCTGAAGTCGTTCTCGCCCAGCAACGCCTGTCCGGCTTCGTGCATCAACGCCGCATCCATCGCACGCCGATCCCAGCTCAGGGTCTGCCGTTGCAGCGCGGGACGGACCGGCCGGGTCAGCAGGCGATAGCGGTAACGACGCGCGCGCGCCGAGAAGCGGGCATGAAAATCGTCCGCCACCGGCACACACCAGCGCACTGCGATCGCATGCGGCAGGCGGGCGGTGGTGCCAAGCACCCAGCCGCGCGGGTCCCGCTGGGCCTCGGTATCGAAATGGACCACCTGGCATTGACCGTGCACGCCGGTATCGGTTCGACCGGCACAGGTGACCCGCACGGGCGCATCGGCAACGGAGGAAAGGGCCTTTTCCAGGCTGGCCTGCACGCTTGGACCGGCATCACCCAGCGTCTGCCAGCCATTGAATCCGCTGCCGTCATATTCGACGCCTAGCGCGTAACGCATGGTGCTACCTCTGTATCTGAAAAAGGGCGCGCAGGCACGCGGCCGACGCGTCCTACGTGGCGGGGTCGCGCTCGGACCACACGGCAAGTTCATTGCCACCGGGCTCGCGGAACTGGAACCGGCTGCCGCCAGGGAACGAGAAAACCGGCTTGAGGATGTGTCCCCCAGCGGCCACCACGGCATCCATCACCGGCTGCAGGTCGTCGGCATACAGCACCAGCAGGGGCGCCCCCGTCGACGAACCGCCGGGTTCTCCGCTGAAGAATCCCCCCTGCAACCGACCATCGTCGAAGGCGGTGTAATCAGGGCCATAGTCCTGGAACGTCCAACCGAATACCGTCTCGAAGAAACGACGGCTGGAAGCAGGATCGTGCGAGGCGAACTCGACATAATCGATGCGATTGTCGTGGTGCATGTCGGGAACTCCGTTTGTCCTTGCTGATGGATCAACCCAGGCGGGCCAATAGTTCACGTGCCTGCGCACGGAGGTGCGGATCGTCTGCAGCGGCGACCTCCTCCAGCAACGCGCGCGCGGTCTGCGCATCACCCAGGTCGAGATAGGCGATGGCCAGCTCAAGGCGGTCATGGCCCGCGGCGTGCGGTGTCGATGATGCCGGAGTCTCGTGTGCCACGGGTGCATCGACAGATGCGGGCGCGGAGTACACGTCGTCTGCCGGCAGCTCGAACACACCGCGGAAGTCGTCCTGCTGCTCCGCGTGACGGGCATAGGCGGGCACCGGATCGGGGCCGGCATCGGCGTTGTCCACCGCGACCGCAGACGACCCGATATCTTCCCCCTGCGACACGGCATCGGCCGGCGTGGCCGGGTCATCCCCCAGTGGGGACAGCGTCGCTACGGCAGGCGGCGCCGCAGCAGCGTCCACTGCCATCGGGCCCGCATCGTCCGACGCGGGCGCCGCGTGCAGGTCATCGTCGTTCCAGCCCTCACGCTCGGCCAGTACATCCAGTCCGGCACCGGCGGGAAGGCTGGTCGCCAGCGCACTGTCATCATGGTCGTCGCGTCGCAACGGCGGCAACGGCGACGGCTTGCGGCGCCGGGCAAGCCACCAGGCTGCGCCGGCCAGCAGCAGAAGGGGTAAACCCAGCCAGTACCACGGGCCACCCGCTTCCTGCACCGGCGGCGGCGCCTGGCCAAGGCGCTGTTCGGCCGCGGCCAGCTGGCTGTCCTTTATCTGCACCAGCGTCTGTTGATCGGTCCGCAGCTTCTCCAGCTCCGCGACCCGTTGCTTGAGTTCATCGATTTCGGCATCGCGCGTGGCGACGTCTTCCCTGGCCTGACGCAGCTGTTCGTTGCCGAGCATGTCACCCTCGTTGCCATCACCGGTGCCGGTGGTTGAGCCCGCCGTGGCGGCCGCAGCCGCCACCGCCGGAGCGATTTCAAGACGGGCGCCGCTGTCCGACGCGGCCACTGCGGGCGTTGCGGTCGCCGGCCCCTGCACGGCGGCCACAACGGCAGCCGGCTGCGGAACAGCACGGGCCTGGCGCCACTGCGCGGCATGCTCGCGCACCATTGCAGCGGCTTCGTTGTCATCCACGGCAGCAAGCGCTGCCGCATCGGGCATGCGCAGCACCGCCCCCTGCTTGAGCTGGTTGATGTTGCCGCGGATGAACGCGTCTGGATTGGCGCGCAGCAGGGCAATCATCGCCCGTTCGCGACTGGTCTGCTGGCTGGTGGCGAGGGCCTGTGCGATCCCGGACAACGTCTGGCCCCGCTTTACTGCAGCGCCCTCCGCTGGTGCGGCAGCGCTCTCTGCGCGTGGCGCGGCGGCTGTGGACGCGGGCCGAGCGACTGGCATCGGAGCACGATCACTGGCTGCAGCCATGGAAGGTGCCTGTGCTTCACGGATGATGGCATTCGACATCGCCCCGGCCGGCGCGATGATCTCCGGTTCGCTGACGGCCATGGCACTGGTCGGCGCATCCATCAGGGCGGAGTACTCGCGCACCAGCCTGCCCTGCCCCCAATCCGCCTCGATCAGGAAGGCCAGCGCCGTCGTCTCCACCGGAGAGGACGAGGTGACACGCACCACCGCCCTTCCCTGCGCATTGCGGCTGAGTTCGAACTGCAGTTCGCTGACCAGCCCGGAGGGACGCTGCAGGCCCACCCGTTCAAAGGTTACCGGCGAGGCCAGTCCTACGCGCAGGTTCTGCAGCTCGGACGGATCGGCGGAAATCACCGGGATCTCGGCCAGCAGGGGCTGCCCTGGCTTGGACAGCACCCGGATGTCACCCAGCCCCAAGGCCATGGCCGAGCTGCTGGCAAGCGCCAGCAGCAGGGTCGTCAGATACGTGAGCGGTCGCATAACGCCGCGGGCCCCTTTGTTCATGGCGGCCAATATACCGGTTGGCCGCCACTTACCGATAGCACAGGGTCCGGCGCTCCCTATCGGCCAGGCCGGGCCCTGTGCAGCCGGCGCCCGGCCCGCGGATCAACGCGCTTCGGCGGCAACCAGCTCGGCGATCTGCACGGCGTTGAGCGCGGCGCCCTTGCGGATGTTGTCCGACACGATCCACAGGTTGAGGCCACGCGGATGCGAGATGTCTTCGCGGATGCGACCGACATACACCGCATCGGTACCCGACGCATGGGTCACCGGTGTCGGATAGCCACCGGCTTCGCGACGGTCCACCACTTCCACGCCCGGCGACTGCGACAGCAGCTCGCGTGCGGCCTCGGCCGTGACCTTGTCGCGGGTTTCAATCGCCACTGCTTCAGAGTGGCCGTAGAACACCGGCACGCGAACGGCGGTCGGATTGACCATGATGCTGTCGTCACCGAGGATCTTGCGGGTCTCCCAGACCAGCTTCATTTCTTCCTTGGTGAAGCCGTTCTCAAGGAAATCGTCGATCTGCGGGATCAGGTTGAAGGCGATCTGCACGGGGAAGCGCTGCGGGTCGATTTCCTGGAAGCTCAGCAGCTGGCCGGTCTGCTTGCCGAGCTCCTCCAGCGCAGAACGACCGCCGCCGGACACCGACTGGTAGGTCGCCACGTTGATGCGCTCGATGCCGTATCGGCGGTGCAGCGGGGCCAGTGCCACCAGCATCTGCATGGTCGAGCAGTTCGGGTTGGCGATGATCCCGCGCGGGCGGTTGGCCACCTGCTCCGGGTTGACCTCCGACACCACCAGCGGCACGTCGTCGTCGTAGCGGAACGCCGATGAGTTGTCGATCACCACCGCACCCGCGGCGGCGAACTTCGGGCCGTATTCCTTGGACACGCTGCCGCCTGCGGAAAACAGCGCGATGTCCACGCCGCTCGGATCGAAGTCGGCCAGGTCCTTGATGGTGTGCTTCTGGCCGTTGAACTCCACTTCGCCGCCCGCCGAGCGCGACGAGGCGACCAGGCTCAGGCTGGCGATCGGAAAATTGCGCTCGGCCAGGATGGACAGCATCGCCTCACCGACGGCGCCGGTGGCACCCACGACGGCGACATGGAAGGAACGTGGTTCGGTACTCATGGGATGTTTCTCGACAAAAAAGGGGGGATTCACGCAATGCGGCAGGGTTCGGGGAACCTCCTCGTGCAGGCGCGGAGGCTCCCTATCGTTTTTTGCTTTTGTCGCCCGAGGCAGTGCGCGCCGCGAAGGCGGCCTCTGCGTTGATCGCGCTGGGCATGCGGGCCGCTGCGCCGTCCACATTGAGCGCGGCCAGCAGGTTGTCCGCCGCCAGCTGCACCATCGCCTTGCGCGTGGCCAGCGAGGCACTGCCGATATGCGGCGTCAGCACGATGTTGTGCAGCGCCAGCAGCTCCGGGCGCACGGCCGGCTCGCCTTCGTATACGTCCAGTCCGGCCGCGGCCAGGCGGCCAGTGGCCAGCGCATCGGCGAGCGCCAGCTCGTCGACGATGCCACCGCGGGCGATGTTCACCAGCGTCGCGGTCGGTTTCATTTTCGCCAATGCCACTGCATCGATGATGTGGTGCGAGGAAGCGGTATACGGAAGTACCAGAACAAGATGATCGCTCTGCGCCAGCAGCGTATCGAAGTCGGCGTACTGCGCCCCCACCTCGCCTTCGGCCGCTTCCGGCAACCGCGATCGGTTGTGGTACAGCACGCGCATGCCGAACCCGTGTGCACCGCGGCGCGCGATGCCTTGGCCGATGCGGCCCATGCCGAGGATGCCCAGCGTGCTGCCATGGATATCGGCGCCGAGCATGGTCTGGAAGGACCACTGACCCCACTGGCCCTCGCGCAGCCAGCGCTCGGATTCAGTGATCCGGCGCGCCGCTGCCATCAGCAACGCAAAACCCAGGTCCGCCGTGGTTTCAGTCAGCACGTCCGGGGTATTGCTGGCGACGATACCGGCAGCGCTCAGCGCCTCGACATCCAGGTTGTTGTAGCCCACGCCGACATTGGCGATCACCTGCAACCGTGTGGCACCGGCGACCTGCGCCGCCCCCACCCGCTCGTTGAGCGTGATGATCGCACCGTCCACGTCGGCCAGACGCGCAGCCAGCTGTTCCGCCGTCCAGGCAGTGACCTCATCGGTGGTGATCAGCTCGACCTGCGCGCGCAGGGGCTCGATCACCGCATCGATGAGCGGTTGACTGACCCAGACGCGCGGCCGCGGCTCAGCCACCGATCATGCCCGGAATGCGCGGGGTGATGCTGCCGACGTCGCCACATTGCGCGCGGTGACGCAAGGCCTGGTCCATCAGCACCATGGCCATCATCGCCTCGGCGATCGGTGCGGCACGGATACCGACGCACGGGTCGTGGCGACCGACGGTGACGACTTCAATGATGTTGCCTTCGCTGTCCAGCGACGCACCCGGCAGGCGCAGGCTGGAGGTCGGCTTGAGCACGATCGAGGCCGTTACCGGCTGGCCGGTGGAGATGCCACCCAGGATCCCGCCGGCATGATTGCTGGCAAAGCCCTGCGGGGTCAGCAGGTCGCGGTGCTCGGTGCCCTTCTGTGCGGCGCTGGCGAAGCCGTCACCGATCTCCACGCCCTTCACCGCGTTGATGCTCATCAGCGCGGAGGCCAGTTCGCCATCGAGCTTGCCGTAGATCGGCTCGCCCCAACCCGGCGGCACGTTGTCGGCCACCACGTCTACCCGCGCACCTACCGAGTCACCGGATTTGCGCAGGGCATCCATGTAGCTTTCCAGTTCCGGCACCTGGGCGGCGTCGGGCCAGAAGAACGGATTGTCTTCCACCGCCGACCAGTCGAACCCACGCGGGGTGATGCTGCCCAGCTGCGACAGGTAGCCGCGCACGGTCACGCCGAAGCGCTCGCCCAGCCACTTCTTGGCTACCACGCCGGCGGCCACGCGCATGGTGGTTTCGCGCGCCGAAGAGCGTCCGCCACCGCGCGGATCGCGGATCCCGTATTTGTGCCAATAACTGTAATCGGCGTGCCCCGGACGGAACTGCTGGCCGATGGCGGTGTAATCCTTGCTGCGCTGGTCGGTGTTGCGGATCAGCAGGGCGATCGGCGTGCCGGTGGTCAGCCCCTCGTACACCCCGGACAGGATCTCCACCTCGTCAGCTTCGCGCCGTGCCGAGGTGTGCCGGCTTTTACCGGTGGCCCGACGCTGCAGGTCATGCGTGAACTCGGCCGCATCCAGCGCCAGCCCCGGCGGACAGCCATCGATCACGCAGCCGATGGCAGGACCGTGCGACTCGCCGAAGGTGGTGACGGTGAACAGCTTGCCGAACGAATTGGAGCTCACGGTCGCTGCGCCGCCAGTTCGGTGATGCGGGCGCTGTGGGCGATCAGGTCGCGGCATTCCACCGCGAAGATGCCCATCTGGCCGACCTTGAACTCCACCCAGGCGAAGTCCACTTCCGGCAGCAGCTTGATCAGGTGCTGTTCGGATTCGCCCACTTCACAGATCAGCAGGCCATCTTCGCTGAGGTGCAGCGGCGCATCACGCAGGATCTTCAGCACCAGGTCCAGGCCGTCGTCGCCGGCACGCAGGCCCATGTCCGGCTCGTACGAATACTCCTGCGGCAGCGCATCGGTCTCGTCGTTGGTGACATACGGCGGATTGGTCACGATCAGGTCGTAGTGGCGCCCGCCAAGGCCATTGAACAGGTCCGACTTCAACAGGGTCACGTTGTGCGCCTGCAGGCGGTCCTTGTTCTCATGCGCCAGACTCAACGCGTCATCGCTCAGGTCCACGCCGTCCACTTCCCAGTTCGGGTAGTAATGGCCCATGGCAATGGCGATGCAGCCCGAGCCGGTGCACAGATCCAGCGCGCGCTGCACGTGGCGGCCGGCCAGCCAAGGCTCGAAGCCGGTTTCGATCAGCTCGGCGATCGGCGAACGCGGCACCAGGGCACGGGCGTCGCTCTTGAAGCTCAGCCCGGCAAACCATGCCTCACCGGTCAGGTAGGCGGCCGGAATGCGCTCATCGATGCGGCGCTGGAACAGTTCCAGCACCTGCTGTTTCTCCGACTGCAGCAGGCGGGCCTGGCCATAGGCCGGGCCGAGGTCGTGCGGCAGGTGCAGGCTGTGCAGCACCAGCTGGGTCGCCTCGTCCAGGGCATTGTCGTAGCTGTGCCCGAAGGTCAGGCCAGCAGCATTGAAACGGCTGGTGCCGTAGCGGATCAGGTCGATGATCGTGTGGAGTTCGGCGGCCGTTTCGGCAGTCATGGCGGTACGACGGGGAAATTGGCCCCCGATTATAGGGGCTGGCGCCTGCCTCGGCATCCGTTGCAGGGGAAACCGCCACCGTACAGCCGTTATGATGGGGGCCGATCCCTCGGCAGCGCAGGCCCTCATGTTCAACCGCAACGTCGGCATCATCCTGCTGATCGCCCTGGCAGCCGGTCTCGGCCTGCTCGTGGCGCAGAAGGTCTTCGCTCCGAAGGCCCCCAGCGGGCTGCCGGCCACCGAATCGATCACCTTCTACCCGCAACCCCGCCCGCTGCCTGACTTCAACCTCGCCCAATCCGATGGCACCCGCCTGATCCCCGGCGAGCTGAAAGGTCACTGGACCCTGGTGTTCCTGGGCTTCACGTTCTGCCCCGATGTGTGCCCGACCACGCTGGCCGAGCTGGCCGGGGCGCAGAAGCAGTGGGAAACCGTGCCGGAGAGTCTGCGCCCGCGCGTGTTGTTCGTGTCGGTCGACCCGGAACGCGACAGCGCCACCCGTCTGGGTGAGTACGTCCATGCCTTCCACAAGGACACCCTGGCCGCCACCGGCGACGTGCCGTCGCTGGAGAAGTTCGCCACCGCCCTGGGCTTCGTGTTCCAGAAGGTGCCGGGGACGCATTTCGACGAGAACCCGGAAGATTACTCGGTCGAGCATTCGGCCACCCTGGCGGTGCTGGATCCCGAAGGCCGCCTTGCCGGCATCATTCGCCCCCCATTCAACGCGCCGGCCATGGCCCGCGACCTGCATAAGCTGACCGAGAAATCCGCCCCATGAGCCTGATGACCACCCTGAGCTACGCCCTGCCGCACCGCCTGCTGTCCTCGATGGCGCGTTCGCTGGCGTACTCGGACAATCCGCGTGTATCGCAGTGGCTGATCGACACGGTGACGGCGAAGTTCGGCGTGAACCTGGACGAGGCAGCCAACCCGGACCCGCGCAGCTATCCCACCTTCAACCAGTTCTTCACCCGTGCATTGAAGCCCGGCGCGCGCGTGGCCGATGCTGATCCGCGCAACTTGGTGATGCCCGCCGATGGTCGCATCAGCCAGCTGGGCCTCATCGACGCCGGTCGGATTTTCCAAGCCAAAGGCCAGTCATTCACCGCCGCCGAACTGCTGGGCAGCGAAGCGGATGCCAAGCCGTTCAACGAGGGTCTGTTTGCCACGGTGTACCTGTCACCCAAGGATTACCACCGGGTGCACATGCCGTGGACCGGCACGCTGCGTGAGACCGTGCATGTGCCCGGCCGCTTGTTCAGCGTGGGCCCGGCTGCGGTCAACAAGGTGCCCGGCCTGTTCGCCCGCAACGAGCGGCTGGTCTGCCATTTCGACACGTCATTCGGCCCGATGGTCAGCGTGATGGTCGGCGCGTTGCTGGTGTCCGGCGTGGAGACGGTCTGGAGTGGCGAGGAGATCCCCCACTACGGCGATCGCATCACGCGCAAGGATTATCGTGGCCGCGGCATCGTGCTGGACCGCTTCGCCGAAATGGCGCGCTTCAATTACGGCTCCACGGTGATCGTGCTGCTGCCCCCGGGCGTGGCGGACTTCGCCGCGCACCTGGATGCCGAGCATGCCGTGCAGCTGGGACAGGCGTTGGCCACGCTGCGCTGATCGAGGGGCGTACCGCTGCGCCCGCCTGGCACCTGGTAGCGCCGAGCCATGCTCGGCGAGCGCAGCGGCTAGAATGCCGCCATGACTGAATTCATCCCGCCCGGCACCCGCTTCCACGCCCTTCCCTCCCCGTTTGCGTTCAAGCGAGGCGGCGCCCTGCACGGCGCCCGTGTTGCGTTCGAAACGTGGGGAACGCTGGATGCCGACGCCGCCAATGCGATCCTGATCGTCACTGGGCTGTCGCCGGACGCGCATGCCGCATCCAACGCAGCCAATCCGGCCCCGGGTTGGTGGGAGGCCATGGTCGGTCCCGGCAAGGCGATCGACACCGACCGCTGGTTCGTGATCTGCGTGAACTCGCTGGGCAGCTGCAAAGGCTCCACCGGCCCTGCCAGCATCAACCCCGACACCGGTGAGCGTTACCGTCTTACGTTCCCGGAACTGTCGGTGGAAGACGGAGCGCGTGCGTCGGTGGAGGTGGTGCGCGCACTGGGTGTGCAGCAACTGGCCTGCGTGGTTGGCAACTCGATGGGCGGCATGACTGCGCTGGCGCTGCTGATGGTGCACCCTGGCATCGCACGCAGCCACATCAACATCTCGGGCAGTGCACAGGCACTACCGTTCTCCATCGCCATCCGATCCTTGCAGCGCGAAGCCATCCGGCTGGATCCGCAATGGAACAACGGAGACTACGACGACGCGCATTACCCGGAATCGGGTATGCGCATGGCACGCAAGCTGGGCGTGATCACCTATCGCTCGGCGCTGGAATGGGACGGACGTTTCGGTCGCGTGCGACTGGACTCCGATCAGGCCGACGACGACCCATTCGGCCTTGAGTTCCAGGTCGAGAGTTACCTCGAAGGCCACGCGCGACGCTTTGTGCGCTTCTTCGATCCGAACTGCTATCTGTATCTCAGCAGGTCCATGGACTGGTTCGATCTGGCCGATGAAGGTGACGGCGACGTGCTGGCCGGCCTGTCTTCGATCAAGGTGGAACAGGCGTTGGCCATCGGGGCGAACACGGACATCCTGTTCCCGGTGCAGCAACAGCAGCAGATCGCGGACGGGCTGCGGGCAGGCGGTGCCCGGGCACGCTTCATCGGGCTGGATTCACCGCAGGGCCACGACGCGTTCCTCGTCGATTTCGAGCGCTTTGCCCCCCCCGTGCGCGAATTCCTCGACGCACTGTGAGCCGCCGTCCCGCGCCCCGCCGTCGGCCTGTCGCACCGCGCCCCGAACCGCGCCTGTCGCCCCGTACCGCGCTGGCGCTGTGCGTGGCCGGTGGACTGCTGGCCTGCACGGTCGTGGGCTGGCTGCCGGGATGGCTGGGGGTGTGGCTGCTCATCGCAAGCCTGTGGACATTCGGTCTGTACTGGCGTGACAAACGTGCCGCCATGCGCGCCACGCAACAACGCACGCCTGAGCGCACCCTGCAGATGCTGGCGCTTGCCGGCGGCTGGCCCGGCGCCTTGTTCGCGCAGTCACTGCTGCGCCACAAGAGCCGCAAGGCCAGTTTCCAGCAGGTGTTCTGGGTGTGCGTGGTGGCCAACGTGGCCTCGGTCATCGTGCTGCTGCGTGTTTTTGTGTCCGTCCCTTGATGCGGATCAGGGTACGACGTTGTTGAAGTGCTGCTTCACCTGCGGCCAGATGAGATCCATCCTTGATCCGGAATTGGTGCAGTTGGACCAGCCGAGGTGGTGAAGCGCGACCACGCGGTTGGTGGCGCGTCCGACGACCGGCGAACCGGAGCTTCCGCTTTGGGTATCGCAACTGTAGCTGGCATCGCGCCCGCCCCTGACACTGTTGCTGATGATGGTGCAGCGCCCGCCGCCCTGCGCGTCGCTGCGCACTGCCAGTTCCTTCAGGCGACCGCCGGGATGCTGCGGGATGTAGATCTCCTGGCCGGGAAGGGGCGTGCCGACGTCCAGCCCCAAATAACCGAAGCCGGCAATGGTGGCGAACTGGTTGACGGTGAAAAGACTGTAGTCGAGGGGGCCATCGGTTTGCAGCAGGCTGCCGCCACTGACTTTGGTTACCACTGCGGCAGCGGCGCTGCCACAGCGCTCAGCCTGATGATTGAACCAAACCTCGGTGGAGGCGACACCGGCGGCACTATTGAAGCAATGATTATTGGTGAAGAGGCGATTGTCGCTGCCCACCCGCCAAGCAGTGCATAGCGAACGCCCGCCGATCAGCAGACGCGCCACCGGCCTGGCTCCGTTGTATGCCTGGTCGTCAACTCCAGCCAGGCACGCGACCGGCTGCAGATCCTTGGCACCGCAGATTGCGCGCGGCTGCCCGATTGCGTCGTCCGACAGGCGGGCGCCAGCGGTCCGGGCGACCTGCTCCAGCGGCAAGCCTTCGTCATAGTGCGCTACCTGGACGCCGCGATGACCGATCCAAGGCGCTTCGGCCGTTCCGGTCAAGCGCAGGATGGCGGTGTCGCCGTGGATGGACATCACGCCGAAGCGGGAGCGACCATCTTCATCGAGGGCCGCATCCACGGTGTAGGCATCGCGGGCCTGGCTGCTGTAACGGTGGACTTCTGTTCCGTCCGGGCTGGAGATCTCCAGCGTTACACCCTGCGGCAGATCGAACTGGCCCAGATGGACCTTGATGTAGGTGGCATCACGTGCGGACACGACGATGGGCTTGGCTTCACCCGCATCGCGTGACGCATGGGGGACCAGCCGCAGGTCCGTCGCGCGGGTAATTCCTGCGAGAACCGGCTCAGCTGCGCTGGCAATCAAGGGGAGCGTTGCACCCAGTGCCAGGATGAAGCTCAGCCGACGGAGGTTTGATGCTGCATGTTTCATTGCGCGCTCCAAGGAAAAGACACGGTTCGACTGTGCAGCGCTGCACCATGAAGCGACCTCGGGCAAACACCCGACGCCTGCCGGGCAGTTGGCCCTGGCAGACATCGGAGTTCGCCGGTCGACGTCCTGTCGGGTGATCAACGTGCGCCAGTGGCGGCATCTGCCGCACCGGGCTGGCGCGTCACGATTTCAGCCGCGAACGCCCCTGCCCGCGCTGCACGCAGGCGTCAGGTCACGGCATACCAGCAAGCCGGTCCAGCGCCGCGCGCAGGTTGGGCAGGGGGCCGATGTGGCCATTGTTGCCGACCTGCGGCGTGCCGGTTTCCACCAGCAGGCTGCGCATCTGCAGCGGTGTGAGCGTCTTGCCGCGGGCCTTGGCCGCACCCGATACCGCAGCAACCGCCGACGCCACGATCGGTCCCGCGCTGGAGGTACCGTTGAAGCGCTGCGTGTAGCCCGCGTTGGGCCCACCGTTGTACAGGTCGCGGCCTCCGGTGGTGGCCACGCAGCCGCCCCACCCCTGCAGGTTGACCCGGCGTCCGTGCGTGGAGAAGCCCAGCCGTGAACGGGGTACCACGCTGTCCCTGCACCACTGCGTGGCCGCCGCGCCGCCAGCGCCCGCCAGGATGGCGCCGGAGTCAGGCCGCCCGCGCGGGAAACCGGGGCCGAAGCAGCCGGCGTCCAGGTTGACGTTGCCGTTGCCCGCGGTCTCCACCACGTGGATGCCACGCCTGACCGCCGATACCACCGCGTCGTAGATCGATGGGATCCATTCGGGCGCCACGTAGCCGCTGCAGGGCCCCGGGCCGGGGAACTGCTGTTCGATCAGGATCACATCGCCTGGTCCCAGCTTCGCCGCCGCCAGCGCCACGGCATTGGCTGCGTTGTAGCCGGTCTGTGGACTGGTGACATTGACGTAGTGCGGCGTGGCACCACTGACCAGCCCGCGCACCCCGAAGCCGTTGTCATCGGCGATCATCTCGCCAAGCACCGATGTGCCGTGGCTGTTGTCATTGAACGGATCGGTGATGCTGGCCCCCTGCTTGATCCAGGTTCCCGGCACGCGCAGTTTGGTCAGGTCCTCGTGCTGCCAGTTCCAGCTGTATTCAATATCGACTACGCGTATGCCCTTTCCGTCGCCCCCCGGCACCGTGCGTGCGTGGGCAGCATCGATACCGGACGCGGCAGCCAGCGCGTACCCCTGCCGCTCGACGAACAGCGGTGACGCCCACTGCGCTGTGGCGGGCGCTGGATCGGCCGATGGCGGTGGCGCCGGCAGCGGTGCGGCGTAGGCGATTTCCACCGCGTCCATGTCATTCAACAGGTCGATGACGGCTGCCGCGTCCTGACCAGCTTTCATTTGCATGCGGTACCACTGGCCCAGTGCAGGCAGGTCCACGCGATCGGAGGTGTCGTGCACGACATCGGCGGAGAACAGCGGGGTGACGCGCAGTACCGGTCCATCCGCTGCCGTCAACGCGTCAAGCCGGGGCAAAGCGCCACTGCGCCGGGAGGTCCAGCCGGCCTTGCCAGGCGCCGTGCGGTCGGCATTGCGGAACTTCACTTCGATGAGGTCCTGCGAGTAGCCAGGGCCGATCCGGGTCTGCCTTGGTTTGTCGATGGTCCACGCCGGATCATCGGTGCTGGCCTGCGCAACGGCGGTAACGGGCGACAGCAGCAGGGAGCAGGCAGCGCTGGCGAAGAGGGCCTGGGACAAGGTCAGGCGCATGGAAAATCCTCCTGGGGACGTTGGCGCGGACCGTAGCCCGCACACGCCACGGGGTGGCGCATCTCCAGTGTGCTGAACGCCCGGATTGCTTCCATCGGACAACGCGGTGGCGCCAGCTCCGGAAATCACCTGACGGTGTCGGGGTCAGCCGGGCTCCACCGCGTGCAGCCGTCCAGCCTGCAGCCGGTACACCTGGTCCACCACGCCGTCAGGCAGCGGATCATGGGTGATGACCAGCAGGCTGCGACCTTCGAGCAGCGCGGGCAGGTCAGCCAGCAGGGCATGCGCGGCATCCACGTCCAACCCCTCGGTGGGTTCGTCCAGTACCAGCACGGGCGCGCCGCGGAGCAACGCGCGCGCCAGCGCCAGGCGACGCGCCTGCCCAGCCGACAGCGTGGCGCCGTTTTCGCCGACCCAGCCGTCCAGTCCGCCGACGGCACGCGCCCACTCCCCCAGCCGGACCCGCTCCAGCATCGCCCACAGCACCGCATCGCCGGCGTGGGGATTGCCCAGCAGAAGGTTGTCGGCGACGCTGCCGGCAAACACCGGGGCATGCTGGGGCAGCCAAGCCAGTTGCCGGTGCCAGTCTTCCTGCGCATACGCACGCAGGTCCACGCCACCATGGGTGATGCGGCCCGCATCCGGGTCATACAGACGCAGCAGCAAGCTGGACAGCGTGGTCTTGCCGCTCCCGCTGTCGCCGCGGATGGCGATGCGACGGCCAGGCTCCAAGGTCAGATCGATCCCTTCCAACAGCGTGCGACCGCCGTGCTCCCAGCCGAACGAAACGCCTTCCCACTTCACCACGGCGGCTACGTCGGGCATCGCAACAGGCGCGGCAGGCTCATCGACCATCGGCGGCTGATCAACGATGGACTGCAGGCGCGCGACGGCCACCTGGCCTGACTGCAGCGACTGCCACGCCAGGCCCAGGCCTGCCCACAGCTCGATCATCGCCACGGTCAGGAACAGCAGACCGGCGGCCAGCGGTGCATCCAACCGTCCGTGCTCATGGGCCGACAGCACCAGCGCCAGCATGGCCAGCAACCCACCACCGGTCACTACGCCATGCAGGGTGGTCGCCCCCAGCAGCCGCCAGCGTCGCCGCCGATCCCGCGCGCGCAGTTGCCGCGCCGCGACCTCCACCCGGCCCTGCCAGTGATCCACCGCGCCCAGCGCGGTCAGATCGGCAGCGCCCTCGATGCCTTCAAACGAAAGATTGCGCAGCTGCGCCCGATGCTGGGCGCGATCACGCTCTTCCTCATCGCGCCCACGCACGCCCAGCCACGGCACGCCCAGGCCAACCAGCACGCTCATCGCGGCCAGCAGTGCAGCAGCGCTGGGCAGGATCAGCCACGCCGATGCCATCGCCACCCCGCTGAGTGCCGCCAATGCCAGCAGCGGGCCAAGCGCGCGCACCCACAGGCCATCCACCTCGGCGATGTCGCCGAGCAGCCGCGCCAGTAGTTCGGCCGTGCGTGTCGTGCCCAGCCGCGCCGGTGCCAAGGGCAGTGCGCGGCGGAAAAACCACACGCGCGCATCACGTGCGATGCGCAGGGTGACGTCGTGTCCCACCAGCTTTTCGAAGTAACGCGATGCGATGCGCGCCATCGTCAGGCCGCGGATACCGGCCGAGGGCGAAAAGAAATTGAAGCCACTGCCCAGTCCAGCAGCACCGGCCAGCGCCGCCGCGGTAAGGAAGCCGCCGGACAGCCCCAGCAGGGCACTGCCTGCCAGCATGGTGGTCCACAACAGCAGCACCGTCAGCAGCAGCCGCGGTGTGTGCCGGCGGAACACCACCCGCAGCGTGTCGCGCTGCGCGGCGCTCATGCCGGCACCTCGGGCGCGCCATCGTGCAGCTGTCCCTGCGGCAGGACCAGCGTGCTGTCTGCCCATGCCATCACGACCGGACTGTGGGTCGCGACGATCACGCTGCGGCCGCGGGCGAATACCGCCAGTGCCTGCAGCAGTGCGGCCTCGGTGCGCGGATCCAGGAACGCGGTAGGTTCGTCCAGCAGCAGGATGCCGGGATTGCGCAGCAGCAACCGGGCCAGGCCGATGCGTCGTGCTTCCCCCCCCGACAAGCCGAATCCGCGCTCTCCGATCACCGTGTCCAGACCGGCCGGCAAGCGCTCAGCGAAGGCCAGCACCTGCGCCGCGTCCGCCACCTGGCGCAGCGTCGCCATGCTGGCGGTGGGATCGGCCAGGCGCAGGTTGTCGGCGATGCTGCCGTGGAACAGGTAGGGCCGTTGCCCGGCGTAGCCGACCTCTATACCCGGGCGCAGGATGACACTGCCCCCGCGTGGCGGCAGCCAGCCTGCCAGTGCCTCCAGCAGCGTGCTCTTGCCGCTGCCACTGGGCCCGACCAGGGCCAGTCGCTGGTTCTGTTCCAGCTGGAAGCTGATGTCGCGCACAACATCGTGAGCGGCACCCAAGGGCCGCAGCACCAACGCGCGGGCCCGCAGAGGCGGCGCGTGCAACTGCAGCGGCTCGGTGGCCACCACCGTGGCCCGCGGTGCGGCGGGCGCGGTGGCCGCTGCCGGCAATCCGCCGAGCAGACGCTCGATCTCGGCGGCGGCGGCCAACGCGTTGGCGCGATCGTGGTAGTGCGCTGCCAGCCGCCGCAGCGGCGCATAGAATTCCGGCGCCAACAGCAGGCAGAACAGGCCCGCTCCCAAGGTGGGGACCTGCGCGTGCAGCGACATCATCCCCAGGTAGCTGAGGCCCAGGTACAGCGCCACCATGGCCACGCTGACCGAAGCAAAGAACTCCAGCACCGTGGACGACAGGAACGCGATGCGCAGTACCTTCATGGTGCGCTCGCGCACCCCCTCCGCAGCGGCCGCCACGCCATCCAGCTCGGCTTGCCCACGCCCGTAGAGGCGCAGCAGGCCCAGGCCTTTGATGCGGTCGGCGAAGTGGCCGCTCATGCGCGCCAGCTCGCCCAGCTGCGCGCGCCCTGCCGCCTCCGCGCCCCAGCCCACCAGCATCATGAAGAACGGCACCAGCGGCGCGGTGGCGATGAAGATGACCGCCACCACCCAGTCCACCCAGGCGACGGCCAGCGCGATGACCAGCGGCACGACGACCACTTCGATGCGCACCGGCTGGAATCCGCTGAAGTAGTTCTCGATGGCATCGGCATGGGCCAGCATCACCTCCCCCAGTTCGCCGCTGCGCTGCTGCCGCAGCCACAGCGGCCCCTTGCCCAGCACGCTGGCGTAGGCGCGCTCGCGCAGCGCGAGGCGTGCCGCATCGGCGACATCCCCCGCGGCGGCCTGGGTCACGCTGCCCAGCAGGGTGCGCAGCAGCAGTACCCCGCCCAGGGCGGCCAGCACCCCCATACCGTCCGCCAGGGGCGCCCGCTCGAACAGCACGTGCTGGACCAGCCAGGCGATGGCGGCGGCCTGCGCGACCAGCAGGATGCCCGACAGGCTGATCGACACCGCCGCCAGCCGCCGCTTGCCCGCCGCTGCCGTTGCCAGCCCCTCCAGCCACTGCTGGCCATCTTTGCGCTGCGCGGTCTCGCGCTGGTGCTGCTGCGCCTGCTGCTGTTCGTTGTCGATGGCCTGGCTCACTGGATTCTGGGCTGGGAAGAAGGTGCCGGGGTCGGCCCCCTGCGGGGATCCGGACACGGTAGCTGGGCGCATTGTAGGCCGTGGCCGCGGCGGTACTGCGGCAGTCGGTCGCATCGCCTGCGGTGTTGGCATACGATCGGCCCGGGGATCCATCCGCACATTGATCTGAATCAAGGCTGTTCGAAGTCGTCGGTCACATCATCACTCCACGTAGACCCACCTTCCCGCACCCCACACGGCTTTATCCCACGAGGTAGCCAGGCCATGATCGATTCGACAGTCGTAGAACTGTCGCGGCTGCAGTTCGCCCTGACCGCGATGTATCACTTCCTCTTCGTCCCCCTGACCCTTGGCCTGTCGTTCCTGGTGGCCATCATGGAAAGCGTGTACGTCATGACCCGCAAGCCGGTCTGGCGGCAGATGACCCTGTTCTGGGGCACGCTGTTCGGCATCAACTTCGCCATCGGCGTGGCCACCGGCCTGGTGATGGAGTTCCAGTTCGGCATGAACTGGTCCTACTACAGCCATTACGTCGGCGATATCTTCGGTGCGCCACTGGCCATCGAAGGCTTGATGGCGTTCTTCCTGGAGGCGACCTTCATCGGCCTGTTCTTCTTCGGCTGGAAGCGCCTGACACCGGTCAAGCACCTCACCGTGACCTGGCTGATGGCACTGGGCACCAACCTGTCGGCGGTGTGGATCCTGATCGCCAACGGCTGGATGCAGAACCCGACCGGCGCCATCTTCAATCCGGAAACGATGCGCATGGAAGTGGTGGATTTCGCCGCCGTGCTGCTCAATCCCGTGGCGCAGGCCAAGTTCGTGCACACCGTCAGTGCCGGCTATGTGACCGGCGCGATCTTCGTGATGTCCATCAGTGCACTCTACCTGCTGCGCAACAAGCACAAGGACATGGCGCGGCGCTCGTTCGCCGTTGCCGCCGCCTTCGGCCTGCTGTCCTCGCTGTCGGTGGTGGTGCTGGGCGATGAAAGTGGCTACGCCGCCAGTGAACACCAGAAAATGAAACTGGCCGCGATCGAAGCGATGTGGGAGACCGAGCGTGCGCCGGCCGACTTCACTGCCTTCGGCATCCCCAACCAGGCCACGCAGGAAAACGACTACGCGATCAAGATTCCTTACCTGATGGGACTGATCGCCACCCGCTCGCTGGACCAGCCGATCCCGGGCATCCTGGAACTGGTGGAGCGTGCCGAGCACCGCATCCGCGGCGGACAGATCGCCTACGGCGCCCTGCAACGGGTGCGTGCCGACAAGAACGACCTGGAAGCACGCGAGGTATTCGATCGCCACTGGCAGGACCTTGGGCATGGCCTGCTGCTGAAGCGCTATCGCGACGACATCGGCAACGCCACCCCGGACGAGATCGCCAAGGCGGCGATGGATACCGTGCCGCGGGTTGCCCCGCTGTTCTGGACCTTCCGCATCATGGCCGGGCTGGGCTTCTATCTGATCGCGTTCTTTGCGCTCGCGTTCTACTACTCCTGCCGCAACAACTTCCACGACAAGCGCTGGTTCCTGACACTGGCCGTGTGGTCGCTGCCGGCGCCGTGGATCGCCATCGAGTGTGGCTGGTTCGTCGCCGAGTACGGTCGCCAGCCCTGGGCCGTCGATGGCGTGCTGCCCACGTTCTACGCCGCATCGGGCCTGGCCCTGCACGAGATCCTGACCACCCTGGCCGTGTTCACCCTGCTCTACACGGTGCTGCTGGTGATCGAGGTCAAGCTGATGCTGAAGGCGATCAGAAAGGGACCTGACGAGATCCTGCCCTCCCTGCAGGCGCCGCGTGCGTCCGTTTCCCATACCGCCCACCCGGCCCCAGGCCTGGCATAAGGCAGGAGAACCCGAATGGAAATCCTTGGACTTGATTACACCACCCTGCGCATCATCTGGTGGCTGCTGCTGGGCATCCTGCTGATCGGTTGGGCCGTGATGGATGGCTTCGATCTCGGCGTCGGCACGCTGCTGCCGTTCGTGGCCAGGACCGATGACGAACGCCGGCTGGTGATCAATACCGTCGGTCCCGTGTGGGAAGGCAACCAGGTGTGGCTGGTGCTCGGTGGCGGCGCGATCTTCGCCGCTTGGCCGCCGCTGTATGCGGTCAGCTTTTCCGGCTTCTACCTCGCGGTGTTCCTGATGCTGTTCGGGCTGATCCTGCGCCCGGTCGCCTTCAAGTACCGCAGCAAGATGCCGGGCAAGCGCTGGCGGGAAAACTGGGACCGTGCGCTGTTCGTCGGCGGCCTGCTGCCGGCACTGATCGCCGGCGTGGCGGTGGGCAACGTGCTGCTCGGCGTGCCCTTCCACTTCGACGACAGCATGCGCATCTTCTACACCGGCACCTTGATTGGCCTGCTCAACCCGTTCGCGCTGGTGGCCGGTCTGGTGAGTGTGGCGATGGTGGTCTCGCACGGGGCGGCGATGCTGGTGCTCAAGACAGACGGTCCGGTCGCCGAGCGCGCGGCCCGTTACGGCAGCGTCGCGGCGCTGCTGACCTTCGTCCTGTTCGCCCTGGCCGGTGTCTGGGTTGCGTTCGGCCTGCCCGGCTATGAGATCACCTCGCAGGTGGTCACCGATGGGCCGACCAATCCACTGCTGAAAACCGCGGCCGTGGGGGCCGAAGCCGGGGGGTGGCTGCGCAACTACGGCAGCATGCCCGCCACCCTGCTCGCGCCGATCATCGGCCTGGCGGGTGCACTGGCCAGTGCAGCCCTGCTGCGCGCTCGCCGCGGCGGGCTGGCCTTCCTCGCCTCGGGTGCATCGATCACCGGCATCATCCTGACCGTCGGCTTTGCGATCTTCCCGTTCCTGCTGCCTTCCTCCAGCCAGCCCGGCTCCAGCCTGACCGTCTGGGACAGCTCGTCCAGTCATCTCACCCTGGGCATCATGCTGGTCGCCACGGCGATCTTCCTGCCGATCATCCTGGCCTACACCACCTGGGTCTACCGGGTGATGAAAGGCAAGACCAGCGCCGAAGAAATGGGCGACAACCCCAACGCGTATTGACTGACCCTGCCGGCCTGCGGGCCGGCACCTACCTAGGAGCACACCATGTGGTATTTCGCCTGGATTCTTGGCACCGGTTTGGCCTCGGTCGTCGCCATCCTCAACGGCATGTGGTTCGAAGCGCGTGAGTCGGGCAGCATCGACGATCGAGACGGCAATTGATGTAACAAAAGTGTTGCCGCCTTGGCCTTCACACGGTATCTTAGGCGGCTCCTTCGGGGTGTAGCTCAGTCTGGTAGAGCGCTACGTTCGGGACGTAGAGGTCGCAGGTTCGAATCCTGTCTCCCCGACCACTCAGGTGATCGGAACGACCGAAGGAAAAAACGATTTCCCTTGCCGCCCTTCGCGGAAATCGATATGATAGGCGGCTACCCTTCGGGGTGTAGCTCAGTCTGGTAGAGCGCTACGTTCGGGACGTAGAGGTCGCAGGTTCGAATCCTGTCTCCCCGACCACTTGTTGGTCGTGACAAAGCCTGGAAGACGACGGTCTTCCGGGCTTTTTCATGTCTGCCGTCCTGATATCGAGCCGCCACCGCGCTCGCCGGGCCAGGATCGGCGGGGGGCGACCGGTCGACGTACAATGATGCCCTCCCCCACCTGCCGCACCGGCCTCTGCCCGGTGCCGCTGCTGCATCCGGTCGCTGCCACGCGCCGCCGGCAAGGATCCATGATGACCCCCGCCTCCTCTCCGCTGTCCCCCGCGCCTTCGCTGCTGCACGGGCGTGCGCTGGTATTCGCTGCTGTCCTGCTGGCGGCGGTCAACCTGCGTACCGCCGTGACCTCGGTCACTCCGCTGCTGGACGTCCTCGGCCAGGCCTTCAGCTTCGGCACGACCATGACTGGCGTACTGGGCATGCTGCCCACCGCGTCGTTCGCCTTGTTTGGTGTGTGTACGCCGATGCTGGCGCGGCGGATCGGGCTGGAGCGCGCCACCCTGCTGGCGATGGCCCTGGCCGCCGTCGGTCTTCTGCTGCGCTCCAGTGCCGTCGGCGTGGGCAGCCTGCTGGCCGGTTCGATCATCGCCCTGGCGGGCATGGGCATCGGCAACGTCGTGGTGCCCCCGTTGGTGAAGCGCTACTTCGCCAACAAGGTCGGCGCCATGAGTACGCTGTACATCAGCGTGCTGCAACTGGGCACGATGCTGCCGGCGTTGCTGGCGGTGCCGGTGGCCAACGCGGTCGGCTGGCGGGTGTCGCTGGGCATGTGGGCGCTGCTGGCGCTGGCCGCCATGCTGCCGTGGCTGATGCTGGTCCGGCGCACGCCACGCCACGACACGATCAACGACGCACCGGATCCGTCCGCGCAACCCCATGGCAAGGTCTCCCGCACGTCGCTGGGCTGGGGCATGACGCTGATGTTCGGCATGACCTCGCTGATGACCTACTCGATGTTCACCTGGCTGCCACGCATCGTTGTCGAAGCCGGTGCGACGCCTGCCTTTGGCGGGCTGATGGTCGCCATGTTTTCGGCCTTGGGCCTGCTGCCGTCGCTGGTGATTCCCTCCTTGGCGGTACGCATGCAGAATCCTTTTCCGCTGGTGCTGATCGGCTTCAGTGCATTCACCATCGCGTTCGCCGGGCTGCTGCTCGCCCCCATGAAGGCGCCCCTGCTATGGGCCTGCTTGCTTGGCGTGGGGCCGTCCACGTTCCCGCTTGCACTGACGCTGATCAACCTGCGCACGCGCACCCCCACCGGCTCGGCCGCCCTGTCCGGATTCATGCAGGGCGTCGGCTACAGCTTCAGCTGCCTGGGCCCGTTCGTGGTCGGCTGGCTGCATGACCTCAGCGGCAACTGGACGGTGCCGTTCGGCTTCCTGTTCTGCTGTGCGCTGGTGATGCTCTGCGCATCGTGGTTCGCCTGCAAGCCACGTAAACTGGAAGACCTGTGGGGTCCGGCGCCCGTGTGATGGACGCCTGGATGGCCGCCAGGCCGGTTCGGGCCGGATACCGATAGCGCCGAGCCATGCTCGGCGAGTGCGTAGCGCGGCGTGGTGATCGCAGCCGGCAGTGCCGACAGCAGCCGACTGAAGTCGGCTCTACCGTCGGCTTTGCCACCTACGCGCGGACCTGCCCTTCGCCACGCACGACGAAACGCTCCACGGTCAGCGACTCAAGGCCCATAGGGCCATACGCATGCAGGCGGGTAGTGGAGATGCCGATCTCGCTGCCCAGCCCCAGCTGGCCGCCGTCCGAGAACCGCGACGACGCATTGACCATCACTACCGCCGACCGCAATGCCGTGATGAAGCGCTCGGCGTGCGCGGCGTCGCGGGTCGCGATGACTTCCGTGTGATCGGACGTGAAGCGCCGGATATGTCCGATGGCCGCGTCCACGTCATCGACCACCTTGACCGCGATGACCAGGTCCAGGAACTCCGCGGCATAGTCATCTTCCGTCGCCGCCACGCTGCCTGGCAGCAACGCCTCTGACGCCACGTCGGCACGCAGCTGGACACCCCGTTCGGTCAGCGCCTTGCCGGCCAACGGCAGGAACACATCGGCGATATCGCGGTGGACCAGCACCGTCTCCAGCGAATTGCACGCGGAGGGCCGGCTGCACTTCCCGTCGACCAGCAGGTCGACGGCCTGCGCCACGTCCGCACTGGCATCCACGAAGAGATGACACACGCCCTTGTAGTGCTTGATCACCGGCACGCGCGCGTGTTCGGCGACGAAGCGGATCAGGCCCTCACCGCCACGCGGAATGGCCAGATCGATCAGCTCGTGCAACTGCAGCAGTTCCAGCATCGCTTCCCGGCGCAGGTCGGTCAGCACGGTGACTGCCGCCTCGGGTATTCCCTGTTCGCGCAAGGCGCTGCCCAAGGCCGCAGCAATCGCGGTATTGGAATGGATCGCTTCGGATCCGCCGCGCAGGATCACCCCGTTACCCGCTTTCAGGCACAACGCCGCCGCTTCCGCCGTGACGTTGGGGCGCGCTTCGTAGATCATCGCAATCACACCCAGCGGGACGCGCACCTTCTGCACGCGGATGCCGTTGGGACGCACTTCGTCGCGGGTGACCTGTCCGACCGGATCAGGCAGTCCCGCCACTTCACGCAGCGCCTCGGCCATGGCGAACAGACGCGGAGGATCCAGCGCCAGCCGGTCCAGCATCGCACTGCCAACGTCCTTCGCGCGTGCCGCCGCGAGGTCGCGCGCATTGGCGGCAAGAATCTGTCCGGCGTGACGCTCCAGCGCGGCAGCCATCGCCTGCAGCAGGGCCGTACGCTGCCCCGCATCCAGGCCAGCCACTACGGTAGCTGCACTGCGGCAGGCACGTGCCTGCTGTTCAATTCCAGTCATGGTTGGACCACGCAGAAGAGCAGAAAAGGCAAAAAGGCGACGGCGTCATGGCAGAACCTGCTGAAGACTGAGGTAGGCACACACTGGCGTCGAGTATAGCGAAGGCCCGGCGCGCCGATCCGCGTGCCTTGCCCGCAACCGTGACGCTCGCTTCCGGCCTGCCTGGTTGCTGCCTGATCCGATGCCGACGTTCTCGGATGGTCATTTGTTTCCGCCCCCGGCTCAATCGAATGCGCAGCGCCTTTGTGCATGCAATCTTGCAGACGAGCCTCGCAACCGGCAGAACCTGTCTGCCTGACGATGCCAGGAGGAACGACCGATGACGACCAGACCCGTTACAGACACCCCCTCTGTCCCTACCACGGATCTCCAGATCGAACTGACCATTGATTCGGTCACGGTGGCGCCCGAGGGCAATGCCGCGATCGACTTCAAGATCACTGCCAAGGCAAACGTAGCTCACGTGGACGGCTACCAGCTGTGGAGTGAAGACGAATCGGGAGGCTTCTTCCGACACAGCAGCACCAAAGATAACGCTGAAATGCACCAGCGGCCCTTCGGGACGCGCCTATGGTGGGCTCACGCCATACGGCATACGGCAACGACCATGCGGTTCTTCGCCGCCTGGAGTCGGGAGAATCCGGTACGCGTCAGCAACTACGTGGATATCGTGCTGCCAGCACTGCCGGCTCCTACGGAGTTTTCTGCACGAGATGGTGGGTTGAACGTCATATGCACCGGCAGGGCGCTGCCTTACGGAGAAGTACTGCTGCGTCTGGACAAGACGTCCAGCAAGGTTGAGGCGGGGAAAGATGGGACATGGCGCGCCATTATCGACACAGCCCCAGGCACGTACACGGCCAGCGCCCAGTGCCTCGGTGGAACGCTTCCAGACTCGCCCAGGGTCTCTGTGCAGGTGGTGGTGGCCGAAGCCCCCGCCATTCCCTTGCGGCTGCTGTTCCCCGAAGAAGGAAGGAAGATAAGCCGGCTCACCCGCGTCACCGGTACCGCCAGGCCGAAGACGCGGGTAGAGGTGTCGGTGGGCGGCGGTCCGGTCGCTGTCACGGAGGCCAATGCCGGAGGGGCGTGGGAAGTGTCCGAGGCGCGTTCAGACACGCCGGGGCTGGTGGACGTGTTCGTGGAGACCCCGGATACGGGTGAGGCCTTGCGACGCAGTGTGGACGTGGAGTCTTTTCCCGTGTGGGAGGTCACCCACCTGTTCGCCGGACCGATCGTTGACGAAAGCGGACTGGTGACCCGCGCCGGTGCCGTTGCCGAAGGACGCGGCGAGCAAGGAGACACGATCCAATACAGCGCGCGCGGCGAAGAGCCTTGGACCGACCTGGCGACGGTGGGCGAGGACCTGCGCTGGCGGTTCGAACACGTGGCACCACCTCCCCCGCCGCCGCCCTTCCGGATCGGCAGACTCTATCTCCGCTGCCCAGGTGATCCCCTGATTCGTGATTACACGGTAGAACTGCAACCGCCCGTCATCACGTCGCCAGAGGAAGGCGCCGTCACCGGACCCAGCGTGGAATTCAGCGGCTTTGCAGCACTGAAGTTCGATATCGAACTGCCAGATGGATCGAAGCAGCGGGTAAGGCCCGACAAGGAGTACGCCTGGAAGGTCGTACTGGGTCCCTTTGCACCCGGCATACACACCGTGATCGCACGATCTGCCGCAACCAACCACAAGCGGGAGCAGACGCGTCGCACCTTCCTGGTCGAAGACGTCCCAGGTACCGACGACACGTGACCTGACCCGGCGCATGTGCCATCGCGTGGCAGGCCGCAATGCGATCAGAGCAGGACCAGGTCATCACGATGGACCACGCTGCCACCGTAGTTGTATCCCAGCGCAGTTTCGATATCGCGCGAGTGGCGGCCAGCGATACGCCTGACATCGCTGGCCGCATACTGGCTGACGCCGC
Organism: Stenotrophomonas sp. WHRI 8082; assembly: GCF_040223995.2. Lineage (NCBI taxonomy): Bacteria > Pseudomonadati > Pseudomonadota > Gammaproteobacteria > Lysobacterales > Lysobacteraceae > Stenotrophomonas > Stenotrophomonas sp. WHRI 8082. The sequence continues at coordinate 3,433,060 of NZ_CP167826.1, read as the reverse complement.
GCGCGACGCGGGACGCGGCGCCTTCGCAGCGGCTGCGTATCTCCACCATGTCACCCCGGCGGAAATCGCCATCGGCGCCGGTGATACCACCGGGCAACAGCGACGCGCCTTTTGTCCGCATGGCCTGTGCCGCACCGTCGTCGATCCAGATCACCCCGGGCTCGACCGGCGCGTGGCGCAACCAGTACTTGCGTGCCGCCTCGCGGCTCTGTGACGCATGCAGGCGTGTACCGTGCAGCCGGCCCTGCGCAAGGGCACGCACCACATCGCCATCGCGACCGTTGAACAGAATGGTTTCGATGCCCAGCCGCGCCGCCTTGGCGGCGGCCTCCAGCTTGGTGCGCATGCCACCGGTGCCCGCACTGCTGCCGCTGCCACCGGCCATCGCCAGCACCTCGGCGGTGATCTCGCGCACGTCGATGATGGGGCGAGCGCCCGGGTCGCGGCGCGGGTCGGCGCTGTACAGGCCATCGATATCGGTCGCGATGAACAGCACATCGGCGTCGACCAGCGCAGCGACGGTCGCCGCCAGGTTGTCGTTGTCGCCGAGCTTGAGTTCATCCACCGACACGGTGTCGTTTTCGTTGACCACCGGCAGCGCACCGAGCCGCAGCAGTTCAGTCAGCGTGGCACGGGCATTGAGATAGCGACGCCGATTGCGCAGGTCATCGTGGGTGAGCAGGACCTGCGCAACCGGACGCTCGAAGAACCGCTGCCACAGGCCGATCAGCTGCGCCTGGCCGAGCGCGGCGAGCGCCTGGCGGGCGGCCATCGCGGCACCGGCGGCCTCTACCTTCGGCAGGATGGCGCGACCGGCCGCTACCGCACCGGACGACACGATGACCACCTCTCGACCTGCCAGCACGTGGGCAGACACGAACTGCGCAAGCCCCAATGCGTAGCGCGGCGACAACCCGCCACCATCGGCAGCGAGCAGGCTGCTGCCGACCTTCAACACCGCCCGTCGCCAAGGTGGCAGGGGCTGCTCGACGAAGGGCGATGTACTCATGAGCGGCTCATCGGGTGATCCACTCGTGCACGGTCAGGTCCGACGTCTCCATCGTGACGAGCGGATCGCGCGCGACGATCGCGCGTGCTTCCTCCAGGCTGCCCACATTGCACAGCACGTAGGCACCGCCGCTGCTGTCACTGAAACCGCCGGTGAGCTGCAGTTGCCCCGCGTCACGCAAGGCGTCAAGGAACGCCACATGCGGCGGTATGGCCTGCGCGTCGAAATCAGGCCGGCGCAGCGCCACGACCAGATACAGGGTGCCGGCCATCAGCCCAGCGCCTGCCAGCGCGCGCGCAGGGCATCCAGCTGCAGGTCCGCTGCCGCACCGGGCGAGACGCGCGCGGCCAGGCTGCCTTCCGGTGTCCGCCCCTGCCCTGCGCTGTCGGCGCCTGCCGCAGCGGCCTTGTAGGCTTCGCGGAACGGCACGCCGGCCACCGCGGCCTCCACCGCCACGTCGGTGGCATACATGCCCGAATCAATGCCCGCCAGCAACTTGTCGTTGCGCCATTCCAGATTGGCCAGCAAGGCGGGCAGCAGCTCCAGCGCAGCGAGTCCGCGGCCGAAGCCGTGGAAAATCGCCCCCTTGGAGCCCTGCAGGTCACGGTGGTAGCCCGACGGCAGCGACAACAGCTGCTCGATCTCGGTACGCGCGGCGGCCACGCTGGCATGGGTGGCGCGCATCAGCTCGATGACATCCGGATTGCGCTTGTTGGGCATGATCGAACTGCCGGTGGTGTACTGCGCGGGCAGTGCGACGAAGCCGAACTCGGCGCTGGTGAACAGTGACAGGTCCCAGGCGATGCGGCGCAGGTCCAGGGTGGCGCTGCCCAGTGCTTCCAGGGCGGCCATCTCGAACTTGCCACGCGACAGCTGCGCGTAGATCGGCGAGATCTGCATGCGCGCAAAGCCCAGCGCCGCCGTGGTGTGCGCCCGGTCCAGCGGCAGGTTGACGCCATAGCCGGCTGCGGTACCCAGCGGATTGGCATCTACCAGTGCATGCGTGTCGCGGGCGCGGATGGCGTTGTCGATGAAGGCTTCGGCCCAGCCCGCCCACCACATGCCAGCCGACGAGACGACCGCGCGCTGGATATGGGTGTAGCCGGGAATCGGCAGGTCTTTCTCCGCCTCTGCACGCTCCAGCGCCACCTTGGCGATCTCCGCGCTCAGCTGGGACACGCGCAGCAGTTTTTCTTTCAGCCAGAGGCGCGTGGCCACCAGCACCTGATCGTTGCGGCTGCGGCCGGTGTGTATCCGGCGGCCTGCGTCGCCCAAGCGCTCGGTGAGGCGCGCTTCGATGGCCGAATGACCATCTTCGTACTGCTCGTCCAGCACGAAGCGTCCGCTGCGGAAGTCGTCGGCCAGTACCTCCAGCTCGCGTTGCAGGCCGGCCAGCTCGTCCGTGCTGAGGATGCCGATGTGCTGCAGTCCCTGCGCGTGCGCCGCACTGGCGGCGATGTCGTGCAGGAAGAATTCGCGATCAAGGATCACGTCATCGCCGGCAAGGAAGGTCTGGATCTTTGCGTCGACCGCGACGCCCGGCTTCTGCCACAGAAGGTCTGCCATGTTGTGCTCCATCGGCGGCCACGGCCGCCTGTCGATGTCAGTCAGTGCGGGATCGAGATGAGTTCGTCGATGCCCAGCGCGAGGTTGAGGTTCTGCATGGCCTGGGAGGCCGCGCCCTTCAGCAGGTTGTCCAGCGTGGCCACCACCACCACCCGCTTGCCGCCCGGCGCCAGGGTGAAGCCACCGATCTGCACGCCATGGCGGCCGACGATGCGGCTGACCCACGGCGCTTCATCCACCACCTCGATCAAGGGCTCGGCGGCATAGGCATCGGTGAAGCGCGCGACGATCTGTTCGCGGGTCTGCGGCTGGTTGAGCCACAGGTTGACGGTCATGGTGATGCCGCGGAAATGGGGCGCCACATGCGGCATGAACTCCACCGGCACGCGCAGGTGCGCGGACACTTCGCGCTCATGCACATGGTTGGTGAGTGCATACGGCATCAGGTTGTCGGCCAGCAGGGCCGGATCGTTCTTGTCGGAAGGCGTGGTGCCTGCACCGGAATATCCCGATACGCCGAAACACTGCGGCGGACCGGCCAGCAGGTCGAGCAGCGGATGGATCGCCAGCTGCATCGCCGTGGCGTAGCAGCCCGGATTGCTGATGTGCTTCTCGCCGTTGTAGCCGCTGCGGGTGAGCTCAGGCAGGCCGTAGTACCAGCTGCCCTCAAAGCGGTAATCGGCCGACAGATCCACAATCACCGTGTCCGGCCTGATCGCCTCCAGCGCAGCCACGAAGGGCGCCGCCAGGCCATTGGGCAGGGCCAGGATCACGGCGTCCACGCCCTTGCCGGCCACCGCGTCGGCGTCCAGGCTCTCGTACTGCAGATCGCCCTCGATCTCCGGATGATGATCGGCCAGGCGCTGCCCTGCCCGCTCGCGCGAAGAGACAAAGGCCAACGCCAGCCGCGGATGGGCGGCGACCAGCTTGATCAGCTCCGCGCCGGTATGGCCGCGGGCCCCGACAATGCCAAGGGTGAAGGTCGTGCTGTCATTCATGAGTGGCTGTCCAGGCGGAACTGCAGGTGGCGCTTCACCCCTGTCCATTCCGCATCGATGATGGAAAAGATGACGGTGTCGCGTGGCGTGCCATCGGGATGTCGCCGGTGATTGCGCAGCACGCCATCCTGTTTGGCACCCAGGCGCGCAATCGCCGTGCGCGATGCGTGGTTGAACCAGCTGGTCTCGAACACCACGCTCAGGCAGCCCAGCGTCTCGAACGCATGCTGCAGCAACAGCAGCTTGGCTTCGGTATTCAGGCCGGTGCGTTGTACGCGCGGCGCGTGCCAGGTATAGCCGATGCTCAGCGTGGGAACGCTGGCATCCAACCCGTAATAACGGGTGCTGCCGACGATATCGCCCGCTGCGTCACGGATGACGAAGGGGAGCACGCGGCCTTCTGCCTGCGCCTGCAGCGCCGCGTCCACATACGCCGCCACGTCGGGCGGCGCTGGCACCTGGGTGAACCACAACTGGTCCAACCCGCTGCCCTGCACGGCCTGCTGCAGCCCCGGCACATGCGACGGCTGCAGCGGTTCCAGGCTGACATGGCGGCCGCGAAGCGTGGGCACCTGCACCCAGTGGTCAGCGCTGCTCATCCCTGCAGGCTCGGTGCACGTTGCGCACAATGCTCGACATACGCCCTGATGCGGTCAAAGCCATCCGCACCGTACCAGAACGTCTTCCAGCTGCCCTGCTTGTAGCAGCCATCGGATTCGGCGTAGTAGAAGTGGTTGATCGGGTTGCCGTTGCGCGACCGCCAGAACAGCTGCGGCGTCTCGTCCAGCATGACATTCCAGACCGCACGGCCCAGCCCCTCGCCCTGTGCATCATCGAGCACGGCGAACTTGTCCAGATACACGCCTTCCGCTTCATCGGTCAGGATCACCGCCGCCCGGTAGTTCTCGCTGACATAGGCACGCAGCAGCCGGGTCCTGTCGAAGTAATCCGCGACCAGCACGCGACCAAAACTGGATTCGATCAAGCCCCGCAGGCGTGGCAGGTCCAGTTCGTCCCACGAGGTGGCGCGCAGCACCTTCTCGCCCTTGCGCACCAGCGTGCCCGATCCTTTATGGGTGAACAGTTCCTTGGCCAGATCGGCCGGCCGGGTGATCGACACCGACGACTCCAGCGGCAGACGATCCAGCAGGTCCTTGATCTGTTCGATCTTCACCTTCATGCCGCCGTGGATCCACGGCTGGGTCATCAGGTCGGCGTACTCGGTGGAGAGGTTGATCGAATCGATCACCTTCCCGTCCTCGTCGAGCAGGCCGCCGGTGCCCGTCAGGAAAATGATCTTGTACGGCTGCAGCTCCTGCACCAGCTCGTTTGCCGCGAAGTCCGCGTTGACGTTGAGGATCTGCCCACTGCGCGTTTCGCCCAGGCTGGTGATGACCGGAATCGACCCGGCCCGCAGGCTGGCCTCGATCGGGGCAAGGTTGACCTTGCGGACTTCACCGACCAGACCGTAAACGTCCTGGTCCATGTACTCCGCTTCAAACACGCCACCGGTGATCGAGGTGGCGCGCGCACCGTTCTGCTGCAGCGCCTCGACCAGTCGCAGGTTGGACTGCTGGAACACTTGGCGCACGATCGCCAAGGCCTCCGGCGAGGTCACCCGCAGGCCGTTGACGGTCTGCTTCTCGATGCCGGCCGCGGCCAGTTCGGCATCCAGCTGCGGGCCGGCGCCGTGCAGCACGATCGGCGTCAGGCCGACTTCCTGCAGGAACGACAGCGAAGACGTCAGCGCATCTAGGTCATCGCGCAGCACGGCACCGCCGACCTTGACCACGGCGAAGCGCTTGGCATCGAGCTGCGAGAAGCGCTTGAGGTACTGGCTGATCTCCTTCGCGCTGGCCATGCTGGAAAGCAGGCGCACGATGGTCTGGCGGGTCTGGCGATGAGGCTGGAGGGCTGGGGACATTTCGGTTTCGTCACAGGCGGCTGGGCCGCGTTGCAGGTCCGCCGTACCAAAGGCACGACGGCAGTGGAGGTACTCAGGCGCCGGCGCTGATGATCCGGTGCACGGCATCGGTGTAACGCCGCAGTTGCTCCAGCGTCACGAACTCGTCGGCGGTGTGTGCCTGGGCGATGTCGCCCGGGCCGAACACCATCGTGGTGTAGCCACCTGCAGAGAACAGCGACGCTTCGGTCCAGAAGTCCACCGCATTGCCGATCGGCAGGTCCAGTGCATCGGCCACGTCGCGCGCGGCAAGGCGTCGGTTCTCCGCATCGGCGATGTCGCCGGCCGGCAGGCTGGGGCCACGAAAGGTCTCAGTGAACTGCGCCGCGTCCGGTTGGGCCAGCCCGGCAAACGTGGCCAGCAAGGCATCGATATCCATCGACGGCAGCGGCCGGAAGCCGAAACGCACTTCCGCAGCGGGCGCGATCATGTTGGCCTTGATCCCACCTTCCACGCGGCCGATGTTGAAGCGCAGGCCCGTCAATCCGCCGAAGCGCGCCGACGACAGCGACTCCACATGGTCCAGCGCCCGGTTGCCCCAGCGCATTGCCTGGTGCAGCGCGCTGGCCGCCGCATCCTGCTTGCCCGATGCGTGGCCGGCGCGGCCGGCAAACTGCATCAGCACCGAGCTGATGCCACGGTGGGCCAGCACCGCCTCGCTCATGGTCGGCTCGGCGACCAGCACCGCTTCGTAGGGAATGCCGCGCGCCAGGAACGCGGCGATACAGCGCGGATCATTGGCTTCTTCATCGCTGGAGAACAGGAACGCGGCATCGCCGTCGCTGGCATTGGCCGCAGCCACCAACGCCGCCGCTGCACCCTTGATGTCACACACACCGAGCCCCACCACGCGATCGTCCAGGCGCCGCATCACGTGAGGGTCCGCACTCCAGTGTGGCGAATCCGGCACCGTATCCAGATGCACGTTGAACAGATACTTCGGCGTACCGCGCACCGCATACAGGCTGACCGCTCCGTCGCCGTGGTCGATCACCTCCACCTGGAAGCCAGGCAGGTGGTCACGCAGGTAGTCGAAGATCCCCCCCGTGCTGATCGCGCGCGGTGGATTGCGGGTGTCGAAAGACACCAGGGCCTGCAGGTGATCGAGCGTCTGTTCAAGCATGAATCAACAATCCTGTGGAATTCCGCCGGGCATGGCCCGGCGCTACCGGAACGCGTCTGGTGGAGAACCCCCTTCTTGTTTAAGGGGGTGCGCCAACGGCGCGGGGTTAAGGTGGAATGCGTGGGCAGGTCAATCGCTGCTTAACCGCGGTTGACCTGCGCGTAAACGGTCGAGCTCATGCCGAACAGCTTGATGAAGCCTTCGGCTTCTTCCACGCCCCAATCGGCCGACTGCGCATACGTGGCGCCCTTGGTGTTGAGCAGGTGCGGCGAACGCACGGCCACCGCATCGACACGGCCACCGCGGGTTTCCAGCACGACTTCACCAGTGACCTTGGCCTGCGACGACTTCAGGAACGCTTCGATGTCGGTCTTCAGCGGGTCGTGGTAGAAGCCCTCGTACACCAGCTCCACCCACTTGCGCGCCACGTCCGGCTTGAAGCGGTTCTGCTGTTTGGTCAGCACGGCATCTTCCAGCGCGCGATGCGCGGCCAGCAGCGAGACCAGGCCCGGCGCTTCGAACACGATACGGCCCTTCAGGCCGATCACGGTATCGCCGGTGTACACGCCACGACCCACGCCGTACGGTGCGAACAACGCGTTCAACGTGGCCAGGATCTTTTCACCCGGCAGCGCCTTGCCATCCAGCTCGACCGCTTCGCCGTCAACGAATTTCAGGGTGACCGTCAGCGCCTGCTCCGGCCATTCGCTGCGCGGTGCGCACCAGCCACGGGCCCCTTCGCCCGGCGCTTCCCAGCGGTCGATCTCACCGCCGGACATGGTCAGGCCCAGCAGGTTCTCGTTGATGGTGTAGGCCTGCTGCTTGGCGCGCACGCCGAAGCCGCGCTCTTCCAGGTACTTCTGCTCGTAGGCGCGGGTCTGGGTGTGTTCTTTCTGGATCTCGCGGATCGGGGCGATGATCTGGTAGTCGCCCAGCGCCTTCACGGCCAGGTCGAAACGCACCTGGTCGTTGCCCATGCCGGTGCAGCCGTGGGCGATGAGGTGGGTACCCAGCTCGGCGGCGCGCTTGAGCGCGGCATCGACGATCAGGTAACGGTCCGACACCAGCAGAGGGTACTGGCCTTGGTAGCCTTCGCCGGCCCAGACGAACGGCTTGACGAAGCCTTCCCAGATCGCCGGGCCACCGTCGACGGTGACATGGCTGGTGACGCCCAGCTCGGCGGCGCGCTTTTCGATGAAATCGCGCTCTTCATCATCCACGCCGCCGGTATCGGCGAACACGGTGTGCACGTTGTAGCCGCGCTCCTGCAGGTAGGGCACGCAGAAGCTGGTATCAAGGCCGCCGGAGAAGGCGAGGACGACGTCTTTGTTGCTCATGGGGGTAGGATCCTGGTAGCGCCGGGCCGTGCCCGGCGGAAGGGTTCAATCAGAAAGAACTCAGCGGCCGGCCAGCGCGGCCATGATCGCCTTCTGCACGTGCAGTCGGTTCTCGGCCTCGTTGATGGCGATGCACTGCGGCGAATCCATCACCGCATCAGTGGCCTTGACGTTGCGGCGGAGCGGCAGGCAATGACTGAAGACGCCATTGTTGGTCAACGCCATCTTCTGCTCGTCGACGATGAAGTGCTTGTAGTTTTCGCGGATCGGCTTTTCCGGCTCCCAGTTGCCAAAGAACGGCAGCGCGCCCCAGCTCTTGGCATACACCACGTCCGCACCGGCGTAGGCACTCTGGATGTCGTGGCTCACCTGCAGCGAGCCACCGTTCTCGGCCACGTTCTGCTCGGCCCAGCCCATGTACCGCTCATCCAGGATGTACTGCTCGGTCGGGCACAGCAGGGTCACGTCCATGCCCATGCGGGTGGCGATGGTCAGCGCGGAATTGGCCACCGCGGTGTTCAGCGGCTTGGGATGGTAGGTCCAGGTCAGCACGTATTTCTTGCCGCGCAGGTCCTGCGTACCGAAGTGCTCCTGCAGAGCCATCACGTGCGCCAGTTCCTGGCACGGGTGGGTGATGGTCTCCATGTTGATCACCGGCACCGGCGAGTACTTCGCAAAGCTCTTCAGCACGGTGTCTTCGCGGTCGACCGACCAGTCGACGAACTTCGGGAAGGCACGCACGGCGATCATGTCGCAGTACCGCCCCAGCACCTTGGCCACTTCGGCGATGTGCTCTTCGGTGTCGCCATCCATCACCGTGCCGAGGTTGAACTCGATCGGCCATGCGTCCTTGCCCGGCTGCAGCACCACCGCGTGGGCACCCAGCTGGAACGCACCGAGCTCGAAGCTGGTGCGGGTGCGCATGGAGGGGTTGAAGAACACCAGTGCGATCGACTTGCCCTTGAGCTGGTCGCCGAGCTTGTTGCGCTTGAACAGCGCCGCCTGGGTCAGCAGCGCATCAAGCTCGCTGCGGCTCCAGTCCTGGGTGTTCAGGAAATGCTTGAGGGACATCAATCGATCCTTGCGTTGGGCACGGGCGGGGCGGAGCGTCCAGTGCGCGGGGGTGGGAATGAGTGCAGATGTAACTTTTCAGACGCTGAAACGAAAAAACCCAGCCGGGGGGCTGGGTTTTTTACCGAACAGACAGCACGAAGCTCCGGTCACCCAGCGGAAATGTGGGATTCCGGTCGGCGGGCACGCGACGTCATGCCGGTGGCCTGTCGGGCGGCGCTCGTGTCGTGCTGGAAGTCGGTTGCGTTCATTTCCGCCCATGGTGGCATGGCCGATGGTGCGGTGCAAGAGGCTGATCAGGGATTTGCGGCGGCGCCCTGCTCGGCCCCCACCCACGGGGTGATCGATACGCGGATCTTCAACCGGTTGCCCGGGTCTTCGGCCAGCCGCGAGCGGTACTTGGTGCCCTTGTAGACGTAATCCACATCGTAGGCGATGGGCCGGCGGAACTCGCGCCCCACCGGGACGATCCGGCAGTCACGGGTAAGCATCGGCGCATTGCTGGACGGCGTCTCGGACGGCGCGACCGGCGGGGCCGCCGGATCCTGCTCGCCCGGCTTGAAGATCGACCGGACCGACTCCCACAGCCGTCCAAACCGCCCCTTGTCCTCCACCGGCTCTTCGCCGGTGACATTCACCGGTGGCAGGTTGCGCGTGGTCACCGGCTCGCAATGCTCCTCGGTGCGTGTCGCACGCAGCGTCTGGAACACTGGCTCTACGTTCAGCACCTGCGCGTAGTCGAACTTCAGGTTCTCGACGATCACCACCCGGTTGCGCGGTTCGCCCTCTTCGGACTGGGCCACGGCAGGCCCGGCCAGCAGGCAGGCCAGCGCAGGCAGGAGGGCGGTTCTCATTGGCGAGGGGATCAGATGCACGGTAATAGTGTAGGCAGCACGGACGCCAAGGGGCTGAACATTACCCGTCCGTTGCGCGCGGGGCCACCCCGCGCGGTCGCGCGCAGTGCCCGGCGGTACCCCGCAGGCCCTTGCGGCGCTAGAATCAACGGCTTGTCCCCCAGTCCTCCCGCCATGACACTGCGCCTGCACAACAACCTGACACGACAGCTCGAAACGTTCGCCCCGCTCGATCCTGCCTGTCCGACCTTGTATGTGTGCGGCCCTACTGTCTACAACTACGTGCACATCGGCAACGCGCGTGGCCCGGTGGTATTCGGCGTGCTGGCCGACCTGCTGCGCCGCCGCTTCGGCAACCTGCGCTATGCGCGCAACATCACCGACGTGGACGACAAGATCAACACCGCTGCGCGAGAGCAGGGCGTGCCGATCAGCACCATCACCGACCGCTTCGCCGCTGCCTACCGCGACGACATGGCCGCACTGGGCGTGGTACCGCCGGATATCGAGCCGGAAGTCACCGCGCACATGGCGCAGATCATCGCCATGATCGAGCAGCTCATCGCCAACGGCCATGCCTACGCGGCGGAAGGCCACGTCCTGTTTGCCGTGGACACCTTCGAGGGCTACGGCAAGCTGTCGCGCCGCGACCCGGAGGAAATGCTGGCCGGTGCCCGCGTGGAGGTGGCGCCCTACAAACGCGCCGCGGGTGATTTCGTCCTGTGGAAGCCGTCGAGCGACGACCTCCCGGGCTGGGCGTCCCCGTGGGGGCGTGGCCGCCCCGGCTGGCACATCGAATGTTCGGCAATGGCCGCCGCGCACCTGGGCCCGACCATCGACATCCACGCCGGCGGCGTGGACCTGCAGTTCCCGCATCATGAAAACGAAATCGCGCAGAGTGAGTGCGCGCATGGCGGTAAGGTCTTTGCGCGCTTCTGGCTGCACAACGGCATGCTGAATTTCGGCGGTGCCAAGATGAGCAAATCGCTCGGCAACATCGAACGCGTGCACGACCTGGTGCGCCAGCACCCTCCGGAAGCGCTGCGCCTGGCGCTGCTGTCGGCGCATTACCGGCAGCCGCTGGACTGGTCCGACGCCGTGATCGAGCAGGCAGGACGCACCCTGGACCGCCTGTACGGCACGCTGCGTGATCTGGCCGACGTCGACGCGCAGGCACGGATTCCGGCAGCCATCGAAGCGGCGCTGGATGACGACCTCAACACGCCCTTGGCCCTGGCCGAACTGGCACGCATCGCCGGTGAAGCGCGCAAAGCCGTCGATCCTGCTGCACGCCAGCAGCTGAAGCAGGAGCTGCTCGGCGCCGGCCTCGCGCTGGGCCTGTTGCAGCAGGATCCGGGCATGTGGTTCGGCAACGCCGCTGGCGACAGCGACGACGATGCCCGCATCCAGGCGCTGATCGACGCGCGGGCGGCCGCCAAGCAGAACCGCGATTTCGCCCGTTCCGACGCCATCCGCGACCAGCTGGCGGCCGAAGGCATCGTGCTGGAAGACACCGCCCAGGGTGTGCGCTGGGTACGCAAGCGCGCCTGATGGTCCCTCGGTCGGCCGCTGCGGCCGGCTGTTCCGCCCTTTGAAGACTGAAATGACTGACTCCCCCTTTCCCCTTGAAGCCACCGCTGCCGAGGCACAGACCACGATCGCCGACGAGTTCTCGTTCTTCAGCGACTGGTCCGAGCGCTACCAGTACCTGATCGACCTGGGCCGCAAGCTGCCGACCTTCCCTGAGGCATGGAAGACCGAAGAGCATCGCCTGCTCGGCTGCCAGTCGATGGTGTGGATCGTGCCCGAGGGCAATGCAGACAACCTGCGCTTCCATGCGATCAGTGACTCGGCGATCGTGTCCGGCCTGATCTTCCTGGCCCTGCGGGTGTATTCCGGCAGGAGCGCAAGCGAGATACTCGCCACCGAACCGACCTACATCCAGGACATCGGTCTGTCGCGCCACCTCTCGCCCACCCGCAGCAATGGCGTGGCGGCGATGCTGTCCTTCATCCGTGAGACTGCACAGGCCCAGCAACCGCACCCTGCCCCGTGAGCGTGCCGGCCCCCACCGAAGAAAGCGCGCGCACGCTGCTGGCCCGTCCCGGCTTCACCAAGCTGCTGGCCTACCGCATCTTCGCGATGCTGTCGTACCAGATCGTGGCTGTCACCGTGGGGTGGCACATCTACGAGGTCACCCGGAATCCCTTTTCGCTGGGCCTGGTCGGCCTGGCCGAAGTGCTGCCGTTCTTCTGCGTGGCGCCGTTCGCGGGCTATCTGGTCGACCACCTGCCGCGGCGCCGGCTGGGCATGGCCGCGTGTGCCGGCCTGGTCGCCACCGCGCTGGTGCTGTGCGCGGTAGCCTTCGGCTGGCTCCCCTTCCACGGCGTCTGGCCGATCTATGCGGCCATCGCGTTGACCGGCATGGTCCGCGCCTTCCTGTCACCCATCTACAACGCACTGTTTGCCCGCGTGCTGGAGCGCCATCAGTTCGCACGCGGCGCCGGGCTGGGCAGTGTGTTCTTCCAGGCCGGCATGGTGGTCGGTCCCGCGCTGGGCGGCGTGCTGGTCGGCTGGGGCGGCAAGGGCGTGGCGTACGGTGTGGCGACCGGGTTTGCGGTGGTGGCCATGGGCTGCCTGGCCTCGCTGCGCGTCTCCGAGCCGGTGCACACGGGGCCGGCCGCGCCGATCTTCCGCAGCATCGCCGAAGGGGCACGCTTCGTGGTCGGCAACCGGATCATGGTCGGGGCGATGGCGCTGGACATGTTTTCAGTGCTGCTGGGCGGCGTGGTGGCGATGCTGCCCGCCTTCCTGCAGGAGATTCTGCATTACGGCCCGGAAGGACTGGGCATCCTGCGTGCGGCCCCGGCATTGGGTTCCATCGCGGTCGGGCTGTGGCTTGCGCGCCACTCGCTGCAGCAGCATGCCGGCCGCGTGCTGCTGTTCGCCGTGGCCGGCTTCGGCGTATGTGTGATCAGCTTCGGGTTGTCCCACCACTTCTGGCTGTCGGCGCTCATCCTGCTGTTCTACGGCGCGTTCGACGGCGTGTCGGTGGTGGTGCGTTCGACCATCCTGCAGCTGGCGACACCGGAAGAGATGCGCGGTCGCGTGTCGTCCATCAACGGCATCTTCATCAGCTCGTCCAACGAACTCGGCGCGTTCTACGCGGGCACGATGGCGAAGTGGCTGGGACTGGTGCCTGCGGTGGTACTGGGCGGCTTCGCCGTGCTCAGCGTGGCGGGCATTACCGCCTGGAAGAATCCCACGTTGCGGCGATTGAACCTGCGCGACCTGCAGTAAGACGGCTTTGCTCGCGCCGAGCCATGCTCGGCGCGTTTGCCCGTTGACGGCCAGCGGCCGTCACTACCGTCATTCTGTGCGACATCCGATGCGGGCCCGCCGAGCGTGGCTCGGCGCTACCGGGTATCCCGCCATCGCGCGCCCTTGGACGCGACCCTCGCTTCAGTTGCCACAGCCCTGCAGCTTCAACGTCTGGCCTTGGCGCAGGCTGTACGCGGGCGCTTTCAGCCCATTCGCGCGGGCCAGCGTCGGCACATCGCAGCGGAACTTCGCCGCGATCCTGCCAAGCGTGTCACCCTTTCCCACCTTGTGGGTGCGCACCGGCTGTGGACGCACTGCGGCAGGACGCGGTGCGACCACCGGCGCGGCCGGTGCCGTGCCGACCACGCTCGCTTCCGCAGCCGCCACCGGCACCACGCCCCCCACCGCCACGCTGCCGGTGAAGCTGGCTGCGCTGGGACGCACGATCGCCGCATTGAGATCGGCGGTGATCAGCGTACGTGCCAGGTCGGCACGCGGGCCGCTGACGCAGTTGCGCGTGTACAGACCGGCGATGCGGGTGGTGGCATTGATCAGCGTACCGGCCGGGATCCAGCCGTCCGCCTCGTAGCGCGGGTTGAGGTTGCGCAGCGTCCGCATGTAGCCATCACGCGTGCCTTGGCTGCCCAGGCAGATGGTCAGCTCGTAGATCGTCGTCGACTTGGCCAGACGCACCGTGGCCGGCTGTGCGTTGACCTTCGGGAACTCGACGCCGTACTGCTGCGGATGCAGGAAGATCCAGGCCGCCGCGATCACCATCGGCACGTAGTCTTTGGTTTCTGCCGGGAACTCGCTGTACACGCTGTCCACCCAGAAGCTCTGACCAGCGCCCTGGCGGAACACACGCAGCGCCCGCCCTTCCCCGCCGTTGTAGCCGGCCAGCGACAGCTCGATATTGTTGTTGAGCTGGCGCATGCGCTCATTGAGGTAGGTCGCGCTGGCTTCAGCCGCGCTGCGCGCATCGAACCGGGTATCGAAGCCGGTGCCATCCGGGCCCAGGCCGAACCGCCGACCGGTAGCTGGCATGAACTGCATCAACCCGGCCGCGCCCGCACGCGATGACGCATGCACGCGCCCGTTGGATTCCTTGGCCATGATGCCGAACAGCAGCGCCTCGGGCAGACCGCGCTTCTCCCACTCCGGCCACATCACCGCGCGCACGTTCTGGTAATTCTCGTAGCTGGTCAACAACGCGGGGCGCATGTCGGTGAGCCAACGGCGGATGCCGGCCTGGATGGCCGGGTTGTACTCCACCATGCTGTCGAAGGCGTGGCGCTTGTCGTTGAGCAGGGCGGCGGCACGCGCGGCCTCGGGCACGTCGGCGGCCAGCGGCCCGATGTGGTCGGGGTCGGCCTGCAAGGTGTCACCCGCCTCGTCGGCCACGCTGTCCTCGCCTTCCGCATCGGCATCCCGCTTGAGCAGCCGCTTGTACGTGGCCAGCAGGTTGCTCATCTGGCAGCCCTTCTGCGCCACGCACGCGCTCAGCACGTCCTCCATGTCTTCCAGTGCCGCATCGGCTTCGGCGGCCCCCTTGGGATCGGCATTGGCCACGCGCAGCAGCGCGTCGGTGTAGCGTTTCTCGGCCACGCCCATGCGCTGCTGCAGCGCATCGGCCTTGGCCCGGTCACGGTTGGATACACGCTGCGCATGGGCGTCGGGGACGGCAACCAGCAGGCTGGCGAGCGCCAGGACGGGCAAGGCACGAGCAAGCAGGACAGGAACGGGCATTTTTGGCACTGTGTGCGGATCAGACGGGCAGAGTAGCGGTGCCGCCAAGGTCGGGGCAACCCGGGCAACGACAGCGCGGCGCGGCCCGTTAACATTGCGCGTACATTGCGCGTATTCATCAGAGAGGCTGGACCATGGACCCGATTCTGCTCGGCAACGGCATTACCGACGACATAGCGGTCACCCTGTTGCCGAAACTGGGCAATCGCCATGGCCTGGTCGCCGGCGCCACCGGCACCGGCAAGACCGTCACCTTGATGACGCTGGCCGAGGGCTTCTCGCGCATCGGCGTTCCGGTCTTCATGGCGGATGTAAAAGGCGACGTATCCGGCCTGGCGGTTGCCGGGGCCGGCGGTGATGCCCTGCTGCAGCGCGCGGCGCAGATCGGCGTGGCCGACTACGCACCGGCGGCCAGTCCGGCCATCTTCTGGGACCTGTACGGCAAGCTGGGACACCCGGTACGCACCACCATCAGCGAAATGGGGCCGACCCTGCTGTCACGGATCCTGGAACTGAGTGACACCCAGTCCGGCGTGATGGATATCGTGTTCAAGCTGGCCGATGACCGCGGGTTGCTGCTGTTGGACATGGATGACCTGCGCGCCCTGCTTGGCCTGGTTGCTGAAGAACGCAAGGACATCTCCACCGAATACGGCCTGGTCAGCGCGCAGTCGGTCGCGGCGATCCAACGCGCGCTGCTGCGCCTGTCCCAGGACGGCGGTGAAGCGTTCTTCGGCGAACCGGCACTGGAACTGGCTGACCTCATGCGGGTCAACCATGACGGACGCGGCGTGATCGGCATCCTTGCAGCGGACCAGCTGGTGCTCAAGCCCAGGCTTTATTCCACCTTCCTGCTGTGGTTGCTGTCGGAGCTGTTTGAAACGCTGCCGGAAGTGGGCGACCTGGAGAAGCCGAAGCTGGTCTTCATCTTCGACGAGGCGCACCTGCTGTTCAACGACGCACCGTCGTCCCTGGTGCAGCGTATCGAACAGGTGGTGCGGCTGATCCGTTCCAAGGGGGTCGGTGTGTATTTCTGTTCCCAGTTCCCCGACGACGTGCCCGCCAACATCCTCGGCCAGCTGGGCAACCGGGTGCAGCATGCGCTGCGCGCCTTCACCCCGCGCGACCAGAAGGCGGTCAAGACCGCCGCAGAGACGTTCGTTCCCAATCCGAAGCTGGACGTGGCACGCGTCCTTGCCTCGCTTGGCACCGGTGAAGCGCTGGTGTCCACGCTGCAGGACAAAGGCATTCCGATGCCGGTGCAGCAGACCCTGATCGCCCCACCCCGCTGCCGGATGGGGCCGGTGACCGACACGGAACGTGCGCAGGTGCGTGCAGGCAGTCCGGTCGGGACGCGCTATGACACTGCCATCAACCGCGAATCGGCAGCGGAACGGCTGGCACAGCGGGCGCAGAAAACCGTGGAAACGAGCGACGCGCCCAAGGCCCGCACGCGCGAACAGGATGACGCCCAGGGCGGCGGCTTCGGCCAGACCATCAAGGACGCCATCTTCGGCACCAAACGCCGCCAAGGCATGATCGAGACCATGGCCAAACAGACCACGCGGACCGTCGGCACCAAGCTGGGCAACCAGATCGTACGCGGGATTCTCGGTGGCATCTTCGGCGGCAAGCGCTGATGTCGCGTTGGCGTCCACCGGCAGAGAAAAGTACTGCGTTGATCACCTCCAGCGGCCATGCGCGCCTGAAAGCAGAGCTGGACGACCTGTGGCGGGTGCGCCGCCCGGAGGTGGTGCGGGCCCTGGCGGCGGCCGCCGCTGAAGGAGATCGTTCGGAGAACGCCGAATACACGTACCGCAAAAAGCAGCTCGGCGAGATCGACCGGCGCGTGCGGTACCTGAGCAAGCGACTGGAAGCCCTGCGCGTGGTCGACGGTGAACCCAGCGACCCACAGGCGGTCTTCTTCGGCGCGTGGGTGGAACTGGAGAACGTGGACAGCGGCGAAGTGCGTCGGCACCGCATTGTCGGCCCGGACGAAACCGACGCCAGCACCGGCTGGATCAGCATTGATTCGCCCCTGGCCCGCGCCCTGTTGAAGAAGCGCGTCGACGACGAGTTCGAAGTCGACCTGCCCGGGGGCCGGCACGGCTTCGTGATCGTATCGGTGGCGTACAACAGCGGCTGACGCCGACGGTTGGCCGATGGGTAGAGCCGGTGGGTAGAGCCGACTTTAGTCGGCTGCCTTAGCTCCGCGCGGAAAGCAGCCGACTGAAGTCGGCTCTACCTGCGGCTCTACCGGGAGCGGGTAGACACGGCCGTCGCGCAGCGGTCGGAAATACGCTGCCTGGCGATAGAATCCGGCGTCCTGCGGGGCATGCCATCCGGGAATCCCGGCCAACGGCAGGGGCCGCAGTTGCAGGGGGTCTGTCAGGACGTCCTGATGCCCGATCGCCTGCGCCACCGCGTCGACGCACATCGCATCCTCCTCGCCTTGCACCACCACGCATTTGCCGACCAGCAGACGGCCCGGCAGCAGCGCCTGCTCCATCAGCGCGTGGCCGATCACCGCAACCACGCTGATGTCGCCGTTACGCCACGATCCAGCGTGCTGGACAAACAGACCCTGCCAATCGTGCGCATTCCACGCTGCCATCACCGCAGCGTCGCGCACCCGGACGATCACGCCCGTTTCGTCGAAGTGGGTCAGCGCGGCCTGCGCGCGATTGCGCTGGCTGGCCCCCATGGCCGCAATGTGCATGCACTGGCACGCGTTGAGGGCAAGTTTGATGGCCGGGTAGCGCGCCCAGACCAAGGCATTGAACAGGTCATGCCAGTTTTCCGCGCGGGTCGCGATCTGCCCGCGCTCGGCAATGCGGCACTCATAGTGCAGGCCATCGGCCAGCAGCCTCTCATCCTGCGGGACAAGATGCTTGCCAGGCAGCAGCAGACGGTTGGCAAGACCATCGATCGCTGGCCAGTCACGTGCGGTCAGTAGTTCGCCGTATGCGCGCACCGCGTCGAACAGCGGGTGCGCAAAGCAGGACATATCCACGTCCTGTCGCTGCGGGGCAACGAAGCGCCGACGCGGCCCGTCTGGCGCCACAGCGTGACAGTCACTCGTTGCCACGCACGACGCCCCCGGGGCCCGACAGGGTCACAGCATCTTCAGGTCGAGCGACTTGCGTGCGGCAGGCACGGCCGCCGGCGGCAGCGCGTCGCCGTACAGATCATGCTCATCGCTTTCGGTGATCTCCACGTCGACGAAATCGCCCACCCGCAAGGTCACCTCGTCGGCGTTCTGGATATGCACCAGTCCATCGATCTCCGGTGCATCGGCCTTGGAGCGGGCCACCGCGATGTCGCCTTCAATGGCGTCTACCAGGCATTGCTGCACAGTGCCGATCTTGGCCTCCAGCCGCGACGCGGAAATCTGTGCCTGCTTCTCCATGAAACGCGCCAGACGCTCCTGCTTCACCTCTTCCGGCACTGGATCAGGCAGGTTGTTGGCGGTCGCGCCTTCCACCGGCGAGTATGCGAACGCACCGACACGGTCCAGCTGCGCCTCGTCCAGGAACGACAGCAGTTCTTCGAACTCCGCCTCGGTCTCACCGGGGAAGCCCACGATGAAGGTCGACCGCACGGTGATGTCCGGCGCGATGCGGCGCCAGTTCTGCACGCGTTCGAGGGTCTTTTCCACGGCACCCGGGCGCTTCATCAGGCGCAGGATGCGCGGACTGGCGTGCTGGAACGGAATGTCCAGATAGGGCAGGATGCGATTTTCCGCCATCAGCGGCACCATGTCGTCCACGTGCGGATACGGGTAGACATAGTGCATCCGCACCCAGGCATCGAGTTCGGACAAGCCTTCGCAGAGCGACTTCATGCGCGTCTGGTAGGCCTTGTCACGCCACATCCGCTCGGCGTACTTCACATCCACGCCGTAGGCCGAGGTGTCCTGCGAGACCACGAGCAGTTCGCGCACGCCACCCCGCACCAGCCGCTCGGCTTCGCGAAGCACGTCGTCGACCGGCCGCGAGACCAGCTTGCCGCGCATCGACGGAATGATGCAGAAGCTGCACTTGTGGTTGCAGCCTTCGGAGATCTTCAGATAGGCGTAGTGGCGCGGCGTCAACTTGATGCCGTAATCCGGCACCAAGTCCACGAAGGGGTTGTGGCGTGGCGGAATCGCCGCATGCACCGCTTCCATCACGCTCTGGTAGTCCTGCGGACCGGACACGGCCAGCACGTCCGGATACGCCGCGCGGATCTGTTCGGGGCGCTTGCCCAGGCAGCCGGTGACGATCACCTTGCCGTTGGCATTCATGGCCTCACCGATGGCGTCGAGCGACTCGGCCACCGCCGAATCGATGAAGCCACAGGTATTGACCACCACCACGTCGGCGGCGTCGTAGGTCGGCACGATGTCGTACCCCTCCACCCGCAACTGGGTGAGGATGCGTTCGGAATCGACGAGGGCCTTCGGGCAGCCAAGGCTGACGAAGCCGACTTTGGGGTTCAGCTGGGACATGGATCGGGGACTCTGGGGGCCTGGGCCGGGCGTGGCCTGGGGGCCTGGATCGGGCAAGTATACCGGGCCAGCCGCCGCCCCCTGAACCACGGCGAGCAGGACGGCGGGATCGAGGTGCCGCACCGCCTCCCTGACAGCCTGCTTACGCCGCCGAAGGGGATAATGGTGCGCCAACCCTATTGAAGAGGCCTCGCACCATGGGCAACTGGATCAACCTTGATACCCACCACGGCAAGGCACGCGCCTGGGAAGTCCTGCCGGAAGGCACGCCCCGTGGCGGCCTGGTGGTCATCCAGGAAATCTTCGGGGTGAACCCGCACATGCGCTCGGTCGCTGAACGCTTTGCCGCCGAGGGCTACGCGGTCCTCGCGCCGTCATTCTTCGACCTGCTCAGCGATGACGCGGACGCCCCGCCGGTCGAGCTGCCCTACGACGGTGACGGCGTGAAGGCCGGGCTGGAAAAGGTGGACGCCGTCGGTGTGGAGAAGTCACTGGTGCTGGTCCGCGCCGCGGCCAGCCGGCTGGCCGTGCATGGCAAAGTGGGCACGGTCGGCTATTGCTGGGGTGGCAGCATCGCCCTGCTCGCCGCGCTGCGGCTGGGCCTGCCGTCGGTCAGCTACTACGGCGCCCGCAACGTGCAGTTCCTGGATGAAGTCCCCAAGGCACCGGTGATGTTCCACTTCGGCGCACAGGACAAGAGCATCCCGCCGGAGGCCATTGCCGCCCACCGCGAGAAGCTGCCCAAAATGGAGACCTTCGTGTACCCGGCCGACCACGGCTTCAACCGGGACGTCGGACATGCGTATGATCCAGACAGCGCCGCCCTGGCGCTGGACCGCACCCTGAAATTCTTCAAGGAGCATCTTGGATGAGTGATTTCGAACTGCATTCGCGCCTGGCCAACGACAGCGTACTGGTCGCCGAGGGGCCGTTGTCGCAGATCCGGTTGATGAATGATGAACGTTACCCCTGGCTGCTGTTGGTGCCGCGCCTGCCCGGGGTCACCGAATGGATCGACCTGGATGGCGAGCAGCAGGACAAGCTGCGCACCGAGCTCAACCGGGTATCCAAGGCGCTGAAGGTCGAAGACGGGGTGCAGAAGATCAACATCGGTGCGCTTGGCAACATCGTGCCGCAGCTGCATTTCCATGTGATCGGGCGCCATGAAGGCGATCCGGCATGGCCGGCACCGGTGTGGGGCCACGGCGAAGCACATCGTTTCGCGCCGGAGGTGCTGGAACAACGTGTCCTGCACTGGAAGGACAAGCTAGGATATCCGCCCCACCCTTGAGCGTTAGCAGACCCCGATGCGTTTCAATCTAGTCGCCGCCATCCTGCTGATCCTGGTCGGGCTGTTCATGCTCGCCACCAACCTCGGTTGGACCAACATGAACTTTACCCGCCTGCTTGCCACGTGGTGGCCCGTGGGCCTGGTGGCGGTCGGCATCGGGATGCTGTTCGGCCGCGGCAAGTAACTGCGCGGATCGCGCGCATGCCGACCTGGCCGGTCGGCATGCGACGTTGATCAGGTGCGCGGCAGCGTCACACCGGTCTGGCCCTGATACTTGCCGCCGCGATCCTTGTACGAGGTCTCGCAGACATCGTCCTGGTCGGCCTGGAAGAACAGCATCTGTGCCACGCCTTCATTGGCGTAGATGCGTGCGGGCAACGGCGTGGTGTTGCTGAATTCCAGCGTCACGTGCCCTTCCCACTCCGGCTCCAGCGGGGTCACGTTGACGATGATGCCGCAGCGCGCGTACGTGCTCTTGCCCAGGCAGACGACCAACGTGTCGCGTGGAATGCGGAAGAACTCCACGGTACGTGCGAGCGCGAAGCTGTTCGGCGGAATGATGCACTCATCGGCCACCACGTCGACGAAGCTCTTCGGATCGAAGTGCTTGGGGTCGACGATGGTGGAGTTGATGTTGGTGAACACCTTGAACTCGCGCGAGCAGCGCACGTCGTAGCCATAGCTCGAGGTGCCGTAGCTGACGATGCGCTCGCCGTTGGCCTGCTTGACCTGCCCGGCTTCGAACGGCTCGATCATGCCGTGCTGCTCGGACATGCGGCGGATCCAACGGTCACTCTTGATGCTCATGCTTGATCCTGGCTGGGGAGGGAGGCAATAACCCGGGGCCTGATTCTACAGCTGCGGCCACGGGGTGACGACCAGCGGCCGCTCGCGCGCCGTTCTGGCGGCCAGCGGCCGTCAGACCAGCGAGGATAGGATCGGAATCGAGGCCCGCGGACGCTTGGCCAGCTCTTCCAGCAGGCGCGTCGCGGCGACGCGGTAGGCCTGCGCGGCGGTCGAATCCGGCTGCGCGGCGGTGATCGGCGTGCCGGCATCCCCCTGCTCGCGGATGTCGATCTGCAACGGCAACGAGCCGAGCAACGGTACAGCGTACTGCGCGGCCATCTTCTCGCCGCCGCCCGCTCCAAAGAGGTGCTCGACATGACCACAGCTGCTGCAGGTATGCACGGCCATGTTTTCCACGATACCCAGCACGGGCACTTCGACCTTCTCGAACATCTTCAGCGCCTTGCGCGCGTCGAGCGTGGCGATGTCCTGCGGCGTGGTGACGATCACCGCACCGGCCAGCGGAATTTTCTGGGTGAGGGTGAGCTGGATGTCACCGGTGCCGGGCGGCAGATCGATCAGCAGCACGTCCAGGTCGTCCCACAGGGTGTCGTTGAAGAACTGGGTCATCGCCGAGGTGGCCATCGGGCCGCGCCAGATCATCGGAGTCTCATCGTCGATCAGGTAGCCGATCGACATCGTGTCCACGCCGAATGCACGCGGCGGCTCGATGCTCTTGTTGTCCGGACTCTCCGGCCGGCCGGACAGGCCCATCATCGCCGGCACCGACGGACCATAGATGTCGGCATCCAGCAGGCCGACGCGGGCGCCCAACTGCTGCAGCGCGACGGCCAGGTTGACCGACGTGGTGCTCTTGCCCACCCCGCCCTTGCCAGAGCCCACGGCCACCACGTTGCGGATGCGCGGATGCGGCGTCAGCCCTTTCTGGACCTGGCTGACGTGCGGGCGGCGTGGCGGGTTGTTCACTTCGGGACTCCGGGGGAAATAGTGCGGGACATAGAGATGATACGCGTGGCCCCGCGCCTTCGTTCCGGCCCCATGGCCCGCCGCCGCCCGTCATGACACGAATCCCACAGCCAACAACGTGATCGAAGTTGACTCACACTCACGCTTCGTTCATCTTCGCAGCCTCATTGCAACGGACGCTTTTCACCATGCACCTCACCCGATCGCTTCGCTTCTGCACCGCGCTGTCGCTGCTTGCCGCCTCTGTCTCGCAGGCGATGGCCGCCCCCCTGCCGGTCGATGACTTCTCGAAGATCCCGGCCATCCAGTCGGTGACCATGAGCGCCGACGGCAAGCAGCTGGTCGCCATCATCTCCGCCCCGGGCAGCAACAACGGCGACACCGCCCTTGCCAACTGGGACATGGACAAGCTGGATGCCGGTCCGGTGGCGATCACCCCGTCCGGTGACCGCATGAAGTTCGTTGCCGCCAGTGCGCTGAAGGCCGGCAAGAACCTGGTGCTCAGCCGCCAGGAGCTGACCGCGCAGCTGTCCGGCTGCGGCGAAGGCAATTCGATCGGCTCCACCAAGACCTTCCTGACCAAGGCCTACCTGACCGATTCCAGCCAGGTGAAGTTCGACGAAGCGTTCGCCGACAACACGCGCAAACTGGGTATCAGCGAGCAGACCCAGCGCTGCCTTGAGATCGCCGGTTCCGCGTCGCTGGTGCACGCGCTGCCGCTGGACCCGGACAAGGTCGTCATCTCCCAGGTCAACCAGACCACCCTGTCGGCGAACTACTATCTGTTCAACCTGCGCACCGGGCAGACCGAACTTCTGTTCCGCGGCGGCGCGCGTTCCTCGCCCGGGCTGTTCAATCCGCGCAACGGTGAACTGCTGACCCGCGTGCAGATCGAGCCAGCCGGCGCCAACGAGTACGAGCAGCAGATCCTGATCAAGAACCCGGCCTCCGGGCAGTTCGAGAAGCACGATCCGCTGACCACCAAGCTCACCGATCGTTACACGATGGACATCGTCGGCATCGATGAAGCATCGAAGAAGCTCTACATCCTGACCGATCGCTTCTCCCCGCAGGTGCAGGCGCGGATGTACGACCCGACCACCCGCGCCTTCGATCCGGAGCCCCTCGCCGCGCACCCGACCTATCCGATCGGCGGCCTGGTGCTGGGTACGCGCCCGAGCAACTTCAACCAGGTGCTGGGCTTCCACGTCGATGGCCCCACCCGTGAAACGATCTACGTCGATCCGCAGATGAAGGCCCTGCAGGACGGGCTGAAGCAGGCTTACCCGGGTCTGGATGTCACCATCACCGGCTACAACGACGATCTGTCACGCGTGCTGTTCACCACCGACAGCGCGCAGTCGCCGGTCAGCTATTACGTGCTGCGCGACCGCAAGAACGTGACCACCCTGGGCAGCGAACGTCCGTGGATCGATGGCAAGAAGATCGGCGAGCAGCGCTGGGTGACTTACACCGCACGGGATGGCCGCAAGATTCCCGCCATCGTCGACCTGCCGGTTGGCTGGAAGGAAGGCAGCACCGCTCTGCCCACCCTGGTGCATCCGCACGGCGGCCCGTGGGCACGCGACTACACCGGCTGGGACCGCTCGGGCTGGGTGCCTTACTTCACCTCGCGTGGCTATGCGGTGATCCGCCCGCAGTACCGCGGCTCCACCGGTTTCGGCCGCGAGCACTGGATTGCCGGTGACCGCGAGTGGGGCCAGAAGATGCAGGACGACAACGACGATGCGGCGGCCTGGATGGTGCAGCAGGGCATTGCCGCCAAGGATCGCATCGCGATCTTCGGCTATTCCTACGGTGGCTTCGCGGCGGCGGCAGCCACCGTGCGCAGCCCATCGCCCTACCAGTGCGCCATCGCCGGTGCACCGGTGACCGACCTGGCACGACTGGGCGTGTCCTGGAGCGAAAACCGGCTGCAGCGCATCCTGCAGGGACAGACAGTGAAGGGCATGGACCCGATGCAGAACACCGCCAAGGCGACCATCCCCGTGCTGCTCTACGTAGGTGACCGCGATGTACGCACGCCTTCGTTCCATGCGCGCAGCTTCTACAACGCCGTGCAGGGCAAGGTGCCTGCCAAGTTCGAGCTGATCCCCGACATGCCGCACAGCATGCCGTGGTACCCCAGCCACTATCAGAAGACGTTGCCGCTGATGTCCGACTTCCTCGCCAAGGAGTGCGGTCCGGGCGGCCTGTAAATCGATCCAGCGCGACGCAATGGTCAGCACAGAGCTCCGGCGATCACCTCGCCGGAGCTCTTTTCGTGTCTGCGAACCTGAATCAGTGATTACGACAGTGTGATGAAAATGTCGCAACATTTACGTTGCATTTAGCAAATAGCGCTCATAGACTCGGTTAACCGGAGCATAACAACTGGGAAGTCAACGCAATGCGCAAAGCCAATCGCCACCTCTCGCCAAGCCGTGTCCCTCTGACCCTCGCTGTGCTGGCCTGCCTCACCGCCGCACCTGCCTTCGCGCAGGAGAGCAATCAGAGCAACACCGCCAAGTCAACGGCCGCCTCCGCTGAGCCGACGACCCGGGATCTGGACAGAGTCTCTGTCACCGGCTCGCTGATCCGCCGTGCGGATTACGAGACCGCCTCCCCCGTGTTCACCATTGACACCGAGAAGAACGCCGCTCAGGGCCAGGTGAACGTTGGCGAATTCCTGCAGCGCTCGGCCATCGGCGCCGCTGAAACGCAGATCACCCACCAGTTCGGCGGCTTCGTCGTCGACGGCGGTACCGGCGTGCAGACGTTCTCGCTGCGCGGCCTGGGCGCGAACCGTACCCTCGTGCTGCTTGACGGCCAGCGTCCCGGCCCGGCCGGCACCCGCGGCGCCGTCGGCGCTTTCGATCTGAACGTGATCCCGACCGCCGTGCTGCAGCGCGCTGAGATCGTGAAGGACGGTTCGTCCTCGATCTACGGCTCCGACGCCGTCGCCGGCGTGGTCAACCTGATCACCAAGAAGAACTTCGATCGTCCGGAACTGACCGTGACCTCGCGCATCCCGACCCAGGGCGGCGGTGAAGTGTTCGCCGCGTCGCTGGCCAATGGCTGGAACTTCGAAACCGGCAGCGTCGTCGCTGCGGTCGAGTGGTACCGCCACAACGAGCTGACCCGCGGTGACCGCGATTACCTCAAGTGCGGCGAAGATCTGATCAAGGATGCCGACGGCAACCGTATCGATCGCCAGGATCGTTCCATCAATGCCGGCACTCCGCTGGCGAACTGCAACAACCTGCTGCACAACGTCATCGACGAATACGATTCGCCGATCCGCTACGTGCCCTCTGCTGATGGCAGCACGGTCGGTCCGTTCGCCGGTTATCGCCCGCGCGCCAACCAGACCTATGCCGGTGGCAACCCGGTTGCGTTCTATCAGGAACCGCTGAACTTCTCGCGCTGGGGCGAGAGCCACATCATGAACCGCCAGGAGCGCAAGTCGGCTTACCTGGCCACTGATTTCGGCTTCGATTCGTTCAACTGGAAGACCCAGTTCCTATACAACAAGCGCACCACGGACAACTTCCAGTGGCGCCAGTTCTTCCCGACCGTGGAAGCGCCGGGCACCACCAACGGCTATGCCCAGCCGGTGCTGCCGTTCAAGTCGCAGTCCCACACCGAGGTCGACTACTTCTACGGCGCCACCAAGTTCGATGGCCTGTTCAAGGGCACCGAGTCGTGGGGCTGGGAAGTCAACGGCAACTACAGCCGTTCCAGCGGCAAGTACAACACGCTGGGCATCAAGAACTCGATCACCGGTGACCTGCTCACCGAAGGCGCAGGCGAAACGCCGGCTGCCAATTACTTCGATCCGGGCTACCTGAGCGGTGCCAAGGTCGACGAGCTGGTCGACATCCTGGGCGTGTGGGCCCCGGGCAAGACCACCTACGACCAGTACAGCATCAACGCAGTATTCACCGGTGAGCTGTTCGACCTGCCGGCCGGCGCGGTCGGCACGGCCATCGGCTTCGAGTACCGCAACTACAAGATCAACGACCAGCCGGGCGTCGAGTACAAGGATCTGTGGGGCGCGTCCACCGCTGACCAGACCAAGGGCGAAGACAAGGTCAAGGAAGCCTTCGTCGAGTTCGACGTTCCGCTGCTGAAGGGCATCACCGGCATCGAATCGCTGAGCGCCAACGCCTCCGGCCGTATCTTCGAATACGACTCGGTCGATGGCAGCGATTCGGTCTGGAAGCTCGGCCTGAACTGGCAGATCAATTCGGCGTTCCGTGTCCGCGGCACCTTGGGTACCTCGTACCGCGCACCGGGCCTGTATGAGCTGTACCTGGGCAACCAGACCGGCTTCCAGGCACAGACCGCGATCGATCCGTGCATCCGCTGGGGCGAGAGCAACAACACCAACCTGCAGACCAACTGCGGCGCGGCGGGCATCCCGGCGGACTACACCGGTGCAGGCTCCAGCGCTACGGTGTTCACCAGCGGCGGCGCCGGCAACCTGACGCCGGAAACCTCGCGGGCGAAGAGCGCCGGTATCGTGTTCACCCCGTCGTTCACCGACCTGAGCATCGCGATCGATTACTTCGACTACAAGGTCAAGGGTCAGATCACCGCGCTGGGTTCGGCCGACATCGTGGATGGCTGCTATACCTCCAGCACCTTCCCGAACCGTTACTGCGAACTGCTGGTGCGCAACCCGACCACCGGTCCGGATGCCAACTCGATCCGCGAGATCTACGCCCAGTACCTCAACATCAACCAGCAGCGCACCCGTGGTTGGGACCTGACGGCAAACTGGGAACGTGAGTTCGGTTTCGGCACCTTCGCGGTCGACACCCAGGTCACCTACACGATGGAAGACGTGGCGCAGATCTTCGACACCGCCGAGGCCAGCGGCCTGTCTGATTCGGACCAGCTGGGCTACATCGGCCGACCGGACGTGGTGGCCAACCTGGGCCTGAGCCTGACCCGTGGCGACTGGAGCTACAACTGGCTGACCCAGTACATCGGCTCGACCGAGAACAAGGACTTGAACAATGTGTTCACCTACCAGGGGCGTCCGAACTCCTACCGCGACCTGACCGCCGACGCACGCCTGTACCACACCGCGTCGCTGAGCTACGAGCAGTCGGATTGGGAAATCCTGGTCGGTGTGTCCAACGTGTTCAACACCAAGCCGGCCCTGATCTCCACCGGTGCCGGCACGCGTTACGGCAACACCGCCGCGTTCGCTACGCAGTACGACCTGTACGGCCGCACCCCGTACGTGCGTCTGAAGTACAAGTTCTGATAATCCGCACGACGTGACACCCGAAGGAGGCGACCCCGGTCGCCTCCTTTTTTCATGGGCGCCGGTCGGTATGTTGCCAACCTTGTCCGTTCGCCCACTTGCGTCCCGGCATGACCTTCGACACCCTTGCGGGCCGGGCTGGAGGCGTATCGTCCGCCCTACGGCCCCTGCGGGGTCTTTCTCAGCTATCACGCGGCCTGGAGGCCAAACAAAGTGACCCGTACTCCCAAGATCGTCCTGCTGACCCTGGCCGTTTCGGCCGCGCTGGTCGGCTGCGGCAAGAGCGAAGCCCCGGCCACGGAAGGCGCCGCCTCCACCCCGGCCGCCACACCCGAAGCCACCACCTACACCCTGGACCAGGCCAAGCTGCCGGCGTACAACGCCTTCCAGCCCAGCGACCTGGACAGCACGCTGGACGCCTGCACGGCCTTCGGCGACTACGTCAACAGCAAGTGGCTGGCCGCCAATGAAATCCCGGCCGACCGCACCAGCTGGGGCGCCTTCACCATCCTCGACGAGCGCTCGGTGGCCGCGCAGCACCAGCTCGCCGAGCAGGTCGCGCAGGTCAAGAACCCGAACCACATCGAAAAGGTGGTCGGTGACCTGTGGGCCACCGGCATGGACGAAGCGAAGATCAATGCCCAGGGCATCGAACCGTTGAAGGCGGACCTTGCTGCCATCGATGCGCTGAACGACAAGGGCGCCATCGCCGCTTACCTGCGCGACAGCGCGGCCAAGGGCGAGAACGTCCTGTTCGGCTTCGGCGCCGAAGCGGACTTCAAGAACTCCGCGGTCAACATGGCTTACGCCAGCCAGGGCGGCCTGGGCCTGCCGGACAAGACCTTCTATACCGAAGCCAGCAAGGCCGACAAGCTGAAGGCCTACCAGGCCCACGTGGCCAAGGTGCTCGAGCTGGCCGGCGTGCCGGCGGCCGACGCCGCCAAGCAGGCACAGGACGTGGTCGCGCTGGAAACCCGCCTCGCCAAGGCCTCCAAGTCCAGCGTTGAACTGTCGCGCGATGTCTCGCTGTTCTATCACCCGGTGACCTTGGCCGATGCGGACACGCTGACCCCGAACTTCAGCTGGACCGAGTTCTTCAAGGCGCAGGGCGTGGCCGCGCCGGAGAAGTTCTCGCTGGCCATCCCGAGCTTCCACGAGGAAGTGAGCAAGGCGCTGGGCGATACCGATCCGGCCGTGTGGAAGGCCTACCTGCGCTTCCACACCGTGGACAGCGCCTCGCCGTACCTGAGCGATGCCTTCGCCAACGAGAACTACGAGTTCTACGGCAAGACCCTGAACGGTCAGAAGGAACAGAAGCCGCGCTGGAAGCGCGTGCTCGGCACCATCGAAAACGGTGCGGGCGAAGCGTTCGGCCAGCTGTACGTCAAGGTCGCGTTCTCGCCGGAAGCCAAGGCGAAGATGGAAACGCTGGTGAAGAACCTGGCCGCCGCCCTCAAGGAACGCATCCAGGGCCTGTCGTGGATGAGCGCTGAGACCAAGGCGAAGGCCATTGCCAAGTGGGAGACCTTCACCCCGAAGATCGGTTACCCGGACAAGTGGCGTGACTGGTCGGGCCTGGACACCGGCCGTGACAGCTTCCTCGGCAACGTGCGTGCGGCCAATGCCTTCAACTACAAGTTCAACCTGGCCAAGATCGGCCAGCCGGTGGACAAGACCGAGTGGGGCATGACCCCGCAGACGGTCAACGCCTACTACAACCCGCTGCAGAACGAGATCGTGTTCCCGGCCGCCATCCTGCAGCCGCCGTTCTTCGATCCCAACGCGGACGACGCGCTCAACTACGGCGGCATCGGTGCAGTGATCGGCCACGAAATGACCCACGGCTACGATGACCAGGGCGCGCGCTTCGGCCCGACCGGCAACTTCGAAGAGTGGTGGGCCGACGCCGACAAGAAAAACTTCCAGGGCCTGACCGGCAAGCTGGTCAAGCAGTTCGATGGCTACAAGGTCGACGGCCAGGCCGTCAACGGCAGCCTGACGCTGGGTGAGAACATCGCCGACCTGGGTGGCCTGGCCACCGCTTACGATGCGCTGCAGAAGGCATCGGAAGGCAAGGAAGATCCGAAGATCGATGGCTTCACCCGCGATCAGCGCTTCTACTTCAACTGGGCCACCGTGTGGCGTACCAAGTACACCCCGGAAAACGCCAAGGTCCGTCTGGCGACCGATCCGCACGCACCGGCGCAGTTCCGCGCGATGGGCGCGCCGTCGAACCTCCCGACGTTCGCGGCGGCGTTCCAGTGCAAGGCCGGTTCGCCGATGGTGCGCGCAGGCGATGCACAGGTGGTGATCTGGTAAGCCACGGCTGACCGCTTGTTGCCATGGAGGCCCGGGGAAACCCGGGCCTTTTCGTTGGCAGCCCTGCACACCGCGGTGTATCGCCGCGTCTGCATGCTCTGCACATGCAGGGCTTGCTATAGTTCGCCCGCCCTTAATCCTCGACGGATTCGCTCTTCCATGCCCAACCTTCGTCCGCTTGCCATTTCCCTGGGCGTCAGCCTGGCCTTCCTGGTTCCCGCTACCGATGCCCTGGCGGCGAAGAAGAAGGCGGCGCGTGCACCGGCCGTCAGCGCCCAGTGCACGGATTTCTACGACGCCAGCAACGCAACGTGGTTGAAGGCCAACCCGGTCCCGCAGAGCGGCGCCACCACGGCCATGGGCCAGTTGGTCGACCGCAGTCGCGCGCAGCAGCGCGAACTGCTGGATGCCGCAATGAACAGCCCGCAGGGCAACGTGCAGAAGCTGCTCGGTGACTTCTGGGCCAGCGGCCTGGACGAAGCTGCGGTTGAAGCCGACGGCTCCAATCCGATCGCCCCGCTGCTGACCCGCATCAACGCGATCAAGCGCGCCAAGGATGTGCCGGCATCGATCGCCGCCCTGCACCAGGTCGGCATCCCGGTGGCCTTCAACTTCAGCCCCGACGTGGACCTGAAGGCGCTCGACCGCCACATCGGTTACTTCATGCAGGGCGGCATGGGCCTGCCGGACCCGGCGTTCTATACCCGCACCGACGCCGATACCGTGGCCGTGATGGGCCGCTACCGCGCCTACGTCAAGCAGATCCTGGCACTGACCGGCACCGCGGCGGACAAGCTGGATGCCGAGTCGCAGGCCGTCATCGCGCTGGAGACCGAGCTGGCCCGCAACGCGCAGTCGCTGGCCGACCTCAACAACCCGTTCCGCAACTACGCGCCGATCTCCACCAAGGATCTCAACGGCCGCTACAAGAACCTGCAGCTGGATGCCTTCCTGAAGGCACAGGGCGTGAACGACGATCTGGTGTCGCTGTCCGACGAAGCCCTGTTCCGCGCGCTGGATGGCATGGTCACGCGCATCAAGCCGGACCAGTGGAAGGCCTACCTGCGCTGGCGCGTGGGCGATGCGATGGCGCCGTACCTTTCCAAGGCCTACCGCGATGCCGAGTTTGAGTTCCGTGGCCGCGTGCTGCGCGCACAGACCCTGCCGGCCGCGCGCTGGGAGCAGGTGCTGGACGCGATCAACGTCGCCGCCGGTCCGATGGTCGGCCGCGAGTACGCCGCCAAGCACCTGTCGGCGGAAGATCGCCGCCAGGCCGCCTGGATCATCGACAAGCTGCGCGAAACGCAGATCGAAGCCGTAAAGCGCAGCACCTGGCTGAGCGCCGAGGCGAAGGCCGAAGCAGAGGCCAAGCTGGGCGCGATGAAGATCGAAATCGGCACCCCGCGGCGCGATCTGGATTACAGCGTGCAGCCGATGGGCCGCGGCAGCTTCGGTGGCAACATGCTGATCGCCTCCACCTGGCGCCATCGCGAAGAAATGAAGCGCATCGGCAAGGGCAACGCGGATCGTCGCTGGGACGTCCTGCCGCAGCAGCCGTCGCTGGCCTATGATCTGGCGCAGAACCGCCTGATCGTCACCGCCGCCGCGCTGCAGGGCCCGATCTTCAACGCACAGGCCAGTGCCGCCGACAAGTTCGGCAGCTACGGCGCGTTGGTCGGCCATGAGCTGACCCGTGCGATCGATGCGAAGGGTTCGCTGATCGATGCCAAGGGCGAACTGCGCAGCTGGTGGACGCCGGCCGACAAGACCGCCTGGACCCTGCTGGGCAGCCGCGTGGCCGCGCAGTACGGCGCGTACGAGTTCCCGGGCATCAAGGGTGCCAAGGTCAACGGCACGCTGACCCAGGAAGAGAACCTGGCCGACCTGGCCGGCCTGGAGCTGGCGTGGGACGCCTACCGCACCGTCGAAGCCAACGCCAAACCGGCGGACCAGCAGGGTTTCTTCAGCGCATGGGCCACGCTGTGGGGCCAGCAGTTGTCGCCGAACGAAGCGGCTGCACGCCTGAGCACGGACGTCCGCGCACCGGGCAAGTGGCGCACCAACGGCCCGCTGTCCAACCTGCCGGCCTTCTCGGCCAGCTTCAGCTGCAAGCCGGGCCAGCCGATGCAGCGTACCGACGCCGAACAGCTGCGTATCTGGCGCTGATCAAAGAATGGGGACGGAGGGAATTAAGTTCGCTTAATTCCCTCCGTCCCCTTTTTCTTTGAGGGTGCCGCGGTACGCGACGATGCGACCGACCAGCGGTGCGGCGATCTCCACGTCGAAGACGAACTGACCGTCGCGTTCTGCTTCAAAACTATTGCCACCGGGCAGCAGACATGTGGGCAGGGGAATGCCCAGCAGCGACCAGCGGCGTGGCAGCAGCCGCAGCCTGTCTCCCTCTACCACTACGGCCAGCGCTACAGCGATTGTGCCGAACCGCTCGACCAACAGCGCCTCGTCACGCCCCGTGCCGGCCGTCTGCAACGAAGAAAAACGGCGACCCTCGAAGGTGCGCGTCCAACGCTCGCCACCGGCTTCCGGCGTGAACCTTACGCTGACGGGTACGTTGTCGCCTGCCGCGGGAAATCCGAACACGCGGGCGATCAGCCGCGACAACACGCCCGTTCCCCGCTCCACCGTCGCGATGCCCGTCCAGCACGCCGGTGCCGAGGGTGCGTGCAAAGCCTGCACGCTGGTGGGCAACGTGGCGTACGCGCAGCCCAGAAGGCGCTGGTACAGGCTGGCACCGGGGATGTCGTAGCGGAAGCCCGTGGCGATGGCGCGGCCAGCAAACAGTCGGGCGTAATCGGCAAGCTCCAACGCCCGCGTGGCGGCGCGCGCGCCGATGTCCGGCCGCTCTCCCTGCACGAGCTTGCGGACCACCGCTTCGATGGCCATCGAGGGTATATAGGGCCCGTCGTCGCCCTCGGCCAGCAGATGCCAGCTCTGCTCCACCCGCACCTCATCACGCGTGCCAAGCGCGCGCACGATCATGCCACCGCGGTGCTCGCCGAACTTCATCCAATTCAACACCGTGTAGAACAAGCGCGACAACGGCACCAGCGACGGGAGCCGCAGTCGCCGGCGCGCCTTGGCCAGCAGGTTCAACAGGCGGTGTAATAGCTCCGGCACGGGGCCGGCGCCGACCCAGATATCGGTCAGGGTGGGATGCTCGGGCGGCAGCACCTGCAGGTCGGGCACATCCACCAGCGAAAAACGCAGGTTGCGCAACGGCACTTTACCAGGCACCGCTACCGTGAAACGGCGGCTTTCGGCCAGGCCGATACCGTGCCCATCACGACCGTTTCGACGCAGCTTCACCGGCGAACCCGCATAGCCGACCACCGCGCGCATCACGTTCAAGCCAATGCCGGCATACGGTGACGGCGCAATGCCAGCCTCCACGCTGACGATGTCCATCTGCTGGGCCATCTGCCGCAGCACGGCGGCCGTGAGCACGGGAAAGCTGCTTACGCCCGACAGCACGAACACCCCGGCCGCCTTGGCCGCCGCGTCGTACTGCGCGACACCCGCGACGAACTCCGCGGCATCGGCGAAGTCGAGGTAGTCCACACCGGCAGCGATGCAGGCCTGGATCACCAGGTAGCGGTGCGTACCGTAGTCCTGGAAAGGCCCGGAGGCATCAATCAGCAGATCGGGCAGATGGGTATGCAGTGCCTCAGCGATGTTCTGCCGATCCACCTGCAGCGGCGTCACCCTTGCCTGCCCCACGTACGCCATGCAGAACGCCTGTGCCGCCGCCAGGCTGCGACCGCAGATGATCAGCTCCAGCATCGGCAGGTCGCCAAGCAAGCGCGCCAGACGCCCGCCGAACACCCCATACCCCCCCAGCAGCAGGATCTTCACGACAAAAAGGGGACGGAGGGGATTAAGTCGTTTCCGGCCCCCCTGCATCGCGGGCGGGCCGAAAACGACTTAATCCCCTCCGTCCCCTTTTTCATTGTCAGACGCTGCGCAGGTGGTTGGGGCGCTTGGGTGGGCCGGGGGGGCGGCGCTTGAACGGGGGTTGGCCGCGCCAGTAGCGGATCAGCAGCCAGCCGAACAGCATGCCCCCCAGGTGCGCGAAATGCGCCACACCCGGCTGCCAGCCCGTAGCGCCCAGCACCAGCTCGCCGATGCCGAACAGGATCACGAACGTGCGCGCTTTCATCGGGATCGGTGGGAACAGCAGCATCACCCGCTGGTTGGGGAACAGCATGCCGTAGGCCAGCAGCAGCCCGAACACACCGCCGGATGCGCCCAGTACGGTCGCCGGGTTGTCCATCAGGCTGCCCACCAGCAGCTGGCACAGGCCGGCACCGGCCACGCACACCAGGTAATAGATCAGGAAGCGCTTCTCGCCCCAGGTCTGCTCCAACGCGGCGCCGAACATGAAAACGGCGAACATGTTGAAGAACAGGTGGCTGAAACTGCCATGCAGGAAGCCGTAGGTCAGCAGCTGCCAAGGCTGGAAATTACCGCCGGGTGAGAAGGCATCGAAGCTGCCCTGCAACGGCTGCAGCATGAACGGCGCGAACGTCGCATCGCCCAGCAGGAACGGTTGCTGCAGGAGGAACAGGATCGCATTGGCGATCAACAGCGCCTTGGTGACGGTAGGCAGTCGCGGAAGCATGGGGGTACCCTCGGGAACGGCCTCCATCATAGCGGCAGCGCCGCGGCGCGTCGGCACGCCCGGGCGAGGACAGGTTCAGCACGCGGCCAGGGTCAACCGGGCCCCCACAGCGCGGCATCCAGCGATGCGGACGGGTCGACGGCCTGCATCCGCACCCTCCCCCGCTCCACCGCCACGCCCTCGGCGCGCAGGCGCCGACTCTGCTCGCGCCAGCCTGTCGACCCTTCGGGCATGGCGATACGTCCGTCGGCACGCAGTACGCGATGCCACGGCAGCTCCGGGTCGTCATTCATTCCCAGCACGCGGGCAGTCAAACGCGCGCGTCCTGGCAGCCCCGCACGTGCCGCGACCTGGCCGTAGCCCATTACCTGGCCGACCGGGATGGCACGGATCACCGCCAGGATGCGCTCGCGCGCCTGTTCCGGCGTCAGCGCCGGAGCCGGGTCACCAGCAGCACCCCGCACAGCACCAGGACGGTGCCGGCGATCTGCGCCGGGCCCATGGGTTCGTCGAGCAGCCATAGACTCATCACGATGGTGGACACCGGCCCGAGCATACCGACCTGCGCGGCCAACGACGAGCCGATGCGTTTGACCGCCAGCATGATCGCCAGCACCGGTAGCACCGTGCAGGCCGTGGCATTGATCAGCGACAACCAGTGCACCGCGTGCGGTGCCTGCCATAGCACAGGCCACGGATGTGTCAGGCCGAAGTGCAGCAGCACCAGCGCGCAGGCTACGCAACTAGCCTGCGCGGTCAGTCGCACGGCACCGATGCGGGCCACGATCTGGCCGCTGCCGAACAGATACAAGGCGTAGCTGATGGCACTGCCCAGCACCAGCAGGCTGCCGAGGATGATCTGCCCGCCCTCGCGCTGCAGATCATGGCCGAACGCCACCAGCACGCCGGCGTAGCTGAGCGCCAGCGCCACCAGTTGCCAGCGGCCTGGTCGCTGTCGCGTCAGCACGACATGGATCAGCAATACCAAGGTGGGATTGAGGTACAGGATCAGCCGTTCCAAGGTCACGCTGATGTACTGCAGGCCCTGGAAGTCCAGCCAGCTGGACAGGTAGTAGCCGGTGAAGCCGAGCCACGCGATGCGTCCGCGGTCGGCCCAGGACAAGGGCGCGGCGCGGCGCGACGACCACCAGGCCAACAGCAGAAACAGCGGCATGGCCATCGCCATCCGCAGCGCAAGCAGCGTCGTGGCGTCCACCCCATGACGCAGACCCAGCTTGACGATGATCGCCTTGCCCGACGCGGCGATGGCGCCGATGGCTGCCAGCCCTACGCCGCCCACGGCGAGGCGGGCGGAGGACGTGGGGAAGGTCGAAGGGGTGTTCATGAGGCCGGTTATTGTCGCACGGGTTACGGGCGGGCCTCGCCTGTGGTGCTTTGGTGGGGTGCTTTGGCTTCGGTGTGGGGGCGTGGTGTGGTGCCCCGCGGTAGAACCGACTTCAGTCGGCTGGCGCTGACAGGCAGCCGACTGAAGTCGGCTCTACCATTGCCGCGCTCAGCGATGCATCAACACGATTTCCTCGGCCGACGTGGGATGGATCGCTACCGTTGCGTCGAACTGCGCCTTGGTCGCGCCCATCTTCACCGCGACCGCGAAGCCCTGCAGTATTTCGTCCGCGGCTTCACCGAGCAGGTGCACACCCACCACGCGTTCTTCCGGGCCGACGCAGACCAGCTTGAACATGCTGCGCTGGGTGCCGTCGGCCAGTGCCTGCAGCATGGGCCTGAAATTGCTGTGGTAGATGCGGACGTCGTCGAACTGCTGGCGGGCCTCTTCTTCGCCAAGACCGACTTTGCCCAGCGGTGGGTGCGAGAACACCACACTGGGAATGTTGTCGAAATCCATCTTCGCCTGCGGCTTGCCGCCGAACAGGCGGTCCATGAGGTGGCGCGCCGTGGCGATCGCCACCGGCGTCAAGCCTTCCTTGCCGGCCAAGTCGCCCACCGCATGCACGCTGGGAACGGAGGTCGTCTGCCACTCGTCGACCATCACTTCGCCGCGCTCGCCGATCTGCACGCCAACCTGCTCCAGCCCCATGTCCCGGGAGTTGCCACGTCGGCCGATCGCAAAGAACACCTTGTCGAACACACTGTCCAACGGGCCGTCGTGGCCCAGTACACGCACGCGATCGCCCTCGCTGTCGCGCTGGAGTTCGCGCAGCCGGTAAGTGAACTGGATCCGTACCCCCTGATGGCAGAGATTATCCGCCAACTGCGCGGCGAGTTCGCCATCGAAGCGGTCCAGCAGGCGACTACCGCGCACCAGCATGGTCACGCGACTGCCCAGCGCCTGCAGCAGGCCAGCCAACTCCACGGCGATGTACCCACCGCCGACGATGGCAACGTGCGCCGGTGCATCGCACAGGTTGAAGAAGTCGTCCGAGACGAGGCCCAGTTCCGCACCGGGAATGTCCGGGCGCTGCGGGTGAGCACCGGTGGCCAGCACGATGTGCTCGCCGCTGATGCGCACGCCATCGCTGCACTCCACCGTGTGCGTGTCCACCAGTCGCCCGCGGCGCGGCACGCGCACCACGCCCGTCTCGTCCAGCCGCTTGCGATAACTGACGTGGATGTTCTCGATATACCCCTGACGATGGACGATCAGTTCTTTCCAGGACAACGCGGGACGCAGCGGCACGTCGAATCCCATCGCGCGTGCCAAGCCGATACGGCCGACGAGATCGGCGGCCAGCCACATCGCCTTCTTCGGCACGCAGCCGACATTGACACAGGTGCCACCGAGCTCATCCGGCTCCAGCATCGCGACGCGCTTGCCGTGCTGTGCGGCGCGGAAGGCAGCCGCCAGGCCACCGGAACCGCCACCGAGGACAATCAGGTCGTAGTCATGGGAAGTCGTGGTCATCGGCATCGCTCGCGTCGTTACGTATCAGGGGCCTACAGGGCAAGAGCATGCCATGTCCCGCTGCGCGGCAGACGTGACGACGCCCGCTCAGCGGGCTGCCACCGTGCGGCGCATCGGCGGCAGGCGCAGGTAGGTGAGCGCGCGCCACACCCATTCCATCGGCCCGTGGCGGAAACGCGCCAACCATGCATGGCTGATCACCACCTGCGCGGCGAACACCGCCGATGCGAAGGGCAACTGCCAGACTCGCGACATCTGCTCGAACAAACCCAAGCCGGGCGCGTAGAACACCCACGTGCACAGCAACGACTGCAGCAGATAGTGGGTGAGCGCCATGCGTCCTGGTGCTGCCAGCCAGCCCAGCGCCTGGCGCGCTTGCACGATCCACGCCAGGTAGCCCAGCGCCATCAGCAGGCTCGCGACCGCCGCCAGTGCATAGGACAGCCCGGTCTGTACGGTGAACTCGCCGGGCGCCAGATA
Source organism: Stenotrophomonas sp. WHRI 8082 (assembly GCF_040223995.2). Lineage (NCBI taxonomy): Bacteria > Pseudomonadati > Pseudomonadota > Gammaproteobacteria > Lysobacterales > Lysobacteraceae > Stenotrophomonas > Stenotrophomonas sp. WHRI 8082. Next base: position 3,394,925 of record NZ_CP167826.1, on the reverse strand, counting down.
CGGATTCCACACTGCGCTGATCACCATCAGCAGCAGACCAAGTGGCATCGCGATCCAGCGCAGGCGTGCGTACAGCGTCGCATGGCGCTGTGGATCGGACAGTGCGCCGCTGCGCGTGAACCATGCGCCCAGCAGGAACATGCCGAAGATCTCTGGACCGGTGATCAGGATGCCGCCGACCATGTGGCGCACATCGGCCAGCCGCTGCAGGGTGCCTTGCCTCCACGTGCCATGACCGTAGGCCTGGCGCTGCGCTTCAATGATGTCCTGCGCCGTACGCAGGCTGCCTGCGCTGTCCAACGCAGTGCCGCCCTGCGCGGCCGCCCATACCAGCAGGGCGAACAACAGGGTCAAGCCGACCGCGAAGGCGTACACCAGGACGCCGGCGACGGGCAGCACCGGCACCGGCCAACGCCGTGTGCCCAGCAGCAGAAAAGACAGCAGGCCGTACACCATCAGGATATCGCCGGACCACACCAGCAAGGCATGGCAGGCACCGATCAGCATCAGCACCAGGCTGCGCCGCAGGTAGATCGGCGTGAACGCGCGGCCGGCCTCGTCGGCACGTCGTGCCATCACCGCGAAACCCGCACCGAACAGGAAGGAGAACAACAGGAAGAACTTGCCCTGCACCAGCACGTAGACCAGCGCGTCCGCCGCGTAATCCAGCCCTTGCCAGTGCGGGTCGATGCCGGTGAAGGAAAGATCGAGCGGCCCGCTGAACGCTTCGATGTTCATCAGCAGGATGCCGAACAGGGCCACGCCACGCAGGATGTCCATCACCGTAATGCGGTCGGCGTCCGCGAACGGCGGCAGGGAGGAAGTCGCGATGGTCACGGGGAATCCGGGAAGGCGGGGCATCATTATGAGGTGAGGGTGGATCGAACGGGATAGACCCCCTCGGGGGCGGCTGCCTCAAAGCTACGTGCCAGAGGCCGGGCGGTGAGGCTGGGCGGGGGACGGCAAAAACTGCGTCCATGCGTGCCTCGTTTCGCGCCATCCATGGCGCTCAACGCCCCCGCCCAGCCCCACCGCCCGCCCCCCCTGACAGGTCCTGTGGCCACATGCCGCGTAGAAAAAAGAGGAAAAGCGGTAGCGCCGACCCGTGGTCGGCGAGCGCAGCGGGCGCTTGGCGGGAACATTCCGCCGACCATGGGTCGGCGCTACCTATCCGCCGCCTCGCCGACCCACCGCCCTGCAGCTGTTGACGTTGACGTTGACGCTAAAAAAAACGGCCCGCTTGCACGGGCCGTTCGAAACACTGCAACCACTGGCACTCAGTGCTGGTGGCCGCCGTCGCCGTGCACGTGGCCGTGCTGGACTTCTTCTTCGCTGGCTTCGCGCACGTCGATGATTTCAACGTCGAAGTGCAGATCCTTGCCGGCCATCGGGTGGTTGAGGTCGACGTCGACCACGCTCATGCCCACCTTCTGCACCGTCACCGCACGCGCACCGAAGTTCGTCTGCAGCACGACCTGCGCGCCCGGCGCCAGCTTCTCTTTCCCGAAATGCTTCTTCGGCACGCGCTGGGTCAGGCCCTCGCGGCGTTCGCCGTAGGCATCGGCCGAGGCAACGTCGACGCCGAAGGTGGCGCCCGCTTCCTTGTCTTCCATCGCCTTTTCCAGGCCCGGAATGATGTTGCCGTGGCCGAACAGGATGGCCAGCGGCTCACGGTCCTTGGACGATTCGATCGGCTCCTTGCCGACTTCGGAAACGGTGTAGTGGAAACGGACGACGCGGTCTTTTTCGATCTTCATGCGTAACTCTGTCTGGTAGCTGCCGAGGGCAGGCGGGAGGGGGCGGGTTGCCGCCCGACGGGTACGCCGCCATCATGGCGGCCTATCTGAGGTCGCGCATTATCCGGAGATCATGGACATGACGCCAGTTTCGTGCGGCCTGCGCCGTTTCTTTTTCCTCGCCGCGACGCTCGCCCTCTCCGCCACACTGAGCGGATGCGGTGGCGGCAAAGCGTCCCGCCCCGCCCCGCCCCCTGCCCCGTCCGTCACCCAGGTCTGGCCCAGCGTGTCGCCGGCCAACCCGCAGGTGGCCAACGCCGTGCTGATGCGCGCCATCGGTCTGGTCGGCACACCGTATCTCTACGGGGGCAACACCCCCGAGTCGGGCTTCGACTGCAGCGGCCTGGTGACATATGTCTATCGTGAAATGGTCGACCTGAAGCTGCCACGCACCTCTCGCGAGCTGGCGGCCGTGCAGGGCCCGAAGATCGAACCCCAGCGCTTGGCGACGGGCGACCTGGTCTTTTTCGGCAGCCGCGGCAACGTCAGCCACGTGGGCATCTATGTCGGCGAAGGGCGCTTTGTGCATGCCCCGAGCACCGGCGGCACGGTCCGGCTGGATTCGCTGGGCGGACACTACTGGAAGGACCACTACACGGGAGCCAAACGCGTCCTCCACTAACGTGAATAGGACAAATGACCCAAAACGTGATGGACATCACACTCATTCCAACGAAACTTTAACGGAATTTGTACTTATTTGACGCTTTCGCAAGGCATGATTGCCCATCGCTTCCAACCCTGTGACCGCCGAGTGACGACCGACGAACTGATGTGTGAAGGCCAGCGCGCCGTAAATTCACCTCGCCTGACCCAGCGCATCACGCGCGTCGCCCTGCTCTCGCTGACCCTTGCACTCACCAGTGCACCGGCCTGGGCACAGAGCGCACCGGTCGCCGTACCGACCGACACCGCCATCACCGCAGTGAAGGCTGCTGCCAAGGCCGAGCCGGTCGCTGCCACCCGCAGCCGCGCCGATGCCGCCGCCAGCGCCACCCTCGCCGCCCTCCTTCCCCACCTTGCCGCCAACGACAGCATTCCGCTGATGGACCGTTCGGCGATGGTTGCCGGCGACCTCAGCCGCCTTCTCGCCAACTACGACACCAGTGCCTCCGGTTCGATCGTGGTCGGTGGTGCCGAAGAGAACGGCAAGATCCAGTCCGTCCTGCGCCGCGCGATGACCCTGCTGGGCACGCCCTATCGCTGGGGCGGCAACACCCCGGACAGCGGCTTCGACTGCAGTGGCCTGGTCGGCTACGTCTTCCGCACTGCGCTGGGCATCGAACTGCCGCGCGTGTCGCGTGACATGGCCAGCGACCGCCAGAACGAACTGATTGCCGACCGTACGGCGCTGAGCGAAGGCGATCTGGTCTTCTTCGGCCGCAAGGGACGGGTGGACCACGTCGGGATCTACGTCGGCGAGGGCCGGTTCCTGCATGCGCCGAGCACCGGCAAGGACGTCCGCGTGGACACCCTGCTGACCGGCTACTGGGGTAACAAGTTCATGCAGGCACGCCGCGTCGACCTGTAACCGGTCACGCCGTACCCGCTCCGAAAGCCGCTGCCCTGCAGCGGTTTTTTTTTGCCTCCCACCTGCGAGCTGCGTGGCCGGTCCTGACCGCAGACCGCGTTCGCATGGTGTATCCCCCGGATTGGATCCAGGGGTGGCTGTGGCAGCAATGCCCGGCCGGGGGCGCGGCGTGGGGCGGCACGTACGCACTTTTTTCATCCAGGGCCGCCCCTCTACAAGGACAGGTGAGGCATGGCGGTGGTCTCTGATATCCAGGCACGTTGCGCGATCTGGTTCGGCCAGCCACTTGCGACCGAGCGGGCAGCGCTGGCGGCGGTCGGCTGGCAGGTGCGCAGCGTGGATCCCCTGCAGCCGCAGGCCGTGGGCTTGCGTGGCCGGGACCAAGTGGTTGGCGTCATCGATCTCCGGCAGATTCCCGCTCTCGCGCTGACGGCGGTGACCGAGTGGACGCAGCGGCACGATCACCTGCCGCTGCTGGCCGTGCTGCCTTCAGGGGTAAGCAGCCCTCCCCCCAGTTGGCAGCCGCTTCTTGATGCGTGCCAGGGTCACTTCAGCCTGCCGCTGGAACAGCAGGCACTGCTTGAGCAGCTTGCGCATCATCCACAGCACACCAGCACCGACGCCGACAGCCCTGCACAGCGCCTTATCGGCGACAGCCCCGCGCTGCTGGCCACCCGTGCATCGCTGTTCAAATTCGCCCCGGTCGACCTGCCGGTCCTGGTGACCGGCGAAACCGGGACCGGCAAGGAGCTCGCCGCACACGCGCTGCATGCCATGTCCGCGCGCGCGGATCATCGGTTCATGGCCGTCAACTGTGGCGCGATCCCGGCCAACCTGGTGCAGTCGGAACTGTTCGGCCACGAGCGCGGCGCGTTCACCGGCGCGGCGCAGCGACGTCTGGGCCTGTTCGAAAGCGCGAGCGGTGGCACGGTGTTCCTCGACGAGGTTGGCGACCTGCCTCTGGATGCGCAGACCAGCCTGTTGCGCGTGCTGCAGGAGGGCACCATCGAGCGCGTGGGCAGCAGCCAGCCGTTGCGGGTGGATGTGCGTGTGCTGGCGGCCACCCATGTCGATCTGGAGCAGGCCGTCGCCCAAGGACGCTTCCGCCGCGATCTGTTCTACCGCCTCAACGTGCTGCGGCTGGCCATGCCGGCCTTGCGTGAGCGCAGCGGGGATGTGCTGGTGCTGGCGGAGCATTTCCTGCGCCAGTTCCGGGCGCGCCACCCCGGTCGTGCACGGGGCTTCAGCAGTTGCGCGCGGCAGGCCATGCAACGCTTCGACTGGCCGGGCAACGTGCGCGAGCTGCTCAACCGGGTGCAACGTGCGGCGATCGTGGCCGACGGTGAGCTGATCGAGCCGTCGGATCTGGATCTGGTTGCGACCCTGCCGGCGGCTGCGCGTGCGCTGCTGCAGAACGCACGCGAGCAGGTGGAGCGCGATCTGCTGGTGCAGGCGTTGCGCGAAAATGAGTTCAATGTCTCTGCCTGCGCACGGCACATGCAGGTATCGCGGGTGACGGTGTATCGGCTATGCCGCAAGCACCAGGTGGAGTTGCCCGCGATACGGTGAATCCATGTCTGTCGTCGCCGGTAACGCCGAGCCATGCTCGGCGGGAGAACAAAGGCCCCGCGCTGCGTGCTCGCCGACCATGGGTCGGCGCTACCGGGATCCGTGCCCATTCAACGCTCGCGGAATGTAGCGCCGAGCCATGCTCGGCGGGAGAACAAAGGCGCCGCGCTGCGCGCTCGCCGACCATGGGTCGGCGCTACCGGGATCCGTGCCCATTCAACGCTCGCGGTTGGTAGCGCCGAGCCGTGCTCGGCGGGAGAACAAAGCGCCGCGCTGCGCGCTGGCCGACCATGGGTCGGCGCTACCGGGGTCCGTGCCCATTCAACGCACGCGCGTGGTAACGCCGAGCTGTGCTCGGCGGGAGAACAAAAGCGCCGCGCTGCGCGCTCGCCGACCATGGGTCGGCGCTACCGGGATCCTTGCCCATTCAACGCTCGCGGTTGGTAGCGCCGAGCCGTGCTCGGCGGGAGAACAAAGCGCCGCGCTGCGCGCTCGCCGACCTTGGGTCGGCGCTACCGGGATCGGTGGGCATTCAACGCTCGCGGTTACAGCATGTACGGCACCTTGAAGGCCAGGCTGAAGTCGGGCGCGTCCGGGGTGAGGCCGATGCCCAGCAGGCTGACCAGGGTGGTCTTCTGGTTCAGTGCATAGGTAACGCCCAGGTTGAATGTCGCGGCATTCGCATCACTGCCGATCACCTTCATCCACTGCCCGTTGCTGTACCGCGTGGACGCACGCGCACTGAGCTTGTCGCTGAAGGAAATGCTCAGGCTGGTACGCTCGTTGAACGCAAACGCCACGCCGGCGCCGAAGTAGTACGAGCCCCCCAGCTTCACATCCCCGGGATTGACCGTATCCGGATTACCGTCGATGTCATCGAAACTCTGTTCGAATGAGTGGATGTAGCCCGCATTCGCGAACAGGATCGCCGGGTCTGCCGTCTTGACGATGGACAGGCCGATGTTGGCTTGCCATACCCCGTTACCGGTGGGCTGGTCCTTGGGCACGGCGAACCGGATGTAGTCATCGTCATCGCGTTCCAGCACCGTCCAGTCCACGCCGTACGGCGCGCGCCCGGTGGGGGCGGTGACGCCGGCAGTCAGCACGGTCTCGGGCCGCCAGGCGCGTTCGCCGAATACCTTATAGTTGGCCCCCAGACTGACGTCGCCGATCCCGTTGCCGCTCGTCTCTTCTTCGGCGATCGCCGCAGCCGAGCCCCCTGCGCCCCCCTTCTGGTACACGGTCTTGCGTGCGATCCACGGAACATCCATGTTGACCGTCAGGGTAGGACTGATGCCCCAGCGTGCCGCCAGGTTGTAAGTGATCGAATCGGATTCGACGTTCTCGATGCCGATGTTGCCCAGGAAAATCGCGTCCAGTGCGAGGAAGCCATTCAAGGTCAGCTGCTTTCGGTCATACCGTGCATAGGTAATGCTGTTTTCCACGGTGAACCGACGCGAGAACAATGCGGCCTGCTGCTGCTTCACATCATCCACGCTGCGTCTGGCGGCCTGTTTTGCCTGCTGTGCTTCGGCTGCAGAGCTGGCGTACCCCTCGCCACCGCCCGCTGAGACAGGGGGTTGGTCAGGCACGGGGGGCGGAGCGGGCGGGCCCGCCGTGGCGACCGACGCCTTGCCCGACAGGCGCGCCTGCATGGCCTGCACCTGCATGTCGAGCTCGCGCAGCCGACGCACTTCCTGCGCGTAATTGGCTTTCAGTGATTCCAGTTGAGCCATCAGAGCCTGCACATCAGCGTGTTCGCCTGACGTCGCCTGTGCGTGGACCGTGGCGGTACTTCCGATGTAGACCAGCGCCGCCAGCGCCAGTGGGGTGAAGCGGTGTGTGGTGTGCATGTCCCTTTTCCGGTGAGTGCCATTCCCCCTTTGCCCGACCGATCTATTGGCCCGGCCCGATCCCGCGCGTCAGTGCCATTGCCTGCGCGATGTTCTGCGTCAACGGGGTGTTGCTGGCCAGGTTCTGCCGGACCAGTTCAATCTGCAGGCGATTGCCCACCTGTTGGCCATCGCCGGCCAGGGCGATGCTCTGCCCTACGCTGCCGTTGCGGATCCACTGCTGCACTTCGCCGACGCCGTCCAGCTGCAGCAGCAGGCGCGCCTGGTTGTTGTCGAAGGACGCCGTAGCACGCGCTCCGCCCTGCTGGGCGCTCGCCGTGCCGACCTCACTGCCGGTCATGGCCGGTACCTCACCATCGCGCAGGGTCAGCGAGGTGACATTGCGCGCGACGTTGCCATCACCGGCCACCTGCACGCTCTGCACCAGCCCGGATGCGTTGGCCAGACCACTACTGTCCACGCTGGCGATGCTGCCGCCCTGCGGCAGCGGCGCGTCGACAGCGGTGATGCTGACGCTGGGGGTGAAGCTCACTTTCGGCGTCCTGCCCTGGCGGAAGTCCATGCCCAACGTCAGCGCGCCCTGCATGGCGGTGCCGTTGGCGGCCTGCCACTGCGAAATCATGGTTACGCCGAACCAGGCCACGTTGTTGCCGCCGACCGTGTAGCGCCCGCGCATCAGGTTGAGTTCCGGATCGGGTATTTCGGTCAGTCCATTGCCACGCGGTTGCTCGGCCAGTACCGCAGCGGGCATCAACCCCAGCAGCGCGGTGGCCAGTAGCAGAAGACGGGTATCCATGGCGGTTCTCCTTCAGAACAGGTCGGCGTGGCTGAAGCCGAAGTCGACCAGTTCGGCATCGGTGATCGGCCCTTGCCGCGCGTACAGTGCGCGGGCGCTGGGTCGTTCGCTGGGTTGCAGCAGTACGCTGTTGCGATCGAAGTCACTGCCGATGACGATGAAAACGGCACGCGACGGCCATGCTTCAAGAAATTCAGCCAAGGGCAGGCTGCGGTTGCCAAGGATCGGGTCGGCGACTTCGACGATGTCGCCGCGCACCTGCTTCATCACCACGAAATGGCGGAAGCCACGCACGTCCATCAGTACCAGGCCGGGCACGCGCAGGTTGCGCAGGCGGGCTTCATCAACGCGGTAGCCGCGGCCCCGCATGCCCATTGATTCGACATAACGCTTGATATCCAGCAACGAGAAGCCGCGATCACGTACCAGCTGTTGATCGGACACCCCCATCATTCCTTCAATCACCGTCGCTTCGTCGGCATCCAGGTGATAGGCGTACTTGAGGATGGTTGCCAGCGCCGCAGCGCCGCAGCTGTAGTCCGTGTGCTGTCGCACCAGGTTGCGGAAACGCCGTTCCTGCATGCTCTCCACGCGTTGTTCTATCAGTGCGCCATTGGGCAGCACGCCACTGAACCTCACTTCGCCGGCCCGCGCCGCAACGGCGCTGCTCGACACGACCACGCCCAGCAGCAGGCTTGCGATCCAGGACACGTGCATTGCAACGGCTCCTTCCAAGAAAGGAGCCCCTGCCCCAAAGGGGGAGATGGAACAGGGGCTCCCGGGGAGCCCGGTCATTGGCGGATGACCGGGTTTGTTGCGCTCAACGCAGTCAGCCTGCGAAAGCGGTCACGCCTGGTCGTTACTCGCCGCCGCCGCCGCCCGGTGCCGGACCGGTCGAGGGCTGTGCGACGGCCAAGGCCAGGCTGTTGGCCTGCAGGTTGCCGCTGCCGGAGGCCACGTTCACGCCGATGTTGCCCGACGCGTTGGAGAACGCACTGCCGTTGAGGCCAGCGGTGTTGGTGGCATTGACTGCCACCCAGCGCGAGGTGCGGACGGTGCCGCTCAGGCTGGCATACAGGTCGGCCACGCCCAGTTCGACGAACTGGCTGGTGCCTTCCTCATCGGTGTCGAACGCGATGCCACCGACGCCGTCACGGTACGGGTTGTCGGTTGCGTTCTGGATTTCGTCATCCAGGTCGATGTGCCCGGTGGGGTTGCCACTGGCGTGCGGCAGTGCGCCGCTCCAGCTGTCCAGGTAATAGTTGTCCTGCTGGTAGGCGTTGCCGGTTCCCTGATAGGTGCCAGCACCGATAGCAAGCGTGGCGCCGGCCACACGACCACGCAGGCTGACTTCAGTGGTGTCACTGAAGCGCTGCACGTAACCGGCGTTGGTCACCGAGTTGCCGCTGGATACCTGGTTGGAGGAAATGCTCGACTGCGCCATGGCGGCGGTCGCTACGGAAGCGGCAAGCGCGTTCTTCTGCGCGTTGTTGTTGCCCGACGCGACGTTGACACCGATGTTGCCCGAAGCCCCCGAGAACGCATTGCCACCCAGGCCGGCCGCGTTGGTCACGCCTTCGTTCATGGTGGTGTTGCCGCCCACACCCTGGTTGACGAACACCTCGGCATCGGCCATGCCGAAGCTGAAGGAGGCATCGGCCGCGGAAAGCGAAGCGGCGTTGTCCTGCGCGTTGTTGTCGCCAGCGGCGACGTTGAAGCCCAGGTTGCCCGAGGCACCCGAGGCGACGTCGTCGGAGATGGTGGCGGTGTTGTCCAGCATTTCGTTGGACGCATCGTTGGCGCTGATGGTCTGGCGGTTGTCGATGACGGCGATGGCGGCCGAATCGAGATCGATGGCACCGGTGATCTCCGGATCGCCGGAGAAGTTGATGTCCGAGCTCAGGCGCAGGTCCTTCTCCAGGTTCACGTCCACGCCGTGGTTGTTCTTTTCCTTGCGCTCATCGGCGGAGATGTTGCTGGTCTCGTTGACCGTGACATCGCGGGTGTGGTCCACGTCGGAGAAATCGACGTTGGACCGGTTGGTGGCGGTATTGGTCGTGGTGCTGCTGTAGCGCACGTTCGACGTGGTGTTGGCCGTGTTGTTGGTGGTGCTGGTGTTGTTGGTGGTATTGGTGTTGCGCGTGGTGTTGCGCACCAGGTTGCGGCTGTCGTTCAGCGCGTAGTTGTCGTTGTCGGTATCGGTGTTGGTGTTGCTGGTCACGTTGTTGCGGGTGACGTTGCGGGTATCGTTCAACGTCCAGTTTTCATTGACGTTGTGGTTGTGGTTGATGTTCGCGCTCTGGTTCTGGTTGTCAGCTGCAGAGGCGGTTGCCACGACGCCTGCAATGGCCATGGCGAGTACAGTCCCTTTTACGATCGCTTTCATGGTGCCTTCTCTCTCATCAGTGGTGTAACGGGTGGGTACCACTCACGGGGTGCCGTGCACGGCCATACCGAGGATGTTGGCCGTATCGTTTCCTGCTCCCGCGATTTGATTGAGTTGCAGGACACCATCGAACCCCTGCAACGCCGACGCTGCCACGCCGACGTTGCGGGTGCCCATGGCGTCGCCGTCACCGGCATTGCCCTGCCCCCCTGCTGACGCGGGTACGCGCGCTGCGGCAAGTGCCGCGTCGTCGGACTCGCGTATTCCTTCACGGGCCAGCGTCGCGCTGACGATGTTCACCATCGTGTTGGCGATGCCGCTGGCCTGGTTGATCGTTGCGATGCCACTGGCGCCCTGCAACGCCTGGCCGTCGATGTGCGCGCTGGCATGCAGCGGGCCATCCAGCAGCACGGTGTTGCGTGCCGAGGTGCTCCGCGCATCGATATCCACGCGCGCCTGCCCCCCCTGCGCCATGCCGATCAGGTTGGCTTGGGCATTGAGATCACCGGCGGCCTGGTTGATCGCGATGAGGCCGTTGGCACCTGCCAGCGCGTGGCCCTCGATGCGTGATTGATTGAGGTAGCCCAGCATGCCGGCGTACTCGTCGGCAAAAGCCGCACACGGCAGCAGCAGGCCCGCCATCAGCCATGCGCCGCACCGCTTCATTTGCCACCTGCCGGGGCGCCGCCCATCGGGAACTGGGCCAGCGCACCGCGCACCGTATCGCCGATGCCGCGGGTACTGTTGCCCATCGCACTCAGTGGGCCGCTGAGCGCGCCGCTGATCTGGTTGCCGGAAATCATGCCGCCGTTGCCGCTGCCCAGCCGGCCTACCGCGCCGCCGAGCGCCGTGGTGGTGACCCGCTCCACGGTGGTGCTGCCGGTATGCGCGGGACCCACGCCCTGGCCAGCACCCAGCCCAGCGAAATCGTCGTCGCTGAGCTCGGCCATGCCGTTGGAGGTGCCCAGTGCCGCGCTGACTTCGCGCTGTGGCGAGGGATCGGCGATCAGGGCAATGCCCGGAGGCGCCGGACGGTAGGCGGTGCGGGCGTGCACGTCACGCAGCAGCACCATCTCACCTGGACGCGCGTTGACACCTTGACGCGCACCGGAGGCCCCGGCAACGGCGGGGCATGCCGTCAGCACGATCAGGCTGGCCATCAGGTAGGTATTGCGCGTGCTGCTGTCCATGCCGCTCTCCCGTTACGTATGGAGAGGGGAACGCAGCATTCGTGCCAACTACGCAAGGCCCGCCTGGCAAGCGTATTCGTGGCTCAGGGCGGGGCGTTGTGGATGCCGACCGTTACACCCGGGTGAATGCCGGGCGCTCGATGAATCAGCGAAGGCGACCGCCCCGCATGGCGCGGGCGCGGGTGTATCACCCCTGTTACAGGGGATGACACACCCCCGTACGCCCCCGCTTCAGCTGCCGATGTTCGTACTCCGGTAGTGACGGCCCATGGGCTGCCAGTGGCCGTCAATGCCGGCGCAGGGGCTGACGGTGCTCACGCGCGTGGCGCGGGATCCGGGTCGTCGATACCCACGTTGGTGGATGGATTGTCATACACCGCCTGGTCCAGCAGGCCGGTCTCCTTGGCCACCAGCACCGGCACCAGCATCTGCCCGGTGACATTGGTCATGGTGCGCATCATGTCCAGGATGCGATCGATGGCGTACAGGTAGCCGATGGTCTCCAGCGGCAATCCGGCCGCACTCAGCACCACCGTGGCCATCACCACCGCCGTGCCCGGTACACCGGCGGTACCGAAGCTGCCCAGCACCGAAGCAATCAGCACGATCACGTACTGCTCCACCGACATCGGCACACCGCTGTACTGCGATATGAACACTGCACACAGCGCCGGATAGATCGCCCCGCAACCATCCATCTTGATGCTGGCACCCAGCGGCACCGCGAAGGAACCGTAATCTTTGTTGACGCCCAGGTTGTGGGTGATCGAACGCAACGCGACCGGCATCGCCGCGAAGCTGGACGAGCTGACGAACGCCACCTGCATGCCCGGCGCGGCCCCGCGGAAGAACTTCAGCGGGTTCAGGCCGTGCGCCAGCAGCAGCGTGCTGTACACCACCACGATGTGCAGGGTGCACGCGATGTACAACGCCAGCACGAAGTTGCCCAGCGGCAGCAGCTTCTCGAAACCGTAGCTGCCTACCAGCGCGGCGATCAGGCCGAACGTCCCGATGGGGGTGACCTCCAGCACGAAGCGGGTCACCTGGATCATGATCTCGCTCATCTGCCCGACCAGCAGGCGGGCCTGGGTGACTTTCTCGCCCAGCTTGACGATGGCGAAGCCGACCAGCCCGGCGAAGAAGATCACCGGCAGGATCGAGCCCCGTCCGGCGGCCAGCACGGTCTCACCGGCGGCATTGACGCGCGTGCCGATGCCACTGAGCGCATAGAAGACATTCGACGGCACCACATCCAGCAACACCTGGATCACGCTGGGGACTTCGCGCTGCACGTAGTTGTGCGGCATCGCCAACTGCAGTCCACCGGCACCGGGCTGCATCACCGTGCCGACCAGCAGGCCGATACCGACGGCCAGCGCAGCGGTGATGACGAACCACAGGAACGTGCGGCCACTCAGCGCGGCGACCGATTTCTGGCCACTGAGCGAGGAGATGGCATTGATGACCGCGAAGAACACCAGCGGCACCGCGATCATCTTGATCAGCGTCACGTACAGGTCGCCCAAGGGGCCGAACCAGGTTTCGGCAGCCGGGCCCATCAACCAGCCGGCCAAGGCGCCAAGGACGAAGCCTGCGACCACGCGTTGCCAGAACGGGATGCGCAGCCAGGCAGAGACCAGCTTCATGGAAATTCCAGGGGGAGAGAATACTGATCGCACCTTAGCCCAACCCAGCTTCGGGTACGACAGGCCGAGCGGCAAATCAGCGTGTCATCGGCGTGCCTTGTCGTACGCGTCATAATGAACGCCTGTTCCGTTTCGTGAGGGCCCGCTGTCCATGATCCGTATCACCACCCTGCTCGCCGCCACCGCCGCCACCCTGCTGCTGGGCGCCTGTTCCAGCACGCCGCAGGCAGCGGGACCTGCCGGCCTGACGGTCGCGGTGCCTGCCGTGACCCACCCGGATGGCGAGACCCCGCAGTGGTGGTACCGCAGCGGCGCCGCCCAGGCCGCCGGCAATGGCGCCATGAACGGCAAAGCGAAGAACGTGATTCTGTTCCTCGGCGATGGCATGAGCCTGACCACCGTGGCCGCCGCGCGCATCTTTGAAGGCCAGCGCAAGGGCAGCTCGGGTGAAGAAAACCTGCTGTCCTGGGAGCACTTCCCGGCGACGGCGTTCAGCAAGACCTACAACGTCGACTCGCAGACCCCGGATTCGGCCGGCACCATGACCGCCATCACCACCGGCGTGAAGACCCACATGGGCGCCATCGGCGTCAGTGCGGGCAAGCGTCCGGACTGTGCCGACAGCCTGCAGAAAGGCCTGTTGAGCTGGCTGCAGCTGGCCGACAGCGCCGGCATGGCGACCGGCATCGTGTCGACCGCGCGGCTGACCCACGCCACCCCGGCCGCCACGTACGCCCATTCGCCCGAGCGCAACTGGGAAAACGACACCGACCTGACCGAAGAGGCCAAGGCCGCCGGCTGCAAGGACATCGCCCAACAGCTGCTGTCCACTGCACGCTTCGGCCGCGGCCCGCTGGTCGCCCTGGGCGGTGGCCGCGGCGAGTTCACCACCGTGGAAGAACGCGATCCCGAATACGACGACAAGGTCGGCCAGCGCCTGGACGGGCGCAGCCTGGTCACCGAATGGCAGCAGGCCCATCCGCAGGGTGCCTACGTGTGGAATGCCGCGCAGCTCAAGGCCGCCGACAACGCGCCGGCGATCCTCGGCCTGTTCGAGCCGGACCACATGCAGTACGAGCACGAGCGCGCGCAGGATCCGGGCGGCGAGCCCAGCCTCGCCGAGCTGACCCGCACCGCCATCACCAACCTGTCCCGGCACCAGGAAGGCTACGTCCTGATGATCGAAGGCGCGCGCATCGACCACGCCAACCACAGCGGCAACGCCTACCGTGCGCTGACCGACACCGTAGCGATGTCCGACGCGGTGCGGGTGGCGACCGAACTGACGAAGGATGACGACACGCTGGTCATCGTCACCGCCGACCATTCGCACACCCTGAACTTCGTCGGCTATCCGGCGCGCGGCAACCCGATCCTGGGCAAGGTGAAGGACAAGGGCGGCGAAGACGGGCTGGGCGCACTGGATCTGGCACGGGACGGGGGCGGCCAGCCGTACACCACGCTGACCTACGCCAATGGCCCGGGCTTCACCGGCGCGACCAACCAGCAGCCGGCCGGCCCGAAGCGCTACCCGCACAATCCGTCCAGCTTCGACCCGTCCACCGGCCGTCCCGACCTGACCGCGGTGGATACCGAGCACCCGGATTACATGCAGGAAGCGCTGGTGCCGGGCAAGAGTGAATCGCACGGTGGCGAGGACGTGGGCATCTGGGCGCGCGGTCCGGGCAGCAAGGCGATCCGCGGCACGCTGGAGCAGAACGCGATCTACCACATGATCGTGCAGGCTACCCCGCGCCTGCGTGCGCGGCTGTGCGAAGCCGGCACCTGTGATGGCAACGGTGTGCCGGTGGAACTGCCGGCGCCGGTGAAGTTCGAGCGGATCACGCCCGCCCAGTAAGCGCCCGGCGGGACTGGAGCAATACGAAGGCGGCGACCATACTGGTCGCCGCCTTTTTTCTTCCTGCCCATGATCCGCTTCCCCAGCCTTGCCCCCCTCGATGCGCCCCTGCTGGTCGGCTACAGCGGCGGGCTGGATTCGACCGTCCTGCTGCATTGGCTGCTGCAGTCCGCGCAGGCGTGGGGGTTCACGCTGAGGGCGGTTCACGTCCATCACGGACTGCAGGCAGCGGCTGATGACTGGGCGGTGCATTGCCAACGCCAGTGCGATGCCTTGGGCGTGGCGATGAGCGTGCGCCGGGTAGAGGTGGATCTTTCTTCCGGCATCGGCATGGAAGCGGCAGCACGCCAGGCACGGCGCGATGCCTTCGCAGCGGAACTACGCGCTGGCGAGACGCTGGCCCTGGCGCAGCACCAGGATGACCAAGCCGAAACCTTCCTGCTGCGCGCGCTGCGCGGTTCCGGCGTGGATGGGCTGGCGGCGATGTCGCCCGTGTCGGCGCTGGGTACACATCGGCTGTGGCGACCGCTGCTGCAGACGCCGCGCTCGGCGTTGTTGAGCTACGCGCAGCAACACGGACTGAAGTGGATCGAGGACCCCAGCAACAGCGACGATGGCCCCGATCGCAACTTCGTGCGGCTGCACGTGCTGCCGCTGTTGCGCGAGCGGTGGCCGCACGCTGCCGCCGCGCTGGCCGCGAGCGCCGCCCACTGCGGTCAGCTGCGCGACATGCTGGACGAAGAAGACGACGAGCTGCTGCAGCATGTGCAGGCCGCCGCGCGCGTGGTGTCGGTGGAGCGCCTGCAGCAGGTATCACCGCCCCGCCGTGCCCGCGTGCTGCGTCGCTGGGTATCGACCCAGGGCGCTGCCGCCCTGCCCGCGCGCGTGCTTGCGCAGCTGGAAAACGAAGTGCTGCCGGCCGGGCCTGACCGCGAGGCACAGGTGCGCTGGCAACAGCACAGCATCCGCCAATGGCGCGGCCACTGGTACCTGTTGCCGGCCGAGCTGCCGCAACTGCCTGCCGGATGGCAGGTCACCTGGGATGGCCGCGCACCGCTGGCCCTGCCCGACGGCGGCCAACTGCAACTGCAGGGTGCGGCGGCATTCGATGCGCCGATGCAGGTGACGGGCCGGCAAGGCGGCGAACGCATCCAGCTGCCCGGCCGCCGCCACCAGCATGCGCTGAAGGACTGCCTGCAGCGTGAGCACCTGGCCCCATGGCGACGCCGCCAGCTGCCGCTGCTCTTCGCCGCCGATGGCCAGTTGCAGGCCGCCGCCGACGTGGTGCTGTCCGCGCCGCTGCAGGCTTGGCTGCAGCAGCACGATGCCCAGTTGCACTGGCGTCCTGGCGGCTGGTGAATTGACCCCTGCGCGCGGGCCGTCCACACTTGTCGCATGGCTAAGAAAACCCCCGAAAATGCGTCCCCGGTAGCCCAGTTCGAGCAGTCGCTCGAATCCTTGGAGCAGCTCGTCGAGCAGATGGAAACCGGAGAGCTCAGCCTGGAAGCGTCGCTCAGCGCCTACGAACGCGGCGTCGGTCTGTACCGCCAGTGCCAGCAGGCGCTGGAACAGGCCGAACTGCGCGTGCGCCTGCTCACCGATCCGGCCCAGCCGGAAAACGCCGAGCCCTTCGACCCGCCGTCCCATGACGGTTGAAGCGATGTTCGCGCGCCTGCGCGATCGCATCGAAAGCCAGCTCGACGCCGCCCTGCCCTCGGCCACCGACGCCCCGCATCGGCTGCACCAGGCCATGCGCCATTCGGTGCTGGGCGGCGGTAAGCGCATGCGTCCCCTGCTGGTGTACGCGGCTGGCGACGTGTTCGGCACCGACCCGCACCAGTTGGATGCCCCGGCGATGGCGGTGGAATTGATCCACGCCTATTCGCTGGTGCACGACGACCTGCCGGCGATGGACGACGACGCCCTGCGCCGTGGCAAGCCGACCACCCACATCGCGTTCGACGAAGCCACGGCCATTCTTGCCGGGGATGCGTTGCAGACCCGCGCCTTCAGCCTGCTGGCCGAGGCGGCACTGCCGGCGGAACTCCGCGTTGCCTGCCTGCAGGCGCTGGCTCACGCCTCCGGCGCGGCCGGCATGTGCGGCGGTCAGGCACTGGATATCGATGCCACCGGCCAACTGCAGTCGCTGGACGCACTGACCCGCATGCATGCGCTGAAGACCGGTGCGCTGATCCGCGCTGCCGTTCGCATGGGCGCGTTGTGCGGCCACGCCCCGGCAACCGATCTGGCCCGTCTGGACCAGTTCGCCGATGCGCTTGGTCTGGCCTTCCAGGTGCGCGATGACATCCTGGACGTGGAAGCCAGCTCCGAGCAGCTGGGCAAGACCGCCGGCAAAGACGTAGCGCAGGACAAATCCACCTTCCCCGCCCTGCTGGGAATGGACGGCGCCAAGGCCAGGCTGGCCGAACTGAGCACAGTGATGGACGACGCCCTGGCCCACTACGGCGAAGAAGCCAACGCCCTGCGCGCCCTCGGCCGCTTGGCTATAGAACGCAATCACTAGCCGGTAGTGACGGCCGCTGGCCGTCAACCTTCGATACTGACGCCCGCTGGTCGTCACGCTTCACCGCCCGGTCCATAATCGCCCACACCCCCTGCCAGTATCGCCCTAGCGAAAGGACGCCTAGACCATGCTGAGCCAGCACTTCCTGTTCTTCTTCGCCATGCTTGGCGCGTTCATGGGGCTCGGCCTGGCCAGCTTTCTCTGGTGGCGTGCCAAGGGCGAACCCACCCAGCGCTGGCTGTCCCTGCTGGTGCTGGCGGTCGGCGTGCGCACCGGCAAATCCGTGGTCTTCCACTTCTGGCCCGACATCCCGCGCATCGCCCTGCAGCTCGGCCTCACCGCCTGTTTCCTGATCGGGCCCTGCCTGTACTTCCTTATCCGCTCCACCCAGGGCAACACGCCCGGCGCCAGCCGCGTGGACCGCTGGCATATCACCGCGCTGGTCATCATCATCCTGGCGGTGAACCTGTTCCTGCCCTACGCAGGCAACGATCTGCTGTGGCGAAACCTCATCACCCCCGGCATCAATTACGCCTGGCTGGCCTACCTGCTGCTGACCACCGTCGAGGTCTACCGCCACCGCCCGCGTCTGGCACGAAGCACGTCAGGCCCGCTGCTGCTGGGCGCGCTGGCCGGTATCTGGTTGATCTGGACCGCCTACTACACCGCCGGCTACACCTCCTACATCGTCGGCGCGCTGTGCTTCACCTTCGTGCTGGTGTCCAGCGTGCTGGTCTACCTGCGGCTGCGCTCCGGGAAGGCCGCCATCGAGCCCTACCAGGACCGCCGCATCCCGACCGACGAGGCCGCCACCCAGTTGCAGGCGCTGGCCGAATTGATGGCCCGCGAGCGCCTTCATCTGGATCCCGGCCTCACCCTGCCGCGCCTGGCCCGTCGCATGGGCGTGCCGCAGACCCGGCTGTCGCAGCTGCTCAACGCCGACAACCAGACCTCGTTCAAGCAGTACCTGGCGCAGCTGCGGGTGGCCGAAGCCAAGTCGTTGCTGCTGCAGGTGCCGATGAAGCCGCTGGAGATCGTGGCAACCGAAGCCGGCTTCCAGTCGATGTCGACCTTCCACAGCGCGTTCAAGAAGCACGAGGGCATCACCCCCGCCGCCTTCCGCAGTCGCCGCACGGACTCCGGAAATGCATTCCAGCACTCCTGAAACACGACGCAACATATTGATCTGAAAGGGATGAACTAACGTGCGGACTCCTTCCCGTGAGTCCGCACCATGTACACATCCCGCTTCATCCGCCCCCTGCTGATGCTGCTGGCCGCCTGCCTGGGCGCGGTCTACACAGTCCAGGCGGCCACCCCGCAGCGCATTCTGTTCGTCCTTTCCAGCAGCAAAGTCCACGGCAGCTCGGCGCTGCCGGCCAGCGTCAGCTTCGGCGAGGTCGTCCACGCATGGGATGTCTTCCACGAAGCCGGGTATGCCGTGGACTTCGTCTCGCCCGATGGCGGGGCCGTGCCGATCCTGGATTCCTACGTCAGCGACGATGTGGCCGCGCGCCAGCAGGACCCGCGCATCATGACCGGGCTGCGCAACACCACCACGCCCGCACAGGTTGATCCGTCGCTCTATCGCGCCGTGTACTACGTCGGCGGCAGCAACGCCATGTACGGCGTTGCCGAAAACCCGCAACTGCAGCGCATCGCCGTGCATGTCTACGAGCGCAACGGTGGGGTGGTGTCGGCCGTCTGCCACGGCACCGCCGGCATCGTGGACCTGACCCTCAGCGGCGGCCAGCGCCTGCTCGCCGGCAAACGCATCACCGGCTATCCGGAACAGCACGAACAGCAGGACGCGGCCTACTTCAAGCAGTTCCCGTTCCTGATCGGCCAGACGGTCGCCGCACGCGGCGGCACCTTCAGCGCGATCGACAGCGAACAGCCGTACATCCAGGTCGATGGGCGGGTGGTCACCGGCCAGAACTACGCCTCGGCCGCGCCGGTGGCCAAGGCCGTGGTGGAGGTGCTGCGCGGTGGTCGCGCCGAGGTGGAGAAGGTCATGCAGAAGGTCGTGCAGGCGTTCGAAGCCGGTGACGCCAACCGGATGTTCGAGGTCCTGCGACGCGACGGCGTCGTGCTCGGCTACTCGGCCGGGCAGCGCCGCGTGGTCACCCAGAGCGCCGAGGAATGGGCCACCGGCTTTACCGGCGTGGCCGCTGACGAAGACCAGCGCTACCGCCGCTACGAAATCCTCGACGTCAGCGAAAACGCCGCCGTGGTGAAGCTGATCCTCGATTACCCCCGCTGGAAAGGGCAGGACTATCTGGCGCTCTCCCGCATCGACGGTAACTGGATCGTCGTCTCCAAATCCTGGTCAGGCCAGGTTAAATCCTGATTCGTTGAACCAACGCGCGTCGCCACACACCCACCATCGAGAATCCCCATGAAGACCCTGATCCGATCCGTTGCACTCGCAGGCAGCCTGCTCCTGCTGCTCCCCACCTACGTCATGGCACAGGCCAGTGACCGTGATGCCGTCGACGAGGTCATGCAGACCTTCATGCGTGCCTACACCACGGCTGACAACGCACGCGCCAAACAGGTCTTCCGCAGCGACGGGGTGATGATCGGCTACTCGGCCGCCCGCGGCAGCGGCCTGGTCACGCGTACCGGAGAGCAGTTCGCCGAAGGCTTCAACGGCAAACCGGCGGCCAACGAAGCCCAGCGAAAGCGCAGCTACGAAATCGTCGACATCGCGCAAAACCTGGCTGCCGTCAGAGTGACGCTGGACTATCCCGGCTGGGATGGCGTGGACTACGTCGTGCTGCTGAAGACCGACGGCAAGTGGATGATCATGAGCAAATCGTGGACCGGACAGGCCAAGCCCTGACGGTTCGCGGGCAGGATGGAGTCCGCCGAGCGTGGCTCGGCGCTACAACGGCCGAGGCAGATCGGTAGCGCCGACCCACGGTCGGCGAGCGCAGCGGGCCGGACGACCACGCATACCGCCGAGCACGGCTCGGCGCTACAGCGGCCACGGCAGATCGGTAGCGCCGACCCACGGTCGGCAAGCGCAGCGGGCCGGACGACCACGCAGTCCGCCGAGCACGGCTCGGCGCTACAACGACCGAGGCAGTTCGGTAGCGCCGATCCACGGTCGGCGAGCGCAGCGGGCCGGACGACCACGCAATCCGCCGAGCACGGCTCGGCGCTACAACGACCGAGGCAGATCGGTAGCGCCGACCCACGGTCGGCGAGCGCAGCGGGCCGGACAACCACGCAGTCCGCCGAGCACCGCTCGGCGCTACAACGGCGTGGATGCCGTCAGCGGGTAACGTCCATCTTTGGCTTGGCTGCTGATCACCAGCTTGCCGCCCTTGCACGCATCCACGTTGGGATACACCACCTGCTGGCCGTTGCGGAACGCAACGCGCAGATCGTAGCGGCAACCGGTGTTGGCCACCGCGAGCCGGGTGGCCCCACCGCCGCCAGGCAGCAGGTCGATGTCGACCTGCCGGAAGCGGTCGGTACCGGCCGGTGCCACCGCGACACCCGTGACGCTGTCATGGGCGCGGTTGAGCAGTTCGAGATAGCGGATGCCCTCGCCTGCGTGCACAGTGGCTGCAGCGGAGAGAAGGGAAAGGACAGCGAATCGGATCATGGGCATGTCACGGGTTCCAGTAGGTGGCGGTGGGCCAGTCGCAGCGACGTGGCGGCGCGGTCCGGCCTCTGCATCACGCGCTGCACGCACTCGCCCCACAAGCGATCCGGGACCAATCGTCAGCCAGCGCGGACCAATCGCAGCCGGCCGCCACAGCGCTTCCGCCCGCTCCCCACCGGGCCTAGGATGGGCCAGCTCCGAACGTCGGGCGCACGGGATACCGCAATGAAGATCCGCCTCGGCACGTCCCGCATCGGATGGGTGCCCTACCTCGCCATCTGGACGGCGGTGGCCATCGTGTTCGCCCTGCAGAACGCACTCACCCGCTCGCTCAATGGCGAGGCCGCTGCCCTGTTCGATCACCTGCGCTGGTCGATGATCCAGTGGTACAGCTGGGCTGCGCTGGCGCCGTTGGTGTTCCGGCTGGCCGTGCGTTATCCCCTGCAGCCAGGGCGGCACCTGCTCGGACTGGGCCCACAACTCGTCGCCAGCCTCGCCGTCACCTTCATGGCGATGATCACCGGCGCACTGGTCTCCACGCTGTTCGAGCCCAGCGGCTTCGCAGATCAGCTGGGCTATTTCCTTGCCCAGCATTTCGCGGTGGGGATGCTGACCTACTGGGCCCTGTTTGCGATACAGCAGGCGATGCACTTCCATGCCGAGCAGGCGCAGCGCACGCTGGAGGCCAGTCAACTGGCCACCGATCTCGCGCAGTCACGACTGGTTGCTCTGAAATCCCAGCTGCAACCGCATTTCCTGTTCAACACGCTGCACGCCATCATTACCCTGCTTGACGAAGACAAGGTATCGGCCGAAGACATGCTGCTGCGGTTGAGCGAGCTGCTGCGCGCCTTCCTGGAGGACTACGACGGCCAGGAAATCACCCTGCGCCAGGAGCTGGAGCTGATCGAGCTGTATCTCGGCATCCAGCGCACGCGGTTCAAGGACCGGTTGCAGAGCCGCATCTACATCGCACCTGACACGCTGGACTGCGCCGTGCCCAGCCTGTTGTTGCAGCCCATCGTGGAGAACGCCGTGCGGCATGGCATCGGCAACCGTGTGGGCAGCGACACCATCGAGATCGAGAGCCGCCGCGAGGGGGACACGCTGTGCATCGAAGTGCGTAACCGCAACAGCACCCTGTCCACCGAACCGGAACCGTCCGCCGGCCACGGTATCGGCCTGTCCAACACGCGCCTGCGCCTGAAGGAGCTCTACGGCGCTGCCGCCGATGTGCGCTTGGACATGATCTGGCCAGAGGGCGTGGTCTGCCGCATCCGCGTGCCCTTCCGCGAGCTCGAAGGGCCGGATGAGGGACCCGAGTTCAGCGCCGGGCTCGCCCCCGCATGAGCATCGCCACGCTGGTGGTGGACGATGAACCCATCGCGCGGCATGCGATCGTCCGGTTGTTGCGCGATGATCCGCAGACCGAGATCGTGGGTGAGTGCGGCGACGGCGTGTCCGCAGTGAAAGCGATCCGCGAGCACTCGCCGGACCTGGTCTTCCTCGACATCCAGATGCCTGCCATCACCGGGCTGGACGTGGTCGCCACCATCGGCGCGGAGCGCATGCCCGCTACTGTGTTCGTTACCGCCTACGAGCAGTACGCGGTGAAGGCGTTCGAGGCGAACGCGGTGGACTATCTGGTCAAACCTTTCAGCCGCGAACGCTTTGCCGCCACGCTGCAGCGCGCGAAGGACCGCCTTTCCGCACGTACGGGCATGGGACCCGAGGCGTCGGCCCGCATCCTGCAGGCACTCGATGCGCTGCGTCCGCGTGAGGATTACCTGGAGCGGATTCCGCTACGCGTGGACGAGCACGTGGTGCTGGTGCCGGTGGATGACATCGTCTGGATCAAGGCGGACCGCAACGTCGTGCAGATCCACGTGGCCGACCGCATCCATGAACTGCGCGAGACCATGACCGCCCTCGCCGCCCGGCTGGATCCGCGGCACTTCGCGCGCGTGCACCGATCTGCCATCGTCAACGTACGGCGCGTGAAGTCCATCCACCCGTGGTTCAACGGTCACCACGTGGTGACGCTGGATACTGGGCAGCAGCTGCGCATGAGCCGTTATCAGAACGAGGCGTTCATGAGGCTGGTGTCGATGCGTGGGGAGCGGTGAGACACGGAGGGGAGCCGACTGGAGGGGAAGCCGACTGAAGTCGGCTCTACCTGTCGGCTCTACCGCGTTACGCAACTGGATGCGAGGATTGGTGGCGGAACTTCCGCGACAACCATTCACCCAAGTCATCGACCACGGTGAACGCGGCCGGGATGACGATCAGGCTGAGCAGCGTGGAGGTGATCAGTCCACCAATCACGGCGATCGCCATCGGTGCGCGGAAACTGGAGTCACCGGCAAACCCCAGCGCGATGGGCATCATGCCCGCGCCCATCGCCAAGGTGGTCATGATGATCGGCTGCGCACGCTTGCGGCAGGCATCCACCAAGGCGTCGTGCTGACTCATGCCGTGCTGGTCCTCGGCGATCACCGCGTAATCCACCAGCAGGATGGAGTTCTTGGTGGCGATGCCGATCAGCATCAACAGCCCGATCAGCGCTGGCAGGGACAGCATGTTCTGGGTGATCAACAGCGCACCAAAGGCACCGCCCGCGCATAGCGGCACCGCCGCCAGGATGGTGATCGGCATCAGCGCATGGTTGAACAGCAGCAACAGCACCATGTAGATGCAGACCAGGCCGGCCGCCATCGCCAGCATGAAGCCGATGAACAGCTCGACGAAGACTTCCGCATCGCCGGTGTTGAGGAAGCTCACGCCCGGCGGCAGCTGCTTGACGCTGGGCAGCGCCTGCACTTCGGTCATCACCTCGCCCAGCGGACGTCCGTTGAGTTCGGCGGTAAGGGTCACGTTGCGCTGGCGCTGGTAGCGCGAGATCTGCGACGGCCCACTGCCCTGCTGGATCTCGGCCACCGCCGCCAGCGGCACCGGACCGTTGCGGCCGGGCACCCGCAGCTGTCCGATCAACGCCGGATTGGCCAGCGTGGCCTCAGCGAAGCCCACCCGGATCGGGACCTGCCGGTCCGGCAGGTTGAGCTTGGCCAGCCGCTGTTCGTAATCACCGGCGGTCGCGATGCGCGCGGCCTCGGCGATATCAGCGGTCGCCACGCCCAGATCGGCTGCGCGGGCCGCATTGGGCACGATCTGCAGCTCCGGGCGCAGCAGCGACGCGGTGGACGACACGCTGCCCAGGCCCTGCAGACTCCGCAGGTCACGCTCCAGTGCGGTGGACGCATCCTGCAGCCGCTGCGGGTCGTCGCCGGACAGCACCAACTGCAGCAGGTTGCCGGGCTCGGAGCTGACATAGCTCACGCGCACGCCCGGCAGGTTGGCCAGCCGCTGGCGTGCGTCACGTTCGAGTTCCTGCTGGCCACGGTCGCGCGTATCGGCGGTGCCCCAGTCCAGCACCAGGGTGGCCTTGCGCGGCTCACCCACGCCCGTAGCACCCGGGTCGCCGAGGTCGAGCACGCTGCCTACCGCGGTGTACACCTGTTTGAGTTCCGGCATCCCGGTCAGCAGCGCGCGGGCGCGCTCGGCCACCGCGACGGTGTCCTGCAGCCGCGTGCCTGGCGGCAGTTCCAGGTTGAGGTTGCTGCGGCCCAGATCGGATTGCGGGATGAAGGTCGCCGGGATGAAAGGCACCAGCGCAAGCGATGCCACGAACAGCCCGGTGGCCAGCCACAACGTGCGGCCGCGATGACGCAACGCGGCGTCCACCCAGCCGAGGTACCAGACCATCAAACGGGAGTCGGGCTTCTCTTCGCCGTGCGGCTTGAGCAGGTAGGCGGCCATCATCGGCGTCAGCAGGCGCGCCACCAGCAACGAAAACAGCACCGCCGTGGCGGCCGTCCAGCCGAACTCGCGGAAGAACTTGCCGGCGATGCCAGGCATGAACGCCACGGGCACGAACACCGCGGCCAAGGTCAGCGAGGTCGCAATGACCGCGTTGCCGATTTCACCCGCGGCCTCGCGCGCCGCCTCCAGCGGCGGCTTGCCCATGCGCAGGTGGCGCACGATGTTCTCGATTTCCACGATCGCATCGTCCACCAGGATGCCGACCACCACCGACAGCGCCAGCAGCGTGATCATGTTCAACGTGAAGCCGAAGAAGTGCATGACCGCGAAGGTGGGAATGATGGACAGCGGCAACGCGAGTGCCGCCACCCACGTCGCACGCCAGTCGCGCAGGAACAGCCAGACCACCAGCAGGGCCAGCAGCGCGCCTTCCCACAGCATGGTCATCGACGAATCGTAGGAGCGGTGGGTCTCGTCGATGGCCGTGGTGACCAGTCGGAAATCGATCCCGGGATGCGCTGCCTTGATCTGGTCCAAGGCCGCATGTACGCCGGCCTCTACCTTGACCTCGCTGGAGCCGCGCGTGCGCGACATCGAAAATGCCACGACCTCACCGCCATCCAGCAGCGCCGCCTCGGTCGGATCCGCCGCCGCATCGGTGATCGTGGCTAGCGTCGACAGGCGTACCGCACGGCCATCCGGCAAGGCAATGGAGTAATCGCGCAGGGCCTGCGCATCGCCTACCGTGCCCAGCGTGCGGATGGTCTGCTGCGCCCCGGCGATTTCCGCCTTCCCGCCCGCACGCTCTACCTGGATCCGGGCCAACTGCTGCGATACATCGCCGGCGGTGATGCCCATCGCGATCAGCGCATTGGGATCCAGGTCCACGCGCACTTGCCGCTGTACGCCGCCCACGCGGGTCACCTGTGCCACGCCGGGTACGCCGTACATGGCGCGGGCGATGTCGCGGTCGACGAACCAGCTCGCCTCATCCGGCGTCATGTGCGGAGCAACCAGCGCATAGGTCATCAGCGAACCGCCGATGTCGACCTTGGAGATCACCGGCTCCTGGATGTCCTGCGGCAGATCCGTGCGGATGCGGGTGACGGCATCACGGGTATCGTCCAGCGCGGTGGCCAGGTCGGCCTCAAGCTGGAACTCGATGGTGGTGGTGCTGACGCCTTCGCTGACCGACGACATCACCCGCTTCACGTTGTTCACCATGGCGACCGAGTCTTCCACCTTGCGGGTGACTTCGGCTTCCAGCTGGCTCGGCGACGCACCGGGCTGGGTCACCGTCACGGTAGTCATCGGGAAGGCGATGTCCGGGAAGCGCGCCACCGGCAGCTGATAGAACCCCCACAGACCCGCCACGCACAACACGAAGAAGATCAGCAGCGCAGGCAGCGGGCGCTTGATCGCCCAGGCAGAGAAGTTCATCGTGCGGCCGCCTTCGCCGCGCTGACCACGCGCACGCGATCCCCCTCGCCGAGGAAGCCAGCGCCCTCCACCACCACCTTGTCACCCGCCTTCAGGCCGTGGAGGATCGCGGTGCGGCCTTCCACGGCCTGTCCGGTACCTACCCGCAGGCGCGCTGCCTGCTGCGTGTCGCTCACGCTGAAGACATAGCTGTGGCCATCACGCTGCACGATCGCCGCGGTCGGAATGGTCAGCACCTCGCCGTCGCCGGTGACGATGCGGCCTTCGACGAAGACGCCGGGCTTGAGGGGACCGGGCGTGGGCAGGTCGGCGTACAACGTGCCGGTGCGCGTCTGTGCATCCACCCCCGGAGTGACCGCACGGATGCGGCCGGTGACCACCTGCCCTGCATAAGGCAGCTCGATCGCATTGCCGACCGCCACATCGGCGAGCTGGTTTTCCGGCAGCTCAGCACGCCACTCCAACCGACCATCACGGATCAGGCGCAGCAGTTCGGTGCCGGCCGACACCACCTGGCCGGGCTGCACCAGCCGCTTGGAGATCAGTCCATCGGCCGGGGCACGCAGGTCGGCGAACTCGCGGCGCAGGCGGGCCGCATCGCGTGCGGCGCGTGCGGTCGCGGTCTGCGCTTCGGCATTGATGCGGCTGGCCCGCAGTTCATCCAGGCTGCTGGCACTGATGAGTTGCTGGGCAGCCAGCTTCTCGCTGCGATCGAAGTTCAGGCGGGCCAGTTCCTGCGCGGCCTGTGCCTGCTTGAGCGATGCGTCGGCCTGCGCCAGTTCGCTGTCCAGCGTGCGATGGTCCAGTTGCAGCAGTACCTGCCCCTTCTTTACCCACTGGCCGACATCCACCGGCAACGCGGTAACGCGCTGACCGCTGATCTCCACGCCCAACTGCATTTCCTCATACGCGGTGACCGGGCCGGACACCAGCACGGTGCGCGCCATCACCTGCTGCTCCGCCGTAGCCAGCGAAACCGGCAACGCCGAGGTTGCCGCCGCGGCCTCGGCAGTCGTGTCCTCCTTGCCAGCGCATGCGCTGAGCAGGATCGCGATCAGGAGCAGAGGGGTAACACGCACGAAGGGTGCACGCATGAGGGGGATTTCCGGGTCAGAACAGCGGAGAGGGATGCAGTCAGGAGGCGCGGGCAAGGCGCAGTTCGATGCCATCCAGCATCAGGCCCAGCCCTTGTTCAAAGCGGGCGTCGAAATCGACTTCACGCCAGATGTCGCGGGCCTGCCAGCAGCGTGGGAAACGGGCTTCGGCCAATGCCATGAAGGTCGCGCCCAGCGCTTCCATGCTGCCGTCGCCCGGCCACGATTGTTCTTCGATGACGAAGCCCATCGTGTAGTAAACGAGATCCATCCCGGTGGTTGCAGCGAAAGGCACCGGCGCGCCCGCGCCGACCAGCGCGGCAATGCTTGCCTCGGCCACCCGCAGCATGTTCTCAGTGGCGAGGAAGGTCCCCACATAGACGCGCGCACCATCGCGGCGCGCCTTGAAGGCCAGACGGAACTCGCGGGCGATCTGCAGCAGGGTCTGCCGCCAAGGCTGGCCGTCAGGGATCACCCGCGCCACGTCGGCGATCATCGCGTCGGCCATGGCGTCGATCAGCGCCTGCTTGCTCTTGAAGTGCCAGTACAGCGACGGCGCGCGGATGCCCAGCGAGCAGGCCACTTTGCGCAGGGTAAGGCCCTCCAGACCCGCCTCGTCGAGGATCAGGAAAGCGGCCTCGACGATGTGTTCCCGGGCGATTGCCTGGCGCATGGACAGCCTTACCTAACGTTGTTAGGGGCGAATCTAACAGTGTTAGGTTGGGGTCGCAAGTGAGCTCATCTGACATCGCGCGGTGGGCATATCGGCTCGGTGCAACCGGGCGACCGGCCGGTCGTAGACACACCTCAGCCATGTGTCGCGGCGCACAACTCCACAACTTTGCTCATGGACGCTGGCGGATGGCATGCGCACGATGTGCGTGCTGAAGCCGAAAGGCTGCAGCCGGGATTGGCGTCCTGAGTAAGAATTTACCAACGGAACTCTGTTTTGCCTCCGGGCACGGCGGAGAATGAACTGCACTGCTCTCCGGTCATACGGCGGGCGGTGTGTGGGGGTCCATGATCCGCCGGTTCTTTGGTATTTTCTCCCGGTACGCCAACCCGCATCGCCCGCCACCTCGCGCCTCGGCGCGGGTGGTTACACGCCATGTGAGGTACCCGGATGGAGACGACCCACCCGCCTGATGCGCAGCGCCTGTACGCGTTGCTCGGCGACCGCATGTACCAGTTCCCGCCCCGGATCATCAGGCAGCTCGAGCACACGCTTGAGGCCTACGAACGGGAGTGTCTGGCCACCGTGCGCGTGCCGCACCTTCAGTTGGTGGGCGATGTTCGCGCCCCGCCTCCCCTATCAGACGCGGACCGGCTCGCTGACATGCAACGCCGAAGCGAGGTGCCCGTTTCGCCGGGCATCCTGCAGGGACTGGCCTCGATTTTCGAGATCCTGCATGCGGTGCAACTCGCCCGCCATGAGGGAGATCACGAAGGCGTGCTCAGCGAGCATCTGGTCGAGGGCTTGATCGTATCCGGACGTGCGTTGATGAAAGCTGCCCAGCCATGCCACGCGGACTGATGCCTGCTGCACCCACGATGTGTCGCATCGAGGCGCAGAACAGGCAGATCACGGCCTAACCAGCGTCCTTCTTTTCCCGCGCCAGCTGTGCGCGGACGAGTCGGCTGAGGCCCCACCCGGCGAAGTAAAGGACGACCAGCGTCAGGCTGCCGATTCGTATGTACGCCTGCACCCACGAGGTGCCAGAGAACCAGTCGCGCAGTCCGACCAGTTCCAACGCGTTCATCTGCAGTACGAGCGGCAATTGCAATGCAACGAATCGCCCTTTGTGGTCGCCGCCGGCGTCGTCGGCAGCGGAGATGAAGACAGCGGCGATGGCCATGTAGAGAACGCAAAACGCGATACCGGTCCTGCTCA
The DNA here is from genome assembly GCF_040223995.2 of Stenotrophomonas sp. WHRI 8082. NCBI lineage: Bacteria > Pseudomonadati > Pseudomonadota > Gammaproteobacteria > Lysobacterales > Lysobacteraceae > Stenotrophomonas > Stenotrophomonas sp. WHRI 8082. Next base: position 3,365,916 of record NZ_CP167826.1, on the reverse strand, counting down.
TGCTCGCTCCTCCATGAAGATCTCGGATGGTAGGTCAGCGGTACGGGGTCGACAATGGGGGGGACGCCACGGCGGCAACGGCAGCAACAGCGGCAACGGCAGCCGACTGAAGTCGGCTCTACCGGGCGTACGTGACCTGGGGGTACGTGACCGGGGATACGCGACCGGGGGTACGTGTAGCCTGGGGTACGTGTAGCTGGGGCTGCGGGCAAAAAAAACGCCCGGCAGTGCCGGGCGTCGTCTGCTCCACAGGAACAGGCTTACTTGATCAGGCGCAGGGTGAACGGGTAGCGGTACGCTTCGCCGTTGTTGGCCTTCACTGCAGCGATGATGCAGAACACCACGTTCAGCACGCCGACCACCGGCATCAACAGCGCGCCAATGAAGACGATCATCAGCACTACGCAGATCGCCATGGCGATGGCGATGGTGATCTGGAAGTTCAGCGCTTCCTTGGCCTGGTCGGTGACGAACGCCTTGCTGGCGTCATCCTTGTTGATCAGCCAGATGACCAGCGGGCCGATGAACCAGGTGAAGATACCCAGCAGGTGGGCAGCCAGTGCCATGGTGCGTTGATCAGCCGGGGCCGGATCGAGGCTGGTCGGCGGCGGCGGCGGGGCGGTGACATTGTCGAATTCGCTCATGGAAAACTCCTTTTAAGGTAATGGGTCAGCGTGGCCCGCTCCCCGCAGGCCGTCGCAGCCCGGCAAGAGTACGCCATTCACGACATCAATCGTTACCGGCCACCGTCATTTTTCCGACCAGCAGCGAGCCCATCGAAACGTGCGAGCGGGGGTCGATGTCACTGCCGATCGCCTCGATGGACTGGAACATTTCCCGCAGGTTGCCGGCGATGGTGATGCCGTCCACCGGGTACAGGATCTCGCCGTTCTCCACGCGGAAGCCACCGGCGCCGCGCGAGTAGTCGCCGGTCACGGCATTGACGCCCTGCCCCATCAGCTCGGTCACCAGCAGGCCATTGCCCATCTGCCGGGCGATCGACCGCATGTCCAGGCCCGCTTCGCTGGCGGCGACCTGCAGGTTGTGCACGCCGCCGGCATTGGCGGTGGTCTGCAGGCCCAGCTTGCGTGCCGAATAGCTGCCCAGGATGTAACGCTGCAGTACGCCATCACGCACGATGGCCGAGGTGCGGGTGGCCACACCGTCGCCATCGAACGCGGCCGATCGACGACCACGGCGCAGGTGCGGCAGCTCGTCGATCTGCATCCAGGACGGGAACAGCGTCGTGCCCACGCTGTCCAGCAGGAAGCTGGCTTCGCGGTACAGCGCCCCACCGGACACCGCCGACAGCAGGTGCCCGATCAGGCTGCGCGCCACTTCCGGGGCGAACAATACCGGCATGCTGGCCGTCGCCAGCGAGCGCGGCTGCAATCGGGCGATGGTGCGCTCGGCCGCCTTGCGCCCAACGGCCGCGCCGTCCTCCAGGTCCTCGCGGGCCAGCGCACTGGTGTACCAGCCGTCCCGCTGCATGCCATCGCCGTGGCCGGCGATCAGGGCCACGCTCATGGAATGATGGGTACCGCGCTCGCGGCCGAAGAAACCGTGCGAGTTGGCATACACCGACAGGCTCTGGCCAGTGGACACCGAGGCGCCGTCGGTATTGCTGATGCGGGCATCGCTCTCGCGGCCGGCCGCTTCGCAGGCCAGCGCCAAGTCGATGGCGTGCTCGGCCTGCAACGCCCACGGGTGCCAGCCATCCATATCCGGGAATTCACGGGCCATCAGCTCGGCATCAGCCAGACCGGACGCGACGTCATCTTCGGTGTGGCGGGCAATGGCGCAGGCCTGCTCCACCGTGGCCACCAGGCTGGACGGCTGCAGATCGGCGGTGCTGGCACTGCCCTTGCGCTTGCCGAAGTACACCGTAACCGCGATGCCGCGGTCGGCAGTGGATTCCACTGTCTCCACTTCGCCCAGGCGGACATTCACATCCAGCCCGCGATCCTCGCTGCAGGACACCTCGGCCTGGCTGGCGCCCAGTCGGCGCGCATGGTCCAGCAACTGCTGGGAAATGTCGGCCAGCTGTTCCAGCCGGGCCTCGGGGCCAGTGGCAACGGCCGCTTCAGGGGCGATGACGTTCAATGCTTTATCCTGTACAGGTTGGGCCCGGCACGGCGCCGGGCGACGTATTTACGAAAGTAGGAAAGACGATGCGCGGACGCGACGAAGAAACCGGTGAATTCCACGATAAAAGCCGCAAGCAGAAGCGCAACGATGCGCTGGACGTGCTTGCGCTGGGCGAAAAGCTGGTTTCGCTGACACCGGCGCAGCTGGCGCGCCTGCCGGTGCCGGAGGATCTGCTGCCGCACATCGCCGAATGCAAGCGCATCACCGCGCACATCGCGCACAAGCGGCAACTGGCGTTCCTGGCCAAGCACATGCGGCGCGAGGAAGAATCGGCGCTGGATGCGATCCGCGAGGCGCTGGACGCCAACAGTGATACCGGTCGCCGCGAAGTGGCGATGATGCATCGTGCCGAAGATTGGCGCGAGAAGCTGATGAACGACGGTGACGCGGCGCTGTCCAAGCTGCTGGGCGAATATCCGCAGGCGGACCGGCAGGAACTGCGCACGCTGGTGCGCAATGCCCAGGCCGAAAAGGCGAAGAACAAGCCGCCGCGTGCGTACCGCGAGATCTTCCAGGTGCTGCGTGCGTTGATGCTGCCGGCGGCGCTGGGGTTGATCGTGGCCGACAGCGACGAAGACGTGGACGCTGACGAAAGCAGCGACGCGACCGAAGACGCCCAGGACTGAGGTCCGCCGGGGCGGGAAAGCCGCCGAGCCTGGCTCGGCGCTCCCCAGGTTCAGCACCGCAGGCATCACGCCTGGGTGCCACCCACAGTGAGTCCGTCGATCAGCAGCGAGGGCTGGCCCACGCCTACCGGCACACTCTGGCCGTCCTTGCCGCAGATGCCGACGCCTGCATCCAGTGCCAGATCGTTGCCGATCATCCGCACCTTCTGCATGGTCTCCGGACCGTTGCCGATGATCGTGGCGCCCTTCACCGGGGCGGTGATGCGGCCGTCTTCGATCAGGTAAGCCTCGGTCGCGGTGAACACATACTTGCCGCTGGTGATATCGACCTGGCCACCGCCGAAATTGACCGCGTACAGGCCCTTCTTCACCGAACGGATCATTTCCTGCGGGTCGTGCTGACCGGCGCGCATGTAGGTATTGGTCATGCGCGGCATCGTCAGGTGCGCGAAGGACTCGCGGCGGCCGTTGCCGGTCGGCGCCATGCCCATCAGCCGCGCGTTGAGCGAGTCCTGCATGTAGCCGACCAGGATGCCGTCTTCGATCAGCGTGGTGCACTGCGTCCGCTGGCCCTCATCGTCGATGTTGAGCGAGCCACGGCGACCTTCCAGCGTGCCATCGTCGACGATGGTCACCCCGGGCGATGCAACGCGCTCACCCAGGCGACCGGCGTACACGCTGGTGCCCTTGCGGTTGAAGTCACCTTCCAGCCCATGACCCACGGCTTCGTGCAGCAGCACACCGGGCCAGCCCGGACCCAGCACCACCGGCATCACGCCTGCCGGGGCCGGTACGGCCTCCAGGTTCACCAAGGCCTGCCGCAGCGCTTCGCGGGCAAAGGCTTCCGGGCGGCCATTGGCGAACAGCTCGGTGTAGTCGTAGCGACCGCCACCGCCGGAATAACCGGATTCGCGGCGACCGCCCTGCTCCACGATCACCTGCACGTTCAAGCGTACCAGCGGGCGGATATCCGCCCCCAGCACGCCGTCGCTGCGGGCGATCAGCACGGTGTCCACGCCGCCGGACAGGCTGACGGTGACCTGCTTCACCCGTGGGTCGGCCGCGCGCAGGTAGCTGTCCAACCGCTTCAGCACCTCCACCTTGGCTTCGTTGCCCAGGCTGTCCACCGGATCCAGCGCGGGGTACAGCGCGCGCGCATCGCCGCGCAGTAGCGACTTGCCGGTCTGCGCCCCGCCCTCGCGCGAAATCGCGCGCGCGGACTGCGCTGCACTGGACAATGCGTCGCGGTGGATGTCATCGGAGTAGGCGAAGCCGGTCTTCTCACCGGAAATCGCGCGCACGCCGACGCCTTGCTCGATGGAATGCGCACCGTCCTTGACGATGCCGTCTTCCACGCTCCAGCTTTCGCGGCGGGCATGCTGGAAATACAGGTCACCAAAGTCGATGCCCGGGCCCAGCAGGTGGCCGAAGGTGTTTTCCAGGAGGCCGGCATCCAGCCCGGCGGGCTGCAGCAGGCGGTCGGTAGCGAGGGTCAGGGCGTTATCGGTCATGGGCTTCAATCTGGGGGCGGATGGCGGCATTGGCAAGCCACCGCGCCGCCGTTGTGAGGGAGGACGGCGCTCAGCGCGCCTTCGGCTTGGGCGGCGGAGGCGCGGCGGCATCACGCTCCACCACGTCCACCTTGGGCTCTTTCCACGGCCCGGTTACCCGGTAGGTCTTGGCACCGATCTCGCCCAGCGGCTTGGACAGCACCGCATTGGTGGCCGCGCCCAGCGCGGCGCCCACCGGGCCGCCGGCCACCGCACCGACGACGGTCAGCAGGTTGCCCGAGCGCGGATTGACATCGATGGTCTGGTCGAACTGCTGGTTGCGCAGGTCGGTCCGGCCGCGGATGCGGATGTTTGCCGCCGGCCCTTCGATCATCACCTTGTCGGTGGTGGCCGACCCGTCCGCGAAGGCCAGCGTGCCGCCGATCTGGTTGAAGGCGAAGCCCTTGGAGAAGAAGTCGCGGAAGTCCAGCATCAGCCGCCGCGGCAGCTGGGTGATGCTGAGCAGGCCCAGCACGCGCCCGGCGCCGGGCTCCAGTTCCAACAGCTGGCCATTGCGCGCATCGACGGTCATCGTGCCCTGCAGGTTGCCCAGCTGGAAATCAGAGGGACCGCCCTGCCAGCCGGCCTGCAGGTCGATGCGGCCCTGGCCGCCGCGCAGCTGGCCGCCGTAGTCCAGGTCACGCAGCAGGTCACCGAGGTCTTCGCTGCGCACCTGCGCGGTCAGCGCGGTACGCGCTGCGGGCCCTTTGCCCAGCCAGTCGCCGCGCACGTCGATGGCCTGCTTGGGTGAGCGGAAATCCAGCTGCTGCACGCGCAGTCCATTCGCCACCGGCTGGGTGCGCAGTGTCGCCTGGCCCAACGTGATCTTGCCGAACTGCAGGTCGGCGATGTCCAGCGACAACGGCGGGATGCCGGCCGGATCGGTGTCGTTGGCCGTGGCCTGCACCCGCGCGGCCATCACCTCCCCGTCGGGCATCACGATCGGCGCACCGTCGCGCGGACGGGGCTGCACCGGGCCCGGCAGCGATTTCCAATGCACGCGTTGCAAGGCGCCACTGATGGTGCCGCCGCGGGCGCTGGGCACCTGCAACTGGCCGGCCAGCGAAGGGCCATCCAGACGCACATCTAGGAATTGCGGGGTCGGCCGCAACTGCAGTCGCGTCTGTTCGAACACCCCGCCGATCAGCAGCAACTGCGCCACCTGCACATCCACCGAGCGCAGCGGCATGGGGTCATTGCCTGCCCCACCGCTGCTGTCTGCAGCCGAACCCCGTGCCAGTCCGATCCACTCCAATGCGTCCAGCGACCCGCTGCGGCCGTTCACCGCCAAGCCGCTGGCGGGCGGATCCCGGTCGACCCGTGCGCTGCCCAGCGTGACCTGCACGCCGGTCTGGCCCTGGTGGGTGCGCGCGGCCAAGGCGAGACGGTCACCGAACGCCACCTCGATGCGGCCATCGCCCATCGGCAGCTGCGCAGCCACGCGCGTATCGAGCGCTTCACCGGCGGGCTTGTCCAGCGGCGCGGGAAAGCTCAGCACCGTGCCCACCAGGTCCGACTGCAGGTGCAACCGTGCGGGCGGCACCGGTGCCGGCGCACCGCCAGTGGCGGCAGCGGCGACGGCCTTCGGCATGTCCACGCCGATCGTCCAGTTCGAGCGGCCGGTGATGTACGGCTTCAGCCAGGCCATCTCCGGCGCGCGATCCAGCAGCACGCCGGCATCCAGGTTGGCGTCCAGCTGCGATTCGAAGGCCAGTTGCGGATCGCGCACGAAGCCGCCCGCGCGCAGGCTCAGCGTGCCCGCTGCGCCCAGGTGACGAACCGCCAGGTTGTCGGCACCGAAACCGCCGCCGGCGTACTGGGCCACCCCGCGCACGTCGTCAAAATCCAGCGCATAGCGCTTGTCGGCCAGCTTCACGCCCTCCAGCGTCACGCTGCCCTTCAGGTGCCCCGGCTGACCCGCACGCAACGGCTGCAGCAGATCGAAGTCCACCGCGGCGGGGCCACTCACGCTCAGCGCATCCAGCGTGTCACCGTACTGCGCGTGCAGCGGGCTGCGACGCAGCATCGCCAGCAGCTTGCTGGACTCACTGCGGCTCTGCGCGCGCACGTACAGCGGCGTCTCGCCGAAATCTTCGATGCCTGCCTGCATCGCATCCACGTTCACGCCCGCCAGATCACCACGTCCCGTCAGCGAGAAGCCGGGGCCAATGAAGGCGATGTCCGCATCCACGGCGGTCATGTCGGGCCAGGTTTTCTGGAAGCGGATGGTGCCGTCTTCAATATGTCCGGTCGCTTCGAAGCGCCCGTTGTTGCGGTCGAACGGCCAGTCGTCCAGGTCGCCGGCCACCAGGCCGATGCCGTTGCGCACGCGGCCCGCCTGCAACGCGGTATCCAGCCAGTCACGGGCGTGCTCGCTCATCCTCGAACGGATCCAGAAACGCTTGGCGGCGGTCATCGGGACATCGTCGATCTTCGCTGCCAGCTGCATCCACGGCCGCGTGCCGTCGCCCTGGAACCACAATGCCCCACGGACATCGGCAGCGTAATCGGTGCCCTGCACGCGCAGCGCCGGCGTGCCGACCCGCCAACCGCCCGCTTCGTCATGCCAACCGACGATCTCACCGGCGAGTCGCACGTCGTGGCGCACGCCGAATCCCTTTGGCCAGTCCAGCTGCATCTGCTGTCGGGACTGCAACTGCAACGAGAACCCTTCGGCATCGCCTTGGAACCGGCCGCCGATACCGACCAGGCCGGGGCCCCCATCCACGCTGGAAAACGCCAATGTGTCGAGGTCGCCCTGCACCCACAACGGACCGTTGCGCTCACCGCGTGCCTGCAGTTGGCGCACGCGCAGCTGGGGATGGGCGCGGTACAGCCAGTCGCGCAGGCCGGCATCCACCCGGTCGGTCAGCGCCAGGCCACGAAGCAGCACGTTGCCGTCTATGTTGTTGGCTACCAGCGCGGTGTGCTGTCCTGCACCGATCAGCAGTCCATCCAGTACCTGCTCACGATCTTCCGCCCGCACCCGCAGGCGTGGGGCTTCTGCCCGCCAGCCACCGGCGCTGTAACGCCAGCGCGCACGTACCTGCAGGCGCTCGATGTCCAACGTGGGCTTGGCCACGTGGGCCGTCGGCGTGCCGGCAAGCCGCAGTCCGGACAGATCCGAGTCCGTGGTGACCATCACCGGGCGGAAATCACGCAGTGCCACCCAGGCGTTGAGCTCGCCGCGGCCCTGCAACAGCTGTACGCCGGCACCGGACAGCAGCGGCGACCAGGCCTGCAGGTCCACCGGATCGCCGCCCAGCCACGCCTCGCCATTGCCGGCGCGACGATCTACATCCAGTACTGCCGCCAATGGCAGCGCATCGGCTTGCGCCCAGGCCCGCACGCCAACGCGCAACCGATCAGCGTCCACCCGAAGGCGCAGATCCAGGCGCGGCAAGGTTGTCTGCAGCCCTATCGATGGTGCCTCGATGGTCAGGCGACCCTGCTCCACCTGCAGTTCGCCCAGCCGACGCAGGCCGTCCAGCGGGTCGCCGGCTTTCGCCGCCGGCAATCCACGCACGCTCCAGCGCCCGTCATCGGCCCGCTGCAGGGTCAGCGCCAGGCCACGCAGGCGCAGCTCGGTCAACGATCGGCCCGGCAACAGGCCGGCGTACATCGCCACCTGCACCTCGGCCTGGCCGATGCGCAGGCCTTCGCCGGTGCCGATACGCAGTCCATCCAACTGCAGCAGCGGCCCGCGGCGGGTCCACTGCGCTTTCAACGCATCGAAGCGCACCGGCTGCCCGGCACGCGTGCTCAACCACGCAGAAACTTTGTCGGGATTACGCTCAACCAGCGGCAACAGCTGGCTGAGGCTACCCACCAGCAACGCCACCACCACCAGGGTGATGGCGAGCGCGTACAGGGCAAGACGGCGGATCCTTCGCAGTCGCAGGCGCGGCGGCGCGCTCATCGGCCTTGGCCGGCAACCGGCCGGATTGGATCAGAGCAGGACCACATCGAACTGTTCCTGCAGGTACTGGTCGTCAGCTTGGAAGCTGATGCTCTTGCCGAGGAATTCCTCCAGCTCGGCGACTGCCGTGGATTCTTCATCGGTGATCCGCGCCACGACCTTCGACGAAGCGATCACCAGCAGGCGCGCCGCTTCGAACTGACGCACCGCGCGGGTGATCTCACGGAAGATCTCGTAGGTCACCGTTTCGGTGGTCTTGATGCTGCCGCGGCCACTGCACTGCGGGCACGTCTCGGAAAGCTGGCGCTCCAGGCTCTCCACGGTGCGCTTGCGGGTCATCTCCACCAGGCCCAACGGCGAGAAATCATAGACCGTGGTCTTGGCGTGGTCGCGCGCCAACGCCTTTTCCAGCGTGCGCAGCACCTGACGACGATGCTCGGCATCCACCATGTCGATGAAGTCGATGATGATGATGCCGCCCAGATTGCGCAGCCGCAGCTGCCTGGCCACGGCCTGGGCCGCCTCCAGATTGGTGCGGTACACGGTCTCTTCCAGGTTGCGCTGGCCGACGAACGAACCGGTGTTGACGTCGATGGTGGTCATCGCCTCGGTCTGGTCGATCACCAGGTAGCCCCCGGACTTCAGCGGCACCTGCTTGTCCAGCGCGCGGCCGATCTCGTCCTCCACCCCGAACATGTCGAAGATCGGACGGTCGCCGGCATACAGCTCCAGCTTTTCAGCCAGCACCGGCATGTACTTGGCGACGAACGCCTGCAGCTGGACGAAGGTTTCCTTGGAATCGACCTTGACCTTGTCCACGTCCTTGCGGATCAGGTCGCGTACCGAGCGCAACGGCAGGCTCAGGTCTTCATAGATCACGCTGCACGACGCGGCCTCACGGCCACGGCGCTCGACCACGTTCCAGACGCGCGACAGGTAGGCCACGTCTTCGGCGATGGCCTCGGCAGGCTGGCCTTCGGCATTGGTGCGCACGATATAGCCGTAGCCGCCGTGCTGGGCTGACAGCTCGGTCACCAGCGTCTTCAGCCGCGCCCGCTCGGTTTCGTCTTCGATCCGCGCCGAGACACCGACCACCTTGGACTGCGGCAGCAGCACCATGTAGCGCGATGGAATGCTGATCTGCGTGGTCAGGCGCGCGCCCTTGGTGCCGATGGGATCCTTCACCACCTGGACCACGATGTCCTGGCCGTCGCGCAGCAGCTCGACAATCGGCACGGACGATGGCGGCGGCAGCGTGGTGCCATCGGTATCCGGGCTGGCCACGGGCGCCGGGCGCACCACGTCGTTGGCATGCAGGAACGCAGCGCGGTCCAGTCCCACTTCGACGAACGCGGCCTGCATGCCGGGCATGACCCGCTGCACTTTGCCCTTGTAGATGTTGCCGACCACACCGCGCCGCCAGCCGCGCTCGATATGCAGCTCCTGCAGCATGCCGTTCTCGATCACCGCTACCCGGGTTTCGCGGGGAGTTACGTTGACCAGTATTTCTTCAGACATGTACGGCAGCCTCCGTGGCGGCAACAGGGTGGGAAGGCAAGCCGGCACCGGCAAGCAACCGGTCGGTCTGGTACAGCGGTAATCCCATCACGCCGGAATAGCTCCCGGCCAGATGGGTGATGAAGCGCTCTGCTTCCCCCTGGATGGCATAGGCACCGGCCTTGCCGATCGGCTCGCCGGTGGCCACATAGGCTGCGATGGAGACATCGTCCAGCGTGGCGAAGCGAACCTCCGACACCACCACGTCAGCGTGTACGCCCTGCGCGTCGACCAGTACCACGGCGGTCATCACCTGGTGGCTTCGGCCGGACAACGCACGCAGCATCGCGGCGGCATCGTCGGCGTCGGTCGGCTTGCCGAACACCCGCTCGCCCAACACGACTTCGGTGTCTGATCCCAGCACCTGGGCGCGCGGATCCCTCCCGGCTACCGCGAGCAGGCCCGCACGGGCCTTGTCGGTGGCCACCCGCAGCACATAATCACGCGGGCTTTCGCCAGCCAGACGCACTTCAGGCACGTCCAGGTCCAAGGACTGGAACGGGCGGCCAAGGCGGGCAAGCAATTCACTGCGGCGTGGGGAGCGGGAGGCAAGATAGAGCATCCACACAGCATACCCTGCGCGCAGCGCCTGAATCGTCGGCAACACGGCGGGAAAACCGGCAACCCCGTTCCGGCTCACAACGCGTTCATCCCTACGCCAGCAACCTCGATGGCCTTCAAGGAGATCACCATGCGTCGCCCTGCTCTTTCCCCGCTTCTGCTCGCCCTGTCCCTCGCCCTGGGAGCTTCCGTGACCGCAAACGCCGCCGTACCGGCCCCTGCCATCGCGCCGGTGGAAGGCACCCTGCTCAACGTGTCCGCCAATGCCGAAGCCAGCCGGGTACCCGACGTGGCCACCCTGTCGGCCGGCGTCGTCACCCAGGCCGTGGACGGCAACACTGCCATGCGCGAGAACGCGCAGAAGATGGACAAAGTGCTTGCTGCGATCAAAGCGGCGGGTATCGCCGAGCGCGACGTGCAGACCAGCGGCGTGAACCTGAGCCCCCAGTACCGCTATGCCGAAAACGAAGCGCCGAAGATCACCGGCTACCAGGCCAGCAACACGGTCAGCCTGAAGGTCCGTGACATCGCCAAGCTGGGCAAGGTACTCGACGGACTGGCGGCGCAGGGCGCCAACCAGATCAACGGGCCGAGCTTCGAGATCGACCAGCCGGAACCGGTCTATGACGAAGCCCGCCTGGCCGCGCTGAAGAAAGCGCAGGCTCGCGCGCAGACCTATGCCAAGTCATTGGGGCTGCAGGTCCGTCGCATCGTCAGCATTTCCGAAAGCAGTGGCGGCGGTTTCCGCCCGGTGATGATGCGCGCGCAGGCCGCCCCGATGGCCGCCGACATGAGCACGCCGGTAGCCGCAGGTGAGACCACCGTCTCGGTGAACCTGGACGTCGTGTTCGAACTCGGACGCTGATGCCCTGATCCAGGCGGGTCCTCGTCGCCCCCCGCGAAGAGGACCTGCCCGGACACCCCACCGCTCCGCTGCCTGACCCGTAGCCAAACGCTGCCTGCGCGCCCACTGGGCACAGGCTGCTCAGCGCGCTATTCCTGCATCACCGGCACCGGCCGGCAAGACGATGTTCCCTCGCTGTCCCGCATGGAGGTGGATCATGGTTCGTGCATATCCGGCTGTACCGCAACACGTCGATCCGGTCAGGATCACCGCCTGGAGTGCGGCAATCGCACTGCATCTGCTGGCCTTTCTGCTGCTGATCATTCCCGCTGCCTACGTGGCCCTGCCGCTTACGCGCGAGGCGCCGCAGATCCGCTGGATCACGCCGGAAAAGCCGCTGCCGCCCACGCCCGTGCCACCTGCAGATCCGGTGGCGGTGGTGCCGCCGCAGACGAGTGTGCAGCCGCTACCGACGCCGTTGCCCTTGCCCCCTGCGGTCATCGATTCGGCACCGGTGCTTGCGCTGCCCGCGTCCACGTCCGCAGTCGCTGCGCCACAGGCCGTCCCGTCACCGACCGAGGCGCCCGCCATGGGCGGTGCAGGTGCCTACCTGAGCTATCGCAGCGCCCCGCCGCCGTCGTATCCGATCGCTGCCCTGCGCAACCAGGAGCAGGGCACGGTACTGCTGCGCGTGGAGGTGGATGCGAAGGGTCAGCCCACACGCGTGACGATCGAGCGCAGCAGCGGCTCGCGTGCGCTGGACACTGCGGCGCGCCAGCAGGTGCTGCGTCGCTGGACGTTCGAACCGTCGATGCGTGATGGCGTGGCGACCGCATCCGTGGGCCTGGTCCCCATTGATTTCTCGCTGCCGCAGTAAGCCGATCGCCGGGGCAGGCGTGCCCTGCCCCGGCCGCACCGTTTGACGCAGATCACAGAGCGGTGCGAATTAAGCAAAATTTCACTCTTGCATCACCTGATACGAACCTAGATTGACGCCATCGCGGGGCAAGGGGGCCCGCGGTCGAACGACGCCATCAAGGTTTCCCAGTCAGGAGAGAGCTGTGAATCATCCGACCCGTTGCCCCGCCACCCGCCGCACCCCGCTTGCCGCCTCCATCACCCACATTCTGACCGGCGGCGCACTGCTGCTGGCCGCAGCCGTCTCCCCCAGCGCCTTCGCGCAGGAGCAGGCCACCAACCTGGACCGTGTCACGGTCACCGGCTCGAACATCCCCCGCACCGACACCGAAACCCCATCGCCGGTCCAGGTGGTCACCCGCCAGGAAATCGACCGCACCGGCAAGACCACGGTTGCGGAGTACCTGCAGACCCTCACCTCGGATGGCTCTGGTTCCATCCCCAAGACCTTCGGCAATGGGTTCGCTGGCGGCGGTGCAGGCATCTCGCTGCGCGGTCTCGGCGCCGGCTCCACCCTGGTGCTGCTCAATGGCCGCCGCATGGCCACCTACGGCCTGGCCGATGACGGCCAGAAGGTGTTCACCGACCTGAGCACCATTCCGCTGGATGCGGTGGAGCGCGTGGAGGTGCTGAAAGACGGCGCGTCGGCTACCTACGGGTCCGATGCAATTGCCGGCGTGGTCAACATCATCCTGCGCAGTGACTTCGAGGGCGTGATCCTGCGTGGGTCGTACGGTCTATCCGGCGACAGCGACGGCGATGCGAAGAAGGCGACGCTGACGGCCGGTACCGGCAACCTGTCCACCGACGGGTGGAATGCGTTCTTCAGTCTGGACGTCGGCAAGACCGACGGCATCCGGGTCAGCGACCGCCGCAACCGTGACTGGATCGGCACCGGCGATCTGCGTCGTTGGGGCTACAGCGCCGGCGGCAGCCAGTTCCTCGGCGGCGCGATCACCGGCAACGGCAGCGGCGGCGGCAACTCACCGGCCGGCAGCATCTTCAACCCGACCACCGGGCTGCTGGAATCACTGCCTGGCTGCGCCCAGTTCTCCGATGTCAGCCCGCAGGATCCGGGTGGCGGCTGCCTGTGGGACATGGCCAACTTCCGTGATCTCAGCCCGGAAGAGAAGTACGTCAACGTCTTCAGCCGCGCGACCTTCGCCTTCAACGACAGCGCCGAGGCGTACGTGGAGATGGGCTACTCGAGCAAGGAAACCACCTTCAACAACACGCCCTCCAACGTATCCGGCGCCTGGGGGTTCCAGGGCGGCCCCGTCAACGCGAACAGCGGACCCGGTGCCACCGTGCTCGCTGTTGGCCACCCGGACAACCCGTATGCCACGCCGGTGCGCGTGCGCTACAACGCCTTCGACGTCGGTCCACGGGTGACCAACAACAAGAACGAGTTCATCCGCTTCCTGGCCGGGGTCAAGGGCACCTGGGGCGAGTGGAGCTACGACACCGGCTATCTGCACTCGTCGACCAACCTGGTCAACAAGCGCGATGGTTTCCTGCGCTACAGCGCGGTCCAGTGCGTGCTCGGTGACCTGGCCTGCCCGGCCGGCACCTGGAACATCGGCGCCGGATCGGATGCGAATCCGCAAAGCCTGTACGACTACATCTCGCCGACCATCCAGGCCAACGCCAAGAGCAGCCTGGACATGTTCGATTTCAAGGTGAACCGCTCGCTGATGGACCTGGCCGGTGGCCCACTCGGCCTGGCCATCGGTACCGAGTGGCGTCGCACCACCAACAGCCTCACGCCGCAGACCTACACCGATGTGGGCGACATCATCGGCTTGGGCTACTCCGCCTATGACGGCACCCAGAACGTATACGCCGGCTACGCAGAGCTTGCAGCGCCGGTGCTGGAATCGTTGGAGTTGACGGCCGCCGCACGCTACGACAAATACGAAAGCGGTGACGACTCGGTGACCCCGAAGGTCGGCTTCAAGTGGACGCCGGCCGAGTGGTTTGCCCTGCGTGGCACCTACGCCGAAGGCTTCCGTGCGCCAAACCCGGCCGAGAACGGAGATGGCGGACTGGCCGCGTTCTCCAACGCACTCGATCCGGTCCGCTGCCCGGGCGGCAACCCGGCACCGGGCGGCACGCAGGACGACTGCGGCCAGCAGCCTGTTGCGATCATCACCCGGCCGAACCCGGACCTGGAAGCTGAAGAGTCCAAGAGCTACTCGGTCGGCATCGTGCTGCAGCCGACCCGCAGCACCTCGATCACCGTGGATGCCTGGCGGATCAAGCGCAGCAACGAAATCGCACAGGGCTCTACGGCCGACGCCATTGCATCGGGCAACGTGCTGCGCGATACCGATCTGCTCAATGGCGTGCCGGGGACCGGCTCGATCCTGGCCATCAACACCAATTACGTAAATGCCAGTGCGTCGAAGGTCGAGGGTATCGATACGGACATCCGCCAGGACATTCCGCTGGGTAACGCGGGTGATCTGCGGCTGGACCTGCAGTGGAGCCACACCAGCAAGTTCGAGCGGACCGAGGGCGGCACCACGCACGAGTACGCGGGCACGCATGGCAACTGCGACGTGACCAACTGCATCGGCACGCCGAAGGACCGCATCAACTTCGGCGCTACCTGGAACTACCACGACTGGTCGGTCAGCGGCATCGTCAACTACATCAGCGCGATCGACAATCTGGCTGAGACCGGCGGTACCAAAGAAGACGACTGCTTGAACTTCCGTGCCGATGGCAGTCCGGCCCCGGGCAACTGCTCGCTGGCCTCGTTCACCACCTTCGATCTGTCCGCCAACTGGAAGGTGGCCGACAGCATGGAGATCTTCGGTTCGGTGGCCAACGTGTTCGACCGCACCGCCCCGCTGGATCCGGCCACCTACGGCGGCATCAACTACAACCCGCTGCACTTCAGCGGCGCGATCGGACGTTACTTCACCGTGGGGGCGAAGTACACGTTCAATTGAGGGAAGGCTGTCGCTTGAATGAAAAGGCCCGGGCCACGCGCCCGGGCCTTTTTCAATGTGTGACGGTCGCGCCGTGCTCGGCGGCTTTGCGTCTGCACGCCCGCGAACGGTGACGCGCTCCGCCGAGCGTGGCTCGGCGCTACAACGCAGTGACGCACTTCGGTGGCTTTGCGTCTGCACGCCCGCGAACGGTGACGTGCTCCGCCGAGCGTGGCTCGGCGCTACAACGCGGTGACGCACTTCGGTAGCGCCGAGCCATGCTCGGCGGCTTTGCGTCCGCACGCACGCGAACGGTGACGCGCTCCGCCGAGCGTGGCTCGGCGCTACAGCGCGGTGACGCACTTCGGTGGCTTTGCGTCTGCACGCACGCGAACGGGGACGCGCTCCGCCGAGCGTGGCTCGGCGCTACTGGATCTGCGCCAGCGCCCTGCGCAGCGGTGCGTCCGATACCTGGATCGGGCCGTCGAACGGCACGCTCATGTCCAGCACGAAGTAGACGGAAACGGCGATCAGGGCAGCAGACACCACGAACACGCCGACCACCATCGGATTGCGTGGGGCGCGGTAGCCGAAGCTGCCGTAGATCAGCGTCATCCAGGCCATCAGCATCCAGATGATCAACCGCGGCACGCTGGCTTCGGATTGCTCGACGATGCTCCAGCGCTGCCGCACGACCGACTGGAACTGCTGACGCGCGTCTGCAAGCAGGCCTTCGTGATACCGGTCAGACGGTGAGATGCGGTCCAATGCTCCCCCGACCTGATCCAGCGCGTTTGCCGCCGGGCTCCGCCGATGCGACAGCGCGTCATCGCCACGCGCGGGATCGGCAATCGCCAGCTCGATGTATTCGATCAGCCGCGTACGGGTCTCATCGGTTTCCGCACCATACGTGCGCAGTGATCGATCCAACATGATCAGGCTGGTCGAAAACGCGTGCACATTGGTGTCAATGGTCTCGAAGGTGTTCTTCGAGGAATTGATCAACAGACCGAACACCAGCGAGGTCATCACCACGAAGATGTTGGCCACCAACCTCAGCACCGTATTGGTGTCATCGTCGCGATGCCGGGCAGAGAGCCTGGGGTACAGGTAGAGCATGCCGATGGACGCCGTGCACAGGCAGGCAAAAACGACCACCGCTGTCATGATCTCGCCCATCGTGACGCTCCGGCCAAGGGATGGACGGAGCATGCCACGAGTCGACCGGGAAAGCGCCCTCAGGCGTCTACCGCTGCCCGCTACCGACCGTAGCGTAACGGGAAGAAACGGCAGGCGCGCGATGCGGAAGAAGGGGTGCACTCCCTGAACGAGTCTCCGGCCGCGTCGTCGGGATCACGCAGCCACTCGGTCTTGTCTTCCACATGCACGTAAAGGTTGCCGAGCTGCCCTTCCGACCCGTCCGGCTGGTAAGCGAGGTCGATTTCTTGTCCCGACATCAGGCCATAGGTGCAGTTGACCAGGATGGCGTCGGTTCCCGCACCCTGTGTATACAGGAGTGCGCTTTCCAGGCGGGATACTGCGCTCGATGGCCGCGCCGGCGACACCCATTCGCCCTCCCAGCCGCCCAGCGTCTCGCGTGCGTGGTAGCGACCGTCCTGCACGTGTACCCGGGCTGCCGGTGGGCATGCCATCAGCGCGACAGCGTTGTTGCGGCCCGACGTCGGTTCGGCCGCAAGAACGTCCGATGAGCACGCGGCGACAAGGGCAACAGTGGCAGCTACAGCGATGAAAGGAGTCATCGACATTACCTCTCGGAGGGTGTGCTTCATCAGAACAATGCTGCCCCACGATCGCCATACAGTATTTTTTAAAAAGTGGCATGCCCTTCTTGGCGCATCCGACCAGGCAAAAAAAAACCTGCATCTCACGATGCAGGTTCTCAAAATGGCGCCCGAAGTTGGACTCGAACCAACGACCCCCTGATTAACAGTCAAGTGCTCTAACCGGCTGAGCTATTCGGGCAGACGGCAAGTATAACGACTCTTCACGCGCGATGGTAGGGGTGATTGGCCAACATCGCGGCCGCGCGATACAGCTGTTCGGCCACGACCAGCCTGACCAGCATATGCGGCAAG
This sequence comes from Stenotrophomonas sp. WHRI 8082, assembly GCF_040223995.2. Lineage (NCBI taxonomy): Bacteria > Pseudomonadati > Pseudomonadota > Gammaproteobacteria > Lysobacterales > Lysobacteraceae > Stenotrophomonas > Stenotrophomonas sp. WHRI 8082. The sequence continues at coordinate 3,348,761 of NZ_CP167826.1, read as the reverse complement.
GTCAGCGGTCCGATCGACCACTTTTCATCGGCCAATGCGGACACTTCGGCGGAGTGCCCTTCCGGCCCACCGATAAGAAACGCCAGGTCCCTGCCCTGCCCGCGCCAGTGCTCCAGGCGCTGCGCCAGCTGCTCTGAACTGAGCTGCTTGCCCGGCACATCCAGCGCAACCACATAGGCATTTTTTGGCAGCGCGGCAATTACCCGCTTGCCCTCGTCATCGGTAGCGCGGCGCGCGTCTCGCCCTTTGCCGCGCAGCCCCGGCTCGATCTCCACGAGATCAAACGGCAGCCAATGCGACAGACGTTTCTGATATTCGGCGAAGCCCTGCGCCACCCAAATGGGGGCACGTTCACCGGTCGCGATCAGGCGTGCTTTCATCCTGGCTCCTCATAACGTCCAACGGCGCCATCGGCGCCGTCAGAGTGCAACGTCAACGCGGCAGGGCCGCTCAGACTTCGTCTTCAATCTCGTCGCGCGAAGACGGCTGGTCGCCGACCGTCCACAGGCGCTCGAGCGCATACAGCTCGCGCATGCGCGGCAGCATGACGTGGACGACGACGTCGCCCAGGTCCACCAGCACCCATTCGGCTTCGCGCTCGCCCTCGGTGCCCAGCGGCATCTGGTCGATCTTCTTGGCGAAGCGCACTACTTCTTCGGCGATGGATTTGACGTGGCGTGAGGACGTGCCCGACGCGATCACGAAATAATCGGCGACGCTGGACTTGCCGCGCACGTCGATGGTCACCACGTCCTTGGCCTTCAGCTCTTCCGTGGCTTCCATGACACAGGCCAGCAGCTGCTCCACGGAGGGCGGCGGGCTGGGCAGATCGACCTTGATGGTCTGGGGTTGGGACTGGGTTTCGGGCTGGTTGCTCAAAGCGGGTCGACTCGATAAACGTAAGGGGGATTATACGGCCACAGCGGCAGCGTGCCATTCATGGCGATGTTCAGCCGGCAGTACGGTACAGGCCGTTGGCGGCGATGTAATCGGCCACGGCCGGCGGCAGCAGATCGCGCCCTGCCCCGCCACGGGCAATCTGGGCCCGCACCGCGCTGGCCGACTCGCCGCGCAGGGGCTGATGCAGGCGTAGTACCCGACCGGCCGCGGCAGCTGCCAAGTCCTGGCCCCGATCGGTCCAGCGTCCCTGCAACGCCTGGCCGAGCTCGCCGGCCACCACCTCCGGCAGCGGACTACCAGGGCGTTCGGCCACGATGAAATGGGCCAGGTCCAGCAGCTCGCGCCACCGGTGCCACGTGGCCAGCGACAACAGGCTGTCAGCCCCTACCAGCCACGCCAACGGACACTCCGAGCCGACCTCGGCGCGCAGGCCGGACAGCGTATCGAACGTATAGGAGGGCACGCCCGGCGTGCGCGCGGCGCGCTCCAGTTCCAACCGGTCCAGCTGCAACCCGGGTTCGTCGGCCAGCGCCAACTGCAGCATCTCGCATCGCTGGACGGCCGTGGCACCCGGCGCTTCCCGATGCGGAGGGTCCGCGGACGGCAGCAGGCGCACGCTGACCTGTAACTGGTCGCGCGCAGCGCGCGCAATGGCCAGATGACCCAGGTGAACCGGGTCGAACGTGCCGCCGTAATAAAGGCGCAGGCCCTTCGCCATGGGTCAGGCCCGGGCGAGCAGACGCACCGCACGCGCCTCGGACACGGCCACCAGCAGACGCTCCAGCGCGAGCCAGGCATCGCCGTCGGCGCGCCCCTTTGCGATACGGTCGACCAAGCCCGCTTCAGCCACGAACCGCTCCCACCGCTTGGCCTCGGGATGGCGCTGGAGCGCACGCTTGTAGGGCGCCTGCCGCGATTCCCAGATGCCGCGGGATTTCATCTCCGCCGCCAGGTTGCCACCGCGTGCTTGCACCTGTGCCAGGCCCGCCCCCGCCAGCAGCTCACGGATGACGATCGGCATCAGCGCCGCCACCGCTTCACCCTCCGCACGCAGGCCAGCGACCATGCGCAGCACAGCCTTGGGCTGGCCGGAGAACGTGGACTCCACCAACCGGAACACGTCGTAGCGGGCCGCGTCGGCGACCAGCGCATCCATCTTTTCAACATCCAGCACGTCGCCACCGTCCACCAGCAGCGCCAGCTTGTCGATTTCCTGCGCCGCAGCCAACAGGTTGCCTTCCACGCGCTCGGCCAGTCGCTGTACCGCCTGCGGATCCGCACGCAGGCCCTTGCTGCGTAGCCGGCGCTCGATCCAGTCGGGCAGCTCGTGCGGCTTGATCGCCCATGCCACGGAAATCACCCCGGCACGGCCCACGGCATCGGCCCACTTGCCCTGGTGCGATTTGCTCCACTCGTTGGTGGTGATCAACAGCACCACGTCCGGCGGTGGGGACGCGCAGAAATCACTGATGACCTGCCCGCCCTCCTTGCCCGGCTTGCCGTTGGGCAAGCGCACTTCGATCAACCGTCTCGCACTGAACAGGCTGGGCGCATTGAAGCCCGCCTCCAGCCTGCCCCAATCGAAATCGCGGCCATCGGCGTCGAACACTTCACGCTCGCTGATGCCCTCGGCCCGTGCGCGGCTGCGTACGGCGTCGGCGGCTTCCAGCACGCGCAGGGTCTCCGGCCCGGCGACCAGGTAGACCGGCGCCAGCGGCTGCCCGCCAGCGGCACTGGCCAACTGCTCCGGGCGCAGTTCCATGCCGGGGCCGGCTCAGTCCTGCACCGGCCGGGTGGCCGGTTCGGATGCGGGCTTGGCCGTCGGCACGGTGGTCTGGATGGCCGGCACGCCCGCCGGCGCGGGACCGGCCGGAACCACCACGCCATCCACCGGCGCGGACAGGCTGCGGCCTTCGCGCAGTTCATTACGCACCACGCTGTCGATGCGGCGGATGATCGACGCCGACATTTCGCGGCGCAGTTCGTCAGCCAGGATCTCACGCTCGGTCGTGGTACCGGTGGCGTCGGTCGGCGGCGACACGTAGTCCCGCGACAATTCGATCACCTGCTGCGGCACCAGTTCGCTGCCATCTTCGCGGCGGAAGATGAAGATCACCGCGTAGCGCAGGCTGTACTCCTGGGCACGGCCCTGCGCGTCGATCGCGATGGGCAGGTCGCCCCAGCGCTCGGACAGGACCTGCAGCTGTGCAGCCGGTGCCTTGGAATCCTCGTCGGCCAGTTCGGCGCCCGATGCCAGCAGGCTGCGGCGCAGCAGCTTGGCCAGTTCGCTGTAGGGCGCGCTGGAGACGACCTTCACCGCCGCCGTATCGGCCGGCAGCATCAGCTTGTTGCGCATGTGGAAACCGCAACCGGCCAGGCCGAGGGCAAAGAGAAGCGCGAGCAGGATTCGGGTCATGGGCACAGTCTGTAGTAGCCGGGCAGTTGCGGCAACATAGCCTGCCCGATGATGCGTGAATGGGGATTGATATTCTGACGCCGGAACGCGCGGTGACGACCCAGGGCCGTCACCGCCCGTCCCGCGATCAGCCGACCACGATGTTCACGATCTTGCCGGGCACGATGATGATCTTGCGTACGGTAAAGCCGTCCATGAACTTGGCCGCGTTCGGTTCGGCCAGTGCCAGCGCCTCGATCTGCTCACGCGCCGCCTCGGCGGCGACCTCGATCGTGCCACGCAGCTTGCCGTTCACCTGAACCGCCAGGGTCAGCGCGTCGCGGACCAGCGCCGCCGGATCAGCCTGCGGGAAGACCTGGTCTTCCAACAGCGTCTCACCGTGGCCCAGCACCTGCCACAGCGCATGGCTGGCATGCGGGGTGATCGGATTGAGCATCAGTACGATGGCCTGCAGTGCCTCGTGGCGTACCGCACGGCCCTGCACGCTGCTGTCGTCGAACTTCGTCAGGGCGTTCATCAGCTCCATCACCGCCGCAATCGCGGTGTTGAAGCTGTGGCGGCGCCCGTAGTCGTCACCCACCTTGCCGATGGTCTCGTGGGTCTTGCGACGCAGGGCTTTCTGCCCGGCGTCCAGCGCCGCTACGTCCAGCGCGGCCGCAGCGCCTTCGCCGGCATGCTTGTGCACCTGCACCCACAGACGGCGCAGGAAGCGGGCCATGCCATCCACGCCAGCCTCGTTCCACTCCAGCGACTGTTCCGGCGGCGCGGCGAACATGGAGAACAGACGCACCGTATCGGCGCCGTACTTGCCGACCATGGTCTGCGGGTCCACGCCGTTGTTCTTCGACTTGGACATCTTTTCGGTGCCGCCGATCTCCACCGGCAAGCCGTCGGCGATCAGCGTGGCGCCGGTGATGCGGCCGCGGTCGTCACGCACCACCGCCACGTCCGCCGGGTTGATCCAATCCTTGCTGCCGTCCGGGTTCGGGCGGAAGTAGGTCTCGGCGATCACCATGCCCTGGCACAGCAGGTTCTGCGCCGGCTCGTTGCTGTCCACCATCCGCGCGTCACGCAACAGCTTGTGATAGAAACGGAAATACATCAGGTGCAGGATCGCGTGCTCGATGCCGCCGATGTACTGGTCCACCGGCAGCCAGTAATTGCCACGCTTGTCGACCGCGTCGCGCGCGCCGGGCGAGGTGTAACGCGCGTAGTACCAGCTCGATTCCATGAAGGTATCGAAGGTATCGGTCTCGCGCTCGGCGGCGGCGCCGCACTCCGGGCAGGTGGTCTTGCGCCATTCCGGATCGGTCTTGATCGGCGAACCGGTGCCGGCGAAGGCCACGTTTTCAGGCAGCACGACCGGCAGTTGTTCTTCCGGCACCGGTACCGCACCGCATTTTTCGCAGTAGATCACCGGAATCGGGCAGCCCCAGTAGCGCTGGCGGCTCACGCCCCAGTCGCGCAGGCGGTAGTTGACCCGACGCTGGCCCTGCGCCTTGCGCTCGAAACGCTCGGCCAGTGCCTCGAACGCGCCCTGGAAATCCAGGCCATCGAACTCGGCGGAGTTGACCAGCTCGGTCTCACGGGTCTTGTCGCTGTACCAGTCCTGCCAGCGGGCGGAATCGTAGGCGCCCTCGTCCTTGCGCGGTGCCTTCAGCGCGATGACCTGGCGTATCGGCAACGCGTACTTGTTGGCGAACTCATTGTCGCGCTGGTCATGGCCGGGGACGGCCATCACCGCACCGGTGCCGTAGCCCATCAGCACGAAGTTGGCGACCCACACCGGGACCTCTTCACCGGTGACCGGATGGACAGCCTTCAGGCCCGTGTCCATGCCCCGCTTTTCCTGGGTTTCCAGCTCGGCTTCGGACACACCGCCCTGCTTCAGGCCGCCCAGCAGCTCGGCCAGCGCCGGATTGGTCTTCGCCGCGTGCAGGGCCAGCGGATGCTCGGCGGCGATCGACACAAAGGTCACGCCCATCACCGTGTCCGGACGGGTGGTGAACACCCGCAGCGGGTCCAGCGTGCTGCCGTCCACGTCGCGCACCGCGAACTGGATTTCCAGCCCTTCGGACCGGCCGATCCAGTTGCGCTGCATGGTCTTGACCGATTCCGGCCAGCCCGGCAGCTCGTCCAGGCCGTCCAGCAGCTCCTGGGCGTAATCGGTGATGCGCAGGAACCACTGGGGGATCTCGCGCTTTTCAACCAGCGCGCCGGAACGCCAGCCGCGCCCATCGATGACCTGCTCGTTGGCCAGCACGGTGTGATCCACCGGATCCCAGTTCACCACCGCGTTGCGACGGTACGCCAGGCCCTTGCGCATCAGGCGGGTGAACATGCGCTGCTCGTGGACGTAGTAATCCGGGCGGCAGGTGGCGAACTCGCGCGACCAGTCGATCGCATAGCCCAGCGATTTCAGCTGGGTGCGCATGTGATCGATGTTCTTGTAGGTCCACTTGGCCGGTGCGGTCTTGTTCTTGATCGCGGCGTTCTCGGCCGGCAGGCCGAAGGCATCCCAGCCCATCGGCTGCAGCACGTTGTGCCCGGTCATCCGCTTGTAGCGGCTGATCACGTCACCGATGGTGTAGTTGCGCACATGGCCCATGTGCAGCGCCCCGGACGGGTACGGCAGCATAGACAGGCAGAAATACTTCGGCTTCTCCGAGGTCTCGTTGACTTCGAAGGCACGGGTGCCGTCCCAGTACTGCTGGGCGGCGGATTCAACCTGCTGCGGATCGTAGGCGTTTGGTTCGACGCTGGTCATGGAACACACAAGTGCGGCGGCAAAGCGGCACAGGGTACCGCAGTACGGCTAAAGCAACCATATGGCGATACGTCGGCATCGTCACTGAAATAGGCCTGATCAGATTGATACCGAGCGCCTTGAGCATCACGCTTTTCGAGCTACGAATAACTCTAGCGCTAATGCTCACGAAGCACTAACAATCAGGAATCTTTAGAATCATGAAAATTCGCCCCATCATTACTGCTGCATGCCTGTTCGCCCTCTCCACTGGTGCTGTGCAAGCAGCCGAATTCACGTGTGGCGTGAAAGTGTATCTTCCCAACGGTGTTTCCTCATGGCAGTTCCCGACGGTGGACGTTACCAGCGAGGAGGACGCTGCCGAGACGGCGCTCCAGGTCGTGCGCACACAATTTCCCAACCCGACACTGCGATTCGAAGTTGTAGAGTGCTTCTGAGGAAGCCTTGGGCAACTGCGACCTTGACGAGCCGACGTGCAGCGTTTGATCGGTCAAGGTCGTAGCCCCAATGGGCTAGTCAGGCTGAGGGTGCTCCAAGCAGCTCCAGCCTGACTCAGCTCTACGTTACGGAAAGGCAAAACGAAGCGCCGCTAGCGCCGGCGCAGACGGTTTCAACGTACAGGAGCCCGACGCCTGCAGAATCCCGTAACGTCTTAGTGCGATTTATCCCAGAAGTAGCTTTAGTGCGAAAGTGCGGCGTGCTTATTCTGGGCATTGCCGCGCATCAAGACGCGATCATGAACGTGAAGCAAGGCGGGGGGTGACCGCCGTGCAGCGGGTGGAGGCGATCTGGCGCGGACGGTGCTGGCCATGCACCCGCTCCCGCCAGGCCTGGTCGGCCAGCGCGGCCGAGTCGGCGTGCATCCAGCCGGAGACCGCCTTATGCCGCCCGTCGCCGGTGGTTATGTTGGCCCTGCAGACGAAGGCCTCCGCATGGGCCACCTGGACCAGTTGCAGGATCGCAACGGCCACGACCAGCAACTGCAGTGAATGACGGAACTTCATGGGACGCCCTCCTGCGGTGATGCAGGCAGAATGGCCACCCAGGCCCATTCACGACATCAGACAAGGACGAAAATCCGCGTCTGCGGCAAGCAACCGCTTCACCGGTGGGGCGACGACCGCCCCGTCATCGGCAGGGCCAGGCCCAGCCATATCGCCCAAGCCAGGAAGGTGACGCGTTGTGCGATCGGTGCCGGCAGCAGGCCCTGCAGGGCAAAGGCACTCACAGCCGCGACCAGGCCGCAGGATAGCGCCAGCCGCGCCAGCGGCGGCATGGTCTTCCAGCTGCCGATGCCCAGCATCAGGGTGCCGGCGATGAAAGCCAGCGCCCAGACCATCCACGCACTGGCATGAGCCTGGCTCGCCGGTCCATCCAGGTCCGCCACATCCAGCGGCAACAGGCCCATGCCGGTGAACGCCATGCCCGCCAGCACCAGCAGTTGGCCCGCAACCCGCTGCGCCCAGTGGCTACCCACCGGCAGACGCAGCAGCAGGTAGACCGCTACGGCCACCGCCAGCAAGCCCGGCACCGCCCAGCCGAGCACGTTGAAGGCCAGTGCATGGGGCATTCCCCCGGCGCCGAGCAAGGCCACCGGATGGCGGGCCTGCACATACCCGTCCAGCGCTGCGCCGAAGCCGACCACGGCGAGGATGAAGATCGCGGCGGCGATGGCGCCCAGCGGGTTTTCGATACGTCGCGGCGAGTGCAGGGGCATTGATGCAGGCTCCAGAAGACAATGCGCAATTGTGGGCCATTGCGGCGCAGGCGGGTTGCGTCAGGCGTGGGGCGTCACCATAGAATCGTTTTCCCGCCGTAGATCCAGAGCTTCCATGAGCGAACTGCCGAACGTATTCGACGCCATCACCGAAACCTTCGAAACCGAAGTACTGCAGAAATCGCTGCAGACGCCGGTGCTGGTCGACTTCTGGGCACCGTGGTGCGAACCCTGCAAGACGCTGGGCCCGCTGCTGGAGAAGCTGGCCGCCGAATACAACGGCGCCTTCCATCTGGCCAAGGTGGACGTGGACAAGGAGCAGCAGATCGCAGCGGCGTTCCAGATCCGCTCGGTGCCGACCGTCTTCCTGGTCAAGGGCGGGCAACTGGTTGACGGTTTCCCGGGTGCGGTGCCCGAAGGCCAGCTGCGCGAATTCCTGGCCCAGCATGGCATCAGCCCGGCCGAGCCCGTGCCCGAAACGGAACCGGAACCCCTGGATCCGCAGGCACAGGTCGATGTGCTGCGCGCGCAGATTGCCGCTGAACCTGGCAATGAAGCGCTGAAGCTGGACCTTGCCGTGGCCCTGCTGCAGATCGGCGGCGTGGACGAAGCACGCGGCCTGATAGATGGCCTGCCCGCCAACCTGGCTACCGATGACCGTGCCGTGCGCGCCCGCGCGCGCCTGACATTCGCCACCGCGCTGAAGGACGCCCCCGCCGCCGAGGCACTGGACGCACGGATCGCCGCGGACGAGGCAGATCTGGCGGCGCGGCATCTGCGCGGCGTGCAGCATCTGTTGGCCGGTGAGGACCAGGCCGCGCTGGACCAGTTCCTGGCCATGCTGCGCCTTGATCGCACCTACGATGACGGACTGCCGCGCAAGGCATTGATCGACGCGTTCAATGTCATTGAAGACCCCGCTCTGGTCAGCCAGTACCGCCGGAAGATGGCGGCGCTGCTGTTCTGATGCTGAATGCGTTAAGAATCTGGCGCAGGACGTAGCGCGATACTGCGGACGCTGGGGTGACTGCACGCCAGCGATCACGGCGGGAACGACCACCGACCATCGGGTCGTGCGGCGGCTCCGCCGATCTTCCGGGGGGAGGATCGCGTGACACCTGTCGATGGCCAAGCACCTGATGCGCCCGATGTCGCACATTGGGCTGCGCCGCGGTGGCCGTTGCGCCTGCTGCTGGTCGTGCTGGCCGGGCTGCTGGCTGGGGCGGCAAGCTACGGTCCCTGGTTGCAGCCACTGGACACGACGATCTACGACCGGCTGACGCGCCACTGGCGCGCCAGCGCCGACGCGAGCGTCCTGCTCATCGCGATCGATCCCGCCAGCCTGCGGAAGATCGGTCCGTGGCCATGGCCGCGGACCGTCCACGCGCGGCTGCTGGACCGGCTTACCGACGCGGGTGCACGTCGCATCGTCCTTGACCTGCCGCTGCAGGAGCCCGATCCGCAGCCGGGTGCCGATGCCGACCTTGCCGCCGCGATCCGGCGCAATGGGCATGTCGTACTGCCGGTACTCACCACTTGGCCCCAAACGGCCGCGCTGCGCGAAGATCAGTGGCCGATTCCGTTGTTCAGCGCCAGCGCCGCCGCGTTGGGCCACGCCATGGCGCACCCCGATCGCGACAGCGTACTGCGTGATGTGTCACTGCAGCAGGGCGTCGGCGCACCTTACTGGCCAGCGCTTGGCGTGGCGCTGGTCGCTCCGGACCCCCGCATCATCGACCGGCATGCCGCGACCGTCCGCCCCCGACTGGTGGGTCCGCCCGGCACATTGGCACGCGTCTCCTATGACGATGTGCTCAGCGGCCGCATCGCGCCCTCTCGTCTGCAGGGCCGCAGGATACTGATCGGACTGACAACGCCGCCCCTGGCCGCCGGGCCACGCATGCACAGCCCACTGCCACCGGCCATGAGCGAGATCGAGTTCCAGGGCAACCTCGCCTCGGCGCTGCTGCAGCAGCAGACCGTGCTCGTGCCGCCAAGGCGCTGGCACGGTGCCGCGACCGCCTTGTTGGTGGCGGCCAGCGTGCTCGCCCTGGCCAGTGGCGGTGCCATCGCCCGCACGGCAGCGGTAGCCGGGCCGCTGGTGCCCCTGCTGATCGCAGCGGCGATGCTGCGTGCAGGCCACGCCTGGTGGGCACCGGCCACCGCGATGGCGTGCATCTCGGTCGCAGGGGTCGCATGGGCAGCGTGGCGGATCGTGGGGCGGCGCCCTTCGGGCATGGACGCGGCGACCGGCCTCGCCGGAAGATCGCGATTCGACCAGGCGCTGGGACACGCCTGCGCAGCGGCGCATGCCGCCCAGCGCCCGCTGTCGCTCATGCTGGTGGAGGTCGCAGGCGTCGACCCGACCAACGATCGCCAATTGAAGTGCCTGGCGAGGGGCATCAGCGCCCATGCGCGGCGCCCGCGCGACACGGCCGCCCGCCTCGGCGCCGGCACGTTCGCCCTGATCCTGCCGGACACGCCCTGCAGCGGCGCCACGCAGGTCGCGGAAGCGCTTCTCGGCGATCTGCACGGCGTGCAGCCCGAGCACGGCACGACCCGTGCAGCGCGCATCGTCCGCATCGGCATCCACTGCCGGGTGCCCAGCGCGGAAGGGGTCGCACCCGCTGTCCTCGCCGACGCCCAGAACGCACTCCAGGAGGCCAAGGCGGATCCGCGCCTTCCCAGCGCCATCTCCAGCAACGGCTGAGCCCGTCCACGCACCGTCTGATGACGTGACTGCCTCTTGTCGCTCCGCGGGAAAATGCCGACGGTCGAGGCTCACCCCGACGCCGCGAGCTGCCCATGACGTTGTCCAGTCTTCCGCTGACCCTTGCGTTGTTGCAGGCCACCAGCCCTTCCGCAGTCGCCCTGCCCACCGCGGATCCGCTCCAACCAGGCCATGCAATCGCGGTGCACCAACTGCATTACCGCAAGCTCTACGAGGAAAAGCCGTTTCCGGACGCACGCCTCGTCCATTACGACAACGGCATGTACCGCATCACCTCCGAGGGTGAAGACCACTGGGGCGTCTACGTGCTGCAGGGCGCGTTCGACGACCAGACGTTCACCGTCCGCTACATCTCATTGCCCTCTCCGGACTGGGGAAACCGCACCGCGTTCCATCAACTCACCTTCATCCAGGACAGCGGCACGGCGGGCTTCTTCATACAGGACGCGATCACCGACAAAGGGGAGGCAATCCCCCAGCAGAACGGAACGTACGTCTGGCGACTGCCGCACCCGCCGCAACCGTGATGGCAGACAGGCCTTTTCCATACGCATGCGCATGGTTAGACTGGACGCCTCCCGCCCCGGTATGCGTCTCGATGAAAGCCAGCCTGTTCCGCCACGGCATCAACCTGTGGCCCCCTTTCCTGTTCGCCGGCATCCATGTGCGTCACATTGCGGCCGATTACCGCGACATCACCGTCGAGCTGCGCATGCGCCCGTGGAACCGCAATTATGTCGGCACCCATTTTGGCGGCAGCCTGTTCGCGATGACCGATCCGTTCTGGATGCTGGGGCTGATGAACAACCTGGGTCGCGACTACTACGTATGGGATCGTGCGGGCGCGATCGAGTTCCTCAAACCCGGCCGCGGCACGGTCAGCGCGACGTTCCACATCGACGAGGCCATGCTTGCCGAGATCCGCGAGGCCGCCGCCGATGGCAGCAAGCAGTTGCGCTGGTACAGCAACGATGTGATCGACGCCAGCGGCGAAGTGGTCGCACGCGTGCGCAAGCAGGTTTACATCCGGCTCAAACCGCAGGCAAGGCAGGCTGGCTGAGTCGAATTTCCGACACGGATTGTCTTTTTGCATACCGGGAAGCAACGCACACCCGCGCATTTCCTTGCTGTTGATGATGTCCACGAGTCGCACTTCCCGGTGCGGCCGGCGACAGATCAAGGAGATCCCGTATGTCCGACACCATGACAACCCGGCGCGGTGCGCTGAAAGCGGCAGCCTGTGCGGCGGCTGCACTGCTGACCGCTTCCGCGTCCGCACGTGCCCAGCAGCAACGCCGTCCCACGGTGGCCGACATCATGGGACCGTTCTATCCCATCGTGCGCCCGCTGGACCAGGATGCCGACCTCACCCGCGTGGCCGGCCAGCCTGGCGTTGCACAGGGACGCGTGCTGGATCTGCGCGGCAGGGTCCTCGATACTCTGGGTCACCCCGTTGCCGGTGCCCGCATTGAAATGTGGCAGGCCAACACGCATGGCCGCTACGCCCATGCCAGCGATACGAACGTTGCGGCCCCGCTGGATCCCGCATTCCAAGGCTTCGCGCGACAACGCACCGATACGGAGGGCCGCTTCCGGTTCCTGACAGTGATACCGGGCGCCTATCCGGTCCCCGACCCCGAATCTCCCTGGCTGCGCACGCGGCATATCCACTTCGACATCCGCGGCCAGCACGATCGGCTGGTGACCCAGATCTACTTCGCCGGCGAGCCACTCAACGATACGGACCGGCTCTATCAGGCGCTGACCCCTGCAGAACGGGATACGGTCACCTTGGACCCGCGTCACGCCGTGGCCGGTGCGCCGGCTCCGCTGATCGGCGAATGGACGGTGGTGCTGGCCAGCGGCTAGGCCGGTATCTGGCGCACACTGCGGGGCGCTGCGAAGTCGACGCGGCGCCGTCTGCATCACCGTTGGCACAACGGCCCCTGAGCAGCCGTGCGTCGTTCCACATGGACCCCGTAAGCGGGCTCCAGCGACCGCTACAATGCGCGGATGTCACTCCCTGCCCCCGAACTTGTCCCCCGTCCTTCCCTGCAGCGCCTGTTCCTGACCGGCCTGTTGACCCTGCTGCCGATCTGGCTCACGTGGGTCGTGGTGAAGTTCGTCTTCGTGCTGCTGTCGGGGATTTCCAGTCCCTTGGTGGTGCCGATGTCCGAGCGCATCGCGACCTGGTTTCCCAATTCACTGGGCTGGGTGCACGCCGAGTGGATCCAGAACGTGGTCGCCCTGGTCGCCACGCTGCTGGTGATCCTGGCGGTAGGTGTGCTGAGCCGCCGCGTGGTGGGACAACGCCTGCTGCGCTGGGTCGGTGCGGTGATCAAGCGCATTCCCCTGGCCAGCATCATCTACGAAAGTGCCAAGAAGCTGCTTGACATGCTGCAGACCGAGCCGGGCACCACCCAGCGCGTGGTGCTGATCGACTTCCCGCACCGTGACATGAAGGCAGTGGGGCTGGTGACGCGGGTCATCCGCGAACAGGGCACGGGCCGCGAACTGGCCGCCGTCTATGTGCCAACCACGCCGAATCCCACCTCCGGTTACCTGGAAATCGTGCCGGTGGAACTGCTCACGCCGACCGACTGGACCGTGGACCAGGCCATGAGCTTCATCATCTCCGGCGGCGCGGTAGCACCGGAAACCGTGCCGTTCACCCGCGCAGGCGAACGCAACGCGTAAGCGCCTTGCGACATGGGCATGCGTCATCGCCCAGCTGACTGACGGCCAACGCGTCGCAAGCTGACTGCGGCGGCAGCGCTGGCCGTATCCGCACAGATCGTGCAAGCTCCACGGTCTGTGTTCCACGGAAAGACCCGATGCCCCAGCTTGCCCGCGCCTTGGCGGTCGCTCTTGCCTCGCTGATGTTGTTCAGCGCTGCGCCGCCGGCCGATGCCGCGAAGAAGAAAGCCACCCGCCCCGCTGCCGCGCAGACGCGGCAGGCCGCAAAACCCAAGGCAAAGCCGCGTGCGCGTCCCGCCGCTGCCGCTGCCGCCCGGCAACCCGCCGCGCAAGCCACCAAGGCTGCCCAGCTGGAGCGGTTGTACGAGGAATACTGGGATGCGTCGATGCGGTTCAATCCGCTGCAGGCGACCTTCCAGGGCGAAACGCGCTACAACGCCGAGCTGCCCAACATCCTGTCAGCCACCTGGCGCCAGCAGTCGCATGACTTCACCACCCAATGGTTGGGCAAGGTGGAGAAGATCGGCAGCGCCGGCCTGCAGGGCCAGGACCTGCTCAGCTACGACATCTTCGTGCGCGACGCACGCGCCTCACTGGCCGCCGAACAGTACCCGTCGTGGATGCTGCCGATCAGCCAGTACTACAACCTCGGCAGCATCATGGCGATCCTGGGCGCCGGTGCGGGCGCACAGCCGTTCAACACGGTCAAAGACTACGATGACTGGTCCAAGCGCTCGCTCGGCATTCCCGAGCTGTTCGACCAGGCCATCGCCAACATGCGTCAGGGCATGGCCGCCGGCGTGGTGCAGCCACGCGAGTTGATGGAAAAAGTCCTGCCACAGCTCGATGCCGTGATCAAGCCCACGGCTGAAGAGAGCATCTTCTGGACGCCGGTGCGGACCATGCCAGACAGCATTCCGGCCGAGGAAAAGGCCCGTATCAGCGCAGAGTACAAGCGCATGATCGAGTACCGGATCATGCCGGCGTATCGCGCGCTGCGCGGTTTCATCGCCACCGAATACCTGCCCGCCTGCCGCGCCAGCGCCGGTATCGGCGCACTGCCCAACGGTGCGGCGTGGTATGCCGGCACCCTGCGACAGGCAACCGCCACGGCACAGGATCCGGCGCAGCTGCATGCCTGGGGCGAGCAGCGGGTGCAGGCCCTGCATGCGCAGATCGCCACGGTGATGAAAGACAACAAACTGCGTGGCAACGAGGCCAAACTGCTGCGCAGCATGCGCAGCGACAAGCAGTTCCAGTACAACGACGCCAATGCGTTGCTGGGCCGCTATCGCCAGGTGCAGCAGCAGGTCAGCGGCAAACTGCCTACGGTGCTGCAGACCCTGCCCAAAGCGACGCTGGATATCCAGCCGGTGGAGCAGGAACGTGCCGCCACCGCAGCGGCCGCCTTCTACCAGCAGGGTGTGCCCGGCGCGCGTCCTGCCTTGTTGTACGTGAACACCAGCAGCCTGCCCACGCGACGCCGCTGGAGTGTGCCGATGCTGTACTTGCACGAGGCAGTCCCCGGCCATCACGTGCAGCTGGGGCTGCAGCAGGAAATCGAAAAACTGCCGCGGTTTCGCCGCCTCGGTGGTGATCTGGCCTTCATTGAAGGCTGGGGGCTGTATGCCGAGTCGCTGGGCGAGCCCTTGGGCTTGTACACCGATCCGTACGACCACATCGGCTACCTGCACGCGGCACTGACGCGCGCGGCGCGCGTCGTCGCCGATACCGGCATCCACGCGCAGGGCTGGAGCAAGAGGCAGGCCGTGGAGTATCTGGAAAAAAACACGGCGATGACCACCGAAGACGCCAATGCCGAGGTCGAGCGGATGATGGCGCAGCCTGGCCAGGCCTTGTCGAACGTACTGGGTGAGGCGAAGATCGTCGAACTGCGCGATCGTGCGCGGCAAGCGCAGGGAGCGGCCTTCGATCTTCGCGCGTTCCATGCCGAACTGCTCAAGGACGGTTCGATGCCGCTGGACATCCTGGAACAGCGGATGATCCGCTGGATGGGACAGCCCGCGCGGTGAACGGACCAGGTCCCTTCCCTGCCGGGGAAGGGACCTGACTGCTGCTTGGCTCAGAAGTAGACGCCGACGTCTTCCTCCTTGGCCTGGTCGGGCAGGAAGCACGCATTCCACTCGTCCTCCAGGTGCTCCACCTTCTGCAGCAGGTGCTCCAGTTCCTGCTTGCGGCGAAGGGTGC
The DNA here is from genome assembly GCF_040223995.2 of Stenotrophomonas sp. WHRI 8082. Lineage (NCBI taxonomy): Bacteria > Pseudomonadati > Pseudomonadota > Gammaproteobacteria > Lysobacterales > Lysobacteraceae > Stenotrophomonas > Stenotrophomonas sp. WHRI 8082. Next base: position 3,333,325 of record NZ_CP167826.1, on the reverse strand, counting down.
GTGCGGTGCCTTCCTCCCCGCCAAGGTTGAGGAGGAGCTGCGCCTTCATCTCGTCCTCAAGTTGCTCCACCTTCTCCATCACGTGATCCAATTCCTGCTCGCAACGAAGGGCGCGGGCGGCGGGGTCGCTGTGATCCAGGATTTGCAGGCCCTGCATCGGCGAGACATACGTTTCGTCTGACCGAGTGTGCAGGAGGGGCCATTCGTCATCCCGACCAAGGTCGGTCCAGAGCGTGCTGCCTTCGGCAACGTCCGCGTGCGGCGGGGCCTGGTAAGCGTCAGTCGAGGGCATCACGAACCCTGCATCAGCGTCCGCGCGCTTCAGCACACTACGGGGCGCATCCTCCATGGAGGACACGCTCACAGTGCGGCGTGACGCACCCCGCTGACCTGCTGCCCGGTGCTGCGTGACCTGCTCGGGCGCGAGCGCCACGGGCAGTCGCTTCGGCTTGGACTTCCCGTCGAACACCTTGGTCAGGTACACCTGGTCGCTGCTGGACACGAGCTCGTCCGACACCGGGTCGAGCGTATAGACCCGCGTGACTTCATGCTCGTGAAACCCCAGACGGCGTGTGCGCTCAGCCACATCCTGTGCCGTTTCACTCGCCTCGTCCTGGAGCGCCTCGTTGGCCTGCTTGACGCGGTCAGTCCGGTACTTCGCCAACTCGAACCGCGGCATCGTGCCAAAGCACTGGTGTGGCTCGTCGTGCTCATCCTCATGCGGCGCGGCCGATGGTTGATCGTTGGTCTGGTAGATCTCGGCCCACTGTTCGAGCTCCTCGTCCAGCGCGTTTTCTTCAACGTCGAGCGCGATGTCCTGCATTTCCGGCTGGGATACCCGCCGCAGCAGGGTGGCCGGCTCCGGCGGAGCACCGACGGGGCGTGCTGATATCGGCTCGTCAGTCCCGCCCCCATCACTGGGCGGTGCAACGCGTGCTGCCATGGGCAGTGACGCAGGCTTCGCACTGCAGGCCGGATCAACGGGCGTCGGGGTGCGAAGGAACGCGAGCATCTGCCTGACACTGACATGGGCCGGTGAGACCACACCGTCCTCGGGATCATTGCAGCTGGCACCGGGAACATTGCCTCCCCGCTGCAGATGGTCCACGAAGCACCTCCATTCGCCGCGGTCGGTAACGAGCGGTGCCTCAGACCCGCCACGCGGGGGCGGGCGGGGTGCCACCCCGCCACTGGGGGGCGCGGCTGAAAGGCTCGTCACCCTGCCAGGCGAGGGCTGGTTGGCAACTGATATCAGCGCACGCGGCGGCGGCGGCGGCGGCGCAGTGGGCTTGATCGTCAGTTGCCCGGCAAGGAACGCGGCGGTGTGCCTGAACAACGGTTCGGCGTTGGGTGTCGCGGTGGCTGTCACGGGGGTACTCGTTTGCGGATTGAGGAAGCCTCAGACTGCCCGCGCCGCGCTGCGCGTACTTTCGCATTTCGTCCTTGCACACTGGCCAATCGCCCCGCGCTGCGCCCTGTTCTGCGAACATGGCATGCCCTTACTCAGTGCACGCCCATGGCCCACGGTCTGCAAGGCATTCACCATGTCGCCCTCATCTGCAGCGACTACGCCCGCTCACGCGCGTTCTATGTCGACGTGCTCGGACTGACCGTCCTCGGCGAACATCACCGTGCCGCACGCGACTCCTGGAAGCTGGACCTGGCACTGCCCGACGGCGGCCAACTGGAACTGTTCTCCTTCCCCACGCCGCCGCCCCGCCCCAGTCGCCCGGAGGCCCAGGGACTGCGCCATCTGGCCTTCCGAGTGGACGCACTGGAGCCGTTCATTGCCCAGCTGGCCCACCACGGCGTGGCCTGCGAGCCGATCCGCGTGGACGAGTACACCGGCAGGCGCTTCACGTTCTTCGCCGACCCGGATGAACTTCCGCTGGAACTCTACGAAGGCTGAGGCGGGCGCGTGGTCGATGAGGGAAAGCCTTGCACCATACCCACCCGGATGGGTATACAGTCAGCACACGTCGGCACCCATGCCGATCTCGAATCAATGCCCTGGGAGGGGACCATGCGCAAGACCTTCAAGACCCTGCTGCTGGCGCTGCCGCTGTGCGCGGCCGCGCTGTCGGCGAACGCCGCCGACTCTGCGGTGGGCCGCTGGAAAACCATCGACGACAAGACCGGCAAGGTGAAGTCGATCGTCGAAATCGCCCAGGCCGGCAATGGCACGCTGAGCGGCAAGGTGGTGGACATCCTGCATTCCGACAAGGGCCCCAACCCGGTCTGCAGCGACTGCAGCGGTGCCAACAAGGACAAGCCGGTCAAAGGCATGACGATCCTGTGGAACCTGAAGTCCGATGGCGCGGGCAGCTGGTCCGGCGGCACCATCCTGGACCCGGCCAACGGCAAGACCTACAAATCCAAGATGAAGCTGCAGACCGGCGGCACCAAGCTGGATGTGTCCGGCTGTGTCGCCTTCATCTGCCGCGCGCAGACCTGGCAGCGCGAATAAGCCCGACGGGGCCGACGGGGTCGGATCGGGTTCGCGTCGCGAGCGGGATCCGACCCCCCATCCGTGGGGGCCATGCGATAATCGTCGCTTCCCCTCGCTGCACCCCGTGACCATGACCCGTACCGCGCTTGTCACCACCGCCCTGCCCTATGCCAACGGCCCCCTTCACCTGGGCCATCTGGTGGGCTACATCCAGGCTGACATCTGGGTGCGCGCGCGGCGAATGAGTGGCGGGACCGCCTGGTTCGTCTGCGCCGACGATACCCATGGCACGCCGATCATGCTGGCGGCCGAGAAAGCCGGGGTCACCCCGGAGGCCTTCATCGCCAACGTGCAGGCCAGCCACGAACGCGACTTCGCCGCGTTCGACGTCGCCTTCGATCACTACGATTCGACCAATTCCGATGCCAACCGGGCGCTGACCGAAGCCTTCTACCTGAAGCTCGAAGCGCAGGGCCACATCGGCCGTCGCTCGGTGGCGCAGTTCTATGACCCCGCCAAGGGCATGTTCCTGCCGGACCGCTACATCAAGGGGATCTGCCCGAACTGCGGCAGCGCTGACCAGTACGGCGACAACTGCGAAGTCTGCGGCGCGACGTACAGCCCTACGGACCTGAAAGAACCGAAGTCGGTGATCTCCGGGGCGACACCCGAAATCCGCGATTCGGAGCATTTCTTCTTTGAAGTCGGCCGTTTCGAAGGCTTCCTGCGCGAGTGGCTGTCCGGCGATGTCGCCCTGCCCGGCGTCAAGGCCAAGCTGATGGAGTGGCTGGATGCCGACGGCGGCCTGCGTGCGTGGGACATCTCGCGCGATGCGCCCTACTTCGGCTTCCAGATCCCCGGCCACCCGGGCAAGTATTTCTACGTGTGGCTGGACGCGCCGATCGGTTACCTGTCCAGCTTCCAGACGCTGTGTGCGAAGACCGGCGTGGATTTCGAATCACACCTGCGTGCCGGCACGTCCACCGAGCTGCATCACTTCATCGGCAAGGACATCGTCAATTTCCATGGCCTGTTCTGGCCGGCGGTGCTGCATGGCACCGGCCACCGCGCGCCGACCCGCCTGCACGTCAACGGCTACCTGACGGTGGACGGGGCGAAGATGAGCAAGTCGCGCGGCACCTTCATCATGGCGCGCACGTTCCTCGATGCCGGGTTGGAACCGGAGGCCCTGCGTTACTACTACGCTGCGAAATCCTCTGGCGGCGTGGACGACCTGGATCTGAACCTCGGCGACTTCATCGCCCGCGTCAACGCCGACCTGGTCGGCAAGTTCGTCAACCTGGCCAGCCGCTGCGCCGGCTTCATCGCCAAGCGCTTCGATGGCCAACTGGCCGCGCAGCTGCCTGACCCGGCGCAGTACGAACGCTTCGTCGAAGCGCTCGCGCCGATCCGCGAAGCCTACGAGCGCAACGACCCGGCGGCGGCGATCCGGCAGACCATGGCACTGGCGGACGAAGCCAACCGGTACATCGACGACGTCAAGCCGTGGGTGATCGCCAAGCAGGAAGGCGCCGACGCGCAGTTGCAGTCGGTGTGCAGCCAGGGCTTGAACCTGTTCCGGGTGCTGGTGACCGCGCTGAAGCCTGTGTTGCCGGCCACCTCGGCACAAGCCGAAGCCTTCCTCGCCGCGCCGGTGACCGATTGGACCGCGCTGTCGCAGCCGCTGCTGGCCCACCGCATCAACGAGTACGTTCCGCTTTTCACCCGTATCGACCCGAAGAAAATCGACGCCATGACCGACGCCTCCAAAGACACCCTGCAGCCGACCCCGGCCGCGCCCGCTGCTGCTGCGAATGCCGTAGCCAAGCCGGCTGCCGCAGTTGCCGCTGCCCCCACGCCGACGAAAGAAGACGGCGCGCCGGCCTACATCGGCATCGATGATTTCGCCAAACTCGACCTGCGCATCGGCAAGGTCGTCGCGTGCGAATTCGTGGAAGGCTCGGACAAGCTGCTGCGCTTTGAACTGGATGCCGGCGAGCTGGGCACTCGGCAGATCTTCTCCGGCATCCGCGCCAGCTACGGCGAGCCGGAAAAGCTGGTTGGCCGCAGCGTGGTGTTCATCGCCAACCTGGCGCCGCGCAAGATGCGCTTCGGCCTGAGCGAAGGCATGATCCTTTCGGCCGGTTTCGACGGCGGTGCCCTGGCCCTGCTGGACGCCGACAGTGCCGCGCTGCCGGGCATGCCGGTCCGCTGAAGCCCGCCATGGTCGCTACGGAGGGTGCGATGGAACTGGCGCTGTTCGACTTCGACCACACCATCACCACGCGCGATACCTACAGCCGTTTCCTGCGTCGTGTCGCGACGCCGGAACAGCGCGCACGCGCGTGGTGGACGGTGGGCCCGTGGCTGGCCGCGTACCGGCTACGGCTGATCTCTGCCGCGCGTATCCGCGCACGGGTCACTGCGCTGGTGATGCGGGACCGCCACGCAGACGATATCGCCGCGCTGGCCGCCGGCTATGCGCGCGACCTGCTGCCGGACATGGTGCGGCCGGAGATGCTGGAGCAGATCCGATGGCACCAGTCGCAGGGGCATACCGTGGCCGTGGTTTCGGCGTCGGTGGACCTGTACCTTCAGCCTTGGTGCACGGCGCTGGGCCTGCAGTTGATCTGCAACCGGCTGGAAAGCCGCGATGGTCGCCTGACCGGGCGTTACGCCGGCACCGATTGTGGTCCACGCAAGGCGCAGCAGGTCCGTCAACGGTTCGACCTGGACCGCTACGCACGCATCCACGCCTACGGTGACAGCAGCGAAGACCGGCCGATGCTGGCCCTCGCCCATGACCGCTGGTACCGCGGAAAACCCCTGACCCCATGAGTCCCCTGCGCAGCCTCCGCCCCGCATGAGCACGATGCTTCCGCCATTGGTCGAGCGCCTTGACCGCCTGTTGCCGCAGACCCAGTGCGGGCAGTGCGGATTCGAGGGCTGCCGCCCGTACGCCGATGCGATGGCCCGCCGCGCCGCTGGCGTGGAGCGCTGCCCGCCGGGCGGCGACGCCGGCGCACGCGCACTGGCCCAGGTGCTGGGCGTGCCGGCCGTACCCTTCGACCGCACCCGCGGCGCACACAAGCCACCGCAGGTCGCGCTGGTGGTGGAAGCGGACTGCATCGGCTGCACCAAGTGCATCCAGGCCTGTCCGGTGGATGCCATTGTCGGTGGCGCCAAGTACATGCACACGGTGATTGCCGATCTGTGCACCGGCTGCGAGCTGTGCATTCCCCCGTGCCCGGTGGACTGCATCGTGCTGGTGCCCGGTCGAAGGGACTGAGCCCCTCACGACGCCCCCCATTTCCAGTCGCCGCAGGACGGTAGCGCCGACCCATGGTCTGCGAGCGCAGCGGGCCGTTGGCGTGGACATTCCGCCGACCATGGGTCGGCGCGACAGGTCAGCGCAAGCCCGCCGCCAACCCACCCCGCCCTACCTGCAGGCAGCCCCGCAGCTCCGGGCCTCGCGTTGACAGCGGGGCCCGGGCAACTGCGCTTACGGGACGGCGGCCGTCACCACGATCTCGACCTTCCACTCGGCGTGCGCCAGCTTGGCTTCCACGGTCGCGCGGGCGGGTGTCATCCCAGCCACGACCCATTCGTCCCACGCCGCGTTCATGCCATCGAAATCCGCCATGTCGGCGAGGAAAATCTCCGCGCGCAGCACGTGCTGCTTGTCACTGGCCGCCTGCCCGAGCAACTTGTCGATCTCTTCCAGCACCTGCCGGGTCTGCCCGGTGATGTTCTGGCTGGTGTCCTCGGGAATCTGTCCGGACAGGTAAGCGACCTTGTTGTGCACGGTCATCTCGGACATGCGCGGACCAACATCGAAACGCTCCAACATGGGCGTGGCTCCTCTTTGGACGAAACGGACCCCCATTGTCCTCCACCACGGCGCGACTGTGGGCAATACATGGACATCAACGAGCGCTCATCCCCTGCGCGCCAATCCGCTGGCAAAATCATCCAACCCGGCGCAAAGTGCGCAGCTTCGACGCATTGACGCCTCCGTCGCCATCCCTGGCCCACCTTCTCCCCATGACCGACACGACCGCGCCTTCTTCCACGACGTCACTGCGCGTCAAACGTGTGTTCGCCGTGCTGTTTCCGCTCGCGGTGCTGGCCTTGGCCCTGCATGGGCTGGCAGGCGCCTTCGATGCGCATGGGTACCGTGCCGTGCGCCAGGCCTTCCACGATTTCAGTGCAGGCCAACTGCTGCTGGCCGTGCTGTTGGGGCTGGCCAGCTATGCCTGCCTGATCGGCTTCGATGCGATCGGACTGCATCGCAGTGGCGTCCGCGTGCACCCCGCGCGCATCGGCATTACCGCGTTCCTCGCCCACGCGCTTGGCCAGACCGTAGGATTCGCCGCGTTGACCGGCGGCGCCGTTCGCCTGCGGGGCTACCGCAGCGCTGGCTTGGACCTGGCACAGATCGGCCAGGTGGTGCTGATGAGCACGCTCGGTTTCGTCTTTGGTGCCTGGGTGCTGCTCGGTGTTGCCCTGAGCTTGGAACCGGCCGCGGCCGCGCTGGCGCTTCCCCTGCACAGCGGCGCGCTGCAGGCACTCGGCGTGCTGCTGCTGTTGGCGTATGCCAGCGCGGCGTTGCTGGTCGGCCGTCAGGGGCGCACCTTCTCGGTGCTCGGCCACGGCCTGTGGCTACCGGACCGCCGCACGATGCTGGCCGTCACCGCGCTCAGCATCGTGGAACTGGTCCTGGCCGCTGCGGCGTTCTATGTCCTGTTGCCCGACTCCGCACCGACCGGCCTGCCCGGCTTCGTCGGCCTATACCTGGTCGCCGTGCTGGCGGGCCTGATATCCACGGTACCCGCCGGGCTCGGCGTGTTCGAGTGGAGCCTGCTGAAACTGCTGCCGCAGGTGGCCCCCGGCGCGGTACTGGCCGCCGCCCTGGTCTATCGCATCACCTACTACGTGTTGCCGCTGCTGCTGGCCACCGTGCTGGCCGCAGCGCCCACGTTGCGTCGTCCCTTGCGTGCCAGCGCCGGCGTGACGCGCGCAGGCTGGAAGACCCTGCGCCCCTGGCTACCGAACATCATCGCGCTGGCGGTTTTCAGCGTGGGGGCGGCATTGATCGTGGACGGCACCCTGCCGGCCACCCATCGCTACCTGCGTACCGCGTCGCTGCCGCTGCTGGAGACCTCGCACCTGCTGGGCAGCCTGGCGGGCGTGGTCCTGCTGTTGATCGCCCAGGGCCTGGCGCGACGCAGCCATGCCGCCTGGATGTTGGCAGTGGCGATCTGCGTCGCGTCGCCGCTCCCGATCTGGCTGCGCGGCGGCCAGGTACTGATCGCGCTGGCCGCACTGGTGGTCGCGGTGGCGCTGTGGAGCGCGCGGCGCGAGTTCTACCGCGAGGGCGCGTTGCTTGACCAGGCGTGGTCGTGGCCGTGGATCCGCAACCTGGGTCTGGTGCTGGTTGCGGTGGTGTGGCTGCTGTTCTTCGTCTACAGCCACGTCGAGTACCAGAATGAACTCTGGTGGCAGTTCGCCCTGTCCGGCAACGCCCCCCGCGCGCTGCGTGCGCTGCTGGTGGTGGCGATGGCCGTGGCCATCTTCGGCCTGGGCCGGCTGCTGCACAGCACGCGGGGCCCGTTGCCCCCGGCAGACGACGCGACACTGCAGGCCCTCACGCCGGTGCTGGCACAGGCGAAGGATACGCAGGCCTGTCTGGTTCTCACCGCAGACAAAGCGGTACTGCGCGATGCGCAGGGCCTGGGCTTCGTGATGATGCAGCGCCATGGCGGCTCGTTGATCGCCATGGGGGATCCGGTGGGCCCGCCGGACGTCGCGCGCGCCCTGATCTGGCAGTTCCGCGAAGAGGCGGACCGGCTGGGGCTGCGGCCGGTGTTCTACCAGGTCGGCGAAGCGTACTGGCAGACCTACTTGGATCTGGGCCTCGGGCTGGTGAAGCTGGGCGAGGAAGCCATGGTGCCGTTGCAGGATTTCACCCTGGAGGGCCGCGACCGTGCTGATCTGCGGCAGGCCTGGAACCGGGGCAAGCGCAGTGGACTGACGTTCCGCGTCGCCGCCGCCGACGAAGTTCCTGCATTGATTCCGGCGCTCTCGCTGGTTTCCACCGCGTGGCTGGACGACAAGGCGGGCGAAGAGAAAGGCTTTTCACTGGGCAGTTTCGACCCCACCTACCTAGCCCGCTTTCCGATCGCGCTGGTCGAGGCAGAGGGGCGCATCGTGGCGTTCGCCAACCTATGGCACGCACCAGCGGGGCATGAGCTGTCCGTTGATCTGATGCGCCACTTGCCCGAAGCACCGAAAGGCACGATGGACTTTCTTTTCATCGAGCTGTTCCTGTGGGCCCGCGCACAGGGCGATACACGGTTCTCGCTGGGCATGGCGCCATTGTCCGGGCTGGCCACCCATCGCCTTGCGGGCCGGTGGAACCGCGTCGCTTCGCTGGTGGCGCGCCATGGTGAACGCTTCTACGGGTTCAGCGGGCTGCGCCGCTTCAAGTCCAAGTTCGCGCCGCAGTGGCGACCGCGCTACCTGGCCGCACCGGGTGGCGTCCACCTACCCGCTGCCCTGCTGGATGCCACCCGATTGATCTCGCTGGAACCGCGACGGTAGAGCCGACTTCAGTCGGCTGCTTTTGCACCACGGTGCCGACTGAAGTCGGCACTACCGGGCGGCTGCTTGTACTTCACGTTCGGGTTGACGATCAGCGGCCTGCCGCTTTCAGGATCTCGGCGGCCAGACGGTCGTGGTCGCCGTTGAAATGATGATCACCCGGCAGCTGCAGCACCCGCACGCTGCCCGGCGGCAGGTCCGGGCAAAGGGCATCGGTATCCTTGGCCCCATAGATGCACAGCGTTTTCGCAGCAGGCAGCTTCGCCACTTCGGGGGCAATCGGCAGGCCATCGTCGTTGCTGCCCAGCCAGTTGCTTACGTGGAACTCGAAGTCCGCCGTGCGACCCACTGACATCAGCGCAATCAGATCGACCCGTGCCCGCAGCGCCGGGTCCAGCTTGTTGATGCTCGCGGGCAGTACATCCGCGCCTTGCGAGAAGCCGATGAGCAGCAGATTGGGGCGCTGCCAGCGCTGCTGGTAGTGTGTCGCGATGCGGGCAAGATCAGCAGCGAATCCCGCCGGTGTACGTGCACTCCAGAAATAACGCAGTGAGTCCACCCCGGCCACGGCGACCCCGCGCGCGGCCAGTGCGGCGGCGACGTCCTTGTCCAGCCCGGCCCAGCCCCCATCGCCGGAGACGAAGATCGCCATCGTGTCACCTGCGCCCACCGCAGGCACTTCCACCACGGGCAGGTCGTCGAGCCCGGCCGGTGGCGGCGCAACGCTGACTCCCGGTGCCGCACCGATCACCCGCGCTGCGGCACGCAGCCCCGGCACCGCGTCACCGTCCGCGGTTCGCCGGAAGGACCGGGCACGCGCCACGTCGCGCAGCAGCGCGTGCTCTGCGTGTCCTTGCGCATCGCGTGCGTCCAACCAAGGCAGCGACAAAGCGCTGGCCTGCAGACGCCCTGCTGCCATACCGGCGCCGCAGGTCATCCGCTGCCGTACAGGCGCCTCCGGTAGCTGCATGGTCAGCAGTCCGGCGAACACGCCCGTATCGGCCTGGGCCGCCAGCGCATACGCGAAGGCCGCGCCCTCGCCGTCACCCGCCAGCAGGGGTAACCGATAACCGGGCAGCCGCAGGTAGGCCTGCAGCCAGCGGGAAAAATTCTCGACATCACCGGAGCCGAACGCACAGTCGCCCGCGTGCTCTCGGCGCAGTGCGGCCTGCAACTGGCCCAGGTCGACCGCCACCACCAGCGCACCATCGTCGGCGAGCGCAGCACGTTCCCGCTGCGCAAGCGCCGCGTTGCCGGCTGCATGGAACCAGATCACCACCCGCTGCGGCGCCGTTTCCGGCTGCTGTACCGGCACCTGCTGGAAGCGGCCATGGCTGACCTGCAACGTGCCGGCATCGGCCGGCAGCGCGCCCAGCATCGTCAACATCAGCAGCATCCCGCTGCACGTCCCCGCAAACCGCATGCACTGCTCCCGACATCGGACAATGCCGCAACGATACGCCTGCGCGCGTGCGCTAGGCGATGCCGTTCCTGTCGTGGTCATCCACCGGCAGGGCCCCGCGCCGCCACCCGGCCCATGCCACTGCCACCAGCCACGCGACGATGACCGCGATCACCAGCTTCTGTCCCGCACCGCGGGGCGGTGCACGCCACAGGACGTGCATCCACAGCAGCCCGAAGGTCAGCCACGCCCACCACCACAACCGGGTGGCGATGCGTTTCCAGCCGGGCTCGCAGCGCAGATACCACGCCTGCAGCAGCATCCCCACGCTGGCGCACAGGAACGCGGTGTTGGCCGCCACACCGTGGGCCAAGGGCCACATCAGCGGCGCATGGGTGGGCAGCCAACTGTCCCCGACCGCCACGCCGAGCAGCCCCAGGGCCGCCATGGCGAACAGCAACGGCGCCGCCCCACTACGGCGAGGGCCGCGGGCATACCGGAACAGGGCGGTGCCGAGCAGCACGAGCGCCAGCGCCAGCAGCGCATAGGCCAACCGCAACATGAGCCCCCACGGCCCGCGCAGGTAGAGGCTCAACGTCGCCTGCATCCAATCCAGATCATCACGAAGAAACTGCGTGGACAGTGCAATGACGATGAAACCCGCCAAAGCGAACAGTGCAACCCCGCTCGCCGTGCGCAGCCCATCCTGGCGACTCACCTGGCGGCATCCTCAGGGTGCCGCGCCTGCCACTCGGCCAAGGCCTGCCGGTAACGCTGCAGTTCGTCGCTATACAGGTCCAGCACGCACAGGGGGCAGCCGCTCCCGCAGCACTCGTTCGGGCCGGGCGCTTCAGGGGGAACAGGACGCGGATCGGAATCAGGATCAGCCACGCAGGCACGCCGACAACAAAAGGGCGGTCAGTGTAACGAGCCGATTCAGCGGCCCGCCACCCGCTGCAGGTTGTCCCGCGCAGGCGCATCGAAACGCTGGTGGAAGGTGTCACTGAGGAAAATGCGCGGCTGCCGCAGCACGCCGCGCAGGAAGCGCCGCCGTCCCGCCCGGTACAGGAAGCCGGGAACCGTCCCGGCATATTCCTCCGCCACGCCCCTATCATAGGCATCGAAGACCTCGGCGGGCGCGCCGAGGATGGCCATGTCGCAGTCCAGGAAGAGCGCGGCGTCCGCATCCACATCGGCCGGCTGCAGCCCACCATGCTGCGCCGTCAGCAGGATGAGCTCGTTCACTCTGCCCGCGTCGATACCTTCATCCGGCAACCAGCGGGTGATCGCCTCCACCGCCAGGGCGGCAGAGCGCGCCTCGTTGTCCTTGCGACCGCTTTCGTAGACGGCATCGTGGTACAGCACGGCGAGATACACCTCGCGTGGCTGTGCCCAGCCGGGGCCATCGGCAACCCACTGGCAGTGCTGCAGCAGCGCGCGCACATGGCCGAAATGGTGATACGCACGCGGCGGCGAGGCGTAACACGCTTCGAGCTCGGTCCATTGTGCGGCAGGCAGAGCGATAGGCTGGAATTCCATGACCGCAGCATGGCCCGCCAGTCCCTGCGCACGCAAGCACTGGCTAGTTTTTCACCACCCCTTCACGATGCTTGCTGCGCTTGGGGCGAGAGCACTTATGCACAGCTTTATGGAGCGCTCGTCCACACCCGCTGTGGATGACGCGCAACCGGCCGACGGGCGGTCTTGCGGGGGCACGCGCCGGCGCTAGACTCGCCCGAAGAGGCACCCGCGTGCCCACGGAGAACCGCCATGACGCGCTGGCCGGTGCTGCTGCTCGCTTTCTTCAGCGTGTCCGCCTTCGCGCTGCCCGTGGCGCAGGGCGTTCCGGTGCAGGCACTGGCTGCGGACACCCCACCATCGGCGTCGCAGATCGTCGCGGTGCCGCCCGGCCTGCAGGCGCTGCTGCGGCAACGGGTGATCTCCGCCGGGCCCGACCGCGAAGCGCGCCTGCAGCAACTGGTCGAGATGATCTTCGCCCGCGACGGCATGGATCTTCAGTACGACGCCGCTGCAACGCTCACCGTCGGCGAGACCTGGCAGCAGCGACGCGCGAACTGCCTGTCCTTCACCCTGTTGTTCGTTACCCTCGCGCGCAGCGCTGGCATCCAGGCCCGCGTGCAGGAAGTGGACCAGGTGGTGTCGTGGTATCAGGAGGAAGGCGTGCTCTACAACGTCGGCCACGTCAATGCGGGGATCGAGGTCAACGGACGAAGCGGCACGGTGGACCTCGACCGCAACGTCCTTTATGACCGCAAAGGACCGCGCCCGATCGACGATGCGCGGGCCCTCGCCCATTTCTACAACAATCGCGGCGCAGTGCAGCTGGAGGCGGGCAACGTGGTCGCCGCGCGCGCATGGTTCGACGCTGCCCTGCGGCAATCGGCCGGCTTCAGTGCAGCCCTGAACAACCTCGCCGTGCTGGAAGGCCGCCAGGGAAACCTGTCCTTGGCGCGAGCGCATTACATGGAAGCGCTGCGCATTTCGCCCCGCCACACCCCCAGCCTGATCAACGCGAGCAGCCTGTTGGCCCGCATGGGCGACCGCGCGGGAGCAGCGCGCCTGCAGCAGCGCCTGCAGCACGTGCGGCAACGTGATCCCTTCGTGCAGTACCTGCTGGGCACGCAGGCCGAACGCGCAGGCGACAGCGATCGCGCCATCCATTTCTATCGCAGGGCGTTGCGGCTGTACGACAGCGCCCACCAGTTCCACTTCGCGCTGGCACGTGCCTACGTGATGGCCGGTGACCTGCCGCGCGCGGGCCGCGAATTGCAGCGCGCGCAGCAGCTGGGTGGAGCGGCGCAACAGTCGCGTTACCAGAGCAAACTGGACAGCCTGCAGCGCTGGCGACACCAGCAGGCCGCCCATGCGGCGTTGTAGCGCCGAGCCCCGCCCGGCGGCGCGCGCATCAGGCTTTCTTGAGGAAGCAGACCTTCAGCACCAGGCCCTTGATCTTCTCCGAGTTGCCTTCGATGTGTTCGGCATCGTCTTCCACCAGGCGGATGTTGCGGATCACCGTGCCCTGCTTCAGCGGAATCGACGAGCCCTTGACCTTCAGGTCCTTGATCACGGTGACCGTGTCCCCAGCCGCCAGCACGTTGCCGTTGCTGTCCCGCACCACCACGCTGGAGCCGACACTCTCTTCAGCCGTCCACTCGAAGCCACAGTCGGCGCAGATCATCAGCGCACCATCGGCGTAGGTGTTTTCCAGGGTGCATTGCGGGCAGGCAGGGGTGGCGGACATCGGGCGGGACCTTGCAGAATTTCGACAGCCCCCATTGTAACCGGGCGGCCCCCGCGCCCTGCCCTACCGCTGCGCTGGCCGGCGCGCTACAGTGCGCGGCCCTTGCAATCACGGAAGCCCCAACATGCGCCTGGGCATCGACTTCGGCACCAGCAACTCCGCCGCGGCCATCGTCCGCGATGGGCGGGTGGAGCCGATCCGCTTCGGCGACGCCGACCAGTTCCGGACCACGGTGTACTTTCCCGGCATCATGCAGGACCCCGGTGAGTTCACCCTTGAGCCAGGGCAGGAGCATGAGCTGCAGGAGCTGATCGACACCGCCGCGCGCGAAGCCCGTGCCGCCGGCCATCCGCGTCCGCTGGAAGCCCTCCGTCGCGAGGCCCTGCGCACCCTGCGCCGGCAGTGGATGGAGCGCCGCATGGCCGAACCACGCAGCTCCAGCCAACTGCTGCAGAACGCGGTGTATGGCGATGAGGCGCTGGAAGCCTACTTCGAAGAGAACGAGGGCAACCTGGTGCAGAGCCCGAAGTCGATGCTGGGCTACAACCTGCATCCGCGTGCTCGCCAGACCATCACCGGCATCGCCACGCACATCCTCGAGCACATCCGGCTCACCGCCAGCGCCCAACTTGGCGTGCCCGTGCGCGAGGCGCTGCTGGGCCGCCCGGTGCAGTTCCGCAGCTCGATCGGCGATGCCGGTAACGACCAGGCGCTGGACATCCTGCGCGAGGCAGCGGTCGCGGCCGGCTTCGACCAGGTCGACTTTCTGGAAGAACCCGCAGCGGCGGCCATGCACTACCACGCCACCAGCAGCGACGCCCATGACGCCGTGATCGTGGACATCGGCGGTGGCACCACCGACATCGCCCATGCGCGGGTGGGCGGCGGTGAAGCCCCGCGCATCCATCGGGCCTGGGGCATCGCCCGCGGCGGCACCGATATCGATCTGGCGCTGAGCCTGGCGGCGTACATGCCGTTGTTCGGCCGCGGCATCACCCGCGTGCCAACCCACCACTATGTGGAGGCGGCCACGGTGCAGGACATGACGCGCCAGCGCGACTTCCGCCAGCACACCTACGATCACGTTGAAAACCCGTACGGCAGCCGCCTGCAGGCCCTGCAGGACACCGGCAATACCGCACGGCTGTACCGTGAAGTGGAGCGGGCCAAGATCAGCCTGAGCAGCACGCCCGCCCATGCCAGTCCGCTGCCGTTCATCGAAAAGGGCCTGCAGGCTGACACCTCGGCCGACGGCTTGGGACAGGCCGCACATGCCTACCTGGGGCAGTTGCAGGCGCTGCTGGCCCAGGTCCGGCAGGACATCGGGCATGACCCGGATGCGGTTTTCCTGACCGGGGGCATGTCCCGCGCAGGCTATCTGCGGCAGGTCGCGGCAGCGGCCTTCCCGGATGCCCGGCAGGTCCACGGCGATGCCTCGTTCGGCGTGGTGCAGGGGCTGGCATTGGCGGCAGCCGGCACCCCTTAACATATCCCGAAGCGATCCGCGTTAAACTCGACCGGCTTGACAATCACCGCATATTCCGTCGGCGCACGTTCTACCTGCGTGCGCGACGTGTCACTGCGTGCAACGGCCCGTCCGCGGGCCTTCCGGCCATGGCTCCTGGCTCTGCCATGGCCACGCTTCCGAGCCGCGATCGAGACCATCCTTGGGCATTACGAAGGCCCACGAGGCCGTACAACCTGAGCAGGCACCCGCCCCCATCGACTGCCGTCGATGCGATGCCGTCTGTTGCCGGCTGCCGGTGTGGTTGATGCCGGGCGATGACGTCCCCATCTGGTTCGTGGAAAGTGACGGCCGGGGCGGCCGTCGCATGGCGCAGAACGAAGAAGGCTGGTGCGCAGCCATCGACCCGTACCACCTGCGTTGCAGCATCTATACGCAGCGCCCCGCGATCTGTCGCCAGTTCAAGATGGGCGGCGATGACTGCCAGCGCGAACGGCAGGATTACCAGCACCAGGCAGATGCCTGGACCTCCCCCCACCCTTCACCCTGACAGGAGCAACCATGCCCCGCAAGGCAAAGACCCCCGCGAAGGCCAGCAACACCATCCGCAATGAGCGCAAGAGCGGTTCGTCCAGCTCTACGCCCAGCAGCAACAGCATCGCCGCCGACCTGGCCGCGTTCCGCAAAGCGGGTGGCAAGATCGAAGTGCTTGGCAACACCTGGTCGCTGAAGAAAGCCAGCTGACCGTGTCGGCGACCGCGGCGGCTGCACCGCCGCGGCCGGCCTGCATGCCCTGCCGCTCAGCGGTCCAGGCGCACGCGTACTCCGCCCGAATGTGACTGCAGGCTGATATCGCCGTCGCCGCTCCCCAGCCGCGTGTCCAGCGTGCTGCCGGGACCATGCCGGGGCCGCTCCACGTTTCCGGCATCACTCTGGATGTTCCCACTGAAGCTGTCGATCGACAGCTGGGCCGACACGGTGGCCGGCACCCGCAGGGATATGGACGCACTGACCGATTGCGCGCTGATCCGTCCGCCCGGTGCCAACGTCGCCGCTGACAGATCGATGCGGCCGGACACCGTTTCCACCACCAGCCGCTGCGTGCGGCCCGCCTCTACGCCGACCTGACCCGACACCGTGGTCGCGCCGATCTCCCCCGACAGTCCGCCACCGGCACGGATGCTGCCGCTGACCGTGCGCGCCTCCATGCGGGTGGTCTGCAACTCGGTGTCCACGTCACCGCTGACAGAGTTGAGAGTGCCTTCCGCACTGCGTCCGGCCGCTCGCACATCGCCACTGACCGTGTTGGCCTGCACCCGCTTGACGTCGATGCCGGCGATATCGATATCCGCGCTGACCGTCCCCAGCTGCAGCTCCACCCCGCGCGGCACGAAGACCTCAAGCGTGGCCCCACCGCTGTTGCTGCGGCGGGGGTAGACCACTTCCCAGCGCACGCGGCTGGCACTCTTTTCCGGCTTCAGCGTCAGCCCGTCGGACAACGTGCCGGTCAGCTGCACGTCGCGGCGATCCCAGCCGCGCACGGTGACCTTGCCGGCGATGTTGCTGATTTCGATCCGTCCGCCGGGCGCGATGGCATGGCGCTCATCGACACGCGTATCGGCCCATGCCGGTGACGCAAGCAGCGCGAACGCAGACAACAGGAGAAAGGGGCGCATGGTCGTTACCTCGGGAAACAGGATCAGGTGGGCAGGCCGGAGGCAGCGCGTGTTGCCTGCCGGGTCAGTTCCAACCGCAATGCGTAGGTGCGCTGCAGCTGTTCAAGAAGATGGCGCGAGCGCGGGCTCTGCTGCAACGCGTCGCGGATCTGGTCGGCGCCGTGGTCGAGTTCCACCAGCGCCGGCCGCCACTCCGGCGCATCCACCGGCGGCAGGGCCGCCATGGCCTGGCGGTACGCGTCGGTCATGACGGCCGCCTGCTGCTGCAACACCGTGGGCGCCGGCGGCGCGGCGGGTTGCAGTGGCAAGGGCAACACCCAGTACAGCGCCAGGCTGGCGGCCAGCGCAGCGCCTGCGGGCAGCGACCAGCGTGCATGGCGCAGGCGCCGCAACGGGATCACCTTCGCCCCGGGCTGTTCCTCCGCAGCGCGCACCGGCAGCGCGGCCTGCAAGCGGGTCCAACCGTCGGCAGGCACGCGCATCTCGCGCGGCAGGTCCTGCAGTTGGCGTAGCAGCGCCGTGTCCCGCGCGTGGTCAAGGTCATCGTGGTGCGTCATGTCATGTCTCCCAGTCGCGTACGAAGCAGGCCGCGCGCACGGTGCAGCTGCGCTTTTGAAGTACCCACCGCCATCTGCAGCTGTTCGGCGATCTCGTGGTGTTTCCAGCCCTCGATGTCATGCAGCACCAGCACCGCACGTGCACGTGGCGGCAAGCGGGCCAGGGCGCGTTCCAGGTCACGCTCGGTGCCGGCACAGGGATCATCGATGCCCATCCCGGGCAGCTCCCGGTCCCTGTCCTCCAGGCTGTCATGGTCGTGGCGCCCCTGCGCACGCAGGTCCATCAGGGCGGCATTGACGCCGAGCCGATGCAACCAGGTGCCCAGGCTGCTCTCCATGCGGAACGCGGGCAGTGCTTTCCATGCCTGCAGGAAGGCCTCCTGCAGCGCATCTTCGGCGCGCGCCTGCTGCCCACCGCACAGTCGCCACAGCACCGCGAACAGACGCGGGGCATGCTGGCGATACAGCTGCTCGTAGGCCGCCACATCGCCGGCAACCGCCGCGCGTACCACGGCGTGCTCGTCGTAGGCGGCGGGGGAAGCGGTGTCGCGTTCTAGCATCAACGTATCGAACATGACCCTTGGATGCCGCCACGAAAGAAAAGGTTTAAAGCCGCCGGATTCAAACCTTTCTGCCGGTCGGGGCATCCAAGCCGTACACCCCACCGGCCCGCCATGGCCACGGAGCGACATGATGTCCACCCCTGCAGTCAGTGGCCTGCTGGCCATCCTCGTCTGCGCGCTGCTGCAGGGCAATCCCCTGCATCTGCGGATCAGCCTGCAGGCGCAGCAGGCCTGCCTGCTGCGTGGCGCCCACACGCTGGCCTGCACCGGCCCAGCCGCAACGTGGCCGAAGGTCGAATCACGGCCAGTGCGCGCGTAACATCGTGCTCCCCCGTGTCTGATTGGATGTTGTTGCATGGAGAAGTACCTGCCGCCGTGGACCCATGCCTGGCTTGAACAGGCCGAGCTGATCGGCATGGTCCTGTTGACCCTGCTGGCGGCATGGCTGCTGCGCTTCATCGCCCGGCGGCTGATCCGCCGCTTCGCCGCCCATTACACGCTGCCGCTGGAAATGGTGATGGGCGCGCGGCGCTTGACCAGCTTCATCGTCTACTTCGGCGCGCTGCTGGTCATCCTGCACATCCTGGGCACGTCGGCGTCCGTGCTGTGGACCGCCTTCACCGGCTTTGCAGCGGTCGGCGCGGTGGCCTTCTTCGCCGCGTGGAGCGTGCTGTCGAACATATTCTGCACCCTGCTGATCTTCACCACGCGGCCGTTCCGCCTGCATGACTACATCGAAGTCCTCGAGAACGGCGAAAAGCCGGGCCTGAAGGGGCGCGTGATCGACGTCAACCTGATCTACACCACGCTGCAGGAAACCGGCGACGGCCATGAGGGCACGGTGCTGCAGCTGCCCAACAATCTGTTCTTCCAGCGCACGGTACGGCGTTGGCGGGATCCGTCCACCGCGCCTGGCGGCATCCAGGGCGACGGCTGAGCCCGTCCTACCCCGAGCCACCGTACCTCAACCTGCCCTACACCTTCCCAGGCCTACGCTGTCTGCTGGCAAACACGTGGAGGACAGGCCATGGCCACCGGATGGGCACAGGACGGCGCGGTACAGGACCAGATCGACGCCACCGTCGATGACGCCATCGCACGCGCGCGCAGCCAGCTCAAGCAAGGGCCTGGGCTGGAACACTGCGAAGCATGTGATGCACCGATTCCGCTGGCCAGGCGCCAGGCAGTGCCCGGCGTGCGCCTGTGCGTGTCCTGCCAGCAGGCACACGATGAAGACGAGCACGCCCAGTCCGGTTACAACCGGCGGGGCAGCAAGGACAGCCAGCTGCGCTGAGGGCGGCCCCGGCGGCAGTTACCAGACCAGGTCGTCGGGAATCTGGAACTGCGCGTAGTAGGCGTCATCTTCGGCGTTGCCGGTCGATGCCACCGTGCTCTGGCCGGCCTCGCCATGATCGACCACCACCAGCTCCGGCGCACGCTCGCGCACCTTCTCCGCCGCAGCGCGCGGCAGCAGCGCATGGCCCTCACCGTTGGCCACGATGACCAGCGCACCGGCGGAAAGCGCCTTGCGCAGCTTGGCATCGATCCACAAGGTGCGGATCGCATCGCCGTCGCTGAAGCGATACTCGCTCTCGCCTGCATGCGGCACCGCGTGGGTCTTCACGATCTGCCGTGCCTGCGCCTTCTGCTCGGTCGCCCGCAGCTGCGCGTTGCGCTCGGCGGCGATGGCGCGGTCACGCTCGACCTTTTCCAGCCGGACCCGCTCGGCCTCACGCTGGACCTCGGCCGATGCATCCGGCGCTTTGCCCTGCCGGGCCTTGGCCTGCTCACGGGCCGCGGCACTGGCCTGCGACTTCTTCGCCAGCCCGGCCTTGAGCAATTGTTCCTGCAGCGCGTTGGGCTTTGCCATGATCGTGCCTGCAACTGTTCTATCGTAGGAGGCCCCCATGATACCGGAGCCCCGGCGGCCCCATGCCTTCGCTGAAATACCTGACCGGCTACCCCGACGCCCTGCTCGACCAGGTCCGCACCCTGTTGGCCGAAGACAAGCTGGGTGCCGTGCTGCAGCGCCGCTACCCGGAGCTGCACGAGGTGCGCAACGACCGCCAGCTGTACGACTACACCCAGGAGCTGAAAGACCGCTACCTGCGCAAATCGGTGCACCTGAACAAGGTCTGCTACGACAGCAAGCTGGAGGTGGTGAAGCATGCCCTCGGTACCCACACCGCGATCTCGCGCGTACATGGCGGGCGTCTCAAGGCCAGCCGTGAGATCCGCGTGGCCAGCGTGTTCCGGGAGGCACCGGCGGCGTTCCTGCGCATGATCGTGGTGCACGAGCTGGCCCACCTGAAAGAGGCCGACCATAACAAGGCGTTCTACCAGCTGTGCCAGCACATGGAACCGGACTACCTGCAGCTGGAATTCGATACCCGGCTGTACCTCACCGAACTCATCAACCGCAGCGGCTGAAGCAGCCACGCGCCGCGGCAGGTACACTGCGCGCCCCTTGGAGATCCCTGCCCCATGCTCCCGACCCGTCTGGACAAACGCCTCGCTGAACTGCTCGGTTGCCCCCGTGGCGAAGCCCGCCGCTACATCGAAGGCGGCTGGGTGCGCGTGGATGGGCAGGTGGTCGAGCAGCCGCAGGCGCAGGTGACCACGGAAACGGTGGAGCTGGATCCGGCCGCGCGCGACGAGAAGTCCGAGCGCGTCACGATGCTGCTGGCCAAGCCGATCGATGCGGCCGCGCACACGCTGAGCGCGCTGATCACGCCCGAATCGCAGAGTCCGCTGGACCTGGGCAGCATCCGCCCGCTGCAGCGACACTTCCACGGCCTGCAGTTGGCGGCCTCGCTGCCGGCGTCGGACAGCGGGCTGGTGGTCGTCAGCCAGGATCCGCTGATCATCACCCACCTGCAGCAGCAGCTGTCCCGCACCGAACAGGAGTTCCTGGTCGATGTGCAGGGCGAACGGGCCATGTGGGACGTGGCGCGCCTGCAGACCGGGCTGAAGGAAAACGGCCGAACGATTCCCGGCTGCAAGATCAGCTGGCAGAGCGAACAGCGTCTGCGCTTCGCCGGCAAGGGTCTGCATCCGCGCATGCTGCGCGAAGCCTGCGCCATCGCCTCGATGGAGGTGGTTGCGATCCGCCGGCTGCGCATCGGCCGCGTATCACTGGGCAAGCTGGCACCGGGCCAGTGGCGCTATCTCGGCTCTGACGAGCGCTTCTGACGGCTGCACTCCCTCTGCACTGCGGTGCCGGTTACAGTCAGGGGATGACTGAACCCTTGCCCCTGTGGCGCCGGCTGCTGCGTGTACTGGCCATCCTGATCTGCCTGTTGGTGCTGCTGGTGCTGTCGGGCCTGCTGCTGGCGGACCGGCTGACACCGCAGGCCCGTGGCACACCGTCGAGCGTGCTGCCGCTGCAACCGGCGCAGACCCGCATCGATCGCGAAATCAGCGCACTGCAGGCCGCCCATCCCGGCCAGTCCGGTGTGGCGTTCCTGTCCGATGGCCTGGACGCCTTCGCGGCCCGGGCGGTCATCACCGAACGCGCCGAGCGCAGCCTGGACCTGCAGTACTACATCTGGCAGGACGACCTGATCGGCCACCTGATGGCGCGTGCCCTGCACGATGCCGCCGCGCGCGGCGTGCGCGTGCGCATCCTGCTTGACGACATGAACGCGCAGGACAAGGACGCGCTGATGATGGCGCTCGACAGGCATCCCAATATCGAGATCCGCCTGTACAACCCGTTCCGCAACCGCGCCGGGCTGTGGCGGCTGGTCGAAATGGTGCAGCGGTTTTTCTCGGTGAACCATCGCATGCACAACAAGAGCTGGATCGCAGATGGCCGCGTCGCCATCGTCGGCGGCCGCAACATCGGCGAGGAATATTTCAGCGCGCGCCCGGACGTCAATTTCCGTGATCTGGATCTGCTGGTTGCCGGCGAGGCCGTGGACGGCGCCAACCGCGTATTCGACGACTACTGGAACAGCGAGGCCGCCGTGCCGATCGGCGCGCTGGCCTTCCACACGCCGGCCGAGCTGCGCCTGCTGCTGCGCGAGTCCGACAACGAGGCCAAGCGGGATGCCGCCACGCCCTACCTGAAGGAAGTGGCCGCATCGCGGCAGCGCGTCCGCGCGAGTGCGGCACCGCTGCACTGGAGTGCCAACGTCCGCATCGCTTCCGATCCGCCGATGAAGCACAATCGCGACGACCAGCACAACTGGCTGGTCACCGATCTGGTGCGCATGATGACAAGCGCCCAGCACAAGGCGCTGCTGATCTCGCCCTATTTCGTGCCCGGCAACGAGGGGCTGGACGGCCTGTCGATGATGAGCGAGCGCGGCGTACAGGTGGGCGTGGTCACCAACTCGCTGGCGGCCAATGATGTGGTGGCCGTGCACGGCGGATACATGACCTACCGGGCACCGCTGCTGCAGGCCGGCGTGCAGCTTTACGAACTGAAAGCGCATGGCAAGGCAACCAGCTCGGGCCTGTTCGGCAGCAGTGGCGCCAGCCTGCACACCAAGGCCTTCGTGCTCGATGACCGGCATGGTTTCGTGGGCTCGTTCAACCTGGATCCACGTTCGGCCTACCTCAATACGGAAATGGGCGTGATCTTTGACGACCCGGTGCTGGCCGCGCAGCTGACGCAGGAGTACCTGCGCCTGTCCAGCCCGCAGCAGAGCTGGTGGCTGGGCCTAGATCCGGCCGGCGACGTGCGCTGGCTGGAACGCGATAAATCTCCGCACTGGGTCACCACCGAGCCGGACAGCAGCCTGCGCATGCGCGCGAGTGCGCGCGTGATCAGTTGGTTGCCGCTGGAGTCGCAGCTCTAGACCGCGGTGCGCCGCTACGCTCGCCGAGCGTGGCTCGGCGCTACCGGGCGTGCGGCGTGTCGGTGCGGAGTGCCTGTAGCGCCGAGCCGTGCTCGGCGGATGTGTCAGGCGTCGGCGTGCTCGTCCGCCAGGGTTTCCACTGATCGTCCATGCAGGCGGCGCCAGATCCACAACAGGGCATGCGGCGGGGTACCCGGCAGTTGCTCCAGCCAGGCCAGCCCCTGGCTCTGACCCATATGCCCATGTCGTGCCAACAGGCTGGCCGCTGCCGCCGCCCGTGCGAAGCGCAGGCTCTGTGCCAGGCCACTGCCGGCATGCTCGGGTTCCAGCGCCTGATGCACAGGCAGGGGCAGCTCCCAGGCGGCGGCGATACGCTGCGCCACCGGCAACGTCCATTGGCGCAGCAGTGCTTCTGCACTGGGATAGTCCACGGCCACCCGCAGCGTCTCCGCTTCCTGCACCAGCGCCTTCATGACCAGCGCCGCGCCCAGCCCTTGGGTCAGCCCCAACCACTGGGCCGCAAACGGATCGCACTGGCTGACCGTACGGGCATGGTCAGCGGCCGCGCGCGACGACAGCAGCGCGTGCTCCCAGATGATGGTGCTGAACTGCGGAAACGCCTGGCACTGGATGTGCATCACCGGCTGTACCAGCACCGCGCTGATGATCTGTCGGATGCCTTCGGTGCCTACCAGGGTGATCGCGCGCTGCAGGCTGTCGACCGGTCGCTCCTGCATGCGGAACGCGGGACTGTTGGCGATCCGCAGCAGGTTGCCGGTCAACACCGGATCCTGGCCGATGATGGCGGCCGTGGCACGCGCCGAACCATCCGGATCGTTGACCGTCTGGATCAGCTGCGGCAGCAGTTGCGGCCGTCGCGGCAGCTGGCGGGCATTCCAGTCACTGCGCTGCAGGGCCTGCCGTGTCGCCTCCAGCAGGGCTTGGTTCGGCGGGCAGCCGCCGTCGAGCGCCGGGTGCAGGGCCAGCGCGTACAGGCCCGCATGCAGTCGCGCCTCCGCATCGTCCTGCGCGACCGGTGCAAGGGAGTCGGCAACGCGCTGGACCTGCTCTGCATAGTCAGCGCGCTGATGCAGCCGCGATGAGGTCCGCCCGGGCGGGCGCCCGAACAGGCCCCACCACCAGCGCGCAAACCCCGTCATCGACCGGCCCCGCCGGGTAGCAGGCGGACCCGCGCCGTGCCGCAGCAGCCGACCCACCCCATATTGGTCACCACACCTGCCACTGCACCCATCCTTTCGCATGGCGGACATCGCCGTGTCTCCAGCATCGGCCCCACGGGCGGCTTCTTTAGGCCGCTACATGCCAGCGCCGGGATGTGAACAGCGGCGCGGCGGGGAATGGACTAGAATGGCGCCGCGCGACCCGTCTCCAGAACTGACGAAGTCGCTTTTTTTGTTTCTGCACCCTCATCGTTGCCGGCGTGTTCGAAGTGGTTCGCCGCTGATCACGTCAACGGAGTCGCCATGTTATTCGAAACCCTCGCAACCACCGGTCATGAACAGGTGGTGTTCTGCCACAACCCGGACGCCGGTCTGCGGGCCATCATCGCCCTGCACAACACCACGCTGGGCCCCGCCCTGGGCGGTGTGCGCATGCGCCCGTACGCCAGCAGCGACGAGGCGCTGGCCGACGTGCTGCGGCTCAGCCGGACGATGACGTACAAGAACGCGCTGGCCGGCCTCAATGTCGGTGGCGGCAAGGCGGTGATCATCGGCGACCCGCGCACCGACAAGACCGAAGTGCTGCTGCGCGCGTTCGGCCGCCAGGTCGATGCGCTGGGCGGTCGTTACATCACCGCCGAAGACGTCGGCACCGATGTCAACGACATGGAAAACATCTACCTGGAAAGCCAGTTCGTCACCGGCGTGCACCAGGTGCACGGCGGGTCCGGTGATCCGGCGCCGTTCACCGCCTACGGCGCGCTGCAGGCCCTGATGGCCTCGCTGCAGACCAAGCTGGGCCATGAAGAAGTGGGCAAGACCAGTATTGCCGTGCAGGGCCTGGGCCACATCGGCATGGAGTTCGTGAAGCTGCTGCGTGACCGGGGGGCGAAGCTGTTCGTCACCGATCTCAACCCCGCGCTGGTCGAGCGCGCCGTGACCGAGTACGGCGCGGAGGCGGTCAAACCCGATGAAATCCACGAGGTGAACGCGGACGTGTTCGCACCCTGTGCGCTGGAAGGCGCGATCAGCCTGGATGTGCTGCCGCGCCTCAAGGCACGCATCATCTGTGGCACCGCCAACAGCCAGCTGGCCAGCCCCGACGTGGGCGACGAACTGCATGCGCGCGGCATCCTGTACGCACCCGACTACGCCGTGAATGCCGGCGGCGTCATGAACGTCTCGCTGGAAATCGACGGCTACAACCGCGAGCGCGCCATGCGCCTCATCCGCAGCATCTACCACAACCTCGGCCGCGTCTTCGAGCTGTCGCAGCGCGAGAACATCGCCCCGCCGCGCGCCGCTGATCGCATCGCAGAAGCGCGCATCCAGTCCATCGGCAAGCTCAAGATGCCGCTGGGCCGCGCCACGCCGCGCCTGGGTGACCTGCGCGCCGGCTAAGCCTGCCGCGCCAGTAACGCCGACCGGTAGAGCCGACTTCAGTCGGCTGTCGTTTGCTGTCGCCGCAGCAGGTGCAGCCGACTGAAGTCGGCTCTACCCGTCGGCTCTACCCGCCCGCTGCCAATCAGAACCCGGCGGCGTAGCGCATGGCCACCTGCGATACATCCAAACCGCCGCCAAAGCGCTGGTCATACCCAAAGGTCAGCCGCCCTTGGCGACTCAGCCAGGTTTCCAGCCCAATGCCTGCCAGCCCGGATGCGCGCGGCAAGCCACCCGCCGTCAACGGCGCGAACGCATCAATGCCGGTGAAGCTGGCCTGCGGATCGAATCCATCGCGGGACAATTCCTGCTGCCATTCGGTATAACCGCGCAACGTCCATGCATGCCACTGGCGTTCGGCTCGCAGGCCCAGCATCGCCAGGCTGCGACGGGCCGTATTGTCCTGCGTGCGCAGGCCGAAGCCCAGACCGCCCTGCTCGCTGAAACCGTCCGAGCGGACCTGCACCACGCTTGCCGCAAGATAAGGGGTCAGCGCAGCACGCGCGGTGCCAAACCGCAGGCCAGATTCGACGCTCGCGCTGCCGAAACGGCCGCCGTAGCGCGCACCCGCCGCCAACGCCGTACTGCCCAGCAACAGCTGCCGATCCACCTGCCGCTGGAACTGGCCGACCCCCAGTTGCGCCAGGGCATAGCCGCGTCCCGCCGTCCATCCTGCGTAGAGCTGCCCCTGCGCCTGCCGATCACGCCCGGTGCCGCCGTTGTCCGTGCCACCGGCCGCAGTGCGTATTTCGCCGAAGGCCACGCCCAGTACACCGTTGCCGGCCAGCGCCGTTTCCTGGCCGACCATCCAGCCATCACTCTGCGTCGCGTTGCCGGCGAAGTGGCCCTGCCCCGCTTCACCCAACGCGCTCTGCCACGCACCGCGCACCGCAGGCGCGGCCTGCACTTGGCCGAAGCGGCTGGCGATCGCGCGCCGGCTCATGTCGATGCTGTCGAACGTCGCCTGGGCCGCCACCGCGTGCGCCTTGCCGGACAGGCTGTCCAGGCTCTGCGCCAGCCCGCCAGCGCCGCCGTTCACGCGCTGCAGGTCGGCAGCCGCACCGGCAAACGCAGTGGCCTGCGCAGCGCCATTACCATCAAGCTGTTCAAAAGCCCGCTCCACCCGCTGCGCGGAAGCCATCGCCTGCGCGTCCAATGACGCCGCGCCTGCGGCCGCCACCACGCTCACCCGCGTCAGCTCCAGCCATGCCGACGTGCTGTCATAGCCGTAGCGCGATTCCAGAAGCGAAACCCCGTTCTGCCCACTCGCGGCCGTATTGAACTGCCCGGACAATCCCCCCTGTGCGCGCAGCAGCGCCTGCCGGCTGCCATCGGCCGGGACGTAGCCGGCGATGACGCCGTTGACCATCACCCCCCCGCCCTGCAGCGTGGCCGTGCCGGTCACCTGCAGTGGATTCACGCCCAGCGCCACCATCAACTGCGCCCCGTCACGCTGCACGTAATTGCCCTCGATCGTGGCGTCGGCGTTCGCACTGGTCAGGATCACGCTGGCCCCGTTGTCCACGTTGCCGATCACCCGGGTACTGCCGTTCATGAACTGCAGCCCCGCGCCACTGACATTGCCGGACTGCGGCAGGATGCTGACGCTGGAGCTGATCGAGGAGCCTTCCCGCAGGGCCAGCGTGCCCTGCTCGATGCGCGTGCTGCCCGAATAGGTGTTGCGTCCCGCCAGACCCAGCGCGCCTGCGCCCTGTTTGATCAGGCCACCCGTGCCACTCATATCGTTGCGCCACACCGAATCCAGTCCGAGCTGGTTGACGTTGACGGTGACGTCGCCCCAGTCGAGGCGGCCGGGCCCGTCCACCGCCTTGCCGACGTTGAGCAGCCCATTGCCGAACACCGGATCGACGCCGGCCGCGCCGAGATCGGTGGCAGTGCCGAGCAGAGTCTGCCGGACCAGGTCATTGCTGAAATAAGGAAAACGCTGCCACACCAATGCAGCTGCGCCGGAGACCAGGGGGGCGGCATACGACGTGCCCCAGCCGTAATAAAACGTAGCGGCCTGCGTGGTCGCCTGCGGATCCGGATACACCGCCGTGCCAGGCGCGGCCAGGCAGTAGCTGGCCGCCTCGCCGCACGCATTGGCGTAGTTCGCCAGCTCGGTCGGATTCACCGTGTCGACGGCGGTCACTGCCAGCCAGCCGCGTGCCAGGTCCGCAGCGGGCAACGTGCCGCCGCTGCCGGGGCGGCTGGGCAGGGCCGCCATGTTGGAGGGGGTGTTCCTGCCGTCGTTGCCGGTGGCGAACACCACCAGCCCATCGTGGCCGATGATGAAGGACCGGTACTCGTCGGCGATCTGCGCGGTGGTCGCGGGGCTGGTCCAGTACAGGCCGCCCCAGGAGTTGTTCATCACTTTCACACCGGCCGCGATCAGGTCGCGGTGAACACCGGCCAAGCCGATCGGGCCGTCAACCTGGTTACCGGAGCCGGACCCATCATCCACCGGCCGCGTGTCGGCGATGATCCGTGCCGACACCACCTCGGCGCCGGGCGCCACGCCCACCTGCGCACCGGCGTAAGAGCCACCGGCGGCCAGCATGGCGACGGTGGTGCCGTGCCCGACCACATCGTCACGCGTCAGGTCGTTGGCCCGTGGGTCGACGTAGCTGTAACTGGCCGCGACACGTCCCGCCAGCGCGGGATGGCTGCGATTGACCCCGGAGTCGACAACGCCGATGCGTACGCCCTGGCCGGTCAAGCCGGTACCGAGCGCATTCACCGCCGTCAGGTGGCCTTGCAGGGTGGGTTGCGGCGGCGGCGGTGGATCCGGCGTCACCGGCGGCGGCGTGGTCGGCGGCGGCGTGACAGGGGGTGTCACCGGCGGCGGCACAGGGGGATCCACGCGGACATTGCCGCCCCCGCCACCTCCGCCACATGCCGTCAATGCAGCCACCAGTGCAACGGCCAGTGCGGACCGGATGGCCCCGCGATACGACTCGTGAACGTGCGTCATCCCTGCATCCCCGTCGATGGTGTCGAGTAGTGCCGTCGCCGCTGCGTGTGAGCCTGCGTGGACAGCAGCGGTCAGGGGCACCGCCTATACTGGGCGTCCCCCACGCAGTCTGCCGGGATTTGCGTCGCTATCCAACGCCTCGCGTCTCCTTTTCCGAATTTGCTCACGCAACAACGAGATTGCCATGTCCAACATCGTCATCGCCGCCGCCAAGCGCACCGCCATCGGTTCCTTCCTCGGCCAGTTCACCGGCGTGCCCACCCCGACCCTCGGCGCAGCGGCCATCGCCGCCGCGCTGGAACAGTCCGGTGTCCCTGCTGCGGATGTTTCTGAAGTCATCATGGGCTGCGTGCTGCCGGCCAACCTGGGCCAGGCCCCTGCCCGCCAGGCGGCCATCGCCGGCGGACTGCCGCTGTCCACCGGCGCCACCACGCTCAACAAAGTCTGCGGTTCGGGCATGAAGGCGATCATGCTGGGGCACGATCTGATCAAGGCCGGCTCGGCCCGCATCGTGGTGGCCGGTGGCATGGAATCGATGACCAATGCGCCGCACCTGCTGCCCAATTCGCGCACCGGCAACCGCTTCGGCAACTTCCAGGCTGTCGACCACATGGCCCACGATGGTCTGGTCAACGCCTACGACGGCAAGGCGATGGGGGAGTTCGCCGAATGTGCGGTGGACAAGTACCAGTTCACCCGCGAAGAACAGGACGCCTACGCGATCGAGTCGGTAAAGCGCGCGCAGGCCGCGCAGGCCAACGGCGCATTCGCTGACGAGATCGTCGCGGTGAAGGTCACCACCCGCAAGGGCGACGTCGAGGTTTCCCTCGACGAACAGCCGACACGCGCCGACATCGGCAAGATCCCGACCCTGCGTCCGGCGTTCAAGAAGGACGGGACGGTCACGGCCGCCAGCTCGTCCAGCATCTCCGACGGTGCGGCTGCGGTCGTGCTGCTGTCGGAAGACGATGCCAAGGCGCGCGGCCTGCAGCCGCTGGCGCGCATCGTCGCCCACGCTACCCACTCGCAGGAGCCGGAGTGGTTCACCACCGCGCCGATCGGTGCGATCCATACGCTGCTTGAAAAAGCCGGCTGGGCGCTGGAGGATGTGGACCTGTTCGAAATCAACGAAGCGTTCGCCGTGGTGGCGATGGCGCCGATGCGTGAACTGGGCATCGCCCACGACAAGTTGAACGTCAACGGCGGCGCCTGCGCACTGGGCCATCCCATCGGTGCCTCGGGCGCGCGACTGGTGGTCACCTTGGTGCACGCATTGCGCAGCCGCGGTGGCAAGCGCGGCATCGCTACGCTGTGCATCGGCGGTGGCGAAGCAACGGCCATTGCCATCGAATTGATTTGATTGAGTTTAACGCCCGTTTCGCAAAACTGAATGCGGGATCGCTTGACAGCCAATCTTGGCTTGTCATCATGTTGACGGCGCGCAACTGCGCGTTGCCTATCTAACGACGACGAGGATTCACCAAATGAGCATCAACAAGCTGCTGGTTGCTATGTCCCTGGCCCTGGCCCTGGCTGCCTGCTCGAAGCAGGAAGCTGCCCAGGACGCCGCCGCTTCGGCCAACGAAGCTGCCACCGAAGCGCAGGCCGCTGCTGACCAGGCTGCTGCTGCTGGCTCGCAGACCGCTGACGCTGCTCAGCAGGCTGCTGACACCGCCGCTACCGCTGCTGACGCTTCGGCCGACGCTGCTGGTCAGGCTGCTGGCGCTGCCACCGACGCTGCTGCTGACGCCGCTGCCGACGCTGCCAAGGCTGCCGAAGGCACCGCCGAGCAGGCCAAGGACGCTGCTGAAGAAGCCAAGAAGTAATAACTTCTTTCTTCACGCTGTTCTGAAGAAGCCGCTGGTTCGCCAGCGGCTTTTTCTTTGCCCGTCGTTCGGGTGGTCGAACGGGTGAGACCCCCTCGCGGCTGTCTGCGGTGAAGCAGTACGTGGGATAGGCCGGGCGGCGGGGCTGGTCGGGGGACGGCAAAAACTGCGTCCATGCGTGCCTCGTTTCGTGCCATCCATGGCACTCAACGCCCCCGCCCAGCCCCACCGCCCGGCCCCTGACAGGTTCCGTGGCCGCCCGCCGCGTATGAAAAAAAGGAAAAAGCGGTAGCGCCGACCCATGGTCGGCGAGCGCAGCGGGCCGTTGGCGGAAACATTCCGCCGAGCACGGCTCGGCGCTACCGCAGGCGTCGTTGACCCGTCGGGTGGAGGGAGCCCCTGAGTCAGGGGCGGCCGCGAAGCGGCGGGGTGTGGGTGCTGGTGAGACGGGGCCCGCGGTTTGCGAAGCAAAGCGTGGGAGCGGCAGCGCGAATGCGATGACGTGGACCCGCCATCCATGGCACTCAACGCCCCCGCCCCACCGCCCGACCCCCTGACAGGTTCCGTGGCCGCCCGCCGCGCATGGAAAAAAAATAAAAGCGGTAGCGCCGACCCATGGTCGGCGAGCGCAGCGGGCCGTTGGCGGAAACATTTCGCCGAGCACGGCTCGGCGCTACCGCAGGCGTCGTTGACCCGTCGGGTGGAGGGAGCCCCTGAGTCAGGGGCGGCCGCGAAGCGGCGGGGTGTGGGTGCCGGTGAGACGGGGCCCACGGTTTGCGAAGCAAAGCGTGGGAGCGGCAGCGCGAATGCGATGACGTGGACCCGCCATCCATGGCACCCAACGCCCCCGCCCCGCCCCACCGCCCGGCCCCCTGACAGGTTCCGTGGCCGCCCGCCGCGCATGGAAAAAAAAAAAAGCGGTAGCGCCGACCCATGGTCGGCGAGCGCAGCGGGCCGTTGGCGGAAACATTCCGCCGAGCACGGCTCGGCGCGACCGCAGGCGTCGTTGACCCGTCGGGTGGAGGGAGCCCCTGCGCTCAACGCCCCCGCCCTGCCCCACCGCCCGGCCCCCTGACAGGGTCCGTGGCCGCCCGCCGCGTATGAAAAAAGAAGAAAAGCGGTAGCGCCGACCCATGGTCGGCGGAAACCATCAAACCCCATTCCCCACGAATCCGCCGACCATGGGTCGGCGCTACCGATTCGAGGGCCGCCATGGACCTGTCGAAGGTGGGGCGGGGTGGGTTTGCGGGGGTGTTGAGCGCCATGGATGGCGCGAAACAAGGCACGCAGGAGCGGCTTCTGCCGTCCCCCGCCACCCCACCCCGCCCCGCCATCACGCGGCCCTGCAGCCGTTGCCGTTGCTCGTGCCGTTGCCGCTGCTCTTGCCCTTGCCCTTGCCTTCAAGCCGCGCGCACGCGCAAACAGACTTCACCCGCCATCGACCCTCACATGAATAGGCTGGCGCTCACTGAAACCCTGACCTGGAGCGCGCCATGACCATCCGCACCCTCACCACCTCCCTGCTGGCCGCTTCCCTCGTCTTCGGCCTTGCTGCCTGCAAGGGTCCGGAAGCCGAGCAGGCCCGCCAGGACGCCGCACAGGCCGCCGACAGCGCCGGCGTGGCCGCGCGCGATGCCGTTGACCGCGCCGCTGCCGCTACCCGCAACGCCGCCGATGATGCCTCCGCTGCCTCGGCGACGGCCGCTGCAGATACCCAGCAGGCGCTGGACCGCGCGGCGGATGCCACGGCCAATGCAGCAGCAGAAGCCAAGGTCGCCGCCAAGGATGCTGCCGCCCATGCCAGCGAAGCGACCGCCACGGCCGCGCAGAACGTGGCCGACAAAGCACGCGATGTCGCCGACGATGCCAAGGACACCGCCGACCACGGCAAGCACTGAATCACGCAGCTCTTCCACGTGGCAGGCGCCGGAGGCATCCGGCGCCTTTTTCATGCCACCGCTCAGGGCAGCGCGCGCGCCAACATCGCGCCGAAATCGAGATCGGCGGGCAAGGTACCGAACGCCAGGCCGTGCTGCGCGCATAGACGGCTGCGCACGAAGGCCGCCGCGAACGGACTACCCGCGCGCAGCAGGATCGCAGCCTGCAACAGCAGCGCAAGCCGCTCGCAATGCAGGCGTGCCATGACCGGTGCGACCGGCACATCGTGCCAGCAGCGTGAGAGCGCCTCGTCGAAGTGGCTGTCCAGGCCCGTGGCGGACAGCAGTTCGTCGTACAGGGCTTGGCGCGCCTGCGGCTCACGCTGCAGCGTACGCAACAGGTCCAGGCATTGGATGTTGCCGCTGCCTTCCCATATCGAGTTGAGCGGCGCCTGCCGGTACAGCCGGGGCAGCATCGACTCTTCCACGTAGCCTGCCCCGCCCAGGCATTCCTGCGCCTCGTTGACGAACACTGCGGCGCGCTTGCAGACCCAGTACTTGCCCAGTGCCGTGCCCACCCGGGCCATCAGCGCGCGCTGCGGATCGCGCGATGCAGCATCCACCGCCGCGGCGACGTGCAGGGCCAACGCCGTAGCGGCCTCGGACTCCAGCGCCAGATCGGCCAGCACGTTGGCCATCAGCGGGTGGTCGCACAGGCGCTCACCGAAGGTGCGGCGATGGCGCGCGTGGTGCAGGGCCTGGGCCAGCGCCATGCGCATCTCCGCCGCCGCCCCGAGCATGCAGTCCAGGCGGGTCATCATCACCATGTGGATGATGGTCGCGACACCGCGCCCTTCTTCGCCCACCCGCCACGCCTGGGCGCCGGTGAACTCCACTTCGCTGGATGCGTTCGCCCAGTCACCCAGCTTGTCTTTCAACCGCATCAACTGGAACGCATTGCGATCGCCATCGGCAAGCCGCCGCGGCATCAGCAGGCAGGTCAGGCCCGCCGGTGCCTGCGCGAGTACCAGGAAGCCATCGGACATCGGCGCAGAGAAAAACCATTTATGCCCGACGAGCCGATAGCTGCCATCCGCGCAGGGCTCGGCATGGGTCTGGTTGGCACGTACGTCCGAGCCGCCCTGCTTCTCCGTCATGCCCATGCCCAGCGTGATGCCGGCTTTGTCGGCCACCGGCACATCGCGCGGGTCGTACACCGGCGCGGCCGCCTTGCGCGCCCAGTCGGACAGCACCGGGTGGTCGGCAAGTACGGCGACCGCCGCGTGGGTCATGGTCAAGGGGCAGCTGGTGCCGGCCTCTGCCTGGTGGTGCAGATAGCTCAAGGCCGCGCGCGCCACGTGCGCCCCCGGCTGTGGCTCATGCCAGGACAGGCCAGCAACGCCATGTTCCTTTCCCAGTTGCAGCAACTGATGGTAGGCCGGCGTGAACTCGACGGTATCGATGCGATGGCCCTGTGCATCGTGGGTGCGCAGCCGTGGCCGGTCACGATTCGCTTCGAAGCCCAACCGATACAGCGTGTCACCGGCCAACACGCCGTACGCCGCCAGCCGCGGCACGAACGACGACGCGCCGGCACGATCCACCGCCTCCACCAGTGCCGCGTCGTCCGACCACAGGTGCCGCCCGGCAAAGGGCGGGGGCTGGTTCTGAACCCCGTGGGTCTGGAACGCGGCAGGATCGGTGCGCATGGCGGAGGCCTCCTTGGCAGCAGCAAAGCACGATTCTGCCGCACTGCCGTGGCCCCTGCTGTTCAGGCGGATTCTCACCTCCTGCACGAATGCATCGGCACAGTGCGGGCATGAGCAGACGCGACGATCTGGTGGTACTGCGGCCCGAAGGACTGTATTGCCCCGCTGGCGACTTCCACATCGACCCATGGCGGCCGGTGCCGCGCGCGGTGATTACCCACGGCCATGGCGACCACGCCCGGGGCGGCATGGGCGAGTACTTCTGCAGCCTGTCCAGCGCGGCGATCCTGCGCTGGCGACTGGGTGATGTCCGCATCCACACCCACGGCTGGGGCGTGCCCTTCCGCATGGGCGCGGTCGAGGTGTCGCTGCATTCGGCCGGCCACGTGCTGGGCTCGGCCCAGGTGCGCATCGATGATGGCGAGCAGGTCTGGGTGGCCTCGGGCGACTACAAGCGGCAGCCCGATCCCACCTGCGACCCCTTCGAGGTCGTGCCCTGCGATACCTTCATCACCGAAGCGACCTTCGCCTCGCCGATCTACCGCTGGCCCGATACCACCGAGGTGGCCGCCGACATCGTGGCGTGGCGCCGCGAATGCGGTGAGCGCGGCGAGGCGGCGATCCTGCTCTGTTACTCGCTGGGCAAGGCGCAACGCATACTGGGCGAACTGCTGCCACTCGACGATCAGCCTGCCTGGTTGCACGGCGCCATCGACAACGGCGTGCAGGTCTATCGGCAGGCCGGCATCCCGATGCTGGCCACCGAAGCCGTCGCCGAACAGGGACGCCAGCCGGACTCCGCGGGTCGCCTGGTACTGGCACCGCCGTCGGCGGCCGGCACGCCGTGGGTGCGGCGTTTCGGTCGCCATCAATTGGCCTTCGCCTCTGGCTGGATGCACCTGCGTGGCAACCGGCGCCGCCGTAACGTCGACCGCGGCTTCGTGGTGTCCGACCACGCCGATTGGCCGGCGCTGCTGCAGACCATCGCGCAGACCGGCGCGTCGCGCATCATCGCCACCCATGGCAACACCGATGCGCTGATCCGTTACCTGCGCGAGAACGGCACTGCTGCCGAGGCCTTCCGTACCGATTACGGGAGCGAAGAATGAAGGCCTTCGCCGCGCTCTACCAGCGCCTTGACCGCAGCACCGCGACCGGCGACAAGCGCGCCGCGCTGGTCGACTACTTCCGTTCCGCCCCGCCACACGATGCGGCCTGGGCGCTGTACCTGCTCAGCGGCGGCAAGGTGGGCGGTGCACGCAGGAAGATCGCCGCCAGTGGCGAACTGCGCGCGTGGTTGGTCGAAGCCACTGGCCTGCCCGCCTGGCTGGTGGAGGACAGCTACGAACAGGTGGGTGATCTTGCCGAGACACTTACCCTGCTGATCGATGAGCCCGCGCAGGCCGCGGCGGACCGCTCGCTGGTGGAGTGGATCGAAGGCCACCTGCTCGCCGTGGCGAACAGGGATGAAAGCGTGCGCCGCGCGGCCGTCGAACTCGGCTGGCAGTCGCTGCCGGCACCGCAGCGACTGGTCTTCAACAAACTGCTGACCGGGGCGCTGCGGGTCGGTGTTTCGCAGCGCCTGGTGCAACAGGCCCTGGCGGAACTGTCGGGGCTGGATATCGCGCGCATCGCCCAGCGCATGCTGGGTGAGTGGGTGCCCTCACCGGATCTGCTGGGCACCCTGCTGACGCACGAAGAACTGCCCTTGGATCGGCAGCAGCCCTATCCGTTCTACCTGGCCTCGCCGCTGGAAGCCGAGGCGCAGACGCTGGGCCCGGTGCAGGACTGGGTGCTGGAATGGAAATGGGATGGCATCCGCCTGCAGTTGCTGCGCCGCAAAGGCGAAGTCGCCCTGTGGTCGCGCGGCGAAGAACGGCTGGACGGGCGCTTCCCGGAGATAGAACAGGCCGCCGCCGCCCTGCCTGATGGCTGCGTGATCGATGGCGAACTGTTGGCGTGGGACGCCGACGACGACCTGCCGCGCGCTTTCACCGCCCTGCAGACCCGTATCCAGCGGCGCAAACCGGGGCCGGCCACCCTGCGCAGCACGCCCGTGCGGGTGCTGGCCTATGACCTGCTGGAACAGGATGGCGAAGACCTGCGCGGCGTACCCCTGCAGCAGCGACGCGAGCGTCTGGCCGCGCTGCTGGAGCGCTTGGCCGACCCGCGCATCCAGCTGTCCCCGCAGGTGCAGGCCGACGACTGGCAGCAGGCGGCCACGCTGCGCGAAGAGGCCCGCGTGCGCGGCGTGGAAGGCCTGATGCTGAAACGGCGCGACTCGGTGTATCAGGCCGGGCGCCGACGCGGTGACTGGTGGAAATGGAAGGTCGACCCGCTGACCATCGATGCGGTGCTGCTGTATGCACAGGCCGGCCATGGCCGGCGCAGCACGCTGTACACCGATTACACCTTTGGCGTCTGGCACGGCGAAGAACTGGTACCGGTGGCCAAGGCCTACTCCGGCCTGGACGACAAGGAAATCCTCGCCCTCGACCGCTGGATACGGGCCAACACCCGCGAACGCTTCGGGCCAGTGCGCAGCGTCCGCGCCGAACAAGTGTTCGAACTGGGCTTTGAGGCAGTGAACATCAGCAAGCGGCACAAGTCCGGCATCGCCGTGCGCTTCCCGCGCATCCTGCGCTGGCGCCACGACAAGCCGGCCAGCGAAGCCGACCAGCTGGCACAGCTGCAGGCCCTCGCTCGATGACCCGAAGCGAGGCGCTGGCCCGTTTGACGGG
Organism: Stenotrophomonas sp. WHRI 8082; assembly: GCF_040223995.2. Taxonomy (NCBI): domain Bacteria; kingdom Pseudomonadati; phylum Pseudomonadota; class Gammaproteobacteria; order Lysobacterales; family Lysobacteraceae; genus Stenotrophomonas; species Stenotrophomonas sp. WHRI 8082. Next base: position 3,296,795 of record NZ_CP167826.1, on the reverse strand, counting down.
ATTCTTCAGCGAACGTGGATGGCGCCCGCTGCCGTTCCAGCGCACGATGTGGCGGCACTACCTGGGCGGTGCCTCCGGCCTGCTGCACACGCCCACCGGCAGCGGCAAGACGCTGGCGATGTTCGGCGGACCGCTGTTGCAGGCCCTGCTGGATCCATTGCCCACACCGGCCCGTCGCAGCGCCGTACGGCCGTTGCAGGTGCTGTGGGTGACGCCCCTGCGCGCGCTGGCCACCGACACCGCACGCGCGCTCCAGGAGCCGCTGAAGGCCATCGGCCTCGACTGGCAGGTGGGCCTGCGCAGCGGCGACGCCAGCAGCCGTGACAAACGCCTGGCGCGCGAAGGACGGCTGGACGTGCTGGTGACCACGCCGGAATCGCTGGCGCTGTTGCTGAGCTACCCCGATACGCTGGCCCGCATGCGCCAGCTGCGCTGCATCGTCGTCGACGAATGGCACGAGCTGCTGGGCAGCAAACGCGGTGTGCTGCTGCAGCTCAACCTGGCACTGCTGCGCGATGCCGCTCCCGCAGTGCAGCTTTGGGGGCTGTCGGCCACCCTCGGCAACCTTGATCAGGCCCGTGCGGTGCTGCTGCCTGATCGTCACGATGCACTGAGCGTGGAAGGCGCGCGGCCGCGCCCGGTGCGCGTGCGCAGCCTGCTGCCCGAGCCCGGCGAACGCTTTCCCTGGGCCGGCCATCTCGGGCTGCGCCAGCTGCCGCGCGTGCTGCAGACGGTGATGGCTGCACGCAGCAGCCTGCTGTTCACCAACACCCGCGCGCAGGCCGAGCTGTGGCATCAGGCATTGGCCGCCGTGTGGCCGGAAGACCTGCACACCCTGGCCCTGCACCACGGCTCGCTGGACCCGGCCCTGCGCCAGCAGGTGGAAGATGGCCTGCGTAACGGCACGCTGCGCTGCGTGGTGGCCACCTCCAGCCTTGACCTGGGCGTGGACTTTCCCGAAGTCGACCAGGTGCTGCAACTGGGCAGCCCGAAGGGCGTGGCGCGCTTGCGGCAACGCGCCGGTCGCGCCCGCCACCGCCCCGGCGCCAGTGGCGAGATCGTGTGCATTCCCAGCCACGCATTGGAGCTTGCCGAATATGCCGCCGTCCGCCGCGCGCTGGACGACGGCGTGGTGGAAGCGCGGCGGCCGTTGCAGTTGTCGCTGGACGTGCTGGCGCAACACTGCATCAGCCGCGCCCTGGCCGGCGGCTTCGAGGCCGACGCGCTGTTGGCGCAGGTGCGCCGCACCCATGCCTTCGCCAAGGTCACCGATGCGCACTGGCAGGCCGTACTCGAGTTCATCGTGCAGGGCGGTCGCGCGTTGTCGCAGTACCCTGACTTCCACAAGGTGGTGCGCGACGACGATGGCCAGTACCGCGTGCATGACCGCCGCCAGGCGCTGCGCCATCGGCTGTCGATCGGCACCATCAGCAGTGACGGCAGCGTACGCGTGCAGTTCATGCGCGGCGGCGGGTTGGGCGCAGTGGAGGAACAGTTCGCCAGCCGCCTGCGCCGCGGCGACCGCTTCCAGTTCGCGGGCCGGCTGCTGGAACTGGTGAAGCTGCAGGACATGACCGCCTATGTGCGCCTTGCCCGTGGCGGCGAGGGGGCGGTACCGCGCTGGCAGGGTGGCCAGTTGGCGCTGTCCCCATCGCTGGGGCGCGAACTGGAGGCCGTGCTCGGCGGCGCCGACGACAGCCCCGAGTCGCAGTGGCTGCACCCGCTGCTGGGCCTGCAGGAGCGGCTGTCGGCGCGTCCGTCGCCGGCCCATGTGCTGATCGAAGACGTGCGTCGGCGCGAGGGCCAGTACCTGTTCCTGTATCCCTTTGCCGGCCGCCATGTGCACGAGGCCCTGGCGGCCCTGCTGGCATTGCGCTGCACGCGGCTGCAGCGCAACAGCATCGGCTACGCGGTGAACGACCATGGCCTGGTGCTGGCCCCGGCGCTGCCGCAGGCGCTCGACGAACTGCAGTGGCGCGCCCTGCTGTCCGCCGACGCCCTGCTGGATGACCTGCGCGCGGCGGTCAACCTGGGCGAACTGGCACGCCGCCAGTTCCGCGGCATTGCCCGCGTCGCCGGCCTGCTGGTACCCAGCCTGCCCGGTGGCATGCCGCGTTCGCTGCGCCAACTGCAGGCATCGTCAGGCCTGCTGTATGACGTGCTGCGCGAGCACGATCCCGATCACATGCTGCTGCAGTTGGCCGAGCACGAAGTGCTGCATGACAGCCTGGACATCGACGGACTGCACGCGACGTTGCAGCGGCTGGGTGCACGGGCCCTGTGCCTGCGTGCGCCGACCTCACTCACGCCACTGGGCTTCCCGCTGTGGGCCGAGCGCCTGCGCGGCCAGCTGAGCAACGAAGACTGGCGCACGCGGGTGCTGCGTGCGTCGCAGCAACTGGAGAAGCGGCATGGACGATGACGTACGCGTGCACCTGGGGGACGAAGAGGCAGTGCTGGTGGGCGAGCGTGCGCTGTGGCTTCCCCAGCGCGGCGCGGTGCTGATCGCCGACCTGCACCTGGGCAAGGCGGACATCTTCCGCCGCGCCGGCATTGCCTTGCCGGTGGGCGGCACGCACAGCGACCTGCAGCGTCTGCAGCAGTTGGTAGAGCGCACCGACTGCAATCAGCTTTGGATCCTGGGGGACGTGCTGCACGGCCCGGTGCATCGCGCCCCATGGCATGCGCAGTGGCTGGGCTGGCGCGAGCAGCAGCCCGGCCTGCAGGTCCATGTGGTGCGTGGCAATCACGATCGCGCCCTGTCCAAGGCGACGCTGGCAGTGGACGTGCATGAGCGCCAGGCGATGCTTGGGCCTTTCGTGCTGCGGCATGAGCCGGAACCGGCCGAGGACGGCGCGCATGTCATTGCAGGCCACCTGCACCCGCAGGCTGCCCTGCCCGGCCTTCCGCGACGACTGCCGGCTTTCTGGCTGCGTCGGCAAATGACAGTCCTGCCTGCCTTCTCGGCCTTCACCGCCGGCGTGGTGCCGCGCCTGCAGACGGGCGAGCAGATGGCGGCCTGTGGTGATGGGGCGGTGTTTCTGCTGCCAAAGCGCGTTTAGCGTGTCCTGCGCCCAGAGTGGGACCCCGCGCGCATCGCTCGCGGGATCCTACCGATGAGGCGTGGTGCTTCAGGCGACGGCGAGCATCTCAGGCATCAACCGAAAGTCCACGTCACGCTCTTCTACCCGCCGGGGCAATGCGCGGATGGTCGCGAGCATCTCCTGCGCGCAGGTACGGACATATCCGTGGTGCTCTGGCGAAGAATGGCTGATCAGACTACCGACATGGAACTCGAACACGTCTTCGAGCACGTCCGGCTGGTCTTCGTGCAGCATCTGCAACAGTCCGCGCAGCTTGCAGATTTCCGATTCCAGCGCTTCGGCCGAGAACAACATGACAGACTCCTTTGCATTCGGCTCACCCGAGCCAACTGGGGCAGCAGCGCCGGGCCGCAGGCGGTGCGCGATGCAGGATCACGTATCACAGGGGCCACACGCGTGTGCGTACCCACTTCTTGTGCCATGAACCAGGTGAGCCGGCTGTCAACTTATTGCAGTGCGGCATTAACATCAGGCGGCAGGGGCGTGTCCACGGACCCCGCAGGGCGTCTTTCAAGTGCATCAATGAATTCGGCCTCCAACGGCAACGTACCCAGCCACCCCTGCTGGGTGCCGCTGAGCACGCGCAGCATGTGGCCGCGCCCTCCCGGCATGCGCCCCATCGGGCCCAGCAGGACGTCACGGGCCTTTGCCCAGGCATCGCGGTCAGACTGGAACAGCGGCGTCAGCCAGCGGCTCCAGCGCTGGTACACGGCCACGTGGGCTCGCCGCTGGGCCTGATAGGCCTGCAAGGCCGCTTCGCCGCGCCCGTGCACCCGCAGCGTGTCACGCAGCACCAGCGCATCCATCAGGGCCATGTTGACCCCCTGCCCCAATTGCGGACTCATCGAATGCGCTGCATCGCCGGCCAGCACCAGCCGCCCCGTGTGCCAGCGGTGCACCACGGCATCGCGGTAACTGGCGCGGGCAAGCTGGCCGGCGTCCTGCAGGTGGGCAAAGCGGGCCCCCGCTTCGGGCCACAACGCGTGGAGTTCATCCAGCCACGGCTGCAGGCCGTCCTGCTCCCAGCGCGCGAAGTCGTGGCACGGCAGGCTCCAGAAGAAGCTCAGCCGCGGCGTGTCATCGCCGGGCCGGGTGCCCACCGGCAGCAGCCCGATCATCTTGCGCGCGGCGACGTAGCGCTGCCTGAGTTCATTCACGTGGGGCCAGTCTTCGGCAGGCAGCAGGCACCACAGGGCGCCCCAGGGATACACCCGGTCCAGGGTGGTGCCGCCCACCTGCGCGCGCAGCACGGAGGCGGAGCCGTCGGCGGCGATGACGAGGTCATAGGGGCCATGCTGCCGCCCCTGCGCGTCACGCAGCAGGCCGCGTTCGCTGTCCACCGCGGTAATGGCGGTCCCCGCGTGCAGGGCACCGGTGCCTTCACGTGCCTGGTCCAGCAGCTGGAACAGCGCGCCGCGCTGCATGCCCAGTCCGTGCAGGCGCGGATCCAGCCCGTCGTAGCCCATGTCCATCACCGCCCGCCCGCAGGGCGTATCGCCGTGCAGGCGGTGCACCGGGGCCGCGTGCGCGCGCACCGCATCCAGCAGCCCCATGCGCCACAGCACCTGCAGGCCACTGGGCTGGAGCAGGAACCCGGCGCCCACCGGGCCCGGCGCGGGTGCCCGTTCGAAGATATCGACGTGATGGTCGTCACGCCCCAGCAGGATGGCCAATGCCTGGCCGGCGGTTCCGTAGCCGATGACGGCGATGCGCATGCGGGAGTCCATTCGGAGAGTGTGCCTGATCTGCGCAGCGGGCAAAAAAAACCCCGCCGAAGCGGGGTTTTTCAACACGCAGACGCGGAAATCAGGCAGCCTGGATGTTGGAAGCCTGGTCGCCCTTCGGGCCCTGGGTCTTTTCGAAGGTCACTTTCTGGCCTTCCTGCAGGGACTTGAAGCCGCTGCCAGAGATGGCGGAGAAGTGCGCGAACAGATCAGCGCCGCCGTCGTCCGGAGTAATAAAGCCAAATCCTTTGGCGTCGTTGAACCACTTAACGGTACCTGTTGCCATGTTGATGCGAGACCTTTGCAATGAATGGGTGGTGTGCGCAAAAACCCTGCGCACTGGGCGAGTATGCAAACCTTGCCCGAGGATGACAATCACCCCCTTGCCAATTCACCAATCAATTCGGGCAATCCGTTGGACGCAGCCTGCACATTGGCGAGCACTTCGGCCATGGTGATTTCCTCTCCGGACCCACACCCAGCGGCCCAATTGGCCACAATTGCGAGGCAGGCATAGTCCAGTCCGAGCTCGCGGGCGAGGGCTGCTTCGGGCATTCCGGTCATGCCGACCAGATCGCACCCATCCCGCCGCATGCGCGCGATTTCCGCGCTGGTTTCCAGCCGTGGACCCTGGGTCGCGCCGTAACAGCCGCCGTCGTGGACTGTGACACCAGTCACTTTTGCGGCGGCGAGAATTTTGCTCCGCAGCATCGGCGTGTAGGGGTGGCCGAAATCCACGTGAAGCACCTCGCTGCCCGGTTCTTCACACAGGGTGGAAATACGCCCCCACGTGTAATCGATCAGCTGGTCCGGACAGGCCAGCACGCGCGGACCGAAGGCATCGCCGATACCGCCGACCGTATTCAGCGCCAGCACGCGCTGCGCGCCGATCTGCTGCAGGGCCGCCAGGTTGGCCCGGTAATTGATCTTGTGCGGCGGCAGCGAGTGCCCCTCGCCGTGCCGGGCGAGGAACGCCACGCGATGGCCCAGCAGCGTGCCGACTCGGATCGGGCCGGAGGGGGTGCCGTAGCGGGTATCGACCTGGTGCGTCTGCACGTCGTCCAACTGGGCGAGCGAATACACGCCCGTCCCGCCGATGACCGCCAATGCGATCTGCTGCATCAGCCTTCCTTCATCGCATAGATGGCCGGCAGGCAGCGCAGCGTCTCGTTCACGTCCATGCCGAAGCCGAATACATAGCGGTCCGGCAGGTCCACGCCCGCGTAATCGGCGTGCACGTCCGGCAGCGCGCGATCGTGCTGCTTGACCGTCAGCGCGGCGATGCGCACGTCGGTGGCGCCCTGTTCCAGGCACCACGTGCGCACGCCCTGCAGCGTATAGCCCTCATCGAGGATGTCATCGACGAGCAGCACCCGGCGACCGAACAGCGCGGTGGCCGGCTTGTGCTTCCACACCAGGTCGCCGCCGGTGGTCTCACCCCGGTAGCGCGTGGCATGCAGGTAATCGAACTGCACGTCCTGGCCACGGGCACCCAGCTCCAGTGCAAGCTGGCCGGCGAACGGCAGCGCACCGTGCATGATCGACAGGAACAGCGGCACTTCGCCCTTGTAGTCCGCCGCGATGGCGTCGGCAATGCGGCCGATGGCCTGGTCGATGGTGGCGCGGTCGACCAGCAGGTCGGCCTGTTCCAGCGCCTGGGAGATGGTGAGGTTGGGCATCAGACGGTTCTTCCAGAAAGTTCAAGCAGATGGGTTCGTGTATCGCCATGGCGGGCGTCGGCCAACAGGCCGTCCCAGCCAAGCGCGCCGCGGCCAATCAGGCCCAGCAGCGCGGCGGTGTTGCAGGTGCGGTGTTCGACCGCACGCAGGGATTCTTCCACCAGTTCAGGATGGCATACCAGCACGACATCGCACCCCGCGTCGAGGTGCGCGTCCACGCGCGCCTTCACTCCACCGGCGCTGAACGAAGCCGCCATGCCGATGTCGTCGGAGAACACGACGCCACGGAAGCCCATTTCGCCGCGGAGGATCTCCTCGATCCAGCGCCGCGAGTAGCCTGCCGGCTCGGGCGCTACACGGGGGTAGACCACATGCGCCATCATCACCGCATCGGCGCCCGCGTCGATGCCCGCGACGAAGGGGACCAGGTCGCCCGCGCGCAGCTCGTCCAGCCCACGGGGATCGATTGCGGTGTCCACGTGGGTGTCCTCGATGACCGTGCCGTGTCCCGGGAAATGCTTGAGCGTGGCGGCCATGCCGGCGCTGTGCATGCCACGGACATACGCCGCGGTGAACGCCGCGACCGTCTGCGGATCATCGCTGAAGGCACGATCGCCTATCGCACGGTTGCCATGGCCGAGATCCACGACGGGTGCAAAGCTGAGGTCGACGCCACTGGCACGTATCTCGCTGGCCATCAGCCAGGCGTGCTGCTCGGCCCGGGCCAGCGCCGCCTGCGGATCGTCCGCATAACCGGCGCCGAGCTGTTGCAGCGGCGGCAGCGCACTGTAGCCCTCGCGGAAGCGCTGCACGCGCCCCCCCTCCTGGTCCACGCAGATCAACTGCGGGCGCGGCGCCGCGTCACGGATGGCAGCGGACAACGCTGCCACCTGCTGCCGGTCCTGGAAATTCCGCTTGAACAACACCACGCCGGCCACCGCATCGTGCTGCAGCCAGTCACGCTCCTGCGCAGTCAGTTCAGTTCCGGCAACGCCGATCAGCAGCATGGTCAGGTCTCCACTCCGGGCGCCGCATTGTCTCAGAGCCACTCAAAAAAGGGGACGGAGGGGATTAAGTCGCATTCACCCCGCCCGCGGTCCCACAGCCAGAAACGACTTAATCCCCTCCGTCCCCTTTTTGCCATCGGGTGTAGGGGTGGGAGGCCAAGGCGACGTTGTAGTAGCGGGCCTGGTCGGTCACGTCTTTGCCGGCCCAGGGGGGCAGCGGTACGGGCTGGTCGGGATCGTCGAGTTCGACTTCGGCAACCACCAGGCCGGCGTTTTCGCCCAGGAACTCATCCACTTCCCACAACAGGCCTTCGTGGTGCACCAGATGGCGGCGCTTGTCGATCAGGCCACCCACGCACAGCGCCAGCAGCGCCCGCGCGTCGTCGAGAGGGATCGGGTACTCGAACTCCTGCCGGCTGCGGCCCAGCGTGCGGGATTTAAGGTTGAGCGCGGCAACATCGCCTTCGATGCGCACCCGCACCGACGCGTTCTGGTCGCCGCGATCCAGCGCGCCCATGTCGTTGATGTAGCCCTGCGCCATCGGGATGACGGCGTGCGCGGCAGCGCGCCAGCCTTCACCGGTCACCAGGAATTTGCGTTCGATTTCAATGCCCATGCGGCGATTATGAAGCAACGGCGTTACGACAGACGCGCGTCACGCCCCTGCCCGGTCACAGGCGTTCAAACACCGCGATGCTTTCCACGTGTGCGGTGTGCGGGAACATGTCCATCGCCCCCGCACTGATCAGGGTGAAGCCGCGCTCCTTGACCAGATAGCCGGCATCGCGCGCCAGCGAACCCGGGTGGCAGCTGACGTAGACGATGCGCTTGAACTGCTCCAGCGGCAGTTGCTGCAGGACTTCGATCGCGCCGGAGCGCGGCGGATCCAGCAGCAGTTTGTCGAAGCCTTCCAGCATCCACGGCGCCTGGGTCTGGTCCTGGGTAAGGTCGGCGGCATGGAAGCTGGCGTTGCCCAGCCCGTTGCGCTGTGCATTATCCTTCGCCCGCGCCACCAACCCGGCATCGCCCTCCACCCCCACCACTTCGCGCACCCCGCGCGCCAGCGGCAGGGTGAAGTTGCCCAGGCCGCAGAACAGGTCCAGGACCCGCTCATCCGGACCGGCGTCCAACAACGCCAGCGCATGCTCGATCATCTTCACGTTCAGGTTCGCATTGACCTGGATGAAGTCCAGCGGGCGGAACGCCAGCTCGACGTCCCACGGCGCCAGCCGGAAAGACAGCGGCACTTCCTGCGGCCACAGCGGATGGACCGAATCCACGCCATCAGGCTGCAGGAAGATCGCAAACCCGTGCTCCTGCCCGAACGCGGTCCACGCTGCACGATCGGCCGCGCTGAGTGGCTGCATGTGGCGGATGGTGAGTACGATGGCGTCGTCACCTGCGATGAATTCGATCTGCGGGATGTCGCGCTTGCCGTCCAGCGACTCGACGAACGCCGCGATCACCGAGACCTTCAGACCGATCTCCGGAATCACCGTCAGGCACTGCGACAGGTCCGCCACGAACCGTGGATCCAGCTCGCGGAAACCGACCAGCGTCTTGTCTTTCTTCTCTACGCGACGCACCGAGAATCGGCCCTTGCGGCGGTAGCCCCAGCTCTCACCGACCAGCGGCGGCAGCACCTGTTGCGGCTGCACATGGCCGATGCGCTGCAGGTTGTCCATCAGCACACGCTGCTTGGCCACAATCTGCTCGCTTTCCTCCAGGTGCTGCAGCACGCAGCCGGAGCACACACCGAAATGCGGGCATTTCGGCTGCACGCGCAGCGGCGACGCCTGCACGACCTCGACCGTGCGTGCCTGGTCGAAATGCTTGCTGCGCGCGGTCGGCTCGGCTTTCACCACCTCGCCGGGCAGAGCGCCGGTGATGAAGGTGACCTTGCCGCCCTCGCCTTCACGGCGGGCAACGCCGCGGCCGTCGTGGCTGAGGTCGAGGATGTCGGTTTCGAAAGGGGTACGGTCGATGCGGGAACGGTGACGGGCCACGTGGCGGAGGGCTGCGTGAGAAAAAGGGCGCGTATTGTCTCAGATAGGGCACGCAACCGCCTCTCCGCGCTTGCATGGTGGCCCGCGGCGTTTAATATGCGCATAGCTGACATGGAGGCAGCACTTATGCAGACGAGCCCGTCGCGGTCACCGCGCCCCCGTTTCCTGCTGGTCGAGGACGACATCATTACCTGCGGGTTCCTGAAAGCCGCATTGGAAACCCTGCCGGCCGACGTGGACACCGCCGATTCCCTGCGCGCGGCGACGGCCTGCGTGCAGCAATGCCGGTATGACCTGTGGCTGATCGATGCCAACCTGCCCGATGGGCACGGCAGCGAGCTGCTGCAGCGCCTGCATCCGCTGCACCCCGATACACCGGCGCTGGCCCACACCGCAGACCGTGACTCCCGCCTGCATGTGCGCCTGCGCGAAGCGGGCTTCAGCGAGGTGCTGGTCAAGCCGCTGGGTCGCGAAGACCTGCTGAAGGTGGTGCGCCGCAGCCTGGGGCGCGGCGCCGCGTATCGAACGACACCGTTGGTATCGACGGGGCTGGTGCTCAACGAAGCGCAGGACTGGGATGAAATCACGGCACTGGCCGCGCTGAACGGCCAGCGGACCCATCTGGTTGCCCTGCGCGAGCTGTTCCTGGCCGAACTGCCCAGTGTGCGCGATGCGGTGGACATGGCCGTGGACCGTCATGACGAGCCGGCGCTGCGCAATCAGCTGCATCGCCTGCAGGCCAGCTGCGGCTTTGTCGGCGCGGCGCGGCTGAGCCGTGCGGTGCGCACCCTGCACCAGATGCCGGCCTCGCACCAAGCGCAGGCGGGGTTCCGCGACGCGGTCGCGGCATTGCTGCACTGAAAGTGCGGGCCTAGCGCCGGCGCGCCAGGTCGTCCAGCATCTCCCAGGATTTCAGCCCGCGGCCCCCCAGGTGGTGGGCCAGCACGGTGCGCATCGGCAGCCGCAGGCTGGCCAGGTCGTCAGCGGCGGGTTCTTTGTCGCGGCCCAGCGCCAGCAGCGCCGCTCCAGTCGCGGTACCCCGCCGCCCCTGCCCGTCGCGCTCGCTGAGCAGCCGACGCGGCCCGTCCTGCGGATCCAGCTCATAGCGCGCCGCAGGATCCAGCGCGACACCGTCGTCCGCGCAGGCCAGGTCGAATCCAACACCCAACGATTCCAACAGATCACGCTCGAACCGGCGCAGGCTCCATGCCAGCGAGAGCTCCAATCCGAGCCTCGCCCGCACTTCGCCGTAGGCCCGATACAGATCGGGCACGGCATCGTTGCGGGGCGCCAGCCGCATCACCAGTTCACTCACATAGAAGCCGGCCAGCATGGTGTGCCCGGCCAGGCGAGGTGCGGCATCCAGCGCTTCCGCTGCGCGCAGCTGCGCCAGCTCACCCCGCTGCACTGCATCGAAGCGTATCCACTGCAGCGGCTGCAGGGCGGCGCGCAGCACCTGCCCTTTCGCACTCGACACGCCACGTGCCAACAGCCCCAGCCGACCATGCGTGGCGGTCAGTACATCCACCAGCAGGCTGGTCTCGCGGTAAGCCCGCGCATGCAGGACAAAGCCCGGCTCGGCTGCGATGAGCATCGACCCGGGCGCTCCGCCGCTTACTCGTAACCGAAGGCCTTCAACGCGGCCTCGTCGTCCGACCAGCCTTCGCGCACGCGCACCCAGGTCTCCAGGAACACCTTGGCACCGAACAAGCGCTCCATCTGCAGGCGCGACTTGGCACCGATCTCTTTCAGGCGGGTACCGCCCTTGCCGATCACGATGGCCTTCTGGCCTTCGCGCTCGACCCAGATCACCGCACCGATGCGCAGCAGGTTGCCGTCTTCGGTGAAGCGTTCGATTTCCACCGTGGTGGCATAGGGCAGCTCTTCGCCCAGCTGGCGCATCAGCTGCTCACGCACCAGTTCGCCGGCCAGGAAGCGCTGGCTGCGGTCGGTGATTTCATCCTCGCCAAACATCGGCGGGGCTTCCGGCATCAGCGCGAGCACGTCGTGCACCAGCGCTTCCAGCCCGTTGCGCTTCTGCGCGGAAATCGGATGGACGGAGGAAAACTCGCGCCCCTCGGTCACCTGCTGCAGGAACGGCAGCAGCGCCGCCTTTTCCTTCAGGCGGTCGACCTTGTTGACCACCAGCACCACCGGGATGCCCGAATCACGCAGCACCTTGAAGGCCATGGCGTCTTCTTCGTCCCAGCGACCGGCTTCGATCACCAGCAGCCCGGCGTCCACGCCCTCCAGCGAACCGCGCGCGGCACGGTTCATGACCCGGTTCATCGCCCGCTTCTGCACCTTGTGCAGGCCGGGGGTATCCACCAGCACCAGCTGGCCCTGCGGATACGTGGCGATGCCCAGCAGCCGGTGCCGCGTGGTCTGCGGCCGGTTCGAGACGATACTCACCTTGGCCCCGACCAACGCATTGGTCAGGGTCGATTTGCCCACGTTGGGGCGGCCGATGACGGCAACGCTGCCGCAACGATGGGGCGTTTGTTCGCTCACTTTGAATCCACCAATAGGTCTAACGCGGCCGCGGCCGCCTGTTGTTCTGCCAATCGCCGCGAGGAGCCTTCGCCCTCGGTGCTGACGGTTGGTTCGGTCAAGATGCAGCGTACCTGGAAGGTCTTGGCGTGGTCGTCACCGGATTCTGACACCAGTTCGTACTGCGGCAGCGCCTTCTGTCGGCCCTGCAGCCATTCCTGCAGGCGGGTCTTGGGATCTTTGCCGGGCTTTCCGGTCGCCGGCAGCGCATCCATGGCGGCGTCGAACCAGGGCAGCACGCGGGCACGGCAGGCGTCGAAGCCGGCATCCAGGTAAATCGCGGCCACCACGGCTTCAAACGCATCGGCAAGGATCGAATCACGGCGATGACCACCAGTCTTCATTTCACCGGCGCCCAGCGTCAGCCGGTCGCCCAGCATCAGTTCGCGCGCGCGTTCGGCCAGCGCGCCTTCGCGCACCAGCTCGGCTCGGCCGCGCGTCAGCGCGCCTTCGTCGGCCTTCGGCCAGCGTTCGTACAGGGCCTGGGCCACCAGCATGTTGACGATGCTGTCGCCGAGGAACTCCAGCCGTTCGTTGTGTGGCACACCCGCAGAGCGGTGCCGCAGGGCCTGCACGAGCAGGTCCGGCGTGGCAAAAGGGTGACCGATCAGATCACCGCGTTGGAAAGTTTTATTCGACACCGCTACGGGTAAGGTCCTGGCTGGCGTCGAACTTGCCGACGACGTCGAGGTTGCCGATCAACGGGCGCCGCACTTCATAGTTCACACGCAGGGTCCAACCGTTGTTCTTGCGGTCGAATTTCACGTTGGCGGGCTTCACGTTGTCGGAGTAATTGATGTACAGGCGCTTGAAGAGCAGCGACTGGATGTTGGCCGGCTGCATCGTCCCGATGCCCGGCTCCTTGGCCAGGCTCTTCATCGCCGAGCGCACGGCATAGTTTTCCTGGTACATCGGGAACAGCTTCATCCCCACGTACAAGAAGAACCCCACCACGATCAGAACCACTAGGAAGGAGGTCAAGGTCAGGCCGCGCTGCGCTTTCATGTTGTTCATTGCGTTCTCCCCAGATACGCGTGGATGAATCAATTGACGCCCGAACCGATCCGCGACGGCTCGAAACCGTCCTTGCAGAACCAGCCTGAGCAGTTCAGCCAGATCAGGAACGCCTTGCCGCGCAGGTTCTCCTCTGGCAGCAGGCCCCAGAAGCGGCCGTCGTCACTGTTGTCACGATTGTCGCCCATCACCAGGTACTGGCCCGCCGGAACGGTCCATTCCCCCTGCCCGGCAGGATACGCCGTCTCCAGCACGGTATGGGTGCGGCCCGGCAACTGTTCCACCAGCAGGTTGGCGCCTTCGCCGTGGCCCCGATGGCCGGCGTACAGGCCCTTGTCTTCGTACTTCACCGGCTGGCCATTGAGGGTCAGCGCGTTGCCTTCGAAGCGGATCTCGTCGCCCGGAACACCGATGACACGCTTGATGAAGTTCTCGCCCTTCGCCGGATCCTGGTCGTTGTGGCCGGGGAAATGGAACACCACGACATCACCGCGCGACGGCTCGCCCACCGGGATGAACTTGGTGTTGGTCAGCGGCAGGCGCAGGCCGTAGGCGAACTTGTTGACCAGGATGAAATCACCGATCAGCAGGTTGGGCATCATCGAGCTGGACGGGATCTTGTACGGCTCGGCGATGAAGCTGCGCACCACCAGCACGATGGCCAGCACCGGGAAGAAGGCCCGCGAGTAGTCCACCAGCGCCGGCTCGCTGTCCAGCAGGCCGGCGCGACGGGCGCGACGACGGGCGAAGTACAGTTTGTCAGCCAGCAGGATCAAGCCGGAGGCCAGGGTCAGGGCAACCAGGAGGAACTCAAACGCTTTCATTCAGGGTCCTTAGCAACGTATCGAAGGCAGGGCGGCCCTACCCCGGGCCAGGGGGGCCAAACGCTACCTTACTTGTCCATCTGCAGCACGGCGAGGAAGGCTTCCTGCGGAATCTCCACGCGGCCGACCTGCTTCATGCGCTTCTTGCCTTCCTTCTGCTTCTCCAGCAGCTTCTTCTTGCGCGACACGTCACCACCGTAGCACTTGGCAAGAACGTTCTTGCGCATGGCCTTGACGGTGGTGCGGGCAATCACCTGCGCGCCGATCGCGGCCTGGATGGCCACGTCGAACATCTGCCGGGGAATCAGCTCTTTCATCTTGTCGCACAGCTCGCGGCCACGGCGATCGGAGTGCGACCGGTGGACGATAAGCGACAGGGCATCGACCTTGTCGCCGTTGATCAACACATCCACGCGCACGAACGGGCCGGCGTCGAAACGCACGAAGGCGTAGTCCAGCGAGGCGTAGCCGCGGCTGACGGATTTCAACTTGTCGAAGAAGTCCAACACCACTTCGGCCATCGGCAGCTCATAGCTGATCTGCACCTGGCTGCCGAGGTAATTGATGCCCAACTGGCTGCCGCGCTTTTCTTCGCACAGCTTGATGATGCTGCCGATGTATTCCTCGGGGGTGAGGATGTTCGCGCGGATGATCGGCTCGCGCACTTCCATCACCTGGTTCACCGGCGGCAGCTTGGCCGGATTGTCCATGTTGACGATGCTGCCATCGGTCTTCAGCACTTCATACACCACGGTCGGCGCGGTGCTGATCAGATCCAGGTTGTATTCGCGCTCCAGGCGCTCCTGCACGATTTCCATGTGCAGCATGCCGAGGAAGCCGCATCGGAAGCCGAACCCCATGGCTTCGGAGCTTTCCGGCTCGAAGCGCAGCGCGGCATCGTTCAGGCGCAGCTTGTCCAGCGCTTCGCGCAGATCCGGGTAATCTTCGGCATCCACCGGGAACAGGCCGGCGAACACGCGCGGCTGCATTTCCTGGAAGCCCGGCAGCGGCTTGGCCGCCGGATCCGACGCCAGGGTCAGGGTGTCACCCACCGGTGCACCGTGCACGTCCTTGATGCTCGCCGTCACCCAGCCCACTTCGCCCGCGCCGAGCTTGGCCAGCACTTTGCGCTTGGGGGTGAACACGCCGACGTTGTCGACCTGGTGGTTACGGCCGGTGGACATCACCTGCAGCTTGTCACCGGCTTTGATCTCGCCCTGCATGACGCGTACCAGCGACACCACGCCAAGGTAGTTGTCGAACCAGGAATCGATGATCAGCGCCTGCAGCTTGTCGGTATCGCGCGGCACCGGCGGCGGAATGCGCTTGACGATGGCTTCCAGCACGTCGCGCACGTTCAACCCGGTCTTGGCGCTGACAGCGACGGCGTCTTCCGCGTCGATGCCGATCACCGCTTCGATTTCCGCCTTGGCGCGCTCGATATCGGCGGTGGGCAGGTCGATCTTGTTGATCACCGGCACCACTTCCAGGCCCTGCTCCACCGCGGTGTAGCAGTTGGCGACGGACTGCGCTTCCACGCCCTGGGCCGCATCCACGACCAGCAACGCGCCTTCGCATGCCGCCAGCGAACGGCTGACTTCATAGGAGAAGTCGACGTGCCCGGGCGTATCGATGAAGTTCAGATGGTAGGTCTGTCCATCCACGGCCACGTACGGCAAGGACACCGATTGCGCCTTGATGGTGATGCCGCGCTCGCGCTCGATCGGATTCGAATCGAGCACCTGCGCTTCCATCTCGCGGGCCTGCAGGCCGCCACACAGCTGGATGATGCGGTCCGCCAGCGTGGACTTGCCATGGTCGACGTGGGCGATGATGGAGAAATTGCGGATGTTCCGCATCGAATCAGAGGACATAGAGGTGGCGGCGGCGCCGGGCGTCGTCAGGGTAACGTTGGATTATCGCACGGGAAGGGGGTCCCCGGTGGATGGTGACCGCCCGTGGTGCGCGACGCGTCGTGCCGCTGCGCTCGCCGAGCATGGCTCGGCGCTACCCAGGACTCGTGACCCGTGACCGGGTCAGCTGCCGGTCTTCACGGCCACGAAGGCGCTGTTGCCGCCGCTGCGCACCAGCAGCATGACCACGTCACCTTTCTTGTACCCCGCCAGCGCGCGGTTCAAGGCATCCACACTGCCCACCGAGGTGCGCCCGACCTGCAGGATCACCATCCCCGGCGACAGCCGCGCGTCGCGCGCTGCCTGCCCGTTGACCCGGGTCACGCGCACGCCCTCGCCTGCTTCCAGGCCCAACTGCGTGCGCTGCGGGGCGGTCAGCTCGGCCACGTCCAAGCCCAGCAGGGCATTGGCACCGGCCTGCGGTGCGGCGGCGTCATTGGCCGCTGACGGGCGATTGGCCGCCGCCTGCGCATCTTCCGCCAGCTCGGTCAGGGTGGCACCCAGCTCACGCTCCTTGCCATCGCGGACCAGCCCGATGCGTACCTTGCTGCCCGGGGGCAGCGCACCGATCAGCGGCGGCAGGTCACTGAACGAGTTGACCGCACTGCCATTCACCGAGCGGATCACGTCACCGACCTGGACACCGGCCTTGGCCGCTGCACTGCCGACCACGATCTCGTTGACCAGCGCGCCCCGGCTGTCCGGCAGCCCCAAGGCCTGCGCATTCAACGAATCGATCTGCTGTACCACCGCACCCAGCTGACCGCGGCTGACCCGGCCGGTCTTCTTGATCTGCTCGACGGCCCCCATGGCCAGGTCGATCGGGATCGCGAAGCTGATGCCCATGTAGCCGCCGGAGGCGGAGAATATCTGCGAGTTGATGCCGACGACCTCGCCACGGGTATTGAGCAGCGGGCCGCCCGAATTACCCTGGTTGATCGCGACGTCGGTCTGGATGAACGGCACGTAGCGCTGTTCGGCGCCGCCGGTGCTGCGACCGACCGCGCTGACCACGCCGGCGGTGACCGAGTGATCCAGACCGAACGGCGAGCCGATCGCGACAACCCACTGTCCGGGCTTGAGCGAATTGGAATCACCCACGCGCACCGTGGGCAGGCCCTTGGCGTCGATCTTCAGCAAGGCCACGTCGTACTGCTGGTCGCTGCCCACCACCTTGGCGGTGAACTCACGGCTGTCCCCCAGCTTGACCTTCACCTCGGCCGCATCGGCCACCACGTGGTGGTTGGTCAGCACGTAGCCATCAGCGGAAATGATGAAGCCCGAACCCATGCCGCGACCCTTGATGCTGGGACCGCCGTCCGGATCACCACCGGGACCACCGGGGCCGCCCGGACCGGGCATGCCGAACTCCGGCCCGAAGAAGCGGCGGAAGATTTCCGGAATCTCGTCCTGGCTCGGGCCGGCACCGCCGCCACGGGCCTGGCGGTTGCTGCGCACGATGGTGGTTTCGATGTTGACCACACCCGGCCCGACCTGCTCCACCAGGTTGGTGAAGTCAGGCAGTCCGGTCACCAGCGGCTGCGCCGGTGCGCGCGGCGCGGCGGCGGCAGTCTGCGCAGCGACGTCCTGCGCCAGCGGCGACGGCGACTGCGCGCAGGCGGCCAGCGGCAGGGTCATGGCCAACAGGCCCAGTGCCTGGGTACGGAACGAACGGGTGAGCGGCATCATCGGATTACAACCTCCGGTCAGATCAACGGAATACGGGGAAACGCACCTGCCGAGGTGGCAGGCGCGAGGGGGACGGCGCGATCAGTCACGCCGTCCCGGCACCTGCAGTTCTTCCTGCAGGCGCGGTTCGAAGGGGTAGAACGTGGCACCGGACGCGGTGCCCGGGTAGCTGGCATTGAGTGCGCCACCGGCTGCCGGGCCCACGCTGGAGCGCGGCCAGGGCCGTGCCTGCAACGCCCCGACATTGCCGAAGGACAGGTCGCGATGGTTGGCCGCGGCCAACGACGGCAGCGACGCCGGCTCGCGGGAGGCGACGGCGGTCTGCGGCACGTCGCCGCGTTGCGCAGCACGGGCGACCTGCTGGCTGCGGGTCGCACTGGCGCGGCGGGCGGCCGCGTCCTGGCGCCGGCTGGCTGCGGCGACAGCGGCAGCTGGGACGCTGGCCACCAGCGCGGCGGCCTCGCTGCCCGTACCGGTCGCATCGCCGCCCGACGGCGCCTGCACGGGGGGGGCAAGCTCGGCCTGGCTGGCGATCACCTGGGTCGGCGCATCGACGGGGGGTTCCGGCGCATCCAGCGACTGCCGTCCCATGAACAACGCCACGGCCGCCACCGAGGCAGCCAGTGCAGCACCGCCACCCCAGCGCATCCAGCCGCGCGGCAGCTCACGTCGTGGTTCAGCCTGCGGTGCCGGCTCGGCGGCCAGCGCCGCACTGACCCGTGCGGCGAAATCAGCAGGCGCCGGCGCAACGGCCTGTCCCCGCAGCGCATCTCCAAGCAGCGCCCAGCGCTCCTGGCAGGCCTGCAGCTCCGGATCGTGCTGCAGGCGGCGCAGCAGGAAACGCGCCTCGTCGGAGGACAGCTCGCCGTCCACCAGCGCAGACAACTGCTGCCGGTTATGCATGTCGATCTTGTCGACCGGTTGCTGATGCGTGTTCATGCGCGGCTTTTCTCCCGTGTTGCGCTGCCAACGTCCAGCAACGGCCGGAGCTGGATATCGATGGCGTCGCGGGCGCGAAATATCCGCGAACGTACGGTGCCGATCGGGCACCCCATCTTCAGCGCGATGTCTTCATAGCTCAGGCCCTCCACCTCACGCAGGGTGATGGCCAGACGCAGTTCTTCCGGCAATCCGGACACCGCCTTCATGACCGTGTTCTCCAGCTCCTGGCGCATCAGCTGGCGCTCGGGCGTGTCGTTATCGCGCAGGCGGGTGCCCGAGTCGAACTGTTCGGCATCCCCGATCTCGATGTCATCGGTGGGCGGACGGCGGTTGCTTGCGGCTAAGTGGTTCTTGGCTGTATTCACGGCAATCCTGTGTAACCAGGTCGAGAATTGGGCATCGCCACGAAAACTGTTGATCGCGCGGTAGGCGCGGATGAACGTGTCCTGGGCGACGTCCTGGCATTCACTCCAGTCGGCGATGTAGCGCCCCACGAGCGACACGACACGGTGTTGATGCTTGCGCACCAGCACATCGAATGCCGCGCTCTCGCCGCGCTGCACGCGCCGGACCAGTTCCAGGTCCAGCTCCTGTGGTGTTTCAACCTCGGCCATTCGGGACCGCACTCCTGTCAGCCCAACCGACGTCAGGCAATGAGACTGCCAATCCCGGAAAAAGTTCAGCGCCGCACATGCGGGCACCGCACCAGCTTTTAACCAACGTTCCGTTAACGTATGCGTTCACGATATGAACCAGCCTGCCCTATCCCACGTAATTGATTGGGATTTGACGGAACGGAAACAACCTCTGGATCATAGCCCCTTCTCCATACACAACCGGATGGAACGTCCATGCTCTCAGGCTTCGATGGGCTTCGCCTCGCGCACTGGCACCCGGAGATCCGCGACGACGGTGTCGTGGTGCTCAATCTCGACCGCCAGGACGCCAACGTCAACGCGATGTCCCAGGACGTCCTGCTCGAGCTGGGCGACCTGATTGAACGCATTGCGATCGATCCGCCCAAGGGCGTGGTGATCCAGTCGGTGAAGAAAGCCGGCTTCATTGCCGGGGCCGACCTCAAGGAATTCCAGGAGTTCGACCGCCGTGGCACCGTGAACGATGCGATCCGTCGTGGCCAGGTCACCTACCAGAAGCTGGCCGAGCTGCCCTGCCCCACCGTCGCGGCCATCCACGGCCATTGTCTGGGCGGCGGCACCGAGCTGGCCCTGGCCTGCCGTTACCGCGTGGCGTCCAGCGACAGCAGCACCCGCATCGGCCTGCCGGAGACCCAGTTGGGCATCTTCCCCGGCTGGGGTGGCAGCGCGCGCCTGCCGCAGCTGGTCGGCGCACCGGCGGCGATGGACATGATGCTCACCGGCCGCACGCTGTCGGCATCGGCAGCGCGCAACATCGGTCTGGTCGACAAGGTCGTGGCCCCGGCGCTGCTGCTCGACACCGCGGTTGCGTTGGCGCTGAAAGGCACGACGCGCCCGTTCAAGCAGCGCGCCACCGCGTGGGCGACCAACACCTGGCCGGCGCGCAAGCTGTTGGCCCCGCAGATGGCCAAGCAGGTCGCGCGCAAGGCCCGCAAAGAACACTACCCCGCGCCGTATGCACTCATCAGCACGTGGGAGCGCACAGGGGGCAAGCCGGTGCAGGCCCGCTTGGATGCAGAGCGCCGCGCAGTGGTCAAGCTGGCCAGCACGCCGACCGCGCGCAACCTGATCCGCATCTTCTTCCTGACCGAGCGGCTGAAAGCCCTCGGTGGCGGCGACCACGGTATCCACCATGTGCATGTGGTCGGCGCCGGGGTGATGGGAGGCGACATCGCCGCCTGGTCAGCGTACAAGGGCTTCAACGTGACCCTGCAGGACCGCGAGCAGCGCTTCATCGACCCGGCCATGCAGCGTGCGCAGACGCTGTTCGAAAAGAAGGTCCGTGACGAGAGCAAGCGCCCCGCCGTGGCCGCACGCCTGCAGGCCGACCTGGCCGGTGCCGGCGCCGCACAGGCGGATCTGGTGATCGAGGCGATCATCGAGAATCCGCAGGCCAAGCGTGACCTGTACCAGACGGTGGAGCCGAACATGAAGGCCGACGCGCTGTTGACGACCAACACCTCGTCCATCCCCCTGATTGAACTGCGCGACCATATCCAGCGCCCGGCGCAGTTTGCCGGCCTGCACTACTTCAACCCGGTGGCGCAGATGCCGTTGGTGGAGATCATCCATCACGATGGCATGGCGCCTGAGACCGAGCGCCGCCTGGCGGCATTCTGCAAGGCGCTGGGCAAGTTCCCGGTACCGGTGGCCGGCACCCCCGGCTTCCTGGTCAACCGCGTGCTGTTCCCGTACATGCTGGAAGCGGCGACCGCTTATGCCGAAGGCATCCCGGGCCCGGTGATCGACAAGGCCGCAGTGAAGTTCGGCATGCCGATGGGGCCGATCGAGCTGCTCGATACGGTGGGTCTGGACGTGGCCGCGGGCGTGGGCGAAGAACTGGCCCCGTTCCTGGGGCTGCAGATTCCTGCGGCGCTGCAGACGGTGGAACAGGGCAAGCGCGGCAAGAAGGATGGCCAGGGGATCTACACCTGGGAAAACGGCCGCGCCAAGAAGCCTGAAGTGGCCAAGGACTACCAGGCACCGGCTGACCTGGAGGATCGCCTGATCCTGCCGTTGCTCAACGAAGCGGTGGCCTGCCTGCACGACGGCGTGGTGGCAGATGCGGACCTGTTGGATGCGGGCGTGATCTTCGGCACCGGGTTTGCGCCGTTCCGTGGCGGTCCGGTGCAGTACATCCGGGCCACCGGCGCGGACGTGCTGGTGGAGCGGCTGAAGGTACTGCAGCAGCGCCATGGCGATCGTTTCTCGCCGCGACCGGGCTGGGACAATCCGGCATTGCGCGAGCCGGTGGTGTGAGCACAGGCCTGCTCAGGGACTGATGCGTGTACGGCAGTACTCCGCGAGCGACACCGCCGAGCAGGAAATCAGAAGCATAAAAAAAACGCGGCGCTGGGCGCCGCGTTTTTTCGTGTTCTGCCGGTCAGCGATCAGCTGGCCTTGGCGACGGCCTTCTTGGCAACGGCCTTCTTTGCCGGGGCCTTGGCCACGGTCTTCTTGGCTACCGGAGCAGCGGCGCCGACGGCGGCCTTGCTCACGATGTGCAAACGGGCGTTGCCGTAGCTGGCGTTGAAACGCTTACCCTTGGCGGTCTTGCGGTCACCCTTACCCATGTCTTGAACTCCTGGCTATGTTGATTCTGATTACCCCGTGCTGACACGGGTTTGGCGGGGCCGTCTTGCTGGACGCCCCCGCGCACGATCGGAAAGCCTACCACGACGGCCTCAGTGCGCGCAGCTCGCGTCATGCACATGGCCGTGGTTCAGCCGCAGGTTCACCAGGTGCGCCACTCCTACCAGCAGGCCGCCCAAGGTCATCACCACCGCGTGCGGAACAGGGTCGTGGTGCAGCGGGGAGTACAACAATCCCGCCCACAACGCGACCAGACCAGGCAACAGGAACCCCAGCGCGCGCAATGCGCCATGGCGGCGATAACCCCACACCAGGCTGAACAGCCCCAGCAACGTCACGAACACCACCAGCGCCGCTTCCACGCCGTCACCCAGCCACACCGACAGGCCCAGCGAAGGCGCCGCGGCCAGCACGATGGGAATCACCGCACAGTGCACGGCGCACAGCAGCGAGCCGGTGGCACCGAAGCGGTCGAGCAGATGGCGAAGGCGTTGGATGAGGGGCATGACTTCAAGCAGGGTCGGCGAAGCGTTATGGAATAATATAACATCCCTTCTGAACCCGCACGGCCCGTTTGCGTCAGCGTCTCTCTCTCCCGCTGCACTCGACGGGATTCGTGCGCCCCCTTGTTGATACGTTATAACAATTCATTGGATAGCCCATGACTGCTCTGCGTTTCCGGCCCCGCCCGCATGCCCTCGCGTTGGCGCTGGCCGCTGCCCTTGTTCCCGCGTTGGCGATGGCGGCCGACGCGCCTGCTGATCGCGATCGCCACCTGACCGAACTGTCCGAAGTGAAGGTCACCGCCTCCCCACTGCAGGGCGATGCCGAATCACTGGCGCGTCCGGTCGAGGTGCTGTCCGGCGAGCGCCTGGACGACGCCAAGGCCGGCACCCTGGGTGACACCGTCGCCAAGCTGCCCGGCGTGCAGAGCACCTTCTTCGGCCCAGGCGTCGGCCGCCCGATCATCCGCGGCCAGGAAGGCCCACGCGTGGCCGTGCTGTCCAACGGCATGGGCAACATGGATGCCTCCACGGTCAGCGCCGACCATGCCACCAGCATCGAGCCGTTCCTGGCCGATCAGATCGAAGTACTGAAGGGCCCGGCCACCCTGCTGTTCGGCAGTGGCGCGATCGGTGGTGCGGTGAACGTCGTCGATGGCCGCATCGCCCGGGAGATCCCGGATCGCCCGCTGAGTGGCCGCGCCGAAGTCCGTGGCAACAGCGTCAATGACGAGCGCAGCGGCATGTTCCGGCTGGACGGCGTCAACGGCAACTGGGTGCTGCACGTGGACGGCCTGGTACGCAATGGCGACGATTACCGCATCCCCGGCTACGCCGTGGTCGATGCATTGGAAGAACACGACCATGCGCATGACGATGGCGACGCCGCCGAGCCGCGGCGCGGCACGCTGGACAACAGCTCCATCCGTACCCGCGCCGGCGGCGTGGGCGCGACGTGGCTGGGCGATGGTGGCTTCTTCGGCCTGTCTGCCAGCACCTACCGCACCAACTACGGCATTCCCAACGGCGCGCACGTGCATGCCGACGGCGATGACCACGATCACGACCACGATCATGGCGGCGAGGAAGAAGAAGGGGACGAGCACGACGTGCGCATCGACATGGTGCAGAACCGCTTCGAGTTCAAAGGCGGCCTCTACAACCCGACCTCGTTCCTGAAGAGCGTCACCCTGCGCACCGCTTTCACTGACTACGAACACGTCGAACTGGAAGCCGGTACCCCGGCCACCCGCTTCACCAACCAGGGCATCGAAGGTCGCCTGGAAGCGGTGCAGAATGAAATCGCCGGTTGGAACGGCGCCTTCGGCCTGCAGTTCGGCAACAGCGATTTCGGTGCGAAGGGCGAAGAGGCGTTCGTGCCGGACACCCGCACCGAAAACGCCGGCCTGTTCGTGCTGCAGGAAAAGCAGTTCGGCCCGTTCAAGCTGGAGCTGGGCGCACGCCATGATCAGGTCAAGCTGGACCCCACCGGCGATTACCAGCAGCGCAAATTCGATGCCACCAATCTGTCTGCCGCCGGTATCTGGACGCTCAACGATGCCGTGGACCTGCGCTTCGGCGTGGACAGCTCCGAGCGCGCCCCGACCAATGAAGAGCTCTACGCCGCCGGCGCGCATATCGCCACGCGTTCCATCGAGCTGGGTAACCCTGACATGAAGACCGAGCGCGGCCAGCGCATCGAACTGGGTATCCATACGCACAGCGAACGCGTGGACTTCTCGGCTTCGGTGTACCAGACGAAGTTCAAGGACTTCATCTATCTGGCCGACACCGGCGTGGTGGAAGACCTGCCGGTACGTCTGTGGGCGCAGCAGGACGCCACCTTCAAGGGTGCCGAAGCCGAGGCACTGGTCCATCTGTTCGAAGGCGGCGCCGGCGATTGGGACCTGCGGGTGTTCGGTGACTACGTCAAGGCCGAGCTGGATGGCAGCGGCAGCCGCAACGTGGATATCGCAGTGCCTCATGGCGACCACAACCACAACTACACCGTGGAACTGGCCAACGGCGGTTACCTGCCACGCATTTCGCCGGCACGCGTGGGCGCGGACCTGCGCTGGGCGAAGGACGGCTGGCGTGCATCGCTGGGCGCCGTGCGCTACAGCAGCCAGAAGGACACCGCGCAGAACGAACAGGCCAGCGACGGCTATACCCTGGTCGACGCGCACGTGGCCTACCGCTGGGACCGCAGCGACAGCAACAGCTACGAGGTGTTCCTGGACGGCAACAACCTGACCAACCGCGAAGTACGCCCGCACACGTCCCTGCTCCGCGATTACTCGCCGCTGCCGGGACGCGGCGTGGCGTTCGGCATCCGCGCCTACTTCTGATGCACGCGTGACAAAGCGGGGTCCGGCATGCAGCCGGGCCCCGCCTGCTTCCCTCGGGATCACTGCCCTCTCACGAAGCCCACCGGACGCCAACGCGGGCGCCCGATGACGCAAACGGCCATCGCATTTCGGACACTTTTGTCCGAAAATAGCGTCATGACCTCTTTACGTGCCGACGCGGCAGCACGCCGCGCACAGATCCTGGATGCCGCCGACCATGTGTTCGGCAACCACGGCGTCACCGCGCCCTTGGACCTGGTCGTCGAGCGCGCGCAGGTAGGGCGGGCCACGTTGTACCGCAACTTCCCCGACCGCGCGGCGTTGATCGAAGCACTGCTGCAACGCACCGTCGAGCGTATCCGGCGACAGGTGGTTGAACTGGGTGACCGGGATGATGCGCTGTTCGAACTCCTGGACGGCATGGGTCGCCGTATCGTCGACTCGCCCGCACTGGCCGATTACTGGCGCGCGGTGCATCCGGACGATCCGACCGTCACCATCGCCCGCGAAACCGTCCGCACCCTGATGGAAGCGCCGATACAGCGCGCCATCGCGGCGGGCCTGTGCCGGCCCGACCTGACCTCCACGGACATTTCACTGATTTCAGGCATGCTGGGGGCCGCGCTGCGCGGCAAGGACCGCGCCGAGCGCACTGAACTGGCACGACGTGCGCTGCAGCTGCTGCGCGCGGGCCTGCAGGGAACCGACGCCGCGGAGGCCTGATGTCGCAGTACCTCAAGCCCATCCCGGACTGGGAAGAACACGAAAAGCCGACCCTGCCCGGGTCCGCTTCAATGCCGTGGCACCCGCCGCACCGGCGCATGGCCTATGCGATGGTATCGGTGCTGGTGGCGATCACCGGCGGCCTCGGCACCGCGCTGGTCACTGCCAACCTGCCCTTCCTGCAGGGTCAGCTGGGCCTGACCCCGGCCCAGGGCAGCTGGCTGGTGGCGTCGTACGTGATGGTCAACGTTACCGCCAACCTGCTGGCGTTCAAGTTCCGCCAGCAATATGGCATCCGCCTGTTCGCGGAGATCGGGCTCGGTCTGTACGCCGCACTTGCGCTGCTGCACCTGGTGGTCGGCACGTTCGAAACCACGGTACTGCTGCGCGCGGCCAGCGGCTTTGCCGGTGCCGCCTGTTCGACGCTCGGCACGCTGTACATGCTGCAGTCGCTGCCGCGCCGCTATACCGGCAACCTGCTGGTCATCGGGGTGGGGCTTTCGCAGTTGGCGGTGCCCTTGGCGTGGGTGATTTCCCCCAGTCTGGTCGGCACCGGCCAATGGCACCTGCTGTACTTCTTCGAAGCCGGGCTTGCCCTGTGCGCGTTCGCAGCGGTGGTCCTGTTGAAGCTGCCGCCGGGCGTGCAGATCAAGGCCTTCGAGCCGATGGACTTCCTCACCTTCGCCCTGATGGCACCGGCCGTCGGCCTGCTGGTCGTGGTGCTGGCGCAGGGCTATGTGCGCTGGTGGCTGGATACGCCGTGGCTGGGCTGGGCCTTGGTGGCCTCGATCGCGCTGGCCACCACGGCGTTCGTCATCGAACACCATCGGCGCAATCCGCTGCTGCAGACGCGCTGGCTTTTCAGCCTGCCTGTGATGCATTTCATCGTCGGGGCGTTCCTGCTGCGTTTCCTGACCACCGAGCAGTCCTACGGCGTGGTCGGGCTGATGCGCATCCTCGGCATGGGGCCGGACCAGATGCGGCCGTTGTTCGCGGTGATCCTGGCCGGCGTGGTCACCGGCATCGCCGCCAGCTCGCTCACTTTCGGGCCGAAGCGGCTGATCCCCCAGCTGCTGATGGCCATCCTGCTGCTCGGCAGCGCCGCGCTGCTGGACCAGCACCGCACCAGCCTGGACCGTCCGCATGATTTCTTCGTCAGCCAGTTCCTGGCCGCCGTGGGTTCGGGCATGTTCATGGGCCCGCTGATCATGCTCGCCATCACCGCCGTGCTGAAACAGGGCGTGGACCACATGATCACCTTCCTGGTCACCCTGTCGATCACCCAGACCCTCGGCGGACTGGCCGGGTCGGCCGTACTGGGCACCGTGCAGCTGCACCGCGAACAGATCTATTCCAGCGCCCTGGTCAGCCAGCTCGACCCCGCCGATCCGGTGGTGGCGCAGCGGCTGCGGCTGCAGCAGCAGATCTACGCCGCACAGATCACCGATCCGATGCTGCGCAGCGCACAAGGCACAGCGCAACTGGCGCAGATCGCCCGACGCGAGGCCAACGTGCGCGGCTTCAACGATGTATTTACGGTCACCGGCTGGATCGCGCTGGGGTTCCTTGGATGGCTGTTGCTGCTGTCCACGTGGACCGCGGTGATGAAGCAGTGGCGCAAGCGCCGTTCCTCTTCTTTCCCTCCTGTGGCGCCGCCTCCGGCCGCTGCACCACGCTGAGTCGATTCCATGTCCCCACAACAGCCTCCCCGCGATGACGATGCAGCGGACAACGTCAACCCGCCGCCGCCTACCGATGCCGCGCCTGCACCCGCGCCACCGCCACCGGTGACCCGCACGGCCACCGGCGACGGTGCGCCGAAGTACCTCACGCCCAGCAACCGCGCGGTGATCCTGGCGGTGGTGATCGCCCTGATCGGCATCGCGTTGATCCTGCGTGCATGGCAGCTGTGGCCGTTCACCACGGCCATCGCGACCACCGACAACGCCTACGTGCGTGGACAGGTGACGGTGCTGGCCCCGCAGGTCAACGGCTATATCACCGAAGTGCTGGTCAAGGACTTCCAGCATGTGAAACAGGGGGAGGTGCTGCTGCGCATCGACGACCGCATCTACCACCAGCGTGTCGCCCAAGCGGAAGCCGCGTTGGACAGTGCGAAGGCGGCCTTGGCCAACTCCGATCAGTCGCAGGCACAGAACCGCGCGCAGATCGCCTCGGCCAAGGCCACGCTGGCGGCCGGACAATCCGAGCTGCAGCGTTCGCGTGCGGAACTGGCACGGTATGAGCAGCTCGCCGCGCAGCAACTGGTCGCCCTGAACGACCGCGACAAGTTCCGCACCGGCCAGGCCTCGGCGCAGGCCGGTGTGCAGCAGTCGCAGGCACAGATCCAGATCGCCGAAGAGACCCTGGTGTCCACCCGTGTGGCGCGCAAGGGACTGGAAGCGCAGGTGGAAAGCGCCGAGGCTGCCTTGGAACTGGCGCGCATCGACCTGGCCAACACGGTCATCCACGCACCGCGCAACGGACAAGTCAGCGAGGCCAGCGCGCGCGCCGGGCAATACGTTGCAGCCGGTTCACAGCTGCTGTTCCTGGTGCCGGACACGTTGTGGGTGGTGGCCAATTTCAAGGAAGGCCAGACCTGGCCGATGCGCATCGGCCAGCCGGCCACCTTCGCGGTGGATGCGTTCCAGGGCGAGGTGCTGCGCGGCCATATCGAAGAAATCGCCCCGGCGACCGGTTCGGAGTTCAGCGTGCTGCGGCCGGACAACGCCAGCGGCAACTTCACCAAGGTGGTGCAGCGGCTGCCGGTGCGGATCGCGATCGACGCCGATCAACCGCTGGCGGTGCGCCTGCGGCCGGGGATGTCGGTGATCGCGAAGGTGGATACGTCGGTGGAGCCGACGGCACCGGTGATCGCGCGTTCCGCGCAGTGAGGAGGTCGAACGGGTGACCCCCCCGCGGTTGGCTGCTGCGAAAAGCAGGTTACGTGCTTGGGGCCGGGCGGTGGGGCGGGTCGGGGGACGGCAAGAGCCGCATCCATGCGGGCCTCGTTTCGTGCCATCCATGGCACTCAACGCCCCCGTCCCCCCCCACCGCCCGGCCCCCTGACAGGTTCCGTGGCCGCCAGCCGCGTAATAAAAAAAGAAAAGCGGTAGCGCCGACCCATGGTCGGCGAGCGCAGCGGGCCGTTGGCGGAGACATTCCGCCGAGCACGGCTCGGCGCTACCGCAGACCCCATTGACCCATCTGGAGGAGGGAGCCCCTGAGTCAGGGGCGGCCGCAAAGCGGCGGGGTGTGGGTGCTGGTGAGACGGGGCCCACGGTTTGCGAAGCAAAGCGTGGGAGCGGCAGCGCGAATGCGATGACGTGGACCCCGCCATCCATGGCGCTCAACGCCCCCGCCCCGCCCCACCGCCCGGCCCTCTGGCAGGTTCCGTGCCCGCCAGCCGCGTAATAAAAAAAGAAAAGCGGTAGCGCCGACCCATGGTCGGCGAGCGCAGCGGGCCGTTGGCGGGAACATTCCACCGACCATGGGTCGGCGCTACAGATGGCGATGATCCGTCGGGTGTAGGGAGCCCCTGAGTCAGGGGCGGCCGCGAAGCGGCGGGGTGTGGGTGCTGGTGAGACGGGGCCCACGGTTTGCGAAGCAAAGCGTGGGAGCGGCAGCGCGAATGCGATGACGTGGACCCTGCCATCCATGGCACTCAACGCCCCCGTCCAGCCCCACCGCCCGGCCCCCTGACAGGTTCCGTGGCCGCCAGCCGCGTAATAAAAAAAGAAAAGCGGTAGCGCCGACCCATGGTCGGCGAGCGCAGCGGGCCGTTGGCGGAGACATTCCGCCGAGCACGGCTCGGCGCTACCGCAGACCCCATTGACCCATCTGGAGGAGGGAGCCCCTGAGTCAGGGGCGGCCGCGAAGCGGCGGGGTGTGGGTGCTGGTGAGACGGGGCCCACGGTTTGCGAAGCAAAGCGTGGGAGCGGCAGCGCGAATGCGATGACGTGGACCCTGCCATCCATGGCACGAAACGAGGCACGCATGGATGCGGCCCTTGCCGTCCCCCGCCAACCCAGCCCGCCCCACCTACACGCAGCCCTGCAGCCTTTGCTCTTGCTGTTGCTCGAAAACGCAGGTGCCGGGCCGCAGGCCCGGCAACACCACAAAAACTCACCCCGCGCAGCGGGCGCAGAGTCCGTGCACTTCCAGCGTCTGCGCCTGCGGCTGGAAACCCAGCTCCTTGGCGCGCTTTTCCAACTGGCTGACGATCTCGCGGTCTTCCAGTTCCACCGCGCTGTGGCAGCTGTTGCAGATCAGGAACGGCACCGAATGTGCGGCACTGCTGGGGTGATGGCAGGCCACGAACGCGTTCACCGATTCCAGCTTGTGCACGAAGCCATTGGCCATCAGGAAATCCAGCGCGCGGTAGACCGTGGGCGGCGCATCGGCCCCCACGCCCTTGCCGCTGCGTACCCACTCCAGCAGCTCATACGCCTTGACCGGCTTGCCCGCCTCGGCGATCAGGCGCAGCACGTTGGCCCGGATCGGGGTCAGCCGCAGTCCACGCTCGCGGCAGACACGCTCGACCACCCCGACGAAATCCGTTGCGTCATGGACGTGGTGATGCGGGGCCGTACAGGCGTGCTTGGCGGACATGCGGGTTCTCCGGTTCGGGGCGGGATCAGGCCGCTGCTATCTTGGTGATGGCAACATCGATGCGTTTCAAGGCCTCATCGCGTCCGGCAAGGTACACCGTCTGCGAAATATCCGGGCTCACCTGGGTGCCGGTAATGGCCACGCGCAGCGGCTGCGCGACCTTGCCCATGCCGATCTCCAGCGCCGCGGCCGCATCGTGCAGCGCCACCCCCACGCTCTCGGCAGTCCACTCCGGAAGGGCCGCCAGCAGCTCACGCGCCTTGCCCAGCGGGCCGTCCGCGCCCGCCTTGAGGTGCTTGGCCACGGCAGCGTCGTCGTAGGTAGTCAACGGCTGGTACCAGACCACGGCCTTCTCGGCCATTTCCTTCAGGGTCTGCACCCGCTCGCGCAACGCGATCACGACATCCTCCGGCGACGGACCTGCGTTCAGGTCCACGCCCAGCTTTTCCAGCTGATAGTCCAGTGCCGGCGCGATCGACGCAGGCGCTTCGGTCTTCAGGAAGTGCTGGTTGACCCAACCCAGCTTGGCCATGTCCAGCCGCGCCGCCTTGGAATTGCAGTTGGTCACATCGAACAGGTCGATCAGCTCCTGGCGGCTGAAGATCTCCTGGTCACCGTGCGACCAGCCCAGACGGGCGAGATAGCTCAGCAGCGCTTCGGGCAGATAGCCGGCATCCTTGTACTGCATCACATCGGCCGCGCCGGTGCGCTTGGACAGCTTGGCCCCCTGCTCGTCCAGGATCATCGGCATATGGCCGAACTTCGGCACCGGTGCCCCGATGCCTTCGTACAGGTTGATCTGCCGCGGGGTGTTGTTGATGTGGTCATCGCCACGGATGACCTCGGTGATGCCCATGTCCCAGTCGTCCACCACGACGGCAAAGTTATAGGTCGGGTATCCGTCCGGACGGAAGATCACCATGTCGTCCAACTCACTGTTGGCGATCTCGATCGGGCCCTTGATCAGATCGTCGAACACCACCGTGCCTTCAAGCGGGTTCTTGAAACGGATCACCCGGTTCGGATCCTCGCGGTAGGCCAGGCCCTGCTCACGCGCCGCGCCGTTGTAGCGGGGCTTCTCCTGCTTGGCCATCGCGGCTTCGCGCATCGCGTCGAGCTCGTCTTTGGTCTCGTAGGCGTAGTACGCCTTGCCGTCAGCCACCAGCTGCTCGGCCACTTCCTTGTAACGCGCCACGCGCTGGGTCTGGTAGATCGGACCCTCGTCATAGCCCAGGCCCAGCCACTCCATCGCCTCCAGGATCGCGTCGATGGCGCCTTGGGTGCTGCGCTCGCGGTCGGTATCTTCGATACGCAGCACGAACTCGCCGCCACGGTGGCGGGCCTCCAGCCAGCAGTACAACGCGGTGCGGGCACCACCGATGTGCAGGTAGCCGGTGGGACTGGGGGCAAAGCGGGTGCGGCAGGTCATGGGACGCTCGGAGCAACGGTTGTCCCCCGATTTTACCAAAAGGGGACGGAGGGGATTAAGTCGCAATCCACCCGCCCCCTTCTGTTCATCAATTCAAGCCAGATACGACTTAATCCCCTCCGTCCCCTTTTAGGGTCTTGCGCGGGAACAGGTCGTCGCGGGTGGCGGCGTTGTACACGAACGAGGCGACGATGGCGGCGGCCTGCTTGAGGTCTTCCGGCTCGGCGTGGTCCCAGGTGTCCAGGTGGCTGTGGTGGACGTTGCTGAAGTAATCCAGCTTGTCCTGGATGAACTGGAAGCCCGGCAGGCCGACGCGGTCGAAGCTGATGTGGTCGGTAGACCCGGTGTTACGGCTGGCTACCGTGGTGGCGCCCACGTCGTTGAAGGGCTTCAGCCAGGCTTCGAACACCGGCATCGCGGCCAGGTTTTCCTGCGCGTAGATACCGCGGAAGCGGCCGGAGCCGTTGTCCATGTTGAAGTAGACGGAGAACTTGTCGTAGTCGCGGCGCTTGAGCAGCGCACCGGTGGGCTCGCGCAAAGAGGCCGGCAGCGCTTTCTGCGCCGGATCGGTGGGCTCCGGGAACTGCGCGAAATGCTTGGCTACGTAGGCCTGCGAGCCGATCAACCCCTGCTCTTCGCCACTCCACAGCGCAACCCGGATC
The DNA here is from genome assembly GCF_040223995.2 of Stenotrophomonas sp. WHRI 8082. NCBI lineage: Bacteria > Pseudomonadati > Pseudomonadota > Gammaproteobacteria > Lysobacterales > Lysobacteraceae > Stenotrophomonas > Stenotrophomonas sp. WHRI 8082. The sequence continues at coordinate 3,264,819 of NZ_CP167826.1, read as the reverse complement.
GTGCGCTTCGGTTTGGCCCCGACCGCTTTGAGGATGCGCATCGCTTCCATCATCACCGCCACCCCCGCCGCGTTATCCGCTGCGCCGGTGCCGGTATGCCATGAATCCAGGTGCGCGCCCAGCATCACCACTTCGTCGGCCTTGCTGCTGCCGCGTAGCTCGGCCAGCGTGTTGTAGCCGGGCTGGTTGGCTGCATCGGTGAAGCGCGCTGCCACGTCCACGCGCAGCTTCACCGCCTGCTTGTTGGCCAGCGCCCGCACCAACGGATTGAAGTGCTCGGAAATCATCGCCAGCTCGGGGATGCCGGCCGACTCACCGGCGCTGCGCGAACCGCCGCCGGCGACGCGGATGATGCCGTTGTCCCAGCCGCTGATGCTGATCGCGGCCAATGCGCCCTCTTCCACGAAGAAGGCATTGGTGGCCTTGGCCAGCGCCTGCCGCTCGCTGTACTCCTTGACCCGCTTCTCCTTCTCGGCCGCTGCATTCTTCGGCAGGGTGAATTCCTGCAGGCCCTCCAGCGAGGTCGCATCATGGCGGTGCGAGTCCGGCTCGGTGCCACGCTTGTACTCGCGTGCCTCGCCCAGCAGCAGGATCTTGCCGCGCAGCGTGCCTTTGTACTTTTCCAGGTCCGCCAGCTTCTTGATGTCCACCTGGACAAGCTCGCCTTCCACCGGTCCGTTGGTACCCGGCGTCCATGCCTTGGGCAATGCATGCAGCGGCTGCACGCGCTCACCCAGCATCTCCACGCGGGCGGAGGTGAACTCCCAGCCACGGCCGAAATCATCGAAGGCTTCGTCATGCACGTTGCTCAGCCCCCATTCGCTGAACTTGCCGCGCGTCCACGCGTTGGCCTGCGCCATCGCCGGTGAGTTGGTCAGCCGCGGGCCAATGGACTCGGTGAGGTGGCTGAAGGTATCCATCACCTGCGAGCGATGGAATGCCTCCTGGCGGATCTTGCTGACCATGTCCAGGTCGACCGGCTCGGCGCGCTGCGCCATCGCCGGATTGCTCACGGCCAGCGCAACGGCCAGCACTCCCCACTTCAACATCGGCTTCCCCCGGCTCACACCATCATTGGTCAACCATCGAGTGTAGAGGCGACCCCGCCAGGTCGCAGATGCCTAAGGTCACGCAAAGAAGCAGGGCCACATTCCGATCCGGAATGTGGCCCTGCCAGGGTGATGCATCAGGCCGGCTTCAGCGCACGCCGGTGCGCGCGTCATCGTCCGCAGGCAGGGCCGGCGGCCCGCCCATCCCCAGTGCATACCAGTCGACCCGGCGGGTCACCCACATCACCAGCGCCAGGATGCCGAACAGCAACAGCGAACCCATCAGCAGTGCATTGTTTTCCGACACCAGCAGGCCATACAGCGCGCCGTACAGCACCGTCAGCATCAGCGCGAAGCCTGCCCCCCGCCTCCAGTGCCCCAGCACGTTGGCCAGGTACACCGCCTGCAGCCCGATACACGCCAGCGCGGAAACCAGATACGCCTGCCAGAAGGCGATGTGCTCGGACAGACTGATCAGCAGCAGGAAGAAGATCGCCAGCGCCAAGCCCACCATCAGGTACTGCAGCGGGTGGATGCGCAGCTGTCGGATCAGTTCGAACAACAGGAAGCCGACGAAGGTCAGCAGGACGAACAGCACGCCGTACTTGGATGCGCGGTCGGCCTGGGTGTACACGTCCACCGGGTCCACCAGCGACACCTCCACCGACTGCGCCGAGGAATCGCCAGCACGCAGCTGGCGCTGTGCATCCGAGGCCAGCGACGAGACCGCCCAGCGGGCCTCGAAGCCCTGCGCATCGACGCGGCGCTCGTTGGGGAGGAAAGCACCGGCAAACGAGGGATGTGGCCAGGTGGAGCGCAGGGCGATCTGGTTGTCATCGCCTACCGGCACCACGGCCAGCGAGCGGCTGCCATCGACCTGCAGCTCCAGCTCCACGCGGCTGGCCGCCAGCATGCCACCGGCGGAATCGCTGAAACCGGCGACCTCGGCCTGCAGTCCACGACCCAGCTCATCGGCCACGCCCACGCCGGGCTGCAGGCGCAGCGGCGCACCGTTGACCCGCAGATTCGGCGTGCCGACCAGACCGCGCACGTCGCTCAGCCCGACCGCCAGATACGGCGTGCCATACGTGCGGCCGGTCTTGATCGGGTAGTCATCGGCGGGGAATGCAGCCGTGATCTTGCCCTGCCAGCTGTACACCGGCACCTTGAACAACCCGACCGAGCGCTGGTCCGGCAGCATTCGGCCATCCACGGTCAGCTGCTGCGGCATCTGCAGCCAATGCCCCTGCGTGGTCTGCACTTCGGTGGTGGTCTTGCCCGCCTTGTCGACGACGGCGACCGTGGTGCGCTCGATCCAGGGCACCACGCGCACCGGCCCGACCAGTTGCTGCGTACCCGCACGGCTTTCGGCCACGCGACGGAAGGCTTCTTCGCGGTACTCGCTACGGTCGGTGATGACGCTGCGGATCATCATCAGCGGAACCAGCAGCAGCAGGATCAGTCCGCCGACAATGGCGAAGCGCAGGAACAGGTGCAGGGATTTCATGGTCCATCCTCGTTGGAGAGAACTGCAGGATGGACAGCGCCGGTGTGCGCAGTTTGAAGTGAATGTGAAGTGGAGCGACTCGCGGCGCACGTCCGTTGCGGTCATGCCACCGTGGAAACGCAGCGATGGCGATGCGGCGGTGGCAATGACGCCGTGGAAACGCCGCGCGGTGTCGAGCTGCCGCGTTAGAGCTGCCGTGGTAGAGCCGACTTCAGTCGGCTGCCGTTTGCGGGCAAGCACAACGCAGCCGACTGAAGTCGGCTCTACCAGAACGGCATCATCCCGCCAGGCAAAGCGGCATCATCCCGCCCGCCATACCAGCATCAACCCGGCAGCCACAACGTGGCCACGGTGCCCCCGCCGTCGCGGTCCTCCACCCGCACCCGGCCACCATGCAACCGGGCCACTTCGTGCACGAACGGCAGCCCCAGCCCAGAGCTGCGCCGTCCCGTGGCAGGCCGTGGCAGCGAATAGAACCGTTCGAAGATCCGCTCGCGTGCGTAGTCCGGTACGCCCTCCCCGTGATCCACTACCTGCAGCGCCACGCCATCGCCCTCCGCCAGCGCACGCAGGTGCACCCTGCCGCCCACGGGCGAAAAGTCGATCGCGTTGTCCAGCAGGTTGTGCAGCGCCTGGCGCAGCAGGTACCCGTCACCGCGCACCGTCAGCGCAACAGACGCATCGATGTCCAGGCTGACCTGCGCCGCCTGCGCGCGCAGCTGCAGGGACTGCGACACGCCGTCCAGCAACACCGATGCCGGCAGCACCTCGCGCGTCTGCAGCCATCCGTGCTGTTCCACTTCCGCCAGCGCCAGCAGTTTGTCGATCGTCTCGGTCAGCCGTTGCTGCTGGTCGACGATGCTGCGCGCGAAGCGTGCCCGATCCTCCTCGGCCATGGGCTCCTGCAGCAGCTCGGCCGCGCCGCGGATCGCTGCCAGCGGGCTCTTCATTTCGTGGGTCAGCGACTGCACGTAGTGCTCCACGTACGCCTTCCCCTCCAGCTTGCGCCGCATGGTCTCCAGCGCCTGGCCCAGGTCGCCGATCTCATCGCGCCGCGGGCGGGGCGGCGGTACCGGCTCGCCCGCGCTCACCGCCTGAGCGTAGCGATTCAAGCGCCGCACGCCGGTCATCAGCCATGCTGTCATCAGGATGCCGATCAGCGCCGACAGCCCGATCAGCCACGCGCCGCGCAGCATGATCTGGCGCTGGCTGGCGGCGATGAAGGGGTCGATGCTGCGATTGGGCTGCGACAGCGACAGCACCCCGATCAGCCTGTGCCCATCGGCCGGGTCGTACACCGGTGCCGCCACGTGCATCACGGTGTGGGTGGGATCGCCGGGCACTTCGGGGCTGGACCGCGCACCGTACTCACCGCGTAACGTGCGATGGACATCATTCCAGCGCGAGTTGTCACGCCCTACGTCGCGCCCCAGCGAGTCATACACCACGATGCCCTTGGCATCGGTAATGGTCACCTGGTAATCCAGCGCGCGCTTGGGGAAGCGCCACACCATCGCCTTCGGGTCGCGGCGCTGGGCGCGTGCCAGGCTGGCAGTGAAACCGCCCCCGGCCAGCGTCCCCGCCTTCAGCTCCGGTGCCGCCATCTCGGCCAGCACGTTGGCCGCATCCACCAGCGTGGATTCCATGGCCTGCCGCACACCCGGCTTCACTTCATCCACGAATATCCGCATCACGAAGAAGGCCGCCAGGCCCACGATCAGGAAGAATCCCAGGAACAGCTTCAGCCCCAGCCGCATGCTCAGACCTCCAGCGCGTAGCCGAGGCCACGATGGGTGCGGATCGGATCGTCCTGCGCCCCCGCCGCCCGCAGCTTCGCGCGCAACGTCTTGATATGCGTGTCGACGGTGCGGTCCGCACTGTCACTGGTAGCGTCCCAACCGCGGTCCATCAACTGGTTGCGGCTGAGGATGGCCCCGGGCCGCTGCAGCAACGCCGCCAGCAGTGCGTACTCATAGCGGGTCAGGTCGAGCACCCGCCCTGCGTAATGGATGCGGTGGCTCTCCGGGTCGATCCGGAATGCACCGTGCTGCTGACCCTTCTCGTCAGGTACCACCGTGGTGGCCACCGACGCACTGCGGCGCAGGCGCGCACGCACCCGCGCCACCAGTTCGCGCGGTGAAAACGGCTTGGTCACGTAGTCGTCGGCGCCCAGCTCCAACCCCAGCACCCGGTCGATCTCCTCGCTGCGCGCGGTCAGGAAAATCACCGGCACCTGCCCTGCCGGACCCGGCAGCGCGCGCAGCCGGCGGCATACCTCGAAGCCGCCCAGGTCGGGCAGGCCGACATCCAGCATCACGAGGTCCACGCGGTGTGCCTGCAGGTGCTGCAGGGCCTGCCCGCCGAGCAGGCAGTGGGTCGCCGCGTAGCCTTCGCTGCGCAGCGCATACAGCACGGTTTCGGCAATGGCGGTCTCGTCTTCGACCACCAGTACGTGGGCAGCAGCTTCTGTCATGGCGGCAGCATAGCCGCTGCGCCTGCCTACCCGTACACTGCGCCCCATGAACTACCGCCACGCCTTCCATGCCGGCAACCATGCCGATGTCCTCAAGCACATCGTGCTGCTCGCCCTGATCGACAGCTTCAAGCGCAAGGACAGCCCGTTCTTCGTGCTCGACACCCATGCCGGCCGCGGCCGCTACCTGATGGCCAGCGAAGAGGGCCGCAAGACCCTGGAGGCCGAAGAGGGGGTGATGCGCCTGATGTCCCAGCCCAAGCTGCCCGAGGTGGTCGAGCGCTACCTGAAGGCGGTGCAGGCCGATAATCCGGTCGGCGCGATGATCAACTACCCGGGCTCGCCGCTGCTGGCCGCCCAGGCGCTGCGTCCGCAGGACCGTCTTGCGGCCTGCGAACTGCAGCCCGAAGAAGCCGCTGCCCTGCGGAAGGTGTTCGCCAACGATGCGCGGGTCGGCGTCTACGAAGGCGACGGTTACGAAAAAGTGCGGGCCCTGGTGCCGCCGAAGGCCAACGGGGCCAAGATCGGCCGCGGTCTGGTGTTGATCGATCCGCCTTACGAAGGGCAGGACGCTGAGTACATCCGCATCCTGGCCACGTTGAAGGAAACCTACGAGCGTTGGCCACAGGCCACCTGCGCGGTCTGGTTCCCGATCAAGCAGCGCCGCACCATCCTCCACTTCCTGCGCAAGGCAACCGCGCTGCCGTTCAAGTCCGCCCTGACCATCGAGCTGCTGGTGCGCCCGGACGAATCGCCGTTGCGCCTCAACGGCAGCGGCATGCTGATCCTCAATGCCCCCTTCCAGTTCGACCGGATCGTCGGCCCGGCCCTGCCGGCGCTGAAGCAGCACCTCGGTGAAACGGGTGCCAGCACCCGCATCGATTGGTTGAAGACCGCCGAATAGGCCCCTGTGACGCCGCGCATCGCCGTGAACCATTCGTTCACGGTGTGCGGCCATGGGAATGCCACAATCGCTGGACCACCAAGGAACAACCCGGTATGGCCACTCGCAACCGCATGCCGCCCTGGCACGAGATCTTCAAGGCCCCCAGCGGCCACGAACTGCTGATCCGTCCGATCCGGCCAGAAGACGGCCCGCCGCTGCAGGCCGCTTTCAGCCTGTTCGGCCCGGAGGAAATCCGTGACCGCTTCCTGCAGGCGGTCACCGAGCTTTCGCCGGAGACCACCCAGCGGCTCACCCACCCCAATCCGAAGACCGAAATCACGCTGGTCGCGGCCGAATCGCTGCCGGCCGGTGAAGCCGTGGTCGGCGCGGTAGCCCGCGCCTCGATCATCCAGGGCACGCGTGAAGCCGAGTACGCGATCCTGATCAGCCGCTTCCTGATCGGCCAGGGGCTTGGCCGGCAGTTGATGCGCAAGCTGGTGAAATGGGCGCGCGGCAAGTACCTGGATCGCCTGTATGGCGATGTCGCCGAAGAGAACGAGCCGATGAAGCAGCTGGCCGACTCGCTGGGCTTCAAGCCGGTGCCGCACCCGCAGGGCACGCCCGGCCTGGTGCGGATGGTGCTGGAACTGGATAACTGAGGCGCGTACGCCGGGCGCTGCCCGGCGATCCATCCCGGGCCGCCGCGCGCACCGGGCATGGCGCGGCGCCGCGTTCGGGCTTGTTGCAGCGTTGTCCCGGTCTGCACAACGGCCTCTGATAGAATCAGCGGCCAATGTCGCGCTCTCCTTATCCCATTCCGCCGCTGCCCCGTCCCGGCCAGCTCCGCGCCTGGTGGCGCGCTCCCAGCTCCGCCACGGCGCTCGCGTGGTACCTCGCCCGTGCGGCGCAGGCACACGACGGCCCGCTGCTGGTCGTCGCTCCGGACAACCACGGTGCCAACCAGATCGAAGCCGATCTGCACACCCTGCTCGGTGCCGACGACAGCTTGCCTGTGGTGGCGTTCCCGGACTGGGAGACGCTGCCCTATGATCGTTTCAGCCCGCATCCGGACATCATTTCCCAGCGCCTTTCCGCACTGCATCGCCTGCCCGGTCTGAAGCGCGGCCTGGTGGTGGTACCCGTGCAGACGCTGATGCAGCATCTGGCACCGAAGCAGTACGTGATCGGCGGCAGCTTCGATCTGCAGGTTGGCCAGCGACTGGACCTTGATGCGGAAAAACGCCGTCTGGAAAGTGCCGGCTACCGCAATGTGCCGCAGGTGATGGACCCGGGCGATTTCGCCGTGCGCGGTGGCCTGCTGGATGTCTATCCGATGGGAGCCCGCGAGCCGCTGCGGGTGGAACTGCTGGATGAAGACATCGACACCATCCGTGCCTTCGACCCGGAGACGCAGCGTTCGCTGGACAAGGTCCAGGCCGTGCACATGCTGCCCGGGCGCGAAGTGCCGATGGACGACGCCAGCATCTCGCGGGTGATGGACGCGCTGCGCGAGCGCTTCGACGTGGATACCCGTCGCAGCTCGCTCTACCAGGATCTCAAGTCCCGCTTGGCACCGGCGGGCATCGAGTATTACCTGCCGCTGTTCTTCGACCGCACCGCCACGCTGTTCGATTACTTTTCCGCCGACGTGCTGCCGGTCATGGCGCCGGGCGTGGGCGAGGCGGCCGCTGCGTTCTGGGCACAGACCAGCCAGCGCTACGAACAGCGCCGGCATGACGTCGAACGCCCGCTGCTGCCGCCGGACCAGCTGTATCTGTCGCCGGATCTGCTGCGCGAGAAGCTCAACGACCTGCCACGGGTGGAAGTGTGGCCGCCCGAACACGCACGCATCGAGCAGGCCCAGCCCCTGGGCGATACCAAGCTGCCGCCACTGCCGGTGGCCGCACGTGATGCAACGGCGGGCCAGGCACTGGCCTCGTTCGTCAAGGAATACCCGGGCCGCATCCTGATCGCCGCCGATACGGCAGGCCGACGGGAAGCGCTGCTGGAAGTACTGCAGGCCGCTTCATTGAAGCCGCCCGTCGTGGTCGACCTGCCCTCGTTCCTTGCCGGCAGCGAGCGCTTCGCGATCACCGTTGCACCGTTGGAAGACGGCTTCGAGCTGGACGATCCGCGCATCGCGGTGCTGACCGAACGCCAGCTGTTCCCGGAGCGCGCGGGCCAGCAGCGCCGCTCGCGCCGCGCCGGTCGCGAGCCCGAAGCGATCATCCGCGACCTTGGCGAGCTGACCGAAGGTGCACCGATCGTCCACGAAGACCACGGCGTAGGTCGCTACCGCGGCTTGATCGCAATGGACGTGGGCGGAATGCCCGGCGAGTTCCTCGAGATCGAGTACGCGAAGGGGGATCGGCTGTATGTGCCGGTTGCCCAACTGCACCTGATCAGTCGCTACTCCGGCGCATCGGCCGATACTGCGCCGTTGCATTCGCTGGGTGGCGAACAGTGGACCAAAGCCAAGCGCAAGGCCGCGGAGAAGGTGCGCGATGTCGCCGCCGAACTGCTGGAAATCCAGGCACGTCGTCGCGCGCGTGCAGGCTTGGCGCTGGACGTGGACCGTTCCATGTACGAACCCTTCGCGGCCGGCTTTCCGTTCGAAGAGACTCCCGACCAGCTGGCCGCCATCGACGCCACCCTGCGCGATCTTGCCAGCAGCCAACCGATGGACCGCGTGGTCTGCGGTGACGTGGGGTTCGGCAAGACCGAAGTGGCCGTGCGTGCTGCCTTCGCTGCGGCCAGCGCCGGCAAGCAGGTCGCGGTGCTGGTGCCGACCACGCTGCTGGCAGAACAGCATTACCGCAACTTCCGCGACCGCTTCGCCGACTATCCGATGAAGGTGGAAGTGTTGTCGCGCTTCAAATCCACCAAAGAGATCAAGGCGGAACTGGAAAAGGTCGCCGAGGGCACCATCGACGTGATCATTGGCACGCACCGGCTGCTGCAGCCGGATGTGAAGTTCAAGGATCTTGGCCTCGTGGTGGTCGATGAAGAACAGCGTTTCGGTGTGCGGCAGAAGGAAGCGTTGAAAGCGATGCGCGCCAACGTGCATCTGCTGACCCTGACGGCCACGCCGATCCCGCGCACGCTCAACATGGCCATGGCCGGCCTGCGCGACCTGTCGATCATTGCCACGCCGCCGCCGAACCGGCTGGCGGTGCAGACCTTCATCACCCAATGGGACGACGCGCTGCTGCGCGAAGCCTTCCAGCGCGAGCTGGCGCGCGGCGGGCAGCTTTATTTCCTGCACAACGACGTGGAGAGCATCGGCCGCATGCAGCGCGAGCTGTCCGAGCTGGTGCCGGAGGCGCGCATCGGCATTGCCCACGGGCAGATGCCGGAGCGCGAGCTGGAACGGGTGATGCTGGAATTCCAGAAGCAGCGCTTCAATGTGCTGCTGTCGACCACGATCATCGAATCGGGCATCGACATCCCCAACGCGAACACCATCATCATCAACCGGGCGGACCGCTTCGGGCTGGCGCAGCTGCACCAGCTGCGTGGCCGCGTCGGTCGTTCGCACCACCGCGCGTACGCCTATCTCGTCGTGCCGGACCGCCGGTCGATCACACCCGACGCAGAAAAGCGGCTCGATGCGATCGCCTCGATGGATGAGCTGGGCGCCGGCTTCACCCTGGCGACCCACGATCTGGAGATCCGTGGTGCCGGCGAGCTGCTGGGCGAAGACCAGAGCGGCCAGATGGCTGAAGTGGGCTTCAGCCTGTACACCGAGCTGCTGGAACGCGCCGTGCGCAGCATCCGGTTGGGCAAACTGCCCGATCTGGATGCGGGGCAGGAAGTCCGCGGCGCCGAGGTGGAACTGCATGTGCCGTCGCTGATTCCGAATGACTACCTGCCCGACGTGCATACGCGCCTGACCCTGTACAAGCGCATTTCCAGCGCGCGTGACAGTGCATCGCTGCGCGAACTGCAGGTGGAGATGATCGACCGCTTCGGCCTGTTGCCGGATCCGGCCAAGCATATGTTCGCCATTGCCGAGCTGAAACTGCAGGCCAGTGAACTGGGCATCCGCAAGCTCGATCTGGGCGAATCCGGCGGTCGCATCGTCTTCGAAGCCAAACCGAACATCGATCCGATGTCCGTGATCCAGCTGATCCAGAAGCAGTCCAGTCTGTACAGCATGGACGGTCCGGACAAGCTGCGGATCAAGCATCCGTTGCCATTGCCGGAAGACCGCTTCAACGCAGCGCGCGCGCTGCTGACCACGCTGGCCCCGGGCTGACGTCAGTCGGCTGCCGCTGCGCTCGCCGACCATGGGTCGGCGCTACCGCAAACGCACCGATGCATGACCTGACCTGCCGCTGCGCTCGCCGACCATGGGTCGGCGCTACCAATGGCCATGCCTCATCTACACTCCATCCTCTGCATCACAACACGGACGCATCACCATGCACGGACTCACGCGCCTCCCTGCCCTGCTTGCTTGCCTGCTCATGCCCTTGGCAGGCCACGCCAAGACGGTCGATCAACGTGCGGCGGGCAACCTGCAGGCAACCCGCTCGCTGCCCTGCACCGCGCTGAAGGATGTCACCGCCAACGACTCGCCAGCCGACCTGATGGCCGCCATCCCCAGCTGCATCCAGGCCGGGCGCAATACCGACGGCGCAGACCTTTTCTCCATCGCCGGTGTGTTCGCTCACTTCGATACGCAACGCGTGGCAGACAGAACCGCACACGGTGCCTACGGCGCGCTCAAGATGAACCTGGTCGCCAGCTTCGAGTCTGCTGGAGACGGGCCGATGGCTGCGTTCAGCGCCGCGCTGCAGGACCGCATGGCCCACGCGGACGCCTACCAGAAAAGTCTGTGCCTCCTCGCAGAGCGCCTGGGTCCTCCGCGCTACGTCCCCACCTACATGCTGAGCCACGGCATGTCGGCGTTCACCGGCAAGGACACCGGACTGGTTCCGGGATTCGATGCCGCTGCCGCATGGAAGATCACGCAGCAGGAGTACCTGAAGTGCGACGAGGTCGCGGCCAGCTGATGGATCTGCCCAGAAAAAACCCGGCTTTCGCCGGGTTTTTCATTTCTCAGCACACGCGTGCGATCACCAGATCACAACGCGCTTGTCATCGGCACGCACCATCGGTTGGCCCGCCTTGCATTCGAACGCTGCCGCGAACGACGGCATGTTCGACGGCGCACCATTGGCGCGGAAGTTCGCCGGTGCGTGCGGATCGGTGTTCAACCGCACGCGCAGTTCGCCGTCGGTGAAGTTGCGACGCCACACGGTGGCCCAGTTCATGAAGAAGCGCTGGTCCTGGGTGTAACCGTCCACCGGTGCGTTCTTCGAGGGATCTTCCTTCAGCGCCATCTGCAGCGCGTCATAGGCCACGGTGAGGCCACCGAGATCGCCGATGTTCTCGCCCAGGGTCAGCTTGCCCTTGACGTTCACACCGGGCACGGCCTCATAGCCATCGAACTGCGCGACCAACTGGTCCGCCCGCTGGGTGAAGGCACTGCGGTCGGCGTCGGTCCACCAGTTGTCGAAGTTGCCGTTGGCCGCGAACTGGCTGCCGGAGTCGTCATAGCCGTGCATCATTTCATGGCCGATCACCGCGCCGATGCCGCCGTAGTTCAACGCCGGGTCAGCCTTGGCATCGAAGAACGGTGCCTGCAGGATCGCAGCGGGGAACACGATCTCGTTCTTGGTGGCGTTGTAGTACGCATTGACCGTCTGCGGGGTCATGCCCCACTCGGTTTTGTCGACCGGCTTGCCGATCTTGTCCAGCATGTAACGGTAGTTGTACGCGCGCGCCGCCTGCATGTTGCCGAGGAAGCTGTCACCGTTGGTCTGCAGGCCCGACCAGTCACGCCACTTGTCCGGGTAGCCGATCTTCGGGGTGAAGCTGGCCCACTTCTCCAGTGCCTTCCTGCGGGTGTCTTCGCCCATCCATTCCAGCTTCTCCAGGCGGGCCTTGAGCGCTTCGGACAGGTTGTCCACCAGATGCTGCATCTGTTCCTTGCTCTCGGCCGGGAACACCGCATCCACATACAACTGGCCCAGCGCTTCGCCCATGCCGTTGTTCACCGAATCCAGCACCCGCTTCCAGCGCGGCTGCATTTCCTGCTGGCCCCGCAACGTCTTGCCATAGAAGTCGAAGTTGGCCTTTTCCACGTTGCTGCTCAGATAGGGCGCGGCATCGTCGATGGTATGGAAACGCAGGTAGGCCTGCCAGGTCGCTGCCGGCACATCGGCCAGCATCTTGTCGACCTCGGTGAAGAACTGCGGCTGGGCCAGCGAGAACTTCTGCACGGCCGGTACCTTGAGCGTGTCGAACAGTGCGGTCCAGCTGAAGTTCGGCGTCAGCTTGTCTGCATCGGCGGCACTGACCGGGTTGTAGCGCTTGGACGGATCACGCAGTTCGATGCGTGACAGCGAGGCGGCAGCCAATCGGGTTTCAAACGCGAGCACGGCCTTGGCCTGCTCGGCCGCCTGCGCCGCGTCCACGCCGGACAGCGTCAGCACCTGGGTGATGTAGGCCACGTACGCATCGCGGATCTTCGCCTGCGATGCATCGGTGTAGTAGCCCTTCTCGGGCAGGCCCAAGCCACTCTGGCCGACATAGGCGATGACGTTCGCCGAATCCTTGTAATCGGCATTGGCCGACAACGAGAACAGCACGCCCTGCCCCTGCGCCTGGCTGTCGCGCAGGTACTGGGTGATGGCCGCGGTATCGTTCAGCCCGGCAATGTTGTCCAGCTGCGGCTGCAGCGGTGCCAGGCCGGCCGCATCGATCTTCGCTTCATCGCTGCCGGTCTTCCAGATGTCACCGATCTTCGCTTCCACCGAGCCCGCCTTGGCGTCGCTGTCGGCGGCCTGCTTGACCAGCGCGTGCTGCACTTCCAGCGAGCGCTCGCGCAGGATTTCGAAGCTGCCCCAGGTGGTCTGGTCACCCGGCACGGGATTGGCGGTAAGCCACTTCTGGTTCACGAACGCGTTCAGGTCCGTACATGCGGAAATGGCCGTATCCAGATCCGCGCTGTTGAGCGAAATCAGCGGCGTCTTGATCAGCGACGGGTCGAAGGCCGACGTGCTGGCATCCGCCGTGGCAGTGGGCGCCGTTTCGGATTTGCCACAGGCAGCCAACGATGCCGCGATGGCGACGGTCAGGCCCAGCGGGGCCAAGGTGCGCAACTTCATGGGACTCTCCAACAGGTAATCCCCGAGGGTAGCCCGGACATGCAAGACCGGGGACCGCCAAAGGTCACACCCGAATCCATCGGGGCGTGGGACACTGGGCTGGACCTCCCGATCAACTGGCCAGCGTGACCTTCATGACAGCACCCGACAGCAGCAAGGACCGCAAGGTGATCGACGACATCCAGCAGCACGGCTGGCATTGCCTGCATGTGCTGCCCGGTCCGGACGGTGAATCCGGGTTCTCTTATTCGATCGGATTCCAGGCGACCTACGGCGCGCCGGAAGTCATCGTCTTCGGCCTGCAGCGATCCAAGGCACAGGCGCTGCTTGGCGAATGCGCCGCCCTGCTGGCCGCAGGGCACAAGATCCAGACCGACGTCGAAGACGGCGAGGTCCTCGATGGCGGTTACAAGGTCATCTTCCGCACCGTACGCGCGGACTGCCACGATGAGTACCTGGCCACTGCCGTGCGCCATTGCGGCCCGCAGCCGCTGCAGGCGGTGGTGATGTTCCTGCCCGACAGCGCGCACCGCTTCGCGTGGCAGGCCGGGTATGACGATGCACAGGCCGATGAAGCGCTGGGCATCGTGCACGCCAACGCCCGGTAGTGCCGTCGGTCATGCCGACGGTAGAGCCGACTTCAGTCGGCTTGCTTAAAGCAACGGTAGAGCCGACTTCAGTCGGCTGCTTTCATCAAGCCGACTGAAGTCGGCTCTACCGGGCAACCAGCCGGCCGATCGGCCGCCGCCGTTACTTTGCTTTGCCTTGGTTGGCCACGGCCTCGGCCGCCTTGCGCGCCGCTTCCGGGTCACCCAGGTAACGGAACGATTGCACGGTCAGGTCGTCGTTGAGCTCGAACAGCAACGGGATGCCGGTGGGAATGTTGAGTTCGAGGATCTGCTCGCGCGACACACCGTTGAGATACTTGTACAGCGCGCGCAGCGAATTGCCGTGCGCGGTGACCAGTACGGTCTTGCCGTCCTTCAACTGCGGCGCGATGGCATCGAACCAGTACGGCAGCACCCGGTCCAGCGTGGTCGCCAGCGACTCGGTGCCCGGCAGCGCATTGCGGTCCAGCGTGGCATACCGGCGGTCGTGGATCGGATGGCCCGGATCCTCAAGGTCCATCGGCGGCGGCGGGATGTCGTAGGAACGACGCCAGATCTTGACCTGCTCCTCGCCATGCTTGGCCGCGGTTTCCGCCTTGTCCAGGCCCTGCAGTCCGCCGTAGTGGCGCTCGTTCAAGCGCCAGCTCTTGCTGACCGGCAACCAGTCCTGGTCCATCTCGGCCAGGGCGCCCTGCAGCGTATGGATGGCGCGCTTGAGCACCGACGTGTGCGCCACATCGAACTGCAGGCCCTCCTCGCGCATCAGGCGACCGGCAGCGGCAGCCTCCTGGCGCCCCTTGTCCGTGAGTTCGACATCGACCCAACCGGTGAAACGGTTGTCCAGGTTCCACTGGCTCTGGCCGTGGCGCAACAGTACGAGTTTACGGGTCACTGCAGGGTCTCCAACATCGGGAAGGCAGGCCGATAGTGTAGCGCCGAGCCGCGCTCGGCGGCATTGCCCCGGTAGAGCCGACTTCAGTCGGCTGACAGCCCTTGGTAGAGCCGACTTCAGTCGGCTGGTCCATCGCGAAACGCAGCCGACTGAAGTCGGCTCTACCACCACCACCGGCGTCAGTGGTGCACGTGACCGTGATGACCGTGATCGTGCGCTTTTTCCGTCGGTCCGACCGCGCAGGCGTCGCCGCAGTGGTCGGCTTCCAGTTGCAACGTGACGTGGTCTATTCCGTGGCGTTCGTGCAACGCATCGGCCAGTTCCCTACGTACCTGGTCGGTGTCCGCCCCTTCGGCCACCACCACGTGCGCGCTCAGCGCCGGGGTGCTCGACGCCAGCGCCCACACGTGCAGGTCGTGCACATCCACGACACCGGCATGGCTGCACAGACTGCCTCGAACCTCAGACAGTACGATGCCCTTCGGCACACCCTCGAGCAGCACGTTTATCGCTTCGCGCATCAACACCCACGTGCGTGGCAGCACCCACAACCCGATCAGCACCGCCAGGATCGGATCGATGACTTTCCAGCCTGTCCAGCGGATCAGCAGCGCGCCGATGATCACCGCCACCGAGCCGAGCATGTCCGCCCACACTTCCAGGTAGGCCCCTTTCACGTTCAGGCTCTCGCCGCTGCCCGCTTTCAGCAGGCGCATCGCAATGAGGTTCACTGCCAAGCCGATCGCCGCGATGACCAACATGCCGGTCGACGCGATCTCCTGCGGCTGGCGGAACCGTGCGATGGCCTCCCACAGGATGTATCCGGCCACGACAAACAGCATGCCGCCGTTGAACATCGCGCCGAGCGCTTCCAACCGGGCGTAGCCATAGGTGCGTCGCGCATCGGGCGGCCGGCGACTCAAGCGCACTGCTACCAGCGCGATCATCAACGCCAGCGTGTCGGTGGCCATGTGCGCAGCGTCGGACAGCAGCGCCAGACTGTTGGTGACAAACGCGCCGATCACCTCGACCAGCAGGAAGGCGGCCGTCAGGCCCAGTGCCCACCACAGCGGCTTCTCGTGGCGGATTTCGTTCGGAAGATGGTTGTGATCGTGTCCCATCGGGATCTCCAGTGCGATGCGTGCAGGCTACGCGCGCAGGGCGGTGGACACCATCACACGCGTTATAACATCGCGCCTGCGCGGCACAGCGAACGGGCCGGCACGACGGGACACGACGCGGCCGGTCAACAGAGGGGCGCTTTGCAGCATCCTGCATGGAAGCAGGACCTGCGTGGGATCCAGCATTTCCTCACGCCTCCGCTGGAGAAGCACCGCATGCCCCTGCACCATCACCTCGGTCCGCGCAGCCACGAGGACCGCCCCCTGCTGCCGACTGGCTGCACTTTCGATGCGCCGGACTGGTACCTCATGGCCCGCTGCTGGTTCCCGGTGATGCGCAGCGAAGACCTGCGCGCCGCGCCCCAGGCCGCCCGGCTGCTGGACCAACCGCTGGTGCTGTACCGCGCGGCAGGGAGTGTCGTCGCAGCCGCCGATGCCTGTCCGCACCGGGGTGTGCCGCTGAGCATGGGCACGGCGGATCCGGGCGGTATCCGCTGCCGCTACCATGGCCTGCTGTTCGGCGCAGAAGGGCGCTGCCTGGATGTCCCCTGCCAGCCCGGCCACCCGGTGCAGGCGCAGTTGCACCTGCGCACCTATCCCACCGTCGAGCGCTATGGACTGCTATGGACCTGCCTGTGGCCGCAGGAGGGCATGCGGCCCGATATTCCCGTGATGCCTCACTGGGACGAAGCGGGCTTCCAGCAGGCCGTGTGTCCCTGCTACCCGATGGACTGCTTTGCAGGCCGCCAGCTTGAGGGCTTCATCGATGTGGCTCACCTGCCCTGGGTGCACGCGGGCACCTTCGCCGATCCGGACCGGCGCGGTGTGCCGTCCTACGACGTGCATCCCCGCAGCGATGGGTTCGCGATGGACTACGACAGCGACATGCCCAACTACCCCGTCGACTCTGGCCGCCGCGCCCCGGAGGGTCACGTGTGGCGACGGCACTTCGAGGTGCATCCTCCCTTCGCCGCGTCGCTGACCCTGCACTTTCCCGGCGCTGATCGTGCAGTGGTCATGAACATCGCCACGCCGGTATCGGCGCTGCGTACCCACCTGTTCTGCCCGGTGTCACGCAACTTCGACACGGATCGTCCGGTGGAAGAGATGATCGCCTTCAACCTGCGCGTGTTCGACGAGGACAGGGCGCTGACGGAGGCACAGCGACCGCGCAACCTGCCGCTGGACGTCCGCGTCGAAGCACATACGCGTGCCGACCGCATCACCTTGGCGTATCGACGCAGACTGCTGCAGCTCGGCTACCGGCGGTTCTTCGTCGATATCGCCTGAAGGCCATGTCAGCTGCCGCGGTATGTCGAATAACCGTAAGCGCTGAGCAACAGCGGGATGTGGTAGTGCGGCAGCTTCCCGTCGACATCCACGATCACCTGGACCTCCGGGTAGAACGTGGTTCCGCCGTGCTGCGTGTACCACGCACCGGTCAGAAAGGTGACCTGGTAGCGGCCAGGATCGAGCGCCTTGCCCGGCGGATAGAGCGCGGCCACGCGGCCGTCGACGTCGGTGGTGCCGTTGCTGATCACCGCCCAGCGATCCCCTTCCGCTTTTGCCAGCATCACCTGCACCCCTTCAGCCGGCAAGCCGGTCTGCTGGTCCAGCACATGCACGCTCATCGGATTGCGCGGGGCCGCGCTGACGCTGGCCACGGTGAACAGGGCCAACAGCAGCGCCGCGACCCGGATGATGTTCTTCTTCACGTTGGGTGACCTTTCCATCGGACGGTGCTGCATGGTGCGATGGGCACGCATGCAGCACTATCGGATCGGTCCTGATCCGCAACGCGTCGCGCGCTTCAGAGCCTGAAGCGCGCACCCACGGTGTAGGTCCGCTCCGGCGATGCGAAATCGCGCGGAAACTGTGGACTGCCGAAGTAGTTGCGGGTCGAGCCACCCAACAGGTTGGTTGCCTCGGCAAACACGGTGATGTGGTCATTGATGTCGTAGTTCAACGCCACGTCCAGCCAATCCTCGTCACCCTGGCGGATCTCGCTGGGCTGGTCACCGGAGCTGTTGAAACTGGTCGCATAGTCGGTGCGCCGGTTCCACGCCAGGCGTGCGGAGAAGCGGTCGTACTGATACATCAATACCGCATTGAACGCGTGCTTGGACACGTTGGTCAGCGGCTGGACCTGTCCCGTCGGCGATTCGGCTTCGGCGCTGATGCGCGTGTAGTTCAGCTGCGTGCCGAAGCCGGACAGCCAACCCGGCAGGAAGTCATAGAACTGGCTGTAGCCCACCTCGAACCCTTTCAGCGTGCCCTCGCCGGTGTTGCGCGGCCGGGTGATGGAGTAGGTCGTTCCGCCGATGGTCTCGTCGTCCGCATAGCTCTGCACATAGCCATCCAGTTTGCGGTGGAAGCCTGCCACCGACAGCAACGAGCCCGGCTTGAAATACCACTCCAGCGACACGTCCAGGTTCTTCGATTCCACCGCCTGCAGATCGGGATTGCCGCCGCTGCCACGCGCCGGCAGGCTGTCGGTGGATTCGAACAGGCTGAGCTGCGGATTGAGGTCGGCAAAGTTCGGCCGAGCAATCGTTTCACTGCCGGAAAGGCGCAGGATCAGGTCCTCGCGCAGCGAAAAGTTCGCGCTGGCGTTGGGCAGGTACTTTGTCTGGGTGGTGTCGATCTGGCTGGCACGGTCAACCCCATCCACCGTCCGCGTGCCGGCGAGCTGGGATTCCAGGCGCGTTGCGCGCACGCCGATGCGGCCGTCCACCGGAATGCTGCCCAGCGTGGTGCCCCAGTTGAGCTGCACATACGCGGCGTAATTGTCTTCGCGTGTGTCAAAGAACAGCGACGCCAGCTCCGGCGGCGCTTCCGGTGACTGCCCCATCACCTGCCGTACCTGTTCGGTCTGCTGCAGCAGATAGGCCGCGTTGGCGACTGCCCAACGGTCCGTGGAGAACGCGCGTGCACCGTCCAGCATGCCGCCCGGCGATACATCGGCCAGCCCCGGCACCTCGTTGGCGTACACGCGGCGGCCGGTCACGTTGTCCATCGCACCCGGACCGCCACCATGATTCGACGCCGTGCGGCGGCTGACCCGGACGCCGGCATCCAGCGAACTGAACGGACCGGCCTCGAAGGCGAACGTGCTGTCGCCACGCCACGCCCATTCCTCGCCTTTCTGCTCGTCCCAGCTGTCGTAGTACTGGCTCAAGTACCAGTTGGCCGGGTTGGTGACATCGTAGGGAGACCCGTCGGCCTGGGTCACCCAGGTATCGGGCACACCGCCTGCATCCCGCATGTGCATCAACGGCGCGTCCATGCCCATGTCCAAGGTCATGGCACGGTGTTTGTTGGTGCTCCACGTGTAGGCCAGCTCGGTCGACAGGGTGACGTTTTCGTTGTTCCACTTTCCACCCAGTGCGGCCTGGAACGTATCCGAAGTCTGTTTGTGCGCCTGCGTGCTGGACAGTGTGTAGAGATCACGGGCCACGAAGCCGTCCATGACGTCGGTCCCGGGCCGCAGGCTGACCGACTGCACATTGCCTGCGTTGACCAGGCCCGGGAACGGCATCCAGTAGTTGACGTTGTTGCGGCCTTCGTAGTTCACGTAGAACGTGTCGAAGTAAACCTCGCTGTTGTCGGTCGGTGCCCACTGGAAGGTGAAGTTCGCCGAGCGGCGCTTGTGCGTGTTGCGCGCGACCAGCCCGCCTGCGTTGTAGGGCACGAAGATCTGCTGCGCAGGGTCAGGCGGATTCGCGACGCGGTCATACGTGCCGTGGAAACTGTTGCTTTCCTGATAAGGGCGTTGCTGCAGCGACACACTGCCCAGCACGCCCATTCGACCATGGCCACTGTCCCAGTTGTGCGCGGCCGTCAGGCTGCCGTTCGGCTTTGTCTCATCGGCCTGATCCCCTTGCACAGCACTGATGCTGCCCGCCAGTGTCGTGTCCTTGTCCAGATCAAAGGGCTTGCGCAGGTGGACGTCGATGGTGCCACCGATGCCGCCTTCGATGAACTTCGCGCTGCCGGTCTTGTAGACGTCCACGCTCTGCAGCAGGTCGGCCGGAATATCCTGCAGCGCGATGCCCCGGCCGCTGGCGGTGAACACATTGCGACCATCAAACGTGGTCACCACGTCGGGCAGTCCGCGCACCAACACGGTACCGACCTCCGCGCCACCCCGCGCGACCTGGACGCCGGTCACCCGCTGCAACGCCGCGGCGACGCTGTTGTCCGGCAATTTGCCGATATCTTCGGCCACCACCGAGTCGCTGATTTCCGCCTTCGACTGCTTGGCGTCGACCGCGCCGGTTGCACTGCCACGCACGCCCCGGACCTGCACGGCATCCAGATCCTGCGCACCCGCGGCGGCAGGCGTCTGCCCCTCGGTGGAGGCCGGTGTCTGCGCCTGGGCGTGGGCCACGCTCACGATGCCGAAGATCATCGAAGGCAGCAGCGCGCGTCGCAGCAGGCGGTGCGTCGGACGGAAGCGGGGCGCAACGGGCAAGGGCGAGGATGACGTCATGCGGGCAAGGCCTTTCAATGCGTGCCGCGTAGCGAAGGCGCGCACCTGCCCTGCCCGCAGCGTCGGGCGCACAGGTCGATCAAAGGGGCGCACGCAACGACGTTGCGGCGATATGGATACTGGTTGTGAGCCGATCACGACAGAATCGGTGGCGGCATTAGAGCAACCGGAAACTTAATTTTCCGTTCGCTGACGGTGAGGCAGTTGTTGTGCGTGCCGATGTGGATCGCTGTTCGCTCCCATCTGTCGCGCAGGAGACGCCACCATCGCGTGCCGACGCGCTACGCTCTGCCCCTGTCATCAACCAAGGTCTCTCCATGAATTTCGGCAGCGACAATCAATCCGGTGTTTCCCCGCGGATCCTTGACGCGCTGGTACGTGCGTGCAGCGGCACCGCCGCACCTTACGGTACCGACATGTACACCCGACAGGCAGAGCAGAAAATCGCCGAACTGTTCGAGCACGATGTGCAGGTCTTCTTCGTCGCGACCGGGACCGCCGCCAACTGCCTGTCGCTCTCAGCACTGGCGCAGCCCTGGAATTCGATCCTGTGCCACGCGCAGGCGCACCTGATCAGCGACGAATCCACGGCGCTGGAGTTTTTCACCGGCGGCGCACGACTGCTTCCCATCGCAACCGACTCTGGCAAGATCACCCCTGCGGCCCTGCGCGACACACTGCAGCGCTTGCCGGATGCGCGCCCGCACAGCGTCAGGCCGTCTGCCCTGACGCTGACCCAGGCAACCGAGAACGGCCTGGTCTATACGCCCGGCGAACTGCAGGCACTGACCTCCCTCGCCCATGAGCGCGGGCTGCATGTGCACATGGATGGCGCACGCTTTGCCAATGCAGTGGCCTACCTGGGCTGCACACCGGCCGAACTTTCGGTGAAGGCCGGCATCGACGTGCTGTCCTTCGGCGCGTCGAAAGACGGCGCACTGGTGGCCGAAGCGGTGGTGTTCTTCAACACATCGCTGGCGCAGGACTTCGATCTCCGCCTCAAGCGCGCGGGCCAGCTTGTATCAAAGGGACGGCTGTTCGGCGCGCAGTTCAGCGCGTGGCTGCAGGACGGCCACTGGCTGGAACTGGCCCGGGCGGCGAACGATCGCGCCTCCGCGCTTGCCACCCTCCTGCAGTCCCACCCTGCAGTGCGCATGGCGTGGCCAGTGCAGGTCAACGAGGTCTTCGTGGTGATGCCCAAGACCCTGCTTGCCCACCTGCATGCCGCCGGCGTGCTGTGCTACGACTGGTATCCGGACAGCCTGCCGACCGGCTTCGTGCTGGGCGAGGACGAGCTGCCCGTGCGCTTCGTCACTGCGTGGTCCACGAGCAGCGAGGAACTCGACGCGTTCGCGGCCGCTCTGGCCGGATAAGGGACTGCGGCGCGCATGAAAAAAGCGGCAGCCCAGAGGGCTGCCGCTTGTTCGATTCAAGACAGAGCGCGCTGCAGGGGTTACCTGTATTCGCGCTCGCAGCGGCGCTCTACCACGCGGTCGCCGTTCTTCTGCTGCTGACGACCCTGGATGTTGCGCCCGGCCGCGCCGCCTGCCACCGCGCCAGCCACGGTGGCCAGCTTCTTGCCGTTGCCGCCGCCTACCTGGTTGCCCAGCAGGCCGCCCACCACCGCACCGGTCGCGGTGCCGACGATGCGATTGGAATCCTTGCTGTTGCGCTGCACTTCGACATTGCGGCAGACCACGCGGCTGCCATCGTCGAAGCGGCGTCCTTCATCGCGAGGACCGTAATTCTGCGCCGAGACCGCCGTGGAAACGGCCATCAGGGCGCCAGCGCACAACAAGGGGATGGACATCTTCATGGAGGACTCCTGATACGGTTCGTTAACGTGGTGCCAGTCTTCGCCCCGCCGGTGCAAACCCGCGTGAATTCGCGTGCAGGCCGCGTGCACGACGACAGTCCCATTCAGCTCGCGTCCAAGCTGGGCGTCACGGGAGCGTGTCCCGCTTCTGGATCTGCCAGACAACGTGGCAGACTGGAAACATGAAAAAACACGACGACTTCGTCCGCGTGCGCGGCGCCCGCGAACACAACCTCAAGGACGTGGATGTCGATATTCCGCGCGATGCGCTGGTGGTGTTCTCCGGTGTATCCGGCTCGGGCAAATCCTCGTTGGCGTTCGGCACCTTGTACGCGGAAGCCCAACGTCGCTACTTCGAGTCGGTCGCTCCTTATGCGCGTCGACTCATTGATCAGGTCGGCGTTCCGGACGTCGACTCCATCGAAGGCTTGCCGCCTGCGGTAGCACTGCAGCAGCAACGCGGCACGGCCAGCGTGAGGTCATCGGTGGGCAGCGTGACCACCCTGTCGAGCCTGCTGCGCATGCTGTACTCGCGCGCAGGCAGCTATCCCGCGTCGCAGCCGATGCTGTATGCCGAGGATTTCTCGCCGAACACCGCGCAGGGCGCGTGCCCGGAGTGCCACGGACTCGGCCACGTCTACGCCGTGACCGAGGCCTCCATGGTGCCGGATCCTTCCTTGAGCATCCGCGAGCGCGCCATCGCCGCATGGCCGCCTGCCTGGCATGGCCAGAACCTGCGCGACATCCTGGTCACGTTGGGCTACGACGTCGATGTTCCCTGGCGCGACCTGCCGAAAAAACAGAGGGACTGGATACTCTTCACCGAAGAGCAGCCCGTGGTGCCCGTCTATCCCGGCTTCACGCCGGCGGAGACGCGCACCGCACTGCGTCGCAAGACCGAGCCGGCCTACATGGGCACCTTCAGCGGGGCCCGCCGCTACGTGCTGCACACCTTTGCCAGCACGCAAAGCGCGTTGATGAAGAAACGCGTCTCTCGCTACATGGTGGGCAGCGTCTGTCCTCTCTGCGATGGCCGTCGCCTCAAGCGCGAAGCGCTATCGGTCACCTTCGCTGGACGGGATATCGGATCGCTGTCGCAGCTTTCGCTGGATCGCATGGCCGAGGTGCTGCGGCCTGCATCGGAAGGCCGCTTCGAGTCGACCCGTGAAGACGGCAGGGCCACGCTGAGCCGCAAGGCCTCTGGCAAGGCCACGGCGCGACGCGTTGCCGCGGGCGGCTCAGCGCACGCCGGTGGCTCAGATGTACGCCGCACGCCGGAGCTCAGCGAAGACAAGCGTATCGCCGCACAGCGCATCACTTACGACCTGGTGCAGCGCATCGCCACACTGCAGGGGCTCGGTCTGGGCTACCTGTCGATGGATCGGGCCACGCCCACGCTGTCACCCGGCGAACTGCAGCGCCTGCGCCTGGCCACGCAGATCCGCTCCAACCTGTTCGGCGTGGTCTACGTGCTGGACGAACCGACGGCCGGGCTGCATCCGGCGGACAGCGCCGCGCTGCACGCATCGCTGGATGCGCTCAAGCAATCGGGCAACACGGTGTTCGTCGTCGAGCACGATCTGGAGATGATGCGGCGGGCCGACTGGCTGGTGGACGTGGGCCCGGATGCGGGCCAGCACGGCGGACGGATACTGCACAGCGGCCCGCCGGCCGGATTGGCGGCGGTCGAACAGTCGCGCACCGCGCGCTATCTCTTCAACCAGCAGCCGCCTGCGCCGCGTACCCCACGCACCGTAGAGGCCTGGCTGCAGCTCGAGGGGCTGCAGCGCAACAACCTGCAGGGGCTGTCCGCCCGCATCCCGCTGGGCGTACTGACCGCCGTCACCGGCGTCTCCGGATCGGGCAAATCCAGCCTGGTAAGCCAGGCGCTGGTGGAACTGGTCGGGCTGCAGCTGGGTCATGAGCCGCAGGTCGAAGAAAGCGAGGGGGATGATCCGCGCCCGAACCTGCTGGTTCAGTCCGCCGGGCGTATTGCCAGCGGCGGCGAAGGTATCCGGCGGCTGGTGAACGTTGACCAGAAGCCGATCGGACGTACCCCACGCTCCAACCTGGCCACCTATACCGGGCTGTTCGACCACGTGCGCAAGCTGTTCGCCGCCACCCGGCAGGCACGCGCGCGCCGTTACGACGCCGGGCGCTTTTCGTTCAACGTCGCAAAGGGCCGCTGTGACACCTGCGAAGGCGAAGGCTTCACCAGCGTCGAGCTGTTGTTCATGCCCAGCGTCTACGCGCCCTGCCCCACGTGTCACGGTGCGCGCTACAACGCCAAGACGCTCGAAGTGACCTGGGAAGGCCGCAACATCGCCGAGGTGC
Organism: Stenotrophomonas sp. WHRI 8082; assembly: GCF_040223995.2. Taxonomy (NCBI): domain Bacteria; kingdom Pseudomonadati; phylum Pseudomonadota; class Gammaproteobacteria; order Lysobacterales; family Lysobacteraceae; genus Stenotrophomonas; species Stenotrophomonas sp. WHRI 8082. The sequence goes on along the minus strand of NZ_CP167826.1, from coordinate 3,240,463 downwards.
TGGACATGACCGTCGACGACGCCCTGGTTTTCTTCGATCAGCAGCCCGCCGTGCACAAACCGCTGGCGCTGCTGCAGGCGATCGGGCTGGGCTACCTCCGGTTGGGTCAGCCGGCCACCGAGCTGTCCGGCGGCGAGGCCCAACGGATCAAACTGGCGACGGAACTGCAGCGCGCGCAGCGCGGCAACACGCTGTACGTGCTGGACGAACCGACCACGGGGCTGCATCCGTCCGACGTGGACAAGCTGATGGTGCAGCTGCACGGATTGGTCGATGCGGGCAACACCGTGGTCACCGTTGAACATGACATGCGCGTGGTGGCCGATGCGGATTGGGTGATCGACATGGGGCCGGGCGCCGGTGAGCGTGGCGGGAGGATCATCAGCGAAGGCACACCGCGGCATGTGGCAAAGGCCAAGGACAGCATCACCGCCCCCTTCCTGAAAGCCACACTCGACCGCACTCCGTAGGCCCGAGCCACACTCGGCGGAGGACCGACCAATACCAAAGGGCCTACCGACCCCGCTCCACCAACGCATTCGCGCGTCGCATCAATTCTGCGGCGGCGAACGGTTTGGCGAGCACCTCCATCCCGTCTTCCAGGTGCCCCGCCCCCACTGCCGCGGTGGCCACGTAGCCAGTGATGAACAGCACCGGCAGGCCGGGGCGGCACTGCCGTCCGGCATCGGCCACCTGACGCCCGTTCAACGGGCCGGTCAACCCCACATCCGTCACCAGCAGATCAATCGCCTCCACCGAGCGCAGCATGTCCACGGCCGGAGGGCCCTCCGATGCTTCCAGCACCCGGTAGCCCGCCGACACCAGCACCTCGCTGACCAGTACCCGCACTGCGGTCTCATCTTCCACCAGCAACACGGTGCGCAAGGGACGGCCCTGCAGGGCGCGCTCTCCCGTCTCCACCGGTGCGATGCCTGCCGGCTGCACATCACCCACCAACTGCGGCAGGTAGAGATGCATCGTGGTGCCCTCACCCGGCCGGGAATCCACCCGCACCTGACCACCGGACTGGCGGGTGAACCCATAGATCATCGACAACCCCAGGCCCGTGCCCTGCCCGATCGGCTTGGTGGTGAAGAACGGCTCGAATACTTTCTCGACCACCTCCGGCTCCATGCCGGTGCCACTGTCTTCCACCGACAGGCGCACGTACGGGCCGGGCGGCACCTCCAGCGCGGCAGCCTCCACCGCTGCCAGATCCATGGCCTCGCTGGTGATGGCCAGCGTGCCGCCGGCGGGCATGGCATCCCGCGCATTGATGCACAGGTTCAACAGCGCATTCTCCAGCTGCGGTCCGTCCACCTGCACCGCGGCGCCGCCATCGTGGAAACGGGTGCGGATGGCAATGGAAGGGCCCAACGAGCGCGAAATGATCTCCAGCATGCCCTGCACCATCGTCTCCATCACCACCGCCGTCGGGGCCAGGGTCTGCCGACGGGAGAACGCCAGCAGGCGCTGGGTCAGCGCTGCGGCGCGGTCTGCACCGGAGCGCGCCATCTCGACATAACGACCAAGGTCATCGAAGCGGCCCTGGGCGACACGCATCTCCAACAGCTCGAGCCCCATCGAGACCGCAGTGAGCAGGTTGTTGAAGTCATGGGCGATGCCACCGGTAAGCTGGCCCACCGCCTCCATCTTCTGGCTCTGGCGCAGTTTCTCCTCGGTCATCAGCAATTCGGCGCTGCGGTCGCGCACGCGCTCTTCCAAGGTAATGGTCAACTGCTGCAGGCGCTCCTCCGCCTCGCGTTTCTCGGTGACGTCGGTTGCCGTGCCGAACCATTCGCTGACGTTGCCATCGGCATCCAGCATCGGCACCACGCGCATCAGCACCCAGCGATGGCTGCCCTTGTTCAGCGGCGTACGGTGGTGGATCTCCAACGGCTTCTTTTCTGAACTCGCCTTCGCGATCTCGGCGGCCAGCAGCGCATGGTCATCGGGATGGACGAACGCCTCTCGCCAGTTCCAGTCCGGCGGCAGCAGACGCACTGTATCGCCCTGGCGCAGTATCTGCCGACGTTCCGTCCAGTCGGCCGACAGCGCATACAACACCTGGGATGACGCGCCGACCAATGCACCCAGTCGCCGCTCGCTGTCGGCCAACGCATCGATGGCGGCGCGCTCGGCGCTGCGATCACGCAGCACGATGACAAACCCATGCGCCGTACCGTCCTCGTCCCGCAGCACGGTCATCGCGCCCTGCGCCGAGAAGGTCTCGCCCGACCTGCGCACGAACGGCCGCTCGCCGGTCAGTCCTCCCTCGGCCAGCGCGACGCGCATGCCGTGCTGGAAACGCTTGGCGCGGCGATCCACCTCGTTGTACAGCCGCTCCGGGGTCTGCCCCAGCATCTCTTCTTCTGTCCAGCCCAACGTACGTCGCGCCCCCTCGTTCCACAACGTGATGCGCCCCTGCAGATCCGTCGCGAAGATGGCGTAGTCCATCGCGCTGTCCATGATCTGCCGGTGGCGGGATTCGCTGGACTTCAGACTCCGCTGCAGGTCGACCTGCGACGTTACGTCCAGCCCCTGCACGAATATGCCAAGCGGGGCTCCCTGCGCATCCTTGACCGGCTGGAACACGATATCGAGCAGGCGTTTGTCGCCCAGTCTGCCGTCTACCGAGAGGGGCGCGTAAGAGACTTCGGTGCCGATGTAGGTTTCGCCGGTACGGTACACCTCGTCCAGCAACGGCAGGTAGCCTTGGTCGATGGCTTCCGGCACTGCGTCGACCAACCGCTGCCCGATCAGATCGCGATGGCCGACCAGCTCGGTATAGCGCGGGTTGGCCAGTTCGATCCGGTGCTCGGGCCCGTTGAGAAAGACCATGAACATCGGCGACTTCTCGAACAGCGCAATCAGGCGCTCGTTCTCGTGCGCCAGCCGTTGCTGCGCGACCACGATCTGCGTGACCTCGCGCGTCACGCAGAACACGCCCCCTATGCGTCCTTCATCGTCATGGATGGGCGAAAACGAGAAAGTCCACCAGGTATCTTCCGGTTCGCCTTGACGGTTCATCTGCACCGGCACGCTGTCGAAGCGTGAGCCCTCGCCCGCCAACGCCTGTTCGATCGGCACCCGCACCGCGTCCCATGCATCGGCCCACACTGCGCGCAGCGGCTTTCCCATGGCCCCGGCAAGGCGCGGACCCAGGATAGGGGTGTACGCATCATTGAACAGGAACGTCAGATCCTCACCCCATGCGATGTACATGCTTTCCGGCGAAGACAGCATCAAGCTGGTGGCTTGGCGAAGCGCAGCCGGCCACTGCGGCGGCGGCCCGATGGCCGTGTCGGCCCAGTCCCGCGCACGGATCTGCGCCGCCGCCGGGCCATCGTGGAAAGGGAACGTGCGGGGGGTGACGCTGGAGGAAAACGAGATGGACAACCTGCGTACGCCACAGCCTTAATGGTGGCAATTTATTCCAGCCGCGCGAAGAACATGTCAACGTCCACCCCGCCCAGGAGAGCCAGATGACCGACCGCTTCATCATCGAAGGATCCCGCATCACCGACATACCGGCACTGTATGCCGAGCTCAACCGGGTGTTCATGGAGGACGAAGACTGGACGTTGGGCGCCAGCCTCGATGCGCTGGACGACCTGCTGTACGGCGGCTACGGGAAGCTGCTGGGCATGGAGCAAGCCACGGTGGTGTGGCGGGACATGGACATCAGCAGGGCGTCTCTCGGCCTTGAAGCCACCCGCGAATGGCTGCAGCAGAAACTCGCGCAACCCGGTTTTTCGACCACCCGCATAAACCAGCAACTGCAGGCGCTGGAAGACGGTACCGGTCAGACCTATTTCGACATCGTGCTGGACATATTCGCCGCCCACCCGAACATCCACCTGCAACCCAGCAGGTAGAGCCGACTTCAGTCGGCTGCATATCGGCGAAGCCGACTGAAGTCGGCTCTACCCTCCGCCGGTTACACTCGGTCCTGCACCGTCAGAGGAAACAACACACGATGATCTGCTGGTCCTGCAACCACTGTGGCGCCGCCGTTCCGCAGGAATCCGACGTCTGTGGCAACTGCGGATTTGATTCCACCGCACCGCTGGCTGCGCATCCCGGTGCTTACGCGCCCGAGCGCTGCCTGCGCTGCGCATCGCCCATGCAGTTCGCCGGCACCCTGCAACTGCATGAAGGCACGCGCATGTGGCCTCTCCTGCTGGGTAACATCGGTGAGCTGCTGGTCAACCGAAAGCGCTTCGAATCGTTTCTCTGCACGGGCTGCGGCAAAGTGGAGTTCTTCATGCCGCCCGAACCGGACGCGACCCCGTAGCGGGAATGGGACGGGGTGGGAGCAATGGGGCTGGGTGGGGACGATGGGACGGGATCGGGCGATGGGGCGATGTGGGGACGGTGGGACGGGATCGGGCGATGGGACGGTGTGGGGGTGGTAGAGCCGACTTCAGTCGGCTGGTTGAAGATCAGCCGACTGAAGTCGGCTCTACCTCGGCCTTGCTCCAAAGCAGCCGACTGAAGTCGGCTCTACCACGCGGCTCTACCGGCCTGCATGCGTTACGGGTCGGTTTTGCTCGGCCCGGGCAGCAGATACTTCAAGCCCAACGTGAACCCACGCGGGGCGACCGTCAGGTGGTCTTCATCGTTCAACACGTCCAGCCGCAGCTTCAGTGACGGATACTTGCGCGCGCGCAACGTGCGCTCCATCCGGCGGGCATCCTCCACCATGTCATCGTCCTGCAGGTAGCGCGGGTCACCGACCTTCTTGGCCTCGTACTCGCCGATGTAGAAATACACATTGGCCGGCATGTCACGCAGCGTCTGCGTAGACTCCCGCTCCATGCGGTCCATGACGTGGTCGTCGTACCAGTAGGAGGGGCTGCCGAGCACGTAGCCGGAGAAAAGCGCGGGATCGCTGAACAGGATCTGCGTACCCAGCAGTGCCCCGTAGGAGTGCCCCAGGAACAGCCGACGCGTTTCATCCGTTCGGAAACGCTGCGCGACGAAGGGCAGCACCTGGTCCCGCAGATAGGCGGCGTGTGCGGCACCACCGCCATGCACCGCGCCATCCGGCGCATCGGCCGCGCCCAGCGCCGTGGGCGTGTAGTCGCGACGCCGGCTGGTCGTGCCCTCTTCGCCTACCGCGTAGGACACGCCCACCAGAATGAATTCCTGCACCGAACTGCCCAGCCGCCTGCCCACCTGGCGCAGGACCGGGAAAGCATAGTCGGCGTCGGTGACATACAGCACGGGGTAACGGCGTGCAGGGTCCTTCGCATACGACGCCGGCAGGTTGACGAACACCTGGTACCCGCGGCCCGACACCGGATCGGGCACGTCCCACACCTCGCTGCCAACGATCTCATACGGCTGCCCCTGGCCCCGCTGCGCGACCGGCACGGATGCCGATGCCGATCCGCATCCCACAAGAAAAACCGCCAGCACGGCAGTCAACACCATGTTCATCCCGCTATCTCCGATACGTCTGAATCCAAAAGCAGGGACGATTCCCTTTCGGCAGGCGAAAGAGTGCCGACGCCTGCGCGTGCAGCCTTACAGCGCGCTGCCGATGCGTTCCAGCATCGGCGAGGCGGACATGTCATTCGGATTGGTTCCCGGTGCACCCTGTGGAACCTCCATACCCTTGCTCTTGTAGAAATCCACCCAGTACGACGATATCTCGCCCGTCTGCAGATTCTTGAAGTTCATCGGCTGGGTAGCGAACACGTGCTGTGCACGAAACGCGCGCTCGATGAAATCAGAACAGTAGTAACTGCCTTCGTCCTGCACATAGGTGAAGTTGTACGGCTTGCCCAGCAACGTACGCGCACGTGCGATGGCCGCCGGGATCGCCGTGCGCGCTTCGCCTTTCAAACGGTAGACGATGACCTGTCGATGTTTGGCCCGCGCATCGGCGAGGAAGCTGTCCAGGTCCTGCGCGCGGGAACCTTTCTCGTCCGCATGCAGCACCACCTCGCCCTCCTCTTCGTGCGCGACCAGTGCAACGTGGTCGTAACTCGCCGCCCCCTGTTTGCCGGTGGCATCGTGGATGGCCCCGCTGAGCCCGGTACGGGCGGCGGTGACGAACAGCAGATCGCCGTTCTGCGGCTGGACCGGCGCGGCCTGGGCCGACAGCACGGGCGCAACCAGCATGACGAGGAAAAGCAGCAGGCTTGGCATGAACACTCACCGGGGCTGGGGCAAGGCGGTGATGATGCCATGTCGTAAACGGCATGGCGCAGCCGTCGGTGGCGCGGGCCCGTGCCGTCCTGTGTGTCGGATCGGCTGCGCGGCTCTACCCTGCAGGTTACGTCCCGATAGGGGTGGCGGCGCCACATCACAGCTTTTCTCATGGACGAAAGCGCAGTCCGCTGCCCACGATGGCCCTGCTGACGTGGCAACACGTCAGTCGGGATTGGCGTCCCGTGCTTGAAACAAGTCTTGGACTCTGTTCTGCCCCTCGGGGCACGGCGGAGAATGCATCGTCCTGCCGATCCTGCGGCGGGTGATGTGTGGGGATGTCTCTCAATCCGCCGGTTTTTCGACTTGTTTCTCCCGGTACGCCAACCCGCATCGCCCGCCACCCTGCGCCTTGACGCAGGGGGCGTCACCGCCTGCGAGGTCCGCCGATGCCCCCCTATTCCCTCTGCCCCGATCCGCTGTCGGCAGCCGCGCAAAGCCGGCTGCAGGGGTTGGCCGCCCTTCTGGAAATCCTGCATGCCGCACACATCGCCCAGCGCGACGGAGACGTCGATGGCACGCTCAGCGAGCACCTGCAGGAGGGCCTGATCGTAGCGGCCAGGCAGCTCGTGCGCGCGTCATCGGCCACCGACTGGTGCGCGCCCTGATCCCTGCCCCCCGGCTAGTACTTCGGGTACACCGCCAGCACCTCACAGCCCGGCCGCGCGAAACGGGGCGTGCTGGCGCGCAGGTCACCGATGATGCCCGACGGCGTCATCACGATGCGGTCGCCCGGGTTGCCGCAGATCAGACCGTTCTGGAAGCCGGACTGAAAGTCCACCGACTGTGCGCCGGCAAGAATGCTGCAGGACCCGCCCAGCTCCACACGGTAGTAACGCACGCCGCCGTTGCGGCGTGGATTGGTTTCAACCACCACACCCTGCGGATCTTCATTCCAGCTGCGTACATGGCGGGTGGCAAAGCAGAAATCGGGCGTGCCTTGGAACGTATGCCGCGCACTGCGGCGTGCGCTCTGGGCGTCAACGTCGCCGGTCACCGTGATGCCCGGCAGCGTAGCGGCGAACTGACGGCTGCTTTCACGGGCAGCCTCAGCGAAATCCCGGTTGTCGATCACCGTCACCGCACTGATGCCGCAGTTCCGCCCATCCACGACAACCTGCTCGCTGGGGCGGCCGCAGGCCCAGCCCGCCGGTGCGTCCAGCCGCACTTGACTGGCTTCGTTGATGCCCGGGCATCCCTCCCCGCTGAAATCAATCCGATACGCCTGCCCATTGCCGCCGCGCACCGCGATGGACTCCGCGCTGGCCTGTTCTACCTGACGGATATCGCGCGCATCCAGGCAGTGGGAGGCCGGCGGCACCCGGTCGGCGGGGCCCTGCTGGGCAAGAACCACGCCCGGGACCAGCCCGGCCATGGCAAGGGAAACAAGGCGTAGGGTCTTGATCACGATGCTGTCCTTGCACGGGGATGGGTCGAACCTAGCATGCACCCTGTAGACGGAACATTGCCGCCAGATTACCGCCGCCCCGCCGTGCACGCAGTCGGCACAGCCCGTTGTCGATGATGGGCCTCCCCACCGGTTCCCCCACCATGGCCAAGCCCTCCGGCTCCCGTCTCGTCATCTATGCCGCCCTCGCCGGCAACCTCGCCATCGCCATCGCCAAGTTCGTCGCCGCCGGTATATCGGGCAGCTCGGCCATGGTCAGCGAGGGTGTGCACTCGCTGGTCGACACCATCAACGAGGTGCTCCTGCTGTACGGACTGCGCCGCGCAGAGCGCAAGCCGGATGCGGCCCACCCCTTCGGCCACGGTCGCGAGCTGTATTTCTGGAGTTTCATCGTGGCCCTGCTGGTGTTCGCGGCCGGTGCAGGCGTATCAGCCTACGAAGGCATCCAGCACATCCGCCATCCGGAGCCGGCCACGAACCACACCGTGAGCTATGTGGTGCTGGGCGTCTCCATGGTGTTCGAAGGCGCTTCGTGGTGGATCGCGCTGCGCGAGTTCCGCGCTACGAAGGGCAGCATGGGCTACTTCGAAGCGTTCCGCCGCAGCAAGGACCCCACCACGTTCACCGTCCTGCTGGAAGACAGCGCCGCCCTGCTCGGGCTCTTCTTTGCGATGGCCGGCCTGCTGGCCGCGCAGGTGCTGGACATGCCCGTCCTGGATGGCGTGGCGTCGCTGTGCATCGCCGGCGTGCTGGCGCTCACGGCCTTCCTGCTCGCCCGTGAAACCAAGGGTCTGCTCGTCGGCGAACCGGCGCACCCGCACGTGGCCGAACGCATCATGGCCGTAGCCAACGCCGATCCTGACCTGCGCCACGCCAACGGCCTGAGCACCATGCAGATGGGGCCCAATCAAGTCGTGGCGATGCTGAGCGCGGAGTTCGAAGATGATTGCACCACGCCGGAAATCGAGGCCTGCATCGCGCGCATCGAGACCACGGTGAGAAGCGAGTATCCGGAGCTGACGGCCCTGTTCATCAAGCCGCAGACGCCGGAAACCTATCGCGCACGACGTGCCGCGATGCTGGCCGGTCCCGCACCGACGGAATGACGGACGCCTGCTTGGCATGCCCCGCCGTTCGCGGCACCATGATGCTATCCACTCGAGAGACTGCTGATGTACCTGGAACGTTTCTTCGGCACGGGCGGCAGCCCGCATCCCTGCGCGGGCTGCCAGGGTGACAACCGACTGGATTTCGACGTCCGCATGGCCTTCCAGCCCATCGTGGACGCCCGCGACGAATCCATCTTCGGCTACGAGGCGCTGGTGCGCTCGATGGACGGCGGCAGTGCGGGCGATGTCATCGCCCAGGTGCGCCCGGAGCAGCTGTACCGTTTCGACCAGACCTGCCGGGTCAAGGCCATCGAAACCGCCTCGCGCCTCGGGCTGCGTGAACGGCTGTCGATCAACTTTTTTCCCAACGCCGTGTATGAGCCGGCCACCTGCATCCGCCTGACCTTGAGCGCTGCGCAGGCCTGCGGATTCCCCACCGAAAAACTGATCTTCGAGACAACCGAAGCCGAGCAGATGCGCGACCGCCTGCACATCACCCGCATCTTCCGCGACTACCGCGCCCGCGGGTTCCTGACCGCGATCGATGACTTCGGCGCCGGTTATGCCGGGCTGACCCTGCTCGCCGATTTCCAGCCGGACCTGTTGAAACTGGACATGGCACTGATCCGTGGCATCGACACCGACCCGGTGCGCCAAGCCATTGTCAGGGGGGTCGTGGACATCGGCACGTCGGTCGGCTCGACGGTGCTGGCCGAGGGGGTGGAGACCGTGGCGGAGTACCAGTTCCTGCACTCGCTGGGCATTGCGTTGTACCAGGGCTACCTGTTCGGGAAGCCGCAACTGGAGGCACTGGGCACCGTCGATGGGTCGCTCTGGGAACAGCTGCGCCTGCCTGCCACGGCATCGGAGTGATGGCGCCCGTGTGCGCGAAGCAGCGCGCGCATCCCGCATCGTGGTCAATATCCTCACAGCGACGCGTTAAGGTGTCGGGCCTTCTTCCGCTTCCTGGAGCCCGACGGCGCTATGAAGAGAGCACTCCCGTTGTTGCTGGCCACCGCGTGGTCCAGCACTGAACTACGCGCAGAGGATGCGCCGTCATCCACTACCGCGCCCTACGCGGACATCGGCGGCGCGGTACGCTTCAACTACGGGTGGCTGGACTATGGCCCCACCAGCAGGCTGCAATTGGAGCTGCTGCGCGCGGACATCAAAGCAGGCAGCGGGCCGCTTACGTTCTCGGCACAGTATCGCTGGTACGACGGCTTCGACGCGGTGCATCACGCGCAGGTCGGATGGCAGGCCACGGAATCCACGCTCGTTACCGCCGGCATCCAGCAGGTGCCCTTCGGCCTGCTGCCCACGGTGTCGCAGAGTTTCTGGTTCGGTGCGGGCTATTACCTCGGTATCGAAGACGACTACGATCCCGGCGTGGTGGTGAGTCACCAGCGGGGTGCGCACGCGTGGCACATCGGCTGGTTTGCCGGCGACGAATACGGCACCGGCTCCCGCACGGATCGGTATTCCTTCGACGTGGCGCAGGTGCCGGGGCTGCCCTACCGAGAACGCGACCGTGTGCACCTGCGCTACGAGCGGAACACCGACTGGGCGGGCGGTGAGGTGTTGGTGGGCGCGTCGGGCTTCAGTGGCACCGTGCAGAACACACAGACGCGCCGCCATCAAGGTCACCACGGTGCTGCCGTGCATGCGCAGTGGCAGCGCGAAGGCTGGACGGCGCAGGTGCAATGGGCGCGCTACCGCTACGACGTCCCCGGTGAGCGCATCGCGCTGTCCGCCTTCCAGGCGCCGTTCGAGATCGCCGCGCACGCGGATGTGCCGTCGGTGAACCTGGCTTATTCGTTCGGCGAGCAGCGCTGGCTGGATGACATCACCTGCTACAACAACCTGAGTGCGGCGCGCCCGGTGCAGCGCACGGCGGGCACGCGCACCTCCGTGCAGAACGTCAGCGGCTGCAGCCTGCAGAAGGGCATCATGCTGACCTACGTGGACTGGATAGCCGGCAAGGACATGTGGTTCGCTGGGGGTGAAGGCATCGGCATCAATGACGGGGGACCGTCGCGCTGGCGCTCGCGGTTCAATCTCAATGTGGGGTTCTATTTCTGAATCGGTCGCGTCGGCACCATTCTGGTGCTTTCGTCCGCATGGACGCATAAAACCGCTCGCGATGGCGCCCTGAAGAGCCCGGTTTTGCACAAGGGTTGCCCAGCGCAGCCGTAGCCATCGCCCCCATCGCCCCCCTCCCCTACAATGGTCCACCCGCGGCCACCCCGTGCCCGCACCCGTATCCCGATGGCCCCCGCGTGACCCAGAAGCAGCCCGAACACACCCCGCTCATGAAGCAGTTCTTCGCCGCAAAGTCCGAGTTCCCGGACCTGCTGCTGTTCTTCCGCATGGGCGACTTCTATGAGCTCTTCTACGACGACGCCCGCAAAGCCGCCCGCCTGCTGGACATCACCCTGACCCAGCGCGGCAGTTCAGGCGGCGCGCCGATTCCGATGGCCGGCGTCCCCGTCCACGCCTACGAGGGCTACCTGGCCCGGCTGGTCGCGCTGGGCGAGTCGGTCGCCATCTGCGAACAGATCGGCGATCCGGCCCTGGCCAAGGGGCTGGTTGAACGCAAGGTCGTGCGCATCGTCACTCCCGGCACGGTCACCGACGAAGCGCTGCTAGATGAGCGTCGTGACACCCTGCTGATGGCGTTGTCGCGCAGCAAGTCCGGTTACGGGCTGGCATGGGCCGATCTGGCCGGTGGCCGCTTCCTGGTCAACGAAGTGGACACCGACGACGCGCTGGAGGCAGAGCTTGCCCGTCTGGAACCGGCCGAACTGCTGGTGCCCGACGAAGACAACTGGCCCGAGTTCCTGCGCCAGCGCAAGGGCGTGCGCCTGCGTGCGCCGTGGCTGTTCGACGCCGATAGCGGCCGCCGCCAGTTGCTGACTTTCTTCAAGCTGCATGACCTCAGCGGCTTCGGTATCGATGACAAACCGCGTGCCACCGGCGCGGCCGGTGCGCTGCTGGGCTATGTGGAAGAAACGCAGAAACAGCGCCTGCCCCACCTGACGTCCATCGCGATGGAAGACGCGGGCGAAGCGATCGCCATGAACGCTGCCACGCGCCGTCACCTGGAGCTGGATACGCGCGTGGACGGTGATACGCGCAACACCCTGCTCGGCGTCCTGGACAGCACCGTCACCCCGATGGGCGGCCGTCTGCTGCGCCGTTGGCTGCATCGCCCGCTGCGCCTGCGCGATGTGCTGGTGCAGCGCCACCACGCGGTGGAAACGCTGATCGACCGCGGCGCGGAGGCGGACATCCGCGAGCAGTTCCGTCGCCTGGGCGACCTGGAACGCATCCTCACCCGCGTGGCCCTGCGCTCGGCGCGACCGCGCGATTTCTCCACGTTGCGCGATGGACTTGGCCTGCTGCCGGCAGTGCGCGAGGTGCTGGCGCCGCTCGATTCGCCGCGCCTGCAGGCGCTGCATCAGCTGCTGGGCGAGCATGACGACTGCGCGCGCCTGCTGGCCAGTGCGATCGCCGAAATGCCACCGCTCAAGCTCAGCGATGGCGGCGTGCTGGCCGATGGCTTCGATGACGAGCTGGACGAACTGCGCCGGCTGTCCACTCATGCGGACCAGTTCCTGGTGGACCTGGAGCAGCGCGAGCGCGAGAGCAGCGGCATCGCCACGCTGAAAGTCGGCTACAACCGCGTGCACGGTTACTACATCGAAATCAGCAAGGGACAGTCCGATCGCGCGCCGGTGCATTACACCCGCCGCCAGACACTGACCAATGCCGAGCGCTACATCACCGAAGAACTGAAGACCTTCGAAGACAAGGTGCTGTCTGCGCGTGACCGCTCGCTGTCGCGTGAGAAACAGTTGTACGAGCAACTGCTCGACACGGTGGGCGAGTGCCTGGAACCACTGAAGCAGTGCGCCGGCGCCCTGAGCGAACTGGACGTACTGGCCGGCTTCGCCGAACGCGCGCAGGCGCTGGACTGGTCGCGCCCGGAGCTGGAAACGGCGCCATGCCTGAAGATCGAGCGCGGTCGCCATCCTGTGGTGGAAGCGGTGCGTGACCAGCCCTTCGAACCCAATGACCTGGATCTGCATCCGGACCGCCGCATGCTGGTCATCACCGGCCCGAACATGGGCGGTAAATCCACCTATATGCGGCAGAACGCGTTGATCGTGCTGCTGGCCCATATCGGCAGTTTCGTGCCGGCCAGCCGCGCGGTGATCGGTCCGATCGACCGCATCCTGACGCGCATCGGTGCAGGCGACGACCTCGCGCGCGGGCAGTCCACCTTCATGGTGGAGATGGCCGAAACCAGTTACATCCTGCACCACGCCACGGCGCATTCGTTGGTGTTGATGGACGAGATCGGCCGTGGCACATCGACGTACGACGGACTGGCGCTGGCCGATGCGGTGGCCCGTCATCTGGCGTGGCACAACCGCTGCTACACGCTGTTTGCCACGCACTATTTCGAGCTGACCGCCTTGGCCGACGAACAGCACGAAGGTGGCCGCAGCGGCATCGCGAATGTGCATCTGGATGCGGTGGAGCACACCGACCAGGGCGGCAACGAGCGACTGGTGTTCATGCATGCCGTAAAGGACGGGCCGGCCAACCGCAGCTTCGGCCTGCAGGTCGCGGCGCTGGCCGGCCTGCCGCGGGCAACGGTGGCGCAGGCGCGTCGCCGTCTGGCCGAGCTGGAGCAGCGTGGGGGCGAGACCCAGTCGGCTGCGGTTGCACCGCAGGCGCTGGATGCACCGCAGCAGTTCGGCTTGTTTGCCGCGCACAATACGGCCGCGCTGGACGCCCTGGCGGCGGTCGATCCGGACGAGCTGACACCGCGCCAGGCGCTGGAAGCGCTGTACCGGCTGAAAGCGCTGATCTGAGTCCTGCCGGAGCGGTAGTGACGCGCCGGAATCAGCCAGGCAGGCGGCAGCGGTAACGTTGCCGCCGTCGCACCCAGGTAGAGCCGACTTCAGTCGGCTGTCGCGACGCAACGCCAGCCCAACCGTTTTCAGCACTGTCGTGCCTGCCCCTTGTCCGGGCAGACCATCGTTCTGATCCTGTGGCCTCGCCTGCCACGGATTCATCCATGTCCTACACGACACCACGCCGTGACAATGCTATCGACGGCCTACGCGCGCTCGCCGTCATCGCGGTGATTTTATTCCATGTCGACGCCACGCTGCTGCCCGGCGGCTTCACCGGCGTCGACCTGTTCTTCGTCGTCTCCGGCTTCGTCATCAGCCAATCATTGGCCTCACGGCCGAACGACCACGCGGGCCGCTTCCTGCTGGATTTCTATCGGCGGCGGGTACTGCGCCTGCTACCAGCGCTGCTGCTGGTGCTGTTGGTCACCTTCCTGTTGTCCGCACTGCTCATTCCGCGTGCATGGCGGAACGAGCAGTTCGACCAGACCGGCCTGGGCGCACTGCTGGGCGTCAGCAACTTCGTTCTGGCTTGGCAGGGGGGCGATTACTTCTCACCCGGTGCCGATCTCAACCCCTTCCTGCACACCTGGACGCTGGGTGTGGAAGAGCAGTTCTACCTGCTGTTCCCGCTGCTGTTCCTGGTCTGGCTGCGCGGCAGACACACACAGGCGTGGTCGCAGTGGCTGCTGCCGGTGCTCGCACTGGCATCGCTGTGCTTCGGCGCCTGGCAGACGCGTTCTGCGCCGGTGTCGGCGTTCTACCTGCTGCCCGCACGATTCTGGGAACTGGCCTCGGGCGCGCTGCTGTATCAGTTCGTCGCCACGCGTCGGCTGCCCCCCCACTGGCAGGGCTGGGCGCTGCCGGGGATGCTGCTGCTGGTGGTCGGTTTCCTGTTCGTACCAGAGTTGCTGTCCCCTGTCCCAGGGGTGATAGGCACCGTCGTCGGCACGCTGATGTTGCTTGCAGCGGCGACGGCGGCCGCCAGTGCCCAGCGGGCCCAGCCACTGCTGCGCGCGCTGCAGTGGCGTCCGCTGGCCTACCTTGGCCGCCTTTCCTACGGACTGTATCTGTGGCACTGGCCGCTGCTGGTGCTGCTGCGCTGGACCTACGGCATGCAGGGCATCGCATTGTGGGCCTATCCGGTGCTGTTGCTGATGCTGGCCAGCGCGTCCTACCACTGGGTGGAATGCCCGGTGCGCGCGGCAGGCTGGGGCAAACGCTGGCATCCCGGCAAGATCCTGCTCGTCGCAATGGCCGGGCTGGGTGTGTCCACGGCAGCCGCCTGGACCACCGTCCAGTACACAGACAGTCTGTCACTGAGCACCACCGGCGACGGTTACACCTGGCGGGCGCAGCGGCAACCGAAGTGGATGCCGGTTGAAACGATCGATGCACCTGCACTGGCGGGACGCAATCTGTTCGTGGCGGGCGACTCGCACGCGGCGGCGTATCGCAACATGGTGAGCATCGCGGCGCGGCAGTTCGACCTCAACCTGCACATGGATGAGCGAGGCGGTTGTAGCATCGTCAATCTGTTGCGAGCCAGCAGCGACCAGTGTGCGCCATACCTGGAACGCGTGCTGTCCGGGATCGAACGCGATGCGCGGCCCGGCGACATCGTACTGCTCGCGTCCCTGCGCATGCCGGAACTGCGCGATGTGGACTTCAGCGGTGGAGAGGAGGCAGCCTTTGCCACGCTGCGTAATAAGCGCAGTGCGACTGATGAAGCTGCTGCCGAGCGTGAGGCGGATGACGTGCTGGCGCGACTGGAACCGCTGAAGGTGCAGGTCATCATTGATGCCCCCCTGCCAGTGTTTCGTTCGGCCGCTTACCGGTGCTCTGACGCTTTCAACCGGATGAATCCGGCCTGCGCCGGTGGGCTGAGCGTGCCCCGCGCACAGATGGAAGCACTGCGGGCCCCACAGATGGCACTGCTGCAACGCTTGGCCGCGCGGTACCCCGCCGTGCACATATGGGACCCCATGCCACTGCTATGCACAGCAGAGCGCTGCACGGCGATGGATGGCGAGCAGCCGTTGTTCTTCGATCAGGATCACCTCAGCGGGCACGGCAACCGGGTACTCCTGCCTGATTTCGACCGACTGCTGCTGCGGATTGGCCAAGGCACCGAGGAGTGACAGGGGCCAGGCTTGTGGTTGGCGTGTTCGAGCGCGGCGTGAGGCCTTCGCACCGGGCTAGTGCACGCAGCGCTATGCTCGGGCGGTTTCCCATCCACCGCCCAGGAGCTCCGCCATGAATGCTTCCTCGCTCACTTCCACGCTCCTCCAGCAACTGCAGCAGGGCCCTGCCCTGCAGCAGGTATCCAAGACGCTGGGCGTGGACAGCAACCAGGCAAGCCAGGCCATCCAGTCCGCCCTGCCGCTGCTGATGGGGGCTCTGGGCAACAACGCCAGCAACCCCCAAGGCGCGCAGTCGCTGCTGAATGCCTTGCAGCGAGACCATTCGACCGTCAGCGCGGCCGCTCCAGCGGCTGCGTCCGGCGGCCTCGATCTGGGGGGCCTGCTCGGTGCGGTGCTGGGCGGCGGCGGTGGCCAGGCCACCAACGGTGCAGGCATCCTCGGCCATGTGTTCGGTGGCCAAACGCCGCAGGCTGCCCAGTTGCTGGGTCAGAAAACCGGCCTGGACAGCGGCAAGTCCAGCCAGTTGCTCGCCCTGCTCGCGCCCCTTGTCATGTCGTACCTGGCACAGCGTTTTGCACAGCAGGGCAATGCCGGGCAGCTCAGCCAGGAATTGGGTCAGGAGGCGCAGGCCTCGGGCATGGCCGGCGGTGGCCTCGCTGGCCTGCTGGATCAGGATGGCGACGGCAAGTTCGGCATCGGTGACGTCATGAAGATCGGCAGCGGCTTGTTCGGCAAGCGCCCCTGAGTCGATTGCGAACACGCATGACGTATAGGCCATGTCCTATAGCCCACACCTATCAGTATGTTTGAATAAATCGACTGTACCGATTGTGCGTGCGTGTTTAGGTTGGTTCGGTCGATCCTCCTCGCCAGTACACAGGTAGCTACCGATGAAAAGCGAAGCAAAATGTCCCTTCAACCATGCCGTCACCGGTGAAGGCACCACCAATCAGGACTGGTGGCCCAAGCAGCTGCGCGTTGACCTGCTCAACCAGCATTCCGCGCGCTCCAATCCGCTCGATCCCCAGTTCGATTACGCCAAAGCGTTCACGCAGCTCGATTACGCTGCACTGAAGTTCGACCTCAAGCGGCTGATGACCGATTCGCAGGACTGGTGGCCGGCCGACTTCGGCCATTACGGCGGCCTGTTCGTGCGCATGGCGTGGCACAGCGCGGGCACGTATCGCGTCGGCGATGGCCGCGGTGGTGGTGGCCGGGGTCAGCAACGCTTCGCTCCGCTGAACAGCTGGCCGGATAACGTCAGCCTGGACAAGGCTCGTCGCCTGCTGTGGCCGATCAAGCAGAAGTATGGCCAGGCCATCTCCTGGGCCGACCTGATCATCCTCACCGGCAACGTCGCACTGGAGTCCATGGGCTTCAAGGTGATCGGCTTTGCCGGCGGTCGTGCGGACAGCTGGGAGCCGGACCAGGACGTCTACTGGGGTCGCGAAACCACGTGGCTGGGCGGTGACGAGCGTTACAAGCACGGGTCGGAAGGCGTGGAGAAAGCCGGCGGCGTACTGGTGTCCGATGACGATGCCGATGGCGATGTGCATTCGCGCAAGCTGGAAAACCCGCTGGCCGCGGTGCAGATGGGTCTGATCTACGTCAATCCGGAAGGTCCGGACGGCAACCCGGATCCGGTGCTCGCCGCGCATGACATCCGCGATACGTTCGGCCGCATGGCGATGGACGACGAAGAAACCGTGGCCTTGATCGCCGGTGGCCATACGGTTGGCAAGACGCACGGCGCCGGCCCGGCCGACAATGTCGGCGTTGAACCGGAAGCGGATGACCTGGAACACCAGGGCCTGGGCTGGCGCAACCGCTACGGCAGTGGCAAGGCCGGCGACACCATCACCAGCGGCCTCGAAGTGACGTGGACGCGCACGCCGGCGCAGTGGAGCAACGACTTCTTCGAGCACCTGTTCAAGTACGAGTGGGAGCTGACCAAGAGCCCGGCCGGCGCACACCAGTGGGTGGCCAAGGACGCCGAGGCGGTCATTCCCGATGCCTTCGATCCATCGAAGAAGCACCGCCCGAGCATGCTCACCACCGACCTGGCGCTGCGCTTCGACCCCGCGTACGAGAAGATTTCGCGGAAGTTCCTCGCCGATCCGCAGGCCTTCGCCGATGCCTTCGCACGTGCGTGGTTCAAGCTGACCCACCGTGACATGGGGCCGCGTGCGCGCTACCTGGGGCCGGAGATCCCGGCCGAAGAATTCGTCTGGCAGGATCCGGTGCCCGCCGCAACGCAGCCGCATATCGATGCCAAGGACATCGCCACGCTGAAGCAGAAGATCAGCGCAACCGGCCTGAGCATCGCCGAGCTGGTGTCCACGGCGTGGGCCTCGGCATCGACCTTCCGCGGCGGCGACAAGCGCGGTGGCGCGAACGGTGCGCGTGTTCGCCTCGCCCCGCAGAAAGACTGGGCGGTCAACCAGCCGCAGCAGCTCGCCAAGGTGCTGGCCGCACTGGAAACGGTGCAGTCCGAGTTCAATGGCCAAGGTGGCCATCAGGTTTCATTGGCCGATCTGATCGTGCTCGCTGGCGGTGTCGGCATCGAGCAGGCCGCCAAGGCGGGGGGCCATGACGTCAGCGTACCGTTCACCCCGGGCCGTACCGATGCCCGCCAGGAACAGACCGATGTCGACTCGTTCGCGGTGATGGAGCCGGCGGCCGATGGCTTCCGTAACTACCTGAAGGGCCGTTACAGCGTCCCAGCCGAATCACTGCTGATCGACAAGGCGCAGCAGCTGACCCTGACCGCGCCCGAACTGACCGCTTTGGTCGGTGGCCTGCGCGTGCTGGGCACGACGGTGGACGGCAGCAAGGACGGCGTACTGACCGACCGGCCGGGCACGTTGAGCAACGACTTCTTCGTCAACCTGCTGGACCTGGGCACGCAATGGAAGGCTGCAGGCGATGGCTATGAAGGCATCAGCCGCAGCGGCGGCACCACGCGCTGGACCGCAAGCCGTGCGGATCTGGTGTTCGGCTCTCACTCGGTGCTGCGTGCGCTTGCCGAGGTATATGCCAGCAACGACGGGCAGAAGAAGTTCGTGCAGGATTTCATCGCCGCCTGGACGCGGGTGATGGAACTGGACCGCTACGACCTGCACGCGTAAGCCTGCGCAGTGCGGACGACAGGTACTGGTGTGATGCCGGTACCTGTCGGCAAGGCCGGGCGAGCGTGTTCGCTGAAGCGGCGCGCGTCCGTGATGCAGTTCCATTACGGTCACGTCATAGGTAGACGCGTCGGTTCCTGACCTATGCGATTGACGCCATGACTGCTAGATAGCGTCCAGATCACCCAGTGCACGGATCAACTTGCGCGCCCGCTTGTCCGGCTTGTGTTCCGGCGCCTGGTAGCCATCACGCGCGGCGATGCGCAGTGCACGTGTCTCGGCACGCCGCGCCTTGGACGCTTCGGTTTCCACATACAGCTGCTGCGCCATGGTCGCCGGCCCGCGTTGATCACTGAGCGCGGCCACCGCGATCTCGAAGTGCTCTTCGCCCCGCTCGATCGTCAGCTGCTCACCCACGCGCACCGCACGGGATGACTTCGGTCGCTGTCCGGCCACGGCCACCTTGCCGGTGTCCACCGCCTGCTTGGCCAGGCTGCGGGTCTTGAAGAATCGTGCCGCCCACAACCAGATGTCCAGACGGACGCTGGGCTGCGGCAGGGAAAGCTCGGTCATCGACAGGGGTTGCTCCGTTCGCGGATTCAAGGTGATTGTGCTCAGGACATGCGGGCTTCCCACCAGCAATCAAGGTTCCCCCCGTCTACCTGCGGTGCCCATCGGTGAATGATTCACCGCCACATCCTGCAGACCCGCCAAGTGCTAGTGTTCGCGTACGTCCGTTCGATCTCCAGCCCATGGCAAAAGCGCCCCTTGACCTGACCTCCGGCCCGATCGGCCGCAACCTGCTGCTGTTCTCGCTGCCGATTCTGGCGGGCAACATCGCCCAGTCGTTGAATGGCTCGGTGAATGCGGTCTGGGTCGGGCGCTTCCTCGGCGAAGCCGCGTTGACGGCGACAGCCAACGCCAACAACATCATGTTCTTCCTGATCGGTTCGGTCTTCGGCATCGGCATGGCGTCGACGATCCTGATCGGGCAGGCCATGGGCGCCAAGGACATCGGCCAGGCGCGTCGGGTGATGGGCACCAGCGCCACCTTCTTCATCGGCCTGTCGGTGGTGATCGCGGTGGCCGGTTGGTTCCTTGCGCATCCGCTGCTTTCCGCGATGGGCACGCCGGCCGAGTCGCTGCCCCTGGCCGAGGCCTACCTGAAAGTCATCTTTCTCGCGATGCCCACGCTGTACGCGTTCGCCTTCCTCAGCGCCGCCATGCGCGGTGCGGGCGATTCGCGCACGCCGTTCCGCTTCCTGCTGGTTTCGGTCGCGTTGGATATCGTGTTCAACCCGTTGCTGATCTTCGGCCTGGGCCCGTTGCCCGAGCTCGGCATCGCGGGCGCCGCGTGGGCGACCCTGATCGCGCAGACCCTGTCGCTGATTGCGTTGCTGCTGTACATGCGCCACAAGCGCCACGTGCTGTGGCTGGGTCGCAAGGATATGGCGCTGTTCAAAGTGGACCTGCCGATCCTGAAAGCGCTGGTGGTCAAGGGCGTGCCGATGGGCCTGCAGATGGTGCTGATCTCGTTGTCGATGATCATGTTGATGACCATGGTCAACCAGTACGGCACCGATACCGCAGCGGCCTACGGCGCTTCACTGCAGCTGTGGACGTATGTGCAGATGCCGGCGATGGCGATCGGCGCGGCGTGTTCGTCGATGGCCGCGCAGAACGTGGGCGCGCTGCAGTGGGGACGGGTGCGCGCCACCGCGCGGCAGGGCGTGCTGTTCAATTTCCTGATGACCGGCGTGCTGATCGCCCCGCTGATCCTGCTCGATCGCTACACGCTGGCGTTGTTCCTGCCGGACGGCAGCCAGGCGCTGGAGGCCGCGCGCCACCTCAACCACATCGCGGTGTGGTCTTTCCTGTTCTTCGGTGTCAGCTTCGTGATCTCCGGCGTGGTGCGTTCCACCGGCGCGGTGCTGGCGCCGTTGCTGATCCTGGCCGGGTCGTTGTGGGGCGTACGCGTGCCCTTCGCCGAACTGCTGCAGCCCTATCTGGGCGTGGATGCGATCTGGTGGAGTTTCCCGGCCAGTTCGCTGGTGTCGATGCTGCTGTCGCTGGCGTATTACCGCTGGGGTGGCTGGCGCAAGGCGCGGATGATGGGTGCCCCGGCACAGGGCACGCCCGCCGAGGTTCCGGCCAGCCCGCCGTCGCCGGTCGCCGACCCGGATGCCGCGCTGGAGATGGCGGCACCGACGGCGGTGTCCCCGGCCGCCCCACCGCGCTGAGCCGCCGGTGGCACGCCACCACCGCCCGCGCCCACCGGATCCGGATCAGGGTAGAGCCGACTTCAGTCGGCTGCTCCATGCCCAGCTCCGGTAGAGCCGACTTCAGTCGGCTGCTCCATCGAAAAGCAGCCGACTGAAGTCGGCTCTACCGAGGCACGAGTCATCCCGCCGTGCCGATTTGCCCCGTCGCGTCGATTTGCCCCGCCGCATCACAGGCGCGGCGCAATCTCAGTGGTTGATTTCGCTCCACAACGGGAGCCCAAGGCGCTGGCGCTGGTAGCGCAGCAGCAAGGCCATGCAGACGCCGAACAACAGCCCCGCCAGCAATCCCGCGGCCACCATCGTCGCGCCGGTCATGCCAGTCGTGCGCCAGAACAGCAGCCACATCGCCAGTCCCCAGCCGGCACCGAACCACAGGCCGGTGGTGAGCACGTTGGTGGCGAAGCTGGCCAGTACCGGCGGTGCCACGTCCCAGCCCAGTCGCCAGAACAGGCGGTATAAGGGCGGTGCGGACATCGCGCGTTTAGCACCGGCGGCATCCAGTTTCTGCAGGGCGCGCCGCACCTGCGGTGGGTAATGTTCGGGAATCAGGGGAGGTTGTGCATTCATCCCCCGAACATAGCGGCTCCTGCCACCCAAACGCAAACGGCCGCCCGAAGGCGGCCGTTGCGGCGACAACCGAAGTTGTCGACGGGTATTACTGGGCCTTGGCAGCCAGGCGCGCGGCCTTGGCCTGCGCAGCAGCAGCCAGATCTTCCTTGATGCGGGCAGCCTTGCCTTCCAGGCCACGCAGGTAGTACAGCTTACCGGCGCGGACCTTACCACGACGCTTCACTTCGACCGAGTCGATGATGGCGCTGTGGGTCTGGAAAACGCGCTCGACGCCGTAGCCGTGCGAGATCTTGCGGACGGTGAATGCGGAGTTCAGGCCGCCGTTCTTGGTCGCGATGACAACGCCTTCATAGGCCTGCACGCGCTCGCGGTTGCCTTCCTTCACCTTCACGTTGACGACAACGGTGTCGCCCTGGCTGAACTTCGGCAGTTCGCGGGTGATCTGGGCAGATTCGAAATCTGCGAGGATGGACTTGTTCAGCTTGCTCATTGGGTTACACCGATTCGTATGTTCGGGTGGGCGTGTCGATTGACAACGTAGGGCTCATGCAGTCACTGGACTGTGCTGCACGTTTGTTATGTGTAATGCACGTCGGCGGTGAACGGCCGAGGTAATCCGCGATTCTAGCCCACTCCGGGGCCAGCGCGCTAGGGGTTTTGATCCGTTGGCGGGACCTGGCGGGCCAGCTCCTGCCTGCCCTGCTCCAGCAGCTTGCGATCCGCCTTGGACAAGGCAGCCTCGTCCAGCAGCTCCGGCCGCCGCTGTGCGGTGCGCACCAGCGATTGCTGGCGCCGCCAGGCAGCGATGGCCGCGTGATTGCCTGACCGCAGCACGTCCGGCACATTTCCCAGGGGATGCTGGGCCGGCTGGCTGAAATGCGGGCAATCGAGCAGGCCCAGTTCCCCTTCGAAGCTGTCCTGGGCGGCGGATTCGGCGTCATTCAACGCCCCCTCCTGCAGCCGGGCAACCGCGTCGATGATCACGGCGGCGCCGAGCTCGCCGCCCGACAGCACGTAGTCGCCGAGGGATATTTCCTCGTCGACCTCGCCCTGCAGGAAACGTTCGTCGATGCCTTCATAGCGGCCGCAGAGCAGGATCATCCGCGGCAACGCCGCCAGTTCCCGCACCTTGGCCTGGGTCAGCGGCCGTCCCTGCGGGCTGAGGTAAATCAGCCGCGCCGGCGTCGGATCTGCCGCCTGCACCGCGGCCAGACACGCCTGCAACGGTTCGATCAACATCACCATGCCGGGGCCACCACCGAACGGTCGGTCGTCCACCCGGCGGTAATTGCCTTCGGCGTAATCACGCGGATTCCAGCCATGCAGGCTGAAAAGCTGCTTTTCCTGTGCCCGTCCGACCACGCCCAGCCCAGCGGACTGGGCGAGGAATTCAGGGAACAACGTGATGACGTCGAACCGCATCAGAAGTCGGGATCCCAGTCGACCACGACCAGATTGGCGTCGAAGTCCACCGATTTGACGAACTCCGGCAGCACGAACGGAATCATCCGTTCACGGTCGCCGCGGGTGACCAGCACATCGTTGGAGCCGGTGGAAAACAGGTGCGACACCTGGCCCAGCGACACGCCCTCGACGGTTTTCACGTCAAGGCCTTCCAGATCGACCCAGTAATACTCATCGGGCTTCGGCGGCGGCAGCGCACTGCGGGCCACGTAGACCTCGGTGCCACGCATCGCTTCGACCACATCGCGGTCGTCGACGCCGGGGAACCGTGCGATCAGATGCTTGCCGGTGTCGCGTCCGCGCACGCCGGTCAGCGTCGATTCCTGCCCCGAGGGGCTGCGCACGATCCACGGTTGGTAATTGAAGATGGCGGAACGTGGCTCGGTAAACGACTCGAGCTTTATTTCGCCGCGCACACCAAAAGCGCCGGCAACCCTGCCCAGCAGGATCCGGCGCTCGATATCTTTCATCTGCGTAGGCCAGACGGGCCGCGCGGGGCGCGGCCCTTCATGATCAGGCCGCAGCGGCCTGGGACTTGGACGCTTCCTTGATCAGGTTGCGCACCTTGTCGGTCGGCTGGGCGCCGTTCTTGACCCAATGGTCAACGCGGGCCAGGTCCAGCTCGATACGCTTCTCGGCGCCCTGGGCAACCGGGTTGTAGAAACCAACGCGCTCGATATTGCGGCCATCACGGGCGCTACGGACGTCGGTCACGATGATGTGGTAGAAGGGACGCTTCTTGGCGCCGCCGCGGGTCAGTCGAATCTTGACCATGGTGTATTTTCCTATGTAACCCAGTCGCCAGGATGGCGCGGTAAGCCGGCGATTATAGCGGCAGCTTTCGTCCGCGCCAACCCCAGCGGACCTTTCCGGGCTGAATGGGCTGTCAGGCCGGAGGGCGGGACGGCACCGCTTGCTCGTCCAGTGATTGCCAGGCAACGGCGGCCATGACGCGCCGGGCCCGTTCGGCCAAGGCGATGGAATCCGGCAACAGACGCCCGTCAATGCCACCCAACGGCCAGATGCCGCTCGCGTTGCAGGCAAACGCCGCCGTGGCCGTGGCCAGTTCCGCCGCGTGATAGGCGCGCTGCACCTGAGGCCCCTGCCAATGCGCCTGCAGCAGTGCCTCGGCCGTACCGCGCAAGGCCGGCGCCTGCGGCCACACCAGCTGCTCGCCATCGAGAAATGCCACATTCCAGGTGGTGCCTTCACTGACCAGACCATCCGCGGTCAGGAACAGCGCATCGTCGAAGCCGCCCGCCATGGCATCGCGCCGCTGCTGGAACAGGCCGAACGTTCCCACGTGCTTCAGGGCCGGCATCTCACGCTGATAGCCGATGCTGCGCACCGCGCGCACGGCGGCCAACTGCACCGGCGCCCCCACGGCCACCAGGACGTCCACCGGCACGGCAGCCAAGGGTTCGCGGAAATCGAAGGCGCGGGAGAATACGGTGACCCGCATTGAAGCGTCCGCCATCTCCCTGTGTTCAACCGCATACGCCATCCAGCGCCGCACCTGCTGCGCCTCCAGCGTCGTGCCGAACAGCGTGCCGGTGGCCTGCACCAGTCGCTGCAGGTGCAGGTCCAATCCCTGCACCGCGCGATCGCGCACCTGCAGCGATGTGAAGTGACCGTAATTGACCAGTGCGGCGGACAACGCGGCGGCGTCTGCCGGCTCACCGTTGCACCAGACCGCGCTCATCACCGGGCGATGATCAGCGGAACGGCAGGCCGCGGCCGCCCATGGCGCCCATCATGCCCTTCATGCTTCGCATCATGCCCTTCATGCCGCCGCCGGCCATCTTGCTCATCATCTTTTCCATCTGCATGTACTGCTTCATCAGCTTGTTCACGTCAGACGGCTGGGTGCCCGAGCCGCGCGCGATGCGGGCGCGGCGCGAACCGTTGAGCAGGCCCGGATTGCGGCGTTCTTTCTTGGTCATCGAGCCGATGATCGCGATCATTCGCGGCACTTCCTTGCCCTGGCTGACCTGCTGCTTCAGGTGCTCCGGGATCTGGCCCAGGCCCGGCAGCTTGTCCATCAGGCCGCCGATGCCGCCCATGTTCTGCATCTGCTCCAACTGGTCACGCATGTCGTTGAGGTCGAACTTCTTGCCCTTGGCGACCTTCTCGGCCAGCTTCTGGGCTTTGTCCTTGTCGACCTGCTGTTCAACCTGCTCCACCAGCGACAGCACGTCGCCCATGTCCAGAATGCGGCTGGCGATACGGTCGGGATGGAAAACATCCAGGCCGTCGGGCTTTTCACTTACACCAACGAACTTGATCGGCTTGCCGGTGATGTGACGCACGCTCAGCGCAGCACCGCCACGCGCATCACCGTCGGTCTTGGTCAGCACCACGCCGGTCAGCGGCAACGCATCGCCGAAGGCTTTCGCGGTATTGGCCGCATCCTGGCCGGTCATGGCATCGACCACGAACAGGGTTTCCGCCGGATTGACCGCTGCGTGCAGGGCCTTGATCTCGGCCATCATCGCTTCGTCGATCGCCAGTCGGCCGGCGGTATCGACAATCAGCACATCGACGAACGACTTGCGCGCATCGTCGATGGCCGCGCGGACGATCGCTTCCGGCTTCTGGTCGGCGCTGGACGGGAAGAACAGCACGCCCACCTGGTCGGCCAGCGTCTTCAACTGCTCGATAGCGGCCGGACGGTAGACGTCGGCCGACACCACCATCACCTTTTTCTTGCGCTTTTCCTTCAGGT
The DNA here is from genome assembly GCF_040223995.2 of Stenotrophomonas sp. WHRI 8082. Classification (NCBI taxonomy): domain Bacteria; kingdom Pseudomonadati; phylum Pseudomonadota; class Gammaproteobacteria; order Lysobacterales; family Lysobacteraceae; genus Stenotrophomonas; species Stenotrophomonas sp. WHRI 8082. Next base: position 3,214,489 of record NZ_CP167826.1, on the reverse strand, counting down.
GCTTGGCCAGCTTGCCCACCGTGGTGGTCTTGCCCGCACCCTGCAGGCCGGCCATCAGGATGATCGCCGGCGCCGGCACATTGAGGTTCAGCTCGCTCGCTTCAGCGCCCATCACCGCGGTCAGCTCATCGCGGACGACCTTGATCAGCGCCTGGCCCGGGGTCAGCGACTTCAACACTTCCTGGCCGACCGCGCGCTCTTTGATGCGCTCGATCAGGGCCTGCACGACCGGCAGGGCAACGTCCGCTTCCAACAGCGCGATGCGTACTTCGCGGGTAGCGTCGCGGATGTTTTCCTCGGTCAGGCGGCCACGGCCACGCAGGCGCTCGATGGTGCCGGAAAGGCGCTGGGTCAGGGACTCGAACATGCGATGCAACCTGTCTGGAACGGGGAACAATGAGGCATACAGTATAGCCGGTCCGGGAAACGGGACCGGCAGCGCCGAGCCGTGCTCGGCGGACGCTGTGCGGGATTGTCGTGCCTGACGCAGGCCGCGCTTCGCGCTCGCCGACCATGGGTCGGCGCTACCGGGATTCGGGGCCTCGGTGCCGCCGCCCCGGGTGCGACCGACGGGTCGTCGCTACTGTGCTGGGGGTGTGCGAAACTTCTACGATGACAATCGTTCTCATCGCTGCCCTGCTCTACCTGACCGCCTCCGTGATGCTGGTGCGCGCGGTCGGCAGCGATGCGCCCCGCCCCGGTCGCGGCTGGGTGTGGGCGGCGGTGCCTGCCACCTTGCTGCATGCTGGTTACCACGTGCAGGTGGCGCTGCAGAATGCCGGCGGCCCGGACATGCACTTCTTCGCCGCACTCTCGCTGGTGGGCCTGGGCATGGCCGGCCTGACCTCGCTGGTCGGTGCGCGCGGGCGCATGGCGGCGCTCGGCGTGGTCGTGTTCCCCTTGGCCGCGCTGCTGCTGGCCGCGTATCACGGCTATGGACACGAACCAAGCCGGGAGCTGGGCTGGCGCTTGGCCAGCCATGCCTGGCTGGCCCTGCTGTCCTACGCCACGCTGAGCATCGCCGCCCTGCTGGCCATCATGCTGTGGCTGCAGGAACGCGCCCTGCGCCGCCGCGAGTTCCGTCCGTGGCTGCGCGCCCTGCCGCCGCTGGCCGATCTGGAATCACTGCTGTTCCGGGTGATCACCGTGGGCTTCGCCCTGCTGACCCTGACGCTGGTCACCGGCGTGCTGTTCGTTGATGACCTGCTGGCACAGAAGCTGGTGCACAAGACGGTGCTCAGCGTGCTCTCGTGGCTGGTCTTCGGTGTGCTGCTGATTGGCCGTCGCCGTTACGGCTGGCGCGGGCTGAAGGCCGTGCACTGGACCCTCAGCGCGATGCTGCTGCTGTTGCTGGCGTTCTTCGGCAGCCAGTTCGTGATCGAACTGGTATTCGGGCATACGACCCGGTAAAGCATCGGGCCGTATGCCCACGCATTCCACCTTATCCCCGCGCCGTTGGCGCGCCCCCTTGAACAACAAGGGGGCTGCTCACCAGAAAGTCTGCGCACGTACCCGGCGGATCGCATCACAGGGCCGGTAACGCCGTGCCGGCAGGTTACGCGCCAGCGGCTTCCAGCGCTTCGGACAGCCGCTCCACGGCGATCACTTCCATGCCCTTCACTGCCCCACCCTTCGGCGCGTTCGCCTTGGGCACGATGGCGCGTTTGAAGCCGTGGGTGGCCGCTTCACGCAGGCGGTCTTCGCCATTGGGCACCGGACGGATCTCGCCGGACAAACCGACCTCACCGAAGGCGATGGTCTTTTCCGCCAGCGCGCGATCCTGCAGGGACGACAGCACCGCCAGCAGCACCGGCAGGTCCGCCGCGGTTTCCTGCACGCGGATGCCGCCGACCACGTTGACGAACACGTCCTGGTCGCCCACCACCACACCACCGTGGCGGTGCAGCACCGCCAGCAGCATCGCCAGCCGGTTCTGTTCCAGCCCCACCGCCACGCGGCGCGGATTGGACAGCGGCGAGGAGTCCACCAGTGCCTGCACCTCCACCAACAGCGGGCGGGTGCCCTCGCGGGTCACCATCACGCAGGAACCGGGCTGGCGCGTACTGCCGCCGGACAGGAAGATCGCCGACGGATTGGAGACCTCTTTCAGGCCCTTGTCGCCCATCGCGAACACGCCCAGTTCGTTGACCGCGCCAAAGCGGTTCTTGAATGCCCGCAGCAGGCGGAAGCGGCTGCCGCTCTCGCCCTCGAAATACAACACCGCATCCACCATGTGCTCCAGCACGCGGGGCCCGGCAATGCCGCCCTCCTTGGTGACATGCCCGACCAGAAACACGGCCGTGCCGGTCTCTTTGGCAAAGCGCACCAGCCGCGCGGCGCTCTCGCGCACCTGGCTGACCGATCCCGGTGCGGCGGTCAGCGATTCGGTCCACAGCGTCTGGATCGAGTCGGCCACGATCAGCCGCGGCTTGGCCTTCCCGGCATGCTGCAGGATGGTTTCCACGCAGGTTTCGGCCAGCGCGTTGACGCCTTCCAGCGGCAGTTCCAGACGGTGCGCACGGCCGGCCACCTGTGCCAGCGATTCTTCGCCGGTGACGTACAGCACCGGCAACTCGGCCGCCATCAGGGCCACCGCCTGCAGCAACAGAGTGGACTTGCCGATGCCGGGATCGCCACCGACCAGCACCACTGCACCTTCCACCAGGCCGCCGCCGAGCACGCGGTCGAACTCGCCGATACGGGTGCTGACCCGGATGTGGTCGGTCTGCGCCACGTCCTTCAGCGCGGTGACCTTCGGCGGGTCGATCTTGCCGGCCCAGCCACTGCGCCGTGACGCCGGTGCGCCGGCAGCGGCGGCGCTTTCCACGACGATCTCCGACAGCGTGTCCCAGGCCTTGCACTCGGTGCACTGACCCTGCCATTTGCTGTAGTCGGCGCCACATTCGCTGCAGACGTAGGCGGTACGGCTCTTGGCCATGATGATTCCGGTTGCGCGTTGGACGGCGAGCATAGCCGAGCGCCGTCGCAGGTGCTGCGACCGGGCGACCTGACCGTCACCTGACCCGTCGTGTGAGGCAACGCTCAGGTTGAAGCCGGACCGGTCGATAAGATACGCGCCGCCTTGCCCGCACCCCCACGTTTCCCAAGGATTCCCCATGACTGGCAGCTACAGCCAGAGCCTCGTCCTGTTCTCGCTGCTGGTCGCGATTCTTGCGTCCTATACCGCGTTGGACATGGCCGGACGACTCGCGACAACCCAGGGGCGCGTGGCGCGCTGGTGGCTGGCCGGCGGCGCGACGGCAATGGGCCTGGGCATCTGGTCGATGCACTTCATCGGCATGCTCGCCTTCAAGCTGCCCATCCCGATCGGCTACGACCTGGCCATCACGTTCTATTCGCTGTCCGTGTCAGTGGGCGCTTCCGCGTACGCGCTGTGGCTGGTCTCACGCCCGCTGCTGCCGACCCACCGCCTGGTCGCCGGCGCGGTGCTGCTCGGGCTGGGCATTGCGACCATGCATTACCTGGGCATGGCGGCGATGCGCATGCAGCCGGGCATCGACTACGACCCGCTGTGGTTCACCGTCTCCATCCTGATCGCCATCGGGGCCGCCGGTGCGGCGCTATGGATCGCCTTCCGCCTGCGCGCCGAGCGGCGCAACACCCGCAGCCTGCGTGGACTGGCCTCGCTGGTGATGGGCGTGGCCATCGTCGGCATGCATTACACCGGCATGGCCGCCGCGCGCTTCCCCGCCGACAGCCTGTGCGGCGCGGTGATCGATGGCGGCATCGATGCGCAGTGGCTGGCAGTGCTGGTGATCGTCACCACGCTGGGCACCATCGGCATCGCGCTGGTCGCCTCGCTGTTCGACCGGCAGATGCGCGAACGCACCGGCCTGCTGGCCGAGTCGCTGGAACGCGCCAATGACAAGCTGCTGCAGGCCGCCCTGCACGACCCGCTGACCCAGCTGCCGAACCGCTCGTTGCTGCAGGACCGCATCGAACAGTCCATCGAAAAGGCACGTCGCCGCCACCATGGCGTCGCGGTGATGTTCTGCGACCTGGACGGCTTCAAGACCGTCAACGATGCCTACGGCCACCAGCTGGGTGACCGCCTGCTGGTGAAGGTAAGCCAGCGCATCGGCTCATTGTTGCGGCCGCAGGACACCTTGGCGCGGCTGGGCGGGGACGAGTTCGTGATCGTGCTGCCCGTGGACGAACCGGACGATGCCGTAGTGGTGGCAGAGCGGATCATTGCCGCAGTGGGCAAACCCTTCAGCATCGAATCGGCCGAACTGCAGGTCACTGCCAGCCTGGGCATTGCGCTGTATCCCGACGATGCCAACGACGAGCGCCAGCTGATGGCCAACGCCGATGCGGCGATGTACCACACCAAACAAGGCGGACGGAACGGGTATACGTTCTTTACGCCGTCGATGCAGGTCAGTGCGAACCGCCAGTTGCGGCTGCTGCAGGACCTGCGCCGCGCGACCGACCGCGGCGAACTGCTGCTGCACTACCAGCCGAAGTTCATGGCCTCCGGCGCACCAGCCGTGGGCGCCGAGGCCCTGCTGCGCTGGCAGCACCCGGAGCTGGGGATGCTGGGACCGGATGTCTTCATTCCGATCGCAGAGCGCAGCGGGCTGATCCTGCCGATCGGTGACTGGGTGCTGGACCAGGCCTGTGCGCAGCTGCGTGCGTGGCACGACGCCGGTCATCCGCACTGGACGATGGCAGTGAACCTGTCCCCGCTGCAGTTCGCCGCCCCCGGCCTGGTGGAAACGGTGAAGGAAACGCTGCAGAAGCACGGCCTGGAAGCGGACCGGCTGACGCTGGAGATCACCGAAACCACGGCGATGAAGAACGTGGAAACCAGCCTGCAGATCCTCAATGCGCTGACCGGGCTGGGCGTGCGGATCTCCATCGATGATTTCGGCACGGGGTATTCCAGCCTGCTGTACCTCAAGCGCATGCCCGCGACCGAACTGAAGATCGACCGCGCCTTCGTGCGCGACCTGGAGCAGAACGCGGAAGACGCGGCCATCGTGTCGTCGATCGTGGCGCTGGGCCGTTCGCTGCAGCTGAAAGTGGTGGCCGAGGGCGTGGAGACGGCGGGCCAACGCGATTACCTGAGCAACCTGGGCTGTGATCAGTTGCAGGGCTATCACCTGGGCAGGCCGATGGCCGCCGAGGATTTCCTGCGCAAGGTGGGATAAGCCACCGGGCCGCTGCGCTCGCCGAGCATGGCTCGGCGCTACCGATGAACACACCAGGCACCATGCACGGTAAAGCCGACTTCAGTCGGCTGCTCGTCCCAGACCGATGAAGCGCATCACCCAAAGCAAAAGGCCACCCCGAGGGGTGGCCTTTCGCGTTCTGCGGCAACGTCGACTGGACGTCAGTGCATCATGTGCACGTTCATGTTGTGCATGACCCACAGGGTGCCGGCGACGATGATGCCGATCACCACGACGGTGAACACCGCCGCGTTGACGTTCCAGCGGCTCTCCGACGAGCGGTCCAGGTGCAGGAAGAACACCAGGTGGACCAGCATCTGCAGGACCGCCGATACGGCAATCACCACACCGCTGACGGTGCGCGAGAAGTCACCCGACATCACCACCCAGAACGGGATGACGGTCAGGATCACCGCCAGCACGAAGCCGATCAGGTACGACTTGACGCTGCCGTGGCTCTCGCCGCCGGTGCCATGCGCGTGGTCGTGTGCGTTGTCATGTGCCATTACAGCGCTCCGTTGAGGTAGACGACCGAGAACACGCCGATCCAGATCAGATCCAGGAAGTGCCAGAACAGGCTCAGGCACGCCAGGCGGGTCTTATTGGTCGGGGTCAGGCCGTTCTGCTTGACCTGGATGAACATGACCAGCAGCCACAACAGGCCCGCGCTCACGTGCAGGCCGTGGGTACCGACCAAGGCGAAGAACGCCGACAGGAAGGCACTGCGGTCCGGGCCGTAGCCCTGATGGATCAGGTGATTGAACTCCCACACTTCCATGCACATGAAGCCGAAGCCCAGCAGCCAGGTGATGCCCAGCCACAGGTACAGCTGACCGACCTTGTTCTTGTGCATGGCGATCATGCCCAGGCCGAAGGTCAGCGAGGAGGTCAGCAGCAGCGCGGTTTCCCACGCGACGAACGGCAGCTCGAACAGATCGCCCGGGCCGGGGCCGCCGTCGGTACCACCGACCAGCACCACGTAGGTGGCGAACAGCGAAGCGAAGATGAGGCAATCGCTCATCAGGTACACCCAGAAACCGAAGACGGTGTTGCCGCCGGTGTCGTGGTGCTCGTGGTCGTCATGGCCATGGGCCGCCGCGTGTGCGGCGTGCCCGTGGTTCACGGTAGGGGTATGGGTGCTCATGCCTTCAGCTCCGACTTCACCAGACCCTGGGCAACCAGGTGCTTGCGGTGTTCGTTTTCAATGCGCTCCACCTCGGCAGCCGGGACCCAGTAGTCCACGTCCTTGTCGAAGGTGCGGTAGATGAACGTGCCGATCATGCCGACCAGTCCGATGATCGCCAGCCACCAGATGTGCCAGATCATCGCAAAGCCGAACACCATGCTGAAGGCACCGATGACCACGCCCGTGCCGGTGTTGCGCGGCATGTGGATGTCGGTGTACTTGGACGGCTTCGGCCAGGCTTCACCGCGCTGCTTGCGGGCCCAGAAATCGTCCAGCTCGGTGACCTGCGGCAGCGTACCGAAGTTGTAGAAGGCCGGCGGCGAAGAGGTTTCCCACTCCAGCGTACGGGCATCCCACGGATCGCCGGTCAGGTCCATGTTCTTCTTGCGGTCGCGGACCGAGATGAAGATCTGGATGAGCTGGCACAGGATGCCGGCACCGACGATGAAGGCACCGCCCGCAGCGATCAGCAGCAGCGGCTCGTAGGCCGGGTTGACCGTGCTCTGCAGGCGACGGGTCATGCCCATGAAGCCCAGCACGTACATCGGCATGAAGGTCACATAGAAGCCGATGAACCAGCACCAGAACGCACACTTGCCCCAGAACTCATTGAGCTTGTAGCCGAACATCTTCGGCCACCAGTAGGTGATACCGGCGAACATGCCGAACACCACGCCGCCGATGATGACGTTATGGAAGTGGGCGATCAGGAACAGGCTGTTGTGCAGCACGAAGTCGATGGCCGGGATCGCCAGCATCACGCCGGTCATGCCGCCGATGACGAAGGTGATCATGAAGCCGATGGTCCACAACACCGGAGTGGTGAAGTGCACGCGACCGCGGAACATGGTGAACAGCCAGTTGAAGATCTTCACACCAGTGGGAATGGAGATGATCATCGTCGTTATGCCGAAGAAGGCATTGACGTTGGCACCCGAGCCCATGGTGAAGAAGTGGTGCAGCCACACGATGAAGGACAGCACGCCGATGGCGGCCGTGGCGTACACCATGCCCTTGTAGCCGAACAACGCCTTGCGCGAGAACGTGGCGATCACTTCAGAGAACACGCCGAAGGCCGGCAGCACCAGGATATAGACTTCCGGGTGACCCCAGATCCAGATCAGGTTGATGTACAGCATGGCGTTGCCGCCACCGTCATTGGTGAAGAAATGCGTGCCCAGGTAACGGTCCAGGGTCAGCAGCACCAAGGTGATGGTCAGCACCGGGAAGGCGGCGACGATCAGGATGTTGGTGATCAGCGCCGTCCAGGTGAAGATCGGCATCTGCATCAGCTTCATGCTGGGCGTACGCATCTTCAGGATGGTAATGAAGAAGTTGATGCCGCTCAGCGTGGTGCCCAGGCCTGCGACCTGTAGACCCCATATGTAGTAGTCCATGCCGACGCTTGGACTGTACTCGATGCCGGACAAAGGCGGGAACGCCAGCCAGCCGGTAGCGGCGAACTCACCGATCCACAGCGACAGCATGATCAGCACCGCACCGGACACGAACAGCCAGAAGCTGAGCGAGTTCACGAACGGGAACGCGACGTCGCGCGCACCGATCTGCAGCGGCACGGCCAGGTTCATCAGGCCGGTGATCAGCGGCATCGCCACGAAGAAGATCATGATCACGCCGTGCGCGGTGAAGATCTGGTCGTAGTGATGCGGCGGCAGGTAGCCTTCGGACCCGCCGACGGCGAGCGCCTGCTGGGTACGCATCATGATCGCGTCGGAGAAACCACGCAGCAACATGACGAAGGCGACGATGAGGTACATCACGCCGATCTTCTTGTGATCCACCGAGGTGAACCACTCCTTCCACAGATAGCCCCACAGCTTGAACTTGGTGATCAGGGCAACAACGCCCAGACCGCCAAGCATCGCGCCGATCAACGTCGTCAGGACGATCGGATCGTGGGGGATCGACTCAATAGAGAGCTTACCCAGCATGTTCATTCTCCCGAGCCCTCGTGGCCGGCGTGGCCCGCGTGCTCGTGTTCGTTGGTGTTGGCGTCGAGGTTCTCGCCAGACGCCTTGGACTCGTGGTCGTCCATGGGGGCGTGGCCCTCATGCTCTTCCTGCGTGCCCGCATCGGCTGCAGCGGCACCCGGGTGCGCGTGCTTCATGCCGTAGTGCCGGTTATCGCCCATGTGCTTGGCGATGACCCAGTCGAACAGGCCTTCTTCCACCTGACCGTAGTAGGTGACCGGATGCCAGTCCGAATTGCGCTCTTCGCCCAGCGCCTTGAACGTGTCCTTGTTCAGGCTGTTGCCCTGCTCGGCACGCACCTGGTCCACCCACGCACGGTATTCCGGCTCGGTGACCGAATGGGCCGTGAAGTGCATCTTGGCAAAGCCCGCGCCACTGTAGTGCGAGGACATGCCCGGGAATTCACCGGTCTCATTGGCGATCAGGTGGAGCTTGGTCTCCATCGCAGCCATCGAGTAGATCATGCTGCCCAGGTGCGGAATGAAGAACGCATTCATCACCGTATCGGACGTGATCTTGAAGTTCAGCGGGGTGTCGACCGGGAACTTGATCTCGTTGACCACGGCGATCTTTTCTTCCGGATAGACGAACAGCCACTTCCAATCGAGCGAGATCGCCTCGATGACGACCGGCTTGACGTCCGATTCAATCGGGCGATACGGGTCCAGCGCGTGCGAGGAGCGCCAGGTCAGCACGGCCAGCACCAGCACGATCATGCAGGGGATCGACCAGACCACCACTTCGATCGCGGTGGAATGCGACCAGTTCGGCTCGTAACGGGCCTTGGTGTTGGAAGCGCGGTACTTCCAGGCGAACGTCAGGGTCATGATGATGACCGGGACGACGACCAGCAGCATCAACACGACAGCCGTGATCAGCAGGGTCTTCTCATCCTGGCCGATCTGGCCCTTCGGATTCAGGATGGCCGTGTTGCAGCCGGTGAGAAACACCGCCAGTGCGAACAGCAGGCCCGGACGCAAACAGCGTCCAAGGGTTTTCAACGGAATCATCGGTCGATCCAATTGCGAGGGAATGCCACCCCGCCCTGCCCAGTCCGGCAAAAGCCGGCCCGACCTGCCAAGGATCGACGGGTTCGGAGAACGGGGGAAGAGTCAGCCTTTCAAGTTTAGGCCGTCACCGACCATTTAAGAAAGCCATTGACATTGATCTGACGCAGAATTCGACGTTTTCGGCATGCGACACGTTGTCGCAGCGTCGATTTTGCAGGCATTCCGCCGGGTAGTGACGGCCGCTGGCCGTCAATGTCTTGATGGCCGTCAAACCTGCTGGCCGCCCATGAGCGGACCACCACGGCACCCTACCTGCAACCTCCATCCCGCGCAACGGAAAAAAAGCGGCGGATCGGGAAGACCCCATGCAACGCCCAGCCCCGAACCGGGTAGCCGCCGCACCATCCGCCGTGCCCGAACAAGGAGGGCAAAAGGCAATGACCGCTCCCTGACGGAAGCGAAACGGCCATTGCCGGCTGGAGGAGCTGCTTCCAGCACCCCCATCCTGTCTATCGGCGACACAGGCGTACATGAGGAAAGTTGCGAAGTGCGCTGGGAACTGTCCGGAACGGCATTCGTGGCTGGCATGAACCCACTGCGCCACTGCAGGGATGCGGGGTTTCCCGATTTTCCTCTACTGAACGGACGCCGATTCTGCAGGAGGGGGAGTCCCGGACGCACGAGGTTGCATCACCACGCTTGCGAAATGTATCCACAAGGATACATTTCATGGTAGTCATCACACAGACTACGGCGTTCGCCACTTGGCTTCGGTTGCTGCGAGACCGTCGCGCAAAGGCGATCATCATTGACCGTAATGACATCGACAACGCAAGACGACTGGCATCACGCCTCTGATCGCGCTGCTTTGCCGACGTGCGACCAACGGGAAATCGACCTATGAGCAGAACCCACATCATCCCTTTCGACGCAGCAGCGTTTCTGGACAGCGACGAAACGATTGCGACCTACCTCACCGAGGCATTGGCCTCCGGCGACACGACACACTTCCAAGAAGCACTGCAGACCGCGGCACGCGCCCGCGGCATGTCGACCATCGCCGACGCCTCCGGCCTCGGACGCGAAAGCCTGTACAAGGCACTCAGGCCCGGCGCCCACCCCCGGTTCGAAACAGTACAGCGGGTGCTCGGTGCGCTGGGCGTCACCCTGCTGATTAAGCCCGGCAGCCCGGCAGTGACGTGACGCAGAACAACGCCGTACCGTATACAACGCAGCCCTACCGAGTAGCGGCCTCCCGCACGCTCACCCCATCACCATCGACAGCACCCACGTGCACACACATATATAAGCCAGCAGGCCCAGGCTGATGGCCAGCGTGGTGCGCATGATCGCCGACTCCTGCCCCACCAGCTTCACCGCAGCCGCCGCGATGGCGATGGACTGCGGGGATACCAGCTTGGCCATCACCCCGCCCGCCGTGTTGGCCGCCACCAGCAAGGCCTCCGGCACAGCGATCTGGGTCGCGGTGACTGCCTGCAGGTGGGCAAACAGGGTATTGCTGTTCACCACCGAGCCGGTGATGAACACGCCCATCCAGCCGATCACCGGCGACAGCAGCGGGAAAATGCCCCCCGTCTGTGCCAACGCCAGGCCGATGGTGGACGAGGCACCGGAGTAATTGGTGATGTAGGCCACCGCCATCACCAGCGACACCGTGGCCAGCGGTTTCCACATCTCACGCCCGGTCTGCGCCAGCTCCTCACCGGCCATGCGCACACTCAACCGCGGTGACAGCAGCACCGTCAGCAGGGCGGCAATCAGGATGGCGGTGCCCGACGCATTGATCCAGCCGACGTTCCATACCGCCGGCAGCGTATGCACCTGGCTGACCAGCGGCGGAAGTTCCTGCACGCGCTCGTGCAGCAGGCCGATGGGCAGGTGCAGGACCGATCCACTCAAGGCGCCACCGGCGGCGAACAACGCCTTGAAGGCCGGCAGGCTCCACAGCAGGATGGCCGCGGTCAGGATGTAGAACGGTGACCACGCCAGCAGCACGTCCTTCAACTGGTAACGCTGCGTCGTGCCCGCGGGCGAGCCCTCCTCGCGGTAGATGCGCCTGGGGCGCCAGAACTGCATGAAGGCGGCCAGTCCGGCCATCGCCGCCAGCGGCCCAAGGATATCCACCAGCTCCGGCCCCAACAGATACAGCGTGAGGATCTGCACCCCGCTGAACACCGCGCCGACAAACAGCAGCACCGGCCAGGTGTCGCGCACGCCGCGCCATCCATCCAGCATCGCCACCAGAATGACCGGCGTCAGCAGAGCGATCACCTGCACCAGCGCGATCAACATCAACGACATCGCGTCCAGGCTGACGCCGCCCTGCTGCGCGCCCACCAGCACCGGAATGCCAATGGCCCCGTATGCGCCGGCTGCCCCGTTGGCCAGCAGGCACAGCATGGCCGCCTTCAACGGCCGGAAACCCAATTCCACCAGCAGCGCCGCACAGATGGCGATCGGCACGCCAAAACCCGCCGCCCCCTCGAGAAAACCGCCAAAACAAAATGCGATCAGCAACACCTGGATGCGCTGGTCTTCGGATATCGTCGCGATGCTGCCGCGGATGACCTCGAACTTGCCACTGCGGATGGCCAGTTTGTACAGCCACACCGCCATCAGCACGATGAAACTGATCGGGAAGACGCCGTTGGCGATGCCCAGCAGCGCCGCGCCGGCGATGGCGCCGGCCGGCATGCCGAACACCAGCAGAGATACCGCCGCAGAAACCACTACCGCCAGAACGGCCGCAGTGAGACCTTTCAATTTGAAGACCGTCAGGGCCAGCAGGAACACCAGCACCGGCAGCGCCGCCAGGATCGCGGACAGATTGGCATTACCCAGCGGATCGTAGTTCTGCTGCCACATGGTTCCTGCTCCCCGTTGGACACCCGATCACGCGCGACGGTGCATCGCACCTGAGCCCACCCTACGCCTTGGTTACCCGGTTGGGGCACTCGGACCCGGCCGCGAAATGCACCAGATTTCCCAGAGTGGTCTCTGCGATTTCCTGCAGCGCCTCGGCGGTGAAGAAGCCCTGGTGACCGGTCACCAATACATTGGGGAACGTCATCAGCCGCTGGAAGACATCGTCGTCGATGATTTCGCCGGAGCGGTCCTGGAAGAACAACGCGCTTTCCTGCTCGTAGACATCGATGGCCAAGTGGCCCAGATGGTGCGATTTCAGCGCCCGGATCACCGCATCGGTATCCACCAGCCCGCCGCGCGACGTATTGACCAGCATCGCACCAGGCTTCATCCGCGCCAGCGAGGCCTCATCGATCATGTGCTGGGTCTGCGTCGTCAGCGGGCAGTGCAGCGAAACGATGTCCGACCGGGCCAGCAGTTCATCCAGCGGCACGGTGCTGCCCAGCGCATCGAATTCAGGCGACGGGTACGGGTCGTGACCCAGCACCGTGCAGCCCATGCCATGCAGGATGCGCGCCGTCGCCAGCCCGATCTTGCCGGTGCCCACGATGCCGACCGTCTTGCCGTGCAGCGTCCGACCCAGCAGCCCATCCAGCATGAAGTTTCCCTCGCGCACCCGGTTATAGGCGCGGTGGGTCTGCCGGTTGAGCGTCATGATCAGCGCGAGCGTGTGCTCAGCGACCGCCTCAGGCGAATACGCCGGCACGCGGGCAACGAAGAAACCCAGCTGCTCGGCGGCGGCCAGATCCACATTGTTGAAGCCGGCGCACCGGAGCACCACCGCGCGCACGCCCAACGCATGCAGAGCCTGCAGCACAGGCGCATCCAGGCGATCATTGACGAACACACAGACCGCATCGCAGTCCTGTGCCAGGGCCGCGGTATGGGCGTCCAGCGTGGCATCGAAGTAAATGAACTCGAAGCCATCTGCTGCGTAGCCTTGCTGGTTGCAGGCATCCAGCGAGCGGCGATCGTACGGGCGGGCACTGAAGACGGCGATTTTCATGCAGGACTTCCCTTCCCGGAACATGGGCGGACTGTAGCACCCGCGAATGCCGCGCCGCATTGCGTTGGGTCAATGCGCGAGCGGGGGTTGGACCCTGCCGATCAAGGGCCAAGGCTGCGGTGGACCGGCCTCCCCCGGTGGCCTAGTATCTTTCCCTTGCGCGGCGTGATGGATGAAAGTGCGTGGAAAGCTTTGAACGATTCAACGGCCGCCGCAGTGGTTCCGGCAAAGAAGTCGCGATCCTGGCACATGGTTTTGGTACCGACCAGACCGCGTGGACCGCGCTGCGTCCGTGGTTCGACGAACGCTTCGATGTCATTTCCTTCGACCTGGCCGGCTGCGGTCCGCACGGTGCGGACACCTACGATTTCGAACGGCACGGCTCCATTTTCGGCTACGCCGATGACCTGCTCGACATCATCGACGACCTGGGCATCCAGAACTGCACCTACATCAGCCACTCGATGAGCGGCATGATCGGTGCTGCCGCATCGGTCGCCCGGCCGGAGGTGTTCCAGCGCATGGTGATGATCGGCGCCTCGCCGCGTTATCTCGACGACGAGGGCTATACCGGTGGTTTCAAACCGGCAGACCTGGAAAACCTGTTTGAAAGCATGAGCGCCAATTACCAGGCGTGGGTCGCCGGTTTCGCGCCGATGGTGGTCGGTGTGGACAATTCCGAGGTCATCGCGGATTTCTCCAACGCGCTGTTCCGGATGCGCCCCGACATTGCGCTCAACACGTCGCGCACCATTTTCACTTCGGACATGCGCGGCGTCGCCGCACAGATCTCCACGCCGGTGCATCTGATCCAGACGGAGGTCGATGTCGCCGTGCCCGTGCAGGTGGGCGAATGGCTGGCACAGGCCATCAACGGCGCCACACTGGATGTGATCGCGGCATCGGGTCATCTGCCACACATGACCGCAGCCGACGAAGTGCAGAGAATCCTTGAACGACGCCTGGGCAAGACAGTCGCGTGACCACCACCGACAGCGAGGCACTCGCCAGCCTGTGCCACTTCGCCCAACTCGCCTCAGGGGCGGATCTGGTGATGGCGGTGGAAGTTGAATCGAATGGACGTGCCGCCTGGACGGCCTCATCCCCCGCGCTACCGATAGCCGGCTTCAACCTGGCGCGAAGCGGGCTCTTCGAAGCACCCTGGAGTGGGCACGCCGTCGAGGCGAGCGCATTCCGCCTACCGACCGCCATCGTGCACGCCTTGGGCGGCCCGGCACGGCAGCTGTTGTTCGTCCCGACGCCAACCCGTGATGCACCGCTGAGTGGTGTGCTGCTGCTGTGGCGCAGTCCACAACCGGCCGGATCCATGACCGTGCAGGTGCCATTGCTGGCCAAAGGCGTAGCCCGGCTGCTATCCGCGCGGCGGGAGAGTGCGCGCGAGGTGATCGTGCAGAATCAGTTCATCGACCTGGTGGAGAGTGTTCCCGCCGGCATCGTGCTGATCGATGGCGATGGCATGGGCTCGGTGATCAACGAGCACGCTGCCAGCCTGCTGGGCTGCGCCCCGGGCCGTCTTCGTGCCGCGGATCTGCTCAGCCCCATGCGCGCCCTGCGCGAGCGCTGCGACAACCACGCCGAGCTGGAACAGGCATATGCCGCACAGGTGGGCAACGTCAACTTTGCCGCGAAGATCAATTGGACACTGGGCGAACGCACGTTTGAAGTGGACACCCACCCGGTGCGGGGAAACGGTGAGTACGGGCGCATCTGGCTGTTCACTGATGTCACCGCCGATCTGCTGATGGCCGCCGAGCTGCGGCGCCTCGCCTCATCGGATCCGTTGACCGGTGTGCCCAATCGCCGCCATTTCGAAGAACGTTCCGCCCAGATCATCGCCGCGCGTGAAGCGAGCGGACGTACCGTGGCAGTGCTGATGGTGGACGTGGATCATTTCAAGAAGATCAACGACACCCACGGCCATCCCGTGGGCGACCAGGTATTGAAAGTGGTCGCCAAGCGCTGCCGGGAAGCCCTGCGCGAGCGCGACCTGTTCGCGCGTTTCGGCGGTGAGGAGTTCATCGCCCTGCTGGCCGCGCCTGCGATCGACGAAGTACCGGCGACCGCCGAGCGGCTGCGCCGCGCCATTGCGTCAGCACCGATCAATGTCGACGGCGTCCGCATCGATGTGACGGTGAGTGTGGGCGGCGCGCTGGGCGAGGCCCTGCCCGGTGGCGATCAGAGCCTGCTGGAGGCACTGACCGCACGCGCCGACGAGGCGCTGTATCGCGCCAAGGCAGAGGGGCGGAACCGGGTCAGCATGGCCAGCTGAACCAAGCTGATCCGTTCACTTCCGGGCCCGGCGCCGTGGCTTGAAACCACGCAGGCCGGTCGCCATCACTGAGCTGCGCCCGCGGTTGGGCGCTCTCAGGAGAAATGCATGCCGCACCATGAAAAAGTCGCCCTCGCCGGCGTCATCGAGCACGTTTTTGCCCATCGCTTCACCTTCATTGCCGACGACCAGGCGTACCTGGCCGATCTGGGACCGAAGGGCGCGGAGGCCTTCACGCTGGAGGAAGGCTTGGCGATACGACTGGAAGGCGAACAACGGCCATCGGAAATCAAAGTGACCCGCATTGGCAAAAAAGGCGGACGCTTTGTCGAGGTCGAACACAAGAAGCCACATCACGGCCCGAAGCACCACCACCCGGATGCAAAGGCCGATCCGCATGCTGCGCTGGCTGCAGTGGAAAAGGCGGGGTGGACGGTGGGCAGTGATCCGGATCGTAAGCCCAAGCACTTCGAGATCGTGGCTGAGCGCGGGGATGGCGTCTGGATGGAACTGCACGTTGATTTTGCCGGCACGATCTACAAGGAAAAGCGCGCGGATTCGGACAAGTGGGATCTGCCTGCCTGATGCGTAGGTAAGTTGATGAACGAAGGCTCCGGGCGACCGGAGCCTTTTTGCTGGGTGTCGCAGGACACCTGCTCGGGTAGGCGCATTGCATCTTTTAGCCAGGCGAATGGGACTGGGGTGCGCTAGGGCTGCAGCGTCCAGGGGTGGCGGGTTCCGCACCTATGGGGTGCTGGCCTAAGCGCCCTACTTCGCAGTTTTCCTCATGGACGCGGGGACTTGGCGCTGCGCACGATGACGCTGCTGGTGCCACGGGGCATCGGCCGGGATTGGCATCCTGATAGTGGATTTATCGTTGACTCTGTTCTGCCTTCCGGGGCACGGCGGAGAATGCACTGCATCGTCTACCGGTTACACGGCGGGCGATGTGTGGGGATCCCTGATCCGCCGGTTAATGATAGATCCACCCGGTATGCCAACCCGCATCGCCTGCCACCCTGCGCTGCTGCGCGGGTGGCCTCACTGCGAGGTTGCCGCAATGCCTATCGACCATCCGCCGGGTTCACCACGCATGACCGCCCTGTTGGGAGATCACATCCACACGTTGCCGCCCTACCTCGTCGAGAGGCTGGAACGATGCCTGGCGAATTGGGAGCAGGAGCAGCCTGCGCGCGTGCGAGCGAGCCATCTGGCCTTGGTGCCGGATCTGCCAGCGAACCGGCCTGAGCGGCTTGATGAGCTTGAGCGATCGGGCCACGTGGCCGTGCCCCTGCGGGTTCTGGAAGCGTTGGATGCAGTGCTGGAGATACTGCATGCCGAACACATCGCGCGGCGCGATGGGGATACGGCGTCGCTGCTGGGGGAGCATTTGGTGGAAGGGCTGTTGGTTGCAGGGAGGGAGATGATCAAGGGGCCCGCGCGTAGGGAGTTCAGTGGGCGGTGATGCGGATGGTGGCTATTGCGAACCGAATCATCCTGGCTTCCGCGGACGCTTCACTCACGCTTTGGGAAAATGAAGCTACGAACGAATCGAACACCAGTCATGGTTTAACGACCGGTGATTGCGGGAGTTCGCCGTCTGCAGCTGCATTTGCAGAGCGCCTGAGATAGCCCAACTCACTGCATAAGGACATTGCCACATGCGAGCATTACATAATCCCCACGTGCTGATGGTTGCCTTCGTCGTAGCGGCATCACTCTCTTGGCCGCACAGTGCAGCAGCGCAGCCTGATCGAAGTCGCGAGATAGCCACCAGTGGCTGGGCGACCCAGGACGGCGGCACCCGCGGTGGTTCCAACGCAGCAGCGAGCGCTGTTTTTACCGTCAACAACGCGGCCGCACTCCGAAGCGCACTCAAGGCCAAGGTGGGGGACACCGGGCGGATCATCCGCATCAACGGCGTGATCGACCTCAGCGAAGGGATGCCGTACACCAGCTCGGCCGATATGAAGGCGCGGGCAAGGGTCAAGGTGCCGACCAAGACCACGATTATCGGCATCGCGTCCGACGCTGAGTTCCGAGAGGCTTATTTAATCATCAAGGCAGATGACGTCATCATCCGGAATCTCACGATCGAGAATCCATGGGACCCAGTGCCCGTCTGGGACCCCAATGACGGGAATGCAGGCAATTGGAATTCTGAGTTCGATGGCATCACCATCGAGGGCGCCCAGAATGTGTGGGTGGACCACGTGACGTTCACAGACGGGCGTCGTACCGATGATCAGAATGGCAGTGAGAATGGGCGGCCCAAGCAGCACCATGACGGTGCACTGGACATAAAGAACGGCGCAAACTACGTGACCGTGTCCTACTCGGCGTTTCGCTTGCACGAAAAGAACAACCTGATTGGCGCCAGCGACGCAGCGTCGTCCAGAGATCGCGGCAAGCTGAAAGTCACCATCCACAACACGTTGTTCGAGAACATCGGTTCGCGCGGACCTCGTGTTCGATTCGGCCAGGTACACCTGTACAACAATTATCATGTCGGGAGCGCGAGTCACCCGGTGTATCCCTTCGCGTACGCGCATGGCGTTGGCAAAGAGTCAAAGATTCTCGCTGAAGCCAATGTGTACCAACTCGACGGCATAAGCAGCTGTGATAAGGTCGCGGTCAATTATGGCGGAACCGTCTACCGCGATGACGGATCGATGCTCAACGGAACCTCACTGGAGTGCAGCTGGAACCGTGATATTGGCTGGACTCCGCCTTACCGTTACGTGCCATTGAATGCTGGCGAGGTTGCTGCCGATGTGCTGGGGAAAGCCGGGGCGGGGAAGCTTTGAGGGCGATGCACCCCCTGGGTAAGCGGCAGTCACAGGCGGAACTTTCTCCTGACCTACTCCGGAGAGCGGTGATGCGGATGGTGCTGATTGGGAGCTGCGCCAGAACTCGGCAGCATGCCCTAACCTTCACGGGCGACAGGAAAGCGCAAGTCGTAAGGATGCAAGGCGTCACTATCAACATACTTTCCGACACAACCATTGTCGGATAATACAAAGTAGGTCCTGATGGGCCGTTCAAACACATCGTAAGCGATCGAACAAGAGCACACCATTTCAGCCCAAGCAATGTCCAGCGGGAAAACAAACCTAAAGAATGATATAGATTCAAATTCATTCCACTGGTCCTGCCCGATGTACTCAACTATTGCGAAGGATTTCGCACCCATATCAGCGGACATCCGCTTGAACTCAGAAAACTCCTCCTCGGCAAAGATCGCTCCACCCAAGTGACTTTCCGCATCGCACCTGGTTGATACTGCAAAACAATCCTGACCCAAAACAAATTTCTGATCAAGAAGCTCCGCCCAATCCGCCTTCAGCTGCGAAATATTCATCCAATACTTTCGCAGGTACTCCATATTCGGATCATCAAGAACATCAGACCCATAATTCTCAATAATACTTAAATGAAAGTCGATCATAACCTTACTCCCGAGCCTGCTTAGGCGCCTCGACTCTTATCTTGTAAACCTGCCCAGCCTTATTAATATCGATAGTCGCAACGCCGGTAGACTTGGATACATGGCTACCTATGATCGTACCATCCGGCATTGTCATGTAATCGTTACGACCTTTAACCCCGCCTTCGGTTATTGCAGCAAATATCTGACGCACATCCCCCTCCACCCGCCCCTGGCGCTTTCCCTTGGCCAACCGCTCCATCTTTCCAGCTGCATCGATCAACTGATCCGCGCTCTTGATGGCTTTCCCCGCGAAATCTCCTGCAATAGGGAAAACACCCACTGCGGCGGCAAGAAAGTTCCTAAGCGTCGGCTCCCTAACTGCTTCAGCAATTCCCTTCGCATCACTAACGACTGGAGTGAAGTCCGCAACAAAGGATAGAGCGTCGCCGAATGCCTGCCTAGTTTCAGGCTTGGTCCAATCGGTCTCGTAGACTGATCGCGGTAGGCTCTGCCGTCCATCCGGGTCCGTGAACTTATACGGATTCCCGTTCGCATACCGATAGCGATTGAACTGATCAACCGGCTTCTGATACGCCGTCACCGGGTCCACAGACAGGAAAGCCCCTAGTTGCGGATCCATGTATCGCTGCTGCATGTAGCTCAGCCCAGTGATCCCATCCATCACGTGTCCGGTATAGGCCGGTCCCTCAATGACCTTTCCGATTGGCGCGCCGTAGGGCTCGTAGTGAGTCCGCTCGACCACCTGCCTGGATTGGTCGCTGCTGGCAACAATGCTGCCCAAGGCATCAGTATGGAGATATGTGGTTACCGCACCCGCGCCATTGATGTCACGACGCGCTATCAAGCGGTCGCCCAGATGTACAAACTCAGTCCCGGTGCCGACACGCCCATCAGATTGATAGACCAGCCTGCCGTCCTGAGTGTACTGCCAAAGAATATTTCCCTTCGTCGGCGAGTGCGCAAGGACGCGGCGACCTGCTGCATCGTATCGATAGGTTTCCAGCCCCACCACACTGCGCAGCCGATTCCCGAAGTCAAATATGTGGCTTTGGCCGTTCTTGACTGCAAGATTTCCCTGGGCGTCGTAGGTGAGACCCATCGTAGTAGCGCCATCGCTACCGCGCACGTTCGTCAGACGATTGCGCGCGTCATAGAAGTACTGATGATCCTTGACTCCGGGCAGTACCCAGCTACGTAAGTTATCCAAAGCATCGTAGGTGAAACGATGCCAGAAATCACCGCCGAAGTTGTTTGAGCCTGCCGCAGTCAGCCGATCCAGGCTGTCATAGCTCATGTGCCGATTGTAGAAAGCGCCCAGAGCATCGTCATAGATATCGGTGACATTCCCAACCGCATCGTATGTAGTCCGGTAGTCCAGCACATTCTTTTCAAGAACGCGCGCCGGTAGCTGCCGAACGTTTTGCTCCATCGCGTGCAACACGTTGTTCCCGTAGATGAACTGTTTCACCGCCCCATTGGGGTGATAGCGCACCCCTGTGGCGTAGTTACCGACCCGTGTCGGCTGACCCAAGGCATTGGGCGAGTACTCCACCACTGCCCCTGTAGGCCATGTCTGTGTTGCACGATGGCCATTGGCGTTGTAGCTGGCGCTAACCGCCCACGCGTACCAACCAGGTTGCTCCACGCTTTCAGTAGTCAATTGTCGCCGACTGTTGTACTGATAGCTGTTGAGTACCGAAGTCGCTCCCCCGTCGTTTAGGACCTTCGTAGCCGCAACTAACCCATCCGGGGTATAGGACCACGTCGTACTTCCATTGCCGTCGGGGAATTGAAGGGAACTGATGCGATTCCGCACGTCGTAGCTTCGATCTACACGACGACCGGACGCCGCGGCCTCCGCGCGGTTGCAGGCGCCTGAGCCAGGGAGATCCAAGCCACCGGCGGACCAAGCGACATTGCCGGCAGCATCGTAGTCGACGACAGAGGAGCCGGTCTCAGGCTCGATCGTTTTGCAGAGGCGCTGATAGGCATCGTAGACATAGCTGCGTGTGACGCTCGCCGGCGATTGTGCCTCTACAACGGTCACCGTCCGGCTATTGGACCTCGTACTGGCACCCCGATGGTCCGTGGCAACTGCGTGGAAGCGGTAGGTACCTGCAGACGCACCATTCATTGTGTATTGCCAAGGTGCCGCGCTGACACTCGCTACCAGTTGATCGTTACGGAAGAAGGCGACTTGCGCGACGGCGTCGTCCGGGTCGCGAGCGTCCGCTGCCAAAAGGATGTCTACCGGCCCATCAACTGTTGAGTCTCCGGGAGAGGTAAGCGTGATCGAGGGAGCTTGATTGACGGGCAACGCATAGTTACCGCTATTGGAGATCAGAAGGTGGGCGTCGACAAGTGGCGAAATACCATGCACGTAAACCTTCTTCCCGCCATGATCGCGCACCATTGCATGTGTAATCGGAACATTGAAGCGGTAGGCGGTACCGCCGCCCTTACATTGGTTGTTGACCGCGGCTTCACTGGCAATGTTGGCGATAAACTCACCATAGCCGAAGCCACTGCCTGCCGGGCCGCCGAAATAGACATGCACCGGGATCGAGCCCCCCACGTAGGTTGAGCAAGCCCAACCAAAGATGGCCCCATTGGCCACTGCAAGATCGCCTATTACCCTCGATGCGTAAATCGTCCGGGGTGGCGAATAGGTAACTGCACCTCGCGTATCACGCGCGTAAGCCTGAACCGAGTGCGCACCCTCTGGAATACTGGAATACGTCAGTTGGTAAGGCGGTCCTTTGCTTCCCAACACGGCGCCATCGGCCATAAACGTAACTGAAGCGATGCCATCGTCTGGATCTGATGCTTGTGCGGCGAGAATTACCGAAGCTCCCTCGCCAACCACTGTCCCGGCCGTGGGCGATGTCATGCTGATAGAGGGCGGCACATTGGCGGGAATACGGTAGTTACCGGAGCCAGCCAGGACGAGGTTCGCTGCGCCCACTGGAGAGATACCATGAACGTAGATCGGCTGGTTCGCGTGCTCTATCGTCCACGCACCTTGGATTGGAATATAGAAGCGGTAGGTACTGCCTGCTGCCCCGCACGCTGAGGCTATGGCTGGCTCGCTCGCATTGTCCGCACGATAGGCACCCACGTTCACGGCGCCCGCAGCCCCAGCTTGTCCGCCCAGATACACATGCACGCTGATCGATTCACTGATCCCGCTGGAGCAAGCCCACCCAGTTATCTGTCCGTTCGATATTCCATCAATGGCACCACGGATCACAGACCCAACCACATCGATTTGCACGTTCTTGGTGTTGAAACCGAACCAAGCGACGCCATCGCGTACCATTCGCCACTGAAAATTGTGGCGTCCAGCAGCGCGCGGCGCGGTAACGGTGAAGTTGAACTTCGCATTCTGGCGAATGCTGATGCTACCGGGAACAGCAACACGCCCGATGCCCCACGTCAAGTTGTCGTGCGGATTCTGCGAGCCCAAACTGTAGGCTTGGTCTGCACTCCAGACCGCGGCACCTGTATTGCGCATCGAAATGCTAACGTTATAGCGCTGACCGACCACCATCGTCGTCGGTACATTCTGGCTATCGAACTCCGCATCGTAGTACTCAGGTTCCGGCGGTAGTTCTGGATGCTCGGGGCATATCGGGCCAGCGGCAGCGACTGAAAGCTTTGAGTCGAACGGAACGGACAAAGGCTCGTTGCATGGCGCAGCCAGGGCTGAGTTTGCGGAGTAGAAATACGCACAGACTAACAGCGCGGACCAGACCCACAGAACGCTTTTTCCAATGCGAGTACACATGCGAGACATTCCCTGAGTCGCGTTTATTTGTCGCCATTCGCGCTCATCTGCAATGGCCCTCTGATTCATCTGACTACATGTCTCACTACGTAGAAGACCGCCTCTGGCGACAGGCCTTCGCAACTGCTCCCACCGCCGACCCATCGCCCTTGGAATTACAGGCCGTTCGTCGTCCCACGCTGCACAATCGCGGTGGGGTTTCCGAATACGTTGCGATCTATCTTAAGCTCGACACCCGCAGGGCGCTGTATCAGCGTTGGCAACTCGTAGTTCGGCTTATCAAACGCCTGATGGCTGGTTGTGGTCTGCCGTCCAAGTGGATCGGTCACGCGAACGCGTCCGCCTTGGAGGTAGTCGATAACGGTGATCAGACTTCCTGACTCGCTGTCCTGAAGCCGTGCAGTCTCCCGCTGCAACGCGTCGTATTCGGTCCAGTTGCCATTCTGCATTTCGGGTGCCGAGCCCGGATAGGATTCGAACAACCGGTTGCCTGAGCTGTCGTACGCGAACCGCTGAAAGCGCTGAGTCAACACTGCGTTGGATGAATCGAACTCTCTTACTAGCAAGGGACGCCATAGACCGTCGAAGTAGGTGATCCTGCGCGCATTGCCAGTGGAAATGGTGTGCGCCCAGTGGCCAGCCGGGAGACCATACTGTGCGGACGAACTGGGAGCAAATGAAGAAATCGTCGCATTCCAAGGGGCGCCACCACCTTCGGGATAGGTGACTGACTTGGTGCGGCCCATCGTGTCGTGCGTGTAGCGCGTAGTGAGACCATTCTCGTCAGTGGCTGCGGTTACCCACCCGTTGCCGTCTACGCTCAACGTACGCGTGGTCTGATCAGCATTGATGACATGAGTCGGCAGGCCGCGCTGCCATGCAGAAAGTAAAGTCGTGTTCCCAGCGCCGTCAGCAATGCTCGCCACCGTCCCGTCCGCGCGGTAAGACAGGCTTTGTGTGAGCAGACCGAATGAGTAGGTACGCACCGGCATCGCGTTCGAGTCGAAAACGGCCTCGGCTATCACGACCCCATTGTCGAGGTTGACCAGTCGCCGTGCTTGGCCCATCAGCCACCGCTGTGGCACATCATGGAAATCCACCTGCTCGCGGATCGAGCCGCTTGGCCCACTGCGTACCGATTGCACGGTACGTGCAAATGAATCGAACGCGATGGATTCCCAGGAGTAAGACGTACCCTCCCTGACCGTACTTGTGCGCACTACGGGCCGGACCCAGACAGATGCCGGATCGTTCACCGCGCCAAGTATGCCGCCGTACTCATTGGCGAACGGTTGAGATGCCATGGCGCCTTCCCCGAGGTAGTCGGTCGTGGTAACACTGAGTTCGGCGCCTGATGCACTGAGTATCCTCTCGCCCAACTGGCGGCCATCGTTGAAGCGGTACAGCGTGCCGAATGTCAGTTGCTGAGTACTCCCGTCTGGCCGCACCACTGTGACCGTCTTGGTGGGCATGCACGTGCCGCATGGATAGGACGGCGGGGAATCCGGCGTGCCCCAATACGTTGGGCTCTGGTTGCCGAATCCATATGTCCACTTCATCGGTGGCAGGCCTGGCCCCGTTATCAACTTTGATTTGACGCTCAGTACATCAAAGAACTCTGGGACTATGCGCGCATACTCAGGGTAACGCGGATCACCCTTCTTCATGCATTCTGTAGCGTGTACACCCGTGCGTGCGTGTCTATCGTTGCTGAAGCTGAAGTCACCACGGGCCCCAGTGGGGTGCGTCACGGTCAAACCATAGTCAGCCGAAAGGATGGTTGGCCGTGTCCGGCACCACGCCGTGGGGGGCAGTGTGTCACCTGGATGATTGACAGACGGGAGCAGGGATCCAGTAGAGGCATATGTCCACCTGCTTGTGTCAGGCAGCGTGACCGTGGCGAGTTCCGTCTCAAGTGGCCGAGCCGCGTACGCGTACTTCCATAGGCGGCCGTTCGCCTGCACCTGGCTTACCCTGCCCTGCACGTAGCTCAGGCTAATGAGGCGCCCATCATTGGCCTCGATGCTGGTGGGATGCCCTGAGCCGTTATATGTAAAACGAACCACGTTGCCAAACCGATCCTCAACCCTGCTTGCCAGCAAGTAGTAGCGTGCTCGCGGCAAATAGACATCTATCTGGACCAAGTCTTCGTTGAAGGGGATCGACTTCTGCAGCGTGCTCTCACTGCGGCTCACCAGCCGATCGAAATAGTAGCGTTCGCCACTGGTCGTGGTGAGGCGATAGCCCTCTCCCTGTCCGTCCGACAAGGCGATGCAGTCAATCGCGTCGCGTTCCTTTGTGGTGTTGCGATACGTGGCGCCGTCGGTGGGACGCGGGGTGTTCTGCTGGTAGGAAAGCATGGGCGTGTCGCCCCTTCCCGGTATATGGATCGAGATTCCATTCCAGTGTTCTCGGACCGAGAATTGCCCTGTGGTGGACGGCACGCTACCGACGCTACAGCGAGTCGCAGGCCACCCGCTCGCACTCGGAAACGTAGCCGAAACGTACGGAACTTCGATGTCCCAGTTGCCGGCGCCAAGCAGGCGACTATCGTGCGCGCTGATCTCATCCTGGGGCTGTAATTCAATGGCAAGGCGTCGCGCAAACTGCACGGGCAGCGTTGAATTGCCAGGCAGATCTACATCTACCACCCGGAAGTCCGTCCTGCCGTCGTAGAGGCTGATGCTCTCGCCGAACAGACCCGTATCAAGTGCAGCCGGCATTTCAGCGCTCTGGGTCCGCTTCCTGTACTCATGGTGCGGCTCGATGCCAGAGGCGACCTGCTGCGCGCCCAGAGGCGCCGCCCATATTGCAATAACAACAGACACTGCCACACCGAAGCCACGTCCCATCGGGGCGTAAGCCATACCAGCCTCCTTGTTTGGCGATGGCTTCCGGTCGCGTACATCCCCTGCGAACCGGTCCCCCCGATTGCATCCATCCGTGGCCGATCAGCATGGCCGTGAGGCTACGCTATCAGGATTGCCGGCCGATGCAAGAGGGGATTTGATGCGGGAGTGATTTCGCGGAGCTTGACGATCGGCGGCAGTGCTCCGTTGCCTGTCGCCGCCACGGCCGCGCCGCACAGAGACAAAAAGCCCCGACCAAGACCGGGGCTTTTTGTACGATTAGTGTCTGAAGAATCGAACCGATGACCCGCGCGCCACGCGGCGGGCTTCAGGAGGGAATCTCTCGAAGATCCACACATGCCTCCTCGACGGCACGCAGGAACTCCAGCACCGGAAACTTCATGTTGACATCATCGGCTAGAAGCCTTGCCTTATGAAAAAATTCTATTTCCAGCGCTCCATCAGCGCTCTCCCTGTCAATACGACAAAGGATCTGAGAGTCGTACGATATCTCCACCGCCAGCGAATCAAAATTCGTCGGGCTCACAAAATCTGTTGAGAAGCTCCCCATCACTACACCCACTTTTTTGACCCACGAAAGAGTTGAATGCTCGATCCGCCTCAAGACGCAGACCTCTACCGTTCGACCCCAGTAGTCGAATCGACTGCCGCCGAAGGCTCTCTTGACAGTTTCCGGAATTTTCAGAATTTCTTCAAGCAGCCACCCAGCCGCTTCTTTCTTCTCGAGTGTGCAGCTAATGGTCTTGGAGTTTGCCGGGGCGGGCAATCCCAAATGAACGTACTAAGCAACTGTTTGGCGAGCCTGATCACTCGCTTGATCCAAGCTCAGGCGTTCAACCCAGCCCAACGTACGACGCTTGCTGTGCACCCAGGTCATGATCCAAGCCATATACCTGGAAGGCTACGCAAGAAGAGTCAACCGCGAACCCGAGCGCCTCCGAGCCCCCATGGCGATCACGTGGTTCTGACGAAAAAATGATGCGCCTCGTGAGCGCACATGATTGATCGTATTGCGTGGGTGGCGATGGCGCCGACGTAGGAGAGGAGGCGAGGCGGTGTTTGGATGCGGATCCTGCTTACCGAATTTCAATTTTTCTCTAGACTCAGGGATCTGGTCACAGAGCCACAGGTACTAATGAGAATAAAACTCTGCTGTCCGAGTCGGGGTATTTGGATATGTAATTCCTCGCAATATCGACGCTACGTTCAATGTACTGGCTCACCTGCTCACCATCTTTCCTGTTGCAATACCAATTCTCGTAAGTCGTTTCGAGGCGACCATCTTCCCGCCTGTACACATCACCACCGGCGACCGCGATCCCCTCACAACTCAACCTCTCCACTGCGTCCAGCGCTCCAACCCTGTCAAGCGCCCAGTTACGAACGCCCAGCATTTCCAGAAATTCGCCTTCGCGCAGCATCGAATCTATCTGTTCTGACCATACATACTGAACCACGTTCATAATTCCCTTTCTGGCTTAATGAAATTATCGACCCCGGGCTCCCCTACGAAGATCAGAAACTGAAGGACCATCTCCTCCAGATTTAACACGCCTCCGCAAGCAATGTAGCGCCGCCCTGAAATCTCCGACTGGACCCAGTCTGCTTCTGACCGATCAAGGCGATTGCGCGGCAGCAGACGTTCGCTGAACTCCGTATCGTCCAAGTCGACGGTAAGAATCCACCCCGGGTTGTCCAGCGTATCTATCTTGATGCCGTAGGAGTGTTCCCAATCTTCATCGCAGTGCCGCGCATACCATTTTTGCAACAACGAAATAGCAGTATCCATAGGTGATCTCGCTTTAGCTTAGGCAGCTCTTCTGGCAGTGCCGGACGTACACCCTTCTGACCTGCTTATTTTACGTGAGGCGTAGCAACCGTAGATCCGTCAACTGGGTTGGCGCGGGCCTTTCTGGTTACATCCACAGGCTTCACCTTTTGTAAATCAGATCGAATATTGTAATTCGGCTCGCACGTTGCGCCATTGCTAGCGATGACTGCACCTTATCCTTCCTGCGTAATCCAGCCCGCACCTGCATTCTTAATAAAATAGCCCGAGGAACAGGCCGCTATCAGACTCACAATCGACCCATCAATCGAAACGGGAGCATAAAGCCTCAGCCCGGACTCACCAGCTCACCCTCAACCCCATGGGAGCCTCTTCGTCAGCCGATATGGTGATAGTGATAGAGCACATTTCGAAAGTCACGTCATGCACCAGCCCAGAGTTCAGATGGCACAATTCACCTGTCTCGCTGAAAGCGCGAAAGGACTTCCTGCTTAGTAGACATGGCTCGCAATCCATACCAACCAAATCGGATAATCCAGCTGTGCGCGGCTTGTTGTGCGGTGGGTACGGCCCTTCCAAGAATCTTCTTATCCGATCCGGCTCATGCACCAATCCCACACCAAATGTCTCGATGCCATCCAGCTCCAAAGATTCCGCCGCGATAAGAAATGGCATCTTGCAATCGACGTAAACGTGGTTACATCTAACCGAATGCGCGTCTGCTGGAATTAGCTCAAACGCGCCAAACTCCATGATGTCCCAAGGAATGGAACATATCTCGTCTAGAAATCCAAGCATGCCGGCATCTCTCATATAATGTACGTGACCGTATGTTCGCCTGCAGTCTGCACCACATCCAGCCCCATCACCAGAACAAGGCAGATCCGTGTCCCGATAGCACTCTGGCTTTAAAGACGTATTTCGGATCCTCTCAACAAGGACTCGGTAAGCCGCAGGGGCGTGCGAGCAGATCGACAGGTTCGGCAATCCAGGGCTACCACTGTCCGGGAGGGCCATCCTGCCATCCACCGACCATGGGTGCCGCTACGCGGCAACACCCGCACAAACAAAAGGCCCCGACCAAGGCCGGGACTTTTCGTAAAATTGGTTCCGGAAATAGGAATCGAACCTACGACCACTCTCCCTATGGCGAGGAGATCAAAACGTTATCGTGTGTATCAAAGAAGACTCGCGCGCAGTCTTGCGAGAATACGAAATACTCAAAAAAATGCATTTCGCTGAGCAAAGTCGCAACTTCCGAACCATGCTCAATTCTCAACACCGGCCACGGCGGCGGCTCATCATCGGTGATGGCAAGAAATATGGGGTCTCCCATGTCAGCCAGAAACACCGCAATCTGCTCCGTCCAATCATTGCCTGATGTGCTGTAGCGAACGAACCGGGACGTCGCCAAAGACTCCCACCAATAGTGCCTGGTTGAATCAATCCCATGTATTTCGACCAGCCTGCGAAGCAGCACATCCGCATCAGACGCTACTGAAACACTGCCATACCCAAGAGAGCAGATTTGTTTAGATGCCGCCACAGCACCACTATCTTTCGTGCTCATTGAGCGCTCCTATCCGGCCTTGAGGGATGGCGTTCTCCGGAATATGGGATGTTTTCCACGCTGTGCACCCGTCGCCTCTCTTTCCCGCAGACTGCCAGCTTATATGCTGGGTGTCATGGTGAGGCCCACTGGCATGTGGTCCATCGTATCCAATCTTCGCCCCACCCTCCTCCTTGAATTCCACAACTGTACCGGTCTTCTCATCAACCTTTGAGAAGATTACCTTGCTGGGACCATTCATCCCAGCGCTCTCAAACGCACCACGTCTCGCGGAGTC
The DNA here is from genome assembly GCF_040223995.2 of Stenotrophomonas sp. WHRI 8082. Classification (NCBI taxonomy): domain Bacteria; kingdom Pseudomonadati; phylum Pseudomonadota; class Gammaproteobacteria; order Lysobacterales; family Lysobacteraceae; genus Stenotrophomonas; species Stenotrophomonas sp. WHRI 8082. The sequence continues at coordinate 3,185,121 of NZ_CP167826.1, read as the reverse complement.
GAAGCTGTCTCCCGCTTTTTCTGCCGTTCGTGCACCTTCAACAGCCTTCTCAAGTCCTCTGGCTGCCTTGATCGCTGTACCTGCGCCACCGGGCACGAAGGGTAAAGCCGCAGCCGTTGCATCAATGGCTACGCCAACTGAGGCGACAATGTCCGCGCCTTTTGCGCTAAGGGCCAACGAACCCGGACCGGACCTTAATGGCGATCTCAACAGGTGCTCGCGTCAAGCGGACCTGCAGTTACAGGCCAGCGGCCGGCACTACCACCAAGCGAGCCGCAAACAAAAAGCCCCGACCAAGGCCGGGGCTTTTCGTACAACTGGTGCCGGAAATAGGAATCGAACCTACGACCTACGCATTACGAATGCGCCGCTCTACCAACTGAGCTATTCCGGCTGAGCTGGCAATTCTAAAGCGTGTCCGGAAAGCGGTCAATGCGCGCGTGCTCATCCAGCTCAATCCGCCAGATGGCCCCAAAGCCAATCGCGACAGGGGCCTGACACCCCTGTAGTACCCTGCCCTCCCCTGTACTCCCCTCACATGGCCGTGAAAAATCCACTTTGGTTCTGGGGCGCGTTCCTGCTGTTCTTCGCGCTGATGTTCGCCATCGGCTTGCCGGTGATGATGTATGCGCAGGCCAGCTACCCCGTCCCCCTGGAAAGCCGCTCTCCGCCCGGGTGGGCGATGACACTCTTGGTGGCCTCCCTCAGCCTGTGGCTGGTCCTGCTCTACGTCTATGTGGACACGCTGGTGCTCGCCGGGGTGCGCTCTGTGCGCCGGATGCGCGACATCCTGACCTACGGTGAGCCACGCAACGCAAGCATCGAGCAGGTGGTTTCCTTGCCCGGCACCGTCGACGGCTTCCCGCAGCTGCGGTTGCGCCTGGCATTCGAGAATCTGTCCGGCACGCCCATTACCGATGAGCTCGTGCTGGTGGACAGCAAGCCGATGCAGCAGCGCTACGAGGTCGGCCGCACATTGCCTGCCCGGCTCAGCCGCTCGCCCGGCGCCTATCCCAATATGTCGCTGGAAGGTGGCGCGCCGGAGATCAACCACGGCACATTGTGGCTGCGCGCGGCGGTCGGCGTGTTCTTCATGGCACTGGTCGCGAGCGCATACGGCGTGGCGTGGCACCTGCAGAACAACGGCTTGGGCTGGACATTTCTCAGCCTGGGTCATCCGCTGCTGATCAGTCCGCTGGTGCTGTGCGCGTTCGTTGTCGGCGTACGTTTGTTGTTGCGTCGGCTGCAGGCCGATGCGGCTGGCAACGCATTGAAGTATCGGGGCGTGGGTACGGTGGCGAGCATCGAGGAGGTTCGCCAGACCGGCGCGTTCTTCAATGAGCAGCCGCAGGTGGAGTTCCAGCTGGGTTTCACTGATGTGGCGGGTCGGGCGCAACGCGCGGTGATTCGACGCTATGTGCCGTTGATTGACCTGGCCAGGATTCCGCGGGAGACGATGGATATCCTTTACGACCCCGAGGATCCGCAGCGTGTGCAGGCGGTGGGGTGGTGAATCGGTGGGCGGCGGCGAGGTTTTAGCGGTTAGGATCCGGCTCGCCGCGCATGGCTTGGCGATGCCAGGGTGCGGGGCCTTCGCCTATAGGGAGCAACATCGTTTGTAGATTGCGTCGGCTTGATCGGCTGCCTTCTGCTGCTGCTCCGGGGCCAGTGCCCGCCGTTCGCGCGCCAGCGTGGTTTCGTCGATGTACCGCGGATCGAGTCGGCTGAGCACTTGGCTATAAGCGTGCACGGCGACTGGATCGCGGGCGACGTTGAAGCCGTTGTCGTAAACACTCGCCAGTGCAGAAAGTGCGTCGACGTTGCCGCCGTCGGCGAGGGAGTGCAGATAGCGGAGCGAGGTCTGCCGCCACGCCTGCAGTTCATCATCGCGTCCGGTCAAGGTCGATGCGGGCCCGATCACCGCTTCAATGTCGATGCTGTAGAGCAACTGCGCCTCTACCGAGCCCTGTTCCGCTGCACGCGCCAGCCACGGCGCGTCGTAAAGCGTGGGATCCTGGCTCAATGCCGCGCACTCGCCCAGACCGATCTCCAGTCTGCTGAGGCGATTGGGATCGGGACGCATGCCCGCGCGTTGCAGGGCCTGCCAAGCTTCCTCCGGATTGCCGTTGATCAGGTTTCTGCAGTCCCGCACGATCAGTTCGATTTCGTAGCTGACCAAGCCCTCGCCCGCATCTGATTGCCGCTTCAGCGCCAGCACCTGCTGCCGTGCATCGCCGGGGACTCGCCACGCCGTCTCCCGCTGGATGCTGTAAGCCTTCGGGCCCACTGCCTTTCGCATGGACGGATCGTAGGCCGGGAATCGGGCTGCTTGCAGGTGCTGGGTCGTTGCGGGCGACGGCACTGGGTTGGGCCGGGCTGCCGCATTGCTGAAGGCGGCTGCCTGAGGGTTTGATGGTGGCCCTACGTCATCCGAGTTTCCACGCCACAGCCAGAGCGTTGTAGCGATGGCGGCTACGAGCACTACGCATCCTGCGATTCCTGCCTTCCTTTGCATTTGGTGCCTCGCTCCTGCGGGTGGATCAGCTTCAAGCGCAACCGGGTTGCGGCAGCCCCCATGTTTGCCAAAGAAACGTAGCGCGTGGCAGTTGGCGCGGCAAGATGCGGTCGTGATGTAGATGGTCGGTGCCGGTGTCGCTGGGCATCGGATTATCTGAGGGCAGTGCCGTCGGCGTTCGGGATGAGGGGAAGGCTTCCGCCGAGCATGGCTCGGCGCTACCGGGTGTGCGCACGGGGCCGCGTGAGGTCGGCGTGCCGGGCGCAGGTGCGTTCAGGGCACGCGGAGCCGGGGGTGCGTGCCGCGCGCCGGCATTTCCGGCGCGCGGGTTGGGGCGCGGGATCAACGAGTAGGGCGCCGGATCAGCGGGCCTTCCAGAGCGCAGCCAGCCCATCGCGGGTGCCGGGGATGCGCTCCAGCGCCGGGTACAGCGCGCCGCCGTGGTAATCGATGCTGATCGGCATCACGCGATCAAAGTTCTTCACCAGCAGGGTGATCGGTGCCTTCTGATCCTTGGATCCGGCCACCGCGTCCTTCAGTCGCTCGCTTTTGTACTCGCGCCCGTTTACTGCGATCACGGTCATGCCCGGGGCCAAGCCTGCGTTGAACGCGGGGCTGTCCCACACCACATCGCCGACCACGCCAGCATCGGTGACGGTGGCGCCGATGGAATACGTCAGCAGCGCGGCCTTGGCGCGCGTCTCGTGTGCTTTGAAGGCGTCGTTCGGCGTATCGCGGTAGACCAGTTTCCAGCCGGCCATTTCCAAGCCGCCAATCAACGATCCATGCCCGTCCAGGCGCTCGCGCAGGAAGCTCGCCCAGTCGTTGGGGGCGATGCCGTTGAGCGTGGCGACCACGTCATCGAAGGTGTACGGGTTGACGTCCCAGTTGCCGTTGTCCATGCCGAAGAACGCCTTGGCGAAGTCGTCCAGCCCGCGCTTGCCGCCGCTCAGCGCACGCAGCTTGCCGTCTACTTCCAGCCACAGCATCTGGCCGCCGGAGTAGTAGTCCTCGCTCATCTGGTAATTGCGGTAGGCCAGCGTGCGGCGCTGTGCGATGGTCGGATCGTTGGTGGTGTCCTGCAAGGGGCGCCACGCCAATCCGGGACGACCCCGATCAAACGTCGCCGCCACGTTGGCCAGCATGTCGCGCGCCTGATCGGTGCTCCATAGGCCGGAGCGCGCCGCCAGCACCTGGCCCCAGAACTGCGTCTGGCCTTCGTACACCCACAGCAGGCTGTCGCCCATCGGGGTATTGAAGTCTGCGGTCGCCAGGTCTGCACCGCGGCGGTATTTGCCGTTCCACGAGTGGTTGTATTCGTGCGGCAGCAGATCGCGTGCCCACCAATTCTTGTCCCACTCGGTGAAGTAGCCGACGTCGGCGCTGTTTTCGCTGGAGCGGTGATGTTCCAGGCCAATGCCGCCGAGCTTGTCGGTCAGGGCCAGCAGGAACTCGTAATGATTGAAGTGGCGGGCACCGTAGAGTTTGTCCATCTGCTGGACCAGGGCGCGGTGTGCGTTGAGCTGCTTTTCGCTGGCGTTGAGTGATTTGGCGTCGTCAGCGAAGACGTTGAGATGCACCGGCTGTTTCGCGCCGGGATCCAGATCGAAGCGCTGGAAATGCGCGCCGGCATACAGCGGTGAGTCCACCAGATGGTCGTAGCTGATCGGCTTGAACACTACGGTATCGCCATCGCGGCGCTCGGTGTCCAGCGCGGTAGCGTAGGACCAACCCGGCGGCAGGGTGACGGTGGTCTGCGCCTGCAGGCCTTGGATGTTCACGCCTGCCGGATACAGCGAGTTCGCGTTCCACTGCAGGTTGAGCATTTCCGGCGTCATCACGACGCGGCCCTGGCTGCCGCCCTGCGATGACAGGTAATTGAAGTGAGCAACGACTTCACTGGCGCCTGCGGGCACGTCCACCTTGAACGCGTAGACGTTGTACTGGTCACGCTGCCATTTCAGTGGCTGTCCGTTGGCGGTGATCTGCAGGCCGGCGAGCTTGTCGATGGGGCCGCTGGGCGAATGGTTGCCGGGCAGCCACTGCGGGTACAGCAGCGTCAGCGGGCCGGGCTTGGCCGGAACGGTGGCGGTGACCTTGAAGATGCGCCGGTCCAGGTCGCGTGCGTCGACGTCGATGCGCAGCATGCCGGGGGCGGCGATGGGGGCCGCGGGCGCAGGCTGGGCAAAGGCGGGCGTGGCCGCCAGGGAAAGCAGGACGGACAGGGCCAGCGCACGGGGTGTCATGGGGCGGTTCCAGCAGGCGGGGATGCTTGATGCTAGGCCTGTGGGCGTGCCCTGCCCCATGGCCAAAGGTCATGGATGGGCGGGTGGCCGGATTGGGCAAAGTGAGGGCGTAAGAAGGACGTCAACGGTAGCGCCGAGCCGTGCTCGGTGAGCGCGGTGCATGGTGCGCGGTGGGGTGTGGAGGGCGAAAGCAACGGCAAAAGCGCCGCTGCGCTCGCCGACCATGGGTCGGCGCTACCGAAGTGCGCCGCGCGATGGCGGACGTGGGTCAGTCGACCAGGCGCAGGCGCAGTTCTTTCGGCAGGGCGAAGACCATCGATTCGGGTTCGCCGTCCAGTTCGCCGATGCCGTCGGCACCCAGTTCGCGCAGGCGGGCGAGCACGCCGTCCACCAGCACCTGCGGGGCGGACGCGCCGGCGGTGACGCCGATGTGCTGCTTGCCGAGCACCCACGCTGGGTCGATCTCGTGTGCGCCGTCGATCAGGTACGACTCCACGCCTTCGCGGCGGGCCAGCTCGCTCAGCCGGTTGGAGTTGGAGCTGTTCGGCGAGCCCACCACCAGCACCAGGTCGCAGCGCTTGGCCAGGTCGCGCACGGCGTCCTGGCGGTTCTGCGTGGCGTAGCAGATGTCATCGTTCTTCGGGCCCTGCATGGACGGGAACTTGGCGCGCAGGGCCTCGATGATGCCGCGCGTGTCATCCACCGACAGCGTGGTCTGGGTGGTATAGGCAAAATTTTCCGGCTGGTCCAGCACCAGGGTGGACACCTGCTCCACGTCTTCCACCAGATAGATCTGGCCAGTGCCGGCTTCACGGTTCCATTGGCCCATGGTGCCTTCCACTTCCGGGTGACCGGCGTGGCCGATCAGCACCACGTCACGGCCGGCACGGCAGTGGCGGGCCACTTCGAAGTGCACCTTGGTCACCAGCGGGCAGGTGGCATCGAAGACCTTCAGCCCGCGACGGTCCGCCTCGGCACGCACGGCCTGGGACACACCGTGCGCACTGAAGATCACCGTGTTGTTGTCCGGCACTTCGTCCAGTTCCTCGACGAAGATGGCGCCACGGCTCTTCAGATCGTCCACGACGAAACGGTTGTGCACCACTTCGTGGCGCACGTAGATGGGCGCGCCGAGCGTTTCGATCGCGCGCTTGACGATCTCGATCGCACGATCGACACCTGCACAGAAACCACGCGGATTGGCGAGCAGAACATCCATCTATCAACGTCTCCCGGCGTCAGCCGGCTGGGGGTTACGGGGTCGTATTATCCGCTTTTTTGCCCGGCTTGCCCTCGAACAGGCCGAACACTGCGATACCGATGGCGCCGACCACGATCGCCGCATCGGCGATATTGAACGACGGCCAGTAGTGGTCACCGACGTACCACTGGATGAAATCCACCACGTGGCCATGCACCTGACGATCGATGACGTTGCCGATGGCCCCGCCGATCACCAGCGCGAACGGCAGTGCGCTGCGCCAGTTGCTGCGGGCGGTGCCATATAGCCACCACGCCATCAGGCCGCTGATGGCGATCGCCAGCACGGTGAAGAAGTACTTCTGCCAGCCACCGGCGTCGCTGAGGAAGCTGAACGCCGCGCCGGTGTTGTAGGTGCGGAACCAGTTCCAGAAGCCATCGATGACCGGCACCGCCTGGTACTCGGGCAGGCTGGACAGCACCCAGGCCTTGCTCCACTGGTCCAGCACGATGACCACCGCCGACAGCAGCAGCCAGATGAGCGCGTTCGGGCGCGGACGGACGGCGGTCATCAGAACCACCGCCGATCTTCGCCGGCACCGTCGATGTTGTCGGCACAGCGGCCGCAGATCTCCGGATGCTCGGGCACGCTTCCCACGTCGCTGCGGAAGTGCCAGCAGCGTGCGCATTTGGTCTTGCTGGTTGGCTGCGCACTGACGAACACTTCGTCGGTGGTGGCCGGGCGCACCTGCACGTCACCGCTGATCAGCAGGAAGCGCAGTTCTTCGGCCAGCGGCTGCCAGCGCGCGGCCTGCTCTTCACTGGCGGCGACGGTGATTTCCGCTTCCAGCGCGGCACCGATGGCGCCGTTGGCACGCATCGGTTCCAGCACCTTGGACACCTGCTCGCGCAGGGCCAACAGCTGGTCGAAATCGGCAGCGGTCAGCTCGGCATCGGCCGGCAGCGGGGCCAGCCCTTCGTACCAGGTATCGAACAGCACGTGTGCGCTGCGCTTGCCCGGCAGATAGCCCCACAGCTCGTCGGAGGTGAAGGTCAGGATCGGTGCCACCCAGCGGGTGAACGCTTCGGCGATGTGATACATCGCGCTCTGCGCCGAACGACGGCCGCGCGAGTCTTCCGCCATGGTGTACAGGCGGTCCTTGGTCACGTCCAGGTACAACGAGCCCAGGTCCACGCTGCAGAAGTTCAGCAGCAGCTGGACGATCTCGGCCATGTCGTAGCGCTCGTAGGCCGCCTTGATCTTCTCCTGCAGCTCGAACGCGCGATGCACGATCCAGCGGTCCAGGGCGACCATGTCGTTCAGCGGGCGCAGATGCACGGCCGGATCGAACCCGTCCAGGTTCGCCAGCAGGAAGCGCGCGGTGTTGCGCAGGCGGCGGTAGGCATCGGCGTTGCGCTTGAGGATTTCCTGCGACAGCGACATTTCGTTGCTGTAGTCGGCCGATGCGATCCACAGGCGCAGGATGTCCGCGCCCAGGTTCTTCATGATGTCCTGCGGCTCGATGCCGTTGCCCAGCGACTTGGACATCTTGCGGCCGTGCTCGTCCACGGTGAAACCATGGGTCAGGCACTGCTTGTACGGTGCGTGCCGATCGATGGCGACGCCGGTCAGCAGCGAGGACTGGAACCAGCCGCGGTGCTGGTCGGAGCCTTCCAGGTACAGGTCGGCCGGCTTGCCGAAGCCACGCGCCAGCAACACGCCTTCGTGGGTGACGCCGGAGTCGAACCAGACATCCAGGATGTCGGTGACCTTCTCGTAGTCGGCCGCTTCAGCGCCCAGCAGTTCGGCGGCATCCAGCGAATACCACACGTCGATGCCTTCGGCCTGCACGCGGTCGGCGACGGCCTGCATCAGCTCGACACTGCGCGGATGCATCTCACCGGTGATGCGGTGGGTGAACAGGGCGATCGGCACGCCCCAGGTGCGCTGGCGGCTGATGCACCAGTCCGGGCGACCGTCGACCATGCTCTGGATGCGCGCCTTGCCCCAGGCCGGGAACCAGCCCACGTTGTCGATGGCGGTCAGCGCATCTTCGCGCAGGCGCGCCTTCTCCATGGAGATGAACCACTGCGGCGTCGCGCGGAACACCACCGGCTTCTTGTGGCGCCAGCAATGCGGGTAGCTGTGGGTGATCTCGGCGAACGCCAGCAGCGCGCCGGATGCGCGCAGCACGTCGATGATCAGCGGCTGCGCCTTCCACAGGTGCACGCCGGCCAGCACGACATCGCCCGCCGGCGGAGTCGACGGCAGGTACACGCCCGCGCCATCCACCGGGTTGATTTCACCGGCGTGGTAGCGATCCAGCAGACCGTACTGCTGGCTTACCGCGTAATCCTCCTGGCCGTGGCCGGGGGCGGTATGTACCGCACCGGTACCGTCTTCGTCGGACACATGCTCGCCGTTGAGCAGCGGGATATCGCGCTCGGCATAGAACGGGTGGGCCAGCAGCAGGTTTTCCAGCGCCGCGCCGTTGGCATGGCCGTGGCTGACCACGTCCTGCACGCCGTAACGCGCCAGCGAACGACCCGCCAGCGCGGTCGCCAGCACCAGCCAGCGACGGCCGCCGTTGTGGGCCGGACCTTCGACGAGCGAATACTCGATGGCCGCAGCCAGCGACACCGCCAGCGAGGCCGGCAGGGTCCACGGGGTGGTGGTCCAGATCGGCACCGCCACTTCCACGCCTTCGGGCAGCTCCACGCCGAACACCGCGGCCAGCGCCTTGGAATCACGCGCCGTATAGGCCACGTCCACCGTCGGCGAGACCTTGTCCTGGTACTCGATTTCCGCCTCGGCCAGTGCCGAGCCGCAGTCGAAGCACCAGTGCACCGGCTTGGCACCGCGCACCACATGGCCGTTGGCCACGATCTTGGACAGGGCGCGGATCTCGTTGGCTTCGAACTCGAAGCTCAGCGTCTTGTACGGGTTGTCCCAGTCGCCGGTCACGCCCAGGCGCTTGAAGTCGGCGCGCTGGATCTCGATCTGCTCTTCGGCGAACTCGCGGCACTTCTGCCGGAATTCGACGGCGTCGAGCTTCACGCCGACCTTGCCCCACTTCTTTTCGACCGCGATCTCGATCGGCAGGCCGTGGCAGTCCCAGCCGGGTACGTAGGGCGCATCGAAGCCGGCCAAATAGCGCGACTTGACGATGATGTCCTTCAGAATCTTGTTGACCGCATGGCCCAGATGGATGCGGCCGTTGGCATACGGCGGACCGTCATGCAGCACGAACAGCGGGCGGCCGGCGGCGTTCTCGCGCAGCTGCGCGTAGAGCCCCTGCTCTTCCCAGCGCGCCAGAATGCCCGGCTCGCGCTTGGGCAGGTCGCCGCGCATCGGGAATTCGGTGGCCGGCAGATGGAGGGTGGCTTTGTAATCCTGGCTCACGCAGTGGCTCGCAATCTATGTTCGGAAAGGAGGGCGCGCGCCTGCTCGGCGTCGCGGTGCATCTGGTCGGTCAGTGCCGCCAGATCATTGAATTTCACTTCGTCGCGCAGCTTGGCCACGAACTCGACGTTGATATGCCGACCGTACAGGTCGCCCTGGAAATCGAAAAGGTGTGCTTCCAGCAGCGGCTCCACGCCGTCCACGGTGGGACGGGTGCCGAAGCTGGAGACCGACGGCCACGGCTGCTCGAACACGCCGTGCACCAGGGTGGCATAGATGCCCGAAAGTGCAGGTGTCTTCGGGTAGCGCAGGTTGGCCGTGGGATAGCCCAGCGTGCGGCCCAGTTGGCGGCCGCGCACGACGCGCCCACTGATGGCATAGGGCCGGCCGAGCAGGTCCGCGGCGTGGCCGAACTCACCGGCCAACAGCAACTGGCGGATGCGGGTGCTGGAAATGCGCTCACCGCGCAGGTCCACCGCTTCGATCTCATTGGCCTGGAAACCGAGCGTGGCCCCCATCTCCTGCAGCAGCGCGAGGTTGCCGCGACGGCGGTTGCCGAACTGGAACTCCGGCCCGATCCACACCTCACGCGCCGACAACCGCTGCACCAGCAGCCGCTGCACGAAGTCTTCGGCCTGCATGGCGGCCATGGCGGCATCGAAACGCAGCAGGCCGACCGCATCCACGCCCAGCTCGCGCAGCATCTGCACCTTGCCGCGCGCCAGCGTGAGTCGCGGCAGCGGCGTGCCCTGGGCGAAGAACTCGCGCGGCAGGGGCTCGAAGGTCACGGCCACGGCGGCAACGCCCAGCGCACGCGCACGGGCGACGGCGTGGCGCACCAGCGCCCGGTGGCCCAGATGCAGGCCGTCGAAGGCACCGATGCAGACCACGCTTCCGTGCGGGAACAACGCCCCGCCCTCAACGCTTCGAAACAAGCTGGTCATCAACTCCGCTCGCGGCCGACACCGGCCGCTGGATCCTTTGTGGTAACCATGAAGTATAGCCGCCGTGGCCGCCGATCAATGCCCGCGCAGGTCGCGCGGTCGCAGACCCAGCGCCACCTGCATCACCAGATAGGTCGCCCCGCCCGCCCCGACCAGCAGCGACAGCGCGCCGATCCGCTGCCACAGGCCCATCGGCGAGAACGCCGGCAGCCAGTACAGCAGGGCCAGCAGCACGCCCACCATGGCCGCACAGGAAACGCCCAGCCGGACCAGGAAGCGTGCCCAGCCCGGACGGCGCTCGTACACGTCGGTCTTGCCCAGCCAGTACCAGAGCAGCCCCAGATTCAGGTAGCTGGACAGCGCACTGGCAATGCCCAGCGCCAGATGCAGGCCCGGCTGCTGCCCCAGCGCCTGCATCACTCCTTGGGCGCGCAGCTCCTGCGGCACCATCACGTGGTACAGCACCGCCAACAGGGCGAAGTTGAACACCATGTTGGCCACCAGCGCAGCGATGCCGGCGCGTACCGGGGTGCGCGTGTCCTGCCGCGCATAGAAGGCCGGCAGCACGATCTTCAGCAGCGCGAAGGCTGGCAGGCCGAAGCTGAGGCCGTACACCGCCAGTGCGGTCATGCGGGTGTCGAAGGCGGTGAACTCACCGTGCTGGAAGATGGTGGCGATCAGCGGTTCGGCCAGCAGCAGCAGGCCCAGCATGGCCGGAATGGAGATCAGCAGGGTCATGCGCAGGCCCCAGTCCAGCGCATTGGAGAACCCCGCGCGGTCGGTGCCGACATGGTGCCGTGCCAGTGCCGGCAGGATCACCGTCCCCAGCGCCACGCCGAACACGCCCAGCGGCAGCTCCAGGAAGCGGTCCGCCAGCGACAGCCAGGACTGCGAGCCATCGGTCAGCTTGGCCGCGATGACGGTGTCCAGCAGCAGGTTGATCTGCGCCACCGACGAGCCGAACAACGTCGGAATCATCAGCGTCATCACCTTGCGCACGCCGGGATGGCGCCAGCCCCAGCGCGGCAGCGTCAGCAGGTTGATGCCCTTCAGCGAGGGCAACTGGAAAAGCAGTTGCAGCAGGCCGGCTACCAGCACCGACCAGCCCAGCGCGAGGATCGGCACGTCCATGCGCGGGGCCAGCCACAGGGCGCCGACGATCATGCACAGGTTGAGGATGACCGGCGTCAGTGCCGGCATCGCGAACTTCTGGAAACTGTTGAGCGCCCCGCCCGCCAGCGCGGTCAGCGAAACGAAAAACAGGAACGGGAAGGTCAGCCGGAACAGGTCCACCAGCAGGCCCTGTTTGGCCGGATCGGTATCGGCGCCACTGGCGAACAGGCTGGCCAACTGCGGCGCGAAGATCAGTGCCAGCGCGGTCACCACCATCAGTACGCCAGCGAGCGTGCCGGCCACCCGGGCCATCAGATCGCGCAGCTCTTCATGGCTGCGGGTTTCTTTCACCTCGGTGAACACCGGCACGAATGCGGTGGCGAATGAGCCCTCGGCGAACAACCGGCGGAGGAAATTAGGTACCCTGAAGGCGACCCAGAACGCGTCCGTCGTGGCGTTCGTACCAAAAGTCGTGGTGATGACGGTGTCCCGAACGAGCCCCAACACCCGCGAAACCATTGTCATGCTGCTGAACGACAGCAGGCCCCGCAGCATCTTGGGTGAACTCACTCAAACATCCTCTTGACAATCGACTTGACGTACATTTCTCGAGTCATCATACTAGCTAGCTTGCTGTTCCCATAACACCGATTTTTCAGGAAACCACCACCGTGGCCAATATCAAGTCCGCCAAGAAGCGCGCCAAGCAGACCGTCGTGCGCAACGCGCGCAACGTGGCTCAGCGCTCGATGCTGCGCACCGCTGTCAAGAAAGTGATCAAGGCTCTGGATAACAACGATGCAGCCGGCGCCGAAGCCGCTTTCACCGTTGCCCAGCCGATCCTCGATCGTTTCAGCGCGCGTGGTCTGATCCACAAGAACAAGGCAGCTCGTCACAAGAGCCGCCTGACCGCCCGCATCAAGGCCCTCAAGGCCGCCTGATCCGGCGAAGCTACCTGCACCCTCAGGGTGTGGGTTGCTGCTTGAAACCCGGCTTCGGCCGGGTTTTTTGTTGCCTGTGATTTGGCAGCGAACGGCGAAGCCCCTCGTGGTGGGTCGCGTAAAGCGTCGGGTTCCTGGGTTGGGGCCGGGCGGTGGGGCTGGGCTGGGGGACGGCAAAAGCCGCATCCTGCGGGCCTCGTTTCGTGCCATCCATGGCACTCAACGCCCCCACCCAGCCCCACCGCCCGGCCCTGCCGGAATTCTGCGGCGGCCCACCACGGAAAAGAAAAAGAAAAGCAGGTCGGTAACGCCGACCCATGGTCGGCGGAATGTTCCCGCCAACGGCCCGCTGCGCTCGCCGACCATGGGTCGGCGCTACCGCTTTTCATTTTTCATTACGTGGCGGGACGCGCGCGCCGACGCTGACTCAGAGGCTCTCTCCCCCCGACGGGTCAAGGGAGCCTGCGGTAGCGCCGACCCATGGTCGGCGGAATGTCTCCGCCAACGGCCCGCTGCGCTCGCCGACCATGGGTCGGCGCTACCGCTTTTCATTTTTCATTACGTGGCGGGCCGCGCGCGGACTGTCAGGGCCGGGCGGGAGGGGTTGGTGGGGGCGTTGAGCGCCATGGATGGCGCGAAACGAGCGCTACATGGACGTACTTGTGCGCGTCCCCCACCAACCCCTCCCGCCCGGCCCCAACCCAGCAATCCGGCGTTTCGCGCGCCCCACCACGAGGGGCTCCGCCGTTCGCTGCCAACCAACAGCCAACAAAAAACCCGGCCGAAGCCGGGCTTTTCGCGTCCAACCAAACGAAGACGATTACTCGCCAGCCGCGTGACGCGCCTGCTGCTCGTCTTCCTTCTGGCGATCAAAGAACGCCATGATCTTGCTCATCACCGGGAACGTACCCTCGCGACCCAGCGCCGACACCAGGAACCACGGCTCCTTCCAGCCCAGATCCGCAATGATCTGCTCGGCCGCGGCCTTGGCCTCGTCCTCGAACATCAGGTCGGCCTTGTTCAGCACCAGCCAGCGCGGCTTCTGCAGCAGCTCCGGATCGTGACGCTCCAGCTCGCGCTCGATCGCACGCACCTGCTCCACCGGCGAGATTTCCACCCCGCCTTCCATCGGCGAAATGTCCACCAGATGCAGCAACAGACGGGTACGCTGCAGATGCCGCAGGAACTGCGCACCCAGACCTGCACCGTCGGCCGCACCTTCGATCAGGCCCGGGATATCGGCGATCACGAAGCTGCGGTAGTTCTCCACCTTCACCACACCCAAGTTCGGGTACAGCGTGGTGAACGGGTAATCGGCCACCTTCGGCGTTGCCGCCGACACCGCGCGGATCAGCGTGCTCTTGCCGGCATTGGGGAAGCCCAGCAGACCGACGTCGGCCAGCAGCTTCAGCTCCAGCTTCAACGAACGCTCTTCGCCCGGCTCGCCCGGCAGCGCCTGGCGCGGCGAGCGGTTGGTCGAGCTCTTGAAATGCATGTTGCCCAGGCCGCCACGGCCGCCCTTGGCCACCAGCAGGCGATCGCCGTGCGTGGTCATGTCACCGATCACTTCGTCGGTGGCCACGTTGGTCACCGTCGTGCCGATCGGCACGGTGATGATCAGGTCTTCGCCGCCCTTGCCATAGGCCTGGCGACCCATGCCGTTCTCGCCGCGCTGCGCCTTGAAGATGCGGTCATGGCGGAAATCGACCAGGGTGTTCAGGTTTTCGTCGGCGCGGATCCACACGCTGCCACCGCCGCCGCCATCGCCACCATCGGGGCCACCGAGCGGGATGAACTTCTCGCGACGGAAGCCGATACAGCCATTGCCGCCGTTGCCGGCGAACACTTCAATTTCTGCTTCGTCTACCAGTTTCATTTTTCGATGCCTACGATGGGCGCGGCAGCCTGCCGTCGCCTTGGGATTCTAGCGCGCCGGCGCAGCCGGAGCACGGCCACCTGGGCGGTGGGCCGGGTACTTCATTCAACGAAAAACCCCGCCGAAGCGGGGCTCTTCTGCAGCGAACCCATGACCAGCATGGGCTGCCAGCCAGGCCTGGATCAGGCTTCGACCGACACCACGCTGACGGTACGACGCTTGTTCGGACCCTTGACCGAGAACTCCACCTTGCCGTTCACCAGGGCGAACAGGGTGTGGTCACGGCCGAGGCCGACGCCGGTACCCGGATGGAACTGGGTGCCGCGCTGACGCACGATGATGTTGCCGGCGTCGATGGCCTGGCCACCGAAGATCTTCACGCCGAGGTATTTCGGGTTGGAGTCGCGACCGTTGCGCGAAGAGCCTACGCCTTTTTTATGTGCCATGACCTATCTCCTTACTTGCTGCTGCCACCGGCAACGCCGGTGATCTCGATTTCGGTGTAGTACTGACGGTGACCCTGGCGCTTCATGTGGTGCTTACGACGACGGAACTTGATGATCCGGATCTTGTCGGCACGACCCTGGGACAGGACGGTGGCAGTGACCGAAGCGCCGCTCAGGGCGTCGCCGATCTTGATGCCATCGCTGTCGCCGAGCAGCAGGATGTTGTCAAACTTGATCTCGCTGCCGACTTCGACTTCGAGCTTTTCCACGCGGAGCTTTTCGCCCTGCGCGACGCGGTATTGCTTACCGCCGGTGACCAGTACTGCGTACATGACCAGACTTCCTTTGTAGTTATTGTGGTCTATTGGCTGTTGCCATCGAGGGCAAACAGGAGCGGAATTGTACGCGAGCCCCCTGCCCCGGTCAACCCAGCCCCACGCCACGCAAACGCAGGCGGCACAAGGCCTTCATCACCCTGACTGGCAATCTCATCCCATGCGACTGGCGGCTGGCATTGTCGCCCATTGCCCCCATCTGGTCTGCTCGGTAGGCTGCTTGATTGCCGTCCCCGACGCCCTTCCTGCTGGCCGGGCCCCAGCCCAAGTCCCCACTACCGGATCCCCCATGGCGATGGATTTCATCCGCATCCGCGGCGCGCGGACGCACAACCTCAAGAACATCGATCTCGATCTGCCGCGTGACAAGCTGATCGTGATCACCGGCCTGTCCGGCTCGGGCAAGTCCTCGTTGGCGTTCGATACGATCTACGCCGAGGGCCAGCGCCGTTACGTCGAATCCCTGTCGGCCTATGCCCGCCAGTTCCTCAGCGTGATGGAAAAGCCGGACCTGGACCACATCGAAGGCCTGTCCCCGGCCATCTCGATCGAGCAGAAGTCGACCTCGCACAATCCGCGTTCGACCGTCGGCACCATTACTGAAATCTACGATTACCTGCGCCTGCTGTACGCGCGCGTCGGCACCCCGCGCTGTCCGGACCACGGTTACCCGCTGGAAGCACAGACCGTCAGCCAGATGGTCGACCACGTACTGACGCTGGATCCGGAACAGCGCTACATGCTGCTGGCGCCGGTGATCCGCGACCGCAAGGGCGAGCATGCGCAGGTCTTCGACCAGCTGCGTGCGCAGGGCTACGTCCGCGTGCGCGTGGACGGCGTGTTGTACGAAGTGGACGAAGTGCCGCCGCTGGCGCTGCGCCAGAAGCACACCATCGAGGCGGTGATCGACCGTTTCCGCCCGCGCGATGACATCAAGCAGCGCCTGGCCGAAAGCTTTGAAACCGCACTGAAGCTCGGTGACGGCATGGTGTCGGTGCAGTCGCTGGACGCAGCCGATGCGGCGCCCGCGCTGTTCTCGTCCAAGTACTCCTGCCCGGTCTGCGACTACTCGCTGCCCGAGCTGGAGCCGCGCCTGTTCTCGTTCAATGCCCCCATGGGCGCATGCCCCGGCTGCGATGGCCTGGGCATGGCCGAGTTCTTCGATCCGTCCCGCGTGGTCGTGCACCCGGAGCTGCCGCTGTCGGCCGGCGCCGTGCGCGGCTGGGACCGTCGCAACGCGTACTACTTCCAGCTGATCGCCTCGCTGGCCAAGCACTACAAGTTCGACGTGGATGCGGCCTGGAACACGCTGCCGGCCAGTGTGCAGAAGGCCGTGCTGTACGGCAGCGGCGATGAGACCATCAGCTTCACCTACTTCACCGAGGCGGGCGGGCGCACCCAGCGCAAGCACCGTTTCGAAGGCATCATTCCCAACCTGGAACGCCGCTACAAGGAAACCGAATCGTCGGCGGTACAGGAAGAGCTGGGCAAGTACATCAGCGAGCAGAGCTGCCCGGAGTGCAAGGGCGCCCGCCTGAACCGTGCCGCGCGCAACGTGTTCGTGGCCGACCGTCCGCTGCCGGACCTGGTGGTGATGCCGATCGACGAGGCGCTGACGTTCTTCAACACGCTGAGCCTGCCGGGCTGGCGTGGCGAGATCGCCAGCAAGATCGTCAAGGAAATCGGTGAACGCCTCGGCTTCCTGGTGGACGTGGGCCTGGATTACCTGAGTCTGGAACGCAAGGCCGATACGCTGTCCGGTGGTGAGGCCCAGCGCATCCGCCTGGCGTCGCAGATCGGCGCGGGTCTGGTCGGTGTGATGTATGTGCTGGATGAGCCGTCCATCGGCCTGCACCAGCGCGACAACGAACGCCTGCTTGGCACCCTCACCCGCCTGCGTGACCTGGGCAACACGGTGATCGTGGTGGAGCATGACGAAGATGCGATCCGTCTGGCCGATTACGTGTTGGACATCGGTCCGGGTGCGGGCGTGCACGGCGGCGAGATCGTCGGCCAGGGCACGCTGCAGGACATCCTGGATTCGCCCCGTTCGCTGACCGGCCAGTACCTGTCGGGCAAGCGCGGGATCGAGATCCCGGCACGCCGGCACAAGCCGAATCCGAAGACGACCCTGCACCTGCGCGGCGCCAGCGGCAACAACCTGAAGAACGTCGACCTGGCGATTCCGGCGGGCCTGATGACCTGCATCACCGGCGTGTCCGGCTCGGGCAAGTCCACGCTGATCAACGACACGCTGTTCTCGCTGGCCGCCAACGAGATCAACGGCGCATCGCACGACATCGCGCCGTACAAGGAAATCGACGGGCTGGACCTGTTCGACAAAGTCGTGGACATCGACCAGTCGCCGATCGGCCGCACCCCGCGCTCGAATCCGGCCACGTACACCGGTCTGTTCACGCCCCTGCGCGAGCTGTACGCGCAGGTACCCGAATCGCGTGCGCGCGGTTACTCGCCGGGCCGCTTCAGCTTCAACGTGCGCGGTGGCCGCTGCGAAGCCTGCCAGGGCGATGGCCTGATCAAGGTCGAAATGCACTTCCTGCCGGACGTGTACGTGCCGTGCGATGTCTGCCATGGCAAGCGCTACAACCGCGAGACGCTGGAGATCCTGTACAAGGGCTACAACATCAACGACGTGCTGCAGATGACCGTCGAAGATGCGCTGAAGCTGTTCGAGCCGGTGCCGAGCATCGCGCGCAAGCTGGAAACCCTGGTCGACGTGGGCCTGAGCTATATCAAGCTGGGGCAGAGTGCGACCACGCTGTCCGGCGGTGAAGCACAGCGCGTGAAGCTGTCCAAGGAACTGTCGCGCCGCGATACCGGGCGCACGCTGTACATCCTGGATGAGCCGACCACCGGCCTGCATTTCCACGACATCGAAGCGCTGCTGGGCGTGCTGCACAAGCTGCGCGACGAAGGCAACACGGTGGTGGTGATCGAGCACAATCTGGATGTCATCAAGACCGCCGACTGGATCGTCGATCTCGGCCCGGAAGGCGGCCACCGCGGTGGCACGATCCTGGTCACCGGCACGCCGGAAGACGTGGCAGCCTGCCCGACCTCGTACACCGGCCAGTTCCTGGCGAAGATGCTGCCTTCGATCAGCGCGCGTCCGGACAAGCCGGCCGCGGTGGCGAACAAGCCGGATGCCCGCCCGCCGCGCAAGGTGAAGCCGGAACCGAAGAAGAAGGCTGCCGCCGCCAAGAGCACCGGCACCACGACCAAGTCCGCCGCGACCAAGACCCCCGCGACGCGCAAGAAGAAGGACGCCTGATGAGCAACGAGCACAAGATCCTCGCCCGCATACCGATCAGCGTGCGCTGGCGCGACATGGACAGCATGGGCCACGTCAACAACGCCAAGTACATCTCGTACCTGGAAGAAGCGCGCGTGCGCTGGATGCTGGGCGTGGAAGGCGTGGCGATGACCGACCGCATCGCGCCGGTGGTGGCCGCTACCAACGTCAATTACCGGCTGCCGATCGTGTGGCCGAACGACATCCTGGTGGAACTGTTCGTGGAGCGGCTGGGCAACAGCAGCGTCACCATCGGCCATCGCATCGTCGACCAGCAGGACGAAACGCGCCTGTACTCGGACGGCAACGTGGTGGTGGTGTGGATGGATACGCAGACCGGCAAGAGCGCGCCATTACCGGATGCAGTGCGCAACGCCTCGACCTGAGCGACCGCTTGTTCTGCACGTAGACCCGCCGCTGCGCTCGCCGAGCGTGGCTCGGCGCTACAGACACCACCCCGGTAGCGCCGAGCCGCGCTCGGCGGCTTCTGCGTAGACCCTGCCGCTGCGCTCGCCGAGCGCGGCTCGGCGCTACCCGGCATCCGTCCGCACGACTGCGGGGTGTCAGGGGGCGGCCTTCCGCACCTGCAAGGTGATGCTGGCTTCGTCACCGCCGTCCAGCGCCAATACCACCGGCACCGCCTGCCCTTCTTTCACTGCGCCAGTTGCCTGCATCAACATCAGGTGCATGCCACCGGGTTTCAATTCGATCGTCGCGCCCGCCGGTATCGCCAGATGGTGCAGGTGCTGCATGCGGCTGACATCGCCCTGCACCCGGGTTTCATGCAGCGACACATCGGCGAAGGCCGCACTGCGCCCGCCGACCACCGTGACGGCCTTGCCGCATGCGTTGCGGATTTTCCCGTAGCCGGCGGTCATCGGCGTAGAGGCGGTCGGCGGCAATCGCGCCCAGCCCTCCTTTACTTCCAGGCAGGTCACCGTCGCTGCGGAGCCCACAAGGGCCGCAGCCCAGGCGCAGATCCCGAACAGTACGCCAACGAATGGTTTGGTTATCATCGGACCACGTTCCCTCACGGCAAGAGATCGCAGCATGACCACCCTCATCGAGGTGTACAACCACGGCCCCATCCGCGAACTGCGCCTGGCGCGGCGGCCGGTCAATGCGCTGGACACCGAGCTGTGCCGGCAGCTGATCCACGCGATCGAACAGGCCATGGCCGAGGACGTGCACGGCCTGGTGCTGTCCGGCAACGAGCGCGTGTTCACCGGCGGCATGGACGTGCCGCACCTGATGGCCCATGGCAATGACCAGCGCGCCCTGCTGGACAGTTGGCAGGCGTTCTTCGGCGCGGTGCGCACGCTGGCCGAGAGCCGCATCCCGGTGGTGGCCGCCCTGACCGGCCACGCGCCGGCAGGGGGCTGCGTGCTGGCGCTGTGCTGCGACTACCGGGTGATGGCGCGCAGCATTGACCCTGCCCAGCCCTTCACCATCGGATTGAACGAGGTACAGGTCGGCCTGGTCGCGCCTGAAGGCATCCAGCGCCTGCTGCGCCGTGCCGTAGGTGTTCACCGCGCCGGCATCCTGCTCACCACTGCGGCGATGGTGCCGGCCGAGCAGGCGCTGCAGATCGGCCTGGTGGATGAACTGGCGGACGGCGATCTGGTGGTGGCCCGCGCCGTGGCGTGGCTGCAGCGGCTGCTGAAGATGCCGCGCCAGCCCATGCTGCTGACTCGGGCCATCGCCCGCGCGGAGCTGCACGAAGCCCTGCACCCGGACCTGATCCAGCTGGATCGCTTCATCGAATCCTGGTACGCGCCCGATGCGCAGCAGGCCTTGCAGCACCTGGTCGCCCGGCTGGGTAAATGAACCGTGGGTCCGGGGGCGTCCCCGCTATAATCGCCCCCTGTCCTGACACCGGCTGTCCCTCTTGAACGACACGCACGAACCCGTCGTCTCCGAACTGATCGACCTGCTCACCCTGGAGCGGCTGGAAGACAACCTGTTCCGTGGCCAGAGCCGCGACATCGGCACCAAGTATGTGTTCGGTGGACAGGTGCTGGGCCAGGCCCTGGCTGCAGCCCAGGCCACGGTGGAGAACGGCCGCCACGTCCATTCGTTGCACGCCTACTTCCTGCGGGCGGGCAACATCGATCATCCGATCGTGTACGACGTCGACCGCACCCGGGACGGCGGCAGTTTCTCGGTACGCCGGGTCACCGCCATCCAGCACGGCAAGGTGATCTTCTTCTGCGCGGCCTCGTTCCAGCAGGCCGAACACGGCGCCGAGCACCAGCACAAGATGCCGGAAGTGCCGCAGCCGGAAGACCTGGAACCCAACCGCCCGCTGCCGCAGGACGTGCTGGAGCGGCTGCCGATCAAGGTGCAGCGCTGGCTGTCACGCGGCGGTCCGTTCGAGTTCCGCCACGTCTATCCGCGCGATGAACTCAACCCGCCCAAGCGCCCGCCGTATCATCAGGTCTGGTTCCGCCTGAGCGAGCCGGTGGGCGATTCCCCGGAGCTGCACCAGGCGCTGCTGGCCTATGCATCGGACTTCCACCTGCTGGGCACGGCAACGTTCCCGCACGGCATCAGCTATTACCAGCCGCACGTGCAGATGGCCTCGCTGGATCACGCCATCTGGTTCCACCGGCCGTTCCGCGCCGACGACTGGCTGCTGTACTCGCTGGACAGTCCCAGCGCGCAGGATTCGCGCGGCTTGGCACGCGGCCAGTTCTTCGACCGCCAGGGTCGGCTGGTCGCCAGCACGGCACAGGAAGGCCTGATCCGCGTGGTGCCCGACAGCGTCGCCGCAGCCGCCGTACCGGCGAAGGACTGAAGGACCCCATCCCATGAGACAGATATTCAGCAGCCAGCGCGTGGAAACCGTGGAGGGCGTGGCCGAGCTGCTGCGCAGCCATGACATCGAAGTACGTGTGACCGATGGGCGCACGTACCACACCAAACGCCGCGGCCAGTTCAGCTACCTCGACCAGAACAAGAACATCCGACCGCCCACGGTGTGGGTGGTGCGGGCCGACGACCAGCCGAAGGCGCGCGAGATCCTGCGTGATGCACGGCTGCTCGACACCACGCGCCGCGACCATCCGACCGCGGAATTCGCCTTCCGCGAACCCGCCGCTGCCACCAGCGGCCGCGGCTGGGCGTGGCGCATCCGCATCGCCCTGCTGGTAGTGATCGCCGGCGTAGCGCTGTTCATCGCGATGGGCCATCGCGGCGCACAGGCCCCGCAGCCTGCGCCCGCTGCACCTGCACCCGCCGCCCAGCCGCGGCCTGCCGCACCGACCCCGCCCGCCGCGCAGGAAGAGGAAGAGGAAGTCCGCGTGCGCATCCAGCCAGCCGCCCCGCAACGCTGACTGCAATGACGGCCGCTGGCCGTCAACGCAGACCGCCCGCGGCCGTCAGCGCAGACGGCCAGCGGCCGTCACTACCGGGCGGTCACATTCGCCGTGCCGCTTCGTCTTGGGACACAATCCCCGCAGGAGCGCCGCCCATGACGACTGTTGCCGCACCCTTCGATGATGTCCTGCACCGCGAACTGCCGGCCGCCGCAAAGGGCTGCCAGCACGCGTATGGCCGCATCGTGCAGGCGTGCCAGAACACGGTGACCGCCATCGCCCTGGCCATCACCCGTGATCGCGAGGCGAGCGAAGACATCGCCCAGGACGCCTTCGTCCGCGGCTGGCAGCAACTGCAGACGCTGCGCAATCCGTCCAGTTTCATGCCGTGGCTGCGGCAGATCACCCGCAACCTCGCCCGTGACTGGCTGCGCCGTCAGCGCGGTCGACCCCTGTCCGGCGATGCGGCCGATCTGGCCATCCAGATGGCGGCCGATCCATCGCCCGATGCAGCTGACCGCTTGCAACAGATCGAAGAAGAAACGGCGGCCGAAGACATCATCTCGGCCTTGCCTGAAGACAGCCGCGAAGTGCTGTTGCTGTATTACCGCGAGGGCCAGCGCTCGCAGCACGTAGCCAACCTGCTGGGCCTGAGTGACGCGGCGGTACGCAAGCGCCTGTCGCGCGCGCGCGGCATGGTGCGCGAGGGACTGCTGCAACGCTTAGGCGAGTTCGCCCGCAGCACGGCGCCCAGCGCCGCGTTCGCCACAGCAGTGGTATCGGCGCTGATGGTCGTGGCCCCGGGTACGGCCAGCGCGGCCATCGTGCTGGGTACCGTGGGCGCGGGCGGCACCAAGCTCGGCCTGGGCGGCGCCAGTGCGACCGGTGGCACGGCGCTGGGTTCGTTGACCGCAGCGGCATCCCAGCTGCCGGTATTTGCGGACCAACTCAGCGTGGGCGCGACGATCGGCGCCGTGGTGGGGGGTACGACCTTCAGCTACCTCGGCGGTCGCTACCTGATGTCATTCGCGGAATCGCCGCAGGAACGCACGCAGATCCGGCGTTTCGTGCACCTCAACACGCTCACTGCGCTCGTGGTCTGCATCACCGTGCTGGCGCTTTCGCTGCTGGCGGTACCGGTGTGGGTGGATCTGTTCGCCCTGTTCGCAGGCCTGTCGCTGGTGTGCTGGCAATGTCTGGTGCCGCTGCGGCAGATCATGCAGCCGCTGATCGACCGGGATGCCGAACGGCGCGGACGGCAGGGAAAGCGGAACTGGACGTACGAAGCGATGTACGGCAAGCAGGGCATGCTGGGCGCCGGCCTGGGTGCATTGATCGTGGTCGGGGCGTTGCTGTGGAGAAACGGTTCGCTGTAGTTCAAAGCGGCAGCGACCGAAGGGCGTCACTGCGCTGCGTATCCGCTGGCCGGCAGCCGCGTGACGGATTGCGCCGGGCACCATGCGCTACAGCACGTGTGGCCAGCACCGTTTTCAGATGCTTTCTCCCAATCGGAATCTGCATTGTTCCTCAATGCTCTCGGCGATGTGTGCAGTCAAGCTGGTCACGCGCCCAGATGATTCGTTCCGGCGCACATCCCGATGATTCAAGGAGATCGACAATGATCCTGCGCGCCGCAGCGCTTTCTACCCTGATGCTTGCCTGCCTTACGGCGACTGCATCGGAACGCGCCTCGTCTTTTATCTGCTTTGATACCAAATACGCCGGACTCAAGGTGCAGGTCAGCGCCAACTCAAACGCAGAGGCCGTGGACAAGGGCTACATTCTGCTGAAGAGCAGTCCCCTGAACCTGCCTATCAGCAAGGACCGCGTCCGCTGCAACCCAGGCGCGATCCTTCCATAACCCGTCAGGGGTAACGGCAACGACCGCCTGCCATCGTCGGATGCCCGTCGATGGCAGGCCATTGTGCTTCGCGGTTACTTGGCTGCAGGGCGAGCCGGACCCGCAGGTCCCCGGCCCTGGCCACGGGGACCGTGCATCGGGCCCTTGGCTGCATCGAACTCGGCCTTGCTCAACTGGCCGTCCTTGTTTGTGTCGGCCGCTGTGAACCAGGCATCCCGATGCTGCTTCATGCGCAGCTCGCGGTCGGCCTGGTCCAGGAAACCATCCTTGTTGATATCCATCTGATCGAAGCGTTCGGCCAGGCGCGGATCGGCTTTGGCTTCCTCACGGCTGATGCGGCCGTCCTTGTTGGTGTCCAGCTTCGCCAGCTGCTCGGCGTGGCCGCGGCCCGGGCCGCGGTGGCCGTGCTTGCCACGCGGCATTTCCTCGCGCGACAGCTTGCCGTCCTTGTTCGCGTCCATCTGGTCGAAACGCGCGACCAGACGCGGCGACGCGGCTGCTTCGGCACGATCGACGAAGCCGTCGTTGTTGGTGTCCAGCTTGGCCGGACGCTGCGGAGCGGGCGGCGCGTCAGCGGCCAGTGCAATGCCGGTAGCAGAGGTGCTGAACAGCAGGGCCAACAGCAGGGGGGTACGCAGGGTCATGGTGTCGCTCCAGTAGAAGGGGGTACCGGGGGTGCATGTCTGTCACCCTCGATATACGAACAACGCCCGGGCGGAGCCACGGTTGACCTGCCACCCCGCCGCGTTCATCAGGCAGACAGTCGCGGCTGATGCGACTGCCAGAAGTTATGCTGTCCGCATGGCACTACATGGCAACCGAGACGACGACCTGCGCCTGTTCCAGACCGGCGAGCACCCGTGCGGCTACTGGCCGGACCGAACCGCGCGCGACCTGGTGCTGGACCCGCACGACCGCCGGCTGGGTGGCCTGTATCCGATGGCGCTCAGCTGGGGGTTCCGGCGCAGTGGCGATCTGGTCTACCGGCCGCATTGTGCGCAGTGCCATGCCTGCGTGGCGGTGCGCATCCCGGTGCAGCGCTTCGCCGCCGACCGCAGCCAGCGCCGCTGCGCCGCGCGCAACGCCGACCTGGAAATCCGCATCACCGCCGCCACTGCCAGCGACGAGCTGTTCGCGCTGTATCGCCGCTACCTGTCGCACCGCCATGCCAACGGCGGCATGGACAGCCACGGCCCGCACGAGTTCGAGCAGTTCCTGATCGGCAGCTGGTCGCACACCCGCTTCATGGAAATCCGCCTGCCGCCGCCGCAGGGCGGTCCCGGCGCCCTGATCGGGGTGGCGGTCACCGACGTGACCGAGCAGGGCCTGTCGGCGGTCTACACGTTCTTCGATCCGGACCACGCCCAGCGCGGTCTGGGCACGTTCGCGATCCTGCAGCAGGTGGAATGGGCGCGCCGCGAGGCCTTGCCTCATCTCTACCTGGGCTACTGGATACGCGACCACCTGAAGATGGATTACAAGCGGAGGTTCCGCCCGCTTGAAGCCTATGACGGACGCCGCTGGAACGAGTTCGACCTGGAACTGGCCGGTCGCTGACAAGCCACTGACACAGGCGCCGGTGCACAATACCGACCATGAAAATTCCCGCCTTCCGCCTCCCTGCCCTGACCGTCGCCCTGGCCCTGCTGTGCGGCGGCTGCGCGCAGACCCCCGAGCGTACCGCCACGATGCCCGACGCCGCCTCCCCCCTGCGATTGGCCACCTACAACACCTCGCTGTACTCGGACGAGACCGGGGGGTTGATCGCCGAACTGGAAGGCGACAGCGCGCATGCGCGCAAGATTGCCGCGGTGCTGCAGCAGGTACGCCCGGACTTGGTCCTGCTCAACGAGTTCGACTTCGACGACGCCCATCGGGCTGCCGATCTGTTCCAGAAACGCTATCTGGAGGTCGCGCAGGACGGCGGCGGTGAGCCGCTGCATTTCGCCTACCGCTACCTGGCCCCGGTGAATACCGGCGTGCAGAGCGGGCTGGACCTGGACAACAACGGCGAAATCGGCGGGGAGGGCCGCAGCCGCGGCAACGATGCATGGGGCTACGGCCTGCACCCCGGCCAATACGGCATGCTGGTGCTGTCGCGCTACCCGATCGATGAAGCCAAGGTGCGCAGCTTCCAGTTGCTGAAGTGGAGCGCGCTG
The DNA here is from genome assembly GCF_040223995.2 of Stenotrophomonas sp. WHRI 8082. Lineage (NCBI taxonomy): Bacteria > Pseudomonadati > Pseudomonadota > Gammaproteobacteria > Lysobacterales > Lysobacteraceae > Stenotrophomonas > Stenotrophomonas sp. WHRI 8082. Next base: position 3,159,452 of record NZ_CP167826.1, on the reverse strand, counting down.
CCCGGAGCGATCCGCCCGGTGGACCCGCGCACTGGAACGCATTTCTACAGCGACGCGGTATGGGCCCAGCTGCGTCTGTCGTCCAAATCGCATTGGGACGTGCCGGTGCAGACCCCGTCCGGCGTGGTGCACGCCCTGGTCTCCCACCCCACCCCGCCGGTGTTCGATGGCCCGGAAAAGCGCAATGCCGCGCGCAACCATGACGAACTGAAGCTGTGGCAGGCCTACCTGTCGGCCGGCGACACGTCGTGGCTGTGCGATGACCAGAAGCGCTGCGGCGGCCTGGCGCAGGATGCCCGCTTCGTGATCCTGGGTGACCTCAACAATGATCCGGTGGACGGCGACGGCCGCCACGAGGCGATTGTCGAACTGCTGGAACACCCGCGCGTGCTGCGCCACGCCACCCCCTCCAGCGTGGGCGGTGAGCAGACCAGCCTGGCCTACGCCGCCAAAGGCATCACCCGCCGTGGCGCCCCGCAGCACGCAACCGGCGATTTCGGCCCGAAGTCGGGCACGATGCGGCTGGATTACGTGCTGCCCTCGGTCGGCTTCGCGTACCACGGCGGCGGCGTCTTCTGGCCCGCCAAAGGCAGCCCCGAGTCCCGCATCGCAGACGGCAGCGACCACCACCTCGTCTGGGCCGACGTCCGGTAACGCTGAGGGGTAGCGCCGACCGGGTAGAGCCGACTTCAGTCGGCTGCTCTTCGAGTCCGCGTAACGGCAGCCGACTGAAGTCGGCTCTACCTTGCAAAGACGGCAGCGGCCCTACTTCAGGCTTACGCCGATGGCGGCGGCGGCGTCGCGGGCGATGGCACGCGCTTGATCCGTGCTTTCGCCGCGGGCCAAGGTGACGCCGACGCGGCGATGGCCGTGCACACTGGGCTTGCCGAACAGGCGCACGGCGGTATCCGGCACCTGCAGCGCGGCGGCGACGTCGGCGAAGTGCGGCACGCCTTCGCCGTGTGCCAGCAACGCACACGAGGCGCTCGGTCCGCTCTGCCGGATCACCGGAATCGGCAGGCCGAGGATCGCCCGCGCATGCAGGGCGAACTCGCTCAGTTCCTGCGATACCAACGTGACCAGGCCGGTGTCGTGCGGGCGCGGTGAGACCTCGCTGAACCACACCTCGTCGCCCTTGACGAACAGTTCGACGCCGAACAACCCCCAGCCCCCGAGATCATCGGTGACGGCCTGCGAAATCTGCTCGGCGCGGGCCAGCGCCGCGGCAGTCATCGCCTGCGGCTGCCAGCTCTCGCGGTAGTCGCCATCCTTCTGCAGGTGGCCGATCGGCGCGCAGAACGAGGTGCCGCCCGCGTGGCGCACGGTCAGCAGGGTGATCTCGTACTCGAAGTCGATGAAGCCTTCAACGATGCAGCGGCCGGCACCGGCGCGACCACCGGTCTGTGCATACGCCCACGCCGGCGCGATGTCCGATTCGTTGCGCAGCGTGCTCTGCCCCTTGCCCGACGACGACATCACCGGCTTGACCACGCACGGCAGACCGATGGCCTGCACGGCCGCGCGATACTCTGCCTCGGTATCCACGAAACGGTATGGCGAGGTCGGCAAGCCGAGCGTTTCTGCTGCCAGCCGGCGAATGCCCTCCCGGTCCATGGTCAGCCGCGCGGCACGCGCCGTCGGCACGACGCGCAGGCCCTGCTCCTGTTCCAGCTGGACCAGCGTTTCGGTATGGATGGCTTCGATTTCGGGCACCACCAGATGCGGCTTTTCCTCTGCGATCAGCGCACGCAACGCCATGCCGTCCAGCATGTCGATCACATGCGCCCGGTGCGCGACCTGCATCGCCGGCGCATCGGCGTAGCGATCGGCCGCAATGACTTCCACGCCCAGCCGCTGCAGTTCGATCGCCACTTCCTTACCGAGTTCACCCGAACCGAGCAGCAATACACGAGTAGCGGAGGGCGACAGGGGGGTTCCAAATGCAGACATGGCGGCGATCCAACGGCGAGCTGATGGCGGAGGGGCATTCTAGCCGCTCCGGCTTTCCGGCCGAACAGTGGAACTTGCAAAGTGATATCAATTTGATATCTTCCAGATCAGACACCTCAAGGACGTATCGCCATGAAAGAACAGCCCATCCGCTCCCTCAATGGCCTGGCCGTACTGGCCGCCATTCTGGGCATCGCCGGCATTGCGGGCGTTGTATTCCTGGTCGGCATCACCGGTGCGAGCGGAGTGCGCCCCAGCCCGGTCCTGTTGCTGGGCAGTGTGCTGCTGATGATGGTGGCGGTGCTGCCGCTGATCGGCCTGTACACCGTGCAGCCCAACCAGGCCGCTGTGCTGAGCCTGTTCGGCAAGTATGTCGGCACGGTGAAAGACAACGGCCTGCGCTGGAACAACCCCTTCTATGCCAAGCGCCGGGTCAGCCAGCGCGTACGCAACTTCGAAAGCGGCAAGCTCAAGGTCAATGAGCTCGACGGCAGCCCGATCGAGATCGCAGCCGTGATCGTGTGGCAGGTGGTGGATGCCTCCGAAGCCGTCTACAACGTGGACGACTACGAGAGCTTCGTGCATATCCAGTCCGAATCCGCGCTGCGCGCGATGGCGACCAGCTATCCGTATGACCAGCATGAAGAAGGCCAGCTTTCCCTGCGCAGCCATGCCAGCGAGATCTCCCTGCACCTGAAGAACGAGCTGGCCGAGCGGCTGGCCGATGCCGGCGTGCAGATCATCGATGCGCGCATCAGCCATCTGGCCTACGCCGCCGAGATCGCCCAGGCGATGCTGCAGCGGCAGCAGGCCAACGCGGTCATCGCCGCGCGCACGCGCATCGTCGCCGGTGCGGTGGGCATGGTGGAAATGGCCCTGAGCGAACTGCAGAAGAACGGTGTGGTGCAGCTGGACGAAGAGCGCAAAGCGCACATGGTCAGCAACCTGTTGACGGTATTGTGCTCTGACCGCGGCACGCAGCCGGTCATCAATGCCGGATCGCTGTACTGAGTCGGTGTCACAGGAGTTTCCATGAGCGAGAAGAAAGCCTATCCACTGCGCATCAACGCCGATGTCCTGGCCGCGGCGCAGCGCTGGGCTGACGACGAGCTGCGCAGCCTCAACGCCCAGATCGAATACGTGCTGCGCGATGCGCTGCGCAAGGCCGGGCGGCTGCCCAAATCCCCCCCATCGAAGGAGCACAAGGAATGAGCAAGCGCTGGACCTATCACACCATCGAGATCAAGCCCGGCCTGATGGGCGGCTTCAAGGTCGATGAAGTGCAGACGGAACTGAATCGACAGGGGCAGCTCGGCTGGGAGCTGGTCAACATCGTCTTCGCTCCGTTGAATCCGATGATCCTGGTCTTCAAGAAGGAGGCCTGAGCATGCGTTTTTATCGCACGATGCTCGTCGTGGCGCTGTCACTGTCTGCCGGCCTGGCTTGTGCAGGCGAACCGGCGACGCGCGCGGTGCAACTGCTCGACCACCTGCAGGCAGGGCGTGTCGACGACGCCGAATCCATGTTCACCCCGCAGATGCGCGCTGCCGTGCCCGCTGCCAAGCTGCGTGCATTGTGGCAATCACTGGGTGATCTGCAACAGCGCGGCGATGCACGCGTGAGTACGCAGCAGGGAATGCAGATGGTGGAGGTTCCGCTGCAGTTCGCCAGCGCGGCCTTGATCGCGCAGATCGCGGTAGACCCACAGGACAACATCGCCGGCCTGCTGCTGCGCCCTGCCCCGGCCGCGAAGGCACCCGCGCCCGCAGCGGACGCCCGCTTCCTGGAGCTGGAGTTCAGCGTTCCCCAGCAGCGCGGCGCACTGCCCGGCACGCTGGTGCTGCCCAAGGGCAAGGGCCCCTTCCCCGCGGTGGTGCTGGTCCACGGCTCCGGCCCGCAGGACCGCGACGAGACCGTTGGCGGCAACCGCCCTTTCCTGGACATCGCGCGCGGCCTGGCGGCACACGGCATCGCGGTACTGCGCTATGACAAGCGCACCCTCGCCCGCCCGCAGGATTTCCAGCAACCGTTCGACATCGATGACGAGACCACCGACGACGCCGTCGCGGCACTGACCGCACTGGCCGCCGATCCCCGCATCGATGGCAGCCGTGTGTTCGTCCTGGGCCACAGCCAGGGCGGCATGTTGGCACCGCGCATCGCCAGCCGCTGGCCGCAGGCACGCGGCGTGGTGATGTGGGCAGCGCCGGCGCGCGGCCTGCTGGACCTGCTGCCCGAACAGAACCGCTACCTGCTGGGGCTGGACGGTGACATCACTGCCCCCGAACAGGCCTTCCTCGACACGTTGGACGCACAGATCGCCGCTGCGCGCAGCGACGTGCCTGCTGCCGCCAACACGTTGCCGTTGGGCGTGCCCCAGCACTTCTGGAAGAGCATCGAAGCAGTAGATGCACGGGCCGATGCCAAGGCCTTGCGCAAACCGCTGCTGCTGGTCCACGGTGGGCGCGACTTCCAGATCACCGACACCGACTGGGCGCTGTGGCAAGCCGCATTGAAGGGACGCAACGACGTCGCGTGGAAGCGCTATCCGGCCTTGAACCACATCGGCATCGCCGGCACCGGACCCAGTTCGCTGAAGGAATACACGCAGGCCGGCCACGTCGATGATCAGCTGGTGGATGACATCGCCACCTGGATCGAGGCGCAGAAGTGAGCGGCGGCAGCGACCCCCGCCGTTTCGACGTGAGCGAGGATTCGGCACTGCGCCTGCTCTGGATCCTGCTGCCCATGCTGTCCTTCATTGGCGTGACGGCGTGGCACCTGCGCGAACCGGCGCCCTTCTCGACGCTCATCTTCGACATCACCGCCTCGCCCCCTTACTTCACGATGGGGGGCAGCCCTGGATGGAGTCTGCTGGTGGCGATCACCGTCACTGGCGTGCTGTGCTGGAAGTATTTCCAGCGCCGGGTGCAGCTGGACAACGGTGTGCTGACGGTGTGGTCCACGTTCTATCGCCGCCGCACGGCCGTCGTGGACATGCAACTGGACGAAGCCGTGGTGGTCGATATGACGCGGGACCGGCGGCAAGGGCTGCAGTGCAGGACGAATGCGTACAGCCTGCCCGGCTTCCACTCCGGCAATTACCGCCTGCGCGGTGGCGGCAAGGGCTTCGCCCTGGTGACCGACCTGCGCCGGGTACTGGTGATCCCGGTGCGCGAGGGGCCTACCCTGCTGCTGAGCGTGGAGCAGCCACAGCAGCTGCTGCAGGCGCTGCGTAACGATCGCGGTTGAGCGGGGGCCTGCGCCATTGTCGGGGCGACCGGGTGGCATGCCCTGGCTGTCCCCCACGGCGCTTCGCGCTAAGCTGACCGCATGCGCCGCTCAATCCCCCTGCTGCTGAACACCGACGCCATCGAAGCGTGGCCCGCCCCGCTGCTGCGCGCCCACGGCAATGCCGATGCGCGCCTGTTGGCGCGGGCGGATTGGGTACTCCGGCGCAAGCGCGACGGCCGCTATCTTGCAGCGGTGCTCGATCAGGGCGTGCATTCGCTGATCGCCCAGCTGCCACGGGAACCCGGTACCGCCGAGGCGCTCGACGCGCTGTCGTGGCTGGATCCTGCGCGCGGCGCGGGAACCTTGGACACGCGCCTGCTGTCCCCGCAGGGCCTGCGGGAGCGGCTCGAGCCGCTTGGGCTGGATGCTGATGCGTACGCGGACCAGAGTGGCCTGATGCTTGAGCCGGAACCGGTGCTGCTTCACTACGCCGGTCGCGACCGTTTCCATCGCCCCCTGTGGCTGCGTCGAGCGGCGGCCTTGGCGTGGCGACGCATGCGCCTGCAGGCAGCACGCAACGGCGTCGCCCTGGACGCGATTTCCGGTTACCGCAGCCATGCGTACCAGCTGGGAATTTTCGAACGCAAGCGGGCTCGCGGGCAGCAGGTCGAACAGATTCTGCAGGTGAACGCGGCGCCGGGTTTCAGCGAGCACCACAGTGGCATGGCGCTGGACATCGGCACACCCGGCGAGCCGCCTGCGGAAACGTCGTTCGAGCACAGCCCGGCGTTCGCCTGGCTGCAGGAACATGCGCACCGGCATGGATTCCGGATGAGTTACCCGCAGGGCAACCCGCATGGCATCGTCTACGAACCGTGGCATTGGCGATGGCACCCGGCCGGCGCCTGAAACGCGCCTGATTGACGCTCGGCGAGCGCAGCGGTGTCTAGCACCCCCGCCGAGCACGACTCGGCGCTACAACGGCCGGCCCCGAAATGCCCGCGATCGCTAGCGCCGAGCCACGCTCGGCGAGCGCAGCGGTGCCTGACGCCTCCGCCGAGCACGGCTCGGCGCTACAACAGCCTGCCCCGAAATGCCCGTGATCGGTGGCGCCGAGCCATGCTCGGCGAGCGCAGCGGTGTCTGACACCTCCGCCGAGCACGGCTCGGCGCTACAACAGCCGGCCCCGAAATGTGCGTGATCGGTAGCGCCGAGCCACGCTCGGCGAGCGCAGCGGTGCCTGACACCTCCGCCGAGCACGGCTCGGCGCTACAACAGCCTGCCCCGAAATGTGCGTGATCGATAGCGCCGAGCCACGCTCGGCGAGCGCAGCGGTGCCTGACGCCTCCGCCGAGCACGACTCGGCGCTACAACGGCCGGCCCCGAAATGCCCGTGATCGGTAGCGCCGAGCCACGCTCGGCGAGCGCAGCGGTGCCTGACGCCTCCGCCGAGCACGGCTCGGCGCTACCAAGGTCACTCAGCGCCGCAAGGCGTCTACCGCCACCAGCACCCACCCCAGCATCAATGTGCTGCCGCCGATCGGTGCGAAGCGTGTCGGCCACTGCCAGAGCGCGTTGCCGGCCAGGCTGCCGGCAAACAGCAGCGTGCCCAGCAGCAGCACGCACAACCCCAGCTGCGCGAAGAACGTGCTCGCCCGCGGCCCAAATGCCACCAGTACCGCACCGTGCGCGAACGCATACAGGGCGGCCATGTTGAGGTGCTGCTGCGCCAGCGGGTCGCTGACACCGTGCGAGGCGTAGGCAGACAAGCCGATGGACGCTGCGGCCAACAGCGCGCCGATGCAGGCCAGCAGCGAAGGCCTGCGGGTACGTCGATCCATGGAAAACATAGCGGCTCCTTGGGCACTACAAAAAAAAACGCGCCGCAGTGAGCGGCGCGTTTTCGTTCGTACGTTACATCAGGCGTCCAGGCTTACTTGACGGCCCAATAGATGTCGTACGTACCTTCTGCAGTGAAGGACTTCTGCACGCCACCATTCCAGGTTTCGTACGGGCGGTCGATCACTTCGTTACCGCCGGTCACCGACCAGGCGCGCAGGGCATTGCGGGCAATGTCCAGGCCAGCCATGTGACCGGTGAAGGTCGCATGGGCCGAGCGGTGCGGTGCAACGCGGACGTACTTCACCGGCGCGCCACCGTCGATCTTGACGGTCAGCTCTTCAGCCGACACGCCCTCGGTGCCCTTCTTCTTGACCGGCTGGGCCACGTCGAAGGCGTACTTCTCTGCACCGAAATCGGTGGTGATCAGGCGGAACGGACCTGCAGCTTCCAGGTTGTTCGCTTCCATCACGCGCTTGATCCACTCTTCGTTGTCAGCGATGGACTTGGTGATGGTGGCTTCGCCACGATCCACGTTGCCCGCGTTGACGACCAGCAGATCTTCGGCCGGGACATCCACGATGGCCAGGTCGTTCAACGGTGCTTCGGCGGTGCGGTAATCGATGTTCGGCACCGTGGCCAGCATGTTCGCCATGCGCGACAGACCCAGCTTCAGGTCGTCACCGATGTGGCGGCTGACGTACAGGCCGGCATAACGACCGAACAGATCGAAGCCGTAGTTGACGCTGTAATCCTGGGTGATCTTGACGTTGCGGCCACCCTTGCCAGTCGGCTCGAGCAGGAACGTGGTCACCTTGTCGCTGCCCTTGGTGGCATCGTCGACAGCGATTGCAACGCGCTTGTTTTCTTCGCTCTCGGTGATCTTCCAAGTGCCGTTGCCCAGGTCCTTGGAGGTGTAATCCAAGGTGGCACCGACGCCGGCAGCCGGGCCGGAGAACTTCAGTTCGGCAGCGGGATCACGCAGCAGGAGTGGGTTCCAATCCTTGAAGCGGCGCAAGCTGTTCACCGTGTCGAACACGATCGTCATCTTGCGGTTGGTTTCGATGCTTTCCGAAACATGGCGCTGGCCCGGCAAGACCACGCCGATGATGACGAACAGGCCAGCCACGATCCCCAAAGCGATCAGGAACTCGATAATACGGGTCATTCAGAAGTCTCCGGGGCCGATCCCACGGCCGGGTTGATTGAAGCGAAGCGCCAATCCTAGCAGCTTCGTTGGCGTTGTAGATCTGGTTTTGGCGTACCGGTTTCCGTGCCGGCAACCGTTTTGTACATACAAGGGACCGAAGGGTAGCGCACATCCGCTACCCACCAGTAGGGGGTCCCCTTCAGCGGGTCGTTCAGTTTATCGCCAAACCCTTGTCATTCAAGGTTTTTCACACCAACTGCAACTCGAATGCCTTGAGCACGGCGCGCGTACGGTCGCGCACACCGAGCTTGGACAGGATGTTGGAAACGTGGTTCTTGATCGTGCCCTCGGCCACGCCGAGCGAATTGGCGATCTCCTTGTTGGAGAAACCGCTGGCCATCAGCCGGAGGATCTCCGTCTCGCGATCGGTCAACGGGTCCGGCCGGTCCAGGCTGACGAACTCGTTGCGCATGTGCTCCAGTCCGGACAGCAGCCGTTGGGTCACCGCCGGCTGTACCAGCGATCCGCCCTCGGACACCGTGCGGATCGCCCCGACCAGCTGGTCCAGGGTCACATCCTTGAGCAGATAGCCCTTCGCACCGGCCTTCAGCCCCGCCAGCACCAGCTGGTCATCGTCGAAGGTGGTGAGGATGATGGTGGGCGGCAGTTGCCCCAGCTTGGACAGCATCTGCAGCGCCTCCAGCCCCGACATCGCCGGCATGCGCATGTCCATCAGCACGACGTCCGGCTTCACCTGCGGAATGAGCTCCACCGCCTGCCGGCCGTCGGCCGCCTCGGCAATGACTTCGATGCCATCGTCCAGTGCAAGCAGCGAGCGGATTCCCTGCCGCACCAGGGTTTGGTCGTCGACCAGGCATACGCGAATCATCAACGAACTCCTTCAGGTGCAGTGCTCAGCGCCAAGGCCGGGACACCGGGAACCGTGGCACGCAGGCAGAAGCCTTCGCCACGGCGGGTTTCAATCTCCAGCTGCCCGCCGCATTGCTGCAGGCGTTCGCGCATTCCGCGCAGGCCATTACCTACCACGATTCCGTCCGTGCCGGCACCATCGTCGCGTGCTTCCAGGCTCACTCCGCCCTCTTCCCGGCGGACCTTGAGCCACAGATTACGCGCACCGGCGTGGCGCACGGTATTGGTGATGATCTCCTGGGTGCAGCGCAGCAGCACATGGGCGCGCTCGGGATCTTCCACATACAGCGGCGTGGGCACGTCCAGGTGCACCTCCAGCGCCGGTACGCGCAGGGTCAACGGGCGCAGCGCCGCCGCCAGATCGATCGCGCCGCTGTCGCGCAGCTGGCTGACCGCTTCGCGCACATCGGTCAGCAGCAGCCGCGCCAGCGTGTGCGCCTGATGCACGTGCTCCTGCGCGCGTCCCTCGGTGATGTGACCGGCGACCTCCAGATTCAGGCTGAGCGCGGTCAAGTGGTGGCCCAACAGGTCATGCAGCTCGCGGGAAATGCGCGTGCGCTCGTTGACGCGGGCACTTTCGGCCAGCAGTACACGGGTGGCGCGCAGCTCGGTATTCAGACGACGCTGTTCTTCACGGGCATCGGTCTGCTGCCGGGCCACCAGACTGGTGACGAAGATGAACATCGAGAACCCGCCGTACAGCAGCGACTGCATCACCGCCTCGAACAGGGGGAAGCGCAGCAGCACGTAGTAGACCGGCGCCACCGCCAACTGGCTCAACAGCAGCCAGATCACGCCGTAGTGCGCGGCAAGCATCCACGGGATCACCCCGGCGGCGACCATCATCAGGATGCTGCCCAGCCCCGAGCCGCTCAGGAAGCTGACGCCGAGCGCGGAAATGGTCAGCAGCACGAGCATGCCGCGGTCCATCCAACTGGCGTGGCCCCCACTGCGCAGATCACGGGTGAGCAGGAAGTAGGCCCCGCCGAACACCAGGTAGGCACCGAACAACAGCATGGCCGGCCCGTTGTCAGCGCCTTGCCGCTGCAGGTTCTCTATCTGTGAATAAACCAGCGGCAGGCCGACCATGACCCAGGTGAACAGGCCGGCCAGACGGAGGACGCGGGTATGACTGAGGGCTCCCAACATCCCTGCATCTTAGGCTGAACCCGGCCCGCGTCACTCCCACGGAAGTCATGCCCCGGATTCCCCCGGCGACGGTCCCCCCATGCAATAATCAATGGGAGCGGTCCGGAAACGGGCCACACGCACCACCCCACGGAGTCACAATGTCGATTGTCATCCGCGACGTGCGCGAGCATGAGCTCGATTCCGTCCTGGCCTTGAACAACAATGCCGGCCTGGCGATCCTGCCGCTGGACGCGCACCGGCTGCATCTGTTCTATGAAACGGCCGAATATTTCCGCGTCGCCGAGCGCGACGGCAACCTTGCCGGCTTCCTGATCGGGTTCGGCAGCGCAAGCGAGCACGACAGCAGCAACTTCGCCTGGTTCAAGCAGCACCTGGACAGCGGATTCTTCTATATCGACCGCATCGTGGTCGCCAGCCGTCGGCGTGGCGGCGGTGTCGGGCGGGCGTTTTACGCTGATGCGCAGAGCTATGCCGAACTGCGCTACCCGCAGATGACGTGCGAGGTCTTCCAGGACCACGGCGCGGATGCGGCACTGCTCTTCCACGGCAGCTTCGGCTTCCGCGAACTGGGCCAGAACACCATGCCGCACGTCGATGTACGCGCCAGCATGCTGGCCAAGGAACTGTGCAGCTACGCTTGGGTGAGTGATACCTATGGCGGCAAGCTGCCAGACGTGGCATGGGCGCGTGGTCGGCAGTTGCCGGCGCACGCACAGCAGCCGACGGGTACTTGAGGTGGCGGTGAACATGGATTACGAACAGGCCGGTGAGCTGAAGATCGGCCAGGTGGGCATTGCCAACCTGCGCATCCGCACGATGGATGTCGAATGGCTGGTGCAGGAAATGAACGAGCGGGTCACGCGGGCGCCGAAGTTGTTCGGCCGCGCCGCAGTGATCCTGGATTTCGGCGGCCTGACCCGCGCACCGGATGTTGCCAGTGCGCAGGCGCTGCTGGACGGGCTGCGCGGCGCCGGCGTGCTGCCGGTGGCGTTGGCCTACGGCACGTCGGAAATCGAGCTGCTGTCCCAGCAGCTTGGCCTGCCGCTGCTGGCCAAGTTCCGCGCCCAGTACGAGCGCGGGGATGCCGAGCCGGTAACGGCACGCCAGGCCCCTGCTGCTGCGCCCGCGCCGACGCGTGAACCGCGCCGTGCGGCGGCGGCAAGCGCAGCGCTGGCGGCGCCCCCGCCGGCCACCGGCGGTGCACCGAAGCCGGGCCGCATGCAACTGGCCAACGTACGATCGGGCCAGCAGCTGTACGCGGAAAACTGCGACCTGACGGTGATGGCAACCGTGGGCGCCGGCGCCGAAGTCATCGCCGATGGCAGCATCCATATTTACGGCACCCTGCGCGGACGCGCGCTGGCCGGTGCCCAAGGCAACACCGCGGCGCGTATTTTCTGCCGCGATTTCCATGCCGAACTGGTAGCCATTGCCGGCCACTACAAGGTATTGGACGATGTACCGGACAACCTGCGCGGCAAGGCCGTGCAGGTCTGGCTGGAACAGGACCAGATCATGATCGCTGCGCTTGATTGACGCAGCCCCAACCAGAACTAGAGCAGGAGAAGTCCTTTGGCTGAAATCATCGTAGTCACCTCCGGCAAGGGCGGCGTCGGCAAGACCACCACCAGCGCAAGCCTTGCCTGCGGCCTGGCACGTCGTGGCAAAAAGGTGGCGGTGATCGACTTCGACGTCGGCCTGCGCAACCTTGACCTCATCATGGGCTGCGAGCGCCGCGTGGTGTACGACTTCGTCAACGTCGTGCATGGCGAAGCAAGCCTCAAGCAGGCCCTGATCAAAGACAAGCGCTTTGACAACCTGTACGTGCTGGCGGCCTCGCAGACGCGTGACAAAGATGCACTGACCCAGGAAGGCGTGGGCAAGGTCCTGAAGGACCTGGCCGCCGACGGCTTCGAGTACGTCATCTGCGATTCGCCCGCCGGCATCGAGAAAGGCGCGTTCCTGGCCATGTACTTTGCCGACCGCGCCGTCGTGGTGGTGAATCCGGAAGTGTCGTCGGTACGCGACTCGGACCGCATCATCGGCCTGCTGGACTCGAAGACCCACAAGGCCGAGAACGGCCAGGACGTACCCGCCTTCCTGCTGCTGACCCGCTACACCCCGACCCGGGTGGAAGCCGGCGAAATGCTCAGCATCACCGACGTGGAAGAAGTGCTGGGCCTGAAGGCCATCGGCGTGATTCCGGAATCGGGCGACGTGCTCAATGCCTCCAACAAGGGCGAGCCGGTCATTCTGGATGGCACCTCACCGGCCGGCCAGGCCTATGACGATGCCGTCGCGCGCATCATGGGCGAAGACCGCCCGATGCGCTTCACCGCCGTAGACAAGAAGGGCTTCTTCAGCAAGCTGTTCGGAGGGTAAGCATGGGCCTGTTCGATTTCCTGAAAGCGAAGAAGACCACCGCCGAGACCGCGAAGAACCGCCTGCAGATCATCATCGCGCAGGAACGCAGCCATCGCGGCGGTCCGGATTACCTGCCGCTGATGCAGCGCGAGCTGCTGGAAGTGATCCGCAAGTACGTCAACATCGACGTTGATGCGGTACGGGTGGACCTGGTCAAGGATGGACAGCACGACGTGCTGGATATTTCCGTGGCCCTGCCCGAAGGGCCTGACAAGCCCTGATTCTTTGCCCCGTCCGCACCCGGTGCGGACGGGGTCGATACCTGCCATGACCGATCCTGCATCCGATCCCATCGTCACCTGCGTGGGCGACATCGCCTTCGCCGATGCCGCGTGCCTGCTCGCCACGCACGGCCTGCACCTGCACCATGTGGCGGCGGGTGAACCGATCCCCGGCAGTTACTGGGGCGAACCGGAGGCCGGCATCATCGCCCACAATGTCTACGTGCGCGATGACACCCCGGTGCATTCGATGCTGCACGAGTCCTGCCATCTGATCGTGCTGCCGCCGGAGCGCCGCGCGCTGGTGCACACCGATGCCACCGATTCGGTGCCCGAAGAAGACGCCACCTGTTATCTGCAGATCGTGCTGGCCGGGCAATTGCCCGGCGTGGGCAGCGACCGCCTGATGGCGGACATGGATGCCTGGGGCTACACCTACCGGCTGGGCTCCACCCGCGCCTGGTTCGAGCAGGACGCCGAAGACGCGCGCGCGTGGTTGGTCGAACGGGGTTTGTTGGTCGGCTGAGCGGGTGTGTCCGTGTGTGCGGGTGGGCCGAGGGCGGGAAGAAAAGCAAACGCAAAAGCGGTAGCGCCGAGCCATGCTCGGCGGCTCCTTGCTGACGGGCACGGATGGATTCCGCCGAGCATGGCTCGGCGCCACCTGCTTCTGCCTGGTCCCACCACGACAGACGAAAAAATCACTGCCCCGCCAGCGCCCGCAATGTAATGCCCACCACATACGCGAGGTACGTGCCGGTCGCGTAACCCATCGTGCCCAGCAGCACGCCCACCGGCGCCAGCGACGGATGGAATGCCGCGGCCACCACCGGTGCCGACGCCGGCCCGCCGATGTTGCTCTGCGAACCGATGGCGAAGTAGAAGAACGGCACGTTCAGCAGCTTCGCCAACAGCCACAGCAGCACGATGTGCACCGCGATCCAGATGATGCCCAGCAGGAACAGCCACGGCCGGTCCAGCAGCGCCAGCAGGTCCATCTGCATGCCGATGCAGGCGATCAGGAAGTACAGCAGCAGTGAGCCGACGCGCGATGCACCCACACCTTCCAGGGTGCGTGCCCGGGTAAAGCTCAGGGCCAGGCCCAACGTGGTGGACAGCACCACCACCCAGACGAACGGCGCGTCCAGGCTGAACTGCGATGCCCAGCTGACATTGAGCTTGAACCACGCCGCCAAGGGCGCGCCCAGCGCATGGGCCAGGCCCACACCGCCAAAGGCCACCGCCACGATCAGCATCAGGTCGGTCAAGGTCGGCACACGCTCGTGCTCGGCCTTGAAGCGGGCGATGCGCTCTTTCAGCTCATCGATGGGCGTGGTATCGGCCCCGCTGCGCGCATCAATCTTCGCCGACCGCCCGGCCATGAAGATCAGCACGGCCATCCACACATAGCCCACGCCGACATCGACCACCGCGAACTGGCCGAACGTGGTCGCATTGACGTCGAAGACTTCGCGCATCGCCAGCATGTTCGCGCCGCCACCAATCCAGCTGCCGGCCAGCGCCGCCATGCCGGCCCACGTATCGCCGGCGACCGTTTCCGGGTGCAGCGCGCGCATCAGCAGGAACGCCACGACGGCACCGATCATGATGCTGGCAGACGCCCCCAGGTACATCAGCACCAGTTTCGGCCCCAGCCGCAGGATGCCCTTGATGTCCACCGCCAGGGTGAGCAGCACCAGCGCGGCCGGCAGCAGCACGTCGCGGGCGATGGGGTTGTACAGCTGGGTGTTCTGGCCGTCGATCAGGCCCACCGTGTTGTAGATGCCGGGCAGCAGGTAACACAGCAGCAGCGCCGGCACGAAGGCGTAGAACCGCTTCCACAGCCCCTGCTCGCGCGAAGCCGTCCAGAACACCGCACCGAGGGTAGCGGCAATCAAACCGAAGACGACGATGTCGTTCTGGATCAGGGGAGTCGAAGGCATGGACACAGGCACCCGGTAGAGCCGACTTCAGTCGGCTGCTGTCAGTGAAACGGAATGGCAGCCGACTGAAGTCGGCTCTACCCCACGTGAAAGCGCCGCCCCGAGGAGCGGCGCTTCAAACGGGCCTTACTGCCCGATGTGCTGCTTCAGCCACGCGTTGACCGTGTCGTGCCAGAGCACGCTGTTGGCCGGCTTCAGCACCCAGTGGTTCTCATCGGGGAAGTACAGGAACTTCGAGTCGATGCCCTGGCGCTGCGCGGCGGTGAACGCGGCCAACCCCTGCTCCACCGGGATGCGGTAATCCAGCTGGCCGTGGATGATCAGGATCGGCTTCTTCCAGTCCGCCACGTGGTTGACCGGGTTGAACTTCTCGTAGTTGGCCGGCTTGGCGAACGGCGTGCCGCCCTGCTCCCACTCGGTGAACCACAGCTCTTCGGTGGCGTACCCCATCATGCGCTGATCGAACACACCATCGTGGTTGACCAGGCACTTGAACGGGCTGTTCCAGTTGCCGGCGATCCAGTTGACCATGAAGCCGCCGTAGCTGGCACCCAGTGCACAGGCCTTGTCACCGTCCAGGAACGCGTACTGCTTCAGCGCAGCATCCCAGCCCTTCTGCAGATCTTCAAGCGGACGGTCGCCCCAATGCTGGCTGATCGCATCGGTGAACGCCTGGCCGTAGCCGGTGGAGCCGTGGAAATCGATCATCACCACCGCATAGCCCTGGCCGGTATAGGTCTGCGGATTCCAGCGGTAGCTCCAGCCATTGCCGAAGCTGCCCTGCGGGCCACCGTGGATCAGGAACGCCACCGGGTACTGCTTGCCTTCCACGTAATCGTGCGGCTTGACCACGTACCCGTGCACGGTGTCGTTGTTCCAGCCCTTGAACGAGAACTGCTCGAAGTCGCCGAAATCAACGTCCTTCAGCACCTCTTCCGCGGAAGGCGTCAGGGCACGCAGCGCACCCATCGCCTCGCCCGCAGCAGGCAGCAGGCCGACCAGCACCTGGTCATTGCTCTTCAGGCTGTTGCGGGTGATGGCGACGCTGCCACCAGCCACATCGACCGCCGTGACACTGCCCTCGCCCACCAGCTTTTCCACCTTGCCGCTGGCCACGTCCACCGCGAACAGCGGATGCTCGCCCATGTCGTCGGCGGTGGTGTAGATCGTGCTGCCGTCGGCCGACAGCACGATGCCGCCGGCGGAGCGGTCCCAGTCCGCGGCAATTTCGCGGCGCTTGCCGGTACCCAGGTCCATCGCCATCAGGGCGTAGCGATCGGCCTCGAAGCCGGGACGTTTCATCGCGCGGTAGAACAGCGTCTTGCCGTCGGCACTGAACACCGGGCCGGCATCCCACGCGGGGTTGTCGGCGGTCAGGTTGACCGGCGCCTGCTTGCCAGCGGCATCGAAGCGGTACAGATCGAAGTTGGTCGACCACGGCTCTTCGCGACCGGCCACGCGGATGCTGGCCACCACGCTGCGGCCATCGGGCGACCACGCAAAATCATCGTTGCCGCCGAACGGCTTGGACGGTGCATCACCGGCCAGGGTGGCGCTCAGCGCCGAGGCGCCCTTGACGCCAGCGGCCTTGCCCGTGGGCAGCGGAGCGACGAACAAGGTGTTGCGGCGGCCATCGTTCCAGGTATCCCAATGACGCACGAACATCGTGTCGAACACCTGGCCGCTGGCCTTGGTGTCCTTCTTCGCAGCGAGTTTCTTCTCGGTGCAGGCCAGGTCGGAGCCACAGTCCTGGAATACGCCGGCGCTGAACAGCACGCGGTCGTCCTGCGGCGACACGTGATAGCTGTCCACGTCCACCGGGAAATCGGTCAGCTGGCGCGGTGCGTCGCCGTCGAGGCCCTGCGCGTACAGCTGCTGGCTGCCGTTCTTGCTGCTGAGGAAGTACACGGTGCGGCCGTCGGCGGACAGCGACGCCGAGTTGACGTTCCAGCCGGCCGGGGTGACCTGCTTCGGCGGCGCCGCATCGCGGGTACGCAGGTTGCGCACGAACAGCGCACTGCTGGCCTTCTGCTGCGCATCCACGCTGCGCTTGGCGAACACCACGGTGCCACCGTCGGCACTGAGCACGGGCGAAGACACCCGGTCCATCGCGATCATGTCGCGGACATCGAGACCGCGGGCGGCCGCCACGGACGGCAGGGCCGCAAGCAGGCTCAACGGCAACAGGGCATGGCGCAGTTTCATCGGGTTCTCCGCAGGACGGCAAAACGTCGATGGTAGGCCTGCGCGGCCCACCCTGCCTAGCCCATCGGTCATGGGGCCAGGTCGGGGCCGGATTCCGTTCGCAGGGCAAACGGGATCCGACCCCGGATCAGCACGGGATCAGGCAGCGCTGGCGCGCTTGCCGGTGCGGTAGATCAGCCAGCCGACCAGGAACAGCACGGCCAGCCCGATCCACTGCGCAGCCGGCAGCGTGACCGGAACCGCCAGCACGTCGGCGCGGCCACTGACCACGATCGGCACGGCGATGGCGATGCCCATCAGGGCTTCACCGGTGATCAGGCCGGCGGCAAACAGCACGCCCGGGCGGTGCACGCGGTCACGGCCCTCTTCGTCTTCAGCGCGGATCTTGTGGAAGCGTTCCACCAGATGGGAAATAAGGCCGCCGAGGAAGATCGGCACCATCAGTTCCAGCGGCAGGTAGATACCGATGGCGGCCGCCAGCACCGGCACGCGGAAGCGCTTGCCGGTCTTTTTCAGCCACTCGTCCAGGGCAATGATCGCCGCACCCACCACGGCGCCCATGATGATGAAGTTCCACGGCAGCTCGCCGCCGAACAGGCCACGGGCCACCGACGCCATCAGGTTGGCCTGCGGTGCGGCCAGCGCGTTGGGATGTTCCGGCGTCGGCGCACCGATGCCGTAGGCGGTAGCCAGCAGGTTCAGCACGGGGGCCATGATCAGCGCGCACGAGAACGCGCCGATGCCCAGCATCAGCTGCTGTTTCCATGGGGTAGCGCCGACGATGTAACCGGCCTTCAGATCCTGCAGGTTGTCACCGCCCACGGCAGCAGCGCAGCACACCACCGCGCCGATCATGATCGCCGCGACCGCACCCAGCGGGGCCCCGAAGGCGCCGACCGGGGTCAGGCCGTCCTTGCCCAGCAACAGCACCAGCACCGCCGACGCGAACAGGATGGTGGAGATGGTGATACCCGACACCGGGTTGTTCGACGAGCCGATCAGGCCGGCCAGGTACGCAGATACCGACACGAACAGGAAGCCGGCGACGATCATGATGATGGTCATCGGGATCGACACATGCCACTGGCCCACGATCGCCTGGTACAGCGCAAGCAGCGGCAGGGTGAACACCACCAGCGCCACGAGCATCCACTTCATCGGCAGGTCGCGCTCGGTCTCGGCGACGGCCGGGCCAGTGCTCTTGCGGGCTGCGGCGAAGCCGCTCTTGACGCCGCTCAGCAGCGACTTGCGCAGCGAGAACAGGGTCCAGATGCCACCGATCAGCATGGCGCCCACGCCCAGGTAGCGCATCTTCGCGCCCCAGATGGCGAAGGCCGCATCGGTGGCCGATGCTGTGGCGATGGACGCGGCCAGGGCGGGGTCGGTGTTGAGGAAGAACGCCTGGTAGATCGGAATGGCGATGTGCCAGGTGAGGATCGAGCCGCCCACTACCACGATGCCGACGTTGAGGCCAACGATGTAGCCCACGCCCAGCAATGCCGGCGACAGGTTGGTGCCGATGAACGCGGTGACCTTGGAGCTGCCCACGTAGGCCGCGGTGGCCCACGCGTCGGGAATCAGCCGCAGGCCGCTGGCGGCGGCGACCTTGACCACGGCGCCGATCACCGCCGACACGGCAAGAATCTTCATGCCCGGCCCGGGGTTCTCACCGGCCTTGAGCACTTCGGCCGCGGCCTTTCCTTCCGGGAACGGCAGTGGATCTTCGACGATCATCGAGCGCCGCAGCGGCACCGAGAACAGCACGCCCAGCAGACCACCCAGACCGGCGATGCCGAGCACCCACCAGTACTTGAAGTCCGGCCAGTAGCCCATGATCACCAGCGCCGGGATGGTGAAGATCACACCGGCAGCGATCGACGAGCCGGCAGACGCACCGGTCTGCACGATGTTGTTTTCCAGGATGGAACCGCCGCCGAGCAGGCGCAGCACGCCCATGGAGATCACTGCGGCAGGAATCGCCGTAGCGATGGTCAGGCCTGCGAACAGACCCAGATAGGCGTTGGCGGCCGACAGCACCACGGCCAGCACGATGGAAAGCACCACCGCGCGGAACGTGAGCTGCTTGGGCGCAGCGACGTTGTTCATTGAAGCCCCTGATACGAAAAAAATCCCTGCAACGCTAGCGTCCGGGCTGCGGCAAGTCCAGCGCGCGCACGCAGGAAGACTGGCTCGGCACACCTCCAAAATGATATGTTATATCCTTTCCCAACCCCTTCCTGCCGTCCGTATGCCCCCTTCTGTTTCCACCCGGCTGGCGTCGATCGACCAGCTGCGCGGCACCGTGATGCTGCTGATGCTGCTCGACCACGTGCGCGAAACCTTCTTCATGCAGTACCAGGTCAGCGACCCAATGGATGTCGGCACGGTGTCGCCGGCGCTGTTCGCCTGCCGCCTGCTGGCCCACCTGTGTGCGCCGGTGTTCGTGCTGCTGACCGGGCTGTCGGCGTGGCTTTACGGCCAGCGACAGGCCGATCCCCGGCGCGCCATCGCCGGCTTCCTGTTCAAGCGCGGCCTGTTCCTGGTGGTGCTCGAGCTGACCCTGGTCAACTTCGCGTGGACCTTCCAGTTCCCGCCGGACACGATCTACCTGCAGGTGATCTGGGTGATCGGCCTGAGCATGATCGCGCTGGCCGGGCTGGTGTGGCTGCCGCGTGCGGTGCTGCTGCCGCTGGCCGTACTGCTGGTCGCCGGGCACAACCTGCTGGACGGTGTGCATATGGACGGCAACGGCATCGTGGCGACCCTGTGGAAAGTGCTGCACCAGCGCGACTGGATCGCACTCGGTGACGGGCTGCGCCTGCGCACCTCGTACCCCCTGCTGCCGTGGATCGGCGTGATCACCTTGGGCTACCTGATGGGACCGTGGTTCGCCAACGGCCGGCCGGCTGCACAGCGCCAGCACTGGCTGCTGATGGGCGGCATCGGCGCCTTGGCCGCGTTCGTGATGCTGCGCGCGCTCAATGGGTATGGCGATGCACCGTGGCAGGTGCAGGACACCGCGCTGCGGACGCTGATGAGCATCGTCAACATCACCAAGTACCCGCCCTCGCTGCTGTTCCTGCTGGCCACGCTCGGCGTCGGGCTGCTGTTGCTGCGCCTGTACGAAGTACCTGCCGTGGCCGCCGCGTTGCAGCCATTGGCGCGGATCGGCGCGGCACCGATGTTCTTCTATCTGCTGCACCTGTATGTGCTGAAGCTGATGTACCTGGGCGCGCTGGCACTGTGGGGGCCCACCAACGGGCCCCTGTTCGCGGTGGAATCGGTGGCCGCCCTGCTGTTGATCAGCACCGCATTGGCGCTGCTGCTGTACCTGCCCACGCGCGCGTTTGCTGCCCTGAAGGCACGACGCAAGGATCTGCTCTGGCTGAGGTATCTGTAACGGGCTCATACTCTGCCCGATGACCACCACTGCCTCCGACGACTTCCTCGGCCACCCCAAGGGCGTCTACGTCTGTTTCTTCACCGAAATGTGGGAGCGCTTCTCCTTCTATGGGATGAAGGCGCTGCTGCTGCTCTACCTCACCAAGTACCACCTGTTCGGCGACAAGGCCGGGCTGGACCTCCTGGGCGCGTATGGCGGACTGGTCTACTGCATCCCGGTGTTCGGCGGGCTGCTCGCCGATCGCTGGCTGGGTATGCGCCGGGCCGTGTTGTTCGGCGGTGTGCTGCTGGTGCTGGGGCACCTGGGCATGGCCTTCGAAGGCCACGCGGCCTACGTACGCGACGGCCAGGTGGTGCGTGATACGGGCGCGTTGTCCATCACCTACCTGTCGCTGGCGCTGATCATCATGGGCGTCGGCTTCCTCAAGCCGAACATCTCCACCATCGTCGGCAAGCTGTATGCCGAGAACGATCCGCGTCGCGACTCCGGCTTCTCGCTGTTCTACGCCGGCATCAACCTCGGCGCCCTGTTCGCCTCGCTGATCTGCGGTTTCCTGGGGGAAGCCTACGGCTGGAAATACGGGTTCGGTGCCGCCGGCATCGGCATGCTGATCGGCCTGGGCATGTTCCTGTGGGGCCAGAAATACCTGCATGGGCTGGCCGAGCCGCGCGATCCGGCCTCATTGAAAGACCGCGTGCTCGGCCTGCCACGGGAGTGGCTGATCTACGCCGGCGCGGTGATCGCCGTGCTGCCGATCGCCTGGCTGATGTGGGCCGCCGGCAACGGGGCCTTCGCGCTCGGTGGCGAGATCAGCCTGGCGTTGCTGCTGATGATCGTCGTGCTGGGCGGTGTGCTGCTGTGGTTTGCCTGGTTCACCGGCACCCAGTGCACGCCGGTGCAACGCCAGCAGATGATCGCGCTGATGGCGCTGATCGCCATGGCACTGGTGTTCTTCACCCTGTACGAGCAGTCGTACGGGTCATGGGTCACCTTCACCGACCGCCTGTTGACCAAGGACATCGTGCCCGCGTTGGTGATCCGCGATGGCACCCCGCTGCCGTGGTCCATCCTCTCGCTGGTGTTGGCACCGCTGGGCTTCGTGGTCAGCGCGCGCTTGTCCGATCGCCATCCCGGCTCGGCGCTGCCACGGCGGATGTTCATTGCCATCGGCCTGGTGATGGTGATGCTGCTGGTGCGCGACTGCCTGGTCATACCGCAGACCGCCGGTTCGCTGACCTACCTCGGCAGCCTGTTCCTGGTGCTGCTGGCGCCGTTGTTCGCGCTGTTGTGGGCGTGGCTGGACCGCCGTCGCGCCGAACCGGGCAAGGCGTACAAATCCGCGATCGGCCTGGTGATCGGCGCGCTCTCCTTCGTGCCGTTGGCGCTGGCCGCACAGCAGGTCGGCGAAACCGGCCAGATGGCCAGCGTGTGGTGGCTGGTGCTGGCGTACTTCCTGCTGGCCAGTGGCGAGATGTGCCTGTCGCCGGTGGGCCTGTCGGCGGTCAGCCAGCTGGCGGTGCCGCGCGTGGTCAGCCTGATGATGGGCACCTGGTTCCTGGCCACCGCGTTTTCCGAAACGCTGGCGGCCCTGTTCGGCAAACTGGCCGCCATCGAAGTACCCGAAGGCGAGACGTTGGACATCGTCGCCGCGTCAGCCAGCTACGCCCACCTGTTCTGGCTGTTGATGTGGATCGGGCTGGGCTGCGCGGTGATCGCCTTCGCCTGTGCGCCGCTGCTGCGGCGCATGATGCACGGCGTCAAATAAAGGGGACGGAGGTAATTAATTGAGATTAATTCCCTCCGTCCCCTTTTTCGAGGTTCTGCGAGAGGAAGGTGAGCAGCTTGCCGTAGTACTCGCGGCGGTTGGCATCGACATAAAAGCCGTGGCCTTCGCGGGGGTAATACAGGCTCTGCACCGGCACGCCGGCACGCTTGAGGGCGGCCTCCATGCGCTGGGTGTGCTGGATCGGGGCGCGCTCGTCCTCGCCACCGGCGGCAAGGAAGACCGGCACCTTGATCTGCTGGGCCAGATTGACCGGTGATACCGCCGCCAGCGTTGCCGGCTCGCCTACCCACTCGCGCAGGTAGTTCACGCCCGAATCGCGCTGCTGGATGTCGCCGCGGGCATGCATCATCGGCAGGTCGTAGACCCCGACATAGCCGGCTGCGCACTTATACAGGCCGGGCTCTTTGGCCACGCCCATCAGCGCCGCATAGGCACCGTAGCTTGCGCCGTAGATGCATATCTTTCCCTTGTTGGCGATGCCCTCGCTGATCGCCCAGCGCGTGGCATCGGTCACATCGTCCTGCATGGCACCGCCCCATTGCCGCGCACCGGCCGCTTTGTACGCGCGGCCATAGTTGCCCGAGCCGCGGAAGTTCAGCTGCAGCACCGCATAGCCAGCAGCGGCCAGCATCTGCGACTGCACGTCGTAGGCGCCCTCATCAAACACGCCGAAGGGTCCGCCATGCGGCATCACCACCGTGGGCAGGTTGCGCGATGGACCACCGGGCGGGGTGGTCAGGAAGCCATGCAGGACCATGCCGTCGCGGGCCTTGAGGGTGACAGCGCGGACCGGTGCGGCCTGCGCCGGATCGATCCACTGGCTGCGGCTGACCACGTGCTCGGCCGCCTTCGCCTTCTGGTCGTAGATGAAGAAATCGCCGGGATTGGTGCCCGAAAAAGTCTGTACCAGCACCTTGTTGCCATCACGCGTGCTCGAGGTGACATACACGGCGTTGCCGTCGAAGGCACTTTCCAGGCTGCGGTACAGCCGCGCATCGGCCGACGTCTCATCAAAGAAGCGCGTGCGCGGCGTGTCGCCCAGAAACAGCGCACCCACCGGAATGGCCGTGCCTGGACGATGGATGATCCGCGACGGATCCACCACCGGGTCCTGCAGCACGTCCTTGCGTTCGTCGGTGGCCGGGTTCCAGCTGACGATCTTGTCCGGGCCGTCGGCCTGCTCGATCTGCAGGTACGCCAGCGTGCCGTCTGCCGAAAAGCCGATGGCATCCTCGATCCGGCCGGTCACGGCTTCGTCGTTGATCATCGCCCAGCTGGCACCATTGCGCTCGCGGTAGAACAGCTTGTTGACGTTGTCCGCACCGGCCCCATGAACGAAGCGGGCCTGGCCCTGCCCGTCGGTGGTGAAGCTGCCACGGCGCACCGGCGAGCGGGTAACCGGCGTGCGCCGGCCGGTGCTGACGTCCATTTTTTCCAGGCGTGTGTAGGGATCGGCAGTGAACGGCGACACGGCGATCAGCACGTTGCGGTCGTCAGCCGGCAGGTCGTCGGTGAGGAAGGCGGCCACGCGCTCGGCCTTCTTGCCTGAAATATGCGACCCGGTCTCCTGCGCATCAACCCGGTAACCGACCAGCAGCTGGCCGCTGGAGGTATTCGCGCGCAGCGAATACAACTCACCGGTGCGTTGCGGCATGTCCAGCGAACCGAGTTTCTGCGCCAGCTCGATCAGTACCCGGTCGTCACTGACCCAGTCGAAGCGGTAAGCGTGGTTGTGCTGCGGTGGCATGAACTGGCCCACCAGCTTGCCGTCAGCCACACGCAGGATCGCCAGCGCGGTCTCCTTTTCGAACGGTATGGTCGCGGCGTAATACTCGCCACCCGGCGACAGCTTGATATCGGTGAAGGCGTCCCGGCGCAGGAAATGGTCCAGGTTCACCTCGGCCGCGTCGGCCATCGGCGGCGTCGCCAGGAGGGCGATCATTGCCGCGAGCATCGTCTTGCGCATCCTTATCCCCGTTCTGCAGACAGCATGTCCGCCACGCCACGATTGTAAACGGCACGTGAACGAATTGGGAATCAGGGTATCTGCAAAAAAAGAGCGACATCGTTGCCGATGCCGCCCCTTAAACCACGTTCTGGAGAGAGAGTGGAATCAGTTGACGCCGCGCACCGCCAGGGTGAGGGCAAGAATGCTCAGGATCACCGCGATGGTGCCATCCAGCACGCGCCACGTACCGGGCTTGTTGAACAACGGTGCCAGCAGGCGGGCGCCGAGGCCCTGCGCGGTCAGCCACATGCAGCTGGCGGTGACCACACCGGCGGCGTATGCCATGCGGTCGTTGCCGAAGTTTTCCGCGATGGAACCGATGACCATCATGTCCAGCCAGAAATGCGGATTGATCAGCGAGAAACCGACCGCTGCCATCAGCACGGCGCGGCGGCTGCCGTCATCACTTTCGGCTTCGCCCATGCCACCGCCACCGGCGATGGCACGGCGCGCGGACTTCAGCGCGTACCAGGCCAGGAAGGCGACACCGGTCCACAGCACCGCGCTGGTCAGCCACGGCGCTGCCTGGATCAGGGTGCGCAGGCCGGCCACGCTGGCGAAGATGAAGACCGCATCGATCGCCGCGCAGGTCGCCACGACCGGCACGATGTGCTTGCGCAGGATGCC
This sequence comes from Stenotrophomonas sp. WHRI 8082, assembly GCF_040223995.2. Taxonomy (NCBI): domain Bacteria; kingdom Pseudomonadati; phylum Pseudomonadota; class Gammaproteobacteria; order Lysobacterales; family Lysobacteraceae; genus Stenotrophomonas; species Stenotrophomonas sp. WHRI 8082. The sequence continues at coordinate 3,134,583 of NZ_CP167826.1, read as the reverse complement.
CTGGCGCAGGATGAAAGCGCTCTGTGCACCAACCACGGCAAACAGGCCGATGCCGGTAGCGGCACCACTGAACCAAGCCGCAAGGCCGGTGCTGGCGGAGATGAGAGAGAACATGAGGGCAACCTTGTAATGCGGGTGGGCGGTGCCTCGCGAAGGCGGACAGCACCGGGGTACGGCGCGTATTGTCGCGTTGCAGCACGCTCAAGAAAAGCTAAACTTACTTAAGCCTCTTTAGCGGAACTTAATTGCGATGCGCGTTGACCATGCCCAGCTGCGTGCACTTGCCGCCGTAATACGCGAGGGAAGCTTCGATCGCGCCGCCCAATCGCTGAATGTCACAGCCTCCGCGGTGTCGCAGCGCGTCAAAGCGCTGGAGGACCGCGTCGGTCGGCTGTTGGTGAAACGCGGCGCACCGGCCACCGCCACCGCCGAGGGCCAGGTGCTGGTGCAGCTGGCCGAACAGACGGCCCTGCTGGAGCACGACGCGCTGCACCGGATGGGGCTTGCCGACGAAGACCTGCCGCAGGCCAGCATCCCGGTGGCGGTGAACCATGACAGCCTGGAAACCTGGTTCCCGGAAGCGGCCCAGCAGTTCGCACAGGTCACCGGCACCACCTTGGACCTGCGCGTGGAAGACCAGGACCACACCGTGGAGCTGCTGCGCCAGGGCACGGTGCTGGGCGCGGTGACCACGCTGGATGAGCCGGTGCAGGGCTGCCAGATCCACGCCTTGGGCAGCATCCGCTATGCCGCCACGTGCACCCCGGCTTTCCGCGACCGGCATTTCGGCAAGGGGGTGAGCGCCCAGGCGCTGGCGCAGGCCCCGGTCCTGGTATTCAACCGCAAGGACGACATGCAGGCCCGGTTCGCACGGCGGATGGCCGGGGTCGAGGTGCCCAACACGGCGCCGACGTGGTGGATTCCCTCCACCCGCGCGTTCGTCCAGGCCAACCTGGGCGGGCTGGGCTGGACGATGAATCCGCTGCCGCTGGTGAAGCGCCACCTCGATGCCGGTCGGCTGGTCTACGTGCGCCAGCGCGCGTGGGAGGACGTTCCGCTGTACTGGCAGCACTGGAAAGGCGACGTGCAGACCATGGCGCTGCTGACCCGCGCGGTGCTGGGCGCATCGACGGCCCTGATCCGCCGCAAACGCTGATCCAGCCACGGGCAGGATGCTGCGTCGCACCAAATCAGGACCACAAACGGGTAAAATACGTCACTGGACGCCGTAGGCGGCCGCCTGCTGACGCGTCTTCACGCGCCGCCCCTGGCCGGCACGCATCCTGATTCCCTCCCCAAACGAATCGTTCCCATGAAGAAATTTGGCAAGGCTTTAGTCGCCCTGCTCGTGCTGCTGTTGGTGACGTCGGTACTGTTCCTGTACTGGCCGTTGACCCAGCGCTCGGTGCCGGCGGCCAGCAACGACAAGCCCGTTGACGTAGTCCTGGTAGGCGCCGGCATCATGAGCGTCACCCTGGCGACCTATCTGCAGGAACTGCAGCCGGACTGGAACATACAGGTGTACGAGCGCCGCGACGGCGTGGCCGAAGAAAGTTCCGATGGCTGGAACAATGCCGGTACCGGGCATTCCGCGTTCGCCGAGCTGAACTACACCCCGGAGCTTCCGGACGGCAGCATCGAGACCAAGCGCGCGGTCGGCATCGCCGAACAGTTCGAGGTCTCGCGCCAGTTCTGGTCGCACCAGGTGCGCGAAGGCCGCCTGAGCCAGCCCAGCGATTTCATCAATGCCACCCCGCACATGAGCTTCGTGTGGGGCGACGACAACATCAACTTCCTGCACAAGCGCCAGCAGGCGATGGTCAAGAATCCGCTGTTCTACGGCATGCAGTACTCCGAAGATCCGGCGCAGATCAAGCAGTGGGCTCCGCTGCTGATGGAAGGCCGCGACCCGAAGCAGAAAGTCGCTGCTACCTGGATGCCGCTGGGCACCGACGTGAACTTCGGCGTCATCACCCGCCAGCTCACCGATGGCCTGAAGCGCAGCCCGAATTTCGGCCTGCACCTGGGCCATGAAGTCACCGCGCTGCGCCAGAACGACGACAAGACCTGGAACGTGACCGTCAAGGACCTTGCGTCCGGCAACGAGACCACCACCCACTCGCGTTTCGTCTTCATCGGTGCCGGCGGCGCGGCCCTGAAGCTGCTGCAGATGTCGGGCATTCCGGAAGCCAAGAACTACGGCGGCTTCCCGGTGGGCGGCCAGTTCCTCGCCTTCCAGGGTGCCGACATCGCCTCGCGCCACAGCGTCAAGGCCTACGGCATGGCCGAGACCGGCTCGCCGCCGATGTCCGTGCCGCACCTTGATGCACGCAAGCTCGATGGCAAGCCGGTGGTCCTGTTCGGACCGTTCGCGCTGTTCAGCACCAAGTTCCTCAAGCACGGCTCGTGGTTCGACCTCTACTCGTCGGTGACCCACAACAACGTGGCCCCGATGTTGAACGTGGGCGCGGAAAACCTGGATCTGGTGAAGTACCTGATGAGCCAGGCGCAGTTGAACGACGACGACCGCCAGGCCGAGCTGGTCAAGTACTTCCCCAACGCCAAGCGTGAAGACTGGACGCTGGTCACCGCCGGCCAGCGCGTGCAGATCATCAAGCGTGACCCGGAGAAGGGCCCGGTGCTGCAGTTCGGTACCGAGATCGTGACCGACAAGGATCACACCCTGGCCGCCCTGCTGGGGGCCTCGCCGGGCGCCTCGACCTCGCCGCCGATCATGCTCGACCTGATGGCCAAGGCCTTCCCGGAAGAGATGAAAGCCGGCTGGGAAGCGCGTCTTCGCGAGATCGTCCCGTCGTATGGCCGCAAGCTCAACGAGAGCCCGGCGCTGACCAACGAGATCCGCACCTTGACCAGCCAGGCGTTGAAGCTGCCCTTCCTGGATGTGCCGGCGGACGTGATCCAGCCGGCCGCCATCCCCGCCACGGTGGCCCGCCCGGCCGAAGCGCCCGAGCCGCCGCAGGTGAAGCGCAACAAGAACGAGGAGCTGCAGGCGCTGTAAGGCCTGCCAAAGTGATCTATCGAGACGGCCGCCTTCGGGTGGCCGTTTTCGTTGGCGGCCCTGGCGGTCGAGCGCGGACACGACCGTTCGTCGCCCGAACCCAATCGCGAATTGTAAGGTTTTCGATAATCATTTACATTTGCGCCCGTCCGACTACCCCACCCTTCCGCGAAACCGCCATGACCGCCTCTTCCTCGTTCCGACCCGCGCCGCTGGCCATCGCGCTGCTCGCTGCCCTGACCGCCGTACCGGCCATGGCCGACACCGCGGCCGACGCCAGTGCCGCAGCCAGTGCCAAGACCCTCGACCAGGTCAGCGTGCACGGCAGCAAGGCCGCCCCGTCCAGCACCACGCGGCTGCCGATCAGCCTGCAGGAAACCCCGCAGTCGTCCACCGTGATCGGCCTGGAGCGGTTGCAGGACGAGTCGTTGTTCAGCATCAACGACGTGATGCGCAACGTCACCGGCGTCAATGTCTCGTTCTACGACACCCAGCGCCCGCTGTACTACGCGCGCGGTTTTGCGATCACCGACTTCCAGGTCGACGGCCTGCCCACGTACAGCGGCTCGACCAACCAGGAATACGACACCGCCTTCTATGACCGCATTGAAGTGATCCGCGGTGCCAACGGCCTGCTCAGCGGCGCCGGCGTGCCATCCGCCACCGTGAATCTGCTGCGCAAGCGGCCGGGCAAGGATTTCGACGCCTCCTTCGCGGTCAGCGCAGGCACTTGGGACTTCCGCCGCATGCAGGCCGACGTCAACGCGCCGCTGACCGCCGATGGCCGCTTCCGCAGCCGGGTGGTCGCGGCGTATCAGGACAAAGACTTCTATTACGACCGCTACAGCGAGGACAAGATGTCCGGCATGGCGGTGCTGGAAGGTGACCTGACCGAGTCGACCACGGTCACCGTCGGCTTCCAGACCCAGGACAACAACCCGGTCGGCTCGACCTGGGGCACGGTGCCGTTCTTCAACAGTGACGGCAGCTTCGCGCACCTGCCGCGCAGCACCAACATGGCCCCGCACTGGACCCGCTGGCAGCGCCAGACCAGCACCGCGTTCGCCAACCTGGAACAGCGTTTCGGCGAGGACTGGCTGCTGAAGGTCAACACCGCCTACACCCGCGGCAACGTGCAGAACGTGCGCGTGTACGGCAGCGGCTACCCGGACCCGACCACCGGCGCAGGCGTGTACCTGCTGGGCGCTGCCGGTGAGACCGACGACACCCGCAAGGGCGTGGACGTGTACCTGTCCGGCACCTTCGCCCTGTTTGGCCGCGAGCACGATGTCGTGCTGGGTGGCAGCTTCTCCGACCTGCAGTCCACTGCGTGGACGATGAGCCCGACGGCGGGCTGGCGCTACGACATTCCCGATATCAACACCTGGAACGGCGACGCGCCGGAGTTGATCGTGCGCCGGACCGGGGCACACCGCGATGCGCGTACCACCCAACGCGGTGTGTATGCCTCCACCCGCCTGCGCCTGGCCGACCCGCTGTCCTTGATCGCCGGCGCGCGGCTGAGTTCGTGGGAGACCCGCACCCGGGCCTACAACGTCGCCAACACCTATACCGCCACCAGCGGCGCGTACAAGGTGGATGACGAAGTCACGCCGTACGTGGGCCTGGTGTATGACGTGACGCCGAACGTTTCCGGCTACGCCAGCTACACCGAGATCTTCAATCCGCAGAACTACAAGGACCGCAACGAAAACCTGCTCGCGCCGGTGGAAGGCTCCAACGTGGAAGCGGGCATCAAATCGCAGTGGATGGAGGGCCGGTTCACCGCCAACGCGGCCGTGTTCGAGGCCAAGCAGGACAACTACGCGGTGCGTGACGCCAGCGTGCCGGAAGGCTCGCTCAGCGATGGCAGCTCGGCCTTCATCGGCATCAACGGCACCAAGGCACGGGGCTGGGAGCTGGACCTCAACGGCGAGATCCTGCCCGGCTGGACGGTCAACGCCGGCTTCACCCACGTGAAGGTGACCCGCGCTGCGACCGACCTGCTGTACGCGAACCTGCCTGAAGACTTCCTGCAGCTCAACACCAGCGTCCGCCTGCGCGGCGCCTGGGAGCGGCTGACCCTGGGTGGCGGCGTGCAGTGGCAGAGCAAGGTGCAGGCGTTCAACGTGCCCTACCCGACCGGTGGCGCGGTGACCGTGAACCAGCCGGCGTATGCGCTGGTGCAGTTCAACGCCAACTACCGGATCAGCGACAGCTGGACGGCCACGGTGAGCGTGCGCAACGCGCTGGACAAGACCTACTGGGCGAACCTGGACTACAACAACTACGGCGAGCCGCGCTTCGTGGCCTTCAGCCTGCGCTGGACGTATTGAGCTACGTTGGAGGGGTGCAGTGGGACTGAGCCGACTGAAGTCGGCTCTACCTGGCCGTGGGGTGGGCTTGGCGGGTGTTCCGTCGTGACACAATACGCAGCGAACAATCACGACGAAACAGAAGAACAACGCCATGATGCACAACGTTATTTTCGATACGGACCCGGGCGTCGACGATGCCTTGGCCCTGCTTTACCTGCACAAGCATCCGCAGGTGAACCTGCTGGCTGTGACCACGGTATTCGGCAATGCCGCCGTGGAATCCACCACCCACAACGCGCTGTTCCTCAAGCAGGTATGGGGCTTCGATGCGCCGGTCGCCCGCGGCGCTGCGGGCCCGCTGCAGCCGGATGCACAGCCGGAAGCCTGGCCGGTGCACATCCACGGTGACAACGGCCTGGGCAATCATCCGGTGCCGGCCGTGCTGGACGTCGCCGCCGATCCGCGCAGCGCGCATCAGCTGATCATCGACATGGTGCGTGCCCAGCCGGGCCAGATCACCCTGGTCGCAGTGGGCCGCATGACCAACCTCGCCCTGGCCCTGCGCGAAGCACCCGAGATCGCGTCGCTGGTGCGCGGCGTGGTGATCATGGGCGGCGCATTCCATGTCAACGGCAACATCACCCCGGCGGCGGAAGCCAACATCTGGGGCGATGCCGAAGCCGCCGATATCGTGTTCACCGCCAACTGGCCGCTGATCGCCATCGGCCTGGACGTCACCACCCAGGTGGAGATGGATCGCCATGGACTCGATGCCCTGGCCGAGGTCGGTGGTGCCGACGCCGACCTGGTGCGTGCGCTGTCGCAGGACTACGTGGACTTCTACCTGCAGGCCGGTCACAAGGGCATGGTGGTGCATGACTGCTGCGCCTGCATCGCGCTGACCCGGCCGGAACTGTTCGAGTACGAGCACGCCAGCGTGCGCGTGGCGACCGACGGCGTGGCCCGCGGCATGACCATCCCCAAGCCGGCCGGCCTGTCCTTCGGCCCCAGCGTGTGGGACAACCAGGCCATGCAGTCGATCGCCATCGGCGTGGATGCCCACGCCGTGCTGGCCGATATCGAAAAGACACTGGCGCTGTAAGCCAGCACGTCACATCCCGACAAGCGGTAACGGGCAATCGGTAACGGGTAGCGCCGAGCCATGCTCGGCGAGCGCGCAGCGCGGCGCCTTTGTTCGTCCGCTGAGCGTGGCTCGGCGCTACCGGATCGGCGTCGGACGCGTTTCCGGCAGCCGCCACAGTACCGGCAGGACCAGTACCGCGACGATGGCGATCATCGCGCCGGGCGCTGCATTCCAGCCACTGCGCTCCACCCACCACTGTGCCAGCCACGGCGTGGCGCCGCCGAATACCGCGGTGGCCATGGTCACCCCCAGGGCCAGCCCGCTCAGGCGGCCCTCGCCGGGAAACTGTTCTGCGGTGGCCGATGCGGCCACCGCACTGATCCCACCGGCCACGCAGGCCAGGGTTACCGCTGCAGCGATGACGCCTGCGGTGGACGCATCCGCCATCCAGCCGAACATCGACAACGGCAGCAGTGCAGACAGCACCGTCAGCACCAGCAACATCGGGCGCCGCCCGAAGCGGTCGGACAGCGCACCGCACAAGGGCGTCGCCGCGATCACGGCCACTGCCGCGATGGTTGAAAGCCACAGGGCTTCCCCCTCGCCGCGGCCGTTGGCGTGCAGGAACGCGGGCACGTAGGTGATGCCCACGTAGTAGGTGATCGATCCCAGTGCCGATATGGCGAAAGTACGCGCGACCGCGCCCGGATGCGAACGCAGTATCTGCCGCAGCGGTGCGCTGGGCACGCTGCCTTCGCGCTGCTGGCGTTCGAACTCCGGCGATTCGTGCATGCCCGAGCGGGCCAGCAGGATCACCACCGCCAACGCCGCACCGACGAAGAACGGAATACGCCAGCCCCACGTATCCAGCGCAGGTTGTGGCAGCAAGGCGACCGTGAGCGCGGACAGCGCCACCGCCAGCAAGGCACCGACTTCACTGGCCGCCGATGCCAGCGACGTGATCAGACCACGCCGTCCGCTGGGCGCGCTTTCCAGCAGGTAGGCCACCACCCCGGTGTACTCACCGCCTACCGAGAACGCCATCACACAGCGCAGCACCAGCAGCAGCACGCCTGCACTGGCGCCGATCTGGGCATGGGTCGGCAGCAATGCGGTGGCGAGCATCGCGGCGGCCATCAGGGCCATCGATGCCAGCAGCATCCAGCGACGACCGAGACGGTCACCCAGATGGCCGAAGCACAGCGCCCCCAGCGGTCGCATCAGGTAGGACACGGCGAACCCCGCCAGGGTGGCCAGCAGCGCGGTTTCGCCGCCGCCGAAGAACACCCGGGACAGCACGGTGGCGAAGTACAGGTACAGGGTGAAGTCGTACCACTCCACCACGGTGGACAGCGCGGCCACCCACATTGAACGGCGGTGCATGACGGCGTTCATAGGTCACCGGCCACGTGCTGCATCGACAGTCCTCCTCCAAGAATGCGCGCACCGTAACGCAGGGCGGGTGAAGAGCGAAACACGATTCCGCTCGCCGGATCGGCGCGTCTGTCGCACCACACCTGTCGATGTTCAACCTGGAGCCGTCCACGCCACGAGGGGCAGCGCGGCATTGCATTTCACGCGTCGCCTGCGGGGGGTTCCATACGGCCGCAGCTGTCTTCTTCGAGCACACAATTGAGTAGGCCTTAGCCGCCGTCATATTGCCCATTTCGACGCCAATGGAGCTCCAGCTGTTTCACTCAGCAGGTCACGTTTCGCCGTGCGGCCACCTCCCTAGACTGCCGACACCGGGCCACCTGACGGCTCGTCTCGAAGAGAATCGGCATGGCGCCTTCTTGTCCCGATAACCGCAGCACGTGGCCGCCGGCATCGATCCTCGTGCACCCGCACATTGCAATACGCGTACTCAGCTGCGGCCCCGCCGTTGCCTCGGTGCATACTCTGGTGCACGCCGCATTTGCCGATTGGGCGAAGTGCCAACCCGATGCGGTGGCAGCCATCCATGGCGATGAATCGATCACCTACGCAGCGCTGGAACGTGCAGCCGATGCGCTCGCTCATCGTCTGCAGCGTTCAGGCATAGGCAGCGGCGATACGGTTGGCCTGTTCGTCACACGGTCCATCCCGATGCTGGTGGCCATCATCGCATCACTCAAGATTGGCGCTGCCTACGTTCCGCAGGATATCCGCATCGCCCCACCGGCGCTGCTGTCGCAGATGCTTGAGGCGGCCGGATGCCGCGCCCTGCTGTGCCTCGCGGCGGATCGCGCTGCAGCGTCGCGTCTGCAGGCGCGTGAAGTGCTGGTCATCGAGGAAAGCATCGGCGACACCGCTCCCTCCGACTGGAGACCGCCACCGGTTGTAAGCGATGGCACGGCATTCATCCTTTACACATCGGGCACGACCGGAATGCCCAACGGTGTTCCGGTCACGCATCGCAACCTCTGCAACGTGCTGCTCACCCCCCCAGGGAACCTCGGCATCCGGCCCGGCATGCAGGTTAGTCAGCTGCTCAACATTGCCTTCGACCTGTCGGCATGGGAAATACTGGGAACGCTCTGCCAAGGCGCAACGCTGATCATTCGCGGCGAGGACATGCAGGCCGCTGCTGCCGAAGCGGACGTCATCATCGCCACCCCGTCGATTCTGTCGCGCCTGCAACGTGACCGGTGCAGGCGGGTACGGACCGTGGCCGTTGCCGGCGAACCGTGCCCCGAGGCGCTTGCCCTTCACTGGTCCGAGCGCTGTGCGTTCCATAACGGCTGCGGACCGACAGAGACCACCATCGTCAACACACTGCACCGCCACGAGGCCGGGGGGCGGCCGCTCAGCATCGGCGCACCTACGCCGAACAACGCGGTCTACGTGCTGGATGCGCACCAACAGCCGTGCGCCGTTGGCCAGGTCGGTGAGATGTGGGCAGGCGGAGTGGGCGTCACCGCCGGTTACCTAAGCAACCCGGCGCTGACCGCCGAACGATATCGGGACGACCCGTTCCTTGGCAACGGCTGGCAGATGTTCCGCACCCGGGACTTGGGTCGTTGGAATGAGCATGGGGAGCTGGAACACCTTGGACGCACCGATGACCAAGTGAAGGTGCGTGGGTTCAGGGTAGAGCTGGATGCCGTGTCGCGCATCGTCGAGGGCGCCGCCGGTGTGCGCCAAGCGGTCACATTGCAGCTCGATACCCGGACACTGGCCTGCGTAGTGACACCGGCCACTGCGGACGTGCATCACGCGCGGGAACACGCCCGCCGTCAGCTCCCCTACTACGCCGTGCCCGAACACATGCTCGCCCTGGACGCGCTACCACTCACCAGCCGCGGCAAGGTAGACAAACGCAGGCTGATGCACCTGCTCGGCAGCCACACGCCAAGCAGGCCGCCCACTGGGGCTGCAACGTCGTCGCGCACGCGGGGGTCCATCAGCCACTACATGCTGCTTTTCATGATGGTGATTTCTGCCAATACCTGTGTGGCCGCTTACCTGATGCAACCTGCAGGCTGGGCATCGCTGACCAATGCGCCCGAGACCGTGGCCGGGCTGGCACTGGGCAACCTCAGCATGGCCATCCTCATACGCCAGAGCCTGGTGATAAACGCCCTGTTCCGGCTGGCCTGCTGTGTGCCGGTGGCATGGCCCCTGGGCATCCGCCGCCACTTGGCCAAGGTGTACCACTTCGGAGGACTGCACTCGGGCGGCGCATCCGCTGGGGTAGCGTGGATGATGGTGTTTGCCGCCATTGGGATTTCACGGGGCAGTGGCGGCCCCGTGCGCGGTGCCGCACTGTCCTGGACGGTGTTCACCTTGCTGGCCGTGCTGCTGGCCATGCTGGCGACCGCCCTGCCCGTCGTCCGCCGACGGCATCACGATGTGTTCGAAAAGGTGCACCGCTATGCGGGCTGGACCACGCTGTTACTCTCCTGGGCGCTGGCGCTGCAGATGCGTGCAGCCCCCATGTTCGTGATGCTGGGGCTGGTGACGGTCAGCGTCGCGCTGCCGTGGTTGCGCCTGCGCCGGGTGCCGGTCCAAGTGGATGTCTGTTCCGCACACGCAGCTATTCTTACGGTCTCGATGCGCCCACCGCCCTTCACTGGATCAGCCAATGCCATCAGCCGCTCGCCGCTCGGGCAGTGGCATTCCTTCGCCAACATTCCAGCGCCCGGGCAGCACCGGTCCCGCATGATCATTTCGCGCGCCGGCGACTGGACGGGGGGGGTCATCGATGACCCGCCGCGCCATCTCTGGATGCGCGGCTTCACTACAGCGGGCGTGGCGTATATCGAAGTGTTGTTCCACTCGGTACTGTACGTCGCGACCGGCAGTGGGATTGGGCCCGTGCTGCCGCATCTTCTCGCCCGGAAAGTGCGCATGCGCCTGATCTGGTCCGTACGTTCTCCCCGCGTCACCTACGGCGATGCACTGGTGGACGAGATCCTGGCAGCTCAACCGGACGCGTTGATCTGGGACACCCACACAGCCGGCAAGCCGGAACTGCTGCGGCTGGCGTGGCAGACCGCGCAGCAAATGAACGCAGAAGCGGTCATCTGCATCGCCAACCGTGCGTTGACCGATGCGGTGGTCGACGGCTGCGAAGCCCGCGGACTGCCCGCGTACGGGGCCATCTGGGATTCATGAATTTCTGCATCAGCGCAAGGGCAAGGACCCTTTCCCCTGGCGAAAGGGCGCTACCCCGGTAACGCACATCGTTGGCTACGGTGTGGCGGTGGGCGCCCGCAAGGTGATCAGCGTGATCTCCGACGGCACCCCGATGCGGGCCGCGAAGCCCGGCCACAGCCCCGCGCCGTTGCTGACATAAAGCGTCATGTCACCCACTGCATAACGACCGGACACGAAGCCACCGTTGGCGCGCTTCACCAGCTGATCCATGCCGATGATATGACCCCCGTGGGTATGCCCGGACAGCTGCAGCTTCACCCCGCGGGCGGCATTCGCTACGGCTTCGCGCGGGCGGTGGTCCAGCAGGATCACCGGGGCCTGCGGGTTGCTGCCTGCCAGCGCGGCGTCGAGATCCGGCAGTGGCAGGCCATAGCGCGCGGCCACCGGATCGGTGACCCCGGCGATGGTCAGCACCGCACCGTCGCGGCGGACCTCGGTATGGGTATTTTCAAGCACCTGCATGCCCAGGCCGCGGAATGCCTTCATCCAGTCGGCGTACTGCGCGTAGTACTCGTGGTTGCCGGTAATCGCGATGACGCCATCCGGCGCGCGCAGGTCACCGAGCGGTGCGAAGTCATCGGCACGGGCTGCGACCGTGCCATCGATCAGATCGCCGGTGATGACGATCAGGTCCGGGTGCTGCGCGTTGCTTTCGGTTACGACCTTGCGCACCCAGTCACCGGTGAGCAGGCGGCTGGCATGGATGTCGGTCAGTTGCAACACACGATAGCCGTCAAACGCAGCGGGCAGTCCGGCGATCTCGACGTCGATGCTGCGCGGCTTGGGTACCGCCATGCCTTGGCTTACGCCGAAAATGCCCAGTGCCAGCGCTGTCAGGCCCGCGACAGGACGCAGCCAAGGCGCACGCAATGCGGCGATTGACCTCGCTGACTTCAGCAGACGTGCGATCAGCAACGCCGCATCGATCAGCAGCAGGAACAGGGCGCCGAGGAGCAACGACGTGAATCCGGTCGCCAGCACGGCGATGACCATCTTCGGCAGCTCAGGCGACGCCATGGTGCCGGCGAACTGGGCCACGATGCGATGGTGCAGCGCCATCGCGAACACCAGCAGAGACAGCAGCACGCGCACGGCCAGCGGAAGGCGCAACGGCCAGACCAGGCGGAGCACGATGTACAGCGCGAGAACGGAAGCAATGACACTCAGCACAGGAAAAATCCGGGGGGAGCAGAAAGGGCGTAACCCACCATCGTGACCGATTTCACCTGGCCGCGGTAGCGTCCAGCCCCCCAGCGACGCGCACGCGGTCGCAACGCAGCATCACGCATGCTGGTTTCCCCCTCTTCCCTGGAGCTCTCCGATGAGCACTGTCTTCGTCATTGGTGCGGCCGGCAAGGTCGGCCGCCATCTGGTCAGCCAGCTGACCGCCCGTGGGCACCGGGTCCGTGCGCTGCATCGCCGGCCCGAGCAGGCCGCTGCGCTGCAACAGGACGGTGCGACGCCCGTGGCGGGTGATCTGCAGGCGTTGGATGGCACATCGCTGGCCGCGCTCTTGGCTGGCAGCGATGTGCTTGTATTTACGGCCGGCGCCGGCGGAAAGGGCGGCGTGGACACCACGCGTGCCATCGATGGTCGCGGACTCGAAACCGCCGTGGATGCCGCGCGACGGGCTGGCGTGCAGCGCATCCTGCTGGTGTCCGCATTTCCAGAAGCCGGGCGTGGCACGGACGTGTCCGACACGTTCGAGGTCTACATGCAGGTCAAAAAACAGGCCGATGTATATCTGGCCGCGTCCTGTCTGGAATGGGTGATCCTGCGTCCCGGCACGCTGACCGATGCGGCCGGCACCGGTAATGTGTCCGCCGGCCCGGCGATCGGGTATGGCGATATTTCGCGTGAGGATGTGGCCGCCACGCTGGTGGCGCTGGTGGAACGCCCCGCCATCCAGCGGGTGATCATCGAGCTGACCGCAGGCGACACGCCCGTGGCCGAAGCGCTGGATTATCTGGATCCGCGCACCTGACGCATCGTTACTGCCCTCGCAGGAGAAACCTTCCATGCCGACACCCGACGTAACCAACCGCCGGCAGCAGTTCCGGGCGTTGCACGCGTCCGGCTGTTTCGTGCTGCCGAACCCGTGGGACATCGGCAGTGCGCGCTACCTGCAGCACGCAGGCTTCGCGGCACTGGCTTCAACCAGTTCCGGGCGGGCCTGGAGCCGCGGCCTGCCTGATGGCGGAGAGACGCTGGATGAGGTGCTGGCACATCTGCGCGAGCTGGTCGCAGCCACCTCACTGCCACTCACTGCTGATTTTGGTGATGGTTTCGGGGCGGATCCGGTCAATGTGGAAGCGGCGATCGGGCATGCCATCGACACAGGGGTGGCCGGATTGTCCATCGAAGATGCCAGTGGCGAACCCGGTCAGCCGCTACGCCCGCTGGATGAAGCCGTGGCACGCCTGCGTGCCGCACGCGCAGCGATCGACCGTTCCGGCGCGGTGGTGATGCTGACCGGACGCGCCGAGAATTTCTTCGTGGGGCGACCTGATATCGAGGACGCGATCCGGCGTCTGCGCGCCTATGCAGCGGCCGGCGCCGACTGCCTGTATGCACCGGGCATCACCCAGCGCGCACACATCGAAGCCGTGGTCGCGGCCGTCGCGCCGAAGCCGGTGAACCTGCTGGTCGGGGGCCCAAGCGCTTTCTCGTTGCAGGACATCGCCGCGATGGGGGTGCGCCGCGTCAGCCTCGGCGGCGCGCTTGCGCGTGCCGCGTGGGGCGGCGTCATGCGCGCCACGCAGCTGCTGCAGGACGAAGGCAGTTTCGCCGGCCTGGAAGGCGCCACGCCCGGCACCACGCTGAATGCCCTGTTCGACCCCGCGCAACGGTAGCGCCGAGCCACGCTCGGCGGAAGACTCGTGCCGCTCGCGGGCGTTGGTTCGTGCGGGTTGGTAGAGCCGACTTCAGTCGGCTGGCTTCTTCGCGTACGGCAGCCGACTGAAGTCGGCTCTACCGGTGGGCTGGCTTCTTCGCGAACGGCAGCCGACTGAAGTCGGCTCTACCAGGCGGCTGGCTTCTTCGCGAACGGCAGCCGACTGAAGTCGGCTCTACCAGGCGGCTCTACCGGTCGGCTCTACCGGGCGGCGACGCGCGTGGCGGGTCGCCGTCATGCGTCGGCGGGGCCCTGCAGCCGGGATTGCCAGGATTCCACTTCGTTGCGCTGCAGTCGGTTCAACAACAGCTTCTTCCACGATGCGGTCAGCGGCAGTTGGCTGGCTTCTTCCAACAGCTCACGCTCCAGCGTGCGATCGAACAAGACCGTCACCAGTCGGCTGAGTGGCCAATCAGCGCACGGTCGTTCCACAACGGTCAGCGTGTCGCCTGGCGACACCGTACCGCCTTCCAGCACGCGGTAATACCAGCCGGTGCGCCCGCTCGACTGCATTGTCCGTGCCATGTCCGCATACCCGAATCGGTCGTTGAGTTTCCAGCATGGCTGGCGACCCTGCGACACCTGCAGTGTGGCCGTTCCAACCCGGATCACATCGGCGATATGGATGTGCGCTTCGGTCCACCCGCTGCTGGAGAAGTTCTCGCCGAAGGCACCAGAGGCGCCCAACAGTGGATGCGGGTGGTCCGCGCGCCAGAACGCGTAATGATCGAACGGATAGTGATGGATGGCCTTGTCCGGCCCACCGTGTACGCGCAGGTCACCCTGCTCATCGCCTTCAATGCCCTCTGCGTGGATGCGCACGGGATGATCGACCAACGACTTGGCAATCGCGCTAAGGCTGCCCGGTCGCGTGTACGGCAGCGCGCGTCCGGTGTGGATGCTGTTCAGCAAGACGGGTGAAGGCATGGCACTCATGGCGTAGGCCTCGCGCCCTCGCGCAGGTTGCGGCGCGAATCGGCGATCATTTCCAGCATGGCCTGCCGGGCGTCTTCCGGCTGCTGGTCGGCAATGGCCTGCAGCACACGTGCGTGCCGGGGCAACGAGTACTTGAAGTCCGCGTCGGCCTTCTGCGCAGACAGCAGGAGGTAACTCCCGAGTGCGGTTTCAATCACGCTGAACAACGGGCGCAGCAACGCATTGGCGGTGGCATCCAGCACGGCATGGTGGAACCGGAGATCTGCTGCCGCCCACGCCTCCATGTCAACGGCCGCTGCCATCGACGCATAGGCCTGCTGGATACGCTCGAGCTGCGCGGTCGTGCGGCGCTGGGCGGCCAGCGCGGCAGCGGCAGGCTCGATCAGTTCGCGCATCTCTGCCAGTTGTTCGACAAACTCCAGGTCCGGCAGTGCCGCGCCGTGCCAGGCCAGCACGTCCGGGTCCAGCAGGTTCCAGTGGGTGGCATCGCGGACCCGGGTGCCGATCTTCTGCTTTGTTTCGATCAACCCCTTGGAGCCCAGCACGCGCAGCGACTCACGCAGCGCGGTGCGGCTGACCTGCAGCTGCTCTGCAAGCAGCTCCTCGCGTGGCAGCACCTCGCCGGGCTTGTAGGTGCCGGCGATGATCAGCTTGCCCAGTTCGTGCACGATCTGCCCGTGCAGGCTACGGCTCGACGTCGCCATCATGTCCGGTCCTGTGCGGGAAACATCGGGATTTCCATGTAGTCAGTGTAGCGCCGGGACGTGCGCGGCGGATGCTGTTGCCGTCTGCGCGGAAAGCCGCCGAGCATCGCTCAGCGCTACCCGGCGCAGCGCTGCCTTCAGCGCAGCCGGCCATCTGCCCAGACCACAACCGGGGTGGTGCCCTGCACGCTTCTTCCTGCATCCGCCACCAGTTCCAGCACCTGCACGCCGGTGGTGTCGACCTCGATGCGGGCCGGCGCGTCGCCACGCCCCAGCGGTGCGCTGGTGAACAGCGGCTTGCCGTCGCCGTATACATGGAACACGACCTTGCCCTTCCCGGCTGCGGAGCTGTCATCCAGGCCCACCAGCGCGCTGAAACGCGCGTACTCCCGCGCGGTACGCACTTCCAGCCGCGAGTTGGCATGGATGCCGATACCACGTGCCTGCACCTGGCCGCCGATACGCAGCGGCTGTCCCGCCGGCGTCACGTCGACCCGCGGCGTACCAGACACCTCGGCCGGCTTGGCGCTGTAGCCGTCCAGCCCGTCCACGGCGACGTGGATGCGTCCGGTGATCTCGCCCAGGCTGATGTCGTTGCCCGTGGCCGGCGTGCCGCTGACCTTGAGCAGCACCGACCCGTGCGGTGGCAGGGTGAACCCGAGCCGGCCGTCGGCCGCCGGTATCTCCTGCTGCTGCCACAGGTCACGTGCGCGCAGCGGACTGTCCGGGTTGAGCAGCATCTGCGCCGCAGTCACGCCGGCGCGGACTTCTTTTTCGCCCCGGTTGACCAGCAGCACGGCCCGATCGCCGCGCGCTGCCAAGGGCTTCACCAGCACCTGCACGGCCCCGTCCGTCGCCACGATACGGCCCTGGTTGCCGGCCGCATCCTGGTTCACCGCGATCACCTCCGGGTTGGACAGCAGGGCAATCTGCGCGGGCGTGGCATGGTTGAGGTCGAACCCTACCAGCAGCGGCGCGGCGAGGATCGTCCACATCGAAAAATGCGTCCGCGCCTCGGTCATGTGCTCGGCAGCGAACTCGCCCAATCCCACCGCGAGCATGTCCGGATCATTCCAGCGGCCGGGGCCGGCATAAAGCTCGCGACGCGATGCCGTGTCGAAGTTGTGCAGCATGCTTTCCCAGGTCGGCTCGATGTCCGGGCTGGTGCGCCACAGATTGCCATGCCGCCCCCCCCACGTGCCCACGTTGGCTTCGCCCCACGGGCAGATGGAGAAGACAAAGTCGTTGTCCGGATTGGCCTCGGCCAGCAGGCGTCCGACGCGCGCATACATCGTTTCCACCTTGTCGGCATCACTCTGCTGCGCATCGCGACGCACGATCAGCGGGCGGGCCTCGCGGTACAGCCCACTGGCCTGCGCCATGCTGCCCTGGCCATAGTCAGCCAGTCCGCAGGCATCGACCTTGATGTAATCGAACCCCCATTCGCCAAACATGGTGGCCAGGTCGCTCGCCTCGAACCCTTCCAAGCCGATCTCGCGCTGCGCGGTGGTCCCCACCGGCAGGTTCGGGCTGTGCGCATCGTGTGCCTGCGAACAGACGTTGCGGCCCACGTCGGTGTACAGCCCCGCCTTGAACCCCATGGCATGCAGGTGGTCCGTCCACGGCTTCAGGCTGGGCGGTCCGCTTTTGCTGGCCGCCATCGGGAACATCGTGGTGCGGATCTGGATGCCGCCATCTTCGCGCCGCTGCAACCACCAGCCGTCATCGATATTGACGTAGCGGTAGCCCGCCTTCTGCATGCCGTTGCGCTTGATGGTCTCGGCGACGGACAGGATCTTGTCCTGGGTGACTTCCGTTCGGAATGCATTCCATGGGTTCCAGCCCATCGGGGGCGTGGCCGCGGCACCGTGGCCATATACGCTGAAGCGGCCGGTCGGTTGCAGTTCCTCGCGCGCCTCGGCCGCCGCGCAGAACAGGGGGACAAAGGTCAATGCAGCGGCCAGCAGGGTCTTCGTGATCATGGCTCTCTCCTCACCAGAACAGGGCGTACAGGGCCACCAGGATCGCAACGACCGCGATGGCACCCACGTTGAAGGACGAACTCGTGGCGTAGACCACATCATCGGTGCGGACCACGTCCTTGGCCGGTGCGGCAGGCGTGGCCAGCGAAACGCCCACCGCGAGCGCAAGCGCCAGCAGGAACACCAGGCCGACCCGGTCGATGAAAGGCAGTGCAGGCCAGGCCAGCTTCAGCACGACCGACAGGACGAACGAGCCGATGGCAGCGGCAAGTGCGCCGGCCTCGTTGGCGCGCTTCCAGAACAGGCCCAACAGGAAGATCACCACGATGCCCGGGGTGAAGAAGCCGGTGTATTCCTGGATGTACTGGAAGGCCTGGTCGAAGCTGCCGAGCAGCGGCTTGGCGGCCAGGATGCCCAACACCACGGTGACCGCTGCGGCGATGCGTCCCACCCGCACCAACTGCGTCTCGTCGTGCTGGCGCTTGCCCTTGGCGTAGAAGTCCAACGTGAAGATGGTGGCCACCGAATTGATCTTCGACGCCAGCGACGCCACGATCGCAGCGACCAGCGCGGCGAAGACCAGCCCGAGGATGCCCGTCGGCAGCAGGCGCATCATGGTCGGATAGGCCTGGTCGGGCGTCTCCAGCCCCGGCGCCAGCATCACCGCAGCGATGCCCGGCACCACTACGATCAGCGGCATCAGCAGCTTCAGGAACGCAGCAAACAGCACGCCCTTCTGCGCTTCGCCGATGTTCTTGGCTGCCAGCGCGCGCTGGATGATGTACTGGTTGAACCCCCAGTAGCTGAGATTCATGATCCACAACCCGCCGATCAACACGCTGATGCCCGGCAGGTCTTTGTAGAACGGGTTGTCCTTGCTCAGGATCATCTCGAAATGACCCGGATGCGCCTGCCACAGGCGGGTGATGCCCGCGACGATGCCCGCCCCTTCGCCCAGCTGGTTGAGTGTCAGCCCGGTCACCAGCAGACCGCCCAGCACCAGCAGCGACACCTGCACGATGTCGGTCAGGGCGACCGCCTTCAGGCCACCGTACAGTTGGTACAGCAAGGCGAACACACCAATCAGCACCACCGCCAGCATCTGGTCCATGCCGGTGACCTGGCTGACCGCGATCGCGCCCAGCCACAGGATGGAGGTGACGTTGACGAACACATACAGGCCCAGCCAGAACACCGCCATCAGCGTACGGATGCGGCTGCCGTAACGTTGTTCGAGGAACTGCGGCATGGTGTAGATGCCGTTGCGCAGGAACACCGGCAGGAACCATTTACCCACGATCAGCAGGGTCAGCGCCGCCATCCATTCGTACGAGGCGATGGCCAGGCCGATGGCATAACCGGAGCCGGACATGCCGATGATCTGTTCGGCGGAAATGTTGGCCGCGATCAAGGACGCACCGACCGCCCACCACGGCAGCGAGCGGCTGGCCAGGAAGTAATCCTTGGCGTCCTTCACGTGGCCCGCTTTCTCACGGGATACCCACTGCGCCAGCACGAAAACACCGGCGAGGTAGATCAGTACGATGGTGGTATCAAGCACCGAAAGTTGCATGTCCTGCTTCCTTGTTGCGGGTGCCGGCGGATCACCGGGCGGTGGGAGATGAAACGAACCGAAGGTGCGCCAGCGCTATACCGGCAGGCCACGTGCATGCGCGAGCAGGTGCATGCCCCGCGCTGCGCTTTCTTCACCGTGGAGTGCCGCCTGCATGCCGCGCAGCTTCAGCGCCGTCAGATAGCGCGCAGCCAGGTCGTCGGATGCGATCACCTGCACCGTGTCGCCCGAAGCGGGCAGCGACTGCACTTCATGCCCGATCAGCAGGCCGGACAGATAACTGGTCAGCTGCTCGGGTGCGAGCTGATCGAACAGTGCGCGCGTTCGCACACTGAACAGGTGATGCAGCAGCGCATTGCAACGCGACGCCATGGACATCCCGTCAGCGAATGCAGCGTCATCATGCGGCGCATCGACCATCATCCGACCCAGCAGACTGTGTTGGCGCAGCACGGCAAACACCTCGCCGGTCATGAAGGTACTGAAGCCTTCGATACGGCCGTCCACTATCCGCACGTGCTTGCTGTGCGTACCGGGCAGAAGCACGTGATGCGAGCCCGCGCCGAGCGTCGGCAGCAGGCCGCACAGCTGGGTCTCTTCGCCACGCATCACATCAGGCACCTGATGCGCATCGAAACAGCTCACACCCGGCACCAGCCACAGCGCGCGACCCGACATGGCGTCGCCGTCAAGTAGCCGCATGCCGGCAGCGATGTCCTGCAGACTCGCGGGGGCCTGCACGTAGGGCACTTCCTGCCAGCCCTGCCGGCTGCCGACCATGCCGGCGAGCACCACCAGAGCGTCGTCCCAGCCGTCGATCAACTGCCCCAGCACGTCAGCGAAGCGGCCACCCACGTGCAGCAGGCCCTGATCGGTCCGGCGCGTTTCACGCACGCGGCCATCGCTTTCCACGCGAAAGGCACGCAGGCTGCTGCTGCCCCAGTCAACGGCGATCATGCGTCCGCGAACCGGGTATCGGGCAGACCGAGCACGCCCTGCAGGCGGCTGGCGAATACGCCGCCACTGCCGGGCTCCGCTTCCAGTTGCGCAGCGTCCAATCCATCGCGTGCCGAGGTGATGAACAAAGTGTCCAGCGCATCACCGGCGAAAGCCACGCAGGTCGGCTGCCTGGCGGGCACGTATACCGTGTGCGCTACGGCGCCGGCAGCGGAGTAACACACCACCTGCCCTGCCCCCCACTGCGCACCCCATACCCGGCCCTGCGCGTCAACCGCTGCACCGTCCGGCTCGGCACCGTCGACCACGGCAAAGAGCTGTGGTGCACCGACGGTGGCGGTATCGGCGTCGTAGCGCACCTGCATGATCCGTCCCTGCAGCGAATCGCAGTAGTACATGCCGTTGCCATCGGGCGTGAAGCCGATGCCGTTGGCGATCGTCACCGGATCCAGCGCCAGCTGGCGCAGGCCATGCCGGCGCGAGTACTGATGGAAGTACGCCGTACGTGCCTGCTCCGCGCCCTCGTTGATGCACCCGAACACGAAGTTGCCACTGCGGTCCAGGCGCCCATCGTTGATGCGCATGTCCGCTGCGGGCATCGGCACGTCGCAGATCCGCTCGCACGTCAGTTCGCTGCCGGCGGCGCACTCGCGCGGGTCAGCCAGGTACAGCGCGTCCTCCATGCCCAGCAACAGGCGTCCGGACCCACACAGCGCCAGACAACCCACCCGCCCAGGCGTTGACCACCATGTACCGGCGGCCGCATCCGGCCCCTGCCGCCAGATCCGGCGTCCTTTGATATCGGTCCACCACAGCACCCGCTCGCGCGCGCACCAGACGATGCTCTCTCCCAGCGTGCAGCCGCTGTCGAACGCCAGCACGGCATCCGGGGCCCGCATCGACATGCTTACCATTCGGCAACACTCCCGTCTTCGTGGCGCCACAGCGGGTTGCGCCAGTCACCCGCCGTCCGCGCGCGTTCGATCACCACGTCTTCGTCGATGTCCACGCCCAGTCCCGGCTGGGTAAAGGGCAGGATGGAGCCTTCGTGCATGGTGAAGGCGTCCTTGTTCTTTACATAGTCCAGCAGCTCGCCGTCGGCGTTGTAATGGATGCCGATGCTCTGTTCCTGCAGCACGGCGTTCCAGCTGGCGAAGTCCACGTGCAGGCACGCGGCCAGCGCAACCGGACCCAAGGGGCAATGCGGCGCCAGCGCCACGTCATGGGCCTCTGCCATGGCGGCGATCTTCATGCACTCGGTGATGCCGCCCGCATGCGACAGATCCGGCTGCACGATGGACAGGCCACCGGCAGCGAAGACGCTCTTGAACTCGGTGCGCGAGAACATGCGCTCCCCAGCCGCCAGCGGGATGGCCGTCTGCTCGGCAAGGCGCGGGTAGTACTCCGCCTGCTCCGCCAGTACCGGCTCTTCGATGAACAACGGCCGGTACGGTTCGAGCTCACGGATCAGCGTCTTCGCCATCGGCCAGCCGACGCGGCCATGGAAATCCAGGCCGAACTCGATCGTCTGACCGAATGCTTCGCGTATCTCGGCGACTTTGGCCACGGCGGCATCGATGGTGCGGCTGGGTGCCAGCAGTGGCATCTCCTCGCAGGCATTGAGCTTGAAGGTGTCGTAGCCCAGTGCAACGCGTGCGCGGATCTGCGCGATGATGTCGGCCGGGCGGTCACCGCCCACCCAGCAATAGGTCTTCATGCGGTCGCGCACCAGACCGCCAAGCAGCTGGTACACCGGCACGCCAAGCGTCTTGCCCTTGATGTCCCACAGGGCCTGGTCGATGCCGGCCAGTGCACTCATGAACACCGCACCGCCCCGGTAGAAGCCGCCGCGGTACAGCACCTGCCAGTGGTCGTTGATGCGCGCCGGGTCCTTGCCGATCAAGTGCTCGCCGAGCTCCTGCACCGCGGCCTCCACCGTACGCGCGCGGCCCTCGATGACCGGCTCGCCCCAGCCCACCACGCCTTCGTCGGTCTCGATCTTCAGGAACATCCAGCGCGGCGCGACGCGATACGTCGTCAGGCGGGTGATCTTCATGGTGTGGCACTCCGCAGGGCGGCGACGAAGGCGCCTGCATGGCGCGCCGTGGTGGCGGCATCCTGGCCGGGGCGATACAGCTCGCCGCCCAGCCCCGCCCCCGTACATCCGGCCTGCAGGAAGGCCGCGAGATTGTCCGGGCCGATGCCCCCGACGGCATAGAGCGGCACCTCAGGTGGCAGCACCGCCTTCAGCGCACGCACATAGCCGGGGCCGAAATGCGCTGCAGGAAACAGCTTCAATCGCTGCGCCCCCGCGTTGATCGCAGCGAACGCTTCGCTGGCGGTGGCGAAACCGGCGGCCACGTCCAGCCCGTGCGCACGGGCATGCGCGATCACCACAGGGTCCGTATTCGGGGTGACCATCAGCTGTGCACCCGTGGCGGCCAATCGATCCACGTCTGCGGTCGTCAGCACGGTACCCGCGCCCACCTCGGCGTCGCCGCGCGCCTCTTCCAGTGCCAGCTGCACACTGCGCAGCCAGTCCGGCGAATTGGTGGGGATTTCGATCTGCGCGATGCCTGTATCGATCAACGCGCGCACATGCATGCGGATCTCCGCAGGCGTGATGCCGCGCAGGATCGCAATAAGCGGAAGAGAAGGAAGGCTCATGGGGGGCTCAGTAGTAGAGTTGGCTGCGGCCGCCATCGATCAGGATGTCGGCCGCGTTGATGAAACGGGCTTCGTCGCTGGCCAGGAACAACGCGGTCTGCGCGACTTCGGACGGTTCACCGATGCGCTTGGGCGGCAGTAGTGCTTCCTGTTCCTGCCGCGCCTGCGCCGGGTCCGGCTGCGCGTCGAACCAGCGCTCGATGCGATCCACCAGGATCAGGCCAGGCGAAATGGAATTGAAGCGGATGCCCTTGGCCGCGTACTCCAGGCCGAGTGCCTTGGTCATGCCGATCAACGCATGCTTGGCCACGTTGTACGGGAAGGCCCCCTGGATGATGCGATGGCCATGCACCGACGCGATGTTGACCACCGATCCCGCGCCCTGCTGCAGCATGTGCGGCACGACCGCGCGGGCGAAGTTCCAATGCCCACCCAGGTTCACGTCCAGGTTGCGCTGCCAGATCTGCGCGGACAGTTCCAGCGGCGGCGAGAAGACATCCATGCCGGCATTGCTGACCAGCACGTCGACGCGACCCAGGGCCTGCGCCACGTGTTCGACGAACGCACTGACCGCGTCGGCATCGGTGACATCACCTTGCTGGAACAGCGCGAACGCGGGGTCGCCCTGCGGCGGCGCGCCCAGGTCATAGCCGGCCACCAGCGCGCCGTGCGCATGGAACAGCGTGGCGATGGCGTGGCCGATCCCATTGGCGGCACCGGTGACGATGGCCACCTTGCCGTGCAGCCGCCCCGTTGGTTCAGGTGGTGCGTTCATTGCGTGTCCTTGCTGAAGCGGTAGACGATGCGATTACGGTAGACCTCACCGGGGCGCAGCACGATGGAAGGAAACGCCGGATGGTTCATCGCATCGGGGAAGCTCTGTGGCTCCAGGCAGATCGCACCGCGTGCGCGGTACGGACGGCCGGAGCGTCCCTGCAGACTGCCATCAAGGAAGTTGCCGGTGTACACCTGCAGGCCGGGTTGATCGCTCCAGACGTGCAGCACGCGGCCGGAAGACGGTTCATGCAGACGCGCGGCCAAGCGCAGGGCGCCCGGCACCTGCGTGTCCAGAATCCAGTAATGATCGAAGCCCGCGGCCCGCTGCAACTGCGCGTCGTCGCGGTCGGACAGCCCGTCACCGAGCGCGCGTTCGTCGCGGAAATCGAACGCGCTGCCAGTGACGTCCATGCGTCTGCCGGTAGGCGTCAGATCAGGCCGCAACTCCAGGAACGACGACGCCGGCAGCGTGAGCCGATGAGCGTCCACGGTGCCCGCCCCTTCGCCGGCGAGGTTCCAGAACGGGTGATGGGTGAGGCTGACCGCCGTCGCACGGTCGCAGGTCGCGGTGTACTCCACGTGCAATGCGTCAGTGTCATCCAACGTGTATTCGACGGTGATCCGCAGTTCACCGGGAAAGCCTTGGTCACCATCGGGGCTGATCAGCTGAAGGCGGGCACGGTCATTCTGCACGTCCAGCCATTGCCACGGCCGCGTATCGAATCCTGCCGGCCCGCCGTGAAGGCACGTGCAGCCATCCACCGACGCCAGCGTGTGCTGCTGGCCGTCCAGATCGAAGCAAGCGCCGCTGATGCGCCCCGCCACCCGGCCTATGCTGCTGCCCAGGAACGACCTGCCCTCGCGGCGGGCGGTCGCATCCCGATGTCCCAGCACCACGTCTGCCAGATGGCCACCGCGGTCGGGCACGCGCATCGCCGCGAGCGCTGCGCCGTGCTGCGCGATCTCTGCCTGCAGGCCATGTACGTTGCTCAACACCACCATGGACAAATACACCTCGCGCTGGGGTTGAGGGCTTGTAGGCCCTGCGCTGAGGATAAAAACAAATAATACTACAATTGAAAAGTTGCACTGCAACATGGGGCTTCAAGGAGGAGGCTGCAGCCTCGTTCCTCAGCCGTTCTTTGGCGTGCCCGTTGAGCCGCGCACCATCAGACTGAAATCCAGCGTCTGCTGGAGCGGCTCCTCCACCCCCTCAATGATGGCAAGCAGCAGGCCGACCGCGCGCACACCGATTTCCCGCATGGGTTGCCTGATGGTCGTCAGCGCCGGCGTGAGGTAACGCGACGACGCCAGGTCGTCGAAGCCGACGATGGACACGTCTTCCGGCACACGGATGCCCCTGTCCCGGCAGGCCGCCAGGGCGCCGAGGGCCATCTGGTCGCTGAAGCAGAAGATCGCGGTCGGCACCGAAGCTCGGGCCAACAGCGCCATCGCTGCGGCATGGCCGGACTCCACTGAAAAATCGCCCGGCACCCTGCTCAGGCTGCGCAGGCGTCCGCGTGCCCTGCCGGCCGCCTCCACCCCCTCCAGCCGCTGCCGGTGCAGCGGATTGTCGGGCGGCCCGCCGACCACGGCGATGTGCTCGTGTCCCAGCCCGTACAGGTGTTCCATCACGGCGCGCGCAGCGGCCACGTTGTCGATGTGCACGCTGGGGATGCCCAACGCAGGGTCGAACTCGCATCCATTGACCACCGGCGCGGCGGCGCCCAACTGCTGGACGATCGCCTGCGCTGTCGGCGGAAGGCGATGCCCCAGCACGATCAGCCCGTCAGCCTCGTTGCGCCGGAGCATCTGCGCATAGCGCTCTTCGCGGTCGGGTTGATCCTGGGTATCGCCCAGCAGCACGGCGTAGCCGGCGGCCTGCGCCGCGTCCTCCGCACCCTGCAGGATCTGGGCGAAGAACGGATTGGCGATGTCCGGCACGGTGACCAGGATCTTGCCGCTGCGCTGCGTCTTCAGCGTGCGGGCTACTGTGTTGGGGACATAGCCCAGCGCGGCGGCGGCCTGCTCGATGCGGGTACGCGTCGCCGGCAGGACTTTTTCCGGCCGGGAAAGCGCGCGCGACACCGTGCCAGCAGACACACCGACGTGCTTTGCGATGTCGTAGATCGTGGCCATTGCGTCAGTTCATGGTTCCGCTGTGCAGCGCACAACAGCTCTTGGAGGAGGCCCTGCTAGGATAATGCAATCGATTGCATCGAGGGCGAACCCGCTTGAAAACGCTCAAGGGTCCCGCGCTGTTCCTGGCGCAATTCATCGGTGAAACACCCCCCTTTGATCGGCTGGACACGCTGGCCAAGTGGGCCGCAGGCTTGGGCTATTGTGGCCTGCAAGTGCCAACCGGCGATCCGCGCCTGTTCGATCTGGCCGAGGCCGCGCGCAGCCAGACGTACTGCGACGACATTGCCGGCACGCTGGCCGCACAGGGCGTGCAGATCACCGAAATGTCCACCCATCTGCAAGGGCAACTGGTCGCCGTCCATCCCGCCTACGACAGCCTGTTCGACGGATTCGCACCGCCCGACAAACGCGGCGATCCGGCTGCCCGCCAGGCCTGGGCAGTCGACCAACTGATGCTGGCCGCCAAGGCCAGCCAGCGGCTGGGTCTGACGGCGCATGCCACGTTCTCCGGCGCACTGGCCTGGCCTTACTTCTATCCCTGGCCGCAGCGTCCGCAAGGGCTGGTGGACGAGGCGTTCGCCGAACTCGGCCGCCGCTGGCGTCCCATCCTGGATACCTTTGATGCGTGCGGCGTGGACCTGTGCTTCGAGATCCATCCGGGCGAGGACCTGCACGATGGCGCCACCTTCGAACGCTTCCTCGACGTGGTGGACCACCATCCCCGCGCAAAAATCCTGTACGACCCCAGCCACCTGCTGCTGCAGCAGATCGACTACCTCGGCTTCATTGATCGCTATCACGAGCGCATCGGCATCTTCCACGTCAAGGACGCGGAGTTCCGTCCCAGTGCGCGAAGTGGGGTGTATGGCGGATACCAGGACTGGATCGATCGACCCGGACGGTTCCGTTCGCTCGGCGACGGCCAGATCGACTTCAAGGCGATCTTCTCGAAGTTCGCCCAATACGATTTCCCGGGCTGGGCGGTGCTGGAGTGGGAGTGCTGCCTGAAGCACCCGGAAGATGGCGCGCGGGAGGGCGCCGCCTTCATCCGCGACCACATCATCCGCGTAACCGAACGTGCTTTCGATGACTTTGCCGACAGCGGCACAAATACGGAATCACTGCACCGCATGCTGGGGATCTGAACCATTACCGCCCTGGGAGGGGTAGCCATGACGCACACCATGTCGCGCTTGGGCGCGATGATGTTCCTGCAGTTCTTCATCTGGGGCGCATGGTTCGTGACCCTGGGCACGTACCTGGTGCAGGGCCCGCTGCAGGCCACTGCAAGCCAGGTGGCGACGGCCTTCCTCAGCCAGTCCATCGGCGCCATCGTGGCCCCCTTCCTGGTCGGCCTGGTCGCCGATCGCTACTTCGCCGCGCAGCGCATCCTCGCGGTGCTCCACCTGGCGGGCGCGGTGCTCATGTGGATGGCATCCACGGCAACGGACTTCAGCACGTTTTCTGCCTGCGTCATGGGCTACATGCTGCTGTTCATGCCCACCTTGGCGCTGGCCAACAGCGTGGCGATGCGGCACATGCAATCGCCTGAAAAGCAGTTCCCCTTGGTGCGCGTGGCCGGCAGCGTCGGCTGGATCGTAGCGGGCGTGCTGATCGGCTGGCTGGGCTGGGAACAGGCGCATCGGCTTGAGCTGACGTTCCGCATGGCGGCGATGGCCTCGCTGGCGTTGGGACTGTATGCCTTCACCCTGCCCCACACGCCGCCGCTGGCCCGACAGCGCGACGCCGGGATGGGGCAGATCCTGGGACTGGATTCGCTGCGGCTGCTGAAGTCGCGCTCCTACCTGGTGTTCTTCCTGGCCTCCATCGCCATCTGCATCCCGCTGGCGTTCTATTACAACTTCACCAACCCGTATCTCAACGATCTGGGCGTGCGCGGCGCGGCAGGCCTGCAGTCGCTGGGGCAGGTATCCGAAGTCCTGTTGATGCTGGCGATGCCGTTCCTGTTCGTGCGGCTGGGGGTCAAGACGATGCTGGCCGTGGGCATGGCCGCGTGGGTGCTGCGCTATGTCATGTTCGCCTTCGGCGATGCAGGCGGCGGCTTCAGCCTGCTGGTGATCGGCATCGTATTGCACGGCATCTGCTACGACTTTTTCTTCGTCACCGGCCAGATCTACACCGATGCACATGCCGGCCCCGCCGCACGCAGCAGCGCGCAGGGATTCATCACACTGGCCACCTACGGCGTGGGCATGTTGATCGGCACGTTCCTGTCCGGCGCGGTGGTCGAGCACTACACCACGGCAGCCGGCCCGGACTGGCAGAAGATCTGGCTGTTCCCGGCAGGCGTCGCACTGATCGTACTGATCGCCTTCCTGCTGCTGTTCCGCGACCGGCCGGTCGTCGCAGCCACACCTTCCACGCCCTGAGGACCCCAGCCGATGCACGCACTCGGAATCGCCATCGTCGGCACCGGCATGATCGGCGCCGTGCACCGTCGCGCGGCCCTGCTGGCCGGGGCCGCGGTCCGCGGTGTCGCCGCCTCTTCCGCGCAGCGCGCGCGTGAGGTGGCGCAGTCGTGGAATGTCCCGCGCGGCTACCGCGATATCGACGAACTGCTCGCCGATCCGCAGGTGCAGGTCGTGCACATCTGCACACCCAACCATCTGCACCGCGCCATGGCACAGGCGGCACTGGAAGCCGGCAAGCACGTGATCTGTGAGAAACCGCTGGCGACAACGCTCGAAGACGCGCAGGCGCTGGCCGCACTGGCCGCGTCGACCGGGCGGGTCGCCACGGTGCCCTTCGTTTACCGCTACCACCCGGTGGTGCGTGAGGCACGCGAGCGTATCGCGCAGGGCGAACTGGGCCCGCTGCACCTGATCCACGGCAGCTACCTGCAGGACTGGCTGCTGGACCCTGCCAGCAACAACTGGCGCGTGGACCCGGCCCTGGGCGGTGCTTCACGCGTGTTCGCCGACATCGGCTCGCACTGGTGCGACCTGGTGGAATGGGTCGGCGGCGAGCGCTTCGTCGACGTCAGCGCGGCGTTCGCCACCGTGATCGACGAGCGCGGCACCCTCACCGGTCAGAGCTTCAGCACGCCGGCGGCGGGCGGCGCGATGCAGGCGGTCGCGAGCGAGGACGTGGCGGCGGCGATGTTCAGAACCAGCACGGGCACGCTCGCCTCGTTGACGGTCAGCCAGGTCTCGGCGGGACGCCACAACCGCCTCTGGTTCGAGATCGATGGCGCCAAGGCGAGCGTCGCGTTCAACCAGGAGGACGCCGAACGGCTGTGGATCGGCCGGCCTGACCAGCGCGAGGAGCGCTTCGTGCGTGGGCCGGGCGCCGGCAGTGCCGAACAGCGCCGCCTGTCGGTGTTGCCGGCCGGGCATGCGCAGGGCTACGCGACCTGTTTCGAGGCGTTCGTCGCCGACACCTATCGCGCCATCCACGGCGAGCAGCCGCAGGGCCTTCCCACCTTCGAAGACGGCGTGCGCTCGGCACGGATTGTCGACCGCGTCATTGCATCGGCCAGGACACGCGCCTGGACCCCCATTGGTTGAATCCCAAGAGGATGTGTTGATGAACATCGCCGCACGCCGGACCGCCACCTTCGCACTGCTGGTGCTCGCCGCCCTGCCCGCCTTCGCACGCGAAGCAACCGCCCCGCAGAAGCCCATTGCCGTGCAGATGTACACGCTGCGCGACGCGGGCACGCTCGACCAACAGTTGAAGATCGTCCACGACGCGGGCGTGGACGCAGTG
The DNA here is from genome assembly GCF_040223995.2 of Stenotrophomonas sp. WHRI 8082. Lineage (NCBI taxonomy): Bacteria > Pseudomonadati > Pseudomonadota > Gammaproteobacteria > Lysobacterales > Lysobacteraceae > Stenotrophomonas > Stenotrophomonas sp. WHRI 8082. Next base: position 3,105,164 of record NZ_CP167826.1, on the reverse strand, counting down.
GAGACGGTCGGCACGCAGAACGTCAGCGCCGAGGAACTCAAGCAACTGCTGGAAAAGTATTCGATAAAGGTCATTTCCTCCCATGTACAGTTGGCCGACCTGCGCAAGGATCTGGACGGCGCGGTCGCCTTCAACCGGTCGGTCGGCAATACCACGCTGGTGGTGCCGTATCTGGACGAGAAGGATAGGCCGACCGATGCGGCCGGCTGGACCGCATTGGGCAAGGAACTTGGCCGCATCTCGACGCGGTTGCGGGCCAAGGGCATGCACTTGGCTTACCACAACCACGACTTCGAACTGGTCGACTTCGATGGCCGGACAGGCTTGGAACTGCTGTTCGCAGCGGCCGGCCCCGATCTGCAGACCGAGCTGGACGTGGCTTGGGTGGCGCGTGCCGGCCATGACCCAGCCGTGATGCTGGCAAAGTTCCAAGGCCGCCTGTTCGCGATACACGCCAAGGACAATGCGCCGAAAGGCCGCGCCGAAGACGAAGGTGGCTTCGCGGCCGTGGGCCAGGGCGTGCTGGACTGGCGCGCGATCCTGCCTGCTGCAAAAGCGGCTGGCGTGCAGTGGTACATCGTCGAGCACGACCATCCGCGTGATCCGGCCGCGGTCATCCAGACCGGCGCGGACTACCTGCGCAATCACCTGACCGCCACCCTGCCAGCCAGCGCACCGCGCTAGCACGCCAAGGAGCCCCGTTTGAAAAAGATCCTGAAAATCGCCGTGGTGCTATGGGCGTCGACGCTTGCCACCGCGGCGTGGAGCAAGGACGACCCCGCCGCCGGCGCGACGCTCTACGCAACCCACTGCACGGCCTGCCACGGCGCTGACCGCGCGGGCATGCCGGGCGCGTTCCCCGCACTCACCGACGTCGGCAAGCGGCTGCAGCCCGCAGAGATCAAAGAGAAGATCAGCAAAGGCGGCGGCCTGATGCCGCCCTTTTCTCACCTGACACAGCAGGAGATCGACGACATCGCCAGCTATCTGGCGAAGTAGTATCCCGGCGCGGCGCCGCGCTGCGCCGCTACAGTTCGCGCACCCAGATGTTGCGGTAGCTGACCTTGGAATCGTGTTCCTGCAGCGAGATCGGCGCGCAGTCATGCGGCGCGTACGAAGGGGCGCCGATGTATTCGGTCCTGCCCGCCAGCACGGTATCGTCCTGCACCAGCACGCCGTTGTGCAGCACGGTGATGCGCGCAGGTGAGATCAGCCCACCGCCCTGCGAGAAGCGCGGCGCCTTCCAGATGATGTCGTAGGCCTGCCACTCCCCCGGCGCCCGCGAGGCGTTCACCAGGGGCATCGCCTGCTTGTAGATCGAGCCGGCCTGGCCGTTGGCATAGGTCGGGTTGTGATGACTGTCGAGCACCTGCAGTTCGTACAGCTCCTGCAGGAAGATGCCGCTGTTGCCGCGGTTCTGGCCGTCGAAACCTACGGTCGCGCTGGGCGAGCGCCATTCAACGTGCAGCTGGATATCGCAGAACCGCTGCCGGGTGCGGATGCCCTTGCTGCCCGGCACCACGGTCAGCGCACCGTCGTCGACACGCCACGGCACGCGTCCGCCCTGCTCCGACTCCCACGCGGAAAGGTCTTTGCCATCGAACAGCACGATCGCATCGGAAGGCGCCCTCCCCACGGGCGTGGCCACGGTCGCGGGCACCGGCGACCACACCTCGGTTCTGGTCGGATCGCGCGCGGGCTCGTCAACGGCCTGCGCGAACGCAGGCGCCGCCGCGAGCAGCCCGGTAGCCATCAGCAAGGGTCTGATCATCGTAGTTCCCGGAAAGAGACGAGTAAGCGCTTCGTGGCGGGCCATCAGCCGGTTGCCCACGCCGGCGTGCCGGGGACATAGGGCACGTCGCCGTCGTAGCGACCCGGCACGGCGACATACTGCAGCACCTCGGTCGCGCCGACCTTCGAGGTGAAGAAACCGAAGAGTGTCAATTGCTTGATCATCGTGAAGTAGTGCGGCATTTTTTCGCCCGCTCCGGTCATTCCGGTTTCGTCCACGTCGACAGCGCGTTTCCTGGCCTCCGCATCCAGCGTGCGCAGCAACTCGGTGCGGTCGGGCGCGGTGAGCGCCACGAACTGGCCCCCGGCGCGTTTGTCGATGTCGGCCAGGCCGGCGCGGAACGTCGTCTGCTGCGCGGCGGTGTAGCAGTCGGTGACGAATGTCGCCATGAAGGCACCGGCGCCTGCATCCTTCGCCCCCGGTGTGCGGGTACGCGGCAGGATGGTTTCAGCGATCTCATCCAGCATGGCGACATCGGTGGCGGAGAAGACGCGCTTCGCTCCGGCAGCAGGCGCCTGACCATGGGCCAACGCAGGCAGGCCGACCATCGCCGCGCCGGTGGCGGCGACGATCATCTTCAGCAGTTCGCGGCGGTCCATCACAGGTTCCCCGCTTTCAGCTCGCGCACTGCATGGTCAGCTGCCCGTGCGGTCAGCGCCATGTAGGTCAGCGAAGGATTCACGCAGGCACTGGAGGTCATGCAGGCGCCGTCAGTGACATAGACGTTGGGCGCATCCCAGACCTGGTTGTGCTGGTTCAGCACGGAGTTGCTGCGGTCACGGCCCATGCGCGCGGTGCCCATTTCGTGGATGCCCTTGCCCGGCGCGTAGTCGTGGTCGTGCATCTCCACGTCCTTCACGCCTGCCGCCTCCAGCATCTCGGCGGCATCGGCGGCCATGTCCTTGCGCATGGCCGTTTCGTTCGCGCGCATCGACACGTCCATCGCCAACACGGGCAGCCCCCACTTATCTCTCTTGTCACTGTCCAGGCGGATCGTGTTGTCGTGGTGGGGCAGCATTTCGCCGAATCCGGTCATCCCGATGCGCCAGTCGCCCGGCTGGGTCAGCGCATCCTTCAGGTCGGCGCCGATGTTCAGCTCGGCGATCTCACGTGACCAGCCGTTGCGGCTGGCGCCGCCCTGGTAACCGAACCCGCGCAGGTAACCGCGCTTGTCCGTGGCCACGTTGCGGAAGCGTGGAATATAGAAGCCGCAAGGACGACGTCCGAAGTAGTACTTGTCATCGTACCCCTCGACGCGGCCGGAAGCCCCGGCACCGAAATGATGGTCCATCACGTTGTGCCCCAGCTCGCCGGACGAAGAGCCCAGCCCGCCTTCCCAGACATCGGTGGCCGAGTTCATCAGCAGCCAGCTGGAGTTGAACGACGAAGCGTTGAGGAAGATGACATTGGCCGTGTACTGATAGGTCTGTCCGTTCTCGGCATCGATGATCTCCACGCCACGCGCCCGCTTGCGATCCTTGTCATACAGCACTTCCTTGACGATGGAGAAGGGCCGCAAGGTCAGGTTGCCGGTCTTCATCGCCGCCGGCAACGTCGCCGACTGGGTCGAAAAATAGGCACCGAAGGGGCAGCCCAGGATGCACTTGTTGCGGTACTGGCAGTTGACCCGGCCCTGCTCCACCTTGGGCTGGGTGATGTTGGCGGTGCGCGAGTGGATCATGTGACGGGTGCCGCCGAACGCCTTTTTGATCCGCGCGGCCACGTCCTTCTCGACGATGTTCAGTGGAATCGGCGGCAGGAACTCGCCATCCGGCAACACGTCCAGCCCTTCGCGCGTGCCGGCGATGCCCGCGAACTTCTCCACGTGGTCGTACCAGGGCGCGATGTCGGCATAGCGGATCGGCCAGTCGGTGGCGATGCCATCCTTGAGGTTGGCCTCGAAATCCAAGTCCGACAGGCGATAACTCTGCCGCCCCCACATCAGCGATCGGCCACCCACGTGATAACCACGGAACCAGTCGAATCGCTTGGTCTCGACGTACGGCGAGTCCTTTTCGTCGGCCCACATGCCCTCAAGATTCTCGGCAAGACCGTAGTCGCGCATCAACACCGGAAAGTCGGCCTTCATCGCCTGGGTCGGCCGGTTGCGGTGCGGGAAATCCCAGGCCTCCTTCATCGCGTTGACGTAGCCCTTTACGTGCTCGATGTTGCGTCCGCGTTCGAGCATCAGCACCTTGAGTCCTTTCTCGGTCAGTTCCTTTGCTGCCCAACCGCCACTGATTCCGGAGCCGACGACGATCGCGTCGTAATGATTGTCTGCCATGGGGTCTACTTCACCTTGGTGGATATCGTTTCAGACGTCGCAGAGGCGTATTGCCTCGCGCAGCGAACCGACGGGATCGGGCGCTGCAGGCATGAATTCCTGCGCCAGATATCCATCGAAACCGGTGTCGCGGATCGCGCGACAGATGGCGGGATAATGGAGTTCCTGCTGGTCTCCAATTTCGTGCCGGCCAGGCACGCCCGCGGTGTGGTAATGCTTGAAGTACGCGTGATGCCTGCCGATGGTGGCGATGATGTCGCCCTCCATGATCTGCATGTGGTAGATGTCATAGAGCAGGCCGAAATGCGCCGACCCGAGCCGCTGGCACAGTGCCACGCCCCAAGCAGAGTGGTCGCACAGATAATCCGAATGATCGACCTTGGAGTTCAACAACTCCATCACCAGCACGACGCCGCGCTTCTCGGCGTGTCCGAGGATGCGTTTGAGTCCGGCCTCGGCGTCGGCCATGCCCTGCAGCGGGTCCCTGCCGTTGCGATTGCCGGAAAAACAGATGAGGTTGCGGTAGCCGGCATCAGCCACCAGGTCGATCTGCCGCGTGTAGCGCGCCACCAGCTCATCGTGGAACTGGCGGTCGGCGAAGCCCTTTTCCAGGCTGATCTCCGCGCCGTTGCACATCGAGCAGTACACGCCATGGGCCTTCAGCGTGGGCCAATCTTCCGGGCCGACCAGATCGATGGCGGAAAAACCGAGGTCCTTGACCGTCTGACAGAGTTGCGCGACCGACTGCTGCGGGAAAGTCCAGCGGGCGACGGAGTGCTTGAGGTTGCCCTTGAGCGGTGCGGCCGCGGGCGCAGCGTGCGCGGGGAATATGGCTGCAGCGCCCAGGACCGCGCTACCGGTCAGCGCCATGCGGAGCGCATCCCGTCGCGTGAACCCCGGGGCTTGGGCCGGTCCGTTCGAATGGATGGACATCCACCTGCCGGCCTCCCAACCGGTTTCAAACGCTATCAATTTGCTGCAATGCAATCGATTGCACCATAGAGGAGGTCATCGATTTTTTGCAAGACGCAGTGCACGAAAACACATGCTGCGGGGCACAAGACGGCGCGCGCGGGGCATCGTCGATCAGTCCGTCGGCCACAAAAAAGCCCCGTCAAAACGGGGCTTTTTGAAACGTCTTGAAAGCTGGCAGCAGACGCTCCGTCAGAACGGAATATCGTCGTCTGCGAAGTCGTCCATCGGCGGCGCCTGCTGCGGCTGCTGCTGGGGACGCTGCTGGCCGTAGCCGCCGCCCTGACCACCCTGGCCGCCTTGGCGCTGACCACCGCCACCACCACCACCACCGCCGTATTCCTGGCGCGGGGCCTGCTGGCGCTGCGGACGATCGCCGCCGTAGTTGCCACCGGCGCCGGCGCCTGCACCTGCACCGCCGCCACCGCCGCCTTCACCGCGACCGCCGAGCATCTGCATTTCATCGGCAATGATGTCGGTGGAATACTTTTCCACCCCATCCTGACCGGTGTACTTGTCGTAACGCAGGCTGCCTTCGACGTACACCGAGCTGCCCTTGCGCAGGTATTCACCGGCGATTTCGCCGAGCTTGCCGAAGAACACCACGCGGTGCCATTCGGTGCGTTCCTGCTGGTTGCCATCCTTGTCCTTGCGGACGCTGGTGGTGGCCAGGCTGATACGGGTGATGGCCATGCCGCCCTGGGTGTACTTCACGTCCGGGTCGTTGCCGAGGTTGCCGACCAGGATGACTTTATTGATGCCACGCGCCATAGGAGTGTTCTTCCGTTGTCCGGGGACGGTCCGGGCGGGCCTTGGGGGCGCCGGCGCGGGACCATCCCAATGAATTGGGGGGATTGCAGAACGCCCCATGTTACCACCGGACGGGCGTTGGACTCGGGCGGGATTGGGTCGTGCGGGGTCGGGGTCTGCCCTTGTGGGGACCCGCCGAGCGGGGGTCGGCGGTATGGGGTTTCCGGGCGGCGGCCGTGATGTTGGCCTGCGTTGGGATCCCGCCGAGCGTGGCTCGGCGCTACCGGGTTGCGCCGTAGCGGGCGGCTGGGGGCTGGGTAGCGCCGAGCCGTGCTCGGCGTCGTGTACCGACAGATTGCAGCTTTGCCCATAGCCGCTCGGAGCGTTCCTGCGCAGGATGACGGGGCTGGTCCAGCGAGGCCAGCGGGGATCACAGTCCCCACTTGAGCAACACCCCCCGCGCTTTGCCCGTGCTTGGAGTCAGGGCAAAGTATGCATCGACCCGTCGGTTCCATGGCGGGCGGTGCGCGGGGATCTTCGGATCCGCCGGATCATTGGGGGTTATGCTCAGCCGGTACTGTGACCCGCACCGTCCGCCACCTCGTGCTCCGGCGCAGGTGGCCTTCCGGCGTGGCCCAAACCAGCGACCCGCAACAGCCCATGGCATCATGACTGCATCACCCCAGTGCCGCATTCATGACCATCAAAGGCAAAGCCACGTCCTTGGACATCGCCCACTTGGCCGGGGTATCCCAGCCCACGGTGTCGCGTGCCCTGCGCGGCAGCCCGATGGTCAATGCCGAAACCCGCGAGCGCATCATCGCCATCGCCCGCGAGCTGAACTACAAGGTGGACAAGAACGCCTCCAGCCTGCGCCTGCGCAATGCCGGCACGCTGGCGCTGCTGTTCTTCGAAGACCCCACCACCGACGATTCGCTGATCAATCCATTCTTCCACGCGATGCTGGGTTCGATCACCCGCGCCTGCGCGCTGCACGGCCGCGATCTGCTGGTGTCGTTCCAGCAGCTATCCACCGATTGGCATACTGATTACGAAGACAGCAACAAGGCCGACGGCATCATCCTGCTGGGCTACGGCGATTACCACGAATCGGTGACCCGCCTGCAGCGGCTGGTGGAACAAGGCACGCATTTCGTACGCTGGGGCGCCGCCCTGCCCGGCCAGCCCGGCGTGTCGATCGGCAGCGACAACTACCAGGGCGGCTTCGACATCACCGCCCATCTGCTCGACCAGGGCTGCACGCGTATCGCCTTCCTGGGCCACGCGTCCAGCCATTACCCGGAATTCGAGGAGCGTTATCGCGGGCATGTCGCCGCGCTCGAAGCACGCGGCCTGCTGGCCGATCCGCAGCTGCAGGTCGATGCGATCACCACTGAAGAGTATGGCCAGACCGCCTGCGAAGTGCTGCTGGCGCGTGACGTGCCGTTCGATGCGATCTGCGCGGCCAGTGACCTGATCGCCATCGGCGCACTGCGCGCCCTGCGCGAACACGGCCTGCGCGTGCCGCAGGACGTCATGGTCACCGGGTTCGATGACATTCCGCTGGCCGCTTCCGTATCGCCCCCGCTCACCACCGTAGCGCAGGACACCAAGCAGGCGGGTCAACTGCTGGTGGAAAAACTGTTGGCGCTGGTGGCTGGTGAAACCGCCGAGGGGATGAGCATCCCAGTGAAACTGGTGCTGCGCGAATCATCGCAGCAACGCTGAAAGGACTCGCATGACTGCTGAAGAAACACCGCTGAGGGTGGTGATGATCTACGGGTTCTCCGGCGCGTATTCCGGCACGGCGGAGTTCGATTGGAGAGCGCCGGAAGTCGGCGAACGGCATAACTGCATGCTGTTCCTCAGCCAGGCGCGCGAGGAGGATGCGTTCGACGAGGCACTGGCCGAGTGCGCGCGCTTCGGCATGGGCGATATCCAGGATCTGCGCTGCGGCAGGCTCCGAGTGGAGGTGCTGAACACGGACCTCTACCGCGGCTTTGCCTGCTTCTACGAAGAAGCACTGAATAACGGCAGTTCACTGCTGTGGTACCCGCACAAGAAGCCAGACGCCGGGTGACGCGTCGCCGTCTGTAAACGCTGTTCCAGAGTGCGCTGACGCGCGCGCGCGCTGGATCGTTCATCAGTCTATTCGAGACTTGCCGACGTCAGCCTCGGCATCGTAGCGCCCGCCTCGGTCAAGAGCTTGGCAATTTCTCTGCCAGCGTGTGCGGTCGCCAACAGCTCGGTCAACGCAACTTCGAGTCCGCCCCCGTCACGGCATGTCACTTCACGACCAGAGTATTTCAGCTTGATCGGGTAGCCCCCATCCGATCGACCCCACTCGCAAAGTTCAATTCCATGATCTCCAATCATGGCCTTCAGAACGTAGTGAGAATGCTCGTATTCAAGCCTGTCGCCGAGCGTCATGCCAAGCATACCAGCGCGCTGCTTCTTCAATGAATCCGCCGTCAGCTTCATGACCGAATCGACCTTGAAAGCGAACCCCGGTAAACCTGCCTCTACGAACTGCGCGCTCGCCTTGGCCAGAATTCCCCTGATCTCCTCTTGGTTCTTGTCGGCATTTTCCTTGGCTGCCATCCCCTGACGGAGCGCCTTGACGAAATCAACCATTAGACACTCCAGTTCAGTTGAGCAATCACCGGAAGGTGATCGAAAACAGCCACGTTCTGCTGGTCACCCATATCTGACCAAGGGATCACCCCAACGCACGATTCATCCAAGACCCAGCTATCTCCCGTCAACAACTCGTGGCTAAACATGATCTGGTCAAACAGCCACCAGGTTTGATTCCCGGCACTTCCATATCGAAGTGTGCCGTGCCTTATCGGAAGTCCGGTAAAGGGGCGAGACCAAGGGCCGGACAGGTGCTTCCAGAAGGGGTTGTAGATCTTGCCGTTCGCCAGTGCCAGAGAGCTGTCTCGCACGGCACCCAGGTGGCAGAAGATCGAGTCACTGTATGGCTCATCATTGTAATCACCCATCAGGACCACCGGTCTTTCCAAGCGTAGCGCGGAGACTATCTCCAGAAGCTTGGACCCCAGGTACACCCGCTCATGGCTTCCGTCATGCATGCGAAGCCGACTTGGCCAGTGGGACAGAACCACCGCCAACTCATCTTTCTCAGCCTCGAAACTGATGACGATCCCAACACCCAGCCGTAGAGCCTTGTCACGCGACCTGTCAACGTGATGAACGATCATTTCTTCTGCCAATCGCAATCTACCGATTCGATACACCACGCACATATCAAAGCGCACTTGTCCATCTTGACCATGCAACGAGCGCACGCCATATCCAAGGTCAGTTACGACAAGCTCAAGCGCGGCGACGTCTTCGACGGATATCTCGCACAGTCCGATCAGATCAGGCTGCTGGGAACGGATCAACTCGCCAAGAATCGACATTGCCGTCGTCCGCTTTGAGTCGGCCGCAGCGAGCCCACGTCCACTGAAAATTCCAGCGTTCCACCAAAGAAGGCGAAGTTCCATCGCGCGCCTGGAATCCGAAATCCGATGATCCAATTTACGCGAAGCTGGCCTGTCCGGTGATGCAAAATATGGATCGAACGGCTACTACGCTGCGAAGTCTTTGAGTATTTCACCCACGCCCGCCGGCGAGATCTCGAACCCCAACGTGGTGCCGGGATTGATCACCACGCCATAGCCGCCCGGTAGGCGGCGGCATCCGTCGGGCGCAGGAAGAGCCGACTTCAGTCGGCTTCCTTGCAGAGCAGCCGACTGAAGTCGGCTCTACCGACCGAGGTTCCATCTGCTATCGCGTGCCATCCATGCTGCGCGTCCACGCGGCCGAATAGAGAAGGACGCAGACTGCGATCGCGCCGGGGGGCAGGCCGGCGGCCAGCGTGTACAGCCAGCGGTTGCGCCCCATAGCCTGTGCGGCCTTGCCAAGCTGATAGGCCACGACGAGATTGCACAAAAACATCGGCAACAGGGCCAGCTCACTCATGAAACCGAGTGCATCCAGTGCCAGGCCAAGCCCCAAGAAGCCCACGAACTGGTAAAGCAGGAGGGTTCCGCCCGACGAGACGTACTTCATTGCCAAGGCGCCGGATTGTGGGGTGGCTGCCATTACGCGAAATCCTTCAGGATCTCGCCCACGCCAGTCGGCGAAATCTCGAACCCCAGCGTCGCGCCAGGATTGATCACCACGCCATAGCCGCCCGGTACGCGGCGCAGCACGTCGAGCATCAGCCAGCGGATCTGGTGCGGGGCCTGTTCGGAATGGAAACCGACACGCGCCGGATCGGTGAACACGGCGACGTGCAGCACGCCCTGCTTGTCGAACAGCAGCGGGTCGAAACCGCTTCCATCGGGGGTGACCAGGCTACCAGTGAGCAGCACCACCTCGGAGGCGACGAAGGCCTGCATGAAGGCCTTGATCGGCAATTGGCCGGCCATGGCGGTCTGCAGCAGGGTCTCGATCGGGGTCTGTGGCGGAAGGTCGGTCATGGCGAGTGGAGCACGGCGGGCGGAAGCGTGATTGTACCCAGCGCCGCGACGCAGATATCGGGTAGTGACGGCCGCTGGCCGTCAGAACGGGGTACCGGGCTGCCGTGGTGGGTGATTCAAGAGCAAGGGCATGACGGCCAGCGGCCGTCACTACCGGAGCGGGGGCAACAGCGTGACGACCAACGGTCGTCACACACCGACGCAGGTGCGGAATGGTCAGGGGGTGGCCAGCTTTCGGCTACGGGCGTGCTGGTCGGACATGGCGCGGTCGAGCTCGGCGCGCAGGGCGTCCTGCTGCACCGGCGCGTCCAGTACGAACACCTTGATGCCATGCGCGGGGACATCGGCTTGCAGGGTGCCGGAAACTTCCACGCTGCCGCCGTCCAGTGCGTCACGCCAGGTGCCGGGCTGCACGTAGCGTGTCACCTGCATGCGCGCGTTCGCGTCCCCCTTGTTCAACAGCACAAGGGCCGTCTGCTTGACGCCGTCGTACTGCAGCACGCGGAAGAATACCGCCTCATTGCCCTGCAGGCGTTCGTTGACCTGCAGGCCGCGCTGCAGCGCCGGGGTGGCTTCGCGCAGCTTCGCCACGCGCTGCAGCGGGCCGAAAATCGGACTCTGCGGTGCGGCATCCACGCGCGGCTGGCCGAAGTACGCACGGTTCCCCGCGTGCTCGGCGCGGCCGCGCATGAAGCCGGTTTCCGATCCGTAGTACAGCACCGGAATACCGCGCGCGGTGAACAGCCAGTTGTTCGCATCGATGAAACCCGCATCGCTGGCATCCAGCCGCGGCATGTCGTGGTTGTCGTAGAAGCTCATCAGCTCGTACGGGTTGGCATACGGTCCGCCCAGCAGGTGCAGCGGCTCAGCCAACGTTTCGAACCCCTTCTGCTTCAAGCCGAACGTCTCCTCCATCGCCCCACGCGAGGGGAAATCCAGCACGCTGACGTTCGCGTTCGCCGGCCACGTGTGCTCGGCGATCTTCGCCGCGTCGTAGTCGAACGCTTCGCCGAACATGAACATGCCCGGGTGCTCGGCGCGCACGCGGCGCACGAACTCGTTCCACCACGGGTGCGGCAGCCAGCCGATGGTATCGATGCGCAGTGCATCCACGCCCTTTGCGGTCCACTGCAGGTAAGCGCCGACCAGGTAATCCATCACCGCCGGATTGTGTTCGTTGAAATCGCCAAGCTCGGCCAGGTTGCCGTCGAAGATCGAGCCCTTGGACGCATCCACCGGCCCGATGTTGTTGTAGAACGCGTGCAGCGGGTTGTGCTCCGGATCCAGCTGCTGCGGTGCCCGGTTTTCGTGGTCGGCGATCAGCGTGCCGTCCTTGTCGAAGATCTGCCCGAACTGGGGCTGGCGCACCGGCATCGTCCAGGACGGCGAGCCGTGGTTGCCGACGATATCCAGCACCACCTTCAACTTGGCCGCGTGCAGGCCCTTGGTGAAGTCGGCGAACTGCAGGCCGGCGCTGGGCAGGTGCTCGTCCACCTTGTAGAAGTTGGTGCCCCAGTACCCGTGATACCCGGTCTTGCCGCGGTCGGTCAGGGTGCTGGTGCAGCTGATCTCTTTGCTGCCGGTGAACGCCTGGTCCGGATTGTCGACGATGGGGGTGATCCACACCGCGCCGAAGCCCAGGTTGCGGATGTAATCCGCGTTGTCCAGCACGCCCTTGAAGTCACCGCCGAGGTAACCGATGTTGCCATCCACCTTGTCCGGGCACGGCACTGGGATATCAAAGGTCGGATGTTTGCCGCCCTGGTCACGATGGTCGTTGGACGGGTCGCCGTTGACGAAGCGGTCAGTGACCACGAAGTACACCGCATCACTGGCGAACGGCTCGGTGGTGCCCACGTATTCCGGGCGCGGCGCCGCGAGGGCTTGGCCAGCGACCAGGGCGAAACCTACCGCAACAGACAGACGCACACGCATCACACCACCTCCGGACGGTACGGAACACGCAGCACGCACAGGCCGGCCACGAGCAGGCTGCAGCCGCCCAGCACCAGTACCTGGATCGGTTGGCCACCCAGCCACGCACGCAGGGCAAAGCCGAGCGCGCTGGCGGCCACCAGCTGCGGGATCACGATGAAGAAATTGAAGATACCCATGTACACGCCCATCTTCGCCGCCGGCACACTGTCCGACAGCAGGGCATACGGCAGGGACAGGATGGAGGCCCAGGCAAAGCCCACGCCCACCATCGACAACAGCAGCCAGTGCGGATCGTCGATGAACATCATCGACACCAGACCGGCACCCCCCAGCCACAGGTTCACCAGGTGGCTCCAGCGCAGGCCGATGGCACGCACCATCAACGGGATCACCAACGCAGCCAACGCGGCGAATCCGTTGTAGGCACCAAACAGCACGCCGACCCAGTTCGCGCCTTCGTTGTAGGCGGCCGACTGCGGATCGGTGGAGCCGAAATGGGTACCGGCCACCGCCGCCGTGGTGTAGATCCACATCGCGAACAGCGCGAACCACGAGAAGAACTGCACCCACGCCAGCCGCCGCATGGTGCCCGGCATGTTGCGCAGGTCGTCGACGATGGTCGCCAGCATGTGTGTGCCGGGAAGCAAGCGGGCGATGCCCAGCAGCACGCCGTAAGCCGCACATAGTCCCGCCAGGACGTACAGCATCTTGTCGCCGCCCTGCCAGGCGATCAGTGCCGCCAGAACGCCACCCACCAGCAGCCACAGCACGATCTGCGCCCATGGCGGCACACCGCGCGCGGCTACCGCGTGCGCGTGCGGGGGCTCGGCATCGGCAAAGCCGGCCAGCTCGGTCGGGGAATATTCGCGCGTGCTCAGCACTGTCCAGGTGATCGCCGCCAGCAGTACCACCGCACCGAAGTAGAACGCATAGCGCACGGTGTCCGGCACTTCGCCCGGCGCGGCGGTATTGGCCACGCCGAAGTGGGCCAGAATGAAGGGCAGGAAGCTGGCCACGATGGCGCCCACCCCGATGAAGAAGCTCTGCATCGCGAACCCGGTGGGTCGCTGGCGCGGTGCCAACTGGTCACCGACGAAGGCACGGAACGGCTCCATCGACACATTGATGGACGCATCCAGCACCCACAGCGTACCCGCCGCGATCCACAGCGTCGGCGAGTTGGGCATCACCAGCAGGGCCAGCGTGGTGAGCACCGCGCCGATCATGAAGAAGGGGCGGCGACGTCCCCAGCGCGTCCAGGTGCGGTCGGACAGATAGCCGACGATCGGCTGCACGAGCAGACCCGTCAGTGGCGCAGCGATCCACAGACCGGGCACGGCTTCCATCGACGCGCCCAAGGTTTCGAAGATGCGGCTGGCGTTGGCGTTCTGCAGCGCGAAGCCGAACTGGATGCCGAGGAAACCAAAGCACATGTTCCAGATCTGCCAGAACGACAGCTGGGGTTTGTGCGGACGGTCAACAGCGGGACGGCTCATGGGTGGCCCCCTGCCACGGCGGCGATCGGTGCCAGCAGCAACGCCTTGACCTCGGCGTCGTTGAGCACGCCCGCGCGGCCGCCCTTGCCACCGGTGTAATGCGCGAAGTGCTGCAGCGCGCTCATGTTGAAACCGTCCTGCAGCTGGATCGCGCACGTGCCTGCCGGCAGGTCGAACTCGGCGGCGGTGGATTCCTGCACGGCCACGCTGTGCGGCATCACCACCGTGTGGGACTGCGCAGGCTGGCCAGCGCAGATGACTGCCAGCTGCTTCACCGCGGCGGTGACACCGGTATTGATCGGGCCGTTAGGGTTGTTGAACTGCAGGCGCGCGCGCACGCGCCCGGCAGCGGGCTGCGTCCATGACCACGTCTGCGCCCCAGGCAGGCGCTGCTGCGGACCGATGCAGGTGGTCGGGCTGTGCAGCGATTCCAGCGCGCTCTGGCGGTGGGTCAGACTGAGGCAGTGCTGCAGGCCGTCATCGGCTATATGCAGCTCGCCGTCGTGTACGGCGACCGCGGCACCATCGCGCCACAGCACGTGCTGGGCCGGGACCGCGATGGTCCAGTCGGTGCCCATCTGTCGCGCGACAGGCGCCGCCGGTGTTGCTGGTGCGTAGGCAGCTGCGTCCGCAGCTGGGCGGTCGGCGGCGATGCGCTGCGTGGGCCCCAACGCGGGGGCCGGTAGCAACTGCACGGTGGTGGTGTCACCGCTGCGCTGCACCTTTCCGGCGATCAAAAGCTCACCCTGCAGCGCTTTCGGCTTCAGCAGCACATAGCGCTTGCCGTCCATCTGCAGGCTGATCCGGTCACGCGTACCGAACAGCTCCGGCACCAGGGCCACCGGCAGCTTCGGCTGCACCCGGCCATCGGATTCCACGCCGAACACGCCCTGCAGCACCATATCCAGGTATCCCGCGACCGACCATAGCTGGCGCTCGGAGTTGACCACGGGGCCGCTCAGCGCCCCCTCGTCGACGTGGACCTTCTGCGTCAGCAGTTCGTAGTTTTCCATGTTCGAACCGGCCAACGCGGCACCGCGCATCAGCGATTCGATCTCGCGCTGTATCCGTGGTGCATCGTCCAGCACCCGCGCGGCACGCAGTGAGTACGCACTGACGAACGGCCAGATCGCGCGGTTGTGATAGACCGGCTGGGTACCTTCCTGCGGCCACACCACCGGGCTCCCCGCCGCACTCGCCGGATACGCCGAAAGTGCGCGGCGCGCGCGTTCGGTTGGCAGCACGCCAGCCAGAACGCCCAGCGACGTGGCCAGCAGGTCGTACTTCGCATAGGGCACCGGATGCGCGGCCTCGCCGATGTAGCTCATGTACTGGCCGGCCTCTTCGCGCCAGAAACGTGCATCGATCTGCAGGGCCAGCGCATCGGCCCAGGCCTTGTACTGCATCACGCGGGTGATATCACCGTGCTGGCCCGCCAGCTGCTCGCCGAGCCGCAGGGCCTGGTAATGCAGCACATTGGTGGACAGCGCGAAGGAGTCGCCGATGAAGCGCACGTCCTCCCGGGTCCAGTCGGGATAGGTCTGCTCGCGCCAGTCCAGGAATGACGTCTCGCCACGGTACAGGCCGATGCGGGCGTCGAACACCATCGCACGGTCCTGTGCCAGCGTGCCCTGCAGCGCCTGCCAGACCCGTTCGGCAAAGCCTTTGTCATCCAGCAGATGACGTGCGGCCAGGAACCACACCACCCGATCGCTGCTGATCGGCCAGCTGCCACCGGAGCCGGTGTCCTGCGCTACGAACAGGCCGGCCGTATGGCCATCGCGTGCTTCGGACAATTTGAACTGCAGCGACTGTCGGGTGCGCTGCGGATCCAGCCGCGCCAGCGCCAGATCGGCGGCGAAACTGACATCGCGGGTCCATACGTAGGGCCAGTTGGCACCGGTCTTGAAGCAGTCGCACGGCACTGGCCGGCCTTCGTCGAAAGACGGATCGCGGATCGCCTCCACGCGGTCCTGGTCCATTTCCTGCTGCGCAAGCGCAAACAGGGCGTCGAACATCGGGCTGGCGGTGTCGCTGCGCATCGGCTGCGCGGCAATGCGCACCTGGCGATCCGGCGTGTGCAGCACGAAGCCGCCACCGGCCGCGGATTCGGCATGCGCCTTGCGGCCGTCGAATTCCAGGTCGGCCGCATGCGCGGCCGAACCCAGCGTCGTCGCGATGGCGACGGTCAGGCAGATCATCTTCAGCATCGAAGCGGACGACCGGCTTGCGCCTGTCACCCTCCCTCCCTCTTTGCATGTTGTAGGTCCCTGCCTGCCAAGCGGCCGACGGGGGCGCAACGCCTCCCTCAAGGCATCGTGCGGACATGGTAGACGGCGTTCGCAGGGCACGCCCCGCCTGCATACGTATTCATGGCGCGGGGTGCCAGGCGCCCCTGACGGCTGGGCTATGGTCGGCGCAGTTCCTGCATTGCCCTGGGAGGGGACATGTCACTGTTTTCGTTGTTGCTGCGTGGCCGCACCGCGCCTTGGCTGGGCGTGGCCCTGCTGCTCGCCAGCCCGGTCCTGCTGGCTGCCACCCTGCCATCGGCCAGCGTGGAATCGCCCGCAAAGATCCTGAAAGTGACGCTGCAGGTGGATGGCGGCACTGCCCGCTACCAGGTGGAGCGACTCGGCGATGCCGTGGTGGAGTGGTCCAAGCTCGGCTTCGAGCTGCGGGATGGCCGGCTGGACCGCGACTTTGAAATCATCGGCAGCAGCACCCGCGCCTTCGATGAAACCTGGGAGCAGCCGTGGGGCGAGCGCCGCGTCACCCGCAACCACTACAACGAACTCACCGTATCGCTGCGCCAGACCGCCGGTGACAAGCGTCGGCTGGACGTGGTCTTCCGCGTCTACGACGACGGCGTTGGCTTCCGCTACGTGTTCCCGCAGCAGCCGGGAATGGCCGAGGCGATCATCGACGAAGAGCTGACCGAGTTCGCCATCGCCCAGCCGTCCACGGCGTGGTGGATCCCGGCCGGCGAGCCGATCCACTATGAGTACCTGTATGCGCGCACGCCACTGCAGGAAGTGCCGCTGGCACACACGCCGATCACCCTGCGCAGCCACTCCGGCCTGCACGTGGCCATCCACGAGGCAGCGCTGGTGGACTACGCCGGGATGTGGCTGCGGCGCACGGATGGCCAGCGCCTGCGCGCGCAGCTTTCGCCGTCGGCAGAGGGCTGGAAGGTCCGCCGCACCCTGCCCTTCAGCACGCCTTGGCGCACCCTGCAGATCGCTGACCGCGCCGGCGGGCTGGTGGAATCGGACCTGATCCTCAACCTCAATGAGCCCAATGCGCTGGGTGATGTGAGCTGGGTCAAGCCGTCGAAGTACCTGGGCGTGTGGTGGTCGATGCACCTGGACGAAGAAAGCTGGGCCACTGGCCCGCGCCATGCCGCAACGACTGCGAAGACGAAGAAGGTGATTGATTTCGCCGCCGCCAATGGCTTCCGCGGCGTGCTGGTGGAGGGCTGGAACCCTGGCTGGGACGGCAACTGGGTGGACAACGGCTACGACTTCGACTTTACCCGCGCCACTCCGGATTTCGATATCGAGGCGCTGTCCGCCTATGGTGCGAAAAAGGGCGTGCACCTGGTCGGCCACCACGAAACCGGCTGCGCCATCGAACACTACGAAGACCAGTTGGGCGCGGCGCTGGACCTCTATGCGCGCTTGGGCGTGGATTCTTTCAAGACCGGGTATGTCTGCGATGACGGCCAGGTGGACCGGCGCAACCCGGCCGGTGGCCCGCTGCTGCGCGAGTGGCACGACGGCCAGTTCATGGCCCGCCACCATCTGAAGGTAGTGCAGGAAGCGGCCGCGCGCCGACTGTCAGTGAACCCGCACGAGCCGATCAAAGACACCGGTCTGCGCCGTACCTATCCGAACTGGATATCCCGCGAAGGCGCGCGCGGCATGGAATACAACGCCTGGGGTCAACCGCCCAATCCCCCGGAGCATGAGGTCAACCTGGTGTTCACCCGCATGCTGGCCGGGCCGATGGACTACACCCCCGGCAGCCTGTCGTTGAAGGGACGCAACGGCCAGGCGATTCCCAGCACCCTCGCCCGCCAGTTGGCGCTGTATGTGGTGCTGTACAGCCCGATCCAGATGGCTGCCGATCTGCCGGAGCACTATCTGCAGCACCGCGACGCGTTCCAGTTCATCAAGGACGTCGCGGTGGACTGGGAACAGACCCGCGTGCTGGACGGCGAGGTCGGCGACTTCGTCACCATCGTTCGCCGCGACCGCAACAGCCGTGAATGGTTCCTGGGCAGCATCACCGATGAACACGGCCGCGTGCTGCCGGTGTCGCTGGGCTTCCTGGAGCCGGGTGTGCGCTACCGCGCGGAGATCTATCGCGATGGCGACGGTGCGGATTTCCGCAGCACTCCTTTTGCCTTCGCGCGCGAAACCCGCGAGGTCACCAGCGCCGACCAGCTCACCTTGATCCTCGGCCCCGGCGGCGGCCAGGCAATCCGCTTCATTCCGCTCTGAAGGGCCACGCGCTGATGGACAGCGGCCGTCACTACCCACACCCCGTCGCCGTCATCACCAACATGTAATCGCTTACACCGCATGCAACTGCATTGAATACGTATGCAGGCTGATTCCACTACCCGGCGCGCTGCATACCATAGCGACGCAGTCAGCGGCCACCGTGCCGCGACCCGTATCGGCCGTGCCGGCGCGGACCACAACTAGATTCGGCACCATTGCCTGGGAGGGGAAATGTCGAACCACAAGCGCAACACGCTGTCATTGGCGCTGGCCGTCGCACTGTCACCGGTACTCGCATTCGCGCAGTCCACCACGTCCACCACCGCCGGCCAGACTGGTGCGTCAGCGACGAACCTGGACGCGGTGCAGGTCACCGGCATCCGCCGCGGCATCGAGAACGCCATCGCCGCAAAGCAGGACGCCACCTCGGTGGTGGAAGTGATCTCCGCCGAAGACATCGGCAAGCTGCCTGATGTCAGCATCGCCGAATCGCTCGCCCGCCTGCCAGGCCTGGCCGCCCAGCGTGTCGCTGGCCGTGCGCAGGTGATCAGCGTGCGCGGCCTGTCGCCCGACTTCGCCACCACCCTGCTCAATGGCCGCGAAGTGGTCAGCACCGGCGACAACCGCAGCGTGGAGTTCGACCAGTATCCGTCCGAGCTGGTCAACGGCGTGACCGTCTACAAGACCCCGGATGCGGCACTCGTCGGCCAGGGCCTGTCGGGCACCATCGACATGCAGACCGCGCGTCCCTTGAGTTTCCCCGACCGCGTGATCGCGGTGAGCGGGCGCTACCAGAAGAGCTCGCTGGGCGATGCCGCTGGCGTGGATGAGTTCGGCAACCGCTTCAGCGCGAGCTACATCGACCAGTTCCTCGACAAGACCCTGGGTATTGCCATCGGCTACGCGCACAGCGATATGCCCATCCAGGAAAACCAGGTCGGCCTGTACGAGCCGTGGACCACCGAGAACACCGACAACGGCAACCGCCCGGGCCTGGCACCCGGCGTGGCCTTCAGCGACGGCATCAAGGCGTTGCGCCGCACCGGCAACAACAAGCGCGACGGGCTGATGGCCACCGTCCAGTTCCGCCCATCCAACAGCTGGACCAGCACCTTCGATGCGTTCCACACCGAAGCCGAGCAGATCGACACGGCCAACCAGTTCGAGGTCAACCTCAGCAACTTCAATGGCGGTTACACGCCAGGGCTTCTGATCAGCAATCCGCAGGTGAATGCCGACGGCACCTTCGCGGGCGGCACGGCCAGTGGTGTCTATCCGCTGGTGCGCGGCATGTACAACAAGCGCGAAGACAAGATCGATGCGTTCGGCTGGAACAACGAGTTCACCTTCGGCAATGGCGTCAAGCTGGTGGCTGATGTGAACTACTCCAAGGCCACCCGCGATGAGCTGAACCTGGAAAACAACCTGCAGCTGACCCCGATGCCACAGCTGGATACCATCGGCCTGGTGGTGAACCCGAACGGCTTCTCGCAGATCACCCCGGGCCTGGACTATTCCAACCCCGATGCGCTGTTCCTGACCAACACCATCTACGGCTCCGGCTACGGCAAGGTGCCCACGGTGGAAGACCGCCTGAAGGGTGCGCGCGTTGCCCTGACGCTGCCCGCGCCGGAAGCGCTCTCCCCGGTATTCGCTGACTTCGATATCGGCGTCAACTACGCCGACCGCCAGAAGGACAAGACCCAGGCCGAGGGCAACATCCTGCTGGGGGCACAGGGGGATGCGAACATCGCCGCCGACCTGCAGCGTGACCGGGTGAACCTGGGCTTTGCCGGCATCGGCTATATCCCAGCCTGGAACGTACCGGCGGCCGTGTCGCGCTACATGGTGTTCAATCCGGTCACCGACCTGGATTATCTGATCCCGAAGTCGTGGACGGTGCAGGAGAAAATCACCACCGCGTGGCTGCGCGCCAACATCAATACCGATATCGGCGTGGTGGGCGTGCGTGGCAACATCGGCGTGCAGATGCAGCATGCCGACCAGAGCTCGCAGTCGAACTACTTCGACCGCTCGCGCCCCGTTGGCCAGAACGTGCTCCCGATCGACGCTGGCAAGACCTACAACGATTGGCTGCCGAGCTTGAACCTGGCCTTCATGTTCCCGCACCAGCAGACCCTGCGTTTCGCTGCCGCCAAGCAGGTAGCGCGTCCGCGCGTGGACCAGATGCGCGCCGGCCTGGAGTTCGGCGTGGACACCGCCACCGGCCGTCCGGGTGGCAGCGGCGGCAATCCGCTGCTGGATCCGTGGCGTGCCACCGCGTTCGACCTGTCCTACGAAAAGTACTTCGCCGAGCGCGCCTACGTGGCCGCCGCCGTGTTCTACAAGGATTTGAAGAGCTACGTGTACACGCAGTCGGTGGATGACTATGACTTCTCCGACCTGCTGGCCAGCTATGTGCCGCCGCCGGGCATGGTGTCGCCGGTGCTGCAGACCGGCACGTTCTCCTCGCCGCAGAACGGCAAGGGTGGCACGCTGCGCGGCCTGGAACTGACTGCCTCGCTGCCGCTGGACATGTTCACCGAATCGCTGCGCGGTTTCGGCGTGCAGGCCAGTGCAACCTTCAATGACAGCGATATCGAGATCCTGGATCCGGAAAGTGCCTCCAGCGTCGGCAGCGACCCCATCGCCCTGCCCGGCCTGTCCGATCGCGTGTACAACTTCACCGCGTACTTCGAGCGTAATGGATTCGAGGCGCGCGTCAGCCAGCGTCGCCGGTCGGACTTCATCGGTGAGATCGGCAACTTCAACGGCAACCGCACGCTGCGCTACGTGGTAGGCGAGAACGTGACCGACGCGCAGGTCAGCTATACCTTCAGCGACAGCAGTGCGATGGCCGGCCTGACGCTGCTGCTGCAGGGGACGAACCTGACCAACGAGCCGTACCGCACCTATGCCGGTACGACGGACCGGCCGCTGGAATATGTCGAGTGGGGTCGCACCTACATGCTGGGCGTGAACTACAAGTTCTGAGATATTCAAGCGTTGAAACAAGAGGGCCCGCTGCCAGCGCAGCGGGCCCTCTTGGTTGAGTCAGCCCGGGCAGCCCGCGACCAACTTGCCGTCCTTGTTGCACACGCGATACACATTTGCGGCAGGGAAGGCCCCGAACGCGGCCGCCGAACTGCCGTCATCGCGTCGGCAGCCTGCCCATAGGTGGCACGTGCCGCCACTGCCAGCCCTGTATTCGACCTTCGTGAGCTGACAGGATGCCGCAGCGGGGGAGCGGCTGAAAGCATCCACGCAGATGGCATCATCGGACGGGTCACGAAAGGGTTGCTCGGAGGCTTGGGCCGTGAACGCGGAAGCAACCAGCAGGACACTGGCTGTGACAAACATGATTCGATGGAACTTCATAGCGCTCTCGCTGTTTGTGAGTGAGAGTGAAGCTTGTCTGCCTTGGCGCAGAATGGCCCTGAGCCAAGGGCTCGTTGGCGGGTCGGAAAACGTCGCGCTGATGGTGAAAAGGACAATGGAAAGCGTCCATTAAAAAAGGGACGTCGCTTTTTACAGCGACGTCCCTCAAGTACCACCAACGGAGAAATCGTTCAGCCGATGCGTCGGCCGCAGAACACCGAGTGCGCGGGCAGCACCAGTTCGGTGCCATCGGTCATCCCCGCATCCGGCCCAGGGATCGCTACAGCCTGCCACAGGCCAGCGGGCAGCGCATGACGCACCGATACCCCCGAGAGGTTGAAGGCCAGCAGCAGCTGCTCATCGGCGAGGGTGCGCTGGAACAACAGGACCGGCTCGGCCGATTCAAGGAAGCTGATTGCGCCATGCAGCAGCACAGGCTGTGTCTTCCGCCAGGCGAGGAATGCGCGGAAGGCAGAGAGTACTGAGGTCGGATCTTTCTCCTGTGTCGCCACGGAGACTTCCCGGTGTGCGTCTGGAATTGGCAACCACGGGGTGCCCGTAGTGAAACCCGCCCGAGGATCGTCGTTCCAGGGCAGTGGCGTGCGGCAGCCATCACGTCCCTTGAAGTTCGGCCAGAACGTGATGCCATACGGGTCCTGCAGCGCCTCGAAGGGCACGTCCGCTTCGCCCAGGCCCAGCTCTTCGCCCTGGTACAGGCAGATGGATCCGCGCAGCGAACACAGCATGGCCACCAGCATCCGCGCCAGGCGAGGATCGGCCGGATGGCCACCCCAGCGGGTCACCGCACGCTCGACGTCATGGTTGGAGATCGCCCAGCACGGCCAGCCCTCGGTCATCGCCGCTTCAAGGCGTGACACGGTTTCGCGGATATACGCTGCACTGTAATCCTGTACCAGCAGTTCGAAGCTGTAGCCCATGTGCAGGCGGGTGTCGGTGGTGTATTCGGCGGTGGTGGCCAGCGAATCCTCAGACGATATCTCACCCAGGCTGACAGCCCCCGGATACTGGTCGAGCAGTGCGCGCAGGTCTTCCAGGAACGGCAGGTTCTCCGGCTGCGTATTGTTGAAATAGTGGTATTGGTAGGCGTACGGATTATCCGGACTGAAGCCACGCCCTACGCGTTTCTCCACCGGCTTGGGCGGGTTGTCACGCAGCAGCCGGTCATGGAAGCAGAAGTTGATCGCATCCAGGCGGAATCCATCCACGCCGCGGTCCAGCCAGTAGCGGACATTCTCCAGCGTCGCGTTCTGCACCTGCGGGTTGTGGAAATTGAGGTCCGGCTGCTCGGCGAAGAAATTGTGCAGGTAGTACTGCTGGCGCCGCGGTTCCCACTGCCACGCAACGCCGCCGAACAGCGACATCCAGTTGTTCGGTGGCGTGCCGTCTTCGCGCGGATCCACCCACACGTACCAGTCCGCCTTCGGATTGCTGCGGTCCTGGCGGCTCTCCTGGAACCAGTCGTGTTCGCTGGAGGTATGGCTGAGGACCTGGTCGATCATGACCTTCAGCCCCAGCGCATGCGCCTTGGCCAGCAATCGGTCGAAGTCGTCCAGCGTGCCGAACAACGGATCGACGTCGCGGTAGTCGGCGATGTCGTAGCCGAAATCCGCCATCGGTGACTTGAAGAACGGTGATACCCATATCGCATCCACGCCCAGCGCGGCGATGTAGTCCAGGCGCTCGATGATGCCGGGCAGGTCGCCCACGCCGTCACCGTTGGCATCGAGGAAACTCCGCGGGTAGATCTGATAGATCACGGCGCCGCGCCACCATGGCGTATTGGACATCTGGCCCCCTCCGGGCTCTGTGGGCCAGCGCAGGGACGCGGGCCGGAATGCATCGGTGGAAGCTTAGCGGCGGGGGCCATGACAGGGGGCGGCCTGCATACGTATTCACGGCAAAGGCGGCCGGCCACTGCACCGCAACCTCCGCGCGCCGCGCCCGTCCTCCCCCAATGCGCCCGAATTCACGGCCAGCGCCTATAATTGGCAGCGAGCCTTGAAGCCAGACCGCATGACCATTCTCGAAGACACCCGTGCCGCCCTGGGCCTGCCCCAGATCCAGTCGCTTGCTGCCGCCGACATGGCCGCCGTCGATGCCCTGATCCGGCGCCGGCTTTCTTCCGATGTGGTGCTGATCAACCAGATCGCCGACCACATCATCTCGGCCGGCGGCAAGCGCCTGCGGCCGATGCTGGTGATGTTGGCCGGCCACGCGGTGGGCGGTTCGGGGCCGGAGCACCACCAGTTGGCGGCGATCATCGAGTTCATCCACACGTCCACCCTGCTGCACGACGACGTGGTGGACGAATCCAGCCTGCGGCGTGGTCGCAGCACGGCAAACGCCTTGTGGGGCAACGCGCCGAGCGTGCTGGTGGGTGACTTCCTGTATTCGCGCAGCTTCCAGCTGATGGTGGAACTGGACCGGATGCCGGTCATGCAGATCCTGGCCGACACCACCAACCGCATCGCCGAAGGCGAAGTGCTGCAGCTGCTGCACGTCCACAACCCCGATACCGACGAAGCCGCCTACCTGCGGGTGATCGAGCGCAAGACGGCGGTGCTGTTCGCCGCGGGCACGCGTCTGGGCGCCCTCGCCAGCGGGGTTGACGCGGCCATCCAGCAGGCGCTGTACGACTACGGCATGAATCTCGGCTATGCCTTCCAGATTGCCGACGACGTGCTGGACTATTCAGCCAATGCGGATGAGCTGGGCAAGAACCTGGGCGACGACCTGGCCGAAGGCAAGGCCACCCTGCCGCTGATCCATGCCATGGCCCATTCTGACGAAAGCACCCGCCAGCGCCTGCGCAGCATCGTGCAGGATGGCGATGCCTCGGCAATGCCGGAGGTGCTGGCCGCCATCCACGCCACCGGCGGACTCAACTACAGCCGCGCCCGTGCCGAGGAATACGCTGCCGCCGCCGAGCGCGCCCTCGACAGCCTGGCCGACAACGACGCCGTCGCCGCCCTGCGCGGCCTGGCCCGCTACGCCGTACAGCGCAGCCACTGACCCAACCGGTAGCGCCAACCCATGGTCGGCGAGCGCAGCGGAGAACGCGTGGTCGCCAGCATTCCGCCGAGCATGGCTCGGCGCTACCACGGCAGCCCCGTAGCGCCGACCCATGGTCGGCGAGCGCAGCGGAGAATGCGTGGTCGCCAGCATTCCGCCGAGCATGGCTCGGGGCTACCACGGCAGCCCCGTAGCACCGGACCCACGGTCGGCGAGCGCAGCGGCGAGCGCGTGGTCGCCAGCATCCCGCCACCGCGCCCCTTCTTACAGGCCGATGCCGGGGATGGCGCTGATCAGGTCGGGATCGAAGCCGGCCAACTCCGCGAAGTGGCGGCCGCGGGCGACATAGTCGCGGTAGGCGCCGAAGCTGGGGGCACCCGGGGACAGCAGCACGACACCGCCCTCGCTGCCCAGCGCGTTGCGCGCCTGCTCCATTGCGTCCGCCAGATCCCGAGCGGCGTGCAGGCAGAATCGTCCTGCCTCGGACAGGGGCTGCAGCAGTGCATTGATGCGCGGGCCATTGTTGCCCATCGTGACGACCGCCAGCGGCGGCTGGTCTTCCGCCATGTGGTGCACGAAATCACGCCAGTCCAGTCCGCGGTCATGCCCTCCCACCAGCAGGGCAATGCGCTGCCCGGCGAAACACTCAAGCGCCGCCAGACTGGCGTGCGGCGTGGTGCTGATCGAATCGTTGATGTAGACGACGCCGTCGCGGGCGCCGATCCGCTGCAGTCGGTTCGGCAGCGGCTGGAACGTCTCCACCGCGGGGGCCAGCGCCACGGCATCCAGACCGAGTGCTTCCAGCGCAGCCAGCACCGCGCACAGGTTGCCGCGGTTGTGGCGTCCCGGCAGCGGCGTACGCGCGGTATCGAACACCGCCTGCGGCCCGCGATGGACGACGTCGCCGCGCATGTGCCAGCCCGCTGGCTGGTTGAACCAGACCACCTGGCTGCCCGGCAGGGACAATGCCGCAAGATGCGGATCGGCTGCGTTGAGCACGGCAATGCGGGGTGCGCCCTCCGTCACCAGCTTCAACTTGTCGTCGATGTAGCGCTGTTCACTGCCGTGCCAGTCCAGATGCTCCGGGAACAGGTTCAGCACCACCGCGACCTGCGGGTGTGTGCCACTGCGCGCCACCTCGCCCGTCTGGTAGCTGGACAGCTCAACCGCCCAATAGTCCGGCGCGGGATGCGGCTCCAGCACTTCCAGCAGGGGCAGGCCGATATTGCCGACCAGCCCGGTGCGATGACCCGCTGCACGCAGCAGGTGTGCCAGCAGGGACGTGGTAGTGCTCTTGCCCTTGGTGCCGGTCACACAGATCGTGTTGTGCACCGTGCCGTCGGCTGCCGCGTGTTCGGCAAACCACAAGGCCGTGCCGCCGATGAACTGCGTGCCCTGCGCGGCTGCGGCCTGCGCCACCGGCAGGTACGGGCTGATGCCCGGCGACTTGATCACCACCTCGAAGTGGGCCAATGCGCTGGCGGTCGGCTCGCCACGCACGTCCAGCGCATCGCGGGCTTCGGCACGTGCCGCGTCGATCTCGCTTTCAGGGCAGAACAGGGTCAGAGGCAGCGCCGGCAGCCGTGCGCGCAGGACGGCGAACGCCGCGCGCCCCTCGCGCCCCCATCCCCACAACGCGACCCGTTTCCCCTCAAGCTGTGAAATCTGCACGCACGTGCTCCCACAGTGCCGCGGGAATACGGTGCTCGCCCTGCAGCTCCAACAGCGGCTCCAGCGCCAGCTCGCTGGCATCCAGCTGCGGCAGGATCTCGTTGCAGAAGCGCTTCACCAGCGCATCTTCCTTCCAGTCCGCGCGGGTCGCCAGCGTCGCCATGGCGGCGCGCGATTCGGTGCCCTCGCCCACGCACTCGAAGGGTTTGTGGTCCTGGAATTCCAGCAGCGCGTCGAAACCGCCCGCCTGGTCGAGATCGTCCAGCAGATTGCGCCCGAAGATGCGCACCAGCCGCGCCTTGGACATGAACGGTGCAAGCGCCAGGAAGACGAAGTGGCATTTCGGGCAGACCCCGCACCAGCGGTTCACCGGCCGCTCGCCAAGTATGTGGAAGTTGCGGTTGCAGCTGGAGAAATGCGCGTCGTAGAAATCGGTCTTGGTGAACTGCCGTGCGACCGCCAGCTCGGACATCGGACGCAGCAGCGAGTAGTACTGCAGGTCGGCGGCGACGTAGCGCTGCACGTGGTTGCCAAACGCCTGCTCAAACGCCCAGCCCTTCGACCACTGGTGGTTGACCTCGCCAGTGCCCGGAATCTGGCTGCCATAGCTGGCCGACCGCTCGTTGGAGAACACCACCTGGTCGGCGCCCTGCAACAGGGCCACCAGCACCATGATCGCCGAGTTCACCGCAGTGACGGGAATATGCCCGTTCCACGCGCCCTGGCGATTGAGTTCAAACAGCTCAGGTGCCAGTGCGCGGCTCAGGTTCAAGGTCGGCAGACCCGTGCGCTCTGCGCAGGCGCGGATCAGCTGCGAGCCCCCAATCCAGGTCACCGTTTCTTCGATGCCGGCACGGCGCAGCGCTTCGATGCTGACCAGCGAATCCTTGCCTCCACCAATGGCGACCAGCGCATGGGAACGCAGCCCCAGCGTCGGGGCGGCGACCTGTTCACCCTGCACGGGCAGGCGGAAGCGCCCCCGCAGATCCAGTCCGTTGCGGTAGGCGAACTCACCCAACCCGTTCAGGTAGACGGTCTCTACCAGCGCCGCCGTGGCGGCGTCGATGCGGTAACCGTCGATGGTCACGGTATCCGGCACCGCCGCCTTGTAGTAGCTGACGCCGGCGATCAGGTGCAGCAACTGCAGCGCGCGTTGTACCGCCGCGGCACGCTCGGGCTCCAGCACGAAGGGCGCGCCAGGCACGGTGATGGTCTCCACCATCTCCGGCCCTTGGTCGAAGGCATAGACCAGGCGGGCCACGCCGGTATCGACGGCGAAATCGCAGCGCACGAAACGGAAGCAGGCAACCTGGTGTTTATCGAAAGCAGTCATTTTTTATCCGGGTGGGGCACGTGACGCGCAGACGCGCGGACGGTGTCGGCAAGCAGTCGCGCACGATTCATTCCAGTACGTCCTCGTGCGGCAGCTCCCGCTGGTTGTAGGTACTGGCCATGACGTACCCGTAGGCGCCGGTGTCGGCCACCAGCATCACGTCATCCGGCGCGGTGGACGCGGGCAGCTTGCGGCGCTTGCCAAAAACATCGCTGGACTCGCAGATCGGTCCCACGACATCGAACACCGCCTCGGCGTAGCCGCCCTGGCGGCTCAGGTTTTCGATGTCATGCCACGCGTCGTACAGCGCAGGGCGGATCAGGGTGTTCATGCCCGCATCGAGTCCTACCCGGCGCACGCCCTCCTTCTCCACCACCTGCGTGGTGCGGGTCAGCAACACGCCCGATTCGGCCACCAGGTAACGGCCCGGCTCGATCGCCAGCCGGAATGCGGGATGCACGGCCTTGACCTCGGCCAGGCCGGCGGCCCACGCCTCCAGGTCGAAGGGCTCGTCCTCTTCGCTGTACGGAATCGGCATGCCGCCACCGATGTCGATGGTCTGCACCGTGCCGATGCGGCGTGCAAAGCCAGCCAGCTCGTCGCACATCAGGCGCCAGTGCTGGGCCGTCTCCACGCCACTGCCCAGGTGCGCATGCAGGC
Organism: Stenotrophomonas sp. WHRI 8082; assembly: GCF_040223995.2. Lineage (NCBI taxonomy): Bacteria > Pseudomonadati > Pseudomonadota > Gammaproteobacteria > Lysobacterales > Lysobacteraceae > Stenotrophomonas > Stenotrophomonas sp. WHRI 8082. Next base: position 3,076,859 of record NZ_CP167826.1, on the reverse strand, counting down.
CTACCACGCTGGTGCCCAGTTCCGTCGCTACGCGGACGAACTCATCCACGCGCGACATCGGCAGGCCGAACTTCGATTCCTTGCCGCCAGTACGCACCTTGGCATGGTGGCCTTCGCCACGGCCCAGGTCGACGCGCAGCCACAGTTCGCGGTTGCGGAACAGGTCCGGCCAGCGCTGCAGGGCCTCCACGTTGTCCACGGTCACGGTGACGCCGAGGGCGAAACCGGCTTCGTACTCGCTGCGCGGGCAGAAACTGGGGGTAAACAGCACGCGCTTGGGCGACAGGTCCGGCAGGACGTTGAAGACGTGCTTCAGTTCGCCCTGCGACACGCACTCCAGGCCGAAGCCCTCGGCTTCCAGTGTCCGCAGGATCGACGGATGGCTGTTGGCCTTGATCGCGTAGTAACGCTGGTCGATCGGGGTGATCGCTGCCAGCGCGCGGGCGCGGGCACGCACGGTGGGCAGGTGGTAAACGTAGCGCGGGGTGCCGGCCTCGGCCAGCTGCAGCAGCTGGGCGCGATGCCCGCGCCACCACGGCGTGCCACGCGGGCGCACGGTGCCGGCGATCTCACGCCAGCGCGGTCCGAACACGGCGGTTTCTTCCACCGGCATGGCGCCGCTGTCGATCAGTTCGGCATGCAGGATCGGCAGCAACCCGTCCGCGTCGGTCTCATCGATCACGAAGGTCAGGTTGAGGTCGTTGGACGACTGCGAAATCATGTGTACACGCTCGCGCCCGAACGTCGCCCAGACGTCGGACAGCTTGTGCAGCAACGAACGCATGCCGCGGCCCACCAGCGTGATCGCCGCGCACGGCACGATGATCTTGACCTTGCAGATCTGCGACAGGTCCGCCGACAGCGCCGACAGCACATCGGTGTTGACCAGATTCTCGGACGGGTCCAGCGAGACGGTGACGTTGGTTTCCGCCGACCCGATCAGGTCAACGGACAGCCCATGCTTCTTGAACAGCCCGAACACATCCGCCAGGAAGCCGACCTGCTGCCACATGCCGATGCCTTCCATCGACACCAGCACGATGCCGTTGCGGCGGCTGATCGCCTTGACGCCCGGCACCGGTGCGGCATCACCGTCGATGCTGGTACCCGGCAGCTCGGGGCGTTCGGTGTCCAGGATCGCCATCGGCACGCCGGCGTCGCGGCACGGCTTGATCGAGCGCGGGTGCAGCACCTTGGCGCCGGTGGTTGCGATTTCCTGCGCTTCGTAATAGTCCAGACGCGTCAGCAGACGCGCATCCGGCACATCCTTCGGGTTGGCGCTGAACATGCCCGGCACGTCGGTCCAGATCTCCACCCGGCTGGCGCCCAGCAATGCGCCGAAGTAAGCGGCCGAGGTATCCGATCCACCGCGCCCCAGGATCGCGGTACCGCCGTCGGCATGCCGCGAGATGAAGCCCTGGGTGATCAGCAGGCGCGTCGGCTGCGCGCGGAAGCGCTGCGCCCAGTCCGCATTGGACTTCCACTCGCAGTTGACCGAAAGCCGCTGCGACCACGTGCTCTGGTTGGGCTGCGGCGGCAGTGCATCCAGCCACTCGCGGGCGTCCATCCAGCCCATGTCCAGGCCGTTCTGGCGCAGGTAGGCGGCACCGATGCTGGAGGAGAGCAACTCGCCCTGCCCCAGCACCTCGGCCTGCCAGTCCAGGGTCCGCTCGCCGGCACGGGCATCGTCCAGCAGTGCCTGCAGGGCACTGAGGCGTTCCGCCAGCACGGCACGTTCCAGGCCCAGTTCGTCCAAGAAGGCCTGGTGGCGTTCGACCAGCGCCGCCACGCGGTCACGGCTGTCGGCCGCGCCATCGGCAATGGCGGTCAGTTCGTTGGTGACCCCGGACAGCGCCGAGACCACCACCAGGACGCGCGCGCCGGTTTCTTCCGCGCGTTTCTTCGCCAGTTTCCCGATCGTGTCCCAGCGATGGCGACGCGACACCGAGGTGCCGCCGAACTTGAGGACGATCCAGCGATCGACAGGAGAAGAAACAGGCATGGAAGTATTCTGGTCTAGGTGGGGAGCCCGCTCGCAGGGAGCGGAACCCCCGATTCTAAGCCCAAGAGACCGCCGATGACCGCTCACCGCTACCTCCAGCTCGATGTCTTCGCCCCGCAGCCCGGCACGGGCAACCCGCTCGGCGTGGTGTTCGACGCCGACCGGCTGACCACCGACGCCATGCAGGCACTGGCCGCTTGGCTGAACCTGTCCGAGACGGTCTTCTTCGTAACGCCGACCGTACCGGGGGCGGACTACCACATCCGCATCTTCACGCCTGGCAGTGAGCTGCCGTTTGCCGGCCACCCCAGCGTGGGCGCGGCATGGGCAGCGGTGACCAGCGGCTTGGCGAGCGCCCGCGAGGGACATCTGCTGCAGCAATGTGCCGCCGGCCTGCTGCCGGTGCGCGTGACCGGTACGTCCGAAGCGCCTGTGATCCACCTCGCCAGCCCGCCGGCCCGTGCATGTTCGGTCGAGGCGGGAACCCTTCCGCAGACGCTGCAGGCAGTGGCCGGGCCTGACGCTCAGCCCGAACTGTGGGACAACGGACCGCGTTGGTGGCTGCTGGAAGCGCGCGATGCGGCCAGCGTCCGCGCTCTGCGACCGGACATGGCGGCGCTGCGTGACTGGACCAACGAAACCGCCGCGACGGGCGTGGCCGTGTTCGCGCCTGAAGCGTGCGACGGCCACGACCTGGTGGTGCGTGCCTTCTGCCCGGGCGATGCGGTGAACGTGCCCGAAGATCCGGTCACCGGCAGTGCCAACGCCTTGATCGCCAGCGTGCTCGCCCAGCGCGGCCAGCTACCCGGCCAGGACGGGCGTTACATCGCCAGCCAGGGCCGCGAGGTCGGCCGCGACGGTCGTGTCCACCTGCATGTCGACAGCACCGGTGTCGCCTGGATCGGGGGCCACGTGCAGCCGATCATCGACGGCACGGTGCACTGGTAAGCTGCGCGGCCAAACCATGGAGCGTTGCCGATGACCACCCGCCGATTCCTGCAGCTGGATGTCTTCTCCACCGGTGCCGGAACGGGAAATCCGCTGGCCGTGGTCCTCGATGCCGAGGGCCTGGATGACGCGGCCATGCAGGCCATCGCCCGCTGGACCCGGTTGCCGGAAACCACCTTCGTGCTGCCCGCCGTCGATGCGGCCAGCAGCTACCGGCTGCGCATGTTCAGCCCGCAGAAAGAGGTGCCCTTCGCGGGCCATCCCAGCATCGGAACCGCGCATGCGGTGATCGAAGCCGGGCTGGCGTCGCCGCGGGAGGGCCTGCTGGTGCAGGACGGCATCGCCGGCCGGTTGCCGCTGCGCGTCGAGGGGGAAGGACAAGAACGCCGTATCGCCATCCGCACGCCACGTGCTTCAGTCGCTGAGGTCGTGGACGCCTCCGATCCGCGCCTGGCCGCTGCCATCGCGGGCTGGCCGCTGGGTACTCTGCCGCCGGCGCGCATGCAGGGCGGCCGCAGTTGGTGGGTCGTCGAGGTGGCCGAAGAATCTGCGTTGCGCGCCCTGACGCCGGACTGGGACGCCGTGGCGGCGCTGGCGGAGGACACCGGAAGCATGGGCGTGTTTGCGTACGCCCGGTCTTCCGGCAAGCCATGGGATGTCGCGGTGCGGGCGTTCGTCGGGAACGGAAGGCGCTTCGAAGATGCCGCGTCGGGCGCGGCGAATGCCGTGTTGGCAGCGTGGCTGGATGAGCGCGACGCCATGCCGCGCGGGCGACGCGAGTACACGGCCAGCCAGGGTCGCGAAGTGGGTCACGATGCGCGCCTGCACCTGGCCGTGGATGATGCGGGCGAGGTCTGGTCCGGTGGCCAGATCCTGACGGTGATCCGCGGCACCATCGACTGGTAGGCAGCACGCTGAGAGGCCTAGGTAGTGACGGCCGCTGGCCGTCACGATGTACGTTGTCCTGCTGACGGCCAGCGGCCGTCACTCCCGGTTGCCTGCTGACAGCCAGCGGCCGTCACTCCGTTGGTCGGTCAGTCGAGCAGCTTGGCGTCCAACGTCACGGGCACGGCGCTGAGTGCTTTCGACACCGGGCAGTTCTGCTTGGCATCTTCGGCGATCGCACGGAACTTCTCCGCTTCGATCCCCGGCACCTTGGCTTCGACCTTCAAGGTGATCTGGGAGAGCTGCGGCCCGCCTTCCATCGACAGGTCGACTTTGGCTTCGGTATCGAGCGAGGTCGGCGGAAAGCCCGCTTCGGTCAGTTTGGCCGACAGCGCCATGGTGAAGCAGCCTGCATGCGCGGCAGCGATCAATTCTTCCGGGTTGGTGCCTTTCTCATCACCGAAGCGGCTGCTGAAGGCATAACGGGTTTTGTCCATCAAGCCACTCTGCGGCGTGCTCAATTGTCCCTTGCCTGTCTTCAGGTCACCTTCCCAGTGCGCGGTAGCGTGGCGCGAAATGCCCATTGCATGACTCCTTCGGTTGGATTCGGGACCACCCTACCCACCGCGCCGTTAGCGCAGCGTCGGCTGATGCAACGCCACGATGAAGGTCCGCCGACGAACGGCGTGCGCGTGCTGCTTGCCCTGCCGGATTTCCGCACAGCGCGGTTTTTCCGAGCAAATTCCACGCCTTCCACCGTCCCGCGCATGCGGCGTGCAGCTGAGCGCCCCCCGACCAAGGTCGAGTGATCGCGAAAAAAGCAGGCTTTTCCGCGTATAACCTATTGGCGGCGCCTTGTAGTTGCCCTACATTGCGTTTGCCGACGGGGTCGGCATGACCACACAACCAACCGTTTACGGAACAGGAAACCATGGCAAAGACCGCTAAGAAGGCTGCCCCGAAGAAGGCAGTAAAGAAAGTCGCGACCAAGGCAGCTGCCAAGCCGGCCGCGCCGAAGCCGATCAAGGAAGTGCTGACCAAGTCGGGCCTGGTTGCACACATCGTGGAAGCCTCCGGCGTTGTCGCCAAGGATGTCCGCGCTGTACTGGCCTCGCTGGAAAGCGCCGTCGCCTCGTCGGTCCACAAGAAGGGCGCTGGCAGCTTCACCCTGCCGGGCCTGCTGAAGATCTCCACCGTCAGCGTCGCCGCCAAGCCGAAGCGCAAGGGCATCAACCCTTTCACCAAGGAAGAGCAGTGGTTTGCTGCCAAGCCGGCCACCACCAAGCTGAAGGTGCGTCCGCTGAAGAAGCTCAAGGACGCCGCGCTCTGATCGCGTAGGCATACCGGGTTTCACCGCGAACGGGACGGCTCAGGCTGTCCCGTTCGTCGTTGTGGACCGCGATGCGGCCCCGCGCAACACAGTGTGCCGCCGGCTCGCGTTTCGCTGCGCTGCACCTCGTTGGCCTTGCCGTGCAAGGTTGGCACCGCTTCCGCGGATGCCCGCTGGCGGGATGGTGGAACACTGCGTGCAGCCGGCTTGGTCGTCGCCCTGTCCTGACAGCCCTATGGTGGTCGCACCCCCCAACGGATGCCCGCCATGGCCAGCCCCTCCACCCGCTACCGCCTCACTGTCACCCCGATTGAAAAGGACGGCATCCAGTGCAGCGGGCGCTGCACCATCGAGCTGGAGCACCGTGCGCAGAACGACTGGATGCGCCAGCTGGAGCGCGCGCCGCGACTGGCCGGTTTCAGCGGGGACGAGCGCGCGTCGGTATTGGTCGCCACGCAGATCCTGCGCGATGTGCTGGACCGGCATTCCGACGAGTCCGGTCATCCGCTTGTCGCCCATGCCGGATCCCTGCGCGACGCATTGGACATTCTGGATGCCCTGCACCGCCCCGCCTGAGGTCGACGCTGGCTAGACTGTCCGCTGGCCAACCGGGATCTCGGGAATGACGAAGCGCGCTATCTGGTCTGTACCCGCGATGCTGATCCTGCTGTGCGCGTGCCAGCGGGTTGCCGACCCCACCCCGACGCGCAGCCCCGGTGAAAGCGAGAGCCCCGATCAGGCCGCTGACACGCAGCAGGCGACCTCCGCAGTGCCGGTGCGGCCCTTGTCGCTGCCGCTGCTGTCTGCGCTGCCGCCCAGCGCGCAGGACCCGGGCGGGGTGGTGCGCGACTATGCCGTGCAGCTGCTGAAGCGCGATACGACCGCGGCCGATGCGGCGTGGATGGTCCCCCCGCCCCCCGGCCGTGCCGATGATGCCGCCCTGCGTGAGCTGCGCGACGTGCTCACCCTGCGCGTGGACACGCAGTCGCCGCGGGCGCGCGACCAGCAACAGCCCAGCCATCTGATCGAAGTACCGGTGCGGGTACGTGCGGTCACATCGACGGGCACGCTCCGCTATACCGGCTGGTACCGGTTGATCCCCGACACTGCACGTAACGCCTGGTTGATCCACTCGGCCAGCCTGCAGCCGGTGCTCGACTGAGCGCGTTGTCCACGCGCCGTTCAGTGCAGCGGGCTATCTTTCCCCCTGTCCTTCTCTTTTCTGGCCACGACCATGCGTCTTCGTCCCATGCTTACCCGGTTTGCCACGGCCACCGTGCTGGTTGCCGCCGCCATCGGCGCGCAGGCCGCCCCGTCCATCGAGGGGCGCCAGCTGTCTGTCGGCGCCGGCGATGTGCAGGAGTATCTGGAGAGCAGCTTCCCGCGCACCCAGGATGCGCTGGGCGGCTTGATCGCCCTGACCATGAGCCACCCACAGCTGAGCCTGCCCGCCGGCGAGCGCCTCAACCTGGGCATGGACGTTGCACTGGCCACCGCCGGTGGGGCGCCGGCCAAGCTCGGCACGGTAAAGCTGAGCAGTGGGCTGCGCTACGACCAGCAGACCCAGGGTTTCCACCTGCAGCAGCCGAGCATGGATGATTTCGTGCCTGCGCAGCAGGGTGCACGGCTCGACTCACGCACCCGCTCGCTGCTCAATGCGTGGCTGACCGACTACGCGCAGCGCGAGCCGATCTACAAGATCGACCCGGCCGTCGCCGGGTTGTTGGGCACGTTGCAGGTGCAGTCGGCACAAGTGAAGGACGGCCGCCTGCAGGTCACGTTCAACCAGGATCTCGGCACGATGGTGCCGGCGGGCCTGCTGGGGCGCTGAGCCCGGCTGGATGGCAAAACGCCGAGCATGGCTCGGCGCTTCGGTTCAAAAACGCCGAGCGTGCCTCGGCGCTACGTTCTCCGGTCAGCCTTCCAGCGCCTTGGCAACGGCCTCGCTGAAGGCGGGGATGTCATCCGGCTTGCGGCTGGTGATCAGCTGCCCGTCGACCACCACCTCGGCATCGCGCCACTGCGCGCCTGCATTCTCCAAGTCGCGACGCACCGACGGCCACGAGGTCACCTGCTTGCCCTTCGCCAGGCCGCTGTCGATCAGCAGCCACGGGGCGTGGCAGATGGCGGCGATCGGCTTGCCCGCTTTCGCGAATGCTTCGATGAACGCCAACGCGTCCTTCTCGATGCGCAACACGTCCGGATTCATCTGCCCGCCGGGCAGCACCAGCGCGTCGAAGTCCCCGGCATCAGCGCCGGACAGCGCCAGATCCACCTTGACCGCGTCGCCCCAGTCTTTTTCTTTCCAGCCCTTGATGCTGTCTTCTTTGGCAGGTGACACGACCGTGGTCTTCGCACCCCAGCCCTCCAGCAGCTTCTTCGGCTCGGTCAATTCGGACTGCTCGAACCCGTGGGTGGCGAGGATGGCGACCTTCTTGCCTTCGAGACGCTGTGCCATGGGAATGCTCCTGGGAAATGGAGCCCCAGCATCACCGCCGGCGCATTTTCCGGCAGTGATACGGATGTGGACGGCGCGTGCGGATCAGCGCTTGGGCTGCAGCATCGTGCCGGTGCACTTCTTCGACCCGCAGCGGCATTCCCATACCTTCTTCAGGCGCGCGGTGTGCCGCTCGGCCAAGGTGATGCCGTAGTTGTAGACCAGCTCTTCGCCCGGTGCGATGTCACGCAGGGCTTCGATGAACACTTTGTCCTCACGCGAATTGCCCTCCTCGCTCTCTTCGATCAACGCTTCGCAGTTGGGATCGCAACTGTGGTTCATCCAGCGCGCCTCGTTGCCTTTGTAGTTGGCATCGATCACGTAGTCATCGTTCAGCGTGAACAGGAAGGTATGCCCGCTTTCCACGTCACCACTGTCGTCTGCGTCCACGTCGGCATGGCTGCGCAGCAGGCCCTTGTACTGGATCACCCGCTCCCCCTGCTTCAGCGGTGCGATGGCGAACACGCCGTTGCCATGGATGGCGGATTTGCGGGCTTTGATCTTCTTCGGCATGGGCGTCTTCGGCATGGGCGCGGGCGCGTTGTGGACAGTGGGACGTTGATTCTCCCTTAATCTTCGTGATTGCCAAAATCCGGGCCATGTCCCACCATTCGTGCGCCCCGCCGCCGCCACGCGCCCATCGCGGGGTTACGGTCCAACTTGGACGCCGGCGAAGAAAAGCGTACAATTTCGGTCCGCTTTGCAGAACAGCCGCAGACCCCATGCTTCGCGTCACCAAGCTCACCGATTACGCCACCGTCGTGCTGACCGTGCTCGCTGCCCGTCCGAGCGAAGTCCTCAGCGCGACCGAACTGGCCGAGTTCACAGGTCTGGAACCGCCCACCGTCAGCAAGGTCCTCAAGCCGTTGGCCCAGGCCGGGCTGGTCGAAGGCCTGCGCGGCGTGCGCGGCGGCTACCGCCTCACCCGCACCCCGGGCGATATCTCACTGTTCGAGGTCGTGGAAGCAATGGAAGGGCCGCTGGCACTGACCGAATGCAGCCATGACAACCATCAGTGCGGCATGGCCCCCAAATGCGGTGCGCGCAGCAGTTGGCGGCTGATCAATGACGTGGTGTCCGAGGCACTGCGTGCGGTCACGCTCGCCCAGATTCTCTCCCCTCATCCCCTTGTTGACGACTCCCAGCGCCGCGCCATCGCGGCCGCTGTCGTCTCCTGATTTACAGGCAGCCCCCATGGCCACCGACATCATCGACACCGTCGCCACCGGCGACACGCCCAACCGCGAGATCCACGAGCAGCTCGGCCGCAAGTATTCGGCCGGCTTCATCACGGACATCGAATCGGACTCCCTGCCGCCGGGCCTGGACGAGGACACCATCCGCGCCCTGTCAGCAAAGAAGGAAGAGCCCGAGTGGATGACCCAGTGGCGGCTTGAAGCCTACCGCCACTTCCTCACCATGCCGATGCCGGACTGGGCGAAGCTGAAGATCGCGCCGATCGACCTGCAGGGCCTGAGCTACTACTCCGCGCCGAAGGGCCCGAAGTATGCCTCGCTGGACGACGTGCCGAAGGAGCTGCTCGATACCTATGACAAGCTGGGCGTGCCGCTGCACGAGCGCGCCAGGCTGGCCGGCGTGGCGGTGGATGCAGTGTTCGACTCGGTCTCTGTCGGCACCACCTTCCGCAAGGAGCTGGCTGAAAAAGGCGTGATCTTCTGCTCGATGTCCGAGGCCATCAAGGAGTACCCGGACCTGGTGCGGCAGTACCTGGGCACGGTGGTGCCGGTGGGTGACAACTACTTCGCCGCACTGAACTCGGCCGTGTTCTCCGATGGCAGCTTCGTGTTCATCCCCAAGGGCGTGCGTTGCCCGATGGAGCTGAGCACCTATTTCCGCATCAATGCGGGCCATACCGGCCAGTTCGAGCGCACCCTGATCATCTGCGAAGACCAGGCCTACGTGTCCTACCTGGAAGGCTGTACCGCGCCGATGCGCGACGAAAACCAGCTGCATGCCGCCGTGGTGGAACTGGTGACGCTGGACGATGCCGAGATCAAATACTCCACCGTGCAGAACTGGTACCCGGGTGATGAGAACGGAGTGGGCGGCATCTACAACTTCGTGACCAAGCGCGCCGAGTGCCGTGGTGCCCGCAGCAAGGTCACCTGGACGCAGGTGGAAACCGGTTCGGCGATCACTTGGAAGTATCCCTCCTGCGTGCTGCTGGGCGACGACTCGGTCGGCGAGTTCCACTCCGTGGCGCTGACCCACCATCGCCAGCAGGCTGACACCGGCACCAAGATGATCCACGTCGGCAAGCGCACCAAGAGCAAGATCATCAGCAAGGGCATCAGCGCCGGCCACGGCCAGAACACCTACCGCGGGCTGGTCAAGATCGAGCGCGGCGCTGACGGTGCACGCAACTACACCCAGTGCGATTCGCTGCTGATCGGCAAGAAGTGCGGTGCCCATACCTTCCCGTACATCGAGGTCAAGAATCCGGGCGCGACGGTCGAGCACGAGGCCACCACCTCGAAAATCTCCGACGACCAGCTGTTCTATTGCCGGGCGCGAGGCATCAGCCAGGAAGACGCGGTATCGCTGATCGTCGACGGCTTCTGCAAGCAGGTGTTCCGCGAACTGCCCATGGAGTTCGCCGTCGAAGCCAAGAAGCTGCTGGATGTGTCGCTGGAAGGTTCAGTCGGATGATCCGTGTCCTGATCAGTCTGTGCCTGCTACTGGGCGCAGCGGCACCTGCGGCCACGCAACCGGTGGAGTGCGATCCCGGCGGCAGCCAGCTTGAGCTCAATGCCTGCGCCGACCGCGAGTTCAAGCAGGCAGACGCCGACTTGAATGCCGTGTATCGGCAGATCCTCGCCAAGCTGTCCGGCGAACCCGTGGCGCTGGCGAAGATGAAAGCCGCCCAGCGGGTGTGGGTCCAGCTGCGCGATGCCGACCTGGAAGCGCGCTACCCCGTGGGTTCCGACGAAAACCCGCGTTTCCTGTACGGCTCGATGTACCCGATGCTGTACTCCGACGCCAAGGCGGCGCTGACCCGTGCGCGTACCGCCTACCTGCGTAAAGAATTCCTCGAGCGCAGCGAATACGACCTCTGAGTCGCGCTGCCTCCAGCCCCCTATCTGACAAGACGATTATCGACATGCTGAAGATCGACAACCTCCACGCACGCATCGGCGACAAGGAAATCCTCAAGGGCCTGTCGCTGGACGTAAAGCCCGGCCAAGTGCACGCCATCATGGGTCCCAACGGCGCCGGCAAGTCCACCCTGGGCAATGTGCTGTCCGGTCGCGAAGGCTATGACGTCAGCGAAGGCAGTGTGCGCTTCGAAGACGCCGACCTGCTGCAGTTGTCGCCCGAAGAGCGCGCCGCCGCCGGCCTGTTCCTGGCCTTCCAGTACCCGGTGGAAATCCCCGGCGTCAACAACACCTATTTCCTGCGCGCCGCGCTGAATGCCCAGCGCCGTGCCCGCGGGCAGGACGAGCTGGATTCGATGCAGTTCCTCAAGCTGGTGCGGCAGAAGCTCGCCGTGCTGCACCTGAAGGATGAGCTGCTGCACCGCGGCGTCAACGAAGGCTTCTCCGGCGGCGAAAAGAAGCGCAACGAGATCTTCCAGCTGGCCGTGCTGGAGCCGAAGCTGGCGATCCTGGACGAGACCGATTCGGGCCTGGACATCGATGCCCTGAAGAGCGTGGCCGACGGCGTCAATGCGCTGCGCAGCCCGGAGCGCTCGTTCCTGGTCATCACCCATTACCAGCGCCTCCTCGATTACATCAAGCCGGACTTCGTGCATGTGCTGGCGGACGGCCGCATCGTCCAGTCCGGTGGCCCGGAGCTGGCCCTGCAGCTGGAAGAGCACGGGTACGACTTCCTGAAGAATCGCGTGGTGCCGGAGGCGGCGGTCTGATGAGCGCACTGCTGGATTCACTGGCTGCCACCTTCAGCGGCAGCGCTGCGCGCCGCGAGGTTCTGGATGCCGCGCTGCATGACGGGCTGCCCGGACCGCGCACCGAAGCGTGGAAGTACACCTCGTTGCGCCAGTTGGAGCGCCGCAGCTTCAGCGCCGCGCCTGCCGTGCCGCCGGCACTGGACGTGGCGCTGCTGGACGATATCCCGGCGCCGCGCCTGGTCTTCGTCAACGGCCGCCTGCATGACGGACTGAGTGACACGCACGGGCTGCCGGCCGGCGTGGTGCTGAAACCGTTGTCGACTGCCCTGGCCGCTGGCGAAGACAGCGCGCGCTTCCTTGCGCGCCGTTACGAGCGCAGCGATGAAATCTTTGCCCGCCTGAACGGCGCGCTGGCCGATGAAGGCGTCGTGCTGCGTGTGGACGACGGCGTGCAGTTCGATGTCCCGGTGCAGCTGGTGTTCGCCAGCGTGGCCGCAGACACCGACATGGCCTGGCACCATCGCACGCTGATCGAGCTGCGCGCCGGCGCACAGCTGGGTATCGTTGAACACCATCTGCAGGTCGGCGACAGCGCCCATCTGGACAACAGCGTGGTGCATGTCCACCTGGCCCAGGACGCGGTGCTCAAGCACGCCCGGGTGCAGGCCGGCAGCGCGCGGCAGACCAGCTTCCTGCGCACCGATGCCGTACTCGCACGCGATGCGCAGTACCACCGCGTGGACCTGGAACTGGGCGCCGCACTGAGCCGTCATGAGCTCAACGTGCGCCTGGAAGGCAACAATGCGCACCTGACCGCCAACGGCGTGCTGCTGGGGACCGGCCGTCGCCATGTCGACACCCGTCTGGGCATCGAGCACATCGCGCGCGACACCAACTGCGAACTGCTGTGGCGCGGCGTGGCCGCCAACCGCAGCCGTGTGGTGTTCCATGGCGGCATCCACATCCGCGAAGGCGCCGATGGCACCGACGCCAACCTGTCCAACAAGAACCTGCTGCTGTCCGCCGACGCCGAGATCGACAGCCAGCCGACGCTGGTGATCGATGCGGAAGAAGTGAAGGCCGCGCACGGCGCCACCGTCGGCCAGCTCGATGCCAACGCGCTGTTCTACCTGCGCTCGCGCGGCTTGCCTGCAGAGGAAGCCAAGGCCCTGCTCAGCGCCGCGTTCTGCCACGAGCCGTTGAAGGTGCTGCCCGATGCGCTGCGCGAGCAGCTCGGCCGCCGTTTGGACCGCGCACTGGTCGAGGCAGGCGTGGCATGAACCTGACCACCCCGCGTCCGCAGGCTGACACCGCTACCGCGCCGGACTGGGACCGCGTGCGGCAGGACTTCCCGCTGCTGATGCGCGAGGTTCACGGCAAGCCACTGGTCTATTTCGACAACGCCAACACCGGCCAGAAGCCGGTGCAGGTGATCGGCGCGGTGGATGAGTTCTATCGGCGCTACAACGCCAACGTCAGCCGGGCGGTACATGCCCTGGGCACCGAGGCCACCGATGCCTACGAGGGCGCACGCGACAAGCTGGCGCGTTTCCTCAATGTGCGCGCCAGCGAACTGGTGCTCTGCAGCGGCACCACCTTCGCGCTGAACCTGGTGGCTTATTCCTGGGCCCTGCCACGGTTGAAGCCCGGTGACGTGATCCTGGTGTCGCGCATGGAGCATCACGCCAACATCGTGCCGTGGCAGCTGGTCGCCGAGCGGACCGGTGCAACGGTCCGCGTGGCCGAGATCACGCCCGCAGGTGCGATCGACCTGGAGGCGCTGCGCAAGGCAATGACCCCCGAGGTCAAGCTGCTCGCCATCGCCCATGTGTCCAATGTGCTGGGCACCGTGAACCCGGTGCGTGAAATCTGCCGCGAAGCCCGCAAGCGCGGCATCGTCACCGTGGTGGATGGCTCGCAGGCCGTACCGCATCGCAAGGTGGACGTGGCGGCGATCGGCTGTGATTTCTACGCCATCACCGGCCACAAGATGTGCGGCCCGACCGGGACCGGCGCACTCTGGGCGCGTCGCGAGCACCTGGACGCGATGCCCCCGTTCCTCGGAGGCGGCGAGATGATCAAGGAAGTCAGCTTCGAGGGCACCGTGTTCAACGAGGCCCCGCACAAGTTCGAAGCCGGCACCCCGAACATCGCCGGCTTCATCGGCCTGGGCGTGGCGGTGGACTACCTGGAATCGCTCGGACTTGCCCACGTGGAAGCGCGCGAGGCGGAGCTGCTGGCGCATTTCACCGAGGAGCTGCAGAAGATCGACGGCCTGCGCATCTTCGGCACCACGCCGGACAAGGCGGCGGTGGTGTCGTTCCTGATCGAAGGCGCCCATGCGCATGACCTGGCCACCCTGCTCGACCTGGAAGGCATGGCGATCCGGTCCGGCCAGCATTGCGCCCATCCGCTGCTGCAGTACTACGGTGTGGCGGCCACCTGCCGCGCATCGCTGGCGTTCTACAACACGCATGATGAAGTCGAACGCTTCGTGGTGGCGCTGAACAAGGTCCGCAAACTGTTGGGCTGAGCTGCGTTGCCGTGGTAAGGCAAATGCCGCCGAGCATGGCTCGGCGCTACAATGGCGGCATGAGTACGCTGACCTTCCGCGCCGCTACGCCGGCCGACATTCCCGCCCTTATCGCCCTCGTCACCTCGGCCTACCGGGGCGACGCCAGCCGGGCGGGATGGACCACCGAAGCGGACATCCTGGACGGCGCCCGTATCGATGCAGAGGGCCTGCAGGCAGATATCGCCCGCGCCCGTTCCACCATCCTGCTCGCCGAACGCGACGGCCACCTGCTGGCCTGCGCCCACGTCGCCGATGGCGGCGAACACGGGTACTTCGGCATGTTCGCGGTAGATCCCACCCAGCAGGGCAGCGGCCTGGGCAAGCAGCTCATTGCCGAGGCAGAAGCGTACGGTGTCCGCGCGTGGGGACTGTCCAGCATGCTGATGACCGTGATCGATGTCCGCGAAGAGCTGATCGCCTTCTACGAACGCCGCGGCTACGTCCGTACAGGCATCAAGAAGCCCTTCCCCTACGGCGACGAACGCTTCGGCATTCCCAGGCGCGATGACCTGCAGTTCGAGATCCTGGAAAAGCACCTGTCAGGGCTGCCGCGATGAGCGATGCCTGGACCTTCGTGTGTGCCAGCAACGACCTGCTGCCCGGGGAAATGAAGACCGTCTTCGATGAAGTGACCGGTACGCCCATCGTGGTCTTCAACCTGGACGGCGAGCTGTATGCGCTGGAAGACCAGTGCACGCACGAAGAATTCGAGCTGTCTTCCGGCGAGTTCAATAGCGCCGAAGGCAGCATCGAATGCGTGCTGCATGGTGCCCGCTTCGATGTACGCGACGGACGCGCCCTGTGTGCGCCCGCGTACAGCCCTGCACCGAAGTTCCCGGTAAAGCGGGAGCACGAGGCGGTCTGGACGCGGGACGACCGGGATTAGGCGCTGTCTGCGCCGTGCTCATACAGCCACTGGGCCAGGTAAAGATCCAGCACCGGCAATCCGACGCAGGTCATCAAGGCGGGACGCGCTCTCGCCGGCTCACCACGTAGCGTGTGGTCGTGCAGGCTGCGGACCCTGAAAAGTCCGGCCAGATCGGACAGACGCAGGTTCTGCCGTGAAAAATAAAGGGGCAGGCTCTGCGAGTTGCGATGGCACACACTGTCCACGTCGTCGCAGATCACGGTGCCTCGCGCCAGCGCTTGTTCGATGAAGGCAACCGGCAGTTCATCGCCCCCCAGGTGCAGCACGGCGACCTCCTTGTGCAGCATGTCGGCAGACATGATGGGGCTTCCTGCGTTGGTCGCGGTGATCACCAGATCGGCCTGCCCCGGTCCATCCGCACCACTGCGTACATCCAGCCCACTGCGCGCGGCCGCCGCTGCGGCAAAGGCCTCCGCGCTGGCCGGGCGCCGGCTGCAGACCTGGATGCGGCTGATACGCTCGGCGTGATGCGCGTGCAGGTCGTCGACGACGCAATCGGCGATGGGCCCCGCGCCGTACAGGTAGACAGAAAACCGCTCCCTGTCGGCGAGCAGGAGGTCGACCGCCATCGAGGCGTAGGCGCCTGTCCTTCGCGCGGACACGTCGGTTCCATCGAACTGGGCCAGACGTGTCATGGTCAGCTTGTCGTACAGGATCAACTGTGACTGCGAACGCGGAAGCCCAAGGGCGTGGTTGCATGCATTGGAGCCGACGATCTTGACCGCGCAGTACCGCGCATTTGCGCTCAGCAGCGCATTGAGCTTCCAGTTCAATCGCTGGTTGCCCGGGCAGGATTCGGCGGCGGTTCGACCCAGCAGCGGGGCCAGTTCGTCGTCCTGTGGCTGCAGCACCACCTTGCTGCCGTACGCGATGCCTGCGGCCATGTGGTCCACGGCGAGGCGCGCGAGTCGGCCGATGGTCTTGGGATCCAGGACCGCGCAGGGCGTGGCAGGGGGCTCGGGTAACGTCGCGACATCGCCGCTGGAAGGTGGCAGGTGCATGGGAATGAGCCAGATGAGCCGATAGTGGCGCTGCAAAGCCTAAGACTCATTGCCGTGTGGAATCCTTGACTCAATGCCCTGTGCGGCGAGCGTCTGGGTTGTACGTACCCCATTTTCCGGAATTATCCGACCCCGATGTGATTTACCGCGCAGTACGACAATTCTGTAGATGCGAATAGTTCGCGTTACTGCTACGATTTGTAACATTCCGTGTCGGAACCCGTTCTGTGTGAATGCTGGCCTGCCCTGTCCTTCAGATCCTTCCACCCCTCCGCATAGCGGAGCGTGGGTAGCGTGGGCTGTGGTGATGGTGCTGTTGCTCTGGCAGGTCGCTGGCGTCGGTGTGATCCCGCTGCACGCAGACCGGCACAGCGCTGTGCTTCGAGCGGCTGACCCGGCACCCCATCCAGGCGTGCCCTTCGAGCAGGCCCTGAGGGCGACCGAAGCCGAACCGGAACCCGGCCGCAGCACGCCGCCGAGCATGAAGCCGGTCGCCCCCACGGCACTGTTCGCACGTGCGGCAGCCAAAACGCAGGCACCGGTCGAGGCGCTGGCGTTCCACGCGCAACGGCCGCGTCGTCCGCTGGGTCAGGCGCCTCCGCGCGACACCTGACCGCCGTCGCCCGCGGGCTTCGGCGCAATCCCCTATCTGCACGCCGCCGGCCGTTGGCCAGGCGCAGCCCTGTTGTGACCTGGCGGGTAGCTAACCGCCTTTACCGAAGCCCTGCCCATGAATCCGATCAAGAGCCGCAAGCATGCCTCCCCGTTCCGTCGCCTGCCGCTGGCCACCGCCAGTCTGGCCGCGGGGCTTGGCCTGGCCGCCCTGCCCTCGCTTGCCTTCGCCGATGACAACGACGGCGCACGCACGCTGGACAAGGTCGATGTGCACGCCACGCGCGGCTACAAGGCCGACAAAGTCGCCTCGCCGAAGTTCACCCAGTCCCTGCAGGACACGCCACAGACCATCCAGGTGATCACCGCGGACCTGTTCAACCAGCAGGGCGCCACTACCCTGACCGAAGCGCTGCGCAACAGCCCGGGCGTGGGCACCTTCTTCGTCGGCGAGAACGGCAACACCGCCACCGGTGATGCGCTGTACATGCGGGGCTTCGATACCTCCAGCAGCCTGTTCGTCGACGGCGTGCGCGACCTGGGCTCCATCTCCCGCGATGTCTTCAACACCGAACAGGTGGAGATCACCAAGGGTCCGGCCGGCACCGACAACGGGCGTTCGGCACCGACCGGTGCGATCAACATGGTCAGCAAGCAGGCCACCCTGCACGATGAAGTATCCGGCACCGCCAGCCTGGGCAGTGACCAGCAGCGCCGCGCCACCGCCGACTGGAACCAGTCGCTGGGAGCGACCAGTGCGCTGCGCCTGAATGCCGTGTGGCAGGACAGCGACCAGCCCGGCCGCGACCACGTGAACACCTCGCGCTGGGGCATTGCGCCGTCGCTGGCATTCGGCCTGGGGACGGACACCCGCTACGTGCTGAACCTGCTCTACGTGGACCAGGACAATGTACCCGACGGCGGTGTGCCCACCGTTGGCCTGCCCGGCTGGAGCCCGCAACCCACGTTGGAAGCCCTGGCTGGCCGCCCGGTGGATCCGCAGAACTTCTACGGCACGCGCGCGGACCATGACGAGGTCACCGCGAAGATGGCCACGTTCCGCATCGAACACGACTTCAACGACGCCGTGCGCCTGACCAACACCGCGCGCTGGGGCCGCACCGAACAGGATTACCTGCTCACCGCGTTCATGGGCACCGGCACGCGCGCCACCAACGGCGCGCCGAGCGGAAACATCCGCTATACCGACCGCAACGACCTGTCCACGTACACCATCGCGCGCAGCCTGCCCACGTTGAAGGACCAGCGCAACACGTTGCTGACCGACCAGCTCAACCTGCGCGCCGACTTCACCACCGGCGCCATCGCGCACAACCTCAGCACCGGCGTGGAGTTCACCCGCGAAGAAATGGACAGCTTCGGCCAGGCCGTCACCGCCGGCAGCAGTTGGCCGGCGGCGAATCTGTATGACCCGGACTGGAACGTGAAGGGACTGAGCTGGGCACACAACGGTGCCGATGCGCACGGCAAAACCACGACCTCCTCGGTGTATCTGTTCGACACGCTGCACTTCGGCGAAAGCCTCCTGCTGACGGCTGGCGTGCGCGCGGATCATTACGACACGGAGTACGCCAGCGCCGTGGTCTGCGGTGGCCGCGCGGGCCCCGCCTGTGGCGGCAACCCGGCAGGTACGGTGCTGGGCGTGCCCACCCTGAAAGCCTCGGACACGTTGCTCAACTGGAAGCTCGGCGCGCTGTACAAGGTGGGCGATGCGGCAAGCGTGTACGCGAACTACGCGCTGTCGCAGCAGCCGCCGGGCGGCAGCAATTTCGCCCTCAGCAGTTCGGCCAGCAGCCTGGACAATCCGCGCCTGGATCCGCAGGAAGCGAAAACGTTCGAAGTTGGCAGCAAGTGGGCGTTCCTCGGCGATGCGCTGGCGTTCAACATGGCGATCTTCCAGACCGATGTGGAGAATGAAATCAACACGCAGGTGCTGGACGATGCGGGCAACCCGACCCAGACCGGCAGCAAGCGCGTGCGGGGCGTTGAACTGTCGGCCGTGGGCCGGCTGACCGACAACTGGTCGCTGTCAGCCGGCTACAGCCATCTGGACACCGAAGTGAAGGAGGGGGCGAACGTTGCAGCCGATGGCACAAGCAACCTGACCTATACACCCGATGATGCGTTCACGGCCTGGAGCACGTATCAGCTTCCGTTCGGCCTGACCGTTGGGGGTGGCCTGCGTTACAGCAGCGCGATGCATCGCGGCACGGACGGGGCGGTGGGCACGCCAGCCTTCACCAAGTCCTACACCGTGTATGACGCGGTGCTGTCCTACCCGGTCAGCGACTCCCTTGTGCTGCGCTTGAACGCCTACAACGTGTTCGACAAGCAGTACGTGGCTGCGATCAACAAGAGCGGGTACCGTTACACACCGGGTGCACCGCGCACGTTCCTGCTCAGCGCGGACATCCGTTTCTGAGCCGTCAGGCGCGGGCCGCGCACAGCGGCCCGCGCCGCGCCCCACTGGAGCACTTCCATGCTGCTGCACATCCCCGACGTGCTCAATGCTGAAGAACTGGCCGGCCTGCAGGGTCGCCTGCGGTTGGCCGACTGGACCGACGGCCGCGAAACCGTGGGACGGCAGGGCGCGCCGGTGAAGCACAACCAGCAGCTGTCGGATAGCTCGCCGTTGAAGGCGGCGCTGGGCGCCACCGTACTGGCCGCGTTGCACCGCAACCCGCTGTTCTTCGCGGCCGCGTTGCCGTTGAAGATCCTGCCACCCCGCTTCAACCGGTACCACGGCGGCGGCCACTACGGGTTCCACGTAGACGGTGCGGTGATGGCCAACGAGGCCAGCGGCTACCTACGTTCCGACGTGTCGTGCACGCTGTTCCTGTCCAACCCGGACGACTACGACGGCGGCGAGCTGGTCATCAATGACACCTACGGCGAGCATGAGGTGAAGCTGCCCGCAGGCGATCTCATCCTCTATCCGTCCAGCAGCCTGCACCAGGTGAACCCGGTGACGCGTGGTGCCCGGATCGCGTCGTTTTTCTGGGTGCAGAGCATGATCCGCGACGATGCACAGCGGCGTTTGCTGTGGGAGATGGATACCTCCATCGAGCGGCTGCGGCAAAGCCAGGCCGATTCAGTCGCCGTGCTGCAGTTGAGCGGGGTGTATCACAATCTCCTGCGGCGCTGGAGCGAGGTGTAGGCGGCATTCCCTCGGATCCGCCACTTCAATAATCGTTCTCATTTGCAACGGCGAACGACTCTCACTACAATCACGCCCCGTGCACGCCGGCATCCGTCGGCTGCCCTATATCGGGGTCTACCTGCTTGCGTCATCCGCACCGCCACCATCAACTCGGTACCGCCATGCGCGGCCAGCGTCCTGCGCTGGCCAGCCTGCTGGCGTGGGTGGCGATGCTGGCGCTGTTGCTGGGGTCGCTGGCGGTGGTGTCGCACGAAAGCGTCGTTGACGTGCCATCGGCCCTGCTGCAGATGCCGGTGGAAGAACGCGGCGGTGGCGAACTGCCGCTGCACGAGTCGGCGCCGGCGAAACTGCGTCGCACTGCGCTGGCGGCCGAGGCACCCCGCTCCGCGCCGACGACCGCTACTGAAGCGGGCTGCCTGCGCGGCTGGACGATATTGATTGCGGCGGCGATCGCAGCGCCCGCCGATTCCCGCGACTGGCGCCACGCCAGTGCGCAGCCGCGCCGTGCCGATGCCCCGGGCCGACGCCAGCAGCGCGGGCAAGCGCCTCCGCTGGCCTGATCCACCTTCCGTGTCCGCCGCTCAGGCGAACGCGTTGATGCCGTACCTGCATCCGTTACCCGCCGCCCGCATCGGGCTGTCCCGCCCTGCACCGCATGCCCTGCGCACCGGTGCGGCGCCTTCCTGCATCTTCTCGAGGTTACCGCCATGGCCCAGCGCCATCGTCTGCGTTCGTCCGTTTCCCGTACCGTTCTGTCCAGCGCCCTGCTGTGCGCACTTGCTGCGCCCGCCTTGGCCGACGTCGCCGCGCCGCGCACCCTTGACCAGGTGGTCGTCACCGCATCCGGTTTCGAGCAGAAGATCACCGATGCACCGGCCAGCATCTCGGTCATCACCCGCGAAGAACTGGCCAAGCGTCCCTACATGACGCTGCTGGATGCCGTGCGTGACCTGGAGGGTGTGGACGTGGGCGAGACGCGCGACAAGACGGGCCAGGGCAGCGTCTCGATGCGCGGCATGGGCTCGGATTACACCCTGCTGCTGATCAACGGTCGGCGCCAGAACAATCACGGCGACATCTACCCGAACAACTTCGGTGGCAACCAGTTCAACCACATCCCGCCGCTGGATGCGATCGAACGCATCGAAGTGATCCGCGGCCCGGCCTCGACCCTGTACGGTGCCGATGCGATGGGTGGCGTGATCAATGTGATCACCAAGCGCAACCTGGACAGCTGGCACGGCTCGGCCACCCTCGGTCGCACGTTCGAAACCGATGACCAGTTCGGCGATGACACCACGGTCGACGCGTTCCTCACCGGACCGCTGGTGCCCGGCGTGCTCAACCTCAGCGCACGCGCCAGCTGGTACGACCGCAAGGCATCCAATCCGGTGTACTCGCCGTCCACCGATCCGGGCGGCGTCGAGCACACGCGTCCGCTGGGCTTCGGCGCAGGCGGCAAGACGGTGGACAACACCAACAAGGCGGGCGGTGTCAGTCTGGAGTGGAACGTCTCCGACGCGCAGCGCGTCACGCTGGATTTCGACACCTCGCGCCAGGAGTACGACAACTCGGTCAAGATCAACGACGCCGGCGTCGAGGAATACCCGGTCGGCACGGTGGACGGCATCGCCTCCATCTGGCGCGGCAACACCACCACCTGCATCACCCGCCGCAACTGTGTGCGCGCCGATCCGCGAGTGGGCTACAGCGCCAGCCAGGAGTTCACCCGTGATGCGTGGGCGCTTACCCACGAAGGCGACTGGAGTTTCGGCCGCAGCCTGGTGTCACTGGCCCACGTCGCCACCAACAACGATGGCCGCACGATGCCGTTCACCGTCGACGAACGCCGCCAGCTGCTGCAGATGCTCAACGCCACCGGCGCATACGCAGGGCAGACCGAGGCACAGCGCCGCGCAACGGCCGAAGCCACCTTCCTGCCACGCCCGAAGCGCACGCTGGAGAGCGCGCAATACACCCTGGATGCCAAGCTGGACATCCCGTTCCAGGCCGCGGGCGAGCACATCGCCGTGGTGGGTGCGCAGGTCATCCGCGGTGAGCTCACCGACGGTGTGTTCGGCATGGAAACCGGCAATCCCGGGCAGACCCAGGACCACAACATGTATTCGGTGTTCGCCGAAGACACCTGGAACATCACCGCGCCATTCGCGCTGACGTACGGCCTGCGGTTCGATGACCACGAAGTGTTCGGCAACCACCTCAGCCCACGCGTGTACGGCGTCTATACGTTCAACGACGCCTGGACCATGAAGGGCGGCGTCAGTACCGGCTTCAAGACGCCCAAGACCACCCAGCTGTATGACGGCGTCACCGGCTTCGGCGGCCAGGGCACCACCCCGCTGTATGGCAATCCGGATCTGCAGCCGGAAACCAGCACCAGCACCGAACTGGCGGTGTACTGGCAGCATCCCGCAGGCCACAGCGCCAACGCCACGGTGTTCCACAACAAATTCGACGACAAGATCGCGAACCAGCCGTGCGGCCCGGCGCTGACGCTGGCGTGCAGCAGCACCGGTGAGTTCGGCGAGCTCGGCTATGCCAACAGCAACCGCACGGTGAACATCGATGAGGTGGTCATCCAGGGCGTGGAAGTGGCGGGCCGTTGGGCGATCAGCGATCGCTTCGCGTTGCGCGCCAACTACACCTACACCGACAGCGAACAGAAGAGCGGTGCGGAAAAAGGCCTGCCGCTGGGCCTGAGTGCCAAGCACATGGCCAACGCCACCTTCGACTGGCAGGCCAGCGAGCGTTTCAACGTGTTCCTGACCGGCGAGATGCGCTCCAAGCGGTACCGAGGCGTCAGCACCCTCAGCGGACAGCCGCAGTACTACAAGGACTACACCGTGCTGCATCTGGGCGCTTCGTTCGAGGCAACGCAGTGGCTGACGGTCAACGCCCGCATCAACAATCTGCTGGACCGCGACTTCACTACCTACCAGGCCACCTTCAACGACTTGGACGGCGACGGCGCATTCGCGGACGGCACCAACGAGGTGCTGTTCGAAGACGACTACAACAACAAGGACAAGGCCCGCAGCGTCTGGTTGAGCCTGAACTTCTCGTTCTGACGACCCGCGAGTGACGGCCGCAAAGCTTGCCGGCCAGCGGCCGTCACCATCGGCTAATTGCGAACTATTCTCATCAATGCTGTAATGCCCCGTCTCCTTGAGCCCTACCCTTCCGCGTGAGCCGTTCCGTCTCTACCTCCGTGCAACAGCAGCAGAGCCGCGGTTTCTGGCTGCGGACGCTGCATCAATGGCACTGGATCAGCTCGGCGGTCTGCCTGATCGGCATGCTGCTGTTCGCGATCACCGGTATCACGTTGAACCACGCGGCGAAGATCGAGGCGACTCCGGACGTGCAGCATCGTCAGCTGGCGCTGCCCCCCGCGGTGCTGGGCCAGCTCGGCGACCGCGAAGAGGGCAGCGCACCGGTGCCGCGCGCAGTACGCCAGTGGCTGGATGGCGAGCTGGGCACCTCCATCGGCGGCCGCGCCGCGGAGTGGTCGCAGGAAGAAATCTACCTGTCACTGCCGCGTCCCGGTGGCGATGCGTGGCTGAGCATCGACCGTGAAAGCGGCGCGGTGGAATTCGAATCCACCTCGCGCGGCGCGGTGTCCTACCTCAACGACCTGCACAAGGGCCGCAACGCGGGCCCTGCCTGGGGCTGGTTCCTGGATGTGTTCGCCGTTGCCTGCCTGGTGTTCTGCATCACCGGCCTGTTCCTGCTGCACCTGCATGCGCGGCAGCGGCGCATGACCTGGCCGCTGGTGGGCCTGGGCCTGCTGATTCCGTTGCTGATCGCCCTGCTGTTGATCCACTGACCTTTCCGTCCCCTCCCTGCTGGAGCCGCCCATGCGCGTCACCCTCACCATCGCCCTCAGTGGCCTGCTGGCCACCTCGCCGGCCTACGCAACCACCCTGGACATCACCGTCGAGGTGCCCAAGCTCAACGTTGCCGAATACCACCGGCCTTACGTGGCAGTGTGGCTGGAAGGGGCCGACCAGAAGGTCGCCGCCAACCTGTCGGTGTGGTACCAGCAGACCGGCAACAGCGAAGGCCATGGCACCAAGTGGTTGCCGGACCTGCGCCAGTGGTGGCGCAAGAGCGGGCGCACGTTGGAGGTTCCCGTGGACGGTGTGACCGGCCCGACCCGCCCGGTCGGCACGCATGCGCTGTCATTCAAGGACAGCCAACCGGCGTTGAAGCAGCTTGCGCCGGGCAACTACACCCTGGTGGTGGAGGCAGTGCGCGAAGTCGGCGGCCGCGAGCTGGTCAAAGTGCCCTTCACCTGGCCGGCGAAAACCGCGCAGGCCGGCTCGGCGCAGGGCAGCACCGAACTGGGCAAGGTCACGCTGGCAGTGAAGCCCTGATCCCTTACGTCCTGCGGTCGGATCCGGTTCGCGTCGCAACCGGGCCCGACCTCTACCGCACTTTTTCTTCTTCCGGAGTCACACGCCCATGAAGCGCACGCTCGTTCTCGCCGCCGCCCTGGCCGCCGCCCTTCCCTTCTCTGCCCTTGCCCACAAGGCATGGCTGCTGCCGTCGCAGACCGTCATCGCCGGTACCGACCCGTGGATCACCGTGGACGCTGCGGTGTCCAACGATCTGTTCTACTTCAACCACGTGCCGATCCGCGTGGAATCGGTGGTGGTGACCGCGCCAGATGGCAGCACCGCAGCGCCGCAGAATGGCGCCACCGGTAAGTTCCGTAGCGTGTTCGACGTCGAACTCAAGCAGGCCGGCACCTACCGCATCGCCTCGGTCAACGATGGCCTGTTCGCCACCTATGAACTGAACGGCGAACGCAAGCGCTGGCGCGGCAACGCGGCGACGTTCGCCGAGCTGCCGAAGGAGGCGAAGAACCTGCAGGTCTCCCAGTCGGTGGGCCGCGTGGAAACCTTCGTCACCAACGGCGCACCCAATGCCACGGCGTTGAAGCCGACCAACAAGGGCATCGAGCTGGTTGCCGCAGGCCATCCCAACGACCTGTTCGCCGGTGAAGAGGCCACGTTCCGCGTGCTGGTTGACGGCAAGCCGAGCGCTGGCCTGGAGTTCGAGATCGTCCGCGGTGCCACGCGTTACCGGAATGCCCAGGATGAGATCAAGGTCACCAGCGACGCCAAGGGCGAGATCAAGGTGACCTGGCCGGAGGCCGGCATGTACTGGCTGGAAACCGGCACCGAAGACAACAAGACCTCGGTGAAGCAGGCACAGAAGCGCCGCCTGAGCTACGTGGCCACACTGGAAGTGCTGCCCCAGTAACGTCGATACCGGTGGGTGACGGCCACGCACCGTCACTGCAGAATGGGTTGCCGGGCACTGCCCGGCGCTACCGGAAACACGTACACCGATCCCGATGACCGCTTCCCGCTTCGATACAGCCCGCCTCGGCGGCACCACCATGGGCACCACCTGGAGCGCTTCGCTGGTCGTGCCCGGAACCCGTGACCTGCACGCGATGCATGCCGGCATCCAGTCCCGGCTGGACCGCGTCGTGGCGCAGATGAGCACGTGGGAGGCCGGTTCCGATGTGAGTCGCTTCAATCGGGCGGCAGCGGACACGTGGCACCGCATGCCCCCGCAGACGCGCACGGTGGTGGACTGTGCCTGCGACATCGCCCGGGCCAGCGACGGTGCATTCGATCCCACGATCGGCCCCTTGGTTGCGTTGTGGGGATTCGGTGCGCACGCTGCGCCGCGCGACCGCCCGGATGATCGCGCACTGGCCGCCACCCGCGCACGCTGCGGCTGGCAGCAGGTGCAGTGGAACGACGACGCGCTGCTGCAACCCGGCGGGCTGGAGCTGGACCTGTCTGCAATCGCGAAAGGCTTCGGCGTGGATGAGGTCGTGCGTTGGCTGCGCACGCAGGGCGTCGAAGCGGCGCTGGTCGAGGTGGGCGGCGAGCTGCATGGCTACGGCAGCAAGCCGGACCGCACGCCGTGGCGCGTGCTGGTGGAATCCGCACCGGACGAGGACGCGACCACGCCCACGCCGCCCCGCGTGCTGGCGCTGAGGGATCAGGCCGTAGCGACCTCCGGCGATCGCTGGCACCAGTACCAGCACGATGGCGAGCACATCAGCCACAGTGTCGACCCACGCAGCGGCCGGCCCGTACGCCGCGCGACCGCAGCGGTCACCGTGGTCGCCCCGACGGCCATGCTCGCCGACGCGTGGGCCACCGCGCTGACGGTGCTGGGCGTGGATGCCGGACTGGCCCTCGCCACGCGCCTGCACCTGGCCGCGCGCTTCCTTGAACGCAGTGCGGACGGTCCACGCGAACAGCTGTCCCCGGCATTTGAAGCCTTGCTGCCATGAACCTGCGTCCATCGCGTGCGCTGCTCGGCAATGTGCTGGTGATCGGCGCCTTGCTGCTGATCGCCGCCCTCCTGCTGCGCCTGCACGTGGACGACAGCGGGTGGCAGGTTGCCCCGCGCCCGCGTGACTGGCAATGGGCCGTCACCAGCCTGCTGGCCTACGTTGGCCTGTGTGGCGTGCTGTGGTGGCGTACGCGCCCGCGCATCGAACGCGTGGATCCCAGCCAACGGCCCGTGCTGGTCGTGTGGGCCAGCCAGACCGGCTTTGCCCTGCAGTTGGCCGAACGCACGGCCGATGCCCTGCGCAGTGCCGGGCTTGCCGTCCGCCTGCGCAGCATCGAAGCGCTGGATGCCACGTTGCTGGCGCAAAGCGATCGGGTGTTGTTCGTTGCCAGCACTACCGGCGAGGGCGATCCGCCGGATCACGCCGCGCCCTTTCTTCTGCGCATGGACCAGCCCATGCCGAGCCTCGCGCACCTGCAGTACGGCGTGCTCGCGCTGGGGGATCGCAGCTATGACCACTACTGCGCGTTCGGCCATCAACTGGATGGCTGGCTGCGCCGGCACGGTGCACGCGCGATGTTCGATACCGTCGAAGTGAACAATGCCGATCCAGCCAGCCTGCGCCATTGGCAACAGCTGCTCGGCCAGCTCGGGGGTGCACCCACCGAACAACCCGACTGGACCGCCATCGACTACCAGCCATGGACGCTGGTGAAACGCGAACATCTGAATCCCGGCAGCGTGGGCGGGCCGGTGCACTGGCTGCGCCTGCGGCCTCCTGTCGACCAGGCCGACGTCCGCTGGCAGGCCGGGGACATCGCCGAGATCGGGCCACGGCATGCACCTGCAGTGGTTGATGCCTGGCTGCGGTCGCACGCGCTGGACGGGGACGCGCGGCTGGATGACGGCCAGACGCTGCACCAGCACCTGTCCCGCTCCCACCTGCCTGGCGTGACCGCAGGCGGTGATCTGCCGACTCTACTTTCCCTCCTGCAGCCATTGCCGCACCGCGAGTATTCCATTGCCTCGGCCGCGCACGAGGACGCCGTCGACCTGGTGCTGCGCCGCCAGGTGCGTGACGACGGCACCCCGGGCATCGGCAGCGGCTGGTTGTGCGACATCGCGCAGTTGGGGGACACGATCGACCTGCGGGTACGCCGCAATCCGAATTTCCATGGCGTTGCCGCAGACGTCCCGTTGATCCTGATCGGCAACGGCACGGGTATCGCCGGCCTGCGTGCGCACCTGCGCGAGCGCGACGCCGCAGGTGCCAGCCGCAACTGGCTGCTGTTCGGTGAACGCAGTGCCGCCCACGATTTCCACTTCCGCACAGAGCTGGAGCAGATGCAGCAGCGCGGCATGCTGGAGCGGTTGGACGCGGTATTCAGCCGTGATGGCGCGCC
Source organism: Stenotrophomonas sp. WHRI 8082 (assembly GCF_040223995.2). Taxonomy (NCBI): domain Bacteria; kingdom Pseudomonadati; phylum Pseudomonadota; class Gammaproteobacteria; order Lysobacterales; family Lysobacteraceae; genus Stenotrophomonas; species Stenotrophomonas sp. WHRI 8082. The sequence goes on along the minus strand of NZ_CP167826.1, from coordinate 3,049,287 downwards.
GCACCGGTACGTGCAGCACCGCTTGCAGGCAGAAGCGCCGCTTCTGCGGCGATGGGTGGACGACGGCGCAACGATCCTGGTCTGCGGCAGCCTGCAGGGCATGGCGCCGGCCGTGGACGCGGTGATCGAAGAAGTGGTGGGGGCAGAACGCAGGGACGCCCTGGTGGTCGCCGGGCGTTACCGACGCGACGTGTACTGACGCAGCGCGACGGACTATCCCCATACGCGGATCGCCAGCAGCTCGCCACCGCCGTGCAACGCGTACCGCTTGCGCTCACCTGCCGCCAACCACGCCGTATCGCCCTGCTGCATGGAGGGCAAACCACTATCCGCGTCCAAAGCCGCCTGGCCGGCAAGCAGGTGGATGGCCCACGCGACGGTGGGCTCGGTGAAGAAATACATCGGCCCCACGATGGGACGGTGCAGTACCTGTGCGGTTAGCAGGCCGCGTCGCCACATCAGGTTGAAATCGTGGGTGACGCCGTCGACCAGCTCGCCGTGCAACGCGTCCTCGCCGGCAAACCGTACCCGTCCATGCGGAGGCAGCACCTCCTGTACGCGACCATTGTCGAAGTGCAGGCGGACCCCATTGCCATGCAGCAGCACCAGCTCGCGCTCCACGCCCGGGAAGGTCGAGAATGCAGCGTCGCGTTCGATCTCCGCGATCGACAAGCGCAGCGCCCAGTCGTCGCCTGTTGGCGGTAAACGCAGGATTTCCCGCGTCCATCCCAAGCCATTGCGCCAACGCTCGCGGCGGTAATCGACACTGTGGATGACCTGGGTGGGATGCTGCAGCGTGGTGGCGATGTCCATCCCGATAGTGTGCCGTGTCCTATGCCAGAAACGGTAGCGCCGACGGTAGAGCCGACTTCAGTCGGCTGCTTGCCCGCGGGATGACAGAGCAGCCTGCCTGACGCAGGAGCAGCCGACTGAAGTCGGCTCTACCGCTGGGCCAGCGCGCCGCCGCAATCGGCGTCCAGCAACTGGGAGCGCTTCAGCCAGTCCTGGTCCGGGTAATACGCGAACACCATCGTGCCGCCACTCAACGCATCGATCAGTGGCTTGGCGACTTTCAGGCGTACCGCCGGACAGCCGAGGCTGCGGCCGAGACGGCCCTGCATCCGCGCCATCGTCGGATTCACATAGGGCGCACCGTGGATGACGATGGCACGCTCGCGTGCGTGGTCATTGAAGCCCGGCTCCAAGCCGTCCAGCCGCAGCGAGTAGCCGTTGCCGCCGACATACGTTTCCTGTGCGGTGAAGGCCCCGATGCTGGACATGAAACTCCCTTCCCGGTTCGAGAAGTGCTCGGTACGGTCGGCACCGCTGTTGCGCCCATGTGCCACCCATTCCTCGAACAACAGACGCTGGCGCCGCAGATCGAACACCCACAGGCGTTGCTGGGTGGACGGTCGCGAATAGTCGATCACGCCCAAGCGGTCCGGCACCACCCCCAGTTCCGGCCGGCGCAGCGCACAGCGCATCGCGCTGGCCGCCAGTTGCAGCACCTTGCGGTCGGCATTGGGTGCTACCCGGGCCAGGATCGCGCCGAGGTCAGCACTGGCGCCCGGCGATGGCCGGGACTGGGCGTAGGCAGGCATGACGCAGGCCGACAACAGGCCGACGGCAGCCAGCCAGTGACGGCGTGGCGGTTTCATCAGAGCAGTGAGGCGCTATCGGACACAGACGTTACAGGGTGGACCCGACCGGCTCGGATTCCAACACCGGCTGCATGCCCGGTTCAGCCGCGCTTGGGCGCACCGCCGGCAACGAGGTCACCAGCAGCGTGGTGCCCGGAACCAGCGCCGCGTAGAGGTGGCGGGCAAAATCCGCGGGGAGGGCCATCGGCAGCGACGGCGTCGCCAACAGGTCCGGCGAGGCGTCTGCCGCCGCTTGGCCGAGCAACGGATAGGCCGTCCAGCGGTGCAGACGCTGGTGGTTGTCCAACGGACTGGGGGTATCGGTAAACCCTTCGCCCATCACGAACAACGTGGTGCCGGCAAACGCGGGCAAGGCGGACGCCTCCAGCGGCGATTCACCGATCAGCACACCGTCGCGCAGCACGTAGACGCGCTGATCGTGCAGGCTGACCAATACCCCGACCTGGCCGGCCGGCGCCGCAGCGTCGTTCCAGTACGCGCCCGTTGCGTCGGTGGTGGTCACTTCGGACAAGGCCACGCCACGGCTGCTGACCGGGGCCAGCACCGCGGGATAGGCCAGTGTCATCGGCGAACTCTTGGCATCGGCGACCACCACGGTATCGCCGCGCTGGGTCGCGCTGAACAGCTTCTGCGCGAAGGCCTGAGGCAGCCGGACACAGCCGTGCGACGCCGGATGCCCGGGCAGCGCCCCGCCGTGCAGCGCGATCCCATCCCAGGTCAGCCGCTGCATGTAGGGCATCGGCGCGCTGTTGTACAGATTGGACCGATGGTCCTTGTCTTTCTGCAGGATGGTGAAGACCCCGGTCGGGGTCTCGTGGCCTGTCTTGCCCGAACTGACTGTACTGACGCCGATGGCGATGCCATTGCGGTACACATACGCCCGCTGCTCGTCCAGGCTGACCACCAGCACGATGGGGCCGGACGGTGAAATCTCGGGGTGCCAGAGATACTCGCCCGGCTTCAGATCGGTGGGCCCGCGGACCGTGGCCTCGACCGGTGCCGGTGCCGGCTTCTGCGCGAAGGTCGTCGCAGGAAGGGCCAACGCGACGGCGCTGGCGAACATCAGGGAACAACGCAGCAGTCGCATCGGTAACGTCATCCAGGGCGTGGGGACTCCACGCTATCGTGTCCGGTCGCCGGAAAAAAGATTGCCCGGCGACACACCATGTGTCGTACCGGGCAACTGTCACATCCGTGTCGACCTCCTGCCGCCCCGCGCATCCTGCGATGGGGGCAGCGTGCTCCGTGCACGGAGGTCGCGATCATCCCTGGTTGTCTATCCCAGCCCCTTCCACAGGTCTGTGATGCCACCCTCCTGGTGCAGTTGACGCCTCCCTGCGCCGGTCGCTGCCGTCACGTCCCGTGACCGGCCCTGATCCACCTCCTGTGGATCGCGACAATCCCCTTGTGTCATCGCCTGGGTACGGAGCGCACCGGTACCGCTCCGGGTACCGGATCCACCGATGACGTCCTGTCACCGAGAGTGATCCGCTGTCGATTCCGTTCGACGATTCCTTTCCCTATGCCTTTCACCTGCGTCAGGTCCTCGACGCGATGGAAAGGCCCGTGCTGCTGCCTGTGCTCGACGATCGCGGCGGCCCGGCTGGGCCCCACCATCGTCAATCCCTGCTGCAGTGCAGTGGCATCTGCGAGGTTGATGTCGACCCGCTCGGCCGCGAAGGCCTGACCGATCCACAGTCCCAGCAACAGTGCCCTTGACACGATCCACCAAGGCACGACGTTGTTCTCCTTGTGATCCGGACCCGCTCCGACCGTCTTCCCGTCGGTTCGAAACAGTGTCCGTCACCACATGTGCACAGCCTATCGTCCACTGACATTTCTAACAGCCAGCTAAATACCCGACGTCGTGTAGGAAAACCCCTACCCCCTTGAGCGCCAGCTGACAGGCCAGTCACGACAACGGCCGGCGCGTGAGGCCCCGTCATGGCGGTACGTGCGTCCGTGGACAGCGGGTCGGTCAAGGCCGCCCTCACCGCGCCCGCTCCACCGGGCCCAGCGGTCGCCCCATCGCGGCCAGCGTAGAATGGGCGGATCAGTCATTTACAACCGGAGTTCCTGATGGACAGCGCCAAGCTTGGCCACTATGTCGACAAGAAGTGGGATGACGAAATCGTCCCGCAGTTGGTGGACTACATCCGCATCCCCAACAAGTCGCCGATGTTCGACGCCAACTGGGTGCAGAACGGCTACATGGAGCAGGCCGTCGTCCTGATGGAAACCTGGGCCCGCGCGCAGGACATCCCCGGCCTGAAGGTCGACGTGGTGCGCCTGGACGGCCGTACGCCCCTGCTGTTCCTGGAGATCCCGGCCAGTGGCAGCGAGACCGGCGATGACACCATCCTGCTTTACGGCCATCTGGACAAGCAGCCGGAAATGACCGGCTGGGATGATGATCTGGGTCCGTGGATCCCGGTACTGCGCGACGACAAGCTGTACGGTCGCGGCGGCGCTGACGATGGCTACGCGATCTTCGGCTCGCTGGCCGCCGTGCTGGCGCTGCAGGCCCAAGGCCTGCCGCATGCCCGTTGCGTGATCCTGATCGAAGCCTGCGAAGAGTCGGGCAGCTACGACCTGCCCGCTTACGTGGACCACCTGGCTGACCGCATCGGCAAGCCGTCGCTGGTGGTCTGCCTGGATTCGGGCTGCGCCAACTATGACCAGCTGTGGTGCACCACCTCGCTGCGTGGCCTGACCGGCGGCAACTTCTCGGTGAAGGTGCTCAACGAAGGCGTGCACTCCGGCGATGCGTCCGGCGTGGTGCCGTCCAGCTTCCGCTTGCTGCGCCAGTTGTTGTCGCGCATCGAAGACCAGGACACCGGCCGCATCCTGATCGACGGCATGCAGGTGGAGATCCCCGCCGAGCGCCTGGAGCAGGCCAAGCGCGCTGCCGACGTCGTGGACACCGCCATCTTCGACAAATTCCCGCTGGTCGACGGGTTGAAGCCGATGAACGACGACCTGACCGAACTCGTGCTCAACCGCACCTGGCGTCCGGCGCTGTCGGTGACCGGTATCGGCGGCATGCCGACGCTGGAATCGGCGGGCAACGTCCTGCGCCCGCACACCGCAGTGAAGCTGTCGCTGCGCCTGCCGCCGACCGCCGATGGCAAGCGCTGCGGCGAGCTGTTGCAGGAAGCCTTGCTGAGCGATCCGCCGAACGGCGCGGAAGTGACCCTGGATCTGGAAAAGGCGTCCAGCGGCTGGAATGCGCCGGCGATGTCGTCGTGGCTGACCCAGGCGATCGACGATGCCAGCCAGACCTTCTTCGGCAAGCCGGCGATGTACATGGGTGAAGGCGGCTCGATCCCGTTCATGGGCATGCTGGGCGAGAAGTTCCCGGGTGCGCAGTTCATGATCACCGGCGTGCTCGGCCCGCATTCCAATGCACACGGTCCGAATGAGTTCCTGCATATCCCGATGGGCAAGAAGGTCACCGCCTGCGTGTCCAAGGTGATCAGCGAACACCATGCGGCCAGCCTGCGCGGTGAGACCAGCGGTTCGCCGGTGGCCGCCGACAGCGGTACCCGCCACGGCGACCACGGTTGCTGCTGATCGGTTGCTGCTGATCTGACGCGGAGGTGCCCGCCGGTGGCTGGCACCTCCCGTAGACTGGGCTGACCTTTTTCTCGTTGGAGTCCCGCGCATGGACGGTTTGTTCGGCAGCACCAGTTGGCTCTACATCATCCTGGTCGGTTTCGTTGTCGGATTGCTGGGTCGCTTCTTCATGCCGGGCAACAACCGCATGGGCTGTCTGCTGACCATCGTGCTGGGCATTGTCGGCGCGTTGCTGGCAGGCTGGTTCGGTCAGTACATGGGCTGGTACGCCGCCGGTGAGCCCGCCGGTTTCCTGGGCGCGGTGCTTGGTGCCGTTGCCGTGCTGGCGCTGCTGCGTCTGGTCAGCGGCGGCCGACGCTGAATTCTTTTTCCTTCTCGATGCTGGTGCCTGCGGGTGCCCGGATGTTTCCTGCATGAACGATCCTGCTTCCCATCCCGAGCGCGCGGCGCAGCGTCTGCAGTGGGCGCGCCTGCGCCTGGACGATGCGGCGGCTGTGCTGGAGCGCGCATCGGTCGATGCGGGCATGCGCAGTTACTGGCGCGCCACCGGCCGCACCGGCACCCATATCGTCATGGATTCCCCCCCGGGCCTGGAGGATGTACGGCCGTGGCTGCGCATGCGCGGTCTGCTGGCCGCGCAAGGTCTGCGGGTTCCTGCCGTGCTGGCCGAAGACCTCGAGGCCGGCCTGCTGTTGCTGGAAGACCTGGGCGGCCCCACCCTTGCCAAAGTCATCGCGGCGGACACCGCGGATGCGTGGTTCGAGCGCGCGATGGATCAGTTGCTGGCCCTGCAGCAGATGCCGGTGCCGGATGATTTCGGGCGCTTCGGTGAAGCCCTTCTGCAGCGCGATGCGGGCCTGTTCGACACGTGGTTCCTGCAGCGCCATCTCGGCATCACGCTGGATGGCGATGACGCGCAGCAGCTGCAGCATGTGCAGCAGTTGCTGATGGACAACGCGCTCGGCCAAGCACAGGTGATGACGCACCGCGATTTCATGCCGCGCAACCTGATGCCCGTCGCCGACGGCCCGGCGGTGCTGGATTTCCAGGACCTGGTGCGCGGCCCCATCGCGTACGATCCGGTGAGCCTGTTCAAGGATGCGTTCCTGAGCTGGCCGCTGCCGCAGGTGGATGGCTGGCTGGCACGCTATCACCAGCGCGCGCACGAGGCCGGCCTGCCGGTGCCGACGCGGGGGGTCTTCCTGCGCGACGCCGATTGGTTGGGCATCCAGCGCCACCTGAAATGCCTGGGCATCTTCAGCCGGCTGCGTTACCGCGATGGCAAGGGCCATTACCTGGACGATGCACCACGTTTCATTGCGTACCTGGACGAAGTGCTGCCGCGTTACCCGGAACTGGCCGGACTGCAGCACCTGTTGGACACGCGCATCAAACCCGCGATGTCAGCGCTGTCCGAGCCGGCGATGGCACGATGAAGGCGCTGATCTTCGCGGCGGGGCTGGGCGAGCGCATGCGCCCCCTCACCCTGCACACGCCCAAGCCGCTGCTCAGCGTCGGTGGCAAACCGCTGATCGTGTGGCACCTGGAGCGGCTGGCGGCGCTCGGCATCCGCGATGTCGTGGTCAATATTTCATGGCTCGCCGAGGCCTTCGCGCCGACCCTGGGCGATGGCAGCCAGTGGGGCGTACAACTGCACTTCGTCAACGAAGGCGACACGCCGTTGGAGACCGGCGGCGGCATCCTCAATGCCCTGCCCATACTGGGGGACACGCCGTTCCTCGTGGTCAACGGTGACATCTGGACCGATTTCGATTTCGCCGCGCTGCCACGCGAACCGGCGGGCCAGGCGCACCTGGTGATGGTGGACAACCCGGCGCAGCATCCGAGCGGCGATTACCGCCTTGATGCCACCGGCGTGCTGCACCATGACCGCGCCGGCGAGTGCCTGACCTACGCCGGCATCGGCGTCTACCGGCCATCGATCGTGGACGACTGGCAGCAGGTGATCGGTACCGCACCGGGCAGCGAGCGCACGCCGCCGCGCTTCAGCGTGGTGCCGCTGCAGAAGCATTTCATGGCGCAGGGACGGGTCAGCGGGCAGCACCATCGCGGCCGGTGGACCGACGTGGGCACGGTGGAGCGCCTGCGTGCGCTGGATGCGGAGTTGGGTCGGTCGAACGGGTGAGACCCCCTCGCGGGTGGCGCCTGCAAGCCGCAGCTGAGCTTGGCGACGGGCGGTGGGGCTGGGCGGGGGACGGCAAGAGCCGCTCCTGCGTGCCTCGTTTCGCGCCATCCATGGCGCTCAACGCCCCCGCGCAGCCCCACCGCCCGTCGCCCTGACAGGTTCCCGGTGCCGCCAGCCGCGTATGAAAAAAGAAGAAAAGCGGTAGCGCCGACCCATGGTCGGCGAGCGCAGCGGGCCGTTTGCGGGAACATTCCGCCGACCATGGGTCGGCGCTACCGATGACGATATCCCGTCTGGTGGAGGGAGCCCCTGAGTCAGGGGCGGCCGCGAAGCGGCGGGGTGTGGGTGCTGGTGAGACGGGGCCCATGGTTTGCGAAGCAAAGCGTGGGAGCGGCAGCGCGAATGCGATGACGTGGCCCCCCCGGCCACAGCTTTAATACCGCGGGCGGCCGTCTTCCAGCACTTGCCGCAGGAACGGCACGGTGATGCGCCGCTTGGCCGCCAGCGATTCTCGGTCCAGCCAGTCCATCAGCGTGATCAGCCCACCCAGCTCACGGCCGGAGTGCGATAGCAGCCAATCGATTGACGCCTCGTCGATCGACAGCCCGCGGCGCAGCGCGCGGTCCCGCAGCACCGCCGCGCGTCCTTCTTCGTCGAGCGCCTGCAACACCACCCGCACGCACTGGCCCAACCGCGAGCGCAGGTCGGGCAGTACGAGCCCAAGATCGGCCGGTGCCACCTGCGCGGTGTACATCACCGTCGTACCGGCAGCGCGGGCACGGTTGTGGAAATCAAACAACGCCACTTCGTCGTCGCGCGATCCGGCGATTGCATCCAGGCCATCCAGCACGACCAGATCACGCTGCTCCAGGCCTTCCAGTGCAGCGCGCACACGGCCGGTGACGGCTGCCAACGGCACATAGGTCGGCGTCCGACCGGCCTGCTCGGCACTGGAACACGTCGCCAGCGCCTGATGGGTCTTGCCGGTGCCGGCCGCCCCTTCCAGATAGACCCAGTCCTGGCTCGCCCCCACCGCGATCGCGCGCAGCTGCGCCAGCGCACCGTCCGGCGCGCCGATGAAGGTTTCCAGCCGTTCGTCCTGCGGGTAATGCAGGGCCAACGGAAGCTGCGGTACCGCGCTCACTTCGTCTCCGGGCCCTTCGGCGTGGTGTCGATGATGATGGTGGGCTTGTCGATGTACGAATCCAGCACGATGGACGGTTTTTCGCCGGCGTACAGCTCACTTTCGCGATAGCGCTGGTGGGCGTAGCGCAGCAGCACGTTGCTCACCGCCGCGACCGGCAGCGCCAGCAACATGCCCAGGAAGCCGAACAGCTGGCCACCGGCCATCACCGCGAAGATCACCGCGACCGGGTGCAGGCCGATCTTGTCGCCGACGATGCGCGGGGTCAGCACGTAGCTTTCCAGCAGCTGGCCCACCGTGAACACTACGCCGACCAGCAACAGCAGCTTCAGGTCGAAGCCCTGCGACTGCACCAGGGCGGCGACCACCGCCATCAGGATCCCGGTGGTGGCGCCCAGGTAGGGAATGAAACTGATCAGGCCGGCGATGATGCCGATCAACAGACCCAGGTTCAGGCCGACCAGGGTCAGGCCACCGGCATAGATCACGCCGAGCGCGATCATCACCAGGAACTGGCCACGGATGAACGCGCCGAGCACATCGTTCGACTCGCGCGCCAGCTGGGTGATGGTGCCCACATGATTGCGCGGGATGACCGAGCGCACGCGCTCGACCAGCAGGTCCCAGTCACGCAGGAAATAGAACGCCAGGATCGGCAGCAGCAGCAGGTTGACCACCCACGTCACCATCGCAAAGCCGGAACGCTGCACGTAGCCGAAGAACTGCTTGGCAATCCCACCGGCCTGCTGCCAGTGGCTGCGGATGTAATCCATCACCCGCTCCGAATCCAGCCACTGCATCACTTCCAGACCAGTCTTCTGCTCGAACCAGGGAATGCCCTTCTCCATCAGCCAGGCCTGCGCCTGCGGCGCTGAAGCGATCAGCGTGCTGATCTGCCGTTCGATCATCGGCACCAGGATCAACAGCAGCGCGGTGATCACCAGCACCATCGCGACGAACACCAGGATCACGCCGGTATTGCGCGAGCGCCCGGTCGCTTCGATCCGATCCACCAGCGGATCGCCCAGCCAGGCCAACGCCAGGGCCAGCACGAAGGGGGTCAGGATGGGCGCCAGCAGCCACACCACCCAGCCGATCAACAAGGCCACCGCGACGAACTTGACGCGTCGCAGGAAAAGGGCGATTTCCGCCTCGGGGGTGTGGATCATCGCAGGCGGTACTCGTTGCTGGCCGGGGCCGGGTTCTGTTCGTCGCCTTCCAGGGTGATCGCCACCGGCGCGACCGGCACCAGGATGCCGTCTTCGCCCAGCATGCGGTTCAACCCGGCCAGGCCGGTGGTCATTTCAAGATTCAGTTCCAGGCGGCTGCCCACCGCGCGCAGCGGGATGGCATCACGCACCACCGGCACCTGGCGCAGACCGGCTGCCATGCGCATGTAATCGTCCGCACTGTCGATGCCGGTCACCACGATACGGTAGGTCCCGGCTTGGCCGGTTGCGGCACCGGCCTTGGCATAGCGACGCACCAGTGCGTCGGCGGCACCGTCGGCGCCGGCAGCCATCGCACGCATCGCGTTCGCATCCTTGGTGGTCCATTTGTTCAGCTCGCGGCCGTTGTCGACGAACACCCAGTCCGCCGTCCAGCCGCCGTCGGCGCGGTACAGCTTGCCGATCAACTGCATGGGCGGGGCGTAGCGTGCCGATGCCCGGGCCACCGCGCCGCTGTCCTGGCGCCAGATCGCACCGACCAGCGCCTGCTCGGCCGTGCTTCCCGCAGGCAGGCCCAGCTTGTAGCCGCGCTCGACCGCACGCGCCAGCACCGGGCGCACCGCATTGGCCTGCGGCACACTGACCAGCCGCGGGCCGCTGCCGTCATCGATGGCCAGCCACAGCACGGGCTTGGGACGCGGCTGCGGCCACACGGGCAAGCCCAGCGCGGCCACCATGGCATCCACATCATCCTCGCGGAAACGGGCCACCAGCAGGGTACGGAAGCTGGGCGCACCGCTCACGCCGGTGCTCTGGTCCTGTTTGTAGTCATAGCTCTGCACGTAATCCTTGGCATTGCGCAGGGCCTGCACCACGCCCGGGCGGGCCGTGATGTTGCGGTCGCCGGACAACTTGCCCAGCACTTCGGCCAAGGCGCGCGACATACCGCCATTGCGGTCCGCGTCGCTTTGGCCACGCACGGGCACCTCGGCCTCGTACGCGCCGCTGGCGGTTGCCACGTCTCCTTCGGTGCGCATGCCGCTCTGCGCCAAGGCAGCAAAGGGCAGGCACGCTGCAAGAAGCAGGGTGAAGAACGTGGTCCTGAGGGGGCTGCGGGGCATCTGGACTTCCATTGGCTCGACGTATCCGGGGAGATTGTTGCCCGAATAGGGTCTTTGCGCCAACGTGGCCTGTTAAAATCGGGATCTCACCCTTGCCAGCGCCGACGCCCGTGACCAACAGCCCGTCCTCCGCCCCTACGCCCCTTACCTACCGCGACGCGGGTGTCGACATCGATGCTGGCAACGAACTGGTCGAGCGCATCAAGCCGCTGGTCAAGCGCAGCTTCCGCCCCGAGGTGATGGGTGGGCTGGGGGGCTTCGGTGCGCTGTTCGACCTGTCCAACAAGTACCGCGAGCCGGTGCTGGTGTCCGGCACGGACGGCGTGGGCACCAAGCTCAAGCTGGCCCAGCAGTTGGGCCGCCACGACACGATCGGCATCGATCTGGTCGCGATGTGTGTGAACGACGTGCTGGTGCAGGGTGCCGAGCCGCTGTTCTTCCTGGATTATTTTGCCACCGGCAAGCTCGACATCGACACCGCCGCAGCGGTGGTGGGCGGCATCGCCAATGGCTGCACCGAGGCCGGTTGCGCGCTGATCGGCGGCGAAACCGCTGAAATGCCCGACATGTATGCCCCGGGCGAGTACGACCTGGCCGGCTTCACCGTGGCGGGCGTGGAAAAGAGCGAGTTGAAAGACGGCGCCAGCGTTGCCGAAGGCGACGTGCTGATCGGCATCGCCTCCTCCGGCCCGCACTCCAACGGCTACTCGCTGGTGCGCCGCATCTATGACCGCGCCGGCCAACCGGCCGATCTGGTGCTGGACGACGGGGTGAAGCTGGTGGATGCGCTGATGGCGCCGACCCGCCTGTACGTGAAGCCGATCCTGGCGCTGCTCAAGACCCACGGCGAAGCGATCCACGGCATGGCCCACGTCACCGGCGGCGGCCTGACCGAGAACATCATCCGCGTGGTGCCCGAAGGCCTTGGCCTGGAGATCGACGCGAAGAGCTGGACCCTGCCGCCGGTGTTCCAGTGGCTGCAGCGCGAAGGCGCGGTGGCCGATGCCGAGATGTGGCGCACCTTCAACTGCGGCATCGGCTTCGTGCTGATCGTGGCGGCGGATCAGGTAGCTGCCGTGGCCGACGCCGCCGCGGCGCAGGGCCTGCAGCACTGGACCATCGGCACGGTCGTGCCGGCCGTGGAAGGCGCCGAGCGGGTGCATATCGGCTGATAGCGGATCTTCGACGGGTAGCGCCGAGCCATGCTCGGCGAGCGCAGCGGCAACGTCCCGACAGTCCGCCGAGCATGGCTCGGCGCTACCGGCGCCGGGGCCCCTGCCCCATACGGCCACCAAGGAGACCGCCATGTCCACCACGCCCCTGAGTGCGCAGGACGCTGACCATCTGCGCCTGCTGTCGATCTTTCATTACATCGTGGCCGGGATCACCGCCCTGTGTTCGCTCATCCCGGTGATCCACCTGGTCATGGGCCTGGCCATCGTCACCGGCAAGCTGCCGATGGAAAGCCAGCAAGGCAACGAACCGTTCGACCCGCGCCTGTTTGGCTGGTTCTTCGTTGCGTTCGCTGGTGCGTTCATCGTCGGTGGTCTCACCCTGGCCGGCTTCATCGCCTATGCCGGGCGTTGCCTGGCACAGCGCCGCCGCCACCTGCTGTGCATGGTCGTGGCCGGCATCGCCTGCTGCTTCATGCCCTTCGGGACGGTGCTGGGGGTGTTCACCCTGATCGTCCTGCTGCGCCCGTCGGTCAAGGCCGCGTTCGGCGTTGCTCCCGTTACCCAAGCCTGAGGCCCGGATGTCCGCCACACCTCCCCCGTTGAATGTCCCGCGCGGCTGGACGTCGATGCAGGTCGCCTCGCACCTGCACACCCTGAAAATACTGTTCTATGTGCTGGGCGGACTGGAGCTGATCCTTGCCGCGTTCCTGCTGCTGGCGACGGTGGCCGGCTATGTCAGCGAGCCCCCCGGCAGCGGCCCGGACGCCGCCCCCCTGCTGCTGTTCGTGCTGCTGGGAGCAGGCACGGCCACGTTCGCCGCGCTGGGCGGGTTGAGCATCAAGGCCGCAGGCTGCATGGGCGCGCGTCGCCAGCATCGGCTGTGCCTGATCGTCGCCGGCCTGGCCTGCCTGACCGGAGCGCTGGGCATCGCGCTTGCGGCCTATGCGCTATGGGCGCTGTTGCGCCCGGAAGTGGTGGCCAGCTTCGACGGCACCGGCCGCGCGGTCGCCGCATGACCCGGCCTGCCCGCATCGCCGTCCTGGCATCCGGCCGGGGCAGCAACCTGCAGGCCATCCTCGATGCGATCGCACAGGGCGTCCTGCAGGCCGAGGTCGTGGGGGTGTTCTCCGACAAGCCGGACGCCGCCGCTCTTCTGCGCGTTCCTGCGGCACAGCGATGGGCGGCGGCACCCCGTGGGTTCGCAGATCGTGCCGCGTACGAGACCGCCTTGGCCGATGCCGTTGCAGGCAGCGCACCGGACTGGATCGTCTGCGCGGGCTACATGCGCATCCTGGGGCCGGCCTTCGTGGCGCGCTTCGATGGGCGACTGGTCAACATCCACCCCTCGTTGCTGCCGTTGTACAAAGGCCTGCACACCCATGCGCGCGCGCTGGAGGCCGGCGACACGCAGCATGGTGCGAGCGTGCACTTCGTCGTGCCGGAGCTGGATGCAGGCACGGTGCTGGCACAGGCGCGGGTTCCCGTCCACGTCGGCGATACCGCCGAAACGTTGGCCGCGCGGGTGCTGGAGGTCGAGCATCCCCTGCTGATCGCCAGCCTGGTGCTGCTGGCCAGCGGACGCGTAGCTGAACAGGGAGGTCAGGTGCAGCTGGACGGTCACCCCCTTTTCAGCCCGCTGGTCCTAGATTCGTCGGGTGTGCTGCGCTCGCCCCTCTGAGCTGAACACGCGCCACTGACCGTGGCGCTGGCATGCTGCCCCCTTCCCTTTGCCTCTGCCCGGTATGAAGAAGACGACGCTGCACCGACCCGCGCTGTTGCTGTCCGCCCTGTTCTGCATGGCGGCGCTGCCTTCGGCTGCGCAGCAGGCCGCGCCTGCCGTCCCGGCCGAAGCGCCGCCGGTGCCCGGCCTGGCGGCGATGGCGTGGGAGCCCCCGGTACTGGAGCCGTTCACCGCCACCTACCAGGCCCTCTACAAGGGCAAGGAAGCAGGCGATGCCACCATGCGCGTCACCCATGCCAGCGGCACCCAATGGCGGGTGGACATGCAGGTGGTCGGCCGGCGCGGCTTTGCCAGCGTGCTCGGCTTGAATCTGGAACAGAGCACGGTGTTCGAGAACCGCAACGGCCAATACGTGCCGCTGAGCCAGAGCACCGTGCGCAAGGGGTTGTTCCTCGGCAAGAAAGTGACCGGCACCTATGACTGGCAGGCCGGGACGGCGCGCTGGCTGGGCGACCTGAAGAAAGAACGCACCCAGCCCATTCCGCTGCAACCGGGCGACCAGAGCGCGCTGCTGCTGAACCTGGCGATCATGCGTGACGCGCGCCCAGGCAGCAGCCTGCATTACCGCTACGTCGATGTCGGCCGCGTGCGCCAGCATGACTACCAGGCCGCCCCTGCCACTGAAAGCGTGCAGGTCGGCGAACTGTCCTACGACGCGCTGCGCGTGTACCGCACCAACGGCGGCAATGACGAAACCATCCTGTGGATCGCAAACGGCGTCCCCACGCCGGTGCGGATCCTGCAACGCAAAGACGGCGAGGACAACATCGACCTGCGCCTGATCGAATACCAAGGAGTCTGAGCATGACCACGTTCCAACGCCCGCTGACCTGGATCGCCGCTGCCGCCCTGTCGGTAGCCAGCCTGCCCGCCATGGCCCTGCAGCCGTTCAAGGCCGATTACCTGGCCAGCTACATGGGCATGCAGGCCAACGGCACCATGACACTGGCCAGTGAAGGCACCGGCAAATGGCGCTACAGCCTCAAGGTGAAGAACCAGCTGGCCGACCTGAGCCAGAGCACCGTGTTCGAGGAAGCCAACGGGCGCCTGCGTCCGCTGAGCAGCCAGGACAGCTCGGTGCTGCTGGTGAAGAAGCGCAACGTGCAGGCCAACTACAACTGGACCAGCAACCAGGCCACGTGGACCGGCGACATCAAGCCCGACCGCGCAGGTCCGGTCGCCTTGAAGGCCGGGGACATGGATGCGCTGCTGATCAACCTCGCGATCGCGCGCGACCTCGCCGCCGGCAAGCCGCTGAACTACCGCATGGTCGACGAAGGCCGCATCAAGCCGATGACCTACCGCGTGGTGGGCAAGGAAGCCGTCACCGTGGCCGGCAAGAGCTACGAAGCGACGAAGGTGTCGCGCGTGGACGGCAACAAGGAACTGATCGCCTGGATCGTGCCGGAGTTCCCGGTGCCGGCGCGGTTGCTGCAGCGTGAGAGCGGCAAGGACGCGCTGGACCTGACCATCAAGGGCATCAACTGAGGCATGGGGAGTGACGGCCGCTGGCCGTCATTCGCCGATGTACCGGTAGTGACGGCCGCTGGCCGTCAGTCCCTGTGTTGACGGCCAGCGGCCGTCACTACCCTCATTCCGCCTGAAACACCGTGCGGCAGTCCACGCGGATCTGCTCGCCGGTCTTGCGCCACAGGAAGGTGCGGCACTCGCGGTTGCCTTCCTTGGTCTCTGAAATGCCCACGGCGTAGAACGCCTGCAGGATCTCGTCACGGGTCACCGTGCCGTCGGCGTTCCAGTCCATGTCCTTCTGCTCCACTCCCTTGGTGATGGCGAGGCCGGCAAACCAGGCACACGCCAGGTAGGCCAGCATCAGCAGCACCAAGGCCAGCAGCGCCTTGCGGCGGCGCGTGAACTTGCCGCGCAGGATCATTGCACGCGCCGGATGGTGGCACCGAGCGAAGAAAGCTTCTCTTCGATGTTCTCGTAGCCGCGGTCCAGGTGGTAGATGCGGTCGATGGTCGTATCACCATCGGCCATCAGGCCCGCCAGGATCAGCGAGGCCGACGCGCGCAGGTCGGTCGCCATCACCGGTGCACCGCTCAGCCGCTCGGCACCGCGCACGATCGCCGTGTGGCCTTCGACCTGGATGTCCGCGCCCACGCGCAGCAGTTCGTTGACGTGCATGAAGCGGTTTTCGAAGATGGTTTCGTTGATCACGCCCACGCCATCGGCCACGCAGTTGAGCGCCATGAACTGCGCCTGCATGTCGGTCGGGAACGCGGGATACGGCGCGGTGGTCAGGTTCACCGACTTCGGCCGCTGCCCGTGCATGTCCAGGGTGATGGTGTCGGCGGTGGTGCTGATGGTGGCGCCGGCCTCGATCAGCTTGGACAGCACCGCTTCCATCGTGTCCGGGCGCGCACGGGTGACGGTCACGCTGCCGCCGGTCATCGCCGCCGCCACCAGGAAGGTGCCGGTTTCGATGCGGTCGGGCAGCACTTCATGGCGCCCGCCATGGAGGCGCTTCACGCCTTCGATGACCAGCCGGGCGGTGCCCAGTCCTTCGATCTTCGCGCCCAGCGCGATCAGGCACTGCGCCAGATCGGTGACTTCCGGCTCCATCGCGCAGTTGTCCAGGACGGTGGTGCCTTCGGCCAGGGTCGCGGCCATCAGCACGTTCTCGGTGCCGGTCACGCTGACCATGTCGAAGGTGAAGTGGCCACCCTTCAGCCGCTTGGCGCTGGCCTTGATGAAGCCGTTTTCGACCACGATGTCCGCACCCAGGGCCTGCAGGCCCTTGATGTGCTGGTCGACCGGACGCGAGCCGATCGCGCATCCGCCCGGGAGCGACACTTCAGCTTCGCCGAAGCGGGCCAGCAGCGGGCCCAGCACCAGGATCGAGGCGCGCATGGTGCGCACCAGCTCATACGGCGCCACGTGCTGGTTGACCGGACGCGGGTCGACCACGATGGCGCGGCCACGCGACAACGTGCCCTGGTCGATGGTCACCTTGGCGCCCAGTTCGCCCAGCAGCTTCACCGTGGTCACCACGTCGTGCAGGTGCGGCACATTGGTGATCTCGACCGGTTCGTCGGCCAGCAGGGTCGCGCACAGGATGGGGAGGACGGCGTTTTTGGCGCCGGAGATGCTTACTTCACCGTGCAGCGCTTTGCCGCCGGTCACAACGATCTTGGCCATGTATCAGGGTCTTTTTCGGGTTCAGCCGGCTTCGGCCGGGGTCACGGTCTTCAGTGCCAGCGCATGGATCGCGCCGCCCATCAGATCGCCGAGGGTGGCGTACACCATGCGGTGGCGAGCCAGCGGCATCTTGCCCGCAAAGGCATCGCAGACCACGGTCGCCTCGAAGTGCACGCCATCATCGCCCTGCACGTCGGCACGGGCGCCGGGCAGGCCGGTTTCGATCAGATTGCGGATGGTGTCAGCGTCCAACGGGCTTTCCTAATAAAATGTCGGTTCATTCTACTCTGCTGCGTGGCATCCGAATGGCTGACACCAACCTGCCCCTCCCTCCTGCCGGCCTGCCGGGCAAGGCCCCGGCCGACCCGGCCGCGCTGGTCGCCAGCGGCAAGCGCGTGTTCCAGATAGAGCAGGAAGCGCTGCAGGCCGTGGCCGCCGGCCTGGGCGATGCCTTCCAGCAGGCCTGCCAGCACATCCTGACCGGCCGGGGCCGCGTGGTGGCCACCGGCATGGGCAAGTCCGGGCACATCGCGCGCAAGATCGCCGCCACCCTGGCGTCGACCGGCACGCCGGCGTTCTACGTGCACCCCGGCGAAGCCGGCCACGGCGACCTGGGCATGATCACCGAAGCCGACGTGGTGCTGGCGCTGTCTTATTCCGGCGAGTCGGATGAGCTGCTGATGCTGCTGCCCGTACTGAAACGGCAGGGCAACGTGCTGATTTCCATGACCGGCAAGCCGCAGTCCAGCCTGGCGCGCGCCGCGGACGTGCATCTGGACGTGAGCGTACCGGCCGAAGCCTGCCCGCTGGCGCTGGCGCCGACCTCCAGCACTACTGCCTCGTTGGCGATGGGCGATGCGCTGGCGGTTGCGCTGCTGGATGCGCGCGGCTTCACCGCTGATGACTTCGCCCGCTCGCACCCGGCCGGCAGCCTGGGCCGCCGCCTGCTGCTGCACATCACCGATGTCATGCACAGCGGTGACGATCTGCCACGCGTGGACATCGGCGCCAGCCTGAGCGAGGCGCTGGTGGAAATGAGCCGCAAACGGCTCGGCATGACGGCCGTGGTCGATGCGGACGGAGTACTGATCGGCCTGTTTACCGACGGTGACCTGCGCCGCGCGCTGGACAGCGAGTTGGACGTGCGCAGCGCGCGGATTGCCGATGTGATGACCCGCAACCCCCGCACCATCAATGCCGATCAGTTGGCGGTAGAGGCCGCGCGACTGATGGAAACGCATAAAATCAACGGCTTGATGGTGGTGGATGGCGGCGGGCACGCGGTGGGTGCACTCAACATTCATGACCTGTTGCGGGCCCGGGTGGTTTAACCGAACACGTCCCGCCCCCATTCATTGATTACCGCACGACGAATCCGGATACCCCCCTGACGATGCCCTGGTCCCCCCTGCCCGCTTTCCCCGCCCACCTGCATGCCGTTGCCGGGCGTATCCGGCTGGCCTGCTTTGACGTGGACGGCACGCTCACCGATGGTCAGCTTTACTACGACCGTGAAGGGAATGAGAGCAAGGCATATTTCGTGCAGGACGGGCTGGGACTGAAACTATTGCAGAAGCACGGCATCCATCCGGTGCTGATCACCGCGCGCAACAGCCAGTCGGCGTTGAAGCGTGGGGCAGACCTGGGCATCGACACGCAGATCGCGGTCGGCGACAAGCTGGCCAGCGTGCAGGCGCTGTGCGAACAGCACGGCATCGGGCTGGACCAGGTGGCCTTCATGGGCGATGACCTGCCCGACCTGGCCCCGCTGTGCCACGTCGGCCTGTCGGTCGCGCCGGCCAATGCGCACCCGTGGATCGCCGAGCGCGTGCACTGGCAGACCCGCGCCGAGGGTGGCCGCGGTGCCGCACGCGAACTGTGCGATGTGCTGCTCGCCGCGCAGGGCCGCGTCGACGCCGTGCTTGCAGGGTTCGGCGCATGAACTGGCGCACCGTGATCGGCGGCGTACTGCTGGTGGTGGCCGTGCTCAGCGGCTGGTCGCTGTTGCGTAACCGCGACAAGGGCCCGCAGGTCACCGTGGACGACGGCACCGTGGACTACGTCCTGCACGATTTCCAGATCGTGGTGCTGGACGACGAGGGCAAGGAATCGACCACGCTGCGCGCGCCGCGGCTTGAGCGCCTGCGCGCCGACCAGACCATGACCATCGCCACCCCGGTGTTCGAAATGCCGGCCAGCGATGGCAACCACTGGACGCTGCGCAGCCAGACCGGCTGGGTCAGCGCCAAGGGCGAAGAGATGCGCCTGCGCGGCGATGTGAGTGGCGACAGCCCCAGCGAGGGGGCGACCCCGCCGACCACGTTCCGCACCACGCACCTCAACGTCTTCCCGAAAGACAACCGCGCCGCCACCGATGCGCTGGTGACCATGACCCGGCCGGGCATGGAACAGAGCGGCGTCGGCTTCGAGCTGGATTCCAAGAACAACACGTATCATTTCCTCAGCCAGTCCAAGGGCCGCTACACGCCCCGGCGCTGATCCCTCTTTTCCTGCCCGGCTGGCCCGGGCACCCCATCCGGCAGAACGGACACGATGAAAATCCACTTTGCAGTTCTTTGCGCGCTCAGCTTGTTGTTCCCGGTGGCCGCCCATGCGAAATCCACCGACCGCAACGAGCCGATGAACATCGACGCCGGCGCCCAGGCCGGCACCCTGACCGGTGACGGCAAGACCATGCTGTCCGGTGGCGTGGTCATCACCCAGGGCTCGCTGGACCTGCGTGCCGCCAATGCGGAAATCCAGATCAGGGGCGGCGAAGCGGTGCGTGCGATCTTCACCGGCAAGCAGGCCACCATGCGCCAGCAGATGGACGACGGCAGCTGGATGGACGCCACCGCCGACCGCATCGACTACGACATCACCGGTGAAATCATCACCCTGACCGGCAACTACAAGGTCACCAGCGCGCGCGGCACCAATGCGGGCCAGCGCATGGTCTACAACACGCGCAGCGGTGAAATGAACAGCGGTGGCGACGGTACCCGCGTGCGCACGGTCATCCAGCCGAAGAACAAGGCACCGGCCGCAGGGAGCAGCAAGTAATGCTCGTTGCCAAAGGCCTGCGCAAAAGCTACAAGCAGCGCGAAGTCGTCAAGGACTTCGGGCTTACCCTGGAAGCGGGCGAAGTGGTGGGCCTGCTTGGTCCCAACGGCGCCGGCAAGACCACTTGCTTCTACATGATCGTCGGCCTGGTGGCCGCCGATGCCGGCAGCATCGTGCTGGATGGCAAGGACATCACCAGCGACCCCATGTACACCCGCGCCAAGCAGGGCGTGGGCTACCTGCCGCAGGAACCCTCGGTGTTCCGCAAGCTCACCGTGGCCGACAACATCCGCCTGGTGCTGGAGCTGCGCGATGACCTGGACCGTGCCGGCCGCGAACGCGAACTGGCCAGCCTGCTGGACGAACTGCAGCTCGGCCACGTCGCCGAACAGTTGGGTGCCAGCCTGTCCGGCGGTGAGCGACGTCGTTGCGAAATCGCCCGCGCACTGGCCGCACGGCCCCGCCTGATCCTGCTCGACGAACCCTTCGCCGGTGTCGATCCGATTTCGGTCGGCGAAATCCAGCGCATCGTGACCCACCTCAAGCAGCGCGGCATCGGCGTACTCATCACCGATCACAATGTCCGCGAAACCTTGGGAATCTGCGACCGCGCGTATATCCTCGCTGAAGGTACGGTGCTCGCCCAAGGTGCGCCTGCGGATCTGCTGGACAACGCGGATGTCCGCCGCGTCTATCTGGGAGACTCCTTCAAGCTCTGAAGGTGGCCGCCGGACCCTCCTCTTTCCGTTGGGCGGTGGCATGAAAACGCGGTTGCAGACATCGCTGGGGCAGCATCTGGTCATGACGCCGCAGCTGCGCCAGGCCATCCGGCTGCTGCAGATGTCGACGACCGAGCTGGATGTCGAAATCGCCGAAGCAGTGGAAACCAATCCGCTGCTGGACTGGGACGACAGCCCGGAGCCGACGCCCGGCAGCGAAGTAGGCAGCAGTGAAGCACCTGCCGGTCAGGACGCACCGGCAGACAGCGGGGCGCCGTCCGCGGATGCCGGTGGCGATGATCACTGGACGCCCGCAGAAGTGGACTGGAGCGGCTCGGGCAGCAGCAGCGGCTCGTTCGATGAAGATGACCTGGGCAGCGCCGCCGAGCGGGTTGCCGATACCGAAACCCTCGCCGATCACCTGCTGTGGCAACTGCATCTTTCGCCGCTGTCCAGCCGCGACCGCAACATCGGTGCCGCACTGATCGATGCGATCGAAGACGACGGCTACCTGCGGGAAGCATTTTCCGGCATCGCCGAAACGCTGCTGCCCGACATCCATGCGGGCGACGACGAAATCCTGACCGTCCTGCATCAGATCCAACGCTTTGATCCGGTCGGCGTGGGGGCGCGCACACTGGGCGAATGCCTGCAGTTGCAGCTGGATGTACTGCCCTTGGACACACCGGCGCTTGCGCTGGCCCGGCGCATCGCCGGCGGCCCGCTGGAGCGCCTGCCGCGCAGCGGCGTAGCCGGTATCGCACAGGAGCTGAAACAACCCGTGGCCGACGTGGACGCGGCGGTGACGCTGCTGCGTTCGCTGGATCCGCGCCCAGGCACGCAGATCGCCGCTGTGGCACAGGACACCTATGTCGTGCCGGATGTAGTCATCTGGCGACAGGCCGGCGTATGGCGGGCCGCGCTGGCCGGTCACGCCGGGCCCAAGGTGGTCATCCACCGGGGCTACGAGAGCCTGATCCGCCGCTGTGGCGAAGCAGATGCCGGGTACCTGAAAGCCCACCTGCAAGAGGCACGCTGGCTTTTAAAGGGGCTGGAGGCGCGCGGCGAGACCCTGCTGCGGGTAGTCGGCAGCCTGCTGCAGCACCAGGCCGGGTTCCTGGAGTTCGGCGCACAGGCACTGCGCCCGCTCACCCTGCGCGAAATCGCCGGAGAGCTCGGCCTGCACGAATCCACCATCTCGCGCGCCATCGCCCGCAAGCACGTGCGCACGCCACGCGGCACCTTGCCGCTGCGTGCCTTCTTCGCCTCCGGCATCGATACCGACGGCGGCGGGGAGGCGTCCAGTACGGCCATCCAGTCGATGATCCGGAAACTGATCGACGATGAGAACCCGCGCAAGCCGCTTTCTGACGCCAAGCTGGCTGACCTGCTGAAAACCTCGGGTATCCCGGTAGCGCGCAGGACCGTGGCGAAGTATCGTGAAGCCATGAACATTTCCGCCTCGCACGAAAGAGTCAGAATCGCTTGACGCATACCGCGCCCGGCGGAAAGGTTCATTGGCAAATCCAAAAGGAGATACCCGATGCGCATTGAAACGTTTGGCAAAGACGTCGAAGTCACCCCGGCCCTGAAGGAATATGTAGAGACCAAGTTCAAGCGGCCAGGCAACCACTTCGTCGGCGAGCACTGCGAAACTCGGGTCACGTTGAAGCTGCAGAAGAACGAACACCACGTGGATGCGACCGTGAACATTCCGGGGCAGACGCTGCACGCTGAAGCCCATGGCCAGACCATGTATGCGGCCATCGACATCCTGGCCGACAAGGTCGACCGACTGCTGACGTCGGAGAAGGAAAAGAAGCAGCAGAAGAAACAAGCGCACGTCCCCCTGCCGTTGGGCGACAATGACGGCTGATGCCTTCACTTCATCCCGCTCATGCCCCTGACTGATCTGATGGCAGCCGTGCAGACCCAGGTCTGCGCGGCCACCGACCGCGACGGCGTCCTGCTGGCTGCAGCGCACCTGCTGGCCTGCCGTCAGGCCAACACCGAACAGATCCACCGCAACCTGCGCGAGCGCGAGGCGCTGGGCAGTACGGCCATCGGCCACGGTATCGCCATTCCACATGGCCGCGCACCCGCCCTGGAACGCCCCCGCGGCGCGCTGCTGAAGCTGCTGACGCCCGTGGATTTCGGTGCGGAAGAGCCGGTGGACCTGGTGTTCGCGATCGCGGTGCCGTCTCATTACACCCACCAGCACCTGATGCTGCTGTCCGAGCTGGCCGAACTGTTTTCCGAATCCAGCATCCGCGACGCGCTGCGCGACGCCAAGGACGCAGACGCACTGCGCGCCATCATCGACTTCCCGCCACCGGCGAGCGCCGCATGAATACGAGCATCACCGCACGCGAACTGTTCGACCAGCAACGCGACAGGCTGGCCTTGCGTTGGGTCGCCGGACAGAAAGGCGACAAGCGCGAGCTAGAGGCCGGCAACACGGTTTCCCGCCGCCCATCGCTGGCCGGCTACCTCAATGCGATCTACCCCAACAAAGTGCAGATCCTCGGCACCGAAGAACTGACCTGGCTGGACTCGCTCGATTCCCGGCTGCGGTGGGAGACCATCGAAAAGATCATGCAGTCGCACCCGCTGGCACTGGTGATCACCCGCAACCAACCCTGCCCGGAAGACCTGCGTGCTGCAGCCGATGAATCCAATACGCCGCTATGGCTTTCGCCCAAGCGCGGGCACGAACTGCTGAACCACCTGTCTTACCACCTGGCCCGTACGTTGGCGCCGCGGGTGATCCTGCATGGCGTTTTCATGGAGATCTATTCCATCGGCGTGCTGATCACCGGTGAAGCCGGGTCCGGCAAGAGCGAGCTGGCGCTTGAACTGCTGAGCCGTGGCCACCGCCTGGTCGCCGACGATGCCCCCGAGTTCACCCAGATCGCCCCTGATGTGCTGGACGGCACCTGCCCGGAGCTGCTGCAGGACCTGCTGGAAGTGCGCGGCCTGGGCGTGTTGAACGTGCGCGAGATGTTTGGTGACACGGCGGTAAAGAAGAACAAGTACCTTCGGCTGATCGTCCACCTGACAAAGCCGATGACCGAACCCAGCGCTTACGGATACGAACGCCTGACCGGTGATTCCGGGACCCGCCACGTGCTGGACCTGGATGTGCCGCTGATCACCCTGCCCGTGATGCCCGGACGCAATCTGTCGGTGCTGACCGAGGCCGCCACGCGCCTGCACATCCTGCGCACCAAGGGCATCGACCCCGCCGCGATGTTCATCGCCCGCCACAGCAACCTGCTCGAACGCCGCAGCCCCTGAACCCGGTAGTGACGGCCGCTGGCCGTCAACCCACGGATCACCGCCACCCCGCCAGCAGCCAACACCCCGCCCGCCACCAGTGAGCCCGCCATGAACCGCCCTGCCCCGCCCGCCCCGACCCTGATCATCGTCAGTGGCCTGTCCGGTTCTGGAAAGTCCGTGGCCCTGAAAACCTTCGAAGACCAGGATTACTACTGCTCCGACAACCTGCCCATCGACCTGCTGCCCGGATTCGTGCGCAGCGTGCTGGCGGTGAAGGGCACCGCGCCGCGGCGCCTGGCGGTAGGCATTGATGTGCGCGGCCAGAGCGACCTCAGCCAGCTCGCGCAGTGGCGCAGCCAGGCCGAAGAAGCCGGCGTGCGCGCACAGTTGCTGTTCTTCGAAGCCAACGACGAAGCGCTGCTGAAACGCTATGCCGACACCCGCCGTCGGCACCCGTTGAGCCAGCTGGGCCTGTCGCTGCCGGAGGCCATCGAGCGCGAACGCGAGCTGACGTCTCCGCTCCGCGACGCCGCCGACGCCATCATCGACACGACCGCGCTCAACGTGCACCAGCTGCGCCGGCGCATCGTCACCGAGTACGCCCTCGGCCATGCCACGCCGTTGTCGCTGCTGTTCGAGTCGTTCGCCTACAAGCGCGGCGTGCCGGCCGAGGCCGACTTCGTGTTCGATGCGCGCGTGCTGCCCAACCCGCACTGGGACCCCGAGCTGCGCCCACTGAGCGGCCGCGAAGGCGGCGTGCGCGATTACCTGGAGGCGCAGCCCGAAGTACAACGCTACGTCGGCCAGCTGACCGACTTCCTCGACACCTGGCTGCCCAAACTGGGCAACGACACCCGCAGCTACGTCACCGTGGCCTTCGGCTGCACCGGCGGCAAGCACCGCTCGGTGTTCCTCGCCGAACGCCTCGCCCGCCATGCCCGCGAACAGGGCTGGCAGGACGTAGCCACCTACCACCGCGAACTCGACTGAAAAAAGGGGACGGAGGGGATTAAGTCGTTATCGGCGTGCAGTAGCCAATAACGACTTAATCCCCTCCGTCCCCTTTTTTATGAATACGGAACACTGAAGGGCTCTACGACTGCTATCGCAGCTTCATGCCGACCTGTTAACGTTCAGGCATGACCTGTGGCATTCTCCTCGTAACCCACCCTGGCGTCGGATCTGCCCTGCTTGATGTGGCGAACCGGCTGCTGCGGCATCTTCCGTTGAAGACTGAAGCGTTCGACGTGCCGTTCGATGCAGATCTGGACACCTTGCTGCCCCACGCATCGGCTGCCATGCGCCGTGTGGATGGCGGCGATGGGGTGCTGATCCTGACCGACCTGTACGGCGCGAGTCCCAGCAACCTGGCCGCGAAACTGGCCCGGCTGGGAACGCCGGCGCGGCGGGTAGCGGCCTTGAGCCTGCCGATGTTGTTACGAGTGATGAACTATCCGGAACAGGACCTGGATCAATTGCCCGCCACTGCGGCGGCGGGTGCGCGCAATGGAGCGATAGTCGACGATGCTTGAGAAAGAACTCACCGTAACCAACCGCCTGGGCCTGCACGCCCGCGCCACTGCGAAGCTGGTGCAGGAGCTGGCGCCTTTCCGCTGCAACGTGACCATGGCCGCCAAGGGCCGCGAGATCAATGCCAAGAGCATCATGGGCGTGATGCTGCTGGCCGCCGCCCAAGGCACACCGGTGACCATCCGCATCAATGGTGAAGACGAGCAGGCCGCGATGGATGCGGTGGTCTCGCTGTTCGAGCGTCGCTTCGACGAGGACAGCTGAGCATGCCGCGCGCCCGCGCTGGATTGTCCCCCACCGGCCTGCCGCCGGTGCAATGGCTGTCCGGCCATGGCGCGTCCCGTGGTACCGCCTTGGGGCGGGCGCGGGTGCGTCTGGCGCACTCGCTGGACGTTGCCGAAAAGCGCATCGCGCCCCAGCAGGTGGAGAAGGAGCTCAAGCGCCTGCACGCCGCACTGGACGCCGCACGTGCGGAGATGCACGACCTGCGGCAGCGGCTGCAGGGGGCGTTGAACCAGGAAGCCGGCGAGTTCCTCGACCTGCACGCGCTGTTGCTGGACGATCCCGAGCTGTTGTTCGGGCTGGACGAACTGATCCGCAGTGGGCCCTACAGCGCCGGGTATGCGCTGCGCCTGCAACGCGACCGGTTGGCCAAGGTCTTCGATGGCATGGACGATGCCTACCTGAAGAGCCGCATGGACGATCTGGACCATGTGATCGGACGCATCCACGCCTTCCTGCAGCCGGTGCTGCCACCTGCGGTGAAGGGCCTGGCCGGCGAGATCCTGGTCTGCGACAACATCGCCCCGTCGGAGATGGCGCAGTTGCAGTCGCAGGGCGTGGTGGCGATCGTCACCGTGGCCGGCAGCGCGCTGTCGCACAGCGCGATCCTGGCACGCAGCCTGCACCTGCCGCTGATCGTCAACGTGCCGGGCCTGCTCAACAAGGTCAGCGACGGCGACGTGCTGATCGTGGACGCCAGCGATGGCACCATCACCGTCAACCCGCGCGCCGAAGACCTGCGCGACTACCGCGTGCGTTTGAAAGAGCACGCACGCGAACAGCGCGACCTGGGCCGCCTGCGCAGCAAGCCCAGCCGTACGCTCGACCACGTGGACATCGCGTTGCTGGCCAACGCCGAATCGCTGGAAGACGTGACTCAGGCGCATGCGCTGGGCGCGCAGGGGCTGGGCCTGTACCGCACCGAATTCCTGTTCCTGCAGCGCAACGAACTGCCGGACGAAGAAGAACAGTTCCGCACCTACCGTGATGCGGCGCTGGGCATGGCCGGCCGACTGGTCACCATCCGCACACTGGATCTCGGTGCCGACAAAGCCGACCGCACCGGCCTGACCCTGAGCAACGAGGAAAATCCCGCACTGGGCCTGCGTGGCGTGCGGCTGTCGCTGGCCCGTCCGCTGGTGGCAGACACTCAGCTGCGCGCGATCCTGCGTGCCAGCGCCTACGGCAAAGTGCGCGTGCTGGTGCCGATGGTGAGCACGCGCGAGGAGCTGCTGGCCGTGCGCCGTCGCATGGCCAAGCTGACCGTGCAGCTTCGCGCCGAAGGCCATGCGATCAGCGAACGGGTGCCGCTGGGCGCGATGATTGAAGTGCCCGCCGCCGCGTTCGCGCTGGAGAGTTTCATCGACCTGGTCGATTTCCTGTCGATCGGCACCAATGATCTGGTGCAGTACCTGCTCGCCGCCGACCGCAACAACGAAGCCCTGGGTGAGCTGTATTCGCCGCTGCACCCTGCGGTACTGCGCTTGCTGAAGCTGGTGATCGAGACCGGTCAGCGTTACCGCATCCCGGTGGCGGTCTGTGGTGAGATCGCCGGCGACGCGCGGTTGGCTCCGTTGCTGCTGGCCTTGGGACTTACGGAATTCAGCCTGCACCCCGGCACGCTGCTGGAAGTGCGCCGCGCGATCCGCGAAAGCAACCTCGGCGAACTACGCGAGCGTGCGCCGAAGCTGCTCGCCGCCCGCGACCGCCGCAGCATCGAACGCTGGCTGGAAGCCTGCTGACCGGTAGCGACGGCCGCTGGCCGTCACTTTTTCCTGGCTTCTGCTTTTCACATAGCAGGACCATAATGACGCCCTGACCACCCCTGATGCGGCATCCTCCCCGGGATCGCAGCCTTTCTCTTTCCTGCGGGAGTTCCGATGGCCGAGGCCGTACGCCACGACAAGACCGCGCGCCAACTGCGCCTGCTTTCCGATGCACTGGACAGTGGTCGGCTCGGCCCGGTGCGCCGCCTGGTCAACACGCTGGCGCCGGCCGAAATCGGCAACCTGCTTGAGTCGCTGCCGCCCGGCAAGCGCGAGATCGTGTGGGGGCTGGTCGATCCGGAAGACGACGGCGAGGTGCTGGTCCACGTCGGCGACGAAGTGCGCGAGAGCCTGCTCGCCGACATGGACCCGGACGAGATCATCGCTGCGGTCGAAGACCTGGACATCGATGACCTTGCCGACCTGGTCGAAGACCTGCCGGACACCGTCATCGACGAAGTGCTCAAGTCGATGGACCGCGAGAACCGCGAACGCCTTGAGCAGGTGCTGTCGTATCCGGAGGACAGCGCCGGCCGCTTGATGAATCCCGACGTGGTCACCGTGCGCGCGGACGTCAACGTCGATGTCGTGCTGCGTTATCTGCGCCTGCGCGGTGAGCTGCCCGATCACACCGATCACCTGTTCGTGGTCAGCCGTCGCCATCAGTACCTGGGACGCCTGTCGCTTGCGGCATTGGTCACCCACGAGGACAACACGCCGATCAACCGGCTGATCGACGACGAGCAGCCCGCCATCGACGTCGGCGAAAGCGCGGATGAAGTCGCCCGGCAGTTCTCCGATCATGACTGGGTATCAGCCCCGGTAGTGGACGACAACAACATCCTGCTCGGCCGCATCACCATCGATGACGTGGTCGATATCATCCGCTCGCAGGCCGAACACCAGGCGCTCGGCGCCGCCGGCCTGGACGAAGAAGAAGATCTGTTCTCGCCGATCAAGCGCGCCGTGCGCGGTCGCGTGGTCTGGCTGGGCATCAACCTGTGCACCGCCTTCCTCGCCGCCAGTGTGATCGGCCAGTTCGAACTGACACTGCAGAAAGTAGTCGCGCTGGCCGTGCTGATGCCCATCGTCGCCGGCGTCGGCGGCAATGCGGCGGTGCAGGTGCTGACCCTGATGGTGCGCGGCATCGCGCTCGGCCAGGTCGGCCCCAGCAATGCGAAGATCCTGCTGTGGAAAGAACTGCGGGTCGCCATGATCAACGGCACCCTGATCGGCCTGCTGGTCGGCCTGATCGCCTTCGTCTGGTTCCACAACTGGCTGCTGTCGATCGTCATCACCTTGGCCCTGATGATCAACTTCTGTGCCGCTGCACTGGCCGGCGTGCTGTTGCCGCTGATGCTCAAGCGCATGAACGTGGACCCGGCCGTGGCCGGTACCGTGGTGGTCACCGCGGTGACCGACGTCATGGGCTTCTTCAGTTTCCTGGGCCTGGCCACCCTCATTCTGCTGCACTGACCGATACCGATATGGCCACTACCGTAAACAATTACTTCCAGACCGGCTGGCGCGACCAGCAGCACACCTGCGCCTCATGCGAATGGAAGGGCAGCTCGCGCACGATGGTGATGGAGCTGGCCGAGGACGTGACCGAATATGACTGCCCGGTCTGCGAAAACCCGTTGCTGATCGTGGTCCACCCGGATATCGAACAGGTACAGGCCGCTGCGGCGGCAGGCAACGAAGAAGCCCGCGAGCAGCTGGACATCATCGCGAGTTTCCCCCGCCCCGACTGATGCAGCGCAAGATGCCGCGGCGAAAGAAGAGGAATACGATGGAAGCGATTACATCACTGCCTCCTGGACTCCCATGCGCCGTCTGCTGCTGCGTTGCTCCGCACTTGCCGTCTTCATGATGACCCTCGCCGGTTGCGCCACGGCGCCGGACCCCACCGCCGGGCATTTTGAATCGCGCACGATCACCGTTGACGGTCAGGCGTCGCGCTACCAGGTGTTCGTTCCCTCCGACGCCATCCGCGCGGCCGGCCCCCTGCCGGTGGTGCTGTTCCTGCACGGGTCCGGCGAGCGCGGCCGCGATGGCAGGAAGCAGACCAAGGCAGGCATCGGGCCGTATCTGCGCGAACATGCGAAGACGTTCCCGGCCTTGGTCGTGCTGCCGCAGGTGCCCAACCGCGAGGAATGGAGTGGCCGCAACAACCGCATCGCCTTGGCTGCGCTGGACGCCAGCGTTGCCGAGTTCGCGGCAGATCCCGCCCGTCAGTACCTGACCGGCATGTCGATGGGCGGCTATGGAAGCTGGAACATCGCACTGGCCGAGCCGACGCGGTTCGCCGCCATCGTGCCGGTATGCGGCGCGGTGCTGGCCCCGCGCGAAGAGCGGGAGAGCCTGTTCGTCGAGGCGGTCGCCCACGAAGCAGACCCCTACACGGCGCTCGCGGCGCGGTTGAAGAACGTGCCGATCTGGATGTTCCATGGCGCCGAAGATGACGTCGTGCCGCCCGGCGACGACCGCAAGCTGCACGCTGCCTTCAAGGCAGTCGGCGCACGCGATGCCCGTTACACCGAATACCCGGACGGCAACCACAACGCGTGGGATGCCACGTACGCGGACGCGGCCATGTGGACCTGGCTGTTCGCGCAGAAGCGCTGAGGCCAGGTAAGGACGGCCGCTGGCCGTCAGCCCTCCCCCACCCCACGCTCAACCCTGCACCGACTGCGCCCCGCCCTGGCACCCCGCACGATGGGCCATGAGCAGCGAAAAATTGAACGCAGGTCGCCGATCCCTCTGCGGGCACCGTGACGCCCTGACGACCAGCGGCCGGCATTCACTACACGCGCGATTTTTGATAGCCCACGACCGCTTCGCCAGATAGGTTGAAAGAAGAAGCCGCAGGGGTCTGACATGAAACTCGACACTGTTTGTTGGCGGGCGCCATCCGCGAGGCTGACCCTGCTCCTTGCAGGGCTCATCCTATCTGCACTGGCTAGCGCTGCGCCCACTGAGACGCTCCTTGTCGCCTTTAAACGTGATGTAAAGGTTATCTCGTCGCGCGATTCAAAAGACCGTGCCGATCAGATACGACGTGCGTTCCTTCACCACTTCGGTGCCACGCCCGCTGATGCCCAGTCCTCCACCGAACTCCTGAAAGCACGGCTGTACGGGCTGGCGACGGTCGCACATCACGCGCCGGATGAGGGCTTGGCTAAAGAAGCTGCCGCGCTGGCCTCGATACTGCACGGCCGGCAGGCAGCAGATCATCGCGAGATAAGCTACGTCCATCGCATGCTGCTGGCCCAGCGTGATTTCGACGGCGCTTCATACTGGTCCAAGCGCTTCCCCGAGGTTCAACTGACCACCGTGCCGAAGGTGGAGCGGATGTCCGCCCCACAGCGACATAACGCCTACGCGGTCTCTGCAGATGGGTCGCGGCTGCTGGAGCTCCCCCTGGACATGCACCCATATAGCGGCGTGTTGATCCTGGGGCATCCTGCCTGCGGTTTCTCACGCGAGGCGGCAGCCTGGATGCGCACGATCGCGCCAGAGCGGCGTCCATCTACCGTGAGGTGGCTGACGCCAGTAGACGGCAACCTGCAATTACCGCTGATAGCGGAGTGGAACGCGGCACATCGGGATCAGGCTCTCCTTATCGCCCGCCACGAACGGGACTGGCCGTTCGTGCAGGTGTGGGATACACCGCAGTTCTTCATATTCTCAAACGGTACGCTGCAGTTGCATCTCGACGGATGGAACGAGCGGACCCAGCAGGCACTGACGAGGTGGCTCGACCTGCAGGGCCAGGCCCGCCCGATGAACAGATCCGCGAACAGGGGAAACAATGAGGATGACGCATGAGAAACCATACGCTTTCCATCTTTCTATCCATCGCACTTGCAAGCTCGCCACTGGCGTCGGCCGACCCGCAGGCAACAGCAGGTAGTGGCTCCCATTCCCCGTACGAGATCCGGACTGAAAACGAATTGGAGGCATGGCTGACTCACGAGCCACAGGACTCTCCATTAAAGCTGTTGACGGCAGATGACCGAGGCAGATTCCTAGACAGCCTTTATTTTTCAGATAAAGGATTGGCATCGTTCAGCTACACGCCATTGGATGGACTACGACCGTCGGAGCTGAGTCGCCTGCTCGCATTGTTCGGCGTA
The DNA here is from genome assembly GCF_040223995.2 of Stenotrophomonas sp. WHRI 8082. Classification (NCBI taxonomy): domain Bacteria; kingdom Pseudomonadati; phylum Pseudomonadota; class Gammaproteobacteria; order Lysobacterales; family Lysobacteraceae; genus Stenotrophomonas; species Stenotrophomonas sp. WHRI 8082. Next base: position 3,017,617 of record NZ_CP167826.1, on the reverse strand, counting down.
CCGTCCAGCTTGGATACCGTATTGACGGCCCGGCAAGAGCGCGGGTCTGCTCCAGCAACGATACGCTGGCCTCCCCCCGACCACGACACCGGAATCGATTACAAAGGCTATGTATGCAGAAGCAGGGGCAATTGTGCCAAGGCTGAAATGGACAACATCTGCATCGGCTCAAACTGCTGAGGATTGCCCCCTGGCGTGGCGCCTGGGGCAATCGGGGTAACTACGGGGCAACGGACTGAGCCGTTGCCCCGCAGGGTCAACCCAGCAGCGTTTCCAGCACCGCCATGCGCACGGCGACGCCGTTGGCGACCTGGCGCAGCACCCACGACTGCGGGCCGTCGGCCACCTCGTCGGTGACCTCCACGCCGCGGTTGATCGGGCCGGGATGCAGCACGGCGGCATCCTTGCCGGCGCGGGCCAAGCGGGCGGCATGCAGACCGTACTGCGCGTGGTACTGCTCCAGTGACGGCACCAGGCCTTCTTCCATGCGCTCGCGCTGCAGGCGCAACATCATCAGCGCGTCCACGCCTTCCAGCATGGCATCGAAGTCGTCGCCGACCACGCAGCCGTGCAGGGTGTCATCGTCCGGCAGCAGTGACTGCGGACCGCATACCCGGATCTCGCCCACGCCCAGCGTGCGCAGCGCATGCAGGTCGGTGCGGGCCACGCGCGAGTGCTTCACGTCGCCCACGATCACTACCTTCATCTTCGCGAAATCACTGCCCTTGGCCATGCGCAGAGTCAGCATGTCCAGCAGCCCTTGGGTGGGGTGCGAGCTGCGGCCGTCGCCGGCATTGATCAGCGCGGTGCCTTCGCCCGCCGAGGCAGCCAGTTCGGCCACTGCCCCATCATCGGGGTGACGCACGACGAAGCCGCGCACGCCCATCGCTTCCAGGTTGCGCAGCGTGTCGGTGGCGGTCTCGCCCTTGCGGGTGGACGAAGTGGACGCATCGAAGTTCAGCACATCGGCGCCGAGCCGCTGCGCGGCCAGCTGGAATGAGCTGCGGGTGCGCGTGGACGGCTCGAAGAACAGCGTGCAGACCGCAGACCCGGCCAGCACGGCGCGCTTGTTGCCGACCCGGCCAACGGCGGCGTCGCGGATCTGCCCCGCGCGATCCAGCAGCTGCAACAGGGTGTCGCGCGGCAGGCCTTCAAGGGTGAGCAGGTGACGCAGGCGTCCGGAAGAATCGAATTGCGAGGCAGTCATGGGCAGGGGTCGGCAGGTCAGGAAACAGGAATGGCGTCATCCGGGCTGGACAACCAACGGTCGATGATCACGGCAGCGGCCACCGCGTCCAGCGCGGCGGCATCACGGCGACGCTTGCGCCCTTCGCTGCGCTCAACCGCGAAGCGGCGCGCGGCTTCGACCGAACTGGAGCGCTCGTCGATCATCACCACCGGCAGTTTGAAACGTTCCCGCAACTGGCGGGCGAAGCCCTGCGCACGCTTGCGGTTGGGTTGGTCCTTGCCGTCCAGAGTGAGCGGATCGCCCACCACCAGGCCGTTGGGCGACCATTCTTTGATCAATCGTTCCACCGCCGCCCAGTCCGGTCCGCTGCCGTGTACATCCACCACGGCCACCGCGCGCGCATGCGCAGCGAACGCACTGCCGATGGCTACGCCGATGCGGCGCGAGCCGACGTCAAAGCCCAGCACCGTGCCATCGCGGGGGATGGCGGCCGGCTCAGACATGGCCGCTGTAATCGGTCATCCGGAACATGTCCACGCCGATGCGCGAGGCCGCGCCCTGCCAGCGCTCGTCCAGCGGCGTGCGGAACAGCAGGTCGGCGTCGGCCGGCACGGTGAGCCAGCTGTTGTCCGCCAGTTCGCCTTCCAGCTGTCCTTCGCCCCACCCGGCACAGCCGAGGGTGACCAAGGCATTGGCCGGGCCATCGCCGCGTGCCATCGCTTCCAGGATGTCGCGCGAGGTGGTCAGGAACAGGCCGTCCCCCACGGGTAGGCTGGACTCCCACGCACGTGCGTCGTCATGGATGACGAAGCCGCGTTCGGGGTGTACCGGGCCGCCGTTGAGCACCACGCGCACGCGCAGCGCCTCGTCGTCGGTGGTGATGTCCATCTGGGCCAGCACCTCACCAATGGTGTAATCCGTGGGCTGGTTCACCAGCACGCCCATGGTGCCGTTTTCATCGTGCTGGCAGATCAGCGCGACGCTACGGGCGAAGGGCGCCTCTGCCAGCGAGGGCAGCGCGACGAGCAGATGATGGGCGAGGGATGTGGAGATCTCAGGCATGGGCCACATTCTACCTGCTGGGCCGTGTGTGGGTGCGTGAGACGGTAGGATGGCGGCCACGCCGCAGCTTGTGAGACCGCGATGCCCACCAGCCCCCCACTGCCCCCGTCCACCCGCAGTGCCATCGTGCTCATTGCGCTGTTGCAGGGGCTGATGCTGTATGTGGCGCAGGAACTGGCCGGGAGTTGGCCGCTGCAGGATATCGGCTCGCGCTACCGCTGGTATGCGTGGGTGCTGACCGTGCCCACCGCCATCGCGCTGACCGCCGTGGACCTGCGTGACCGCCGACTGTGGCTGCACGCCGCAGTGGCGTCGGTGGTGGTGCTGGGGCTGTCCAGCTGGATCGGCTGGAACCTGCAGGGCGAGACCGGGCTGCGCAGCGAACCCTTGCGCCTGCCGTTCTCGCTGGCGATGGCCATTGCCACGTTCATCAGCCTGCCGTGGTGGCAGTATCGGTTGCAGCACGGGCACTGGCGCGCCAGCTATGACGCGCTGTTCGAACGCGCGTGGCAGAACGGTCTGACGCTGGCCTTGGCCGCGTTGTTCACCCTGCTCACCTGGTTGCTGCTGTGGTTGTGGGCAGCGCTGTTCGGTCTGTTGAACATCACCTTCTTCAAGGAGCTGTTCGGCCAGGACGCCTTCATCGCCTTGGCCACCGGCACGCTGGCAGGCTTCGGCGTACTTATTGGCCGCACCCAGCAGCGCGCGATCCGGATCACCCGTCAGGTGCTGTTCGCCGTATGCCGCGGGTTGCTGCCACTCTTGTCTTTCATAACGGTGATCTTCACCGTCAGCCTGCCCTTCACCGGCCTGGACGCGTTGTGGAACACCCGCTCGGCCGCCTTCCTGCTGATCACCCTGACACTGCTGCTGGTGACCTTCGTCAACGCCGTCTACCAGCATGACAGCGACACACCGCCCTACCCTGCATGGCTGCGGCGTCTGGTGGAAGCCAGCCTGCTCGCGCTGCCGGTGCTCGCCGCGCTGGCGCTGTATGCCACGTGCCTGCGCATCACCCAGTACGGCTGGACGCTGGACCGCTTCTGGGCCGTGTTGATCGCTGTGGTGGTGATCGGTTACGCGCTGGGTTACGGCTGGGCGGCGGTGCATCGGCGCGGGCGCTGGCTGCAGGGACTGGAGCCGGTCAACCGGGTCATGTGCTGGGTGGTACTCGGCGCAGCCCTGCTGTCGAGCTCGCCCCTGCTGGACCCGGCGCGCATCACCGTCGCCAGCCAGCGCGCGCGTCTGCTGGCCAACCCCGATGGCATCAGCATCGCCGATGCGATGATGCTGCGCTTCGAGGTCGGCCGCCGCGGCGTGCAGGCCCTGCGTGACCTGCAGCAGGAGCCTGCATTTGTTGCCGACGCACGTGCGAGCAGCGTGGTCACCCAGGTGCTGGCCCGCACCGGGCAGTGGGGCACAGGCGAGCCGGCCATCGACGCGGGCATTCGGGATGTCACCGTGCTGCGCAAGCGCCTGCCGCTTGCCAGCGGATCAGCATCCCCGCCGGACAGCTGGTGGCAGGCGCTGCTGGCACGAAAGCTGGAAGCCGGTGACTGCCTGGATGGCGAAAAGCCCTGCGTGATCGTGAGCGCTGACTTCGACAACGACGGCCGACAGGACGTGCTGCTGTGTGCCTTGCCGCATCAGCTGGGCGCGTATTGCCAGCTGCACGCACTGGGCCGCCAGGGCTGGTGGACCGCAGGCAGTTATGCATTTGGTTCCGGTGATACCCGCGGCGGCAGTGCACAGCTGCATGCCGCCGTGCGCGAGGGCAAGCTGGTTCCACAGGCGCCGCGCTGGCCAGGTCTGGCGGTCGATGGCCGGCCGCCGGTCAGCATCGATAATTTTTCCGAAGAACCGGAGCAGACGCCATGAGCGGCTATTGCCTCATCGCCCCAGGCCATCCCGTACATGGCCATTACCATGACCACGAATATGGCTTTCCGCAGCGCGAAGAACGGGAGCTGTTCGAACGGCTGGTGCTGGAGATCAACCAGGCTGGGCTGAGCTGGGAAACCATCCTGAAGAAGCGCGAAGGATTCCGCCGCGCCTATGACGGGTTCGATGTGGATGTGGTGGCGGCCTACGAACAGCCGGACATCGACCGCCTGCTCGGTGACGCGGGCATCATCCGCAACCGCTTGAAGGTGGCCGCGGCGATCCACAATGCGCAGGTGATCCAAGGACTGCGTGAGCGCCACGGCAGCTTCATCGGGTGGCTGGATGCCCATCACCCGCTGGACAAAGCCGAGTGGGTGAAGCTGTTCAAGAAGACGTTCCGCTTCACCGGCGGCGAGATCACCGGCGAGTTCCTGATGAGCCTGGGCTACCTGAAAGGCGCCCACGCCGATGACTGCCCGGTACAGGCGCGGATACTCGAATTGAAACCCGCGTGGGCGTCCCGGTAACGCCTGCGCCCGGTAGCGCCGAGCCATGCTCGGCGAGCGCAGCGGCCGATCAGACGCCCATCTACCGGCCCCGGCGGTAACGCCTGCGCCCGGTAGCGCCGAGCCACGCTCGGCGAGCGCAGCGGCCGATCAGACGCCCATGTACCGGCCCCGGCGGTAACGCCTGTGCCCGGTAGCGCCGAGCCATGCTCGGCGAGCGCAGCGGCCGCTCAGACGCCCATGTACCTACCGGGGCGATGGTTGAACATCAGCACCAGGCTGAGCACTACCGCGCCGATCGCCGAATACATGACCTGGATCGGCGCCAGCACCGAAAACGACACCAACATCAGCATGGCATCGAAGCTCATCTGCACCTTGCCGGCACTCCAGCCACGGGTGCGCTGCAGGTAGACCGCCAGAATGCCGATGCCGCCCAGGCTGGCCCGGTGACGGATGAAGAACAGGATGCCCAGCCCCGCCAAAGCGCCGCCTACCAACGCCGAATACAACGGCGCGATATGCGCGAAATCGGCCCAGCGCGGTAACAGGTCGGTCAGGATGCCGCAGGCGGTGACGGCTGCGAAGGTCTTCAAGGTGAACTCCCAGCCCATGCGGCGCACGCCCACCCAGTAAAACGGCAGGTTGACCAGCACGAACACCAGCCCGAAGTTCCAGCCGGCGGCGTAGTGGATCAGGAAGGCGAGCCCGGCCATGCCACCGATCATCAGCCCGCCCTTGGCAAAGATGGCCAGGCCCAACGACGCCACCAGCGTGGCCAGCACCATGCCCTGCACGTCCTCGGCATACGAATGACGCAGTGATTTGGCATCCAGCGCAGTGCCGGCAACGTCCGGCGGCGGGGTCAGCGGACCGGCAGTGACGAGGTGGCCGTCAGCGTCGTCGCACGGCGCGGGGCCATGGGATTGGAGGGACATGAGCGTGGGGTGTCGCGGTGGGGAAACGTATTAGACACGATCGCGATGACAGTTTCAGTTGAAATTATTCACCGTCGTGATGACCGAGGCGATTCAGGCTAGAGACCGGTGATGAGGGCCGATGGCCGTCAGATCCGGGAATGACGGCCAGCGGCCGTCAGCACCCTCAGTCCTTCGTCACGCGGTTGATCTCAGCCAGGCTGGTCACGCCCTTGCCAGCCTTGATCAACGCGGACTGGCGCAGGTCATTCACGCCGATCGCCTGGGCGGCATCGGCAATCTGCAGCGCGTTGCCGCCAGCCAGGATGATCGTCGAGATCTCGTCGGTCATCGGCATCACCTGATACAGGCCGGTACGGCCCTTGTAGCCTTCGGTGCACTCATCACAGCCGACGGCTTCATACAGTTCGATGCCCGCATCCAGCTGTGCCTGGGTGAAACCCTCGGCCAGCAAGGCATGCGCCGGCAGGTCGGTGCGGCGCTTGCAGTTGTTGCACAGGCGACGCGCCAGGCGCTGGGCGATCACCAGCGTGACCGAACTGGTGATGTTGTACGGCGCGATGCCCATGTTCATCAGGCGTGCGATGGTCTGCGGCGCGTCATTGGTATGCAGCGTGGACAGCACCATGTGACCGGTCTGCGCCGCCTTGATCGCGATCTCGGCGGTTTCCAGGTCGCGGATTTCGCCGACCATGATGATGTCCGGATCCTGGCGCAGGAACGAACGCAGCGCGGCGGCAAACGTCATGCCGCGCTTGTTGTTCTGCTGCACCTGGTTCACGCCGGGCAGGCGGATTTCCACCGGATCTTCGGCCGTGGAGATATTGCGCGTTTCATCGTTCAAGATGCCCAGCGCGGTGTACAGCGACACGGTCTTGCCCGAGCCGGTCGGTCCCGTCACCAGCACCATGCCGTACGGCTTGTGGATGGCGTCCAGGAACAGTTTCTGCTGATCGGCCTCATAGCCCAGCTTGTCGATACCCAGCTTGGCCGCACTGCCGTCCAGGATACGCAGCACCACCTTTTCACCGAACAACGTGGGCAGGGTGCTGACGCGGAAGTCGATCTGCTTGGTCTTGCTCAGGTTGAGCTTGATGCGCCCATCCTGCGGCACGCGCTTTTCGGCGATATCCAGCTGCGCCATGACCTTCAGGCGCGCCGCGATGCGCTGGTTCAACTTGACCGGCGCACGCGCCACCATCTTCAGCAGGCCATCGATGCGCAGGCGCACGCGATAGTCATCTTCGTACGGCTCGAAATGGATATCCGATGCGCCCTTGCGGATTGCATCCACCAGCACCTTGTTGACGAACTTCACCACCGGGGTGTCGTCGCCCTTGGCGTCGATGCCCGAGTCGCTGGCCGCCATGTCGTCGTCGGTGCCGATCTCGAGGTTCGCCATGCCCTCGTCGTCGTCGCCCATGGACGAGGTCATCGAATCGTGGCTGGTCTGCCACTGCTCCAGCGCCCGGCGGATCTGATCGTCATCGACCAGGATCGACTCCACCACCAGGTTGGTGTGGAACTTGATTTCGTCCAGCGAATGGGTGGGATTGCTGGTGCCAACGTACAGCTTGCCGCCGCGCTTGAACAGCGGCAGCACGTGATGCTTGCGCAGCAGTTCCTCGCTGACCAGGCTGATCGCGCTCTGGTTGGCGTCGAACACGCTGACATCGAACAGCGGCATGCCGAACTCGAGCGCGTTGGCCGCGGCGAGCTGCGAGGCGGTGACGACCTTGTTCTGGGCGAACCATTGCGGCAGCGGCAACCGCGCAGCGGTCGCCTTGGCCATCGCATCACGGGCGCCGGCTTCATCCAACGCACCGTCCTGCACCAGACGGCGCGCGATGCCGGTGATACCGACGAGGTTAGCGGTGGCAACTGCGTTCATGCGGCTCCTCACTCCAGACCACCCGGCGCATCCCGCCCCGCATGGCCCTGCATTGTTGGTCCGCTGCCGGCTCCCCCTGCAGCCCTTACATCTTACCTGAGTCAGCCACGTTGCCCTGCACTGCCCCCAGCGGATCACCGCCTTGACCTGTCGGTAGCGCCGACCCATAGTCGGCGAGCGCAAAGCGCGGCCTGTGTCAGGCACCACAATCCCAGACAGAACCCGCCGAGCACGGCTCGGCGCTACCGGATTGCCGATCATCCGGTAGCGCCGACCCATTGTCGGCGAGCGCGAAGCGCGGCCTGTGTCAGGCACCACAATCCCAGACAGAACCCGCCGAGCATGGCTCGGCGCTACCGGATTGCCGATCGCCCGGTAGCGCCGACCCATGGTCGGCGAGCGCGAAGCACGGCCTGCGTCAGACACCGCATTGCCGGACAGAATCCGCTGAGCACGGCTCGGCGATACCGGATTGCCGATCACCCGATAGCGCCGACCCACGGTCGGCGAGCGCGAAGCGCGGCCTGTGTCAGACACCCCATTCCCGGAGAGAACCCGCCGAGCACGGCTCGGCGCTACCGGATTGCCGATCGCCCGGTAGCGCCGACCCATGGTCGGCGAGCGCGAAGCGCGGCCTGCGTCAGACATCCCACTCCCGGACAGAATCCGCCGAGCACGGCTCGGGCCTACCGGTCCTGTTTCCCCAGCGCAGCCATGTAGGTCAGCAACCGCAGCCGACCACTGGCACGTGCATCCGGCCCCAGCGCATCCCAGTAGCGGTCCGAAAGCGCCCGCGCCAATCGCGTGTCACCGCTCGCCCACGCAGCGTGCTGCAGCGCGCCGAACAGGTAATACCCTGACCGCGCATCTGCCAGCAGCCCTGCGCTATGCGGCCCTTCCAACAACCGCTGCCCGGTCGCCAGCACCTGTGCGTGGTCATCAGACGCGGCAGCCGACACCAGGGCCAGCGCATCAATCACCGTCGGATCGCGCAGCGGGCAGGGCCGCCACGTCGGCTTCACCCACAGCGCTTCGCGTTCTTCGGGTGCAAGGAACGGCACGGTCTCCCCCGCCAGGAAGAACACCAGCCCGGCCGTCTCCAGCGGCGTAATCTCCATCTCGCACCGAGCGCCCAACGTCCGCAGCGCGTCCGCCAACGCATGGTCGCCGCCGCCAGGCAGGTCCGCGCCATGCTGCAGGCGCTGGGACAACAGCTGCGCGGTGGTGCGACGCTGCAGCACCTGCAGATTCAACTGGCTGCCCTCCGCGCGGGGCAGTCGCGGCTCCGGCCCACCCCAGTCGCGGGTCAGCGGCCAGGGCGCGGTCATGATGGATTCCACGTCGCCGACATATCCCTGCTGGAAGCGGGCCACTGGCGCGCGCAAGGTCAGAATCGGGTGGTAATCGGAATGACGCGGCGACGGATACAAAGCCGGATACGCACGCAGCGCAGCATCTCCCATGGCGAAGGTGTCGCGCAGGTCATCCAGCCCATGCACGCCCACGCGCGCCAGCTCCGCACGCAGCGCCGGCTGGTCGAAGATTCCCGCATTGAGCTCCGGCAGCCGGCCTTTCGGCGTGGCCACGATGATCAGGTCTGAATCGTTGGCCAGATACGCACGAACATCGCTGAAATGATCCACCAGCCCATCCAGTACGGACGACACCAGCTCCGGCGTGATCTCGTACAACTGCAGCCACTGTACGAACAGCCCACCCTCGTTGAGCTGCCTTGGCACGAACGCATAGAACTCATCGCTGAACAACGACGCCGTGCCGCCCACCCACGGATTGGACGGCTCGGAGATGATCAGGTCGTACCGCTGCCCACTGCCCGCGAAGTGCGCCTTGGCATCATCGATGACGATATGCGAGCGTGGATCGGTATAGGCGCGCGACACACGATCACCGAACAGGCGCGCGCCCTCCACCATCGCCGGCTCGATCTCCACCGTGTCCACACGCCCCACGCGCGGATCGCCGAGCAGCGTGTGCGTGGTAAGGCCGGATCCAAAGCCGATCACCCCCACCCGATCAACGCCATGGCCCAGCGCCAAAGGCAACGCCCCCAGCAACACCATCGTGGACTCATCGCCACTGGGCTCCTGGTCCAGGGTGACCGTCATGCCGGCATCCACCTTGCCATTGGTGGCAATCGAACGTACTGGCCCTGCGCCGCGATCGGTCTCGAATACCGACACGGTGGCGGTCTGGCCATCCTTGAAGAACAGCATCTTCGCGCTGTCATGCAGCCGGGCGCCCCCGTGGCGATACACCGACGAACTGAGGACCAGCGGGTCGAAGCGCACCAGACTGACAGCAGCCACGACGCCGGCAAGACCCAACGCGACGGCAGTGAACGCGCCCGTCCGGGAGCCTGTGCGGCGGGGTGCCTTTTCGCGGCTCGCGATTGGCCACAACAGCCACACCCCCAAACCTATGTCTGCCACCGCCGCGACCAGCAGTGCGTACTTCAAACCCAGCATAGGCATCAGGACATGCACGGCGGCCAGCACACCGACGATCGCACCCAGCGTATTGAACGCATACACCTGCCCGATCACCTTTTCACCGCGCCCCTCGCGCAGCAGCGCCAGTGTCAGCAGCGGCAACGTCATGCCTGCGAAGAACGCCGCCGGGAACATCACCGCCACCGCGATTACCGCACTGGCCACGCTGTACAGACCGTAGCCTTCCGCACTGCGCACGATCACCCGCATCAGCCAGCCGACCCACTCGAAGGCCTGCGCATAGACGAACATCGACGCCAACGCGGCAAGGCCCATAAGCACCTGCACCCAGCCCGCAACACGCAAGGGAGAGGCCATGCGGTCGGCGCGGTGGCGCAGCCACAGCCCACCGAAGGCGATGCCGGCGATGAACGCGGCCAGCATCAGTTCGAACGAATGCAACGTGGTGCCCAGAGCGAGCGACAGCATGCGCACCCAGGTTATTTCGTAGACGAAGGAGGTCGCTCCGGTCAGCAGCGCGATGCACAGCACGGCCAGCACCGGCATGATCCGGGGCGTAGAGTGCCCGCTTTTTTTACTGGATCGCGGGGGTGTTGCTGGATCCTCGGCCTTCGCGCTGACTACGTAACCTGTTCCGGCCCGCGCCAGTGGATAGATCAGCGCGGCCACCAGGATATTCAGCGCCCCTGCCACCATCACCGCACCCGGCAAGCCCAACGCAGGCAGCAGCAGATACGTGGATGCCAATGCACCACACGCCGCGCCGATGCTGTTGGCGAAATAAAGGCCCGCCAGCACTTCCCCCTGCGCCTGCGGCTGCGCACGCAGGTAGCCCGCGCTCATCAAAGGGAACGTTGCACCGAGCAGGACGCATTGCGGCAAGACCAATACCGACGCCAGCAGCCACCGCAAGGCGGTGGCGCCCTGCCCTTGCAGCCCCGGCAACAGGTAGGTGTAAGCAAGGCCGGTGATGCCCTGGAACGTCCAGTCGAAGACGAGGCCGAGGATGCCGATCAGCAGCTCGATGGCGGCGTAGGCCAGCAGCGGGTAACGCCACGCGGTGCTACGCCGGCTGGCCCACCATGCGCCCAGGGCCATGCCGCCCATGAAGAGCATGAGGACGAGGGATTGGGCGTGGGACGAGTGGCCGAGGAACAGCCCGAGGTACTGACTCCAGATGGACTGGTAGATCAGGCCGGCGAAGCCGGAGAGGATGAAGATGGGGAGGAGGTAGATGCTGGGGTGGCGTGCGACGGGGGTCATGTACCGAGGGTGCTCCAGGCAGGATTCAACGTTCGTCCACCCGCCCGTATGCAACGACGAAACAGCCGCAGAAGTGCGGATATCCCGTTCTGACGTTGTCTAATGACGCGTGGACGCTACTGAATCTAGCATCGTCTCCGCTCGTGAACGACAAAGCCCCAGCCGGCGCTTTCCACCATTCGTCACTTCGAATCGAGACTCACCCGCAGCGGGAAACCGCCGTGGGTGAGTGTCGACCGAGGCGTCACCTCGTCGCCGCGCCCCGTTCCGGTGAACCCTTCGGATCATCGGTTGAAGCCATGTACGTGAGGAGTCGAAGGGTGCCATCGCGCTGGGCCTCCGCACTCAGCCGCTGCCAATTCTGGTCCATCAACGCTTTGGCGCGTATTGAATCGCCCATCGACCATGCAGCATGCTGCATGGCACCGAACAGATAGTAGCCTGTGCCGCTGTCCGCCATCAGCGCCGTGCCATCGACGCCGTCCAACAGGCGCTGGCCGTGCAGTAGCACCTTGCCATGGTCGCCATCCGCAGCTGCGGACAGCAACGCCAAGGCGTCGTTCACGGTAGGATTCGCCGCCGTGCATCCGAGCCAGGCCCGCTCACTCCACAAGCGCCTACGTTCCGGCTCCGCGAGATAGGGAATCGTATCCCTTGCCAGTTGGAAGAGAAGCGAGGTCGACACAACCGGCTGCGCATCGAGCGTGCAGGCCGCCGCAAGCCCCCGCACTGCTTCCACCTGCACGGTCTCTTCCACCGTCAAGCCATCCGGGTGCTCACCTGCTACCGCACGCTCCAGCGCACCCGCCCTTCGCCGCTTCTCAATGAGCAGGAGCGGAAGGCGTTGACCGTTTTCCGCCCGCGACGACTCCCGCTCGACGGTCGGCAGCATGGGCCATGCCGCCGTCATGAAGGACTCGAAGTCACCCGTAAATGCGCGCTGGAAACGAGCTACGGGCGCATTGAGCATGAGCGACGGGAAGTAGTCCGAGTTGCGCGCGGCAGGATAAAGAGGCACGTACATGCGCAATGCGGTGTCATCCATGGCCAGCGCATCCTGCAGATCCGCCACGCCATGCACGCCGATGCGAGCCAAGTCGCTGCGCACTGCAGCCTGCGAGAACACACTGTCGCTGAGCGCAGGAAGCTTGCCTTCCGGCACCGCGACAATGATCAGATCACCGTTATTGGCCAGATACCCGCGGACATCAGAGAACTGCTCCAGCAGACCTGACAGCACGGAACTGACAAGCTCAGGCGTGATCTCATACAGTTGAAGCCACTGCACGAAAATGCCGCCTTCATTCAACTGCTGCGGAATGAATGCATAGAACTCGGTGCTGAAAAGCGCTGCCGTACCGCCTACCCACGGATTGGAAGGCTCGGAGATGATCAGGTCGTACTTGCGTGGGCTGGCGGCGAAATGCGCCTTGGCGTCATCTATCACCACGTGCGAGCGCGGATCATTGAAGGCGCGCTCCACGCGGCTACCGAACAGACGAGCGCCGTCCACCATCGCAGGCTCGATCTCCACCGTATCCACCTGGCCAACGCGGGCATCCCCCAACAATGTATGCGTGGTAAGGCCGGATCCGAACCCGATCACGCCAACGCGATCATAGCCATCACGCAAAGCCAGCGGCAGGGCGCCGAGCAGGACCATCGTAGATTCGTCAGTCGTCGGCACCATATCGAGCGTCGTGGTCATGCCGGCATCGACCTTGCCGTTGGTGGCAATGGACCGGACGGTGTCCGCGCCACGCAGACCTTCATACACCGCGACCGTTGCCGTCTGACCGTCGCGGTAGAACAGCATCTTCGTGGAATCAGCGAGTCGCGTGCTCCCATGACGGTAGACGGAAGAACTGAGAACAAGCGGATCGAACTGAACCAGCATGACCGAAGCGCCGATGCCCACCAGCCCCAACACGCCTGCGTAGGCAGGTGCACCCGCCCAGGAAGCGCGGCGAGACGTTGAGACATGCGCAAGCAACATCACGCCCAGAATCAAATCGACCAGCGCTGCCACGATAAGCGCATATTTCAGGCCCAGCAGGGGCATGAGCAGGTGCACGGCGGCCAGAACGCCTACGATCGCACCGATGGTATTGAAGGCATACGCCTGCCCGATAGAGCGTTCACCACGCCCACTCCGGAGCAGCGCCAGGGTGAGCAAGGGCAACGTCATGCCTGCGAAGAATGCGGCGGGGAACATGACCAGCACCGCGATGACGCCGCTTGCGAGATTATAGGCCGCGTAGCCTTCCGCGCTGCGCACGATCACCTTCATCAGCCAGCCAACCCATTCGAATGAGTTCGAGTAGATGAACATGGAGGCCAGGGCTGCAAGCCCCATCCACACTTGCACCCAGCCCGCGACGCGCAGCGGCGATTCCATCTTGTCCGCGCGGTTGCGCAACCACAGCCCGCCGAACGCGATGCCGGCGATGAACGCTGCCAGCATCAGCTCAAACGAGTGGAGCGTAGTACCCAATGCCAGCGACAGCATGCGCACCCAGGTTATCTCGTACACAAAGGAGGAGGCACCAGTCAGTGCAGCAACCAGCAGCACCAGCCAGACCTGTCGCGCGTTGCTTCGGCGCTGTGCGTCGAGAGGGCCACTTGGTGGCTGCCCAGACGCCGGAACAGGTGCCAGTGAATCGCGGGCCAGCGGGTACACCAGAATCGCGACCGCGATGTTGAGCAATCCCGCCGCCATCACAGTGCCGGGCAGACCCACTGCGGGCAGCAGCAGATACGTCGAGGCAAGCGCGCCACATGCGGCGCCAAGGCTGTTGGAGAAATACAGGCCGGCAAGCACCTGCCCCTGCGCACCAGACTGCAGGCGGATGTAGCCCGCACTCATCAGTGGAAACGTTGCACCTAGCAGGATGCATTGCGGCAAGACGAGCAAGGTCGCGAGGGCCCAGCGGAAGGCCACAAGTGCTCCGCCTTCCAGACCCGGCATGACATGGGCGAACGCCCAGCCGGTAACGGACTGGAACAGACCATCAAAGCCCAGGCCGAGCACGCCGATGACGAGTTCGATGACCGCATAGACCAGCAGCGGCCTGCGCAGCCGCTCGCTGTAGCGGCTGATGCCCCAGGCGCCTAAGGCCATGCCGCCCATGAACAACATGAGTACCAAGGATTGCGCGTGGGATGAGTGGCCGAGCAGCAGGCCGAGATACTGGGTCCAGATGGACTGGTAGATCAGTCCAGCGAAGCCCGAAAGAATGAAAATCGCCAGCAGCCACGTCGCGCCACCGTACCGCCCCCTGCTTCCGCTTGCCATGCCCTGCAACATCTCCGCCCCCTTTGCAGCTTTTCCACTGACCCGTAACCCTGCGATCACAAAGTACTCGACAAAAAAATGCCCCGCAGGTGCGGGGCATTTCTACGCGATCCTACAGACTGCCGTTAGCGGCAATCGGTCGGAACGACAGCCTTGTTCGTAATCGTGGTGCTGCAAGCCCACTTCAGCTGGCCGCTGGTACCGACGGCCGTCGGGGTCAGCACGATGTTGCCGGTCGCATTCGGGACGGTCGACACCGCGGTGACGATACCGGTGGTCGGGGTGATGGTGATGCCCGACACGTACTTGGTGGCGCCCGGGAAGGTGTAACCGCTGTTAGCAACGGTCACGTTGGCCAGACCGCCAGTGGCGGAGGCGGTTTCAGCCACAGCCAGCTTCGCCGGGGCGGCCATCACGATCACTTCAGAAACCTTGGCGCGTGCGGTGTAATCCTGGTAAGCCGGCAGAGCGATGGCGGCCAGGATGGCAATGATCGCGACAACGATCATCAATTCGATAAGGGTGAAGCCCTTCTGATTCTTCATTTTGATACATCCCCAAGAAATGGTGGTGGTAAGAAAGAGTACTGCTGCCGGAGCCGGTGGCTCCACTGTTGAGCGGGCCGCAGCACCTTGCAGGAGGAGTAAAGCAGGTAGCGTGCCAACTTCCCCGACACCCCTGCCGGACTCCCCGCGCCAATGATGGCAGCAATTTCTGTACAGGGAACCCCTCACGGCAATATTCGAGACCCGGATGACAAAGTGACGCGCTGCGTCACCTTTAGCCCCGATCGACACGGGGTGACGGGGCTGGCCCACAGACGTACTGCCCAGAAGGCTCGGAATCCGCTAGCATCGCCGGATCGATGCCTGCTGGGGATGGCAGGCCGGGGAGCCCAGAATGTCCGCAAGTCGCAGTGCGATGAAAAAAGAGCCCGTGGCGCGCAGCACCATGGAGATGGCACCGTTTGTCTGGGAGGGGACCGACAAACGAGGCGTCAAGATGAAGGGCGAGCAGTTGGCCAAGAATGCCAACCTGCTCAAGGCAGAGCTGCGCCGCCAAGGCATCACGCCCAAAGTGGTCAAGCCGAAGACCAAGCCCCTGTTTGGTCAGGCAGGCAAGCCAGTGTCGCCCAAGGATATTGCCTTCTTCAGCCGCCAGATGGCGACGATGATGAAATCCGGCGTGCCCATTGTGTCGGCGCTCGAGATCATCGGTGGCGGGCACAAGAACCCGCGCATGAAGAAGATGGTCGATGGCATCCGCATGGACATCGAAGGGGGCTCTTCGCTGTACGAAGCGATCAGCCGCCATCCCGTGCAGTTCGATGAGCTCTATCGCAACCTCGTGCGTGCTGGCGAAGGGGCAGGCGTGTTGGAAACGGTGCTGGATACCGTTGCCAACTACAAAGAAAACATCGAGGCATTGAAGGGCAAGATCAAGAAGGCGTTGTTCTACCCTGCCATGGTCATCGCCGTGGCGCTGATCGTGTCCGGCATTCTGCTGATCTTCGTCGTGCCGCAGTTCGAGGAAGTATTCGCCGGGTTCGGCGCCGAACTTCCGGCATTCACCCAGATGATCGTGAATCTTTCCCGATTCATGGTCTCGTGGTGGTGGCTGATCGCGATCGCAATCGCGGGAGTGATCGCCGGTTCCATCATGGCCTACAAGCGCTCGCCAAAAATGCAGCACACGATGGACCGCCTGATCCTCAAGGTACCGGTTATCGGCCAGATCATGCACAACAGCTCGATCGCCCGCTTCGCCCGCACCACCGCCGTCACCTTCAAGGCCGGCGTCCCGTTGGTTGAAGCCCTCGGCATCGTCGCAGGTGCTACCGGCAACAAGGTGTACGAGGAAGGCGTGCTGCGCATGCGTGACGACGTGTCGGTCGGCTACCCGGTCAACATGGCCATGAAGCAGATCAACCTGTTCCCGCACATGGTGGTGCAGATGACCGCCATCGGCGAAGAGGCCGGCGCCTTGGACACCATGCTGTTCAAGGTGGCGGAGTACTTCGAGCAAGAGGTCAACAACGCCGTCGATTCGCTCAGCAGCCTGCTGGAACCGATGATCATGGTCTTCATTGGCGTGGTCGTTGGCGGTATGGTGATCGGCATGTACTTGCCCATCTTCAAACTCGGCGCGGTGGTTGGATAACACATGGCATTTCTAGACCAGCATCCCGGCCTCGGCTTTCCCGCCGCGGCCGGCCTGGGGTTGTTGCTCGGCAGCTTCCTCAACGTCGTCATCCTGCGCCTGCCCAAGCGGCTGGAGTGGCAGTGGAAGCGTGACGCGCACGAGGTGCTGGAGCAGGAGGACATCTACGAGCCGCCGCCGCCTGGCATCGTGGTGGAGCCGTCGCACTGCCCGCACTGCAAGCACAAGCTGGCCTGGTACGAGAACATCCCGCTGTTCAGCTGGCTGATCCAGCGCGGCAAGTGTCGTCATTGCCACGCCCCGATCTCCATCCAGTATCCGCTGGTCGAGCTGCTGACCGCCGTGCTGGTGCTGGCCAGCGTGTGGCAGTTCGGCTTCGGCTGGCAGGGCTTCGGCGCCATCGTGCTGTCGTGCTTCCTGGTGGCGCTGTCCGGCATCGACGTGCGAACGCAGCTGCTGCCGGATCAACTCACCCTGCCCTTGATGTGGCTGGGGCTTATAGGGGCTGTCGATAACCTGTATATGCCGGCCAAGCCTGCCCTGCTGGGTGCGCTGGTGGGCTATCTGTCACTGTGGTCGGTCTGGTGGATCTTCAAACAGCTGACCGGCAAGGAAGGCATGGGCCATGGCGACTTCAAGCTGCTGGCTGCGCTGGGTGCCTGGGTGGGCCTGAAGGGCATCCTGCCGATCATCCTGCTGTCGTCGGTGGTGGGCGCGATCATCGGCTCCATCCTGCTGTACAGCCAAGGCCGCGACCGCGCGACGCCGATCCCGTTCGGCCCCTATCTGGCGATCGCCGGCTGGCTGGTCTTCATGTGGGGCGAGCCACTGATCAATGCCTACCTGAGTTACGCGAACCTGCGATGAGCCGGTTCGTGGTCGGCCTGACCGGGGGTATCGCCTCCGGTAAAAGTGAAGTGACCCGCCGCTTCGAAGCGCTTGGCGTTACCGTGGCCGACGCCGATGTGGCTGCCCGCACCGTGGTGTCCCAAGGCAGTCCGGCGCTGGCGATGATTGCCGAACGCTTCGGGCCGGACATGCTACAGGCCGATGGCACGCTGGACCGCGGCCGCCTGCGTGCTCATGTGTTTGCCGCCGTGGCCGAGCGTAAAGCGCTGGAAGCGATCACCCACCCGGCCATTCGGCAGTTGCTGCACGACCAGTGCGTCCAGGCGGAAAGCCCCTACGCCATTGCCGCCATCCCGCTGCTCACCGAGGCCGGTGGCCGCGATGCTTATGCGTGGCTGGATCGGATACTGGTGGTGGACGCGCCGGAAGCGCTGCAACTTGCGCGCCTGATGCAACGCGACGGCAGCGACGTGGTGCTGGCGCAGCAGATGATCGACGCGCAGGCCAGCCGCGCGCAGCGGCTCGCCCTGGCGGACGATGTGGTGCCCAACGATGGCCACCCGGATGCATTGCAGGCGCAGGTTGAGCGGTTGCACGCGATCTACCTGCAAGCCGCCGCCGAGGCCTGATCCCTGGTAGCGCCGAGCCACGCTCGGCGAGCGCAGCGGCACTTGCAGAACCGAGATATCCAACAGCCACCGACCGTCACGACACATGGCGACCCGGCTCTGCAGGCCCATCAGCGCCGCGCCGGGCTCAACGCTCTACCAGCCCCACCGCGAACAGGGCATTGCGCACCTGACGCCAGGTGTATTCCCGATGCTCGACCAGCCCCGCCCGTCGGGCAAACAGCAGGTCCGACAGTTGATTGTGCTGCAAAACGACACACCCGTCCGGGTGATAGCGAACCGCTACAAGCGCCAACACGCCGGCTCGGCCCTCTCCGTCGACATAGTCCACCTGCGCGGCGTCGGTATGGATCGCGAACGTCTTTGTTCGACCATCCCAGTTCAGCCGGGTCCTGCCCGCAAGCTCGACAGCCGATCTGTCGTTGCGAATGCGGAATCCGTTGAGCGGAAACGGCCTTTCGGTTTCAAGATCGTCCGGCGCAGGCATCCGGTTGAACCCATAGTTCTCCAGTACCTGCGCCCCTTCTTCAGCGCTAAGCCCCTGCAATCCATGTTCTCGCATGAACTCTGTTTCGGCACCCGGCAACGCGGTCAGCCTGCGACCACCTGCCGGTGCCGACTCCAGGTACAGGGCACCCGTGCGACCGTTGCGGTCAACATAGAAAATCGCATCGTCGGCGATCTGAAAGGACGTGAAGTAGACCGCAGTCCTTGATACAGATGGATCGGTTCCGTGCGCGAACGTGACCGCGCCCACCTCTTTGCGCCGCAGAAGGCCTACTTCCCTGTCAACCGGGAGTGATGGCGTTGCCTCCAAGCGGATGAACAGATGATTGGACACGATCGGCTCGACCGGGCGATGGGGGTCGGGTTGGCGAGTACCCGTGCCCGCCTGCCGCAGCCCTGACATATCCTCGATGCGCGGAATCAGATTTTCCAAGCCCAAGCTGTCACTTTCCAGCAGCAGGCCATCCTCCGCAACGACAAGGCCACTCTCGCGCACGTCGATCCTGCTGAAACCGAAGTTCATGGCCGCCATCTCAGGCGCAGAGCGTCGCGCGAAGAACGCGAGGAAGTCCTGGCCGCCCCCATCGCGCCGCGCTGTGCGCAGCACCGCGAACTGGCCGGACGCGAGCATATGGTCGTCCCGAATGTGATGCGCTCGCCGGGACGCGTCGGAGATCACGGAGATCGTCGCCACGCTGAACAACCCATAGTCCCCCAGCCGTACGGGTCTACGCGGCGCGTCGTTCAACAGCTGATCCAGTCCGCCGTACACGCGGAACATTTCGTCCTCTTGGCCGGATTCGGCGATGGCCATGAATGCAACAATATCCCCCTCCTTACCGGCCGGGGTGGGGAATAGGTGCTTGAACTGCTCCACTGCGTTGCGATGAACGCAGAAAAGCACCTCTCGCCCTTCTACGCGGTTGTGGACGCCGGACAAGGGCAACTGCCTGATCTGGTGGCGGGCGCGACCGAGGCGGTCGAAACGCAGGCACGCCTTCTCCGGCCCTGCGACGTCCGCTTCAGGCGGCGTACGATGCGACGCTGCAGCAACGGCATTGGTGCCCCGTGGATGTGCGCCGATCTTTCCGGCTGTTCCGCCCTTGCTGCCGCGGTGAGCCGCCGCTTCCTGCGCCTCCGCTTGCTCTCGGGCAACATTACGGTTCTTGTGCTTCACTGCGCCGGCGAAAACCGGCCCCGCACCATCAGGCGGACTGAAGGTGTCGCGCCGGTGAGCATGGGCCGCGTGCGCATGCCCGCCCATTCCCGTGATGATCCGCCGCCGCTTCTGTACGCCAGCGGCGGCCTTGCCGCTATGACCTTTGTGCCCGCCACCCGGCGCATTGACGGGGCGGTTCCCCCTGCGTCTGGCCCCTTTTGCGTCCACGCCCCAATTATTTCCACCATCATCTGGTGGCCCGATGTCAGGGCGGTAAAGCAGCGCAGCCGCATGAGGAAAGGCCCCCGCTACTACCCGGCGCTCGGATGACCACGCAGTGTCCATCACTGCGTGACGATGCGCCGCCTCGCCGTGGTGTTCGTGGGCGCCTGACACATTGGAGAGGATACGCAGCGCGGCAACAGAGCCGGCGACCGCGCGCCCGGTGCGGGTTTGCGGCCACGTCGGATGATCGGACTGCAGGCGTTCCAGCAACAGCGCACACAGCGCCAGTCCGACCACCACGTCACTACGCGCGGCGATGGCCTGTAGTCCGGCCATGACAGGACGCCCCAGCAGCGCCCGGAGATGCGGCGTTGCGTCCGGCTGGGCAACTGCCGCGCATAGACCCGCCTCCACGGTCTGCAGCAGATCCCAGCGCATTGCCGCGCTCAGGCACCGTACCGCATTGAACAGACCCAGCGGCAGCTGCACTCCTGGAATGCACTGCGCCAGCAGCGCTGCTGCTTGGTGGAAGCACAGATCGGCACCCCAGCGCATCATCTGCACCGAAACCGCGCGGGCAACGCGACGCACCTCGCCCGGCGTGGGCGACTGGCTGGGCCGGTCGATCACGCTCAGCTGCCTGTTGGCCACCGCTACGACGCGCCCCGGGCATACCCTCGTCAGCAAGTGCGCCATGATCTGCTGCGGATGCAGGAATGACTGCCCACAAGCCGATTGCAGAGTGGATAGATCATTGCGCATCATCTGGCTGCCTGTGCAGGTGGAGTGGCGGGACCGAACGCCACCTCCCGCCCGGCTCACGTGCAAGCGTCATCAATACCTGCACGCGCCGCCTTCAGATTTCTTGCAGCCTATCGCACACTCGGCAACGCCCCGATTACCAGCGGCTGTGGGGATGGGGTGGAGCCGGCTCATGAAACGAATACAGCTTTCCTGATGTACGCACGTGGCAGTTCTGCCCACGATGACCGGGCTGGAACGAGCAGTTCCAGCCGGGATTGGAGTCCCGTTGCTCTCAACTGGATAACTCTGTTGTCGCCCGTTCCGGGCACGGCGGAGAATGCACTGCCCCGCCGTTCTGCGGCGGGCGGTGCGTGGGGATTCCCATATCCGCCGGTTATTCCAGTTGAAGCCCGGTACTCCAACCCGCACCGTCCGCCACCTCGCCGCTGGGCAGGTGGCTTTACGATTCTGCGAGGGCTTTCATGGCAGCATTCTCTCCCCCTGGTGCACGGCTACATGCCCTGATTGGCGATGCAGTGTTGGACATCCCCTTCCATCTGGTTGAACGGCTGGACGCGGCGTTGGCTGACGGCGGGATGCCCGAGCCAAAGCCTGCTCTGATCGACTTCCTTGATTCGATGCAGCGCGGTGATGCCGGTGATGGTGAGCCGTGGGGAGAAGCCGGAATGCCGGTCGATCGCTGCGCCGACCTTGCGCGCGTGAGCAGGAACCTGACTGCACTGAGTGCGGTGATGCGCCTGCTGCACGCCGTGCACCGGACACGGCAGCAGGATGATGGCCGGTCGTCGCTGGATGCGCGCGTCGAACAGGGCCTGCTGTTAGCTGGCAGGGAGTTGGCGGACTCGGCGGTGGCTGTATTAGACGCCGGGCGATGAAGCGCCTCGCGGGCCTGCAACGATCGTCATCCCGGTAGCGCCGAGCCACGCTCGGCGAGCGCAGCGGCAAGTGCGGACGGCCAGCGGCCGTCACTACCCTGATTGCCCTCAGCCCAGCAGCTTGGGGGCGAAGGTCAACGTGGCCACGACACCCCGGTCGCCGCCGGGGCGGACACTGACCTGCCAGCCATAGAGGTCGCACAGGCGGCTGACGATCGACAGGCCGATGCCGCCGCCCTGCGAGTGACCGGCGTGGGTGCCGCGGTAACCGCGCTGGAACAGCTTGGCGGCGTCTTCTTCGCTCAGGCCGGGCCCACTGTCGGCCACCGATACGGCGTTGTTGCCCACGTTGACCCGCACTTCGCCGTCCTGCGAGTACTTCACCGCGTTGCCGATCAGGTTGCCCAACGCCACCGACAATGCCGATTCCGGTGCATCCACGATCAGGTCGCGATCACCTTCCAAGGTCAGGGTGATGGGCTTCCCGCCCAGCTGTGCGCGGTGCGATTCGAGCAACTGTTCGGCGACCCGAGCCACGTTGCTGGTGCCCTGCCCGCGCTCATTGCGCGATAGCAGCAGCAACGCGCCGATCAGATCGCTGCACTGTTGTTCGGCACGCTGGATGCGCTGCAGCCGCTGCAATACTTTCTCATCCAGCCCGGGCCGGGTCAGCAGCAGTTCGGTCGCACCGCGGATGACGGCCAGCGGCGTGCGCAGCTCATGGCTGACGTCGGCATTGAACTCGCGGTCGCGCTGCACCACCTCAGTCAGCCGCGACGAATAATCGTCCAGCGCCTGTGCCAGCTGCCCCACTTCGTCGTCAGGAAAACGCGGTGCCAGCGGTTCGGGGTCACTGGTGCCGCCGCGATACGCACGCAGCCGCTTGGCCAGGTCCGATACGGGCTTCATCACCTTGGAAGCGGACCACCAGCCGAGCACCAAGGACAGCAGGCTGAATACCAGCACGGAGATCCACAGCGCGCGTTTCAGCTGCGCCTCACCCCGCGTGGCCTCGGTCATGTCGTAGGCAAGGAAGAACCAGGCGTCATCGGCTTTGCGTACAGCCAGCTTGTAGGCGTACGGCTTGCCATCCTCGTCCAGACCACTGACGTTGTGGTTGCCATTGGGCAAGCCAGCCCACTCGGGCCGCTCTTCGCGGACGCGGTCGAACTTGTCGCGTGGGTACAAGAACGCCCGGATCTGCTGCACGGGCAGGTCCGGGTTGCGGCTGCGATCGGAGTAGTAGCGCTTGGCGTACTCGTCGATGTTCCGGTTCATCACGTCTTCGACGAGCTGGTTCTCCACGCGCGCGCGCGCCCAGTTCGTGGCGAACGCAAACAGCGTGGTCAGACAGAAGCCCAACAGCACGAAGGAGACGATGATGCGGCTGCGCAGCCGACGACGGTAAGGTCCGCGCCGGCGACGCCCCCTGCGTACGGGGTCTTCAGGCATCCGGTGCAGCGATCCGGTAGCCGATGCCATGACGGGTCTGGATCATCGGAACTTCAAAAGGCTTGTCCACCACGGCGCGCAGACCATGGATATGCACGCGCAGGGAGTCCGAATCCGGAAGTTCTTCGCCCCAGACGCGGGTTTCCAGCTCCTGGCGGGTGACCACGGCCGGCGAGGCTTCCATCAGCGCCTGCAGGATCTTCAGCGCGGTCGGGTTGAGCTGCAGCAACTTGCTCTGGCGACGTACTTCCAAGGTGTCGAGGTTGTATTCCAGATCGCCCGTTTCCAGCACGCGGGTCTGCACGCCCTTGCCGCGGCGGGACAGCGCGTTCAACCGCACTTCCACTTCCTGCAGCGCGAACGGCTTGATCAGGTAATCGTCCGCTCCGGAATCAAAGCCGGCCAGCTTGTTGTCCAGCGAATCACGGGCCGTCAGCATCAGCACGGGGGTCTGCTTGCGGGCTTCGTTACGCAGCTTGCGGCAGACTTCAATGCCGTCCATGCCGGGAAGGTTCAGATCCAGCACGATGGCGTCGAACTCGTGCACCACGGCCAGGTGCAGGCCCGTCACACCGTCGGCGGCGAAGTCGACCGTGTGCCCGCGGTCCTCGAGGTAGTCGCCGAGGTTGGCGGCAATATCACTGTTGTCTTCGATGACGAGAATTCGCACTGGGACCTCTGGTTCGTGGTGGGATGCCTGCCTTGGCGCGGTCGCAACCTGGAAGGTTACGACCCGGGCCTGTTGGCGGCTGACGCCAACCATACAGCCCCGGGCATTAACATTTCACACGAAGGGGCGCGCAGGGCGCGTCAACGTCAGAGGTTCACGTCTTTCGGGCTGGGGCGCGTCAGGGTCCTCATGTCCTTGCGGGCACGCTCGGTCGCCTCGCGCCGCTGCGCAACCGTCAGGCAAAGGCGTTCGGGGCGGTTGGTGCCGGTGGCGCGCTCGCGGCGGCAGACCATGCGGCTGTCGGCATGGGCGCGGCCGAGGATGGTGTTGACCACCGCTTCGTCATTGAGCACTTCGGTGCGTGCCTGCGGATTGAGTTGCTCCACGGTGTCGTTGTCCCCAAGGCGGACGCGGATGCGGTTGATGGCGGCGCTGACCTGGCTCTTCTCATCCATGGTGATTTCGCTGTAGCGCTCGCTGTGCAGCGCACGCTCGACCCCGCTGAGCTGCTCCTTGGCCGGCACGTTCAGGTCCAGCTGGACGGGGGCGGCGTCGTTCTGCTTCGGGGATTCCGCGTACGCAGCGGTGCTGCAGGCCATGCCCAGCGCGGCCATCAAGACCGCCTTCTGCCACGATTTCATACCCGTCACCTCCATGAATGAGAAGAGACTGTACGAGGCATGTGACGACGGAATCAAGGGCGCACTGGCCCTTACGGCACGTCAGATAAAAAAAAGCCCGGGCGAACACGCCCGGGCCTTAAGATTTCATATCCCGATACCGATCCTGCTGATGAGGCAGAGCTGCGGTAGGGAGGAGATTACGACACGCGCAATTAAAGGGTCGTTAAAACGGGGACCGTGCGCTTGCGAAATTACAGGAAGCCTTTTTGTTTCAATTGGTTATATAAGCGACCTGCAGGCGGGCGCATGTGGGGGCTTCCCGCCGAGCGTGGCTCGGCGCTACCGGGGTGATGGCATCTACGGCCCGCTAGCGGCTGACGATCTTTTCAACGTGGGCGATGATTCGACCCGCGATGTCGACGTTGCAGGCGCCTTCCACGCCCTCCAGACCGGGGGTGGAGTTCACTTCCAGCACCAGCGGCCCGCGTGCGGAGCGGATCAGATCGACGCCGGCGACGCTCAGGCCTAGCGCCTTGGCCGATCGCACCGCCATCTGCGCCTCGGCCCGGCTGGCCTTGGCCGGATGCGCGCTGCCGCCGGCATGCAGGTTGGAGCGGAAATCGCCCTCGGGCGCCTGGCGTTGCATGGCGGCCACGACCTGATCGCCCACCACCAGGCAGCGCAGATCGGCGCCTTGGGCCTCGCCGATGAACTCCTGCATCAGGAAGTTGGCATACAGGCCGCGCAAGGCCTCGACGATGCCGCGCGAGGCGCTGGCCTTTTCAGTCAGGATCACCCCGCGCCCCTGGGTACCCTCGTTGAGCTTCACCACATGCGGCGGCGGGCCGAGCATGGACAGCAGGTCCACGGTGTCATCCGGATTGTCGCCGAACACCGTCACCGGCATGTCGATGCCCTTGGCAGCCAGAAGCTGGTGCGCACGCAGCTTGTCGCGCGAGCGCAGGATCGCGTCGGACGGATTAGGGGTGCGGGCGCCCATCAGCTCGAACTGGCGCAGCACGGCCGTACCGTAGCGGGTGACCGAGGCACCGATCCGCGGGATGACCGCATCCACCCCGGTCATCGGCTTGCCCTTGTAATGCATGGTGAAGCCGTCGGCGGCGATACGCATGTAGCAGCGCAGCGGATCAAGCACGCGTACGGTGTGGCCGCGGCTGCGAGCGGCCTCTACCAGGCGCCGGGTGGAATACAGCTTGCTGTTGCGCGAAAGGATGGCGAGTTTCATCGGAGCCGGGCCGTGCAGAAGCGCGCAGCATAGCGTGTGCGCGGTGACGATGCCCGGCGGTCGAGCGCGAATGAGAGGACGCTCGTTTGGACCTTGCCCTCGGTCCGCTCTCAGCGCCGCCAAGGCCGGAATGGGCCTCCCTGTCGCGCCTTACGCGCGCCCTCTACTGCTCTTACGGAGCGCGCCTTCACTGCACATAACGGTGAGGACGCGTCAGTGCTCATGCCCCCATCGACACGCCACTTTCTCATTGCCTTCACTAGGCTGAGTTTCCTGCACGAACTGAGAGAGGATGATGCGCCTTGGCATGATGGTCGGATGGCTGCTGGCAACGTGTTGCGCTGCCAGCAGCGCGCTGTCCCATGCTCAGGCACCTGAGCTGCCGCTGACGCCGGAACAACGTGCGTGGCTGCATGCCCATCCGGTCATCCGGGTCGGTGTCTATGACAACGATTGGTTGCCCTTTGAGAAAGTCGAAAACGCTCGGCTTTCGGGCTTCGCTCCGGAGACATTGCAAGCCGCAGCGACCGCACTTGGCGTGAGCCTGGAGCCCAGGACCTATCCTAGCTGGGAGGCGGTGCTTGAGGCTGCCTGCGCAGGCGACATCGACGTGGTCATGGACGTACAGCTCACGTCCGCGCGTACCCGCTGCATGGTGTTCACGCAGAAATTTGCCACGGCTCCCCTGGGCATAACGGCGCGCTCCAGTGATCGCCGGTCCATCACCAGCCTCGACTTGGTGGGTCTACGGATAGCAGTTGAAGATGATCAGGTCACCGCCGTCGGCGTGCGGGATCGCTATCCCCGCGCTCAGATCGTGCCTGCCAGCGGAACGCTGGCCGCCTTGAAGAGCGTGGCGCTTGAGGACGCCGACCTGTATATCGGCAACGCTTACGTCATACAGCACTTGACCAAGCAGGAATCACTGCGCGGACTGACCCTGCTGCAGCGTCCTGACGTTCCCCCCATGAACCTCTACTTCGGCGTTCCAAACGCCGCTCAGCCATTGGCCGAAGCCTTGGACGTGGCACTCAATTCGCTGCCAGAAGCCACGCGCGTTGCGCTGCGCGTGAAGTGGTTCAAGCCCTTGGAATGGGCAGTCAACACGGGCGTAAGGTTTTCTCCTGAAGAGACAGAGGCCCTCTCTCAGCCCATAAGGTTGGGCGTTCCCCTGAATTGGGAACCCATCGCTTTTCGCGACAAGCGGGGCAAACCGTCAGGGATTGCCGGAGATTACCTGCAACGATTCGTGGAAGCCGGCGCCAGGAATCTGCACATCGTGGAATTCGAGGACGGCGAGGCGCTGCAGCGGGCAATGCGGGACAGGACGATAGATGCGGCACTCGCCGTCCCCATGACCAACGCGGCAGAAAGCGCGGGATGGCGTTTCAGTGAGCCGTTCATCACCATTCCGAGCGTCATTCTCACCCGCGTTGGCGCACCAAGAGTCATCGACCTGCGCGATCTCAACAACCGGCGCGTCGTGCTGTCCGAGCCAGACAGGCTGGGACCACTCCTCAAGGCGCAAGCGCCCTACGTTCGACTCATCACTGCAGCCGATGCGGCGACAGCCCTCAAGCTCCTCGATGGAGACGGTGCAGACGCCTATGTCGGCAATCTTGCTGTGCTGGATCCGTATCTCCGCGATGCGTACGCGGGGCAACTGCAGATTGCTGCACCGGCGGGAATTGATGACCGTTTGACGCTGGCGGCCTTTGGGAGCAGCGCCGCCCTGGCCTCCGCGTTTGATCAGGTTGTCGGCAATGTGGCGGCAGGAGAACGGGAGCGCATTCGAAACGATTGGCTGGGCGTTGGCGCCCAACCGGCGATCAATTGGCGGCAGATCATGCTGTGGGCATTGCCCGCCTTGTTGATTCTCCTCACTGGCGGACTTGTCCACACCGTGGGCTACATGCGACTTCGACGCGAGGTGTCCCAGCGTCGCATTGCAGAAAACCGGCTGTCCCGGGTCACACGCAAACTACCTGCCATCGTGTACCAGGTCCACCGCGCCCCGGATGGCACCTTCACATTCCCCTATGTAGCAGGCGACGTCTTTTCACTTTTCGGCGTTGAGCTGTCAGACGTCCTTGAGGACGAGCGCGCGATGTTCGCTCGAGTCCATCCCGATGATCAGAAGATGCTGGTCGATGCGACAGAACGCGCCGCTGCCACAGGCACAGGGCTGTCATTCCAGTTCCGGGCCCTGTCCCCGGCAGGATGGCGCTGGATTTACTCCAAAGGCGAGCTTATGGAAAGCACGGAAGCCGGTACGGAGTGGAGTGGCTACTGGGTGGACGTGACCGAATCGCACGAAGCGTCGATTGCCTTGGAAGACGCTATTGCAGTCGCTGAGAAAGCCGGCAAAGCGAAGGACGAGTTTCTGGCCACGATGAGCCACGAAATCCGCACGCCGATGAGCAGCGTAGCCGGCATGCTGGAAGTTCTTGGGCATACCGGCCTTGACCAGGAACAGAGTGCGATTCTCGCCAAGATCAACCGATCCGCGGCGGTGTTGCGACAGCTGCTCGATGACACCCTGGACATGTCGAAGATCGAGGCAGGCGCGCTGACACTGGAATGGACGGCCGTTGATCTCGCCAATGCAGTGGACACGGTGCGCGCGATGCTTGCCCCTCAAGCCGCCGCCAAGGGGCTTGCCCTGTCGGCAACGCTCGCCTCTACCGTCGCCAGCCGCGTCCTGGCCGATGAACTTCGCCTTCAACAAATACTGATGAATCTCACCAGCAACGCCATCAAGTTCACCGCGCACGGTGAAGTATCCCTACGTGTCGACGTCGTGGCCGATGCGGTGGGTGAGCAACGCCTGGCCTTTTCTGTCACCGACTCTGGCATCGGCATCCCTGCCGACCAGCTGGAGCGCATATTCGAGCCTTTCACCCAGGCAGACCTTTCAACCGCGCGAAAGTATGGCGGCACGGGCCTGGGCCTCAGCATCAGTCGCCGCTTGGCCGAACTGATGGGAGGCGAGCTGGGACTGAAGAGCACGCCAGGCCAGGGAACCTGCGCCGTCCTTTCCTTGCGCCTCGCCGTGTTGCCGCCAGAACCTCCCACTGCTGAGGAGGTCGCACCGTCAGGCACTGGGCCAGTTCCCTTGTTGCCTGCCCCGCCACCGGGACGCAGATGGCGCGTTCTGGTAGCAGAAGACGATGCCACCAGCCGGGAGATCATCCAGTGGCGGATGGGGCAACTGGGCGTGGAATGCGTCGCCGTGGAAGACGGCGCACAGGCGCTCGCAGCAGTGCGCGACGGGCGGTTCGATCTCTTGGTGACGGATTGCCAGATGCCCGTGATGGACGGCTACACGCTGGCCCGGGAAATCCGAGCGTCGGACGGATCAGCACGCGATCTGCCCATCATCGCGCTGACCGCGAGTATCTTCCCTGACGAGATCGAGCTGAGCGCGTCTGCTGGCATTGAAGAACTGTTGCCCAAATCCGCGTCGCTCAACGAACTGGGAGATGCCGTCGCGCGCGCCCTGCTGGGTCGAATCGACGTAACACACCCGCTGCAGGGCAAACCGTAGCCGGGAGCCGAGAGGTGGCCTGCCGGACTTACTTGCCTGTGGGGCGCTTGCGGAAGGAATACTTGATGTCAAAGCCCTTCTTTTGAACCATGTGCTTGTCGTCCAGTTGCACCATGGGCATCTGGCGGCCTGGCATCACGCCACCAATGAACTGCGAAATCTGCTGGAAACAACTGTGCGGGTCGAGGATTCGCTGGAAGCCCAAATCCTTCAAGTTAGGGTTCCGCACCATCACGACGCTGTTCCGGGGCAGGCCCTCCCAACGGACCGGCTCTATATCCAGCGTCATGGTCGACGCAAACAAGAGCACCGGGGCCCCCTGCTCAATGTGAAGGTCAGTGAAGTCGTGGGCCAGCAGGCGATCCCGCACATTTTCATACCGCCGTTCCACGTCTCGCTCGCGTTCAAAAATCTCCACCTCCACTTCCGCGATTTCATGCGGGTCCCGATCGGTGTAACGGGCATGGTTGTCCATGACAACGGCCCGATAGGACTCAAGCGAAGGGGTGCCACACACGCCTACTGCTGCCGGATCATCATGACGGCTGGCGCTCACATCCACCCATATCGGGTAGACCTTACCTGCAACACTCAAAAATGCTTCGTGGAAATAGGGGCTCAACGACGCGCTCTCTGGCAGGATGTGATGACCATGTCGCTGCCAATACGGATACTGAGGATGATGGGTTTCAAAGACAACGGCCGCCCGCGGCCCGGCTGGCCCGCCGTACTTATCTGCGACAGCCCACGGAAGCAAGTCGCCTGGCAGCGGCAGCACATCCCTGCTGGGCTCCCGCACATACACAATGCTTTCATCGCGGCCATAGGCCAACACGGTGTCGTAGTAATCGTGTTGTTTGCTGATGAGCTTCATGCGCAACTCTTCGCAGTTTTGGTGATTCTACCGCCCGATGTTCTCAGACGCAGCTCAGGCAGGTAACTCCATTCCAGACGAAAAACGTTCCGGAATAGAAACAAAAAAGAGCAGATAGGGCTCCGGGCCGGATCATCCTGATTGGCATGCGGCGGTGCATTTCCATGCAGCGGGCAGCTACGGCTGGGGTGCGAACATCGCGTGCACACCAGCGCAGCGGATTGGCCGGCTTGGGGCGACTTTCCAGCACACTCTTCTGATGCAAGCGCGCCCGCATCGGCCAGCGTATCGATCTGGGGGGGGGATGGTGAGCGCCTTGCCGCATGGCATCGAATGCTGGGCATGGCTCAATCAATCACTTGCGGACTGATTTGGAACAGTGGAGCGGGTGAAGGGAATCGAACCCTCGTCAGTAGCTTGGGAAGCTACAGCTCTACCATTGAGCTACACCCGCATCGCGGAGCACAGTTTAGGCGGCGGGGTGGCATGAGCGCAATGCGCGCATGCGGTCACCCAAGCGATGGAGCCGACTGGTAGAGCCGACTTCAGTCGGCTGCACCGGCGCGTCAGAAATCCGGGCGGTGAAAGAAGCCGACTGAAGTCGGCTCTACCTGGCTGCATCCGCCAACCCAAGGATCCGGGCGGTGGGAGAAGCCGACTGAAGTCGGCTCTACCCATGCCCATAGCGGTCCGGAATGACGGCCAGCGGCCGTCATTCCGGATCAGGGTCAGAACGCGCCGCTGACGCTGGCGAAGATGGACGTGTCCATCGCCTTCTTCTGCATCGTGGTCGCGCTCAGGCCGATGTTGCTCTGCAGGCCGAACAGTTCCATGCGCGCACCCAGGATGGCGGTGGCGTAGTCCTTGTCGAACTTCAGGCCCGGCACGCGGTAGCTGCCCACGCCCGGCAGGCTCTGCAGGAAGGCGCTGCCGTCCTGGCGGTCTTCGAACTCGTGGTCATAGGTGATCTGCACGTACGGCTTGATGCTGCCGCCGTCCAGGCGCGCCTGCCAACCGAGGCGGCCCACGGTGGAATCGGCATCCTGGTTGTTGTAACCCAGCGCGGTGCTGCTGGCGTTGCTTTCCAGGTAGCCGTCCAGCTTGATCTTCTGCCAGATCACCGCGGCCACCGGGCCATGGCGGAAGCTGCCCTCTTCACCGAACTCGTAGCCTGCGTTCAGCGCGGCGGTCAGGTTGCTGCCTTCCGGCGATCCCTTGTGTTCGCGGGTTGCCGGGCCGAGGTGCACCTTGCGGGTGACGTCGTAGTCCAGCCAGCTATAGCTGACCTGCCCGTTGACCCATGCACGCTCGCCGTACCAGCCGGCGAACAGGCCGGCCGTGGTGTCGGACTGGGTGAAATCACCCTGGCTGTTGCCGAAGTCGGCATCCATGCGGCCGTAGCCGGCGAAGCCACCGACGACCATGCCATCACGTGCCCAGTCGATGCCGAACAGGCCGGCGGGGGCCATGCCGTCGTACAGGTCGGCGTGGTCGTAGCGCTGCATGTCGCCGCGCAGGCCGCCCCACCAGGACAGGCCTTCGGCCGGTGCACCGCCCAGGTGCAGGCTGACCTGGTCAGCGCGCGAACGGCCGACGGTCTGCGCCGAATGGGTCAGCACCTGCTGCAGGCGCGGTGCTTCCAGCACGGAAATCGCGTACTGGCCAAGCATTTCGTGGGTGGCTGCAGACGGATGGATGCCATCGGCGAATACATAGGCGGTCGCCGCATCCGGCGCGACCAGGCTGGTCGGATTGCAGGTGACCGACGAGGCCACGGTGCAGGCCGCGTTGGTCACGTTGCGGAAGCCATAGGTGATCGGATCCGCGACGATTTCACGCAGGATGGTGAACGTATCCAGCGGGATGAACTCAATGCCCGCCTGGGTCAGGCCGCCGTACAGGGCGTTGTTGTAGGCCGAGGCGACCGCGGTGTACTGCGCCATCGCCGCCGGGCCACCGGCACGGGCCATCGGGGTCAGGCCGATGTCCGGCAGGTTCGGCACCACCACGTATTTGGCACCGGCCGCCTGCAGGGTGCCGACAATGCCGACCTGGCTGGTCACGGCCGCGCCGATCACGGCAGGCGCCTGCGCCGGGCTGGTAATGCCCAGCAGATTGTTCGCACCACCCCACACCGTGTACAGCGCGTTCGGATCAGCCTTGCCGCCGTTGGCCGCCAGGTAGCGGCTGGCCTGGGTGGCCAGCGACGGGGTCGGGCCCAGCGGACCCACCACGTCGGTCGCCACGGTGGCGCCGCCGGCGGCGTAGTTGTCACCGGTCTGGCCGTTGCCGTTCGGGGTGGCGTTGGTGCCGTAGTAATCGGCCACGTGTTCGGCCCACACCCATGCCGGGTTGGTGGTGAACTTGCCGGTCACCGGTTGTACCGAAGCGGGCAGCAGCGGGCGGAAGTATCCGCTGTCGGTCAAGCTGTCGCCGATGAACACCGTGCGGTTGAAGGCCGGTTCGACCGCCATGGCCGGCAGCGCAGCGAGGGCGACTGCGGCGGCAATCAGGGTGCGGACGGGACGTTTGCTGAACAACATGTGGAACTCCTGTGGTATCAATCGCCGGCAGTACGCCAGCGCACGGTGCAATGGTTTCACCAGCGCAGCCAAAGTCACGCTGCGCCGCGACATGCATTGTCGCTTTGGGGGACCTTCAGCGACATCCCTGTCCGATGACGGGCACCACCCGCGTGCCATTGCCGGAAGCATCGGGGACAATGCCGACATGAACATCCAGCTCAATGGCGAAGCCCGCACCCTGCCCTCCGGCACCACCTTGCACGACCTGCTGCAGCGCGAGCAGTTGCTGGAACGTCGCGTGGCGGTAGAGGTCAACAACGAGATCGTGACCCGCAGCCTGCATGCCACGCATGTGCTGGCGGACGGCGATGTGGTGGAGATCGTGCACGCGTTGGGCGGTGGGTGAAGCTGACCGCTGCGTTCGCCGAGCATGGCCCGGCGCTACCAACTAGGGGATAATCCGCGACATGACCGAACATGCCCCCTCTGATTCGCTGGTGATTGCCGGCAAGACGTACGCCTCGCGCCTGCTCACCGGCACCGGCAAGTTCAAGGATCTGGAAGAAACCCGCCTGGCCACCGAGGCCGCGGGCGCGCAGATCATCACCGTGGCCATCCGCCGCACGAACATCGGCCAGAATCCGGGCGAACCGAACCTGCTGGACGTGCTGCCGCCGGATCGTTTCACGATCCTGCCCAACACTGCCGGCTGCTACACCGCTGAAGATGCCGTGCGCACCTGCCGGCTGGCACGCGAACTGCTGGACGGGCACAACCTGACCAAGCTGGAAGTGCTGGGTGACCAGAAGTCGCTGTACCCGGACGTGGTGGCCACGTTGAAGGCGGCCGAGATCCTGGTGAAGGACGGCTTCGAGGTGATGGTCTATACCTCCGACGACCCGATCCTGGCCAAGCGGCTGGAAGAGATCGGCTGCGCCGCGGTGATGCCGCTGGCTGCGCCCATCGGCTCGGGCCTGGGCATCCAGAACAAGTACAACCTGCTGCAGATCATCGAAGATGCCAAGGTGCCGATCATCGTGGATGCCGGTGTAGGTACCGCGTCCGATGCGGCCATTGCCATGGAGTTGGGTTGCGATGGCGTGCTGATGAACACCGCCATTGCCGGTGCCCGCCATCCGGTGCTGATGGCCAGCGCGATGCGCAAGGCCGTGGAAGCTGGCCGCGAGGCCTTCCTGGCTGGCCGCATTCCGCGCAAGCGCTACGCCAGCGCCTCTTCCCCCCTTGATGGATTGATCGGCTGATGACCGACCCGTTTTCCAGTACCGGCTCCAAGGCGCCCGCCAAGCCGTTCACCGTGCACGAAGGCCGCCGCGAGATCCGCAGTTTCGTGCTGCGCCAAGGTCGCTTCACCCCGGCCCAGCAGCGCGCGTTCGATGACCGCTGGCCGCGTTTCGGCCTGGACTTCACTGGTGAAGTCCGCGACCTGGCCACCACCTTCGGACGCGATGCGCACAAGGTACTCGAGATCGGTTTCGGCAATGGCGTTGCCCTGCGTTTCGCTGCGCAGCAGGACGCCAGCCGCGATTACATCGGCATCGAAGTGCATGCGCCGGGTGTCGGCCGCCTGCTCAACGCGCTGGCTGACGACGATGTGGACAACGTCCGCCTGTACCACCACGACGCCGTGGAAGTGCTGGAGAAGGAAATCGCCGATGGCGCGCTTGATGAAGTGCGCATCTATTTCCCGGATCCGTGGCACAAGAAGCGCCATAACAAGCGTCGCCTGGTGCAGCCGGCTTTCGCCGACCTGCTGGTGCGAAAGCTGCGTCCAGGTGGCCGCCTGCATTGCGCGACCGATTGGGAAGACTACGCCGAGCAGATGTGGGACGTGCTTGACGCGACCGATGGGCTGGTCAACCGTGCCGGTGCGCGCGGCCATGTACCGCGCCCGGAATGGCGGCCGCAGACCCATTTCGAAACCCGTGGCCAGAAGCTGGGGCACGGCGTTTGGGATCTGTTGTACGACCGCACGTAAAGATCCACCCTCCCCCACGCTGACCGGAACGCGTCCCCCATGGAAACCGCGCTGACGCTGACAACCGACATGAAGCTCGTCCTCGGGCTGGTCGGTTTCACGATGGCGATGTTCCTGTTCGACCGCATCCGCGCCGATGTGGTGGCGCTGGTGGTGCTGGTCGTGCTGGGCGTCACCGGCCTGATCGCGCCGGAAGAAATCTTCGCCGGTTTCTCCGGTAACGCGGTGATGAGCATCATCGCCACGACCATCCTCGGCGCGGGTCTGGACCGCACCGGTGCGTTGAACCGACTGGCGGCGTGGCTGCTGCGGCGCGGCCATGGGGTGGAGCAGCGCCTGCTGTTGATGACCACGGCCATTTCCGGCTTGAACTCGTCCTTCATGCAGAACCCGTCGGTGATGGCGCTGTACCTGCCGGTGGCCTCGCGCCTGGCCGCACGCACCGGGTTGACCCTGCAGCGGCTGCTGCTGCCGATCGCCGCGGCCATCGTGATGGGCGGCGCGCTGACCATGGTGGGCAACTCGCCGCTGATCCTGCTCAACGATCTGCTGGCATCGGCCAACAACAACCTGCCCTCCGGTCTGGCCACCATCGAGCCGCTGCGGATGTTCGCGCCGCTGCCGATCGGTGTCGCGCTGCTGATCGCCTCGCTGCTGTACTTCCACTTCTACGGCAACCGCAAGCTGGTGGAAGAAGAAACACTGGCCAATGACGGCGTCACGCCAGCGCGCACGGAGAGCTACTTCGCCAAGACATACGGCATCGAAGGCGATGTCTTCGAGCTGGTGGTCAGCGCCGAAAGTCCGATGGTCGGCATGACCCTGGGCGAAGCCGAAACCCTGCACGATGCGCCGCTGCTGCTGGCGTTGAAGACCGGCAACGACACCCGCTTGGCACCGCCGGCCGAGATGCGCATCTGGGTGGGCAGCGTGATCGGGGTGATGGGCTCGCGGCGGCTGGTCAGTGACTTCGCGCAGAACCAGTTCCTGCGCATGTCCTCCCGATTGAAGCACCTCGGCGATCTGTTCAATCCCAGCCGCGCCGGCATTTCCGAAGCAGTGGTGCCGCCGACCTCCGATGTGATCGGCAAGAGCGCGGCCGAGCTGCGCCTGCGCAAGGAACGCGGCCTGAGCCTGCTGGCGATCAACCGCGACAAGCAGGTGATCCGCGAGGACGTGCGCAAAGTGCAGCTGCGCGCCGGCGACATGCTGGTCTTCCACAGCATCTGGACCGATCTGGCGCAGGCCGCCCGCGGACGCGATTTCGTCATCGTTACCGACTACCCCAAGGGCGAGCAGCGGCCACACAAGTTCAAGCTGGCGATGACCATCTTCGCGCTGACCATCCTGATCGCGCTGACATCCAACCTGCCGGTGGCGCTGACCCTGATGACCGGCGTGGCCGGCATGTTGCTGACCGGCGTGCTGCGGATGGACGAAGCCTACGCATCGATCAACTGGAAGACGGTATTCATGATGGCCGGGCTGATTCCGCTCGGCTGGGCGATGGATTCCAGCGGCGCAGCGGCCTGGGTGGCGGGGCATACGATCGACAAACTGCCCGAGGGCATCCCGGTGTGGGTGCTGGAAGTGGCGCTGGCGTTGCTGACGACCGCGTTCTCGCTGGTGATCAGCCACGTGGGCGCGACCATCGTGATGGTGCCCATCGCGGTCAATCTTGCGTTGGCGGCTGGGGGCAACCCGACCGCGTTTGCGCTGATCGTGGCGTTGTCTGCGTCTAACAACCTGATGACCGCGTCGAACCCGGTGATCTCGATGGTCATGGGACCGGCCAATTACACCCCGCGTGAGCTGTGGCGCGTGGGGGGACCGCTGTCGTTGATCTATACGATGGTGGTGGTGGCGATGATCAACATCATGTTCTGAGCCGGATTGGGGTTGGGGTCGGCTGCTGGCTGCTGGCGGGCTTGGGCTGGGGGGGCTGGTGGTAGAGCCGACTTCAGTCGGCTGCCATTGTGGAAGCCGACTGAAGTCGGCTCTACCTCTGCTGTTGGAAGCCGACTGAAGTCGGCTCTACCGTGCGGGCGGGCGCGCCGGGCGGTTCATGCCAGGAAGACATGTCCGTCGCGCACCTGCACGGCGACCGCGCGCAATCGATCACCCTTGCACGGCCCTGCTACGCATTGCCCGCTGTCCAGCGCGAACGAGGCCCCATGCGCGGCGCAGACCAGGTGTCCTTCCCGGCTTTTCAGGAACTGGCCGGGGGCCCAGTCCAGCCGGCGCCCTGCATGCGGGCAGATGTTGAGGAACCCCCGCACGCTGTCGCCTTCGCGATACAGCACCAGCGACTCGGCATCCCCGTCGATCACCACCTCGGCCTCGGCGAAGCCACCGTCGGTGATCTTGTCGACTGCGATGAGCGCTTGGTCGGTCATTTCTGACTCTACATCGGGGAAAGCACTGATTGTCGCATGCCTGTCCAAATGGCTGGCTGTTACATGAATGCAAGTCGTTGATCTGTAATGAACGAGCGGCGTACTTAACGATTTTTTCACTCATGCGCCGAAGCATCGCCCTGATACTGGTTGTTCGCTGATTTCAGCCAAGTGAGTTACCCATGATCAACCGCACCTTCCAATTCGGCCAATTCCGCACTCTGTTTGCGCCGCGCAAGCCGCGTCACCCGCTGGTGCGCGTTGCGGTGGGTCTGCTTGGGGTCGCCATTCTGGGTGTGATGGTGTTCGTGGGTGTTTTCGTCGGTGCAGCGATGATCCTTGCCGGCTTGGCGTGGAAGCTGCTGGCCCAGCGCAAGGCGCCCACCCGCGTGGCCGATGCCACCGTGGTGGAAGGCGAGTACCGCGTGGTCCGCAAGCCTGCGCTGCCGACCCACTGACAGGCCGCTCCGCTCGATAAGGCATGGCGTAGCGCTGCCTCTCCCAGCAGGCGCCACGTTCGCCGGGCGCGGCGCTACACTGCGACGACCTGATCGTTAGGACGCGCGCATGACCGATGTAATTCCCGCCCATCCTGTTCCCCGTATCCCGGTTGTCGGTGGCGGCACGTTCCCCGTACACCGCATCTATTGCGTAGGGCGCAACTTCGCCGACCACGCAAAGGAAATGGGCGCCGTCGTTCCCGATGCCGCGGCGCGGGGTCGGCCGATGTTCTTCAGCAAGCCTGCCGACGCCATCGTGGTCGGCCACGATGATGTCATCCCCTACCCGCCTGCCACCTCCGACCTTCACCACGAAGTAGAGCTGGTCGTTGCCATCGGCAGCGATGCGCCGGAAGGCGTGCTGCCCATCGAGCAGGCGCAGGCATTGGTGTACGGCTATGCCGTAGGCCTGGACCTGACCCGTCGTGACCTGCAGGCCGCGGCCAAGCAGAAGGGTCACCCGTGGGACACCGCGAAAGGGTTCGACGCCTCGGCGCCGATCAGCGAGATCGTGCATGCCGGTGAAGTCGGTGACCTCGCCGCGCTGAACCTGTCGCTGGAAATCAACGGCGAGGTACGCCAGCAATCGCTGCTGGACCAGATGATCTGGAGCGTCCCGGAAATTCTGCATGAGCTGTCGCAGCTGTGGCGGCTGCGCGCAGGCGACCTGGTATTCATGGGGACGCCGTCCGGCGTGGCCGCATTGAAACCCGGTGATCGTTTCAGTGCACGATTGGAAAATGTCGGCGAACGCCATGGCGTCATCGCCGGCTGACATTGCCTGCGATAGGATTTTTCGCAGTCAGCCCCCCTATCAGGAGATCTCCATGGGATTCATCAGTGAGTTCAAGGAATTCGCAACGCGTGGCAACGTCATCGATCTCGCCGTCGGTGTTGTCATCGGTGCGGCCTTCGGCAAGATCGTTACCGCATTGGTCGAGAAGATCATCATGCCGCCACTGGGCTGGGTGATCGGCCAGGTTGATTTCTCCGACCTGGCGTGGACATTGGCGCCTGCTCGCTTGGCGGCTGACGGGACGGAGATCCCGGCCGTGGTGATCGGCTACGGTGATTTCATCAATACCCTGATCCAGTTCGTGATCGTGGCGTTTGCCATCTTCCTGGTCGTGAAGTTCATCAACCGTATGTCGAAGAAGAAGGAAGCCGCGCCCAAGGGCCCGTCCGAAGAAGTGCTGCTGCTGCGCGAAATCCGCGACAACCTGAAGCACTGATCGCGGCACACGGCCAGGCCCGTCCTCCCGCCGGAGCGGACCTGGCCCTTTTCCTCATCTGGCCATTTCCCATGGCCATGACCTAGGGCCCATGCGCGGGGCGGCGGCACTGCTAAGCTCGGACGCTTATGCCCCTGCTGGAGTCGTCCATGCGTCGCCGCGTCCTTGCCCTCGCCTCTTCCCTTGCCCTGCTCGCGTCACCGGCCTTCGCCGCCCCGCATACCACCACGCTGGCCCCCGCCTCGCTGGGTACCGCTGCTGAACTGCGGGAGCAGGCCCTGGCCGACGACACCGGCTGGAAAGTGGTGGAATCGCTGACGACCGAGATCGGTCCGCGCATTGCCGGCAGTGAGGCAGACGCGCGCGCCGTTGCCTGGGCCGAAGCCAAATTCAAGGCGCTCGGCTTTGACAAGGTGTGGAAGGAACCGGTGACGTTCCCGAAATGGGAGCGCCGCAGTGAGCACGCAGCGGTGGTGGGCGCGCACGCACAGCCTTTGACGATTACCGCCCTCGGCGGCAGCCCGGGAGGCAAGGTGCAGGCCGAGGTGGTGCGCTTCGCTGATCTGGCTGCGCTGCAGGCTGCGCCCGCAGGATCGCTGCAGGGCAAGATCGCCTTCGTCGATTACCAGATGCTGCCGTTCCGCGACGGCCGCGATTACGGTCGTGGCGGCGCCATCCGCAGCAAGGGACCGTCCGAAGCCATTCGCAAGGGCGCGGTCGGCTTCCTGATGCGCTCCGCCGGTACCGATTCGCACCGTGTGCCGCATACCGGCATCACCCGCTATGACGATGGCCTGCAGCCGGTCCCTTCGGCGGCATTGTCGGTGCCTGACGCCGACCAGTTGGCACGTCTGGTTGCACGGGGCAGCACCACGGTCAGCCTGGCGCTGGACTGCGGCTGGGATGGAACGGCGACCTCGTACAACGTCATCGGCGAAATAACCGGGCGCTCGCTGCCGAAGGAAGTGGTCGTCATCGGGGGCCATCTGGATTCCTGGGATCTGGGCACGGGCGCGGTGGACGACGGCGCAGGCGTCGGCATCACCATGGCCGCCGGGCACTTGATCGGCCAGTTGAAGCAGGCACCGAAGCGCAGCATCCGCGTCGTCGCGTTTGCCAATGAAGAACAGGGTCTTTACGGCGGCAAGGCGTATGCCGAGGCGCACGCGAAGGATGTCGTGCGGCACCAGTTGGCTGCCGAGAGTGACTTCGGCGCTGGCCGCATCTACGCCTTCAACACCGGTTCGCCGAACCCGGACGCCTCGCGCGATGCCACGCGGCAGATTGCCGAGGTGCTGAAGCCGCTGGGTATCGAGTACGCCGCCGACAAGGGCGGCCCGGGTCCGGACATCGGCCCGCTTGCGGCCAAGGGCGGCGCATGGGCTTGGCTGGCGCAGGACGGGACGGACTATTTCGACCTGCACCACACGGCCGACGATACCTTGGACAAGATCGACCCCAAGGCATTGGCGCAGAACGTCGCGGCGTACACGGTGATGGCCTACTTGGCCGCCGATGCCGACGGCACATTCGGCAGCGAAGCCAAGGCCACCGTTCCGCCGAACGAGTGATCCACCGGACCACGCAGCCCCCCGGTAGCGCCGACCCATGGTCGGCGAGCGAAGCGGCCCGCGGTGTCGGACAGCCCCCCGGTAGCGCCGACCCATGGTCGGCGAGCGCAGCGGCCACGCGGTGTCGGATCGCCCCCCGGTAGCGCCGACCCACGGTCGGCGAGCGCAGCGGCCACGCGGTGCAGGACCGCGCCAACGGCAGCCGGCTGAAGCCGGCTCTACCTGACTACGGATGCTCCCACAACGGTGCGTTTTTCAACCCTATCGCACGCGGGTTGAACACCGGGTCGATGCCTGCGTTGCGGCTTTTCTCGTAATCGCGCAACGCGGCCAACGCGGGCTTCTGCAGCAGCAGGATGGCGATGATGTTCAACCAACTCATCACCCCCACGCCAATGTCGCCCAGGGTCCACGCCACGGTCGCGCTGTGCAGCGAGGAATACGCCACCATGCCCAGGAACGTCAGTCGGAAGGCGTTGACCACCCAGGCCGCCGGCTTGTTCCGGCAGAGATAACTGATGTTGGTATCGCCCATGTAGTAGAGCGCCAGGATCGTAGTGAACGCGAACGGCAGGATCGCCAGCGCGACGAACGATTTGCCGAAGCCCGGCAACGCCGATTCCACGGCATGCTGCACGAATCGTGGCCCTGCCTCCATCCCGGGTAGATTGGCGACCAGCATGCGCGCTTCGTCAGGCACGCCGTTCACCGCGGGATCGTACACGTTGTACAGACCGGTGGAGAGGATCAGGAAGGCCGTCGCGCTGCAGACCACCATGGTGTCGATGTAGACCGAAAAAGCCTGTACCAGCCCCTGTTTGACCGGGTGGGAGACCTCGGCGGCCGCAGCAGGATGTGCACCGCTGCCCATGCCGGCTTCGTTGGACAACACACCACGGCGTACGCCCCACTGGATGGCCACGCCCACCATCGCGCCGAAGGCAGCGTCAACGCCGAAGGCACTGCGGACGATGAGGCCGATCACCTGCGGAATGCGCTCGTAGCTCATCACCATCACCACCAGTGCAACCAGCAGATAGGCGATGGCCATCACCGGCACGACCCACTGGGTAACCACCGCGATGCGGCGCACGCCGCCAAAGATGATGAGCCCCAGCAGGGACACCACCGCCACCGCCGTCGCGGCCACCGGCACGTCCCATGCTTCGTTGAGCGCACCGGCGATCGCGTTGGACTGGGTGCCGGCCAGCATCGCGGCTGCCGCGACGGTGCACAGGGCAAAGACCAGCGCGTACCAGCGCTGTCCCAGTCCCTTTTCCATGTAGTAGGCCGGCCCGCCGCGGTAGTGGCCCTGGCTGTCCCGTTCCTTGTAGATCTGGGCCAGGGTGGACTCGATGAAGGCGCTGGATGCGCCGAAGAACGCCACCACCCACATCCACAGAATCGCACCCGGCCCGCCAAACGCGATGGCCATCGCGACGCCCGCGATGTTGCCGACGCCGACGCGGCTGGACAGCGAAATGTTCAGCGCCTGGAAGGGCGACAAGCCCGCCGCGGAACCACGGTGCTGGAACATCAGCGCCAGCATCTGCGGCAGCGCACGCAACTGGATGAAACGTGTCCGGATACTGAAGTACAGACCGGCCGCCAAGCACAGGCCGACCAGGTAGGGACTCCATACCAGGGCAACGATCGTGCTTGTTGCCGACTCGATACTCATTGCGTGTTTCCTTGCTGCCGGTGGGTGGGCCCCACGTTGCCCAGCGTGATCGGCCACAGCAATGAGAAAAAAACGAAATGACGCATTGCCCGACGTCCCGCTCGACCCGGTTCGCCATTCGAATGCAGATTTCTGCTCCCCCCGACAGACGTGTTTTTCTGACCCAAGCAGCTCTTTCGCCGTCGATCAGGAACGGTTGCGACGCAAGCCGCTGTCTGTCGTCGCGCACATTGGCAAACCGCGCCTGAAGCTGTCAGGCCGGAGTGTCCCTGCGACATGACGACGGACGCAGCATCGTCGGTGCCAGGCATACCCCGCTGCCTGCCTGGCCCCGCCGACGTCCAATGACCCCACGTCAGCAACGTACCGCGGATGCAGGCAGCCACTCGATATCTTCAGGAGCGCACCAATGAATGCACGTCCTTTGCCCCTCTGCAGCTCACCGATCGCAGACGTCGCCGGGCTGGAAAACGAGATTCCGTTTGCTGTGGCCAACAACGCGGCAAGCGAGCTGATCGCCGCGATGAAGCTGGACCATGAGCAGATCTGTCTGGACACGCAGGGGCTGCACTTGGAGAGAGTCCGTCTGCAGACGCGTGCCCGTATCGGACATGACATCGAAGTGTGCGGATCCGGCATGGATCACGCGCAAGCCCTGCGCAGC
Organism: Stenotrophomonas sp. WHRI 8082; assembly: GCF_040223995.2. Lineage (NCBI taxonomy): Bacteria > Pseudomonadati > Pseudomonadota > Gammaproteobacteria > Lysobacterales > Lysobacteraceae > Stenotrophomonas > Stenotrophomonas sp. WHRI 8082. Next base: position 2,974,972 of record NZ_CP167826.1, on the reverse strand, counting down.
GCCCTCTTCCCGGCCATCGCCCAGCTGCTTCATGCGGATTACGCCAACACATCACGCATGGTGACGTGCAAGGCGAGCGACTATCTGACGCTGCCAGGCGTAGAGCAGGCATTCTCCGAACTGATGCCGGTGATCGCCGAGCAGCCGCGTGCGAGCATCGCGACCACCCTGTTCCATGAAGTGAATGCAAGCCGCTCGCTGCCGGTGCCCACCGCCTTGGTGAATGCCCAGTACCTGCACGACGTGACGCGCGGATCCTCGCCGACGAAGGTCCATGACGACTTCGATTACACGCTGCTGGGACGGTATAGCAGCAACCGTAGCGTGGCGGCGGGGGCGACCCAGGACGAAGCCCTGCTGCAGGGCATGTTGTCGGCCCAGGAAGAGGTGGCGCTGGGACGCTTCGCGGTGCAGGGCATCGGCCTGCGCCAGCGGCGCTACCTGCGTCGCGTGGATAACGCCACCCTGCCAGCACAGATCCGCGCGCTGTGGGAAACCACGACCAAGCGCCAAGGCAGCCCGGTGCACCTGTTCGACATCGCCGGCCAGGGCACGGTGCCGACCTATCTGGCATGCGCGGAAGGACCGACGGCCGATGCCTGGTGCGTGGCCGCCGGCGCGGGCATCAGCCCGGAACACGCAGCGACGCGCGCATTGCGGCACCTGCTGCAGCAGCACGAGGGCAGTGCCTGGACGCCCGGTCGCCATGATGGGGATGCCGTGTCCGCTCAGGGCCGGCAGGGGTCCGTGCCGCTCCTGCAGGGTGAACATCGCCAGTTCGCGCTGCAGAACCTGCAGGAGGTGATCTCCTGTGCCAGCGTCGACCACGTGCCATTCGGCCAGATGCGCGAAGGTACGGTGGGTACGACGTTGGCCAGTCGCATCGTGTTCCTGCAGGAGAACTTCAAGCGCAGCGGACTCACGGTCTGGCAGACGCAGTACTTGCCGGCTTGGGAGGCAGCAGAGCAGTCGATTGCATGCGTGCAGGTACTGCTCGCGCCGTTCGACGCGAACTATCTGCTGCTGCAGGGCATACCGGTGGCGGTCTCGCTGGCGGCATTGGACGAGGCGTCCAACCAAGGCTGACCGCTCGGCTCCTGCCGACACTGACACGCGCCACAGGCGTTGAAAAAGTACCCGGCCGCATCGCGGCCGGGTCGCCGCACCACCCCACCCCACACGGTGGGGTGCATCCCTGCGGATGTACCGGCCAACGCCATCGTCCTGCAGACTGCCAACACGATGGTGCTGTTACACGTTGCGCCTATGCCCCGACCCGGGGCATAGGGAAAGCACCGGCCGGTGGATCAGGAATTACGTGCGCCTGCCCACTGTGCGAGCAGGACGGCCGTGGCCGACGCCACATTGAGACTCTCAACAGCACCGGTGCCGGGAATGGATACCTGCTGATCGCAGTCGGCGGCGAGCTGGCGGTCCATGCCCTCGCTTTCCGCGCCCATCACATAGACCAGGCGGTCCGGCAGCGAGGCGGCGAACACGTTGGTGCCTTCGTCCACCACCGTAGCAGCCAAGCCGAAGCCGGCCTGCCGCAGCATCCGCATCGCCTCGGCGGTAGCCGGCAGGCGTACCAGCGAAACCGATTCCGCCCCACCTTCGGCAACGCGGGCGGCCGCGCCTGATATGCCCAACGTGCTGGTTTCCGGCAACAGCAGCCCGGCCACACCGAAGTGCGCCGCAGAACGCAGGATCGCGCCGAGATTGTGCGGATTGCCTACCCCGTCAAGCCACAGCGCCACCGCAGGTCCTGCGGGCAGATCCTGCAGCCACGCTTCAAGGGTCAGCATCGGCGAGCGCTGCACGTCAGCGACGATGCCTTCGTGATGGGTCGTTCCGGAGAGCTTGTTGAGGTCGCCGTCTTCCACCACGCGGTAGCCGACGCGATTGGCCACACACCACTTGAGCAGCGGCTGCATGCGCGGGATCAGCGCCTCCAGCAGGTACACCTTGCGCACCGCCTGCGGCCGCTTGTTGAATGCGGCCAGGACCGCGTTGACGCCGAACAGCCGCAGCTCATCGGTGTTGCCGCGCCCACCGCCCGGCGGCGCCGGTGCTTCGGTACGCGGCAGCGGCGTTGCACGCGGCGGACGCGCGGACGGACGGCGGTTGTTCCAAGGATTGTTCACTTACGCAGCTTCCTGTTTCTTCTGCCAGAAATCGGCATTCTTGATACCCAATGCGACCGGATCGAAGGTCGGATCCAGGCCCAGTTTTCTCTGTCGCTCGTAGTCGCGCAACGCGATCATCGCCGGCTTCTGCACGATCAGGATGGCAACGATGTTCAGCCATGCCATCAGGCCCACGCCGATGTCACCCAGCGCCCAGGCCAGCTGCGCGTTGTGGAACGCACCGAAGATGACCATGCCGATGATGCCCAGGCGCAGGGCCAGCACCGTCAGCGGACGCTTGGCGTTGTTGTTGAGGTAGGTGAGGTTGGTCTCGGCCATGTAGTAATAGGCCATGATCGTGGTGAAGGCGAAGAAGAAGATCGCCACCGCAACGAAGGCCGCACCAAAGCCCGGGATCACGCTTTCCACGGCGGCCTGTGCATAGCCGGCGCCTTCGGCGATCCCCGCCAGTCCCTGGAACACCGGCTCGGCGCCAGCAACGGGCGAATACACGTTGTAGGTACCGGCGGCGAGGATCAGGAACGCGGTGGAGGTGCACACCATCATGGTGTCGAAATAGACCGCGAAAGCCTGTACGTAGCCCTGCTTGGCCGGGTGGGAGACTTCCGATGCCGCCGCCGCGTGCGGACCGGTGCCCTGGCCTGCCTCGTTGGCGTAGATGCCGCGCTTGACGCCCCACTCCACGGCCAGACCCATCATCGCGCCAAAGGCGGCATGGGTACCGAACGCGCTGTCGAAGATGATGCCGAACATTTCCGGCACGCGATCCGCGTTGAGGATCATGATGGTGACCGCCATCAGGATGAAGCCGGCGGCCATGAACGGCACCACGATTTCGGCGAAGCTGGCGATACGCTTGACGCCGCCGAAGATCACGACGCCCAGCAGCAGGGCGACGACGATGCCGATACCCAGCTTCAGCGCCTGCACCTGGTCCATGCCGAACGCCTGGCCATCGAGCGGACCGCACAGCGAGCTGCCGCGGCAGGAATTGATGATGCTGTCAGCGATGGCATTGGCCTGCACGCCAGGCATCAGGAAGCCGGCCGCGACAATGGTGGCCAGGGCGAAGGCCATCGCATACCACTTCAGGCCCATGGCCTTTTCGATGTAGTACGCCGGGCCACCGCGATACCTGCCCTCGGCATCCTTGGTCTTGTAGATCTGCGCCAGCGTGCATTCGATATAGGACGTCGATGCGCCGAGGAAGCCCATCACCCACATCCAGAAGATCGCGCCGGGTCCGCCGAAGGCGATGGCCGTGGCCACGCCGGCGATGTTGCCGATGCCCATGCGGCCGGCCATCGACATGGCCAGCGCCTGGAATGAAGAGACGCCGGCGTCGGATTTCTCACCGGCCACGGTCAGGCGGCACATCTCGAAGAAGCCGCGGAGCTGCATGAAGCGGGTACGGACGCTGAAATACAGGCCCGCCGCCAGGCACATGAAGATCAGCGCCTTGCTCCAGATGATGCTGTTGATGAAATGTACGGCTGCTTCCACGCGCTCTCTCCAGTCGGCGGAACAAAGGACGTCCCGTCGGCTGAAGGGAACCGCGTTGATTCTAGCTGGCGAACGGCCGGTAGTGACGCCCACTGACCGTCAATGTCCGGAAAGCCTGACGGCCAGCGGCCTAAAACTGACGGCCAGCGGCCGTCACTACCCGGTCTCTCAGGCGTGGCCGCCGACCGAGGGGGTGTCCTTTTCCTGCTTTTCCAGCTCGCGGGCCACCGCTTCCGGCGAGCGCGTGAACGGGGCAAGCCGGGCATAGAACGCCGGCACCACGAACAGCGACAGGAAGGTGGACAGGGTGACGCCGAAAATGATCACCACGCCGATCGTGCCACGGCTGGCCGAGCCAGGGCCGCCGGCCACGACCAGTGGAATCGCCCCCACCACGGTGGCGATGGACGTCATCAGGATCGGCCGCAGACGCACCCGCGCGGATTCGATGATCGCCTCGCGCACCGTCCGCCCTTCGTCGCGCAACTGGTTGGCGAATTCGACGATCAGGATACCGTTCTTCGCGGCCAGGCCGACCAGCATCACAATGCCGATCTGGCTGAACAGGTTCACCGTCCCCCCGCTCACCCACAACCCGACCAAGGCCCCGAGCACGCCCAGCGGCACGGTCAACATGATGGTCAGTGGATGGATGAAGCTTTCGAATTGAGCCGCCAGCACCAGGTACACCACCAGCAGCGCCATGGCGAAGGTCAGCAGCACGGCACCACCGGAGCTCAGGTACTCGCGCGATTCGCCCTTCCAGCTCACCTGCGCGTGCTGCGGCAGCTCTTCGCGGGTGACGCCCTGCGCCCAGGTGATGGCCTCGCCCAGCGGGTAGCCCGGCGCCAGGCCGGCACTGATGGTGATCGAGCGCAGCCGGTTGAACCGGTTCAACGAGCCGGCTTCCGCCACTTCGCTCAGTGTGACCAGATTGGAGAGCGGCACCAGTTCGCCGCCGCTGGAACGCACGCGGATGGCGGCCAGGTCGGCCGGCGTCGCCCGTCCATCGCGGCCAGCCTGCACCAGCACGTCGTACTCTTCGCCGTTGTCCACGAAGGTGGTGACGCGGCGCGAGCCCATCATCGTTTCCAGCGCTGAACCGATCGCCGTCACCGGCACGCCGAGATCGGCCGCGCGCTGGCGGTCGATGTTCACGCGCATCTGCGGCCGGGTCTCTTTGTAATCCGAATCCACGCCGACCAGGCCAGGGTTGTCGGCCATGCGCAGCAGCACCCGATCACGCCACTGCGCGATCTCCGCATACTCCGGCCCGCCGAGGACGATCTGGAACGGCTGTCCGCCACCACGCACCAGTCCCCCACCGACCTGGGTGCGCACGCGCACGCCGCGCACGGTATCCAGCTCTTTCTGCAGTTCGTCGGCTACTTCCGGGGTGGAGGTCGTGCGCTCGCGCCACGGCTGCAGGAACACGCTGATGCGGCCGGTATGCATTTCCTCGCTGGAGCCCCAGCCGCCAGGCACGCGCGGGTTGGCGCGGGCGATGGGATGTTCGTCGCCTACATGGCGCGCCACGATCGCTTCCACCTGCTGCACCTGGCCGACGGTGTAGTCGAAGCCCGCCCCTTCCGGACCGTCGATCATGATCTGGAACGAGCCGCGGTCTTCGGCCGGGGCCAGCTCGGAAGGCAGCGACTTGATCAGCACCCAGCTTGCCGCCAGCGCGGCGACCATCACCAGCAGATAGATCCACGTGCGGTCGACGTGGCGATCCAGCACATTGCCATAGCCGCTGGCGAGCTTGTCCAGGTTGCGGTTGATCACGCCGTACAGCCCGCGCGGCGCCTTGCCGGAATGCGGCTTGAGCAGTTTGGAGGCCATCATCGGCGTCAGCGTCAGCGCAACGAAGGCGGACAACGCGACCGCGGCCGCCAACGCCACCGCCAGTTCGCGGAACAGGCGTCCGGTATTGCCCTCCAGGAAGCCAACCGGCAGGAACACCGCCACCAGCACGGCCGTGGTGGCGATGACCGCGAAGGCCACCTGCGCGGTGCCGCGCTTGGAGGCCACCAAGGGGGGCTCACCCAGGTCGATGCGACGCTGTACATTTTCCACCACCACGATCGCGTCATCCACCACCAGGCCGATGCACAGCACCAGCGCCAGCAGGGTGAGCAGGTTGATCGAGAAATCGAACGCGTACAGCGCGATGAAGGCCGCTACCAGACACACCGGCACGGTCACCGCCGGAATCAACGCGGCACGGAAACTGCCGAGGAACAACCAGATCACCACCAGCACCAGCAGCATCGCCTCCACCAGCGTGGCGTAGACACGATCAACCGCGGCCTCGATGAAGGTCGTGTTGTCGAAGGTGACGCCGATCTGCGTACCCTGCGGCAGCGTTTCGGCGATGCGATCGGCCTGCTCACGCGCTGAGCGGGTCACGTCCAGCGCGTTGGCGGTGGAGGTCTTGACGATACCCAGTCCGACGCCGGGCTCGCCGTTGCTGCGGTAGTAGGCGCGCCGTTCCGCCGAGGCCAGCTCGATCTTGGCCACATCGCCCATCCGCACCACATAGCCGTCGCTGCCCTTGCCCAGCGGAATGGTGGCGAAGTCCGCAGGCTTCACGTAGTTGCGCTCCACGCGCAGGGTGAAGTCCCGATCGGCCGATTCGATGCGGCCCGCGGGCAGCTCCACGTTTTCGTTGCGCAGGGCGGTCTCGACGTCGCCGGTGGTCAGCCCACGCGCTGCCAACTGGTCGCGGTCCAGCCATATCCGCATCGCATAACGCTGGCGGCCACCGATGCGCACTTGCGATACACCGTCCAGGCTGGCGAACCGGTCCACGACGTAACGCTCGGCATAATCGCTCAGTGCCAGCGTGTCCATGTTCGACGAAGACAGGTTGAACCAGATGATGGCCTCGTCGTCGCTGTTGGCTTTTTCGATCTCCGGCGCGCGTGCCTCGTCGGGCATGCGGTCGGCCACGCCACTGACCGCGTCACGCACGTCGTTGGCGGCGGCTTCGATGTCGCGGTTGCTGGTGAACTCCAGGCTGATCTGCGCACGGCCATTGGTGCTGCGCGCGTTGATCATGTCGATGCCTTCGATACCCGACAGGGAATCTTCCAGCACCTGGGTGACCCGGCTTTCAATCACCGCCGCCGACGCGCCGGGGTAATCCACCGATACCGACACGACCGGCGGGTCGATGGCCGGCAACTCGCGCAGGGTCAGCCGGGTGAACGACATGATGCCCAGCACGATGAGCAGCAGGCTCATCACCACCGCGAACACCGGCCGCTGGATGGAGATGTTGGAGAGTTTCATCCGCCGTTACCCGCCGGTGCGACCGGGGTGACCGGTGCCGTCGGGGCGTCGGCTGCTGGCGCTGGCGTCGCCGGCGGAGGCGGCATTTTTTCCGGTTCCGGCGCCGCGACGGGCGCGACCTCGCGCGCCTCCACCTTCAAGCCGGGCCGCAGTTTGCCGGTGCCATCGATGATGATCCGCTCGCCGGGGCGGATGCCCTGCTTCAACTCGACCACGCCGGCACGGCGCGCACCGGTCATCACGTCGGCGCGTTCGACGGTGCTGTCGGCCTTCAGGCGATAGACGAAGGACTCGCGTCCGACCTGCACCACCGCGATCTCCGGCACGATCAGCGCCTGGCGTTCCGGGCGATAGATGTTCACGTCCAGCAGCATGCCGGGGCGCAGCGCGTGGTCGCCGTTGGCGAAGTCGGCGCGCACGGTCACCGCACGTGTGGACGGATCGACGCGGGCGTCAATGGTGGTCACTTCGCCTTCGAACGTACGACCCGGCCACGCCACGCTGGTGGCCTCCACCTTGTTGCCGTTGGCCAGCGAGGACAGCTCGGACTCGGGCATCTGGAAATCCACGTGCATGCGCTCGATGTCGTCCAGCGTGGCGATGGCGGTGGTCGGGGTGACCAGCGAGCCGGGGCTTACCTGGCGGATGCCGAGCACGCCAGCGAAGGGCGCGCGCACGTTGCGGTCACCGATCTCGGACTGCATCTCCGCCACGCGGGCCTCGGCCGAATCGCGGATGGCTTTCTGCGTATCCAGCGTGGAACTGGCGACCAGCCGCTGCTGTGCCAGCTCGCGCTGCCGACGGTACAGCTGATCCGCTTCAGCGAACGTCGCTTGGGCCTGGGTCAGTGCAGCCTGCTGTGCCTGTCCGCGCAGGGTCACCAGCGGTGCACCGGCGCGCACTTGTTGGCCGCTGTCGAAGTGCACCTGTTCAATGATCTCGCTGACCTTGGCGGTGATGGTCACCGATTCGCGTGCTTTTGCTGTACCCAATGCCTGCAACGTATCGCTCCACGCGGCCATTTCCACGACCTGCGCGGTGACCGGCACATCGGCAGCCTGGCGGCGTGCCGCCTCCGGTTCGCCCTTGCACCCGACCACCATCAGCAGGGCAAGGCCGGCGGCCGTGCCCATTGCGAAACGTCCCAACATGAAAGATCCCGCCTTCTGCATGACCGCCGAGTGTAGGGGCCAGCATGCGAAGACCGTATGTGCCAAGCGTTTACCGTCATGTGCACGGCCTGCGGTGGCAGCCGGAACCCTTTCCGTGCAAGGGCTTGGCGCGGCGTATCGCGATGTGTCGGGATGTGTCGGGCCTTGCCTCGTCAGCTCAACGGCGCATGTGCCTCTGGTCGGCGCGCCGGGCACCGTCCATGTTGAAGGTGTCCTGCCACCTGGAAGGCCTTCACCATGGCACCCATCAATCGTCGACAGTTCCTGGCCGCCGCAGCCACCCTTACCGCGAGAGGGGCGGCGACGTCACGAAGCCCGGCGCGCGCGCCTTGGCAGCTGACGGCGCGCCAGGCCGCGACAGGCCTGCGGTCGGGCACGCTGACGTCCACGGCGCTGGTGCGCAGTTGCCTGCGTCGGATCGACGAGGTCAATCCATACGTCAATGCCCTGAACTTCGTCGATGCGGAGGGCGCGCTGCGCGCTGCCGCTGAAGCCGACAAGGCACTGACCGAAGGGCGCAGCAGCGGCCCGCTGCACGGAATTCCCGTCGCCATCAAGGACAACACCAATGTGCGCGGCCAACCGATGACCAACGGCGTGGTTGCACTGCGTGACAACATCGCCATCGCCGATGCGCCGCAGATCACCCGCCTGCGCCAGGCCGGGGCGGTCCTGCTGGGCCGCAGCAACACCCCGTGTTTTTCTTTCAGCTGGGATGCCCGCAACGATCTGCATGGCACCACGTGGAATCCCTGGAGCCCCTTGCATACACCGGGGGGATCCAGCGGCGGCGCGGCCTGCGCGGTGGCGACCGGCATGGTGCCGCTGGCGCAGGGCAACGACATCGGCGGATCCATCCGCTACCCCGCTTACTGCTGCGGCGTGCCGGGCCTGCGCCCTACCCCCGGCCGGATCCCTGGCCTGTTCAGTCCTGCCCGTGGCGAGGACGCGCTGGGGCTGCAACTGATGTTGGTCGAGGGCCCTATCGCACGATGCGTCGACGATCTTCGCCTGATGCTGGACGGGTTCAGCGGTTTCGATCCGCGCGTGGCCGGATCGATCCCACTGCCCTTCCCGGGCAGTACCGGCAGTCAGCCTCCGGTGATCGGGGTGGTGCGCGAGGATGCCATCTGTGCACGCTCGGCCACGGTGAGCGCGGCACTGGAACGGGCCGTGATTGCCTTGCAAGCCGCCGGCTACCGGGTGCAGGAACTGCGCGTGCCGGAGCTGGAAGAGGCGTGGCGGTTGTGGTGGTTGCTGGTGATGGAGGAAACGCGTGCCTTGTTGCCGGACATCGAGCGCGATGGTGACGCACCGATCAAGGCGTGGATTCGCTACAACTACGCCATCGCCGCCGAAATGTGGGGGCCGCATCCCACCCTGTCCGACTACATCCGTGGCTACACACGCAGGGCCGCGCTGATCGGCCGCGTGCAACAGACGCTGCAGTCCTATCCGATCCTTCTGCTACCCGTCGCCAACGACGAACCGATGCTGCACGGTCAGCATTACGCCTCGCTGCCGGCGGCACGTGCGGCCATCGCATCCGGCTGGCCGTTGATGGCGTTACCTGTGCTGGGCTTCCCCTCGCTGGTCGTGCCAACCGGGCTGGCCGAGGGTCTGCCCACCGGCGTGCAGCTGATGGGCAGGCGGTTCCATGAGCAGGACGTCCTGCGCATCGGCGAGGTGATCGAAGCCGCGATGCCCCGATTGACACCGATGGAGCCTGTCGGCGGCTGACGGGCGGGCCGGAGGATGTGATGGGGCGGCGGACGGCCAGCGGCCGTCACTACCGGGCTTCTTCAGGAGGTAATGGTCTGGGTCAGCGATTCCCAGGTCGGCGGCAGCGGCCACGCGGGCGCCTGGTTGCCGTCCAGCACGCGGCGCAGGTCGCGGGGATCGATCTGCGGTGCCAATACGTGCACCAGTTCCAGCGCGTAATCACGCAGCACACGGTCGCGCGGCAGCACGGCCCAGGCAATGCACTCGGCGATCGGTGCAGGGGCAACCCAGGCACGCAGATCGTGATCTGCGGCGCTCACGGCCATCTCAGCCAGCAATCCCACGCCCAACCCGCTGCGCACATAGGTCTTGATCAGGTCTGCATCCAGCGCCGTCAGCGCGATGTCCGGCGTGAGCCCGGAGCCGGCGAATGCACGCTGCAGGGACGAGGCCGTGCGCGTGGAGGATTCATAGCTGACCAGCGGGTGCGCCGCCAGGTCCGCCAGGTCCGGCGCGCGTCCGGTCCGGTCCAGCGGGTGGCCCTTCGGCACCAGCACCAGCCGACGCCAGCGGTACAGCGGCACGGCGATGCCTGCACTGGGCTCACCGCCGGCCGTGCTGATGATCGCAATGTCCGCGTCCCCTTGGCTGAGAAGGTCCAGCGCATCGCTTTCGGCGGCCTGCTGCAGGTGTACGCTGACCTGCGGATAGGCCTGCTTGATCCGCGCCACCGCCGGCGGCAGCACGAAACGCGCCTGCGTGTGGGTGGTGGTCAACACCAGTTGCCCTTGGCTTTCGCGACGCTGGTTGGCCGCATAGGTGCGGATGTTGTTGGCCTCGCCCAGCACGGCGCGGGCGCGGCTGATCACTTCAACCCCGGCCGGTGTCACCGATTCCAGGCTGCGGCCCCGGCGCACGAACAACAGGAAGCCCAGCTCGTCTTCCAGCTGCTTGAGCTGCTTGGACAAACCGGGCTGGGTGGCATGCACGCGTGACGCGGCGAGCGTGATGTTCAACTCGGCGTCGGCAATGGCCACCAGATAGCGAAGCTGGGTAAGCGTCATGACGGTGCGGGCAGGTGGGAAAGGGAGGAGAGATCCACTGTAGGGCAGATGTCATCACCAGCTTATAACCAAATGTTGTTTAAGACAGGTATCTGGTCATTTCCTGCTGTCATATGGCAGCGCTACGGTCAACCGGCCAGGGCGGATGGCAGCATCCACCGCCTTTCCTTTCCCTCCGCGCATGGCGCGGCACGTCCCCGGAGCGCCCCATGGCCCTGTACGATTCCATCCTCGACACCATCGGCAACACCCCCATCGTCAGGCTGCAGCGCCTGGCACCGGACCACGTCACCCTGTACGCGAAGGTGGAATCGTTCAATCCGGGCGGCTCGGTGAAGGACCGGTTGGCGCTGGCGATCATTCTCGACGCCGAGCAGCGCGGCGCACTGAAGCCCGGTGACACGATCGTGGAAGCCACGTCGGGCAACACCGGCGTCGCACTGGCCATGGTGGCCGCCGCACGCGGCTACAAATTCGTCGCCACCATGGTCGAGACGTTCTCCATCGAGCGCCGCAAGCTGATGCGCGCCTATGGCGCGAAGGTCATCCTGACGCCGGCGGCCGAACGTGGCAGCGGCATGGTGCGTCGGGCCGCAGAACTGGCCAAGGAACACGGCTGGTTCCTGGCCAGCCAATTCGCGAATCCGGCCAATCCGGCCTACCACCGCAATACGACCGCACCGGAGATCCTGCGCGACTTCGCCGGCAAGCGGCTGGACTATTTCGTCAGTGGCTGGGGCACGGGCGGCACCCTGACCGGCGTGGGCGAGGTGCTGAAAGTGGCCCGTCCGCAGACCCGCATCGTGGCGACCGAGCCGACCGGCGCGGCGCTGTTGAAGGGCGATGACTGGAAACCGCACAAGATCCAGGGCTGGACCCCGGACTTCGTGCCCGAGGTACTGAACCGCGATGTGGTGGACGAACTGCTGACGGTGGACGACGACCGCGCCATCGCCACCGCCCGTCGGCTGGCCGCCGAAGAAGGCATCTTCGTCGGCATTTCGGCCGGTGCGACCCTGGCCAGTGCGCTGGACGTGGCCGACCGCGCCGAACCGGGCGCGGTCATCCTGGCCATGCTGCCGGACACCGGGGAGCGCTACTTCTCCACGCCGTTGTTCGCCGACGTCAATGAAGGCTCCGACGACGAGTGGCTGGCCGGTCTGCCGTGAGGATCTGATCGCCTGTTCTTTTCCTGTTCGCACCGTGTGAGACGGTCATGACGCAGCCTGCATGCAGCCCCCGGTACGGTGGCGCATGCAACGCGGGCCGTTGCGCCGTTTCAACGACATCCAGGAGAAGTACGCATGAAGATCGAAGTGTGGCAGGGGGACATCACCACCCTGGCGGTGGATGCGATCGTCAATGCGGCCAATGAGTCCCTGCTGGGTGGCGGTGGCGTGGACGGTGCGATCCACCTGGCAGCGGGCCCTGGCCTGCTGGAAGACTGCGAGCGACTGCCGCAGGTCCGCCCCGGTGTCCGCTGTCCAACCGGTGAGGTCGTGGCGACAGACGCGCACGCCCTGCCCGCCCGCTTCGTGCTGCATACCGTCGGTCCGGTGTGGCATGACGGCCAGCGCGACGAGCGCGCCCTGCTGGCCAACTGCTATTGGAAGTCGCTGCAACTGGCTGAAAAGCTGGGAGCGCGTTCGATTGCCTTTCCAGCCATCAGCTGCGGCGTGTACGGCTATCCGCTGTACCGTGCCGCCGAAGTAGCGGCTACCGAGACCCTGGCCTGGCAGCGCAGCCATCGTGAGCCGCGCCGCATCATCCTGGTGGCCTACAACACCGCCACCTTCAAGGCTTACCAGCAGGCACTGGCAGCTGCCGGGCAACCGCTTGGCGACGCGGAGTCGAGCAGCTGGGCGGAGCGTATGCATGCTCCGCTCGCCGCGATGGCGTGACGACCGGCGGTCGCCACGCCTTCTGAGAGCCCTACCGCGAGCGCGGTCGCCCCTTCGCGATCAGGGAGTGTCCACGTCCACTGCCTCGGCGACCGGCACGGCGACATCCGCATTGGCGGCATCCCGCAGCGACAGTGATTCGCCGCCTTCATTGCTCACGCGCACCTGCACCACGGCCTGGCGTTCTTCCAGGCTCGCAACCACCAACTGGTAGCGGCCGGCCGGCAGGTTGGCCTGCAGGCGTGCGTTGGTGCCGCTGCCGCCATCGTCGTCACTGAGATCGATGGTCGGTCCGTTGAGCTGCAGCGTGGTGTCCACCTGGTCAGACAACGCATCGATCCGCACGGGGCCGGCCTGCGGCACGTTCAACATGAAACGGCGCTCGCCATCTTCCCGGCTCAGCAGCGCCTGCACGGTGATGCCCGGCGAGATCGTGGTGCCGTCGGTGGACATGATGTCAGCCGACAGCGCGGTGTTCTTGACGTCCAGGCGGAACTGCCCGCTGCTGCTGTCGTCGATCGACTTGACGGCCAGCGTGTAGGTGCCCGGCTCCAGCATCAGGTTCATGCGTGAATTGGTGGAGCTGCCGCCGTCGTCGTCTTCTTCATCCACGTTGGGGCCATGCAGCTCCAGCACCGTATCGAACGCGCCGGAGGCCAAGTCGATCTGGTACAGGCCGGCCTTTTCGACCTGCAGGGTGTACTCCTGACGGTCCGACGCCAGCAGGTCGACGATCTGCCCGCTGCCGACCAGCGGCTTGCCATCGTAGGGCACTACTTCGGCTGCCTGCAGGCGATAGGGGCCGTACGCGGATGCGCCGTCACCGTTGACTGCCACGCGATAGCGACCTGCGCCGTCGGCACGGAAGGTCACTTCCACCGGACCCTCTTCCGAGGCTTCACCGCGCGTCACCAGCGTGCCGTCTTCGCGGAACACCGACAATGCACCGGACAAGGCGCCGCTCAGCTTCAGCGAGACCGCCTGCTTGTCCTTCAGTTCAATCGCGTAGAGCTGGTAGCGGCTGCCATCGCTGAAACTCAGCGGGCTGGCCGAGGTGATCTCACCGACGGCGGTCTTGTCGAATCCGAGTGACGCCGCCTTGGCACCGTCGGCGCCTGCCTGCTTCAGTCCACAACCGCTCAGTGCCAATGCGAGCCCAGCGGCCAGCAGCGTCGTTGCAATACGCATGAATGTTCTCCCTGGCCTGTAAGGGAAGTACCGCGGGTCGGCCAGGCCCCGGGATGGCGACACCATACCCGGAAAAAACAAACGCCGGCACATGGCCGGCGTCTGCAGTGCATCAAGGGACGGTAGGACTCAGCCGTTCCACTTGCCCAGGGCGGCCTGGCCGTTTTCCTTGGCACGCTCGTACACGGTCTTCTGTGCGGCGGCGTAGTTGGCCTTGGTGTCCTTGCCCCACAGCGTCAGCGCGGCCTGCTGCATGGCACGGCCATAGGAGAACGTCAGCGGCCACGGCAGGTTGCCCATCTGGTTCATCAGGTTGAGGTGCTCGGTGGACTGCTCGTCGCTCTGCCCACCGGACAGGAACACCACGCCCGGCAGGATCGCAGGCACGGTGCTCTTCAGGCACATCACGGTCGACTCGGCCACTTCCTCGGCGTCGGCCTGCTCTTCGCAGTCCTTGCCGGAGATGACCATCGAGGCCTTCAGGATGGTGCCTTCAAGCAACACGTTCTGCTGGTACAGCGCGTCGAACAGCGAACGCAGGGTCGCCTCGGTCACTTCGTAGCAGGTCTCGATGTCGTGGTCGCCATCCATGATGACTTCCGGCTCGACCATCGGCACCAGGCCACATTCCTGGCACAGGGCGGCATAACGGGCCAGCGCATGGGCGTTGGACTCGATGCAGGTGCCCGACGGGATGCTTTCGCCGATGTTGATGACCGCACGCCACTTGGCGAAGCGCGCACCCAGCTTGTAGTACTCCTGCAGACGCTCACGCAGACCGTCCAGGCCTTCGGTGACCAGCTCGCCCGGGCAGCCCGCCAGCGGGTGTGCGCCCTTGTCGACCTTGATGCCCGGAATCATGCCGTTGTCGGACATGTACTTGGCGAACGGCACGCCGTCCTTGGTGGACTGACGGATGGTCTCGTCGAACAGGATCGCGCCGGAGATGTGCTCGTTGAGCTTCGGCGTGGTCAGCAGCAGTTCGCGGTAGGCGCGACGGTTCTCTTCGGTGTTCTCGATGCCGACGCTGGCGAAGCGCTTGGCAATGGTGCCGGTGGATTCGTCGATCGCGATGATGCCCTTGCCCGGGGCGACCATGGCCTGGGCGGTTTCAGCCAGCTGTTCGATGCTCATGTACTTCCTGTGGCGGGTGCGGGAAAAACGTGATTATAGCCCGCGCACGCCGTGACCTCGACGTGGAGGTCGGATGGAAACGATTCCAGACCATCAGCACGATCAGGCCGGCTCCCCTCTGCGGACAGAAGGGAGCCGGCCCGTGCGGGGTCAGAGCTCGCCCAGCCCCTTGGCCGTGCCGTCCACGCCGACTTCCAGCAGGCGCAGCGTGTTGGTGGCGCCATGGGTTTCCATGTGCTCGCCACTGGTGAACACGACGCGGTCACCGGCTTCCAGCAGGCCGGCGTCGGCCAGCAGGCGGATGCTGCCACGCGCCGCTTCACGCGGGGTCAGGCCGCGGCTGTCGAAGTTGATCGGGAACACATCGCGCATCAGCGCCATCTGCCGGCGCGCGCCGTCATGGCGGGTCACCGCGAAGACCGGCGCGGAGGCACGGAAGCGCGACAGGTAACGCGCGGTGCCGCCGGACTCGGTCATTGCCACGATGGCCCGCACGCCCACGTGCTGCGACAGGAACATGGTGGCCATGGCGATGGCCTGGTCGGCCCGTTCCAGGTTGCGCGGCGAGGCACTGAAATCGGTCTCGGTCTGGAACTGGCGTTCGGCCCCCAGGCAGATACGCGCCATCGCTTCGACCGCCTTGACCGGGTACATGCCCGCGGCGGTTTCGGCCGACAGCATCACCGCGTCGGTACCGTCGATGACCGAGTTGGCCACGTCCAGCACTTCGGCGCGGGTCGGGATGGGGCTTTCCACCATCGACTGCAGCATCTGCGTGGCGGTGATCACCACCTTGTTCTGCGCCAACGACGCCTTGATGATCTTCTTCTGCAGGCCCGGCAGCTCGGCATCGCCGATTTCCACGCCCAGGTCACCCCGTGCCACCATCACCACGTCACTGGCGTCGACGATCTCTTCCAGGTTCTCGATGGCTTCGGTGCGCTCGATCTTCGACACCAGCGCGGCGTAGCAGCCGTGCGATTCGGCGATCTCGCGGGCATCGTTCATGTCCTGCGCGTTGCGGCAGAACGAGACGGCGATGAAGTCCACGCCGATCTTCGCCACGATGCCGATCAGTTCTTTGTCGCGCTCGGTCAGCGCGCCCAGCGACAGGCCACCGCCCTGCTTGTTCAGGCCCTTGCGATCCGACAGCACGCCGTCGTTGAGCACGGTGTTGATGATGCGCTCGCCCTGCACTTCCACGACCTGCAACTGCATCAGGCCGTCATCCAGCAGCAGCACATCGCCCGGACGCACGTCCTGCGGCAGGCCGAGGTAGCTCACGCCGACCTGGGTGGTGTCACCGGCCGGTACGTTGGTCGCCGCCACCAGGTCGAAGCGGTCGCCGGCCTTGAGATGGATCTTGCCTTCGGCGAAGCGCTCGATACGGATCTTCGGGCCCGGCAGGTCGGCCAGGATGCCCACTTCCACGCCCACGCGGGCAGCGGCGGCGCGTACTTCGGCGGCACGCTTGGCCTGACCGGACGGATCACCATGGCTGAAGTTCAAGCGAACCACGTTGACGCCAGCGCGGAAAAGCTCCTCGAGGATGCCCGGCGGATCAGTGGCTGGGCCGAGGGTGGCTAGGATCTTGGTGCGACGCTGACGCTCGAACATGGTGGATGGGCTCCCGTTAAAGCAGAGAAATTAGCACATCCTTCACACGTCATGTATGCGGTTACATCGTTGCAGCGCCTCGGTCTGCCCGATGTCTGCAAGACAATACGGGTCAGCATTGTGAAAGCAGGTTTGTCCGCAGCGCATGTGGGCGCTGCCTTGGCGCCGCCGCCGCATGGTCGGCGAGCGCGCAGTGCGGCCTGCGTCCGGCATCGCGATGCCGGATACAGTCCGCCGAGCGTGGCTCGGCGCTACAGGACGCCGGTCACCCGGTAGCGCCGACCCGTGGTCGGCGAGCGCGCAGCGCGGCCTGCGTCCGGCATCGCGATGCCAGACGCAGGCCGCCGAGCGTGGCTTGATGCTACGGGAGCAGGGTCAACAGCGCCGCGGGCGCTTCTGCCAGCGTGCCTGCGCCGGCAGCCTGCAGCTCATCGGCACCACCAAACCCCCACAGCACGCCGATGCTGCGCAGTCCGTGATGACGCGCCCCTTCGATGTCCATGCGGCGGTCACCGATCATCCAGCACTGCGCCGGCTGCACTGACAGCCGCGACAGCGCCTCGGCCACCAGTTGCGGCTTGCTGCTGCGTAACCCGTCCGCCGTGGCGCCGATCACATCCTCAAAGCAGTCCCCGAACGGCAGGTGCTCGACGATGCGCCGCGCATGCGGCTCGTTCTTCGCCGTCACCACCGCCAGCCGATGACCGCGCGCCTTCAGCGCGCGCACCACGTCTTCGATGCCGTCAAACACCGCATGCTCATTCCAGCCGTGGGTGTCGAAACGTTCGCAGTACAACGCGACGGCCTGCTCGACCTTCGCCGCATCGTTGAATACCGGACCGAAGCTGGTCCGCAGTGACGGGCCTATCCAGCTGCGCAACGTCGCTGCAGGCGGCGCCGGATGCTGCATCTGCTCGAACGCATGGGTGATGCAGCGGGTGATGCCCACCTGCGAATCAATCAACGTGCCGTCGAGGTCGAAGAACAGCATCTCATGGCCCGCATCGGCCAAGCGCGTCTCGACGCTGGCCGTGGTCAGGTCGTCCGACACTTACGCACCCCGCGCTTCGAGCGCGGCCACCGCCGGCAGGGTCTTGCCTTCCAGGAACTCCAGGAACGCACCCCCACCGGTGGAGATGTAGCTGACGTCGTCGGCGATGTGGAACTTGTCCACGGCGGCCAACGTGTCACCGCCACCGGCGATCGAGAAGGCCTTGGAGGTGGCGATCGCGCGCGCCATTGCCTCGGTACCCTTGCTGAAGGCGTCGAATTCGAACACGCCGACCGGCCCGTTCCAGACCACGGTTCCGGCCTGCTGGATCAACTGCGCGTACTGCGTCGCCGTCTGCGGGCCGATATCCAGGATCAGGTCATCTTCGGCCACCGCGTCGACCGCCTTCACCGTCGCTTCGGCGTCCGGCAGGAACTGCTTGGCCACCACCACATCGGTCGGCAGCGGGATCTCAGCGCCCCGCGCCTTGGCATCGGCCACGATCTTCTTCGCGGTGTCCAGCAGGTCCGGCTCATACAGCGACTTGCCGACCGGGTATCCGGCCGCCGCGATGAAGGTGTTGGCGATGCCCCCCCCTACGATCAACTGGTCCACCTTGCCGACCAGGCTGGCCAGCAGCTCCAGCTTGGTGCTGACCTTGCTGCCGGCGACGATGGCGAGCAGCGGCTTGGCCGGCTCTTTCAGGGCCTTGGCCAGCGCATCCAGCTCGGCCATCAGCAGCGGCCCACCGGCAGCCACCGGGGCGAAGCGGATCACCCCATGGGTGGAGGCCTGCGCACGGTGCGCCGTACCGAAGGCATCCATCACGAACACGTCGCACAGCGCGGCGTACTTCTTCGCCAGCGCCTCGTCATCCTTGCCCTCGCCCGCGTTCATGCGGCAGTTTTCCAGCAGCACGATCTGGCCCGGCTGCACGTCCACGCCGTCCACCCAATCGCGAATCAGCGGCACGTCACGGCCCAGCAGCTCCGACAGGCGGGTGGCGACCGGCTGCAACGAGTTTTCCTCACTCCACTGCCCTTCCTGCGGGCGGCCGAGGTGGGACGTCACCATCACCGCCGCGCCCTGTTCCAGCGCACGCTTGAGCGTTGGCAGCGAGGCCGTGATGCGCTGCTCGGAGGTGATCTGGCCGTTCTCGATCGGAACGTTCAAGTCCTGTCGGATCAGCACGCGCTTACCGGCAAGGTCGAGATCGGTCATGCGGACGATGGACATGGGCAACTCCTGGTCGATGGTAGGGGCGCCGCGAAGGGCGCAGCCCACTATTGTCCGGGGTGTCACGACGCATCGCAAACCGGGATAGGTGATTGACGTCTGCACGCCATTGCGTCGCCGCGCAGGGTTGACGGCCAACGGCCGTCCCTACCCTCGGTCAGGCGTCCGCAGGCTTCTGCCGCAGCACGCTCAAGGCCAGCCCACCGACCACCAGCACGCCCAGGATCAGCAGCGACCACAGCAGCCATCGCTTCCAGTCGCGCGGTGCCTGCAATGCCGCTTCACCCGCCAGCACCTCCGGCGGCCCTTCCAGGCGCGCCAGGCTCGGCTGCCACTCCGGTCCATTGCGTGAACGCAGGTCAGCAATCACCACGCCCACCGGTGCGTCCTGCCGCGATGCGGTCGCGCTGCCCACGGCCAAGGCATACGGCGCGGCCCCTTGGCTCAGGAACATCAGAACTTCGGGACGGTACCCCAGGCGCAGCAGCGGAACGGTGGCACTGTTCGCCGGATCAGCCACCAGCTTCCAGTAGCGATCCCGCGTCGTCTCGCCGAGCTCGCGCGGAGGCGACTGCTGCTGCCCGGCCGCGTCCGCCTGCACCTGATACGCCACCCACGGCGCCGTGCGGCGTTGCCAATCCGCGCCTGGATCATCGCGACTGAAGGCCGTCCATTGCACCAGGCTGTTGCCGGTGGTTGCCACGTCCAGCCGACCGATCGGGAAGCGACCGTCCAGCTCGAACTCGAACGCGCCATCGGCCTGTTGCTTCGGCTGCAGCGTCAGCCACTCCCAGGGAATCGTTGCCGGTGCCGGCGGCACCTCGGCCAGCACGCCGCGCAACGCCGGCAGTGCCTGCGCATCGTTGCCCAGCACGCGCACGTAGCGCGCGCCATGGCCGATCTCGATCCTCCGTTGCAGCAGACGCTTGCCGGCCCGCTGCAGATCCACCAGCGGCACCTGCGCATCGATCTGCTGCCAGTTGCGCAGGTCATCGCTGACATCCACCTGCACGTTGACCTGCAGCGGCTGCTCGCGCTCGGCCCAGTCCAGTACCAATGCCGCCAGCGGTTGCTGGCCCAGCACGCTGGCGTCGATCAGCCAGCCCGCGGAGGGACCTGTGCCCGTGCTGGCGCCCACGCGGGCTTCCACACGGCGGACGCGGCCATCGGCATCGCGTTCGGTGAGCAGCTGCAGATCGTTGCGGCTGCGCGCATCCAGTGCCGGCAGGGCGAACCACGGCAGCTCACGCTGCACCGGCGGCTGCGCAAGGGGCTGGTCCGGCGCCAGCAGGGCGGACGGCAGCGCCTGCCCGGTCGCGTTGTAGACCTGCACATCGGCCAGCTGCGGCGACCACGCACGCCGGTAGATTTCCGGCTCCAGTACGACCCGATACGCACCGGACTGCTCGCTGGACAAGCGCAGCGGCCATTGCTCGACATACTGCTGCCGGTGCTCCTGGGCCAGCGCGGCAGGGGTCACGCACAGCGCCATCATCAGCGCCATCCAGGTCTTCATGCAGCTTCCTCCACGGTCTGCGACGGGCGCGGGGGCGCCGGCGCGAAGTAGCCCACGACCGTGCACAGCAGGCCGTAGGCGATGAACGATGCAATGCCCAGCAGGTTACCCAAGTGGTTGCGATCAATCAGGATCAACTTGGCCAGCACCACGGCCATCAGCACCGCGCCGACGGTCCACAACACCCGCTGGCTGCGGCGCGAGCCCCACACCCAGGCAATAACGCCCAGCACGCTCCACACCACGGTGAGGCTGGTCTGCGCGAGGCTGGACGACCACAGCGCGTCATTCCAACGCACATCGCCCCAGTGGTGCACGGCGTGCAGGGTCACGCTGGTGATGGCGATGAAACCGGCGATGGCCAGTACCGGCACGCGGATCCGCTGCAGCACGGCCGGTGCCTGCGTCGAATACAACCAGCGCGCGGCCAGCAGCAGCATGACCCACTGTGCAAGTTCGGACGGATTGACCACCGGCAGCCACGGCAACGGATCCGGCCAGCCCGGCACGAAGTGCAGGAACAGCCAGGCGATACCCAGCACGCCGAACAGCACCATCTGCAGCAATGGACGTGCCGGATCGAACGCCGCCCCCAGTGGCTGGCTGATCCAGCGCCAACGGTGCATGGTCAGCGCCACCAGCACGATCCAGGGCAGCAGCACCATCACGATCTCCCAGCCCTGCGCGATGTTGAGGCGACTGGCCACCTGCTGCAGCGCAAGTGACAACACGCACGGCCACAGCAGCCACCACAGGAACTGCGCTAGCCGCGCCAGCTTGCCCGCGCCCTGGCGCAGCGCATGCAGCGAACGGGTACCGAGCACCGCGACCAGTGCCCATGCCAGGCCGCCATATCCCGCGAACGGCTGGCGGTGCATCGCCACCTGGGCCAGCAGCAACGGGAAGGCCAAGGCGAGCATCGCCAACGTGGTCAATCCGAGCGCACGCGCCGGCTGCCGGCGGTGCACTTCCGCTGCCAGCCAGCCGGTCAGCGCCGTCAGGATCAGCAGCGCAGCCGGTTCATGACGGCTGGGCAGGAAGCGCAGGCTTTCGGCCGACAGCCCCACCAGCCACCACGACAGCGCCCACAGGTAATACACCAGCGCGATGCTGTCGCGACCGTGGCGACGATAGCTCCACGCTGCGGCAAAACCGGCCACGGCAATCAGCAGCACGCCCATCGCGGTGGGATTGAGCAGGAAGCGTGCGTCGCCGTCCCAGTAATCGGCACCGGCCACGAACGCAAACGCGGCGGCGATCTGCAGCAGCGCACCACTGATCTGCGGCAGGCGGCGCTGCTGGCGCAGGCCGAGCCAGACAAGCCCAGCGCCTTCCAGCGCGAAGATGGCACCGGTAACGCGCGCGGACAGGGCCAGTGGCACCGCCAGCGTGGCAAAGCCCACCGCCAGTACCGCGTGCGACTGCGCCAGCACCGCGAACGAGCGGCGATGGATCAAGGCGCGGGCCAGCACGGCATACAGCGCTGCCACGCCGACCGCGATGCAGGCCAGCAGCATGGGTTGGTCATGCAGCATCGCGGCCTGCAGCGAGAACGCGACCAGCGGCGTGCCGAACACCAGGCTGCCGTCGACCAGGTCGCGCTTCTCCGCTGGCTGGCGACGCGCGTACAGCAACGGGATCAGCAGGTAGAAGGCGAAGAACAGCACGAGGAACGGCTGCGTGCTTGGCAGGTCCTGCGGCCGGTACTGCAGCACGCCCCAGGCGATGCCGATGCCGAAGGTGAACGCGAAGCCGAGCAGGTTCAGCACGCGCCACGGACGGAACCAGGCGATAGCGAAGATGCCCGCGTTGAGCACGGCGTAGTAACTGAAAAGACCAACGTGGTTGCCGCTGCCGGTGGACAGCCAGAGCGGCGCCATGAAACCGGCCAGGATGCCCAGCACCGCCAAGGTGCGCGAATCCTGCACCACGGCCAGCACACACAGGCCCGCCACCAAGGCGATGCTGGCGATGAACGCCGGCAGCGGATCGACCAGGTGGTAGATCTTGAAGGCAGCGAACACAGTCAGCAGCAGGACGCCGATCGCCCCGCCCTGCAGCGCCAACGCGAAGAGGCGGCGGCTGCCGCGCTGCTTCCAGCCGAATACCAGCAGGCCCAGCGCACCCACCGTGATGCCGGCCAGGCGCAGCTCGATCGGCACATCCAGCAGGCCCTGGTCACTTACATATTTCAGCAGCGCCGCAACGCCAGCCAGCAGCACCAGCATGCCGATCTTCACCGGCACGTTGCCTTCGGTGAACCAGCGCTTGGCAGCGCTCAGCGCGCGCTCCACCGCATTCGGGCCGGAGGGCGGCGGCGGTGCGACGTAGGCGGGCTGCGGCGTGGCCTCCTGGGTGCCGGGCGGAAGCGGCGGCGGCGCGGCAACGGAGGCGGCGACCTCGCGCACGGGCGGCGCGACCACCGGTCGCTCGACATCATCCGCATCGGCAGCCGCTGCCTGCACCGGCCACGGCTGGATCGGCGGCAGCGGATCCCACGTGGCCGAAGCGGGAGCGGCCGCATCAGCGATGGGCGGCTGCGCGTGCGGTGATGCCTCACGCCCCAGCAGGGCTTCTTCCAGAACGCCTACCCGGCGCCGCAGGCCGGCGATCTTCACCAGGGCGACCACCAGCAACAACGGAATAGCCAGCAGCACCAGCACCAGCATGACAATCAACGCTTCCATTCAACGGCTTCCTGCTGTCGCTACGGGGCCACGATGGCGCCGACGGGCCGTGCCATGCTACGTCAAGCCGAGCCTGCTGGGCGCGCTGGTCACTGGCAGACGCGTTCGCCCCCTGCACCCATCCCCTGCTGGAACGCGTCATAGCCCTCGCGCAGGCCCTCGGCAACGGCCGCCTGGAATTGCGGATCCTGCAGTGCAGCCGCGTCCTGCGGGTTGGTGTGGAAGCCAAGTTCGATCAGGATGGAGGGCGCCAGTGCAAGGCGGTTTTCACCGAAGTTGCCGGTGCTCGGCTGCACGCGCACACGATAATCGGCATAGGCCGGCACCTGCCGGATGGCATCGCGCATCTTGCACAGCAGCACATGCCCCAGCCGCTGGTCTTCGCTGCGACCGGACTGATGGAAGGCCATCATGCCGGTGGCCAATGGATCGGCGGCATTGGTATGCAGGTGCACCAGCACACCGGCCCCCACTTCATTGGCCATCAGCGGGCGGCTGCGGATATCGTCGTTGTACTCGCGCAGCGGCGTGCTGCGGTCGGCGTAGCTCTGCCAGATGTCCGGGCGGTCCGGATACAGCGCCTGCGCGTGATAGCGGGCGGCCATCTGCCACCAAGGTTTACCGGCGACCGGATGCAACGCCGTCTCCACCGAGCGCGAGAACGCCCAGCGCACCTTTTTTCCATCCAGGGCGTCCGCGAATTTCTGGGCGAACTGCGGCGTCATCAGATCTTCGATCATGCCGTTTCGGAGCGGGCGCTGCAGGTACCACGTGGTGCCGCCGTGCAGGTACCAGCCATGGCTGGCCGAAATGAAAACGTCGACCCCTGATGCCCCCTCATCGAGCGGATTGTGGGCACGCGGGCGCGCCGGCGGCGACGGGAAATAGTGTTCAAGGCGGTGGCCGTTGAAGCGGAATTCCAGCGACGGCGGCATGGCCCCCTGCTGCTCACGCTGCAGCATTACCGCCAACCGGATCGCCTGCAGGCGCGCATCCAGCTCAGCCGGTATCTGCGGGCCACGCACATCGGCGAGCAAACGGCTGCCCAGTTCAACGGTCCAGCTGCCATCGGCAGCCGTGGACGCGCGTACCGTGCCGGTCGAAGGTGCGAGCGGCCGCTCCATCTGCTGCACGATAGCCGCCACGATACCCGCATCGTCCGGCGGGGCAGCCGTCGCCCCCTGCACCGTTGCAACAACGCAGAACAGCCCTGCAGAAAGCAGTGGGAAGAGAGGGTTCGACATGACGGTGCCTTACGAAGAGGAACGACAGATTTAGCATCCATGGCGTGTCCTCGGCTGTCGGAAAACCGCCTGTCGCGTGGGCTTCGTGATCGCCGACACAGGCCTGAAACGACGAACCCCGGCATCGGCCGGGGTTCGCTTATCACGCGGTGAAGCGGCTTACTTGGCCGCGACGACCTTGGCCATTTCCAGGCACTTGTTGGAGTAGCCCCACTCGTTGTCGTACCACGACACCAGCTTGACGAAGGTGCTGTCCAGCGCGATGCCGGCATCGGCATCAAACACCGAGGTGTGGGTCTCGCCGCGGAAATCGGTGGCCACGACCTTGTCTTCGGTATAGCCCAGGATGCCCTTCAGCGCGCCTTCGCTCTGTGCCTTCACTTCGGCGCAGATTTCGGCGTAGGTGGCTTCCTTCTCCAGCTCGACGGTCAGATCGACCACCGACACGTCCGAGGTCGGCACGCGGAAGCTCATGCCGGTCAGCTTCTTGTTGAGTTCCGGGATCACCACACCGACGGCCTTGGCCGCACCGGTGGACGAGGGAATGATGTTCTCCAGGATGCCACGGCCACCGCGCCAGTCCTTGTTGGACGGGCCATCGACGGTCTTCTGGGTGGCGGTTGCTGCATGTACGGTGGTCATCAGGCCGCGCTTGATGCCCCACTTGTCATTGATGACTTTGGCCAACGGCGCCAGGCAGTTGGTCGTGCACGATGCGTTGGAGATGATCGCCTGGCCGGCGTAGGTCTTGTCATTGACGCCGTAGACGAACATCGGCGTATCGTCCTTCGACGGCGCCGACAGGATCACCTTCTTCGCGCCCGCATCGATATGCTTCTGCGCCGTTTCTTTGGTCAGGAACAGGCCGGTGGATTCGATCACCACGTCCACGCCCACTTCGTCCCATTTCAGGTTGGCCGGATCACGTTCCTGGGTCAGGCGCACTTTCTTGCCGTTGACCACCAGGTGACCGCCATCAACCGATACCTCCGCCTTGAAGCGGCCGTGCACCGAATCGTACTTCAGCATGTACGCCAGGTAATCCGGCTCCAGCAGATCGTTGATGGCCACGATCTCGATGTCGTCGCCGAAGTTCAGCACCGCCGAGCGCAGGACGTTGCGCCCGATGCGACCGAAACCGTTGATACCAACCTTGATTGCCATGTTGATGAGCTCCTGCGGCCGCGCACGGCGCGGCGGGATGGATAAGGCCGGTTAGTCTAGCAAACCGCCTTCACTACCGGCGGACAGGACGCGCCAGCCCTCGCGCCCGTCAGGGATTTGATCCGGATCAAGGCGTTGCGTGCAGGGCGGGCAGAGACTGCGGGCATCAACCCCGCAACGAG
Organism: Stenotrophomonas sp. WHRI 8082; assembly: GCF_040223995.2. Classification (NCBI taxonomy): domain Bacteria; kingdom Pseudomonadati; phylum Pseudomonadota; class Gammaproteobacteria; order Lysobacterales; family Lysobacteraceae; genus Stenotrophomonas; species Stenotrophomonas sp. WHRI 8082. The sequence continues at coordinate 2,949,210 of NZ_CP167826.1, read as the reverse complement.
ACCTGCACCATGCGCCGCACCGCCCCCCTGATGATGGCCACCCTGGCCGCCGCTTCGGCCCTTACCGCCGCCCCTGCCATGGCCCAATCCAAGGGCGACTGGACGCTGTCGGCCGGCGTCCACCAGGTTGCGCCGAAATCCAATAACGGCACCTTGGCCGGCGGTACGCTGAAGGTGGACGTGGACAGCGACATCAAGCCGACGATCACCGGCGAGTACTTCATCGCCGACAATCTGGGCATCGAAGTCCTCGCCGCGCTGCCGTTCAAGCACGACATCCGCATCGCCGGCCTGGGCCGTGTCGGCAGCACCAAACACCTGCCGCCGGTGGTCACCCTGCAGTACCACTTCAACAGCGCCGGCAAGGTATCGCCGTTCCTCGGTGCCGGCATCAACTACACCACGTTCTTCAGCGAGGAGACCGGCGGTGCACTGGCCGGCAGCACGTTGAAAATGGACGATTCGTGGGGCCTTGCCGCGCACGCGGGCGTGGACTTCGCCCTCAGCGAAAAAGCCGCCCTGCGGGTGGACCTGCGCTGGATGGACATCGACAGCAAGGTCAAATTGGATGGCCAGGACCTGGGCACCGTCAACATCGACCCGCTGGCGTATGGCGTGTCGTACGTCGTGAAGTTCTGACCGGCGGCGGCTGCTACCTCTGCAGTACCGGTAGAGCCGGCTTCAGCCGGCTGGGCCCTCCCCATGAAATGCCCCGCCGAGCACGGCTCGGCGCTACCGAGGCTGGACCCTCCCATGAAATGCCCCGCCGAGCACGGCTCGGCGCTACCGAGGCTGGGCCTTTCCCATGAAATGCCCCGCCGAGCACGGCTCGGCGCTACCGCTGCGCCAGCAGATGCTGTGCGGCCGCCTGCGCGTGCAGCGCCGTCGTGTCGAACAGGGGCACGCCGGCATCGTCATCCGCAACCAGCAACATGATCTCCGTACAGCCCAGGATGATCCCCTGCGCGCCGCGTTGCACCAGCCGCCGCATGACCCCGCGATAGGCCTCCCGCGAGGCCGGCAGCACGTGGCCGCGCACCAGCTCTTCATAGATCACCCGGTGCACCAGCGCACGATCTGCTGCATCCGGCACGACGACCTGCAGGCCGTGCTGGCGTTCCAGCCGGCCCGTGTAGAACGCCTGCTCCATGGTGAACGCGGTGCCCAGCAGTCCAATGCGCTGGATACCTGCCGCTTTCACCGCCGTGGCGGTCGGGTCGGCGATGTGCAGCAGGGGAACGCCGATAGCGGCCTGCACGGTATCTGCGAGGCGGTGCATGGTGTTGGTGCAGATGACGACCGCGCTGGCGCCGGCAAGCTCAAGCCGTTGGGCCGCATCGACCAGCAGCGTGCCTGCGCCATCCCAGTCGCCTGCGGCCTGCAGCGCCTCGATCTGCGCGAAATCGAAAGACCACAACAGCAGCCGCGCCGAGTGCACGCCCCCGCGGGCCTCCCGCACCTGCTCGTTGATCAGCCGGTAATACTGCGCGGAGCTTTCCCAGCTCATGCCGCCAATCAGGCCGACCATGGTTTCTGACACGCTGCTCTCCTCGACTTCCTGCGTAAGCCAGCATACCGCTGCGTGAGTCCGGCCCCCCGCTTTTCGGGGCAAGCCACCTTGCAGGCCGACCGCTAGAATAGGGCCGATGAAAAGCCCCTTCCCCCTCCACTCTCCCCTGCCCCTTACCGCGCTGGCGCTGGCACTGGCCCTCTGCTCCGCCGATGCGCTTGCGTGGGGCGCACAGGGCCATCGTCTGGTCGGGCGCGTCGCAGAAAGCAGGCTGACGCCCACCGCACGTGCCGAAGTAGACAGACTTCTGGCAAGTGAAGCCGATCCCACGCTCGCCGGTGTGGCCCCCTGGGCCGACCAGCTGCGCGCCACCGACCGGGATCTCGGCAAGCGTTCCGCCGGCTGGCATTACGTCAACATTGCCGAAGACAACTGCGTCTACCAGGCCGCCAAGCACTGCCCGGACGGCAACTGCGTGGTCGAAGCGCTGAAGGACCAGACCCGTATCCTGTCCGACCGCAGGAACAGCGACGCCGAGCGCGCGCAGGCGCTGAAGTTCGTCGTCCACCTGGTCGGTGATATCCACCAGCCCATGCATGCGGGATTCGGCCACGACAAGGGCGGCAATGAGGTCCAGGTGCAGTTCAATGGACGCGGCAGCAACCTGCATTCGGTCTGGGACAGCGGGCTGCTCAATACCCGCGGATTGGACGATGCCGGCTACCTGACGGTGCTGCAGGCATTGCCGCAACCTGCGCTGGCGCGCCGGGTCGACGTGCGCAAGGATGCGGAGGCATGGGCTGAGTCCAGCTGCCGTATCGCGGTTGAAAAAGGCGTTTACCCCACCTCGCGTAAGCTCGGAGACGATTACACCGACCGCTATCGTCCCGTGGCCGAGAGCGAACTGCGCATCGCCGGCGAGCGCTTGGCGCAGGTGCTGAACCGCGCACTCGGCCCGCGCTGAGGAGTCACCCGATGCCTGCCCATGTCCAGTCGTTCTTCCATCCCGACAGCAACACCTTCAGCTATGTGGTGCACGATGTGGCCACCCAGCAGGCTGCCCTGATCGATCCGGTGCTGGACTACGACCCGGAAACCGGCACGGTCAGCGAGACGGCGTTGACCCCTGTGCTCGGGCATCTGCAGGCCGAGGGACTGGAGCTGCGCTGGGTGCTGGAGACCCATGCGCATGCCGACCACGTGTCGGCGGGCCGCTGGCTCAAGCAGCGCTTCCCAGAGGCCACACTGGCCATCGGCGAGGGCATCCGCGCGGTGCAGGCAACGTTCGCCCCGCGCTACGGAGTGGACCTTGCCGCTGACGGGGAGGCGTTCGACCACCTGTTCGTTGATGGCGAAACGTTCGCGCTGGGAACCGTGCAATGCCGGGTGCTCGCGGTACCAGGACACACCAGTGACAGCATCGCCTACCTGATCGGTGACGCGCTGTTTCCCGGCGACTCCCTGTTCATGCCCGACGCCGGCACCGCGCGCTGTGATTTTCCCGGTGGCGATGCCCACCAGCTTTACCGCTCCATCCAGACGCTGCTGGCACTGCCGGACAGCACGCGGGTATACGTCTGTCACGACTACGGCCCGGGTGGCCGCGCGATCAGCAACGAGACCACCATTGCCGAGCAGCGCGCGCACAACATCCACGTACGCGTCGGCACGGATGAAGCGACCTTCGTCGCCAGCCGGCAAGCCCGCGACGCCACCCTGCCGCAGCCCAAGCTGATGCACCCGGCCATCAAGGCCAACCTGCAAGGCGGCGCATAAAAAAGGGGACGGAGGGGATTAAGTCGCAAACGGCCACATCTGTGGCCGTTTGCGACTTAATCCCCTCCGTCCCCTTTTCGTCGGACGTAGTGTCGGCCCTTCACTATTTCGAAAGTGAAGGCGTACAGCAGGCTCACCGGTATGGGCTCGATGCGGTCGGCACCTTCACAGTCAGACGGCTCGCGAGGAAGCTTGCCCGGCGCGAAGTGACAGACGGCGGCGGGCGAGAATCTCCAGTGCTGCACCGCCTCCTGGACCGCTTGCCGCAGCGCCCCGTTCTCGGCTGCCGCACCGGCCCGGCACTCCGTGCGGTCGGCAATCGGGAGACTGCGCTCCACCTTGCCGTCTGCATCGACCACCAGCTGGACGCACACCGTGGTCAACGCCAGCTCCTGGCGCTGTTCTCGATCCCCCAGCACCGGGGGCGGTGCCGTGTGCAGCTGCGGCATGCGGTAGCCTTCGCCGGGTTGCAGGGTGTAGGTCTCCACGGCGCCGGACCCGATACCGGAGGGGGGCAGTGGATCCAGGCGCTGGTGGTCGACATTCTCCTCGCGTGTATCCACCGCCTGGCGGATGTCGTGGCGGGTGCAACCGAGCATCATCAACGCCGCGATCGCGATGGCGGCACGTCCTGTCATGGGCCCACCGGCGGCTGGTCGAGAGCGAACTGCACGGGGATCTGCAGCGTCCCCGGTACGTTTCGCCCATCCCTCACCGCGGGCGTGAATGTCCACTGCCGCGCGGCCTCAACGGTGGCCGCCTCGAACACACCCGCCGGCGTCGCGCTCACGACCCTGACATCACTCGCCTTGCCGTCGGCGTCGACATCAACGCGAAGTACGACCTTTCCGGTGATACCTCGTTCAAACGCCTCTTCCGGGTAGTCGGGGGCCGCCATCTGGGCCGCCTTGATATCGCGGTCAACCGGCGCCGCCGATAGCGCCTGTGCCCTGCCTGCGCCTTGGCTTGCCCAGGCCATGCCGCCTGCACCGATACACAATCCCGCCACTATCAGATAACCGCAGGCGACGGGCACGCGTCCGCTCGTTCCTTGTTTCATCATGGAAATCCTTTCCTTCAACACAGGCTGTCCGCGCCAGTGGCAGGCCACCGGTGCGATCGGGTGGGCCAGTTGCGCTGTCAGCAACGCAGTGGCGTAAGACCGCCGATGGGCCGGATGTAACCGAAGAACGCGGGCATCACAGGCGAGTTCCTGGTCGCGCTGCAGGCGGCGCGCGCTCCAGGCAGCCAGCGGATGGAACCAGAACACGCAGCGCATCAGCAGCACGACGGCATTCACCCAGTGATCGCCATGGTCGCGATGGCTGCGTTCGTGCTGAAGCACGAGATTCCGCTGCTGCGGGTCGAAGCGCGTGTCGAATCCAGGACCCACGATGATCCGCGGCCGCCACACGCCCACCAGCGCAGGCAGCCCCGCGTCCACGTCTGCCTGCCAGCTACCGTCCTCGCGCTGCCGGAGCACGCCCAACTGTCGTTCGAACCGGCGTTGGGCGATGCATGCGCTGAGCAGAGCACGCCCTGCACCCAGCCCCCACAGCGCTGCCAGCAACGTGGGCCCTCCGCTCGCGGTCACCCACGGTCCATTCTGGTTCGCCGCACCCTTCGTCATGGCGAGCAACGCCATACCGTCCGGGAGCGAGGCCGGCGGATACGGCAGCGGCACCACCAGCAGCGTCAGCAGCAGGGGCAACAGCCACCAGCTGCGATACGCCAATGGCCCGCCGCCCAGCCGGAGCAGCAGCGGGCGCGCGACGGCCAGCAGCAGTACGCCCACCGTGAGCCACACGCTGGCCCGCAATAAGAGCATCAGCAGGTCAGTCATCGCCCATCTCTCCGATCAGCCTGCGCAGCTCGGCGATGTCCTGCGGGCTGAGCTGCCCGCGTTCACTGAAATGCGCGACCAAGGGCGCGACGCGGCCCTCGAAGACGCGCCCGATGAACTGTTCGCTCTGCCGGGCCACCCACGCCTCCCGCTGCAGCAGCGGGCGATACAGGTAGCGTCGGCCATCGCGTTCAGCCGCAATCGCGCCCTTGGCCAGCAGGCGGTTGAGCCATGTCTTGATGGTCGGCTCGGCCCAGTCCCGTGCACGCAGGGCCGCGATGACCTCCTCGGCAGCCAACGGCGCCCGCTGCCACAGCACCTCCATCACCACAGCTTCTGCATCGCTGATCTGCATGTACGTTTACGCCTGTAATCGATCATTCGATTACAGACGTAATCGCAGCACGTGTCAAGCAGGAGAAAAAGGGGACGGAGGGGATTAAGTCGCCATCGGCCACGCTGTCGGCCAATTGCGACTTAATCCCCTCCGTCCCCTTTTTAGACGGCGGTTCAAGGCGGTCATGCTGTAATGCGGTCATCACGAACAAGGAACCTGCGCCGATGACCGATCACCTGACCGACCTTGATGCTGCCGTGGATTGGTTGTTGGGACGGGTGCAAGGGGCGGTGCGGATCGGTGCGCCACTGGCCCTGGGCAAGCCGCATCGGCTGCTCAACGCGCTGTATGCACGGGTAGAAAACGATCCCGCACGCCCGCTGCAGATCTACACCGCACTGTCGTTGAACCCGCCGGTGGCGAGCGGCGACGGCCTGGAAGCGCGTTTCATGGGCCCCTTCGCCGAGCGCCACTTCGGCAAGGACGTGGTGCGCTTGGCCTATGCCGATGCGATGGCGCGTGATGCGCTGCCCGACCACGTGCAGGTGGAAGAGTTCTACATGCAGTCCGGTGCGTTGCTGCGCTCGCGGCAGGCGCAGGCCAGCTACACCAGCCTCAACTACACCCACGCCGCGGATGCGGTGGCGCAGCGTGCACCGCATGCCATCGTGCAGAAGGTAGCGCGTCGCGAGGGCAGCGACCGGCTGTCGTTGTCCTGCAACAACGACATCACCCAGGACACGATCGATGCGATGGCCGCGCGGGGATTGCCACGTCCGCTGCTGATCGCCGAGGTGGATCCGCAGCTGCCGTGGATCGGCGGCACGGCCGCCGTGGAGGAAGCCTTCTTCGATCTGATCATCACTCCACCGGGCCCCTACCCCGCGCTGTTCGGCCTGCCGCGGCAGCCGGTCAGCGATGCCGACCATGCCATCGGCCTGTATGCCAGCACCTTGGTGCGCGACGGTGGCACGCTGCAGATCGGCATCGGTGCACTGGCCGATGCACTCAGCCATGCCCTCGTGCTGCGGCATACCGACAATGCGTTGTACCGCCGCGTGCTGCATGCACTGGATCCTCAGTTGGCCACGCATCCGCTGGTGGCGGAGATCGGTGGACTGGGGCCGTTCGAGGAAGGCTTGTACGGTTGCAGCGAAATGCTCAACGAAGGATTTCGCAAACTCGTGCAGTGCGGCGTGATCAAACGGAAAGTGCACGATGACCTGACGCTGATGAAGCGTCTGGACAACGGGAGCGCCTACACCGCCGACCACGCCACCTTGGCGGCGGAAGGCGAGTACCTGCACGGGGCGTTCTATCTCGGCTCGCCCGAGTTCTACGACTGGCTGCGCAACCTGCCAGAGGACGAGTGTCGCGCAATCGGCATGCGCCGCATCAGCGAAATCAACCAGCTGTACGGCAGCAATGAAGAGCTTGAGCGGTTGCAGCGGCGTCATGCGCGCTTCTTCAATTCCTGCATGATGGCCACCGCGCTGGGTGCGGCGGTGTCGGATGCGCTGGAAGATGGCCGCGTGGTATCCGGTGTCGGCGGCCAGTACAACTTCGTGGCCATGGCACACGCCTTGCCGGAGGCGCGCAGCATCCTGATGTTCCGTGCCGCCCGCGATGATGCGGGGTCACGCCAGAGCAACGTGCGCTGGAACTACGGGCATACGACCATCCCGCGCCACCTGCGCGACATCTACCTCGACGAATATGGCATCGCGGATCTTCGCGGTCTGACGGACGCGGATTGCGTGCTTGCGATGGCGGGCATCACCGAGCGACCTTTCCAGGACCCGCTGCTGCAGCAGGCGAAGGAGGCGCGCAAGCTCGGCACCGATGCTCAGCCGGACCCGCGTGCACAGCGCAACACGCCGCAGCTACTGTCGGCCACGCTGGCCGCGTTCCGCAGCGATGGCACGTTGCCGGATTATCCGCTGGGTAGTGATTTCACGGAGCTGGAGCAGGTGCTGCTGAAGGCGCTGGGCTGGCTGAAAGCCAATACGCAGACGCGCGGCGCGAAGCTGCGCACCGTGTGGGCGGCGATCTGGCAACCCGCCGGCGATGGCGATGCGGTGTACCTGCAACGGATGGGTCTGCAGGCACCTGCGAACGTTGGTGAGCGGTTGAATGCGCGACTGCTGCGATTGGCGTTGGCGCGTACGGCGTGATGCGGTGGGCGGGTGCGACCTCCGTAGCGCGGAGGGGTGCTCGGCGGCGGGATTGCGTGGGTGGATCAGCCGGCTGAAGCCGGCTCTACCAAGCGACATTGCACGCGTTGCGCGCGCGGTGGTAGCGCGGTGGCGTGCTCGGTGGCGGGATTGCGCGGAACGATCAGCCGGCTGAAGCCGGCTCTACCCTCAGTTGCAGCTTGATCGGCCGGTCTTGTGGTTGATCGCGCCCTTTCCGATCAGCAGCTGCGCCACGTCGTCGAACCCGCCTTCGCAGGCACCGCTGAGCGGGCTTTCGTTGATTTTCGGTTTTTCGTTGATCGCCACCGCGTTCAGATCCGGATGGAACTGCAGGATGTACTCCACCGTCTCCAGGCGACCGTCCACGGCGGCCACCATGAACAGCGTTTCCTGGTCGCTCTCACGCGCGTCCCAGTCGGTCTCGTCGCGCAGCAGCCCGTGCAGGTATTCGACCACCGCCACGTTGCCGCCCATCACGGCGGACTTGAGCGCGTTGTAAACGTCGGCCCGGTCCGTCGCGCGGATGTCGGCGCCCTGCTCCACCAGGTAGTGGACCATGTCCTCGTAGCCGATGAAGGCCGCCCAGCCCAACGCGGTCTGGCCCAGTGCGTCTTCGTCCTTGGCTTCGAGGTTCTGACCTGCTTCCACGCGTCGGCGGACCTCGGCGAGATTGCCCTGCTTCACCGCGTCGAACCACGCCGCATCGGGACCGGTGGACCGGAAATCATAGAAATTCCGATGCCCCAGCAGATCCGGGTTCGAGATCTTATGCATCTGCTCGACGCTGTAACGGAACAGTGCCGGATCGGCCTTTACGGCAGGCGTGGCCGCCATGGCCGGCAAGCAGCTCATCGCTATCAGGCAGGCAGCGAGAAACGGGGTGGTTTTCATTGAAGGGCCGTCGCGGCTTGGTGCGGACGGGCCAGCATGACAAGGCCATGCACTGCTGGAAACAGGCCAGGCGACAACGCATCATTCCGGCGCCGCGGCCAGAAAACCGCGACGATTCAGCGCGGTCCGATGGACAGCGGGTGCAGCGGGTCGAGGACCCGCTGCACCCTCCAGGCCGTGTTTACAGCGCCTTGGCAGCTTCCACCACGTGCGCGGTGGTGATGCCGAAGTGCTTGTACAACGCGTCAGCCGGTGCCGATGCACCAAAGGTGTCGATGCCGATCACGGCGCCGTCCAGGCCAACGAACTGGCGCCAGAAACCGGTGACGCCCGCTTCGACCGCGACGCGCTTGCGCACGGCGTTGGGCAGCACGCTTTCACGATAGGCCGCGTCCTGACGCAGGAACACATCGGTGGACGGCATGGAGACCACGCGGGTCTTCAGGCCTGCGGCATCCAGCTCCGCCTTCGCCTCGGTGGCCAGCGAGACCTCCGAACCGGTGGCGATCAGGATCACGTCCGGCGTCCCCCCCTGCGCATCCGCCAACACGTAACCGCCGCGCTCGATCTGGATGATCTGCTCGGCGTCACGCGGCTGGTGCGGCAGGTTCTGGCGACTGAACACCAGGCAGCTCGGACCGTCCTGGCGGGTAATGGCGGCCTTCCAGCTGACCGCCGACTCCACCGCGTCACAGGGACGCCACACATCGTTGTTCGGGATGTAGCGCAGCGACGCCAAGTGCTCCACCGGCTGATGGGTCGGGCCGTCTTCGCCCAGGCCGATCGAGTCATGGGTGTACACGTGGATGGCATGTGCCGGGATCAGCGCACTCATGCGCACGCCGTTGCGGGCATAGTCGCTGAACACCAGGAAGGTCGCATCGAACGGCAGGAACCCGCCATGCAGGGCCAGGCCGTTGGCGATCGCGGTCATGCCGAACTCGCGCACGCCGTAATACACGTAGTTGGCATCGGCATCGTCGGTAGCAACCGACTTGCTCGCCTTCCACAGGGTCAGGTTGGAATGGGCCAGATCGGCCGAGCCCCCCACCAGTTCCGGCAGCAGCGGCGCGAACGCTTCGATGGCCAGCTGCGATGCCTTGCGCGAGGCGATGGTCGGGCCTTCCGCGGCGACCTGCGCGATGTAGGCGTCGGCCTTGGCGATGAAATCTTCCGGCAGTTCACCATGCGAGCGGCGGGTCAACTCCTCGGCTTCCGCCGGGAAACGCGCGGCGTACTTGTCGAACTGCTGCTCCCACTCGGCCTGGCGCAGGGTACCGGTACCGCCCGCACGCCAGCCGGCGTAGATCGATTCGGGGATTTCGAACGGACCGTATTCCCAGCCCAGCGCCTTGCGCGTGGCCTCCAGTTCGTCCTTGCCCAGCGGTGCACCGTGGCTGGATTCCTTGCCGGCCTTGGCCGGGGAACCGAAGCCGATGGTGGTCCGGCAGCAGATCAGCGTCGGCTTGTCGTCCTGGCCCAGGGCCGCCTCGATACCGGCCTTGATGCTTTCCGGATCGTGGCCGTCCACGTCACGCACCACGTTCCAGCCATAGGCTTCGAAACGCTCGGGCGTGTTGTCGGTGAACCAGCCATCGGTGTTGCCATCGATGGAGATGTGGTTGTTGTCCCAGAAGCAGACGAGCTTATGCAGGCCCCAGGTACCGGCCAGCGACGCCGCTTCGTGCGAGACGCCTTCCATCAGGCAGCCGTCACCCATGAACACGTACGTGTGGTGATCGACGATCTCCAGCTCCGGGCGGTTGAAGCGCTGGGCGAGCAGCTTCTCGGCCAAGGCAAAACCGACAGCATTGGCGAAACCCTGACCCAACGGACCGGTGGTGGTCTCTACGCCGGGGGTTTCGTGGTGCTCCGGATGGCCGGCCGTCTTGCTGCCCAGCTGGCGGAATGCTTTCAGCTGCTCGATGGGCAGGTCATAACCGCTCAAATGCAGCAGTGCGTACTGCAGCATCGAGCCATGACCGTTGGACAGCACGAAACGGTCGCGGTTGAACCACTTCGGGTTGTTCGGATTGTGGCGGAGATAGTCGTTCCAGAGCACTTCAGCGATGTCGGCCATGCCCATGGGCATGCCGGGGTGGCCGGACTTGGCGGTCTCGACTGCATCGGCGGCAAGGAAACGGATGGCGTTGGCCAACTGGCGGCGGGTAGGCTGCGTCATGGTTCTATAGGAATCAGGGAGGCGGCCGCGGACGTGCGGGCACGTCATTGTAGCGCCGCGCTACGCCGGGCGGACTCACACGGTAACCCCCCGGTCAGGCAACGGGGCAGTCATGCCGGTAGCGCCGACCCATGGTCGGCGAGCGCAGCGGCGCACGGGGGAACCCGCCGAGCACGGCTCGGCGCTACCAGGGCATCATTCGACCCGGTACCGCCGATGCGTGGATTCAAGCGATGCGATCAGGCGCAGGAGTCGGCACCAGCGGGTCTTCGACTTCGCCTTTCGCCACCAGCGTGGTCAAGGCCAGATCGCCGGTGACATTCAGCGCCGTACGGCACATGTCCAGGAAATGGTTCACGCCCAGGATCAGGCCGATGCCCAGCGGGTTCACCCCGACCATCGCGCAGATCATCGCCACCACCGGCAGCGAGCCCGACGGCACGCCGGCTGTGCCGATGCCGCCGAGGATGCAGACCGCCATCACCATCACCTGCTGGCCGATGCTCAGGTCCACGCCGAAGAACTGCGCCAGGAAGATCACCGTGACACCTTCAAACAACGCGGTACCGTTCTGGTTGGCCGTTGCCCCCACCGTCAGCACGAAACGCGACACTTTCTGCGGCAGGCCCATCTCGTCCGCCACGCGCAGCGCGGTCGGCAGGGTGGCATTGCTGGAGGCCGTGGAGAAGGCCATCACCGTGGCTTCCTGCGTATCGCGGAAGAACGCCAACGGCGAGCGGCCGGACAACCAGACGGCCACGCCGTAGGTGACCACCATGTGCAGCCCCAGCGCCAGCACCACCACGCCGACGTAGGCGCCCAGGCGGATCAGCAGCTCGAAGCCGAACAACGCGGCCAGGTTGAACATGAAGCAAGCGACCGCGTACGGCGCCAGGCGGATGACCAGGTTGATCAGGGTCATCGAGACTTCGAAAATACCTTCGATCGCACGACGCAGCGGCGCGACTTTCTCTTCCGCAGTGAGCACCATGCCGATGCCGAACATCAGGGCGAAGAACATCAGTGACAGGATCGCCCCATTGCTGGAGGCAGCGGCGACGATGTTGTTCGGCACGATGGACAGCAGCATGTCCGCGCCCTTCGGCTGGCTGCCGACGCCGGCGACGATCTCCTTGGAGCGCTCCAGGTTCTCGGCCAGGATCTGGTTGGCCATCGCCGGATCCACGCCGACGCCTGGCTTGAGCACGTTGACCAGCACCAGCCCGATGGCCACCGCGATGCTGGACAACACGATGGTGTAGGCCAGCGTCTTCCAGCCAATACGGCCGAGCGAACGCACGTCGCCCATTTCCGACACGCCCATCACCAGCGCGGAGAAGATCAACGGCACGATGAGCATGAAAATGAGATTGAGGAACAGGCCCGAGGCCGGCGTGGTGACGTAATGCATCACCCACTTGGCCGCCTCCATCAAGGCCGGGTTCTGCCCGCCCAGCGCGTGCACCACGAGGCCGAGGACCAAGCCAAGGGCGAAGCCGATGCCCATCTTCCAGTGCAGGGGCATCTTCTTCTTCGCGGGGCTGGCTGCTGTCATCGGGTCGTTTTCCTTACAAGTGAGCGTACTTTAGCAAAGCGCTGCACCCCGCCACGCGGCGTGTTTCAACCGCGCGGATACAGGGGGGGCAACCCAGTCTGCGCGATTTCCACGGGCTGCGACCAGTGCGGACCGTCATGGAAGGCCTCCTTCAGCAGCCGGCGCACCGCGACCAGGTCGCCCTCGCCCGCCCAGCGCGCCTGCTGCAGCGCCTGCAGCGCCGCGCGCTGACGGGGATCGCCCAGCTTTTCCATTACCTGCTCCAGTCGCGCCACCCCGGCCAGGGTGCACAGGGTGGACGCGACCACGGACAGGTCTTCGGACTCCAGCACGCGGCGCAGCGCTTTGGTGGAGGAACGCGTGGCACCAGCGCCATCCGCAGCCGCCACCGGGACGCTCACGTCAGCACGCTGGCGCCCGCGACGCCAGCCCCACCACAGGGTCAGCAGCCATAGCAGCACCAGCCCGCCCACCGCTGCGATCCACGGCCACGGAGCCGCCGCGCGCGGCGGATGCTGGCCGTTGGCGGACAGCTCGCCCTCACTACCCGGCAAGGCGGCGTCGGTATCCACCGGCTGGACCGGCGGCACGGGGGATGCCGCGCCGGCCGCCCCCGTCGCGACGGCCAACGTCAGGTCGGGCAGCGTGCTGCTGCGCGCCTGCCCGGCCGTCACATCCCACCAGCGCAGTTGCATGCCCGGCACGGTCAGGGCGCCCTCGCGGCGCGGCACGACCGCGTACTTGCGCGTGATCTTCAGCTGCGGCGATCCACCGACGAAGGTTTCGTCGTACTGCGCTGGCTCGGCGAAGACCTGGGCATCGGCCCCCACGTCCGGCACCGGCAGTTCGGTGAACTGCGCGCGCGTCGCGCCAACGGCAACTGCTTCGACCTCGATCGTCGCCGCTTCACCGCTGCGTGCACGGTCGGGTGCAAGCGTGTAGCGCAGCCGCAGATCGTGCAGCGGCAGCCAGGGTTGCGGTGCATCCGCCGGTTGTGCCTGCACCTGGAGCGTCTGGTCCGCAGCGGCTGCACGCAGGCGGCCATCGCCGCGGCCGCCGAAGAAATCATCGAAGAAGCTGCCCGCCGAGCGTCCGTCGAAGCGCGCACCAACCAGCGTGAGCGGCCCGCTGCGTTCCGGGATCAGCAGGTAGCGACGCTCAGCCACGTTATAGCGTCGTCCGTTCACTTCGCGCACGTCGGTGCGGTCCTGTCCGACCACCTGCAGCGACGCACCCGCGGGGGTATCCAGCACCAGCGAGCCGGAGGCAAGCTGCGCGGCGTAATACAACCGCACGACCACGCCAACGCTCTGCTGCACATACGGGCTGCGATCATCCACCTCGGTTTCAATGAAGGCCAGCGCGCTGCCGTCATTGCGTGCAGGCGCCGCCTCGCGTACCTGCAGCTGCAGGGCGGGCGTGGACACCGATCCCACCTGCAACGGCGGCAACACCAGGGTGCCGGCCCGTCGCGGTGACAACGCAACGCCGTGCAGCGTGCGGGTCTGCATGCGCCCGTTGCTCCACTCCACCTGGCGGCTGCGGGTCTGGTTGCTGAGCTGGAAGTCGGCGCGCAACGGCGCCAGATCCGGCGCTGCATCGCTGTCGGTCTGGATGTTCAACGTCGCCGTGTCGCCGAGGTCCACCTGGGCGCGGTCGAGCCAGGCACGGGTCTGCGCCTGCGCGCCTGCCGGCAGGCAGAGCAGCATCAGCACCAGCAGCCACGTCGGCATCCGCATGAGGGTATAGGGGGGGGCGTGTCGCATCATGGTCCTTCGCGTTTCCTGCGTTCGGTTTCCAGCTGGAACTTGGCCCGCAGCAGATCGCCGGGCTGGTCCGGTACGCGCCGCATCCAGGCTTCCACCGCCTGCTGCTGTTCGCGTTGCTGCGGAGTCCGGCCATCCGTGCGTTGCGCCGGCTGCTGTTGCTTGCCATCACCATCGCCCTGGCCGCTCTTCATGGCCTGCTGCATGCGCTGACGCTGTTCGGCATCGGCGCGTGCCTGTGCCTGCGGATCAGCGGAAGGCTTCTGCTGCGGCGCACCTTGGCCGTCGTTGTTGGATGGCTGCGCGTTGGGGGTCGTGTTCTGCTGCGACGGCGACGGTGGGGCGCCAGCGCCTGGCGAGCCGGATGCCTTCGGTGGCTGCGCAGGCGGTTGCGCCGGCGGTTGGCCCTGCCCTGCCTGCTGCTGCCCCTTCCCGCCCTGTGACGGCGGCGATGCGCCCGCTTTCGCACCGGGCGGCTTCTTGCGCTTGCGCGCCGCATCCACCACGGCCCGGTTGGCGACCGCATCCTCCATCGCCGGCCGCTGGATCAATGCACGGTCGTAGGCCTGTATGGCCCCGTCCAGATCACCCTGTCGCGCGCGCGCATTGCCGAGGTTGTACCAGCCCTCGGCGTTGTCCACCGCTTCGAACTGCCGCGCGGCGGTGCCGAAATCGCCCTGCTGGTAGGCACGCACGCCTTGTTCCAGACGCTGTTGCCGGCGTTGGTCCAGGCGCAGCCACGGGGTGGCCTTGTCGGCCTGCGCCGACAGCGCGGCTGCCGCCTTTTCCTGTGCCTGCAGCGGCACGGGCAGCATCGTCGATGCGCCCAGCAGCACCAGCACCGACAGCACCGCCGCACGACGGCGAAACGCCAGCAGTGCGAGCAGCATCACCGGCGGCAGCAGCCAGTAGCCCTGGTCCAGCCATTGCCGTGCACTGCCGCGCTCCTGTTCACCGGACACCTGGTCCGCCTGCAGCACGTCCAGTGCCTGCAGGTCCGTACCATCGCGAGCCAGCCGCTGGTAGCGGCCACCGCCAGCTGCTGCCAACCGTGACAGGCTCTTTTCATCAAGTGCGGCGTTGCTGATCTGGCCGCGCCCATCGCGATACGCCGTGCCTGCCGGCGTACCCACGCCGAGCACCGACACCCGCATCCCCTGCGCGTGCGCCTGCGCAGCCGCCGCTACCGCGCCGTCGTCAGCCTGATCGGTCAGCAGCAGGATCTGGCCACCGCGCATGCCGCTTCGCTGCAGCAGCAGCGTGGCCCAATCCAGTGCGCGGTCGGCGCGCTGGCCGTCGGCCGGCATCACCTGCGGCGACAGGGAATCAAGGTAAAGGGCCACATTGGCGACGTCGTCAGTGAGCGGGGCCACGGTGTAGGCGTCATCGGCATAGGCCACCAGCGCGATCTGGCCTCCCTCGCGCTGCTGCAACAGCGAGGCCAGCTTCGCGCGTACCTGCAGCAACCGCGATGGCGGCAGATCGGTAGCGCCGACCCGCGTGGACAGATCCAGCACCACCACCAGCGGCGACTGCGGCTGCAGCAGGGTCTGCGTCTGTTGTCGCCACCCCGGTCCAGCCACCGCCACCACCGCGAGCAACCAGCCCAGCAGTACGGCCCACGGCCAGCGCCGCGCGCTGGCACTTCCGCCCTGCAGCAGATGCGGCAACAGGTGAGCATCCACGGCCTGTTGCCAGCGACCCGCGACGCGACTGCGGCGCCATGCCCACAGTGCGATCACGGGAAGGACCAGCAGCCCCCACAGCAGGTGCGGGCGCGTCCAGTGCACCATCGTCAGAACGTCGGACATCATCGTTGCCGCCCCGGCCACAGCCATGCCAGCGCGCCCAGCAGCATCGCCAACGCCAAGGCCCAGAAATACACTTCGTTGCGTGGCCGCAGTGCCGGCCCGAGCGCCGTCACCGGCTCCAACCGGTCCAGCTCGGCATAGATGCCAGCCAGTTGCGCGGTGTCACGCGCACGGAAAAAACGTCCACCGGTGACGTCGGCGATCCTGCGCAGGGTGGCTTCATCCACCGGATCCTGCGCTTGCCCGATGTCCATGCCGAACAGTTTCATGCCGCCATCGCCGCCGAAGGCGACGGTGTACACGCGGACGTGCTCGGTGGCAGCCAGTTCGGCCGCCCGCAGCGGAGCCAGCACGCCGGCATTGTTGACGCCGTCGGTCAGCAGGATCAGCACGCGCTGCCCCTCAGGCTGGCTGCGCAGGCGTTTCACGGCCAGGGTGATCGCATCGCCGATCGCCGTCTCGCGCCCGGCCAACCCCACCACCGCATCGCCCAGCTGTTCACGCACGCTGGCCAGGTCCGCGGTGATCGGCGTCAACGCGTAGGCGCGGTCACCGAACACCAGCAGGCCGACGCGATCCCCTGCACGCCGGTCCAGGAAGTCCGCAAGCACGGCCTTGGCCGCCGTCAGGCGCTCGACCACCTGGCTGCCCAGCACCATGTCCGGCTCGCCCATGCTGCCGGACACGTCCATGGCCAGCATCAGCTGACGGGCCTGCACCGGCGGGCTCACCGCCTCGCCAAGCAGCTGCGGCCGCGCAAAGGCGATGCACAGGCAACACCAGCCCAGCCACAGCATCGCACGATGAAGGCGGGCGCCGTCATGGCGGGCCTCGCCGGCGATCTCCTGCAGATGCTGCGCCGACCACGGCACGCGCAGGGCAGCCCCTTGCTGGGCCGCCCGCCGCGGCCACCAGCGCATCAGCCAGGGCAGCGGCAAGGCGAGCAGCGCCCACGGCCACGCAAGCAGAAGATCCGGCCACGGCCAAGCGGGCAACGTCATCGCGCGCCCTCCTTCAACAGCGACACGTAGCGTGTGCGGGCCCAAGGTTCCAGCGCGGCAAGCTGCTGCGGGTCCACGTGGGGCTGGTAGGCCCCGTGCAGCAGGAGCGCTTTCTGCGGCGGGGACAGCGAACCCGTCGGGTCCACCACCTGCAACCACGCATCGCCCTGCAGCACCTCATCGCCGGGCCGTTGCTGGCGTGCTGCACGACGCAGCAGGACCAACAGCGCCGCCACCCGTGCAGCGGCCGTGCCGGCGGCGGCGAGCTCGGCATCGAACTGCCGTTGCCAGGCCCGTTCGCGGCGAAGGCGCCGCGCACGCAACAGCAGCGGGATCGCCAGCAGAAGCAGGACAACGGCGGCCACTGCCCACCACCCCGGCGCGGGCGGCCACAGACTCGGCGCAGGGGGCAGGTGCACGTCGCGCAGTGGCAGGTTCGTGCTCATGCCACGACCTCGCGTACGGCCGGTGACAGCCAGCTCGCGCTGTCTACGTTGGTGGCCACGACATGCACCGCGATACGTCGCGCGGCAAGCGTCTCTTGCAACTGCTGCAGCGGATCGGCGAAGTGGGCCTGCCAGTGACTGCGCACGGCACTGCTGCGCAGGTCCACGCGCACGCGTCGCGATTCGGCCAGGAACGCCAACGCATCACGCGGCGGCTCCAGCTCCAGGGGATCCACCATCAACAGCACATCGATTTCATGATGCTGGGCGAGTCCCGCCCATTGCGCCAGCGGGATCGCGGCGGCGCGCAAGGGATCGGCCAGCACCAGCATCCGTGCACCGGGACGCAGCACGCGCCGGGCCTGGTGCAGCGCATGCTCCAGGCCTGCATCATCCGGTGGCGGAGCGGCATACCAGCGGCTCAGCGCATCAAGCACCCGCAGCACACCACGCGTGCCGCCGGCAGGTGGAATCGGGGCCTCGGTCAAGCTGCCGCGCAGGGCGGCCAGCCGATCACCGCGACGCTGTGCCGACCAGGCCGCGACCGCACCGACCCGAGCGGCCTGCACGGATTTGAACCGCGTACGGGTGCCGAAATAGAGCGCCGGGTCGGTGTCGGCGACGATCAGGCTGACGCGTTCGCGCTCAGCCTGGAACAGCTTGGTATGGGTGCGGCCGCTGCGTGCGGTCACCCGCCAATCGATATGCCGCGCGTCATCACCGGCGACGTACTCGCGTGATTCTGCATACTCCATCCCCCGCCCGCGCATCGCCGACGGTGCCTGCCCGGCCTGCCCTACCCGGCCTCGCCGCGGCGCCGGCGGGCGCACGGCGGAACCGCGCAGCGCGACCAGCTCGGCCAAGGTGGGCACCAGGCCATCGCCTGCGGCGATGTCATGACTGTCGTTCACCGGCATGGGGTTCAGGGTGCCGGCACGCGGGCCAGCAGTTCCTGCACCAGCCGCTCGCCATCCCAGCCCTCGGCGACGGCTTCGTAGCTGGGCAGCACGCGGTGACGCAGCACGTCGCCGGCGATCGCGCGCACGTCGTCCGGGGTGACGAAATCACGCCCGGCCAGCCAGGCACGGGCACGCGCGCAGCGCTCCAGCGCGATCGAACCACGCGGACTTGCGCCCCAGGCAATGCGTCGTGCGAGGGCCGCATCGTAGCGTGCGGGCTGACGCGAGGCGAGGACCAGTTCAACCAGATAACGCTCCAGCGCCGGCGAAAAATGCAGGTCCAGCACAGCGCGACGCGCCGCGTAGACATCGGCCATCGGCATGCGCGGGGGCGCGGTCGCGGGCGCGTCCAGCGCACCCCGCGCACGCTCACGCGCCAGGCGCAGGATCTCGGTTTCCGCGCCCTCGTCGGGGTAACCGATGCGCACATACATCAGGAAGCGGTCCAGCTGCGCTTCCGGCAGCGGGAAGGTACCTTCCTGCTCGATCGGGTTCTGCGTGGCCATCACCAGGAACAGCGGCGGCAGCGGATACGTGTGTCGACCCACCGTGACCTGGCGCTCGCCCATCGCTTCCAGCAGTGCGGACTGCACCTTGGCCGGGGCGCGGTTGATCTCGTCGGCCAACAGGATCGGGTGGAAGATCGGGCCGGGCACAAACTCGAAGCGGCCTTCCTGCGGGCGCCAGATTTCGGTACCGGTCAGATCGGCCGGCAGCAGGTCCGGGGTGAACTGCACGCGGGAAAAATCCGCGTCCAGTCGGCTGGCCAGCGCGCGGATCGCCGTGGTCTTGGCCAGCCCGGGCGCGCCTTCCACCAACAGGTGGCCGTCAGCGAGAAGCGCGATCAGCAGCCGCTCGACCAGCTCGGCCTGGCCGACGATCTCCGTACTCAGCGCGGCGCGCAGCGTCTGGAAGTCGTCATGCAGTCGCGCATGCTCGGGCGTGGCCGCGATCAGGCCGGGGGTCGGAAAGGTGTCGGGTATGGAGGGAGGTGTATTCATGGCATCCATATGACCTCCGCAACGCGCGATAGGTTCCATGCCCATGATGGCAGGATCTGCATCGGGTCTGCGTCAAACCCGGTCAGCGGCATCAGCCCTGCGCAGAACCGTGTTCGTAGTAATCCTCGCGGATCGCCTCGCAGTAGGGTCCCGCCATGGTGAATCGGTGGCAGACGGCCGGCCGGATGTCATAGATACCGCAGCGCATCTGCGTACGGTCCATCGCCACACACCAGCCGTCCTCGCCCCGCGCCATCGCCCGCTTGCCGCTGGTGTGTTCGGTCGTCAGGTGCAGCGGAACGGCGTCGTCCGCCTCGAGAATGGCGGTCAACCTGCAGCACACTGCATCACATCTGGAACAATCCGCTACTGTCATTGGAGACCACCTCGGTCAGCCGCGGCGCGCTCCATCACGGGCGCAGCTCCCAGGCCGACAAAGCGGGGACGGTACGCCCCGCACCGTGCCACGGCAATGAATTTGCGGAAGGCATGTGGCTGGGCTTCATGTTCATGCGAGGCATTGATCGACTGCGAGCGGCCTCGCACAGGCTGCGGGTCGGGCCCATGAAAAAGGGCCGCACAAGGCGGCCCTTCTTCATACAGCAGTGCGACGACGCGTCAGTCGGCTTTCTTGGCCACGCGCAGCACCTTCGGGGTGACGAAGACCAGCAGTTCGGCCTTGTCCTTGTTGCGGCCACGCTGCTTGAACAGGTTGCCGAGGAACGGCACGTCGCCCAGGAACGGCACCTTGCTGATGCTGCTGCGGTCGGTGAACTCGTACACACCACCGATGACCACGGTCTGGCCATCATCCACCAGCACCGCCGTGTTGACTTCGCGACGGTTGATCGACGGCACCGTGCCATAGCCTTGCAGTTCGATCAGCTGATCGACTTCGTCCTTTTTGACCACCATGTTCAGGAACACACGGTTGTCGTTGGTGATGGTCGGGGTGACCCGCAGTTCCAGCACCACTTCCTTGAACTGCACATTGGCCTGCGCAGCGCCACCGGCACCGCCACCGCTGATGGTGACGTAGCCAATTTCCTTACCCTGCTTGATCAGTGCTTCGCGCTGGTTAGTGGTCACAACCCGCGGGTTCGAGATCACTTCGCCACGTGATTCACGCTGCATGGCCGAAAGCTCTACGTCGAGCAGGTAGCCAGCATTGAGGATCGACAACGCCAGCGATCCCGGATTGCTCGTGGACGCCACCGGCAGGTTGAAAATGGGATTGTTGACGATGCTGCGCGGATTGCGCACTGGAGCCGCACCGGTTTGCCCGCCCGCGATCCACTCGTTCAGCGCACGCTGATACGCAGTAGCACTGGCGCCATCGCTGGTGATGTTCGCAGCATTGCCTTCAAGCTTTCCGCCGAAATACACATTGTCACGGCTGCCACTGACACCAAACTTCGCGCCCAGCTCGCGGGCGAAGGTGTCGGTAGCGATCACGATGCGGCTTTCGATCAGCACTTGGTCGACCGGACGATCAATCACGCCGATCAGTTCACGCATGCGCGCGACCTTCTTCGGAATGTCGCTGATCATCAGCATGTTGGTGCGTTCGTCAGCCACGATGCGGCCACGCGAGGTCAGGAAGCCGCTGTCTTCCTGCTGTGCGCCGCCGCCGCCACTGCCACCACCACCACCACCGCCGGACGAGCCGCCGATGCCACGGGCTTCGGTCAGCGCTTTGAAGATCGCCGAGGCGCTGTGGTAATTGATCTGCACGTAATCGGTGATCAGGTCCTCACGGTTCTCGATCGCGATGCGGGCGTCTTCTTTTTCCTGCTCGAACTTCGCCAGCTCCTGCTGCGGGCCGACCCAGATCACGCTGCCATCGCGACGCTTGTCCAGGCCCTTGGCCCGCAACACGATGTCCAGCGCCTGGTCCCACGGCACGTTGACCAGGCGCAAGGTCACATTGCCCTGCACGCTGTCGGATGCCACGACGTTCAGGTTGGACTCTTCAGCGATCAGCTGCAGCACCGTGCGAACCGGCACGTCCTGGAAATTGAACGTCACCGGGCGCCCGCTGTAACCGCGCTGCGCAACGGCTGCCGCCGCCTGGTTGATGCTGCTGGTCGTGACCGCACCGGTGGCCGCAAGACCCTGCTTCGGGGTGATCTCCACCACGTATTCGTTGCCGCTCTGGTAGGCCAGCGACTCGAACGCGGTGTTCGTGCTGAGCACGAGCTGCGTACCACCGCCATACGGCTTGGCGTCGATGCGCTGCACCGGCGTGGCGAAGTCGGTGACATCAAGCGGCTTCTGCAGCTGCGCGGGCAGGCTGGCATTGCCGACGTCGATGACCACGCTGTTGCCTTGGCTGCGCAGGTCCGGGTTGGCGCCTTGGCCATCGAACTGCAGGATCAGCCGGCCTGCGCCGTCAGCGCCACGCTTGAAGTCGATCTTGGCGACCGACAGCGAAGCCGGCGCGGCAACAGGCGTTGCGGCGCTGGCGGCGGGCGCGCCGTTGGGCGCAGCCGCGGTCGCGTGGCCGCAGGCCAGCATCAACGCGACTCCCAGCGCGCCGATGCGGTTCAAGGTTGGGCGCCGGATCGGACGCAGCCCCTTGGCATTGTGAAAGGTCATCGTGCTATCCCCAGTAAACGATCATTGATCTTCAAGCGAGAGCGCGGCCGGCCGTTCCAGCCACCCGCCCGCGCCATCCGGCACCAGCTCAATCAGTTCGATGCGGTCCTCGAAGACCCCGGTTACCCGGCCATCGCTCTGCCCCATGTACACGCCCGGCCGCACCCTGTAGCTGACCTTGTCCGGCGCCATCACCACCGCGACGGTGCCCGGACCGGTGCCGAGGGTGCCGACCATGTCCAGACTGTCCAGCGGGAAGGCCTCGAGCGGTTCTTTCCGACGGTTCGGGTCCGGACGCAGGCCACTGCCCCCCTGCGGGTTGGCCCAGGCATCGGTGAACGGATCCCGCATGCCCTGTGCCGAGTATTCAAACGTTTCGAACTGCTGCATCACCGGCAACGGCTCGAGGGGCGGCGCCGGACGCGCACGCACGTCGGCCACCCACTTCTCCAGGTTCGGCGCATCGCCCGGCGTGCTGCTGATGCCGCGACCGCAACCGGCCAACAGCACCAACATCATCAAGCCGATACCACGCAGCATCCAGGAACGGGTCATTGCGCACCCCCGTTGGCGGCGGCTGCCTTGTCGGCGGCCTCCTTCTCCTGCTGCTCCATCTCCGCCTCGTCGAGGTAACGATAGGTCTTGACCGTACCGGACAGCTCCAGCGCGCCGGCGCGGATCGAGGCCGGGTTGATGCCGGTCTTGGGATCCTTCGGCTTGAGGTTGATGTCGTGCATGGTCAGGATGACCACGCGCGGCAGCGAGGCCACGCCACTGACGAACGCACCGAACTGGTGGTAACTGCCCACCATGCGCAGCTTGATCGGCTTCTCGGCGTAGAATTCACGCACCTCTTCGGACTCCGGCTCGAACAGCTCGTTGACCAGGCCACTGGACAGCGCGGTCTGCGAAACGTCGATGATCAGGTCCGGCATTTCGGTCTTGCTGGGCAACTGGCGCAGCATCTGCTGCAGCACCTGCTCCATCTGACCGAGCTGCTGCTTCAGCGGCTCCAGGTTGACCGCGCGCCCCTGTTCCTTTTCGAACTCGGTACGCAGCTCGGTCTCGCGCACTTCCAGCGAGGCCAGCTCATCGCGCTTGCCGCTGATCAGGGCGAACCAGGACACGGCCATGATCACCAGCGCGATCAGCACGCAGAAGACGATTTTCGCCTGCTGCGGCCAGTTGCCGATGTCATTGAAGTCCAACTCGTTGAGGTTGATTTTCTTCTGGCTCATTGCGAGCGCTCCTGGCCGCTGGCCGGCGGTGTCTGCGGGGCGGCCGGGGTCAGGCGGCTGCCTGCAGGCGCCGGCGGTGCGGTCGATGCCGGTGCTGCAGCGGGTGCAGGGCCGGCGGCCGGAGCGGCCGGAGCGGCTGCATCAGCCGGTGCCAGCGGTGCCAATGCAGCCGGATCGACCGGCGCGGGCGCCGTCGGATCCGCCACCGAGCCATCCGGATTGAGCGTGGTTTCTTCGCTCTGTGCCGGCAGCTTCACCTTCACCACGAACACATAAGGAAGCGCGCTGATGTCGGCAAGCGCGAGGGCCTTGTTGCCCTCCTTTTCCTTCTCGGGATCACGCGCTTCGATGATCGCCAGCTCCGGATTGGTCATCCAGCCGGACGTTTCCAGGTTGCGCATGTACGCCGACACGCGGGCATTGGACTGTGTCCGCCCCTCCAGGGTCAGCACGTCGCCTTCCTGCTTCAACGCGGTCAGCACGACGCCATCGGGGATGGTACGTACCAGCGCGTCGAACAGATGGACCATCTGCGACCGCTTGGACTGCAGTTCCTCGATGACCGTCTTGCGCGCCAGCAGGCGTTCCTTCTGCGAATCAAGGCGATCGATCTCGGTGTTCTGCAGCTTCACCTTGTCGATCTCAGCCTGCAGGAAGGTATTGCGTTCTTCCTGGCCGCTGACCTGACGGTCGTAGTAGAACCACACCATCAGCGACAACAGCAGGCCGCCGATCGCGGCCATGCCCAACATTGCGTAGAACTCACGCTGGCGTTGCTTGCGCCGCTCGGCGCGCCACGGCAGCAGATTGATCCGTGCCATCAGTCGAAGCTCCTCATCGCCAGGCCGGTGGCGATCATCAGCGCCGGCGCATCCAGGGCAAGCGCATGCGCCTGCACCTTCGGGCCCAGCGTCATCTGCGCCAAGGGATTGGCCACCACGGTCGGCACGCCCAGCTGCTCTTCCACCAGGTCAGGCAGGCCGGTCAGCGCGGCACAGCCGCCGGCCAGCACGATGTGATCGACGCGATTGAACTCGCTGCCCGCGTAGAAGAACTGCAGCAGACGGCTGATCTGCTGGACAGTGGCTTCCTTGAACGGTTCCAGCACTTCCATTTCGTAGCTTTCCGGCAGCCCACCCTGACGCTTGGCCAGTCCGGCTTCCTCATAGCTCAGGCCGAAACGGCGCATGATCTCGTCCGTCAGCTGCTTGCCACCGAATACCTGCTCACGGCTGTACAGGCTGCGTCCCCCACGCAACACGTTCAGCGTGGTCATGGTGGCGCCGATATCGACCAGCGCGACCACGCCGTCACTGGATACCGGCAGCTCGCTGGCGACCAGGGCAAAGGCGTTTTCGACCGCGAAGGCCTCCACGTCCATCACCTTGGCGATCAGTCCGCCCAGTTCCAGCGCCGACTGGCGCAGTTCCACGTTCTCCGAACGCGAGGCAGCCAGCAGCACCTGGACCATCTCCGGGTTGTTCGGGATCGTCCCGAGCACCTCGAAGTCCAGGTTCACTTCTTCGATCGGGTACGGGATGTAGTTGACGGCTTCCAGTTCGATCTGGGCCTCCATCTCGCTCTCGTCCAGATCGGCCGGCATCGGGATCACCTTGGTGATCACCGCAGAGCCCGCCACGGCGGCCGCTGCGAACTTGGCCTTGCTGCCCGAACGGTTGACGGCGCGACGGATCGCCTCGCCTACCGCTTCGACTTCCACGATGTTCTTTTCCACCACCGCATTCGGCGGAAGTGGTTCCACAGCATAGTGTTCCACGCGGAAACGATTGCCGCTACGAGAGAGCTGCAACAGTTTCACTGCCGTTGAACTGATGTCGACGCCTATGAGCGGCGACTGGCTTTTTGGGATGAGCCCCACGGTTTCTCCCCTGCCGACGGGCACTTGGACGCATCAGCTGCGCCCGCGCATTAATAACGTTTTTTTTGCAAATGGCAACCACGCGCCGTGAAGTCGTCTTCACAGAACGTCACACAACGTCGCAGCTTCCCCTTGCACTCCCCAGGACCGACCCCAGCCAGCCCCTTGTGTAATCTATACTCTGCGGCCATGAATTCTGCAATCGGAATCTGTCACCGATGACACGCCTTCGCCGCTGGCTGCGCTGGATCCTGGTCGTTTCGCTGATCCTGGCGCTGATCGGGGCGGCCGCTGCTGGCGGCCTCTATTACGTTGTTTCCTCCAAGCTTCCGGACGTGCAGACCCTGCGCGACGTGGAAATGCAGGAGCCCATGTATGTGTACGCCGCCGACGGCAAGCTGATGGCCGTGTTCGGGGAGACCCGGCGCACGCCGATCACCATGAAGGACGTGCCCGAGCGCCTGAAGCAGGCGTTCCTGGCGACCGAAGATGCCCGCTTCTACGAGCATGGCGGCGTGGACTACAAGGGCATCGCGCGCGCGGTCTGGCTGTTGGCCACCACCAGCGATCGCCGCGTCCCGGGCGGCTCGACGATCACCCAGCAGGTCGCGCGGCAGTTCTTCCTGAGCTCCGAATACAGCTACACGCGCAAGCTGGCCGAGATCCTGCTGGCGCGGAAGATCGAGTCCGAGCTCAGCAAGGACGAGATTTTCGAGCTGTACCTGAACAAGAGTTTCTTCGGCAACCGGGCCTACGGCGTGGCGGCGGCAGGCCAGTTCTACTACGGCAAGTCGCTGGACCAGCTGGACCTGGACGAGATGGCGTCACTGGCCGGCATCCCGAAGTTCCCCTCGTCGGGCAACCCGCTCTCCAACCCGGAGCGCGCGCAGCAGCGCCGCGACAACTATGTGCTGCAGCGCATGGCCGACCTGCGCTTCATCACCCAGGCCGAGGCCGATGCGGCCAAGGCCGTGCCGATGCATGCCACGGCACATGAGCCGCCGGTGCAGGTCGATGCGCCTTACGTGGCCGAGCTGGTACGCCAGGAGATGATCGCCCGCTTCGGCGGAGATGTGGTCAACAAGGGCTACCACGTGACCACCACCATCAACGCCGAACTGCAGACCGCTGCCAACCTGTCGGTGCGCGATGGCCTGCTGGCTTATGACCACCGCCACGGCTGGCACGGCGTGGAAAAGCAGGTGGAGCTGGGCGCCGCTGACGATGCCGCCAGCCTGGCAGCGCATCTGTCCGGCATCAGCGCCCAGGCCGGGCTGCTGCCGGCGCTCATCACCGCAACGGCCGCCGATGGCAGTGCCACGGCGCTGCTGGCCAACCGCACCGAGGTCACCCTGCCCGCCGGTGCGGCGCGCTGGACCAACAAGACCCCCGCAAAGCTGGTGAAGCGCGGCGACATCGTGCGCGTGCGCGTGGGCGAGAAAGAAGGCCAGTGGCTGCTTGACCAGATCCCGCGCGGCCAGTCCGCACTGGTGTCGGTGGATGCCAACAGCGGGGCCCTGAAAGCTCTGGTCGGCGGCTTCAGCTTCTCCGGCAACAAGTTCAACCGTGCCACCCAGGCACGCCGCCAGCCGGGCTCCAGCTTCAAGCCCTTCATCTACGCGGCGGCCTTCGACAAGGGCTACAACCCGGCGTCGATCGTGCTCGATGCCCCGGTGGTGTTCCGCGACCGCCGCGGCAAGACCTGGTCGCCGCAGAACGACGGTGGCGGCTTCCGCGGCCCGATGCGCCTGCGCGAAGCGCTGGTGCAGTCGCGCAACCTGGTCTCGGTGCGCCTGCTGGACGGCATGGGCGTGGACTATGCCCGCAAATACATCAGCCAGTTCGGCTTTGCCGAGGCAGAGCTGCCGCCCAATCTGTCGATGTCGCTCGGTACTGCATCGTTGACCCCGCTGTCGGTTGCCCGCGGTTATGCGGTGTTCGCCAACGGCGGCTCGCGCGTGGACACCTGGCTGATCGACCGCGTCACCGACCGCGATGGCGTGGAGGTGTTCAAGGAAAACCCGGCGATGGCCTGCCGCGAGTGTGCGGGCACCAGCAACGGCCAGCCTGCCAGCCAGGTCGTGGACGGGTTCAACTTCGGCGCCCCTGCGGCACCGGTGGCAGCCGGTACCGATACAGCGCCGGCTGCCGCGGAAGCGCCGGCCCCGGTCAATCCGGACGCACGCACGGCGCCGCGCGCGATCGACGCCCGCACGGCGTACCAGTTGGTATCGATGATGCGCGACGTAGTCCAGCGCGGTACCGGCACGGCTGCGAAGGTTCTCGGTCGCGAAGACGTAGGCGGCAAGACGGGCTCGACCAACGACCATCGCGACGCCTGGTTCTCCGGCTTCGGTGGCCCGTATGCCACGACGGTGTGGGTGGGTCGCGATGACTTCCGTTCACTCGGTTACCGCGAATACGGCGGACGCGCGGCGCTGCCGATCTGGATCGAATACATGCGCACGGCATTGAAAGACACGCCCATCGCCCAGAACGAACCGCCGACGGGGATGGTCCAGGCCAGCCTCAACGGGGCGACCGAGTGGGTGAAGGTCGAAGACATGGATCGCCTGCAGGACTACGACCTGAATCTCAATGCCCCGCAGGCTGACGCCGCCGCGTTCGATATCTTCTGATGGCCTGACGTCACGCGCCGATGCGTTGCGTAGCGCCGAGTGATGCTCGGCGCGTGCCCCACGCGGTGATGGAATCCGCCGAGCGGGTGAGCGCTCTACGCGCCGGTCACGTTGCCGGTGTACGCTGGCCCCAGGTCCCACAGGGGAACAGCGATGCACCGCGCACGCCCGCATACCGCCACGCAAAGTCGCGAGCGACGTCATCGGCTCGCCCACGAAGCCGCCCGCCTGATGGCAGAGAGCGGGATCGGCGATTACCACCAGGCCAAGATGAAAGCCGCCCACCAGCTGGGCATCCACGATGATGCCAGCCTGCCGCGCAACATCGAGATCGAAGCGGCCCTGCGGGAACATCAGCGATTGTTTGCCGGCCCCGACCATGGCCGCCAGCTGCAGCTGCGTCGGCACGCTGCGCTGCGCGCGATGGAATTCCTGCAGGCGTTCTCACCGCGGCTGGTCGGGCCGGTGCTGGAGGGCACGGCCGATGGCAACAGTCCTGTGCAGCTGCAGTTGTTCGACGATGATGCCGACGCGGTGCAGCGCTTCCTTGACGACCACGGCATTCCGGCCGACGTCCGGGTGCGACGACTGCGGCTTGATCGCCACCGCAGCCTGGACGCACCGGCCTGGCTGTTCGAGGCCGAAGCGCTGACCTTCGAGTTGGTCGTGCTGCCCTACGATGCGCTGCGCCAAGCCGCGCTTTCACCACTGGATGACAAGCCGATGCGGCGTGCATCGCTGGCGCAGCTGCGTCAGTTGCTGGCAGAACCAGAAGCATCGTAGCCGCGCGACGTCAGGGCGACAGCGTCGTCAGATGCTCACGATACCCGTCGCGACTGAGCCGGTAGCGCAGCTGTACCGTGTGGCCTGCCACCCGTGGGAACGGGAGGTTCAGGTGGCTGCCCGGATACAGGCTGCGCGACACATCATGGGCAGTGCACCGCGTGTCCTGGCAGTCGGCGATGCTGGTGATGCCCAGACGCAGCGTGCCCGTGTTGCGCAGGTGGTCGGCCTGCAGCTGCACCTCGACCACGCCGTCGGCCGGCAGCACATTGACCAGCGCGCCCCATATCAGGCTCAGCCCCACCTTCGCCTGTGCTCCCTCTATCACTTCGGTCGCGCTTTCCTCGTTTCCACGCACGCCTTCGAAGTAGACGCGGTAAGCCGTCTCGTGGGTGACCGGTTGTAGTGGGATGACCCGTATCAGTCGATTGCCCCCGCCGGACAGCGCGAATTTTCCCGGCGTGATCGCAATGGCGGCCTGGTCCGGCGACACCTCTATTTCATGCTCGCCCTCGTCGGCCGGGTCGACGATCTGCCGGAGCGAAGCCTGCACATACTGAGGCTGTGCGGATTGCGAATAAACCCGGATCTGCGTGCCCCGCGTGCCGTCCACCGTGGTCCGCATCGGGTGCACGGTGAGGTTGGCATGAGCGGGCAGCGCGAGCAGCAGAAACACCGGCAGCAAGGGTCGCAGGCGGTTGTTCATTGGCGTGTACTCCGTGGCATCAGGGGGTCGACGTGGGCAGGCGCATCTCTACTCTGAGACCGCCACTGTAGTAACCAGCGCGCTTGCTGGAGGAGGGAAAAGAAGGGGTTTCCAGCGTCAGCGGGGTGGGCACGCAGAACACCGGATCGATGCTGCCAGGCAGCTTCACCAACCGCAGGCGGACACTGTCCAGACCGGTAAGCAGAAGTTCCTCACCATTGCGCAGCCGCTTACGTGCGCCGCCGTGGGTGAGCGACACGGCATAGTCCACGCGCCGGCTCTCGTCCCGCTCGCCATCCTGGTGCCAGACCGGGAACAGGTCGCCCTGCGACGTGTCGCCTTCACTGTCGCGCACGGTAATCCCAACGTACGCGCTGTGCGACCCCAGCCCGTCATACAGGCACATGTCCAGCTCAGTGTGCCCTGCAATTCTCTGTCCGCCTGGGTCGTATCGCAGGTTCAGCCCCACCTGTGGGGTGACGGAGTCGAAGGCCGGGAAATAGACGCCTGCCGCATCTCGGTCGGTGATCGTGAGATCGAACGTGAAGCGATAGCTGGCCAGGTGCGGCTGGGAAGGAGATCCCAGTTCAAGCGCCAGTGTGGCCGTCCAGCGGCCGGCCACCAAGCGCTGCAGTTGGCCCGTGCGCAGCCACAGACCGGCACCGGTGCCCACTGCGCCGATGCATGGAAAACGAACGGATGTCCACAGGGGCTGCACGACAGGGGACCAGCGGTCGGCACCGCAGGTGCCATGGGAATCGACCCGTCTCAGCTCTCCCTCCACGTCCAGCTCCACCTGCACGCCGCTGCGTTGCTCGGTGAAGCGGACCGGGATCACGCTGACCAGGCCGCTGGCGCTGTCCTGGGTGTCGGTGGTGGGGCATCGCCCGGTGCCTGCGTCTGTACTCGAACGACAGGTAAGGAACGCCCCGCCATGGCCGAGCGTGCCTGCCTCGTCATAGGCCAGCAGCGTCTTGCGCGGCCACAGCTCGATGTCTCCAGGCGAAGCGGCCCGGTCCCACCGGAGCACAACATGCTGCTCGCTGGAGGTGGGAACGGTGTCAGGAGGATGCTGCGCGTTTGCATTGGACAGGCCCGCTGAGGCGACGGCAAGCAAGAGCGCTGTCGCCGCCATGCGGTTCATCGCCTGTCCGCCAACGGATCGGTCTGCGTGGTGTTCGCGATAAGCGCCTGCTCCTGCAACAGACGGGTTACGCGCGGCTGTTGGCGTATGTCCGCTGGCAGCTGTGCCACTGCCAGGGGGGTGCACTGTACGGCGCCGACCAGCAACAGCACATTGCGCCGTTCACGCACGCGTAGCGGGCAGTTCAGCAACCGGGCGCCGTGCAGCACGTAAAGCGTGGTTTCGCGACGCGCGAACTCGATGGCGAAGCCGCCGCTGGTACTCGTACCCGGCACGGCGGCGTTGAGGATGCGGGCATCCGCAACGGGCCCGCCAGCGATATCCTGCGCGTTGCCGATGAAGGTGTAAGTGACTTCAATGGGGATCGGCAGCGGCAGCAACCGGCCCGGGGCCAGGAACAGGGGCCGCGCACCCTCGCCCCCATTCACGCGCACGCTGGCGCCGTTGTCCTGGGCGCTGACGTCCTGCACTTCAGCCTGATACGCCTGGTAGGCCGACAGAGGCAGCAGACGGCGTTCGCCCACACGCAGTCGCTGCGCCTGCATCCCCCCCACGCTCACCTCAGCCGCCAGTCCCCCCAGGTCCAGATCGTCGGTGCCGCCGACCTCGGCAGCGACGCCCGCCTGCGCACCATAGGCGCCGCCCCAGTACAGGCCGTGCGCGCCTACCGCCAGCCCGGAGCTGTGGTTCAGTGCGTACGCAGGCTCGCTGCGCCCATACCGCCGACTGTGTGAGAACGAGATACCGCTGTATCCAGACCTGTTCTGCACCCGGGCACTGAGCAGCCCGCTCACGCGTGTATCTTTGCCGCCGCGCAGCTCAGCGCTCGCCTCGCGGTAACCACCGTGGTGGTCCTGGCGCACGCTTTGACTGGTGCTGTAACTGATGTCCGGACGCTGGTGGCTGGGCTGGCGCACGTCCATGCCATGGCGTCGCTGTGCATGGAGGCGCTCACCGCGTTGCAAGCGCGTAAAGCTGACGCTGAAGTAGACGCCGCGATCGCGCCGGCCCAGCACC
Source organism: Stenotrophomonas sp. WHRI 8082 (assembly GCF_040223995.2). Taxonomy (NCBI): domain Bacteria; kingdom Pseudomonadati; phylum Pseudomonadota; class Gammaproteobacteria; order Lysobacterales; family Lysobacteraceae; genus Stenotrophomonas; species Stenotrophomonas sp. WHRI 8082. Next base: position 2,917,933 of record NZ_CP167826.1, on the reverse strand, counting down.
GTGCCGAGTGTTTGCTTGCGCCAGACACCGAAACGGCTGGACACGCCGAACGCATTCCAGCGGTGCGAGCGCCCGTAGCTGGCCTGCCAGGTGGCGTCCCGCTGGGCAGATCGACCTGCCGGCATCAGCAGCGACGGTGGCGGACCCAAGGGGGGAATGCCCAACGGATCGTCAAGGCGGCTGACAGGGTCGTTGCCGCTCTGCCACGTCTGCCGACGTGTATAGGCCAGATGGGCACTGCCTCCGGCCACGGGCACGGCCACCGACGCACTCAGCGAATCAGCGCAGCCCAGGCTGTCCAGCGTGTCCCCAACGGCATGGCAGGCCATACCTCGCATGCGCTGCCGGTGGAGGTTCCACGAAGCGCGGCGGCGGTAGGAAATCTGCTGCTGCTGCCCCCGGCTGCCATCACTGCCGCGCAGCGCAGTAAAAGAGGCACGCATCTCCTGCGCTGCCAGAGGTGTGCGCAGATCCAGGCGCAGTTCGGCATAGCGCACGCCCGCCACATCCAATGCACCCGCCGCCAATGATGCCTTGCGGCCCACCGGCAGCCGCAGCCCCACCATGGTCGCCAGCGCGCCTGCACCGCGCTCCCGCCTGCGCTCGTCCCGCTGGCCGGCCTGCAGGAACCATTGCACCCCCTGCTCGCCCCAGTCCGCCCCTTTGTCGAACGGCGCCTCTTCACTGCGTACCAGCACACCGTCCTCGTAGACGCGCAGGGTGACGGAGTACGTACCGAACGGAAATGCACGGGTGTCCAACAGGTTGATCCCGCCCGGCAGATAGAACGTCTGCAGCAGCCGGTCGCCAACGAACGCATCCACGCGTGCGTCGCGGGCCAGCAATACCGTGAGGGGGGCCGCTTGAGCCGTGGCATCGGAATCGACGTAGGCGTGGGTCGTGCCCACGCGGGCGCCCTGGAAACGATCCAGCGGCAGCATGCTGAAGCTGAATGTCCCTCCTACCGGGCTGGAGAGGTTGCGACGGTCCATGCGCCCCAGTTGAACGTAATGCCGCTGGTCAAGGTCGCGCCGGAAGAATGCGTTGTCGAACTGCAGCGCATGCACCACGCGGCCGTAGTAACGCTGGTAGCTGAGGTTCCAGTTGGTGGACACGTGGCTGCGCGAACCGATGCCGACCACGCCGTCGCCCTGTGCACTCAAGGCTTGGTAGCCGCGTCCACCACTCATGTTGACCATCTGCTGGTGCAGGAACGCGTTCTCACTCTGCTCGCTGACGCGATGGAAACGCGACGGCGCCGTTTCACTGGCGATCCATTGGCGGGCGAGGAAGAGATACACCACGCCCTCGCCTTCGTCGTAGAGCGCTGAAACCGCATCGGCCTCCAGCGGCGGATCCAGATAGCCACATCCCCTGCCCTGCCCGGCATGGCGACAGGCCAGGTGGCTGTTGCGCGACAACGGCCGGCTGAGCGCAGGGAGCAGCGCGCGTTGTGCCTCTTCGGGTAGTCCCAGCGCGGCCATCACCTCTTGCGGCGCCTCCAATCGTATGTGTTCCAGGGTGACATGCACCGGCGACAGACCTGCCGAGCGGTTGAACAATCGGATATCGAGATGCTCGGTCTGACCGTTGGCTAGATCCTCGAAACCAGGCGGCACGTTGCCGGCCATCACCATCGGGCTGGCCGACGCCAGCGCAAGCGAAACCGCCAGCCGTGCGAGAGCAGGTGCAGTGACGTTCAAGCGATTTACCTGAGGCGGCCGGCCCGGTGACCGGGCCGGACCAGGAGACATTACGGCGCAGCGACCCGTTGGGAGAGGATGACGTTGACCTGGCCCTCGTACAGGCCCGCCGCACTGATGGGATCAGGTGGGGTGCCCGGCGTTTTGAAAGTGCCATGCCCGATGTACAGAGGCATGGTGATCGATGCGCCCGGCGCGACACCATCGAACAGGTTGCGCGCCTCGAAGATTGAATCTACCTCGCGCAGCTCCGTACCATTCAACATGACGATCAGCGGCACGGGCTGTGCGCCTGGCGCAGCGACCACCGGCAGCAACTGTGGTTTGTTCGCCAGCTTGACGGCGACATCCTTACCGGTGTCGTTGGAAAACACTTTTACCGGCTCTTCCCAAGGCATCAGCAACCCCGTGCCTGGATTGAAGCTCAGCTCTGCATCGTCGTAAAGCGGGCTGCCGTCCGGCTTCAACATTGCCAGCGTGGTATCAACATTCGCCCACACGTGGATGTCCGCGCGACTGTCCCCAGACGCAGCGTGCGCCGATGCGGAAGCCGCCGCCAACACCAGCGCGAGCAGTGCCTTCCTTCCTTGAGCCTTCATCTGAACGTCTCTCCTGTGAGTGTCAATGCGCCACCGAAGCTGCAGTGGCGGCACGATCATAGTCATCAGGGAAATTTATCGATTTCAGAAAAGTTGCATGGCTCTTATATCAGAACCGTGCAGAGGAAGGCTCTGGTCGCCCCTTCCAACCCGCATCGCCAACCCAGCAGACACGCCCTACCTGCCGGGAATCAATGCGACCGCAGATGATGCTCGTACCAGGCCTGGAACATCAGCACCGTCCACAGCAGCGGATGCCATCGACGTTCGCCGGCCAGGAACGCGCTCCAGATCCGTCTCACCCGTGCCTCATCCAACAGACCGTGCGCCTGCAACGCAGGCAGAGACAGCAGCGCTTCCGCCCAGGGCCTCAGCGGACCCGCCAGCCACGTGGCGATGGGGGGGCCGAACCCCCGTTTTGGGCGATGCACAAGTTCGGTGGGCAGGTAGCGGCACAGCGCCTGTTTGAGCACCCACTTGTGTTCGCCATGACGAAATTTGAGCTCATGCGGTAGTGCCCATGCATGTTCCACTGTTTGCTGATCGAGCAGCGGCGAATACACCTGCAGCCCGGCACTGGCCGCTGCGCGCTGGGTCTTGACCAGGATGCCATTGCTCAGCTCCATGGCGAAGTCCAGGTACTGCACCTGATCGGCAGGCTGCACATTACGCAGTGTGCAGCCGGTATCGTCGTACAGCGTGCGCGGCAGCACGGCGCCCTTCACCATCGCCGCCGGGTCGCGCCAGCGCACGGTGCGCAGCAGGAAATGATGCCGCACGTCATCGCTGGCCACGTTGGCCAGCAAGGCCGCCGCGCCACCCAGCCGGGGCTGCTCGGGGTCACCACGCAGCCCGCGCCGAGCCACTGCTCGCACGCAGGCGGGCAGTGCCTGGGCCAGCCGTGCGTTGCGCACGGCACGCGCGTGCGTCCCGTGACCAAACCAGAGTTCATCGCCCCCATCACCCGTCAATACGGTCTGCCCCCGCTCCAGCTGCAGGCATGCCTCCAGCGTCGGCAGCTGCGACGCATCAGCGAAAGGCTCACACCACACCTGCGGCAGCTGCTGCACCAGATCGCGCGCACGCCGTCCATCCAGCAGGGCCGAGCTGTGGTTCACCCCCAGCACGCGCGCAACCGCATCGGCCCAACGGCGCTCATCGTGTCCTGCGTCATCGAATCCGATGCACACCGTGGTAACCGGCGTGTGGCTCTGCGCCTGCAGGATCGCAGCCACCATCGAAGAATCCACGCCCCCGGACAGGAACGCGGCGCAGCCGGTAACTCCGCCAATGCGTGCCACCGACGCATGGATCCGACGATCCAGTGCATCGACTGCATGGGCTGGATCGATCACGTCGCGACGCGCTGCCGAGGCCTCGTAGACCTGCCCGGCATTCCAGTAGGCACGCTGGTCCACGCCGTGCAGGTGGCCGCGTGCGCCCAGCCGAATGCGGGTTGCGTCCAATTGCAGCATGCAACCGGCACGAAGCTGGAGCACCCCGGCGAACATGCAGTGGGGCGCAGGCACGTAGCCATGCCGGAGATACAGCGCAAGCACGTTGCGGTCCACCCGGCGCTCGAACGCGGGATGGCGGGACAACATCCCTGGCTGGCTTGCGAACAGCAGCATTCCATTGGTCAACGCGTAGTACAGCTGGCGCTGGCCTGCGCGATCGCGGAGCAGGGTCACGTGGTGCCGCTCGCGGTCATACACGGCCATCGCGAATGCCCCCTCCAGCTCGTTCACGGCACGCTGTACGCCCCGCGCATCAAGGACGTTCAGCCATGCGTCCCACACGTCCATGCAGCCTTGCTGCGCCTCCTCCCTGTTGCCTCCGCTCGCTGGCGCGCAGGAACTGACCAGCACGCCATCCAGGACGCTTACGTAGCGGCCGGACGGTGAGATTCGTAATCCACGGGCGCCCGCACACACCTGCCCGGACAGGGCAATGCCGCGCAACGTATCCTCCCAGCATCCTGCGCCATCAGACGACGCCGCATCGTGGTCGTTGCTCCGGTGGTGTGCCGCCATGCGCGCCACCTGCGCGTGCAGCGGCACCGAGCGCTCATCCAGTACCCAAGCGCCGGCAATAGCGGCGCCCATCGAAGGTTGAAGCACCGGGCCTGCTTGTGTGTGCGTGGGCATCATGATCCATTCCGTGCGGGCCGTACCGGCAGGTGCCGAAAAAGCGGGGCCACGCCATCGGCGCAGCCCGGCAGGCTCAGAAGTTGTGGCCGTAGGAAACCATCACACCCGAGGAGACCAGCTTGTTGCGGCCCAGTGCCTTGGCCACAGCGTCGTTGCCTTTACCCCGAAGCGTGGTCCACTCAGTGCGCACGAAGCTGTTCTCACCCACATGGAAGTTGGCACCGGCACCGAACTGCGTGGCCATGCCGCTGCTGCGCGCCTTGCTGATGGCGCTACCGGCCGTCGGGGTAAAACTGGTGTTCATGCGGCCCACGCCAGCACGACCAAACAATTCCACGCGCTCGCCCACCGGCATGATCACCAGGCCGGAAACGGTGTAGGCGCGGCTGTTGAGCGACCCGACGTCCCCGTTCGACTTGGCGTCCTTGCCGCCATCGCGGGAGGACTTTTTCTTGCTGTTGCCGACCTGACCGTGGACATTGGTCTCAACTGCAAGGTGGTCATTCAAGCGGTAGCCACCACCGACGGTGTAGTTGAACCTTCCGTTACCCACTTTCTGCTTGCCTTGATTGAGATCGACCTTCTTGCCATGCACCTCGGTCTTGGTCTTGCCCAGGCCAACCACGGCGTAGCTGCCGGAACGGTCCTGCACATCCGCCCACGCGGCGGCGGGCGCCAGTGAAAGTGCAACGACAGTGGCGATCGGGGAGAGAATCTTCTTCATCTGCGACTCCTGGTTGATGCGTTGGTTGGAGCCGTCATGATGGAGACACAGCCTCGCGGTTTCCTCAGCGCGACTGTGGTGGTTGTGTACGCAACTGCGACCGTGTGTGACCGCATGCAACCGGCAGGAAAATGGCACCTGAACCATCGGTGCGGCGGCAGGCGCCGTGTCGCTATTACCCATGCCATATCGTCAGAGAGCTCCGCAGCATGGGGCTTTGATGATGACGAGCATTCCGATGTCACGCTTGCTTCTGGTTGAAGATGACGACCGCCTCGCCGCGCTTGTAACGCGCTATCTGATGGGCCATGGATTCGATATACGACGCGTGGACTGCGGTGAGCAGGCCATCGCAAGCATCCAGTGCGCGCCGCCGGATGTGGTGCTTCTCGACCTGGGCCTTCCGGACATGGATGGGCTGGATGTATGCCGCCGCGTGAGGGCGAATTACAACGGCGTGCTGTGCATCTTCAGCGCGCAGGCCGATGACATCCAGCAGGTGCTGGGGCTGGAACTTGGTGCCGATGACTACATCGCCAAGCCGATCGAGCCTCGCGTGCTGTTGGCGCGCCTGCGTGCCCATCTGCGTCGGCAGACACCGATGCCGGCAGCACAGGACGGCGTTGCGCTGGTGTTTGGGCAGCTGCGTATCGAGCCGGATAGCCGCGATGTGCATCTGAGTGGTGAGCCGGTGGGTCTGACCACGGCCGACTTCGATCTGCTGGTGCTGCTTGCCCGCAACCCCGGCCGGATCATCGATCGCGAGACGTTGTTCCAGGGACTGCGCGGCATTGGCTTCGACGGCATGGACCGCTCGATGGATGCGCGCATCTCGCGCTTGCGCCGCCGTCTTGGTGATACCGAACCCGACCCGACCCGCATCAAGACCGTACGCGGCCAAGGCTATCTGTTCAGCCCGGCGGCATGGGAATGACCCCGCCCACGCGCCTGCGCGGGCCCTTGTCCCTCTACATCCGATACTGCGCCGCCTTCGTGACTGCACAATTGGTCCTGCTGTTCACCGGCACGATGATGTGGGAGCGTTGGAGCGATGACACGCATGACCAGTCGATGCGTTACGAGGTAGAGGGGACCCACGCCCTGATTGCCCAGCGGCTGTTGAGCCACGATGCGGGCGACCGGATGAAAGAGATGGACGCCTTGCAGGCGGTATTCGGCTACCCCATCTACCTGCGGCCACTGGAACAGGTGCAGGCACTTGTCCCTGAGGGCGAGCGGAACGCGCTGTCGCAGGGCGAAATCATCATGACCTCGCATGGGGCCTACAGCAACCAGCGCTTGGGCACTACCGACCAGGCCGTCACCCTGGTCCGCTTCGTCGACACGCTGCCGGACCTGTCCGAGCTGCACGCCAGCGAGGTGCTCTACCTGATGGGCCTGTTGTCCACCGTGGTGGCCGCCATCGCTCTGCCCTTGTACTTCCTGATCCACCGACTATGGCATGACGTGCATGTGCTGCACGACACCGTCCACCACCTGCGGGCCAACGCGTTCGACCACCCGATACCTGCGCTGCGCACCCACCTGCTTCGTCCGCTGGGGCGGGCCCTGCAGGATATGGCGCAGCAGATGCGCACGCTGCTGGACGGGCAGCGTTTGATGGGACAGGCCATGGCACATGAGCTGCGCACGCCGATCACACGCCTTCGTTTCACCGCCAGCCTGGTGGAAGAGGCATCTGCAACGGCCGACAGTGGCGCGCACGATCTGCTGCGCGAGATGCAGGCCGACCTGCAATGGCTGGAAGACCTGACGTCGGCGGGGGTGGAATATGTCCGCTTTGGCCGGATGCCGCTGGTGGAGCTGAACTGGGTGGACATGCCCGGCCTGCTGCACTCGGCCGCCGCCAACTTCATGAACCAGAAGGGGCCGCGCCTGCGATGGGCATGCGCGCCCGGCACCGGTGTACATGCCAATGCCGTCGCGCTGGAACTGGCTGTGCGCAACCTGCTGGGCAACGCAGTGCGTCACGCACGGACCGAGGTCAGGGTCAGCGTGGAGATGCGCCGGGATGGGCTGCACCTGCGGGTGGAAGATGACGGCCCGGGCATTCCGCCCGCACATCGCCAGGACGTGTTCACGCCCTATGTCCGCCTGAGCGAAACGGCAGGTGGATTCGGGCTCGGCCTGGCGATGGTGCGCACCATCGCCGAGCGCCACGGCGGTCGCGTCGATATCCACGACTCGGCCTTGGGCGGCGCCTGCCTGACGCTTTTCCTACCCCGTCACGACCGACGATGAGGCGGCCACCTGCCTGTCACCCACCGTGCGCCAGAAAAAAAGAAGCCCCGCAGTGCGGGGCGTTCTTCACTACGAGGTAGCTGGACGATCAGCCCTGGTAGTCGCGCACGTCGCTACCGGTGTAGACCTGGCGCGGACGACCGATCTTCATTTCCGGATCTACCTGCTGCTCCAGCCAATGCGCGACCCAGCCGGAGGTACGGCCCAGCGCGAACATGACGGTGAACATCTCGGTCGGAATCTGCAGCGCCTTGTAGATGATGCCGCTGTAGAAATCGACGTTCGGGTACAGCTTGCGGGCAACGAAGTACTCGTCCTGCAGCGCAGCCTGTTCCAGCTTCACCGCCACGTCGAGCAGCGGATCCTGCACGCCCAGCTGCTTCAGCACCTTGCCGGTCATCTCGCCGATGACCTTGGCGCGCGGGTCGAAGTTCTTGTACACGCGGTGGCCGAAGCCCATCAGGCGGAAGCCGGAGGTCTTGTCCTTGGCCTTGAGCACGGCGGACTCGACGTTGTCGGCCGAACCGATCTCTTCCAGCATCTTCAGCACGGCTTCGTTGGCACCGCCGTGGGCCGGACCCCACAGCGCGGTGACGCCCGCGGCGACCGACGCGTACGGGTTGGCACCGGTCGAACCGACCAGGCGAACCGTCGACGTCGACGCGTTCTGTTCGTGGTCGGCATGCAGGATGAACAGCAGGTCCAGCGCCTTGACGACGTCCTGGTTCAGGTCGTAGCTGCCGTCGGCGGCTTCGAAGGTCTGCTTCAGGAAGCGGCTGACGTAATCCAGCGAGGTATCCGGCGTGTTCGCCGGCAGGCCCTTGCCATGGCGGTAGATCAGGGCCGACAGGGTCGGCACCTTGGCGATCAGGCGCACAGCGGCCTGGCGGCGCTGTTCGGCGTCGGCCAGGTCCAGCGACGCGTGGTAGATACCCGACAGCTGCGCGATGGCGGCGGTCAGGATCGCCATCGGATGGGCATCCTTGGCGAAGCTGCCGATCAGCGTGTTGATCGACGCGTCGACGGTGGCTTCAGCAGCCAGTTCTTCGTTGAATGCCTTCAACTGGGCGGCGTCGGGACGCTCGCCGTTGATCAGCAGGTAGGCAACTTCAACGTAGCTCGACTTTTCCGAGAGCTGCTCGATCGGATAGCCGCGATACAGCAGAACGCCCTTGTCGCCATCGATGTACGTGATGGCCGACTTGCAGCTTGCGGTGGCAGTGAAGCCGGAATCGTAGGTGAAATACCCCGTTTCCTTGGTCAGCTTCGAAATGTCGACGCAGTCGTTGCCGAGAGTGGGTTTGATGACCGGCAGAACGACCGACTTATCGCCGGCGTTGAGCGTGACCTGATCAAGATCGGACACTGTGTGCGCTCCTTCAAGGGGAAGGCGCCTGCCCAAGCGCATTGGTCAGGCACGTGAATGACGTCCACGACCTCTGCCGCGGATCGCGCCATTATCGCACAGCAGCATTTTCACGGGGTTAGACGGAAGTCGTAGATGAGGTGATCGTCGCGGCGTAGCCCCTGCCTACGGGCAAATCACCGCATCACGGCTGTACGGACGCAGCGTTCCAGCACCATACGGTGAGGCGGGCCATACGCCGGAAAGCAAACGGCCGCGCAATGCGCGGCCGCTGGCCCAAGCATGGAACTCGACGTATCAGCGCGCGTAACGCTTCTGGAACTTGTCGATACGGCCGGAGGTGTCGATCACCTTGTGCTTGCCCGTGTAGAACGGATGCGAAGCAGAAGAGATTTCGACCTTCACGAGCGGGTACTCGTTGCCGTCTTCCCACTTGGTGGTTTCCTTGGCGCCCATGGTGGAGCGGGTCAGGATCTTGAAATCGGAGGTGACGTCATGAAAGACGACGTCGCGGTACTCGGGATGGATATCGGCCTTCATGGGCTCACACCGTAAATATGGGTAAGGGAAACGCAAGAGCGGCATTATAAGCCCCGCCGCTCCTGGGGGCAACCTGCCTGGTGGCAGGGCGCCACAGGCAGCCCGGTCAGGCTCCGAGCGCGTGGCGCACCAACGCTTCGAAGCGGTTCTGGTCGTACGCCATCAGCAGGTCGCAGTTGTCCGGCTGGCCCGTCTGGCGGTTCCAGTCGACGATCGTGGCACCGCGGCTGAACACGCCGTTCAGTTCGATGTTCACCGGACGCGACTCGACCCGCTGTTCGCCCTCCGGGTTGAGCGCCCACGCCATCGCCAACGCGTCGGCGGTGAACCAGCGATCGCCCTTGCTGTCCTCCGACAGCGCGCGGGTCTTGCGGGAGATCAACTCGTAGAAGCGCGCACGGTCCGAGTCCGCGGCCAGCCAGGTTTCTGCCTGCGGCAGCGGCAGGCCGTGGGCCACGGTCGCTTCCCAATCCGACACCAGCAGGTGCGGGAAGGCGGCAAACACCACGTGCGCCGCCTCTGGATCAAAGGCGATGTTGAACTCGGCGGCCGGGGTGATGTTGCCTTGGCAGGTCACTGCCCCGCCCATCACCACGATGCGCTTGATGCGGGTCGGCAGCGTCGGGTCCAGCTTCAGCGCCAGCGCCAGGTTGGTCAGCGGCCCCAGCATGACCAGCATCAGCTCGCCCTGGTGGTGGTGCGAAAGACGCAGGATGGCCAATGCGGCGTGCTCGGCTTCGGCCGTGCGGACCGGGGGTGGCAGGTCGACGTCACCGTAGCCATCCCGCCCGTGGACATGGGCGGCATCCACCGAAGGATGCAGCAGCGGATCCGGACTGCCGGCGAAGACCGGCACATCATCCCGGCCAACGACTTCACACAGCTTGAGGGCGTTGCGGACGGTGTAGTCCAAGCCGACGTTGCCGGCAGCGATGGTCAGTGCAACCACCTCGTGGCGCTCATCGGCGAACGCGATCAGCAGGGCCAGGGCGTCATCCACACCGGGGTCGGTGTCGATCAACAGCGGGATCTTGTGGGTCATCGGTGCCGTCTTCTGAGCGGCAACGGAGTGTCGCACCCGATCACCTGCAAATACAACCGCAGCGTCGGGTGACGCGGTTTCGGGGGGGCCGGGCGAGCGGCTGCCGCATTCCGGTGGCGCCGACCCATGGTCGGCGAGCGCGCAGCGCGTCCGGCATCCGGCATCCGGCATCCGCCGAGCGTGGCTCGGCGCTACCAGATCACGCGGATGCTACCGGCCATCGCATCGCCTGATGCGAGCCGCGCTTCGCGCTCGCCGAGCACGGCTCGGCGCTACCACCTTTCTGCTTTCTTCCTTGCTGGACGCGCGCGCAGAGTGTCAGGGCCGGGCGGGAGGGGCTTGCAGGGGCGTTGAGCGCCATGGATGGCGCGAAACGAGGCCCGCAGGAAGCGGCTGTTGCCGTCCCCTGCAATCCCCTCCCGCCCGGCCCCTCCCCTGGCTCGCACGCACCGGATCACGCGGAGGCGTAGCGCACGGCGGTGCCGATCCAGCGGTCCACCACTCGGTCGGCCAAGCCGGGCTGCTCCTGCAGCAGCCGTTCGGCCAGTTCGTGCACGACCGGCAGCAACCCGGCATCGCGCGCCAGGTCGGCGATACGGAACCCCGCCAGTCCGGTCTGCCGCGTTCCCAGCAGCTCCCCGGGTCCGCGCAGCTCCAGATCCTTCTCGGCGATCACGAAGCCATCGTTGGTCTCGCGCATGGTCTGCAGGCGCTCACGCGCCATGGCGGACAACGGCATCTGGTACAGCAGCATGCAGCGCGATACGGCAGAGCCCCGGCCCACCCGGCCACGCAGCTGATGCAACTGCGCCAGACCAAGACGCTCGGCATTTTCGATCACCATCAACGACGCGTTGGGCACGTCCACCCCTACCTCGATCACGGTGGTCGCCACCAACAGGTCGATCTCACCCGCCTTGAACGCCACCATCGTGGCCAGCTTCTCCGCCGGCTTCAGCCGCCCGTGCACCAGTCCCACGCGTACGCCCGGCAGCAGCGCCTGCAGCGATTCGAACGTGGCCTGCGCCGGCGTGGCGTCCAGCTCTTCGCTTTCTTCGATCAGCGTGCACACCCAATACACCTGGCGCCCTTCACTGCAGGCCAGCGCGATGCGCTCGATCAGCTCCGGACGGCGGTCTGCGTTGAGCGCCACGGTCTGCACCGGCGTGCGCCCGGGGGGCAGTTCGTCGATGGCCGACACATCCAGATCGGCGTACTCGGACATCGCCAGGGTGCGCGGAATCGGCGTGGCCGTCATCACCAGCTGATGCGGCACGCTTTTGCCGCCCGCCCCCTTGTCACGCAGCGCCAGCCGTTGATGCACGCCGAAGCGGTGCTGCTCATCGACAATGGCCAGTGCCAGGTCCTGGAACACCACAGCGTCCTGCATCAACGCATGTGTTCCCACCACCACCTGTGCCTGCCCGTTGGCCACCTGCTCCAGCACCTTCGCACGCGCCTTGCCGGTCACTTTGCCGGCCAGCCAGGCGACCTGCACGCCCAGCGGCTCCAGCCAACCACGCAGGTTGTTGAGATGCTGCTCGGCCAGCAGTTCGGTCGGCGCAGCCAGCGCCACCTGCTTGCCCTGCTCTACCGCCAGCATCGCGGCCAGCGCCGCCACTACGGTCTTGCCCGACCCCACATCGCCCTGCACCAGTCGCAGCATGGGGCTGGGCCGCGCCAGGTCCTCACGGATCTGGGTGAAAACCCGCTGTTGTGCGCCGGTAAGGGCGAACGGCAGCTGCTTCAACAGCGCCTTGGCCAACCGGCCGGGGCCGGCCAGCGGGGGGGCGTGATGCGCCTGCAGTGCGATGCGCTGGCGGCGCAGGCTGAGGTGGTGCGCCAGCAGCTCTTCCATCGCCAGCCGCCGCTGCGCCGGGTGGATGCCGCTGGCGAGCGCGGACAGATCCGCATCCTGCGGTGGACGATGCACGGTCAGCAGTGCACTGCGCAGTGACGGCAACCCCAGCCCCTCCAACCACCCAAGGGGCAGCAGTTCCAGCGTGGACTCTTCGGGCAGGCGATCGAGCGCCTGGCTGATCAGCTTGCGCATCGTCGCCGGCCCGACCCCTTCCACCGTGGGATACACCGGATCCAGCCGGTCACCCAGCGCCGGATCTTCGTTGCGGCCCAACACCTGGTAGCTGGGATGCACGATCTCCAGCCCCACCTGACCCGGCTTGGGCGTACCAAAGCAGCGCAGCCGGTTGCCGACCGCGAACTGCGCGACCTGCTGCTGGCGGAAATGAAAAAAGCGCAGCACCAATGTGCCGCGCCCTTCGTCTTCGATGGCGACCTTCAGCATCGGCCGATAGCGCATGCCCCGCTCCACCGCAGCGACCCGGCCTTCTACCTGGGCCGGCACACCGGCACGCAGGTCTTCGATCAGGGTCAGCCGGGTACGGTCCTCGTAGCGCAGCGGCAAGTGCAGCCACAGGTCCTGCAGCGTGCCCAGTCCGCGCGCCTGCAGCTTGCCGGCCACGGCTGGACCGACACCGGCGAGGATCGCCAGCGAAGCCTCACCGGCGGGCGCCAGTGCCGGGGTGGCGACGGCCTTGCGTGCCACGCCGGTTTCAGCCGATGACCATCACCGCATCGACTTCGAAGTTGGCGCCCTTCGGCAGTCCGGACACTTCGATGGTCGAACGCGCCGGGAACGGCGCCTTGAAATAGTCCTGCATCACGGCATTGACCTTGGCGAACTCGGCCAGGTCGGTCAGGTACAGACCCAGGCGGACGATCTGGTCCAGCGAGCCACCGGCCTCTTCGGCGACGGCCTTGAGGTTGTCGAATGCGCGACGCGCCTGCGCTTCCACATCACCCACGCCGACGATGTCGCCGGTGGCGGGATCCAGCGGGATCTGGCCGGAGAAGTACACGGTGTTGCCTGCGCGCACGGCCTGCGAGTAAGGACCGATGGCGGCCGGGGCCTTTTCAGTGTTGATGATCTGGCGGGTCATGCGAGTACTCCGGTAACAGGAAAAACAGAGCGCTCATTGTACCGGGCACGGCTCGGATATCGATGACCGGAACAGGCCGCGCTGCACGCTTGCCAGACATGGCCCGGCGCTACGCTGCAGCCCGCGACCTATTGGCGGCGGACCGATTGCACCACCGACAGCCGGCGCAGGCGGCGCATCACTTCGGCCAGGTGGTTGCGGTCGCGGACCTGCACGTTGAAGGCCAACACCGCGGCGTTGAAATCGCGATCCAGGTAGTCGACGCGCTCGATGTTGGACTGGCTGTGCGCGATCGCTGCTGCCAGCTGTGCCAGCACGCCGGTTCCGTTTTCGACCTCGACCACCAGCGAGGTGTCGTAGTCGCCGGACACCGACGAATCCCAGCCTATCGGCACCCAGCGCTCCGGCGACTTGCGCAGCTCGGCCAGGTTCGGGCAGTCCATGCGGTGCACCACGATGCCCTTGCCGGCGGTGTGATACCCCATGATTTCATCGCCGGGAATCGGTTGGCAGCAGTTGGCGAACGTCACCACGCCGCGCTCGCTGCCATTGATCAGGATCTTTTCCTGCGAATGATGGCGGGCACCACCGCGCAGTTCGGCATAGGCCATCAGCGCCTGCGCCGCCTGGTTCGGCATCCAGTTGCCCAGTGCGACTTCGGCCAGCAAGGCTTCCAGACGCGGGAACCGGTGCTCGGCGAGGAACGCATCGAGGCGCCCCTTCGGCAACCGCTCCAACGAAGAGTCCATGGCTTCCAGCGCGCGATCCAGCATGCGATGGCCCAGCTGCACGGCATCTTCGTGCTCCAGCTGTTTCAGCTGGTGGCGGATGGCAGTCCGCGCCTTGCTGGTCACCACGAACTCCAGCCACTGCGGTTTCGGCGTGGCCGAGCGGGCGGTGATAATTTCCACTGTCTGGCCACTGACCAGCTTGGTCCGCAGCGGCACCAGTTTCTTGTCCACCCGCGAGGCGACGGCCGTATTGCCGACGTCGGTATGCACGCCGTAGGCGAAATCCAGCGCGGTGGCGTTGCGCGGCAGCGCCATGATCTTGCCCTTCGGCGTGAACAGATAGACCTCGTCAGGGAACAGGTCGACTTTCACGTTGTCGAGGAATTCCAGCGAACTGCCCGCGGCGCGCTGCGAGTCGATCAGCTCGACGATCCACGCATGCGCACGGCTCTGTGCACTGTTGGGCGTGTCGCCGCCGAACTTGTAGGTCCAGTGCGCCGCCACGCCGCGCTCGGCGATCAGGTCCATTTCCTCGGTGCGGATCTGCACCTCGATCGGCGACCCGTACGGCCCGAACAGCACGGTATGCAGCGACTGGTAGCCATTCGCCTTGGGGATCGCGATGAAATCGCGGAAGCGCCCGTCGAGGGGCTTGAAGGCAGCGTGCACGGCGCCAAGCGCGTGGTATGCATTCGGCACGCTGCGCACCACCAGGCGGAAGCCGAAGACGTCCATGACCTGATCGAAGGATTTGTTCTCGTCGTGCATCTTGTTGTAGATGCTCCACGGGGTCTTGATCCGGCTGACCAGCCGATGCTCGAGCCCTTCCTTCGCCAGCCGCTGACTGAGCTGCACTTCCACCTGCGCCATCGCCTCGCGGCGCACCACCGGCTGGCTGCGGATGTGTTTTTCCAGGATCGCGTGGCGCCAGGGGTACAACGCCTTGAAACCCAGGTTCTGCAGTTCGCTCTTGACCAGGCTCATGCCCAGCCGCTGTGCGATGGGCGCGTAGATCTCCAGCGTCTCGCGGGCGATGCGGCCACGCGCCTCGCTGCTCTGCGCACCCAGGGTACGCATGTTGTGCAGGCGGTCGGCCAGCTTGATCATGATCACGCGCAGATCGCGCGACATCGCCAGCAGCATCTTGCGGAAGCTCTCGGCCGCCGCTTCCTGGCGGTCGCGGAACTTCAGCTTGTCCAGCTTGGTGACCCCGTCCACCAGCTCGGCGACCGGCTCGCCAAACTCTGCGGCCAGCTCTTCCCGGGTCAGCGGGGTATCTTCAATCGTGTCGTGCAGGATCGCCGCGATCAGCGCTTCCATGTCCAGGCCCAGCTCGGCCAGCACCTGCGCCACCGCCACCGGATGGGTGATGTAGGGTTCGCCGGACTTGCGGGTCTGCCCCGCATGCGCAGCGGCGCCGACCTCCCAAGCGCGACGCAGCAACGGCAGCTGCTCCGGCGGCAGGTAACGCGCAGCGCGCTCAAGCTGAAGGACATAGTCGGGTACATCCGCGCGCGGGGGCGCGGCTACCTTGGCAGTGGGGCCTGGGTTCATGGCCGAAGCCTATGCCAGCGTCGCGTTTTCAGCAAATCCTGAATGCGAAACAGCCCGCTTGCGGCGGGCTGTTTCGTGTCTGACCTGAAGCGACGGATGCAGCTCAGTCGTCGTTCTTGGACATGTCTTCGTCGGCAACCACTTCAGCGGCGGCCCATTCCAGCGCTTCACGCTCAGCACGCTCACGCTCGGACTTCTCGACTTCGTCGATCAGCGCGTTGTCGATCTTGCGGGCTGCGATCTCGCGCAGCGCCAACACGGTCGGCTTGTCTTCGGTTTCGCTGTTGTCCAGCGTGGCCGGCACGCCATTGGCGAGCTGGCGAGCGCGCTTGGACGCCATCATGACCAACTCGAAACGGTTGTTCACGACTTCCAGGCAATCTTCTACGGTAATGCGGGCCATACGGGCTCCCGGCGACCGTCAGGCCGCTCAGTCGAATGAGGGAAAGGGGACGGAGTGTAACCGCAGCGACTAGGCGAAATCAAGCCAGCCCCTGGATGATCCTTTTGCAATCAGTCAGTTGCGCCCGCATCCGCGGTCAACAGCGCCTGGATCAGGCCGCCATGACGCACCTTCTGTGCCTCCCGGCGCAGGCGGCTGGCGGTGAAAATGGCACACAACTCATTGACCGCAGTATCGAACACCTCGTTGACGATGACGTAGTCAAAGTCGTTGAAGTGCAGCATTTCCTCGCGCGCCGCTGACAGCCGCTGGGTGATCACCGCCTCGCTGTCCTGCCCCCGCTTGCGCATGCGGTCCTGCAGTGCCTGCTTCGACGGCGGCAGGATGAACACGGTGACCGTGCCCGGCACCAGCTGGCGCACCTGCTGTGCACCCTGCCAGTCGATCTCCAGCAGCACATCCTGGCCAGCCGCCAGCTGCGGCTCCACCGACTGCCGGGCCGTGCCCTTCCAGTCCCCATGCACCCAGGCATGCTCGAAGAAATCGCCATCGGCGATCATCTCTTCGAACCGCTCTGCACTGACGAAATGGTAGTGCTCGCCATTGATCTCGCCCGGCCGTGCCGCGCGCGAAGTGAAGGAAATGGACAGCGCGATCTGCGGATCACGTGCCAGGGTGGCGTTGACGATGCTGCTCTTGCCGGCACCGGAAGGCGCCGCCACGATGTACAGCGTGCCGCGCGCAGGCGTGGCCGACGGAAGGATCGACAGGCTGCTCATTCGATGTTCTGCACCTGTTCGCGGATCTGGTCGATCAGCACTTTCAGTTCCACCGCCGCGTTGCTGGTGCGGCTGTCGACGGACTTGGAGCCGAGCGTATTGGCTTCACGGTTGAACTCCTGCAACAGGAAGTCGAGGCGACGGCCCACCGGCTCGCGCTGCTTCAGCACGCGGCGGATCTCCACGATATGGCTGGACAGGCGGTCCAGTTCCTCGTCCACGTCCAGCTTCTGCAACCACATCACCAGCTCCTGCTCGGCACGGCCGGGATCGACCGGATGCGGCAGGTCGGCCAGGCGCGCGGCCAGCTTGGCACGCTGCCCTTCGCGGATGGCCGGGATCAGGGTGCGGACCTCGGCGGCGACGCGGTCGATGGCGTCCACGCGCTCGCTGATCGCGGTGGACAGCGTGTCACCCTCGCGTTCGCGGGCAGCGACGAAGCCATCCAGCACGTGATCCAGCAGGGACAGCGCCTCGGCCTGCAACACGGCGGCATCGGCGGCTTCGCCCTGCAGCACGCCCGGCAGCTGCAGCAGCTCGGTGAAGTTGACCTGCAGGTTCGGGAAATCCGAGGTAAGCCGGTGCGCGAGCTGGCCCAGCTGGCCCAGCAGCGCATCGTTGACCTGCAGGCTGGATGACGCCTCCGGCGTGCGCAGCCGCATGACCAGGTCCAGCTTGCCACGGCTCAGGCGGGCGGCAATCCGCTCGCGCAGCTGCGGTTCCAGCGCGCGCAGCTCTTCCGGCAGGCGGGTACCGACTTCAAGGAAGCGGTGGTTCACCGAACGCAGCTCGCAGCCCAGCGTGCCCCAATCGGTGGCGCGCTCGCCGCCAGCGTAGGCGGTCATGCTTCGGATCATGGGATTTCCAGATGCTTGCAAAGAGGGAATGGTACCCTAGCGGCTTCTTTCGAGCCTCCCTGCCTGCCCCGATCAGGGTGCGGGCGTGGACGCGTTCTTCCCGCTCCAACGGTACCCCGCCATGTCCAATACCCGCCCCAGTGGCCGCCAGCCCGACCAGATGCGCACTGTCACCCTGCAGCGCGGCTTCACCCGCCATGCCGAAGGTTCGGTGCTGGTGTGCTTCGGCGAAACCCGCGTGCTGTGCACCGCCACGGTGGAGAACCGCGTACCGGGTTTCCTGCGCGGAAAGGGCGAAGGCTGGGTCACCGCCGAATACGGCATGCTGCCGCGCGCAACCCACACCCGCAGCGACCGTGAAGCGGCGCGTGGCAAGCAGGGCGGCCGCACGCTGGAAATCCAGCGTCTGATCGGCCGCAGCCTGCGCGCCTGCGTGGACCGCAATGCACTGGGCGAGCGCACCATCACCCTGGATTGCGACGTGCTGCAGGCCGACGGCGGCACCCGCACCGCGGCCATCACCGGCGCTTACGTCGCCCTGGCCGACGCGGTGAACCTGCTGATGAAGCGCGGCGACATCAAGCGCAACCCGATCATCGGTGCCGTCGCAGCGGTGTCGGTCGGCGTCTACCGCGGCACCCCGGTGCTGGACCTGGATTACGCCGAAGACAGCGATTGCGACACCGACATGAACGTGGTGATGAACGATGGCGGCGGCTTCATCGAGCTGCAGGGCACGGCCGAAGGCCACGCCTTCCGCCGCGACGAGCTGGACGCGCTGCTGGCGCTGGCCGACAAGGGCGTGGGCGAACTGCTCGCCGCCCAGCAGGCGGCGCTGTCGGCATGAAGCGTCGGCTGGCCCTGACCACCTATCTGGTCGATGACTACGACCGCGCCATCGCCTGGTTCACCAGCGCGCTGGGCTTCCAGCTGCAGCAGGACATCGACCAGGGCGCCGGCAAGCGCTGGGTGGTGGTGGCGCCAGCCGCCGACGGCGGGGCCGGCCTGCTGCTGGCCCGCGCCAGCAGTGACGTGCAGGCCTCGCGCATCGGCGACCAGGCCGGTGGCCGCGTTGCCTTCTTCCTGGAGACCGATGATTTCGCACGCGACCATGCCGCGATGCGTGCGGCGGGCGTCGAGTTCCTTGAAGCGCCGCGGCAGGAGTCCTACGCCACGGTCGCCGTATTCCGCGACCTGTACGGCAACACCTGGGATCTGCTGGAGCTGCGCGCATGAAGGACGCCGTGAACGGGCGCCTGGTACTGGCCAGCCACAACGCCGGCAAGTTGAAGGAAATGCAGGCGATGCTGGCTGACCTGCCGCTGCAGATCGTCTCGGCAGCCGCAGCGGGCGTAGGCGATGTGCCGGAAACCGGCCTGACGTTCGTCGAGAACGCGCTGATCAAGGCACGCGCCGCCTGCCAGGCCAGTGGCATGCCGGCGCTGGCCGATGATTCGGGCCTGATCGTTGATGCCTTGGGCGGTGCCCCTGGCCTGTACAGCGCACGCTACGCCGGTAGCCCGACTGACGATGCTGCCAACAACGCCAAGCTGCTGGCCGACCTGAGTGACGTGCCGGCCAGCCAGCGCACCGCGCGGTTCTTCGCGGTGATCGTGCTGCTGCGCCATGCCACCGACCCGCAGCCGCTTATCTGCGAAGGCCGCTGGGAAGGCCTGATCCTGGACGCGCCGCGCGGCAGCAACGGCTTCGGTTACAACCCGGTGTTCCTGGACCCCCGCCACGGCCTGACCGCAGCGGAAATGGAGCCGGCGCTGAAGAACACCCTCAGCCACCGCGCGCTGGCGCTGCAGCAACTGAAGCAGCGACTGTCTTCGATCGTCCTGTAAGCGAAGCGCCCATGCCTGCCCCTATGCTGCCTGCCCTGATTCCGCCGCCGCTGTCGCTGTATGTGCACCTGCCCTGGTGTGTGCGCAAATGCCCGTACTGCGATTTCAACTCGCACCAGGCCAAGGGCGCGTTGCCCTTCGATGCCTATATCGATGCGTTGATCCGCGACCTCGACCAGGACCTGCCGCTGGTGTGGGGCCGCGTGGTGCACAGCGTGTTCTTCGGCGGCGGCACGCCCAGCCTGTTCCCCGCCGAAGCGATCGACCGGTTCCTGCAACAGGCGTCGGCGCGCCTGCGCTTTGCCCCCAACGCCGAAATCACCCTGGAAACCAATCCCGGCACCGCCGAGCACGGGCGTTTCGATGGTTACCGCGCGGCCGGCGTGAACCGCCTCAGCTTCGGCATCCAGACCTTCGACGATGACGCGCTGAAGCGGCTCGGGCGTATCCACGACAGTGCCGAGGCCGAGCGCGCGGTGAAGATGGCGCAGGACGCCGGCTTCGACAACCTCAACATCGACCTGATGTACGCGCTGCCCGGGCAGACCCTGGCCGGCGCGGAGCATGATCTGCACCGTGCCTTCGCCCTGCAGCCGGCGCACATGTCGCACTACCAGCTGACCCTGGAACCGAACACCGTGTTCTTCGCCCGCCCGCCGCAGGGCATCCCGGACGAAGACAGCGCCTGGGACATGCAGGAGCATTGCCAGTCCCTGCTGGCACAGGCCGGCTTCGAGCAGTACGAAGTGAGCGCGTATGCGCGACCTGGCCGACAGAGCGCACACAACCTCAACTACTGGCGGTTTGGCGATTACCTGGGCATCGGCGCCGGCGCGCACGGCAAGATCAGCTCCGGCGCGGAACAGCAGGTGCTGCGTCGCTGGAAACCCAAGCATCCGCAGACCTTCATGGAGACCGCCGGCAGCACAGCGGGGATCGGCGGCGACGACGTCATTGCCGCCGCTCGCCTGCCCTTCGAGTACATGTTGAACCTGCTGCGTCTGCATGAGGGCTTCACCCTGCGTGATTTCGAATCGCGCACCGGGCTGTCGCGCAGCGCGCTCGACGGTCCGCTGCAGCAGGCCGTGCAGCGCGGCTGGCTGGAGATCGTGGATCCGGCAGCGGGCGAGGTCGCGGGCACCTGCGCGGACGACGCCTGCGCCGATCACCACGATCACCGCCCTGCCGACGCCCTGCTGCGCCCGACCGAACTGGGCCGCCGCTTCACCAATGACGTGGTGGAGCTGTTCCTGGGCGAGTAGCGCCGCACCGGCCGACAGGGTAGATTCCGAGCCCGACCAGGGGAAAACGGACGTCCACCATCATGTCAGCCTCGCCGCCGCCGATGCCCGGGGACGCCGCGCGCTTTGCCGCGGTCGACGCACCTCCACGCGTGCGCCGGCTGCTCGGCGCGTTGTTGGGTCTTGCCCGGCAGTCCCTGACCGCACCGCTGACCCTTACCGTGGTGGAGCTGGAGCATGAGCTGCTGCGGGATGCAGAACGCGCCCGCAATGGCCAGGTGCAGGCCGACCTGCTCGCCCAGGCACGGCAGATCCACCCTTTCTCCGAGGGCTTCAGCCAGCGTTTCCTGGAGCAGCTGGCCCAAGCATTCGCCGCCCTCTTTGCGCCGCCGGGCGAAGCACCCGCACGGGCCGAACCCGTGCGGGCGGCCATGCCCACGCTGACCTTGGTCAATGACGTCGATATCGATCGCGACATCGTGCTGGTGGACATCATGCGCCGCGAACTGCAGCGCTCGGCCAATGCCCTGCAGCTGCTGGGCCAGCGCATGGCGGTGCTGGCAGCCGCGCCCGCACTGGACGCCGAGCACGTGCCGCTGGGACCGTCTACGCTGTGCGCCATCGTGCGCAGACTGGGCGACGAAGGCGGGCTGGAGCTGGATGCGCAGCTGGCGCTGTACCGCAGTTTCGAACGTCAGGTACTGGAGCGTCTGGGCGAACTCCTGGAACGTGCCAACGTGCTGCTCGGCCACGAAGGCGTGCTGCCTGGCCTGGTGTACACGCCCTACCTCGCCCGCTCGGCGGCGACCCGGCGCATCGTGACCCAGCCGGGCCGCACTGCCGGCGCGGCAGCAGCGGCACGACCGCGCGCCACGCCGGTGACCTCATGGAACGGCGCCAACAGCAGTGCCACCCGCTCATGGTCGGCGATGATGCACGACACGCTGGGTGGCATGGCCGGGCCCGAGCCGCCTGTGCCCGCGCCCACTTCCGGCTTGCCCTCGGCGTCCGCCGCCAATGCCGCGACACCGCCCCCCTTGCCTTCGCCGTCGGTGGATCTGGCCGCGCCCGCCATGAGCGCCCTGCATCAACTGCTTGCCGGCGCACGCGGCGCGATTGCGCCGGCGGGTGATGCCGGCAACGCCGGTCACACAGCCGACGTGGGCAGCGCGGGTCTCGCAACGCAGGCGGCGGCACCCGGGAGCGCGGCAAGCGCGGCCACGCAGGTACGCCCGGTGGCCACGGCCGTGCCCAGCGCGACCGTCGATGCCGTCCTGATGCAGCTGCAGACCCGCATCGCCCATGGTGCGGCCTCGCACAGCATGGCCGACCTGCAGGCCGCCCTGCTGTCGCAGCTGCGCGCCGAACACGGGGACGACGCCGCGCTGACCGTGAAGGATGGTGACACCCTGGACCTGCTGGGCCTGCTGTTCCAGCAGATCCGCCACGAGCAACGGCCACAGTCGACCACCAATGACCTGGTGGGTCGCCTGCAGGTCCCGTTGGCGCGCGCGGCACTGGCCGATCCTGGCTTCTTCGTGCGCGACGAGCATCCCGCGCGCGAGCTGCTGAACACCATCGCCGAACTGAGCGCGAGTGGACTGCAGGCCGACGATCTCGATCCGCAGCTGGTGCAGAAGATCGAACGCACCGTGGAGACGGTGGTGGAGCAGTACCACGACGACCCGGAGGTGTTCGCTGCGGCCCACGACGAAGTGCAGCAGCACCTGCGCGCGGCCGCGCACAAGGCCGAGCTGGCCGAGCGGCGCCATGTGGAAGCGGCGCGCGGCAAGGAGCGGCTTGAGGTCGCACGCCAACAGGCCACCGCATTGATCGAGCACTGCTGCGCGCAGCACCAGCCGCCGCGCTTCGTGCAGACGCTGCTGCGCCAGGCATGGGCCGATGTGCTCACCTTGACCCAACTGCGTCATGGCGAAGACTCCGCACTGTGGGAGCAGCGGTTGCAGCAGACCACGCGCATCGCGGACATCACGTCCCAGGCACCGGGGGGCGAACACGCCGCCGATGACCTGCTGTGTGCGGAGCTGGAAGCCGCAGTGCTGCAGATCGGCTGCCATCAGGACGAGGCGCATGCGATCGCCCGGCGCCTGTCCACGCCGGGCGGCGAAGATGACAGCAGCTCGCGCACCGAACTGACAGCGCGCCTGAAGGCGCGCACCCGGCTGGGCGAGCAGGCCAATGGCCACGACACACGGCGTCTGGCGCCGCTTGCGCGCAGCGCTCTGGAAGAAGACTGCTACCGCCAACTGCGCACCCTGCCCTTCGGCACCTGGTTCGAGTTCGTGATCAACCAGCAAGGCGACCTGCACCGGCAGCGTCTGTCCTGGTACAGCCTGGTGACCGAGCATGCGCTGTTCGTCAATCCACGCGGCCAGAAGGTCGCCGAGTACACCCTGGATACCCTGGCGCGGCTGATGGCGCTGGAGCAGGCGCGGATCGTGACGGAAGACAACGGCCGCCTGATCGACCGTGCCTGGCAGGCCACGCTGCGTACACTGCGCACGCTTGCAGGCAACCGCTTGGGAGACCCCGCATGAACGGCGTCGAAGACACTCCGGACACCCGCCGCGCGCCCCGGCGCAATGTCGCCGACCTGGTGCCGGTGACCGACAGCATGACCGAGCGGGTGATCGGCCGCCTGGGCAACGTCTCGGAAACCGGCATGCTGATGCTCGCCTCGGTGCCGCTGCGCGAGGATGCCCTCTACCAGTTGCAGTTCACCCTGCCGCTCAGTGACGGACATCGTGCGCCGATCGATGTGGGTGTTCATCTGCTCTGGGCCGATCCCGCGCACGTGGCTGGCCAGACGTGGGCGGGCTTCCGCTTCATCACCCTGGGGCGTGAACACCGCGACCTGCTGCGCAGCTGGATCGGTCAACAGCCCGACTGACGCCGTCCTGCCCGGGGTTTGCGCGGTGCCGGGCACTCCCCATCACGCCCAGCGCCGGTTCCGGCACAGCAGCCAGGCAGCGCTTGCGGCACAATCGTGGATTGTTTTCCAACGAGTCACCGCGATGATCCAGCATGACCCCGGCGTCCTCTATCCCGACCACCTGGCCGTGCTCTGCCAACGTGCAGAGACCGCCTTGGCCCGCGGCGGTTTCGATCATCTGGTGATTCCCAGCGGTACCCTGCACTATCAGGTGTTCGACGATCGCGATTACCCGTATGCCGTCAATCCACAGTTCAAGGCGTGGTTGCCGCTGACGCGCGTGCCGAACAGCTGGTTGGTGTTCACGCCGGGCGAGCGTCCCAAGGTGATTTTCCACCAGCCCTTCGACTACTGGCATGTGGTGCCGGATGCACCGAGCGGCTGGTGGGCAGGCCACTTCGACATCCACATCATCCGTACGCCGGAAGAGGCGCTGGCGCTGCTGCCCAAGGACCGTGCGCGCTGCGCCGTGCTGGGCGAACCGCAGAGCACGCTGGGTGACTGGGCGCCGAACAATCCGGCGGGCGTCGTCAACTATCTGGACTACTACCGCGCGTACAAGACGCCGTATGAGATCGCCCTGATGCGTCAGGCGCAGGTATCGGGCGTGCGCGGCCATCGTGCAGCAGAAGCCGCTTTCCGCGGGGGGGCCGACGAGTTCTCCATCCACATGGCGTACTGCGCCGCCGTCGGCCAGGATGCCAACGAGTTGCCCTACGGCAACATCGTGGCGCTGAACGAACACGCCGCGGTCCTGCACTACACCGAACTGGGCCGGCAGGCGCCGCAGCCGCTGCGCAGCTTCCTGATCGATGCAGGCGCGAGCGCGCACGGTTATGCCAGTGACATCACCCGCACCTACGCCATGCACGGCCACGATGAGTTCGCCGCGATGATCGCCGCCGTGGACGCAGCGCAGCAGCAGATGTGCGCGTCGGTGCGCACAGGTGTGGACTACAAGCAGTTGCACGTGGACGCGCATCTTTCCTTGATGGGCGTCCTCAAGGATTTCGGCGTCATCACCGTGTCGCCGCAGACGGCCGTGGAGACCGGCGTCAGCGCCGCGTTCTTCCCGCATGGCCTGGGCCACCTGATCGGGCTGCAGGTGCACGACGTCGCGGGCTTCGCGGCGGGCGAAGACGGTGGCCGCATCGAACGCCCCGCCGGTCATCCCTACCTGCGCATGACACGCGTACTGGAGCCGGACATGGTCGTCACCATCGAGCCGGGCCTGTACTTCATCGACATGCTGCTGGACGAAGTGAAGCAGGCCGGTCATGGCGCCAGCATCGACTGGAACCGGGTGGATTTCTTCCGTCCGTATGGCGGCATCCGCATCGAAGACGAAGTGCTGTGCACGACCGGCGAAGCGGACAACCTGACCCGTCCGGAGTTCGCGGCGGCAGCGAACGGGTGAGACCCCCTCGCGGCGGGCTTTAGAGCTGAAGCCGTGGATGGGCCGGACGGTGGGGCTGGTCGGGGGACGCGCACAAGTACATCCATGTAGCGCTCGTTTCGCGCCATCCATGGCGCTCAACGCCCCCGCCCAGCCCCACCGCCCGGCCCCTGACAGGTTCCGTGGCCGCCCGCCGCGTATTAGAAAAAAGAAAAGCGGTAGCGCCGACCCATGGTCGGCGAGCGCAGCGGGCCGTTGGCGGGAACCCTCCGCCGACCATGGGTCGGCGCTACCGCAGGCATCGTTGACCCGTCGGGTGGAGGGAGCCCCTGAGTCAGGGGCGGCCGCGAAGCGGCGGGGTGTGGGTGCTGGTAAGACGGGGCCCACGGTTTGCGAAGCAAAGCGTGGGAGCGGCAGCGCGAATGCGATGACGTGGACCCCGCCATGGATGGCGCGAAACAAGGCACGCATGGATGCGGCCCTTGCCGTCCCCCGCCAACCCACCCCGCCCCGCCTACACGCAGCCCAGCAGCCTTTGACGTTGCCTTTGCTGTAGCTGTAGCTGTGGCTGTGGCTTTGGCTTCAAAGCCCCCCCGCCGGGCGCAACCCCGGCAAACCCCTCATCCCTGCATGAACGCTTCGATCTCGTCCGCGCTGCGTGCCAGACCCTCGGTCAGCACCCGGTGCCCGTTGTCGGTGATCAACACGTCATCCTCGGTCCGGATGCCAATGCCGCGCCAACGGGCGTCCACGCTCGTATCGTCCGCGCTCACATACAGCCCCGGCTCGATGGTGAACACCATGCCCGGCTCCAACAGGCGGGACTCGCCAGCCAAGCGGTAATCGCCGACATCGTGCACGTCCAGGCCGATCCAATGACCGGTCTTGTGTCGATAGAAGCGCTTGTAATGCGCCTCGGCGATGTTGGCCTCCAGCGTTCCCTTCAACAGCCCGAGCCGCAGCAGGCCCTCGGTCAGCACGGTGACCGCTGCCAGATGGCCCGCCTCATACGCCACACCCGGCCGTGCCTGCGCCAACGCCGCAGCCTGGGCCGCACCAACCAGGTCATGCAGCGCCCGCTGATCGGCACTGAAGCGTCCATTGACCGGAAACGTACGGGTGATGTCGCTGGCGTAGTTGCGATACTCCGCACCTGCATCGATCAGGACCAGGTCGCCATCGCGTGAGCGCGCATTGTTGTCGCGGTAATGCAGGATGCAGGCATTGTGCCCGGCCCCGACGATACTGGAATACGCGGGGCAGGCATCGTGGGCGCGGAACACGCGCTCCACCTCGGCCTGCAGTTCGTACTCATGGATGCCGGGCCGCGCCACACGCATCGCAGCCTGGTGCGCCTGCACGCTGATCCGCGCCGCTTCGTCCATCACCGCCACTTCCGCCGCGGATTTGAACAGGCGCTGTTCGTGCAGCAGATGGCCCAGTTCGAGGAACTCGTGCGGCGGTTGCGCACCGTGCCGCACCTGCGATCGCACGCGGTTCACCCAGCCGATCAGCTTGAGGTCGAACTCCGCATCGCGGCCAAAGTGGTAGTAGACGCGCGAACGCCCTTCCAGCAGGCCCGGCAGGATGTCGTCCAGATCGTCGATCGGAAACGCATCGTCCATGCCGAAATCCGCTACGGCGCCCTCCTGGCCGGCCCGCGCGCCGTCCCATGCCTCCCGTTCGGCATCGCGCTCGCGGCAGAACAGGATCACTTCCCCATGGCGGCGGCCGGGCACCAGCACCAGCACGGCATCCGGCTCCGGGAAGCCACTGAGGTACCAGAAATCCGAGTCCTGCCGGTACGGGTAATGCGTATCCAGGCTGCGGACTTTCTCCGACGCTGCCGGCAGTACCAGGATCGCATCGTCGCCCGCCATCTCCATCAACTGGCGACGGCGGCGCCTGTATTCGGCGGCACCGATGCCGGTGCGCTGACGAAGGTCCGCGCGCGCCCCGCCCATCAGTTCAGGCGCTGGCGATGGCGTGCAGCCATCACGCAGTCCCCGTGCAGCAGCAGCACCGCGATGCGGATGAACTCCTCGATTTCCGCGAGGGCTTCCTCGTCGTCCTCGGCGTCACTATCAAAATCCTCGCTGGACGCCTGGGCCAGCTTGGCCAGATCGTTGAGCGCTTCTTCGCCTTCTTCGGACAACGGCGGCCGGCTATGGCCCGAGCCCAGCCCGAATCCGCCAAGGAAGGCGCGCGCCCATCCAAACAGGGCATCGACCTGGTCGTTGGTCGCCGTGCTGTCGGTCAGCAGCAGCTCGAAGCCGAAATCGCGGTCTTCCAGCTGCTTCACCGACGCCTCCAGCAATTGCGCCAGCGCACTCCCTTCGGCCACGGAAGGCAGCGCATCGTCCGCCAGCACGCGGGCCGGCCAGTCATTTCCCGGCGCACCGCCGGCAGCCAGCCAGCCACACAGGCCGCCATGCAGTTCGGCGGGGGTCGCGCCAAGGCCCAGCGTGGCACTGGCACGGAAGACGTCGTCGACGGAAGGAAGTTCGGTCATCTGCAAGCTCATCTCGGTAAGGGGGCGACCTGCGCGTTACCGCTCGTGTCGCCGATGGGCTAGTTTAGAACGGGACGCGTCACCTCGCAGCCTATCTGCGCCGACGCTTGACCGTGGTCAAACCCCCTGAGACTCTTGCGCCCATGGACCATCCCAGCCCCTTCGACCAGTTGCAGGCCTTCGCCGCCCGGGTGGAGGCGCTGCTTGAGCGCAACCAGCGCCTTGCCGAGGAGAACCGCAGCCTGCGCCACCAGCAGGAACAGCTGGCCACCGAGCGCTCCACCCTGCTGGCCAAGAACGAACAGGCCCGCTCGCGCGTGGAAGCGATGATCACCCGGCTCAAATCCCTGGAGCAGCACACATGAGCGGCGCAGAACCGGTCAACGTCCGCATCCTGGACCGTGATTACACGGTGGGGGTCGGCGCAGAAGAGCGCGACAGCCTGATGGCCGCCTCGCGCCTTCTAGATGCGAAGATGCGCGAAATCCGGGGCAGCAACCGGATGGTCGGCGTAGATCGCGTGGCCGTACTGGCAGCCCTCAACCTGGCCCACGAACTGCAGCAGCTGCGCGACGAGAATGCCCGCCAGGCCGTTGCCCTGCAGCAGACCCTGTCCGACCTCAATCGCCGCCTCGACCGCGCGATCGACCAGTAAAAAAGGGGACGGAGGGGATCAAGGCGTTTTTGACACTGCGTATCGCGCCTTAATCCCCTCCGTCCCCTTTTTTTCTGTTTCTGAATTGGTACGCACTGTTGCCGACGAACGGACTACCCCTCCGCAGTGGGCTCGCTATACTGTTGGTGCGTTCTCTGCGGTACACGACGGCATGTGCAAACATTCGCCTTGTCCCTTAAGAACGACACCGGGAGCGCGACGGAGCCGGGAGTGCAGGTCCGCCTTGTAGCGGGAAGCCCGATGGCCCCCCAGCGTTCCCACTTGAGCCCCTGGGTTCAAGGTCGTTTCGCATGCATCGTCATTGCGGAGAATGCAATATTCGACAAAGGCGGCGTCTTCGGATGTCGCCTTTGTTTTTTCCAGCGCGGCACGCGGCACAATGGGGCGATTCCCTCACCGCCGAGCCGACGATGACCGATCCTCGCCAGGACCTGCGTGCCCTTCTGCGGCAGCGCCGTCGCGACCTGCCTGCTGCCGTCCGCATCGACGCGGCGGATCGCTTGGCCGAGCGCCTGTTCGCCCTGCCTTTTGCGCCCCGACACGGCCATGTCGCCGGTTACTGGGCGATGGATGGCGAGATCGCCCTGCATCGCTGGCAGGTGGGACTGCCCGAAGCAGTGACCTATTGCCTGCCCGTGCTGCACGGTGACGTGCTGCGCTTCGCGCCGTGGCGTCCGGGTCAGCCGCTGCGGCAGAACCGCTTCGGCATACCCGAACCGGACCTTGCCGCGGCCGACACGCTGCAAGCCGCTGACATGGACCTGGTGGTCACGCCCTTGGTGGGCTTCGATGCCGGCGGTGGGCGCCTTGGCATGGGAGGCGGCTGGTATGATCGCAGCTTCGCCTTCCGGCACGATCGCCCCGCTCCGCCGTGGTTGGTCGGCGCGGCCTTCGCCGTGCAGCAGGTCGATGCATTGCCGGTGGCGTCGTGGGACGTCCAGGTCGATGCCATCTGCACCGAGGCGACCACCCTTTTCACTTCCCCCGTGAACGCATGACTGCCCGCAAGCGCTACTGGCTGATGAAGTCCGAACCGGACGCCTTTTCCATCGACGACCTGCAGCGCGTCGGCACCGAGCCGTGGAATGGTGTACGCAACTACCAGGCGCGCAACTTCATGCGCGACGGCATGCACGTCGGCGACGGCATCCTGTTCTACCACTCCAATACCAAGGTGCCCGGCATCGTCGGGGTGGCCACCGTGGCAAGTGCCGCCTATCCCGACGACACCCAGTTCGATCCGACATCGGACTACCACGACCCGAAGAGCACCCGCGAAGAACCGCGCTGGATGCTGGTGGACGTGGCCTTCGAACGGAAGCTGGCCCGGGTGATCGCGCTGGACGAGATAAAGCAGCACACCGATGAACTCGGCGATGGCTTCCCGCTTACCGCCAAGGGCAATCGCCTGTCTGTGTTCCCGGTGACGGCCGCGCAGTGGAAGCTGCTGTTGTCGCTGGAAAAGAAAGCCTGACGCCGCCCCGCCTGCTGCGACCTGTCCGCCTCCCTCCCGCCATTCCCCTCCTGAGATTCTCCGCATGTCCGAAGCCAAGCGCCTGGCCGCCGAAAAAGCCATCGAGTACGTTGAAGACGGCATGATCGTCGGCGTCGGCACCGGGTCTACCGTGGCCTATTTCATCGACGCATTGGGCCGTATCCAGCACCGTATCAAGGGCGCCGTGTCCAGTTCCGAGCAGAGCACCGCGCAGTTGCGGAAGCATGGCATCGAGGTGATGGAACTCAACCACACCGGCACGCTGTCGCTGTATGTGGATGGTGCCGACGAGTGCGATCCGGGCAAGTGCCTGATCAAGGGCGGTGGTGCCGCGCTGACCCGCGAAAAGATCATCGCCGAGGCCAGCGAGCGCTTCATCTGCATCGTCGACCCGAGCAAGCAGGTGCCCGTGCTGGGCCGGTTCCCGCTGCCGGTGGAAGTCATCCCGATGGCGCGCAGCCTGGTCGCCCGGCAGATCCGCGACATGACCGGCGGGCAGCCGACGTGGCGCGAAGGCGTGGTGACCGACAACGGCAACCAGATCCTGGACATCCACCATCTGCAGATCACCGATCCGGAGAAGCTTGAGCGCGAGCTCAACCAGTTGCCGGGCGTGGTGTGCGTCGGCCTGTTCGCACGGCGCCGTGCCGACGTGGTGATCATCGGCGGTGAACCGCCCGTGGTGCTGTGAATCCTGCCCGCTCCCCCGAAAAGGTAAACACAATGTCGATCCGTACCCTGCTCCTGCTGCCCCTTCTTGCCTTGGCCGGCTGCGCCACCGGCGCGCCCCAGCACTGGGTGGAACTGGAAGGTGCCCGTTACCAGGTCGAGCTTGCGCAGAACGACGAGACGCGTGCGCGCGGCCTGATGTTCCGCGACAGCATGCCCGAGGACCACGGCATGCTGTTCATCCATGACCGCGAGGAACAGCAGGCGTACTGGATGAAGAACACCAAGCTGGGCCTGGACATCCTG
Organism: Stenotrophomonas sp. WHRI 8082; assembly: GCF_040223995.2. NCBI lineage: Bacteria > Pseudomonadati > Pseudomonadota > Gammaproteobacteria > Lysobacterales > Lysobacteraceae > Stenotrophomonas > Stenotrophomonas sp. WHRI 8082. Next base: position 2,887,168 of record NZ_CP167826.1, on the reverse strand, counting down.
TACTTCGACAGCGCGCGCAGGCTGGTCAGTCAGCAGCGCGATGTGCCGCCCTGCTCGGCGGGCGACATGTGCCCGCCGTACCCGAGCACCGGGCCCGCACGTTACGTGCTGGAGCTCAATGCGGGGCAGGCCGAAAAGATGAAACTCAAGGATGGCTCGGAACTGAAGTTCGGTCCCGGCATCCCGTAATCGCGGTTGCGGCGCGGCCTGATTTCACGCCGCGCAGCTTGAATACTGCCGGCGATGCCTCCAGTCTGTCTGCATGCAGGACTGGATGACATTGCCCGACTGGGATTCGCTGGCCGAACTCGATGACGAGTCGTTGCCCCTGTTGCCGACCGCCCTGCTGATCGCCCGCGATGAGTATCCTGGGCTGGATCCCGCACGCTACGACGCCACCCTGCAGGGCTATGTCGAGCACCTGCAGGCGGAGGTGGACACGATTACCGCCGCGCCGCTGAAGATGGCCGCCATCAACCGCCATCTGTTCGACGAGCTCGGCTTCAGCGGCGACCACGACGAGTACTACGACCCGCGAAACAGTTACCTCAACGAAGTGTTCGAGCGTCGTCTGGGCAATCCCATTTCGCTCGCCCTGGTGCAGATGGAAGTCGCCCGCCGCCTGGGCATCACCCTGGATGGGATTTCGTTCCCAGGACACTTCCTGGTCCGCCTGCCGATGGACGAGGGGGTGCTGGTCATGGACCCCTTCAACGGTGGCCGGCCCCTCAGCGTGGAGGAGCTCCGCGAGCGCGCCAGTTCGCATCTGGGCGGCCAGCTGCCCGATGACCAGGTGCTGGCGCAGATACTGGATCCCGCCCCCAGCCGCGCGATCCTGATGCGCATGCTGCGCAACCTGCATGGCGTCTATGCCGAGAACCATCAGTGGGATCGCGCCGCCCGCAGTGCGGATCGCCTGCTCAAGCTCGCGCCGGACAGCGGTGACGCCCTGCGTGACCGCGGGTTGGCGTACCTGAAACTGGATTACCTGGCCGGTGCGCGTCGCGACCTCGGCCGCTACGTCCAGCGCAACCCGGACGCGGGCGACGCCCAGGCATTACGAGAGAAACTGGTCGACCTGGGCGGGCCGCGCACGCGGCTGCATTGACCGCCGCCAGGCTGGGCGTTCGGCGCAGCGTCGCGTCGGGGCTCAGTCGATCTCGACCATCTCGAAGTCATCCTTGCCGACGCCGCAGTCCGGGCAGGTCCAGTCCTCCGGCACGTCGTCCCACGCCGTTCCCGGGGCAATGCCCTCTTCGGGCAGGCCATCCACTTCGTGGTACAGGAAGCCGCAGACCACGCACATCCACGTGCGTGCCGCGTTCGGGCGACTCTCGCTCATCGCACGTTATCCTTAAAGATCACATTACCCTTCAAGATATGGCCTTGCCTCTGCATCCTGCGGCCATTGTCCCACTGCGGCCGCACAACCGGTAGCCATCCATGACCCGAGCCCCTGTGGCGCCTCGCGGCGTCTATCTGATCACCCCCGACGAAGCCGACACAGCGCGCCTGCTGGTTCGCGTCGCCCCATTGCTGGCGGCGGGTGCGTGCTGGCTGCAGTACCGTAACAAATCCGCCGATGCAGTGCTCCGCCACGAACAGGCCGCCGCCCTGCAGGCCCTGTGCGATGCGCATGGCGTGCCGCTGATCATCAACGATGACGCGGTGCTGGCCCAGCGCATCGGCGCTGCAGGCGTGCATATCGGCGAAGACGACGGCGACATTGCCGCCGCGCGCGCCCTGCTGGGCCCCCGGGCCATCATCGGCGCCTCCTGCTATGACGACCTGGGCCTGGCCGAACGTGCCGTGGCAGCGGGCGCCAGCTACATTGCCTTCGGCGCCTTCCATCCCAGCAGAAGCAAGCACACCACCCGTCGCGCACACCCGGACCTGCTGCGGCAGAGCGCCGCACTGGGTGTACCGCGGGTGGCGATCGGCGGGCTGACGCCGGACAATGTCGGTCCCGTCATCGCCGCCGGCGCCGAGCTGGTGGCCGTGATCAGCAGCGTGTTCGAGGCCGACGATCCGGTCGCCAGCCTGCACGCCTACCTCGCATGTTTCCAGGATTCCCGCGCATGAACCACGATCAGTCCCACGCCCTGTTTACCCGCGCCCAGGCGCTGCTGCCCGGCGGCGTCAATTCGCCGGTGCGCGCGTTCAAGTCGGTCGGCGGCGAGCCGTTCTTCGTCGAGCGCGCTGATGGCGCTTATCTGTACGACGTCGATGGCAATCGCTACATCGACTACGTCGGCTCGTGGGGCCCGATGATCGTCGGCCACAACCACCCGACAGTGCGCCAGGCGGTGAAGAAGGCAGCCGACAGCGGCCTGTCGTTCGGCGCGCCCTGTGCGGCCGAAGTCACCATGGCCGAGACCCTGACCCGGCTGGTGCCGTCGTGCGAGATGGTGCGCATGGTCAACTCCGGTACCGAAGCCACCCTGTCCGCGATCCGGCTGGCCCGCGGTGCGACCGGCCGCAGCCGCATCGTCAAGTTCGAAGGCTGCTACCACGGCCACGGCGATTCGTTCCTGGTGAAGGCCGGCAGCGGCATGCTGACCCTGGGAGTACCGACCTCACCGGGCGTCCCCGCCGGCCTGAGCGAGCTCACCCTGACACTGCCCTACAACGACTTCGATGCCGCCACGGCGTTGTTTGAAACGCAGGGCGAGCACATTGCCGGCCTGATCATCGAGCCAGTGGTCGGCAACGCCAACTGCATCCTGCCGCGCGAGGGCTACCTGCAGCACCTGCGTGCACTGTGCACGCGCTTTGGCACCGTGCTGATCTTCGATGAAGTGATGACCGGCTTCCGCGTGGCGCTGGGCGGCGCGCAGGCGCATTACGGCATCACGCCCGACCTGACCACCTTCGGCAAGATCATCGGCGGCGGCATGCCGGTGGGTGCTTACGGCGGCAAACGCGAACTGATGCAGCAGATTTCCCCGTCGGGCCCGATCTATCAGGCGGGCACGCTGAGCGGCAACCCGGTGGCGATGGCCGCCGGCCTGGCGATGCTGGAACTGGTGCAGCAACCGGGCTTCCATGCCGACCTGTCCGCCCGTGCCGCACGCCTGTGTGCCGGTCTGGAACAGGCCGCAGCCGATGCTGGCGTACGCGTCACCACCACGCAGGTCGGCGGAATGTTCGGCCTGTTCTTCACCGATCAGAAGGTGGAGACCTACGCCCAGGCGATCGCCTGCGACATCCCCGCGTTCAACCGCTTCTTCCATGCGATGTTGGAGCAGGGCGTCTTCCTCGCCCCGTCTGCCTATGAGGCTGGCTTCCTGTCCAGCGCGCACGACGACGACGTGATCGACGCCACCCTCGCCGCCGCCCGCATCGCCTTCAACGCCTGAGCAAAAAAGGGGACGGAGGGGATTAAGTCGCATCCGGCCTGCAACTGGGCCAGATGCGACTTAATCCCCTCCGTCCCCTTTTTTTATCAGCCGAACGTCAGCTTGCCTTTCATCATGGCGAAGTGGCCGGGGAAGGAGCAGAAGAAGGTGTAGTCGCCGCCCTTGCGCAGGAGCGTGGTGGGGAAGCGGAGGGTGGTGCTCTGACCGCCGCCGATCACCTTGGTATGAGCGAGTACGCGCGCGTCGGCCTTTGGCACGTAGCTGTCGGCCAGGGTGCCGCGCATGCCGACCATCGCCACTGCCTGGTAATCCGCTGTACGGGTCAACACCCAGTTGTGCCCCATCGCCGTCGCAGCCAGCTTGCCGGTGTGGCGCAGGGTCAGGTTGACCTCGCTGCAATCGGCCGCCAGCTTGATCTCCCGGCTGCTGAAGGTCATCTGGTCGGTACTGTCGATGCTCACGGCACATACCCGCGCCATGGCGGCCGGCGCCATCAGCAGCGCCCCCATTCCTGCGATCCACACCCACGCACTGCGCATCCGTCTACTCCCGTTCTACCCAGCCTGCATTGTAGGAACTCCGGCATGACGGTGGCTGCGACAGGGGGTCGCAGCGGCGCGCAGGAGTCAGGCATGCTGCTGTGATGAATCCGCTTATCGACGTGCTGCTGCTGGATGTGGACGGCGTGCTGCTGGACTACGACGGTGCGCGGCGAATACGCCATCTTGCCGAGGCCCTGTGTGTGCCTGCCCTCCGTGTTTCGCACGCGCTGCAGGCGGGTGGGCTGGACACTGCTTACGATAGTGGCGACGTGGATACCGTCGGCTACCTGCAACGGCTGAGCAAGGCGCTGGATGCGGACGTCGACGCCCCGACCTGGGTCGCTGCCCGCGTCGTGGCCAGCCGACCGTGTGATGCGGTGATACAGCGCGTGCTGGCCCTTCCTCCCACGCTGCGGATCGGCCTGCTGACCAACAACGGACCGATGATGACCGAGGTGCTCGCGCAGTTGCTGCCGACGCTGTGTGTGCGGGCGCGTGGTCACATTCTGTGCAGCGCGATGCTCGGTGGCCGCAAGCCGGATCCGGCGGTGTACCTGCGTGCCTTGGATTGGGTGGAAGCGACGCCGCGGCGGACGTTGTTCATCGATGATTTGTTCCGCAATGTGCGCGGCGCACGCCTGGCCGGCCTGCATGCGGAGACGGCAGACGATGGCCGCAGCCTGGGGCGTGTGTTCAAGCGCTACGGTCTGGCGTAGCGCTGGACATGGGGGGGGGCACCGCGCGGGGGGCGCGGGGGGCTGCGCGGGATGGCGCTTCGCGGGCGGCGGGGCTGCCGGGGGGGGCCGCGCGGGCTGCGGCGGGGCTGCGCGGACGGACGGGGCCGGGGGGTAGAGCCGACTTTAGTCGGCTGTTCTCCGATGTTGAAGCAGCCGACTTAAGTCGGCTCTACCTCGCGTCAGCGGGCGGCGATGTAGCTCGCTACCGCCGCGTGCAGGCGCTTCAGGCCCTCGGCGATTTCTTCGTCGGTGATGTTCAGCGCGGGCACGAAGCGCAGCACGTCCGGGCCCGCCTGCAGGGTCAGCAGGCCGTGCTCGGCGGCGTGATCCAGGATCACCCCGGCCTGGCCTGCATGCGCCTTGGACAACACCGCGCCCAGCATCAGCCCACGCCCGCGCACCTGGCCGAACACGCCGAACTCGGCATTGATCCGCTCGAACCCTTCGCGCAGTGCGTGCGACTGGCGGCTGACGTTGCTCGCGATTTCAGGCGACGCCAGCTTGCGCAGTGCCACGCGGGCCACCGCGGCCGCCAACGGATTGCCACCAAAGGTCGTGCCGTGCGCGCCGAACTGCATGGTGTCGGCCACCTTGGGACCGGCCAGCATCGCGCCGATCGGGAAGCCGCCACCCAGCGCCTTGGCCAAGGTCACCATGTCCGGCACCACGCCATCCTGCCAATGCGCGAACAGCGTACCGGTGCGGCCCATGCCGACCTGGATCTCATCCAGCACCAGCAGCGCGTCATGCTGGTCGCACAGGTCGCGCACCCGCTTCAGGAACCCGGGTTTGGCCGGCATCACACCGCCCTCGCCCTGCACCGGCTCGAGCATCACCGCCGCCACGTCGCCGGCGGCCATTGCGGTCTCCAGCTGCACTTCATCGTTGAAGTCCACGTAGCGGAAGCCCTGCGGCAGCGGCTCGTACCCTTCCTGATACTTCGGCTGCGCTGTCGCCGTCACGGCTGCCAGCGTGCGGCCGTGGAAACTGCCGCGGAACGTGACGATGACCCGTTTGTCGACCGGACGGCCCTGCGAGGACGCCCACTTGCGCACCATCTTGATGGCCACTTCGTTGGCTTCTGCACCCGAGTTGCACAGGAACACGCGCTCGGCGAAGCGGCTGGCCTTCACCAGCTCCTCGGCAAGATGCAGCGGCGGCGCGCTGTAGAACACGTTGCTGGTGTGCCACAGCTTGCCGGCCTGTTCGGTCAATGCCGCCACCAGGTCCGGATCGTTATGGCCCAGGCCACATACCGCGATGCCAGCGGCCAGGTCGATGTACTCGCGGCCCTGCGAATCCCATACGCGCGCGCCCTGGCCGCGCTCGAGCACGACCTGGCGCGGCTTGTAGACCGGCAGGTAATAGTGCGAAAGAGAAATCAGCGGATCGGTGGCAGCGGTCATGGCAGTCCGGAGAGCTTCGGAAGGTGCCCATTCTCGCCCCGCGACCCGTGCTGCACAATGGACCATGCGCCCCTTCTCTGCTCCCCAGCTCAATCCTGCCGCCGCGTCCGGCTGGCGTCGCTACTGGTTCGACATCATCTACCGGCACGATACGCCACCGTCGCGCAACTTCGACCTGTTGCTGGTGCTGGCCATCATCGGCAGCGTGATCGTGGTGATGATCGACAGCGTGCAGCACCTCCACCTGCGCTGGGCGACCGCGCTGTACGCGCTGGAATGGGCGTTCACGATCCTGTTCTCGATCGAGTACGTGCTGCGCCTGATCGTGGTGAAGCGCCCGCTGCGCTATGCGGTCAGCATCTGGGGGATCATCGATCTGCTGTCGATCCTGCCGGCCTACCTGTCCCTCTTCATCCCCGGCGCGCAGACCCTGCTGGTCGTGCGTGCGCTGCGCATCCTGCGGGTGTTCCGCATCCTCAAGCTCACGCGCTATGTCGAGGAAAGCGGCGTGCTGATGCTGGCGCTGTGGCGAAGCCGGCGCAAGGTGCTGCTGTTCCTGTTCACCGTCATCACCATCACCATCATCGCCGGTGCCTTGATGTATCTCATCGAAGGTCCCAACCACGGCTTTACCAGCATTCCCAGCAGCATGTACTGGGCCGTGGTGACGATGGCCACGGTCGGGTTCGGCGATATCGTGCCGCAGACGGTGCTCGGACGTTTCGTCACGTCGATCCTGATCCTGATCGGCTACAGCATCATCGCGGTGCCCACAGGCATCTATACCGCCGAGCTGGCCAGCACGCTGCGCGATGCCGGACACGAGCAGAAGCGCGATGCGCGCGGCTGCCCACGCTGCGGCGTGGAGGGACACGAACCCGATGCACGCTACTGCCGGCAGTGCGCAGAGCCCCTGCCGGAGATCTTCAACCAATGACCGGGTGACTACATACCGTCGTCACCCGATACGCAGCGCGATCAACGCGCCATGCGGTTGCTCATGTCGACCAGATCGTTGTAGCTGGCCAGCACGGCCTGGGGGGTGCCACCCGGTGCCAGCGACGAGCCGCTTTCCAGCAGCATCTGCTCGCTGCGGTTCAACGGCTGCCCGGACTTCAGCCGCTCGATCCGACGGCCGCCTTCGCTGGCCAGCTTGTCGGCCGCGCGCTCCATGTGGCCCCACATTGCATCGCCCTGGCCCACCTTGGCCTTCTGCGCCTCTTCCAGGGTGGCCTGGTAGCGCGACAGCTGCGCGGTTGCCGCAGCGACGTCCGGTGTTTCAGCATTGAGCAGCTTCACCAGCTGCTTGCCATCGCCGATGATTTTCAGGTGGTAGTACGAGGCGTTGCGGCCCTCTTCCTTCTCGATGGCTTCAATCTGCGCCAGGCGGCGCGTGTCTTCGTTCTGCTCCAGCGCTGCGTCCATCGCATCGCTGGCTTCGAAGAAGGCCGCGTACGCCTGCATCAAGGGCGCATGGCGCTGCTTCAGCCCTTCGCCGCCGTCGCGCTTGTAGTCCTCACGGGTGTAATAGCGCCCCGCGTCCTCGATGCGCTCGTTGAGCGTGGCAAAGCGTTCCTGGTAGGTCTTCGCCACCGGATCCAGGAGGGGGTTGGCCGGTGTCTGCGCCAGTGCGGCGGTCATCGGCGCGCCGCACATCTCGACACGGTGCGACAGCACGGTGCCCGGCGCACGGATGGTGCTTTCCTTGCCGGTCGGCCCCGTTTCCGGATTGGCGATCCAGCTGACGTAGGTCTCGTAGCTTTCCTGGATGGGCTGTTGCACGCCATTGAAACAGGCGATGTAGGCGTTGATCTTCTCGGCGCCGTCGACCGCAGCGGCATCGGTGCCGTGCTTCTGGCAACCGGCAAAGAGCGTGGCGAAGGCGATGGCTGCAGCAAGCGGCAGCAGGCGGGTCGAAGCAGTCATGGAGTATTCCCTACGGTATGAAAAATGAACGACAGGCGCCGACTTACTGGCGATTGCTCTGGAAGACAAGGTCGTTATAGGTGCGCAGCAACCGACCGGGAGACCCTTCCGGCGCCAGCGTGGGACTGTCCAGCCATCCCTTCTCCATCTGCGTGTAGGCGGTCTTTTCGCTCACGCGCTTGACCCGCGCCTTGCCTTCGCGACGGAATTTCTCTGCGGCCGTTTCGAAGCTGTTCCAGTCCAGCTTGCCCGGCTCGGCGTCAGCCACCTTGGCGTGCGCTTCGTCAGACAGTTGGTTGAATCCTTCCAGCAGCGCCGTGGCGCGCGCGACATCGAAGGCGTCCTCCTGCAGCAGCCCCACGATCACCTTGGCGTCGAGCATCATCGCCAGACGGTAATACTCGCGGGTACGCCCCTCCGCCTGCTCGAGTACCTTCAACTGCGCACGCTGCGCCGCGTCGTTCTGTGCATCCAGCTCCGCACTGAAGGCTTCACTGGCCTCGACGAACGACGACAGCGCGCGCATCAGCGGGTCATGCAGCTGCTTGCCTTTGGCGAACTGGTCGTCTTCGTGGTCCTGCCGCTCGTAGTAATCGTGCACCTGGTGGCTGAGCGGCTGCAGGGTCATCAGCGCGTCGCGATAGCGTCCGGCGGCCGCGTCAAGCGCGGGCAACGCCGGTGTCGCGGCGATCGCACCCGACAGCGGGGCATCGCAGAGCTTCATGTCATGGTCGCTGATGTCATACGGCGCATAGACGGTGGCCTCCTTGCCGGATGGTCCCTTCGTCGGGTCATCCATCCAGCCCGTGTAATGCCCTGCGCCGGTGTGCACCCGCGCATCCACCTGGTTGAAACACGCGATGTAGGCATTGAGCTTGGCGGTCAGCGCCTGGTCTGCATCGGCTTGCGGCGCGGCGACATCGGCCGTGGACGCGGCAGGTGCGGTACCGGCATCACCGCTGCAGGCAGCCAGCAGCGTCGATACGGCAGCAGCCAGCACGGTAATGCGAAGGGTCGGGAGCATCGGAACATCCTTGTTGAAAACGATTTCAGCCGCGCACCATAGCAAAAATCGTTGTCGACGCCCCGTGTAGTCAGTCGAGGAACAGATCCGGCAGCAACGGCTGCGCGGGATCCACCGCATAGCCGGAAAGATCAGTGATGCCAGCATCGGCCAGCACCTCGTCGTCCAGCAGGAAGTGACCATGGAACCCCGCGGCCTCACGTACCAGCACCGCATGTGCGGCATCGGCGACGATCTGCGGCGTGCGGCAGCCGGCCACGTCCACGCCGGGAATCATGTTGATCGCATCGGTAGCGATCACGCTGCGCGGCCACAACGCATTGACCGCCACGCCCCGCGGACCGAACTCCGCAGCCAACCCCAAGGTGACGAAGCTCATGCCCATTTTGGCGAGGGTGTAGCCGGTGTGCGGCGACCACCACTTCGGGTCCAGGTTCGGCGGCGGCGCCAGGCTGAGGATATGCGGGTTGGGCGCTTCCAGCAGATGGGGCAGGCACGCCTGCGCGCACAGGAAGCTGCCGCGCGCATTGACCTGCTGCATCAGGTCGAAACGCTTCATCGGCGTCTCCAGGGTGCCGCGCAGCCAGATCGCGCTGGCATTGTTGACCAGGATGTCGATGCCGCCGAAGGTATCCACGGTGGCCGCCACGGCCGCGCGCACCTGGTCCTCCTCGCGGATATCGCACTTCAGGGCAAGCGCCTGGCCGCCAGCGGCGGTGACCGCCTCGGCGGCACTGTGGATGGTGCCGGGCAGCTTCGGGTTGGCCACCGATGACTTCGCCGCGATTGCCACGTTGGCACCGTCACGCGCGGCACGCAGCGCAATGGCCAGACCGATGCCGCGCGACGCACCGGTGATGAAAAGGGTCTTGCCCTGCAGCGTGGCCATCGTCTTTTACCCGCGAACCGGCCGTAGCCTGATGGGGCATTATGCCCCGCCTCGACGCGCGCTTAACCGCGGTCGCCGATACTCCCGCTGTCCCGTGCAAAGGCAGCGTGCCATGCAGATCCGGTATCAACGGCTTCTCCTGCCTGCCTGCGTACTGCTGCTGGCGGCGTGTCAGGACCGCACGCCCCCGTCGCCGCCGTCCGCGCCTCCCCACGCTGCGGACGCCACGGCAGCCGGCGCCCAGCCGGCCGCAGCGACTCCATGGAGCAGCCACAGCGTCTGGAACGGCGATCTCAATGCCTGCCGGCAGGGCGACGCAGCCGCGACCCGCGACTGCCTGTTGCAGGCCATGCGCACCGCCGGTGCCAGTGCGGCGGCGATCAGCGCCGCCGAGCAGGTCTCCAGTGGCGGCGAGCTCGGCCATGTGTCGGCCTGGCATCCGCACGAGGGCATCGGCGTGGCAACGGTCGAGTATCCATTCCGCGCCAACACCAACCAGAGCACGCGTCTGGTCGATGCAGCCGGCAAGCGGATCGATGTCGATGCCGATCCCACAACGGGCGAGCTCGCGGCGGTCCCCGCATTGCGCTCGCTGCTGGCGTCGCATCCGGATGCAACCCTGTTCGCTCCGGCACAGTCCGTGGGCAGCGCACCGCTCGACGGCGGCGGCGTTCGCCTGATCTACCAGACGCCGCTACGCGACTGTCATGCGTGTGCGGATGTGGCGATGCTCAAGGTGGGGTATGACTTCGACGCGCAGCGGCGCTTCGTGGGCAAGGCACTGGTGGAATGAGCGGATGGGCGTGACCGCCAACGGGCGTGATCTGCGCGGGTGCGCGCTCAGGGCTTTGGCCCCTGCCCTTCGTTGTCTTCCCAGTGCAGGATGCGCCGTGTAACGAAGCGATAGACCGGCTTGCCCGTAGCGAACCAGACCTCGCGTACCCACGACGTCCGCTTGAGCAGGCGTTTTTCCACCGGCGTCAGCGCCTCACGGCAGTACATCCGTTTGTGTTTCAGCAGATGACGCAGGTCTTCCCGCGCCAGCAGACGCATCCAGCGGGAGCGCGGCGCGCCGATCACCGCCAGCTGGAAGTCGATCAGCGCCGGACGGCCGTCTTCCGTCACCAGCCAGTTCGCTTCCTTGGCCAGGTCGTTGTGCGCAACGCCACGGCGGTGCAGCGTCTGCAGCAGCCGGCGCGCGGCGCGGAACCAGGCCAGATCGCCGCGTGGTGGCCGCTGGTACATCGCATCGCCGGCCATGAAGCTGCGATCCAGCCACCGCCCATCCCACGCCAGCAGCCGTGGCACGTCGTGCATGCCCTCGATGTGCTGCAGCGCGCGGGCTTCGCGTCGCGCCAGCCACCAGGCGGGCACCCGCAGCCACCAGGGGGTGGCACCCAGGTCACGCCGCACGAAGCGACGCCCGCCCTCCTCTACCAGCAGGATACGGCCGAAGCTGTCGGACTTGAGCGCATGCTGCGCAGAGTGGGGATGATCGGCCATGGCCCATTCTATTTGATAGATCGGTTCATCACTGGGGGGACCACGGGCAGGCACCCAGTCACCCACGGCCCTCTATAATCGGGCGGATGGACTCTTCATGGATCGACGCCACGCTTGCGTGGATTGCCGCCCATCCGGTACTTGCCGGCGCGGCCATCTTCCTCATCGCCTTCTGCGATGCGGTCATCATTCTCGGTGCGATCGTGCCCGCCCTGCCGCTGTTGTTCGCGGTGGGTGTGTTCATCGGCCTGGGCCAGATCTCCGGACCGTACGCCGTGGCCTGCGCGGCAGTGGGCGCACTGGCCGGCGACGGCATCAGTTACTGGATCGGGCGCCGCTGGGGTGACCGCCTGCGCGGCGTCTTCCCCTTCAGCCGCTATCCGCAGCTGCTTGATCGCGGCGAGACCATGTTCCGCCGCAATGCCTTCAAGAGCATCCTCGTCGCCCGCTACGTCGGTGCCATCCGTCCCTTCGTGCCGGCCATCGCCGGCATGATGAAGATGCCGGTGAACCGCTACCTGCAGGCCAGCGGCATCGCCAGCATCTCCTGGGCAGTGCTGTTCCTGCTGCCGGGCTGGGTCCTGGGCGGCGCCTACGATGCGGTCGCGGCGGTTGCCGGTCGACTGGTCGTGGTGGTGGGTCTGCTGGCAGTGATCCTGGGGCTGGTGTGGGCCATCGTGCTGTACGGCTACCGCTGGTCGGCCGCGCGCATGGACAGCTGGTTGGCGCGCCTGCTGGCCTGGTCGCAGCGCCATCCCACGCTCGGTCGGTACTCCGTGTCCGTGTTCGATCCACAACGCCGCGAATCCGTGCCGCTCGCCATGCTGGCGCTGATGCTGCTGATGCTTGGCTGGGGCTGGTTCGTGCTGCTGACGGTGGTGGTCGCCCATGGTGAGCCGCTGCGTATCGATCTGGCCGTGCACCAGGCCATGCTGGCGCTGCGCAATCCATTGGCCGACTACCCGATGGCCGCCTTGGCCTCGTTGGGTGCATGGCAGGTGCTGCTGCCGGCCACTGCCGCCGGCATGGGCTATCTGCTCTGGCGGCGGCGCTGGATGGCCGCCGCGCACTGGCTGGCCGCCCTGGCCTTCGGCCTGGCGCTGACCCTGCTGCTGGGCGCCACCGTGGATGTCGTACGCCCGCCGGATGCCAGCAGCGGCTTCGGCTTCCCGTCGGTGTCGGTCACCATGGCCACCATCACCTTCGGTTTCTTCGCGGTGTTGATTGCCCGTGAGCTGCCCGGCCGCACGCGGGTATGGCCGTACCTGGTGTCCGGTTTCGTGGTCAGCCTGATCGGCTTCGCGCGCATCTACCTGGGCGCCCACTGGCTGAGCGATGTCATCGGCGGAATGCTGTTCGGCATGTTCTGGCTGCTGGTGCTCGGCATCGCCTACCGTCGCCGCTTCAACCGCTCGTTCTGGGTCAAACCGGCCGCATGGCTGTTCTATGGTGTCTTCACCATCGCCGCCTGCTGGTACGCGCCACGCAACATCCCGGTCAAGCTGCAGCGGTTCGAACCGCATCAGGCGGCACCGGTCGCCTTGCCGTACACGCAGTGGTGGCAGCACGACTGGAAGGCGCTGCCGTCGCGCCGCAACGAGTTCGATGATGACCAGCGCTGGCCGCTGGACGTGCAGGTAGCCGGCCCGCTCGGGCCGCTGCAGGCCCGCCTGGAAGCGCAGGGCTGGAAGGTGCAGGCCCAGGCTGGCTGGGAAGAAGCGCTGCTGATGCTGGACCAGGACACCGGTCCGGACCAGCTGCCGGTGCTGCCGGCCACGCTCGACACGCAGGTGGAGAGCCTGCTGATGGTGCGCGACGGCGAGCGTGCCGACGAACGCCACGTACTGCGCCTGTGGCCTGCCGCGAAGGTGTTGCAGCCGGGCAATGTGCCGTTGTGGCTGGGCAGCGCGCAGACCCTGCGTTTCACCCGTCACTTCGAATGGATCGGCATGTGGCATCCGCTGCGGGGCGTGGACCCCGCGCTGGCGGCGGTCAAGACGTCAGTCGACGGCATGCCGATGCAGGAAGACGTGCATCCGGAGAGCGGCCTGCCCGTGCTGCGCCTGCGCAGCGAATGAGCTGACAGCGTCCGCAGGGCAGACGCCGGGCATGGCTCGGCGTTACCGGGTCTTCGCTGATTGCATCAGCTGGGGGCCGTGCCCGGCGCGGCGCACCGGATGGATCAAGGCAACCAGCCGAGCATCCGGTCCAGTCGCTCGTGCACGTCGTCCAGCTGCAGCAGCTGCAATCGCTGGGGTTCTTCCAGCGGCAACAGCTGCGCCAGCCGCCAGCCGACCCACGCGGCCTGGTCCAGCTGCGCCGGCGAGGTCGGCGCGTAGTCGCTGCCGGCCTGCTCGATGATGTGCTGCAGCAGCGTGGACAACAGCGCGTGCTCCGGCCTCAGTTCGTCATCGTCATCTGCAGGGCACCAGCGGACCTCACCGACCACCAGACCGTTGTCACGCACGCGTGTCTGCTCCACATGGAAACGCCGGGCGCCGCGCAGTCGCAGCTGCAGTACGCCGTCGCGGCCCATGTCGAAATCCTCGACGCGCGCTTCCACGCCGAACGCGGCAGGCAGCGCCGCTGCACCCACTTCCTCGCCCTGCAGGATGAGGCACGAACCAAAACTGCTGCCTTCGCGGCTGCAGTCACGCAGCATGTCGAGGTAGCGTCGCTCGAACACCCGCAGGCCGATGCTCGCGCCCGGCAGCAACACCGCGTGCAGCGGGAACAGCGGTAGTGCAACGCGCCCGCTCATCGTGCCTGCAACTGCGCAAGGAAACGACGCGGCGCGGCGTCAAAGCCGCCGTTGGACATGAACACCACATGGTCGCCGCTCCGGGACGCTGCCTGCAGACGTGCGAGCAGGGCATCGGTGTCAACCACGGCATGCGCCTTGCCGCGCACCGCTTTCACCACGCTTGCCGCATCCCAGGCCAGCTCCGGCCGGTGCAGGAACACCACTTCATCTGCCAGCGCCAGCGACGGTGCCAGTGCATCCGCGTGCGCGCCCAGCCGCATCGAATTGCTGCGCGGCTCCATCGCCACGACGATCCGTGCATCGCCTACCTTCGCGCGCAGACCCTCAAGCGTGGTCGCGATCGCCGTCGGGTGATGGGCGAAGTCGTCGTACACGGTGATACCGCTGGCCTGTCCGATGACCTCCAACCGGCGCTTCACACTGCGGAAGCCCGACAGCGCCGGCAGCACCGTCGCCAGCTCAACGCCGACGGCATGGGCGGCAGCCAGGGCAGCCAATCCATTCAACACGTTGTGCCGCCCCAGCAGCGGCCAGTGCACCTCGCCGACGCGTTCGCCATGATGATGCACGGTGAATGCACTGCCATCGGCGCGGATCAGCTCGGCGTGCCACTCCAGTGCCGGATCGAAGCCAAAGCGCTCCACCGGGGTCCAGCAGCCCATCGCGAGGACTTCTGCCAGGTGGGCGTCTTCACCGTTGACGATCAGGCGGCCACGCGCCGGCACCGTGCGTACCAGATGGTGGAACTGCCGCTGGATCGCGGCCACGTCCGGGAAGATGTCGGCATGGTCGTACTCGAGGTTGTTGAGCACGGCGACCAGCGGGCGGTAGTGCACGAACTTGCTGCGTTTGTCGAAGAACGCCGTGTCGTACTCGTCAGCTTCGACCACGAACTCGCGGCCCTGACCAACGCGGGCCGACACCCCGAAGTCTTCAGCCACCCCGCCGATCAGGAAACCCGGCGAACGGCCCGCCGATTCCAGCAGCCAGGTCAGGATGGTGGAAGTGGTGGTCTTGCCGTGCGTACCGGCGACCGCCAGCGTATCGCGCCCGGGCAGCACCTGTTCGCTGAGCCACTGCGCGCCGGAGATATAGCGCTGTCCCGCATCGAGTACCGCCTCGACAGCCGGGTTGCCGCGCGAAAGCGCATTGCCCACCACCACCTCATCGGTGCGCGGCGGCACGCTGTCGGCGCGATAACCTTGGTCCAGCTGGATGCCCAGCGTTTCCAGCTGCGTGGACATGGGCGGATAGATCGCCTGGTCGCTACCACTCACTGCGTGGCCGAGTTCCCGCGCCAGCGCCGCCACGCCGCCCATGAAGGTACCGGCAATTCCGAGGATATGTAGGTTGCTCATGCATCACATTGTCACCGATCATCTGGGGCGGCGTGCAGGGGGTCAGGCGGTCATGGGTAAGAAAAATCTGACCTTTCGGTGAGGAAAAGCCAAGCACATGTCAGGGAATTCCCGATAGCGGCAAAGTATGAACACGGACACAATTCATCTCGCCAGCCGCAGTTCCCAACCGGTCCTACTCCCCAAGTGACCATCCCCATGGGAGCTCACGCTGCGGGGCCCTGAGCAAGCCCACCTGCTGGCACCTCAAACGACACAGGCCTGGTCCGAGCGGACCAGGCCTGTGTTTTTTGGATCGGGCGCGGCATGAACGACGGAAACGCTGAAGGTCGATCTGCTGACGGGCGATCTGCTGGTGGTCGCTCCGCGGGCGGTCGATCTGCCATCGATCGATCCGCCGGTAGAGCCGACTTCAGTCGGCTGCTCCACCGCACGGCAGCCGACTGAAGTCGGCTCTACCGGCGGCTCTGCCGTTGGCCCTGCCCTCGTGCGTCAGGCCTTTGGCAGCGCAGCGTGGATGCGTGCTTCCACTTCATCCAGTTCGCCGATGCCGTTCAGCCGCGACAGCGTGCCGCGTGCCGCATAGAAATCCACCACCGGCGCGGTCTGCTCTGTGTAGACCTGCAGGCGCTGGCGTACCGAATCCGGATTGTCATCGGCGCGGCCCTGCTCCTTGGCACGCCCGGCGAGGCGCTCGATCAGCTGATCAGCGTCCACGTCCAGTTGCACCACCGCGTCCAGCGGCTGCTTGATGTCGGCCAGCACCCCGTCAAGGGCCTGCGCCTGCGCCACGTTGCGCGGATAGCCATCCAGGATGAAGCCCTTGGCCACGTCGTCCTGCCCCAGTCGCGAACGCAGCATGCCCAGCAGGATGTCGTCGGACACCAGGTTGCCTGCATCCATCACTGCCTTGGCCTGCTTGCCCAGATCGGTGCCGGCAGCGACTTCAGCGCGCAGCAGATCGCCGGTGGAGATGTGGGCGATGCCGAGCTTTTCCTTCAGGCGGGTGGCCTGCGTACCCTTGCCCGAACCGGGCGGCCCCAACAATACCAATCGCATCGAGCTGACTCCAACGTGTTGAAATTCATGAAAGTGCGAGGACCGGACGGGCCGGTATCGCTGCACTGCAATACCCGCACTTTACCGCATCCGGGTAATGTCCCTGCAATGTCCCTCCCCCGATATGGAGTTTCCATGCGCCAAGGCACTCTGCTGTACGCCCAGTCCGGCGGCGTTACTGCCGTCATCAATGCCACCGCATCGGCCGTCATCCAGGAAGCGCGCGCCCGCGGCATCAAGGTGCTCGCTGCCCGCAACGGCATCCTCGGCGCGCTGCGGGAGGACTTGATCGATACGTCGCGCGAGTCGATTGCCGCCATCCGCGCCCTCGCCCACACCCCCGGCGGCGCCTTCGGGTCGTGCCGCTACAAGTTGAAGTCACTGCAGGATGATGGCGACCGCTACGACCGCCTGCTGCAGGTCCTGCAGGCCCACGACGTGCGCTGGTTCCTCTACAACGGGGGCAACGACTCGGCCGATACCGCGCTGAAAGTGTCGGAGCTTGCCCGTTCGCGCGGCATCGAACTGACCTGCGTGGGCGTGCCCAAGACGATCGACAACGACCTGGCAGTCACCGATACCTGCCCGGGCTTCGGCTCGGCCGCCAAGTACACCGCGGTCTCGGTGCGCGAGGCCGCACTGGATGTGGCGGCGATGGCCGAGACGTCCACGCGTGTCTTCATCTACGAAGCGATGGGCCGCCACGCGGGCTGGCTTGCCGCCTCCGCCGGGCTGGCGGGCACGGGTGAAGACGACGCGCCGCACCTGATCCTGCTGCCCGAGCGCGCGTATGACGAGAAGGCGTTCCTGGCCAAGGTCGATGCCGTGGTCAAACGCGTCGGCTACTGCGTCGTGGTCGCATCCGAAGGCATCGCCACGGCAGACGGCACCTTCGTTGCCGATGCCGGCGGCGGCAAGGATTCGTTCGGCCACACGCAGTTGGGCGGGGTGGCGGCGCACCTGGCCGCACGCGTCAAGACCGGACTCGGTTACAAAGTGCACTGGACCCTGCCTGACTACCTGCAGCGCTCGGCCCGTCATCTCGCTTCGAAGACCGACTGGGACCAGGCCCAGGCCGTAGGCAAGGCGGCCGTGCGCTTGGCGCTTTCAGGCCAGAACGGGGTGATGCCGGTGATCGTACGCACCAGCGACAAGCCGTACCGCTGGAAAATCGAAGCCGCGCCGCTGGCGAAGATCGCCAACCATGAAAAGAAAATGCCGGCCGGCTTCATCCGTCGTGATGGCTTCGGCATCACCGAAAAAGCACGCGCGTACCTGCAACCGCTGATCAAGGGCGAAGCGCCGCTTCCCTACGGCCCGGATGGACTGCCGAAGTACGTCACCCTGAAGAACCTCGCGGTGAAGAAGAAACTGGACGCGTTCGCCGGGTAAGCATGCGGGGCGTCGCCGCCGAGCATGGCGCGGCGCTACCCGTGCATCAGTTGCAGGCCTTGCCTTCCATGCTCAGCTGCGCGGCGAACATCGTCACCGGCGGCACCTTGCCGCTTGCGGCCAGCTTCTTCGCGTCTTCCAGATAGATGCGCGACTGGCCCTGGCCGTCGCGCTCTGCAGTCGGCGTCACCGGCAGGCGCCACACGCGCACCACCGCCTGCTGCGAAGGACAGGCCGCCGCCGGCACACGGATCACGTCATTCAGCTTCCAGCCCTTGTCGCTGGTGGGCTGCGCCTTGGCGTAGTCCACGAACCGGGCACGTGGCTGGCACTGCTCACTGGTACGCACCGGGGCGAATCGATAGGGCTGCGCCGCGTCACCGGTGAAGGTGCCTTCCAGCCGTGCACAGGCCTCGGGGATCTGCCGCAGTGTATGCACCGCACCCACCGCCTGCGCCGCACCCACCGCACGCTGCAGCTCGGGCGTTTCAGCGGCCAGTACCGGCAGTGACGGCAACAACAGGGACATCATCAACAAAGGCAGGCGCATTGGCGTTCTCCACGGCAGGAATGGCCGAACAGTCGCAGCCTCCGGCTTAACCGCGCGCAAAGACGCTGGCGCCCCCGCACGGCGGCCCGCATACTGCGGCCACCAGGGAATGCTGAACACCGCCATACGTCGGACGACCGCCAAGGTCGGCACGGGTCGGTTCCAACGTTGCAGCCCGTCGTCCCCCTCGTGGTGAAGTTCACCACCGCTGGATGCCTATCATCCACCTCGGAGGGGTCATGCTCGAACGTCATGGACTGTCATTGGCGCTGGTCTGCGCCGTCATCGCCATTCTTTACGGCATCATTTCGGCGCGCTGGATCCTGCGCCAGCCCAGCGGCAACGCGCGCATGGCCGAGATCGCCGAAGCCATCCAGGAAGGCGCGCGCGCTTACCTCAATCGCCAATACCTGACCATCGGCATCGTCGGTGCCGTGCTGTTCGTCCTCGTCGGCTTCTTTCTGAGCTGGTACACGGCAATCGGCTTCGCCCTTGGCGCGGTGCTCTCCGGTGCAGCGGGTTACATCGGCATGAACGTGTCGGTCCGCGCCAATGTGCGTACCGCCGAAGCGGCGCGCCACGGGATCAGCGCCGCGATGGATGTCGCGTTCCGCGGCGGTGCCATCACCGGCATGCTGGTGGTCGGGCTGGGCCTGCTCGGCGTGGCCGGCTACTACGCACTGCTGCTGCGCCTGGGGCTGGATGTCGCCCAGGCCCTGCATGCACTGGTGGGCCTGGCGTTCGGCTCGTCGTTGATATCGATCTTCGCCCGCCTCGGCGGCGGCATCTTCACCAAGGGGGCCGATGTCGGTGCTGACCTGGTGGGCAAGGTGGAAGCGGGCATCCCCGAAGACGATCCGCGCAACCCGGCGGTGATCGCTGACAACGTCGGCGACAACGTCGGCGACTGCGCGGGCATGGCGGCCGACCTGTTCGAGACCTATGCCGTGACGGTGATCGCGACGATGCTGCTGGGCAGCCTGATGATCAGCGAAGCCGGCCGCAATGCCGTGTTGTACCCGCTCGTGCTGGGCGCGGTATCGATCCTCGCATCGATCGTCGGCGCGATGTTCGTCAAGGTGAAGGACGGCGGCTCGATCATGGGCGCGCTGTACAAAGGCGTGATCGTGTCGGCGGTGCTGGCGGCCATCGCGTTCTATCCGGTCACGACCGCGTTGATGGGTGACAACGTGCATGGACCCTACGCGTTGTACGGGTGCGCGCTGATCGGCCTGGTGCTGACAGGTCTGATCGTCTGGATCACCGAGTACTACACCGGCACCCAGTACAAGCCGGTGCAGCATGTTGCGCAGGCATCGACCACCGGGCACGGCACCAACATCATCGCCGGCCTGGGGATTTCGATGAAGTCGACCGCCTTGCCGGTGATCGCGGTATGCGCCGCGATCTGGGGCGCGCATGCGCTGGGTGGGCTGTACGGCATCGCCATCGCGGCCACGGCGATGCTGTCGATGGCGGGCATGATCGTGGCACTGGATGCCTACGGACCGATCACCGACAACGCGGGCGGCATTGCCGAGATGGCCGAACTCCCGCCCGAGATCCGCGCCATCACCGATCCGCTGGATGCCGTGGGCAATACCACCAAGGCGGTCACCAAGGGCTATGCGATCGGCTCTGCCGCACTGGCGGCGCTGGTGCTGTTCGCCGATTACACCCACAACCTGCAGGCGGCGAATCCCGGCCAGGAATTCCGTTTCGATCTGTCCGACCACACGGTGATCATCGGCCTGTTGATCGGCGGGCTGATTCCCTACCTGTTCGGCGCGATGGCGATGGAAGCCGTGGGACGCGCAGCGGGCGCCGTGGTGGAGGAAGTGCGTCGCCAGTTCCGCGAAATCCCCGGCATCATGCAGGGCACCGGCAAGCCCCAGTACGACCGTGCGGTGGACCTGCTGACCCGCTCGGCGATCCGCGAGATGATCCTGCCGTCGTTGCTGCCCGTGGTGGTGCCGGTGGTCGTCGGCCTGCTGCTGGGGCCGCGTGCGCTGGGCGGGCTGCTGATCGGCACCATCGTCACCGGCCTGTTCGTCGCCATTTCGATGACCACCGGGGGCGGTGCCTGGGACAACGCCAAGAAGTACATCGAAGACGGTCACTTCGGCGGCAAGGGCAGCGAGGCACACAAGGCAGCGGTGACCGGCGACACCGTCGGTGACCCGTACAAGGACACCGCGGGCCCGGCGATCAATCCGCTGATCAAGATCATCAACATCGTGGCGTTGCTGCTGGTTCCGCTGCTGTAACCCCGTCAGATGCCGGGCGACGGATGGCTGTCCGCCGCCCGGCACTGCG
Organism: Stenotrophomonas sp. WHRI 8082; assembly: GCF_040223995.2. Lineage (NCBI taxonomy): Bacteria > Pseudomonadati > Pseudomonadota > Gammaproteobacteria > Lysobacterales > Lysobacteraceae > Stenotrophomonas > Stenotrophomonas sp. WHRI 8082. The sequence goes on along the minus strand of NZ_CP167826.1, from coordinate 2,866,343 downwards.
CACATCCGTCACATCACAGCGTCGCGGCCGCCCGGCATAATGCGGGTCGATACTGAAAATGGGACTCACGCCACGATGATCACCACCGAACCGAACATGACCAACCTGTTCCTGCAGCTTGGACTGGATGAAAGCGAAGAAGCCATTGCGGCGTTCATCGTCGGCAATCAGCTGCCCTCGGACGTGAAAGTCACCCAGGCATCGATCTGGAGCGAGAGCCAGCGTCAGTTTCTGTCCGAGTCGCTGAAGTCCGATGCGGCATGGGCGATCGTCGTGGATGAATTGAACGAAGCGCTGCATTCCGATGCAGACAAGGCGTCATCCGGGAACTGAACGCCGCTGGCGATCACAGGCAATCCGTCAACGCGTCGTAGGCGCTGATATCGCGACCGGGCAGTCGCGTGTCCAGCGCATCGCGTCCGCTGAGCGTGCTGAGCAGCACCGGCAACGGCGTTTCCGGTGCAAGCGGCACACCACAGATCCACGTTCTGGCCTCCACCACCGGCAGCGGATCGTTGCCGGTAACGGTGGCATGGCTGCCCGCGAAGCTCCACGCGCACTCCGCTACGATGCCGCTCCGGGCGGTGACTGCACAGCGCAGTTGCAGCGCGCGCAGGTTGTTGTAGTCGCCTTCGCAGAACGTGTCGCCACAGATGTCATCGAACCCGCGCACCAGGGCGTGCTCCATGCCCGCAAAGGCCGCGGCGCCCTGGCCAGGCAGAGGATAATCGCGCGCGTCCACATACGCCGGTGACGGCGACATCGCGGCGATGACCAGCATCAGCAGGGGCGTCATGTGCGGCTCCCCCGTGCCGCCAGACATTCCTGCACGCCCTGCCGCAACGTGGCGGATGCCCCTGGCAGGCGTACCGACAGCGGGTCGTGCACCTCCAATGCAGCATGGAACTGCTCCACCGCGATGGACGTCGGCAGCGGCAGCAGGCACCGCCAGACGATGACGTCGGGCTCGATGTGGCCCGTCGCGCTTACCGTCAGATGGCTTCCCGCAATGACCCAGGTGCAGGCGGCCACCGTGGCCTGCGGCGTCTGCACCGAACAGCGCAACTGCATCGGCCAGAGGAAACGGCGCGGTACACAACCGCCATCGGCACAAGCGTCATGGAAAGCGCCGGCCAGGCGATCTTCCAGCGAATGGAAGCGGTCCCAGTTGGCCTCCTGGGTCGGGTAGTCGATGAGGTCGACGAACGCGACGCTGGAACCGGCGGCAGGCACGATCGGCGGCGAAGGGGCGATGGCGGCCAGCAACGCCACCCCGCCCACCCGCTGCAAGCCTTTGAACGAAAACATGAAATAGACCCTCTGCGGTGACTGTCAGCATCCCGCCTGCAGAGCCGAAGCACGATCGGCGCAGGGCCCTGCGCGCCGTGGGTGCCGCGCACCCGGCGCTGTCGGACGTTGCCACGACACGTGGCGCGGCAAAGGCATAAAATGGAGCTCTTTCGCCCCCCCCGCAATCGGAGCACAGCAATGGGTCTGGAACTCGTATCCCCCGGCAAGAACCCGCCGGAAGAAATCAACGTCATCATCGAGATCCCGAAGGATTCCGAGCCGGTCAAGTACGAAGTGGACAAGGACACCGGCGCGATCTTCGTTGACCGTATCCTGTCCACCCCGATGCGCTACCCGTGCAACTACGGCTATGTGCCGAGCACCCTGTGTGGCGATGGCGATCCAGCCGACGTGCTGGTGGTGCTGCCGCTGCCGCTGATCCCCGGCTCGGTGGTCCGCTGCCGTCCGGTCGGCGTGCTGAAGATGAGCGATGAAGCCGGCAGCGACGAAAAGATCCTGGCCGTGCCGATCTCCAAGGTGTTCAGCGGCTACGCCCACGTGGAAGACATCGCCCAGGTGTCGAGCCACTGGCTGGAGCGCATCGGCCACTTCTTCGAGCATTACAAGGATCTGGAAAAGGGCAAGTGGGTCAAGCTCGATGGCTGGGCAGGCGCGGCTGAAGCCAAGGCCATCCTGGTCGAAGCCCACCAGCGTTACCTGGACGGAAAGGCCTGATCGAACGGCCTGCAGGCGCTCTGGCGGACCCCGCCAGAGCGATGCAGCGCACGTTTCGGCCTTGTGGCACATCCCCCGTCACGCAGGATCGGTTAAATTGCGACACTTCACATCGACCATGGCCGTTGCCATGGTCCGCCAGGGGAACGTGTCGTGCGCATTCTGTTTGTTGGGGACGAAGCCAGCCTGCCGGCTGAGCTGAGCGAATTCATTGCCGATCTTGGGGAAGACTGGCATACCACTGCGGTGATCGATGGGCATGCGGCGATGGCCGCGGTGTCGGCTACCGCGCTGGATGCGGTGATTGTCAGCCCATACCTGCCCGACATGGACGCGACCATGCTGCTGGGGCAGATCCGTACCCTGCGGCCGCAGACCATCCGTGTGGCACTGATCGATGCACAGCAGGGCACCCGTCCGCCGCCGGCGCGATTGATCGGCGTGGCCCATCGTTTCCTGCCGCTTCCGCTGGCCCCTGAGGTCCTGCTCGAAGCACTCAGCAGCCTGGAAGAGCTGCGCGAACTGCTGGACAGCCCGCGCCTGCGCGATGCCATCGGCCGCATCGAGAAACTGCCCTCGCCGCCGCACCTGTACATGAGCCTGACCCGCGCGCTGGAGCATGACGACGACGCCGACACCGCCGAAGTCGCCAAGCTGGTCGCCGCCGACCCCGCGATCGCAGCCAAGGTCCTGCAGTTGTCCAATTCGGCGTTTTTCAGCAGCGGCCGTACGATTTCCGACCTGCGCTCCGCCGTCACTCGGCTGGGCTTGGCTACTCTGCGCGATCTGGTGCTGGCCAGCGAAGTGTTTTCCACGCCCACGCTGCCGGTGTCGGAGCGCAATGCGCTGCAGCAGCGCGCGCTGATGGCCTCGCGACTCACCGCGCGTCTGCTGCCGACCTCCAGTGCCGAACTGGGTGCCACCGCTGCGCTGCTGGCCGACATCGGCCTGTTGCTGCCGGGTGTGCGCAACGAGCGCACCGAGCCGGCCGGCGACGAGGATGCGCGGCCCGGCCACGCCGAGGCGGGTGCCTACCTGCTGGGCCTGTGGGGCCTGCCGATGCCGATCGTGGAAGCCGTGGGTTTCCACCTGCAGCCGCAGCGCTCCAACACACGCAGCTTCTGGGTGACCGGCGCGGTGCATGTCGCGCTGGCGCTGGTGAACGGTGAAGCGGTGGATGAAGACTATCTGCAGCGCGCCAACGTCCTGCACAAGCTGCCGGAGTGGCGCGAGCAGGCGAACGCGCTGATGGGGTTGAGCACGGCCGAGGCGTGATCGGCTGAAGCGGGTCAAGGGCGCGGCGCGGTGTAACCGCGGACAGCCCGCTGCGCTCGCCGACCATGGGTCGGCGCTACCGTTTCCGATGCTCCTGTAGCGCCGAGCCACGCTCGGCGGAAGGTATCCGCGGACAGCCCGCTGCAAACGAACAAAAAAAAAGGGCGGGCCTTGCGGCCCGCCCTTCTCATTCATGCACCACTGCTTCGATGGATCAGAAGCGCTGGGTGTACTTCATGTACATGAAACGACCCACGTCGAAGCCGCCGTAGTAAGCGAAGCTGCTGTTCGGTGCGGTGTACTGCAGCGCACCGCGGTGGTCGAACACGTTGTTGGCGCCAACAGCGATCGTGGCATTCCACGGCGCGTTGTAGCTCACCTGCAGGTCGTGGAAGGTGTTCGAGCCGGTCTTGCGGATCGGCGCGGTCTCACCATTCTGGAAACGATCCGGGTTGGTGCAACCGATCGCGATGCAGTCTTCCTGGATGCCCGAGTAGTAACGCGCGGTCCAGTTGACGCCCAGGTCACCCTTGGTCCAGCTCAGGGTAGCGTTGGAACGGACGCGGAACAGGCCCGCTTCGCCCACGCGACCGATGGTGATGGTGTCACCGGCGCTGTTCTGGCCTTCTTCGTCGTACGACGACAGGTAGCTGGTCTGCCAGTCGATGGCGAAGTTGCCGACCGCGAACTCCGGCAGACGGTACTTCACGCCCAGATCCCAGCCCTGCGTTTCCAGCTTGCCGAGGTTGGCAGTGCCGTAGGTCAGTGCGGTGATGTTGCCGGCCGGACCGCGGACGACGCTGGCGCAACGTGCGGAATCACCCAGCACGTAGCAGTCACGCAGGATGCGGTCGACGCTGTCAGCGATGATCATGTCGCTGATTTCGTACTTGTACCAATCCAGCGACACGTCCAGGCCCTGCACCCAACGCGGGCTCCAGACCAGGCCGGCGGTGGTGCTCTTCGACGTTTCCGGGTTCAGTTCCGGGTTGGCGCCGGAGATGAACTGGTCGTTGGTGGCGCACGGCAGGGTCAGGCAGGGCTGGTTGCCCTGGCCGAGCTGCGCGTAGTTGGCCGGCACGCCAGCGGCGAGGCAGGCGGCATTGCCTGCAACGCTGCCCGGAGCGCCGACGCCGCACGGATCGGTGTAGCTTTCGAAGCTGGAGCTCAGGCCGCCGTACAGATCGCTGATGGTCGGGGCACGGAAGCCTTCGGCGTACGTACCACGGACCAGCAGTTCATCCAGCGGACGCCAGGTGATGCCGAACTTGCTGTTGACCGTGTCGCCGAAGTTGCTGTAGTCCGAGTAACGGCTGGCCAGGTTCAGGCTCAGTTCCTTGGCGAACGGCATGTCCGACAGGATCGGCACGTTCAGTTCGAGGTAGACCTCGTCCAGATCGTACTCACCGCGGGTCGGCTTCTGGCCCAGGCCGGTCGACTGACCCGACTGTGCGAACGCGTCCGGCACGTAGCTGCCTTCTTCCTCGCGGTGCTCCACGCCCACGGCGAAGCCGAGGTCGCCGGCCGGCAGGGTCACGATGGAACCGGCCAGGTTGGCGGTGAAGCTGGTGGTCTTGGTCTCACCACGGGTGGTGAAGGTCGGGAACAGGTATTCCTGCAGCGCCGGGTCAGACAGCGAACCCTGACCCGCCACGCCGAACGGCAGCAGCGGGTTCCACGGCACGCAATCCGCGATCACCGGGCCGCCGGCAACACCACAGGTCGCCACGCCGGCGCCGTTGATGTACGACGGGCCCAGGGCCTGTGCGGTGGAGATCAGGCTGGCATCGCCACGGCTGGTGACGATGGTTTCGTTGCGGTTGTACAGCGCGCCGACGTCCCAATCGAAGGTCTTGCCGGCGAAGTCGAAGAAGCCGCTGACGGTCGGCGCAAAGCGCGTGGTCTTCAGCTGGCTGTCGGTGGTGCGCGGCACTTCCCACAACCGGCGACGGAACTCGACGTTCTGGCCGACCGGGTTGAACGCACTGTCAGCCGACAGCGGGGTGTCGAAGGCCTGCGACTGGTACGGATAACCGGCCAGCTGAGCGAAGGTGTTGCGCTCGTTGTACAGGAAATCGGTGTTCAGGCTGATCGAATCGGTGAAGTCGTAGGTGCCGTTGATATAGACGGACTTACGCTCGACACCGGTCAGTACAGTCATCTGCTCGTTGGAGTTGGCGAACTCGCTCGGCGTGATGACGTGGTAGTCAGCTGGGTTGTTAGGGTTACCGCCCGCATTGAGGGTCTGCCACACCGAGGTGGTGGAGGTCGGCGAGCAGTCATAGACCAGCGGGTTGCAGAAGCTGCCGTTCTGGCTCAGCGCGCTCCAGGAAGCCGGGGTGGAGTTCGGACCACGGTTGCCGTCACGGCTGTACCAGCGGTTCTTCGCCCACACCGGATCGGCCTTGGAATACTCAGCCGCCAAGGTCACGCTGCCGCGCTCGCCGGTGGAGCCCAGGGTCATGGAGTACTGGCTGGTGTCGCCGTCGCCTTCGCCGTACTGGCCGAAGTACGCGGTGGCTTCGCCACCTTCAACATTCTTGCGGGTGATCACGTTGACCACGGCGGCAATCGCGTCCGAACCGTAGATGGCCGAAGCGCCATCCTTCAGGACTTCGATGCGCTCCACGGCGCCGATCGGAATCTGGCTCAGATCCTGCAGACCCGAGGTGCTGGCACCCAGGCGCTTGCCGTTCATCAGCACCAGGGTGCGCTCGGCGCCCAGGTTACGGATATCGACGTAGTAGCCGCCGACGTTCTCGCCCGAAGACAAGGTGTCCGAACGCGAGATGGCTGGCGAGCCGGCCGAGGTCAGGTTGTTCAGCACTTCGGCGACCGAGGAGAAGCCCTGCTTTTCCAGGCTTTCGCGGCTCAGGGTCAGCACCGGCTGCTGCGTTTCGACGTTGGCTGCGCGGATGCGCGAGCCGGTAACCGAGATGCGGTCCAGGTCGGTGGTGCCTGCTGCGGCTTCCTGCGCCGAGGCAAAGCTCGGGCTCAGCGCCAGCGCAATGCCGGCAGGCAGCATGCCCAGCCGCACGGCGGGGTTACGAAAATTCATGTCTCTCTCCAAGGTACGTTAGTGGCGTGTTAAAGCGCCCCCAAACGTTACGATTGTGTTGCGGTCCTTGGTTTGCGTGAGGCAGCGAGAGACTTTGCCGACTGTGGCGACAGCTTGTCTGCGTTCACACGGAAGTGGGATGCCGACGTACCAAAACGGGCACGAAAGGCCCGCGCAAAGCTGCAACAGTTGTCAAAACCGCTGGCTGCAGCCACTTCGCCGATCATCATGTCGGTATCACGCAGCAGGTCAGCCGCGCGTTCCAGCCGCAGGCGTGCGGAAAGCGACTGCGGGCTTTCTTCGTACAGACTCTGGAAGGTCTTGGAGAGGTACCAGCTGGAGAAGTTGGTCAGCTCGGCCAGTTCACCGATCCGCACCACGCGGTGGCTGTTGCCTTCCAGGTACAGGCGCGCGCGCTGCATGCGGCCGAATACCTGGCGTTTGCGACTGCGCGAACGGCCAGGGCAGCGCTGTACGGTACCGGCCATCGTGCGCTGCAGTGAAGCCAGATGCAGCAGCATCGGGCGCAGGGCCTGCGCTGGCAGGCCGCTGTCCAGTGCGTCGCGCCACAAGCGCAAGGCGACCCGCAGCTCCGAGCGGTTCATCTGCCCACGTCCGGCATACAGCCCGCAATCGGCCAGTTCCATCAGCATGCGCAGGGCATCGGTATTGAGCGCAAGGCCGACGCACAGGCCATCGCGTCCGGCCTGGACCAACGGCCGCGATTCCTTCTCGAAGGCGATCCACTCGCCGCGCCGCAGGCGGAAACGCCCTTCCTTGGCCTCCACCCATGCACTGCCCCGCACCTGGATCCAGACCGTGAAGCAGCTGCCGGCCGTCTGCAGGCTGCCCAATCGGGCGACGCTCAGGCAGATCGGCGTGGCGTCGTCGAGCGACTTGTCGAGGGAGAGGGACTGGCCGCGATCGGCGAGGGCGAGCTGACGCATAGGGGCACCACGGGTTTGCCAATACAGGGCATCCGTTTTGCCAAATGAGCTGCCAGCGGTCAGGACGTTGCGACGACTTCGCCACGAAATCGACACGAGGGGCCGACGAAAAACTTACGAAAGAAACTAGTCTTTCAGAATCAATGGCTTGATGAACGCCGGGAACACCTCGCCAGTCGATTCGGGCAGCTGCATCACGCCGACATCCGCGCCGTCAGATATCGCCAGCGCCACGTACAGGTCACGTCCGTCATCGCTGGTACTGAATCCGGTGCCTGAACTCAGGCGGCGGGCATCCAGGCAGCGGGTAAGCGGCTCGGCGCCCGCGGTGAGGCGCTGCAGGCCGGTACTGCATCCCGCCCAAGCGTCCACATAATCGATGCTGCCATTGCCGGCCACGCTCCACGTGCGGTAGCGCCAACGCGACGGCCTGTCGGCACTGACCTGCTGCACGCTGGCGGCGGTCAGAGCATCGTCCACCGACCACAAACCGCCCGCCCCGAAGCGGGTGAACAGCACACGCCGACGTGCCGCGTCGAACCGCGCCTGCGACACCCCATCCAGAGTGGCCAGCCGCTGCCACGGCGTACTGCGCCGGTCGTACAGGATGAGTCGCGTGCGCTGCTCGTCATCGCGCTCGATCACCAGTACCCGGCCAGGATCGGCCGTATACAACGCCTGCAGGGGACGCGACGCGGGAACCGGCAGTTGGGTGACCTGCTCGTCCCGGGGGGTGATTTCGTACACATGCGGCTCGCCATGGTCGTCACGCCCCAAGGCCAACAGGTGGCGGCTGTCCGGCGACCAGTCCGGTGGCTGGCGCGCCTCCGGCCGCAGGCCTTCGATCGGGCGCAGCGACTGTGGGTGCTCTTTGTCTGCCCACCACAACGCATAACTGCCGGAGCGATCGGAGGCGAACACCAATTGCCTGCCGTCCGGCGCCAGCATCGGCTGGCTGTCACGGCCATTGGAGGCGAAGATCCGCTCGGCCTTGCTCACATCCTGCAAAGGCACTTTGTAGAGGGCGAACTGGGCCTTGCGATGGACGAAGGCCAGCATGTTGCCGTTACGCGCCACGGCGGGCCACTGTGCATCGTCCAGGCCGACATCGCGCAGCAGGCGGCTTTCAGTATCCAGGCGGTACAAGCGGACTTCACTGTCCACGCGCCGTCCGAAGACGATCTCCCGGCTGTCGCTGAGCCAGGCCCAGCCGCGGATCTCGGCGGAATCATCGGTCAACTGCTCCAGTGGTCCTCCGCCGGCCGGCATCCGCCACAAATCACCGACCTGCGGATTGCGCACGAACACCAGCCAACGACCATCCGGCGAGATCCGTGGCGCATAGTCGAAGTCATCGTCCCGGGCGGCGTACGCCAGCGGCTTCCACGCACCGGTGGCGAGGTCCAACAGGCGGATGCCGCGATGCGCGTAGGCGCCGACCATGCTGCCGAAGACCAGCGAACGGCCATCCGGTGCCCAATCAAAGCTGAGCAGTTCGGTGCCATCGCAGCGCGTGGCCTGGCGCAGGTTGCCACCGGTTGCGCTGGAAATCAGGACTTCGCAGCGGCCGTCGTCGAAGAAGCGGGCGAAGGCGATCTCGCGACCGTCCGGCGACCAGCTCGGGAATCGATCCGTTGCCCCTGGCGGACGCTCGACCAGGTCACGCGCCGGGGCATTGCCCGAGGTCTGCACCTTGATCTGGCCGCCCTCCTCCTCATCGCTGGCCTCGTAGGCCACCTGCGAGCCGTCCGGCGACAAGGTCGGATAGGTCTCAAACCCGGCCGTAGCGGTGATCAGTCGATAGGGTCGCTGCGGGCTGCCGATGACACGCGTCCCGTTCTCCACGGCCGCATCGACGGGTGACTGCTGCGGAGTGCGCTGCAGCAGCCACGCCATCACACACAGGGCCACCAGCATCGCTACCCCGATCGCCAGCAGCACCCACCGGCGCACGCGCCGCCAGGTACCACGCCGTGAAGCGGGGACCCGCGGCGGCAGTTCGGCATTCGGGCGCGTTGCAGCGACGGGCTCACCTACGGCGGCACCTTCCAAGGCGACGGAGCGTAATTCGGATGGCGCGTCATCGATGATCGCGGCAGGTTCTTCGGCCTCGACCACGATCACGGCGGCCAGCAGGCGATACCCGCTTTTGGCGATGGTCTCGATATAGGTGGTGGCGCCGTCCTCATCACCACTGAAGGCCTTGCGCAGCTGGGTCACCGCCTGCGTCAGCACATCGTTGGTCGGCAGCGTATCGGGCCACACTTCGGCAAACAGCTCATCGCGGGTGACCACGCGGCCACCGCTGGTCACCAGCACACGCAACACCCCTGCTGCCTTCGGCGTAAGCCTGCGCAGACGACGCACGCCCGGGACCTGCACTTCACGCGACGAGAAGGTCACGGTGCATTCGCCTATGCGCAGGATGTCCGCGTCACGCAGGGAGTTGTTGCTGATGTTCATGTATCTCGAACGTAGGGGCGCACGGGTCGCGGTACAGCCGTGCAGTCATTCCAGGACGTGGAAACCGAACGGCCAGACTCTGCACACACCATGGACGCAAACCGCAAAAAAACTGGAGCGCGCGAATACTAGCCTATGCAGGTTGACCGCACATGCAGCGTCAAACATCCGGCACTCTCTCGCCTACGTATTCAGATAATAAGTTTCATCATTCGCGCTCTCCGGGGCGCGATTTTTTTATCTGGCATTCATTTTCGAGGGTGCTGCAGCATGGTCAATCCCACCAGCCGGGATACCACCAATGCCACGTACATCACCCCGGAAAACTGCGCCAGCATTACCAATGCGCGCGCCTGCGGGTGCACGGGGACCACGTCACTTAGCCCGACCCCGGACAATAAACTGAAGCTGAGATAAAGCAGCTCCATCCACGTGCGGAAATCCGTGCTGCTCGCCGCCAGGAAACTGCCGGGGTACCACTGCTGGCACACGGAAAATGCGAACGCGAACGCCCACGCCAACAGAGTGAACGTGGCACCTGCGGCGAACAGTTCATCGCGCGTGACTTTATGGTCCTGCAGCATGTAGGCGATCAAGGCGCCTGCCGTATAGAAATACAGCAGGCTCTCCAGCAACTGCGCCGCCGTGCCCAGGCCTGTATTGCCCAGCAGCACCGCGGCGATGGAAAACACCACCGACGGCACCGCCAGCAACAGCGCCAGCCAGGTTCCCAGCGGGCTGCGCTGTACCACCCACAGGGCAAGGCCAAGCACCGCGATGCCGAAGGTGCCCACCGCCGCACGCCCTGCGGCGGTCTCGTCCATCGCCGGATACATCAACACGCCGAGCAGTTGCACGCCGAGCAGCCACGCAGAGGGGTGGCGACGGGCAATGGCCAGCCAGCGAAGGGTGGGCGGAATGGGCATGGGCGGGCCTCTCGGAGCGATCGCGGCAGCATACCCATGAAGGGCGTGATGGGGTCATCCAGCCTGGTCACGCACCTCCTGGCTGATCTTCATGGAGCAGAAGTGCGGCCCGCACATCGAACAGAAATGGGCACTCTTGTGCGCGTCCTTCGGCAGGGTCTCGTCATGGAAGGACTTCGCCTTCTCTGGATCCAGGCCGAGATTGAACTGGTCCTCCCAGCGGAATTCGAACCGCGCCTTGCTCAAGGCGTTGTCGCGCACCTGGGCGCCGGGGTGGCCCTTGGCCAGGTCGGCGGCATGCGCGGCGATGCGGTACGCCATGATGCCGTCACGCACGTCCTCGCGGTTTGGCAGTCCCAGGTGCTCCTTCGGCGTGACGTAGCAGAGCATTGCCGTGCCGTACCAGCCGATCATGGCCGCGCCGATCGCACTGGTGATGTGGTCATAGCCCGGAGCGATATCGGTGGTCAGCGGCCCCAGGGTGTAGAACGGTGCTTCGCCGCACACCTGCAACTGCCTGTCCATGTTCTCCTTGATCAGGTGCATCGGCACGTGGCCCGGCCCTTCGATCATCGTCTGCACATCATGTTGCCAGGCGATCTTTGTCAGTGCGCCCAGCGTGTCCAGTTCAGCGAACTGCGCCGCATCGTTGGCGTCGGCGATACAGCCCGGGCGCAGGCCGTCACCCAACGAGAACGTCACGTCGTAGGCCTTCATGATCTCGCAGATCTCTTCGAAGTGCGTATAGAGGAAGTTCTCTTTGCCATGCGCCAGGCACCACTTGGCGAGGATGCTGCCACCGCGCGAGACGATCCCGGTCACCCGGTTGGCGGTCAACGGCACATGGCGCTGCAGTACGCCCGCGTGCACGGTGAAGTAGTCCACACCCTGCTCTGCCTGTTCGATCAGTGTGTCGCGGAAGATTTCCCAGCTGAGTGCTTCCGCCTGTCCGTCGACCTTTTCCAGCGCCTGGTAGATCGGCACTGTGCCAATAGCTACCGGCGAGTTGCGGATGATCCACTCGCGGGTCTCGTGGATGTGCTTGCCGGTTGACAGGTCCATCACCGTATCGCCGCCCCAGCGGATCGCCCAGACCAGCTTCTCCACCTCTTCGGCGATGCCCGAAGACACCGCACTGTTGCCGATGTTGGCGTTGATCTTGGTCAGGAAATTACGGCCGATGATCATCGGCTCACTTTCCGGATGGTTGATGTTGTTCGGCAGCACCGCCCGCCCGCGTGCGATCTCGTCGCGGACGAACGCCGGGGTGATGGTCTGCGGAATCGAGGCACCAAAGGCCTGCCCGCGATGCTGCTGCAGCAATCCGGCATCCCGCACCTCCTGCAGCCGCTGGTTCTCGCGGATCGCCACGAACTCCATCTCCGGGGTGATGATGCCGCGCCGCGCGTAGTGCATCTGGGTCACATTGGCGCCGACGACCGCACGGCGCGGTGGGTTGCGGGAGCCGAAGCGAACGGCATCCAGGCGCGCGTCGAGCTCGCGCGAACGACCGAAGGCGGAGGTGACGCGGCACAGCGCTTCCGTGTCGCCGCGCCCTTCCACCCAGCCCGCCCGAAGCGCCGGCAGGCCCTGGGACAGGTCTATGCGCACATCGGGATCGGTGTAGGGACCGGACGTGTCATAGACCGTCAGCGGCGCATTGTCCGCGCCGCCGAACATCGCCGGGCTGGGTGCCAGCGTTATTTCGCGCATGGGCACCTGCACATCTTCGCGGGACCCCGCGACGTGCACCTTGCGGGATCCGGGAATGGGCCGGGTTACGGCGGCGGAGAGCTGCTGTGCCTGTTGCTGCAGGCTGTCATGCGGTGCGTTCATCGGGCATCGTCCAGTAAGGTCAGGGACGAAGCGGCGGCGCACTGGCGCACGCGCACGGACACGCCAGGGGCGGATTCCACGCACGGTCGGCATTGCGAAGCTTCCCTACGCCGGTATCAGCCGGATCAGGTTCCAAGGGACTATCTCAACCGCAGCCCTATGGCCGCGGTACCCCCGCTTCGGCGCGCATTACAGCACACAAGCGCTGTCGCCGACGACACTGACAGCGCCGTGACGATGCAGCCCGTACACTGCGTCCGCGCGTTCCTGCGCCTGCCTTCTGGTTCCAACCGCTGGCAATCCGTCTGCACTGCTGGCGTTTCGCTGGCAATGCGCTGCAAGCTTCTGCTCGCTCCCTCATGTCCTGAACGGAGAAGCCCCTTCATGGTGTTTCGAATTTCCATCGCACTGGTCGCCGTACTGGTGCTGCTCGCCGGCTTGATGCCGGGCCCTTTCAATTCAGTGGTCCAGGCCATGCTGGCCGAGGTTGTCCGCGGTGTTGGCTGGCTGTATCTGCTGGTCGTTTTTCTGTCTCTGACGTTTCTCATGTATCTCGCGTTCGGCCGCTTCGCCAGCCTGCGCATCGGCGGAGAAGACGCTGAACCGGATTTTTCCCGGGCCAGCTGGTTATCGATGCTGTTTGCTGCGGGCATGGGTATCGGCCTGGTGTTCTGGGGCGCTGCCGAACCGATCTCGCATTTCACCAAACCCCCGGAGGGACTGGAGCCGATGGGGATGGAGGCCGCGCGCGCATCCATGCGCTATGCCTTCTTCCATTGGGGCCTGCACCCGTGGGCGATCTACGCGCTGATCGGCCTGGCAATGGCGTGGTTCCAGTTCAACCGGAATGGACGCGGGCTGGTCAGCGACATGCTGCAGCCCATCATCGGCCGGCACCATCGCGGCTGGATAGGTCATGTCGTCAACATCGCCGCCGTGGTCGCCACCGCCATCGGCGTTGCCACCACGTTGGGCTTCGGCACCGTACAGATCGCGGCAGGGTTGGAGCGGGTGTTCGGGATCCCCGCCAGCATACCCACGCAGATGGTCATCATCGCCGTGGCGTTCGTGTTGTACATGGCCTCTACCCTCAGCGGCGTGGGCCGTGGGGTGAAATGGCTGTCCAATTTCAACCTGTGCCTGGCCGCGCTGTTGTTGGCGATGGTGCTTGTGCTTGGGCCGACCGGCTTCATCTTCGACACCTTCACCACCACGTTGGGTTCTTACCTCAACCAATTGGTGACGATGAGCCTGCGCATGTCGCCGTTCTCGGGCAGCACCTGGGTGGCGGACTGGACCATCTTCTACTGGGCGTGGTGGATCGCCTGGGCCCCCTTCGTCGGCTCCTTCATCGCACGCATTTCGCGCGGCCGCAGCGTGCGCGAGTTCGTCATCGGCGTAGTGATCGCGCCGACCGTGCTTGGCTTTGTCTGGTTCTCCGTATTCGGCGGCACGGCGTTGTGGTCACAGCTGTTCGGCCATGTCGATCTGGTGGCAGCACTGGGCAACGGGTACGAGACGGTTTTGTTCACCATGTTCGACAGCTTGCCGATGCCACTGGTCCTTTCCAGCGTCGCATTGGTGCTGCTGATGATCTTCTTCGTGACCTCGGCGGATTCAGCCGTGCTGGTCCTGGCCAGCATGTCCACGGACGAGCCTGGCGACCCACCGCAGAAGCGCAAGCTTGCCTGGGGCGTTGCCGTGGCGCTCATCGCCGCTGCGCTGCTGCTCGCGGGTGGCCTGTCAGCCTTGCAGGGAATGATCACCATCACCGCATTGCCATTTGCCTTCCTGATGGTGCTGGTGATGGTGTCGCTGTACCGCGTACTGGACGAGGAATGGACACGTGAGCGGCGCAAGGCGCAGCGCGCGCGGCACATGATCGAGTCCTGGATCGAACGCGAGATGGCGGCACAGGAAGAGACCCGCGAGGAGTCGGCACGGGCCGCAGCGCGCGACTGACCTGTGGATGGGTGGCCGGGCTTGCAGCCCGGCGGCCCGCTTGAAGCAACTGCAAGTGCAACTTCAACTGCAACGGCTGCAGTGCTGCGTGCTGGTGGGGCGGGGTGGAGTGGCGGGGGAAGGCAAGAGCTGCATCCATGCGTGCCTCGTTTCGCGCCATCCATGGCGCGGGTCCACGTCATCGCATTCGCGCTGCCGCTCCCACGCTTTGCGTCGCAAACCGTGGGCCCCGTCTCACCAGCACCCACACCCCGCCGCTTCGCGGCCGCCCCTGACTCAGGGGCTCCCTCCACCCGACGGTATACCGTCATCGCGGTAGCGCCGAGCCGTGCTCGGCGGAATGTTTCCGCCAACGGCCCGCTGCGCTCGCCGACCATGGGTCGGCGCTACCGCTTTTCTCTTTTTTCATACGCGGCGGGCGGCCACGGAACCTGTCAGGGGGCCGGGCGGTGGGGCTGGGCGGGGGCGTTGAGCGCCATGGATGGCGCGAAACGAGGCACGCAGGAGCGGCTTTTGCCGGACCCCGCCCAGCCTCACCGCCCGGCCCCAAGCAAGCAGCCCGCTGTCAGCGCCCACCGCGAGGGGGGTCTCACCCGTTCGACAGCCCGCCAGTTCGACGTCAGTAGCCCGCCGCCTGGCCGTCCTTGCGGCTCTCCGACGCGCCGTAATACACGCCGGTATCGGGATCGCGCATGATCGCCTGGTAGCCACCGTACGGACCGTCCGCGAACACGACCCGATGGCCCTTGCGCATCAATGCCCGGATCGTGTCATACGCAAATCCGGTCTCCAGATTCACCTCGCCCCCGTCGCTCATCGCCGTCGCCTGGCCCGTCGGCTCGGTTGAACCTTCGTGCTGGATCCGCGGCGCATCGCCGGCTTCCTGCAGGTTCATGCCGAAGTCCACCAGGTTCATCACGATCTGCGCATGGCCCTGCGGCTGCATCGCACCGCCCATCACCCCGAAACTGGCGTACGGCTTGCCGTCCTTGGTGATGAAGCCAGGAATGATCGTCTGGAAGGGCCGCTTGCCCGGCGCATACCCGTTGGGATGATCCTTCTGCAGCACGAACATCTCGCCACGGTCCTGCAGGATGAACCCTAGTCCCGGCGGGGCCATGCCGCTGCCCATTCCGCGGTAATTCGACTGGATCAGCGAGACCATCATCCCGTCCGCATCGGCGACGGTCAGATAGATCGTATCGCCTTCCTCCAGTTGCTTCGGCGTGCCCGGCTGTACTTCCTTCAATGCCTTGTCCATCGAAATCAGCGCGCGTCGCTGGGCCGCGTACTGCTTGGAAATCAGCCTGGCCACCGGTGCGGCGGGCTGGAATGCCATGTCGGCATAGAAGCGCGCACGATCGGCGAACGCCAGTTTCTTCGCCTCGACGAACAGATGCACATGCTCGGGCGAGCCAAACGGAATCTTCGAGAAATCGTAGCCTTCCAGCACGTTGAGGATCTGCAGCGCGGCGATGCCCTGGCTGTTGGGCGGCAGCTCCCATACATCGAAGCCGCGATAGTTGCTGCTGACCGGCTCGATCCATTCCCCGTGGTGCGCGGCCATGTCATCGAAGCTCAGGTAGCCGCCGTTGGCCTTGAAATAGGTATCGATGGTGCGCGCGATGTCGCCCTTGTAGAACGCATCACGCCCGCCGTCGGCGATCTTCTGCAGCGTATCGGCCAAGTTGGGGTTCTTCCACATGCCGCCCTTGCGCGGAGCATGGCCGTCCACCGTGAACTGTTCCTTGAATCCCGGGTACACGGACAGGCGCGGCACGGAGCGATCCCAGTAGTAGGCGATCACTTCAGCGACTGGATGGCCTTCGCGCGCGTAGCGGATCGCCGGCGCAAGGTTGTCCGCCATCGGCTTGCGGCCGAAGCGTTCGTGCAGTGCGAACCAGCCATCCACGGCACCCGGGACCGACACCGGCAACGGACCCGTGGCCGGGATTTCCTTCAGTCCACGGCGCTTGAACTCCGCCAGGGTGAGTGAACGGGGTGAACGCCCCGAGCCGTTGTAGCCATGCAGTTTCTGGGTTTTGGGATCCCACACGATCGCAAACAGATCACCGCCTACCCCATTGCCGGTGGGCTCCATCAGGCCCAGCGCGGCATTGGCCGCAATGGCCGCATCAACGGCGCTGCCGCCGTTCTTCATCACATCCAACGCAATCTGCGTCGCAAGCGGCTGCGAGGTGGCGGCCATCGCGTGCGGGGCGATCACCTCCGAGCGGGTGGCAAACCCTTGGCCGGTAATGCGATCAGCCGCCAAGGACAGTGTCGGCAAGGCAGCAAGCAGGGCGGCGGCGAGCAGGCCGCGGGCAATTCGTCGGGTCACGTCGGGGGCATCCATGAGGAAGATGATCGATAGTCGCGCGTCTGCGCGCTGCTGCCTATGCGGCATAGGTCACCTTGGGAAGGTGGGTACTGGAGATATCGCGCGAATGACGCGATCGACGCCTGCGCGACCATGGCCGACAGGTCGTTTCAGGCGCAACAATGCAGGCCCTACAAGGGTTTCGCATGGATGCACGGGTAACCAATCCGCGTGTTCCGCGAAGGGTTGACAGTCCCCGTCGCGCATGTTTTCCTCGAACCCATGTTGCAGCGCCACACGCCACCGCCGACGAAGTCCGAGCCCGCCATCACCGGCGCCGCCTCGCTGCGTTCGCTCCTCGTACTCGTACTTATTAGCCAGCCCACCGGAGCGGGACGAGCCAGCGTGTAAGCAACAGACACACAGGTACTCGATCAAAACCCGCACCGGTCCCGGCGCGGGTTTTTTCGTTTCAGAACATGGCAACACCCTCCCTCCTCACCCAACACCTCTGCAAGGAACCACCACGATGAGCACCAACGACCTGCCCCAGACCAAGATCGCTGTCGTCGGCTACGGCAGCCAGGGCCGCGCGCATGCGCTGAACCTGCGCGAATCCGGCTTCGACGTGGTGGTGGGCCTGCGCCCCGGCGGTCCGACCGAAGTGAAGGCACAGGCCGATGGCTTCACCGTCAAGGCACCGGCGGAGGCCGTCAAGGATGCCGACCTGGTCGCCGTGCTGACCCCGGACATGGTGCAGAAGAAACTCTACGAGGACGTGCTGGCGCCGAACATGAAGCAGGGCGCGGTGCTGCTGTTCGCGCATGGCCTGAACGTGCATTTCGACATGATCACCCCACGCGATGACCTGGACGTGGTGCTGGTCGCGCCCAAAGGACCGGGTGCGCTGGTCCGTCGCGAATACGAGATCGGCCGCGGCGTACCATGCATCTGGGCCGTCCACCAGGACCGCAGCGGTAACGCCGCCACGCATGCGTTGGCCTATGCCACCGGCCTGGGTGGCGCACGCGCCAACCTGATCCAGACCACGTTCAAGGAAGAGACCGAGACGGATCTGTTCGGCGAGCAGGCCGTGCTGTGCGGCGGTGCCTCGGCGTTGGTGCAGGCAGGGTTCGAGACGCTGGTCGAAGCCGGCTACCAGCCGGAGATCGCGTACTACGAGGTGCTGCACGAGCTGAAGCTGATCGTCGACCTGTTCTACGAAGGCGGTATCTCGCGGATGCTCGAGTTCATCTCCGAGACGGCGCAGTACGGTGACTACGTCAGTGGCCCGCGGGTGATCGATGCCGGTACCAAGGAGCGCATGAAGGAAGTCCTGAAGGACATCCAGGATGGCACCTTCACCAAGAACTGGGTGGCCGAGTACGAAGCGGGCCTGCCGAATTACAACAAGTTCAAGCAGGCCGACCTGGATCACCCCATCGAGAAGGTAGGCAAGGAACTGCGCGCCAAGATGGTCTGGTTGCAAGGTCAGGCCGCGTAACCCGCGCGGCCCTCCCCCACCCGCTCTGCAAGGTTTCCCATGAACAACCCCGCACCACGCAGCGCGCCGCCCAACGGCGCGCGCTGGCTGACCCAGGCCCTGGAGGCCGAAGGCGTGCAGACGCTGTTCGGCTACCCCGGTGGCACCATCATGCCGTTCTACGATGCACTGGTGGATTCGCAGCTGAAACACGTGCTGGTCCGCCACGAACAGGGCGCTGCGCTGGCTGCCAATGGCTTCGCCCGTGCCAGCGGCCGCGTCGGGGTGTGCATCGCCACCTCCGGACCGGGTGCCTCCAACCTGATCACCGGCATCGCCGATGCGATGCTGGATTCGGTCCCGATGGTCTGCATCACCGGCCAGGTCGCCACGCCGCTGCTGGGCACCGACGCGTTCCAGGAACTGGACGTGTTCGGGCTGACCCTGCCGATCGTCAAGCACAGCTGGCTGGTCCGCAGCGTCGATGATCTGCCGCGCGTGGTCGCCGATGCCTTCCGCATCGCCCGTGAGGGTCGCCCCGGGCCGGTGCTGATCGACCTGCCCAAGGATGTGCAGGTCGCCGACGCCAGCCATCTGCCGTCGCACGTGCCGGCCGCCGTGGAGCCGCCACCGGCTCCCGCCGAACAGGCGATCGCCGACGCCATCGCCGCGATCGCCGCGGCGGAAAAGCCGGTGATCTATGCCGGCGGCGGCATCGCCCTCGGTGATGCGGTGCAGGCCCTGCGCGATTTCGCCGAGGCCAGCGGCATCCCTGCCGTGCTGACCCTGCGCGGCCTGGGCGCCCTGCCCGCCGGCCATCCACAGTCGCTGGGCATGCTGGGCATGCACGGCACCCGGGCGGCCAACATGGCCACCCAGGAAGCCGATCTGCTGCTGGTGCTGGGCGCACGTTTCGATGACCGCGCCACCGGCAAGCTGGGGGAGTTCGCACCGTTCGCCCGGGTCGTGCACATCGACGCGGACGCCTATGAAATCTCGAAGCTGCGCACGGCTGACATCGCCGTGCCCGGCAACGTGGCCCATGCCATCCGTGCCCTGCACGCGGCCTTCCCGGCGCCGCTGGCCAACCACGCCGCATGGCGTGCGCGCTGCGCGCAGAACCGCGAGAAGTTCATTGCGCGCTACGACGCCCCTGGCAAGCACATCTACGCACCGGCGCTGCTGAAGCGGCTGAGTGAACTGGCGCCGGCCGATGCCGTGATCGCCTGCGATGTCGGCCAGCACCAGATGTGGGTCGCCCAGCATTGCCGCTTCAACCATCCGCGCAACCACCTGACCAGCGGCGCCCTGGGCACGATGGGCTTCGGCCTGCCGGCGGCGATGGGCGCGCAGTTCGCCTGCCCCGACCGCACCGTGGTGCTGGTGTCCGGCGACGGCAGCTTCATGATGAACGTCCAGGAGCTGACCACCATCGCCCGCTGCCGCCTGCCGGTGAAGATCGTGCTGCTGGACAACAGCTCGCTGGGCATGGTCCGGCAGTGGCAGGAGCTGTTCTTCGCCGAGCGCTACAGCGAGATCGACCTGTCCGACAATCCCGATTTCGTCGCCTTGGCCAAGGTGTTCGGCATTGCCGCCACACGCATCGATGCGCGTGACGATGTCGAAGGCGGCCTGGCCGCGCTGCTCGCCGAGCCGGGCCCGGCGCTGCTGCATGTCGGCATTGATGCGCGGGCGAATGTCTGGCCACTGGTGCCACCAAACACCGCCAACAGCACGATGCTGGAATCCAACCCCGCCCATGTCAGCCAGGAGACCCCCAATGCAATACCGGCTTGATCTGGTGCTGCACCCGGCCGAAGGTGCCCTGCTGCGGGTGATCGGCATGGCCGAGCGCCGTGGCTTCGCACCGCGCGCCATCCATGGCGCCCCCGATGCGCAGGACCAGGGCCGGTGGCACCTGCAGTTGGTGGTGGACGGTACGCGCCCCCCGGAGACGCTGTGCCGCCAGATAGAAAAGATCTACGACTGCATCTCGGTGCAGGTCACCGCACTGGGAGTCGCCGCATGAACGCCCGCACCTCCAATGGGGTGCTGGCACGGGGGCGTCTTCTTCGCCGCCCGCCGCCGTCACCGTTCGCGCCGCGCGTGGATCGTCATGCCCGCCCCTGACCGCGCTGCCAGCGAGCCCGACGTAGGCGATGTAACCGTCGCCGACGTGCTGGCCGCGCAGGCCCGCCTGCGCCGCTTCCTGCCGCCGACGCCGCTGCACCATGCAGAACGCTTCGGCACCTGGCTGAAGCTGGAGAACCTGCAGCGCACCGGTTCCTACAAGGTGCGCGGCGCACTGAACGCGCTGCTGGCCGGACGCGAGCGCGGCGACGCGCGACCGGTGATCTGCGCTTCGGCCGGCAACCATGCCCAAGGCCTGGCGTGGGCCGCACACCGGCTGGGCGTACAGGCGATCACCGTGATGCCCCATGGCGCACCGGCCAACAAGATCGCGGGCGTGGCCCATTGGGGCGCCACCGTCCGCCAGCACGGCGACAGCTACGACGATGCGTGGGCATTCGCCGTGGAGCTGGCCAAGCAGCACGACTATCGCTTCCTGTCTGCGTTCGACGACGCCGATGTCATCGCCGGCCAGGGCACGGTCGGCATTGAACTGGCCCCCTATGCACCGGATGTGGTGATCGTCCCCATTGGCGGCGGCGGCCTGGCCTCCGGCGTCGCACTGGCACTGAAGTCGCAGGGCGTGCGCATCGTCGGCGCACAGGTCGAGGGCGTCGATTCGATGGCCCGCGCCATGCGCGGTGACATCCGCCCCATCGCACCCGTTGCGTCACTGGCTGACGGCGTGCGGGTGAAGATCCCCGGCTTCCTGACCCGCCGCCTGTGTGCCTCCCTGCTGGACGACGTGGTGATCGTGCGCGAAGCCGAACTGCGCGAGACCTTGGTGCGGCTGGCCCTGGAAGAGAACCTGATCGCCGAAGGCGCCGGTGCGCTCGCGCTGGCTGCTGGCCGCCGCGTCGCCGGCCGACGCAAATTTGCCGTCGTCTCCGGCGGCAACATCGATGCCTCCGTGCTGGCCGGCCTGCTGACCGACGTGCGCCCACGCGCGCCGCGCAAGCCGCGCCGCCGTCGCCCTGAAACCCTGCGAGCGCCCGCCATGGCCGTCGCCCTTCCCCCTTTGAAACCTGCTGCTTCCCCTTCCCATTTGAACGCCGCACTGCCCGTTGTCGAGGAGACCTCCCCATGAACACGCCGACCATCGAACGAATTACCCCGCCGCGCATCCGCATCTTCGACACCACCCTGCGCGACGGTGAACAGTCCCCGGGCTGCAGCATGAGCCCGCAGCAGAAGCTGGTGATGGCGCGCGCGCTGGACGAGCTGGGCGTGGATGTGATCGAAACCGGTTTCCCGGCCAGTTCGCAGTCCGACCGCGAAGCAATGACGATGATCGGCCGTGATGTGCAACGCCCCATCCTGGCCGTGCTGTCGCGCTGCCTGGCCGCTGACATCGAAACCTCGGTACGCTCGCTGGATTCGGCGGCGCATCCGCGCCTGCACGTGTTCCTGTCCACCAGCCCGCTGCACCGTGAGCACAAGCTGCGCATGACCCGCGAACAGGTGCTGGAGTCGGTGCGCAAGCACGTGGCGCTGGCGCGCTCGTACATCGACGATGTCGAGTTCTCCGCCGAGGATGCAACCCGCACCGAACTGGATTACCTGATCGAGGTATCACGCGTCGCCATCGCCGCCGGGGCCACCACCATCAACCTGCCCGACACTGTGGGCTTCACCACCCCGGAAGAGATCCGCGCGATGTTCCAGCAGGTCATCGCCGGTGTAGCCGACGTCGCCGGCGCCGACCGCGTGGTGTTCAGCACCCACTGTCACAACGACCTGGGACTGGCCGTGGCCAATTCGCTGGCCGCCATTGAAGGCGGCGCACGCCAGGTGGAGTGCACGGTGAACGGCATCGGCGAGCGCGCCGGCAACTGTGCCGTGGAAGAAATCGCCATGGCGCTGAAGGTGCGACAGGCCTTCTACGAGCAGGACACCGCGATCAACACCCAGCGCATCGTATCCACGTCGCAGCTGCTGCAGCGGCTGGTCGGCATGCCGGTGCAGCGCAACAAGGCCATCGTCGGCGCCAACGCGTTCGCGCATGAATCGGGCATCCACCAGCACGGCATGCTGCGTCATCGCGGCACGTACGAAATCATGCGGCCCGAAGACGTGGGCTGGGAGGATTCGCAGATGGTGCTGGGTCGCCACAGCGGCCGCGCGGCCGTCGAGCAGCGTCTGCGCGCACTGGGCTTCTGGCTGGAAGAAGACGAGCTGAAGCTGGTGTTCGAGCAGTTCAAGGCGTTGTGCGAGCAGCAGCGCGTGGTCACCGACCCTGACCTGCAGACGCTGATGCAGGGCGGTGCCAGCGCCCCCGGCTATCGCCTGGCCTCGATGACCATCAGCGATGTCGGCAGCCGTGCCAATGCGCTGGTCGAACTGTCCGACGCCGATGGCAACCGCGTGGCCGAGACCGCCCAGGGCGACGGGCCGGTGGATGCGCTGTTCGGCGCGCTGTCCTCGGCCACCGGCGTCAGCCTGCAGCTGGACAGCTACCAGGTGCACAGCGTGGGCATCGGTGCCGATGCGCGCGGCGAGGCCAACCTGAGTGTGCGCAACGGCGATGAGGTTTTCGAGGGGACCGGCACCAGCCGCGACATCATCGAAGCGTCCGCCCTGGCGTGGCTGGACGTCGCCAATCGACTGCTGCGCCAGCGCGATGCCGTTGCTGCCAGCAACGAAGCCCCCCACCCCGCCACGGCCTGAGGACACTTCGATGAACGCTTTCGACACCGCCGCGCCACCTGTGGATGCCGGCCAACGCTGGAACGCGCAGGACTACGCCATCGATGCCGGGTTCGTTCCGGTGCTCGGCGGTGCCGTGGCACGCCTGCTCGATGCGCGCAGCGGCGAACGCGTGCTCGACCTGGGCTGCGGGGACGGCGTGCTCAGTACCGAACTGGCGCTGACCGGCGCCCGGATCACCGGCGTCGACGCATCGCCCGAACTGGTGATCGCCGCCCGTGCACGTGGCCTGGACGCGCAGGTGATGGACGGCCATGCCCTGACATTCGACGGAGAGTTCGATGCGGTGTTCAGCAATGCAGCACTGCACTGGATGCGCGAGCCGGACCGCGTGCTGGCCGGCGTGCGCCGCGCGTTGAAGCCCGGCGGACGCTTCGTCGCCGAATTCGGAGGACAGGGCAACGTGGCCACCATCGTCGGTGCCATCCAGGCCGCACGCGTGGCCCACGGTCATGGCGAAAGCCCGTTCGCCTGGTACTTCCCTACCGCTGACACCTACAGCGACCGCCTGCGCCAGCATGGATTCCATGTGCAGTTCGCCGAACTGATCGAGCGCCCCACGCCCCTGCCCACCGGCATCGAAGGCTGGTTGCGCGTGTTCGCCAGCCCCTTCCTGGATGACCTGCCGCCTGGCGCCGCCGCGCGCGTGCGCGAGGGCGCCGCCTCACTGCTCAGCGAACTGCCCCGGGATGCGTCCGGACAGCCATTGGCCGACTATGTGCGCCTGCGGGTGCTCGCGCGTCGCCGCTGACCTTGACCGTTTCCCGTTCTGCCTTGATGTTCACCACCGTATCAACCTGCCAGGCCATCGCATGACCCCCGCACCCCGCACCCTGTACGACAAACTGTGGGACACCCACGTGGTCGTCTCCGAATCCGACAGCGCACCCGCCGTGCTGTACATCGACCTGCACCTGATCCACGAGGTCACCTCGCCGCAGGCGTTCACCGAGCTGCGCGAACGCGGTCTGTCGCCGCGCCGGCCCGACCTCACCAAGGGCACCATGGACCACTCCACGCCGACGCTGCCCGCGCGCGCCGATGGCTCCCTGCCCTACGCCAGCGCCGCCTCCGAAGCCCAGGTGGCGATGCTGGCGCGCAACTGCGCCGAGTACGGGGTTGAACTGTTCGACATGGCCTCGGCCAGCCGCGGCATCGTGCATGTCATCGCGCCGGAACAGGGCTTCACCCAGCCCGGCATGACCATCGTCTGCGGCGACAGCCACACCTCCACGCACGGCGCCTTCGGTGCGCTGGCCTTTGGCATCGGCACCAGCGAAGTCGGCCACGTGCTCGCTACGCAGTGCCTGCTGCAGCGCAAGGCCAGAACGATGGCGATCACCGTCGATGGTGCCCTCCCCCCCGGCGTAGGTGCCAAGGATGTGGTCCTGCACATCATCGGCGTGATCGGCGTCAACGGTGGCACCGGCCACGTGCTGGAGTTACGCGGCAGCACCATCGCCGCCATGGACATGGAGCAGCGCATGACCCTGTGCAACATGTCCATCGAAGCCGGTGCACGCGCCGGCATGGTGGCCCCGGACCAGATCACCTTCGACTGGGTCGCCGCCACCCCGCACGGGCCCAAGGGGGCTGATTTCGATGCCGCCGTGGCGCGCTGGTCGCAGTTGCGCAGCGATGACGGCGCACGCTTCGATGCCGAGGTGTCGATCGATGCAGCGGACATCCGCCCCACGTTGACCTGGGGCACGCATCCCGGCACGGCCATCGCCGTGGATGCACCGATTCCCGCCGCCCACGATGCCGCCGCGCAGAAGGGTCTGGACTACATGCAGTTCCATGCCGGAGACACCCTCGAAGACACGCCGGTGGACGTGGTCTTCGTCGGCTCCTGCACCAATGGCCGCCTGAGCGACATGCGCGAAGTCGCGCACGTGCTGCAGGGCCGTCGCGTGGCCGACCGCGTGCGCATGCTGGTGGTCCCCGGTTCGGAGATCGTCAAGCGCCAGGCCGAAGCCGAAGGCATCGACGCGATCGTGCGTGCGGCCGGGGCCGAGTGGCGCGAACCGGGCTGTTCGATGTGCATCGCCATGAACGGCGATCTGGTCGCGCCGGGCCAACTGGCGGTGAGTACCAGCAACCGCAATTTCGAGGGCCGCCAAGGGCCCGGCTCGCGCACCCTGCTGGCTTCGCCGATGACCGCCGCGTGGGCCGCGGTGAACGGCCACGTTGCCGACGTCCGTGACCTGTTCACCCAGGAGGTAGCGTGATGCCCGGCTTCCGTACCCTGAGCTCGGCCAGCGTCGTGCTGCGCCAGACCAACATCGATACCGACCAGATCATCCCGGCGCGCTTCCTGTCCACGACAGAGCGTGCCGGCCTGGGCCGCAATGCCTTCAATGACTGGCGCTGGACCGCCGACGGCACGCCCAATCCGGATTTCGCCTTCAATCAGCCAGAGAATGCAGGCCGCAGCATCCTGCTGGCCGGTCGCAACTTCGGCTGCGGCTCCTCGCGCGAGCATGCGCCGTGGGCCCTCACCGATCTCGGCCTGCGCGCGATCATCAGCAGCGAGATCGCGGATATCTTCCGGGGCAATGCGCTGAAGAACGGCCTGCTGCCGGTAGTGCTGGACGAGGCCGACGTGCAGGCGCTGATGCAGCGCCCGGACGATATCCTGACCCTGGACATCGCCGCGCGCGAGGTCCGCACCCCCGATGGTCGCGTCTACACGTTCCCGCTGGACGGCTTCTCGCAGACCTGTCTGCTGGAAGGTGTCGACCAGTTGGGCTACCTGCTGGGCCGTGTCCCCGACATTGAACGTTACGAGAGTGAACATGCACGCTGAGATCGTCGTATTGCCCGGTGATGGCATCGGCCCGGAAGTAGCTGCTGCCGGTGTCGCCGTGCTGGAAGCCATTGCCACCCGTTTCCATCACAGCTTCAGCTTCAAGGAACACGACATCGGCGGCATCGCCATTGATCGCCATGGCGCGCCGCTGCCGGCCAGCACCCTGGATGCCTGCCGTGCCGCCGACGCGATCCTGCTGGGCGCCGTCGGCGGCCCGAAGTGGTCCGACCCCAACGCCACCGTGCGACCCGAGCAGGGCCTGTTGGCGATCCGCAGGGCGCTGGGCCTGTACGCGAACCTGCGCCCGGTACGCACGCACGAAGCCGCGCTGCACGCTTCGCCGATCAAGCCCGAGCTGCTGCGCGGCGTCGACTTCGTGGTGGTTCGCGAGCTGACCGGCGGCATCTATTTCGGTGAAAAGACCCGCACCGCGGATGCGGCCAGCGACCTGTGCAGCTACAGCGTGGTGGAGATCGAGCGCGTGCTGCGCAGCGCGTTCCAGCTGGCACGCCAGCGTCGCGGCAAGGTCACGTCGGTGGACAAGGCCAACGTGCTGGAAACCTCCCGCCTGTGGCGCGACGTCGCCACCCGTCTGGGCCGCGACGAATTCGCCGACGTGTCGCTGGAGCACCAGCTGGTCGATTCGATGGCCATGCACCTGCTGGCCAAGCCGCGCGAGTACGACGTGATCGTGACCGAGAACATGTTCGGCGACATCCTGACGGACGAAGCGTCCATGCTGGCTGGCTCACTGGGCCTGCTGCCGTCCGCATCGCTGGGTGAGCCCGGCGCGGTCGGCATCTACGAGCCGATCCACGGCTCGGCACCGGACATTGCCGGCAAGGGCATCGCCAATCCCTACGCGACGATCTTCAGCACGGCGATGCTGCTGCGCCATTCGTTGGGGCTGGACGCGGAGGCCGCTGCGGTAGAAGCGGCCGTACACGCGGCGCTGGATGCCGGTGTGTTCACGGCGGACTTGGCTGCGGCCGGTGCGGCGGTGTCGACGCAGCAGGCTACGGCAGCGGTGGTCGCACGACTGCAGGGGTAAGGGTTGCCGGGCTGCGCCCGGGGTCCACGTCATCGCATTCGCGCTGCCGCTCCCACGCTTTGCTTCGCAAACCGCGGGCCCCGTCTCACCAGCACCCACACCCCGCCGCTTCGCGGCACGGGTCCACGTCATCGCATTCGCGCTGCCGCTCCCACGCTTTGCTTCGCAAACCATGGGCCCCGTCTCATCAGCACCCACACCCCGCCGCTTCGCGGCCGCCCCTGACTCAGGGGCTCCCTCCACCCGACGGATTGCTGTCATCGGTAGCGCCGACCCATGGTCGGCGGAATATTCCCGCCAACGGCCCGCTTCGCTCGCCGACCATGGGTCGGCGCTACCGCTTTTCTTCTTTTTTCATACGCGGCGGGCGGCCACGGAACCTGTCAGGGGTCGGGCGGTGGGGCTGGGCGGGGGCGTTGAGTGCCATGGATGGCACGAAACGAGGCCCGCATGGATGCGGTTGTTGCCGTCCCCCGACCAGCCCCACCGCCCGACCCTCCCGCAGTAGCCTTGAAACAGCCGGCCGCGAGGGGGCTCAGCCCGTTCGACCGTCTTCCTTCCGCACCCGGAACCACGCCGCGTACAACGCCGGCAGGAACACCAGCGTCAGCACCGTGCCGACGATCAACCCGCCCATGATCGAAATCGCCATCGATCCGTAGAACGCGCTGCGTGACAGCGGAATCATCGCCAGCACCGCCGCCAGCGCGGTCAATACGATCGGCCGGAAACGGCGTACCGTCGCATCCAGGATCGCATCCCAGCGGTCATGCCCAGCGTCGATGTCCTGCTGGATCTGGTCGATCAGGATCACCGAGTTGCGCATGATCATGCCCGCCAGCGCGATCGTACCGAGCAGCGCGACGAACCCGAACGGCACCCGGAAGATCAGCAGGAACAACGTCGCGCCGATGATGCCCAGCGGTGCGGTGACCAGCACCATCGCCGCGCGGGAAAAGCTCCGCAACTGCAGCATCAGCAACGTCGCCACCACCACCAGGAACAGCGGCATGCCGGCCTTGATCGAGTCCTGGCCGCGTGCCGAATCTTCCACCGTACCGCCGGTTTCCAGCAGATACCCACTGGGCAGCTCGCTGCGCACGTCATCCAGGGTCGGCAGGATCTGTTGCACCACGTCAAGCGGTTGCATGCCATCGCCGATGTCGGCGCGCACCGTCACGGTCGGCAGGCGATCGCGGTGCCAGATGATGCCGTCCTCAAAACCCTGCTCCAGCGTGGCCACCTGCGACAGGCTGATGCTGCCACCACTGGCGGTCGGCATCGACAGGCTGGCCAGCAGCGCCAGATGGGCACGCTCGTCGGCCGGGCCGCGTACCAGCATTTCGATCTGCCGGTTGCCCTCGCGGTACACGCTCACGCTCTGCCCGGCCAGTGAACTGGCCAGGAACTGGCTGACCTGCGCACTGTTCACCCCCAACGCGCGGGCGCGGTCCTGATCGATCACCAGCCGCACCACCTTGCTCGGCTCGCTCCAGTCCAGGTTGACGTTGATCGTATGCGGATTGGCGCGCACCTTTGCCTCAACCTGACGGGCCAGCGCTTGTACCTGGGCCACATGTTCGCCCGACACACGGAACTGCACCGGGTACCCGACCGGCGGACCGTTCTCCAGCCGCGTCACCCGCATCTGCACGTCCGGGAACTGCGGGATCACCTCGTCCATCAACCAGTCCCGGGTGCTTTCGCGCGCGTTGGTGTCGTTGGCCAGCACGACGAACTGGGCGAAGTTGGTGGCCGGTAGTTGCTGGTCCAGCGGCAGATAGAAGCGCGGTGAACCGGTGCCGACATACGCCACGTAGTTGCGGACGCCCTCGCGACCCGCCAGCAGTTTCTCCAGCTTGATGGCCTGGTCGCGGGTAGCGTTCAACGACGCGCCTTCGGCCAGCTCGATGTCCACCATCAGCTCCGGCCGGGTGGAATCCGGGAAGAACTGTTGCGGCACGAAGCGGAACAGCACCAGCGAGCCGACGAACAGCAGCGCGGTGGCGGCGATGACCCACCAGCGGTGGCGCAGGCAAGCGTCGAGGAAGCGGCGGAAGCGCACATAGAACGGCCGCTGGTAGGGATCGTGGTCGTGGCCGTGCTGCGGCGGCGCGACCAGGTTCGACACGGCCGGCCAGCGGTCCGCCCACGCCTGCCGGCGTGCATGCCAGCGCGCGGTGAAACTGCCCGGTTTCGGCGGCTGGCGGTTGAACAGGTCCGGCAGCATCTTGTCGCCGAGGTAGGGAATGAACAGCACCGCTGCGATCCACGACACCACCAGCGCGATGGTCACCACCTGGAACAGCGAACGGGTGTACTCGCCGGTGCTGGAGGCCGCCGTCGCGATCGGCAGGAAGCCGGCCGCGGTAATCAGCGTCCCGGTCAGCATCGGGAAGGCGGTGGACTCCCACGCAAAGCTGGCCGCACGCAGGCGATCGTAGCCCTGCTCCATCTTGGTGGCCATCATCTCCACCGCGATGATCGCATCGTCCACCAGCAGGCCGAGCGCCAGCACCAGCGCACCCAGCGAAATCTTGTGCAGGCCGATGCCGAAGTAATGCATGACGAAAAAGGTCATCGCCAGCACCAGTGGAATGGTCACGCCTACCACCAGCCCGGTGCGCAGGCCCAGCGAGAAGAAACTGACCAGCAGCACGATCACCACTGCTTCGGTCAGCACCTGCACGAACTCACCCACCGACTCTTCCACTGCCTTGGGCTGGTCGGACACCTTGCGCAGCTGCATGCCCGCCGGCAGGGTCTTCTGCAGTCGTTCGAACTCCGCATCCAGATGCGCACCGAGGGCGAGGATGTCACCGCCGTCCTTCATCGCCACCGCCAGACCGATCGCATCGGCACCCATGAAGCGCATCTTCGGCGATGCCGGATCGGCGAAGCCCCGCTTCACCTCGGCGAGGTCGCCCAGGCGCACGGTACGTTCACCGGCACGGATCGGAAACGCGCGTATCGCCTCGATGCTGTCGAACTGCCCGCTCACCCGCAGCTGCACGCGGTCGGTGGCGGTTTCGAAGAAGCTGGTGCCGGTGATCGCGTTCTGGTCGGCCAGCGCCTGCTGCACCTGCTGCATCGACACACCCAGCGTGGCCAGCTTGGCATTGGACAGCTCGATCCAGACCTTTTCATCCTGCAGCCCGACCAGGTCGACCTTGCCCACGTCGGGCACGCGCTGCAGCTCCAGCTGGATGCGGTCGGCGTAGTCGCGCATCACCGCGTAATCGAAGCCTTGCCCCGTCAGTGCGTAGATGTTGCCGAAGGTATCGCCGAACTCATCATTGAAGAACGGACCGACGATCTCCCGTGGCAGCGTGGCCTGGATGTCGCCCACGCGCTTGCGTACCTGGTACCACAGGTCTGGAATCTGCTTGGAGCGCAGGTCGTCGCGGGCCATGAAGATCACCTGCGATTCGCCGGGGCGCGAATAGGAGCGGATGAACTCGAACTCGCCGGTGTTCATCAGCGCTTTTTCGATCGGCTCGGTCACCTGCCGCGACACCTGCTCGGCCGTGGCACCGGGCCACAGCGTGCGCACCACCATCGCCTTGAAGGTGAAGGGCGGATCTTCGGACTGACCCAGATGCTTGTAGGACCACACCCCGATCAGGGCGAAGGCCAGCATGGCGAACAGCACGAGCGGGCGGTTGGCCAAGGCCCACTCGGAAAGATTGAAACGGCGCACGGGCTTACTCCTTGCCCTTCGGCGCAGGGGCAGGACCGCGGACGGCCGGCTTCAGGACCGGCTGGTTCTGACGGTCCACAGCCACCACCGGTTGTCCGGCGCGCAGCAGATGGCCACCGGCGGCAACCACCCAGTCCTGTGCGGTGATACCGCTCGACACCGGCACGCTGTCGCTGCCGTAGGCACCGGTGGTCACGCTCACCGCCTTCAAGGTGGCGGTGTCGGGATCCACGACCCACACGCTGGCACGGCCGTCGGCACCGCGCTGCAGCGCGGCCAACGGCAGCTGCAGGGCGCCGGCACCGGAGCCCGAAGGCGCCACATGCACGCGCGCGCTCTGCCCCAGGCTCACGTCGGCCAGCGCATCCGCCGCCAGGCTGACGCGCGTGGCATAGGTGCGCGACTGCGGATCAGCGGCGGCGGCGATCTCACGGATGGTGCCCGGCAACATCGCCCCGGCACGGTTCCACAGGTCCACCTGCACGGCCTGGCCCACGGCAAAGTCGCGCAGCGTGGCTTCCGGCAGATCGATCAATACCTCGCGCCCACCATCGGCGGCCAGGTTGAAGATGGTCTGCCCGGCCGTCACGACCTGCCCGGCTTCGGCCTCGCGGCTGGCAATCACCCCGTCCGTCGGCGCGCGCAACTGCGCATAGCCCGCCTGGTTGCGCAGCACATCCAGGTTGGCCCGCGCCGCATCCGCCTGACCCTGCGCCGCTTTCAACGCCGCGGACTGCTGGTCCAGTTCGGAGCGGCTGACCAGCTGCTGCGCGGCCAGTGCCTCATAGCGCCGGTGGTCGTCGCGTGCGCGCACCAGGTCGGCCTGGGCGGCGGCCAGCTGGGCCTGCGACGCACGCGCCTGCAGGGCGAAGTCGGCCACATCGAGCTCGGCCAGGACCTGGCCTTTGCGGACGCGTTGGCCGGCATCGACGTCGCGTTTGACCAGGTTGCCGCCCACCCGGAAGGACAGCGCGCTTTCCTGCCGCGCGCGGACTTCACCGGGGAACACGGTGCCGCCCTGACCGGTCACCACGCCAGGATGC
Source organism: Stenotrophomonas sp. WHRI 8082 (assembly GCF_040223995.2). Classification (NCBI taxonomy): domain Bacteria; kingdom Pseudomonadati; phylum Pseudomonadota; class Gammaproteobacteria; order Lysobacterales; family Lysobacteraceae; genus Stenotrophomonas; species Stenotrophomonas sp. WHRI 8082. The sequence goes on along the minus strand of NZ_CP167826.1, from coordinate 2,834,606 downwards.
ACGACGAGCACCGGGACGGCAGCCACCGCCTCCTCCTTGTTGCCCGAGCAGGCAGCGAGCACAGCCACACCCAAGGCAAGTCCCATCCAGCGCACGATCTTCATCGATAGTCGTCCTGATAACGCGTTCAAAGTGGTGGCGGCCACGCGGTGCGGGGCGCCGGGCGATTAGTAAACCCGGCGGTATAGTATAAATATCGAACCGATTGGTCTAGTATTAGCGTGATGATGTGTCCCTTCTCCCCCAAGCGTGCCGCGAAACCTGCTGGCAAGACGGCCGGTCCCGGTCGTCCCAAGGACCTGGGCAAGCGCGCCGCGATCCTTGATGCCGCCAAGGCGCTGTTCGTCGAGCAGGGCTACACCGGTGTCAGCATGGATACGATCGCGGCCCAGGCCGGTGTCTCCAAGCTCACCGTCTACAGCCATTTCGGCGACAAAGAAGCCCTTTTCACCGAAGCGGTGAAGTCCAAGTGCATCGAGATGTTGCCCGATACCCTGTTCGTGGCAGAGGCCGAAGGCCCCCTGCGCGACCAGTTGCTGGGGATCGCCCACGCCTTCTTCGACATGGTCACCTCCGATGCGGCGGTGTCCGTGCAACGGGTGATGATGGCGCCGGAGACCGACGACCGGCTGCGCGAAATGTTCTGGCAGGCGGGCCCGAAGCGCACTACTGATGCGCTGGCCGAGTTCCTGCGTGCCCGCGCGACGGGCGGTGAGCTGGAGATCGACGACTTCCCCACGGCCGCGCTGCAGTTGATGACGCTGGTAAAAGGTGAGCTGCATACGCACCTGATGTGCGGCCTGATGCCGGCGCTGGCGGCCTGCGATGCCCGCACCCATGTCGCGGCCAGCGTCGACTTCTTCCTGCGTGCCTACGCGCCGCGCCCCGTGGCCGCGGCACCCGGCGGTGGCTGATCCGTACAACCTGAACAAGCCGGAGGTCGCGATGACTTCCGGCACTGCGTCCCCGGCCGCCCTGAATACATGCTCTGGGCGCGCCGACGGCCTCCGGCACCGGTAAAATGGCCGGCCCACTGCGCTGGATTGGAACCTCATGACGATTGACTACGCACACGCCCGTGAACTGATGGTGGAACAGCAGATCCGTCCCTGGGACGTGCTGGACATCAAGGTGCTCGACGTCCTGGCCCGCCTGCCGCGCGAAGCCTTCGTGGCTGAAGCGCACCGCGCGCTGGCTTATGCGGACATCGAGCTGCCGCTCGACGGCGGGCAGAAGATGATGAAGCCGGTGGTGGAAGGCCGCACGCTGCAGGCACTGGATCTGCAGCCGGGCGACGAAGTGCTGGAAATCGGCACCGGCAGCGGCTACCTCTCGGCCTGCCTCGGCGCGCTCGCGCGCGACGTACTGAGCCTGGAGATCGACCCGGAGCTGGCCGCCACCGCGCGTGCGCGACTGGACAGCACCGGGCTGGGCACCAATGTGCGCGTGGAAGTGGCCGACGCCCTGGCGTGGCAGACCGAGCGCCGCTTCGATGTGATCTGTGTCACTGGCGCAGTGGACAAGGTGCCGTCACAGTTCGCCTCGTGGCTGCGTCCCGGTGGTCGCCTGTACATCATCCACGGCCGTTCGCCGGTGATGGAAGCGATCCTGGTCAACGCCGATGGCAGCACCGAATCGCTGTACGAAACCGATATCGATTACCTGCGCGGTGCCGCGCCGGCCCCCCAGTTCCACCTCTGAGTCCAAGGAAGCCGCAATGATCCGCCGAACCCTCGCTATTGCGCTGGCCACCGTCCTGCTGCCGTTGTCCGCCCATGCCGCCGACCTGCTGCAGGTCTACGAAATGGCCCGCAATGGCGATCCGCAGCTCTCGGCTGCCGAGTCCACCCGGTTGTTCGACAAGGAAGGCGCCGTGCAGGCACGCGCCGCCCTGCTGCCGCAGATCAACGGCGTCGCCTCGTTGAACCGCTCGCGTACCGAAGACCGGGGCAACAACACCGGCACCTTCGAAAGCCGTCGCCGCACCTACACCATCGATGGCAGCCAGACCCTGTTCAACTGGAGCCAGTTCAGCACGCTGCGTGCGCAGCGCGAGCTGAGCAAGGCGGCTGATTTCACCCTGGATTCGGCCAACGACAACCTGATCGTCCGCACCTCGGCCGCCTACTTCAACGTGCTGGTGGCGATCGAATCGCTGAACGCGGCCAAGACCAACGAAGAAGCGGCCAAAAAGCAGTTCGACTTCGCCGACAAGCGTCTGGAAGTCGGCCTGGCGCCGATCACCGACGTGCATGAAGCGCGCGCCCAGTACGACCAGGCACGTGCCAACACCATCGTCTCGCAGAACACCCTGGCCGATGCCTACCAGGCGTTGACCGAACTGACCGGCCAGCCGGTGACCAACCTGCGCGGCTTGCCGGAAGACTTCCGTCCGGAAGTGCCGGCCAACCGCGGCAACGTCGACCAGCTGGTACAGAGCGCCGTCGCGCAGAATCCGGCGCTGAAGGCGCAGGAACTGCAGGTCAGCGCCTCCGAAGCCAGCGTGCAGTCCGCACGTGCCGGCCACCTGCCGACGCTCGCGCTGGGCGCCAGCGTGGGCCAGGGCGCAACGTGGGGTGACAGCGTCGGCTCGGGTGGCCTGAGCCCGGACACGCGCACCAACAGTGTCGGCCTGACCTTGAACGTACCGATCTTCTCCGGCGGCGCCACGCAGTCCGCGGTGCGCCAGGCGCTGGCCCAGCGTGACATCGCCCAGGACGGCTACGAGCAGCAGAAGCGCGCGCTGGACCGCAACACGCGCAATGCCTACCAGACCCTGGTGGCCGGCATCAGCGAAGTCGAAGCGCGGCGTCTTGCCGTGGTGTCCGCGCAGAGCGCGTACGACGCCTCGCAGGTCGGCCTGGAAGTGGGTACGCGCACCGTGCTGGACGTCATCCAGAACCAGCGCATCCTGTTCTCCGCGCAGCTGGACTACGCGAACGCACGTTACACGTTCCTGCAGAACCGCCTGCTGTTGAGCCAGGCTGTGGGTGGCCTGGACATCGCCGAACTGCAGGAGATCAATCGCCTGCTGACCGTCGATGCCGGCAACCCGAGCACCACCGTCGGCAACTGATCACCGCTGCGGTGTGAACACAGGAAAGCCACCCGCATGCGGGTGGCTTTTTTCGTCATGACGGCCGCGGGCCGTCAGCCCATCACCACACCATGTTCACCGCGACCTGCGGCACGAACACCGCACTGCTGTTGCGGCCGGCAAGCGACACCTGCGCGCCGGCCACCAGGGCGACATTGTCGTTCCAGTGGTACTGCACCGCCGGCACGACCGAGAAGCGCCAGCTCGACGGGTCACGCCGATGGAATTCGTCGCGTCCGGCCGCTGCCGGCTGCGTGCCATGCAGACTGCTCTCACTCTCACGCTCGTGCAGCAGTTCGCCCGCCAGCACCCAGGTGCGCGACAGGCTGTACTCGGCGGCCAGCAGGCTGGTCATCGCCGCACCCATCCGCACCCGCCCATCGAAACCGCTCGGGGTACCGAAGGCGCTCTTCCCTCGCACACCGGCGTTGGCACCTGGCGTGCGCCACAACGTGCTGGCGCGCAGGCGCAGATGGCCATCGACGAAATACGCCTGGCCGTGCAGACCGAAACTGGTGGCACCCACGCCGGTACCGCTGGCCACCGAAATGGGGCGCTCTTCCAGGCGGTCGTGATGGCCGGTGGCGATGCTCTGGCGCACCGCGAGGGTCAACGTCGGGCGGTTCGGGCCGTCGCCCTTGTACAGCCCGATCAACGCCGACAAGGTCGTATCGCCGATGTCGAACGCACGCGTCTGATCGCCATCGCGGTTGTACGACGCGTTGAAACTCGCTGCGACGGTGACCCGCTCGTGCAGGCCGTACTGCACCGGCACGGCCAGGTACCACCCGTTCGGGCCACTCGCATCGTGTCGATCACCTTGCCCGTCATACACACCGCGCAACTGGCTGTTGATCAGGTACGGCTCGATGTTGAGCATGCCCACCGGCAGCGGGGGCGCAGGACTCAGCAGAGGACCGGCGAAACGTGGCGACGATTCGGCGAAAGCGGCAGGCGTTGTCATGACGCTGCCCAGCAGCAGGCAGGCGCGTGACACGTGCTGCCGGGTGGTTCGTTCGTGCATGGTGTTCCTCTCTCCAAATCAGGCGTTTTTGCCTGCGCTGACGACGCTAGGGCGCAAGCCGCCAAGCGGACATGGGGAAAGTTGGGACATCGCAAATACGAAACCTATCGAAATTCTTTTTACTGAATATTGCGGCTATAAGTGGTGTGCCGCGGCGCAGGCGGCATCACATTGCACTGTCGTGATCGACGCCCTATGGCAGCCGGCGTTGACCTGCAAACACGAAGATTCGTACCGCAGCGCACGGATATGCGCGCGTGGCCGGGATTCTGCTTGACCTGCACTTGTCCAATTGACCACCATGCGCGCACTTCATCGCCCCGGGGGCCCCTGCTTGGACAGTCACAGTAGATTCTGCTTTTACTGAGCGGATCCGACACTGCCAGGCAGGTCGCGTCCGCCAGGACGAGGCCCTACGCCGTCCCTTGCCGACGGCCTGATCTTCGAACATCGCATTCTTTACCTTCGGCCCAAGTGGGAGCCGCTGGCGTATCCGTTTTTTTCCGGAGTACGACCATGCGCTTCACCTCTCTACGCCTTGCCCCGCTGTGGGCGACCCTCACCGTCAGCGGCCCCTCGCACGCTGCGGCCAGCCTGCTGGTGGACGATGCCGGCACCACGCCCGAATCCACCTGCCAGTTGGAAAGCTGGATCCGCAACACCACCGGCCATAGCGAACGCACCGCCGTGCCGGCGTGCACCGTGGCAGGCACGGAGTGGTCCTTCGGACTGAGCCACCTGCACGGTAGCGGTGAGACCGCGTGGGCGGTTGGTGCCAAGCGCACGCTGCGCGGTTGGCACGCCGACCGCATCCAGTTGGCCGGTGCCCTCCAGACAGGTGGTGACCTCCGCCACGGTGGGGCCCGTGGCTGGGCCGTCAACGTCCCGTTGAGTATCGCGGTGGATCGGCAAGGCGACGTGTTGATCCATGCCAACACGGGCTGGGTGCGATCACGCACCGAACGCGGGCTGACCTTCGGCGCCGCCACCGAAATCCGGATCGCACCGCGCTGGTCCGTGCTGGCCGAGCAACACCGCGATGCCGCTCGCCACCGCAGCAGCCAGTTCGGCGTGCGCCGCCTGCTACGCAACGACGCCTCGCTGGATCTGCTCGTCGGCTACCAGCACGGCGCGGCCTCTGATTCGTGGCTCACGGTGGGTCTGAACCTGCCACTGACCCGATAACCCCCTTCCCGTCAACGCCGCTGTTCGCGGCTATCTGCCTATCGCACCCTGTCCAGGAGACTTCCCATGAACCGCGAAGAGATGATGTTCGCCGTCCGCCGTTTCGCCCACGCCCCCGATCGCGCGGCCTTCGCCGAGTTGGTCCGCACCTGCCACCCGTCCGATCTCGCCGATGCCCTGCAGGCGATCGGCGTCCGCCCTGCCTCGACGTTGCTGCAGCTTCTGGAGACGCCACAGCGCGCGATGCTGTTCTCGCACTTCGACGCCGAACGGCAGGATGCGCTGGTTGCCGTGCTGCCGGCCAAGGAGCTGTCGGAGCTGTTCGCGCAGATGCCAGCCGACGACCGCGCCGACCTGTTCAACCGGCTGGATGCCCCGGGAAAATCCGGTCTGTTGGACGGCCTGGATGACATCGAGCGCGATGACGTCCTGGCCTTGTCCGCCTACCCGGAATCGGCAGTCGGATCCGCGACGACATCGGACTTCGTGGCCATCGGCAGCAGCATGACCGTGAGCGCAGCACTGGACCATATCCGCGCAACGGCGCCGGATAGCGAAACGGTCTATGTGCTGTACGTGCTCGATGCCCAGCGGCACCTGCAGGGGACGGTGTCCCTGCGCGACCTGGTGGTGGCGAAGCCCGACACCCGCGTGGCCGGACTGCTGCGGCCGGATGCGGTTTTCGTGCGTGCGGCGTGGCCACGCGTGCAGGCCGCTGACCTGATCCGCCGTTATGACCTGCTCGCGGTACCCGTGCTGGATGACAAGGACCGCATGATCGGCATCGTGACCGTGGACGATGCGATGGACATCGACAAGCAACAGGATGCCAATCAGCTCGCACGCTTTGGTGGCACGTCCACCGGCAAGGGGGGCGACCTGGATGTGATGACCACCCCGCTGCGCAGGATGTTCAGCGTGCGCGTGTTCTGGCTGGCCGTGCTGACCTTCTTCGGCATCATCACCAGCACCTTCGTCGCCGCCCAGGAGGAACTGCTGAGCCAGGCCATCGTGCTGGCCGCCTTCATCGCCCCCATTGTCGACATGGGCGGCAATACCGGCAGCCAATCCGCCACGCTGGTGATCCGCGGCATGGCGCTGGGTGAGCTGGGATTGAACTGGCGCCACGTGGGGTTCGTGATCCGCCGTGAACTGCCGGTGGCGGCCATGCTCGGCATCACCATCGCCCTGCTGGAAGCCGTGCTGGCGTACTTCAGCAAGGGCGTGGGCACGGACGTATTGCTGGTGGTGGGCCTGAGCATGCTGGTCTGCACCGCACTCGGCGGTGTCATCGGGGCACTGCTGCCGTTCCTCGCGCGGCGCTTGGGCACCGATCCGGCGACGCTTTCCTCGCCGCTGATCACCTCGGTCATGGACCTGATCGGCGTGTTCGTCTACTTCGGCTTTGCGTGGGCGTTCCTCGGTGACCAGTTGACCGGGGCGGCGGCCTGATGCGCCTGTTGCAGCACCTGGACATCACCGCCACGCTGGATACCCTCACCAGCCTGTCCCTGGCCTTCCTGCTGGGCGGCCTGGTGGGACTGGAGCGGCAGTATCGGCAACGGACTGCCGGCCTGCGCACCAACGTGCTGGTTGCTGTCGGTGCGGCGCTGTTCGTCGACATCGCGATGCGTTTCCACGCGCATTACGGTGGCACGCCGAATCCGCTGCAGGTGGTGGCCTATGTCGTATCGGGCGTGGGCTTCCTGGGGGCCGGCGTGATCATGCGCGAAGAGGGCAACATCCGCGGCATCAATACCGCCGCCACGTTATGGGGGTCGGCCGCGATCGGCGTCGCCGCAGGCATCGGCATGCTGGCAGAGGCCGTGCTGGGAACGGTATTCGTGCTCGCCGCGAACACCCTGCTGCGGCCGATCGTCAACGCGATCAACCGCCGTCCACTGGATTCGGACACGGTGGAAGTGACCAACATCGTGCATGTGATCGTAGGACGCCACCGCCAGCGCGAACTGATGGCGGCGCTGGAAAGCGCGCTTGAGCGGCACGCCTATCCGGTCACCGATCTGCAGGTGACCGCGTTCGGCGAAGAGGACGTGGAGATCGAAGCCGTCCTCACGGCAACGTCCGTGGATGCCGATGCCATGGACGGCATGGTGCATGCGTTGCAGTCGCTGCCTGGCGTGCGCCAGGCATTCTGGAGTCCAAGCACGAGTGGCTGATGGGCGGCGCGCCGCTACCTTCATGGCAGCGGCGCGGCCGGCCTGGCCGGAGTCAGAACGCGACGTTCAACGCAACCTGCGGCGCCACGATAGCACTGGCGTTGCGCCCGGCAACGCCCAACTGGACGCCCGCGATGACGCCGACCTGGTCGCTGAAGTGGTACTCCACCGCAGGCAGTACAGACAGCCGCCACGAGGCGGGGTCCCGCCTGTCCAGCGCCTCACCCTCGGCCATCCGTCCGCTTACATGCGCGCCACGATCTTGCTCGTACAGAGCCTCGGCCACCAGGGTCCAGTGCGGATGCACGCTGTATTCGGCTGCGACGCTGGAGCTGAAGGTGCTGCCCAGCCGCGCCGAACCGCGGAATCCGGCGGCAGTACCGTAGACGCTCTGCCCGCGGATGCCGGCCCGGCTGCCCGGAAGGCGCCAGCCTGCCACGGCGCGTGCGCGCAGCATGCCGTCCAGGAAGTAAGCCTGGCCCTGCACGGAAAGCGCCGTGGTCTGCGCACCGCTGCCACTGCCTGCGCGGTCGGTGTACTGCAGGCGATCATGGCGCCCGGTGGGCAGGCCACGCTGCGCGGTGACCGCCCACGCGGTGCGGTGGCCTCCTGTACTGGCATACACCGCGTACTGCGCTTTCACTGACGTATCGCCAATGACCAGGTCACGCCGTCCATCAGCGCCCTGATCGTACTGGCCAGCGAGGGTGGTGCCGAGGGTCAGTCGATCGGTGACGCCCACGTTCATCGGCACGACCAGATCCCACTGCGCGGGCGCATCACTGTCGAGCCGATGACCGTCCGCATCGAAGCGGGACGACGACGTGCTGTTGATCAGATAGGGTTCGATGTTGACCATTCCTTTCGGCACCGGCTGGCCTCCACTGGCCAAGGGACCGAGGAATCGGGGGTGTGCGTCGTCGCTGCGACCCTGCGCCAGCAGTGAGGCGGGCAGCAGCAGGGCAGACAGCACGCCGATACGGACGTGCGACACGGGTGAGAGGGACATCGGCTTCTCCGGGAGACGCAGCCAGTGGCTGCTCTCCCGAAGCTAGGCAGGCCGCGTGGACCAGAGAATCGGAAAAAGCCTAAAAACGCGGTAATCGAGCCACTTACGACTCAAGTGCTGGCGGCAGGTGGGGTTCCACCAACGCGATCGTCCGCTTCAACGCACCGCGTCCATTGCTTACCAGCGCACAACCGGCCTGTGCCATGTCCTCACGTGCGGCCGCGTCAGCCAACAGGTGATGCAGGTGAGCGCCCACCGACTGCGGGTCATTGCCGACAAGCAGCGCGCCCGCCTCAAGCATGCGGCGCGATATCTCGGCGAAATTGTGCAGGTGCGGCCCGGTCACCGCCGCTGTGCCCATCGCGGCCGGCTCCAGCAGATTGTGGCCGCCGATGGCCTGCAGGCTGCCGCCGACGAAGGCCACCTGTGCGCAGGCATAGAACGACATCAGTTCACCGAGCGTATCGATGACGAAGACGTCGTCGCCTCCGCCGGGCCACTCCTGCACGCGGCGGGTGGTCACCTGCCAGCCCTGATCGCGGGCCAGCGTCTCCACCCGGGCGAAACGCTCTGGATGGCGCGGGGCCCATAGCAGCAACAGCCCGGGATGCTGCAGCCGCAACTGCTTGTGCAGTTCGATCACGGCCTGCTCTTCGCCCTCGTGCGTGCTTGCCGCGATCCACACCGGCCGATCACCGGCAACGGACTGCTGGAAGCGTTCGACGAATGCCTGCACGTTGGGCGTGGCGATATCGAACTTCAGGTTGCCCAGCGCCTGCACCTGCGCCGGCGACGCGCCCAGCTGGATGAAACGCTCTGCATCGTCATCGGACTGGGCTGCAACGCAGGTGACCGTGCGCAGCGCGCGGCGGATCAACGCCGCCAGTACCCGGTACCCGCGCAGCGAACGCGCCGACAGCCGGGCGTTGAGGATGTAGACCGGAATGTCGCGGCTGCGGCAGCCGAACAACATGTTCGGCCACAGCTCGGTCTCCAGGATCAGCGCCAGGCTCGGCTGGAAATGATTGAGGAAGCGGCCCACGCTGCCCGGCACGTCGTAGGGCAGATAGACGTGGTCCACCGCCTCGCCCCACAGCGAGCGCACCCGCTCCGACCCGGTGGGTGTGATGGTGGTGATCACCCAGCGGATGTCCGGGCGCAGCGCCCGCAGCGCATTGACCAGCGGCGCCGCCGCGTTGACTTCCCCGACCGACACCGCGTGCAGCCACACACGGGGCTGGCAGCTGGAGTGGGGATAGGAGGCATACCGCTCGTCCCAGCGCCGGAAGTACTCGCGGACCCGGAAGCCGCGCCAAACCAGGTGGTACACGGTGATCGGCAGCAGCAGGTAGAGCACGGCCGAGTACAGGCCGCGCAGGATCCATTCGACGGGGTCTTTGCGCATCGCCAAAGGATACGGGAGCCCTACCGGAAAGACACGCAGCGTGCCCGCAGCGCCTTGCTAGAATGCGGGTCATGTCTGATGCCACCACCGCCCCCCGTCCGTCGCTGCGCGAACCGCGCAACTGGCCCATGTTCGCCGCCATGTTCGGTGCCTTCGCGATCGCGCGGCTGCCGTGGTTGCTGCAGCGTGCGCTGGGCCGCGGCGTCGGCTGGGTGGCCTGGCGGCTGGCCGGCAGCCGTCGGCGCGCGGCCGAAGTGAACCTCGCCCTGTGCTTTCCCGAAAAAGATGCGGCGTGGCGCCAGCGCCTGCTGCGCGACAGCTTCGATGCGCTGGGCGTGGGCATCTTTGAATTCGCCCGCGCCTGGTGGGGCAGCATCGATGCGATCCGCCCGCGCGTGCATCTGGAAGGGGTTGAACACCTGCATCGGCTGAAGGCCGAAGGCCGCGGCGTGCTGCTGGTGTCGGGACACTTCATGACCCTGGAGATGTGCGGGCGCCTGCTGTGCGACCACGTCGAGCTGGCCGGCATGTACCGCAAGCACCGCAATCCGGTGTACGAGTGGGCGGTGAAGTTCGGCCGCCTGCGCTACGCCAGCGCGATGTTCGCCAACGAAGACATCCGTGCGAGCGTGCGCCACCTGAAGAAGGGTGGCTTCCTCTGGTACGCACCGGACCAGGACATGCGGGGCAAGGACACCGTATTCGTGCCGTTCTTCGGCCATACCGCCTCCACCATCACGGCCACGCACCAGTTGGCGCGGATGACCGGCTGCGCCGTGGTGCCGTACTTCCACCGTCGCGAAGGCGGCGATTACTACCTGAAGGTGGGCGCACCGCTGGAAGATTTCCCGACCCAGGACGTCGAGGCCGATACCGCGCGGGTCAACCAGGCCATCGAACAGATGGTGCGCGAAGCACCCGACCAGTACCTGTGGATCCACCGGCGCTTCAAGCGCCAGCCGGGCGGCCGCAGCGATTACTACCGCTCATAGGTAGAGCCGACTTCAGTCGGCTGCCCCTGCTCCGGTAGAGCCGACTTCAGTCGGCTGCCTCTGTTCTGGTAGAGCCGACTTCAGTCGGCTGTCTCCGCCAATGCAGCCGACTGAAGTCGGATCTACCCCCGCCCGCCCGCCGCATCTACCCTGCGCTTGGCGCCTCTTCGTCCCGTGCCAGCAGGCTGCCGGCATACAGGGCCGCGAGCAGCACCGTCAGGCCGCCCCAGAACGTGGAGTGGAAGGCCAGGTGGGTGTTCAAGGGAAACACGGTAACCGCCAAGGCCAGCATGGCCGGACGCGCCCGTTCGCGCGCCTGCGGTGGGGCGAATCGCCACGCGCGCCACGCCTGCGCGAAGGCGGCCAGCCACAGCAGCAGGCCGATCACACCGGTTTCGGCAAGGATTTCCAGGACGATCTGATGGGCGTGCAGGGCCGGACCTTCACCCCAGACACCCTGCGTCCCGGCCTGCGGATCGCAGGCGGGATAGGCATCGCGGAACCCCCGTGCGCCGACGCCGTTGATCGGATGTGCCCGGATCATGCAGCCCGCCGCGGACCATATCCGTCCGCGCCCGGACAGCGCCTGCTCCACGCCATCGTCGTTGCCTTCCCAGGCCTGCGCGGTGCGCACCACGCGGTCGCGCAGCTGCGGCACGCTGTACGCCAGCCCTGCGGAAAACACCGCCCCCAGCGCACCCAGCAACAACAGCTGTCGTCCGCCCAACACGCGCCAGCCGCTGTACACAGCCACCAGGCCGAAGGTGATCCATGACGCACGCGACCCGGCCAGCAGCAGTACGATGCCCACCGCGCCTGTAGCCAACAACCAGCCAGGACGCCCGAAACGCGCAGCGACCGGCAGCAGCAGGAAGGCGGAGAGACTGGCCAGCACCTGGCCGAACTTCAGGTTGCAGGGACCCAGTGCACCGCTGAGGCGGTCGGCCAAGGCCGCTTCCGCCGGGCTGCACAAGCCGTGCCCGCTGACCAGCTGCTTCACCTGATCCAGCGACCAGAACCACGGGCTGGTACCGGCCACGGCCTGCACCAACGCATCCAGCGTCCACGCCGCCGTGATCACGGCGAGGCCACCGAGGGTCAGCGCGCGTCGTTGCGGACTGGCCACGGCAATCGCCACCAGCCACATGAAAGGGAGATAGCGCAGCCCGGCGGCCGCCTTGGTCCAGGCCGCGGCGGGGTCCACGGCATCCGGTGCGGAGATCGCCTGCGGCAGCCAGTACCCCAGGAACAGGATGCTGGTCAGGGCCCATGCCGCTGTACTGAGCAGGTGCGGTTGACCGCGCAGGCGTCGCATCACCATCCGCGTGGCGGCGTAGATCGCCCCCAGCGCCAGTACGCCTTCGGCGATGCCGGGCAGCGGCCACAGGGCCACGAACGCCAGCACCACCCACGGGGCCCAGCGACCGGCGCGGTCGTCGATCAGGGCAGAGCGGGAGTCAACCGGCGAGGTCGGCATAGAGTCGGAGCGTGTCGCGTTGCATTGCCTGCAGCGTAAACGGGATGCGGCTCGGCAGCGACGGGGGCTGTGCAAGCAACGCCAGCGCGCGTTCACCCAATGCCTGCTGATCACCCAGCGCGACCGCGCCCGAGGGCTGAAGCTGACGCAGGAGTTCGCCCACCCCGCCGTGATCCCAGCCCAGCACTGGCCTGCCCACTGAGAGGGCTTCCACCACGGTGCGGCCGAACGCTTCGGGCTTGTCCGACAGCTGCAGGACCAGATCGCAGCCGGCGTAGGCCTGGGCGATGCGCGAGGTGGGCGGGCTGATGTGCAGCGCGGCGTCCACGCCCAGCTGCTGGGCCTGTGCACGCAGTTCGCTCAGATACGATTCGCGCCCGGGTTCATCGGTCCCCAGCATCCACAACCGTGCAGGCACGCCGGCCGCGCGGATCCGCGCCAGCAACGCCAGTGCATGGATGTGGCCCTTCAGGCGGGTACCCCGTCCCGGCAGCAGCAGCAGGGGGCCCTGTTCTTCAAGCAGCCACGGGACGTCCTTCGCCAGCGCCTGGCGGGGCCGCAGGTCGTTGCGCGCCACGCGCGGAAACTGGGCGGTATCCACACCGCGCGGTATCACCTGCAGGCGTTCGGCCGGCACCGCGGGGTAATGCTGCTGGACGAAGCGGCGTACGGTGTCCGATACACAGATCACCCGCTCGCCGGTGGTCATCACCGCGCTGTAGCGACCCGGCGTGTTGAGCCCATGCACCGTCGTTACCCAGTGCGGGCGACGGTCCACGGGCAGGCCGCGCACCGCATGCAGCCCAAGCCACGCCGGCAGTCTGGAGCGCGCATGGACGATGTCCGCTCCTGTTTCGGCGAACAACCGCCGCAGGGTCGGCATGTGCCGCAGCGTCAACAGCGACTTACGGCCGATATCCAGGGTGAGATGTTCGGCGCCGCTGTCCAGCAGCGGTTGCACCAGGCGTCCTCCCGCCGACACCACCACGGCGCGGTGGCCGGCGGCGACCAGCGCGGCGGCGATTTCCAACGTAGAACGCTCTACCCCGCCGGAGTGCAGCGCCGGCAGCAACTGCACCACGGTCAATCGACGCATCGGTGCGCGCTTCCGCTCAGTCGGCCAGCACGAAGACGGCGCCGCAGTAAGCGCACTTGGCCTCGCCGTTGGGTTCGTCTTCGATCGGCAGGTAGACGCGCGGATGTGAGTTCCACAGCGCCATCTCCGGGGTCGGGCAGCTCAGCGGCAGGTCGCCGCGGTGCACGGTGTAACGCTTTTCAGCGTTGGCGGGAGCAGTGGCGGTATGGCTCATGGCGGGCATCGTGAAGGGAAGTACGAGGACGATGATTCTAGCATCCGCGTCGGCGCGAGGCCGTCCCGCTTGCCATGCGGTGCGCAACTCCGAATCGACACATGGATCGATCCATATGGCGCGCCGCAGCATCGCCTTGAAACAGCAACGCAGCGATTTGGATCGAACCAAATGCACTTGTCAGCGCCAACTTGCCTGTAGCAGGATGGTCCGCGTTGCTCTGGGAGGAGAACGCAATGCCCCTGTCTGTGCCCCACCGTGCGCGCCGTGCGCCCCTGTTCGTTGCACTGGCCCTTGTGCTGGTTCCGGTGGCTCACGCTGCCCCGTTGCTGACCTCGTTCGAGCCCGGCCAGCCCTCGCTGGTGTCCGGCCAAGCCGGTCCGCTGCAACTGCGTGTCGGCGCGGGCCCCCGCGATCCGTACGCGGCCAAGGCCGGAATGGGCTACACCGGGATGCACGCAGTGCACTACGCCAGCCCCGGCGGCGCGGCGCGGCAGGTACTGCTGCAGACCGACCAGGTGATCGAGGCGGACACCACGCTGAGTTGGCTGGTGCTGCCGGAGATCGTCGACGGCGATACGGTGTCTTCCACCTACGCGTCGCTGGACCTGCTGTTGGACGATGGCCAGCGTGTATCGGCCAGCGCAGCGCGTGACCAGCATGGGGTGGCGCTGGGCGCGCGTGCACAGGGCGACTCCAGGACGTTGTATCCGCAACAGTGGGCGCGCAAGGCGGTGCGGTTGGGCGATGTGGCCGGCCTGCAGGGGCGCCGCGTGGTCGCCGTGGAGCTGGAAGTAGCCAGCGCCGCAGGTGCGCCGGTGTCGGGCTGGATCGACGACGTGCAGCTGGCGCCGCAGCCCATGCGGGCCCCGCAGCGCCCGTCGGACTGGGTCCTGACCACGCGCGGCACCCAATCGAACGGCCGGTTCTCGCGCGGCAACAACATTCCCGCGACGGCGGTACCGCACGGCTTCAACTTCTGGACGCCGGCCACCGATGCCGGCGTGATCAACTGGCTGTACCGCTGGAACGAGCACAACGACACCGACAACCGACCCCGCCTGCAGGCCCTGTCGCTGAGCCATCAGCCCAGCCCGTGGATGGGTGACCGCCAGACGTTCCAGGTGATGCCGTCCGCCAGCCGCGGTGTGCCGGAGGCAGACCGCCGCAAGCGCGCGCTGGCCTTCAGCCATGACCAGGAAACGGCGCGCCCGCATCGCTATGACGTGCGCTTCGACAATGGCATCGGCGCGTCCATCGCGCCGACCGACCACGCGGCCCTGTTCCGCTTCGAGTTCCCTGCAGAGGGGGATGCCAATCTGCTGTTCGACAATGTGGATGCGCGCGGCGGGTTGACGCTGGATGCCGCCACGCAGACGCTTACCGGCTACACCGACGTGCGCAGCGGGCTGTCCAACGGCGCCACGCGGATGTACGTGGTGGCCAGCTTCGACCGGCCATGGCGCAGCAGTGGGGCGATTGAAACCGGACGTCCCACCGGCTACATCAAGTTCGATCCGGGCAGCGAGCGGCGCGTGCACATGCGCATCGCCACGTCGTTGATCTCGGTGGAGCAGGCGCGGCACAACCTCGCCCTTGAACTGGCCAGTGACGATGACATCGAGCGCGTGGCCGGACGCGCGCAGGATCTGTGGGATGCACGGCTGGGCGCCTTCGACATCGGCGATGCCAGTGCGGACCAGAAGACCACGCTGTACTCCAACCTCTACCGGCTGTACCTGTACCCGAACTCGGGCCACGAGAACGTAGGCAGTGCGCAGTCGCCGGAATGGCGTTACGCCAGCCAGGCCAGCGCTGCGGAAGACAATACCGATGGCAGCGCGGTGCGCAGCTTCGCGCCCATCCGCGATGGCCGGGTGTACGTCAACAACGGCTTCTGGGATACCTTCCGCACCACGTGGCCGGCCTACGCCCTGTTCCGCGCCGACGACGCCGGCAACCTGGTGCAGGGGTTCCTCGAACAGTATGCCGCTGGCGGCTGGGTGGCCCGCTGGTCTTCTCCGGGCTATGCCGACCTGATGGTCGGCACCAGTTCCGACGTCGCCTTCGCCGACGCCTGGCTGAAGGGCGTACGCGGTTTCGACGTCGATCAGGCCTATAGCGCGGCGCTGAAGAACGCGACCGTCGTTCCGCCGGATCGCCATGTCGGACGCAAGGGCATGGACCGCTCCACGTTCCGCGGCTTTGCCAGCAGCGATGTGCACGAAGGCATGTCATGGACCATGGAAGGCGCGCTCAACGATTTCGGCATCGCCAACATGGCGAGCGCACTGGCGACGTCTGCCAGCACGCCAGCGCAGCGCGAACGCCTCACCACCGAAGCGGACTATTTCCGCCACCGCGCGGCAGGCTACGCGACGATGTTCGATGCCACCGCAGGCTTCTTCCAGGGCCGCCGTGAGGATGGCAGCTGGCGCGTGCCATCGAAGGACTACGATGCCCGCGTCTGGGGCCACGATTACACCGAATCCAACGGCTGGACGTTCGCGTTCACCGCCGCGCACGATGGCGAAGGACTGGCTGCGTTGTACGGTGGGCGCGAAGCCCTTGCAGCGAAGCTGGATGCATTCTTTGCTACCCCGGAGACTGCGGATCCGGCCCTGGTCGGCTCGTACGGCGGCGTCATCCACGAGATGACCGAGGCCCGCGATGTACGCATGGGCATGTACGCGCACAGCAACCAGCCTTCGCACCATATCCCCTGGATGTACCTGTACACCGGGCAGCCGTGGAAGACGCAGAAGCATGTGCGCGAGATCCTTGCACGCTTGTACGTGGGTAGCGAGATCGGCCAGGGCTATCCGGGCGATGAAGATAACGGCGAAACCTCCGCGTGGTACCTGTTCGCCTCGCTCGGCCTGTATCCGCTGCGCATGGGCGCGCCGGAGTATGCGATCGGCTCGCCGCTGTTCCGCCATGCGAAGGTGACGCTGCAGGATGGCGCGGTATTGACGGTGAATGCCGCCGACAACTCGCCGGAGAACGTGTACGTGCAGTCGCTGAAGGTCAACGGCAAACCGTGGACGAAGACCTGGCTGCCGCATGATGTCATCGCTGCCGGCGCAACGCTGGACTTCCAGATGGGCCCGCAGCCCTCACGCTGGGGAACCGGCGCGGGCGATGCGCTGCCCTCGCTGACCCCGCGTGGTGCCCGCCCTGCCCTGCTGCACGACCTGCTGGCACGTGGTGCGAAGGCCGCGCTGGAAGACGGACGCGTGCTGGACGCCCTGCTGGATGATGATGCCGGCACCGCGGTTCCGCTGGGTGCGAAGGCGTCCGTGGTCTTCACCGGTGCGGCCGCGGGTGTGCCGTCGATGTATACGCTGACCAGCGGTGACGGCGCGATCCGCGGTGGTGAGTGGACACTGGAAGCGCGTACCACGAACGGCCGCTGGACCACGCTGGACGCGCGCAAGGCGGAAGATTTCGCCTGGGCTCGACAGACGCGGCCATTCCGCATCGCCAAGCCCGGTCAGTATGCCGAGTACCGGTTGCGCATCAGTGCACCCGGTCGCCTGCAACTGGCCGAGGTAGA
Source organism: Stenotrophomonas sp. WHRI 8082 (assembly GCF_040223995.2). Classification (NCBI taxonomy): domain Bacteria; kingdom Pseudomonadati; phylum Pseudomonadota; class Gammaproteobacteria; order Lysobacterales; family Lysobacteraceae; genus Stenotrophomonas; species Stenotrophomonas sp. WHRI 8082. Next base: position 2,817,371 of record NZ_CP167826.1, on the reverse strand, counting down.
GCTGCTGGCACCGGGAGCCACGCCGTGATCCGCGTCGCGCGTGGTGCCCTACCGCTGAGTCTGGCTACGTTGGCATTGTTCGCCTCTGGGGCTGCGTACGCATTCGAAACGACCCAGCGCCAAGGCGACGTGACCCTGCACTATCAGGACGCCAGCGACGCTGTTCCGGAGGGCGTCCGCACGCGGATCATCGATACGTTCTTCAAGGCGTATCTGCCGCAGCGCACGGACTTCCATCCGCACGCTGCCGCCGAGGTGGCAATCGTCATCGATCCGGCTTACGACGGCATCGCCTACGTCGGTGAGAAGGCCAAGGCGTCAACAATCACCATCAACCCGGCCTGGCTGGCCAAGCATCCGGGTGACACCGATCTGGTGACCCATGAAGCGATGCACATCGTGCAGGGCTACCCGGAATATGCCAACGCACGCGTCCCGGGCTGGCTGGTGGAAGGCGTCGCCGACTACGCGCGTGACCGCTACGGGGTCGACAACGCAGCCGCCGGATGGGCACTACCGCTGACCGTGAAGGAAGGACAGACCGCCGAGACCGGTTACCGGGTGACGGGCGCCTTCCTGAAGTGGAGCGAAGCCGCCCACCCCGGACTGGTGAAGGCCTTGGACGGCGCACTGCGCAGCGGGCGCTACACCCCCGCCCTGTGGCAGACGCACACCGGCCACACCCTGCCGGACCTGTGGACCGCGTACGCCAAGGCGGCCACGCGGTAGAGCCGACCGGTAGAGCCGACTTCAGTCGGCTGCGTCCGGCGGATCGAATACCTGAAACCAGCCGACCGGTAGAGCCGACTTCAGTCGGCTGCACCCAGCGGATCGAATACCTGAAACCAGCCGACTGAAGTCGGCTCTACCGTCCCCGCCCAGCGGATCGAATGCCTGAAGCCAGCCGACTGAAGTCGGCTCTACCGTCCCCGCCCAGCGGATCGAATGCCTGAAGCCAGCCGACTGAAGTCGGCTCTACCGGTTCCGCTGCGAAAAAGGCCGTCAGGCCTTTTTCTCGGCTTCCAGCTGCTTGCGTATCTGTGCATCCACCGCCGCGATCGCGGTCATGTTGAGGATGCGGCGCGAGGTCGCGCTGCTGGTCAGGATGTGTGCCGGCTTGGCCACGCCCATCAGGATCGGGCCGATCGCTACGCCGTCGGTGAATACGCGAACCAGGTTGTAGGCAATGTTCGCCGCTTCCAGGTTCGGCAGCACGAACAGGTTCGCACGACCGGTCAGGGTGGAGCCCGGCAGCAGCTTCTGGCGCAGCGCTTCATCCCACGCGGTGTCGCCCTGCATCTCGCCATCCACGTTCAGACGCGGGTTGCGCTTGAGCAGCATCTCGCGGACCTGGCGCATCTTCAGCGCGTCCTTCGAATCGTGGCTGCCGAAATTGGAGTGCGACAGCAGTGCGACATTCGGCTCGATGCCGAACAGCTTCATGCGGTAGGCCGCCTGCAGCGTGGCTTCGGTCAGCTGCTCGGCCGTCGGATCTTCCTGCACGTGGGTGTCCACGAAGAAGAACACGCCCTGCTGGTTGATCACACCGGTCATCGCCGAGGTCGAGGTGACCTTCGTTTCCAGCGGCAGCACGCTGCGCACATAGCCCAGCTTCTTGTGGAAGCGGCCGACCACGCCGGTCAGCAGCGCATCGGCTTCACCGCGCGCCACCATCACCGCAGCGATCAGCGTTGGCCGCGAGCGCATCAGGTTCTTCGCCGCCGCTACGGTCACGCCACGGCGACCCGTCAGCCCGTGGTAATACTGCCAGTACTCGTTGAAGCGCGGGTCGTCATTGATGTTGGTGACCTGGATGTTCTCGCCGATCTTCAGGCGCAGGCCCAAGCGCTGGATACGCGCCTCGATGACGTCCGGGCGGCCGATCAGGATCGGGTGCGCCAGGTCTTCGTCCACCACGTTCTGCACGGCCTGCAGCACGACTTCTTCTTCGCCTTCGGCATACACCACGCGCTGCTTGTCGGTGCGCGCGCGGTCGTACACCGGCTTCATCATCAGGCTGGTGCGGTACACGAACTCCGACAGCTTCTGCCGGTAGGCGGACATGTCGGCGATCGGCCGCGACGCTACGCCGGAATCCATCGCGGCCTGGGCCACCGCGGCGGACAGCTCCACCAGCAGGCGGCGGTCGAACGGACGCGGGATCAGGTACTCACGGCCAAAACTCGGCGTCTCACCGCCGTACGCCGAGCCCATGTCGGTGGCGGCACGGCGTGCCAATGCGGCGATGGCGCGCACGCAGGCGATCTTCATTTCTTCGTTGATCGCGGTGGCGCCCACGTCCAGCGCACCGCGGAACAGATACGGGAAGCAGAGAACGTTGTTGACCTGGTTCGGGTAATCCGAACGGCCGGTGCCGATGATCGCGTCGGCGCGTACCGCGCGCACGTCTTCCGGCATGATTTCAGGCGTCGGGTTGGCCAGCGCGAAGATCACCGGATCCGGCGCCATCGTCTTGACCATGTCGGCGGTGAGGATGCCCGGCGCCGACAGGCCCAGGAAAATATCCGCGCCGTCGACGATTTCAGCCAGCGTGCGCTTGTCCGTGTCGCGCGCATAACGCAGCTTTTCCGGATCCAGGTCGGTACGACCGGTATGGATCACGCCCTCACGGTCGAAGGCCAGGATGTTGTCCGGCTTCAGGCCGAGCTGCACCAGCATGTTGACGCACGAGATGCCAGCCGCGCCCATGCCCGTGGTCGCCAGCTTCACTTCTTCGATCTTCTTGCCGGTGATCGCCATGGCATTCAACACCGCTGCACCGACAATGATCGCGGTGCCGTGCTGGTCATCGTGGAACACCGGGATCTTCATCCGCTCGCGCAGCTTGCGCTCGACGATGAAGCACTCCGGCGCCTTGATGTCTTCCAGGTTGATGCCGCCAAAAGTCGGCTCAAGCGAGGCGATGATGTCGACCAGCTTGTCCGGATCCATCTCGTCCACTTCGATGTCGAACACATCAATGCCGGCGAACTTCTGGAACAGCACACCCTTTCCTTCCATCACCGGCTTGCCGGCCAACGGGCCGATGTTGCCCAGGCCGAGCACGGCGGTGCCGTTGGAAATCACAGCGACGAGGTTGCCGCGCGCGGTGTACTCGCTGGCCATCGCCGGATCGGCCTTGATGGCTTCGCACGCATACGCGACGCCGGGCGAGTAAGCCAACGACAGATCACGCTGGGTCAGCATCGGCTTGGTCGCCGTGACCTTGATCTTGCCCGGCGGCGACATGCGGTGGTAATCGAGGGCGGCCTGCTTGAAATCTTCGTTGGACATCGACGTTGGGCACATGAATGGGCAAGAGGGACAGGGGATCATACCCCCGTTGTACGTTGCGGACCTGTCGCTGGGCTGTCGCTGCGGATGCTGCAGCGCACCACCCGAGGGATTCTGCCCGCATGCCGCGCGTGGTCCGGCGCGGCGGGTCAGCTCTGAAAAAACGACGGGGCCACGTCATCACTGACGGGCCCCGCCTCCTGACGTGGAAGGGGTCAGATGTTCGCGGTCACGGCGGGCAGGGGCGCATCCACCGGCGGCGGCAGCTCGCTTTCGCGGCCGTCCAGCGCCAGCTTCAGGCGGTCGCGGTCCAAGGCGCCTTCCCAGCGCGAGACCACTACCGTCGCCACGGCATTTCCGATGAAATTGGTCAGCGAGCGACACTCGCTCATGAAGCGGTCCACCCCCAGGATCAGGGCCATGCCGGCCACCGGCACTTCCGGCACCACGGCCAGCGTGGCCGCCAATGTGATGAAGCCGGCGCCGGTAACACCTGCGGCGCCCTTGGAGCTGAGCATCGCCACCAGCAGCAGGGCGATCTGGTGGCCCAGGGTCAGTTCGGTATTGGTGGCCTGCGCGATGAACAGCGCCGCCAGGGTCATGTAGATGTTGGTGCCGTCCAGGTTGAACGAGTAGCCCGTGGGGACCACCAGGCCGACCACCGACTTGCTGCAGCCTGCACGTTCCATCTTTTCCATCAGCGACGGCAGCGCCGACTCGGAAGAAGACGTGCCCAGTACCAGCAGCAGCTCGGCCTTCAGGTAACGGGCCAGCTTGAATACGGAGAAGCCGCACAGGCGCGCCACCGCGCCCAGGATCACCGCCACGAACAGGAACGCGGTCAGGTAGAACGAACCCACCAGCCAGGCAAGGTTGATCAGCGAGCCGACGCCGTACTTGCCGATGGTGAACGCGATGGCGCCAAACGCACCGATCGGGGCGGCCCGCATGAGGATGTGCACCAGCTTGAACACCGGGGCGACCAGCGCTTCGAGGAAGGACAGCACCGGCTTGCCCTTCTCACCGACCAGCGCCAGTGCGATACCGAACAGCACCGCCACGAACAGCACCTGCAGGATGTTGCCATCCACGAACGCGCTGACCAGCGTCTTCGGGATGATGTCCATCGCAAAGCCGACCAGGGTCAGGTCGTGCGACTTTTCCACATAGCTGTTGACCGCGCTCTGGTCCAGGTCGGCCGGATTGATGTTCATGCCGGCACCGGGCTGCACCACGTGCGCCACGATCATGCCCACCACCAACGCCAGGGTGGAGAAGAACATGAAGTACGCCATCGCCTTGGCGAAGACCCGGCCCACGGTGCGCAGGTGGGTCATGCCGGCGATGCCGGTCACGATGGTCAGGAAGATGACCGGCGCGATGATCATCTTCACCAGGTTGATGAACGCATCACCGAGCGGCTTCATCTTTTCGCCGACCAGCGGCTCGTAATGGCCAAGAACGGCGCCCAGGACGATGGCGACCACCACCTGGAAATACAGTTGGCGATAGAACGGCAGCGGCTTGGTGGGCACCGGTGTGGCGGTGGGAACGTGCATGACGAGCTCCGGTAGGTGAAAATGGCGCTCCCGGCACGTTGCGTGCGTGGCGCGGCATCTGATGGCGCTCTTTGTACGCGCCCGGGGCCCGGTAGCAGATAGCCTATTGGTACTACCCCCCCGGTTCAGGAAGATTCCCTGCCGGTTCTGCCCCTACACTGCGCCGGTCGCGACGTACCCGCCCACGCGGATGACGTGTTGTTCCACTTCCCGAATAGAGATCCGCCGTCCCATGCGAATGAACCCTACCCTGCTTGCCCTGTCCCTGGCCGCGAGCCCCCTGCTGGCCAACGCGGCCGGCTTTGACAACTGGCCGACCAAGGTGGCGTTCGCTGACGGCACCGAGTTGGCCGCCACCGGCAACATCGCTTACGACTGGAACAACTTTTCCGGCGACATCGAAAACGCCGACGCCGTGCGCCGCAAGGAATTCGGCGCCACGCTGAAGAAGAAGGGCGTGTACGACGCCATGGTGTACTACGACTTCCAGTCCGACACCTGGCTGGACGTGTTCCTGCGCGTGGAGAGCAAGGCCTTCGCTGGCCAGGATATCGGCAAGTTCCGGGTCGGTTACATGAAGACCCCGGTCGGCCTGGATGCGGTGACCAGCTCGCGTGCCGGCAGCTTCATGGAGTACGCGATGCCGGTGCAGGCGTTCTACGCCGGCCGTCGTACCGGTCTCGACTGGGTGCTGGAACGTCCGGCCTACCTGCTGCAGGCAGGCGTGTACGGTGGCAAGGATCTGCAGGGCGACAACCCCGGCACGATGCAGGCCGTGCGTGCGGTGTGGACGCCGGTGAAGGCCGAAGCCAACGTGTTGCACCTCGGCCTGGCGCTGTCGCAGGAAAACCCGCGCGGCTGGCGTGATGGCCGTGATGTGCACCATGAGGCCACCGCCCGTTTCCGTGCGCGTCCCGAGGCTGGCCTGACCGATCTGCGCCTGGTGGATTCCGGTGCGCTTGTCACCGCGGACAAGGTCAATCGTGCAGGCCTGGAAGGCATCTGGATCCGCGGACCGTTCTCGGTGCAGGCCGAGGCGCTGCAGGCCACGATCACCCGCGAGGGCAAGCCGGATTACACCGGCAACGGCCAGTACGTGATGGGCAGCTGGGTGCTGACCGGCGAGTCGCGCCCGTACAGTGCCGGCAGCGTGTCCAACATCAAGCCGGCGCGCGAATACGGCGCGGTGGAACTGCTGGCGCGTTACAGCCGGCTGGACCTGGACGATGCCGACGTGCTGGGTGGCCGTGAACACAACTGGACCATCGGTGCGAACTGGTACCTCACCAGCCACTTCAAGTTCCAGGCCAACTACGTGAAGGCCGATGCCAGCCGCCGTGGCGTGCACACCACCCCGGAGATCTTCGAAGTCCGCGCGCAGATGCATTTCTGATCCGATGCCGGCGGGCAGGTCGGGTCAACGACCTGCCCTGCCCGTAGACTCGGCGCATGTACCGGCTCACCCGCTACCGCAAGCTGGCCATGACCCTGCTGGTGCTGATCGGTGGGACCGTGCTGTGTGCGGTCTCCGCCGGCCACTTCGCAGGCCAGCGCGCGCTGGCGGGCGAAAGCGCGCAGGTACAGCGTCAGCTGCAGTTGTACGCCCAGGGCCTGCAGCAGCGGATCGATCGCTTCGGCACCCTGCCGCAGGTGATGGCCCTGGACCCGGATCTGCTGGACGCGCTGCGCCACGCGCCCGACGATGCAGACCGCCAACGGCTGAACCTCAAGCTCTCGCAGGCCAACCAGGTCACCCGCGCGTCGACGTTGACCCTGGTAGGCCGTGACGGCGTGGCGGTTGCAGCGAGCAACTGGGACCAGCCGTCCAGCAATGTCGGCGAAGACTACAGCTACCGGCCGTATTACCGGCAGGCCATGGCCACCGGACACGGCCGGTTCTACGGCATCGGCATGACCACCGGGGTGCCTGGCTACTTCCTGTCCCACGCCATCGACGATGCGGACGGCATCCGGCTGGGCGTGGTGGTGATCAAGATCGAACTGTCCGCGCTGGAACAGGAGTGGCTGACCACCTCCGATATCGTGCTCGCCAGCGACAACCATGATGTGGTGTTCCTCGCCAACCAGGACGCCTGGCGGTATCGCCTGCTGCGTGAGCTGGGGCGCGGTGAGCGCAGCGAAATGCTGGCCAGCCGACAATATGCCGACCGTGCGCTGCAGCCGTTGCGCGCGCGTACCGAGCGCGTGCTGGACGACGGCGGCCGCATCGTGCGCATGGCCGACCCGGCCATGCCGCGCTCGCTGCTATGGCAGACCGTCGACCTGCCGGAAGAAGAGTGGCACCTGCACCTGCTGCATGACGCCAGTGCGGCCAGCGCCGTGGCCCGCAGTGCCGCGATCGGCGGCGGCGCGGCCTGGATGGCGCTGGGCTTCCTGGCGCTGTTCATCCAGCAACGACGACGGCTGTCCGCGCACCGCCAACGCAGCCGCCGCGAACTGGAGACCCTGCTCAAGCAGCATGCGCAGGAGCTGCGCAGCGCGCAGGACGGGCTGCTGCAAGCGGCGCAGGATGCCGACCGCGGCTTGAGCCGCAGCCTGGAGCACTTGCCGCAGGGTGTGGTGATCATCGACCGTGAGCAGCGTCTGGTCGCTTGGAACTCGCGCTATCTGGAGCTGTTCCGATTTCCTTCCGGGCTGATCCAGGTGGGTCGCCCCATTGAAGAAATATTCCGCTTCAACGCGCGTCGCGGCCTGCTGGGACCAGGCCCGATCGACGAAGCCATCGAACGCCGGCTCAACCACCTGCGCAGTGGGCGGCCGCATATGCGCGAGAGTGAAAAGGATGACGGCACCGTGCTGGAGATCCGCGGCAACCCGCTGCCCGACGGCGGCTTTGTCACCAGTTACGCCGACATCACCAGCTACAAGAACGCCGCACGCGAGCTGCGGTCGCTGGCCGACGCCCTGGAGCATCGCATCGTCGAGCGCACGCACGACCTGGACGAGGCACGCCGCGAGGCGGAACAGGCCAACCGCTACAAGACCCGCTTCGTGGCCTCTGCCGTGCATGACCTGCTGCAACCGCTGAACGCCGCGCGCATGTTCGTGTCGGTACTGCGCGGGAAGCTGGCGGACGCCGAGCAACACCAGACCGTTGATCACATTGAAGCCGCGTTGTCGGCACAGGATGCGATCCTGGTCAGCCTGCTGGACATCTCCCGGCTGGAATCGGGAAGCCTGCAGACGCGGGTACGCTCCTTTGCGCTCAATCCCCTGCTGGAGACCATGGCACGCGAGTTCGGCATCGCCGCCGAAGGCCGCGGGCTGCAGCTGCACTGGGTGCCCACCCGCGCCGTGGTGGTCAGTGATGAAGACCTGCTGCGGCGTATCCTGCAGAATTTCCTGTCCAACGCTCTGCGCTATACACCGCGCGGCCGCGTGCTGCTGGGATGCCGCCGCGACGGCGCGCGGCTGTGGATCCAGGTGCATGACCAGGGCCCGGGTATTCCGGAGAGCCTGCACAAGGAGATCTTCGAGGAGTTTCGACGGCTGCATGATGGACAGGAGCGCGGCACCGGGCTGGGCCTGGCCATCGTGGAGCGTATCGGCCGCCTGCTGGGGCATCCGATCCGGCTGCGTTCGGCACTCGGCAGCGGCACGATGTTCGAAGTCGCGGTGCCGTTGGGCCACTCAGGCGATGTCGTGGAATCGGCGGTGACCCGCGCGCCGGTGGTGCTGGAAACCACCGCGGACAGCCCTCTGCGCGCACGCCGTGTGTGGGCCATCGACGACGATGCGCATGTCAGCGCCGCCACCCGCGCGCTGCTGGAGAAGTGGGGCTGTGAGGTGGAACAGTCCGACGGACCGCAGGCGGCGCTGGAGGCTGCACGCGCGGGGCACGCGCCGGAACTGCTGCTGCTGGACGTGCGCATGGGCGAGTTCCATGGGCCGCACCTGTACGAAGCGCTGTGCAATCGGTGGGGCAGCCGCCCCCCCGTGGTACTGGTCACCGCCGAGCGCGATGATGCGCTGAAGGCGCTGGCGTCGGCGAATGGCTGGGGGTTCCTGTCCAAGCCGGTGCGCCCCCCTGCACTGCGCGCCCTGATGACCCAACTGCTGCTGCGGCACCAACGGTAAACGCCGCACCATGGTCGGCGGATGTCTGCCGCGGGAACGGACGGTTTCCGCCGAGCATGGCTCGGCGCTACCACGGCATCAGGCATCAGCTTCCCGGTAGCGCCGAGCCACGCTCGGCGAGCGCGCAGCGCGGCATGAGGCATCAGCTTCTCCGGTAGCGCCGAGCCACGCTCGGCGAGCGCGCAGCGCGGCATCAGGCATCAGCTCCCCCGGTAGCGCCGAGCCACGCTCGGCGAGCGCGCAGCGCGGCGTGTACCTGCACCCAGCGCGCCTCTACACCAGGCTCGCGTCGCCTTCCGGCTCCAGCGCCTTCACCAGCACGGCAGCCTGCGTGCGGCTGTGGCACTCCAGCTTTCTCAGGATCGCGGTGACGTGTACCTTCACGGTATTCTCGGCCAGCCCCAGGGTGTAGGCGATCTGCTTGTTCAACAGGCCATCGGCCAGGCACAGCAGCACCCTGAACTGCTGCGGCGTCAGCTGGGCCAATCGGCTGGCCAGCAACGCATCGGCATCGGAGCGCTCAGCGGCCATTGCCGGAAACCACAAGCCGCCATCCAGGACGGCCACCACCGCTTCGCTGATCGTTTCCGGCGGCGCCGACTTGGGAATGAAGCCGGCGGCACCGAACTGCTGCGCCCGCCGGATCACCCGCGGATGGTCGTTGGACGACAGGATGACCACCGGGATGTCAGGGTGCGAACCGCGGACATGCAGCAGCGCCGAGAAACCGTGCGCGCCCGGCATGGTCAGGTCCAGCAGCACCAGGTCAACGTCCGGCTGCTGATCCAGCGCCTGTTCCAGCGCCTCGGCACTGGCCACCTCGCGCACGTTGACGTGCGGCATCCCCTGCCGCAGCGAATGCACCACAGCGGCACGCAACAGGGGGTGGTCATCGGCCACCAGCAGGTTCAGTTCGCTCATGCCGCCATTGTAGAGCCGACTTCAGTCGGCTGCCTCCAAAGACTCCTTCCAAAGGCTGCAGTCGATGACTGCACCCCAGTGCATCGTCTACCGCGCCGGACGCACGCTGCTGTTCCATGCATCCAGGAACTGCCGGCGCTTGAGCGCGTCCAGGTACACCAGCAGCCCGGGGCCGAGCTGGATAGGCCGCAGGCTGCGCTCCGGGCTGCCATTGCCGATGCCGCCGCCGCGCACGATGGGCATCAGCCGCGCCTCGCGGGACAGCACCTGCTGGCCGCGCGGGGACAGCAGATAGTCCAGGAAGCGGCCGGCCTCGGCGCTGTTGCGTGCGGTACGCGGGATCAGCGCGGTGCGCAACATCACCAGGGTGTAGTCCTCCGGCTCGACGATGCCCAGCGGCTGGCCATCGTCGATGCGCGCCTGCGCGTAGGACCCCAGCACGTTGTAGACCAGCGACAGTTCGCCGCTGCTCACCTTGTCCAGCAACACACCGGTGCGTTCTTCCAGCACGACGCGGTTGTCACCCAGCGCACCCAGCAGCGCACCGGCGATGCTGCCGCGCTGGGCATCCTGCGTGGCCAGCAGATAGCCCACGCTGCTGCGGTTGATGTCATAGGTGCCTACCCGCCCGCGCAGTGGCGCATCCGGCGCGCGCAGCAGGTCCAGCAATTGCCGCCGCGTGCGCGGCACGCGCGAAGCAGGCAGCGTGCGGGTGTTGTAGACGATCGCCACCGGCTCGTAGCTGATGCCGAAGGCTTCGTTGCGCCATTTCGACCACGCGGGAAGTGTGTCGGCCTGCGCCGAACGATGAACCAGCGCGTGGCCATCGTTCACCAGCTTGGCCTGCAGATCCATGCCACTGGAGATCAGCAGATCGGCGGACGACGCGCGCGTGCGCTCACCCAGGAAACGCGCGTGCAGGTCCTGGGTGATGATGTCTTCGTAGATCACCTCCGTGCCCGGATGCAGGCGCTGGTAATCAGCGATCACCACCGCGAACACCTCGATGTCCGTGCTGCCATGGATGCGCAGGGCCCCCGTGGCAGGCCCGGTCGCCGGAAAGCGCTGCACGTCCCCCGGCTCGGCGTGCGCGGCAAGGGCGCTGAGCAGCAGCAACAGGGCAGCCAACAGACGGCTCATGCATGACTCCGGGGCAGGGTGATGGTGGCGACCAGCCCGCCTTCGCGGCGGTTGGCCAGGTCGATGTGGCCGCCATGGGCATCGACTACCCGCTTGACGATGGCCAGGCCCAGCCCGGCTCCGCCCGCGGCAGCGCCTTCCCCACGGGCGAAGCGCTCGAACACCCGCTCTGCATCGGCAGCGGCGATGCCGGGGCCATGGTCGGCGATCGTCAGCACAGCACTGTCGCCCTCGGTCGTCAGCGCCACCTGCAACGGCGCGGCCGCACTGTACTTGATGGCGTTGTCGATCAGGTTCTTGATCGCCTCGCGCAGCAGCAACGCATCGCCCTGCACCCACACCGGTCCAGCGGTGACCAGCAACTGCACCCGCGGAATCGGATCCACCTGTGGCACTGCCTCATGCAAAGCCTGGTGCACGGTCTCGGCGAGATCAACCGGCGCGTAACGCTGCAGGTTCGACCGGTGGATGACGCTGGCGTCACTCAGCAGCTGGTTGAGCAGGCGGCTCATGTGGCTGGCGTTGCGCTCGATGGCCTGCAGACTCCGACGCATGTCTTCCGGGTCGTCATCGTCCAGCGCCAACTGCGCCTGCGCGCGCAAGGCGGCCAGCGGCGTGCGCATCTGGTGGGCGGCCTCGGCCATGAACGACCGCAGCGTTTCGTTGCTGCTGGACAGGCGTTCCATGAAGCGATTCAGCGCCGCGACCATCTGGTCCATCTCGCGCGGCACGTGCGCATCCAACGGTCTCAGGTCGGAGGGCTCTCGGCGCGACAGCTCGCGCTCCACGCGCACCAGCGGACGGAATGCACGGTGGACGCCTACGCCGACCAGGGCCAGGGACAGCAGCGACAGCACACTGATGGCCAGCAGGGCACGGTTGACCATTTCCTGTGCCAGCGCTTCGCGCGCTCGCCGCGTCTGCCCTACCTGCACCCGCACTTCTCCCTGCGCGGACGGCGAAGACAGGGTGCGTGCCACCACGGCGAAGCGCACGGTCTCGCCACTGTAGGGGGCATCGAACAGCTGCGGCGCCGGGCCTTCCCGCGTGGCATCGCGTGGCGCCGGTGGCAGGTCGCCGTAGCCGGTGATCAGGCTGCCGCGGCTGTCGGCCACCCGATAGAACACCCGGTCTTCCGGTGCCATGGCCAGCAGGTCAAGCGCGGCATAGGGCAGGTCGACCTGCCACTGGCCATCCACCAGCGCCACCGAATCGGCGATGGACAGCGCCGAGGACACCAGCAGGTGATCGTAGGATCGATTCGCTGCGCGTTGGCCGTAGTCACGTGCAGCAAACAACAGGGCCACGGCGAACACCCCCAGCAACACGCCCAGGTACAGCGTCAGCGTGCGGCGCAGCGACGGCGGCGCCGTCCGCTCACGGCGCTTCATCGATGTCCCCGGTGGCGGACTGGGCCGCCTCGAGCATGTAGCCCACGCCGCGCACGGTGACGATCCGCAGCGGCGCGGCCGCCAGTTTGCGGCGCAGTCGTCCGATGTACAGTTCGATGGCGTTGGGTCCGGCTTCGTCGTCGAAACCGAACAACCCGTTGCCGATTTCGTCCTTGCCCACCACTTGGCCCCTGCGCCCGACCAGGATCTCCAGCAGGCGGAACTCACGGTTGGGCAGTTCGATGAGCTCGCCGTCCAGGCTTACCCGGTGCGCGGCGTTGTCGAACTGGAAGCCGCCGATCTGCACCAGCTCGCTGGCCTGGCCGCGGCCCCGTCGCAGCAGGACGCGGCAGCGGGCCTCGAACTCGCGGAAATCGAACGGTTTGCCGAGGTAGTCATCGGCGCCCACATCCAGTGCCTGCACGCGGTCTTCGATGCCATCGCGTGCGGTCAACATGAGCACGGGCGTGCTGTCGCCGCGTTCACGCATGCCCGCCAGCACGCGCAGTCCGTCCAGCTTGGGCAGGCCGATATCCAGCACCACCAGGTCGAAGGCCTGGTAGCGCAGGACGCTGGCCGCGGCCAGGCCGTCAGCCTGCCAATCCACGGCGTGCCCGTTGCGGCGCATGCGGCGGATGATGGCATCGGCGAGGTCCGGGTTGTCTTCGACCAGCAGCAGGCGCATGCGGTTGTCGGGTGCGGGGGAGTTGAGATGCTAACGCACGGGGAGTGGGTCGAACGGGTGAGACCCCCTCGCGGCTGCCCTGAAGCTGGACTACCGGTTGGCGACGGGCGGGGTGGGTATGCGGGGCACGCGCAAGTACGTCCATGTAGCTCTTCGCGGCTCCTGCCGCTCAAGGCCCCGCATACCCACCCCGCCCGTCGCCCTGACGGTTTCCCGGTTGCTGCCTGCCGCGTATGAAGGGAGATGAAAAGCGGTAGCGCCGAGCCGTGCTCGGCGGGCGGAATGCGCGGAGTTCGCTGCACTGCACAAACCGCTGACAGGCGCATGACAGCTTGCGGGGAAGAGACTGCGGCCTCGCACCTGTTTCGGGTGCCCACGTTGGCCGCGCGCCGGGCGCGCACCTGGGAGGGTTTGTGGAAGAGTTTTCTGTTCGTTGGGCGGGCTTCGGTCGTCGTGCGCTGGTCGGGGCGGTGTGGTTGTCTGCTGCTGCACCGGTGTTTGCTGCGGATGATGAGCGCCCGGTCACCGCTGCAATCGGTGGCCGTCTGCATCTGGATTTCGCCACGTTCGACAACGATGGGCGCGGCACGCCGAACAAGGACGACACCGAAGTGCGGCGCGCGTGGATTGACGTGTCCGGCAAGTTCTTCGTCGTCGATTACAAGATGGAAGCCGACTTCTCCGGCGACCGTGTCGAAGCCAAGGATGTCTACCTGAGCCGCGGCTTCGGCGATGCCGGCCGGCTCACCGTCGGTCAGTTCAAGCAGTACTTCTCGCTCGATGACCGCACCGGCTCCAACTACGGCAGCTTTCTGGAGCGCGGCAACGCGGGCACCTCGCTGGCGCCGTTGTATCGCCTGGGCGCGTCCTGGCAGGCCAATCCGGGTGACTTCACCTGGGCGGCCAGCCTGTACAGCCTGGAGAGCATCGACGCGTGGCAGGTCAAGGGTCGCGCCGCCGGCGGCCGTGCCACGTGGGCGCCGAGTCCCGCGGCCGGCGACGTCCTGCACCTGGGTATTTCGTTGGCGCGCGAGCTGTACGACAACCCCGGTGCCAGCGGCGCCCCGGCGCTGCGCATCCGCCCACGTCCGGCAGGCCACCTGTCCGATGAAAGCCGGTTGACCCTGGTCGACTTCTCCGCCGGGCGCGATACCGATGTGGACAAGTGGTCGCTGGAGTATGCGCAGGTACGCGGTCCGTGGTCGTGGCAGGGCGAGTTCAGCGGGGCCACGTTCGACGACGGCCTGCAGCACGGCAAGGTGCTGGCCGGCTACGGGATGGTGAGCTGGTTCGTCACCGGTGAGTCGCGCGGCTACGACCGCAAGACCGGGCGCTTCGCGCGCATCCAGGATATCCGGCACAAGGCCGGCGCGTTCGAGCTGGCACTGCGCTATGACCAGATGCGGGGTGACCAGCATCTCATCGGCTTGCCCGACCTACGCGATGGCAGCACCGAGGCATGGACGCTGGGCGGCAACTGGTACCTGCGCGACAACCTGCGCTTCATGCTCAACCTGATCGAGAGCCGCAACCGCGATCGCCTGGCCGACGTCACCGTCGACCGTACGCGCGCGGTCACCGGGCGCCTGCAGTTCGACTTCTGACCCCTCCCCTTCCCCTCCCGCCCTTTTCCGCAAGGAGTCCGCAGATGATGCTCAGCATCCTCGGCTTTGGCATGGTCATTACGTTCATGTATTTGATCATGAGCAAACGACTGTCGCCGCTGGTCGCCCTGATCACCGTCCCGATCATCTTCGCATTGCTCGGTGGCTTCGGTGCCGGCATCGATGAAATGATGCTCGACGGCATCAAGAAGATCGCGCCCACCGGCGTCATGCTGATGTTCGCCATCCTGTACTTCGGGGTGATGATCGACGCCGGCCTGTTCGATCCGCTGGTCCGCATCATCCTCAACGTGGTGAAGGGTGATCCGCTGAAGATCGTCATGGGCACGGCCGTTCTGGCGATGCTGATCTCGCTCGATGGTGATGGCTCGACCACCTACATGATCACCGTCTCGGCGATGCTGCCGCTGTATCGGCGGTTGGGCATGAACGCATTGAACATGACCTGCGTGACCATCCTGGCGGGCGGCGTCATGAACCTCACCCCGTGGGGCGGCCCGACCGCACGCGCCGCCACGGCGCTGCATGTCGACCCGGCCGATGTGTTCGTCCCGCTGATTCCTTCGATGGTCATCGCCTGCGCCGGCATCCTGGTGCTGGCGTGGTACCTGGGCATGAAGGAGCGCCGCCGCCTCGGCGTGGTGTCGCTGCCGCAGGGCGGCTCATGGATGGATTCCAGCGTGTCCGATGATGGCGATGCGCTGCCCACGGTTGAAGACGCCGAAGACATCAAGCGGCCGAAGCTGTTGTGGGTGAACTTCGGTCTGACCGCCGCGCTGATGGCCGCCCTGATCATGGGCCTGCTGCCGATGCCGATCCTGTTCATGGTGGGCTTCGCCATCGCCCTGGTGATCAACTACCCGAACCTGGCCGAGCAGCGCCGCCGGGTGGTCAACCACGCAGGCAACGTGCTGTCGGTGGTGTCGCTGATCTTCGCGGCCGGCATCTTCACCGGCATCCTCAACAACACCGGCATGGTGGAAGCGATGTCTCACAGCTTCCTGGCGATCATTCCGGAGAGCTGGGGGCCGTACCTGGCGGTGATCACCGCGCTGGCCTCGATGCCGTTCACGTTCTTCATGTCCAACGATGCCTTCTACTTCGGCGTGCTGCCGATCCTTTCCGAGGCCGCCGGCAACTACGGCATCACGCCGGTCGAAATGGCCCGCGCTTCGCTGGCCGGCCAACCCGTACATCTGCTCAGCCCGCTGGTGCCCTCAACGTACCTGCTGGTAGGCCTGGCCAAGGTGGAGTTCGCCGACCATCAGAAGTTCACCCTGAAGTGGGCGGTGTTGATTTCCCTGCTGCTGATGGCGGGTGGCCTGTTGTTCTCGCTGTATCCGCTGTCCGCCTGAGGCGGCCCGTATTCCGCAACCTGGAGAAACCAATGACGCTTCGCATCGCATACGTCACCAGCGGCATGGGCAGTGTGGGCACCGCGATCTGCCAGACCTTGGCACGCTCGGGCCACACGGTGGTCGCAGGCTGCGCGCCGAACTCGCCGCGCAAGGCCGGTTGGTTGCGTGAACAGCGCGATCTCGGCTTCGATTTCATCGCATCGGAAGGCAATGCCACCGACTGGGCCTCCACCGCTACTGCGTTCGACAAGGTGCGAGCCGATGTTGGCGCGGTGGACGTGCTGGTCAACAACTCAGGCGGCAGCCGCGATGTGCTGTTCCGGCAGATGAGTGCCGATGACTGGAACGCGGTCATCGCGTCCAACCTCAACTCGCTGTTCAACATCACCAAGCAGGTCGTCGACGGGATGACCACGCGTGGGTGGGGGCGCATCATCAACATCGGCTCGGTCAGCGCGCACAAGGGGCAGATCGGCCAGGTCAACTTCGCCACCGCCAAGGCCGCCATGCACGGCTTCAGCCGTGCACTCGCCGCAGAGACCGCAGCGCGGGGGGTCACGGTCAACACCATTTCGCCCGGTTATATCGCCAGCCAGGCGATCAGCAGTTTCCCGCCCGATGTGCTGGACCGGCTGGCGGCCTCGGTGCCGATCCGCCGCCTGGGCAAACCGGAGGAAGTGGCGGCGTTGTGCGGCTGGCTGGCCTCGGACGACGCCGCGTACGTGACCGGGGCGGACTATCCGGTCAACGGCGGTCTGTACATGGGGTGATGCGATGCGGTGGCACGCGGGGGGGGTGACGACGGGTGGTCTTCACGCCCTTTCCGCTGCGCTCGCCGAGCATGGCGCGGCGCTACCCTGGGTGCCAGCGTGCGTTCCCGTTGCATAAAGCGAACAGCGTCGCAGTTACAACGAACGTTCGCTTTACCGTCAAAAAGCCGTCATTTCCGCTTTGCATAGTGGTTGGTGACCTGCAGCACGCAGGCCTTCCCCCATGCAACGGACCGACATGCAGACCCGACACCTGACGATTGCCGTGGCGATCGCCCTTTGCGCCGCCAACGCCCACGCCGCCGGCGAAACCCTTGCCGATACCGCCGTCACGGCGCAGACTCTGGACGCCGTTTCGGTGATCGGTCAAGGCGAAACCCGCCAGGTGCAGCGCATCACGGCCGTGGACAAGCAGGTACTGCCGCCCGGCACCAGCGGACAGAAGATCCTGGATCGCCTGCCCGGCGTGTCGGTGCAATCCAACGATGCGTTCGGGGCCAATGAGGAATCACAGACCATCAGCCTGCGCGGGTTCGACAAGAGCCGCCTCGGTTACACGCTGGACGGCATCCCGCTGGGCGACAACAGCTACGGCAACTACAACGGCCTGAGCATCGCCCGCGCACTGATCGCCGAGAATCTTGCCGGCGCCGAGCTCTCGCAGGGCATCGGCTCGCTGGGGGTCGCGTCCACCAGCAACCTGGGCGGCGCCATCCAGTATTTCTCGATGGACCCCTCCACCGAGTTCGGTGGTCGCGCCAGCATCACCGCCGGCGATGACAACCAGCGTCGCGGCTATCTGCGCGTGGACACCGGCGACCTCAACGGTTTTTCCGCCTATGTCTCCGGTGTGCACCAGGACGCCGACATGTGGGCCGCACCATATCAGAACCAGACCACGCGCCAGTTCAATGCGAAAGCCGTATGGCAGGTCGGTGACAACCGTTTCGGCGCCTTCGCGGCGACCTCGCGCGCCAGCCAGGCGAACTATGCGTACCTGTCCAAAAGCATGCTGGAACGGGGCTTGGGCTATGACTGGAACATCTACGCACCGGACTGGGACCGCGCGGTTGCCGCCGCGTACTGCGCACCGGCCACACGCGATCCGGCACGCTGCGCCTTCAGCGGCGGCGTCAACAGCATCGATGATGCGTACTACCAGAGCCGTGCGCTGCGCGACGACAACCTGTACGCGCTGGATGCCGACGTCAAACTGGGCGACGCAGCCGGGTTGAAGCTGCTGGCTTACCACCACGAGAACCGCGGCCAAGGCCATTGGTGGGCACCGGGCCAGCCCTCCCACCCCGGCACCGACCGTGCGCTGCCGATCTCGATCCGCAGTACCAATTACACCATCAACCGCCAGGGTCTCACGGCGGCGCTGACATGGCGCGTGGGTCTGCATGAGCTGGAGGCCGGCCTGTGGTACGAGAAGAACGACCACAACGTCGAACGCAACTTCTACTACATCGATGGCCCGTTCCTGGACGACACGTACCTCAACCATCCGGATCGCCGCCTGTTCGACCAGGACTTCGACATCCGCACGCGGCAGTTCTACGTACAGGACCGCATGCGCTTCATGGACGATCGCATGACCGTCGATGTCGGCATCAAGAGT
Organism: Stenotrophomonas sp. WHRI 8082; assembly: GCF_040223995.2. Lineage (NCBI taxonomy): Bacteria > Pseudomonadati > Pseudomonadota > Gammaproteobacteria > Lysobacterales > Lysobacteraceae > Stenotrophomonas > Stenotrophomonas sp. WHRI 8082. The sequence goes on along the minus strand of NZ_CP167826.1, from coordinate 2,798,909 downwards.
CCGAACACCCGGATGACCGCACGCGCCAAGCCGGGCACCGAATCGCTCTATGCATCCGGCACGCTGACCGCAAAGGAATCGGTGCTGCCGCAGGCCGGCATCAGCTTCAAGCTGAGTCCCCAGCAGGAAGTGTTCGCCTCGTATGCAGAGAACATCGCGGCCTTCGTCGGCGGCGGCAGTGGCGGTCCCCTGCAGGTATCCCCGGAGTCCTTCGCTGCCAGCGTGGATGACCTGGAGCCGGAGAAGTCACGCACGTTCGAGGCAGGGTTCCGTCGCTTCGGCGAGAAGTACCAAGCGTCCGTGGCGGCCTACCACGTGATGTTCGACAACCGCCTGCTGTCGCTCAACCCGTGCACCAGCATCGAAGTCGGCACGCGGCCGGAATGCATCACGCGCTTCATCAACGTCGGCTCGGTCAAGAGCCAGGGCGCCGAGTTGACCTTTATCTTCAAGCCGATCGACGGCCTGCAGTGGTACAACGCGCTGTCCTGGAACAAGACCACCTACGAAGACGACTACACGTCCGGCGGCGCCGTCGTGCCGGTGGCCGGCAAGATCACCGTCGATACCCCGCAGCGCATGGCCTCCAGCGAACTGAGCTGGAACCGCGACGGCTTCTTCGCCAGCGTGCGTGCCAAGTACACCGGCAAGCGCTACTACACCTACACCAACGACCAGTCAGTGCCGGGCGTGACCACCTTCGATGCCGGACTGGGCTATTCCTTCGGACCGGGCATGGGCCTGCGCGACATCAAGGTATCGCTCAACGCGACCAACCTGACCAACAAGCGCTATGCCGGGCAGTTGAGCTCGTTCGCCCCGACCGATCCGACCGGCACCCGCTACGCGATCCACGCCAGCGCACCACGCCAGGTGTTCATGACAGTGGGTGTGGATTTTTAACCTTCGGCGGGTGTTTGGTTTCATGGGTTGAGGCGGGGCGAGGGAACCATGCAGGACACGCCGCAAGTACGTCCATGTAGGCTCCTTTCGCCCCGTCCGGGGGCTCAAGGGTCCTGCATGGCTCCCTCGCCCCGCCTCCGGACAGTGTGCCGCCCCCGCCGGGTTGGGGGAGAGAGAGAGCAAAAGCAAAAGCAAAAGCAAAAGCCGCCGAGCATGGCTCGGCGCTACCGAAGGCGGATCCGGCTCGTCTGGTGGAGGGAGCCCCTGAGTCAGGGGCGGCCGCGAAGCGGCGGGGTGTGGGTGCTGGTGAGACGGGGCCCGCGGTTTGCGCAGCAAAGCGTGGGAGCGTCAGCGCGAATGCGATGGCGTGGACCCGCGCCATGGATGGCGCGAAACGAGCGCTACATGGACGTACTTGTGCGCGTCCCCCGACCAGCCCCACCGCCCGGCCCACCCACGGCTCCTGCTCGACAGCCCGCCACGAGGGGGTCTCACCCGTTCGCCGCACTCACTCCGGCAACAGCTGATCCATCCGTATCCGATTGGCGAACAGGGAAAACGCCAGCATCCCCGCCAGCCCATTGGCCCGGCTCACCCACTGCGGCAACCAGCGCGGTGGCTGCAGGATGCCCGCCTCGAACAACGGTGCGAAGGTGATCGCATCGGTCAGCGTCATCTTGCCAGCGAACAACCACCGGCAGACCTGCAGGCGATCCTCGGCCAGCATGTGGCGGAAGAACGTGTGCACCGACACCAGCCCGCGCAGGTACACCGTGTCCTTGGTGAAGGCCATGCCACCGCTGGGTGGTACACCGCGGAACACCCGCTGCGCAGAGGCAAAGCTCTCTTCCGCGTTCTGCCCCGCCGCGCAGAAGTAACGGTAGACCTCGATGAAGTCCGCGCCCTCCCGTGCCATCGCGATGGCCTCCGTCCGCAGGCTGATGCGCTTCAGGCGCTGGATGTCGATGCTGCCGGTGATCTGCTCGGCAAAGGTCGCCAGGCCTTCCTGGGTGGCGGTGACGCGCGGCGAGGACAGCGCCAGGCTGGGCAGCACAGATTGCTCACGCCCGTTGAGCGCGGTCAGTGAATGCACCAGCGCTTCATGGTGGAACAACTGCGCGCGGTCATAGGCACTGAAGCGCGCACTGGTCCGCAGGCGGAGGCGGGTAGCACCGGCAGCGGCCTTGGAAACCAGCTGCGGATCCAGTTGCACCTGGATGATGCGCGACTCGAAGAAGGCATCCAGATCGCCCTGCAGCTGCAACTGCAGCGCCGTCGCCGAGACCGGCACCTGCTCTTCCGGCGCCAGCAGTTCGTGATCCAGTTCAGTGGCGATCTGGATGAAGTGTCGGGCCGCATCGCGGGTGCTCGGTCCGTTTCCCGGCAGCGGCTGCTCGGGCGATCCGAACAGCTGCACCGAGCAGGCATCGACCGCGGCCGTGCCCAACCCTTCCAGCAGCTGCGCGGCGACATCCCAGCTCTGCGCCGACTCGGCGACATAGCGACCCAGCGGATGATCGGCATCGCACTCGGCGGTCAGCGCGGCCAGCGTACGTCGCGCATCGCTGAAATCCAGCTGTGGATACTCCACGTGCGGCAACCGCGGCTGGCCACTGGCCATGCTCGCCAGGAACGGGGACTGCAGGGCGGCGGGCCAGCTGGTGAGGCTCAGCAGCCGGATGCCACCGACGGCCTCGACCAGCCGCGCATCAAGCGCAGCGTGGTGGGCCACTTCGCGATCCAGCGTCGTGCTCTGGTCCATGAGCAGACTATACGGCAGTGATGGCCGCTGGCCATCAACAGGAAGGGCTGACGGCCCGGTAGTGATGGCCGCTGGCCATCAACATCAACGGCTGACGGCCAGCGGCCGTCACTACCCGCCCCAACCGGCGTCAGCGCCGGCGTGGTTTGCCGGCGCCGCGGCGTGCGGCCGTACGTCGCTCCTGCGCCGTCTCCGCTTGGCGTACCGCCAGCTTGGCGGCGGCGGCAGCCACTTCGTCCTTCAGCTTGAAGTAGTTCAACACGCGGGTCTCTTCGATCGTGCCGTCCTCGATCGCCGCGCGTACCGCGCACCCGGGCTCCTGCTGGTGCAGGCAGTTGCGGAACCGGCACTGCTCGGCCAGCGCCTCGATATCGGCAAAGCCCCCTTCGGCCAGCGTCTCTTCGCCGGTCGGCTTGAGCTCGCGCATGCCAGGCGTATCGATCAGGCAGGCGCCCATCGGCAGCGGCATCAACGCACGGTGCGTGGTGGTATGGCGGCCGCGCGAGTCATTGGAACGCACGCTGTTCGTCTTCATCCGCTGCTCGCCCAGCAGCGTGTTGGTCAACGTCGACTTGCCGGCCCCGGAGGACCCGACCAGCACCACCGTGTGGCCCGGGCCCAGCCACGGATGCAGCGTGGCGACACTGTCCGCATCCAGTCCGTTCACCGCACGCAGGGCGATGCCCTGCGCTTTCAGTTCATCCAGTACCGCCAGCGCATCTTCGCTGTACTCGGTCTGGTCGGCCTTGGTCAGCACCACCACCGGCACGGCCCCGCCGCCACCGACCAGCAGCAGATACCGTTCGATACGGCGTGGATTGAAATCCGAATCCAGTCCGCAGACGATGAACACCGTATCGACGTTGGCGGCGATGACCTGCTGGTGATAATGCTCGCCCGCCGCGCCGCGCTTGATCGCGGTACGACGCGGCAGCAGCGCGACGATGCGCACCCCCTCCAGCAGGACCCAGTCGCCGACGGCGGGCCGCTCATGGCTGGGGAAGCGCGGGCGCTGCCATTCGGGAAGCGATTCGGCCTTGATTGACGCATCGGGACCGTCTGCCACCACATAGTGCGTCCGGTGCTGCTCGATCACACGCGCCGGCCGCGCCTGCGGATGCGCCTCCATCGCGGCGTACCAGTCGGCCTGGTCGTCCGCCGTGGGTGCTCCCGGCCAGGGCCAGCCAATCGTCTGCAGGGCGTTGTAATCAGGGGTCTCGGTCATCCTGCGCATTCTACCGGCAGCGGGGCATGCGGGCGCGGCGTCAGGCCCCACGCCCCCTTGCCATGCGCTGCAGCAATTCAGCTAGTATGGGCTTTCCATGCCCATTGACGGCCCGTCTGCCATGTCCACCCCCACGCCCAAGCCCCTGGCCATCCGTGAACGCCTTTCCGAAGTGCGCTACGAGATCCGAGGAGAGCTGGCGCGACGAGCGCGGGAACTGGAAGCGCAGGGCCGCACGCTGATCAAGTTGAACATCGGCAACCCGGGCAATTTCGGTTTCCGTGCACCGCAGCACCTGCAGCGCGCGATTGCCGATGACATGGGCCGCACCGACCCGTATACCCACCAGCAGGGGCTGCCTGTGGCCCGCGAGGCGATCGCCGCGGCCTACGCCCGCCGTGGTGCACCCGATGCCCATCCGGACCGCGTATTCGTCGGCAACGGCGTCAGCGAACTGATCGACCTGTCCCTGCGCGCCCTGCTCAACCCGGGCGATGAAGTGCTGGTGCCCTCGCCGGACTATCCGCTGTGGTCGGCCGCCACCATCCTTAACGACGGTCGCCCGGTGTATTACCGCTGCGCGCCGGAAAACGGCTTCCAGCCCGATCCGGACGAGATCGAAGCCCTGGTGTCTTCGCGCACCCGCGCCATCGTGCTGATCAACCCGAACAACCCCAGCGGCGCGAGCTATCCGCGTGAACTGCTGGAGCGCATCGTCGCCATCGCGCGCAAGCACAACCTGCTGCTGATGGTTGATGAAATCTACGACCAGATCCTGTACGACGACGCGGTGTTCCAGCCGGTGGCCCCGCTCGCCGGCGACCTGCCCTGCCTCACCTTCAGCGGCCTGAGCAAGGTGCATCGCGCCTGCGGCTGGCGGGTGGGCTGGGCGATGCTGTCCGGCGAGGCGGAACGGCTGGGCGACTTCCGTGCGGCGATGGACCTGCTGAGCGCGTTGCGCCTGTGCGCGAACGTGCCGGGCCAGTACGCGATCGACGCGGCCGTGAACGGGCCCGATACGATCAGCCCGCTGTGTACGCCGGGCGGCCGCCTGTACGAAACCCGTCGCGCAGTGATCGACGCCTGTGCCGCCAGCGAGCATCTTTCGCTGGTCGCTCCCGCCGGCGCGCTGTATGCCTTCCCCGCCATCGTCGGTGATGCCGCGAAGGGCGTGGATGACCATGAGTTCGCGCTCGACCTGATGAACAACGAAGGGGTGCTGGTGGTACCGGGCTCAAGCTTCAACGTGCCGTACCGCCATCATTTCCGGGTCACCCTGCTGCCGGAAGCGGCCGTGATGCGCGATGTATTCGCGCGCATTGATCGCGCCCTGGCGCGCCGTGCAGAGGCCAACCGCAAGGTCGTGCCGCTGAAGCCACGCCGTTCGGCGGTCGCCTGACCGCGATGACACTGCGCTGGCTGGCCCTGGGTGATTCCTACACCATCGGTGAAGGCGTACCGGTGGCCGGTCGGTGGCCGCAGCAACTGGCGGCGCTGCTGCGTGCCCGCGGGATTGCGCTGACCGATCCGCATACCATCGCCACCACCGGGTGGACGACCGACGAACTGGATGCCGGCATCGATGACGCTGCGCCCCGTGGTCCCTTCGACTTCGTCAGCCTGCTGATCGGCGTCAACAACCAGTACCGCGCGCGCGCCGTGGATGCGTACGCGGTGGAGTTCACCGCGCTGCTGCAGCGCGCGCTTGCCTTCGCCGGCGGCAACGCCGGACGGGTGCTGGTGCTGTCGATCCCGGACTGGGGCGTCACTCCGTTTGCCGAGGGTCGCGACCGCGCGGCGATCGCACGGGCGCTGGATGACTACAATCGTGCGGCCGAGGAGATCTGCAACGCACACGGCGTGGTTTTCGTGGATATCACCGACCTGTCCCGCCAGCACGGGGCCGAACCGGCCATGCTGGTCGACGATGGGCTGCATCCTTCCGCCGCGCTGTATGCGCTGTGGGCGCAGCGCGCCCTGCCGCTGGCCGAGCGCCTGCTCGCCCGCGACGCCTGATCGGGTGACCGGCGCGCCGTCCTCCGCAGCGCACTTGCCCTCGCCGCTGCCGCCGTCGCAGGCACGCATGATCGCCACCGCCTTTCTGCCCGACAGCCCCTGGGGCAACCGCAGCCGCTACTACTACGTGCAGGCCAAGCTGCGCAGCGACCCGCTGTATCACGGCGTACTGCAGGCCTTGCCGACCGATGCGTTGCCCGTACTCGACCTGGGCTGCGGACTGGGCCTGCTGGGCCACGTGATGCGCCTGCAGGGTCGTGCGCAGGGGTATGTCGGCGTGGATCTCGATGCGGGCAAGATCCACCACGCCCACCATGCGCTGCAGCGTGCCGGGCTGGTCGACGCCCGTGTCGATCCGCTGGACCTGCGACGCCCCCTGCCAGCGCACTGCGGGCACGTCGCCGTGCTGGATGTGCTGCACTACCTGGACGCGCCGTCGCAGACCCTCCTGCTGCGTGCGGCCGCCGCGCGGGTGGCCGCAGGCGGACGCCTGCTGCTGCGCACGCCGCTGGACACAGGCGATGGCCGTGACCGCACTACCCGGCTCACCGACCGGCTCGGATGGCTGTCAGGCTGGATGCGCACCCGGCCGCGCCACTATCCCAGACCGGAGGCGTTGACCGAGGTACTGGTCGAGGCGGGTCTTGAGGTCGAGCGTCCGCGCGCCCTGCATGGGCGAACACCGTTCAACAGCTGGCTGCTGGTAGCCCACCGCGCCGCAGGCTGATGGCCGGAAGGCGCTGTGGCGGGCCGGCCCATCATTCCGCAGGCAGACGGGCCTTCAGTCCACGCGCGTCCAGCGCCTGCAGCACGCCTTCGATGATCGTCAGGTTGTGCCCATGCGCACTGCCCTCGTGCAGCAGCACGATCGCCCCTGCCCGCAGATCAGGCGCCAGCCGCGCTAGCACCTGCGCCGGCGTGCAGGACACGCCGTCGAAACCGCGCGCACTCCAGCCGACGCGGGTCAGGCCGTGCTGTCGCAGCAGGGGGGCGACGAACGGATTGGTCATGCCGACCACCGAGCGGTACCAGCGCGGCGGCTGCCCCGTCAGCGCCTGCAGGGCGTACTGGCACCGTCCCAGCTCGGCTGCCATGGCCGTCGCCCCCAGACGCCAGAAGCGCCGCTCCGGGTGCGTGTGGCTGTGGTTGCCCAGGTCGTGCCCGCGCGCCACGATCTCGCGCACCAGCTCCGGCTGGGCCAGTGCGCGCTCACCGACCAGGAAGAAGGTCGCCCGTGCCTGGTGCCGGTCCAGCAGATCCAGCACGCGGCGCGTATCCGGCCCCGGGCCATCGTCGATGGTCAGCCAGACCGCGTCGAGCGCGGCCGGCAGCCGGCTGACGACCGGGGCGTAGAAGCGGCTGTTCGGCAGGAATACCGGCAGCAGGAACAGCGCATGGCTGGCCAGCAGCAGGCACAGGCCCCAGGCCCAGCCAGCCCACAGCCACACTCCCAGCGCCAGCACCTGGGACACGGCGAACGCGGCCAGGGCATGCCATGGCCAGCGCGGGGGGCAATGCAGCGTTTCCACAGCGGTCATGCCCCATGATGCCACGGGGGGTAGAATCAGCGGTTCGATATCACCGGATTTCAACCGCCATGTCCCTCGATCCCGCCCTGCGCTCGCGCATCGACACCATTCTCGCCAACGACCGCGTCGTGCTGTTCATGAAGGGACAGCCGGCCATGCCGCAGTGCGGGTTCTCGGCCAAGGCCGTGGGCGCGCTGCAGGATCTGGGCGTGGAGTTCGGCCACGTCAACGTGCTCGCCGACCAGGACATCCGCGAAGGCATCAAGCAGTACGGCGACTGGCCGACCATCCCGCAGCTGTACATCGATGGCGAACTGGTCGGCGGCAGCGACATCATCCTGCAGATGGCCTCCAGCGGCGAGTTGAGCAGCGTGCTCGGCCTGGCCGCGCCGGATCGCACCCCGCCGTCGATCACCGTCACCCCGGCCGCCGTGGAGATGCTGAAGGGCGCACTGGCCGATTCGCCCGGCGCGTCGCTGCAGCTGGGCATCGATGCCCGCTTCCAGCCGAACTTCCAGCTGGCCCCGTTCGATGCCAATGCCATCGCTGCCGAATCCAACGGCCTGCGCGTGCAGTTCGACCTGGCCAGCGCGCGCCGCGCCGACGGCGTCACCATCGACTGGGTGGACGACATCCGCGGCAAGGGCCTTGCGATCGACAACCCGAACGCCCCCAAGGCGATCACCGAGCTGTCGGTGCGCGATGCCGATGACCTGGTGCGTGCCGGTACGGTCGTGCTGGTCGACGTGCGCCCGGCCGAAGAGCGTGCGATCGCTGCCGTCGGCGTGCCGTTCAAGGTGTTCGATGGCAACGGTCGTGCCGAGCTGGAAGCGTTGCCGAAGGACACCGCGCTGGCCTTCCTGTGCCACCACGGTGGACGCAGCGCGCAGGCCGCCGAACAGTTCCGCGCATTGGGTTTCAGCAAGGTGCACAACGTGACCGGCGGCATCGATGCGTGGTCCGACGACGTGGACAACGGCGTGCCGAAGTACTGAGCCCTCCCCGGATGGCGGGCCGCTGTGCCCGCCTTATCAAAGTGGCGCCGAGCCATGCTCGGCGAACCGGGCAACAGCGTGGCGGGTCACGCACCTGCACTACCCGCTGAAACCGCCCTCTGCCAGATAGTCCAGCTCGTCCAGCGTCGGCATCCGGCCGAGCACTGCATTGCGGTGCGGGAAGCGCCCGAAGCGCTGGATCAGCTCACGATGCAGTTCGGCGAACTGCAGGTACTCCTTGTCACCCAGCACGTCGAACATCGACACCGACCGTTCCTGGTCCTGCGGGTCTTCGGAGTGCTCGAACGGCAAATAAATGAAAGCGCGCAGTTTCGGCACCAGCTGCAGGTCCAGTCCTTCCTCCACGGCCCGCATGGCGTAATGCCTTGCCAGTCCATCGGTGGCATACGAGTGGGCGGTGCCGCGGAAGCAGTTGCGCGGGAACTGGTCCAGCAGGAGCATCAGCGCCAGCGCGCCCTCCGCCGTGGACAGCCAGTACTCGCGTGCCCGTGATGCGGCAGCATGATGCTCCTCAAGGAAAAGACGCCGGAAGTGGGCATCGAACGCATCATCGCGCGCGAACCATTTCGCCGGACCGGCTTCGGTCCAGAACGCCACGACCTGTGCTGCCATGTCCATGTCCTGCTCCACCGGTTGGAGGGGGAACTGCGTGCTCTTCATGGGGCGATTCTACGAGACACAACGGGCTGTGCGTGACCCGGCCCGCAGCACCGCGCTGGCGGCGCCAGGCCGAAGGTCACTTGGCAAGCAGCGGTCCACTCCGCTAGCTTCAGCGACCTGCACCACCACGCTTACGGGGACATCATGCACAACCTGCTGCGCGCCGGCATCGGCCTGGCGCTGCTGTCGCTGGCCGCTGCGCCGGCCATCGGCGCTTCGCGCTTCATCCAGGATCCGTATCCGAGCACGTACCAGCCGCGCAGCAGCGAAGCCGTACTGATCCACAACGCCACCGTCCTTACCGGTACAGGGCAGCGCCTGGACGATGCGGACGTGCTGCTGCGTGATGGAAAAGTGGCGGAGGTCGGCCGCGGCCTGCAGGCCGGCACCGACGTCCGCCGCATCGACGCGCGCGGCCGCTGGGTGACGCCGGGCCTGATCGACGTGCATTCACACCTGGGCGTCTACCCCAGCCCCGGCGTCAGCGCGCACAGCGATGGCAACGAGATGACCGCCCCCGTCACCGCCAATGTGTGGGCCGAACATTCCGTGTGGCCGCAGGACCCCGGTTTTGCCGAGGCACTCGCCGGCGGCGTGACCAGCATGCAGGTCCTGCCCGGTTCGGCCAATCTGGTGGGCGGGCGTGGCGTGGTGCTGAAGAACGTACCGACCACCACCTACCAGGCCATGAAATTCCCCGGCGCCCCCTGGGGACTGAAGATGGCCTGCGGCGAAAACCCCAAGCGCGTCTACGGCGGCAAGGGCACCGCGCCCGGTACCCGCATGGGCAATGTCGCCGGTTACCGCGCCGCGTTCATCGATGCCAGCGAGTACATCGCCAAGAACACCAGCAAGCCGGCCAAGCCCAAGCGCTGGTTCGGTGGTGACAAGGAAGACAGCAGCGGCGACAGCGGCGGCAAGCGCGACCTCAAGCTGGATACGCTGGCGGGCGCCATCCAGGGCGACATCCGCGTGCACATCCACTGCTATCGCGCCGATGAAATGGCGACGATGCTTGATCTGGCCGACGAGTTCGGCTTCAAGATCGCTGCCTTCCACCATGGCGTGGAAGCCTACAAGCTGGCAGACCGGCTCGCCGCAGAGGGCGTCTGCGGCGCGCTGTGGGCGGACTGGTGGGGCTTCAAGATGGAGGCCTTCGACGGTATCCAGGAGAACATCGCGCTGGTGGATCGGCCCGCCAACAGCTGCGCCATCGTGCACTCGGATTCGCCCGAAGGCATCCAGCGCCTGAACCAGGAAGCGGCGAAGGTGATCGCGTCGGCCCGCCGGGCCAACATGCCGGTCATCGCGCCGGAACGGGCCATCACCTGGATGACCTACAACGCGGCCAAGGCGCTGGGTATCGAGCAGCACACCGGCACGCTGGAGGCCGGCAAGAACGCCGACGTGGTGGTGTGGAACGGCAATCCTTTCAGTTCGTATGCACTGGCCGACGAAGTGTTCATCGACGGCCACCGCTACTTCGACCGCGCCGATCCGGGCAGCAAGCCGGTGTCTGATTTCCGTCTTGGCCAGGAGGTGCGGTGATGGGTAGTCGCTCGACCATGAAGATCAAGCGCCAGCGGGCGTGGCTTGCCCCGGCGATGGCGTTCCTCGCCGTGGCCTGCGTGCTGCCGATGACGGTCACAGCGCAGGATCTGCTGATCCGCAATGCAACCGTGCATACGGTGGGTGCGCGCGGCAGCCTGGACAACGCCGATGTGCTGGTCCGTGCAGGGCTGATCCAGTCCATTGGTACGGGCCTGGCCGCACCGGCCGGGGTGCCGGTGGTGGAAGCCAACGGCCGCCCCCTGACGCCGGCCCTGTTCGGTGGCATCACCGAGATCGGCATCGAAGAGGTGTCGGGCGAAGAGAGCACCGTGGACAGCACGCTGACCCTCGATTCGCAGCCGCTGCGGCCCGAGTTCGACGTCACCCTGGCCTACAACCCCGCCTCGATCCTGGTGCCGGTCGCCCGCGTGGAGGGCATCGGTTTCACTGCACTGGGTGCCCATACCGGTGGCGGCTTCGTGGCCGGCCAAGGCGGCGTGGTGCGACTGGACGGCAGCGCCGATCCGATCGGCCCGCGTGCGCTGTACCTGCGCCTGGGGTCGGCTGCCGCCGAGCTGACCGGCAAGTCGCGCGCCGCGCAGTGGATGCTGCTGCAGCAGATGATCGACGAAGCGCGTGGCCGGGTCGGCACCGATTCACCGCATGCCCTGCTCACCGCCGCGGGGCGCCGCACGCTGGCCGATTACCTGGCGGGCAAGGGCCGCATCATCATCGAGGTGGACCGCGCATCGGACATCCGCCAGTTGCTGCGCTGGTCCGCACGCGAGAAGGTCAAGATCGCGATCGTGGGAGGCGCCGAAGCCTGGCAATTGGCCGCAGAGCTCGCGCAGGCACGCGTGCCCGTGTTCGTCGACGGCCTGGGCAACCTGCCCACGACCTTCGACCAGATCGGCGCCACGCTGGAAAATGCCGCCCGCCTGCGCAAGACCGGCGTGGAGGTCAGCTTCGCGCAGAGTGGCGATGCCTCGCACAACGCGCGCAAGATCCGCCAGTTGGCCGGCAACGCCGTAGCGCATGGACTGCCGTGGGCGGACGGCCTGGCCGGTCTGACCCGCGTACCGGCCCAGGCACTCGGTGTCGGCGATCGCATCGGCAGCATCGAAGTGGGCAAGCTGGCGGACCTGGTGTTGTGGGAAGGCGATCCGCTGGATGTGGCCCACTATGCCGAACAGGTGTGGCTGGGCGGGCGGGCGATGCCCATGCGTTCGCGCCAGACCGAGCTGCGCGACCGCTACCTGCAGCGCACCGCACAGCCCTGACCCCGACGGAGACGATGCAATGGCGCTGCGCTGGTACTTCGATTTCGTCTCCCCGTACGCCTATCTGCACTGGCAGAAACTGAAGACCCTGCCGCAGTTCCCGCGTATCCAGCCGGTCCCCATCGCCTTGGGGGCCGTACTGCATCACCTGGGCAACCTGGGGCCGGCCGAGATCCCGGCAAAGCGGCGCTTCGCCTATCGGCAACTGCTGTGGACGGCGCAGCAGGAAGGGGTGGCCCTGCGCTTTCCACCGGCCCATCCGTTCAATCCGCTGCCCGCCCTGCGCCTGTGCATCGCTGCCGGCTGCACCACGGCAGCCGTTGATGCGCTGTTCGACTGGATCTGGGCTCAGGGCCGCGCTGCCGATGAGGCGGCTGCGCTTGCCCAGCTGGCGGAGGTGCTGGACGTGGAGGATGTCGCCAGCGCCATCGCCGCGGTGGAGGTGAAGGAGGCCTTGCGCCGGAACACCGATGCCGCGATCGCGGCCGGGGTATTCGGCGTGCCGACGCTGTCGGTCGATGGCGAACTGTTCTGGGGCAACGATGCGCACCGGTTGATGGCAGCCGTGCTGGACGATCCGGCCCTGCTGATGCAGCCGGACTGGCAGGCCGTGCTGGACCTGCCCACCGCCGTGCACCGGAATCGCTGAACGTCCGGCACGCGCGCGGCCCTCCATTTTGCGATAGCGTTCACGCTTTCAAGCCAGCAAACGCGCCTGGAGGGGGCCTGCGAATGCGTATAGGAATCGTCGTCGACTCGGCCTGCGACCTGCCGCAGGACTTCATCACCCAGCACAGGATCGTCCTGCTGCCCATCACCGTGCGGATCGGTGAAGCCATCCTGGCCGACCACCGTGACGAGCAGGCCACCCTGAGTTTCCTGCATGCCCACGTTGCCGAGCATGGCGCCGAAGCGGAGACCATCCCTTTCAGCGTGCAGCAGATCCGCGACCTGTTCCTGCAGCGCCTGGTCATCGATTACGACCACGTGTTCTGCATGACCATCACCAAGACGCGCAGTCCGATCCACGACAACGCGATGCAGGCCAGCTTCGCCATCCTCAACGATTACAAACCCGTCCGACAGGCGGCGGGCTTCAACTCGCCCTTCGCCCTGCGGGTGATCGACACGCAGAACCTGTTTGCCGCCCAGGCGGTGACCGCGATCGAGGCCGTGCGCCTGCGTGAAAGCGGCGCCAGCGTGCAGCAGATCCGCGAGCGGCTGGAAGAACTGGCCGGCAACGTGCATGGCTACATGATCACCCGCGACCTGTATTACATGCGCGCGCGGGCCCGGCACAAGGGCGATCGCAGCGTCGGATTGCTCAGTGCGGCGCTGGGTAGCGCGCTGGACATCAAGCCGGTACTGCACGGGTATCGGGGCGAAACCGGCCCGGTGGCCAAGATCAAGGGCTTCGACAACGCCGTGACCAAGCTGTTCGATGTGGTCGGCCAGCGCGTACGTGCCGGGCTGATGACCCCGACCGTATGCCTGAGCTATGGCGGCGAACTGGACGAACTGCGTGCCCTGCCTGGCTACGCGTCGCTGCGCCAGGTCTGTGGGGACCATGGCGTGGAGGTGTATGAAACGGTGATGAGCCTGACCGGCATGGTCAACGTCGGCAAGGGGGCGCTGACCGTCGGCTTCGCGGATGGTCCGCATCGTTTCGAATGATGAGGCCAGAGCACTCTGCACACGGTTTGCACTTCGCCCCTGCAACGCTTGGCACATTGAACGGAGATCCCGATGACCACGTATTACATCAGCCTGCCTGACCCGGCCAAAGCCCGCGGCAATGACACCGCCCTGTCTTTCCATTCGCAGGGCGCGCAGGGATTTGCTGAAGAACTGCAGGCCGCGTTGACCTCCACGGCACTGTTCGACAAATGGAAGGCGAAGCAGAACGACCCCGATGCTGTCCCCGCGCAGTGGGGCGTAACCGATCCGAGCGCCACCGTGAGCGGCACCCAGGACGACCTGCGGATCAACCTGCAGGTGACCACCAGCATCAACGGCGACGTCTTCCGCCAGCGCATGGGCCTGCTCGCCGGCCACCACTGGGAACTGCGCGAAGTCCGCTGAAGCAAAAGGGGACGGAGGGGATTAAGTCGTTTTCGGCCATGCCGCCTGCGCCTTGATCCCCTCCGCCCCCTTTTTGCGGCGGGTGGCCGCAGCGGCGGGAAGGTGCGAAAATCCCCCTCTTTCTGGCCAGCCATTGGCGTCGGCCGCCCCACCGAGGTTCCGTGAAGACCCCCCCAGGCTTGCAGTCGCTGATCGACGACGGCGTTATCGATGAAGTGCTGCGTCCGCTGAAAAGTGGCAAGGAAGCGGCTGTGTACGTGGTACGCAGCGGCGACGATGTGCGCTGCGCCAAGGTCTACAAGGACATGGCCCAGCGCAGTTTCCAGCAGCGCGTGCAGTATCAGGAAGGCCGCAAGGTCCGTGGCAGCCGCGAATCCCGCGCGGTGGGCAAGGCCAGCAAATACGGCCGCAAGCAGCAGGAAACCGCGTGGAAGAACACCGAAGTGGACGCGCTGTACCAGTTGCGCGACGCCGGCGTACGTGTACCCGAACCCCACGGTTACTTCCATGGCGTGCTGGTAATGGAGCTGGTAACCGATGCGGACGGCTTCTCGGCGCCCCGGTTGGGCGAAGTCGAGCTGGAACCGGACCAGGCCCGTGAGTTCCATCAGGTACTGGTCCGCCAGGTCGTGCGCATGCTCTGCTGCGGCCTGATCCACGGCGATCTGTCGCCCTACAACGTACTGGTCGGCCCCGATGGACCGGTGGTGATCGACTTCCCGCAGGTGGTCAGCGCTGGCGGCAACAATGCAGCTCGGACGATGCTGCTGCGCGATGTGAACAACCTCACCGCCTACCTCGGCCGCTTCGCCCCGGAGCTGCTGGACAGCTGGTATGGCGAAGAGATGTGGGCCCTGTTCGAGGCCGGCGATCTGCTGCCGGACAGCCCGCTGACCGGCATCTTCGTCCATGACGAATCCACCATCGACCTGGACAGCGTGCGCCATGCCATCAACGATGCGCGCGAAGAAGCCCTGATCCGCCAGCAGGGCCGCGAAGCCGCTGAAGAAGACGACGACTGAAGAATTAAAAAAGGGGACGGAGGGGATTAAGTCGTTTCTGGCCGTCAGGCCGAAAACGACTTAATCCCCTCCGTCCCCTTTTTTCAGCGGGCGTGGTGGGCGATGTGCTCGCCGATGAAGGTGGCGATGAAGTAGTAGCTGTGGTCGTAGCCGGGCTGCATGCGCAGCTGCAGCGGGTGGCCCGCGGCTTCGCAGGCGGCCTGCAGGCGTTGGGGTTGCAGTTGTGCACCCAGGAACTCGTCTGCGTCGCCTTGGTCGATCAGCAACGGCAGCCGCTCGCTGGCGGTCGCCACCAGTTCACTGGCATCCCACTGTGCCCAGCTGTTGCGGTCGTCGCCGAGGTAGGCAGTGAACGCCTTCTCGCCCCACGGCACCTGGCTGGGCGCGACGATGGGAGAAAACGCAGACACGCTGCGGTAGCGGCCCGGGTTGCGCAGTGCCAGCACCAGCGCGCCATGTCCGCCCATCGAATGGCCGCTGATGCCTCGCTGGTCGGTTGCCGGGAAATGGGCTTCGATCAGCGCCGGCAGTTCCTCCACGACGTAGTCGTGCATCCGGTAGTGCGACGCCCACGGATCCTGGGTGGCATTGAGGTAAAACCCCGCGCCCTTGCCAAGGTCGTAGCTTTCCGCATCGGCCACGTCATCGCCACGTGGACTGGTGTCCGGCGCGACCAGGATGATGCCGTGCTCGGCCGCGTAGCGCTGCGCGCCGGCCTTGGTGATGAAGTTCTGCTCGTTGCAGGTCAGTCCGCTCAGCCAATACAGCACCGGCAGCTTGCGCGTCGCCGCCTGCGGGGGCAGGTACACCGCGAACTTCATGTCGCAGCCCAGCACCTCTGATCGATGCTGGTATACGTCCTGCCAACCTCCCGCGCAAGCGCGGTGTTCAATGCGTTCCATGAGGGTATCTCCGATTGTCCAGGAGGCGCCGGCGCCAGGCCGGCGCGCGCTTCAGAAATGCACGACCGAGCGGATCGATTTGCCTTCATGCATCAGCTCGAAGGCGTCGTTGATCTGCTCGAGGTCCATGGTGTGGGTAACGAACGGTGCCAGCTCGATGTCGCCCTTCATCGCATCCTCGACCATGCCCGGCAGCTGGCTGCGGCCCTTGACGCCACCGAAGGCACTGCCCTTCCAGCTGCGGCCCGTCACCAGCTGGAACGGACGCGTGGAGATCTCCTTGCCGGCACCGGCAACACCGATCACCACCGACTGTCCCCAGCCGCGGTGTGCGCATTCCAGCGCCGCGCGCATCACGTTGACGTTGCCGATGCATTCGAAGCTGTGATCAACGCCCCAACCGGTCATTTCCACCACGACCTGCTGGATCGGCGCTTCATGATCATTCGGGTTCACACAATCGGTGGCACCGAACTCGCGTGCCAACTCGAACTTGGACGGATTGGTGTCGATGGCGATGATCCGGCCGGCCTTGGCCTGGCGCGCGCCCTGGATCACGGCCAGCCCGATGCCGCCCAGGCCGAACACCGCCACGCTGTCGCCTTCCTGCACCTTCGCGGTGTTGTGGACGGCACCGATGCCGGTGGTGACGCCGCAGCCCAGCAGGCAGACCTGCTCCGGGTTGGCGTCCGGGTTGATCTTGGCCAGCGATACCTCGGCCACCACGGTGTACTCGCTGAAGGTCGAGCAGCCCATGTAGTGGTAGATCGGTTCACCGTTGTAGCTGAAGCGGGTGGTGCCATCGGGCATCACGCCCTTGCCCTGGGTGGCACGCACGGCGACGCAGAGATTGGTCTTGCCGCTTTTGCAGAACAGGCACTCGCCGCACTCGGCGGTGTACAGCGGAATCACGTGATCGCCCGGCTGCACGCTGGTCACGCCCTCGCCGACTTCCACCACGATGCCGGCGCCTTCGTGGCCCAGCACGGCGGGGAACAGGCCTTCCGGATCATCCCCGGACAGCGTGAAGGCATCGGTATGGCAGACACCGGTATGGGTGATCTTGACCAGCACCTCGCCCTTCTTCGGCGGGGCAACGTCGATCTCGACGATCTTCAGCGGCTGGCCGGGACCAAATGCAACAGCGGCGCGGGACTTCATGGTGGATTCTCCAGAGGACAGGCAAGGACAAGGGTAGGCAGGTGCGCGTTTCGCGCTTGTTTACTAGGGCCCGCGCGGCGGGCCAGGTTCATTTCAGATAAGAACGGATCAGCGCGCTCATGTCGCGCACGCGCTCGGCGCGCTGTGCATCGGACGCTGCCGGCTGACCGAACTCTTCGCGCAGATGCGCTTCCATCACTTCGGACATCAGCCCGTTGACCGCGCCACGGATGGCGGCGATCTGCTGCAGCACGGGCGCGCACTCGGCGCCGGCCTCCAGTGCGCGATCCAGGGCATCGCACTGGCCGCGGATCCGGCGCACGCGAGCCAGCACTTTCTTCTTCTCTTCGACGGAATGCGGCATCGCGGATCCAGACTGATGAACTATACTGGGGGATAGTATACACAGCGATGCGGATTCGGCGCAAAGGCACTCTCGGCGCGCCGCGTCATCACACCCCTATCCCCCTGCGCATGCAACAAGTGAATACATTCCGCGGTCATCGTCGCCGCTATCAGGATCTTCCATGCTTCAGGTCCTGCGCGTTCTCGCTCGCTGGTCACGCCAGCGCCGACGTCTCTGGCGCCGCTTGCGCCAAGCCACCGTCAGAACGCCGATTCAAGTAGAAGAGCCCCTCCGCGCGTCCTTGTTCAACGTTGAGCAGATGGAACGCCACGGCCATGCACTGGCCCGCTCGCACGACGTGCACTCGCGGCCCAGCCAGGAACGCCTGCTGGGCCGGCTTGCAGAGAATGAGAGCCTGCTGTCCGATGCCTTCAACCTGCTCACGGCCATGGTGCAGGAGGAGATGCGCATCACGCCTGCGGGCGAGTGGTTGCTGGACAACTACTATCTGGTCGAAGAGCAGATCCACACGGCGCGCCGACACCTCCCCACCGGCTACAGCCGCCAGCTGCCGTCGCTCACCCAAGGTCCGTCGGCCGGGTTCCCGCGCGTGTACGCGCTGTCCCTGGAAGCCATCGCGCACGGTGATGGGCGTATCGATGGTGAAACGCTCAGCCGCTTCATCGCGGCGTACCAGACGATCGCGCCGTTGAAGCTGGGCGAGCTGTGGGCGATCCCGATCATGCTGCGCCTGGCCCTGATCGACAACCTGCGCCGGATGGCCGTGCGCGTGGTGCACGACGGTACCGACCGCAGGCTGGCCAATTCCTGGGCCGCACGGCTGAACCAGGTCGCCGCGACCAGCCCGAAGGACGTCGTGCTGGTGATCGCCGATCTGGCGCGCTCGCGTCCGCCGCTCTCTGGCGCGTTCGTGTCCGAGCTTTCACGGGGGCTGCAGGGCCGCGGCGGCGTCTTCGCCATGCCCATCACCTGGCTGGAGCAGTGGGCCGCCGCCGAGGGCCATCGTACTGAAGAGCTGGTCCACCTGGAGAGCCAGCAGCAGGCGGCAGACCAGGTGTCCATCAGCAACAGCATCGGCAGCCTTCGCTTCCTGGCCACGATGGACTGGCGCGACTTCGTGGAAAGCATGAGCGTGGTCGAACACGGCCTGCGCCAGGATCCCGCAGGCACCTACCCGCTGATGGACTTCAGCACGCGCGACAGCTATCGCCACGTCGTCGAGCGGATCGCGCGGCTGGGGCGCATCGATGAGCGCCTCGTCGCCGACTGCGCGGTGGAACTGGCCCGTGCCGCGGCGCAGACGACGCCAGGTGACTTCCGCTCCCACGTCGGCTTCTATCTCGTTGACGATGGAATGCCGCAACTCAAAGCGCGCCTCTCGCAGACCCTGTCCGGGTCCAGGCGCCTTCGCCTGCGACCGCAGCGGATCCCGCTGGCCGTCTACCTGCTGCCGATCGCCACCATCGTCGGCCTGCTGACCTGGGGCCTGCTGGCCACCGCGCTGCCGTTGCACAGCGCGTTGCTGGCGTTGGTGGCCACGCTCGCCGTGCTCGCCTTCAGTGAGCTCGGCATCGTGCTGGTCAACTGGGCCGCCACCGTACTGGCGTCTCCACAGCGGCTGCCCCGCATGGACTACTCGACGGGAATATCGCCGCAGGCGCGCACGCTCGTCGTGGTGCCGAGCATGCTGGGGAGCCTCCAGGAGGTGGACAGCCTCGTCGAAGCACTGGAAGTCCGCTTCCTCGCCAATCGCGATCGCTACCTGCATTTCGCACTGTTGACCGACTTCCTCGACGCCGACCAGGCCAGCCTGCCGTCGGACACGGCGCTGCTTGAACGCGCCGCGCACCTGATACACCAACTCAACCAGCGCTACGTGGCAACACACGCCCATGGCGATGAAGACGACCTGTTTTTCCTGCTGCACCGCCCCCGCCAGTGGAATGCCAGCGAACAGCGCTGGATGGGCTACGAGCGCAAGCGCGGCAAACTGGCCGCACTGAACCGGCTGCTTCGCGAGGGCGCCACGGAGGACTTCCTGCAGGTCACCGGCAGGATCGCGGTGCTGGCCGACGTGCGCTATGTGATCACGCTGGATACCGACACCCGCCTGCCACGCGATGCCGCGCGGGAACTGATCGCCACCCTGGCGCATCCGCTCAACCAGGCCCAGTTCGACCCGACCCGGCGCCGCGTGGTGCGGGGCTACGGCATCCTGCAACCGAGCGTGGGCACCAGCCTGGGCGGTCGGCGCAGCTCGCGCTATGCCCGCATGTTCGGCAGCGAGGGCGGCATTGATCCGTACACGCGCACCGTGTCGGACGTCTACCAGGATCTCTTCGGCGAGGGCTCGTTCGTCGGCAAGGGCATCTACGATGTCGATGCGTTCGAGCTCGCTCTGGCAGACCGGTTCCCGGACAACCGCATCCTCAGCCACGATCTGCTGGAAGGCTGCTACGCACGGGCAGGGTTGATCAGCGACGTGCGCTTGTACGAGGACTACCCGACCCGTTACGCCGCCGACGTCAAGCGTCGGCACCGCTGGATCCGCGGTGATTGGCAGCTGTTGCCGTGGTTGCTGCCGTGGGTACCGCGCAAGGACGGCAGCTACGAACGCAATCCCCTGTCGTGGCTGTCACGGGGAAAGCTGCTGGACAACCTGCGCCGCAGCCTTGTGCCGATCGCCATGACGGTCCTGCTGGTACTGGGCTGGTTCATCGCACCGGCGCCGCTGGCATGGACGGCATGGCTGATCAGCCTGTGGCTGCTGCCAGTGCTGATTCCTGCACTGCGTGACCTGTTCCTGATGCCCGTGGACATGCCCATGGAGGCCCATCTGGTCCGCCTCGGCCAGGCCACGTCGCAGCAACTGCTGCGCGCGGCGGTCAACCTGGCCTGCCTGCCTTACGAAGCGCTCTTCAGCCTGACGGCCATCGGCCGCACGCTGTGGCGAAGCCTGGTCAGCCGTCGCCATCTGCTGCAGTGGAATCCCTCAAGCGAGGTGGAGCGAAGCCTGGGCAATGGCATGCAGGCCGAGCTGCGCAGCATGGGACCGGTTGCCTTGGCATCGCTGGGCCTGGCCGCAGTGATCGCCGCACGGCAGCCTGCCGCGCTGTGGGTCGCCCTGCCCTTCCTGATCCTGTGGGCCGGTGCGCCGCTGATCATGGCGCGGCTCGGTCGACCGGCGTTGCACCGCGACGCGAACCTGTCCACGCTGCAGGTCGCGTTCCTGGGCAGGCTCGCACGGCGTACGTGGGCGTTCTTCGAAACCTACGTCCGTGCAGAAGACAACTGGTTGCCGCCTGACAATGTGCGTGAGCACCCCACCCACGTGGTGGCCCGACGTACGTCACCGACCAACATCGGCCTCTCGTTGCTGGCCAACCTGTCGGCGCACGACTTCGGCTATGTGCAGGCCAGGACGGTGCTGGAGCGGACCCAGCGGGTGTTCTCCACGCTGGACGCGTTGCCACGCCATCGCGGGCATTTCTACAACTGGTACACCACCGACACCCTGCAGCCGCTTCCTCCCGCGTACATCTCCACCGTCGACAGCGGCAACCTTGCCGGCCACCTGCTGACCTTGCGCCAGGGCCTGCTGGCGCTGGCGGATGCGCCGGTGCTCGCCCCTGCGACCTTCGCGGGTCTGGCCGATACGCTCGGCGTGCTGGAGGAAGACCGGCTTTCCGGCCACGCGGACAATGCCGCCCTGTCCACCGCGGTCGGCACGTTCCGTGCGCTGCTCACGCAGGTCCAGCAGCAGCCTCCCGGCACACTGGGCACGGCAGCCGACAGCCTGGCGTCGTTGGCGCGGCACGCCGAGGCGATTGCGCAGGCGTGGCCTGCTGCGGCTCCCGCCGACGTCCCGGTTCCGCATTGGCCCACGGCGCTGGCCAACGCCTGCACCGACGCGCTGGCGGAACTCCAGTACTTTGTCGGCACGGCGATGCCCGCAGACGCGGCACTGCCCAGCCTGCGCGACCTTGCCGCGCAGGTGCTCGACCCGGCCGCCGCCACACGTGCGCGCGAGACCATCCGCGAGATGGAACGACTGGCGCATGTCGCGGGCCAGTTCTCCCTGATGGAACAGGCCTTCCTGTACGACCGGTCACGGCACCTGCTGTCGATCGGCTACAACGTCGACGAACGCCGCCTGGACAGTGGCTGCTACGACCTGCTCGCCTCTGAAGCACGCCTGTGCAGTTTCGTGGCCATCTCGCAGGGGCAGGTACCCCAGGAAAACTGGTTCGCGCTCGGCCGCCTGTTGACCGAGGTCAATGGCAACGCCACGCTGCTGTCGTGGAGCGGCTCGATGTTCGAGTACCTGATGCCGCAGCTGGTCATGCCGAGCTACCCGGATACGCTGCTGGACCAGACGGCACTGCATGCCGTCCAGGCGCAGATCGCCTACGGCGCACAGCACAACGTGCCCTGGGGTATTTCCGAGTCCGGCTACAACACCGTCGATACACGGATGAACTACCAGTACCGGGCCTTCGGCGTACCCGGCCTGGGACTGAAGCGCGGGCTCGGCAAGGACCTGGTGATTGCCCCGTACGCAAGCATGATGGCCCTGATGGTCGCGCCGGAGGCTGCCTGCCTCAACCTGCAGCAAATGGCCGCGCTCGGCTTCAGCAGCGATTTCGGATTCTACGAGGCCATTGATTGCACCCCGGCACGCGTGCCGCACGGGCAGGACCATGCCGTGATCCGTGCGTTCATGGCACACCACCAGGGTATGGGGTTGCTGTCGCTGGTCTATCTGCTGAGACAGCAGCCCATGCAGCAGCGCTTCGTTGCCGACGCGGAGTTCCAAGCCTCGCTGTTGCTGCTGCAGGAGCGCGTACCACGCAGCGGCATCTTCCACCCGCACCAGGCGGAGGGTGTCGGCGAGCCCGCCATGAACGCGGAAACCGAAACGCACCTTCGCATCTTCCACAACCCCGGCACGTCCAGGCCGGCCGTGCAATTACTGTCCAATGGCCGTTACCACAGCCTGGTAACCAGTGCCGGTGGCGGCTACAGCCGGCAGCGCGACCTGTCCATCACCCGCTGGCGCGAAGATGGCACCCGCGATCATTGGGGCACCTTCTGCTATCTGCGCGATGTACAGACCGGTGATTTCTGGTCGACCTCGCTGCAACCCACCTGCGCGCCGGTAGACCAGTACGAAGCCATCTTCTCCGATGCGAAGGTGGAGTTCCGCGGACGCCGGCAGCGCTACGAAAGCCATCTCGAGATCGCCATTTCGGCAGAGGACGACATCGAGCTGCGCCGACTGCGCCTGAGCAACCGCAGCCGGAACACCCGCACCATCGAGATCACCACCTATGCCGAAGTCGTGCTGGCACCGGCAGCGGCGGATGAGCAGCATCCTGCCTTCAGCAATCTGTTCGTGCAGACCGAGATCGTGCGCGACAAGCAGGCGCTGCTGTGCACGCGGCGACCGCGCTCGCATGATGAAATCCCACCGTGGATGTTCCACCTCGTGGCAGTGCACGATGCCGACATCGGCGCGATCTCGTACGAGACCGACCGTGCGCGCTTCCTGGGACGGGGCAACACGCCGCGTGCTCCGCACGCGCTGCTCGCCGTTGACGCGCTGTCGGACAGCGAAGGCTCGGTGCTGGATCCCATCGTGGCGATCCGCTGCCGGATCGAGTTGGCCCCTGGGCAGACGGTCATGGTCGACATGGTGCAGGGCGTTGGTGCCGATCGTGATGCGTGCATCGCGCTGGTCGACAAGTACCGGGATCGGCGCTTGGCTGACCGCGTCTTCGATCTCGCCTGGACCCACAGCCAAGTGGTCCGCCGCCAGATCAATGCCTCGCAGACGGATGCCCAGCTGTACGAGCGGCTGGCGGGGCTGATCGTGCATGCCAACCCGTTGCTGCGTGCCGACCCCGCCGTCCTGCTACAGAACCAGCGTGGTCAGTCGGGGCTGTGGGGGCACGGGATATCCGGCGACCTCCCGATCGCCCTGCTGCAGATCGCAGACGCCGACAACATCGAACTGGTGCGGCAGATGGTGCAGGCGCATGCGTATTGGCGCCTGAAAGGCCTGCGTGCGGATCTGGTGATCTGGAACGAGAGCCAGCCGGGCTACCGCCAGCTGCTGCAGGACCAGATCCTGGGAATGATTTCGGCGGATCCAGAAGCCAATGTGCTGGATCGTCCCGGCGGCATCTTCGTGCGGCCGGGTCACCAGATGTCGGCGGAGGATCGCGTGCTGCTGCAATCCGTGGCGCGGGTCATCATCAGTGACCAGCGTGGGACGCTGGCCACCCAGGTCGGCCGTCACGAGCCCGCTGACCGACTACCGCCTGATCTCGTCATCGATGCACCGGCAAAGCCGGCCGACGAGGTGACGGGATGGGTGGATCCGGGCAACACCGCCTCTTACCCTGGGACCGTCATCGGCACGGCACCGAGCCCCTTCCGCGACGTCGCTGAGGGGCGGCTGCAGGACAACGGCATCGGTGCCTTCTCGGCCGACGGCCGCGAATACATCATCACCCTTCGCGAAGGAGCGCCCACGCCGGCCCCCTGGTCCAATGTCCTGGCCAACGAGAAGCTGGGCACCGTGGTCAGCGAAAGCGCGCCGGGGTACACCTGGTACGAGAACGCGCACGAGTTCCGCCTGACGCCATGGCACAACGATCCCGTGTCGGACAGCGGCGGTGAGGCGTTCTATCTGCGCGACGAAGAAACCGGACATGTCTGGTCGCCCATGCCGCTGCCCTGCCGTGGTCGCGGTGACTACCGTGTGCGCCACGGGTTCGGCTACAGCGTGTACGAGCACACCGAAGACGGCATCACCTCGGCCCTGTGGATCTATGTCGCCGTGAGCGACGCGGTCAAGTATTCGGTGCTGAAGCTGCGCAACGTATCCGGTCGTGCACGCCGTCTGTCCGCAACGGGGTACGTGGAGTGGGTGCTGGCAGACCTCCGCGGGAAATCACAGATGCACATCGTGTGCGAGCAGGACGCCGAGACCGGCGCACTGACTGCACGCAATCCCTACAACACCGATTTCAGCGGTCGTGTCGCGTTCTTCGACACCGATGCCCGCGACGGCAGCCACACGGCCAGCCGCACCGAGTTCCTCGGC
Source organism: Stenotrophomonas sp. WHRI 8082 (assembly GCF_040223995.2). NCBI lineage: Bacteria > Pseudomonadati > Pseudomonadota > Gammaproteobacteria > Lysobacterales > Lysobacteraceae > Stenotrophomonas > Stenotrophomonas sp. WHRI 8082. The sequence goes on along the minus strand of NZ_CP167826.1, from coordinate 2,774,322 downwards.
CGCAATGGCAGCGTGGCCTACCCTGCCGCGTTGCGGCGCGAGCGCCTGTCCGATCGCCTGGGCGTTGGACTGGATCCGTGCGCGGCGCTGCAGGCACCGGTGGTGCTGGACCATGGCCAGGAACAGGAAGTCATCTTCCGCCTGGGCATGGGCAAGGACCGCGAGGAAGCGCTGCAGCTTGCACGCGCGGTGCAGGGCAGCCGCAGCGCCCACGATGCACTGGAAGCGCTGCACACCCACTGGGAGGACTTGCTGGGTGCGGTGCAGGTCGAAACGCCCGACCCCAGCGTGGACGTGCTGGTGAATGGCTGGCTGATGTACCAGACGCTGGGCTGCCGCTATGTAGCACGCAGCGGCTACTACCAGTCCGGTGGTGCATTCGGCTTCCGTGACCAGCTGCAGGACACCATGGCCACCGTGCATGCCGATCCTGCATTGAGCCGCGCCCATCTGCTGCTGTGCGCTGCCCAGCAGTTCCCGCAGGGGGACGTGCTGCACTGGTGGCATCCACCGCAGAACCGCGGTGTGCGCACGCGCTGCTCCGATGACTACCTCTGGCTGCCGTTTGCCGCCTGCCGCTACGTGCAGGTCACCGGCGATCAGAGTGTGCTTGATGAGGTCGTCGGCTTCATCGAAGGCCGTCCGGTCAATGCAGACGAAGAGTCTTATTACGATACGCCGCTGATTTCGCCGCTTCGGCAGCCGTTCTACGAGCACTGTGTGCTCGCCCTGCGCCGCGGGTGCGAGCTCGTTGGCGAACGCGGACTGCCGCTGATGGGAACGGGTGACTGGAACGATGGCATGAACCGCGTAGGCGATGCAGGGCGCGGCGAAAGCGTGTGGCTGGGCTTCTTCCTGTTCGACACCCTGCAGCGCTTCGTCGGCCTCGCCCATGCCCGCGGTGATCAAGCCTTCGCGGACTACTGCAGCACGCAGGCACAGCGCCTGCACGATGCCCTGCAGGCCCATGCATGGGATGGCCAGTGGTACCGACGCGCGTGGTTTGACGATGGCACGCCACTGGGCTCCACACAGAGCGATGAATGTCGGATCGATTCCATTTCGCAGAGCTGGTCAGTGCTGTCCGGTGCGGCGGATCCGCAGCGTGCCGACACCGCGATGGCCTCCTTGGCGGAGCATCTGGTGGATCGCGATGCCGCCCTGGTGAAGCTGCTGGATCCCCCCTTCGACAGGACATCCACCGATCCGGGCTACATCCGCGGCTACGTGCCCGGCGTGCGCGAAAATGGCGGCCAGTACACGCATGCCGCGGTGTGGGCGGCCATGGCCTTCGCGCAGCAGGGCAACGCACGGATGGCCTGGTCGTTGGCCGACATGATCAATCCCATCCACCATGCCGTGGATGCCGAGGCGCTGGCGATCTACAAAGTGGAGCCCTACGTCCTGGCGGCCGATGTCTACGCAGTTGCCCCGCATACGGGCCGCGGCGGCTGGACCTGGTACACCGGCTCGGCCGGCTGGATGTACCGGCTGCTGACTGAGTCACTGCTCGGCCTGCAGCGTGCGGGAGACCGGCTGCTGCTCGCTCCCTGCCTGCCTGCGGCATGGACGCACTACACCCTGCGCTATCGCTTTGGCTCCGCTCTGTACGTGATCCATATTCAACAGGCTGATGACGCAGCAACGCAGCTGGTCCTTGATGGGGTCACCCAGGCGGACTTGAGCATTCCACTGCAGGACGATGGCGCCGTGCATCATGCGGACGTACGGTGGAATCAACCCAGCGCAGCGGAGTCTTGACCCCGCACACGAAGCAGCCTGCGCCTCAACGGCGCGCGTTGCCCCAGCCACCGCCGTAGTGGTTGCCGGAGTTGCATCCAATGTTGCCGATCGTGATGGAGCCTCCGATCATCAGGGGGGCCCATTGAACAGACAGGATGCCAGGGTCGAACGTGACCACCGGCGGCATCGGTAGACGCTGCGGCTGTGGTGGATGCGGCGTGTCGTATGCCATTGGGCTGGCGCCCTGGATCGGCCCGGTATGCGCGGTAGTGTGCACGTACAGCTCTACCGGTGATTCGAACACCAGTTCCCCTTCGACGCGCGCATGCGCCCCGATGACGATGCGTGGCCGGTGGCACGACGCGCTCGTCGGCCGGTGCAGGTGAACGCCGCCCCCACCGTTGAGTCCGCCGCCACCGTCAGGTCAGACGACACCACATGGATATTTCCCTCCACCTCGGTGGCATGCAGCGCGATATCGCCACTGACTGAGTTCACATCGCCTTGTATGCGGCAGCCGTGACCTGTATTGATCGTGCCACTGGTGGACTTGACCCCCTCTTCCACCTGGACATCACGGCCGAGCGTGATGTGGCCACGCACGGTTTCGCACTACGAATCCAGGCTTTATTGCCGACCACTACGTTGCCGCTGATGCTCCTGACCGGCCCCACCGCCGCCTCTTCGCTTACATGGATATCCCCGCTGGTCGTGTCGGCGCCGCCCACGATGGCCCAGGCCGCAATCTCGACGCTGCCACTTACCGATTTCAGCTGGTCGTAGCGCCGTCCGGGCTCGGTACGAAGATGATTGCTGACGCTGCGCATCGAGTGCACTGGCGCGTCGGGCGGGACCGATCCGCGGGCGCGCCCGGCGGTCGCTGCAACAGAGAGGGATGCGTACATGCGCGTGCTCCTGAGACGGATGACAGGGTGCCGCTGCGGCGTGCGCGGCAGCATCTAAACTCCACCTTAGCGGCGCCCACGCAGCCTGCCTGCCAGGAATGTGGCATCGCCGGCACACCCTCCCTACTCCGCTAGCCGCGCACGATATCCACGAACGCGCGCAGCGCCGAGGTCATTTGCCGCTGCCGCGGGTAATACAGCACGAACCCCGGAAAGGGCGGACTCCAGTCTTCGAGCATGCTCACCAGCTGGCCCGAGTCCAGCCATGGCCGCGCAGCGTCTTCCAGCACGTAGGCGATCCCCAGCCCATCCAGCACCGCGCGCACGATGGTGGTCTGCTCACTCAAGGTCAGTCGGCCCTGCACGTCGATCTCGAAGGTCTCTTCGCCCTGTTCGAACTGCCACTTGTAGAGATGCCCACTGGCGAAGCGGAATCGCACGCACTGGTGCTGCAGCAGATCGCGCGGGTGCAGGGGCGCGCCGTGCACGGCCAGATAGGCGGGCGACGCGACGATCATGCCGCGCAGCGGCGGCCCCAGGGGCACGGCCACCATGTCTTCCGGCACGAACTCGTGCAGGCGGACGCCCGCGTCGAAGCCCTGCGCCACGATATCCACCAGACCGTCGTTTTCGGTCACCTCGATGCGCACGTCCGGATGCGCCTGCAGGAAACGGCTGAGGCGTGGACTGAGCTGTGTCGGCACGGCGGCCCGTGCGGCATTGATGCGCAGCAGGCCGGCCGGGGTGGCGCGGAACTGGTTCATTTCCTCCAGCGCGTCACTCACCTGCCCCAAGGCGGGTTGCAGGCGCTCCATCAACCGCTGCCCGGCTTCGGTGAGCGATACGCTGCGGGTGGTGCGGTGGAACAGGCCTACGCCCAGCCGCTCCTCCAGCGCGCGGATGGCATAGCTGACTGCCGACGTGGACAGCGCCAGTTCGGCGCCGGCACGGCGGAAGCTGCAGTGCCGGGCCACGGCGGCGAAGGCCGCGAGGTGGGTCAGGTTATCGGTTGCCATTGTGCAGTGCGCCTTGATGAATCATCCCGATCAACGGCCTATGTCGCCCGCCCGAGCCGGCGTATTGTAAAGCGCCTTTCCATAAACCCTGCCAAGGATCCCCCATGTCCCTCGCCAAATCCTACGCCGTGCATTCCAACACCGCGCCGCTGGTGCCGTTCTCCTTCGAGCGCCGCGCCGTAGCCGCCGGTGATGTGCGCATCGAGATCCTGTACAGCGGCATCTGCCATTCCGACCTCCACCAGGCCCGCGATGACTGGGGTGGCGCCAAGTACCCGATGGTCCCCGGCCACGAAATCATCGGCAAGGTGGTGGAAGTCGGTGCCGACGTCACCACGCTGAAGGTCGGCGACTTCGCCGGCGTCGGCTGCATGGTCGATTCCTGCCGCCACTGCGACGCCTGCAACCACGATCTGGAGCAGTACTGCGCCGAGGGAGCGACCTTCACCTACAACGGTACCGACCGTAAGACCGGCGAAGCCACCCAGGGCGGCTACTCCGACCACATCGTGGTCGAACAGCGCTTCGTGGTGAAGGTATCGGAGAAGCTGGACCTGAAGGCCGCTGCACCCCTGCTGTGCGCCGGTATCACCACCTATTCGCCGTTGCGCCATTTCAAGGTCGGCCCGGGCCAGAAGGTCGGCGTGATCGGTCTGGGTGGCCTCGGCCACATGGGCGTGAAGTTCGCCAAGGCACTGGGCGCACGCGTGGTGATGATCACCACCACCCCGGAAAAGGGCGCCGATGCCACGCGCCTGGGCGCTGATGAGGTACTGGTGTCGCGTGATCCGGAACAGATGAAGGCGCATGCGGGCAGCTTCGATTTCCTGCTCAACACCATTCCGGTCGGGCATGACACCAACCCGTACATGGGCCTGCTCAAGCGCGATGCCACCATGTGCCTGGTCGGCGTGCTGACCGAACTGGACCCGCCGCTGACCGGCGTGAGCGTGATCTTCGGTCGCAAGCACCTGACCGGTTCGGCGATCGGCGGCATGGCCGAAACGCAGGAGATGATGGATTTCTGCGCCGAGCACGGCATCGTCAGCGACGTCGAAGTGATCAACATCCAGGACGTCAACGAAGCATGGGAGCGGATGGCGAAGAACGACGTGCGCTACCGCTTCGTGATCGACATGGCCTCGATCAAGGGCTGATCGTTGCAGCGAACGGCTGAGCCCCTCGTGGTGGCGTCGTAGAGCCTTCTACGATTCGGGCCGGACGGTGGGACTGGTCGGGGGACGCGCACAAGTACATCCATGTAGCGCTCGTTTCGCGCCATCCTTGGCGCTCAACGCCCCCGCCCAACCCCATCGCCCGGCCCTGCCGGAATTCTGCGGCGGCCCACCACGGAAAAGAAAAAGAAAAATCAGATCGGTAGCGCCGACCCATGGTCGGCGGAATGTTTCAGGCAACGGCCCGCTGCGCTCGCCGACCATGGGTCGGCGCTACCGCTTTTCCTTCTTCTTACGTGGCGGGACGCAGACAGTCTGTCAGGGCCGGGCGGGAGGGATTGGTGGGGGCGTTGAGCGCCATGGATGGCGCGAAACGAGGCCCGCATGGATGCGGTTTTTGCCGTCCCCCACCAAGCCCTCCCGCCCGGCCCGATCCCAGCAATCCGCTTCCAGCAACCCACCACGAGGGGCTTCACCGTTCGCAGCAATCAGTACGCGAACTCGCGGAACACGTGGTCCACATCCCCGTTCCAGCGGCCATGGAACAGCGCCAGCTTGCGTTCGGCCGGCGTCAAGCCGGACTCGACGATTTCCTGCAGCACATCCAGGTAATGGCTTTCGTCCATGCCGTCGGCGTTCAACGCCGCACGACGCTTCAGGCCACCCACCGCGATCTTGACCGCTTCGCGCGACAGGTCGCGCACGGTGCCGTTGCGGAACGGCAGGTTCATCGCATGCCGCGGCACGCCGTCGCGCAGTGCATGGCGCTCCACCAGCGTGAAGTCACGCACCAGATCCCACGCGGCATCCAGCGCTTCATCGTCGTACAGCAGGCCTACCCAGAACGCAGGCAGCGCACACAGGCGGCTCCAAGGACCACCGTCCGCGCCGCGCATCTCCAGATACTTCTTCAACCGCACTTCCGGGAACGCGGTGGTCATGTGGTCCGCCCAGTCGGTCAGCGTCGGCAGCTGGCCCGGCAGCACCGGCAGCTTGCCGGCCATGAAGTCGCGGAAGCTCTGTCCGCTGGCATCGTGGTACACGCCATCGCGGTAAGAGAAGTACATCGGCACATCAAGCAGGTAATCGACGTAGCGCTCGTAACCGAACCCGTCGTCGAACACGAAATCCAGCATGCCGGTGCGGTCCGCATCGGTATCGGTCCAGATCTGCGAGCGGTAGCTGAGGAAGCCGTTGGGCTTGCCCTCGGTGAACGGCGAATCGGCAAACAGCGCGGTGGCGATCGGCTGCAGGGCCAGCGACACACGGAACTTTTTCACCATGTCCGCTTCAGTGGCGTAATCCAGGTTGACCTGCACCGTGCAGGTGCGCGTCATCATGTCCAGGCCGAGCGAACCGACCTTGGGCATGTAGTTCTTCATGATCTGGTAGCGGCCTTTCGGCATCCACGGCATTTCGTCGCGTGCCCACTTCGGCTGGAATCCCATGCCGAGGAAACCCAGCTGCAGTTCACCGGCGACCTGGGCCACCTCGTTCAGATGGGTGCCGGTTTCCACGCAGGTGTGGTGGATGGTTTCCACCGCGGCGCCGGACAGTTCCAGCTGGCCAGCGGGCTCCAGCGTCACCGAGGCGCCATCGCGCAGCAGGGCGATGGTGCGGCCCTGTTCCTGCACGGCTTCCCAGCCGAATCGCTGCAGACCCTGCAGCAGCGCTTCGATGCCGCGCTCGCCATCGAAGGTCGGTGCACGCAGGTCGTCCAGGCGGAAGCCGAACTTTTCATGCTCGGTGCCGATGCGCCAGGCGCTGCGCGGCTTTTCTCCCGAGGCAATCACTTCCACCAGTTGCGAACGATCGGTAATGGGCGTCTGCGCGACGTGGCTGGGGCTCGACAAGGGACAGGACTCGCTGGTGGGGTGGCCGATGGAATGGGGCTGCCGCCCCTTCATCACAAGGGCGCACTATAGCGTGCGGCCTGCCCGCGTCACGCCTCCGTGACGGACTTCAGCATCCCACCCGCGGGGGCTTGACCCTCGTACACTGGGCCAATGACACCCGCGCTTGCCGACCTTGCCGACCTTGCCGATTGCGACAGCAGCGACGTGCTGGCCGACATGGCCAGCCTGGCCGACTGCGCCCGCGCCGAGGGCTACGCCTGCGTCACCGCCCTGCGCGAACACGGTGCACGGTCGGTGGAGATCCCCGCGCCGCAGTTCGCGATCCTGCTGGAGGGCGAAAAGCGCGTCCGCACCGCCAGCCAGTCACTGCGCTTCGTGCCGGGCGACATCTTCCTGATCACCCGTCGTTGCCGGATCGATGTGGTCAACGTGCCCGATGCGCGCAGCGGCCGCTATGTCAGTGCGATCGTGCCGTTCTGCGATGAGGCCCTGACGGCTGCACGCACGCTGTGGAATGAGCCGCTGCCTGCCGCAGGCGAGGTACTGGTCCGCTTGCCGTTGCGGGAACACCGCACGCTGCTGCGACGCTGGCGTCAGTCGCTGCAGGATGGCCACTACAGCGATGCGCGGCTGGCCTTGGCGACGTTCGCGATGGCGCTCACGCGGCAGGGCCACGGCAGTCTGCTGCTGCCCCCGCAACCGTCGCTGGCCGAACAGGTGCGCGACCGCATCGCCGCCGAGCCCGCGCGTGACTGGCCATCGCATGAGGTGGAAGCAGCCCTCGGCCTGAGCGGCGCCACCCTGCGCCGACGGTTGGCGGCCGATGGCACCAGCCTGCGCCAGCTGCTGATCGAGGCCCGCCTGGCCCACGCCATGGGGCTGCTGTACACGACCCGCTTGCCGCTGAAGTCGGTGGCAGCGCGCGTCGGCTACCGCTCGCTGCCCAGCTTCAGCAAACGCTTCGTCGAGCGCTATGGCCTGCAGCCGGCAGACATCGGCCGCGCTTGACGTTGCCGCGAGCGTTGCACGCACCAGCTTGAGCGCATCGCGCACACGACGCACGCCACGATGACGCCATGCGGCCTTCGCCGCGCCATCGAGAACGCCCCATGCCCGTCTTCCCCTTGCCCCGTGCCGTCCTGCTCGCGCTGGCCTCGCTGCCGTTCAGCGGGCTGGCCGCCCCCCACTCCCCTGCCCCGACCGAACAGGTCGCCGGCGTCTACCACCAACGCATCGGCCAGTTGCAGGTCACGGCCCTGTTCGACGGTGTGGTGGCCCTGGGCCGCCAGGAACTCACCGGCATTGATCCCGCCACGGTGACCCGGGCACTGGAGGGGCGCTTCGTACCTGAAAGCAAGAAGGGCCTGCAGACCGCGGTCAACGCGTTCCTGATCCGCGACGGTGGCCGCCTGACGCTGGTGGACGCGGGTACTGCCGACTGCTTCGGGGCCGGCCTGGGACAGGTGCTCGGCAACCTCCGCGCGGCCGGTGTGGATCCGTCCGATGTGGACGACGTACTGCTCACCCACGCCCACCCTGACCACCTGTGCGGGATTCTCGATGCACAGGGCAAGGTCGCCTATCCGAACGCGACGGTGTGGCTGTCACAGGCTGATGCGGATTACTGGTTGGACCCCGCCAGCGAAGCCACCGCACCCCAAGGCGTGCGCTTCGCCTTCGCGCTGGCACGCAAGGCAGCGGCACCCTACCAGGCCAGCAAGCACCTGCGCACCTTCGTGCCGGGACAGCCACTGCCGGGGCACGCCGTCGCGCTGGATACGCACGGCCATACGCCGGGCCACGTGTCCTACCGGTTCGACAGCGAGGGCGAGTCCCTGCTGGTGTGGGGCGATGTGCTGCACTACCACGCCGTGCAGTTCGCCTATCCGCAGGCGTCTTTCGAAGCAGACAGCGACCGCCAGGCAGCCATCGACAGCAGACGCACCATGTTGCAACAGGCGGCGGACGGAAAATGGTGGGTCGCGGGCGCCCACCTGCCCTTCCCGGGAGTGGGTCACGTTCGCAGCGAGCGCGGGGCATACGCGTGGGTGCCCGCGGAGTTCTCGCCGCTCTGACCGGGGTGAGGGCCGCTGGCCCGGTGGGAACCGCGCGGTAGGTGGGAATCGCGCGGTAGTGCCGACTTCAGTCGGCACCGGGTTTCCACAGCCGACTGAAGTCGGCTCTACCCCGTCATTGCCGTCGGCTTACAGGCCCAGCCAGCCGCCGATGATGCCGCGCGCTTCATCCACGCCCAGCCGGCTTTCGCCGGAGAACACCTGCACGCCGACGGTATCGCCGAAGGCCTCGTGCAGCTCTTTCTTGACCTTGTTCAGCGAGATCATCTGCTGGCTGCGGCTGAGCTTGTCCGCCTTGGTCAGCAGCGCGTGCGCCGGCAGGCCACGCTGTACGGCATAGGTCAGCATCTGCCGGTCGTATTCCTTCAGCGGGTGACGGATGTCCATCACCACCACCAGCCCACGCAGCGCTTGGCGGGTGCGGAAGTACTGGTCGATGAAGGCCTGCCAGTGCGCCTGAAGGTCCAGCGGCACCTTGGCATAGCCATAACCGGGAAGATCGACCAGATGGGCGGCAGGGGTGACCTGGAAGAACACCAGCTGCTGGGTCCGCCCGGGGGTTTTGGACACCCGGGCCAGCGCGTTCTGGCGGGTAAGGGCGTTCAGGGCGCTGGATTTACCGGCGTTTGAGCGGCCGGCAAAGGCCACTTCGGCCCCCTCGTCAGGCGGCAATTGCCGCATGTTGTGGGCCGAAACGAAGTAATGCGCGCGTTCGATGAGAAGAGACATGCCTATAGGATCGCATGTTGCGACGCCGCGCGCCCGGGGAGCGATTGACCGTAGCGTGAAGCGGCGCTGATAATCAGGTGTATCCGGGCGGAGGGCCTGGCCGGACCAAAACGGAGCTTTAGCATGCGCCACGCTCGCGTTCTTGCCGTTTCCGTACTTGCTGTCTCCGTTCTGGCCGCCGCCGCTTGGGCGCAGACCAGCATCACACCGCTGCCCGACAACGGGCCGATTCAGACCGCATCGCTGGAAATCGACTTCAGCAAGACCACGTGGGGCGACGCCAAAGCGGGACAGGGAAAAGCGGCTGCCTGCGCGGCCTGCCATGGCGTTGACGGCAACGCCAGCATCGAGATGTATCCCAGCATCGCGGGCCAGAGCGAGCGCTACAGCGCCCAGCAGATGGCCCTGATCGCCACCGGCCAGCGCACCTCCGGTGCCTCGGTGGCGATGGTGCCCTTCGTCAAGGACCTGACCGCGCAGGACATGCGCGATATCGGCGCCTACTTCGCTACGCAGAAGGCGGGTGCCGGCATCGCCGACGACGGCGCGGTCGCCGAGGGCCCCTACAAGGGGCTGAAGTTCTATGAGATCGGCCAGCAGCTGTATCGCGGCGGCGATGTCGCGCGCGGACTGCCGGCGTGCATGGCCTGCCACGGCCCGACCGGCGCGGGCAATCCCGGCCCGGCCTATCCGCATATCGGCGGCCAGCACGCCAGCTATGTCGCGCGTCGCCTGCAGGAATACCAGGCCGGGCGCACCGGCGAGACCGACAAGGCCCACTTCCAGATCATGGCAACCATCGCTGCCAAGCTGACCGAGCAGGAGATCCAGGCCTTGGGCAGCTACCTGCAGGGCCTGCATGACCGGGCCGACGATGTGGCCGCGCAGGGTGCACCGCTCGCCGCTCCCTGATGACCGCCTGGCCGCTGCGGTATCCCCCGCGGCGGCCGCCTGAGGTATGTTCATCTCCGCGCTGGCACACCGCTGGCGATCGTTCCTTTGGAGATGTGTGTCGATGAGGTTGATTCCCCGTCTGTTGCTGTCCCTGCTGGCGCTGGCGCCGCTGGCCCTGTCCGCCGCGCCCGCCGCCACCGCTGCGACCGACCTGCAGGAAGGTCGCGATTACGAGCTCATCGCCCAGCCCGGCCCCTTCCAGCCGCTGGCCGGCAAGATCGAAGTGGCCGAAGTGTTCGGCTATACCTGTTCGCATTGCGCGCATTTCGAACCGCAACTGGTCGCCTGGGTCGCCAAACTGCCCAAGGACGTCCGATTCACCCCGGTCCCGGCTGCGTTCGGTGGCCCGTGGGACACCTGGGCGGCTGCCTACTACGCCGCTGACCAGCTGGGCGTCGCCAAGCGAAGCCACAGTGCCGTGTTCAAGGCGCTGCACGAAGACCGCAGCCTGCCGATGCAGAACGTATCGCCGGAAGAGCTGGCCACCTTCTACGCGCAGTACGGCGTGAAAGAAGCCGCCTACGTGGCGGCGCTGAAAAGCGATGCGGTGCAGGCGAAGGTAAAGGCAGCGCGCGAGTTCGCCCTGCGCACCAAGACCCCCGGTACGCCGACGCTGATCATCAACGGCCAGTATCTGGTCAAGGGCACCAGCGCCGCCGACCAGCTGCGCATCGCCTCGGCACTGATCGCCCGGGCACGCAACGGCAAGGCCCGCTGAACCACACGCCACCCACACGCGGAGGCAATGCCCCTGCGTGTCATCATTCGTTCCTGGCCGACGCACGCCGTCGGCTTCAACCATGGCTGGAGAAGCTTTGATGAAGACCCGTTTCGCCCTGACCCTGCTGGCCCTGCTGCCCCTCCTTGCCGCCTGCAAGGCGGACGATGGCTCGGCCAACGTGACCGCGCCGACCGAGACCGCCGCCACCGCCACACCGGCTGCCGATACCGCCGCAGCAGCCAACAGCGAACAGGCTGCAGGCACCGAGCAGGCCGCTGGCAGCGAGGCAGCCCCTGTGGCGGCCGATGCGCCCATGCGCCTGACCGGCCCGGAGCCGGTCGCAGGCACTGATTACATCGTGATCGAGAATGGCCAGCCCTTCCAGCCGGTCGCAGGGAAGGTCGAAGTGGTGGAGATCTTCGGCTTCGTCTGCCCCGCGTGCGCTGCGTTCCAGCCGCTGGTCGGACCGTGGAAAGCCGGTCTGCCGGGTGATGTGAACTTCCTCTACGTGCCGGCGATGTTCGGTGGCACCTGGGACGACTACGCTCGTGCGTTCTATGCAGCGCAGACGCTGGGCGTGGAAGAGAAGACCCATGACGCCCTGTATTCCGCCATCCACGCCGAGCAGACCCTGAAGGGTGAGCGCGGCCGTGATTCGGTCGAGGACATTGCCGGCTTCTACGCCAAGCACGGTGTTGATGCCAAGCAGTTCACCGCCGCCATGAGCAGCTTCGCGGTCAATGCCAAGACCAATGCCGCCAAGCAGTTCGCCCAGCGCAGCAAGATCTCCGGCACCCCGTCGCTCATCATCAACGGCAAGTATCTGGTGAAGGGCAACTCCTTCCAGGATTACCTGCGCATCGCCGACCATCTGATCGCGCGCGAGCGTGCGGCCAAGGCCGGCAACTGATCCCGGCACAGCGCATCCCGACGTGAACTCCCCCCACGCACGTACCCTGCGTCTGTTGACGGCCAACATCCAGGCCGGCTCCAGCACCCGCCGCTACAGTGACTATGTGACCCGCAGCTGGTCGCATGCGCTGCCGGCCGGGCGCAAGCGGAGCAGCCTGGATGCCATCGCCACGCTGGCGCGTGGGCACGACATCGTCGGCCTGCAGGAAGCGGACCCGGGCAGCCTGCGCTCGGGCTTCACCAACCAGACGCATTACCTCGCCCAGCAGGCCGGCTTCAATTACTGGAGCCACCAGCCGAACCGGCGCATGGGCGGGGTGGCGTCGTCGGCCAACGGGCTCCTCAGCAGGCTGGAGCCGGTAGAAGTGCAGGACCACGCCCTGCCCGGCCGGATAGGCGGGCGCGGCGTGCTGTTGGCGAAGTTCGGTGACGGAGCCGAGGGGCTGGCCGTGGCAGTGGCACACCTGTCGCTGGGTGCCGGCTCGCGTCTGGCGCAACTCTCGTTCATCGCCGACATGCTGTCCGACCACCCCAACGCCGTGCTGATGGGCGACTTCAACTGCCTGGCCGAGCGGCCGGAAATGCAGGTGCTGTACCAGAAGACCACCCTGCAGCCCCCCGGCTGCGTGGTGCCGACCTTCCCCAGCTGGCGCCCCGACCGCGCCATCGACCACATCCTGGTCAGCAGCAACCTGCAACAGCGCAGTGTCGAAGCGGTACCCGCCGCGTTCTCCGATCACCTGGCCCTGGCCATGGAGATCGAAGTCCCCGCCAGCGCCCTCCGCTGAAAAAAGGGGACGGAGGGGATTAAGTCGTTTTTGGCATGCAGGCAGGCCAAAAACGACTTAATCCCCTCCGTCCCCTTTTTTATCTATTGATGATGCGAATCACTCCCATTATCATGGCGCATCGTGACCGCGCAGGACCGTGCGCGACTGCGACAGCTCGCCCCCCACTCTCCGCTCCGCCCGGCCACCAGGGATTCCCGGCCAGGCGCTTGTAGCGACCTGCCTGGTTGAAGCCGATGACCCGTTCTGCCCCCCTCACCCTGCATCGCCTGCCGCAGGCGCTGCTGGTCGCCCTGTGCACCCTCGCTGCCGCACCTGCGTTTGCCCAGCAGGGTGTCGCACCCGACGGCGCCAGCCCCTCGGCGACCACCCTCGACGGCGTGGTGGTCAAGGGCGAGCGGGCCGAAGGTTACTCGGTGCGCCGCACGTCGGCCGGCACCCGCTTCTCGCTGGCGCCGCGCGAGATTCCGCAGTCGATCAGCATCATCAGCCACCAGCGCATCGAAGATCAGAACCTGGATGACATCCTCGACGTGCTGGCCAACACCACCGGCGTCAGCAGCACCCAGTCCGATACCGAGCGCACCGAGTTCTACGCGCGCGGCTTCTACATCGACAGCTACCAGTTCGACGGCCTGCCCACGCAGATGGTGCAGAACTGGAGCTATGGCGATTCCGGCCTGGATCTGGCCCTGTACGACCGTGTGGAAGTGGTGCGCGGCGCGACCGGCCTGCTGACCGGCGCCGGCAATCCGTCGGCCTCGGTGAACCTGATCCGCAAGCATGCCGACAGCGCCGAGCTGGCCGGCAGCGTGTCGATCAACGTCGGCAGCTGGGGCCGCACCCGCACCACGGTGGACGTGGGCAGTGCGTTGAATGCCAGCGGCACGGTGCGCGGTCGTGTGATCGGCAGCTACCTGGATACCGAATCGCAGATGGACCGCTACAACCAGCACAAGACGCTGGGCTACGCCGTCATCGATGCCGACCTGACCCCGGACACCCTGCTCAGCGTGGGCTACGACTACCAGCAGAAGCGTGCCAACGGCGCGACCTGGGGTGGCTTCCCGATGCTGTTCTCCGACGGCAGCCCGACGCCGTTCGACGAATCGTTCAGCGCCAACCCGGGCTGGACCTACTGGGACACCACCAGCAAGCGGCTGTTCGCGACCTTGGAACATGCGTTCGCCAACGACTGGAAGGTCAAGCTCGGCGCTACGCATGACACCACCAAGGCCGACGACAAGCTGTTCTACCCCGCCTACAACGACTGGACCACGGGCGCCTCGCTGCTGGACAAGACTACCGGTGCCGGCGTCACGCCCTCGGCCGGTTTCTACAACACCGAGCGCAAGGTCAACGCGGTGGACGGCTTCGTGGAAGGTCCGTTCCAGCTGTTCGGTCGCGAGCACCAGTTCATGGCCGGCCTGAGCTACAACAAGCGCGAGTTCGCCAACTACGGCGACTACCAGGTCGGCTGGGCGCCACTGGACAACTACCTGACCGGCGTGGGCGATTTCCCGGAACCGAACTGGGCTGCCACCCTGCCGTTGCAGAGCGAAGGCACCATTACCCAGAAGGCCGGCTACGCGGCTACCCGCCTGGCGCTTGCTGATCCGCTGAAGCTGATCCTCGGCGCGCGCTACACCGACTGGGAGAGCACGGGCGAAGGGGCCGACCGCTCGCACAAGGTCACCACCCCGTACGCGGGTCTGGTGTTCGACATCAACGATACCTACTCCACGTACGCCAGCTACACCGAAATCTTCCAGCCGCAGACCGCACGCGACCGCAGCGGCAGCTACCTGGATCCGGTGGACGGCAAGAGCTATGAGATCGGCGTCAAGGGCGCGTGGTTCGACAACCGCCTGAACGCCTCGGTCGCGACCTTCCGTATCGAGCAGGACAACGTGGCACAGGTCACCAGCGAGCTGATCCCGAGCCGCCCGGGCGAGTTTGCGTACATCGCTGCACGCGGTACGGTCAGCCGTGGCTTCGAGCTGGAGCTCAACGGCGAACTGACACCGGGCTGGAATGCCACCTTCGGTGCGTCGCGCTACGTGGCCAAGGACATCAACGACGCCGACATCAACACCAACCTGCCGCAGACCACGATCAAGCTGTTCACCAGCTACACCCCGCAGTCGCTGAGCGCGCTGACGGTCGGCGGCGGTGCCAACTGGCAGAACCGCATCTACTACCCGGTGCCGGCCTACGGTCGTATCGAGCAGGAAGGCTATGCACTGGTCAGCGCGTTCGTGCGCTACCGCATCTCGCCGGAGTTCAGCGTGCAGGCCAACCTCAACAACCTGCTGGACAAGAAGTACCTGTCGCAGATCAACGGCTACGGTGCGTTCGGTGACGGTCGCAATGGCTCGCTGACGTTTACCTACAACTTCTGAGTTTCGTTGACTGAAATCGGGGTCAGAGTGCTTTCGCAAAGCGAACGGACTCTGACCCCTTTCTGCATCAGAACCGCAGATCCGCCCTCGCATACCAGAAGCGGCCACGCGGAATGTCATACGTGGACGCGTCGTACCCGTTCAACGAGCACGACAGGCAGATCGGTGGATCCTTGTCGAACACGTTGTTCAATCCCAGGCTCAGCTGCAGGCCCTTCATCCAGTCGACCTTGTAGCCCACCTGCATGTCATGGAAGGTGGTCGCCGACAGCTCATTCGTGCCCTCGGCCTGGTTGCCGCAGATGGGGAACGCCACGGCATCGCCACACTGTTCGGTCAGCTTGCTGATATGGCGCACCGTCCATGAGGCGTTCCAGTTGTCCAGCGCCCACGACACGCTGGCGTTGCTGGTCCATTCCGGAATCGAACTATCGGCGACTTCCACGCCCGGTTCCTGCGGCTGCCGCTGCCCGGCTGCACCCAGTGCCTCGTAGCGTCCGACGAAGGTGTTCTGCCAGCCCAGCTTGAACTGCCCCATGTCAGTCTGCGGCAGGGTGTAGAACAGGTCCACATCCCAGCCATCGGTCTTGATCGAACCGAGGTTGGTCAGCCGGTTGTTGAAGCTGCTGATCGCACCGGTATTGGCACGCGTGATGCCACTGCAGTACAGCGGGTCCAGCGAATCCACGCACAGGTCCAGCTGGGTCTGCGCGTTGATGGCTTGAATCGCGCCTTCGATCGTGTGGCGATAGAACGTCACCTCCACGTCAAAACGCTCCGACCACTCGGTGTTGTTGGCGAACCAGGGGCTCCACACGAAGCCGGCGCTGAAGCTGCGCGAATGCTCCGGGTCCAGCTCGATGTTGCCGCCGGTGGTGACCGAAATCTGCGAGTTCGCCGACTGGAAGCCGGTCGGCACGCCCAACGCCGCGCAGTTGGCAGCACTGCCGCGCGGTGCATCGCCGCCCAGCCCGATGGAGCATGGATCGAAGATCTGCAGGTCGGCGCGCGCGGCCGAACCGTACAGCTCGCCGATGGACGGTGCACGGAAGCCTTCGGCATAACTGGTGCGCAGCACGAAGTCATCGGTCACCTGCCAGCGCAGGCCGTATTTAGGCGTGAACTCGCCGCCGAAGGTGGAGTAGTCCGAGTAACGTCCGGCCAGGCTCAGATCCAGCTTCTCGCCCAGCGCGCTCTTGGCGAAGATCGGGATGCTCAGCTCCAGGTAGGCTTCATTGACGTCGTAGGAACCGGATGTCGGCAGAGACGGAACACCGTTGTAATGGCCGATCACGGTCAGCGGATCAGGCTGGTAGGAGCCCTCGTACTTGCGGTACTCGTAGCCTGTCGCGAAGGCCACCGGACCGGCGGGCAAGGTGAAGAGCTCGCTGGACAGGTTGGCGGTGAACAGGCTCAGCTCATTCTGGCTGCGGTCACGGACAACCGGCTGAATCCACTGCAGCATCTGCGGGGTGATGCTTCCTTCGCCGCCGAAGATGTTGAGCGGCACACAGCCCGGCGTTGCCGCACATGCCGCAGGATCCCCCAGCGCGGTGGCAATGTTGAAGATGTTGTAGCTGCCGTAGTTTGTCTGCTCGGCCTTGTTTTTGCTGTACATGCCGTTGACGTCCCAGAACCAGCTGCGATCGGCTGCCTGGAAATCGCCCACGAGGCCGGTTGCCACATACGTCGTGTTGACCTCCTGTTCGAACACACGCGGACCGCCCTCAACGGGGCGCCGGCCGATGAACTGCATGTTGCCCGAGGAAACAAGATCGAAGCCGAACGGGTTGAACGGGTTCAACGCCGAGATCGTGATGTTGTCCGCCAGCGGGTTGCCGGTAGCGCCATCGGGCCCGAAGAACAGAGGCTCAGGCCCAGCCTGGTTGGTGGACTCGCGGCGATTGCCCAGTGCCTTGACGTACCACTGCACGTTGTCGCTGATGTCGAACCGGAATTGACCGAACACACCCTTACGCTCTGATGGGGTCAACAGCAGGTTGTACTCGGCGAAGTTGAAACGGTCTGCGGTGGTGAAGCAGTGATAGTCATCGGCGCGGCTGCACCCGGCGCTGCCGTCATAGCTGGGGGTGCTGGCGCCGGTGTTCGGCACCAGGTCCTGCACGGCACCGGTGTTCGGATCGATGAAGCGGAAGCGACCCTGTGGAATGCCACCACTGCCGAAGGTCAGGCCTGTACCCGGGATGGGCAAGCGCGACTGCTCCCGCGTATTGGCATACACCGGATCCTGCTTCGTATAACTCGCCCCCAGGAACAGGCTGTAGCGATCTCCCTGCGTACCCCAGGCCAGGTCCACGCCCTTCTGCGCGCCATCGCCTTTGCTGTACTCACCGTAGTTCATCGTCACCTGCGCGCCATCGAAATTGCGGCGGGTGATGATGTTGACCACGCCGGCAATGGCGTCGGATCCGTACAACGACGAGGCACCGTCTTCCAGCACCTCGACGCGTTCCACGATGGCCAGTGGAATGGTGTTGAGGTCGGTCGCAGACCCCACGCCGGAGGCCGACGATTCGTTGACCCAGCGGATGCCATCGACCAGCACCAGCACGCGCTTGGCGCCCAGATGACGCAGATCCACCTGCGCCGAGCCCGCCCCCACCCCGCTGCCATCCGGCGGGAAACCGAAGTTGCCGGACGAATTGAACTTCGCGTTGAGCGCCGACCCGGAACCGGTGAGCTGCTGCAGCACCTCGCCGATGGAGGTCAGGCCGGTGCGTTCGATTTCAGTGCGCGTGAGGGTCTGGATGGGCAGGTGGCCCTCCACTTCGGCCCGCTTGATGCGCGAGCCGGTGACCTCGACGCGGTCCAGGTCGGTGGCGACCCGCGGCGTCTCCTGTGCCATGACCATGGCCGATGACATCAATCCTACGCACAGCGATACAGCGACCGCCAAGGGGCGGCAATGCAGATTGTTCATTCGCTTCTCTCTCTCCAGATGGGCGGGCAAATCAACTGCTGGGATCACACAGCGTCCTAGTTGTAAACAAGTTGTAAAGCGGGTGAAGTGATCCACGCCTCGCTTTCACTTGGATTGCACAAAGCCGAATACGCATGAGCGGTCGCTGCAAACGCCCGTTCAAGTGCCTGCATGCAGCGTGTGCGAAACTGAATTCAGCCTTCCACCGCTATGCTGGGACCATGACTCGACATCCTTGCCCTGCCCTGTCCCTGCTCGCCGTGGCCACCTTGCTGTGTGCCGTTGTACCGAGCGCTTCCGCCCAATCCAGCGACGCCCAGCGCGCCCAACTGAAGGCGGCCATCGCCGATGCCGAGCGCGGCCAGTTCAACGCTGCCCAGGCCGGCACGCTCAGCCGCAACCCGGCGTATGGGTGGCTGGAGTACGCGAACCTGCGGCGCAACATCGAAACGGTCAGCAACGACCAGGCGCAGTCGTTCCTCAAACGCTATGACGGCCAAGCCGTGGCCACCACCTTCCGCAGCGTATGGCTGCCCGCTGTAGCGCGCCGCGAGGACTGGGCGACCCTGCTCGCCAACTGGGCGCCCACCGAGAACACCGGGCTGCGCTGCGCGCAGCTGAGCGCCCGCCAGGCCACCGGCAAGATCGACGCACAGTGGACCAGTGAAGCGCAGGAACTGTGGCGCAAGAACGGCAAGGCGCTGCCCGATGGCTGCGATGCCGTGTTCACCGCGCTGCAGGCACAGGGCGGGCTGAGCGATGCACTGCGCTGGGAACGGATCGATGCGGCGGCCGACGCCCAGCAGCCGGCGGTGATGCGCAGTGCGGCCCGCGGTCTGCCCGCGGCCGATCTGGCGCTGGCGACCGACTACGCCGCGTTCGTCGATTCCCCCAATGCAAAGGCACTGAACTGGCCACGCAACGAGCGCAGCAAACGCATCGCCACCGATGGCCTGGAAAAGCTGGCGAAAGCCAACCCGGACGCTACCGAGCAACAGTTGCCGCAGTATGCGCAGGCGCTGGGGCTGAGTGCGGAGCAGCAGGCGCAGGTGCGGTACCAGATCGCCCTGTGGACGGTGGCGTCGTACCTGCCCGATTCGGCGCGTCGCCTCAATGCGGTGCCCGATTCGGCCTATGACGAACGCCTGCACGAATGGCGCGTACGTGAAGCGATGTCGCGCGGTGACTGGCCGGCGACGTTGGCGGCCATCCGCAAGATGGGCCCGACCCAGCGTGCGGACTCGCGCTGGACCTACTTCGAAGCACGCATGCTGGAGAAAACGGGACAGGCCGCGCAGGCCAAGGCCGTGTTCGCGCGTGCCGCCAGCTCGCCGACCTTCCATGGTTTCCTGGCCGCCGACAAGCTGCAGCAGCCCTACATGCTGTGCCCCTGGAAGCCCAACGACAGTGCCTCGGCACGTGCCGCCGTGTCGCGCGACCCGGCCATCGTGCGGGCCATGGAGCTGTACCGCATCGACCGCGCCAGTTGGGCAACGGCCGAATGGAACAGTGCGCTGGCCAAGTTCGATGACACCCAGCGCCGACTGGCGGTGGAAGTGGCACAGGAAAACGGGTGGTTCGACCGGGCCGTGTTCTCGCTGGGCAAGCAGCCCGACGAGCAGCGCCTGTATCACCTGCGCTTCCCGCTGCACCACGATGGCAGCATCCGCCGCGAGTCATCGCGCAACGCCATCGATCCCGCCTGGGTGGCGGCCGAGATCCGCGCCGAGAGCATCTTCAGCCCGAACGCACGCTCTCCCGCCAATGCGATGGGCCTGATGCAGGTGCTGCCCGCCACCGGCGCAGCGGTCGCCAAGAGCATCGGCCTGACCAATTACGGCGGCGCGTCGAGCCTGTACGACCCGGACACCAACATCGCCATCGGCACTGCGTACCTGCGCCAGCTGATGAACAAGTACGACGGCCTGCCCTACGTCACGATCGCCGCCTACAACGCAGGCCCCACGCCCACCGCGCGTTGGCAGGGCCAGCGGCCCGGCTTCGATCCTGACCTGTGGATCGAGACCATCAGCTACAAGGAAACCCGCGAGTACGTTGCCCGCGTGCTGGCCTTCAGCGTGATCTACGACTGGCGTCTCAATGGCGATGCGCTGCCGCTCAGTGATCGATTGATGGGCAAGCTGGTGGACACCCGCAAGAAGTTCACCTGCACCGCTGCAGCGGGTTCCAAGGCGGATTGATCGCGCCGCACGCCGCGATGACCGGTAGCGCCGAGCCATGCTCGGCGACCGCAGCGGGAAGCACCCACAGCGGAAGCGTGGCGGCCAGCAGCGGTTACTCCCTGCGCCGAACCCGCCGTATCATGGGGTCATGAAGATCTATCTCGTCGGCGGCGCGGTGCGCGACCGCCTGCTGCAGCGTCCCGCCGGTGACCGGGACTGGGTGGTCGTCGGTGCCACGCCGGCCGACATGCAGGCCCAAGGCTTCCGTGCCGTGGGCCGCGACTTCCCGGTGTTCCTGCACCCTGACAGTGCGGAGGAGTACGCGCTCGCCCGGACCGAGCGCAAATCCGGACGCGGCTATCGCGGCTTCGTGGTCGACGCCGATCCATCGGTGACGCTGGAAGACGACCTGCAGCGGCGCGACTTCACCATCAACGCGATCGCCAGCGATGAGGCCACCGGCAGGCTGGTCGACCCCTATGGCGGTGTGCGTGACATCGAGCAGCGCGTGCTCCGCCACGTCGGCCCGGCCTTCGTCGAAGATCCGCTGCGCGTGCTGCGTGCCGCGCGCTTCATGGCGCGCTTCGCCCCCCTGGGCTTCAGCGTGGCGGAAGAGACCATGGCGCTGATGCGCGAGGTCGCGGCCAGTGGGGAACTGGATGCCCTCGTGCCGGAACGCGTATGGCAGGAACTACGTCGTGCGCTGGCGTGCGAGCGCCCTTCCGCGTTCCTGCGCACCCTGCACGATGCGCATGCGCTGGGCCCGATCCTGCCCGAGCTGGAGGCCCTGTACGGTGTCCCGCAGCGCGCGGAATACCATCCTGAAATAGACACCGGCGTGCATCAGGAAATGGTCAGCGACATGGCCGCCCGGCTGGCACCCGGCGATGATCTGGTCGGTTTCGCGGCCCTGACCCATGACCTGGGAAAAGGCCTGACGCCGCCGGAAGAATGGCCGCGCCACATCATGCACGAACAGCGCGGCGTCAAGCCGCTGAAGGCCCTGTGTGCACGCCTGAAGATCCCCGCCGAGCACCAGCAATTGGCCGAAGCGGTGTGCCGCGAGCACCTCAACGTGCACCGCATCGACGAGCTGCGCGATGCCACGGTACTGGAACTGCTGAGTCGCTGCGATACGCTGCGGCGGCCCGAACGCATCGCCCGCATCGCGCTGTGCTGCGAAGCGGACAAACGCGGGCGACTGGGCTTCGAGGACAGCGATTATCCCCAAGGGGAGACGCTGAACCGGCTTCACCGGGCGGCGCTGTCGGTGCAGGCGCGTGACCTCGACACCACCGACCTGCAGGGCCCCGCCATCGGCCAGGCCCTTGCCAAGGCGCGCATCGCCGCGATCGCGCGCGCGCGCCGGGGCTGACTCAGCGCGCTTCGCCGCGGGTGAACGCGTCGGCGCGCTGCTTCAACTGGGTGACCGCATCGGGGATCATCTCCATGCCGATGTCGTAGCCCGGGTTCAGCACGATGCCCACGCCGTCGGAGATAGCGCTCAGCAACCAGCGCATTTCCACCTGCAGCGCATTCTCGAACTGCGGCAACTGCTCACTCCAGGCGCTGGCACGTTCGACGGCGGAGAAGATCGCGAACATCGGCTCATCGCCTTCACTGGTCAGCACCAGCGGGTTGATCGACTCATCCCAGTCGGCGTCCGGGCCGACCGGCTTGTCCAGCAGCACGAAGACCTGGTCCGCCAGCAGGCTGTCCAGGAATTCCGGGGCCTGCAGCGTCCCGTCCTGGGCCTGCAGCAGTCGCACTTCCAGCTCGTTCAGTGGTTCAAAGGGGGCTTCGGCTTCCACGGTTACTCCTGCTTGCGTGCGGTCACGCGTGATCGTTGCCGCAACTTTAGCAGGCCGTGACGTTGTCATCCTGTGGAACGACGCAACCACCGCCCCAGGCGCGGGGACCTGGTCGCGGGGATCTGGCCGTGGGGACCTGGTAGAGCCGACTTCAGTCGGCTGCTGTTGCAATGCGCGCAGGCCCCAGCCGACTGAAGTCGGCTCTACCGGATAGGCGCTCTACCGGAGATTGCGTGGGCAGGAACCCGCCCTACCAGTCAAACCGCAGGCCGATGTTGCCCTCTACGCTCTTCCTTTCGCGATTGCGGTCTTCCAGGTCGCGGGTGTAGTCCGCGACCGCATACGCGCTCACGTTGCGGTTGAAGCGCCCGACCACGCCCACACCGACTTCCCATGCGCTGGTCTCCTGCCCGGCCACGATGCGGTTGCTGCCGAAGTCCACGCGGTCATCGCCGTCCAAGGTCTTCCAGTAATTGAGCTTGAAGTACGGCTGCCAGCCGTTGTCCGCCAGTCCGTAATCGCCGGCAATCCGCAGGCCGATGCGGCCGGTCCATGCGGTGTCCGCACCGAAACCGATCGCCGCCACCGCATCCGCTGCGTCGTCCAGCGATTGCCGCTGCCAGATCACCTGCAGTTGCGGCTCCAGCCACCAGGCTGATTGACCGAACCGCAGCAGCGGCTTGCCTGCCTCAAGCGAGGCACTGGTACCGTCGCCGCGTACGTCGATGCCCAGTCCGCGCGTGGACCACGCCTCACCGCGGTAGCGGCTCTGCATCACCACCGCGTCCAGATAGCCGCCGGCAGATCCCACGCCGGTCCAGCTCAGCCCGACGTGCTTGTCATCCAACCGTGTCTGGCCAACCTGGACGTTCTCCCACCCGAGTGCGAGTCCGGTGATGCGGCCCGTGGCGCGGGTGCGCCCGACGAACACGCCCCACTGGCTGCGGAAGGTTTCGTCGCCACTGGCATACAGATCAATACCCGCCTGCAGGCCCTGCAGGTCACCGTCAAAGCCGGTCAGCGCGTCGCCGTTCCAGTGCTGCTCTTCGCTGCTGCCGATCAACCGGCCCCACGCGCCACGCGCCGCACCCTGACCCACCAGCAACCGCTGCTCACCCTGCCGCTCGTGGAAGGTGCCCAGCGAGGCCTGGGAGACCGTACGCAGCAGCGACGGCACCACCGCGTAGGCCGGTGTCTCAAGCCTGTAGATGGGTGTGACGGCAGCCTGCGAAGGGCGCGCGCCGGGCGTAGGCGGCAAAGCGAGCGGGCCGGGTACCACGGCCACCTCATCCGGCACCGCGGGCGGCGTCTCCAGGACCGGAGGCGCTACCGGCGCCGGCTCCGCAGGTGCCGGTGGCGGCGCAGGTTCCGGCGCGACCGGGTCTGGATCCGGCGTGCCCGGATCCACCGGGACATCCGGCGGCGGTGGCGGTGCGGGCGGCAACACCGGCGGCGGCGTACCGATGGGTTCCGGCGGCGGCGGCTCGGGCAGCGGGGGCGTCACCGGCGGCGGCGCAGGTGCGGGATCGGCACTCGCCACGATGGTGGACCGCAGGTACCAGTTCTCGCCTGTCCCGGCATTCACCCCGCCCTTGAACAGGAAGTACTCGTACGCGCCGACAGACAACGGGTTGAACAGCGCGAAGGCATCGGCCGTGGTCGTTGCACCATTGCTTGCCTGCACCAGCAGGATGCCATCGGCCACAGTCGCCGCGCCGCCACCACCGGCGTTGAATACACCGATGCCGGTCGTGCCGCTGGCGGTGCCACCGGACACCACCAGCCGGTCGCTGGCCGAACTGTCATCGCCCAGCACTGTATTGAGATACAGGCCGCCGCCGTTGCCGGTGTAATTGCCGTTGACGGTGAACACATCACCGGCGACGTCGTTGCTGCTCATGTCGAGGCGTCCGGCGTTTATCACCGTCGCCAGCGCTCCCGCCGTAAAGGCGGAAATGCCGTTCGCACCGCTACCGAACAACGCACTGGTCGGATCGATATCCAGCGTACCGGTTGCCGTGCCGATGTCGCCCAGCACCAGCGTGCCATCGAAGATCAGCTGGCTGTCGTTGCGCAGCGCTATGCTCTCCCAACCGGCATAGCGCGCCACGGCGGTGCTCTTGACGTTGTCCATCACCAGCGCATCCACGCCGACGCCGCCCTCAAGACGCGGGACCGCACCGAGATGGGATTCGTTGAGGTTCGAAAGGCGTGCGGTGTCGTTGCCCTCGCCCATGTCGATCAGGTCATGCACCACCCCGCCACCGCTCCAGTCCAGCGTATCGTTGCCCACGCTCATGCGGATCTCGCCGCGCACGGTGCCGCCGGTCAGGGTCACGCTGTCATCGCCGCCACTGACGCTGATGTTGCCGCCGATATAGCCGTCGGACAGGATGATCGTGTCGCGTCCAAAGCCGGTCACCAGATTGCCGTCGATGGTGCCGCCGGACATGTCGAAGACATTGTTGTCGAGCTTCATGTTGACCCGGCCGATGCGCCCACCGGTCATCTCGGCGTAGTCGCCGTCCTCGAACGCACCGATGATGCGGCCACCGGTCATGCGGAAGGAGTCGTAGTTGTCACCCTGCAGCAGGGCGCCGAGGGTGCCGTCGGTCATCAGGAAGTTGTCGATACCGTTGCCCTGCTGCACCGTCCCGGTGACGCTGCCACCGCTGATCTGCAGGCTGTCCACACCGTCGCCCTGGTCCAGCGAGGCCAGCGTGCCCGCGCTCAGCACTGCGGTGTCATCGCCCGCGCCCTGCGTAGTAGCACCATTGACCACGCCACCTTGCACCTCCAGCCGGTCGTTGCCGGCCCCCTGTGCAAGGGCCCCGGCGAGGGTCCCGCCGGCGCGCAGAATCGCCGTATCGTTGCCCGCACCCTGGTCCACGCTGCCGTCGATGCGCCCGGACAGATCCAGCAGGTCATCGCCGGCACCGAGCACAACATTGCCGGTCACCAGACCTGCATTGATGAAGTCCAGCGCGCCCCCGCCGGTGGCCGCTATCGCGGTGCCGTCGGCCTGGATGACGCCGGTGCCAGTGTTGACTACACGGTTGCGCCCGGTGCTGTTGTCGAACCCGATCGCCGCCGCGTTGGTGGCGGTGAGGGTGCCGCTGTTGCTCAGCACATTACCCACCCCGGCGAAGCTGACCACGCTGGCATTGTTGACCACGACGCCTGCCCCCGATTGCACCTCCACCGTGCGGCTGTCGTCGGGCCCGCCATCGCCGCTGCCCACCGTCGAGGTCCACGGATTCGGCACAGTGGCATCGCAGACCGTGGTGGTACCCGTCGTCACGCAGTTGGCACCTGCAGGAAGGGCTGCCACCAGCAACGCCGTACCGGCGAACGCGCGCCGTGTCAGCAGAGAAGCAATGCACAGGAAGAGGGGCGATCGCGCGGAACGTTGCATAGGACGTCTCCAACGGGGGAATGGACGAGCTACGAGGAACGTGGCAGTAATGAATCAGAGTTCACATACGTGGACCCTACGCCTCAGGGTCCTGCAGCCGTCGATGACCGCTACGTACTTTACGGGCCATAAACTGAGACCTGATACGCATAGAAGCCGTGAAGACTGTCCACTCTCACGCGGCGCGCACACGCGTGAATCACTTCATATCTTGACGTAGATGCGTCGCCGATCCAGCCACCACGCGACGACCCACCACGCCCCCACGAAACCACCTGCGACGAGCAGCGAAGCCATCGCAGGCTGCGTGGGCAACGCATCGCGCATCAAGTGCCACGCACGCGCCCACGCACCCGTAGCGCCCAATACGACCGACAGCACGGATGCCCCCAGATACACCGTGATCGCGTTCACGCCGAACCGCCGTCCCAAGGCCGGCCAGCCTCGCCGGTCCACCACTACGTACGTGACCAGCAGCAGCAGCGTTGCGAGCCCACCGCTCCACAGAACGTAGGTCGGCGTCCACAAGGCTTTGTTGAAGGGCAGTACGCCCGCTCCTGCGACGCCCAGCGCCGCGCCTGCCAGCCCTACTAACAGCAAGGCACCACGGCGACCCGAACGCAACAGGCCACCGGCGATCACGCCCAGCAAGGTCGTCGCCAACGCACCCAGGCTGCTCAACAGCCCCTCCGGATCGTGGCCCAGCCCGTTGTCGGGATGCCACTGGTACACCCACGGTGCGAACAGCGCAGTATCGAGCCGGCTGGCCGGATCCAACAGGGGCTGCAGCGTGTCTGCAGCAAGCAGCAGCGCCGCGTACACCGCAAGCAGCAGCACCAGCGCGATCCACTGCACGGCTGGTCGCGCGAACACCACCAGCACCCCCACCAGCGCGGAGCACAGGGCGATCCGCTGCAGCACGCCCCACAGGCGGTAATGCGGCAGGTCCAGCAGCCACCACGCCAGCGCATGCAGCAAGGCACCGGCAAGCAGGATGCGCGCTGCACGTTGCAGCACGCCACGCACCAACGCGGGACGCGCCGCCGGCAGCACCGCACGTGGCACCACGCTGAAGGCCATCGACACGCCGACGAGGAAAAGGAAGAACGGGAAGATCAGGTCGGTGGGCGTGCACCCGTCCCACTGCGCATGCAGCAGCGGCGCATAGACGTGGTTCCAGCTGCCGGGATTGTTGACCACCAGCATCGCTGCCACGGTGAGGCCCCGCAGCGCGTCGATGGACGCAAGGCGCGGGCCCGCTCCAGTGCTCATGCGGCCTCGTACTGCCCGGCGATCCAGGTCCCACGCACCTGCAGCGCATCATCCAGCACCACCAGGTCGGCCTGGAATCCTTCCGCGATATGCCCCATCCGATCATCCACGTTGAGGAACTGCGCCGGATAGGTGGATGCCATGCGGGCCGCTTCGGCCAATGGCTGGCCCAGCAGCTGCACCGTATTGCGCACAGCCGTCGCCATGTCCAGCGCAGACCCCGCCAGCGACCCCGCTGCATTGCGGACGACACCCTCGATGGCGGTGATGGTTTCGCCGTACAGGACGTAGCTGGGGTCGGCCGCGCCCACCGGCGGCATGGCATCGGTGACCAGCAGCAGGCGCCCACGTGGCTTCGCAGCCAGCGCCACACGCAGGCTGCCCGGGTGCACGTGCACCCCGTCGACGATGATGCCGACCCAACTGTCGCGGTCTTCCAGCGCCGCCCCGACCGCACCGGGTTCGCGCCCCTGCAGCGGTGACATCGCGTTGTACAGATGGGTGAAGCCGCGGATGCCGGCATCCAGCCCGGCGCGCACTTCTTCGTAGCTGGCGGCGGTATGCCCGGCGGCGACGATCACCCCGCGCTCCACCAGCGCGCGGATGGTCTCCAGCGGCACCCGCTCCGGGGCAAGCGTCAGCAGGGTCACGCCATTGTCCAGCGAGGCGGCCAAGGCGATTTCATCGGCATCGGGCACGCGGAATTTGCTGGCGTCATGGGTGCCCTTGCGCGCCGGTGCGATGTACGGGCCTTCCAGGTGGATGCCGAGCACCCCTGGCACCGCCTGCGCAATGGCGTCATGCGTGGCCGCGATCGCTGCACGCATCACCTCCAGGTCATCACTGATCAGCGTGGGCAGCATCGCGGTGGTGCCGAAACGCCGGTGGGCTGCGGCAATGGTGCGCAGTGTCGCCACGTCCGGCGTGTTGTTGAACAACGCGCCGCCACCGCCGTTGACCTGCACGTCGATGAAACCGGGCAGCAGCCAGCCCCCCTGCAGGTCTACCTGCTCGCCGGCATGGCCAAGCGACGGTGCCGCGTCGGGCAACACGGCCGTAATGCGGCCCGCTTCCAGCACCACGGCAAGGTCATCGCGGAACTCATCGCCCACCAGCATGCGGGCATTGCGCAGCACCTGTTTCATCAGACGGTCTCCGTGACCTTGTTCAGATGCGGCGGCAGGTCCGGATTGTGCCCGCGGCGCAGCGCCAGTGCGTTGATCGCGCGGTAGAAACTCTGCACCGTGAGCAGCGGGGCGCACAGGGGATGCGGTGCTGCCGCGACCGGCAACTCGCCGCCGGCACCGGCCAACCAGACCTGCGCGCCACGCGCGGCGAATTCATCGGCCACCGCACGCGTACCGGCGCCGGTCTCGTCAGGCTGGGCAAAAGCCAACACCGGGAAGCCAGGGCCGACCAACGCCATCGGGCCATGCTTGACCTCGGCCGAGCTGTAGGCCTCTGCATGCAGCCCGCACGTCTCCTTGAACTTCAACGCCGCTTCCTGCGCCGCGCCCAGGCCCAGGCCGCGCCCCAGCACGAACAGATTGCTGGCTTCCACCAGGCCATCGGTCACCGCACTCCAGTCCGCCTGCCAGGCGCTGCGCAGTGCATCCGGCAATGCCTGCAGTGCTGCCCGCAGCGCGCTGTCCTGCTTCCAGTACGCCGCCAGCTGCAGCAGCGCGGCCAGCGAGGCCAGATAGCTTTTGGTGGCCGCAACACTGCGCTCGGCGCCGGCATGCAGCGGGATCACCGTATCGGCCAGCTGCGCCAGCGGTGAATCCTCCACGTTGACCAGCGCCACCACCCGCGCGCCTGCGGCCTTGGCCGCTTCCGCGTTGCGCAGCAGGTCCGGACTCTTGCCGGACTGCGAGATCACGATGAACAGTGCGCCACGCAGCTGCAACGGCGCAGCGTACACCGACCCGACCGACGGCGAGGCAGAGGCCACCACCACCCCCAGCTGGGTTTCCAGCAGGTACTTGCCGTAGGTAGCCGCATGATCCGAGCTTCCGCGCGCGCAGGTCACCACGAATGGCGGAGGCGACTGGCGCAGGCTGGCAGCCAGCGACTCCATCACGCCATGGTTGCGCGCGAACTGGGCGGCGATGACTTCCGCCGCTTCAGCGGCTTCACGGTACATCAGGGTGTCGGCAGGTGCGGGCAGCGTCATGACGGTACTCAGGGAGGATCGGAAGGAAGGGTGCGTGGTGCCGACGGACGCATCGGCGCAGTGGATCCGCGTACCACCAGCTGCGGCACGAAGCCCTGGTTGTGCAGCGGTGACGGCGTGTCGTCGTAGGCGTCGCTGCGCAGCTGCGCGATCAACAGGCGCGCGGCGTGGCGGGCGATGTCCTCGGTGGCCTGTTTGGCCGTGGTCAGCGGCGGCCACGACTGCCGCGAGAACGGACTGTCTTCGAATCCGGCGATCGACAGATCGTAAGGCACGTTCATGCCAGCCGACTTCGCAGCGGCAAGCACGCCGGCCGCGATTTCGTCGTTGGAGCCGAAGATCGCCGTCGGCGGTTCACGCAGCGCCAGCAGCCGCCGTGCACCGCGGAATCCGTCGTCGAATGTGTAATCGCCCTGCACCACCAGATGCTTGTCCACGGTCATGCCGTAGTCCTTCAGCGCGGCTTCGTAGCCGGCGTGCCGCTCCACCGAGGACCGGTGCGAACTGCCACCCCAAAGGAAGCCGATGCGCTGGTGACCGAGCTGGATAAGGTGCTCGGTCACCTCATAGGCCGCTTCGCGGTCGTCGACGAACACGCACGCACCATCGGCCGGGTCTTCGGTGGCCGCGATGATGCGCACCAGCTTGATGCCACGCGCGGTCAGTGCCTGCACCAGGTCGCGGCGCTCGGACATCGGGGCAGTCAGCACCAGTCCGGCCAGCCGCGAACGCGCCACCCAGTCCGCCAGCTCCTCGGCAAGCATCGGCGAGCTGGAGTCGCAGGGATGGATCTGCAGGCCAAAGCCGGTTTCCCGACACGCCGCCAGCACGCCGTTCTGTACGCCGATGATGTGGTACGGATTGGGGTTGTCGTAGACCAGCCCGACCACGAAGGTCGTGCCGCTGCGCAGGTTACGCGCCGACGGATCGGGCTCGTAGTCCAGTTCAGCCACGGCGCGCAGCACGCGCGCACGGGTCGCCTGCATCACCGATGGTTCGTTGTTGATGACACGCGATACGGTCTTCAGCGAAACCTTCGCCTTTTCGGCGACGTCCTTGATGGTCGCTCTGCGCATTGCCGTTCCCCGCGGTTGGTCTGGTGCGTCCATGATCGCCGATCAGGCCGCATCGCGCGGCAGGCCGGCGCGATGGCCGATCACCGAGTAGAACAGGATGTACAGGTAACACGGCACCATCAGCAGCAGGAACACCAGCTGGAAGTCCGCATGCTGCTTCAGCACCGCGAATGCCTGGGGGATGATCGCGCCGCCGGCGATACCCATCACCAGCAGCGCCGATCCGGTTTCGGTGAAGCGTCCCAGCCCACGGATGGCGAGCGGGAAGATGGCCGGCCACATCATCGCGTTGGCGAACCCGAGCAGGGCCACGAAGGCCACCGAGGCATAGCCGTGGGTGAAGTAGGCCCCCAGGCAGAACAGCACGCCCAGGCAGGCGGAGATGCTCAGGTAACGCGACTGCGAGACCACCTTGGGAATCAGCAGCAGGCCGACCACATAGCCCACCAGCATCGCGCCCAGGGTGAGCGAGGTGAACATCTTGGTCTGGTCCAGCGGCAGGTCGAAGCTATGGCCGTAGGTGCCGATTGCATCGCCGGCCATCACCTCCACGCCCACGTAGACGAACAGGCACAGCACGCCCAGCCACAGGTGCGGGAACTGGAAAATGCTGCTGCGCTCCACGCCGCCCTTGCCGGCGGGACTGGCGTTGGCTTCAGCGGTCTTCAGCTCGGGCAGCGGCGAGAACAGCACCGCTACCGCCAGCACCACCAGCAGCGCCGCCATGCCGAGGTAAGGCGCATGGATCTTCGCAGCGAACTCGTTGAGCAATGCCGCCCGGGTCGCCGCGTCCGCCTGTTCCACCGCAGTGGACAGATCTCCTATGCCGTGCAGCACCAAGGTGCCGATCAGCAGCGGGGCCAGCATGCCGGCGATCTTGTTGCAGATGCCCATCATCGCGATGCGTCGCGCGGCCGTCTCGATCGGCCCGAGGATGCTGATGTACGGATTGATCGCAGTCTGCAGCAGCGCCAGGCCACTGCCGATCACGAACAAACCGCCCAGCGCACCGGGATACCAGCGCTGCGTAGCGAACTCGCCGAACAAGGCGGCGCCGGCCGCCATCACCAGCAGGCTCAGGCTCAGTCCCTTCTTCATGCCGGTGCGGCGCAGGATCCACGACGACGGCAGGGCGAGGAAGAAGTACGACAGATAGAACACCATCAGCACCAGGAACGCGCCGACTTCGTCCAGCTCGAAGGCCAGCTTGACGAAGGTGATCAGCGGCCCGTTGAGCCAGGTGAAGAAACCGATCAGGAAGAACAGGACGCCGACGATGGCGATGGAGGTCGTGACGCTGGTACGTGCGGGTGCAGCGGGGACGGCGGACATCGGCAAGGCTCCTGCTGCGACGCCGCGGTCAGCGTCGTCGACGAATGGCTGGGAACAACGTTGTCACATTCTTTCGACGAGCACGGGGGATTTGTCAACTTGCTCATGCCGCCGTCACCCCGGATGCTGCAGCGCCGCATACGACACGTGATTTCGATCTGAATACGTAGAGGGCGCTGTGCCACTGATGTGGAAGGCGCTGCTCCCGCCACTGCTTCCCAGCAATGTAATCGTTTCCGGTCAAAACAATCTCTTGCAGCGCAGCAACGAAATATTCACAAGCTCGTTGACATCGTTGTCAACAGAGCGCCATATTCCGCTTCAACCGCGGGTCATTCTCGATCCGCACCCTGCAGGAGCCCGCGTGACCGCTGCCAGCCATCCCGCCCCCGCCCACGTGCTGTCCAGCGCTGCGCCGAGCTTCCTGGCCGCAGATGTCGGCGGAACCCATGTACGGGTGGCCCGCGTGCAGGCCAGCGGCGACGACGCCCATCCGGTCCGTCTGCTGGATTACCGCAAGTACCGCAACGTCGACCATCCGGGACTGGCTGCCATTCTTTCGGATTTCCTCGGCGACAGCACCCGCCCCGCTCATTGCGTCGTGGCCACTGCGGGTTATGCCCGCGAAGACGGCACTGTGATCACCGCCAATGTGCCGTGGCCGCTGTCGGCCCGCCAGCTCGAGACCGACACCGGCGTGCAGCACGTGCATATCGTCAACGATTTCGAGGCCGTCGCCCATGCTGCCGCTCAGGTGGATGCCAGTGGCGTGCTTCACCTGTGTGGACCCGACAGCGCGCCGCGTGGACCGACCCTGGTGGTCGGGCCCGGCACCGGGTTGGGTGCGGCGCTCTGGATCCCCACCGCCCATGGTCCGGTGGTCCTGGCCACTGAAGCCGGACAGGCCAGCCTTGCCACCAGCGATGAACTGGAAATGGCGATCCTGCGCCACATGCTGCGCGCACGGTCGCATGTGTCGGTGGAACACGCCCTGTCAGGCCCTGGCCTGATCAACCTCTATACCGCGGTGTGCGCCGTGGAAGGCCAGCCCGCCACGCTGCGCACGCCCGACGCCGTGACGGCCGCTGCGGTGGCGGGCACCGATGCGCAGGCACGCAGGGCGCTCGAAGTCTTCTGTGGACTGCTCGGCAGCACCATCGGTGACATGGCCCTGCTGTATGGCGCCCACGGCGGGGTTTACCTCGCCGGCGGCATCCTGCCGCAGATCCGCGAGTTCCTGCGCGCCAGCACCTTCGTTGCCCGCTATCTCAACAAGGGTCCGATGAGCGAAGCGCTGCAACGGATCCCGGTCAAGGTGGTCGAGCACGGCCAGCTGGGCGTGATCGGCGCCGCCAGCTGGTACCTGGGCCAGCAATCCCGCTGATCTCTGCAGCACGCGCAGGCGCGTGCAGGCAGCAAGAACATGCAACAACCGGAACACGCCGTACGCACCACCCGGACTACCCGATCACGCCGGCCGCGGCGCGATCGCACGACAGCAGCAACCACGCGCCGACGAGGCGAACATCGAGTGATGAGGAGAGACATCATGAATACCCGCAAGTCCGTACTTTCGGCCGCCGTCGTCAGTTGCCTGGCCTTCGCCGCCCATGCCCAGCAGACCCCGCAGGACCTCGACACGATCACCGTGGTCGGCATCCGTGCCAGCCTGGAGAAATCGCTCGACACCAAGCGCAACAACGTCGGCATCTCCGAAGCGATCACCGCCGAGGACATCGGCAAGTTCCCCAGCACGAACGTCGCCGAAGCGCTGTCGCAGATCCCGGGCGTGACCCTGGACCGCCGCTTCGGCCAGGGCGAGCGGGTCAGCATCGATGGCACCGATCCCAGCCTCAATTTGTCCTTCCTGGATGGCCACCCCGTCGCGCAGGCGATCTGGTTGTACGGCGAGCAGCCCAATCGCGGCTTCGATTACACCCTGTTGTCACCGCAGATCCTGGGCCGCGCGGAGATCATCAAATCCTCCGAAGCACGCCTGACCGAAGGCAGCCTGGGTGGCACCGTGCTGATGCACACGCGCCAGCCGCTGGATCTGAAGAAGAACGAAGTCGCCGCCTCGGTGGGCTACAGCTACAGCCAGCAGGCCAGCGAGGGCAAGCCGAACGCGGCAGCACTCTACAGCTGGAAGACCGATGACGAAACCTTCGGAATCGCGGTATCTGCGCAGCACTATGAAGAGGCCGTCGACCGCCAGGGCACCGAAGTATTCGGCTATGCCAAGGCCAGCAGCTTCCCCAACGCCACCGGTGTGGCGCCGGACGTGGACGTGCCCAACTCCATCAACGCGGCGTGGTTCCAGCAGGAACGCAAGCGCGACAGTGCCGTGGTGAACCTGCAGTTCAAGCCGAACGAAGACCTGGAGTTCAACCTCAGCGGCCTGTACATCAAGGAGAACTTCGACAACTACAACCAGTCGATGTACTCCTTCCTGACCTGGAACGATGGAACGCGCAACGCGGTCGATACGCTGGGCGGCGTGCGCAACGGGGTCGCCACCACGGGCCATTCCGGGGCCAACAGCGATCTCACCAGCGGCACGGTCATCTATGACAACAACGTGCGCGAATCCGAAGTCACCACCAAGGGACTGGACCTGCGCGGTGCCTGGAAAGGCGAGACCTGGGGCGTCAGCGGTCAAGCAGGCCAGAGCAAGTCCGAGAACAAGAACCTGGCGCAGTACTTCATCGAGCCCGTCTACAATGGCGCCTACGGCTGGAGCCTGGACAAGGGGCTGAGCTTCGATGATCCGGCCGCTGCACGCGACCCGGCCAACTGGGGCGCACCCGGCGGCTGGCTCGGCAACAACGGCGTGTTCGCCACCGAAAGCAAGGACACCTACGCGCAGCTGGACTTCAATGTGCAGTTCGACAGCATCTTCAACCAGCTGCAGTTCGGCGTACGCCACGGCAAGCATGAAGAGAACTTCGAGCTCAACGTGTATGGCGGTGTGCGTACCGGCAACCTGGTCGACGTCGGCACGATCGGCCTGACCGACATCCAGGGCTTTGGTGATGACCAGGCTCGCCACATCCAGGTCGGCCGTGACAACGTGCTCGCCTGGGTCAAGGGCAGCCCGCTGGACTTCGCGAATCCGGATCCGTCCAGCTACCTCAACAACAGCTGGGCCCTGGAACAGACCAACAACGCAGCCTATGCGCAGTTGAACTTCTCCAACGGTCCGATGCGCGGCAACGTCGGCGTGCGCTACGTCGACTCCAAGACCCAAGGCAGCGGCTTCGTCTACGGCGGCACCCCCACGCTGACCGACCTGGACAGCAAGTGGCAGACGCAGACGAAGAAGGAGGACTTCGTCCTGCCCTCGTTGAGCGTGGCCTGGGATACCGACAGCGACTGGGTGTTCCGCTTCTCCGCCGCGAAGGTGATCGCCTGGGCGCCGTACAACCAGATGGTCAACAACACCTTCCTCAACGACACCCAGCTGACCGGCTCCGGCGGCAACGCCGCCCTGTCGCCGTATGAATCCTGGAACTTCAACGTATCGGCGGAGTACTACTACGCGCCGCAGGCGGTCGCTGCGTGGTCGGTGTTCTACAAGAAGATCGACAACTACATCGACACCTCGGCCACCGTCGAGCGTCAGTACAACTCGATCCGCGATACCTCACCCACCACCTGGGCCAGCGTGGTCGGCACCAACGGCTGCACCGTGGATGGCTACTGCGATTACAGCATCCAGCGTCCGCGCAATGCCGGCAGCGGCCACGTCAAGGGCTTCAACCTCAGCCTGCAGCAGCCGTTCGGCGACAGCGGCTTCGGCCTGACCGCCAACTACACCTATGCCAACGGCGAGAACAACAGCGGCGATCCGCTGCCCTACCAGTCGCGCAACTCGATCGCCTTCAGCCCGTACTTCGAGAAGGGCCCGCTCAACGCACGCCTGACCTACAACTGGCGTGACAGCTACCTGGCCGGTGGCTACGTCGCGGGTGCAGCACCGGCAAGCGTGGACGACTACGCCGAACTGGGCGCCAGCATCGGCTATACGTTCAACGAAAACTGGTCGCTCAACGTGGACGCGCAGAACCTGCTGGACGAGACCTACTTCCAGTACCTCGGCGACAAGGAGCATCTGGCGGGCAAGTACAAGAGCGGCCGCCGCTACATGGCGACCGTGCACTTCAAGTTCTAAGCTGACGTTGTTCCCTCGCAACGGGCCCGGTCATCCGGGCCCGTTGCATGAGGGGGTCTGGAAAAACGGCGACGCCCCGCAGGTCGCCCTAAACAGGAGTCTGTTCTGATGCGTCTGGTATCCCTGGCACCGCTGCTGCTGAGCATGGCGTTCGCGCCTCTGGCACTGGCCAACGACCCACCCGCGATCAACAACGCACCCGGCCCGCAACTGCGCAGCGGCAGCGTGATGGTCATCCCCGCCCCGGCGCAGGTGCATCGCACCACCGGCGAGGGCTTCACCATCACCGCCGCGACGGCCCTGCAGGCCGAGGGAACCGCCGCACGGCGCGTGGCTGCGCAGTTCGCTGATCTGCTTGCACGCAGTGGTGGCCCCACGCTGGTGCCGGGCAAGGTCACCGCCCAGGGCGGCGTGCGCTTTGTGCTGGACCGCAGCGCCCCGGCCACGCGTCTGCCGGCGACACCGGATGAGCGCTATGTACTGGAATCCACGGCCCGCGGCATCACCGTGCGGGCGACCAGCGAAGCCGGCCTGTTCTATGGCGCCACTACGCTCGCGCAGCTCGCCACCGGTGGCAGCAACGGGCTGGTGCCCGCCGTGCGTATCGAGGATGCCCCCCGTTTCACCTGGCGTGGCCTGATGCTCGATTCGGCGCGCCATTTCCAGAGCCTGGACGAGATCAAGCAAGTGCTTGATGCAATGGCCGCGCACAAGCTCAACACCTTCCACTGGCATCTCACCGATGACCAGGGCTGGCGCATGGAGATCAAGCGCTACCCGAAGCTGACCGAAGTCGGCAGCTGCCGGATCCCGGCCGGCGACGGTGGACGCGATGCGATCACCGGCGCCCCCCGTCCGTACTGCGGCTTCTATACCCAGCAGCAGATCCGCGAGGTCATCGCCTACGCCGCGGCGCTGCACATCCAAGTGATCCCGGAGATCGACGTGCCGGGGCATGCGACGGCCGCCATCGCCGCATATCCGGAACTGGGCGTACTGGACACTCCACTGCAGCCGTTGAGCGAATGGGGCGTGTTCCCGAATCTGTTCAACACCGAGGAGAGCACCTTTGTCTTCCTGGAAAACGTGCTGGAGGAAGTGATCGATCTCTTCCCGGCGGCCTATGTGCACGTCGGCGGCGATGAGGCCGTAAAGGACCAATGGATCGCTTCGACACGTGTCCAGCAGCGCATGAAGGAACTGGGGGCGGCCGATGAAATGCAGATGCAGAGCCATCTGATCAAACGTCTGGAGACCTTCCTCGAACAGCACGACCGCCGATTGATCGGATGGGATGAGATTCTCGAAGGCGGGCTGCCGCCGCAGGCCACGGTGATGTCCTGGCGTGGCACCGAAGGTGGGTTGAAGGCGGCCAGCGAAGGCCACGATGTGGTGATGTCGCCGGTCACCGACATGTACATGGACTACCTGCAGACGGCATCGCCCAACGAACCACCGGGTCGGCCCCTGCTGACCACGCTGGCACGCACCTACGCTTTCGAACCGGTCCCGGCCACGCTGGCGGCGGACAAGCAGCACCATATCCTGGGCCTGCAGGCCAACATGTTCACCGAGCACACGCGCACCCATGCGCGCCTGCAGCACAACCTGTTCCCGCGCCTGGCCGCCGTTGCCGAGACCGGCTGGAGCCCAGTGCAGCAACGTGATTTCCGCGATTTCCTCGCCCGCCTGCCCGCACAGCTGGAACGCTACCGCGCGTGGGGACTGGCCTATGCGCAGACGCCTTTCGAGGTGGCCGTGAACCAGCAGGACGACCGCCGTAGCGGCAGCGTGCAGGTCCGCCTGGCAAATCCACTGGGCTACGAGGTGCGTTATCGCACCGATGGCCAGCCGGTCACTGCCGACGCGACGCTG
The DNA here is from genome assembly GCF_040223995.2 of Stenotrophomonas sp. WHRI 8082. NCBI lineage: Bacteria > Pseudomonadati > Pseudomonadota > Gammaproteobacteria > Lysobacterales > Lysobacteraceae > Stenotrophomonas > Stenotrophomonas sp. WHRI 8082. Next base: position 2,736,797 of record NZ_CP167826.1, on the reverse strand, counting down.
TACACATCGCCGCTGCAGGCCACCGTGCCGGTCACCGTGCAGGCGGCTGCCTTCTTCAACGGCCAGCCGCTCGCGGCTGCACCGACCCAGACGGCCTACACCGCCCAATCGCTGCTGACCCGCCGCGATGATGAACTGCTGACCTGCCCCGGCCCCGGACAGCTGCTGCTGCGACTGGAAGATGATGGTCCGGCCGATGGCCCGCGCGCCGTGTTCAACGTCAACATCTTCAATCCATGCTGGCGCTGGGCCGATGCAGACCTCACCGGTATCCGCACGCTGAAGGTCCGCGCCGGCCGCATTCCGTACTACTTCCAGCTGGCCCACGACGAACCGCAGCGAAAGTTCGAGGCGGCCACGCGGGCACACGGTGAGATGAAAATCCGTCGCGGCGACTGCAGCGGGCCGGCGCTTGCCGAAGTCCCGTTGCCCGCCAGCCTCGGCGCCGATGGATTCGTCACCCTGGAAGCCGCGTTGCCCAAGCGACTCACCGGCAAGGGCGATCTGTGCATCAACTTCACCGGCGACACCCGCCCGGCGATGTGGGTGCTGGACGAAGCAACCCTGGCCGAGTGACGGCAAGCGCTGACAGAGGATGCAGCCCCGTTCATCCAGGCTGTTGGAGCGGCATTTCCGCCGCTTCAACACGCTGGAGAAGACAATGAACAAGAACATCCCCGGCACGCTGCTGCTTGCCTGTGTATCCACGTTCAGTGCGGTAGGTAGCGCTGAGGCCGCAGAGACCAGTTTGTTATACGGAACGGCCTCCGGCCGGCTTATCCATTTCTTCGATGTCGCCAGCCGGGCCAAGCTGCAGGCCTGGGCAGAATGCGACTCCTTGTCCGGCACAAGGACCGACTGGTTAACGTTCGATAAGGTAGTCCGCGATGGCGAGAACGTAATCACCACCATTTCCCAAGTCTGCGTGATCTAACCGGCAGCGGGACGGAGCGCACGCTGCCAGCGTCCGCCTCAGCCCCACAAGCGCAGCAGCGGGCCGCGCCACGGCGTCTGCTTCCACAGGTAGGCGACTATATAGCGGCAATGCGTTGCCGCTGCCCTGCCTGGACGCCACGATCCCGCATCAACGCCTCTGTGCGTTCAGAAGGACGGCCCTGTGCAGTCCATCGCTCTGATGGGGGAGACATCAACCGTCCCCACGGGCAACCGTCAAGACGTCACGATACGCTTCGCATCTTCTGCGTGCCCTGCCGCGCTCCGGCGCGCCCACACCTGAGCCAGCCTGCCCGGCGCGCAGATCCTCTCGTCGATGCAACAGTGCGATCGTGATATCGGTCCGCCACCGACGTGACGCTCAACAAATCACTTACGAAACTCCCAGACATATTCGAGCCTGCCGCACGCGACACAAGGGTGCTGCGCCTACTCTCAATTTTCTACCTGAAACGTAGCCTATCTCTCGCGGCGACTGGCCGCGTCCAACCAAACCAGAGATACATCATGAAGAACGCTAAGCTCAATGCCCTGTTGTTTGCTTTTGTCGCCGTAATGGGCGTCGCCGGTAGCGCGAATGCTGCCGTCTCACGACTGAGCACCGAGGCGACCGGCATCAGCCTGGAGCATGCAAAGATGACCGCCGCGCGCAATCTGAAAATCCAGTGCAACATGATGTTCGGTGAACTGATCGGAGAGCCTGAGTACACGCTTGAAGAGGGGTTCACCGTAAAGGCAGAGCAGGATTGCAACCACTGACCGAGGCACTGTTCCTGGAGCATACCCAGCGTTTTCGCTGGGCGTGCTCCAGGCACTCCCAGCACAACCAGGAGATAGGACATGACTTTCAGAATCCGCGTATCGTCCGCTTCCGTGGCGATATTCCTGTTCGCCTGCTGCGCGAATTGGAGCGCGCAGGCTGCGATCTCCAACCTGACTACCACCGCGAGTGGGAGCACCGTCCACGATGCAACCTCCACCGCGAAACGACTCATCGCCATCCAGTGTGACCTGATGTTTGGCACCCTCCTCGGCAAAATGGAGATCTCAGACGTCGTAGAGGACGAAGAGGAAGACCTCTTCTACCTGACGGCGCGACAGACGTGCAACCACTGACAGGGAATGACGTTCTCGATCTGCAATGACGTCACCGATGACGCCGAGACTATAGACGTCACGTAACGCTGGTCTCGGCGTTTCACCTGCACTGGCCTGTCTCCACCGGCAACTCGCCGCGTCCAACCGGGAGATGGACCATGAGGAACCCCAGGCTCTGGGTGCACCCTACGATGAATTCGGCACCGCCGGCGGCGAAGAAGACGCTTGGCAGCGCAGCAGGGATGCAGCCACCAACGAAGATGTCACCATGAATACAAGATTTCTGTCCCTCCTGCTGGCCCTCGTGCTGGCCGGCACAACACCCGATTCAAGCGCTGCAGTCAGCAGGCTACGCGTTGTGGTGTTGAATACGGCGGACCTCAATGAGGCAATCATCAAAGGCCAGCAGTTACTTCATTTTACCTGCTACAGCTTATTCGGAACGCTGCTGGGCCCGTTGACCATGGTCGTGGGCGAAGACATCGAGTTTTTCCAGGACTGCAACCACTAGGTGTCCCCGTTCTCACCCAGGCTCACCCTTTCATGCGGAGGAGCGTGTCCCGCCACGGGCTCAATGCCGTGGCAAGACCCGCGATGACGCCTGCCGTATTGGCCACCGCATCGGCCGGGTCGGCCATGCGGGCTTCGGTCAGCGCACCCTGTGCAAACTCGATGCCAATGCCCATCAGCACCAACCCGATTCCGGCCCATGCCAGCACAGCCCCGCGGCGATAGAGCTGTACGGCGCTGCCCGCCAACAGAAAATACGCCAGGAAGTGCTCCACCTTGTCACTGCCCTGCGGCAGCGCCAGCGGAGGCGGCGGAATCAGGCAGACCACGATCACCGTCAGCACGGCCGCCAACCAGGCAGCCAGCCAGAAACGGGGATGGCGCAGCGGCTTGAGCCACGTCTTGCTCACAGCCGCCAGCTCAGGTCACCCAGTTCAAAGGCGGGTTCGAAGTCGATGTTCCGTTGCAGGCCGATGACCTGGAAACGTTCGCCCATCCCGCTCGGCAAGGTGAGCTTTTTCACTTCCTCGCGCAGCTGCACACGCCCCACTTCGTCGGTACGTTCGTCGGCCAGGGTCAGCACGTGATCCAACCCATTGCCGAGCAGAAAACTGGCCTGGCTGCAGTAACCGGCGAGATCGAAACCCGCATGCAGGCCCGCCTCGGCCATGGCGGTGAAGTCCACCGACGCGGTGATGTCCTGCAGCCCGGGCCACAGGTAGACATCGTTGTGCACATGGTGGCGGTAGAAAGCGCGCACCGTTCCATCGTCCCGCTCGGGCAGGTAATACTCGCGCCGGGTGTAGCCATAATCCACGAACAACATCGCGCCGCGTTGCAAGCCGCCGGCCACCGCCTGCAGCCAGTAGGGCAGCTGCGGTAACAGTTCGGACCGGTAGCCTTCGGCGAAGGGGGCATCGAGGTAGCGCTCCAGGTGCCGCACGGCACCGCTGAGCAGCATGTCGGCCGGTTGCGCGCCGCGTATGAACTGCCCGTCCGCATCCAGCTGCACCGTTTCCTCATGCACCTCGCCATCGCGGATCAGGAAGCGCGGTGTGGGCAGCGCATCGATGACTTCGTTGGCAAACACGATGCCCTCCCAGTCGTCATCGAAAGGACGATCCAGCCATTCCACCCGGCTACCGATGTCCGCCGGGAGATTCTGTTGCAGGCGCTCACGCTGGCGCTGGCGCAGGTCTGCACTGGGCTCCAGGATCGCGTAGCGCGCCGGTAACGCCTGTAGCTCCGCCAGCCGCAGCAGCACGGCTTCGGCAAACGCGCCGCTGCCGCCGCCGAGTTCCAGCAGGCGTGCCTGCGGGCCCAGCTGACCCAGCACCGGGGCCAGCGCATTGGCGACCGTGGCGGCGAACAGCCCGCCCATTTCGGCGGCCGTGGTGAAGTCGCCACTGGCGCCGAACTTGCTGGCACCGGCGCTGTAGTACCCCCAGCCCGGTGCATACAGGCACAGCTCCATGAAACGCGAGAAGGGCATCGCCCCGCCCTGCGCGCGGATCTCTTCGCGCAGCGCGGCGGCCAGTTGTTCGCTGTGGGCCAGGGCATCGGCTTCGGGCAGGGGGATCGTGGACTGCATGGCGTCTTCAATTGCGGTGACAATGGTGCACAGGATAGCCGAGCCGTGGAGTACCCGATGACCGACACCGCCCCCGTTGCCCTGATCACCGGCAGCGCACGCCGCATTGGTGCGGCCATTGCCAGTCACCTGCACCAGTCGGGTTATCGGGTGGTCCTGCATGCGCATCGTTCCAGTGACGAACTGCAGCAGCTGGCGTTCGCCTTCGAACTGGCGCGTCCGGGCAGCGTGCTGGCGCTGCAGGCCGACCTGCGCGATGCCGAGGCTTTGCCGGATCTGGTGGAACAGGCCGTGGCCCATTTCGGACGGCTCGACGCGCTGGTCAACAATGCCTCCACGTTCTTCCCGACCCCGCTGGGGCAGATCACAGCGGAGGCCATCGACGAACTGTACGCAGTGAACGCACGGGCACCGCTGCTGCTCGGCCAAGCGGCTGCGCCGCACCTGCGCCGCAGCCTGGGCTGCATCGTCAATTTGACCGACCTGCACGCCACCGATCCGATGCGCGACCATCCGGCCTACAGCATGGCCAAGGCCGCGCTGGAGATGGCCACGCGCTCGCTGGCGCTGGAGCTGGCGCCGAAGGTGCGGGTCAACGCCGTGGCGCCTGGCGCGATCCTGTGGCCGGAGAGCGGCAAGGATGATTTTGCCCGTGAAGCCCTGCTGGCGCGCACGCCCCTCGCCCGGATCGGCACGGTTGAAGAAATCGCCGAGGCCGTTCGCTGGCTGATCGCCGATGCGGGCTTCGTCACCGGCCACACGCTGCGGCTGGATGGCGGGCGCACGCTGTCCTGAGGCACCGCTGTCGGTAGCGCCGAGCCACGCTCGGCGAGCGCGCAGCGCGGCCTGAGTCAGGCATCGCGGCTTGGGTGCGCCCCCGCGGCGACGGACCGGAGCCCGCCGAGCGTAGCATTACGCTTCGGCGTCGGGACCCAGTTCCACGACATCAAACGCTTCGTCGTATTGCCGGTGGGCACGCCACAGGGCGGCCAGGGTCAGGCCACTGACCGGGTCAACGAAGGTCGGCGCGATATCGGCCAGCGGCTTCATCACGAAGGCATGCTTGAGCTCGGGCCGCGGAATGCGCAGATGGCCCGGGCCCTCGACGATCAGGTCGCCGTAGAACACCACGTCGATGTCCAGCGTCCGGTCGGAAAACCGCGGTCCGCTGCGATCACGCCCGTGTTCGTCTTCCAGCGCATGGGCCCATGCATCCAGCGCATCCAGGTCCAGGTCGGTATCGATCGCCACCGCATTGTTGATGAAAGCAGGCCCATCAAAGCCCACGGCCGCCATCCGGTAGGCGGGCGACACGGTAATCTTGCCGAAACGTGCGGCCAGGGCCGCGACAGCGGCATGCAGGTGGCGGCGGGGCTGGATGTTGCTGCCCAGGCTCAGTAGCACGGTGGTCATGCGATCCATCAGAGGGAGGGGAGGAGATAATGCCTTCGTAACGGCAGTACCCTTACCATTGGACCGCACTTGATGGGGCGATGCCAATGACTTATTGCGTCGGAATCGAGGTGGACGAAGGCCTGGTCTTCGCCGCCGACACGCGTACCAACGCATCGGTTGACGATGTCCGCATACATCGCAAGCTGCATGTCTTCGACTATCCGGGCCAAGCGGTTTTCGTGCTGATGGCTGCCGGCAACCTCGCCACCACGCAGTTGCTGGTGTCGCGCCTGCAACGGGATGTGGAGGAACAGCGCGAGCCCAACCTGCGCAGCCTGCGCCACCTGTTCGAAGTCGCCGAGTACGTCGGTTCCCTGCTGGTGGACAGCCAGGTGAAGTGTCGCGACGTGGAACATGGGCACGATGGGGTCAATACCCAGGCGACGCTGATCCTTGGCGGGCAGATCGCCGGCGAGGGGCCAGGCCTGTACATGGTGTATCCCTTGGGAAATGCGATATCGGCCTCGCCTGAAACGCCCTACCTGCAGATCGGCGAATCCAAGTACGGTAAACCGATCCTGGACCGCATCATCCGGCCTCATACCCGCTTGGATGACGCAGCGCGGACAGCCGTGGTTTCCCTGGATTCGACCATCCGTTCCAATCTGTCGGTCGGCCTGCCCCTGGACCTGGCACTGATCCGCCGCGATGAACTTCACATCGGCGGGCAGCTGCGGCTGAGCGGCGACTCGCCCCTGTATGCGGACATCCATCACAACTGGGCGCATCGACTGGAGCAGGCGGTCGCCGCCTTGCCGCGGTTCCCCTGGGAACAGCAGATGTAGCGACGCATCGGTGCGCGCTGAGCGTACTCAGCGCTGCTTCGTCAATGCCCTCGCCACGGAGTGGAAGACCTGCTGCATGTCCAGCGGCTTGCGCAGCACGTGCACGTCGACGCCCTCGGCAACGGGCAATGCGGCGTCATCGCTTTCATCAAGCATCAGCAGCGCCGTGCCCTGGAATCCCTGCGCGGCGAGTTCGGCCAGCAGTGCATGGGCAGGCAGCAACGCAGCGCCCCCATCCAGGATGGCCAGCGCGGGCATCGCATTGGCCTGCAGCATCCGCAGCGCAGCGGCGCCATCGGAAGCGAGGTGCAACAGATAGCCTTGGCTGGACAACGCATTCCCCAACAAGGACAAGCGCGTCGCTTCGCCATCCACCACCAGGACGGCCGGGCCACTCCCGCCCGCAGGGGGCGCAGGTAGCACCTGATGCGCTTCGGAAGAATCACTGACGGGCAAATGCAGGTCAAAGCGAGTGCCCTGCCCCGCCACGCTGGTGACCTCGATACGCCCTCCGCAGCTTTCGATGATCCGCTTGCACGACGTTAGCCCCAGGCCGGTACCGTCCGGCTTGGTGGTGAAGAAAGGACTGAACAACTGGGCGAGCGTCCCGGCATCCATGCCGATGCCTTCGTCGGTGACCGTAATGCACAACCAGAAGCGGCCCTCATGGCGCCCCGTGCGCTCGGCGCGAAGCCCCAGCCGTCCCCCGTGCGGCATGGCCTGCAGCGCATTCAACGTGAGGTTGAGCAGCACCTGCTGCAGTTCGGTGAAATTGCCCTCCACGGTCAGGTCGAGGTCCTCCTGCCGCACCTCCAGTGATACGGCCGCAGGCAGGCTGCCTCGCAGCAGCAGTTGCACCGCCTCGAACAAGTGACCCACCGGTACCCGCTCGCTGGGCTTGCGTGACCCCCGCACGAACGACAGCATCGATTCGGCCATTTCGTGGCCACGGCGCCCGCACTCGGCGATGACATCGGCCATGTGTCGCAGTTGCGGGTCGTCGGTGCGGGCCTTCAGCAGCTCCGGCATGATCAGCAGGGGCTGCAGGATGTTGCGCAGGTCGTGGCTGAGCCCTGCCGCCAGCAGCGAAAGACTCTCCAGGCGCTGCGCGCGCATCAACTCGCCTTCCACCCGCACCCGGTCGCTTTCGGTCCGCGCATCGCGCACGGCGCGCGACACTGCCGCCGGCAAGCGCGCAGGCTGGTGCTTGAGAATGTAGTCGTTGGCACCCCGTTGCAGTGCAGCCACCGCCGCCTCTTCGCCGGTGGTGCTGGTCAGGAACAGGAACGGCAAGGCGGGCTGGACCTGTCGCACCACGTCCAAGGCACGGAAGCCTGAAAAACCGGCCATGGTCAGCTCTGCGAGCACGACATCGGGCTGGAAGTCCTGCAGCGCGCCCAGCAACTGCGCTTCTTCCTCCACCCGCTGGAAGCTGGCCCGCATGCCGGCGGCGAGGATCTGTGCAATGACGCGCTCCGCATCCTCAGGCATGTCTTCGACCAGCAGGATGCGCAGATCGCCTGTTTCAGCCGATTTTACTGCCATGGTGTCACCTGGCCTCCCTAGGCCGATCCCCTGCCCCACTCCACGTCGCCGCCCCTCGCGTGCCCGCCGCCCCACCCGGCGGTTCGCGTGAAGCCACTATAGTCCAGGGTGACGGCGTCCGTGCAAGACCTGCCGGGGTCAACCGTGCGACTTGCGCAGGGTCAGATCAGCTTGCTGCCAGCTCAGTGCGGCGCGCGATGCGGGCGCGGCTTGTGGGCTGCCTGCAGCCTGCGGTCCGGACATGTTGAAAATGGGCCAGCCGAAGGTCCAATAAGCCATCGAACCCAGTGCGGCCAGCGTGGTCACCGCGACGAGTGCCCGTCGCCAGTTGACGCGGCTGGGTCCGTTCACCGAGGCCGGGGGGCCGAGCATCACCAGCGGCGCGTTGCCGGCATCCACCAGCAGAAGCCGATGCTCTGTCGGTTGAGTGCGCGGCACCGACGGCGGCGCAATGTCCGCCGAGCCAACTGCCGACCCTGTGGAAACGAAAAGCTTCATCACGACGTCCAATCAGCGAAACAGCCGATCATTTGACCAAGCGTCGGCTGGCCCGGCCAGCGTCAACAACGACAAAGGCGCCTTGAAGGCGCCTTTGTCATGAAGCAGGTTCAGCCACTCGGGAGACGGCTTACTTCATCGGGGTTGCAGCAACTTTCAGCTGCGCCGCATCCACGCGGGTCACGCCCTTGATGTTCTTGGCGGTGGCCACGGCCTTGTCGTGCTCGGCCTTGTTGGCCACGTTGCCGCTCAGGCTCACCACACCATTGACGGTGGTGACGCTGATATCGGTAGCCGGGACGTTGCTGCTGACCGCCAGGTCACCCTTCACCTTGGTGGTGATCCAGGTATCGGTCACCGGCTCGTTGGAGTCATGGCGATCTGCATGGGTCTTGTCGTGGCCGGCATGCATGTCCTTCTTGTCCTGATCATTGGCCATCGCCAGCGGCGCTGCCAGCAGCATGCCCAGGCCGATGGTCGCGGTGAGCAGTTTCGAGTTCGTCTTCATGGTGCGGTCCTCCTCGTTGGTGGGTGAAGTGTCCCGTAGTGCGCGTCCAGCCCGTGTGCGGGCGCCGTCATGCCGGGGTGAACCACCGCGCTGCCAGCGACAACCGTTCATGTTTCATCCTCGGCGCGGGGGCCGTTACGCTGGGCATCCCCCCCATGAAGGAACCGCCATGGCGATCGACCTCCAGCTTGCTCTGATCGGCTACGGCCTCGCCGGACGGGTGTTCCATGCCCCGTTGATCCAGCACACACCGGGGTTGGCGCTGCACAGCGTGGTCAGCTCGCGACGCGATGAGCTGCGGCGACATTTCACCGACGTCCACGTGCGTGCGCAACCGTCCGATGTGTTCGACGACCCCGCCGTGGATGCGGTGGTGATCGCCACGCCCAATGACCAGCATGCCCCGCTGGCCATCGCCGCCCTGCGCGCCGGCAAGCACGTTCTGGTGGACAAGCCCTTCGCGCTGGATGTGGCGCAGGCCGAGGCCGTATTGCGCGCCGCAGAGGAGGCGGAGCGCTGTGTCACGGTGTTCCAGAACCGTCGCTTCGACGCGGACTTCCTGACGCTGAAGGCGGTGCTGGACAGTGGCCAGCTGGGCGACGTCGCCGAATGTCATTCGCATTTCGATCGCTTCCGGCCGCAGGTACGTGACCGCTGGCGCGAGCGCGATCTCCCTGGCGGTGGCCTATGGTATGACCTGGGTCCACACCTGTTGGATCAGGTGGTGCAGCTGTTCGGCTGGCCACAGGCCATTACCGCGGACCTGGACTGCCAGCGCGCGGCTGGCAGCATCGACTACCTGCATGCCGTGCTGCACTACCCACGCATGCGCGCCATCGTGCATGCCGGTTCGCTGGTCAGCGTCCCCGCGCCGCGCTTCACCGTGCACGGCAGTGCGGGCAGCTGGATCAAGCACGGGCTGGACGTGCAGGAAGCGCAACTGGCTGCGGGAAAGGCGCCCGGGGCGCCGGGCTGGGGGCTGGACCCCCACCATGGCGAGCACAGCTGGGTGGATGGCGAAGGCAACCTGCAGCACCGCACCGTGGACAACCTGCCCGGTGACTACCGCCGGATCTACGCCGCCTTTGCGGCAGCGATCCGCGGCGAAGCAACGGCCGACGTCACCCCACGGCAGGCGCTGCACCTGATGCAACTATTGGATGCGGGCAGGCGCAGCGCCGCTGAGGGCCGCACCATCGGGCTGGAATCTGCAGGGTAGCGCCGAGCCACGCTCGGCGGCGTTTCGGGGTGCGCCGAGGATCCGCCGCGCAGGGCGCGGCGCTACCTCGCGGATCAGCTTTTCTTGATGGCGTGCCCGCCGAACTCGTTGCGCATCGCCGACAACAGACGGTCACTGAAACTGTTCGACTGCCGCGAACGCAGGCGCTCAAGCAGGGCCAGGGTGATGACCGGCGCGGGCACGTCCAGCGCGATGGCCTCGGCGACCGTCCAGCGTCCTTCGCCGGAGTCTTCGACATAGGGAGCGATACCGTCCAAAGACGGATTTGCCTGCAGGGCTTTCGCGCTCAGATCCAGCAGCCACGAGCGCACCACGCTGCCATGGCGCCACACCTCGGCCACCTGGGCCAGGTCCAGCTCCAACGCTTCCTTGCGCTCCATCAAGGTGAAGCCCTCCGCATAGGCCTGCATCATTCCGTACTCGATGCCGTTGTGGATCATCTTGGTGTAATGCCCCGCCCCGCTGGGCCCCACGCGTGCCCAGCCCTTGTCGGCGGCGGGCGCCAACGTCTGGAAGATCGGCGCCAACGTTTCTGCTGTTGCGGCATCGCCGCCGATCATCAGGCTGTAGCCTTCCTGCAATCCCCACACGCCGCCGCTGGTGCCGCAGTCCAGATAGAAGATGTCGTCGTCGGCCAGCGAACGGGCACGGCGGATGGAATCCTGATAGTTGGAATTGCCCCCGTCGATCACCACGTCGCCCTCGGCAAGGTGCGGCACCAACTGCGCCAACGTCTGGTCCACGGTATCGCCGGCCGGAACCATCAGCCACACCACGCGCGGTACCGGCAACGCCGCCACGGCCGCGGCCAGCGAATCGAACACCGCCATGCCCGTTTCCGCTGCGCGCGCACGTGCCGCTTCCATCGGATCGTGGCCGACGACGCGGTGGCCACCCTGCTGCAGACGCTGGGCCATGTTCGCCCCCATCCGGCCCAGGCCGATCATTGCAATATCCATCTTTTTCACCTTTGCGTTGGGGGACCGGGGCGGGGTGCGCCCTGCGATCCGGAATCAGAAGTCAGGCTGCCTGGCATACCGGTCACCGCGCAGTGGCGCAACTGCGCCTGCTGCCAGCGCCGATACAGCGAGGTGTGCAGTGTGTGCATCGTCAGCTCCACGGTGAACGGCGTCCGCGGATTACGGTCCAGCAGGCGCGCGATATGGAAGCCGATGGGCTTTATACCGCGCGGGTGGACGAAGATCAGGAACTGCCGGTAGAACGGATCGTCCAGCAGGGCGTCCATGCGCGCTACCAGCGCGGCTTCGTCCACGGTCAGCGACGCACGCAGCGACGGATCGCGCTCCGCCAGCAGGCGCTCGAAGAAGCGCACGCCGCGTCGGGGTATCTGCCGGGACAGCGCCCACAGCGCCTGGTTGCGCTCGTCATACCAGCCCAGTCCGCCGTGCACACGCAGCGCCTCGGCGGCCTCGGCACCCACGTCCACCACGATGAAGTTCTCGGCCTGGTTGTTGAGGTCATCCAGCGTGTCGCGGCCGAAGGCATGGGTGATGTAGCCGGGCGCGCCCATGAACGCCTGTCGCCCCATAGCCGAGGTCCGCACCGCTTTGCCATCCGCGAACGGTTCAGTGGCCTGGCGGCCGAGCAGGATGCTGTCGGTGTCGTGCAGGCCAACGAAGGTGCCGATGCTCACCTCGCCCGCAGTGAACGCCTGATCGAAGCCTGCATCACCGTGCAGTTCGCGCTGCGTCGCCAGCTGGGCCACCTGGCGGCCAACCCCGCATTCGCTGCGTACCGCACCGTGGTAGAAGGCGTCCATTGCCGCGCTGTTGCGGGCAACAGGCTGGTAGCCACGGCCGAAGCTGCGCGTGCGCTCCCACCCCTGGTCAGCCGCCCCCCGCAGACCGAAGCCGATCCAGCCCAGTTGCAGGCCGGAGAACCGGTAGCCTTCATTGTCTTCAAGCGCGCGGGCCGCCTGCCGCGCGGCGTCACCCACGCGCATCGCATAAGCGCACAGCGTGGCCGGATCTTCCAGAAGCTGTTGCATGAGGGCCGTCCGCGAGGGCGGGTCCAACTGCAGGGGCAGGACCACCTGGAGGTCACCGTGGGCGCGTGCGTCCTGCAGGTCAGCACGTGTGCAGACCCGCCCGCCCTGTACGACAGGCGTGCTGATCGACGCATCCGTGAAGCGCCATCCCAGCCGCTCCAGCAGCCCCTGCATGCAGTCCGCAGGCACGGGCGCAGCGATCGCCGGCATGGCCAGCAACACGCCCAGCAGGCTCGCTACTGCGCGCATGCTCAGCGCAGTCCGTCGTCCACCGTGTCGGCCGGCGGCGACGGCGTGGCGGCCGCAGGTGCGGTTACCGGCAGGTACTGCTGCAGGCGCTGGAAGAAGCGACCGTAGAAATCGCCATCCTGCACCGTGCTGCTGGCTACTTTGACCAGCGAATCATCATTGCTGCCGAACGGCAGCGACACCGAGCCCAGGGCACCCACGCCCACGCTGGCCGAGGTCGGGCTTTTCTTGAGTGCATAGCGATCCTGCACCGCGCTGACGAAGACCAGTGCCTGGTCGGCACGCGGCGCGCAGGATATCCGCAGGACCAGCTGCTCGTGGTCATCATCGCGCGGCTGGAAGTTCTTGCTGCCTTCCACGGCAGTGTTGTCGGCACGCGCGATCGCATACCCCTGGCTGAGCAACGTGCGGCGCGCCGCTTCGCAGGCTTCGCCGGGGGATCCATCGACGGTACGGGAGTACATGTCGCCGGAATCGAACGACTCGCGCAGCAGCATGCTGTCAGCCGCACGACCGCCACCGCAGGCGCTGAGCGTCAGCGTAGTGAGGGCGGCGAGGAACGGAAGGCAGGGGCGCATGGGAACTCCGGGCAGATCCATCGGCATGAGCTTAGCCGGGTGCCTGTAGGCGTGGGGTCAGGGATGCCGGGGAAAGGCCCTTTCGCGGTGGCGAAAGGGCCCTTGGTTCACTACTCAGTCTGCCCAGCGGCCAGCACCAGTGGACTGCGGTAGCACCTGGGCCGACAGCGGGCGGTCCACTTCCAGCAGATTCACGGCATCGGCCAGGATCGAAGCAGACTCTCGCAGCAGCGGGTCCGGGCGCTTCTCGGCGGCCTTTTCGCGTGCGGCATCCTTGACGATGTCGCGCTCGTTGCCGGTCAGGCCGTCATCGTTGCTGTCATCGGCCAGCGGATCCAGATCCAGCCCGAGCTCCTTGCGTACCGCCTGGCGGTCCGTGCGCTGCTTGTCCTGGCGTTCACGCTCGGTGCGACGCTCCGCTTCGTTCAGCGAGATGTACTTTTTCGCCTTCTCCGCGCGGAACTGCTCGACATCTTCGTTCCACCACTGGAACTCCTTGTCGGCTGCGATGCGCGTGTCATGGCGGGTTTCCAGCTTCGGCAGCAACGGACCAAAATTGCCGTACTGGGTATGCGGCACGGCGGCGATGCGGGTCCACGGCAACGCGTTGTCGTAGGTGCTTTCGCCGTACTCGCTGGCATCCACACTGGCCGGGAAGGCCAGGTCCGGCACCACGCCCTTGTGCTGCGTGCTGCTGCCGCTGACGCGGAAGAACTGGGCGATCGTCAGTTTCACCTGGCCGAAGCGCTGGCTGTCGCCACTCGGCCAACGATCCAGGTCGACGATGTTCTGCACCGTGCCCTTGCCGAAGGTTGTTTCGCCAATCACCAGCCCGCGGCCGTAATCCTGGATGGCGCCGGCGAAGATCTCCGAGGCCGAGGCCGAGCCGCGGTTGATCAACACCGCCAGCGGGCCGTCCCAGGCCACCACTTCACTGCGGTCGCTGTTGACGGTGACGCGGCCACCCGACTCACGCACCTGCACCACCGGGCCCTGTTCAATGAACAGACCGGTGAGCTCGATCGCTTCGTCCAGCGAACCACCGCCGTTGTTGCGCAGGTCCAGCACCACACCGTCCAGCTTGTCGGTCTTGAAGCCGGCCAGCAGCTTGGCAACGTCGCGGGTAGCGGAGGCGTAGTCGGTCGCGTTGCGACGGCGTCCTTCGAAATCCTGATAGAACGTGGGCAGCTTGATGACGCCGACCTTGCGCGCGGGCTCGCCGTCCTTGCCCGGGATCGTCAGGGTTTCGCCCTTGGCAGCCTGTTCGGCCAGACGCACCTTCTGGCGCGTCAGCACCAGCGTGTGGTGCTTGCCGTCCACGCCCTCTTCGGCCGGAATGAACTCCAACCGCACCTGGGTGTCCTTGCTGCCGCGGATCTTGGCGACCACGTCGTCGATACGCCAGCCGATCACATCTTCGATCGGACCCGAGGTGCCCTGGCCGACGCCGACGATGCGGTCACCGGGCTTGAGCTTGCCATTCACCGCAGCCGGGCCACCGGCGATGATCTCGCGGATCACCACCATGTCGTCCTGGCGCTGCAGCTGCGCGCCGATGCCTTCCAGCGACAGCGACATCGCCTGGTTGAAGTTCTCGGCCGTGCGCGGGGTGAAGTAATCGGTATGCGGGTCGACGGCACTGGTATAGGCATTGAGGAAGAACTGGAACACGTCCTCGCCCTTCAGCTCGCCCACCGACTTTTCCAGCGTGGCGTAACGCTTGTCCAGCGTAGTGCGGATCTCATCCGGCTTCTTGCCGGCCAGCTTCAGTCGCAGCCAGTCATTCTTGACCGACTTGCGCCATAGCTCGTCCAGCTCGGCGTCGCTGGCCGCCCACGGCACGTCCTTGCGGTCGTACTCGAACCGCTCGTCGGTGCTGAAATCAGGCTCGCGCTTGAGCAGGCTGCGGGCATAGCCCACGCGCTGCGCAACGCGCTGCTTGTACACCGCGAACACCTGAAAAGCCGGCTCCAGCTCGCCGCCCCGGATGGCCGTGGCGATGCCCGCCTCGAACGGGGCGAATTTCGCCACGTCCGCCTGGGTGAAGAACTGCTTGCCGCCATCCAGCGACTCCAGGTAGCGCTTGAATACGTCCTTGGACGTGGCTTCGTCGAGCGCACGCGGCCGATAGGCGTACCGGCTGTCGGAGAGCAGCCCATAGACAAGCTTGGAGGTGGTCGCCTGATCGGCCGTGGCCGCCGCCGGCAGCGCGGGGGTATCCGCCTGCGCGGCCAGCGACAACGGGGCAGACAGTGCCAGGGCAATCAGGAATACGGGGGCTTTGAATTTCATGGAGTTGCTCAGGGCACCTTGCCGAAAGGAAGACTGCGTGCATTTCAGACACCACGACAGTGCCGAAAGTTGCGCGCTTTGTCACCCGCGTTCATGCAACGCGGATTTCCAGCGTAGACCGGCGCCTGTAGCAAATTGTGAACGAGCGGCTTTTCCGCGAACGGCCCGCTGCGCACCACGCCAACCGGGGGTCGGTGAGCTCCGGTAACGCCGACCCATGGTCGGCGAGCAATCCCTGGTAACGCCGACCCATGGTCGGCGAGCAATCCCTGGTAGCGCCGACCCATGGTCGGCGAGCGCAGCGGCGCAGAGCGTCAGGCGACGCCGGCGCCCTTGGCCTGCACGTCGGCGTGGTACGACGAGCGCACCATCGGGCCGGACGCCACGTGGCTGAACCCCAGCGCGTAGCCGTAGTCTTCCAGCGCCTTGTAGTCTTCCGGCGTCCAGTACTTCAGCACCGGATGGTGGTGGGCGGTCGGCTGCAGGTACTGGCCGACGGTGATCATGTCCACGTCATGCGCACGCAGGTCGCGCATTGTGGCCTTGATCTGCTCGAACTCTTCGCCCAGCCCCAGCATGATGCCGCTCTTGGTCGGCACGCCCGGATGCTGCGCCTTGAAGTTCTTCAGCAGGGTCAGCGACCACTGGTAGTCCGCACCCGGCCGCACGTTGCGGTACAGGTCCGGCACCGTCTCGATGTTGTGGTTGAACACATCCGGCGGGTTCTGCGCCAGGATCTCCAGCGCGCGCTCCATGCGGCCCTTGCCGCGGAAGTCCGGGGTCAGCACTTCGATACGGGTGCCCGGCGATTTCGCACGGATGGCGGTGATGCAATCCACAAAGTGCTGGGCACCGCCGTCGCGCAGGTCATCGCGATCAACGCTGGTCACCACCACATACTTCAACCCCATGTCGGCGACGGTCTGGCCCAGGGTCGCCGGTTCACTGGCATCGGGCGGCTTCGGCCGGCCATGCGCCACGTCGCAGAACGAGCAGCGTCGGGTGCAGACCTCGCCCAGGATCATGAACGTGGCCGTGCCATGGCTGAAGCACTCGTGGATGTTCGGGCAGCTGGCTTCTTCGCAGACCGTCACCAGACGGTTCTCACGCAGCTTGGCCTTCAGGTTCTGCACGGCATTGCCCGAAGGAATGCGCACACGGATCCACGACGGCTTGCGTAGCACCGGGGCATCGGCGAACTGCACGGGCGATCGGTTGATCTTGTCGCCGCCCAGCTGTTTGACGCCTGCCTGCAGTGGCGCGGCGGCGGGAGCGGGTTCGCCCTGCAGCATCTGCAGGGGAATGGAGCGGGCAGTCTGTTCGGTCATGATGTTCCCGGCGGCAACGCGGCCGCATGGTGTCAGTTCAAGTCAAGCGGACAAATCGGGCAGGTCCGGCGTCGGCTGCAGCAGCAGGCCAAACTGGCGGGCCAGCTGGTCCAGCAGCACCGGCGTGACGGCGGCGAGGCCGGACGGACCGCCCAAGTCTACCATCGTGGTCACCCGCAGCCCTTCGTAGCCACAGGGGTTGATGCGGTGGAACGGCTCCAGATCCATGGCGACATTGAAGGCCAGGCCATGGAACGTGCAGCCACGCCGCACGCGGATACCCAGCGCAGCGACCTTCGCCCCGCCAACGTACACACCGGGGGCGCCATCCCGGCGTTCGGCGCCGATGTTCCACTCGCCCAGCGTATCGATGATGGCCTGTTCGATCCGGCACACATAGTCGCGCACGCCGATGCCCAGCCGCGGCAGGCGCAACAGCGGGTAGACCACGATCTGGCCGGGGCCGTGATAGGTCACCTGCCCGCCGCGGTCCACCTGCACTACCGGGATGTCACCGGGGGCCAGCACATGTTCGGGTTTGCCGGCCTGGCCGAGGGTGAACACCGGATCGTGCTCGACGACCCACAATTCATCCAGGGTGTCGTCGCTTCGTTCGTCGGTGAAACGCTGCATTGCGCGCCACACCGGCTCGTACGCTTGGCGGCCGAGATCACGGACGATGGCCGGCTGCGGCTGACGGCCAGCGGCCGTCACTACCGCCGTTGGCGCTAGATCGTCCACTTTACTTCCGGGTGCTCGCGCAGCACCTCG
Organism: Stenotrophomonas sp. WHRI 8082; assembly: GCF_040223995.2. NCBI lineage: Bacteria > Pseudomonadati > Pseudomonadota > Gammaproteobacteria > Lysobacterales > Lysobacteraceae > Stenotrophomonas > Stenotrophomonas sp. WHRI 8082. The sequence goes on along the minus strand of NZ_CP167826.1, from coordinate 2,719,387 downwards.
TGGGCCAGGTCGTACTGGGCGCGGTCGCGGGCGGCGAACGCCATGCGCACGGACACGTACTTGCCGTTGGACGAGTGTTTCCAGCTGATCTGTTCGGTCAGCACCTCGATGCCGGCCGCAAGCAACAGCCTGGGGAGTTCCACTTCCAGACCGGAGTTGGCCGGGCCCATGGCGCTGAGCTCGAACGTGCCGGGAAACTGGAAGCCGTGTTCGGGATTGTCGGATTTGATTTCCATCCGCCCATTATCGGGCTGGTGAAGATCAAACCCAAGGGGGGCGATGAACCCCGCTGCGCTCGCCGCGCGAGGCTCGGCGCTACCGATATCCTGGGTAGCGCCGACCCATGGTCGGCGGGCGCAGCGGGCGTTCGGCAGATGACTGCCCTTACTTGGCCAGCTGCATCAAGGTCGAATTGACCCAGCCCTTGTTGCCCATTTCATCTTCCACTTCCCACATGGTGCCTTCCTTGACGCCGGTCGGGTACAGCAGCATGCCCGGCTCCAGGTCGCGTACCGACGCGCCGGTGCCCTTCGCATTGGCCAGCAGGCGACCGGCTTTCAGCATGGTCACCGCCTGGCTGCTGTTGGCGGCGGACGCGTTCTCCGGCAGGCCACCCAGCTCGGCCACCATGTTGGTGTACGCCTGCAGGTAGGCCAAGGTGATCACCTGGCCGAGCTCCGTGTTGGCATAACCGCCCACGCCCATCGCGCCGATACCGCCGCCGCCGAACAGGCCGCCACTGGCGCCCCAGCCGAGGTCGGTCTTCTTGGAATTGCCCTCGACGATGGCGACCTGCTCGGAAGAACGCACATCGGTCAGGGTCAGGGTGACGTCGGCCGTCTTGCTGCGGAAGTTCAGCCCACCCACCACGGCGCCCGCCTTGCCACCGATCAGCCCACCCAGCAGGCCGCCGATGGCGTTGCCGCTGGCATTGTTGTTCTGCGAGATCAGGTCCGGCACCAGCACATAGTCGGCAGCGCGGATCTGGCCCTTGCCGATGTTCGAGCGGCCACGCAGCTCGCCTTCCGACGCCAGCGCGCGTTCGGCCTGTGCGGCGGCCATGCCCACGCCGCGGTCCACCAGGGTGAAGCACTTGGACTTGTTGACGAATACCTTGATCAGCTTGGACGGTGCCGGCAACTGCTGGCCGGTCCACCAGTTCACCGTGTCCTCCGGTTCGATCACCGAGATCGAGCCGAGCGGCTTGCTGCAGACCGGAATCTGCGCCTGTCCCTGCTTGCCCTGTTCCTGGGCGGAGGTGCGGCTGGACGCGAAGCTGTCCCGCAGACCGGCAGACGCCGGGGCACTGACAGCCATCAGGCCGACGCCCAGCACGGCGGTGACCACGAGGGTGGCGAACGAATTCTGTTGGGTCATTTCTGTTGTCCAGCGCTCTGGCCCGTTGCGGGCAAAGCGCAATCCATTGGGTTGAGAGAGGCCGGTGGCGGCAGGCCAGGATCCTTGAAAGCGCCGGGGCGCCGGCGCAGAGGATATGACACCGCCTGCCCAACGGCAACCTCAGCTGAACGCCGGCGCGAGGGGCTCAGGGCACGGAACAGAGCAATGCATGTGACGTCATCGACCTGCCTTCACATAGGCGATACCGTGAATGCGCGAGAAACGACAAAAATCCATCTTGGAATCCCATGCACCCAACGCGCATTGCAGCAGCTATCGGACTGACCGGCCTGCTGGCCGTGGCCCTCCCCCTCCACGCCGCCGAACAGTGCAGCCAGAGCGCGTTGGCTGACCATCCCCCGCAGATCAACTTCCGCGTGGACAACGACCTGCTCGGCGGCGCCGACCAGGATCAGGGATATACCAACGGGGCGCAGATCACCTTTGTCTCGCCGAACCTGGTCGACTTCACCAACGACCCGTGCCTGCCGCGCATGGCGCGCTGGGTGAACCGCCATCTGGAGGCCCTGCACCCGGGCGAGTTCGAACAGCAGAACATGATCTTCAGCGTCGCCCAGGGCATTTTCACCCCGACCGACTTCACCCGCCGCGACGTGATCGAAGATGACCGCCCCTATGCCGGCGTGTTGGTCGGCAGCTTCGGCTACAACGCCCGCAGCGGGAACTACCTGCAGACCACCCAGTTGACCTTCGGCGTGGTCGGTCCCTGGGCGCAGGGCAAGGAAGTACAGGACGCCGTGCATGACCTGCTGGACGACGACAAGTTCCAGGGCTGGGACAACCAACTGCACAACGAACCCGTGCTGATGCTCACCCACGAGCGGATGAACCGCTGGCCGCGCGATGCCACGGACAATGCCAGCGGCTGGGGCTGGGACGCGATCAGCCATTACGGCGGCGCCGTCGGCAACCTGGCCACCCACCTGAACGCGGGCGGCGAGGTGCGCTTCGGCTGGAAGCTGCCCGATGACTTCGGCAGCACCCCGCTACGCCCGGCCGGTGAAAACACCTCACCGTCGCGTGGCGGCCGGCCGAGTGGCTGGTCATGGCATCTGTTCGCCACCACCGACGCGGCGTGGGTGATCCGCGATATCACCTTGGACGGCAACACCTTCCGCAACAGCCACAGCGTGGACAAGAAGCACGTGGTCGCCCAGGGCGGCTACGGCGTGGCCGTGATGCGGGGCCGCTGGAAATTCGCCGTGGCGCGTTACCACAGCACCAAGGAATTCGACGGCCAGCGGCAGTCGCCGATCTTCGGCAGCTTCACCATCAGCCGCAGCTTGTAAGCCGCGACAACGCGCAAATTACCGTGCACCGGTAGCGCCGAGCCATGCTCGGCGAGCGCAGCGGCGCAGCGCCGCCGCATTGGTAGCGCCGAGCCACGCTCGGCGAGCGCAGCGGCGCGGCTGCACTCAGTCGCGGCGTGACAGCCGACGCAACAGCTTGCGCCGCAGCGAGCGCCGACGACGGCGTGCCGTGAACTCCTCAGCAAACACCAAGGTGAAGCGGCAGACGAACTGAAATATTGGCGTGATCCTGTTCATACCGCCATCGTCGCAATCAGCCCGCCAGGCACCCATCAGACCGGTCGCATTTCCTCGCCTGCGCCGACGCGGGTGTCGGTGCGCACACCGCCTGCCGTTTGGATGAGCTGAGCGGCTTGCCTGCTCGCCCTCGGTCAACCCTGCCGGGCAGCGGAGGCAGCGGGAGCAGATTCAGGGAGCGTGCTGCGGTAGAGCCGACTTCAGTCGGCTGCTCCCCGCCAGCCGACTGAAGTCGGCTCTACCTAGCGGCTTCCTGCCAACAGAGACCTGGACCTAAATCTCAAAACGCACGCACTGCGAATCGCGAGCTTCTTGCCGTCGAGGTTCACGCCGACCCATGGTCGGCGAGCGCAGCGGGCCGTTGGCGGAACAATTCTGCAGCGCTAAGCCGGCCCACTCTTTGCACCGACTTCCGCGTCTGCGGCGGACAGTGCGTGGGGGATCGCAGGATCCCGCCGGTATGTCTTTCTGTGGCGACACACTCGCCGGCATGCCAACCCGCACCGTCTGCCACCTTGCCCTCCGACAGGTGGCCGCCTTGCGAGGTCTCACCGCATGCCCGAGCTCCACTCCGCCAGCGTACGCCTGCACGCCCTGATCGGCGCCGCCACCAATACGCTATCGCCGGCCCACATCGAACGGATCGCCGCCACGCTGGCCGAGGCCGCCGCACCGACACCCCAGCCGACGTTGCTGGCCCATCTGCAAGAGATGAAACCGGACCGCTGCGCCAATGGATCGACGTGGGTAGAGCGTCGATTGAACGCTGGCCGCTGCAACGACCTAGCCAGCGCCCGTCGCCGGCCAGCGTACTGCGCTTGCTGCACGCTGCACGCAGTCTGGCGGATTCAGCCGCCAGCCACTGCAGTCCCCCCACATGGGCGCGTAAGTCCCACCCCCAGCTGCTGGCCGACGTTTCCGGCTGCACACGCTCGGATCACCTGCCTTAACGAAACCCACACAAATACGTAGGGGAGCGAGCCACTCGCGACGCTTTAGGACCTGACCGATGGGATCAAAAAGGGTGAAAGACAACCATGGCGTCATTCCGGAAACACCGGAAGGCAACTTAAGCCATCACCCCGCACGACGCCCCCGTCGCGCCCCCATTGAGAGAAATCCTCATGAATGCTGTCTACAAATTGATCTTCAATGTTTCTACCGGGACGTGGGCCGTCGCCTCCGAACTGACCGCATCGCGCGGCAAGAAGAGCCGCACCCGCCTTGCCGCAGCCATGGCCGTTGCCCTTGCCCTGCCGGCCGGCGCGGCCATGGCTGCCGACTCGCCGCTGCAGTGCAAAGTGAATGAGTCCATCTCAGCTGACGGCCTGCGCTGCCAACCTACCTCCTCGCCGGTGCCCATGTCGGGGGGCATCGGCATCTTGGGGTCTCTGGACGGCGGCAGTGCGAGCGGAAACCCAAGGAATGTTGCAATTGGACCCGGAGCCAAGGCTTCTGCGGGCGTTGGCGGTCGCGTTGCGGTCGCGATCGGTCAAGACGCCAATGCAACTAACATGGCCACAGTTGCCATCGGCGGCGACTCATGGGCGACGGGACTTGACTCAACTGCCATCGGCTGGGGTGCGAAGGTAAGCGGCGCCGACTCAGTAGCTCTAGGACGGGGTGGTAGTGTTTCGGGCGCGACATCCGTCGCGCTAGGGAATTACGCATCCGTATCTGCGCCCGCGAGTGATGCCGTTGCGCTCGGCACCCGATCGACTGCGACGGAAGCGAGCACCGTCTCCATCGGCAACGCGACGCTCAAGCGTCGCTTGGTCAACATGGCTGCCGGCTTCGCCGACACCGATGCCGTCAACGTCGGCCAGCTGAAGCCGGTCGTGGCCGGTCTCGGCGGCGGCGCGAAGGTCGACGCCGCCGGCGTTGTCACCGGCCCTACCTACACCTTCCTCGACGGCACGAGCCACACCAATGTGGGCGGCGCGCTGGGCAATCTGGATACGCGCGTCAACAACATCGCCACCAGCGCAGGCTTGGTTACCCGTGACACCTTCGGTGATATCCATGTGGGCGCCGGCGTTGCCGGCGGCACCGTGAGCCTGCGTGACAGCGGCGTTGACTCCCGCATACTGACCGGTGTCAAGAATGGCGTCGGCAACACCGATGCAGTCAACATGAGCCAGCTGAAGCCCGTCGTGGACAGCCTGGGCGGCGGCGCCAAGGTGGGGCCCGATGGCACCATCACCGGTCCGACGTACACCGTTGACGGCTCCACCGTGACCAACGTGGGTGATGCGATCACCAACATCGACGGGCGCGTCACCAACAATACCGATGACATTTCCGGCCTGAAGGATGACCTGGCTGCTGGCACGGTGGGTCTGGTGCAGCAGGCTTCGGACACTGCCAATCTGACCGTTGGCAAGGACACCGGCGGCACGGCCGTTGACTTCACCAATGGCGATAACGCCAGCCGCAAGCTGATCGGCGTTGCCGCTGGCGCGGTGAGTGAAACCAGCAACGAAGCGATCAACGGTTCGCAGCTGCACGGCACCGCCAAGAGCGTGGCTGACAGCCTGGGTGGCAATTCCGCCGTCGGTACAGACGGCACCATTACCGCCCCGGTCTATAAAATTGGTGACACTGAATACACCGGCGTGGGTGAAGGGTTCAAGGCAGTAGACGGCTCGCTTACCGACCTGGACGCGCGCATGGACGGCCTGATCGGCGGCACCGAAGGTCTGGTGACCTATGACGATTCCACCGGCATCGTCAGCGTGGCCACCGGCAAGGATGGCACCAAGGTGAACTTCGCCGGCAATGGTGTGGATCGCACGCTGAGCGGCGTGGCCGCCGGCATGGCCGATAACGATGCGGCCAACGTCGCCCAGCTGAAGGGCGTGACCGCTGGCCTGGGTGGCGGTGCGACCGTCAATCCGGACGGCACCATCACCGGGCCGACGTACACCGTTGACGGCTCCACCGTGACCAACGTGGGTGATGCGATCACCAACATCGACGGGCGCGTCACCAACAATGCCGATGACATTTCCGGCCTGAAGGATGACCTGGCTGCTGGCACGGTGGGTCTGGTGCAGCAGACTTCGGACACTGCCAATCTGACCGTCGGCAAGGACACCGGCGGCACGGCGGTGGACTTCGCCGGCACCAGCGATGACCGCAAGCTGATCGGCGTTGCCGCTGGCGCGGTGAGTGAAACCAGCAACGAAGCGGTCAACGGTTCGCAGCTGCACGGCACCGCCAAGAGCGTGGCTGACAGCCTGGGTGGCAATGCCGCTGTCCGTACAGACGGCACCATTACCGCCCCGGTCTACAACATTGGTGGCACTGACTACACCGGCGTGGGTGAAGGGTTCAAGGCAGTAGACGGCTCGCTTACCGACCTGGATGCGCGCATGGACGGTCTGATCGGCGGCACCGAAGGTCTGGTGACCTATGACGATTCCACCGGCATCGTCAGCGTGGCCACCGGCAAGGATGGCACCAAGGTGAACTTCGCCGGCAATGGTGTGGATCGCACGCTGAGCGGCGTGGCCGCCGGCATGGCCGATAACGATGCGGCCAACATCGCCCAGCTGAAGGGCGTGACCGCTGGCCTGGGTGGCGGTGCGACCGTCAATCCGGACGGCACCATCACCGGGCCGACGTACACCGTTGACGGCTCCACCGTGACCAACGTGGGTGATGCGATCACCAACATCGACGGGCGCGTCACCAACAATGCCGATGACATTTCCGGCCTGAAGGATGACCTGGCTGCTGGCACGCTGGGTCTGGTGCAGCAGACTTCGGACACTGCCAATCTGACCGTTGGCAAGGACACCGGCGGCACGGCCGTTGACTTCACCAATGGCGATAACGCCAGCCGCAAGCTGATCGGCGTTGCCGCTGGCGCGGTGAGTGAAACCAGCAACGAAGCGATCAACGGTTCGCAGCTGCACGGCACCGCCAAGAGCGTGGCTGACAGCTTGGGTGGCAATGCCGCTGTCCGTACAGACGGCACCATTACCGCCCCGGTCTACAACATTGGTGGCACTGACTACACCGGCGTGGGTGAAGGGTTCAAGGCAGTAGACGGCTCGCTTACCGACCTGGACGCGCGCATGGACGGCCTGATCGGCGGCACCGAAGGTCTGGTGACCTATGACGATTCCACCGGCATCGTCAGCGTGGCCACCGGCAAGGATGGCACCAAGGTGAACTTCGCCGGCAATGGTGTGGATCGCACGCTGAGCGGCGTGGCCGCCGGCATGGCCGATAACGATGCGGCCAACATCGCCCAGCTGAAGGGCGTGACCGCTGGCCTGGGTGGCGGTGCGACCGTCAATCCGGACGGCACCATCACCGGTCCGACGTACACCGTTGACGGCTCCACCGTGACCAACGTGGGTGATGCGATCACCAACATCGACGGGCGCGTCACCAACAATGCCGATGACATTTCCGGCCTGAAGGATGACCTGGCTGCTGGCACGGTGGGTCTGGTGCAGCAGGCTTCGGACACTGCCAATCTGACCGTTGGCAAGGACACCGGCGGCACGGCCGTTGACTTCACCAATGGCGATAACGCCAGCCGCAAGCTGATCGGCGTTGCCGCTGGCGCGGTGAGTGAAACCAGCAACGAAGCGATCAACGGTTCGCAGCTGCACGGCACCGCCAAGAGCGTGGCTGACAGCCTGGGTGGCAATGCCGCTGTCCGTACAGACGGCACCATTACCGCCCCGGTCTACAACATTGGTGGCACTGACTACACCGGCGTGGGTGAAGGGTTCAAGGCAGTAGACGGCTCGCTTACCGACCTGGACGCGCGCATGGACGGCCTGATCGGCGGCACCGAAGGTCTGGTGACCTATGACGATTCCACCGGCATCGTCAGCGTGGCCACCGGCAAGGATGGCACCAAGGTGAACTTCGCCGGCAATGGTGTGGATCGCACGCTGAGCGGCGTGGCCGCCGGCATGGCCGATAACGATGCGGCCAACATCGCCCAGCTGAAGGGCGTGACCGCTGGCCTGGGTGGCGGTGCGACCGTCAATCCGGACGGCACCATCACCGGTCCGACGTACACCGTTGACGGCTCCACCGTGACCAACGTGGGTGATGCGATCACCAACATCGATGGGCGCGTCACGGTCAACAAAGACAACATCACCACCATCAATACCCGTCTGGACGGACTGGCTGATGGCACCGTGGGTCTGGTGCAGCAGGCGGGTGCGGATGCAGAACTGACCGTGGGCAAGGACACCGGTGGCGCTGCCGTCAACTTCGCCGGCACCAGCGGTGACCGCAAGCTGACCGGCGTGGCCGCTGGCGACCTGACCGAAACCAGCACCGATGCGGTCAACGGCTCGCAGCTGAAGGAAACCAACGACCGTGTGGCTGTCAACGAGGACAACATCACCAACCTGGATGGTCGCGTCACCACCAACGAAGGCGACATCAACAACCTCAACACCACGGTCAACGAGCTGAGCAACGGCACGATCGGTCTGGTACAGCAGACCGCGGCAAATGCAGACTTGACCGTCGGTGCCACCACCGGCGGCACTGCGGTCAACTTCGGCGGCATCGACGGCGCGCGTCGCTTGTCCGGCGTGGCCAATGGCGAGGCCGACACCGACGCGGCTACCATCGCACAGCTGAAGGCCTCTGGCCTGGTTGATCGGGATGGCGAAGCACTGGGTGCGGTGGTGTACGACGACATGAGCCTGGCCCGTGCCACCTTGGGCGGTACCAACGGAACGGTACTGGACAATGTGGCCAATGGCCTGATTGCCAGCGGTAGCCGCGAGGGCATCAACGGTGGGCAGCTGTACGACATGGAAGCACTGCTGCGCGGCAAGATCGATGGCTTGGATGGCCGCGTGGGCGTGATTGAACGCGGGGTGGCCGACGGCTCCATCGGCGGCGGCGGTGAGAGCGGCACCGGCCCGATTGATCTGGGCGGTGAAGGCGCGGGCTCAGTAGTGATCGGCGATGGTGCTGCCTCGAAGGGTGATGGAGCAGTGGCGATCGGTGAAGGCGCGAGTGCATCGAACAAGGACTCTGTTGCCATTGGCAGCGGCTCCACCACCGACCGGGACCGTGAAGTGTCGGTCGGTGCCCCAGGCGCGGAACGTGTGATCGGCAACGTAGCCGCCGGCACCCGCCCGACCGATGCAGTCAACCTGAAGCAGATGGATGACCGCTTCGCTGCTGAGCGTGACTGGAGCAACAGCCGCTTCCAGGCCGTTGACAAGCGTATCGACCGCATGGGCGCCATCAGCGCTGCATACGCCGGCATGGCCATGAACACGGCCGGCCTGAGTGGTGAAAACCGTTTGGGTGCGGGTATCGGTCAGCAGAACGGCCGCAGCGCGCTGGCAGTGGGTTATCAGCGTGTGATGGGCGTCAAGCAGAACGTGTCGGTTTCGCTGGGTGGTGCCTTCAGCGGTAGCGACAAGAGCATGAGCGCTGGTGCGGGTTTCAGCTGGTAACAGCTGGATGAAATGAAGGCCCTGCCTTCACTGTAGTACCCCAAACCCACAGCCGAAAGGCTGTGGGTTTGGCATTTCTGCGTCGCGGCTTTTGCCCCGCAGCGTGTTGGCCTGGGGCTGTCCAACTCGCCTCGCAAGGCGGGCCACCTCGGCGACCGACCGTTCACTCGCAGACCGGCTCCACGCTCTCCGGCGGGGTGATTGCGACCATCTCTTTGTCCCCACAGCGCGGTTGCGCTATCGTCCGCCTCAGGGCGTCCGTCGTGCGGCTCATGAAAGCCCGCTGCCTTGCCCTTATCCTCCTTCCCTCAGCCATGTTCCCGCTCGATGTAATCATCAGGGAGCATGATGGAAAACAAGATTCGACGCGCCCTTGAGCGCGACCAGATCGACCAGGCGTTGCAGAGGTCGGAAGAATGGACGCGTGCTCAGCCTCACCTGCCTCGTGCCCATCGCTGGCACGCCATTGCATTGCAGCGTCAGGACCGTGTACCTGATGCGGTAGATGCCATGCGCCGGGCAGTGGCGCTTGCTCCCGACGACATCGACCTTCATGCCAAACAGGCGAGCCTCTTGCTGGCGTTGCGCCACTATCAACGCAGGCAGATGGCGACACTATTGATGGAAGCCGACGTCGCCTTGGCCCGGGGTGATCTGGACGCAGCGGATCTGCTGACCACCCGTGCGCGTGCGTTGGAGCCAGGCAATGCGGATGTCGACGCGATGCATGGACTGATCAAACTACACCGCCACGATGCCGCCGGAGCATTTGCTGCACTCAACACTGCAGCCCAGTCACGTCCGGACGACCCCCTGCTGCTCTATGCACTGGGTTTGACCGCGCTGGGCAGGGAAATGCCGGCCATCGCCGAACAGATTTTCATGCGCGCAGCGTCGATGGACGCGGGCATTGCCGCATTGCCGGGGTTGCTCGCCCACAGCGCGTTGCAGCACCGTGACGCCGCGGCTGCCTTGGCGCATATCGAAGCGGCCTTGACACAGCCCGGGCAGGCAACGCCGGCACTGCGCCGCATGGCTGCAGAGCTGGCGCTGGGTGCGCGCCAGTTCGACCGCATACTTGAGTTACTGCTTCCGCCGCTGGCAGAGCACGCCGACGATCCGCAGGCGCTGCAGTTGCTGTTGACGGCGTGGCAGCAATTGCAGCTGCCTGCTCAGGCGCGCTACGAGCTGGATGCCGTGTTGAGCGATAAGTCGGGGTCCGACAATCTGTGGCGGGCACGCATGTCGGTGGAGGACACGGGAAGCAACGCCGCAATGACGGTGGTTGACCGTTGGATCGCGGCCAAACCGGATCATGTGCCTGCACTGGAAGCACGGACGCGACTGCACGATCTGCGCAATGAGCCTGAGAGTGCCGAAGTGGTGGCCCGGCGAATCATCTCCCTGGAGCCAACCCATGCCGCTGCACAGACCCGATTGGTGGATCGCTTGATGCTCCGCGATACGGCTGGGGCAGTAGCCCACGTCGAGGCGCTGATTGAAAAAGCCGAAGGCAGCCGTCGCCTGGATCTGCGAACGTGGCTGGGCGAGGTCCATGACCGTGCCGGTAATCCGGAGGCCGCGCTCAACGTGTGGCTGGACATCCAGGCAGATATGCTCAAGTACCGATTGGACCTTCCACCGCAATCAATGGAACCGAGCAGGTGGCCCGCCATGGGCGACGCTTCGCCCCCCACCGGGCCTCGCCCGATGTTCCTGTGGGGGCCGCCGGGTGCCGGCGCCGAGCGGGTGATGAAGGCACTGGCCGAAGCAACACCGTTGGTCCGCCACGACCGCTTTGGCCCCACGCCGCCGCGCGATGCTTTCCAGGAATACACAGCGTTACAGCAGTTGGTAACGCGCGAAGTGACGCCTGCCGCAATGATTGAAAGGTGGCGTAAGTCCCTACCTTTACGCGGCGTGGACGGTGACGCTGTGATCGATTGGCTGCCGTTCTGGGATAATGGGTTGCTCTATGCCCTGCGACCGGCCTTGCCTGAAGGACGTTTGCTGTTCGTCATTCGTGATCCCCGCGACATGTTGCTGGACTGGATTGCTTATGGGTCAGCAGCAAAGATCGGGTTCCCCGGCGTGACTGAATCCACAGCGTGGTTGGCGCGTGCGCTTGACCAGATCGCCGTGCTGAGCGAGCAGAACCTGTACCCCCACCTGGTGGTACGCATCGACACGACACTGGAGGATCCTGAGGCCATGGCGCAGTTGCTGTCGCAAGCGTTCAACACCCACGTGCCGCCTACCGCGACACTGGGGCCGCAGCGCCTTCCCGCAGGCCATTGGCGCCGTTACCGGGGCGTGCTGGCAGATGCTTTCGCCGTACTGTCCCCTACGGCTGTCCGGTTGGGCTATCCGCAGGAATGAGGTGAATGAGGCGAGCCCTCAATAGAACACTGCCGCCGGCCAAGCCTGTTTGGGCTCAGGCATCCAGCACGCCCCATCCAATCCAGGATCAATGAAAGTAGGTGTACACCCGCCGACGCTTGCGCCGGCCCTTGGACGGCACCGCCATCGGGCGTCTGGGTAACAGGGCGGCCAGCACGCTGCGTCTGGCATCCCTGCGGCGGTTGGCCAAGGTAGCCTGCGCTTTTAAAAGCCATTTCAATACGTTACGGGCGACGCGCATCATTTGCTCACCAAGATCGGATCGCGCCCTGTTTCATGCAGTGACTGCGAAGGAAATGGAATGATCGCAATCCACATGAAGTGGCCCCATCGTTCTGGACTGAAAGCGTTGCGGGGGCTGGATCCTATGTGCCCATCGTGGGAGAGTGCAGCGCGCTGGCAGCCGAATCCGCCAGACAGCGCGCAGCGTGCAGCAGACCGTCGATCTCGCAGGCACCCAATTGCTGATCAAGCTCGGCTTCGCTGGCGGTCAGCTGGGCGGCGTGCAGCAGGCGCAGCACGCTGGCCAGGCCGTGCAGGCAGCGGCTGGCGCTGGCCAGGTCGTTGCAGCGGCCTGCGTTCAATCCACGGTCCGCCCAGGGTGAGCCGTTGGCGCAGCGGTCCGGCTTCATTTCCTGCAGGTGGGCCAGCAGCGCCGGCTGAGGGGTTGGCGCGGCGGCCTCGGCCAGCTTGTCGGCGATGCGCTGGATGTGCGCCGGCGATAGCGTGTTGGCGGCGTCGCCGATCAGGGCGTGCAGGCGTGCGTTGGCGGACTGGCGTTCAAGCATGCAGGGATACCTCGCAGTGCGTGCGGGCCACCTGCCGGAATGCAAGGTGGCGGACGGTGCGGGTTGGCATACCGGAGAGTGTTGATGTAAAGGCAAGAACAGACCGGCGGGATCCCGGGATCCCCCACGCACCGCCCGCCGCAGACGCGGAAGTCAGTGCATTTTCCCCAATGCTTTGCATGCACTGGGCCCTTTACATCAAACGACTCTATCGGGATGCCAATCCCGGCTGGTGCGGTTGCAACCAGCCTGCACAGCGTGCGGGCGACTGGACGAAAGCGTCTATCAGGCAACCTGTAAAGAGTGCGGTAGCGCCGCGCCGTGCTCGACGGAATTCATCCGCCAAGGCCCGCTGCGCTCGCCGACCATGGGTCGGCGCTACCGGTTACCGGACGCCATGGCCGGGTAGAGCCGACTTCAGTCGGCTGGCGGGAAGCAGCCGACTGAAGTCGGCTCTACCCCGGGTTGGCGCCATGGTCGACGCCGCGGCTTGACGGCCAGCGGCCGTCACTACCGGATTATTCGGATTCCCACCACATCCAGAAGCTGTCCCACAGGCGCTTGAAGAAGCCAGCTTCTTCAACAGCAGCAATCGCCACCAGCGGCGCCTGCGCGACGACCTTGCCATCCAGGGTCACCTTCAGCGTGCCGATCTGCTGGCCGGCAGTGAACGGCGCCGTCAGGCTCTTGGGCACGTCGATGCTCGGCTTCAGGTCGTTGTAGCGACCACGCGGCAGGCTTACCAGCATCGGCTGGGCAACACCCAGCTGCACGTTGTCGACCTTGCCCTTCCACACCTTGTGCTCGGCCACGACCTTGCCGGGTTCATACAGGCGGTGGGTCTCGAAGAAGCGGAAGCCCCAGTTGAGCAGGGCCAGGCTGTCATCGGCACGCTGCTTTTCCGACGCGCCGCCCAGCACCACCGCGATCAGGCGCTGGTCACCGCGCTGCGCTGAACTCATCAAGCAGTAACCGGCCGCCGAGGTGTGGCCGGTCTTGATGCCATCCACCGTGCCGTCGCGCCACAGCAGGAGGTTGCGGTTGGGCTGCTTGATGTTGCCCACGGTGAATTCCTTCACCTTGTTGTAGGCATACGTTTCCGGGTAGTCGCGCACGAAAGCGCGGCCCAGCAGGGCCAGATCGTGAGCGGTGCTGTGATGACCTTCGGCGGTCAGGCCGTGCGCATTGACGAAGTGCGAGTTCTTCATGCCGATCTTGGCGGCATAGCTGTTCATCAGCGAGGCGAAGGCTTCTTCGCTGCCGGCCACGTGTTCGGCCAGGGCGATCGCGGCATCGTTGCCGGACTGGATGGCCATGCCCTTTTCCATGTCTTCCAGACGCGCCGTCTGGTTGACCGGGAAACCGCTGTAGCTGCCATCCGTGCCCGCGCCGCCTTCGCGCCAGGCGCGCTCGCTCATCATCACCTGATCGTCCGGCTTGACCTTGCCGTTCTTCACTTCGGCCGCGACGACATAGCTGGTCATCACCTTGGTGATGCTGGCCGGCGCCAACTGCGCGTCGACGTTCTCACCGGCGAGGATCTGGCCGGAGGCGTAATCCATCAGGATCCAGGCCTTGGACACGCTGGGCACCGGTGCGGGCGGCGTGGCGACGGTAGTCGGCGCAGTGGCCGCTGCCGGGGCAGCCGGCGTCGGCAGCGCGGTCTGGGCATGGGCCAGACCGACCACCAGGGTGGCGGCCAGCGCGGTGGCAGCGAAACGGAATTTCATGGGACTGCAGACTCCTGGAGCGGCCGGAATACGGCTGGATAGGCGAGATGGTGAACGCGAACGCCATTGTAGGCGGTCACGGCATGGGCGCGGCAGGCGGCGGTCGCCTGCCGCTGCCGATCATTCCTTGACGATCTGCGGTGCGCCGAAACCCAGACCGGCGATGCGGCCAGCGAGTTCCGTGGCATTGGCGTGATCGTTGGCGGGTACGCGCAGGCGCCAGAGCGTGCGGCCCCCGGCGGCAATGTCGCTGATGGTCGCGCCGACGATGCCGGCGGCGGTGAGCTGGCCCTGGGCGCGGGTGGCGTTGTCACGGCTGGCGAAACTGGCGACCTGCAGCAGAACGTTGCCCAGCACCTGCTGGGACAGCGTGGCGGTTGCGGTGGTCGGCTTGGTTCCGGGGGATGGGTCAGGTTGACGGGCGGCGGCCGCCACTGCCGCTGCGGGGGATTTGTCGGGTTGACGGCCGGCGACCGTCGCTACCGGGGTAGTCGGTTTGCCGGTGGCGACGCGCACGTTGTTGTCGCGCATCCAGCGGTCGAAATTGTCGGCCGATCCGGGCTTCGCACTGTCGGCAACGCGGTAGCGGTAGGCCTCCGGGCCGGTCGGCGGCTTGCCGGCGACGGCAGCGGTGCGCGGTGCGGGCGCCGCGATGGCGGCGGCGGCAACAGGGGCCGACGCCGGTGGCAGACGGTTGACCAGGCTGTCGATGGCCGACGGTGCTGCATCAGCGGCAGCGACCATCGTGGTGGCGCGACGCTCGGCACGGGTGGGCTTGGCGCTGGCCAACAGATTGCCCTCACCCGGCTGCAGCGCACTGACTTCCACATTGCCCGTGCCGCGCTGGGTGATGCCCAATCGCACGGCTGCGGCGTAACTCAGGTCGATCACCCGGCCGTCGTGGAACGGGCCGCGGTCGTTCACCCGCACGATCACCGACTCGCCGTTGTCCAGGTTCGTCACGCGCGCGAAGCTGGGCAGCGGCAACGTCTTGTGGGCAGCGGTGAACTGGTACATGTCATAGACCTCCCGGTTGGAGGTCAGGCGGCCATGGAACTTGGCACCATAGTAAGAAGCCGTGCCTTTTTCCGCATAGCCCTTGGTGCTGTCCATCACCTTGTACTGCTTGCCCAGCACTTCATACGGCGTCTTGTTGCCGATCGGCGAGCGCGCCAGATCCTGTACTTCCGGCTCAGGGATGCAGGCTACGTTGGGAATGTACGTCGGGGTGGTGTCTTTCACCCCCGGCTTGTACAGACCGCCGGCGGTGTAGTTTCCGCGCGTGGCCAGATCTTCCGCTGCCGCTGCATACGGCGAGCCATCAGGGCAGTGGGCCGGTCGGGTGCTGCCCTTGCCCTGCACGACGGTGCCGGGTGGCTTGCCCGGACCGATGGCGGTTCCGCCGGGTTTCTTGGGCGCGCTGCTGCATGCGGCCAGCGCAAGGATCAACGCTCCGGGGACCCACCATCTGATGTTCATGCCGGCGGCAACTCCTTTCCTGCGATGGCCTGCGACAGCTGGAATACCGCCATCGCGTACATTTTGGAGATGTTGTAACGGGTGATGGCGTAATAGTTCTGGAAGCCCAGCCAGTACTGCTTGCCGGTGCTGCCTTCAAGCGTGATCGGCGTGGCGGTCGCGCCCGGCTGCACCGCGCCGACCGGCTGATAACCGCGCGCGGCCAGATCCTGCAGCGACCAGGTGGGCTTCCACTCGGTCGGATTGAACTCTTCGCGGCCGGTGGCCAGCGTAGCCTGCACCGCTACCTGCCCGCCGCGCACCCAGCCGCCCTTCTTGACGAAGTAATTGGCGATGGACGAGAACACGTCGTCGTAGCTGTTGAACAGGTCACGGCGACCATCGCCGTTGCCGTCCACTGCGTAATCCAGATAGCTGGACGGCATGAACTGGCCCATGCCCATGGCACCGGCATAACTGCCTTTCAGCGTGGTGATGTCGAGCTTTTCATCACGCGCGAGAACAAACGCCTTGGCCAATTCGTCGCGGAAGAACAGTTCACGCCGCACCTCGCGTTCCAGCTTGGCGGGATCGCCGCTGCGCGGGTAATAGAAGGCCAGTGTGTAGAGCGCATCCAGCACCCGGTGGTTGCCGGTGTTGCCGCCATAGCTGGTTTCCACGCCGATGATGGCCACGATCACCTCGGCCGGCACGCCCGTGCGCTGCTGCACGCGCATCAGCTCATCCCGATGTTCGGCCAGGAATTTCTTTCCGCCGTCGATGCGTGCCTGGCTGATGAAGATCGGCCGGTACTCGTTCCACGGCTTGACCCGTTCTGCCGGACGCGACATCGCCGCGATGATCGGCGGACGCACCTGCGCCTGGTCGAGCACGCTGGCGATATAGGCAGGATCAAGTTTGTGCGCGGCAGCGGTATCGCGGATGAAATTGGCGCGCGCGACGTCGAACGGGACGGGCGTCAGGTCAACCGGCGGTGCGGTAGCCGCAGCGGCCTCGGGCGCGGCTTCTGCCGGTCCCTTGGTGTGTCCGCTGGCCGGTTCATGCGGCGCAACGGTGGCCTGCGAAGGCGATGGAGGACTCGACGGCTGAGTCGCGCAAGCGACCAGGCCGAGGGTGAGCATGCAGGCCAGAGTACGTCGGATCATCGCCGCAGGTTAGCAGGTCATGGATGAAATAAAACCCCTAAGACCATGAATAGCAAAGGATTGATTAAGTGAGTCAACCTTTGTAAATCCTGCGTGAAAAAAGCAGTGACAACAAACCGGTTGCGCCCCCATCCCCCTACGGGCGCAACCGGCCTGCCGGACCATGCGATTGGGCCGCCTGCATCTCCCCAGAGCAGGTGGCTAACGTGCGGTCTTGCTGCTCCTGTCCGCAGGTCGGCGGTAGATGAACGCGCCCTGCATGACAGGCCGCCATTGTGCAGCGGGTTTGCGACAAAACCATTGATCAAAATCAAAAATTCGTTAAGAAGTGTGATCGAAGGCACATTTGATGTGTGAAATCTTCACGACGTCTTGCTGGGTCGAGCCGACTTCAGTCGGCTGCGCTTAAGGCGTACGGTCAGGCAAGCCGACTGAAGTCGGCTCTACCGAGTGGGCGCCGACCGTGTGGGCACCTCCGCGCGTGGTGGGGCAAGCCGACTGAAGTCGGCTCTACCGCGCCAGCTCTACCGCGCCGGCTCTACCGGTAGCCGCCGTGGACCGGGTTGTGGCTGCGTACGGCCATCACCAGACCGAAGCCTGCCAGCAGGGATACCGCCGAGGTGCCGCCGTAGCTGATCAGAGGCATGGGTACGCCCACCACGGGCAACAGGCCGGAAATCATGCCGCCGTTGACCAGCACGTAGACGAAAAAGGCCAGGCCGGTGGCGCCGGCCAGCAGGCGCGAGTAGGAATCCCGCGACTGCCCGGCAATCCACAGGCAACGCCCGATCACCACCAGATACAGCGCCAGCACCAGCGCGACACCCATCCAGCCGAACTCTTCGCTCAGCACCGAAAATGCGAAGTCCGTCGTCTGCTCCGGGATGAAGTTCAGGTGCGACTGCGAGCCCTGGCCCCAGCCCTTGCCCTCCAGGCCGCCCGATCCAATGGCGATCTTCGACTGGATGATGTTCCAGCCCGCGCCCAGCGCATCCATCTCCGGGTCGAGGAACATCATGATGCGGTCCTTCTGGTACGGCATCAGCAGCCAGAACCAAGCGACGGGTGCGACCGCCGCGATGCCCCCCACGCCCAGCCCGACCCACCACCACGGCAGGCCGGCCAACAGCAGCACGAACACGCCGCTGGCGGCGATCAGCACAGCGGTGCCGAAGTCCGGCTGCAGCATCACCGCCGCCGTCGGCGCGCCGATGATCAGCAGGCTAACCAGCACCGTCGTGAAACGGGGCGGCAACGGCATGCGGTGCAGGTACCAGGCCACCATCATCGGCAGGCTGACTTTCAGCAGTTCGGCCGGTTGCAGGTAGAACAGCTTGAGGTCCAGCCATTGCCGGCCGTACTTGCCGGTACCGATCGCGAACACCGCCAGCAGCGGGATCATCGAAATGGCGTAGATCATCGGGGTCACCGAGCGGATGCGCAGGATCGGCACGCGTGATATGCCCCACATGGCCGCCAGGCCGACGGCGAAGCGTGCGCCCTGGGCGAAGACCAGCCCGTCGCCACCCGCGCTTTTCAGCGTGGCGAGACCGATCAGCATCAGTGCGCCTAGGGCGGCACACAGCATCCAGTCCAGCGTGCTGAAGAAGCGCACCAGCATGTCGCCGGCCCAGCGCAGGAAATCCTTCATCGGGCGGGCTCCGAGGGGGGGATCCGCCGAGCATGGCTCGGCGCTACCGGGGTGGCAGGCTCCGAGGGGGCTGCTCGCCGAGCATGGCTCGGCGTTACCGGGGTGGCGGGCTCCGAGGGGGGCGCCGCGCCATGCTCGGCGGGCACTGCCTGCGGGGACGGCAGACCGACCTGCACCGGCAGATCACCGGCCGCCAGCGCCGCGACTTCTCCGTTCGCGCGCGCGGCGTTGTCTTCGTTATCGAACACGGTACCGCCGAACGCCACGCTGCCACGCTCTACATCCAGCGGCAACACGCCCTCCGGCATCTTGCCCAGCAGCCACGCATCAAAGACCTTGCGCGCGATCGGGGCCGCCGCCGAGCCGCCGTAGCCGCCGCCTTCCACCGCCACGGCGATAGCGATCACCGGATTGTCGGCCGGCGCGAAGCCGACGAACAAGGAGCGATGGCGCAGGTGCAGCGGCAGGCTGCGCGGATCCACGGCGGCGGTGCCCTTGCGGCTGATCACCTGCGCGGTGCCGGTCTTGCCCGCCATCACATATGACGCGCCGGCCGCCATGCGCGCGCCACTGCCACCCGGCTGCATGGTGGCCATCATGCCTTCGCGCACGGCCTGCACGTTGTTCGGATTCGGGCTGATCGGTTTGGTTTCGCTGGGCGGCGTGATGGTCCAGTCACTATCGAATCCATCGCGCTGCTGCATCACCAGATGCGGCGTGCGCAGTTGGCCGCTGGCGATGCCGCTTACCCCGTGCGCCAGTTGCAGCGGCGTCACCTTCCAGTCGCCCTGGCCGATGCTGACGTTCACCGTGTCGCCGGGGTACCAGCGCTCTTTGCGCGATTTCATCTTGTACGCCGGCGACGGCAGGATGCCCCCGATCTCGCCGGTCAGGTCGATGCCGGTCGGTGCACCGAAACCGTAATAGCCCATGTAGTGGTCGAAGCGCTCGATACCGAGGTCCAGCGCCAAGCGGTAGTAGTACGTGTTGACCGACTGCGCGATGGACTTGCGCAGATCGGTCCAGCCATGGCCACCGCGGTTGGCGTCGCCCCAGCCGCGACTGGTGCCGGGCAGGTAGAACATGCCCGTCGACAGCACTTTGTCTTCCGGCCGGCGCACGCCAGCATCCAGCCCGGCCAGTGCGATCAACGGCTTCAGCGTGGAGCCCGGTGCCACACCGCCCAGCACCAGCCGGTTGAACTGCGGGCGTGAGGGATTGTCGTTGAGCGCGCGGAAGTCGGCGTGCGATATCCCGTTGACGAACAGATTGGCGTCATACGAAGGCAGGCTGACCATCGCCAGCACTTCGCCGGTACGCGGGTCCATCGCCACCGCCGCGCCTTCCTGCACGCCGAAGGCGGCCACCATGGCCCGTTGCAGGTCGGCATCGATGGACAGCCGCAGGTCGGTGCCCGACTGGGCGGCCACGCGGCCGACCGTACGGATCGCCCGCCCCTGCACATTGGTTTCCACCTGTTCGTAGCCGACCTTGCCGCGCAGCTGCTGTTCGTAATAACGCTCCAGCCCGGACTTGCCGATATGGGTCAGCGCGGCATTGCCCTCGCCGAGCATTTCCAGGTCTTTGTCATCCACCCGGCCCACGTAGCCGATCACATGCGCGAACAGGTCGCCAAAGGGATAGCGGCGGGTCAGGTAGGGCTCCAGCTCGACCCCGGGGAAGCGCCAGCGGTCCACCGCGAAGCGCGCCATTTCTTCTTCGCTGACGCGCAGCTTCAGGGTCACCGGCAGAAAGCTGCGACGCGCCTTGCGCGAACGGTTGAAGGCCTCGATTTCTTCCTCGCTCAGCGGGAAGATTTTCGCCAGCCCGGCCAGGGTGGCGTCCATGTCCTTGACCTTGTCCGGGGTAACGTCCAGACGGAACGCCGGCACGTTCTCGGCCAGCAGGCGGCCGTTGCGGTCGTAGATCATGCCGCGACCGGGCACCACCGGACGGGGCTTGATGCGATTGGCATCCGAGCGCGTGGTGTAGATCTCGTGGTCCAGCACCTGCAGCTTGAAGTACCACGCGCCCAGCCCGCCCAGGCACAGCACCACGGCCAAGAAACCGAGCACCGCGCGACGGCGGAACTGCTCGGCCTCGGCGTGCGGATTCTTGACCGCGCGGCGGGTGTTCATGTCAGCGCCCGCGCCGTCCGAAACGCACCGCGTCCAGCAGCACGAACACCAGCGGCCACAACGCCATGCCCAGCAACGGGGCCCACCAATAGGCCCACGGCAGGGTCGGCTCGCCGACCACGATGTGCACCACGGCGCTGACGATGCGGTCGTTGAACAGCAGGCCGCCGATGGCGAGGATCTGCTGCGACATCGGGAAGAACCGGATGCGCGCACGGAAGCGTTGCAGGATGAAAGCCAGGATCACCAGGCGCAGCGCCTGCTCGCCCAGCACGCCGCCATAGAGGAAATCGGCGACGACGCCGCTGGCGAAGGCCACGCCCAGTCCGACCCGTTCAGGCGCTTCAATGACCCAGTAAGCCAGCACCAGGGCCAGCCAGTAAGGGCGCAATGGCTGCAGGAACGGTGGCAACGGCAGCAAGCCCAGCATCAGGGCGGCGATCACGCTGACCGGCAGCACCCAGCGGTTATCACGCAGGCGGCTCACGGGCGTGTCTCCGTCGTGGGGGCGGTCGGTGGTGACGATGCGGTGCCTGGTAGTGAAGGCCGCTGGCCGTTAGCGTTCAGAGGTTGACGGCCAGCGGCCGTCACTACCGGGGGCGTCGGTGTCGGCGGGATGCGGATCGGCGAACCGGGCCGCAGCAGCAGCACGTCGCGGCCGCGATCCAGCGCGGCGGCCGGCTTCAGTTCGCCCACCAGGAAGGCATGGGTGTCGTCCGGGCGCAGCGCCGCGATGGTGCCGACCGGGAATCCCACCGGGAACCGGCCGCCCAGTCCAGAGGTAACGATCTCATCGCCCACTTCCACCCCGGCACTCAGCGGAATGTCACGCAGCTCCAGCGTGTCACCACGGCCATAGACGATCAGCCGCACGCCGTTGCGCGCCACCGTCACCGGCACCGCGTGGTCCGGGTCGGTCAGCAGCAGCACGGTGGAGGTGCTGCCGGTCACGCTGATCACCTGCCCCATCAGGCCGCCGGCATCGATCACCGCCTGACCTACGTGCACGCCCTCACGGGTGCCAGCCGCCAGTACCAGGCGCTGTTTCACCGGGTCCAGGTCGATATCCAGGATCGGCGCTAGCTGCACATCCAGCCCGCTGCGCTCGGCGACGTTCAACAGTTCGCGCAACTGCGCGTTGTCCAGCGCAGCGGTCTGCAGCCGGGTCAGCCGCGCATTCGCCACCAGCAGGCTGTTGCGCAGCTGCCGGTTCTCCGCCACCAGCTGGCCATGGCTGGCCGCATTGTCGCGCACCTGGTTGCCCAGCCGCCCGGGCAGGCCCGCCAGGTTCCACGCCGGCTGCACCAGCACATTGGCCTGCTCGCGCAGGCGCGCCAGCCAACCCGCCTGGTCGTCCAGCACGATCAGGGTGATCGCCAGCACCAGGTAGGTGAGCAGCCGCAGCGGGCTCGCGGCATCGCCGGAGCGGGAAGCAATGGGGGGTCCGGCGTAGGGCGGCACGATGCAGCTTCAGCAGAAAAGAATCGGGAAGGAAACACGACGGCGCCCCGCCGGTGCCGGTCTGCCATGCAGGCAGGCCGCACGCCGGAAGGGCGCGGCGCTCACGACAAGCCGGCCGGGCTTACTCCGGCGCAAAGAACTCGTTGCCGTGCATGTCCACCAGCTCCAGCGCGCGGCCGCCACCGCGGGCCACGCAGGTCAGCGGATCATCGGCCACCTGCACGTGCAGGCCGGTTTCTTCGGAGATCAGGCGATCCATGTCGCGCAGCAACGCGCCACCACCGGTGAGCACGATGCCGCGCTCGGCGACGTCGGCGCACAGCTCCGGCGGCGTCTGCTCCAGCGCCAGCTTGACCGCGCTGACGATGCCCGACAGCGGCTCGTGCAGCGCTTCAAGCACCTCGTTGGAGGTGATCTTGATCATCTTCGGAACGCCCTCGGCGAGGTTGCGGCCGGAGATTTCCATCTCGATCACTTCCGCCTGCGGGTAGGCGCAGCCCAGCTCCACCTTGATGCGCTCGGCGGTGGCTTCACCGATCAGCATGCCGTGGTTACGGCGCACGTAATTGGTGATGGACTCATCGAAGCGGTCGCCGCCGATACGGACCGAGGCCGAATAGACGATGCCGTTCAGCGAGATCACGGCGACTTCGGTGGTGCCGCCGCCGATGTCGATGACCATCGAACCCCGCGCTTCGGTCACCGGCATGCCGGCGCCGATCGCGGCCGCCATCGGCTCTTCGATCAGGAACACATCACGCGCACCGGCCTCTTCGGCCGATTCTTTGATGGCGCGACGCTCCACCTGGGTGGAGCCGGCCGGCACGCACACCAGCACGCGCGGGCTCGGGCGCAGGAAGCGCGACTTGTGCACCTTCTTGATGAAGTGCTTGAGCATCGCCTCGGTGTAGGTGAAATCGGCGATGACGCCGTCCTTCATCGGGCGGATGGTGGTGATGTGGCCCGGCGTACGGCCCAGCATCTGCTTGGCCTCGGTGCCCACTGCGGCCACCGAACGGGTGCCTCCGATGGCACGGTCCTGGCGCACGGCGACCACGGACGGCTCGTTCAGCACGATTCCCTGCCCGCGCACGTAGATGAGGGTATTGGCCGTGCCCAGATCGATGGACAGGTCATTGGAGAACATGCCGCGGAGTTTCTTGAACATCGAGGAAGTGATCCTGAGGAGGTGCGCTGCCTCTGCCTGGAGTGGCGGAATATGGGCAGAAATCGAGACGTGCAAGCCTAGCAACCCGCCCCCCTGCGAGCAAGGACATATCAAGCTGAACCCGCGTATTCAGAGGCTTTCGGCTGGATTGGTACAGGTTTGGCGACCATCGTACTCCTCGCCGCTGCCGCGTGGTGCCACAGCGGACGACAGCGCGCCCCGCACCGTCCGGCGCTACCCTTACGCGGCTGCAGCCGGTAACCTTTGCGCCGTCGGGCGCCCACGGGCGCCGTTTGCCTGCCCGCCCTGCGGCACGCACTCCACCCATTCCCGCATAGGCTTACATCGATGTCCGCTTTGATCTGTGGTTCTCTTGCCTTCGACACCATCATGGTGTTCCCGGACCAGTTCAAGAATCACATCCTGCCGGACAAGGTGCACATCCTGAATGTGTCGTTCCTGGTGCCGCGCATGCGCCGCGAGTTCGGCGGCTGCGCCGGCAACATCGCCTACAACCTGCACCTGCTGGGCGGCGACCCGATCCCGATGGGCACGGTCGGCACCGATTTCGGCCCCTATCGTGAACATTTCGATGCACTGGGCATCGACCTGTCCCGGGTACGCGTGATCGACGAGCTGTTCACCCCCCAGGCCTTCATCACCACCGACCACGACAACAACCAGATCACCGCCTTCCATCCCGGCGCGATGATGCGTTCGTATGAGAACCACGTGCGCGACGTGCCGGGCGTCAGCCTGGGCCTGGTCGGCCCGGATGGCCGCGAAGGCATGATCCAGAACGCGTTGGAGTTCCACGAAGATGGCGTGCCCTTCATCTTCGATCCCGGCCAGGCCATGCCGCTGTTCAACGGTCCGGAGCTGCGCACGTTCATCGAGCAGGCGGATTACGTGGTGGTCAACGATTACGAGTCGAACCTGCTGCAGGAACGCACCGGCTGGGACGAGAAGGAAATCGTCAGCCGCGTACAGGCCTATATCACCACGCGCGGCCCCAAGGGTGCGGTCATCCACACCCCTGAAAAGAGCTACGACATCCCGCCGGCGCACGAACGCCGCGTAGTGGACCCGACCGGTTGCGGCGACGCCTTCCGTGCCGGCCTGATCTACGGCATCCAGAAGGGTTTCGACTGGCTGACCATCGGCCGCATGGGCAACCTGATGGGCGCGCTGAAGGTGGAGCACCCGGGCACGCAGAACCAGCGTTTCACCTTCGACGAGTTCAACGAGCAGTTCAAGCAGCAGTTCGGTTACGCACTGAACGTCTGACGCCGAGGGACGCTGCGCCGCATTCGCCTGGTAGCGCCGAGCCATGCTCGGCGAGCGCAGCGGCAGCCCCACCACCGTTCCCCAGGTAGAGCCGACTTCAGTCGGCTACCAGCAATCACGAACCCCCAAGGTAGAGCCGACTTCAGTCGGCTGACAGCAATCGCGAACCGCAGCCGACTGAAGTCGGCTCTACCTCACCGCCACGCCGACTGCAGCGCCGCGCAGTCCGCGAAACGCCAGTCTGCCATCCCAGGCCATGGGTCACCCGGTGTATTGACCAGCACCGTCTGCGTGCCCGCAGCACGTCCCGCCGCCAGGTCCATGCGGTGATCCCCCACCATCGCCACCTGTGCCGCTTCGACACCCCAGCGCTGCAGGTGATACACGATGCCGGCCGGCGACGGCTTGGGGTCGGCCTCATCGCGACCGATGATGTGATCATCGGCGAACAGATCGGCCACCCCGATCGCTTCCAATGTCAGCTTGGCCACCGCATGATCATTCCGGGTCAGGATGCCAAGCTCGCAGCCACGCCCATGCAGCGCGCGCAGTAACGCCACCGCGCCGATGGCCGCCTGCGCGCCCAGCGCCAGCTCACGCTCATGATCGAAAAGCCAGGCGCGCTTGGCCCGCTCATCCTCGTCGGGCAGTGCAACCAGATGCTCGATGATGTCTTCATGCGCGGCTATGTCCAGCGCGCGCTTGATGGCGGCGAAATCGTGCACGGCCACGGTCAGCGTGCCGTCCAGGTCGAATATCCAATGACGCACGCCCGAAAGAACGGCATAGCTGGCCGGCGGCATCGGCTGCATCATTTCCACGGCATCTGGCTCGCATCCAGGCCGCCGGTTTCAAAGACGGCCGTGCGCGTACCACCGGCCTTCACCGGGAACTCGATGCTGATTGCCTTGGCCTGACGCGCCAGCTTCCACAGCGCGGCGTTGTCGGTGATGAACATGGCGATTGCCTCATCGGTGTCCGGACGCCATGCGGCCATCGCGCGCGGGGTTCCACCGTCCACGCTGACCTGCACCTTGCAGCCGCCGGGGCAACGGAAATCACCGGCCTGCAGCACCAGGTACGCGTGCCGCTTCCACTCCGGATGATCGCGGAAGACCAACTGCACCGGCTTGGGGCCACTTCCGTCGACGTCGACGCGCTCCTTGCCGTAGATCGATGCGGACCGCTGCGTTCCCTTGGTGCCAACGGGAATCTGGTTGTACTGCCACAGCGCCTGCATCCGGCGCAGGTCGCGCGCTTCGTCGGCCTTGGCCTTCACGTCAGCGAATCCCGCTTCGATGCGAGCAGCCGCGGCCGTTCCTTTGTAGACATCCAGCAATGACCCGCCGTGGATGCGTGCCCGCTCCCATTCCTGCGCTGCCACGGCGGTGTCGTACTGCTTGGCGACCTCGTCGGCCTTGGTTTCCTTCTGCGCCTGGGCGGCGGCGGCCGCCGCCTGCTGCGCCTGGCGCTCGGCCTCCGGGTCGCTACAGGCGACCAGCGCCAGCGCGCAGGTGGCAACGAGAATCAGGTGTTTCATGCAGGCTCCGCGTGTGGTCGTTGAACCCCTACTGTAGAGCCGACTTCAGTCGGCTGCATCTCCTGCCGTGGTAGAGCCGACTTCAGTCGGCTGCAGGCAAGCCGACTGAAGTCGGCTCTACCGGTCGAACGATCCACCGATCCACCGTCGAACGATCCACCGTCCACCCGTCCAGCGATCCACCATCCAACGATCCCCCTGGCCACCTACCCGTTCCCTGCCGCGTTACCGCACTTGCCGCCACCACTGGGTGGATGGCGCCGGTGCACCGATATCCAACCGCTCGCCCATCTGCGGTGCCGTCAGCACCACGCCCTGTTCCTGCGCCAACGCGGTGATGCGCTCGAAGGGTTCCGTCCACGGATGCAGCGCCAGGTCGAAGGTGCCGTTGTGGATCGGCATCATCACCTTGCCGCGGACATCCAGATGCGCCTGCAGGCTCTGTTCGGGCTGCATGTGCACGTCGGCCCAGTCGGCGTCGTAAGCGCCGGTCTCGACGAGCGTCAGGTCGAACGGACCGTACCGCTCGCCGATCTGGGCGAAGCCGTCGAAGTAGCCGCTGTCACCACTGAAGAAAATGCGCTTGCGTCCACTGTCGATCACCCACGACGCCCACAACGTGCGGTTGCCATCGGACACGCCACGACCGGAGAAATGCTGTGCCGGCGTGGCAGCGATCTTCAGACCGTGCACCTGCGTCTCCTGCCACCAGTCCAGCTGCTGGATCTTGTCGGCGGGCACGCCCCACGCCCGCAATCGATCCCCCACACCCAGCGCGGTGATGAAGTGGTCGACCTTCGGCGCCAGCGCACGGATGGCATCGTGGTCCAGGTGGTCGTAGTGGTCATGGGAAATGATCACGCCGGTCAGCGGCGGCAGCGCTTCAATATCAAGCGGTGGCGCATGGAAGCGCTTGGGCCCCATGAACGACATCGGCGAGGCGCGCTCTGAAAAAACCGGGTCGGTCAGCCAGAAATGACCATCCAGCTTCATCAGCACGGTGGAGTGTCCCAGCCTCCACAGACTGTCGTCCGGCGCGTCCAGCAGGTCCTGGCGGGTCAACGCATGCACCGGAATCGGCGCGGGCGGGGTGGCATCCTTGGGCTTGTCCACCATGAAGCGCCAGAGCACCCCCAAGGTGCCGACAAATCCCAGCGACGACTTGCCCGCAGGATTGTGGAAGCGTCCATCCTGGTACTGGGGAGATTCTTCGTAGGAAGCGGCAGGACGCGCGCCGCAGGTCAGCAGGCCAAGTGTCATGGCGATCAGTACCGTAGAAAGGAGGAGGAAGCGCGGCAGGCGACGGGTCATTCGGGCTTGCCCTGAAAAGTACACCGAAGAGTCTACTTCTATTTCGTTGGAAGTAAACTGAACGGTGTAAAATATCGGTATGAGTGCCGATACCCGCCCTACCCGCCTGACCGACCGCAAGCGCGCCGCCATCCTCGCGGCAGCGGTGACGGAGTTCCGCAGCTTCGGTTTCGCGGCCACCAGCATGGACCGGATCGCTGCCACGGCAGAGGTGTCCAAGCGAACGGTCTACAACCACTTCGCCAGCAAGGACGAGCTGTTCACGGCCATCCTGTTGCAGCTGTGGGAGGCCAGCCAAGATCTGGATGCGCCGGACTACGCGCCGGCCCAGCCGCTTCGTCCGCAACTGCTGGGATTCGCCGCAAGGAAGATGCGGCTGATGGCCGATGAGAGTTTCATCGACCTGTCGCGGGTGGCGATCGCCGAACTGGTGCATGCCCCGGAGCGCGCGCGGGCGATGATGGAGCGGCTGGCGGAGAAAGAAGAAGGGCTGACGGCCTGGATGCGGGCGGCACAAGCAGATGGTCGGCTGCGCACACTGCCCTCACCGGCTGAAGCCGCGCATCAGCTGCAAGGCATGCTGAAGGCGTTTGCGTTCTGGCCGCAGGTGGCAATGGGGCAGGCGCCGCTGGCACCGGAAGCGCAGCAGCGATTGATGGAAGAGTGCGTGGACATGTTCCTGGCGCTGAACGCACGGGAACATACGCCGGTCTAGCCCCGAGCGGCGCAGGAGGTTGGTTGGCATTGGTAGAGCCGACTTCAGTCGGCTGGCGGCGGGAAGCCGACTGAAGTCGGCTCTACCAAGCAGCAACAGCGACAGCGACAGCGACAGCAACGGCAGCAGCGACCGCAACGGCAATCAAGAAGGCGAAGGCAGCGGCAGCCGCGATGGCAACATCAACCGCGCCCGCCCCAGCAAGAGCGGGTGCCGACCGACGTCGGCACCCGCTTTCGGTGTTACTGGGCTTCGGCCTTGGACAACATGTCCTGCACCGAGCCGGTGGTGATCGGGTGGTAGCCCGGCTTGGCCTTTTCAAAGGCAGCCTTGGCAATCTCCAGACCTTCCGGCGTCTTCACCAGTTCGGCGTAGATTGGCATGATCAGCTTGCGACGGCCCACCCGCTCGATGAACTCGGCGGCGGCCGGGGTCGCCTCGGCGTAGCCACTGCGGATCGCCAGCGGGTACCAGCGCATGGCGATCTCACCGTTCGGCGTACCGGTGAACTTGAACGCACGGTCCAGCGCGGTGAGCTTGTCCAGCGGCTGCTTCGCGCCCAGCCCGTCGATGAAACGCACCCATTCCTGCGTGCTCCATTCAGCGGTCAGCTGGTTGGTGGGCAGCTTGCCGGTACCTTCCCACGCAATGCGCGCGGTATCGACATTGCTGAAGTTGCGCGACTGCGCCTTGGCCGCGAATGCCGGGACGCCCGGCTCGTCGAGCCATGCCTTCAGTTCGGCATCCGTCACGGCGCCGGGCTTCTTGTCGAGCAGGTTCTTCTTCAGATAGTCGACGAACTGATCGGTGTTCGCGCTCTGGAAGGCATGGTCGTTGAACCAGCCACGCAGGAAGGGATCGAACACCTCGCGGCCGAAGCGCTGTTCCAGGAACTCCAGGAACCAGGACCCCTTTACATAGGCAACCTGGCTCAGCGCCTCGTCCGGGTCACGTTCGTTCAGCGGAGGCAGGGCCAGCGCCTGGTCGGCCGGGCTCATGTCCTTCACCTCGGCCAACAGGTCGGTCTGGTCGATCTGCCGCTCCATCTCGGCCATTTCCTTGCCATACAGCGCTTCGGTAATGCGACCCTGCACGTAGGTGGTGAAGCCTTCGTTGAGCCAGATGTCCTTCCAGCTGGCGTTGGTCACCAGGTTGCCCGACCAGCTGTGTGCCAGTTCATGGGCGACCAGCGAGACCAGCGACTTGTCGCCCACGATCACGGTCGGGGTGGCGAAGGTCAGGCGCGGGTTTTCCATGCCGCCGAACGGGAACGACGGCGGCAGCACCAGCATGTCGTAGCGGCCCCAGCGGTACTCGCCGTACAGCTTTTCGGCGGCGCCGATCATTTTCTCGGTGTCCTCGAACTCCTTCGCTGCCTTGCCGACCATGGTCGGTTCGGCCCACACGCCGGAGCGGCCGGAAATCGGCTCGAACACCAGGTCACCCGCAGCGATCGCCAGCAGGTAGGACGGAATCGGCTGCGGCATCTTGAAGGTGTAATCACCGTCACGCGCGGCCTTGGGGTCGTTGTCGGCGCTCATCAGCACCATCACGTCCGGGCGCGAGACCACGTGCGCGCTGTAGGTGAAGCGAACGCTCGGCGTGTCCTGCAGCGGCACCCACGAACGCGCGTGGATCGCCTGCGACTGGCTGAACATGAAAGGCAGCTTCTTGCCTTCGGTCATCGACGGCGCCAGCCACTGCAGGCCCGAAGCAGTCGGTGCGGTGTGGTAGCTGATTTCGACCTTGGTCGGCTGCGTGGGGGTTTCGATGGTCAGCTTGCTGCCGAACACCTTGTCCACGGGCGCCAACACGAACGGCAGCGGGCTGCGCGCGCCATCGGCCGCGATGGCCTCGACCTTGGCGACGGCCAGCTCACGCGTGTCCAGCACCAGCTGCTTGGCGTCCTTGTTCTTCCACTCCAGCGTGTAGGTCGCGGTGCCACCGATCTGCTTGCTGTCGAAATCCAGCTTCAGGTCGAGGGCGATGTCCTTGATGACGACCTTGTCCGGCTCGGCATACGAGCTTTCGTCGTGACTGCGGTTTTCAGCGTTCACGGGGGCAGCCGGCGCGCTCTGCGCGGGGGGAGTGGCGACCGGCGCGGCGGTCTCCTGGGAGCAGCCGGCGGCGAGGGCCACGGCCAGCGGAAGGAGCAGGAACGGGGTACGCATGCATCGAGACCGTTTCAGGGGTAAAGGCTGATTTTACCCCTGTTGGACCCGCGGTAGTGACGGCCGCTGGCCGTCAGTGTCCACCGTTTGACGGCCAGCGGCCGTCACTACCGGATTACAGCTTGTAGCCGGAATGGATCGAGACGATGCCGGCCGACAGGTTCTTGTAGTGGCAGCGTTCGAATCCGGCCTCACTCATCATCGCCTTCAGCGCATCCTGCGGCGGGTGCTTGCGGATACTTTCGGCCAGGTACTGATAGCTGTCCGAGTCGCGCGCGAACAGACGGCCCAGCTTCGGCAGCACCTTGAACGAGTGGAAGTCGTAGATCGGCTTGAACCAGTCCAGTGTGACCTCGGAAAATTCCAGCACGCGTGCCTGCCCGCCCACTTTCAGCACGCGATGCATCTCGCGCAGCGCCGCATCTTTATCGGTCACGTTGCGCAGCCCGAACGCGATGGTTACCAGGTCGAAGCTGGCATCCGGGAACGGCAGCGCTTCTGCATTGCACTGCACGTAGTCCAACCCGGCCACCAGGCCGCGGTTGGTCAAGCGATCACGGCCCACCGACAGCATGCCGGCGTTGATGTCGCCCACCACGACCGCACCGTCGGTGCCGACCCGCTCCTTCAGCAGCGCGGCAATGTCACCGGTACCGCCGGCCAGATCCAGCACGCGGTCACCCGGCTTCACCTGCGCGGTGGCCACGTAGTAGCGCTTCCACACCCGATGCACACCCAGGCTCATCAGGTCGTTCATCAGGTCGTAGTTGCGCGCGACCGAGGTGAAGACCTGGCCGACCAGCTTCTGCTTGTCCTTTGCATCGACATCGCGGAAGCCGAAATGGGTAGTTCCGGACTTGTAGGGGGATTCGCTCATGGATGGATTATCGCACCGCGCGGAGCCGGCGGCACCCCCTGCCCGTATCATGACCCTCTGAATTCACGGAGACCCCCATGATCACCACGCCCGACTACCACGCCCTGCTGCAGACCGCCCTCGCCGAAGCCCGCCAGGGCATGGCCGAAGGTGGCGTGCCGATCGGCGCGGCGCTTTATCACAATGACGGTCGGCTGCTGGGCTGTGGCCACAACCGCCGGGTGCAGGAAGGCGACCCCTCCGTGCACGGCGAGACCGATGCGTTCCGCAAGGCCGGCCGCCAGCGCGGCTACAAGAACACGATCATGGTCACCACCCTGGCCCCCTGCTGGTACTGCAGCGGGCTGGTCCGCCAGTTCAACATCGGCACCGTCGTAGTGGGCGAGTCGCGCACTTTCCAGGGCGGCATCGACTGGCTGCGCGAGAGCGGCGTCAACGTGATCGACCTGGACAGCCAGGAGTGTGTCGATCTGCTGGGCGCATTCATCGAACGTCATCCGGAGATCTGGGACGAAGACATCGGCGAGTAAGCGGGACTCGCTGAATATTTCAGCCTTGGCATGTCAACAACGACCTTGGAACGCCGATTGCACGCAGCAATGACGCTGCGTGCACTGGCCGATAGCGATGATCGGGACTCCCCCACCCCCACATCATCAGAAGAAGTAACAGCCATGCGCGCAGATGTACCCAATGTCCCTCCGGTCATCGACGTGGAGGCAGAGCTGAACCACTGGCGCCAGCGACACGCCGAAGGCGCCATGGGCCCGGGCTCTTTCGGCCATTTTGTCCCGTGGATCAAGTTTGCCTGTGACTCGCTGATCACCCACCCCCGCGCCACCAACGAGCAGCGCGAGGATGCGTTCCAGACCCAGTACGCCCTGCAGATCATGCCGCGGCTGACCGAAGCCCAGGCCCGCGCCTTCATTGAACAGGTATGGGACCACGTCTATGTGGCCAGCATGGTCCGCACTGACGATCGCCCGCGCCTGATCGCCTGATCAGCGCGCTCAAGCGGCGGCCGGCGGTCATCTGAAACGGCCACCGAGGGGGCGATGGCCGTTCATCCGGACGAGCGATCAGCGCGCAGCCGGGTTAAGGGGCAAACGGTTGAAGGGGGCAGCCGACTGAAGTCGGCTCTACCGCCCTGACTCGCGCCAGCCGCCGCCCAGCACCTTGTACAACGTGATCCGGTTTGCCTGCTGTGCCAACGCGGTCTGCAGCTGGCTCTGCTGTGCGCTGTAGGCGGTACGCCGCGCGTCCAGCAGCGTGACGAAGCTGTCCAGCCCGGCGTCGTAGCGCGCCTGCGACAGGCGTTCGGCCTGCGTCGCGGCCTCCACCAGTCCACGCTGTGAATCGGCCTGGGCATCCAGGCTGGTGCTCAGCGCCAAGGCATCGGCGGTTTCGCGGAAGCCGACCTGGATCGCCTTCTCATACTCGGCCAAGGCGATGTCACGGTCCGCTTCGGCCACGGCCAACCCGGCACGCAACCGGCCGCCCTGGAAGATCGGCAGGCTGATCGTCGGCAGGAAGCTCCACATCCGCGTGCCGCTGTCGAACAACCCCGACAGTTCGTCGGACCGGCTCCCCAGCGTGCCGGTCAGGCGGATGCTGGGAAAGAACGCCGCACGTGCCGCACCGATGTTGGCGTTACCCGCCAGCAAGATGTGCTCGGCCGCCATGATGTCCGGGCGGCGCAGCAGCACATCACTGGGCAGGTCCGCCGGCGGCGGCGCCAGGGCCAGCAGTTGCAGTTCGTTGTTGCCGGACGGCAGCAACGCGGCGTCCACCGGCCCGCCGATCAGCAGTGACAAGGCATTGCGGTCCTGCTCGACCTGACCGCGCAGGCGCGCGGCATCGGTGCGGGCGGTTTCCACCAGCGTACGGGTCTGGGCCAGCTCCAGCGCCGAGCTGCCGCCGCGCTCGAAACGCGCCTGCGCCAGCCGCAGCGAATCTTCGTGGCTG
Source organism: Stenotrophomonas sp. WHRI 8082 (assembly GCF_040223995.2). NCBI lineage: Bacteria > Pseudomonadati > Pseudomonadota > Gammaproteobacteria > Lysobacterales > Lysobacteraceae > Stenotrophomonas > Stenotrophomonas sp. WHRI 8082. The sequence continues at coordinate 2,686,137 of NZ_CP167826.1, read as the reverse complement.
GCCAGCGTGGCTTCGGAGATGCGCAGCTGTTCGCTGTCGGCACCGAAGGTCAGCCAGGCCGTGGCGGTTTCCGCGACCAGGGTCAACTGCGCATTGCGCCGGTTGGCGGCCACCGCGAAGTACTGCTGCAGTGCCGCCTCGCTGAGGTTGCGCACACGTCCGAACAGATCGAGCTCGAACTCGGTGATGCCCAGCCCGGCCGTGAACTGCTCACTGACCGGCATGTCACCGCCGATGCGCTCCATCTGCCCCTGCACAGCGAGCCCGGGGACGCGGTCGGCGCGCTGGATACGGTATTGGCCGCGGGCACGTTCGACATTCAGCACGGCCACACGCAGATCGCGGTTGTTGTCCAGCGCCTGGGTGATGACGTCCTGCAGACGCGCATCGGTAAAGAAGTCACGCCAGCCCAGCGCGGCGACGTCGGTGGCCCGTCCCTGGCCCGCCTCAATCGGCCACTGCGCGGGTATGGCCGGCGCCACGTCGGTGCGCTCAGGCACCAACGTGGCGCAGCTGGTCAGGCCGAGGCTGGCCACCAGGGCCAGCAGCAAGGGGATCTGCTTCATGGGGTCTCACTCGATTGCGGCGCGGTGCGCAGCTTGCGGTTGAACACGCGCTGCACGACGACGAAGAACAGCGGGATGAAGAACACGCCCAGCAAGGTGCCGGCGAGCATGCCGCCCAGCACACCGGTGCCGATCGCGCGCTGCGCACCCGAGCCGGCGCCGGAGGCGATGGCCAGCGGCAGCACGCCCAGGCCGAATGCCAGCGAGGTCATGATGATCGGGCGCAAGCGATCGCGCACGGCGTGCATGGTGGCCTCGATCAGTCCGGCGCCCTTCTCCAGGTTGTCCTTGGCGAACTCCACGATCAGGATGGCGTTCTTCGATGTCAGGCCCACCGTGGTCAGCATCGCCACCTGGAAGTAGATGTCACGCTCCAGCCCGAGCAGCGTGTTGGCCAGCACAGCACCGAGGATGCCCAGCGGCGCGACCATCAGCACCGAGGTCGGCACGCTCCAGCTTTCGTACAACGCAGCGAGGCACAGGAACACGATCAGCAGCGACAGCGAGTACAGCAGCGGGGTCTGCGAGCCGGCCTGACGCTCCTGATAGGACAGCGCGGTCCACTCGATCTCGTAACCCGGCGGCAGATCCTTGGCGATGCGCTCGATCTCGTTCATGGCATCGCCCGATGCCACGCCCGTGGCCGGTTCACCCTGGATTTCCATGGCCGACACGCCGTTGTAGCGCTCCAGACGCGGCGAACCGAAGTCCCAGCGCTTGGAGGCGAAGGCACTGAACGGCACCATCTCGCCGGCCGCATTCTTCACCGACCACACGTTGAAGTCGTCCGGATTCATGCGGAAGTCTGCATCGGACTGCACGTACACGCGCTTGACCCGGCCACGATCGATGAAGTCATCGATGTAGCTGCTGCCCCACGCGGTGGCCAACGTGTTGTTGATGGACGTCATGTTCAGGCCCAGCGCATTGGCCTTTTCCACGTCCACGTCGATGCGCAGCTGCGGGGTATCTTCCTGGCCGTTCGGTCGCACGTTGGCCAACAGCTTGCTCTGCCCGGCGGCACCCAGCAGTTGGTTGCGCGCGTTGAGCAGGGCCTCATGCCCCTGGCCACTGTTGTCCTTCAGGAAGAAGGTGTAACCCGAGCCGATACCCAGTTCCGGCATGGCCGGCGGCGGGAAGGCGAAGATGAAAGCGTCCTTGATACCGCTCAGTGCGCCCATCGCGCGGCCGGTTACGGCTTCCACGCTCTGCTCCGAATCGCGATCCTTCCAGTCCTTCAGCTTGACGAAGGCCATGCCCGCGTTCTGGCCCATGCCGGCGAAGCTGAAGCCTTGGATGGCGAAGATCGACTCGATCGCTTCGCCTTCGTTCTCCAGGAAGTGGTTTTCCAGCTTGGCCATCGCCTCCAGCGTGCGCTCCTGGGTGGAACCCACCGGTGTCTGCACCAGCGCCATCATGATGCCCTGGTCTTCGTTGGGCAGGAACGAGCTGGGCAGGCGCATGAACAACAGCACCATCACCAGCGACAGCGCCGCGAATACGCCCATGAAACGCCACGGGCGGGAAATGATGCCCTTGACGCCACGCTGGTACTTTTCGCTGGACTTGTCGAAACCGCGGTTGAAGCCACCGAAGAAGCGACCCGACCAGCCCTTGTGGGCGACGTGATGCTCGCCCTTTTTCAGCGGCTTGAGCATGGTGGCGCACAGCGCCGGCGTGAGCACGATCGCGACCAGCACCGACAGCGCCATCGCCGAAACAATCGTGGCCGAGAACTGCCGGTAGATCACACCGGTAGCACCGCCCATGAAGGCCATCGGCACGAACACCGCCGACAGCACCAGGCCGATACCCACCAGCGCGCCGGTGATCTGGGTCATTGATTTGCGCGTGGCCTCCAGCGGCGACAGGCCCTCTTCGGCCATGATGCGCTCGACGTTCTCCACCACCACGATGGCATCATCGACCAGCAGGCCGATCGCCAGCACCATCGCGAACATCGTCAGCATGTTGACCGAGAACCCCAACACCGACAGCACGCCGAACGTACCGAGCAGCACCACCGGTACGGCGATGGTCGGGATCAGCGTGGCGCGGAAGTTCTGCAGGAACAGGTACATCACCACGAACACCAGCACGATCGCTTCGATCAGCGTCTTGATCACGCCCTTGATCGACACCTGCACGAACGGGGTGGTGTCATACGGCACCACCGATTCCAGGCCGGCCGGGAAGGTCGCCTTCATGTCCTCCAGTGCCGCGCGCACGCCATTGGCGGTATCCAGCGCGTTGGCGCCGGTGGCCAGGGTGATGGCGATGCCGGTGGACGGCTTGCCGTTGTACCGGGTGACGAAATCGTAGCTTTCCGCGCCCAGTTCCACACGGGCCACGTCGCCCAGGCGCAGCTCGCTACCATCGGTGCCGCCACGCACCAGGATGTTGCGGAACTGCTCCGGCGTCTGCAGGCGATCCTGCGCGTTGATGGTGGCGTTGAGCTGCTGGCCCTTCACCGACGGCGCACCGCCGAGCTGGCCGATCGCCACCTGTGCGTTCTGAGCGGTGATCGCTGCGGTGACTTCATCCACCGACAGCTTGTAGGTGTGCAGCTTGTTGGGATCCAGCCAGATGCGCATGGCGTACTTGCCGCCGAACACCTGGATGTTGCCCACGCCCGGCACGCGGCTGAGCGGGTCGACCACGTTGGAGCCCACGAAATCGGAGATGTCGTTGGCGTCCATGCTGTTGTCATTGGACACAAAGCCCAGCACCTGCAGGAAGCCGCTGCTGGACTTGGCCACGTTGATGCCCTGCCGCTGTACTTCCTGCGGCAACAGCGGCATCGCCAACTGCAGTTTGTTCTGCACCTGCACCTGGGCGATGTCCGGATTGGTCCCGGATTCGAAGGTGAGGGTGATGGTGGCCTGGCCGTTGGCCGAGCTGTTGGACGAGAAATAGATCAGCCCGTCGAGGCCTTTCATGTTCTGCTCGATGATCTGCGTCACCGAGTCTTCCACCACCTTCGCCGACGCACCGGGATACGTGGCGGAGATCTCGACGGCGGGCGGGGCCACTTCCGGATACATGGACACCGGCAAGGTGGTTACCGCCAGCGCACCGGCAAGCATGATGATGATCGCGATCACCCACGCGAAGATGGGTCGATCAATGAAGAAACGTGCCATGGAGTTCTCCGCTTACTGCGCGTCGGTGCCGGCCGGAGCCTGGGCGGGTGCAGCGGCGTCGGGGGACGCGGCGGCCGGATCTGCGGCGGCCGGTGCAGCCGCTGGCTTGCCATCTGCCGGCTTCACCGGCTCGCTGCCCTTTTCGATGGCCTGCACCGGCATGTCCGGGCCGATCTTCTGCAAGCCCTCCACGATGACCTTGTCGCCTGCCTGCAGGCCATCCTCGACCAGCCACTTGTCACCCAGCGCGCGGCTGACCTTCACCGGACGCACTTCCACCTTGTTGTCCTTGTTGACCACCATGGCACTGGTATCGCCCTTGGCGTCGCGGGCGATGCCCTGCATCGGGACCAGCAGTGCGCCATTACGCACGCCGCCGCCGATCACCGCGCGCACGTACATGCCCGGCATCAGTACGCCATCCGGGTTCTCCACCTTCACCCGCAGGCCGTAGCTGCCGGTTGTCGGGTCCACGCTGACTTCGGAAAACTCCAGCGTGCCCTTGTGCTCGAACGGCGTGCCGTCATCGAGCAGGATGCTGACGGGCAGGCTCTGGTTGTCCTGCAGGCGGCCGGCCGCCAGCTCGCGCCGCAACTGCAGCAGCTCGGCGGCAGACTGGGTCAGATCGACATAGATGGGATCCAGCTGCTGCACCGTCGCCAGTGCCTCGGGCTGAGCGGCACTCACCAATGCACCCTGGGTGACACTGGACTTGCCGATGCGGCCGCTGATCGGCGCGGTGATCCGCGCATAGCCCAATGTCACGTTGGCCGCATCCAGCGATGCTTTTGCCGCGCCGACATCGGCCTCGGCCTGCTTCTGCGCGGCGACCGCGTTTTCCAGATCCTGCTTGCTGACCGCATCCACCTTGGCCAGCTCACTGATGCGAGCGGCGCTCAAGCGCGAGGCGTTGGCGGTCGCCTCCGCACGTGCCAGCTGGGCGCGTGCATTGTTGGCCTGCGCGCGGTAGCTGGCATCGTCGATCTGATACAGCGGCTGGCCTTCGGTCACCATGCTGCCTTCGGTGAACAATCGCTTGTCGACCAGGCCATTGACCTGCGGCCGCACTTCAGCAACCAGGAATGCATTGGTGCGCCCCGGCAACTCCCGGGTCAGCGAAACCGATTCGGCTTTCAGGGTGACCACGGTCACTTGGCCGGGTCCTTGCTGCGGCGGTTGGTCATCACCGCCACCGCAGGCGGCAACGGCCGCGGCGATGGCCAGCGAAAGAACGAAAGGACGGGCACGGTTCAAGAACATGGGGGAGGGGTCTCGATGTCATGGGTTCTGTAGCGCCGAGCCACGCTCGGCGGCCGTCCCTCCGGCCCTCTTAAAAAGCGAGCCAAAAGCGACGGCGATCATGGACAGGAAATATACATACATGACTGTTTGTTTGCAAACGGCTACACTTGCTTGACGTTCTGCATCCACTCTGAGCAATGGCCCGAAAGACCAAAGAGGAAACCCAGGCAACCCGCGAAGGCATCCTCGACGCCGCCGAAGCCTGTTTTCATGAGCACGGGGTGGCACGCACCACGCTGGAGATGATCGGCGCCCGCGCCGGCTATACCCGCGGCGCGGTCTACTGGCACTTCAAGAACAAGATCGACGTGCTGGCAGCCGTGATCGAACGGGTCCGCCTGCCCTTCATGCAGGAACTGGATCGTGCCGCCACCGAGTCCCGCGACACGCCCGTTCTGGACCTACGCTCGGTGATATTGGGCTCGTTGAATGACCTTGCCGCTGACCCACGCCTGCGCAATACGATGGAGATCATGCTGCGCAGCGATGCGTCGGCCGACAGCAAGGTGCTGACGGACCTGCAACAGGAAGGCTTCCGCGATGGGCTGGAACGCATGGCGCGCGCGTTGCGGCGTGCCGAACAACTGGGTCAGCTGAAAGTCGGGGCGAACCCCGACGTGGCCGCGCGGATGCTGCACGCCACGGTGTTAGGCGTGCTGCACGGAGCGATGGTGGAGCCGGATCTGATGGACATCCGCCGCGATGGCATGCTGGCGTTGGACATGACGCTGAGTGCGTATGTGAAAGACGGGATCTTCGAGACGGGTAGCCCGCCGACCATCTACTAAGCGGGCCTGAGCAGACCACCCACACCAGTGGATTTGCGAGCCGAGCGACGTCCGCGCATTACTTGAGCAGTACATCTTGTTGAAACAGGTTTCGCAGGGTGCCGGCCGGCCTTCGCACGCATGCTGGCTTTGCAGCTTTCCCATCGCTCAAGCGGCTGGCAGTCGCGCCTCGGTCAGCGCGAAAAATCGCTTCAAAGGCACTACCTGACCCATCCGTTCTCGGCACATCTTCCTGCACTGGCCCAGGCCCCGGCGTCGCCAAATGTCAGCTGCAAAGGGATCCTTCAGCGTGGTCTAAAGCACTTCAAGCGTGCCGGCCAGCGGCCGGCACGACCCGCGGATCTGGTGCAGCTTTGTTCAAAGCTTCCCAAAAGCGGCAGGCTTCAAACTGCGGCTCCATTATCAATAATAGGTGAACCGAAGAGTGGCTACAGCGTTGGCTGTCCCCGGCCTCAGATCGCCAGTACGATAATAGCGCCCGGAGATGGGGACATTGACTGTACTGCTTGCATTGTTTTGAACCGCGCGTGCGGTGTTGCGTACCAGCACGGCTGATCCGTGCATCACCTGCACCCCCAACCCACTTGCGCTTCCCGGCCCGCCCGTAAGCGGGATGACACTGGTCGTGCCTGCGACCGTTGCCGTGGTCAGGGTCATCGAGATGTTAGGCGCGTATGAACAACTAAGGGTGACATTCGATGCCGCACTTTGTGGCGACACTGCGCCTACACTCGGAAAATCACCCGCTCTGAAGTCTCCGAGGCGCACCGATGTCCCTGTCACGCGACAAGTCCGCACTTTCATAGTGAAATTATCAGATCGACCAGACGAAAAAACCCATGCCTCGTTACTACCGCCATTAAAAACAGCGCTCGGCCCCGGCGGATCGGTGCCGGTGCCTGAAATGGCCATAAGTTTGCCTTTATCTCGTAGAAACGGCTGTATGGAAATTACCGTTGTCGGATAAGTCGCATTGCGCGTGTATGTCTGCCTTCTCTCGCCGAGAAATTCCGATCCCCCTACATATATTTTATATCCCACCGCATCCCAGAGCGGGTGCGTCCAAAGGCCAGAAGAATCCCGATACGTTCCGAATCTCGCCTGGATCGCAAGGACGGTCGAGCCGAAGGGTCCGCAATTGGCAAAGTTTCTGCCAGGCACCGTGAAGGTCCGCGCGGGTCCGATGGCTTGTCCATTCAACAAACGCGAGTCGACGTCGTAGTCCTGGCCCCTCCACTCAAGGCGTGCGGGGCCTGAAGTTGCCCTGCAGCTCTGTCCCAGCACCGTGAGGGGCGCCAAAGCCAGCATCAACGTTGCCAGCCAGCACCACATTTTGCGTGAACTACGAGTCATCATCCTATTATTCCATCTCATGAATATTCCTCTGAGCAAGCAGGGGCAGGCGCACGGTCCGGAGTAGTCCGCCGTCGTCCAGATAATTCATTTCCACGTTTCCCTGTATGCCCACATCCGCATCCATCACGCCGTCAACGCCGAATGATAAAACGTGACCGGGACCAATTGCCTCAACGGCGACCAGTCCTCGCCGGCTTGCACCCTGCGTCAGCGTGCCGGAGACAAGGTTGACGAAGTAAGGCGACGGGTTGGTCACAGTCAAGGAGCGACCCGCTTTGTCCAATGAAAACTCGAGACTTGCCACTGCACTCGCTACATTCCCCTTCAGCGTAACCGGGCGATAGATCAGTTTTATTCGCGTCTCGATGGCAAGCTCCATCATGCCAGGGGATGGAATCGACCCCGCAGCTTGCCCAGGTATTGCTAGAACGCTCAACCAGAACAACGATTCCTGCTCACCAGGAAGATCATTGGGAATCTGCAGGATACGCAGCGTCGAACGCTGCCCCTCTTCAATCCTGAAAAGAGGCGGAACAATGACGAAGGGCACCTTGGCATCTGCAGGCGTGGCTTCACTTTCATCCTCGGATATCCACGCCTGAATCAGGAACGGCTTCTTACTTTCGTTTTGCAGTCCAAACGTTACTTCCTTCTGCGCGCTCGGATAGATCAGCCGGGTGCCAGCGAGCACAATGCCATCACTATCTTCCTCACTGGCGTGGACCAACGAAAAAGGCAGCAGCGAGATCACAAGTATCAAGCAGAGATTCACCATGGGCATGTTCGTTTTCCTTGAAATGACCAGAGCATCAATCACGTACCGGGACAACACACTGAGCGGTGAGCAAGCCAGCTGGATCACTGCTTTCCAGTGCATAGTCGATTGCGCATTCCTGGCCCGGCTCGGCACCCCATTTCACCGTCAAACGCCCGGTTTCTTCGATCCCGCGCACCCAAAGCCGGCTGCCCTGTCCAACCACACCGACCACCGCGCCCGCCTGATCGTAGACATCCATTCCGAACGGCAGCGCCTGCCCATCGGCCCTCCGCGCCTCGATCAGCGCACTACGTCCCGTGGTCGTCGGCACGACCAACTTGATTACCGCACCGGCTGTCGGCACGCCAATGGCTGAAGTCGTTTTCAACTCCACATCCATCGGTAGTCCCTTCGGGTCTACATTTACCTGGTTACGCCTGAAAGGCGTCATGTAGGGAACCACGGCATAACCGTTTCGATCCGTCTTGACCCCTACCGAACTGTCCAACAACGCCCCTACCGCGCCGGGCACCTGCACCAGTCCAATGGTATCGCCCAGCCGTTGAGCAAAGGCGACCCCATCGCTGTGGAAAACAATGCCGCCGGTGGCGCCCAGATTCAGCCCGTGGCTGCTCGGTGTGAACGTATAGCCGGCGCTCACAATGGCCGCAGACGCCTGATAGCTGGCGCCAGCATCGTAGCTGGCGCCCTGCCCGCCGTCTTGGCTGACAGCTGCACTGTAGCTGGCCTGCCTGTCCTCGCCAAACGTGCCCGCGATGCCCACGCGCGTGCGGTCACCGCCTTCGCTGCGGCGATCGGCCGAGACCGTTGCCTGCGGCGCATTACTGCGGCTGCCCAACGGCATGGTTAGATTGAAGTAAATGCTGTTGGCCTCACGACCCGCCCCCCCACCCAGCCTACGCTGCACGCTGCGCTGCGCCGTAAGAGAATAGCTTGCCAGCCCCAGCGTGCCCGCAAAGCCGACCGAAAAGTTGGTCTGCCGCTGGCTTTGATTCCAGTAATCTACGCTGTTTGCACTGACAAAGAGTGACCCGGCGCGATCACCCAAGCGCTGGTTCAGTGTCAGATCCAGTCTGCTGCGCTGGCGCCTGTTCAGCAGGCTGCCCTCACCGTTCCCGGCCTGTTCCGAGCGCAATCGCGCCGCGTCCGCCAGCGACAGATATCCATCAGTGGAATAGCGATAAGCTGCCATCGACACGTTCGTGCCATAGTCAGGCAAGTCCTTGCTGAACGTCAGGCGATAGGACTGTCCCTGCATCGTAGTGCCGAATGAAGGCAAAGCAAGGGGCAGTTGCGCTCGAGAGACGGTTATGTCACCTGAAAAGGCGCCCCACTGCGTGTCCAGCGCGCCACCTACCAGTAACGCGCCGTAGCCTGGGCTCGCAGTGATGCCGCCAAAGGCGGTGACACGGTTGCTGAGTCCTCTGCGCAGTGTTGCCTCTATGAAAGAGGGATAATTCCGCAGCCAATTGTCATTCAGCGTACCAACCGTGGCGCTGAAGCGTTGCTGGCCGACGCGAAGCAACTGCGGCACCGAGGCAAAAGGTACCCGGAACCGTTGTACACGGCCGTCGTTTTCAGTTACTTCCACGTCCAGGTCGCCTGCATAGGCGGTCCCATACAGGTCACTGATCTCGAACGGGCCTGCAGCGACGTTGGTCTGGTACAGCACAGTGTCTCGCTGGCGGATGACCACCCGCGCGCTGCTCTGCGCGACGCCGCGCACGACCGGCGCGTACTCGCGTTGCGAGTCGGGCAGCATCCGTGGATCAGTGCTGAGGCTGATGCCGCGGAAGCCCACACCATCGAACAGGTCACCACGCGTGCTGGCCTCGCCTGCAGTCAGCTCCATGCCCCACGAAGCAATTGAACGTTGCGCGAAGCTACGTCCTGCACGGTAGCCGCCGCCATGTCCGCCGCCCACCGACAGGTAACCATCATGTCGCAGACGCCATGCGCCCAGGTTCACGCCAGTGTTGAGCATCACATTGGTGGTTTGCTGGGAATATCCCGAGCTCTGAATCTGTTGGTGGCTGATGCTATAACCCAGCAACCCAACGTTTATGCCGTCATCCCACAGTTCCGGGCTGACCCAGCCGCGCGGATCCCGAGAAAGATAAGCCTGCGGAATGGTGATCTGCAACGCCTGCTCACCAGCGTCAAAGTGAGCGGTGCCCTGCGGGACAAACGTCGACAGGGGTTCGCAGGTAACAGAGTCCGGCAGCGGCCTGACTTCCACTGGTTGGCCGTCGGCATCAACACCATCCCCCGCTCGTGGCAAACGAGCCGGGTCTATGCCCAGCACTGTAAACAGATCAGGTGACAGACACAGCACGGTCGTGCCGTTCGCTGATGCACGCACTTCCACGTCACGGCGAGCAACTAATACGTCGTTGACCTTCACGTCTGCGCTATAGATGCCAGGAAGGTCGTCGCCGCTCGAGAAGCGTTCCAGATCCAACTGGCCTGTCAGGTTTCCCTGCAGGAATTGTGGATTGAACTCCACGTTGGGTGCGGCGTGACTCATCGCAGACAGCAGCACGCCTGTCACAGCAACCGCAAGGCGGCTTGGCAGTGGCACTGACGATGTAGCTCGACGCACTGACATTGAACAATCTCCGCAAAGCAAGCAGCAGCCATGCCTCCCGGATGGGCAGGTCAGGTGCACTGGATAATGGTTGGCGCTACGTAGCAGCAGCCACGATGTCGACGGCTCAGGAGACCGACAAGGGAACAGATTGCGCTGCAGTACCGCCCTGGTCATTGATATACTGGAACTGCACGTTCCCGCCCTTCGGGCTCGAACGAAGATCCTGCAACGGATAGCGCTGTGTGGACATCGGCGCAATCATCGGTGCGTCTGGACTAAGATGAGTCACACCGCCCACTCGCAACCCTAATGTGCCGAAATGTACGTAGTACGGCGTGGGATTGGTTGCCTGCAGCGCCCAGCGCTTGCCATCTTCCACCAGCTGCCACTGCAATTTCTGCGGGGCCCTGGCCACGTCATTCAGCCCCTTGGGGCGATAAATCAACTTGATGCGGGTGCGCAGGCTGAACTGGAGGTAGTTACCGGTTGATATCTCGCCGTCCTGTGGTGTCGGGGGAATGTCGAGAACGTTGAGGTAATAAATGCTCTCTTGGTCCTGCGGCAGGGCGGTGTCGGCTAACAGTATCCGAAGATTTTGGGATTTCTTGCCATCAAGTCTGAACACCGGTGGGCGCAGAATGAAGGGAGTGACGATGTCCTCTGGCTTCGCCGACTTGTCACCGGCGTCAGTCCACGCCTGCACCAGCGATGCATTGGATCCCACATTTTCCACACGCACCGTGATCTCACGCTGTTCCCCCGGGAATATCTGCCGGGTGCCGTGCACGATGACAGCGGCTTCCGCAGGGATACCCGCAAACATTGAACACGCTGCTGCAATGCAGATGCTTCCGATGCGTAACAGCCTCATGTCACTTCACTCCAGAAAACGGGGTCGCGTAAAGTGGCCGGGACCAAATGTCCCGACCGCTCAGTACGTCAAAATCCCATTGATTACTTGTAGTCGACGGTATAGTTCACAGCAGAGGTGACCTTACCGGCGCCGGCGCCGGTAGCTGCGCTTGCGCGGTACTCGGCAGCAAAGTCGATCTGCTGGGTGGTGGACAGATCGATTTCAGCCGAACGCCACGGCTTGCGGATGTCGATAGCGGCATCGGAATCATCACGCAGGGCGATCTGCACACCGGGGGCCGCGTCGACCGTTGCCGTATTATCCAAGAAGCCGTTCGTCTCCTTGGCATCGCGGTTCGGGTTCAATTCCAGCGCTGCAGTGCCGGTGGTGCAGGTGCCGGTGCCCGTACCGATCACCAGTGATACCGCCTGCTTGCCTGCGGTAGCACCCGCAGCCGCCAGCGAGGTGGTAGGCACAGTCGGCAGAGTGACGATCGGATCCTGAGCCGTACCACCGGCGCCTGGCCATGTAATCGCACAGGTGGTCGAAGTGACTTCACCATTGAAGGTGATCTCACCACTCTGCGCGGACGCCGACGCGGACGCGCCCAGAGCCAGTGCGGCAGACAGGGCGATAAAGAGCTTGTTCATTTGATTCCCTTGTTGAACTTATTATTTCGGGCCCAGATTGGGCGGGTGTTGGGATGGTTTTGAACCGACGACGTCAAGAGGGCAAGCACAACCCTCACTAGAAATCCTATTAAGGAAAGTGAATCCATGAAATAGGACGAGGCGCAAATCAAATAGGACGTGTCGTAAATAGGCAGCTGATCTTCAATCGACTTTTGCCTACTGATTCGTTGCTGTGAGGCAAGTGCTCAGCGATAAGTCAATGTGTATCCCAAGGGCGCCCGAAATATGCCGGGCATTCCGTCATTGACATCGGCGTAGTACTCGGAAGAGAAGTGGATATCGACGCCGCCTCCGACCGCCGGCGTCCCCGTCAATATCACACCCCCGGTCAGGTCTATCGGCTGATCCTGCCGATCGCGCAACGCCACCGCTACGTTCGTTCCGCCACCGATGCCGGGACCGGTGTTGATCAACCGACCATTACGTAGATTGGCCGCGCGCGTTGCATTCAATACAACAGACACCGTACCGCTGGAACATTGCGGGTCGGCACCATTGACATGCATGACTACTGGTGTCAGCCCGCCGCTTTCGCCCATGCGCAGTGAACTTGCCGCAACAGTAGGCAGGATTATGGTCGGGTTGTCTCCTACGACACCATTGAACGATACTTCGCACGTGACTGACGTTACTTGGCCATTGAAGGTTATTTCACCACTTTGTGCGTGCGAAGCGCTGGCCAGCGCGATGGCAAACAGGGCGAGAGGAATACGGATTGCAGAGTGCTTCATGAGGATTCTCCTACGTTACAGGCGGTGCATCACGATGCTGCGGCGCATCGGCAGCAGCGGGTCATCCTCTATTCGCCTTCTTGCCGTTCTCATAAGACAAGACTGAACCACCCCGAAGCCCACCAAAAACGTAGACTGCAGCTCATAACGCAAGTGATAGTCCGCACATAAACTAATCAGTGGCGACGACCACGGCCCCGCGATGGCGCCGGCTGCGCCATTCAAAAAATTCACTTCTTGATTGCTTCATCTACATCCATGATGAAAAACGCTCATGGATAGATAATGTCGTATTGGACAGAGGTACTCACGCTGCCAACGCCGGCCTGCCCGGTCGCGTAGTATTCAGCAGCATAGTTGAGAAAAACGTAGCCGTCCGTCGGAACAGTGCGCACCTGAGAATTGGCATTGGTTACCAGGTTGATGTCCCGATCACCATCGTCCCGGTTGGTCAGCACCACATCGACGTTGTTGGCGACCCCGGCATTGTTCAGTCGACCCGCTGGGTTGACGTTGCCGCTGTTGCGAAATCCCACTTGCACTCTTGGCACCAGACAGGGGTTGGATGCGGTGCCCACCTGTAGCTGCCAGAAAGATCGGCCCGCACGCGCACCCACCCTATTCAGCGCTACCGTGCTGACAATGGGCAGCGAAACAGTCGCATCACCCGTACCGCTACTGTTGGCCGAAACCTCACACGTACTCGATAGCAGGTTTCCGGTGAAATTTACCTGGACGTCTTGTGCCTGACCGTCCGCGCATGCCAACGAGGCGACGGCCATGACAAGGCGTCGCAAGATAAGGTATCGGGTGTCCAAGCAACGCTCCATCAAACACAAGGCTTTCTGGCCCGCATCCTAGGCGGCTGATGGCCGCTCGGACATAGGACCTCGCTGAAACCTCTGATGAGCCAAGTCACGGGAGGGGTGAGCAGACGCGAGATACCAACGTGTCGATCTTCACTCACCGCAGGTGGCGGGATCGAGCTGCCTGCCCCACATGTATGTACCGGATGCGCGGCCCTGTGCGCGTGCCTGCGCTCGCGAGGCCGGCATTGGCCGTACCGGCAACACCCTTGGCCCGGCAGGGATAACCAGGGCATGGATCGGTGCGGCGCCCACACATAGGACGCCGCCCAATCACCTTGGTTCACCCCTATGCGGCGTTACAGGATGTAACGGCTCAGGTCTGGATCCTTGACCAGCTCGCCCAGGTACTTGTCCACGTAGGCACTGTTGATTTCAATCGCTTCGCCACCGCGGTCCGGCGCCTCGTAGCTGAGCGTATCCAGCAGCCGCTCCAGCACCGTATGCAGGCGACGCGCACCGATGTTTTCCTGCCGCTCATTGACCTGGAAGGCAATCTCGGCCAAGCGGTCAACGGCATCTTCGGTGAACGTGATGGTCACGCCTTCGGTCAACAGCAGCGCTTCGTACTGCTTGGTCAACGCCGCCTTGGGCTCGGTGAGGATGCGGATGAAATCCTGCTTGCTCAGCGCACTCAGTTCCACGCGGATCGGGAAACGACCCTGCAGCTCGGGGATCAGGTCGCTAGGCTTGGCCAGGTGGAACGCACCGGAGGCGACGAACAGGATGTGGTCGGTCTTCACCGTGCCGTACTTGGTCGACACATTGGAGCCCTCCACCAGCGGCAGCAGATCGCGCTGTACGCCCTCACGCGATACATCGCCACCGGACGAGCCGGCGTCGCCCCGCTTGGCGACCTTGTCGATCTCATCGATGAAGACGATGCCGTTCTGCTCGCAGGCTTCGATGGCAGCGCTGCGGATATCTTCTTCGTTCACCAGCTTGCCGGCTTCCTCTTCCTGCAGCAGCGGGCGCGCCGCCTTGATGGTGACCGTACGCTTGTTCGATTTACTGCCACCCAGGTTGGCGAACATCGACTTCAGCTGCTGGCCCATTTCCTCCATGCCCGGCGGGGTCATGATGTCCATGCTGACGTTGGCGGCGATATCCAGCTCGATCTCGCGATCATCCAGTTCACCGTTGCGCAGCATGCGGCGGAACTTGATGCGGGTTTCATTGTCCTGCGCGGATGGCTCGTTGCGCGCGGCCTCCGGATCAAAGCCGATGCCGCCGCTGCGCTTGGGCAGCAAGGCATCCAGGATGCGGTCTTCGGCACGCTCTTCGGCCTGGTTGCGCACGCGTGCCTTGGCCTGTTCCCGATACAGCTTCACCGCTGTGTCGGCGAGGTCGCGGATGATCTGCTCGACGTCCTTGCCGACGTAGCCGACCTCGGTGAAGCGCGTCGCCTCCACTTTGACGAACGGTGCGTTGGCCAGAGTGGCCAGGCGACGCGCGATCTCGGTCTTGCCCACGCCTGTCGGCCCGATCATCAGGATGTTCTTGGGCATGACTTCGTCGCGCAGCTCCGCCGGCAGCTGCATGCGACGCCAGCGGTTGCGCAGGGCGATAGCCACCGCGCGCTTGGCGTCATGCTGGCCAACGATGTGACGGTCCAGTTCCTGCACGATCTCGCGCGGCGTCATGGTGGCCGAAATGTTCTCGAACTTCTGCGACATGGGAGTGCTCACGAAGGGGGGATCAGTGGCGCCGGATTCGGCCCGGCGGATGGGGAACGCCGTTGACGCCAGGCGTCAGAGCTCTTCCACCACCACGTTGCGGTTGGTGTAGATGCAGATGTCACCGGCGATGCCGATGGATTCGCTGGCGATGGTGCGTGCATCCAGTTCGGTATGCGCCATCAGGGCGCGTGCGGCAGACAAGGCATACGAGCCGCCAGAGCCGATCGCGATGATGCCGTCTTCCGGCTCGATCACATCGCCGGTGCCGCTGATGATCAACGACGTCTCCCGGTCGGCGACGGCAAGCAGCGCTTCGAGCTTGCCCAGGCGCCGTTCGGTCCGCCAATCCTTGGCCAGCTCCACGGCAGCGCGGGTCAGCTGGCCATGCTTTTCCAGCTTGGCCTCGAACAGTTCGAACAAGGTGAAGGCATCGGCGGCGGCACCGGCGAAGCCAGCCAGCACCTGGCCATCACGGCCAAGCCGGCGCACTTTGCGTGCATTGCCCTTCATCACGGTATGGCCGAGGGTGACCTGGCCATCGCCAGCGATGGCCACATGCTCGCCGCGACGGACGCAGACAATGGTAGTGGCGTGGAAAACGGTGGGGTTCTGGCTGGGGTCCATGCGGCCTCCGGAATGCTGTCCGAGCAACATGGGGACAGCGGGGGCCGCCATCAAGCGGCGATAGTGTGTCGCCGTTCATCCCTCAGCCGTTGCCTCACCCCGTCAGGGGTAGGTCAGTGTGTAGCGCACCCGCGCGGTGACACTTCCCGGCTCCGCCCGCGCGGTCGCGTAATAGCTGGCGAACCAGGACATCACGCCGATCCCTTTGTCGTCGATCGGCACCACCTGCGAATTTTCGTTGCTGCCCAGATCGATGTCCTGCGCCTGCGGATTGGTGATGGCGATATCCACATTACGCGCGCTGCCCCGATTGCTCAGCCGTCCCGCTGCGTTGGTATCCCCCGCGTCGCTGAACAGCGCACGCACGCTGGGCTGGTCGCATGGTTGCGCCCCGGAACCAACGATCAGGTGGAATGGAATGGGCGTGCCGCGCTGGCCGGTCGCATCCAGGTGCGTCTGCGCGATGGACGGCAGCGCAACCACCATATCGGCCCCGTCGACCAGCCCGCCACGTGGCTCGACAACACAGGTCACCGCCTCGATCTGGCCCTGGAAGGTCAGCTTGCCGTTCTGGGCGTGCGGCTGCTGGCTGAGCCCGACCAGCAGGATCGGCATGATCGCGATGTACGTTCTGCTCATCTGCGGGCTCTCTTCGTACGGCCGTCCGTGAATGCATATACGTTGACAGCTTCATCGAAAGAAACGCGCGACAGCGGCGCAATTGCAGCGTGCCGCGTCGGCGTGGGTCGGTTCCGGTTCGTTAACGGCGGCGCAGGCCGCTGACGTGGCCTGGCGAGGTATCCGGATACGACGCCGCTCAGGCCTCGGCGGGCGGCTCTTTTTTCTGCCGTTTCGCCCGCGGATGTGCTGCGTCGTACACCTTGGCAAGATGCTGGAAATCGAGGTGCGTATAGATCTGCGTGGTGGCAATGTCAGCGTGGCCGAGCAGTTCCTGCACGCCGCGCAGGTCGCCGGACGATTCCAGGATATGGCTGGCGAAACTGTGGCGCAGCATGTGCGGGTGCACATGCTTGAACAGCCCTTGGCGCTGCGCCAGCTGCTTGATCCGCACCTGCACGGCACGCTGGCTGATCGGCCCGTTGCGTCCGGGAAACACCGGCGCGGCAGGGGCATCGTGCGTTTCCATCCGCCACGCCTGAAGTGCGTCGCGCGCGGGGCGACCAAAGGGCACCCGGCGTTGGCGGTTGCCCTTGCCCAGCACGGTGACCAGGCCACTGGCGAAATCAAGATCGCGCCAGGTGAGTCCGCACAGTTCGCTCAACCGCAACCCGGAGGAATAGAACAGTTCGAGCAGCGCGCGATCACGACGGCCGAGCTCGCCGTCGGTCGGCAGCTCCACCAGTTGCACCGCCTCGTCAGCATCGAGTACCTGCGGCAGGCGGCGCGGCGCGCGCGGTGCTTTCAACCCGGTGGTCGGATCCACTGTCAGGCGGCCATGCTTCATCTGCCACGCATAGTAGCCACGGCAGGCTGACAGACGGCGCTGCAGGCTGGTGGCGGACAATCCACGTCGATGCTCATCGGCGATGAAGCCGCGCATCTGCTCGCCATCCAGTGCATCCACGGACACATCACGTGCGTGCGCCCACTGCTGCAGCGCGGCCAGGTCACGCCGATAGGCGTCCAGCGTGTGGGCCGACATGCGGCGCTCCACCGTCATGTACTGCAGGAACGGCTGGACGGCGTCCATTGCGGCGGTCAGGCCGGTTTGAACCGCTTCAGTGCCACGACCAACGCCTCGCCCATCATGCGCAGGAACAAGGTGCCCATGCCCGGATAGAAGCGATTGCCATCATGGCTGCCCACGGCGATGAGTCCAACGCCCGGCAAGGGCAGCAAGGCGGTGGTCTGTATTTCTTCAGCGCGTGCGCCGTACAGCACCGCGTTCTTTTCCGGCTGCAGGCGCCCACATAGCGGCTCGCCGTCCTTCAGGCAGTCGCGGAACGGGCCGAGCAGCGGACTGTCGGCGGGAATGATCTGCAGCCACGGCGCCTGCTCCAGTCCTGCCACGGGCGTATGCATCACCAGACGCACCAGATCGCCGTCGAAATCCTCTTCCAGCGATGCCGCCATCGCCCGCAGCGTATCGGCCACCGTGGATTGTTTCATCAGCGCGAGCGTCAACTGCTGGGTACGCACGGCAAGCCGTTCGTTGACCTGTGCGGTGTGGCCGAGATCGGCCAGGCGGCGCGACAGTTCGCGGTTCTTGTCGCGCAGCACGTCCAGCTGGTAGCTGGCCAGTGACGCAGTGGGGCCGTCGTCACGCGGCACCACCAGGGTCAGCGCCAGGTCCGGGAACTGCTTGAGGAAACCCGGATGGCGCCGCAGCCAGGAGGCGACCTCATGTGCAGCGATCTTTTCGGTGGTTCCGGTCATGCACGCCACTCCCCTTCGAAAACGAATGCGGCCGGACCGGACATGAAGACCGGCTGGCCCTCTCCGGCCCACTGGATGCGCAGGTCGCCGCCGGGCAGGCTGATGCGGGCACTGGATGTGAGCCGTCCGCGTTGCATCAGTGAAACCGCCGCCGCGCAGGCGCCACTGCCACACGCCAAGGTCTCGCCCACGCCGCGCTCATACACACGCAAGCGCGCGTGGTCCGGCTCAAGCACCTGGGCGAAGCTGACGTTGACCGATTCCGGGAACGACGCATGGTGCTGCAGCGAGTGGCCCAGCCGTTCCACCGGGGCCGCATCGACCAGGCCGACTTCGATGACCGCGTGCGGGTTGCCCATCGACACCGCACCGAAGCGGACGGTCTCTCCCTGCAGGGGCAGCAGGTACTCGCCGCGCGGATGTGCAAAACCGATCAGCGGAATCTGCGCCGGCTCGAACACCGGCACGCCCATCTCCACTGAATAATCGCCATCGGCCAGCCTGCGCACCGGGTGCGTCGCCAGGGGACTGTCGATGGTGAACGCGTCCTCGCCGGTGTCACCGTTGCGGACCAGCCACGCCGCCACGCAGCGTGCGCCGTTGCCACATTGCTGCGAAGTGGATCCATCGGCGTTCCAGATGCGGTACGACGCCACGGAGCCCGCCGCGCGCGGCGCCTCGATCGTGATGATCTGGTCGCAGCCCACGCCGGTGTGCCGGTCAGCCATCTGCGCGGCCAGCTGCGGTGACGGCGGCGACGCGCCATTGCGCAGGTCCAGCATCACGAAGTCGTTGCCTGCGCCGTGCATCTTGCTGAAACGCAGGCGGTTGCCTGCTGCCTCAGTCATTGCTGCCGCCGGTGGTGTCATCGATGGGCGATGCGATCGGGTCGGGCACGGTGCTGGGGTTGCCCGCATCGGTGGGCTGGGTGGCCGGCGGCGTGGCGTCGTCGGTGGCCGGGGCATCGACCGGCTCGACCACTTCTTCCACCGGTACCGGCTTCTGCGGCAGCACCAATGGGCCCTTGTTGCCGCAGGCGCTGAGGAACAGCAGCGCGCACGCTGCCAGCGGAATCACGATGAGGTGTCGGCGGGAATTCTTCATGCGCCGAGTGTAGCGCCGAGCCATGCCCGGCGTCGCCCATCCGGCTCATGCGGCGCGTGGCGGATTCATGGTCCGGCAGGGGGCAGCGGGCGGCTCCACAGCCAGAGGCACACCACGGTCATGCTGCCGATGGAAAACCATTTGACCCAGGCGATCGGCACGCACCACAGCATGATCCCGGCACACACGGCCATGGTGATCGTCGCCATCCATTTGCCGTACCGGCTGACCGCCCCGTGTGCCTGCCAGTTACCGATGGCCGGACCGAAACGGGGGTGCTGCAGCAGCCAGCGGTGCAGCCGCTCCGAACCGCGCGAGGCGGCCCACGCCGAGATCAGGATGAACACGGTGGTCGGCAGGCCCGGCACGAAAATGCCGACAATGCCGGTGCCCAGGCTGGCATAGGCCAGCAGCCACCACGCCCACTTGAAGCGCACCCGGCGTACAGGTACCGGGTCTGCAACGACGGCAGGACGATCAGGCAGGTTCATGCCGACAAGGATACCGGTAGTGACGGCGGTCGGCCGTCACTGACCTGCTGACGGCCAGCGGCCGTCACTATCGGTGGGCCGGTCAGGGACCGGACACATCCAGCTGGTCCAGCACGAACGCATACGATTCAGCCAGTTCCTTGTAGCGCTGGAATCGACCGGACTTGCCGCCGTGGCCGGCTTCCATGTTGGTGCGGAACACGATCGGGTAAGAACCGGTGTTGTCGTCGCGCAGCTTGGCCACCCACTTGGCCGGCTCCCAGTACTGCACCTGCGAATCCCACAGTCCCGTGCCTACGAACAATGCCGGGTACGCCTGCTTCACCACGTTGTCGTACGGCGAGTACTTCAGCATGTAGTCGTAGAACGGCTTCTTCTCCGGGTTACCCCACTCGTCGTACTCGTTGGTGGTGAGCGGAATGGTCGGGTCGAGCATGGTCGTCACCACATCGACGAACGGCACCTGCGCCACCATCACCCGATAGTCCTGCGGCGCCTGGTTGGCCACCGCGCCCATCAGCAGGCCACCGGCACTGCCACCGGACGCCGCCACGCGATCCTTGGCGGCCCAGCCCTGCTGTACCAGCCCACGGGTGACATCGATGAAGTCGTTGAAGGTGTTCTGCTTCTTCAGCAGCTTGCCGTCCTCATACCAGTCACGGCCCATTTCCTGGCCGCCACGGATGTGCGCGATGGCATACACCACGCCACGGTCCAGCAAACTGACGGCGGTCTGGTTGAAGTACGGGTCCATCGACATGCCATAGCTGCCGTAGGCGTACTGGAAAAGCGCCGCCGTGCCGTCTTTCTTGAAGCCCTTGCGGTACACCAGCGACACCGGCACCTTCACCCCGTCGCGGGCGGTGATCCACACGCGGTCGGTCTCATACTTCGACGCGTCGTAGCCGATCACCGGCTGCTGCTTGAGCTGGCGACGCTCGCCGGTCTGCGTGTTGATCTCGAACACCGTGGTCGGCGTGGTCATCGAGGTATACGCATAGCGCAGCCACGGCGTGTCGGCCTCGGTGTTGTCATCCAACCCCATGGAGTACGCCGGCTCATCGGCCTTTACGTAATCCGTGCGGCCATCCTTGAACAGCAGGCGGATGCGCTCCAGGCCCTCGGAACGCTCGGCGATGGCGCTGAAGCCATCGAACAGCTCGAAGCCTTCGATGTAGACCGCCGGGTCATGCGCGATCCAGTCCTTCCACTGCGCGCGCGAGGTCGCGTCGGTGGGCGCGGTGACCAGCTTGAAGTTCTTCGCCCCGTCATTGGTGCGGATCACCCAGCGGCCGTCGAAGTGGTCCGCATCGTATTCCACCTCGCGATGTCGCGGCGCGAGCACGGTGAACGTGGTCGGATCGCTGGCCGGCGCGTAGCGCTCTTCGGAAGTGACCGTGCTGTGCAGCCCGATGGTGATGAAGCGGTCGTCGCGGGTGCGACCGATGCCCATGTAGAAGCTGTCGTCCTTCTCTTCGTACAACACCACGTCGGCGCTGGCCGGCGTGCCCAGCACGTGCTTCTTCACCCGCACGGTGAGCAGCGTTTCCGGATCGTTCTCCACGTACAGCACCGTGCGGTTGTCATCGCCCCACACCACGTTGCCGGACGAACCGGTAATGACGTCGTCGAGCACCTTGCCGGTGCGCAGATCCTTGAAGCGGATGACGTACTGCCGACGGCCCACGTCATCGTCGGCCCAGGCCAGCAGATTGTTGTCCTGGCTGACTTCCATCGTGCCGACGCTGAAATAGCCCTTGCCGGCTGCCATCTGGTTCACGTCCAGCAGGACTTCCTCGGCGGCCTGCATGTCGCCCTTGCGCCGCGCATGGATCGGATAGTCCTGGCCGGTCTCGAAGCGACTGTAGTACCAATAGCCGCGCTCGCGGGCCGGTACGCTGGAATCATCCTGTTTGATGCGGGCGACGATTTCCTTGTACAGCGTGTCCTGCAGCGGCTTGAGCGGTGCCACGACCTGGTCGGTATAGGCATTCTCGGCCTGCAGATAGGCCAGCATCGCCTTGTCTTCGCGCTTGTCGTCGCGCATCCAGTAGTAGTCGTCGTTGCGGGTCGCACCGAACGGGGCCTTGACCACGTGCGGTCGCTTTTCGGCATCCGGCGGGACAGGCGGGGTGGCAGCGTTGGCGGTCGTGGTCATCAGGCTCGCAAGCAACAGGCAGAGAGTAGTCTTCAAGAGGTGTGGCTCCGTACGGAAGATGCAAGGGGGCCAGATCCGTCTCCCCCCGTTGCAGCGATATGACCGCAGATCGGCGCGCAGGACAAGCCTGCCGTTGGTCACCGGCGTACCATGCGGGGCATGAGCACCCTGCCCTCTGCCCCCGCTGCGGGTCCGGCTTACAGCCGGCGCAGTCATGAAATCGCGCCCTTCCACGTGATGTCCCTGCTGGCCCGTGCACAGGCGCTGGAACAGGCGGGCCACGATGTGATCCACCTGGAAATCGGCGAGCCGGACTTCACCACGGCCGCGCCGGTGGTGCAGGCAGGCCAGGCCGCGCTGGCCGCCGGCCATACCCGCTACACCGCAGCACGCGGCCTGCCGGCACTGCGCCACGCCATCGCAGGGCACTACCGCAGCCGGTACGCGCTGGACATCGACCCGGAACGGATCCTGATAACACCGGGTGGATCCGGCGCGCTGCTGCTGGCCAGCAGCCTGCTGGTGGATCCGGGCCGGCACTGGCTGCTGGCCGACCCGGGCTATCCCTGCAACCGCCATTTCCTGCGCTTGGTGGAAGGGGCCGCGCAGCTTGTGCCGGTCGGATCGGGCACGGCATACCAGCTCACACCGGACCTGGTGGCGCAGCACTGGACGACCGACAGCGTCGGCGCCCTGGTCGCTTCGCCCGCGAATCCGACGGGCACCGTGCTGTCGGCAGAGGAACTGGCGGCGTTGTCGCACGCACTGCACACACGTGGTGGCCACCTGGTGGTTGACGAGATCTACCACGGCCTGACGTACGGACTCGATGCGCCCAGCGTGTTGCAGGTTGATGACTCGGCCTTCGTGCTGAACAGTTTTTCCAAGTACTACGGCATGACCGGGTGGCGACTGGGCTGGCTGGTCGCCCCGCCGGCCGCCGTGCCGGAACTGGAGAAGCTGGCCCAGAATCTCTACATCAGCGCATCCAGCATCGCCCAGCACGCTGCGCTCGCCTGCTTCACCGATGAGGCGACGGCAATCTTCGAACAACGCCGCGAGGCATTCCGGGAGCGCCGCGACTTCCTGCTGCCTGCCCTGCGCTCGCTGGGGTTCCGCATCGACGTGGAGCCACAGGGGGCGTTCTATCTCTACGCCGACGTCAGCGCGTTCACCGACGACGCGCAGGCGTTCTGCGCGCACTTCCTGGAGACCGAGCACGTGGCGATTACCCCCGGCCTGGATTTCGGCTCGCATCGCGCCACGCAGCACGTACGCCTGGCCTATACCCAGGAAGTTCCCAGGCTGCAGGAAGCAGTGGAACGGATCGCACGCGGGCTGAAGACATTCACGGGCTGACACATGCCCGATACACGTAAACCGGTAGCGCCGACCCACGGTCGGCGAGCGCAGCGGCCGCTTGATCTCCAGCAGCATCCGCCGAGCACGGCTCGGCGCTACCGTCGCGTGTAGCGCACGAAACGAAACGCATACGGGTGGCGCGCATCCGCTGCGTGCAATTCACTTTCTGCTTCCTGCCATACCGCCGGATCAACCTCCGGAAAATGCGTATCCGCAGGCACCCCGGCTTCTACCCAGGTCAGGTACAGCGTGTCGGCCTGACCGATCAGCAGCCGGTAAATCTCACCGCCGCCAATCACACACAGTTCGGCAGCCGCTTCGTCACCGGCCACGGCCAACGCCTCATCCAGCGATGCGACCGCGCGCATGCCCTCGAACGGGACCTCGCCACGACGCGTGAGCACCAGATTGGTCCGTCCGGGCAGTGCACGGCCAAGCGATTCGGCAGTCTTGCGCCCCATCAGCACCGGCTTGCCCACGGTCAGCGCCTTGAAGTGCTTCAGGTCGTCCGGCAGGTGCCACGGCAGCGCATTGCCCTGCCCGATTCCGCGATTGCGGTCCAACGCAGCAATCAGCGAAAGCCGTATCGCCGTCATACCGCGACCGGCGCCTTGATCGCCGGGTGCGGATCGTACCCGGCGATGCGGATGTCATCGAAGCGGAAGCCGAACAGGTCGGTCACCTCGGGATTGAGCCACAGCGTGGGCAGCGGACGGGGCGCGCGGGCAAGCTGCTCGCGGGCCTGATCGTAGTGATTGGAGTACAGATGCGCATCGCCCAGCGTGTGCACGAAGTCGCCCACCCCCAGGCCGGTGGCCTGCGCCACCATATGGGTCAGCAGCGCATAGCTGGCGATATTGAAGGGCACGCCAAGGAAGATGTCACCGCTGCGCTGGTACAGCTGGCAGCTGAGCTTCCCGTCCACAACGTAGAACTGGAACAGGTTGTGGCACGGCATCAGCGCCATCTGCGAGAGCTCGCCGACATTCCATGCGCTCACCACCAACCGCCGTGAATCCGGGTTGCGCTTGATCTCGTCCACCAGCCACTGCATCTGGTCGATGCTGCTGCCATCGGCCGTCGCCCAACTGCGCCACTGCTTGCCGTAGATCGGCCCGAGGTCGCCGTTCTCGTCGGCCCACTCGTCCCAGATCCGTACCTGGTTGTCTTTCAGGTAGCCGATATTGGTGTCGCCCTGCAGGAACCACAGCAGCTCATGGATGATCGAACGCAGGTGCAGTTTCTTGGTGGTGACCAGCGGGAACCCCTGGCTCAGATCAAAGCGCATCTGCCAGCCGAAGACGCTGCGCGTACCGGTACCGGTGCGGTCACTCTTTTCGGTACCGTGCTCCAGCACATGCGACAACAGCTCCAGGTAGGCTTTCATGCCTTGGCCCCGGCAGAGACAGCAGGCAGCACCGGCTGCAGCACCGGCGCACGCCGCGACAACCACAGCAGCACCAGGCCCAGCGCTACCAGGGGCAGGCTGAGGATCTGCCCGCGGGTAAGCCAGTCAAAGGCCACGTAGACGCCGTTGTCAGGCATGCGGACGAACTCCACGGCGAAGCGGAACAGGCCGTACATCAGCGCGAACAGTCCGGAAATCAGATAGCGGTGGCGCGGCTTGGCCGACACCATCCACAGCACGACGAACATCACCAGTCCTTCCAGGAAGGCTTCGTACAGCTGCGAGGGATGGCGTGCGTACTGGTTCAACGCACCGGCGGCGAACTCTGCCTTCAGCGCGGCCGTGTCCAGCTGTGCCAGCGGTGCGGGCAGGCCGGTCGGGAAGACCACGCCCCAGCTGCCATCGGTGAACTTGCCCCACAGCTCATCGCCGATGAAGTTGCCGATGCGACCGAATCCGAGACCCAGCGGGACAAGCGGCGCGACGAAATCCATGGTGTCGAAGAAGTGCAGGCGGTGCCGGCGCGACCACCACCAGCTGGCGCCCAGCACGCCCAGCAGGCCCCCGTGGAAGCTCATGCCGCCATCCCATACCTTGAGCAGCAGCAGGGGATTGGCCAGGAAGTCACTCAGCGCATAGAACAGCATGTAGCCCACGCGCCCGCCCACCACTACGCCGAGCATCCCGTAGAACAGCAGGTCGGAGAAACCATCGGTGTTGACCCCCGGCAGGCGGCCGGCGGCGATGCGGCGCTTGCCCAGCCACCAGGCCGACGCGAAGCCAAGCAGGTACATGATGCCGTACCAGTGCACCTGGATCGGCCCCAGCGAGATGGCGATGGGGTCGATGTCGTGGAAATAGATCATGGGCAGCGCCTTGCAGAGATCGGGGTATTTTAGCGCCTGTGCTCAGCCAAGAATCTGCGGCGTGTCGGGCAGCGCATCTTCGTGTGACCGCGTGGACGGCGGAAAGTGCCCGGCCAGCAGGGCCGATACCTCGTTGATGGCCAGCACCAGCGCGGCTTCCGGATCACCGCCCTGCAGCCCCGCACGCAGGTGAGCGCAGATCGCCTGCCACTGCGTCTCGGCCACGCGCCCCTGCAGGCCACGGTCGGCGACGATCTCGATGGCGTGGTCGGCGAGCAGCAGGTAGATCAGCACGCCGTTGTTGGCGGCGGTATCCCAGGTACGCAGGTGCGAGAACGCACACTCGGCCGCCTGCCGTGGCGTCACGTGGCGCCACAGCGCGGCGAGGGGCAGATCCGCCTCCACGGCGAACATCACCTGACCGCCATGGCGCCGCTCGCCTGCTGCGATCGCGTCAGTGATCGCCTGCAACGTCGCGGCAGGAAAGGTGCGTCGCACCGAGGGAGACGCCACATGGCGCAAGGCACGCGCGATCATCACCATCCTCCCGAAGCGCCGCCGCCGCCAGAGCGGCCACCACCGCCACCCCAGCCACCACCACCGCCGAACCCGCCGCCGCCCCAACTGCCGCCGCCCCAACCCCCCCCGCCAGCGAAGCGCCCGGGGTGGCCGGAGGTGACGGCCATCAGCAGGCCGACCAGACCGGCGATGCCACTGGCCAGCAGCAATGAGGTGAACAGGAACGCGGCCAACGCCGCGCCGCCTCCGGCAATCAGCCCGCGCACGGGGCGCGGCAGCCGACCCAGCACGGCGCGCAGGAACGAGCCGACGAAGAAACCAATCACCACCGCGACGATCCAGCCATCGCCCCCGTTCCCACTCTGCTGCGCACGATGGCCACTGACGGGTGCCGGAAGCGGTTCTCCTTCAATGAGCCGCGCCAGCACTCCGGAAGCCTCGGTGATGCCACCTGCGTAATCCCCCGCGCGGAACGCAGGCACCAGATATTCCTGGATCACCCGGTTGGCGACGGCATCGGGAATCGCGCCCTCGAGCCCGTAACCTGGCTCGATACGCACGCGCTTGTCATCCTTTGCCACGACCAGCAGCACCCCATCGTCCACGCCCTTGCGACCTACCTGCCATTGGTCGAATACCCGGGTGGTGTACTGGGCGATGTCTTCCGGCTGCGTGGTCGGCACGATCAGCACCTGCAACTGGCTGCCCTTGCGCTGCTGCAGCGCCGTGGCCTGCTGCACCAGTTGCTGGGTGCGGACCGCATCCAGTGTGCCGGTGGTATCGACCACCGGCGAGTCCAGCGCGGGAATCGGCGCCAGCGCCTGAGCGTGCACGCTGCCCAGCGGCAGCCAGCACAGCAGCACCAGCAGCAGGGTGGTCAGGCGCATCGATCAGCTGCCCGGCTGCGGAGCGGGCTGTGCTGCCGGCTGGCGATTACCGAACTTCACTTCCGGCGCGTTGGAAATCTGCGCTTCGTTCTCCACGGTGAAGTTGGGCTTGGTCTTGTAGCCGAAGATCTTCGCCGTGATCACCTGCGGGAACGAACGGATATAGGTGTTGTAGTCCTGTACCTGCTGGATGTAGCGGCCGCGCGCGACGGTGATCCGGTTCTCGGTGCCTTCCAGCTGCGCCTGCAGGTCGCGGAAGTTCGCATCGGACTTCAGCACGGGATAGTTTTCCGTCACCACCAGCAGTCGGGACAACGCGCTGCCGAGCTCGCCCTGCGCCTGCTGGAACTGGCGCAACGAGGCCTCGTCATCGGCGTTCACGTTGACCTGGCCCACCCGCGCGCGGGCATTGGTGACCTCGGTGAGCACCGTGCGTTCCTGGTCGGCGAAGCCTTGGACCGTGTTGACCAGATTGGGCACCAGGTCGGCGCGACGCTTGTACTGGTTGAGCACTTCGGACCAGCTGGCCTTCACCGACTCATCCTTCTGCTGGATGTTGTTGTAGCCACAGCCGGACAACAGGGCGGTCAGCAGGAGCAGCGGGATGAGGCGGGTCAACAGGCGCATGGCCGGGCTCCACGGAGGTTGCGGGAAGCGGGAGCATGCCACGACGGAAGTTAATGCCGTGCTGCGATGGTCGAACGGGTGAGACCCCCTCGCGGAGGGCTGCTGCAAGGCTGCTGCGGCTGGGCCGGGCGGTGGGACTGGTCGGGGGACGGCAAAAGCTGCTCCTGCGTGCCTCGCTTCGCGCCATCCATGGCGCTCAACGCCCCCGCCCAGCCCCACCGCCCGGCCCCCTGACAGGTTCCGTGGCCGCCCGCCGCGTATGAAAAAAGAGAAAAGCGGTAGCGCCGACCCATGGTCGGCGAGCGCAGCGGGCCGTTGGCGGAGACATTCCGCCGAGCACGGCTCGGCGCTACCGCAGACCCCATCGACCCATCTGGAGGAGGGAGCCCCTGAGTCAGGGGCGGACGCGAAGCGGCGGGGTGTGGGTGTTGGTGAGAAGGGGCCCACGGTTTGCGAAGCAAAGCGTGGGAGCGACAGCGCGAATGCGATGGCGTTGACCCGTCCCCCGCCAACCCACCCCGCCTCGCCTCGCCAACCCGCGGCTCCGCGGCTGTTGCCGTTGCCGTTGCCGTGAAGCGCATCCCAAGCCGCAGGCCCTTTACCAGTTACCGGCACCCGGCACGTTGTGTTGCACCGCGCGGCGGCGCATCAGCAGGTTCAGCCACTCCACCAGCACCGAGAACCCCATCGCCGCGTAGATGTACGGCTTGGGCACGTGCACATCCATGCCATCCAGGATCAACACCGCACCGATCAGCAGGATGAAGGCCAACGCCAGCATCTTCACCGTCGGGTTGGCATCGATGAAACGACCCAGCGGGTTGGCGGCCAGCAACATGACGGCCACCGACAGCAGGATCGCCGCCACCATCACCGGCACATGGTCGGCAATGCCGACGGCGGTGATGACCGAATCCAGCGAGAACACGATATCGATGATCGCGATCTGCAGGATCACCATGCCGAACACGGCCGAGGCCTTGGTCGTGGTGGGA
Organism: Stenotrophomonas sp. WHRI 8082; assembly: GCF_040223995.2. NCBI lineage: Bacteria > Pseudomonadati > Pseudomonadota > Gammaproteobacteria > Lysobacterales > Lysobacteraceae > Stenotrophomonas > Stenotrophomonas sp. WHRI 8082. The sequence goes on along the minus strand of NZ_CP167826.1, from coordinate 2,657,355 downwards.
TCTTCGTCTTCCCCGCCGGTGATCAGCTCGCGGATCTCCATGCCGCCCTTGATGATCAGGAACAGGCCACCCAGGATCAGCACGAGATCGCGGATGGAGATGCCCATGCCGGCCACCGTGAACAGGTTGGCCTCCATGTGCGCCAGATACGCCAGGGACACCAGGAGCAGGATGCGGGTGATGCAGGCCACCGCGATGCCGAGCTTGCGCGCGAAGGGACGGCGTTCTTCCGGCAGCTTGCTGACGGCAATCGAGATGAACACCAGGTTGTCGATACCCAGCACGATTTCCAGCGCACTCAAGGTGAGCAGGGTCAACCAGACGTTCGGATCGGAGAGCAGTTCAAGATACATGGGGGGAGTCTTCGAGAAGGCAGGAAAGGGTCAGAACAGCCGGGGAACCAGGATCATCCCCCAGCACAGCAGTACATTCACCAGCAGCACGAACACCGCCGCCGAGCCCATGTCCTTGGCACGACCGGCCAGTTCGTGGATCTCGGGACCATAGCGTTCGATCACCGCTTCAATGGCGGAGTTCAGCAGCTCCATGGCCAGCACCAGCAGCAGCGAGCCGATCATCAGCACGCGCTCGACCGGGCTGTCGCCCAGCCACAGGGCCAGGGGGGTCAGCACCAACAGCAGGCATGCCTCCAGCCGGAACGAGGACTCGTGCAGCCAGGCGGCGCGTAGCCCCTGCCACGACCAGCGTGCCGCCTGCAGCATGCGCCGCGGCCCGCGCGGCATGTGTCCGAACTGGTCAGCCATGCAACGCACCCCGTGCAGATGCACAGGCAATCAGGTCGCAACGCGGCAACCGCAGGGGCAGGAAGCGGACGATCATGGAAAACCAAGGTAGGCAGCAGGGCGCTATTTTGCCATAAGGCCGCGTGGGGCACGGGCGCGGCGGAGCGTGCGCGACGGCGGTCCCGTTATCATGCAAGGCTGCAACCCGCTGGAGCCCCTGATGAAAACCCGTCGCCGCCCACTGCTGCTTGCCCTGGCCCTCGGCCTGTCCGCCACCGGCCTGGCCCATGCCTTGTCTCCCCCTGCTCCGCCGCAGGTGCCTGAGCAGGTGTCCAACGTGGCCTGGGCCACCGACATGACCGAGTTCAGCAAGAACGACGCCACGTCGCCGCCACCGCGCGGCGGCATCGAGTTCATCGGCAGCTCGTCGATCCGCATGTGGGAATCGCTGGCCGCGGACTTTCCCGGTAAACCGGTGTTCAATCGCGGCTTCGGCGGGTCCGAAGTGCGGGACAGCACCTGGTACGCCTATCGCATTGTCATCCCGTATGCGCCGTGCAAAGTGTTCCTGTATGCCGGCGACAATGATCTGAACAGTGGCCGCACCCCCGTGCAGGTGCGCGATGACGTGGTGGCCTTTGTGCAGCGTGTGCACGAGGTCCTGCCGAAGACCACGGTGGAGTACCTGTCGATCAAGCCCAGTCCGTCACGCGCGCACCTGCTGCCGGGCATCAACCAGGCCAACACACTGATCCGCGAGGCACTGTCTGCACTGCCCAACACGGGCTACACGGACATCTACACGCCCATGCTGGGCGCTGATGGAAAGCCGGATCCGTCGCTGTTCCGTGAGGACATGTTGCACATGACGCCGGCTGGCTACGCGATCTGGACGAAGGCGATCGCACCGAAGGTACAGTGCGATGGCGTGTCCGGTTGATCCGGTAGCGCCGAGCCGTGCTCGACGGAATCCGGCAGGCCGCGGCACACCCAACCCCGCCGCGCTGCGCGCTCGCCGAGCGTGGCTCGGCGCTACCGTGATCGTGCGCTGACAGTTCGAGGGGCACGCGAAGACCGGTAGCGCCGAGCCGTGCTCGGCGGAATCCGGCAGGGCGCGGCACACCCAACGCCCGCGGCCGACTCAGCGGAAAATGATGGTGCCTTCGGTGCCCTTGCCGGGCTCGCTGGTCAGTATCACTTTCCAGCCGAAGCGGTCGCACAGGCGGCGGACGATCGACAGGCCCAGGCCGGTACCTTGCGGGCGATCAGGCTCGGCGCGATAGAACGGCTCGAAGGCCTTCGCCAGCGCTTCGGGTGACATGCCGATGCCCGTGTCGCGTACCCGCACGCGGTCCTGTTCGACAAACACGTCCACGCGGCCTTCGTCGGTGTAGTTGCAGGCGTTGCGCACCAGGTTGCTGATCACCACCTGCAGCACGCGCGGTGGACCATGCAGCTCGACCACGCCGGGCGTATGCAACTCCACATGCACCGGCCGATCAACCATCAGCTCGGTGGCCGTATCCACTTCATGGCGCACGACCTCGCTGACGTCGAACATCTCCAACTGCGGATCGACGTCAGCTTCGCGCGCCAGGATGAGGAAGGCATCGATCACCGCCTCCATTTCGCGTCCAGCGCGCTGGATCCGCTGCAGGCTGCGCAGTTGGCGCGGCGAGGCGGTTTCATCGGCGAGTGCCATGTCGCTGGCGACCCGGATGACGGTCAGCGGCGTTCGCAGTTCGTGGCTGGCATCGCGGGTGAAGTTGCGCTCGCGCGCCACATTTTCGGTCACCCTGCTGGCCAACGAATGAAGTGCAGCCGCCAGCTGGCGGGTCTCGCCCTGCATGTCGGCGGGCAGTTTCTGCGGATCCAGATCGCTGGCCTGGGGCTTGCCCGGATCCCAACGCGATACACGACGGGCCAGCCAGTTCACCGGCGACACCAGACGCTTGGAGGCCCGGTAGGTCACCCAGCTGGCGCCGTACACGGCGAGCAGGGTCAACAGAACCGGCACGATGCCGAACCAGAATGCCAACAACTCCGCGCGGGAGCGCAGGAACACCAGATACAGCCGCCCCTGCGGCTGCACATCCACCCAGACCAGCTGATCATCCCGGCGCAGCTCATGGAAGCCGGCCGGCAGGTCACGCAGGTTCGCTGGCAGGTTCAGGCTGGAACGCCCGGTTTCCACCAGATAGCCACGGATGTTCTGGGTATTGGGAGGTGGCTGCGACGGCGATGCGTCGTGCAGCGTCCAGTAATAGGCGGCCTCCTCGCGCAACGCCGCACTGACCAGACTGTGCTTGATCACCAGCGAGACCAGCCAGGCACCGAGCAGGATGCCAAGGCTGGCCAGCACGGCCTGCAGGATGAAGGCGATACGTATCTTGCGCGGCAGGCCGTGCGGCATCGGACGGGATCACTACAGAAGATGGCCGCGCCGAGTATAGGCAGCGGGTACGTCAGCCCCCTGTGCAGGCGTGGATGGCCTGCACAGGGGGCATGACTGCGACTTCAGCCCATCGGCTGGGCGATGTCCGCGATGCGGTAACCGGCGCTCTGCACGGTGTGCAGCAGCGGGCGATCGAAGGGCTTGTCGATGATCTTGCGCAGGTTGTACAGATGGCTGCGCAGGGTGTCCGAATCCGGCAACCCATTGCCCCAGATCTCGCGCTCGATTTCCTGACGTGTCACCACGCGCGGCGATTCGCGCATCAGGATGGTCAGCAGACGCAGGCCGATCGGCGAAAGCTGCAGCTCAGTGCCAGCACGCGTCGCACGCATGCTCACCGGATCCAGCACCAGATCCGCGACCTTCAGCACTTCCGAACCCACCTGACGACGCTCGCGACGGATCAGCGCACGCAGACGCGCCTCCAGCTCCTGGATGGCGAACGGCTTGGTCAAGTAGTCATCCGCACCGAAACCCAAGCCAGTGAGCTTGTCATCCAGCGTGTCGCGCGCGGTCAGCATCAACACCGGCGTCGACTTGCGGGCGTCGTTGCGCAGGCGGCGGCAGACTTCGATGCCATCCAGGCGCGGCAGCATCAGGTCCAGCACGACGACGTCGTAACTGTTCTCAGCCGCCAGACGATAACCGTCCAAGCCGTCCTGGGCATAGTCGACCTCGAAACCGCGGCCTTCCAGATACTCACCGATCATCTCGGAGATATTACGGTTGTCCTCCACGACCAGAACAAGGCCGGAGGTTTCCTTCGTCTGACGCATGGTCTTCCCTCTAACTTCAGCTTTGTGAAACATGCCGGATCGAGGGTGCACGGGATGTGAAGTGCCTGCACGGTGCAGGCGACCTGTTTCAGAGCAGCGGCTGCAACAGCGGCCAGACGTTGGCCAGCACCTTGGGTTGCGCCTGCGCGGTGGGATGCAGGCCGTCAGATTGCATCATTCCGGGCTGCAGGGCCACGCCTTCCAACAGGAACGGGAGCAGCGGCACCTTGTACTGGTCGGCCAGCGCGCGATACACCGCGGCCAAGCGCTGGCGGTAGGCCGGCCCATAGTTGGGCGGCACGTCGATGCCCAGCATCAGCACCTTGGCCCCGCTTTTCTGGCTGGCCTGGATCATCTTCTCCAGGTTGCCGCGTATCTGGGCCGGGGTCAGGCCACGCAGGGCATCGTTGCCGCCCAGGGCAAGCACCACCACCCCGGGTTTCTCGCGCGCCAGCAATCCCGGCAGCCGGGTTGCCGCGCCGGCGGTGGTTTCACCGCTCATGCTGGCATTGACCACGCGCGCTGTCGGACCCGAACGGGTGCTGAGCCGCTTGCCCAGCAGGTCCACCCAGCCGCTGCCGGCCGGGATATTGTGGGCAGCGCTGAGGCTGTCGCCGAGCACCAGCACCGGCCCGGCTTGACCTTTGGCACACGCCAGCACCGGCAACAGCAGCAACCATGCCAGCAGCATCCCCATCCGGCCCCACGGCCGGTTCTGTCCTGTAATGCGCATTGGAGTCTCCTTATCGACAGCCTGTCCCCCCGCAGCGCGCCCGTCGCCATCGCCGTCGACCAGGTCGGCAAATCCGTGCATGGCCCGGAGGGTGAAGTCCACATACTGGACAACATCAGCATGACCGTACATGAAGGGACCTCGGTTGCCATCGTCGGCGCGTCCGGTTCCGGCAAGACCACCCTGCTCGGGCTGCTGGCCGGGCTGGACCTGCCCAGCCGCGGCCGCATCACGCTGGCCGGCAGCGAGCTCGGCACGCTGGACGAGGAAGCGCGGGCGCAACTGCGCGCGCGTGAAGTCGGCTTCGTGTTCCAGAGCTTCCACCTGCTGCCTGCCCTCACCGCTGCCGAGAACATCGCGCTGCCGCTGGAGCTTGCTGGCCGCGAAGACCGCAAGCGGGTGGACGAGGTGCTGGCGGCAGTGGGCCTTTCGCACCGTGCACGACATTATCCGCGCCAGCTGTCCGGCGGGGAACAGCAGCGCGTCGCGCTGGCGCGTGCCTTCGTGGCCCGCCCGCGCATCCTGTTCGCCGACGAGCCCACCGGCTCGCTGGACCAGTCCACCGGCCAGCAGATCAGCGACCTGCTGTTCGCGCTGAATGCCGACACTGCCACCACGCTGGTGCTGGTCACCCATGACCTGCGGCTGGCACAACGCTGCCAGTACATCCACCGCATCGACAATGGACGCCTGCAGCAGGTGCACCACGAGGCCGTCGCATGAACCTGCTGCGCCACGCCCTGCGTTCGCTGCGACGGGAAGCGCTGGCCGGCGACCTGCTGACGGTGTTTGCCGCGCTGGTGCTCGGCGTGGCGGTGATGACCGCGGTGGGCACGTTGGTGGACCGGGTCAACCTGGCGCTTGCCAACAGCACGGCTGAAATGATCGGTGGCGACCTGGGCGTCAGTGGACGCGCCGAGCCACCTGCGGAATTCGCCGCCGAGGCCACGCAGCGCGGTCTGCGCAGTACCCGCATCGCCGCGTTCGGCAGCGTGTTGTTCCATGGCGAGGCCAGCCAGATGGCCACCATCAAGGCCGTGGAAGCAGGCTATCCGCTACGCGGCCAGCTGCGCGTACGCACGGGCAGCGATGCGCGGCTGGACGATGCCGCCGCCGCGCCTGCACCGGGCCAGGCCTGGGCCGACCCGCGCCTGCTGCAGGCCCTGGACCTGCGCATCGGCGATGACCTGGAGTTCGGCGCGGGCACCCTGCGCATTGCAGGCAGCATCGAAGCCGAGCCGGACACCTCAAGCGAGCTGCTGACCCTGTCACCGACATTGCTGGTCAACCGTGCAGACGTGGAAGGCACCGGCCTGCTCGATCCAGGCAGCCGCATCAGTTATCGCACCATGTTCGCCGGCGAACCGGAGGCCATCGCCAGCTTCCGCGCGTGGCTGCAACCGCGCGTGCAAGGACTGCGGCTGGTCGGGCTCGGCGATACCCAGCGCGGCGTGCGCGAGTCATTCCAGCTGGCCGGACGCTTCCTCGGCCTGAGCGCGCTGCTGGCCGTACTGCTGTCCGGCGTAGCTACCGCGCTGGCGGCGAACCGGTTCGCCCTGCAGCGCATCGATCAAGTGGCCGTGCTGCGCTGTCTGGGCGCCCGCCAGCGTGACATCCTGGCCGGCCTGGCCCTGCAGTTGCTGCTGATGGCCATCCCTGCCTGCCTGGTCGGCGTGCTGATCGGCATGGCCGCGCAGGAAGGGCTGGTGCAGATTCTCGGCGGACTGGTCCCGCAGCGATTGCCGTTGCCGCAGGCGATGCCGGCCCTGACGGGCGCAGGTATCGGCCTGCTGCTGCTGATGGGCTTCGGCCTGCCGCCCCTGCTGCGCCTGCGCAACGTCGCGCCGATGCGCGTGCTCAACCGCAGCTTCGCCACCCTGCCGCCCACCTCGGTGCTGGTGTACGCCGGCGCGTTGCTGGCCAGCCTGGCGCTGACCGTGCAGGTCACCGGCGACCTGAAACTTGCCCTCTGGGTACTGGGCGGGCTGGCCGCGCTGGCACTGCTGGCCGGGATCGGTGGCTTCGCGCTGCTGACGCTGGTGCGCGGGGTGCAGCACCGGCTGCATGGCAACTGGCGGCTGGGCCTGGCCGCGCTGACCCGCCGCCGAGGCCTGGCGGTGATGCAACTGGTGGGTCTATCCCTGTCGCTGTGCTCGCTGCTGATGCTGGCCGTCGTGGGTCCGGGCCTGCTGCAGCAGTGGCGTGACCGCCTGCCGGCCGATACTCCGAACTATTTCCTGATGAACATCCAGCCGGACCAGCGCCAACGTGTGCTGGACGCATTGCAGGCGCAGGGTGCCGTGGATGCGAGCGTGGAACCGTTCGCGACCGGTCGCCTGCTGGCGTTGAATGGTGAAGCCCCGCGCCGACGTGGTGATGATCAGCAAGCCGAGCAGGATAATGGCCCGCAGCAGCCTGCCGGGGCCGACAACGATCGCGACCGGCCACTGAACTTCAGCTGGCGCACGACCTTCCCGCCTGCGAACCAGCTGCTGCAGGGTCGGTTCTGGGCAGCCGACAGCACCGCGGCGGAGGCCTCCGTGGAAGAAGGCTGGGCCACGCGCTACGGCGCCAAGCTGGGAGACCGCATCACCCTTCAAGTGGGCGAGCAGCAGCGCGACTACACCGTCACCAGCATCCGCAAGGCCGAATGGAATAGCTTCCGGGTGAACTTCTTCCTGCTGGTGAATGCCAATGCGGTGGGCGATGCGCCCTACAACCTGATCTCGGCCTTCCACCTGCCGCGCGCGAAAGCCGCCGGCCTGGGCAAGCTGGTGCGCGAGCAGCCCAACCTGTCGCTGCTGGATATCGATGGCCTGATCAGCGAGGTGCGGCAGGTGATGGACCGCGTTGCGCAGGCGATCCAGGTGGTCATGGGGTTCAGCCTGTTGGCCGGCGTGCTGGTGCTGCTTGCTGCATTGCAATCCACCGCCGGTGAGCGTCGCTATGACAGTGCGGTGCTGCGCACGCTGGGTGCCACGCGCCGGCAACTGCGTGGCGCAGTGCTGGTGGAGTTTGGTGCGCTGGGCCTGCTTGCGGCGATCCTCGCCGTGGGTGCGGCCGCGATCATCGGCGTGGTGGTGTCGCGGCAGGTGTTCGAACTGGCCTTGTCGCCGCCGTGGACCGGGCTGTTGCTGGGTGGCGCAGGCGGGGTGGCGCTCAGCGTGGTCGCCGGCTGGTGGGGCACGCGGCGCATCCTGCATACCCCGCCAGCCTTGGCGCTGCGCGAGGTATAGGGGAACGGGTCGCCACCCGCCTGACCCTCTGACCGGCTCCGGAAGCTGAAAAACGGTAGCGCCGAGCCATGCTCGGCGGAACGTGTCCGAACCCATCGGCAACGTGCCGCCGCGCATCGCAGGCGTGTACCGACGCGCACGTCAGTGCTTGGCCGATGACCTCCAGAATCCGACGCGATTAGCGTGGAGGCTCCCTCAAGGAGGTCGCTCCAATGCGCACACCTGCGTTGCTGCTCTCGTTCACCCTGCTGTCCCCCCCCATCGCCCACGCGCAGGCCTTCATCCATCCCGGCATCCTGCTCGATGCGCCGGCGCTGCAGGCAACACGCGAGGCGCTGCGCGCCGGCGATCCGCTCAAGACCGGCGCCATGGCCGCCCTGCGGCAGAGCCCTTTGGCGTCGCTTGATCATGTCGCCACCCCGTTCGCGAAGGTGGAATGCGGGTCGTACGACAAGCCCAGCATCGGCTGCAAACCCGAACGTGATGATGCCAAGGCCGCGTACACCCACGCGTTGCTGTCGGCGTACCTTGGCGATGAGGCGCATGCACGCAAGGCCGCGGAGATCATGGACGCCTGGGCGACCACGCTTTCCGGCGGCCACGAAAACAGCAACGCGCCGCTGCAGGCATCGTGGACGGCGCAGCTGTGGACGCGTTCGGCGGAGATCATCCGCCATACCAGCACGGTGTGGGCGGCAGCGGATGCGCGGCGCTTCGGTGATTGGCTGATCGCGCAGTACCTGCCCGACATCAACCGGATGGGGCCCTGTCCGGGAGGAAACTGGCATGCCAGCGGTATCGAGGCACGCATGAACATGGGCATCTACACCGATCGACGCGATCTCTACGACAGCGCGGTGAATGATTGGAACACCCGCTTGCCTACCTATGTGTACATGCCGGTGGATGGCGCCACCCCGCTACCGCGTCCAGGCTGCGCGACGCCCATCGAAACCTTGTGGTTCGGCCAGACGGTCATGGCGGCCGGACTGGCAGAGGAGACCTGCCGCGACCTGGAGCACACGGCCTACGGCCTGGCCGCCTACCTCAATGCAGCGGAGACCAATCGCCTGCAGGGGGGCAGCCTGTACCAGGCGCAGGGCGAACGGCTCGTGGCAGCGATGGAGTTCCACACCGACATGCTGGGCCGCCCGGACATCCCGACATGGTTGTGCAAGGGGAAACTGGTATCGGATGTGCGCGGCACGCTGGAGATCGGCTATTCCCATTTCGCCGGCCGCCTGGGACAGGCACTTCCGCACACCGCCGGATGGTTGGCCGCGCACCGTCCCAGCCAGGGTGACTTCCATTTCCTGTGGGAGACCCTGACGCACGGCTCCGCACTCAAGGACTGAAGGCCGTTGACCTGTCACGCACGCCGCAGGCGCATAATCCGCCCACTCCACCGGCGTGATCGACATGGCCCAGTACCTTTATCCCGTGCTGCTGCTCCTGGGCAGCAACATCTTCATGACCTTCGCCTGGTATGGGCACCTGAAGTTCAAGACCGCGCCGCTGATGACGGTGATCCTGATCAGCTGGGGAATCGCGTTCTTCGAGTACTGCCTGCAGGTACCGGGCAACCGACTGGGCAGTGCGGTGTATTCGGCACCGCAGCTCAAGGGCATGCAGGAAGTCATCACCCTGGTGGTGTTCGCGGTGTTCTCTGCGTTCTACCTCGACCAGCCGCTGAAATGGAACCACTACGCCGCGTTCGCGCTGATCGTGGTCGCCGCGTTGCTCATGTTCAAGGAGTGAGTGAGCGCCCCGGTAGCGACGGCCGCCGGACGCGGTAGTGACGGCCTCGCCTTCGGTAGTGACGGCCGCTGGCCGTCAGCTTTTCCGACTGGCACCGGACAGGCCGTGCGCCTGTCACCGGGCAATGCTTCGCTGTGCGTGCTGATGCAGCGCCGGCCGGGGCGTATCAACGGCGCCGTCGGCACTTTCCAGCCGCGCGATGCGTCGCGCTGCCGCGCTTCCCAGCGACGACAGTGGCGCCAGGCTTGCCGCGAGGCCACTGCCCTGCTCCACCGCGTGCAACTGCACGACACACATGCGCCACCGCTGACCACCGAGGCTGCCGGCGAGGCGGCGCCATAGTCGCTCGCCCACGCTGGCATCCTCGCTGCCTACCGGGCGTACGGCGAGACCGCTGACAAGCCGGTCCCATGCCAGGAAGTCACTATCAGGCAGCAGGTACAGGCGCCAGCAACAGCGGCCTCGCGCATCGGTGAAGCACAGGCTTTCGCGCACGCCTTCGCTGTCCAGGCCTTGGCAGGCGTGGGCGGCCACTGCCTGTTGCCAGCCGGCCAGTTCATTGCTGTCGGCGCGATAGAGGCACAGCACGGTGCCGAGCGCCGCGAGCTCGGAGGCGCTCGGGCGGTGGATGGGCTGCAGCGGCAGGCTGCGCGGCAAGGACGCGCGCACTGCAGGCAAGGCTCTGCTCATGGAATCACCTCGTGGAGATCGCAAGGAGCGGAAGAGGAGCCCCCGGCCGCCGCCATCGCCACGAGGGCAATGGGCGGAAGACGAGGGGGAGAGAGACAGGTGGGGCGACCGCCTGTGACAGTGTCAGGGCACCGGGTGCGCTGAGACCGGGAGGGAGGGAGGCGGCCGACCCGGTTACTTGGTCAGGATCAGCTTGTCGTTGCTGGTATGGCGCAACCGGTAGAACCGGTCACCGTGCTGGATGAGGATCTCGCGGCGCCCTTTCAGCAGGGCTTCGCTGTCGATCACTTCCTCGGCAGGCACGGCACGAACCGGGCGATCACGGAGGGTCAGAACTTCGGGGCGCAGCAGCACAGCTTGAGCATTCATCGTCTGGACTCGTTGCGAGGGGCGAGTCAAATGATAACGATTCTCAGTTCGCAATCAACACCCATTCTCAATTTGATTGATGGGATTGATGATCACTTAATCAATATCGATAGCCCCTGTCTATCAAATTAACGTGTTTCGGGAGGTCGGTAGCGCCGAGCCACGCTCGGCGAGCGCGCAGCGCGCAGCGCGCAGCACGGCGCTTCAGGTGCCCGCCGAACACGGCTCGGCGCTACAGGCAGGATGCGGACACGTCCGCCCGCGGACCTCAGCCGGCGAACACGGCTTCGACCTGGGCCCATACATCGTCATCCACTGCGGTCAGCAGCTCCAGTGCCTGCAGGTTCTGCAGCAACTGCTCCACCCGGCTGGCACCGAGGATCACGCTGGACACGTTCGGATTGCGCAGGCACCAGGCAATGGCCAGCGTGGCCGGCGACTGTCCCAGATCGGCTGCCAGTCGTGCGTAGCGACGCAACTGTGTCATCCGCGCCGGACCGTCCGCCCCCAACACCAGGTCCTGCAGCCATTCCATCCCGTCCCGCCCCAGTCGGGAGCCAGCGGGGAATCCGTCGTTGTACTTGCCGGTCAGCAACCCGGACGCCAGCGGCGAGAAGGTGGTGATGCCCAGGCCCGGATCCGCATACAGCGCGGCGTACTCGCGTTCCACCCGGTCGCGATGCAGCAGGTTGTACTGCGGCTGCTCCATGGTGGGACCGTGCAGGTTGTGGTGCTGCGCGAACTCCACTGCCTCCTGGACCTGCAGCGCCGACCATTCAGAGGTGCCCCAGTACAGCACTTTGCCCTGCCGCACCAACGTATCCATCGCGCGCACGGTCTCCCCGATGGGCGTATCCGGGTCTGGCCGGTGGCAGTAATAAAGATCCAGATAGTCCACCCGCAGCCGCTTCAACGCCGCATGGCAGGCATCGGTGACGTGCTTGCGCGACAGTCCGCGCTGGGTCGGCCCTGGGTCGGCCGCACTGCCGAAGAAGACTTTGCTGGACACGCAGAAACCATCGCGCGGCAGGCGCAGGTCGGCGATCACATCCCCCATCACCTGTTCGGCGCGACCGTTGGCATAGGCCTCGGCATTGTCGAAGAAGTTGATGCCGTTATCCCACGCCGCAGCTACCAGATTGCGCGCTTGGTCCCGGGCGATCTGCTCGCCAAAGGTGACCCAGGCGCCGAAGGACAGCGCGGAAAGCTTCAGCCCGGAGGACCCGAGACGGCGGTAGAGCATGCGAATCTCCTGATGCAGGCCCGCAGACCGGGCTTCAAGGTCCATATTCTACCTGCAGGGATGCCTTGCCCTGCCTGCCACCCGCAGGCCGTTTCGCCGCTGATCGCATCTTGCTCGCCGCTTTTCCTTGCCCCCGCCCCTGCCCTGCACTAGGCTTCCCGTTTTTCGCGGTGCCCTCAGGGGATTCATCATGGTCGAAGGTTTGGGCAGGATCGGCTTCGGCCTGTTTGGTCTGGCGGTGCTCATCGGCATCACTTGGCTGTTCTCCAACAACAAGCGTGCGGTGGACTGGAAACTGGTCATCACCGGCCTCGTCCTGCAGATCGCCTTCGCCGCGGTGGTGCTGCTGGTGCCGGGTGGTCGCGATGTGTTCGATGCGCTCGGCCACGGTTTCGTGCGCGTGCTGAGCTTCGTCAACGAGGGCTCCGGCTTCATCTTCGGCTCGCTGATGAACGTGGACAGCTACGGCTTCATCTTCGCCTTCCAGGTGTTGCCGACCATCATCTTCTTCTCTGCGCTGATGGGCGTGCTGTATCACCTGAACGTGATGCAGGCGATCGTGCGCGTGATGGCGCTGGCGATCACCAAGGTCATGCGGGTATCCGGCGCGGAAACCACCAGCGTGTGCGCCAGCGTGTTCATTGGTCAGACCGAAGCCCCGCTGACGGTGCGTCCGTACATCTCCAAGATGACCGAGTCCGAGCTGCTGACGATGATGATCGGCGGCATGGCGCACATTGCCGGCGGTGTCCTGGCGGCGTATGTGGGCATGCTGGGCGGTGGCGATCCGGAGGCGCAGGCGTTCTACGCCAAGCACCTGCTGGCCGCCAGCATCATGGCCGCGCCGGCCACGCTGGTCGTCGCCAAGTTGCTGATTCCGGAAACAGGCACGCCGCTGACACGCGGCACCGTGAAGATGGAAGTGGAGAAGACGTCCAGCAACATCATCGATGCGGCCGCCGGTGGCGCCGCCGATGGCCTCAAGCTGGCGCTGAACATCGGCGCCATGCTGCTGGCCTTCATCGCCCTCATCGCGCTGATCAACGCACCGCTGACCTGGATCGGTGATGTGACCGGCCTGGCGGCAGCCATTGGCCGCCCGACCAACCTGTCGACCATCTTCGGCTATCTGCTCGCGCCGATCGCGTGGGTCATCGGCACCCCGTGGGCCGATGCCAGCACGGTCGGTTCGCTGATCGGCCAGAAGGTGGTGATCAACGAATTCGTCGCGTATTCCGAGCTGTCGCGCATCATCAACGGCCAGGTCGCAGGGGTTACCTTGTCCGACGAAGGCCGCCTGATCGCCACCTACGCACTGTGCGGCTTCGCCAACTTCAGCTCCATCGCGATCCAGATCGGCGGCATCGGCGGGCTTGCGCCGGAACGCCGCCACGATCTGGCCCGTTTCGGCCTTCGCGCGGTGTTGGGCGGTACCATTGCCACCTTCATGACCGCCACGATCGCCGGCGTCCTGACCCACTTTGGTTGATACGCTTCGGATCAACCGCGCTTCACTGAGAACAGTTTTCCTATGAGCAGCAACGTCGTTGTCGTCGGTTCCTTCAATGTCGATCATGTGTGGCGCTGCGAAGCGCTGCCGGCACCCGGGGCGACCATCGCCGGGCGCTACAGCACCGGCCCGGGCGGAAAGGGCTTCAACCAGGCCGTCGCGGCACGCCGCGCCGGTGCAGACACCACCTTTGTCTGCGCCCTGGGCGACGACGCGGGTGGCGCCATGGCCCGTGGCCTGGCGGCACAGGACGGCTTCACCCTGACCGCCGAGGCGAGCAGCGAGCCGACCGGCACGGGCGGCATCTACGTCGACGCCCGTGGCCGCAACACGATCGTCATCGGCCCCGGTGCCAACGCCGCGCTGAGCATTGGCTTCGTCCAGCAGCAGCAAGCGCTGCTTGCGGCTGCCAAGGTCGTGCTGGTGCAGCTGGAATCGCCCGTGGAGACCATCGAAGCGGCGCTGGCGCTGGCCCGCGAGGCCGGTGTGACCACCGTGCTCAATGCGGCACCGGCCGACGCGCCGTCCAGCATCGGCCTGCTCAAGCTGGCCGATGTGATCACCCCGAACGAAACCGAGTTTGCCGCACTTCTCAGCCGCCACGTAGGCGAGCGGATCGACCCGAACGATGTCGCCGCCTTGGACGGTGCCAGCCTGCATGCGCTGTGCCGCAAGCTGGTGGGCAGTGGCACGGTCGTGGTGACGCTGGGCGCCGTGGGCGTGTTCGTGTCGCACGACGAAGATACCCTGCGCGGTGACAGCCAGCCTTACTACCGCGTGGGGGCCGAGCAGGTCCACGCGATCGACACCACCGGGGCCGGCGATGCCTTCAACGGTGCGTTGGTGGCGTCCATCGCACACGCGCCGGACGCTCCGTTCGCGCGCCACGTGCGTTTTGCCAACCAGTTCGCCGGACGTTCCACGGAAAAGGAAGGCGCGGCCGCCGCTATGCCGCACTTCACCCCGGACGACCAGCACGCCTGATCAGCGGATGGTGACGGCCGCTGGCCGTCAATCCCGGCCGCCGCTGGCCGTCACGGTGCCGCCGCTGCGCTCGCCGAGCGTGGCTCGGCGCTACCGTGTGGTTGCCCTGGTAGCGCCGAGCCCTGCTCGGCGGGGTTCGTTCGACAGACCCAGCCGCCCACCATGGCCCCGCGCTGCGACCGGTGGAAGCAACCGTCAAGCATCTGCTGATGCCGGTGCGGCATGAGCCCCTTCCAGATCGGCCTGAACCGGACCGCTGCCGGGCGCCTCCGGCCCGCACACCGGCACTACAATGGCCGCCATGCAGATCGGCCCTTATTCCATTGCCCCCAACGTCGTGCTCGCGCCCATGGCCGGGGTCACCGACAAACCGTTCCGCCTGCTGTGCAAGCGGCTGGGCGCAGGGCTGGCTGCCTCGGAAATGACCATCAGCGACCCGCGCTTCTGGACCACGCGCAAGTCGCTGCATCGCATGGACCACGCGGGCGAGCCGGATCCGATCAGCGTACAGATCGCCGGCACCGAGCCGCAGCAGCTGGCCGAGGCCGCCCGCTACAACGTCGACCATGGCGCGCAGATCATCGACATCAACATGGGCTGTCCGGCCAAGAAAGTGTGCAACGCCTGGGCCGGATCGGCCCTGATGCGGGATGAAGACCTGGTCGCGCGCATCCTCAGCGCGGTGGTCGGTGCGGTCGACGTGCCGGTCACCTTGAAGATCCGCACCGGTTGGGACTGCGACCACCGCAATGGGCCGCGCATTGCCCACATCGCCGAAGACAGCGGCATCGCCGCACTGGCGGTGCACGGCCGCACCCGCGACCAGCACTACACCGGCCAAGCCGAGTACGAGACGATCGGCGCGATCAAGGCCGCACTGCGCATCCCGGTGATCGCCAACGGCGATATCGACTCGCCGCACAAGGCCGCGCAGGTGCTGGCGAAGACCGGCGTGGATGCGGTGATGATCGGCCGCGCCGCGCAGGGCCGACCCTGGATATTCCGCGAAGTCGCCCACTATCTGGCGACCGGTCAGACCCTGCCGCCGCCCTCGCTGGCGGAGGTCCGCGACATCCTGCTCGGCCACCTGTCCGCACTGCACGCGTTTTACGGCGAGCCCCAGGGCGTGCGCATCGCGCGCAAGCATCTGGGCTGGTACGCCAAGGATCGGCCCGAGAATGCCGCGTTCCGCGCAGTGGTCAACCGCGCTGAAGACCCGCACAGCCAGATCGCCTTGACCACTGAGTACTTTGATCGGTTGATCGCCGATGCGCGCGAGACAGCGCTCGTCGATTGACCCTCTCGCCGAGCACCACTCGGCGCTACCCGGATACCCCCCATGACGCCGCCGATTTCTTCGCCCACCTACCTGCATGGCTTTTCCAGCACTGAACAGGAGCGCCTGATGACCCAGGCGCGCCTGCTCGAACCCACCATCTTCGGGCAGATCGACTACACCGGCGTCAGCCGGTTGCTTGAAGTCGGCAGCGGCGTGGGCGCACAGACCGAGATCCTGCTGCGCCGTTTCCCGGAACTGCATGTCACCGGCGTGGACCTGAGCGAAGCCCAGCTGGCGACCGCACGGGCCAACCTGGAGAAGACGCCGTGGTGCAGCGACCGCTACGTGCTGCATCACGCCGATGCCGGCGAACTGCCGTTCGGTGCGCGCTCGTTCGACGGCGCGTTCCTGTGCTGGGTGCTGGAACATGTGCCGTCGCCGGCGCGGGTGCTCAGCGAAGTGCGCAGGGTGCTGTCGCCGGGCTCGCCGGTGTACATCACCGAAGTGATGAACGCCTCCTTCCTGCTGGATCCGTACTCGCCGCACATCTGGCGTTACTGGATGGCATTCAACGATTTCCAGCATGACAACGGCGGTGACCCGTTCGTCGGGGCGAAACTGGGCAACCTGCTGCTGGCCGGGGGCTATCGCGATGTACACACCGAGATCAAGACGATCCATCTGGACAACCGCGAACCCGCCCGCCGCAAGACGATGATCGCGTTCTGGGAACAGGTGCTGCTGTCGGCGGCAGAGCAGCTGCTGCAGGCCGGCACCGTGGACGAAGAGACCGTGGACGGCATGCGCCGCGAGTTCCGCCAGGTGCAGAACGATCCGAATGCCGTGTTCTTCTTCTCGTTCGTACAGGCCCGCGCCACGGTCTATTGACCATCGCCCCGATACGCACGCGATCTGCCCTGGTAGCGCCGAGCCGTGCTCGGCGAGCGCGCAGCGCGGCCTGCGTCAGACACCATCACGCCGGACAGATCCCGCCGAGCATGGCTCGGCGCTACCGTTTGGGTTCCTGCCAGATGCGGTCCCACATCTCGCCCAACCGGCGACTGACGTCGGCGCGCGCTTCGGGGCTGCTGTAATCACTGCGCAGCTGCTCCGGCACGATGCCGCGCCATTGCCCGTCGCGCTGTTCGGCCACTGCGAAGTTGAACGTGTAATCCGGCTCCAGGCCCATCCGCAGGTCACTCAACACCAGACGCCCGTCGACCACCTGCGCACGCATGAAGCCACGATTGAACCAGGTCAGGCGCTTCACCGACGGGATATCACCGGCTTGCCGCAGCGCCTGGACGTTGGAGGCGAAACCTTCAAAGTGCATCGGCCCCTTGTCGGCCACCAGCGAACGGTCCGCCACCACATACCCGCTCGGCGTCATCGCCACCACCCGCCACAGCAGCGTGTTGAACGGCATCGGCACCGAGAACCGCGGGGCGTCCCCCAGCCCCATCGACGCCAAGCTCTGCTGCGCGGCGCGGTCGACCTGTGCCTTGGCCAACAGGCTCCAGCCCAGATAGCCGCTGCTGACCACCAGCGCGACCGCCAGTGCCCTGCCCGCCCACGGGCGGCTTCGGCCGAACCACGCCAGCACACAACCCAGCAGCAACCACACCGTGTACAGCGGATCGATGATGAAGATGTTCGAGCCCATGGCCGGCGAGGGCTGCAGCGGCCACCACAGCTGCGTGCCATAGACCGTCATCGCGTCCAGCAGCGGATGGGTGACCAGCGCCAGCTGCATCGCCCAGAACCAGCGCACCGGCGCCTGCGCCACGCGTCCGTTGCCGAACCGTTTGAACAACCACCACAGCGCGGCGGCGACCCACGGCAGCACCAGCAGCGAGTGGCTGAAGCTGCGGTGCTCGGTCATCACCGCCACCGGGTCGGCCGCCATGAAGCCCAGCCACAAGGCGTCGAGATCCGGCAGCGTGCCCAGCGCGGCGCCGGCCAGCAATGCAGCGCGACGGTGGCCGGCCGGGGCGATGACAGCGGCTACGGCGCCGCCAAGTACGATCTGGGTAAGGGAGTCCATCGGCCGATGCTAGCAGCCGCGCGCTGCGTGTGGACTGTTGTCGCTGCGCTCGCCGAGCGTGGCTCGGCGCTACCCAAGCTGCCGAGCATGCCGCCGCGCTACCACGCGCCGGTCATCGTTCCCCGCTACCCTCACATCCGGGCACAACACCTTAACCACGGGCAACCCGTTGCAGTCCACAATGCACGTGCGACGCGCGCCGTGTATCATTCGCGCCCATCTTTCCATCCGAATCAAGGGATATAACGCCTGATGTCCAGCTACCTGTTCACATCCGAATCGGTCTCCGAAGGCCATCCGGACAAGATCGCCGACCAGATCTCCGATGCGGTTCTGGATGCGATCCTGGCCAAAGACCAGCGCGCCCGCGTGGCCTGCGAGACCATGGTCAAGACCGGCGTGGCCATCGTGGCCGGCGAGATCACCACCAGCGCGTGGATCGACCTCGAAGCCCTGACCCGCCAGGTGATCCTGGATATCGGCTACAACAGCTCCGACGTCGGCTTCGACGGCGCCACCTGTGGCGTGCTGAACCTGATCGGCAAGCAGTCCCCGCACATCGCGCAGGGCGTTGACCGCAAGAAGCCCGAAGAGATGGGTGCGGGCGATCAGGGCCTGATGTTCGGCTACGCGACCAACGAAACCGACAGCTACATGCCGGCAGCGATCCACCTGTCGCACCGTCTGGTCGAGCAGCAGGCGAAGATCCGCAAGAAGAAGAATTCGCCGCTGTCGTGGCTGCGTCCGGACGCCAAGAGCCAGGTCACCCTGCGCTACGAAGACGGCCAGGTTTCGGCCATCGATGCCATCGTGCTGTCCACCCAGCATGCCCCGGGCATCAAGCAGAAGGACCTGATCGAGGCCGTCCGCGAAGAGATCATCAAGCCGGTGCTGCCGGCCAAGTGGCTGCACAAGGGCACCAAGTTCCACATCAACCCGACCGGCAAGTTCGAGATCGGCGGCCCGGTGGGCGACTGCGGCCTGACCGGCCGCAAGATCATCGTCGACACCTACGGCGGCTGGGCCCGTCACGGCGGTGGCGCGTTCTCGGGCAAGGATCCGTCCAAGGTCGACCGTTCGGCTGCTTATGCTGCCCGCTACGTCGCCAAGAACGTCGTAGCGGCCGGTCTGGCCGACCGTTGCGAAGTGCAGGTCTCCTACGCCATCGGCGTGGCCGAGCCGACTTCGATCTCGGTCACCACCTTCGGCACCGGCAAGATTCCGGACGAGCAGATCGAAAAGCTGATCCGCAAGCATTTCGACCTGCGCCCGTACGGCATCATCAAGATGCTCGACCTGATCCACCCGATGTACCAGCAGACCGCGGCCTACGGCCACTTCGGCCGCAAGCCGAAGGAGTTCAGCTACATCAATGGCACCGGCGACACCGTCAATGCCACGGCCTTCTCCTGGGAGAAGACCGACCGCGCCGCCGCCCTGCGCGCGGATGCGAAGCTGAAGTAAGCGGTAAGCACCACGCACCATCCGAAGGGCCGCGCAAGCGGCCCTTTTTTTCGCCAATCGAACGCCCGCGTGGGTTGCGGGTAGAGCCGACTTGAGTCGGCTGGCATTTTCCATCAAGGCCCCGCAGCCGACTGAAGTCGGCTCTACCAGGGCACTGGCTTGCCGCCCCATGCGAAGATGGCCACATGTCGACCGAACTCAAATCCCACCAGCTCACCATGACGGTGTTGATGACACCGGACATGGCCAATTTCTCCGGCAAGGTCCACGGCGGTGCCGTGCTGCGCCTGCTCGACCAGGTGGCCTATGCCTGCGCGAGCCGCTTCGCCGGTCATTACGTGGTCACTCTGTCGGTGGATCAGGTGATGTTCCGCCAGCCTATCGCCGTGGGCGAGCTGGTCACGTTCCTGGCGTCGGTGAACTACACCGGCACCTCGTCGATGGAGATCGGCGTCAAGGTCGTGGCCGAGGACATCCTCAAGCGGAGCGTGCGCCACGCCAACAGCTGCTTCTTCACCATGGTGGCAGTGGATGAGGAAGGCCGCCCCACGGCCGTGCCTGCGTTGCAGCCGACCTCCTCCGACGAGAAGCGCCGCCACGCCGCTGCACTGCTGCGCCGCCAGTTGCGGCAGGAGATGGAACAGCGGCATCTGGAACTGCTTGCATCGAACCCGCCTGCGCCGGAAGGGTGAGGTAACGCCGACCCGTGCGCGGCGTGTGCCACACACCGCCGTGCCGGATAGATTCCGCCGAGCGTGGCTCGGCGCTACAGACCCACGAACGCGGCCCACCCGGTAGCGCCGAGCCATGCTCGGCGAGCGCGCAGCGCGGCGTGTGCCACCACCGTGCCGGACAGATTCCGCCGAGCGTGGCTCGGCGCTACGGGCGCACGGAAGCGGCCCACCTGGTAGCGCCGAGCCGTGCTCGGCGAGCGCGCAGCGCGGTGTGTTTCAGACCTCAGCTGGCTCGGCGCACCCAAGCGTCAGCCGGTATTCTGCACGCCCTGCGACACGCCATTGACGCACGCCACCAGCGCGCGCAGCAGGTCGTCGTCTTCGCCGCCGCTGGCCCGCCAGCGCTGCAGCAGATCCACCTGCAGCACGCTGATGGGATCCACGTAGGGGTTGCGCAGGCGGATCGACAGCGCCAGCCGCTGGTCATGCTCCAGCAGTGACGGCTGGCCGGTCAGCGCCAACAACCAGCGCTCGGTCAGGGCCCACTCGTCCTGTACCTTCGGGAAGAAGCTGCCGTGCAGTTCGCCGGACAGCCGTGAGAACTGTTCGGCGATGGTGATGTCGCCCTTCGAGAGCACCATGGCGATGTCATCCAGGAAGGTGCGGAAGAACGGCCAGTCCTGCGCCATCTGCCGCAGCGTGTCTTCGTGGCCGGCATCCACCGCGGCCTGCAGGCCCGTGCCCACACCGTACCAGCCCGGGATCACCGCACGCGCCTGGCTCCAGGCGAACACCCAGGGAATGGCGCGCAGGTTGGTCAGCGCTGCGTCCTGGCCCAACCGGCGCGAGGGACGCGAACCCAGTGTCATCCGCTCGATCACATCGATCGGCGTCGCGGTGCGGAAGTAATCCATGAAGCGCGGTTGGCCGACGAACGCACGGTAGGCGGTGCTGCTCGCATCGGCCACCACGTCCATCACCGGCCGCCATGCCTCCTCGCGCGGCTCAGGCGCGCGAGGACGCAGGCTGGAACGCAGCACCGCGCCGGTGGCCTGCTCCAGCGAGCGCACCGCCAGCGCGCGGATGCCGTACTTGCGGTGGATTACTTCGCCCTGCTCGGTGACCCGCAGACGACCGTCGATGCTGCCACGCGGCGATGCGTCCACCGCGTGGGTGGTCTTGCCACCGCCACGGCTGATCGAACCACCGCGGCCATGGAAGAAGGTCAGGGCGATGCCGTTCTCAGCGGCCACGTCCAGCAGTTCCACCTGGGCGCGCTGCAGGCCCCAGCGCGATGCCGCGATGCCGCCATCCTTGCTGCTGTCGGAGTAACCCAGCATCACCATCTGCACGTCATTACGCGATGCCAGATGAGCGCGATAGACCGGATCGGCCAACAGGTCGCGCAGGGTCGCGGTGCCATGACGCAGATCGTCCACCGTTTCGAACAGTGGGGCGATGTCCAAGGGTACAGCTCCCTCCTCATCGACCAAGCCGCCGCGGCGGGCCAGCGCCAGTACTGCCAGCACGTCACCGCGATCATGCGCCATCGAAATGATGTAGCTGCCCAGCGCATCGGCACCGTGGCGTTGGCGTGCGTCAGCGAGTGCGGCGAACACCGCATCCAGGCGTTGGTTACCCTCTTCATCGGTGACCGGCAGCGCCTCGTCACCACTGGCATACGGCCCCAGCAGCGCGGCACGCGCGGCGGCGTCGCGGGCCTGCCAGGCGTCTTCGCCGTCCAGCGCCAACGCCAGCGCACGTGCATGCACGCTGGATTCCTGGCGTACATCCAGCCGTGCCAGATGGAAGCCGAACGTCTTTACCCGCCACAGCAGCCGCTGTACTGCAAAGCCGCCGGCGTGTTCGCCGCGATTGGCGACCAGGCTGTCCAGGATCAGCTGCAGGTCCTCGATCAGCTCACCCGGACCCGCATAGGCGCCGTCGCCATCATCCAGCGTCGCCTGCAGGCGAGCGCGCATGCGGTCGTTCAACAGGCGGTACGGCATGTCGGCATGGCGCGGGCGCGACTGCACGTCGGGCAGGCGCTGCAGATAGTCGTCCAACCTTGCCTTCAATGCAGGACTCACCGCCACCCGCTCGGTGGACTGGCTGAGCAGGCTGGCCAGCTGCAGTAGTTCCTTCTGGTACTGGCCCAGCACCGCGCGGCGCTGCGCATCCAGTGTGTTGCGGATGGTGCCGGCATCCACGTTGGGGTTGCCATCCATGTCGCCGCCCACCCACGTGCCGAAGCGCAGCAGGCGTGGCAGCGGCAGATTCTCGCCGTAGGTGTCGCGCAGGGCCTGCTGCAGCGACTCGTACAGCACGGGAATCACGCGGTACAGCACCTGCACCAGATAGAAGCCGACATGTTCGCGCTCATCATCCACGGTCGGCCGCACCGGTGAGGAATCGGTCGTCTGCCAGGACGCCGTCAACGCCATGCGGAAGCGTGCATCGTCGGCAGCCGCTTCACCGGGCGTTCGCTGGCCGTCCAGGTTGTCCACCAGGCTGGCGACCATCAGCTGCTCTTTCTCCAGCAACGCGCGTCGCACCGCCTCAGTGGGATGCGCGGTAAACACCGGTTCGATGTCGATGCGCGGCAGCCAGCGTTCCAGCTCGTCCAACGTCACGCCCTGCGATTTCAGGTGCTGCAGCGCATCCTGCAGGCCATCGGGCTGCGGGGTCTGCGTGCCAGCGCGCTGGTAATCACGGCGTCGGCGGATGCGATGCACACGCTCGGCGATGTTGACCACCTGGAAGTACGTGCTGAAGGCCCGGACCATCGCCTCGGCCTGCTGCGGCGAGCGGCCCGCCAGGCCGTCGGCCAGGTCGGACAGCGGTGACGCGTTCTCGCGGCGGGCAATGGCCCGCGTGCGCACACTTTCCACGTCGTCGAAGAACGCCTCTGATACCTGCTCCACCAGCAGATCGCCCACAAGGGCGCCAAGCCGGCGCACATCGTCGCGAAGCGGGATATCAGGGGTAGCGAACATGATGCTGCTGCGGAACTCGTTCATCGGCGACGCACGAACCTCAAGCCAGGAGCCTGTACCAAGCGTAGCGCAGTTCAATTGCGTGCCGACGGTTGGTTTCAACGGTGACGGCCGCGGCCTCGATACAGACGGCCGCCGCGTCGGTAGTGACGGCCGCTGGCCGTCAGATGCATCACGCTCCGGTCACCGGCCGATGCGCTCGCCCTTGCCGATGGTCTGTTCCAGCCAGCGCTCACTCTCGGCCAGCATGGTCATGATCGACTCGCGTGCGCGGTACGCGTGCGATTCGTTGGGCAGCATCACCAGCCGCGAGGTCCCTCCCAGCCCCTTCACTGCCGCGAACATGCGCTCGCTCTGCATCGGGAAGGTGCCGGAGTTGTTGTCGTCCACGCCGTGGATGAAGAGGATCGGGTCCTTGATGTTGCCCGCGTAGTTGAAGGGCGACATCTTCAGATAGGTGTCCTGCGCCTGCCAGTAATTGCGCTCCTCGGCCTGGAAACCGAAAGGTGTCAACGTACGGTTGTAGGCACCGCTACGGGCGATGCCGGCTTTGAACAGGCGGCTGTGGGCCAACAGGTTGGCTGTCATGAAGGCACCATAGGAGTGCCCGCCGATGGCGATGTGGTCGCGGTCGGTTACGCCGCGCCGTACCACTTCATCCACCGCGGCCTGTGCGTTGGAAACCAGCTGCTCCAGATACGTATCGTTGGGCTCCTTGTCGCCCTCGCCGATGATCGGCATGGTCGGGCTGGCCAGCACCACATAGCCCTTCGCAAGGAACGCCTGCGGACCCCAGTAGCTGATGGCGTTGAACAGATAGGGCGAGCCGGTGACCTGACTTGCGGCTGCCGCACTCTTGTACTCGCCCGGGTAGGCCCACATCAGCAGCGGCCGCGGGCCATCGCGCTTGGGGTCATACCCCGGTGGCAGCAGCAGCGTTGCAGTGAGGTCAACGCCATCCTTCCGCTTGTAGCGGATCTGTTCCTTGCTGACAGCCCGCAGTGCCGGCAAGGGATGGGCGAAGGTGGTCAGCGCGCGCGGTGCCACGCCAACGGCAGCGTCACCCAGCGGCTGCACGTAGAAATTCGCGGGCTGCTCCGGGCTCTCGCGGGTGAACAACAGCGACGATGCATCAGCACCCAGCAGGGCGATGGGTACCGAGTACGTCGGCGCCTGCGAATGGAAGAGCCGCGTGGTCTTGCCGCTGGCCAGCTCATAGCGGTCAAGGAACGGCCGGTCGCCTTCCGGCGATGCGCCGGCTCCATAGAAGTAAATACTGTTGCCATCGGCGCTGGTCTGCAGCAGCGCGCGGCCGTTGTCATCGCGCAGTGTGCCCGGCTTGCCCGGATCGCTGTATCGGTCCTGTGCATCGCGGTCGAACAGCAACTTCGGATCGGTCGCTGCCTCATCCGGGGCGATCAGCCAGGTCTTGCTGCGGCGCGTCTTCCACCACGCTTCATTGAGCAGGGCCAGGTCACCGCGCGCCCAGGTGATGCCGGCATAGCGGCTACCCAGTTGCGCCAGCGTCACCGGCGGTTTGTCGAACGGTGCGGCCTGCATCAGCACCGCATCGCGGATCGCCGCCTCGCGGTTCGGGTCGCCGCCGTCCTGCGCCTCGGCCCATACCAGGGTTGCCGGCACATCTGCGCGCCAGCTGATGTCCCGCACGCCGGTCACCTCGGCGTCGTTGCCGGTCGGCAGGCCTTCCACCAGCGGCCGCACGGCGACGGTGTGGACCAGTTTGCCGCCGCGGTCGAGCACCTCGATGCGGCGTGGGAAGCTGCTCACCGGCACCACGTAGGAATAGGGCCGCTGCGCACGTTGGCTGAGCAGGTAGCCGCCATCAGGCGACAGGCTCAGGCCGAGGTAGACACCGGCCATGCCCACCGCCTTGGCCTGTCCGTCCAGACCGATCTCGGTCGGTTGGCTGGTGGCGTAGTAATCGAACAACCGGGCGTCGGCTTCGTTCTTCAGCAGGTCTTGATAGGTGCGGATGGACACCACACCGGCGCCCGCACTGGTCTGCTGCACGGCCGGGCCGGTGGGGGCGACATCGCTGGACGGTGGCGCCCCTGCGTTGGCAAGGCGGCTCATCACCAGCAGGCCGCGACTGTCCGGCAGCCATTGGTAGCCATCGCCGAGCACGGTATTCAGGTCACCGCGCAGGCGTCGTGCGCTGGCGTTGGCCACGTCCACCAGCCACAGCTCATTGGCGCCACTCGCCGGATCGACCTGGTTGAAGGCCAGCCACTTCTGATCCGGTGACCACGCCAAGCTGGCAACAGACAGCACGGGCGGCAGCCCGCTGATCTGCCGGTCCTTGCCGTCCCCGATGCCCATCAGCCACAGCTTCGCACCGTAACTGAAGCGGCTGTCGGAGAACGTGCGCGGGTTGATGCGGCGGCCGGCGAGCTTCAGCTCGGGCTGCGCCACCACGCCAATGGACGGCAGCGGCGGCATCTGCAGCATGGCGGCCAGGTCGCGCTGCGGCGACAGGAACAAGCCGGGTGCGCGCGGCTGGTCGACGACCGCCTGCAACGCGGCGGAGGGAAGCTGGTAGCCGGCGACCTCGGCACTGGCCGTTGTCACCTGCGGGGTCGCGGCCCACGTGGTCGGCATGACCGCCAGCAACGCCATCGACAGCACCGCCCCCTTCCATCGGCCCGTACGCCGCACACGCTTGCTCATGACTACCCCTTCGTTGCTTGTTGAACCCCGACCTTAACAGCCGCCGCGCCGTTCACACCCTGCCGATGGTTGGGGCCCCCCCGGGCCGCGATATAATGGGCATCTTCCCCTGCCGAGGGGCGCTGCGACCGGACAACCCGGCCAGGCTCGGAGGGTGGCAATGTAAAACGGCGCCCGGCTAGATACGAGCAACCGCTCGTCCACAACCGGAGCAATGAATGAACGCTGTTGCCAAGACCTTCTCCACCGAAGGTGATTACAAGATTGCCGATATCTCGCTGGCCGACTGGGGCCGCAAGGAACTGGACATCGCCGAGCACGAGATGCCGGGCCTGATGTCGATCCGCCGCAAGCACCAGGCCGACCTGCCGCTGAAGGGCGTGCGCGTGACCGGCTCGCTGCATATGACCATCCAGACCGCCGTGCTGATCGAAACGCTGAAGGACATCGGCGCGGACGTGCGTTGGGCGTCGTGCAATATCTTCTCCACCCAGGACCATGCTGCCGCTGCGATCGCCGCGACCGGCACCCCGGTGTTCGCCTGGAAGGGCGAGACGCTGGAAGAGTATTGGGACTGCACCCTGGACGCGCTGACCTTCACCCTGGCCGATGGCACGCTGACCGGCCCGGAGCTGGTGGTCGATGACGGCGGCGACGTGACCCTGCTGATCCACAAGGGTTACGAGCTGGAAAACGGCAGCACGTGGGTGAACGAGCCGGCGGCATCGCACGAAGAACAGGTCATCAAGAACCTGCTCAAGCGCGTGGCCACCGAGCGCCCGGGTTACTGGGGCCGCGTCGTCCAGGATTGGAAGGGTGTCTCTGAAGAGACCACCACCGGCGTGCACCGCCTGTACCAGCTGGCCCAGGCCGGCACGCTGCTGATCCCGGCCATCAACGTCAACGACTCGGTCACCAAGAGCAAGTTTGACAACCTGTACGGCTGCCGCGAGTCGCTGGCCGACGGCCTGAAGCGCGCGATGGACGTGATGCTGGCCGGCAAGGTGGCCGTGGTCTGCGGCTACGGTGACGTGGGCAAGGGCTGCGCCGCCTCGCTGCGTGCCTACGGCGCGCGCGTGGTGGTCACCGAGATCGACCCGATCTGCGCCCTGCAGGCGGCGATGGAAGGCTTCGAGGTCAACACCCTTGAGTCCACCTTGGGCCGTGGCGACATCTATGTCACCACCACCGGCAACAAGGACATCATCCGCATCGAGCACCTGAGCAAGATGAAGGACCAGGCCATCGTCTGCAACATCGGCCACTTCGACAACGAGATCCAGGTCGATGCCCTGAACGCCCTTGCCGGCGTGCAGAAGATCAACATCAAGCCGCAGGTCGACAAGTACGTGTTCGACAACGGCAACGCGATCTTCCTGCTGGCCGACGGCCGCCTGGTGAACCTGGGCTGCGCCACCGGCCACCCGAGCTTCGTGATGTCCAACTCGTTCGCCAACCAGACGCTCGCGCAGATCGACCTGTGGGCGAACAAGGACAGCTACGAGAAGAAGGTGTACCTGCTGCCGAAGAAGCTGGACGAGGAAGTGGCGCGTCTGCATCTGGAAAAGATCGGCGTGAAGCTGACCACGCTGAGCAAGGAACAGGCCGATTACATCGGCGTGCCGGTGGAAGGTCCGTTCAAGCCGGATCACTACCGCTACTGATCCAGCGGTTCACCGCGATGATCCATGGACGGGCGCCTTCGGGCGCCCGTTTCTGTTTGAGGATTGCCGTTTTGCCTGTCGAACACGCGAGCGCCGAAGGCAGCGGCGGGAGCCGCTGCCACCGTGCACCGCTCGGCATTACCGTCCGATCGCGCAGAACACCGCACGGGTGAGCCGCGCCAGATCACCCGGCGCCAGCTCCACTTCCAGGCCGCGCCGTCCCGCACTGACATTCAGTGTTGCCAGCGACTCGGCGCTGATATCGATGAACGTACGCAGCCGCTTCTTCTGCGCCAGCGGACTGATGCCACCGACCAGATACCCTGTCGCGCGCTGCGCGGCGTCGACATGGGCGAGCTCGCACTTACGGCAACCTGCGCTGTGCGCCAATGCTTTCAGATCAAGCTGCCCGGACACGGGCACGAGGGCGACCAGCAGTTCGTGGCCCTCGGTACTGACCACCAACGTCTTGAACACCTGTTCCGGCATCAGTCCCAGCTTTTCCACCGCCTCGTGACCGAAGGAATCCGCGTGCGTGTCATGGACGTAGCTGCGCACGGTGTGATCGATCTTTTCGCGCTTGAGCAGGTTGATGGCGGGCGTCATCGCGCCATGGTAGCGCCGAGCCGTGCTCGGCGAGCGCAGCGGCGGCCTCTACACGTCCAGCCGGCCGGGCGCAGAGCACCGCGCGGGGCGCTCGCCGAGCGTGGCTATGCCGGTCGTCCTGACCGGCACCCTGCGGGCCGTCGCAAGCGACGTTGGCGGCGGCTCCTGCCGCCGCCTTCGGCGCTACCAGGGCCGCTGATCGGCCCACACGCTTCCCGCCTGCGCGCATCGTTGGTGGCGCCGCTGATCGGCACGCACGCATCCCGCCTGCGCGCATCGTGGGTAGCGCCGAGCCGTGCTCGGCGAGCGCAGCGGCGGCTTCTACACGTCCAGCCGGCCGGGCGCAGAGCACCGCGCGGGGCGCTCGCCGAGCGTGGCTATGCCGGTCGTCCTGACCGGCACCCTGCGGGCCGTTGCAAGCGACGTTGGCGGCGGCTCCTGCCGCCGCCTTCGGCGCTACCAGGGCGTTCCGGTATCAGGGGACGGCGGGTCATGGGCGCCAGTTGGCGTTGCTGTCCCAGAACGTGACCGCTCGCGCGTAGGCATCGCGGTCCAGCGGCACGCCGGATCCGCCCTCCTCCACGCCCAGGGCGTTGCGCATCATGGTGATCGGTGCCATCGGCACTTCTTCCGGCTCGGCGGTGTAGATGCAGCCGACGATGCCCCACTCCGCATCGATCGGTGCGCCTTCCTTTGCCAGCTGCTCGGCGCTGTACAGAATCACCACCAGATAGTTCGCCACCGGCGACTCCACGCCCTCGAACCAGCGGACCAGCACCGGCAACTCGTCGCGATTGCGCGCTTCGTATCCGCTGCGCAGCAGGTGCTGGTTCTGCTCGGTGATGGGCACGGTCAGGCAGCGGGTGCTTGTCCAGTTTTCATACACGAAGAGTTTGCAGAACGGCGCGTAGCCCTCGAGCACCGTCAAGGGTGCGTGGCCGTTGAGGTGCTGCACGAACTGCTCGGCCGTGCAGTCCTGGATGGTGTTGGCGCGGGGCTTGCGCGGGAACAGGCGGGGACGGGCGAACTCGGTCAGGACGATGGACATGGCAGGCACGGCGGGGCGGGAAACGTAGGCCTAGGGTACAGGCGCGCCGACGCTGACGCGCAGCTCGACACCCAGCGCGCGCAGGGCGCCCAGCACCGTGCTGAAGGTCAGCGTGCGGCGGCCGGACAGCTGCCGCTGCAGCACATCGAAGGAGAGCCCACAGGCCTGTGCGATGCGGCGCAGGTCGCCGGGATCGGTCACATCCCGCAACGCCTCGGCCAAGGTTCCGGGATCACCGCCGCTTTCGAAGATGCAGGCATCCAGATGATTGGCGATGTCCAAGGGGGTGCGCGGCCTTTCGTGCTCTACAGCGGCGCGCAGGCCCGTGGGATCGCGCATGCCGTTGCGTTCCAGAAGGCGTTCAAGGTGCTGGGCCACCTCGGTGGCAAGTTCGCGCACGTCATCACCGATCAGCGAACGCAGGCGCGCAACAGGGAGAGCGGGATACGTCATGGGGTTGAGCCTCGCTAACGTGGAGGCCGCCTGCGCCAGGGCGCGAGGCGGCGGACGATGCGGGTTGGAGTACCGGGAGCTAACCAAAAAAACCGGCGGATATGATCCCCACGCATCGCCCGCCAGAGAGCTGGCGCGGAGATGCATTCTCCGCCGTGCCCAGAGGGCAAAACAGAGGCAAAAGGGTTAGCTGTGCAGGACTCCAATCCCGGCCGGTGCTTCTACGTCACCGGCCTGCACATCCTGCCCAGTACGCCCAGAGCAGGTCCATCAGGAAACCTGCAATGCCACGAGACGGCTGCCACGAGACGGCTGCCACGCGCGGCCTAGCCCCTGACGACTTGCACATCCATCGCGATGGAGAGATATAATGAGCTCAAGCCCGCTGCCGCTATCGCCATGACTTCTCTCAGCTTCGAGTTCTATCCTCCCAAGACCGACGAACAGCGCGGCCAGCTGGACCGTACGGCGGCCAAACTGCGCAGCTTCGCGCCCGAGTACGTGTCGTGTACGTTCGGTGCCGGCGGGTCCACCTTGAGCTATACCTCCGAGACCGTACGCCATCTCAAGCAGCACCACCGTTTCGAGTCCGCACCGCATCTGTCCTGCGTGGGCGGCAGCCGCCAGGAAATACGCGAGCTGCTCAAGCTGTACCGCGCCATCGGCTGCACCCGCATCGTCGCCCTGCGCGGCGACCTGCCCTCCGGCATGGGCCATCCCGGCGACCTGCGCTATGCGGCCGAGCTGATCGATTTCATCCGCGCCGAGTACGGCGACGCTTTCCGCATCGAAGTGGGCGCCTATCCGGAAACGCATCCACAGGCGGCCGACGCGCTGACCGACCTGAAGCACTTCAAGGCGAAGGTGGATGCGGGCGCCGATGCGGCCATCACCCAGTACTTCTACAATGCCGACGCCTACTTCCACTTCGTCGATGCCGTACGCCGTCTTGGCGTCACGGTACCGATCGTGCCCGGCATCATGCCGATCTCCAACTTCAGCCAGCTCCGCCGCTTCTCTGAGCAGTGCGGTGCGGAGATCCCGCGCTGGATCAGCCGCAAGATGCAGGCTTACGGTGACGACAGCACGGCCATCCGGGCGTTCGGGTCGGAGGTGGTGGCCCAGTTGTGCCAGCGCCTGCTGGACGGCGGCGCGCCGGGCCTGCATTTCTACACGTTGAACCTGGCCAAGCCCACAACGTCGGTGTTGAAGCTGCTGCGCAGCTGAGGCGGCACACCACCACGGCAGGCTGTGACCCGCTACTCTGCAGGCAATGAACATCTTTGCCGCCTGCCTGCCCCTGCTGCTGTTGGTTTCCGCCGTGCCGTCGGCGCATGCGCAACCGCAGCGCCTCAACCGCTGCACCGACGCAGGTGGACAGAGCGTTTACACCGACCGCCCGTGTGAGGCCGTGGGTGCCCGTGCACGCTTACCCGAGGCCACCGCGCCGGCAGCAGGGAACACGCAGCAGCGCAATACGCTGGGCGCAAGCTGTCCGCGTCGGCTGAGCGAGCTGGTTGGTGCGTTGCGCGGTGCGGTCGCTGCCAATGACGTCAATCGACTCTCGACGCTGTACTTGTGGAGCGCGGTGTCCGATGTCGGTGCACAACGCATCCTCGGCCAGCTGGAATCCATTGCGCGGCGTCCGCTGGTCGATATCGTGCCGGTGTATCCGACGGACGAACCCGATCCGGGCACGCCGCTGGCCGAGTCGACCGGCGATGTAGCGCTGCCGCGCGCGAACCCGATCGGCCTGCGTTTGCACCAGGTATTGCCGGGTACGGCAACGCCCTCGAGCACCGTGCTGGGCCTGCGGCGGCAGTACGGGTGTTTCTGGATCACGCTGTGAGGTAACGCGGCGCCGGGCTCGGCGGGGGCCGGATGCGCCGCTGCGCTCGCCGAGCGTGGCTCGGCGCTACCACGGCATCGGCAGTCGGTAGAACAGCGGCTGAGGATCACGCTGTGAAGGATCCGGACGCGCTGCTGCGCTCGCCGAGCGTGGCTATGCCGGTCGTCCTGACCGGCACCCTACGGGCCGTCGCAAGCGACGTTGGCAGCGGCTCCTGCCGCTGCCTTCGGCGCTACCACGGTACGCTCAGTCGGTCGGCCAGAGGCCGCGGATCGCGGCGATGCCCTGTGCGCCATGTCGGCGCGCGGTGGTGATGTCCTGCACGCCCAGGCCACCCAGCGCGTAGATCGGCAGGGCGACCTGTGCGCGCAGCGCGGCGAAGCGCTCCCAGCCCATCGGTGCCGCGTCGGGGTGGCTGGCGGTACGCTGCACCGGCCCCAGCACCACGAAGTCGCACCCCAGGGACTGCGCTGCCTGCAGTTGCTGCAGGTCATGGCAGGATGCCGCGACGGGTTGTTCGGCAGGCAGGGGGCGCTCGCGTAATGCCGTCAACTGCTCTGCGCCGAGGTGCACCCCGGTCCCAAGATGACGGGCCAATTCAATGTCCCGGTTGACCAGCCATTGGCTGACGCCCCGGTGACGACGCACGGCGGACTCGCACAGCTGCGCAC
The DNA here is from genome assembly GCF_040223995.2 of Stenotrophomonas sp. WHRI 8082. NCBI lineage: Bacteria > Pseudomonadati > Pseudomonadota > Gammaproteobacteria > Lysobacterales > Lysobacteraceae > Stenotrophomonas > Stenotrophomonas sp. WHRI 8082. The sequence continues at coordinate 2,625,422 of NZ_CP167826.1, read as the reverse complement.
GCTGTGGATGATCAGCTGGCAACCGCAACTGGATGCGCTGATGACCTGCGTCGACAGCGCGCCACAGTTGCTCGTGCCAGCGCTCGTTGTCGATGTCGTCCTCGAGGGGCGCGGGCGTGATCAGATAGCGATCCGGCTCGCGCAGCGCAGCCACTACCGGCAGGTCGGCCGGCGGCATGGAGTAGCGGCCCAGTTTGTCCGGCGCGACCCAGGTGATGGCCTGGCCTTCACGACCGCGCGGTGTGCCCTTCCAGCTGCGTACATGGCGCACTTCCAGCACCAGGTCTTTGTCCGGGTAGCACTGGGGTACGTCCATCAGCCACTCACCGATGTCCGCTTCGATGCCCAGCTCTTCGTGCAGTTCGCGGGCAAGCGCCTGTTCGGAGGTTTCGCCGGGCTCGCGCTTGCCGCCGGGGAACTCCCACAGACCGGCCAGATCGCTGTGTTCAGTACGCCGGTTGAGCAGCACGCGGCCGCGGGCGTCGGTGATGACGCCGGCCACCACGTGTATCGATCGTTTGGGGGAGGACATGGAAGCAGCATGCCCAAAACGAGTGAGGTGACGCAAGATGCCTGTACGCCGTAAGCGACCAGACGACAACGGGCCCCCGAAGGAGCCCGTTGCCGTGTCCACATGCTCAGCCGTGACTCAGAACGCGACGTTCCAGTTCAGCTGCGCACCCACTTCCCGCTGACCTTCACCTGCACGGCCCTGGGCGGCCAGCGACAGGCGGCTGCGGCTGGAGGTGTTGACCGACACGCCCAGCTCGGCGATGCCCACGTTGCGGGCCAGCGGCAGGCCAACAACGGTGAACGGGCTGCTGCCGGCCACGAACTGGTGGCGGGAATCCGCGCGCAGTTCGCCGGCCGCGTTCTGCCACGCCAGCCCAGCTTCCAGCCGTGCGCCGTCCTGCTGACCGCCGCTGATGTCCCAGGCGGCCCGCACGCCGGCGGTGGTCGTCCACACCTCGTCTTTGCTGGAGGCGATCGCCAAGGCGGCATTGCCACCGGATTCGACGCCGCCCTCGGTGGACAGGCGCGTGTAAGCCAGTGCCACGTACGGGGTCAGCGTCAACGCATCGTCGACCTGGAAATCCCAACCGCCTTCCACGAAGCCCGATATCGCGTGCGCGTCACGGCGGCTGGACAGCGACTGTCCCCATGCCGTGCCCGCGCCCACGGTGCGACGCGTATCCAGCGTGTAGTCCGCATAGCTGGCGCCCCCGTTGAAGTACAGCGCATCCCCACGGAATCCGCCATACAGGCCGCCGTGCACGGCATCGACTTCCGTCGTTGCGTTGCGCGCATCGACCTGCTGACGCAGCGACTCGGGGCCACCGGCCACACCGACCGTCCAGCGCTCGCCGATGCTCCAGTCCGCACCGGCCATCAGGCCTTCACGGTGGTCGCGGGTGCGGGCTGCCGTTCCATCGCCATCGCGGCGGCTGGACGCGCCACTGCCCCCGATCCAGGCGGATGGGCCACCCTCACTGGCCGGCATGCCGCTACGCAGGCGCTGGCCGATGCCATCGCGCAGGAAACGGTCTTCCAGCAACAACGCACGACTGCTGGCGTGAATTTCGCCGGACAGGTCATCGAACGCCAGGCGTGCGCTGTCCGCATCCAGCATCAGCAGGCGGTTGTACAGCGCCAGGGCGTCACCGGACTGCTGCAGCGTATCCAGCGCAGCGGCCGTGGCGAGTTGGTTGCCGGTGGCGGCGACGGTGACGAACACGCGCGGCGGTGGCGGCGGGGTAACCGGATCCACCGGCGGGGTGATCGGGTCCACCGGCGGATCGACCGGCGGGTCCACCGGCGGATCAACAGGGGGATCCACCGGGCCCGTGTCTTTCACCGCGATGTTCAGCCGCACGTCGTTGGCGGTATAGCTCAGCGATGTATCCAGGAAGGCCGAGCGGGAGATCACGTCGTCGAAGGTGCCGACGACCCCGCCTGCTGCGGTCAGGATGGTGTAGGTCTGTCCGTCCTGGTAGCTGGTCGCAGGATCCAGTGCGGTGACGCGCACGCCGGTGTCGCCGGAGTTGGCAAGGTTCGCGCCGCGGCCGATGTTCGCCTTGCCGGTCACCGTCAGCAGGTCGGCCTGCCCGTTGCCCAGCACGTCCACGTCAAAGAACGCCTTGTTGGCGACCTGTTCGGAGAATGCTGCGCTGGTGTTGAAGAACAGATCACCATCGATGGTCATCGTGCCGACACCGGCGTTACCTGGCGACAGCGTGCCGCCATTGAACACGTAGGTGCTGCCCAGCGTCGCATTGCCTGCCAGCACGCCGGATCCGCTTACTTCGGCCAGCGAACTGCGGCGTACTTCGCTGCCCAGGCCGGCACCGAAGTCGATGTCCTGCTGGAAGCCGGATGCACCGTTCAGCACCAGCGTGCCGCCCTGCACATTGATCTGCTGCTGCAGGGCCTGGCTGGGGCCTACATAGCCCGCGCCGGCGTACATATCCGAGTTGATCACGAGCGTGCCGCCGGTGACGGTGACATCGCCACCGAAGGCACTCAGGTCGCCATTGAGCGTGGTGGTGCCCGCCACCTGGGTGAGCGCGCCGCCGTGCAGGTGGGCGTTGGACGTTCCCGACGAGACGGTCTGGATGGTGTTGCCCAGTGCGATGTCGCCGGTGTGGTTGAACACCAGCCCGCCCGCGCTGCCGTTCATCGAGATCGCCGCGCCGTCCAGTGTTCCGGCTTCTTCCGCGGCCAGCCACTGCGGACCGCCGTCGGCAACGGACCACGTCGCCATGCCGCCGCCCAGCACCAGATAACCGCTCTGACCCAGCAGGATGCCGCTGCCACCGGCAACCCGCCCGCCGTTGCTCACGCTCAGCATGCCGTACGGCCCTTTCAGCAGCACCGCACCCACGGTCAGCCCGTTCGCCGCTTCGATGGCCGAGCCGGCACCGCTCACACGGGTCTGTTCGTCCACCGCCACGGGCGCCATGCTGGCGTCGTTGAGACCGCCACTGATGTTCACCGCATCACTGCGGATGACCGCCCCATCCAGCACATCGAGGTTGGTGCTGATGTCCATCGCGCCGGTGTTGGTCCACGTGGTATCCGCGCCGGTGATGAGCGCCGTGGCGGTAGTCGGGCCGAAGCTGTCCTTGATCGCCGCACGGTCGGATACGATGGCGCCACCGGCTTCCAGCAGCAGGTGGTTGGTGACATCCACGCGTGCGGCGCGGATCGCCGAGCCTGCGCCGGTGACCACGATGCTGCCGGTCTGGCCGAAATCGCCACTGCCCAAGGCGTCGTACTTTTCGGCATTTACTTCATCGGCGGTGACCACGCCGCCGTCCTGCACGCGCAGTGTGCCGTCGCCGTTCTGTCCGACGCGCACCGTAGTGGCATCAACCACCGAACCGGCGCCGCTGACGGTCAGCGTGCCGGTGGCGTTGTTGGACGTGCCAAGCACGAGATCCTGTGACACCAGCTGGCCACCGCCACTGACGGTGATCTCACCGCGGCCGCCCTGGGTGGCACCGGACTGTGTGCCCGCGCCGACATAGATGCCGCGATCCGCCGTGACCCGGCCGCCATTGATCGTCAGGGTGCCCTGTCCGACCTGTCCCACCAGCAGGTTGTTGTCAGTGACAAGCAGTTCGCCGCCGTTGCTTACGTTGATCGCACCGCTGCCTGCAGTGTCAGAGCCGACGCTGAGGCCGAAGTTGTTGACCACGCTGTAGGCCATCGTGGTGGCGACACGCCCGCCATCGATGTCCAGCGTGCCAGTGCCCTGGCGACCGACCAACAGCTGGCGCGCGGTGAGGCTGGAGTCGGCCCCGCGGACGATGGCGTTGCCCGTGCTGCCCGCGCCGTAGCCCAGCGTCACCGTGTTGTTGGAGGTGGCCTTGCCACCATCCAGCAGCTGCAGGCTGCCGGTTCCTGCTTCACCCACGCGCAATGCAGCGCCGGTCATCTGCAGGTAGGCCGTGGGCCCGATCACGCGCAGCGTGCCGTTGGCGCCGGCGACCGTGCCCAGCGACACCAGGCCGTTGGCGGTCAGGTTGCCGCTGCCGACCAGATCGATCGCCACGGCGCCAGTGTTGCCGATGAAGAAACCGTCGGCGTAGACGCGGGAATCGCCCACCACTTCGTCGGACGTAAAGTCGTAGGGTACGGCGAAGGCCGACGGCACGGAGGCGGCGCTGAGGCCAAGCGCCGCCAGCACCGCCACGCCCAGCGGCGAACGACGGCGCGTCGCAACGACAGCGCGGGCCGGTGCGGAAAGTGTGGAGGCCAGTTCAGAGGCCACCTGCATGACGCCGGTAGCCCGGTTGAAGACCAAGCGGTAAATCCTGTTCATGAAGCTCCTTGGGATAGCGGTCTGGACGCGGAGGGGACCGCGTCCCGCACACGGGGGATGTGCAGTGGACCCTGCGAGTTGAAGAACGCGCGGGGCCTGTGACCCTACGTGTGATGTCAGAAAATACCGAGGGCCTGATCCGACTTCCGTGTGGGGATCTGACCAATATGTCCGTAAGGGTTTTCTGATCTACGCTGATTGGTGACACGCATCACCCGATGCATAGCGAGCGTGATGCATTTGTAGTCGCGTGTTTTGCGATCGGCGTGCACGTTGTGGAGACGCAGATGACACCGATGCGTTGGATTTAGTGCAGGAAACGTCATCGTTCGCGCTGGTTCTGCGACCACTCGTGCGATCTTCGCGGCTTGGTAGAGCCGACTTCAGTCGGCTGGCTGTGTGCGGAAAAGCAGCCGACTAAAGTCGGCTCTACCATCGGGTTTACCGGCGGGTTGCGCGAGATAAAAAAAACCCCGCTTGCGCGGGGTTTTTTCTGGAGTCAGCTCAGCTGACCGTGGCAGTGCTTGTACTTCTTGCCGCTGCCACAAGGGCAGGGGTCATTGCGGCCGATCTTCGGCTCGCCGCCCTGGCCCTGCGCGACCTGCGCGGCTTCCACCTGCGCGGCTTCTTCGTCGGCGCTGTAGCCGCCGGCATCCTGATGCTGGAACTGCGACTGGCTGAGGCGCGCCTGCACCTGCTGACGCTCGGCAGCTTCCAGTGCCGCCACTTCCTCGTCGCTGCGGATGCGCACGCGCGACAACATCGTCACCACTTCGCGCTTCACGTCTTCCAACATGTTGGAGAACAGCTCGAACGCTTCCTTCTTGTACTCCTGCTTCGGCTGCTTCTGCGCATAGCCGCGCAGGTAAATGCCCTGGCGCAGGTAATCCATGCGAGCCAGATGCTCCTTCCAGCTCTGGTCGAGCACGGTCAGCATCACGTGCTTCTCCAGCGCGCGCATGGTGTCTGCACCGACGCCACTTTCCTTTGCATCGAAATGCGCGTTGACGCGCTCCTGCACCTTCTGCGCGATGCCTTCGGCGTCCAGCTCTTCGTGGCTCTTGACCAGGTCGGTGACCGACATGTCGAGGCCGAACTCGGACTGCAGCGTGGCTTCCAGGCCCGGCAGGTCCCACTGTTCATCGATCGAGTTCGGCGGCACGAAGCGGGCGACGATGTCGAACACCACGTCGTCGCGGATGCCATCGACGTTGTCCTTGACCGAATCGGCATCCAGCAGTTCATCGCGCTGCGAATAGATCACCTTGCGCTGGTCGTTGTTGACGTCGTCGAAATCCAGCAGGTTCTTGCGGATATCGAAGTTGTGCGCTTCGACCTTGCGCTGGGCCTTTTCGATCTGCCGGCTGACCAGGCGGTCTTCGATGACGTCGTCTTCCTTCATGCCCATCATGCGCATGGCCTTCTGCACCCAGTCGGAGGCGAAGATGCGCATCAGGTTGTCTTCCAGCGACAGGTAGAAACGGGACGAACCCGGATCACCCTGACGGCCCGAACGACCACGCAGCTGGTTGTCGATACGCCGCGATTCATGGCGCTCGGTACCGACGATGTGCAGGCCACCGGCGGCCTTGACGGCGTCATGCCGGACCTGCCACTCGGCCTTGGCCGCGGCGCGCTGGGCGTCGCTGGCCTCCTCGCCCATCTCGTGCAGCTCGGTTTCCAGCGAGCCGCCCAGCACGATATCGGTACCGCGACCGGCCATGTTGGTGGCGATGGTCACCGCACCCGGACGACCGGCGTTGGCGACGATGGTCGCTTCGCGGTCATGCTGCTTGGCGTTCAGCACTTCATGCTGCACACCGGCCTTGGCCAGGTGTTCGGACAGCATCTCCGAGGTTTCAATCGAGGTCGTACCCACCAGCACCGGCTGGCCCCGCTTGTTGCATTCCTGGATGTCGGCCAGCACCGCGTTGAACTTGCCTTGGCGGTTGAGGAACACCTGGTCCGGCGAGTCCTTGCGGATGGTCGGGCGGTTGGTCGGGATGACCACCACTTCCAGGTTGTAGATGCTCTGGAACTCGAAGGCTTCGGTATCGGCCGTACCGGTCATGCCGGACAGCTTCTTGTACATGCGGAAGAGATTCTGGAACGTGATGCTGGCCAGCGTCTGGTTCTCGCGCTGTACCGGCACGCCTTCCTTCGCTTCCACCGCCTGGTGCAGACCGTCCGACCAGCGACGGCCGGCCAGGGTGCGGCCGGTGAACTCATCGACGATGACGACTTCGCCATCGCGCACGATGTAGTCCACGTCACGCTGGTAGATGGCATGCGCGCGCAGCGCGGCATTGAGGTGATGCACGACGGTCAGGTTCTGCGCCGCGTAAAGGCCTTCGGTCTCCGCGTCGAGGATGCCGGCTTCGACCAGCAGACGCTCGGCGTGCTCCATGCCCGCTTCGGACAGGTGCACCTGCTTGCCCTTCTCGTCGATCCAGAAGTCGCCCTCGGCTTCTTCGTTTTCCTGCTTCACCAGGTTCGGCACGATGCGGTTTACGCGGATGTACAGCTCCGGGGAATCATCGGCCGGACCGGAAATGATCAGCGGGGTACGCGCTTCGTCGATCAGGATGGAGTCGACTTCATCGACAATGGCGTAGTGCAGGCCGCGCTGGTAGCGGTCGGCCTTGGACAGCGCCATGTTGTCGCGCAGGTAATCGAAACCGAATTCGTTATTGGTGCCGTACGTGATGTCGCTGCCATAGGCCTCGCGCTTGTCACCGTGCGGCATGCCCGGATACACGACGCCCACGCTCAGGCCCAGCCAGTTGTACAGCTTGCCCATCTGCGCGGAGTCGCGGCGCGCCAGGTAGTCGTTCACGGTGACCACGTGCACGCCCTTGCCTTCGAGCGAGTTCAGATAGACCGGCAGCGTAGCGACCAGGGTCTTGCCTTCACCGGTGCGCATCTCGGCGATCTTGCCCAGGTGCAGCACCATGCCACCGATAAGCTGCACGTCGTAATGACGCATGCCGAGAACACGGCGGCTGGCTTCGCGGCAGACAGCGAACGCTTCCGGCAGCACCTTGTCCAACGCCTCGCCATCGGCGATGCGCTGCTTGAATTCCGGCGTCTTGGCCTGGAGCTGCTCATCGCTGAGCGCTTCCATCTCCGGCTCCAGCGCATTGACCTTGGCGACGATGCGATTGAGCTGGCGCAGCTGTCGTTCATTACGACTGCCGAATACGCGGGTAAGCAGGCTGTTGATCATTGAGGGAACCGGTTGTCAGGTGAACGCCGGCACGGCTCCATCGGGAATCCGTCCGCCGCAAACGAAACGAGGCGCCCTGCGCCCCGTCTATGGCATCACCCATTGTAACTTGGGATGGACGTGGGAGGATTCAAGCGCTTTGGCGGTTCGCTGGCCGGACCATAGCGCCGAGCGATGCTCGGCGGCATGCCCGCCACATTCGGCACACCCCGGGTGGGGCTGCCGCTGCGCTCGCCGAGCATGGCTCGGCGCTACCGGTACCCGTCAGCCGCGCGAAACGCGACCGACCGGGGTGTTGCCGCCGTCACCCAGGAACTTGCGCGGATTGACCACACGCCCGCTCTCCCAGACTTCGAAGTGCACATGGGCACCGGTGGAACGACCGGTGGAACCGGCCTTGGCCACTTCCTGACCGGCACGGACCAGGTCACCTACCTTCACCACCAGGCGCGAATTGTGCGCGTAGCGGGTCACGTAACCGTTGCCGTGATCCACATCGACGACGTTGCCGTAGCCGCCCTTCACACCGGAGAAGCTGACCACGCCTTCGGCGACGGACATCACCGGATCACCGACCTTGGCATGGAAATCAATGCCTTTGTGACTGCGTGCACCGCGACCGAACGGATCAGCACGGGTGCCGAAGCTGGACGTGACATAGCTGTTGCGGATCGGCATGCGCGAGGGCACGGCGTTCTGCTGCAGCTGATGGTCGAACATCAGCGATTCCATCACCGAGAGCTGGCTGCCTGAAGCAGCGAATCGCTGCTCCAGCACCTGCAAGTCGGCGTTGATGTCCTTGACCGGGATATCCACGGTCGGACCGCCGGCGTCGCCTTCACCCAGGCCGGGGGTTTCCTGGAAGTCGAACTCGCCGTCTTCCAGCTTGCCCATCTGGGTCAGGCGCTCACCCAGCGCATTGAGGCGGGTGGCTTGTGCCTGGAGCTCCCCAAGGCGCGCCGCAAGGGCGTTCACCTCGGTCTGCGACTGCAGGCGGACCTGGGCGAGTTCACGCTCCTGGCGGTCTACCTTGGCCTGCAGGCGGGAATCGCCCAGCAGGTTGGCCCCCATTCCACCGGCGAAGCCGATAATGCAGCCCATGCCCAGCACGCTGCCCAGCAGGGCGCGGGGACGATCCTCGAAGTAGAAGCGAAGACGCGCAAGGGGCGTTTTTGCCTTTCCATCACGCGTTTTGATTACGATCTTTTTGAATGCCATCAGTGAGTTTTCATGTCTGAGCCGAAATCCAGTGGTCGTCCCGCGTCTACGCCGAAGCCGGCGCTGGATGCGGTCATGGGTGACAAAACCGGGAACCCGCTGCGTCGTGCCTTATGGCTCGATGCGTTGGACCAACAATTACGCCCCCACTTGCCGCTCACCCTGCGCAACCATTGCAGGCTGGCGAACGTGAACGACGAACACCTCGTTTTTCTCGTCGAATCCCCTGTCTGGCATGCCAAATTGCGGCTTGCCGAAGCACAGTTGATCGACGCGGCCCGGTCCATCGGGCTGAAGGCCACCAAAGTGACCATCAAGACTGCGTCCCCCGCTCCACCACGCTCCCCAGCGATCGACAACCGGAATGGACCCCACGCAGTTTCAGCCGCCACGCACAAAGGACTACGCGACGCCTTGGCCAGCCTCCAGGACACGAAACCGTCCAGGTCCTGATGACCGCGAAGCATCCGGCTCCGCTTCCCCGCTCTGCCAACATGCCGTGGAAATGGCGTGAAGCTTTTGCGAGGACCGTGGGGCATCCTAACGGCGTCGGGTCGTCGAGTCGTTAGAGTTTTGTTATTTAAACGTTAAGTTCAGGCTTCTGACGGAACAGGTTCACAAACTGTGACGCCGTACTGGTCACTGCATGCTGGCCGTGAAGGCCGCGGCCCTGAACGCGAAACGCCGCCCGAGGGCGGCGTCAACTGGCTGATATCGCAGTGTTTTTCAGGCGTAGGCCGGAGCACCGTAGGCAACGGGCTCGGCAGCGGCGGGGGATTCGTAGCTCACCCACTCCCACGCGCTGGCATCGGCCATCAAGGCCCGCACCAGCTTGTTGTTCAGCGCATGACCGGACTTGAACCCTTCATAGGCCCCCAGCACCTGGCCGCCGGCAAGGTACAGATCGCCGATGGCGTCCAGGATCTTGTGCCGCACGAATTCGTCGGCATAGCGCAGGCCGTCTTCGTTCAGCACCCGGAACTCGTCCAGCACGATGGCGTTGTCCATCGAACCGCCCAGGCCCAGGTTGCGCTCGCGCATGTACTCCAGGTCACGCATGAAACCGAAGGTCCGGGCGCGGGAGATTTCCTTGGTATAGGCCATCGTGGAGAACTCGATTTCCTGCCGCGACTGCTTGGCGGGGATCATCGGGTGATCGAACTGGATGGTGAAACCGAGCTTGTAGCCCTCGTAGGGATCAAAGCGCGCGACCTTGTCACCTTCAGTGACTTCCACGGTCTTCAGTACGCGGATGAAGCGCTTGGCGGCGTCCTGTTCGATGATGCCCGCCGACTGCAGCAGGAACACGAACGGGCCGGACGAACCGTCCATGATCGGCAGCTCGGCCGAGGACAGTTCGACAATGATGTTGTCCACACCCAGGCCGGCCAACGCTGACATCAGGTGTTCGACGGTCTGGATCTTGGCGTCGTTGCAGGTCAGCCCGGTGCACAGGGTCACTTCGGTCACCAGCTCGGCCTTGGCCGGAACATCGACGACCGGGTCCAGGTCCACGCGGCGGAACACGATGCCATGGTTGACCGGTGCCGGGCGCAGGGTCATGTAGACCTTGTCGCCGCTGTGCAGGCCAACGCCGGTGGCGCGGATCGTGTTCTTGAGGGTGCGTTGCGGAATCATGGGGGGTGACCAGAAGCGTGCGGCGGGCCGCGATGGCCTGCCCCAGGGGGTGCAACAGATTAACACGCGGTCGCCCCTACTCCGGCTGAAGCCAGGCAGGTGGTGGCGCCACGCGGGTGCGGCGGGTGCGATTACAAGGCGGCCGGGCCCATCCTGGCCCGGCGCCTGCAATGCAGGACATGGTGCGTGATGCCGGGGAGGACAACCCCGGCAGCATGGATCAGTCGGCCTGGCGGCGCAGGAACGCCGGGATGTCCAGGTAATCGTTGGGCAGTTCGGCGGTCGGCGTGCTGCCCGCGCTGGCGCTCGAGCTGCTGGACGACGAAGACGACGCGCTGGACGAAGAAGACGCCGCTACGCTGTCGCTGCTCGCGCGACGCAGGCCCAGACCGACACCGCCAACCGCCTTGGACACCGCGTCACCGCCGTTGTCGAAGTCGGAGAACTCCGGCTGGCCGGTGGTGGCGTTGCGGACCAGCTTGATCGGCGCACGCTCGCCCGGACGCTGGCTCTTGCCGGCGGCCACGCGGTTGAGGCCGGTCGCGACCACGGTGACGCGCACTTCGTCCTGCATGTCCGGATCGAGCACGGTGCCGACCACCACGGTGGCGTCTTCCGAAGCGAAGCCGTCGATGGTGCGGCCGATCTCGTCGAATTCGGCCATGGTGAAGTCGGCACCGGCGGTGATGTTGACCAGGATGCCGTTGGCACCGGCCAGGTTCACATCGTCCAGCAGCGGGTTCTGGATGGCCGACTCGGCAGCGGCCTGCGCACGGTCATCACCGCGGGCGGTACCGGTACCCATCATCGCCAGGCCCATTTCGGACATCACGGTGCGCACGTCGGCGAAGTCGACGTTGATCAGGCCCGGACGCACGATCAGATCGGCGATGCCCTGCACGGCGCCCTGCAGCACGTCGTTGGCGGCACGGAACGCCTGGATCATGGTGGCGTTGCGGCCCAGGACGGTGATCAGCTTTTCGTTGGGGATGGTGATCAGCGAATCGCAGTGCTGGCTCAGTTCTTCGATGCCCTTCAGCGCAACCTGCATGCGGCGACGGCCTTCGAACGGGAACGGCTTGGTGACCACGGCAACGGTCAGGATGCCCATCTCCTTGGCCAGCTGCGCCACCACCGGTGCAGCGCCCGTGCCGGTGCCACCGCCCATGCCGGCGGTGATGAAGACCATGTCCGCGCCCTGCAGCGCGTCGATGATGCGCTCGCGATCTTCCAGCGCAGCCTGGCGACCCACTTCCGGGTTCGCACCGGCGCCCAGGCCCTTGGTGACGTTGGTGCCCAGCTGCAGCTGCAGCTTCGCACCGCAATTCTTGATGGCCTGCGAGTCGGTGTTGGCGGTGATGAACTCCACGCCATCCACCGCTGAGTTGACCATGTGCGCTACAGCGTTTCCGCCGCCACCGCCCACGCCAACGACCTTGATCACCGCATTGGGTGCCATCTTTTCGATCAATTCAAAATGCGCCATGTCCGTGTCCTCGGTTGTATCCGCTTCCTTTGGCATGTTGCGGGAGAGGCATCCTGCCTTCCGCTGCATGCCGCCGTTGCGGCTGTAGTGGTTTGTGTATCCGTGTGTTGCGTGTTGCGGTGTTGCGGTGTTGCGGTGTTGCGTTTTCATGTCGCCGAGCATGGCTCGGCGCTACCGCTCTTTCAGAATTCGCCGCGGAACCAGGTTTTCAGTTTCTTGAACATGCTGCCCGCACGGCCTGCCGGCAGCGACGGCCGACGCGGGTGTTCGATCTGGCTTCCCATCAGCAACAGGCCGACGCCGGTTGCATGCACGGGGTTGCCCACCACTTCGCCCAGGCCGGTGACATGCTGCGGGATGCCCACACGTACCGGCATCTGCAGCATCTCTTCGGCCAGTTCGACCACACCTTCCATCTTCGATGCACCGCCGGTCAGCACCATGCCGGCGCGGACCAGCTCTTCGAAACCGGAGCGACGCAGTTCGGCCTGCACCATCTCGAAGATTTCCTCGTAACGCCCCTGCACCGCCTGCGCCAGCGCGTGGCGCGGCATGCGACGCGGCGGCCGATCGCCGACGCTCGGCACCTGGATGCTTTCTTCGGCCGTCGCCAGCTGCGCCAGCGCGCAGGCGTAACGCACCTTGATCTGCTCCGCTTCCGGAGTCGGCGTGCGCAGCATGTGGGCAATGTCATTGGTGACATGGTCACCGGCGATCGGCAACGACGCGGTGTGGCAGATCGCGCCCTGCACGAACACGGCGATGTCGGTGGTGCCGGCGCCCATGTCGACTAGCACCACGCCGAGCTCGCGCTCGTCTGCGGTCAGCACGGCGACGCTGGAGGCCAGCGAGGACAGCACCAGATCGTCCACCTGCAGGCCGCAGCGCTGCACGCACTTGCTGATGTTGGCGGCGGCCGACTGTGCGCACACCACCAGGTGGGCGTGCACTTCCAGGCGTACGCCGGTCATGCCGACGGGGTTGCGGATGCCTTCCTGCGAATCGTCCAGCACGTACTCGCGCGGGATCGCATGCAGGATCTTCTGGTCAGCCGGGATCGCCACGGCCTTGGCTGCGTCGAGCACGCGGTCCAGGTCGCCCCACGTCACTTCGCCGTCGCGGATCGGGACGATCCCGGGCGAGTTCTTGCACTGCACGTGGTTGCCGGAGATCGACGCGTACACCGAGCGGATCTCGCAACCGGCCATCAGCTCGGCCTCTTCCACCGCACGCTGGATCGACTGCACCGTGGACTCGATGTCCACCACCACGCCGCGCTTGAGCCCGCGCGATTCGTGTGAACCGATGCCGATCACCTCGATGGGGTTGCCCGGCGAGTACTCACCCACCAGCGCCACCACCTTGGAGGTGCCGATGTCGAGCCCGACGATCAACGATTTGTCACCCTTGCGATTCATGTCCTGTCCTGCGTTTTTTTCGGCTCTGGCGCCGGTGCTTCACCCCAACTGAGGGTGAAGCCATTGGTGTATCGGAGGTCGGCGCGCTCGATCGGCGCGGCCTGGCTGGCGAGCTGGGGCAGCACGCGTACGTAGCGCTGCAGGCGTGAGCGCGCATCGTCGCGGCCCACCACGACTTCGGTGCCGTTGCTGAGCAGCAGCGACCAGCTGCCGCGTGCATCCATCGTCAGGCGGCTGACGTCCAGCCCGGACGGCGCGAACAACGCCCGCGCATCGTTGTACAGCGACACCACTTCTTCGGTCTGGCTGTCTGGACCGTCCAGCTGCGGCAGCTGCAGGTCGGCCAGTTTTTTCGGCGTGGGGAACAGCTTGCCCTGCTCGGAAAGCAGGCGATCGCCGCCCCATCGCGCGAACGGCTTGTGCTCGACCAGGGTGACTTCCAGCACATCCGGCCACTGCTTGCGCACGCGTGCGCTTTCCACCCACGGCAGGCGCTCGATGCTGTCCTGTGCATCCTGCAGCTTCACCGCGAAGAAGCCGGCGTGCGCGTAAGGCAACAGCACCTTCTGCAACTGCTCCGCCGGCACGCGCTTGAACTCACCGTGCACGCGCAGCTTCGCCAACGGCCAGCGCTCGGCGCCGACCCAGCCGTTGAGCACGGCCACGACGGGCAGGGCCACCACCGACAGGGCCAACAGCCAGACGAAGATGCGCAGCACCGCGTTCATGCGTGACCGTTCTCCTGCACTGTAGTGGCGAGGGTCTGTTCGAGCACACGCCAGACCAGGTCTTCAAAGCCGATCCCGGCCTGGCCTGCGGCTTTGGGCACCAGCGAATGGCTGGTCATGCCCGGCGCGGTGTTCACTTCCAGCAGGTACAGGCGGCCGCTGGTGCGGTCGCGCATCACATCCACCCGGCCCCATCCACGGCAGCCTGCAGCGCGGAACGCAGCCAGGGCGAGGCGACGGATCTCCTCTTCGTCGGCATCGCGCAGGCCTGGGCACAGATATTCGGTGTCATCGGCCTTGTACTTGGCGTCGTAGTCGTACCACTGGCCCTTGGGCACGATACGGATCGACGGCAGCGCAACATCGCCGAGGATGCCGACGGTAAGCTCGTCGCCGACCACCATCTGCTCCATCAGCAGCTGGCCGTCGTAGCGCGTGGCAAGGGCCACCGCCTCGTCCAGGCCGGCATCGTCGAAGACCCGGCTGATGCCCACGCTGGACCCTTCATTGGCCGGCTTCACCACCACCGGCAAGCCGAGTTCGGCTGCCTGCGCGTGCACGTTTTCCGCGGTGACCTTGCGGTACTGCGGCGTGGGCAGGCCGACCGACAGCCACACCTGCTTGGTACGGATCTTGTCCATGCTCAGCGCCGAGCCCAACACGTCCGAGCCGGTGTACGGCACGCCGAACGCTTCCATCAGACCCTGCACGATGCCGTCCTCACCGCCGCCATTGTGGCCGTGGAGGATGTTGAACACGCGGTCCACTTCGCCCGCGGCCAGCGCGTTGGCCAGTGCCGGGATGCCATCGATGGCGAATGCGTTGATGCCGCGTGCCTGCAGCGCTTCGAGCACGTTGCGACCGGAATCCAGCGACACCTCGCGTTCGCTGGACGTGCCACCCAGCAGCACACCGACGCGACCGAACACGGCCGGGTCGGTCGTGCGGGGTGCGGGAAAGGTGAAAGCGGTCATGCCTGGGCCTCCACGCTGAAGCCTTCCGTTGCGATCTGCTGGGCCACGGCGCCGATGTCGCCGGCCCCCATCATCAACAGAAGATCGCCATCCTGCAGCACGTCGGGCAGCACGTGCGCGAGTTCGGCCGCCTTGCCCACCACCACCGGCTCACTGCGCCCGCGCGCACGGATGGCGCGTGCCAGCGCTTCCGAATCCGCACCGGCGATCGGCTCTTCGCCGGCCGGGTAGACCTCGCTCAGCACCAGCGCGTCCACGCTGGACAGCACGGCGGCAAACTTGTCGAACTGGTCGCGGGTCCGGCTGTAGCGGTGCGGCTGGAACGCGACGACCAGGCGCTTGTCGGACCACCCACCGCGTGCAGCAGCGAATACCGCCTCCAGCTCGCTCGGATGGTGGCCGTAATCATCGATCACCTGCACCCGGGCGCCGCTGGCGGTGGTGACCTCGCCGAGGTCATTGAAGCGACGGCCGACGCCGGCGAAGCTTTCCAGGGCACGTGCGATCGCATCCGGCGCAACACCCAGCTGCCAACCCACGGCCGCAGCGGCCAGCGCGTTGAGGACGTTGTGCTTGCCCGGCAGTGCCAAGACCACTTCCTGGCTGGTGCCCTGCGGCAGGCGCAGGGTGAAGCGCATACGCGCTCCTTCCTGCACCACGTTTTCGGCGCGCACGTCGGCGTTGTCGCTCAGGCCGTAGCTCATCACATGGCGCGGGGTCTTCGCCGCCAGCGCAGCGACTTCGGGATCGTCGATGCACAGCACCGCCAAGCCATAGAAAGGCAGGCGCTGCAGGAATTCGGCGAAGGCCGCCTGTACGCGGGCGAAGTCGTTGCCGTAATTTTCCAGATGATCGGCATCAATATTGGTGATGATCGACATCAACGGATTCAGGCGCAGGAAGCTGCCATCGCTTTCATCGGCCTCGGCGACCAGCCACTGACCGCCGCCCAGCTTGGCGTTGGCACCGGCGGCCAACAGTTGGCCCCCGATCACGAAGGTCGGATCCAGTCCGCCCTCGCTCAGTACCGCCGCCGTCAGGCTGGTGGTGGTCGTCTTGCCGTGCGTGCCGGCCACCGCGATGCCGCGGCGGAAACGCATCAGCTCGGCCAGCATCGCGGCGCGCGGCATGATCGGGATGCGCTGGCTGCGCGCTTCCATCAGTTCCGGATTGTCTTCGCGGATCGCGCTGGAGACCACCACGCAATCGGTGCCGAGCACGTTGGCGGCGGAATGTCCCCGCATGATGCGCGCGCCGAGGCTGCCCAGGCGACGCGTCGCGGTGTTGTCCGCGTTGTCCGAGCCGGACACTTCATAGCCCAGCGTCAGCATCACTTC
Organism: Stenotrophomonas sp. WHRI 8082; assembly: GCF_040223995.2. Taxonomy (NCBI): domain Bacteria; kingdom Pseudomonadati; phylum Pseudomonadota; class Gammaproteobacteria; order Lysobacterales; family Lysobacteraceae; genus Stenotrophomonas; species Stenotrophomonas sp. WHRI 8082. Next base: position 2,609,073 of record NZ_CP167826.1, on the reverse strand, counting down.
CGCGATGCCGCTCATGCCGGTGCCACCGATGCCAACGAAATGCACGCGCGGGAAGGCGCGCACCAGGTCATTGGTGTCGTGCAGGCGGCGGATCATGCGCAGCTCCGCGTCGTGTCGGCGCGCTGGCGCGGCACAGTGTTCATACAGCTTCCTCGAGGATGATATCGGCGATGCGCTCTGCGGCATCGACCTTGGCCAGCGCACGTGCGGCTTTCGCCATCTGCATGCGGCGGGCGGGATTTTCGGATAGTTCACGCAACAGCGACGTGATGCCGGTGACCAGCGCATCGCCCTGCTTCAGCAGCACGGCGGCATCGCGCTCGACCAGGTATTCCGCATTACGCGTCTGGTGATCATCGACCGCGGCCGGGAACGGCACCAGCACGCTGCCGACGCCCACGGCACACAGCTCGGCGAGAGTGGACGCGCCGGACCGGCACACCACGATGTCAGCCCACGCGAAGGCATCGGCCATGTCGGCGATGAACGGCGTGATCTCGGCGGTGACGCCGGCATTGGCATAGGCCTCGACAGCCTCGGCGTGCATTTTCTCGCCGCTCTGGTGGCGCACCTGCACCGGATACGAAGCACCCAATGCGGCGATCGCCTGCGGCACGCCCATGTTCAAGGCGCGCGCGCCCTGGCTTCCGCCCACCACCAGCACACGCAATGGACCACTGCGACCGGCAAAGCGCTGCTCGGGCGGTGCAATCGCAGCGATCTCGGCGCGTACCGGGTTGCCGACGGCTTCTTCGCGTGCGGCGAAGCTGCCGGGAAAACCCGTCAGCACGCGCTGCGCAAAGCGGGAGAGGAAGCGGTTGGTCATGCCCGGTGCACGGTTCTGCTCATGCACCAGCAGGGGCAGCCCATGCAGACGCGCAGCCAGCCCGCCCGGTCCGGAGGCGTAACCGCCGAACGCGATCACCGCACGCGGATGACGGTCGCGCAGGATGAAGCCTGCCTGGCGGATCGCACGCAGCAGACGCCACGGCGCGCCGAGCAGGGCCAGCTTGCCCTTGCCGCGCAGCCCGGCGATATCCAGGGTATCGATCGGCACGTCATGCTGTGGCACCAAGCGGGTTTCCATCTGGCCGACAGCGCCCAGCCAGGTGACCGGGATGCCGCGCGCGCGCAGCACCTTGGCCACTGCCAGACCGGGGAAGATGTGCCCGCCGGTACCACCGGCAAGAATCATCACGGGGCGCGTGGCCGCGTCACGCATTGCGCTCATGACAGCCTCCCGAAGGTCGGCTCGACGCGCGTCTGCAGGCGGCTGGTGCCACGCGTGGTGCTCGTGCTGGCATTGGCCGGCGCGCCCGCATTGGCGACGCGGGACGGCTTTGGCGTCGCGGCCGGCCCGGCTGACGGAGCGGTCACGATCTCGTCGGCCACCTCATCGCCTCCGCCCATGCGAACGGCATGACGGCGCTCGGCGCGATCCAGCTCGTACGACACGCGCAGCAGCAGCCCCATTGCCACGCAGGTCATCAGCACACTGGAGCCGCCCGACGAGATCAACGGCAGGGTCAGCCCCTTGGTCGGCAGGATGCCCAGGTTGACCCCGATCGAGACGAAGCTCTGCATGCTGATCCACAGCCCGATGCCGAAGGCGACGTAGCCGGAGAAGTGGCGCTTCATCTCTACGCAGCGCATGCCCAGCCATAGCGTGCGACCCACCAGCAGCGCGTACAGCGCGATCACCAGGCAGGTGCCGAGGAAACCCAGCTCTTCGGCCGTGACCGAGAAGATGAAGTCGGTATGTGCCTCGGGCAGGTAATAGAGCTTCTGCACCGAGTTGCCCAAGCCCACGCCGGTCCACTCGCCGCGGCCGACGGCCATCAGCGCGTTGGACAGCTGGTAGCCGTCGCCCTGCTGGTCGGCCCACGGGTCCAGGAAGGAGGTGATGCGGCGCATGCGGTACGGTTCGATGATCGCCAGCGCGCTCATGCCGACCATGCCGATGATCACCGGCATCGACATGCGCGGCATGTTGACCCCGCCCAACACCAGCATGCCGGCGGTGATCGCCAGCAGCAGCGTCGACGAGCCGAAGTCGGGCTGCAGCAGCATCAGCACCACCAGCGCCCCGGCCACGCCCAGCGGCTTCAGCATGGCCGGCCACGTCGCGTTGACCTCGTCCCGGAAGCGCACCAGGTAGCTGGACAGCCACACGATGTAGAGCACCTTGACCGCTTCGACCGTCTGGAACTTGGACACGCCGAGATTGATCCAGCGCCGCGCCCCGTTGACGCTGCTGCCGAGGCCCGGCACGAATACCACCACCAGCAAGGCGAAGCAGCCCAGCAGCAGCAGCTGGTTGTACTGCTCGATGGTCTTCAGTTCGGTACGCATGGCCAGTCCGGCCAGCACGATGCCCACCGCCAGGAAGATCAGATGGCGATTGAGGTAATAGAACGGGCTGCTCATCAGCGCGATCGAGCTCGACGCGACCATCACCACACCCAGCCCGGTCAGCGCGATGATCGCGCCGAGCAGCCACTTGTCGAAGTGGCCTCCGATGGCTTCAAGGCGTGTTGCCTGGCGCGAGAGATCATTCATCAGCGCACCTTCAACGTGGCCAGGCCAACCAGTACCAGCACCACCGAAATGATCCAGAAGCGCACGATCACGCGCGGCTCCGGCCAGCCTTTCAGCTCGAAGTGGTGATGGATCGGCGCCATGCGGAACACGCGCTTGCCGGTCAGTTTGAACGAGGCGACCTGGATCATCACCGACAAGGTTTCAACCACGAAGACGCCGCCCATGATCACCAGCACCAGCTCCTGGCGCACGATCACCGCGATGGTCCCCAGCACGGCGCCCAGCGCCAGCGCACCGATGTCGCCCATGAAGACCATGGCCGGGTAGGTGTTGAACCACAGGAAGCCCAGACCGGCGCCGGCGATGGCGGCGCAGATGATGACCAGCTCACCCGCTCCGGGGATCTGCGGGATCTGCAGGTAGTTGGAGAACACCACGTTGCCGGACGCGTAGGCGAACACGCCCAGCGCGCAGGCGACCAGCACGGTCGGCATGATCGCCAGGCCGTCCAGACCATCGGTCAGGTTGACCGCATTCGAAAAGCCCACGATCCAGAAATACGCGATGGCCACGAAGCTGATGCCCGCCAGCGGCAGCGCCACCGACTTGAACATCGGGATGTAGAACGTCAGCGCGGAGGGCACGTCGGCGGTGAAGTAGAGGAACAGGCCAGCGGCCAGGCCGAAGATCGACTGCAGCAGGTACTTCCAGCGCGACTTCAGGCCATTCGGGTCACGGCGGACGATCTTGATCCAGTCGTCGTACCAGCCGATCGCACCGAAGCAGATCATCACCGCCAGCACCAACCACACGTAGCGGTTGCTCAGGTCGGCCCAGGCCAGCACCGCGAGGGTGACCGTCAGCAGGATCAACGAGCCGCCCATGGTCGGCGTGCCGGCCTTGGCGAAATGGGTCTGCGGGCCATCCTTGCGGATCGGCTGCCCACCCTTGAACTGGGCGAGCCTGCGGATCACGGCCGGGCCCATCCACAGCGACAGGAACAGCGCCGTCAGTGCCGCCAGGATGGCGCGGAACGTCTGGTAGTTGAAGAGCGCAAACGAGCTCTCTAACTGCTGCAGCCAGCGGGCCAGTTCATACAACATGAGGCGATTCCTCTCCTTGCGCGAGCAGCGCTTTCACAATCTTGTCCATGGCGCTGCCACGGGAGCCCTTGACCAGGCAGCGCACGCCCGCATGCAGTTCCTGCTGCAGGGCCTGCGCAAGCGCGTCATGGGTTTCAAAAGAACGACCGCCTTCACCGAAGGCAGCAGAAGCCGAGGCGCTGAGCGGCCCCAGCGTGTACAGCCGCTTGAGCCCGGCCTGACGTGCACGCAGGCCTGCCTGCGCGTGCAGCGCGGCCGCATCGGGGCCGAGTTCGCGCATGTCACCGAGCACCAGCCAGCCGTCGTCACCGCTGCCGGCCAGCGCCTCGATGGCGGCCACCAGCGAACCCGGATTGGCGTTGTAGCTGTCGTCCACCAGAACGGCCCCGCTGTGCAACCGATGGGCGATCTGGCGGCCCGGCACCGGTTCGGTGACGGCCAGCGCCGCCACCACATGCGCCAACGGGATGCCGGCGGCCAGTGCGAGTGCGGTGGCCGCAAGCGCGTTGCCGATGTTGTGGCGACCCGGCAACGGCAGCGACACCGCAGCCTGCCCGACCGGCGTGTGCAGATCGAAATGACTGCCCGCCGCATCGAAGCGGATCGCCGAGGCGAACACGTCGGCGCTGTGCTCCAGGCCGAAACGCAACACTGCGCAGCGCGGCGGGGTGCCGATGAAATGCTGCTCGAACCAAGGCGCAAAGGCGTCGTCGGCATTGATCACCGCCACGCCGTCCGCCGGCAGGGCCGCGTAGATCGCGCCCTTGGTGTTGGCCACACCCTGCAGGCTGCCCATCCGCTCCAGATGGGCGGCCGCGATGTTGTTCACCAGCGACCAGCGCGGACGGACGATGTCGGTCAGGTACGCGATGTCACCCGGCTTGCCGGCACCCATCTCGTACACGGCGAAATCCGCGTCTTCCGGCGCGTCGATCACGGCCAATGGCAGGCCGATCTCATTGTTGCGGTTGCCCGGATTGGCATAGACCACCTTGGCGGCGATCTGCGCGTGCTGCTGCAGGATGCCCAGCAGCAGCGCCTTGACGCTGGTCTTGCCGTTGCTGCCGGTGATGGCGAACACACCGGTGGCGCGGTCGCGCTGCATGCCGGCGGCGATGCGCGCCAAGGCCAGCTCGCTGTCGGCCACCAGCACCTGCGGCAGGGGCAAGGGCAGCAGGCGTTCGACCAGCAGTGCACTGGCGCCGCGGGCAAGCGCATCGGCACCGAAATCATGTCCATCGAAGCGCTCGCCACGCAGCGCCACGTACAGGCTGCCGGCCGCCATCTGACGGGTATCGTTGCTGATCGCGTCGATAGCCGCATCGTCACCGTGGATCTCTCCACCGGCCCAATGGGCGATCAACGACAGCAGGGTGCGCCTCATGGCGTCACCTCCTGCACCGCAGCGACCAGCGCGGCAGCGGCGACGTCGGTGTCATCGAAGGCATGGCGTACTCCGGCGACTTCCTGGTAGGGCTCGTGGCCCTTGCCGGCGATCAGCACGATGTCACCCGGTCCCGCCCCGCCGATCGCCAAGGCGATGGCACGCGCGCGGTCACGCTGGACCACCGCCTTGTCGGCACTGTCGAAGCCGGCAAGGATATCGGCCACGATGCGGTCACCGTCTTCGCTGCGCGGATTGTCGTCGGTGACGATCACCTGGTCAGCCAGCCGTTCGGCAATGGCCGCCATCTGGGGCCGCTTGCCGGTATCCCGTTCGCCGCCACAGCCGAACACGCAGACCAGGCGGCCGTCGACATGCCCACGCAGGCTGTCCAGCGCCTGTTCCAAGGCATCCGGCGTATGCGCGTAATCGATCACGACCGTCGGCTGCCCCGCTTCACCGCCGAGGCGGTTCATCCGCCCGCGGATTGGCTGCAGCTGCGCCAGCACCTCGACGATGACATCCAGCGGCTGCCCCAGCGCATGCAGCACACCGGCCACCGTCAACAGGTTGTCTACATTGAAGCGGCCAAGCAGTGGCGAGCGCACACCGCGCGACTGCCCGTCGAGTGTCAGCGTGAACGCTACACCCAGGCCGTCCAGCACGATCCCGCTCGCCCGCACGCTGGCCTGCGGCGCACCGCGCGAGCTGACGCCCACCGCCTTCTGGCTGGCCGGCACGCGCGCATGCAACGTGGCACCGAATGCGTCATCGAGATTGACGACCGACGCACGTAGGCCGGCCCGATGGAACAGCCGCTCTTTGGCTGCACCGTAGGTCTCCATGTCGCCGTGGTAGTCGAGATGGTCACGAGTGAGGTTGGTGAACACTGCCACGTCGTAATGCACGGCATCCACACGGCCCTGGTCCAGCGCATGCGAGCTGACTTCCATCGCGATGGCCTGCGCACCGGCGTCGCGCAGGTCGGCCAGCAGCGCATGCATCTGCAGCACCAGCGGCGTGGTGAAGCCCGTCGGCTGCACGTCGCCGGACAGGCCGGCGCCCAAGGTACCGATGCTGCCGCTGCGGGTGCCCAGCAGTTGCCAGGCCTGGGCCAGCAGTTGCACGGTGGACGTCTTGCCGTTGGTACCGGTGACACCCACCATGGTCATCGCGCGGGACGGCGCGTCGTGGAACTGGTCGGCCATCGCGCCCATGCGCGCGCGCAGGCCCGGCACGGCAATGGCATCCGACGGTGCAGGCAGCTCCGCAGGGGCCGGCGCTTCGAACAGGATGGCGGCTGCACCATTGGCACGCGCCTGCTCGACGAAGCCCAGGCCATGCGCGCCGAACCCGGCGATCGCCACGAAGGCATCGCCTGGTCGCACGGCGCGGCTGTCCATCACCAGGCCGCGGATATCCACATCCCGGCCGGCCAGGGCCACGTCAGGCAACAGGCGGGAAAGCGCCATCGTGCGGCTCATTGCGTGCCCCCGGTCGGTGCGGACACCGGCGTCGCAGGTGCCTGCGCGGTCGGCAGGGCGGCATCGAATTCGGCGGCGGCATCGGGAGGCAGCACGGCGTCGGCCGGGGGCGTCGGCAACACCGAGGCGGAATGCCCGGTCTTGCCGGACTGCTGCGCGGCCAGCCACGACTGGATATCGTCCGGCGGCACGTCCATCAGGCGCAGCGCACCGTCCATCACATTGTGGAAGACCGGTGCCGCCACCAGGCCGCCGTAGTATTTGCCGGCCTGCGGATCATTGATCACGATCACCGTGGCAAAGCGCGGGTTGCTGGCCGGCACCACGCCGGCGAACAGCGCGTTGTAATGCCCGCGCTCGTAACCGCCCGGGCCTGCCTTGCGCGCCGTACCGGTCTTGCCGGCCACGTGATACCCCAGCACGGCCGCCTGCTTGGCGCCGCCCTGGGTCACCACGGTTTCCATCATCGCCACCACTTCCTTGGCGATCTGCGGGTCCAGGATCTGCCGCGCTTCGTTGTGCTGGCCTTTGACGAAGGTCGGCGGAATCAATTTGCCGCCGTTGCCCAGCGCCGAGTATGCCGTGGCGATCTGCAGGGGTGTGACCGACAGTCCGTAGCCATACGACATGGTGGTCTTGGAGGGACCACTCCAGCGCGCGGGGCGCGGCAGCACGCCGGCGGATTCGCCGGGGAAACCGCTGCCCGGACGCGAGCCATAGCCGAAACTGTGGATCGAATCGTAGAACACCTGATCGGGCAGTTTGGCCGCGATCTTGGCTGCGCCCACGTTCGAGCTGCGGGTGATCACGCCGGTCACGTTGAGCACGCCGTTGTTCCGCGGCACGTCGCGGATGGTGTAGCGCCCCAGCGACATGTAACCGGGGTTGGTGTCGATGATGGTGTCCTTGGTCACCACGCCGGCCTGCAGTGCAGACGCGATGGTGATCGGCTTCATCGTCGAACCGGGCTCGACCAGGTCGGTCACCGCGCGGTTGCGGCGGGTGTCCGGGATCGCGCCCTGAAGCGAGTTCGGGTTGTAGGTCGGCAGGTTGACCATCGCCAGCACTTCACCGGTGGCTACGTCCATGATCACCATCGAACCGCCGGCGGCCTTGTTGGCGACCAGCGCGTTGCGCAGCTCTTTGTACGCCAGGTACTGGATGCGCCGATCGATGCTCAGGGTCAGGTCTTTGCCCGGCGTGGCGGCACGCAGCAGGTCACTTTCCACCGTCTCGCCCTTGCGGTTGCGGATGATCCGCTTGGCACCGGGCTCACCGCGCAGCCACTCGTCGAAGGCAAGCTCCAGCCCTTCCTGGCCGCGATCATCGATGTTGGTGAAACCCAGCACGTGGGCCATCGCCTCACCCTGCGGGTAAAAGCGGCGGAACTCGCGCTGTGCAGCCACGCCTGGAATCTTCAGGGCGACCACTTTCTCTGCGTCGTCCGGGTTGATCCGGCGACGCAGGTACATGAATTCCTTGTCCGATTTCTGGCTCAGCCGGCTGCTCAGGTCGTCCACCGCCAGCCCCAGCGCGCTGGCCAGCTCAGGAATGCGGTCCGGCGAGCGCAGCAGCTCCTGCGGGTTCACCCAGATCGAGGCCACCGGCGTGGACACCGCCACCGGCTCGCCATTGCGGTCGGTGATCATGCCGCGCGAGGTCTTGATCGGCAGTTCGCGCAGGTAGCGTGCTTCGCCCTGGCGTTGATAGAAGTCGCTGTTGATCAGCTGCACATACGCGGCACGGCCCACCAGCGATACCGAGCACAGGCCAAGCGCCAGCGCGACCCAGCGCAGCCGTTGGCGCAGGTTGAAGGCGTTGCGGGGGCGGTTGCGGCCGGTCCGGCTCATGGGCGGATCACCACCACGTCGGCGGCTTCGGGAAACTTCATGCCCAGTTTCTCGCGGGCCACCTGGTCCACGCGATTGGCTTCTGCCAACGTGGCCTGCTCCAGCTGCAGCCGGCCGAATTCAATGTTCAGCTCATCGCGCACGCGCTCGGCGCGCGCCAGTTCGATGAAGGTCTGGCGGTGGCGGTGGCGCACGAAGACCACCCCGATCGCCGAGGCGATCGTGCAGGCCAGCAGCACGATCAGGATGAGCCGGCTCACCCGGCCACCTCACGCTTCTGGGCCACGCGCAATACCGCGCTGCGGGCGCGCGGATTGACGGCCAGCTCGTCGTCATTGGCCTTGATCGCACCGCCGATCAGGTCCAGCGTTGGCACGAAGGCCTGCTGCTCCGGCAGACGGCGATTACTCGGAGGCGCCTTGGCCAGCCGGTTGAAGTACTGCTTGACGATGCGGTCTTCCAGCGAGTGGAAGCTGATGACGGCCAATCGGCCACCCGGCTTCAGCCGTTCCACGGCGGCGACCAGGCCGGCTTCGAGGTCGGCCAGTTCACGATTGATGTGGATGCGGATCGCCTGGAAGCTGCGGGTGGCCGGGTGAATCTTGTCCTTGCCACGCGGCATTGCCGACGCGATCAGGTCAGCCAGTTCCGCCGTGCGGGTGAACGCCTGCTTCTGCCGCTGCGCCACGATGGCCCGCGCGATGCGGCGGCTCATGCGCTCCTCACCGTAGGTCCACAGCACGTCGGCGATCTCGGTGTCGTTGGCGCGTGCCAGCCATTGCGCCGCGCTCTCGCCGCTGTCCGGGTCCATGCGCATGTCCAGCGGGCCGTCCTTGCCGAAGCTGAAGCCACGCTCGGCCACGTCCAGCTGCGGCGAGGAAACGCCGAGGTCGAACAGCACGCCATCCAGGCCGTCGGCCGTCTGCTCCCACTGCAGCAACTGGGCAAAGCTGCCACGGAAGATCGACACGCGCGGGTCGGGCGCGAAGTCGCGCTCGGCGGCCGCGATGGCTTCCGGATCCTTGTCCATCAACAGCAGGCGGCCTGCGCCACCAAGCTGGGCCAGTACGCCACGCGCATGCCCGCCACGGCCGAACGTGCCGTCGAGGTACACACCGTTTTCGATCACCCTCAGGCCTTCAAGGACCTGGGTGTACAGGACCGGCAGATGACCCGCCGGCGACTGCGACACCGGGAGGTGACCGGCCTGCGCTGTTCCGCGCACCCGGGCACCCCGGCTCACAATTTCAGATCGAGAAGCCCATCGCCCAGATCCTCGTCAGACAATGTCTGCTGGATCAATGCGCGGTGCGCCTGCTCGCTCCAAAGTTCGAATTTGTCACCCATGCCGAGCAATACCGCCTTTTTTTCGATGCCCACCGCGCCGCGGTGGCTGGCGGGGATGCTGATTCGGCCGTTGCCGTCCAGTTCCAGGTGTGCGGCCGAACCGACCAGCTTCTGCTGCAGCAGCCGAACGACCCGCTGGGTGTTCGGCTTGGCCATCACGTCGTCCCGCACGCGCTCCCACTCCGATTCCGCGTACAGCCAGAGGCAGCCGGATTCAAAGGGGTTGTAGGTCAGGACCAGCCGGTTGTTGCTCACACGCGCAACGAGGTCGCGATGAACGGTTGGAACCGCCATGCGCCCTTTATCGTCAACCGTGATGGCCGTCTCGCCCTGAAACACGACGCGTGCACCTTTCCTTCAGATGGATGAAACATTGAACCACGAAAAACCACAAAAGACCCGGTTTTCCCTCTGATGCCCACCTTATCAGCGGTCAAAGGGTTGTCAACAACTTTTGCAGGGGGAAATCACCTGTGCCATCAATGGCTTGCAGCAATCTTTAGAGACTTGTTCAAGGCTTATCCACAAGTTGCTGTTTCGTCTCAAATTTTGAGATTGGGGCGAAGTTCAGGGGTGTGTAGAGGGCGTGAAACATGTGATGCGCATTCATTGACTGTGCCGATCCCGTAGCGAGGTGTTGCGCAAAACAGCACAATGCGACGCATGTGCCTACTTGCTCTGGCTTGGCTCCACCACCCGCGCTGGCGGCTGGTCATGGCTGGCAATCGCGACGAGTTCCACGCCCGCCCAACGGCTCCGCTGTCCCGCTGGAACGACGCACCCCGCGTGATCGGCGGGCGCGACCTGCGCTCCGGCGGCGCCTGGGCCGGTGTCGCCGCCGATGGACGGATGGCGGCGGTGACCAATGTGCGGGATCCGCAGGCTGCGCAGGCAGGGGAATCCCGCGGCGCGCTGGTGGCCGACTACCTGCGTGGCACGGTGCCGGCCCACGCATGCGCTGATGAATTGGAAAGAAGTGCCAGCGCCTACCCGCCGTTCAACCTGCTGTTGGCCGATGCGGACAGCGTGGAATACGTCGGCAACCATCCGGCCGGTCGGCAGCGGCTCGCCCCTGGCGTGCATGGCATGTCCAACGGCGCCTTGGATGCGGGCTGGCCGAAGACGCGGCGACTGATGGACGCGATTGCCGACTGGTGTGCAACCGACACCCCCGCGCTTGATCGGCTGTGGGCCGCCCTTGCGGACGAGCATCGGCCTGATCCCACCGACCTGCCGGATACCGGCATCGGCCCCGAACGCGAGCAGTGGCTTGGCACAGCGTTCATCCGCGGCGTCGAATACGGCACCCGTGCCAGCACGATCATCCTGGTCGATCATGCGGGGGAAGGCGCCATCCACGAGCGACGATTCGGCCCGGGCGGCGCTGCCGAAGGCGATGGACTGCTGTATTTCTGAACGGACAGCGCGCAACCCAAGGGCTCAGGGCCGCCACCGCCATGCCCGTTCGCGGATGCCACTGACGACGGCGCGCTGTCGCGGTGAAGATGAGCATGCCCTGTACCCAGCAGGCTTCTCTTCAACACTGCCGTGGAGTCACCGCATGAGCCGACGCCTGATCTTCCTCGCCGCCAGTCACCTTCTCGTGGCCTGCCTGGGCTTCGGCTTGGGCGTGTACCTGCTCCCCATCCTGACCGCGCCTGCGGATCCGCCGAAGGACGCAGTCATGACTGCGATCAACGATGCGACCTACCACGCCGCGTTCAAGCGCGACCTTCCCGGCAGCGACCGGCTGCACTGGGCTGAAGGTAGCGTCGGTGTCGGCCAGAAGACGATCGCGTTTTCCGGCGAAATGGCGCCAGGGCCGGATTACAAGGTGTATCTCACCCGCGACTACGTGGACACCATCGATGGCTTCCTGAAGGTAAAGGCCCAGGCGCGCCGCGTCGGCGAAGCACGATCCTTCAAACGCCTTCTGATCGACGTCCCGCCGGACGTCAACGTGAAGGACTACACGACGGTGGTGGTGTGGTGTGAAACGTTCTCGAAGTTCATTTCAGCAGCCCAGTATCGCGATCCGGAGCGCTGAGCCATCGCCATTCAGCTCGCCGCCACGCGGCGAGCCCGGCGGGTAAATGCTGCGGCTGGACGTTTTGAAGGAAGTGGCGGAGCCGGCCGATAAGCCGGGTTTTGTCGTGGACAGTCATTCCTCTAGGCGCCGCGTCACCACGGCGCTCAAGCAACCTACCCGGACCCGACGCGGGCCGCGCCATGAGGTCCCTATTTGGTCTTGCTCCAGGTGGGGTTTGCCGTACCGGTCTGTTGCCAGACTCGCGGTGCGCTCTTACCGCACCATTTCACCCTTACCGGCCTTCCGAAGAAGACGTAGGCGGTATCTTTCTGTTGCACTTTCCGTCGGCTCGCGCCGCCCAGGGGTTACCTGGCACCTTGCCCTATGGAGCCCGGACTTTCCTCGGCATCCGCAAGGGATGACGCGACTGTCTGGCCGACTCCGCCGCGCGCATTGTCCCACAGATGCGACATGGGTAGCGCGGGCGTGGCCGGCGAGAGGTCAACGACCAGTTCAGCGGCGCTGCGAGCTCAAGGGTAGAATCCACCGGTGTACTTGGCCACGGCCGCCGACCTCCCTGCATGGACTCGATCATGAACAAGCCTGTCGTCCGGATCTCCGCCCTGTCACTGTCTTTGCTGCTGCTGGCCGGTTGCGCCACCACCAGCCTGACCAGTGCGCCGGAGTCGCCCGCCCAGAGCCAGGCACTGCTGCTGATCGAGCAAGGTCGCCCGCGTGATGCCGCCCTGCAGCTGGAAAGCCTGGCCGGCACGCTGCGCGGCACCGCGCGCAGCAATGCACTGGCGGACGCCGCGTTCGCTTGGCACGAAGCAGGCGATGCGACGCGCGCGCGCAGCCTGCTGGCACAGGTGCAGCCGCGCCAGCTGGCCGCGCCCAGCCGCCAGCGCTATCTGCTGGTGACCGCGGAACTGGCCTTGGCCGACAAGCAACCGGCCGCCGCCCTCGCTGCGCTGTCCGAGCCCGGCACGGAGGTACTGCCTGCCCTGGCAGCGCGCTGGCAGTTGGCACGCGCCGCCGCACTGCAGGCCAGCGGCGACAGCTTTGGTGCCGCACAGGAACGCGCACGTGCGAACGCCGGCTTGACCGGGCAGCCGCGGAGTGACAACCAGGCCGCCATTACCGCGCTGCTGGGCAGTCTGGATGACGCGACGCTGCGCTCACGTGCCGGCGCGCTGCCGGCCAACGAGCCGCTGTACAACTTCGCCGGTCGCGCCCTGCTGGCACGTGGCCTGCCGTTGCCACGCCCGTTCGATCGGGATGCGGCCGCGGTGCATTTCGATACCAGCAAGCGGCCGCCAGCGATGAGCGATGGCTACCGGCCGCCGGTGAAACTGGCGGTGCTGCTGCCGTTGACCGGGCGCTTGGCCACTGCCGCACAACCCGTGCGTGATGGCCTGCTGACGGGTTACTACGGTGAGAGCCGACGCAAGCCGGAAATAGATTTCATCGACACCGCAGGCACGCCCGCCGGAGCGCTGTCTGCCTACGACAAGGCGGTCAGTAGCGGTGCTGATTTCATCGTCGGCCCGCTGGGGCGCGACGAAGTGGACGCCGTGTACGGCCGCGCGCAGCTGCCGGTGCCGGTGCTCGCGTTGAATCGCGGCAAGGGTGCACCGCCGGCCGGCAGCGCGGGTTTCTCGCTGGCACCGGAAGACGACGGCGTCATGGCCGCCGAGTACCTGCGCGGTCGCGAGCGCTCCAAAGTGATCGTCGTGCACAGCAGTGACGACACCGGTCGCCGCACCGCCGCCGCCTTCGCCGAGCGCTTCACCCAGCGCGGCGGCCAGGTACTGGCGACGGTCGCAGTGGCCGATACGGTGGGCGACATCAGCGCGCGCCTGCGTACGGCAGAACCGGCCGATGGCGTACTGCTGGCGGTGCGTGCACCGCAGGCGCGGCAGCTGGCTCCGCAACTGGCACTGGCCGGTGTGGGCGGCGGCACGCGGGTGGGCACTTCGCAGCTGACCGTCGGCAGTGGCAAGCCGGAAGAGGATGTTGCCCTGGACGGCATCATCTATCCCAACGAAGCGTGGAACGTGCGTGGCGTAGCAGGACTGCCCAGCGCCAGCAGTGCCGGTCAGCTGCTGCCCAGCGCGCGCGGTGCCGCCGGGCGTCTGTTCGCCTTCGGCTTTGACGCCTGGAAGATCAGCGCCTACATGGAATCGCTGGCAGCCCAGGGCGGCCTGGCCGGCGCAACAGGCACGCTGTACCTGGACGGCGGTGGCAACATCCTGCGCGTTCCTGCCTGGTCCACGTTCAATGGCGGGCGGCCCATGCCGATCGCCAATGCCAACTGACAGAGCCCGTCGCGGGGCCGCGGTCGAGGCGGCCGCCGAGCGCCTGCTGTGTGACGCGGGCTTGCAGGTGTTGGACCGCAATGTGGGCTACCGCGGCGGCGAGCTGGATCGGGTGATGGACCACGACGGCACTGTGGTGTTCGTCGAAGTCCGGTACCGGGCGCGCTCGGATTTCGGCGGCGCAGCGGGGTCGGTCGATGGCCGCAAGCAGCAGCGCTTGATCCTCGCCGCACAGCTCTACCTGCAGTCCCACCCGACGCTCTGCGAGCGACCGTGCCGCTTCGATGTCGTGCAGGCAAGCGGCGAACCACCGCGACTGCACTGGCTGCGCGATGCGTTCCGGCTGGACGGCTGAGCACATCATTCCTTTGCCTCTGCTGGAATCGCGATGAACACCGAACTGCCCGCCACCCTGGTTGCCGAAATGTCCCTGCTGCTCGGCGCCGACGGCTGGCGTACCGACACGGCCGCGCTGGATGCGAACGCGCAGGACAATTCCTGGCGTCGCCAGTTGCCCTTGGCGGTCGTGCTGCCGTCCACCCCAGAGCAGGTGCAGGCCATCGTCAGGGCCTGCCGCGCGCATCGGGTGGCAGTGGTGGCGCGCGGTGCGGGCACCGGCACAACCGGTGCCGCCGTCCCGCTGCAGGGCAGCATCGTGCTGTCGTTCGCGCGCATGGCGCAGATCCTGGCGGTGCGCCCTGGCGACCGCTGCGCCATCGTGCAGCCGGGCGTGCTCAACGGCGATCTGCAGCACGCACTGGCACCCCACGGACTGTTCTGGGCACCGGACCCGTCCAGCGCGGACATCTGCAGTATCGGCGGCAACCTGGCCTGCAACGCGGGCGGACCGCGCGCGGTGAAGTACGGCAGCAGCCGCGACAACGTGCTGGGCGTCGTCGCGGTGACCGGCACCGGCGATCTCATCCGCTGCGGCGGTGCCTACACCAAGGACGCTACGGGCTACGACCTGACCCATCTGCTGATCGGCAGCGAGGGCACGCTGGCCTTGATCGTGGAAGCGACACTGAAACTCACGCCACTGCCGGTGGCGCAGGCCGGGTTGCGCGTGCTGTACCGCGATGCCGAAGCGGCAGCGCAGGCGGTGTCGCGGGTGATGGCACAACCGGTCACGCCCACGCGCCTGGAGTTCATGGATGCGCGCAGCCTGCAGTTGTTGCGCGGCAATGGCGCGGACGTGCCCGAGGCCGGCGCCATGCTGCTGATCGAGGCGGACGGCGACCATGACACCCTCCCCTATCTGCTGCAGGCCCTGGCCAGCGCGGCCGAAGGCGATGGCATGCTGTCGCTGGACGTTGCGATGGAAGGTGCCGCGCGCGAAAAGCTGTGGGCTGCACGCAAGGCGCTGTCACCTGCGTTGCGCAGCATCGCACCGGGCAAGATCAACGAGGACGTGGTGGTGCCCGTGTCACGCATCCCGGCCCTGGTCGCCGGCGTGCAGGCCTTGGCACGCGAGTTCGACCTGACCATCGTGACGTTCGGCCATGCGGGCAATGGCAACCTGCACGTCAACATCCTGTATCACCCGGACGACGCCGGCGAAAACGCCCGTGCGCACGCGGCCCTGCCGCGTATCTTCGCCTTGACCCTGGGATTGGAGGGCACGCTGTCCGGCGAACACGGGATTGGCTTGGCGAAGCGTGACTTCATGACGCAGGCCTTCACCGCGGAAACCTTGAGCGCGATGCACGCGATCAAGGCCGCATTGGATCCGGACGGCATACTGAATCCCGGCAAGGTGTTGCCGTCTCCCCAATGAATGGTTCGACGGCAAGCAGGGAATCATTCGTAGGTGGCAGTCACGGTAATATCCGCTTTGACATCGCCCGTGGTGAAGTCTGCGTTGTCAACGTGGTGATAGCCCACTTTGAACGGGTGACTTGCCGTGTCAGTCGCGACGTTCAAGGTACGCGCACCGTTGGGCTTCACAAGGGCGTCGAACTTTTCACCATCCTTGAGAACCAGTGAGATACCGGCCGCGGCCATACCACCAGCCTGATTCTTCCAGTAGTCCGTACCCTCTGCGGCACCGGTGAAAGTCAGCTGCGCCTTGGTGACACCGACGCAACCACCGAACTTCAACGCGCCCTCGACCATGCCCTGGTCGCCGCCTACAACCTGGTCGGCCTTAAGGGGAGCCAGGGTCACTGGACTGATGGTGAGCTTGCACGTGCCCGGAAGGATCGTGCCCGTGACGGTAAGTGTGGCTGTATCAGCCCGTGCAGGCACGGGATTGGCGATTATCGCGGCCAGCACGGACAGACAAGCAGTCCACTTGATGGAAGTACGTGAGTAAATCATAGGTATCTCTTCGGGTTGGTTTGAACGATCGGGATGGAACAGGCGGTGGTGATTGAAGGCGTTCACCGCGTCGCCGTATCAGGCAGCTGCGGAACACAGGTGCCTTGGCTCCAGGACAGGCCATAGACATCTGCAGCCTGGGGAAGCTGGTACTCAAGGCGGCAGCGCCGTGCCCCTTGCGCATCGACTATCAGGGCACCGCTTTCAGCAGCGCCCTGTAGTCGGATGACACTGCCTTGGCCGACGACCCCAATCGAGCGGCCGCTCTCGTCCTGCACCGATGCGGCGAATGGCAGTGGCTGACCTTGGGCATCAACTGCATCGATGAAGAGGGTTCGCTGCCTGCGGACCTGGAACGGCACACGCACGATGCTGCCGGCCGTCGGGGCGACACGCTGCGAAGTCTGCAGCAGCTGCACATCCAGCGGCAGACCGGCAGGATCCAGCTCTATCTGGTTCCACCGATAGGGGCTGGCTGAGGGCATCACCGCATAACCGTTGCGCCCAATCCGCAGCTCATGACCGCTGCGAACGTGTGCACCTGTGGCACCCACTGCCTGAACCAGGACGACGGTATCGCCCAGACTCTGGCCAAACGTCAGGCCATCGGCATGCAACACGATGCTGCCCGCAGCCGATACCTGCCACGTCTCGCGGCGGCCTTCCCGACCATATCCCGCCGAAAGGGCACCTTGGCCGCCCTGATAGCTCGCATGGGCATCCAGTAACCGGGACGATCCGAGACTGCCCGCAGAAGCGTCGTAGTTCAGCTCGTTACGCGCCCCGGATGCGCCTGACAGGCGTATCTGGGAACGCGCATTCGCGCCGGGACTGAAATGTCCGGACACGTGATGTCTGCTCGCCGGACTCCCCAGCGGCATGCTGATGAAAAACGAACACCGCGTGTCCACCTCGCCTTCGCCATGGTGGTAGCGCAGCGCGGTGAGCGAGTAGTTCACGCTTCCGATGCGCCCGCTGAAGCCCGCCTGCAGATCGGTACGGGCGGCCTCCCGTCCATAGCTGACGAACAGTGAGCTGTGATCTGCAAGGCGTTGCGACAGGTTCACCTGAAGCCGCTGCAATGCCGCCTCATGCGGTTCCGGTGCAGGCCGCGCGGTGGACGGCGACAGCGGGCCCGGCCAGAGATCGATCAGGCCACGCGAGGCCGCCCCACTGGAATGCCACGCGGTCACGCCCACGCCCGTCCCGGGACCGGGAAACAGGCGCTGGTAGTTGACCCGGTAGCTTTGCCCCCGTTCTACGCCACCACGACGCCGGACGTGTGTATCCCGGGCGTCCAGGCCGATAGCGCCCAGCGCGGTGTTGAACGCGGTGCCAATCAGAAACGTCTTCTGCCGGGATGAGAGCTGGACTCCAGACAACATCGTCAACCGGTTATCCAGGCCCCGGCCGAAGGTGGCCTCGATGAATTCCGTAGGCAGAGTGCCGATGCTGGAATGGGGATCGAGCCGTCCCGCAACGACGCTGAATTCCTGTACGCCAGGACGCAATGCCTGTGGAACCGCCGAAAATGGCACGCGGAAGCTATGGGTCTGCCCGCCCGCCTCGGTGACACTGACATCAAGATCACCGGCACCGCCTCCCGCAACCAGATCCTCAATGATGAAAGGGCCAGGGGGCACCACCAACTCACGGATCAACCTGCCGTTCTGACGGATACTGACCGTGGCAGTGCCTTGCGCTACGCCTTTGACCACGGGGGCATAGCCCTCCAGCGAATCTGCCAGCATCCTTCTGTCACTGGCGACCCGGATACCCGTGTACGCAACGCTGTCGAAGAGGTACCCGGGCGTGAACTCCTGCCCGACCTGGAGGCGAGTGCCGCTGTTTGGCAGGTCGCGCTGCAGCGACGTCCGGCCGTCCCGCCAGCGTGAACCGCCGGCCGCATGGGTGAACCAGCCATCGTGGCGCAAGCGCCACGCCCCTATGTTGAAGCCCATTCGCGTGCCTATGGACAGCACGGACTCTCTTTGCACCCCCCTGTGCTGTAGTTGGTAATCGATGAAGCCCGCCGTGATGCCCTGCTCCCGCGATGCCAGGGGAACATGGCCGCCAGGCAACGATGCCATGGCCGCCTGAGGAATGCTGATGACCAGCCGCAGTTCGGCTTCGTCGTACTGTACGGAGGCGCCATCGATCCACCGGGGAAGATCCACACACTGCACATCTTCGGGCAGATCCTGCAGGAACTTCGCTTTCACCCCCATCCCGTGGACCAGCGCTGCGCTCACGCAGGGCATGGCCGCGCTGTCTGGAGAATCCGCAACAAAGGTGACGCTTTCCTGGCGCAGTAACTGGCCATTGACCATCACATCCAGCACATAGATCCCGGGTTTGACGGAACCGCTTTCGAAATGGCCCAGAGCATCCGCTGCATCGCCGACCAGAAATCCGGGGCTGAAACGCGGAGATGCGGCCGTTGCCGCCGCCATGCAGAACGCATTTGACGATAGATAAGCAGCAGCCACGATGTGACGCCAGTGAGGTCTGCCCTTTGGCAGTAAATGGGAAATTGAAACCATATCGCGCATGACGTCCGCAGGAAGAAGGCGAAGGTGTACGCACCATGGCGCCAATGAACGCTTCGACGAGGCGACATGGTGCGTGACGGCGAATCCTTCATACATGGGGAAATCTGCACAAAATCAGCGGCATTACCTATCGCTGATTACATCTACATAGGCAGCCGCCTGCCCCACTACGACTGGGAAATTTTCAATCCACCATCACGAACATCGTGTGGCATTCAATAAAGTCTTCCTATGTAAATACACATATCTCCTGATACTCGGCACAGACGGGCATAAATGAAACTGGCATTTCGTGATCGCCCCTTCCCCGCAGGACACCCTGAAGCCGATGAAAATCCGAGCGTCTCTCACGCTGCCAGCCCTGCTATGCACGGGGCTCGCCTTTCCGTGCGCGGCAACACCTCTTGAGATCACCGGCGAAGTGACCGCAAGCACCTGCCTCGTCAACGACTCCAACGGCCTCATCCACATCAATCTCGGGCGCACCTCACTCTCCAGAATCAACTCCCTCACCCGGCGCGACGACACGGCGTTCGCCATAACGGTCAGTTGCCCGGGTTCGACAGGCGCGCAGCAGATCGGTCTGCAGCTGACTGGCCCTGCCGACCCGGTGACGGGGGCCATCGCGCTGGATGGCCCTTCATCGGCGACCCGGATAGGGGTCGCCATCCTCACCGGCCAGGGTGAAAAACTGCGCATGGACGAGCAGCCGATCACTCTGGTGAACGTGCCCGCCGGCGGTCAGCGGCGGCTGGATTTCATCGCCGCGCTCGTCCCTCTAGGGAGTGGCGCCACCGCAGGCTCGGTGCACGCTCGCGCTGAGCTCACGCTGATCTATCGCTGAAAAGCATCCCTTTCCCTGTTTCTGGAGGCTCTCTCCATGCACTACCTCTCCCGCGCCGCGTTGGCAGCCCCTCTGTTGATGCTGGCAACTGCTGCGCCTCCCGCATCGGCCGCGGTCACCATCGAGGGCACCCGCATCGTCGTTGACGGCAGTCTTCATCGCGATACCACGGTAAGAATCAGCAACGATGGCAACGCGCCCGCAATGACCCAGGCCTGGATCGACACCGGCGACAGCAGGGCCGCTCCTGAACGGTTGAAAGTGCCTTTCCGCATCACGCCCGCAGGGCCTCGTGTGATACAGCCCAGCGCGTCGCACATGTTTCGCATCACTTACGCACCACGCCCCTCCGAAGCACTGCCGACAGATCGCGAATCGGTGCTTTACTTCAATCTCCTGGATATTCCTCCCGAACAGGAAGACACCGCCGAGCAGAACCTCTTGCGGTTCGCTGTCCGCTCGCGCATCAAGCTGTTCTACCGGCCCCCAGGCCTGCCGGGCACCGCTGCCGCCGCTGCGGCTTCCCTGCGCTGGCAGATTCAGAACGAGGGAGGCACCCGCTGGCTTACCGCTACCAACCCGGGGCCTTTCCACGTGACAGTGACAAAGATCTCCGTGAACGACACCACTGAGCTAGAGGCCAGCATGATTCCACCGCACGGCCAGCACCGCTCGGTGCTCCCCCCCGGATCGGCGGCATCGGATCGGGTGAGCTTCTCCTGGCTGGACGACTACGGCGCGCAGCGGGATCAACAATCTCCAGTACAGGTGCAGCGCGTACCCGCTGAAGATTCACGGTAACGAAAGCCCCCTCCGCCGCCCCCACCACTACACGACTACGCCTATGTCCCGCCTCGAAACAGCGCCGAAAACCCGATTTTTTCTGGCCCTGGCGTCCTTCAGCATGTTGGCCTCCACGAGCGCGCTCGCCTGCAGCGTGCACGGCGCCGACACCTTCGACAGTTCCATCACAGTCCAGAACGAACTTGCCCGCGATGTTGCACTGACCGGGTGGGAGGGCCTCGTGGGACCGGGACCAGAGGTGAGCCCCTGCCCGCGCACCGACCTGGGATTGATTACGGTTACGAAGATGAGACAGCTGTCTTTCGTCCGTTACATCGAGGTGGATGGTCAGCGATACCCGGCCTACGGCTGGAATTCTGCAAGTCCACTGATCATATTCCGAGCCCACAAGAGCGCCGCCCCATCCCCGAATACCCCCACGCCGCTTACGGCCAATGACACCAACCGTTACACCGCTAGAACCAGCGAGATCAGTGTCGGTGGCGGCGAACATGTAAGGATCAGGATGCACTACAGACTGTTCTCGCGCGGCGGCCCAATGAACGGGGTCGAGTCCAACATACTCAAGGCGTATACCTATCTGCAGGGACATATCAATGACGGGAACATCGAACACACACTATCACTCGCGATATCCATACCTCGATTGACCTGTCGCCTGGACAATGTCACGGTCGCGCTGCCAGACGTGCGTGCCAGCGAACTTCCCGTCGTTCACAGCGACGCCGGGACCAGACAATTCCAGGTGATGATGGACTGCCCGTCGGACCGCGTTCCCGTCCAGCTGACCCTGAATGATGCGGCTGCCGCCACCAATACCGGTAGCGAGCTGACGCCAGGCGCAGGATCTACTTCCAAGGGCGTCGCCGTGCAATTGCTTCGTGACGGCAAGCCGGTGACCTTCGGTCAAACGTGGAAACATTCGAACGTTCGTGCGGGTGCCAACGCCATACCCTTTGCCGCTCGTTATCTGCGGACCGGAGATGACCTGTCAGCGGGTACCTTGGAGGGAAAGGCGATACTGAGAGCCGACTATCAGTGATCGCGTGCGTCGCCGGTCGGCCCGCCTATGAGAAATGTTCGTACCCACGCGGACCCGAGTAACCCGCGCAGTGCATGCCTGTCCCGGCGGATACCGCACCAATGAGGGTCAGGGTGGGTGACACCACCCGGGAAAGGCTGCCGAGGGTGGTTCGTAGCGAGCGCGGTGCCGTAAAGCAAAGCTCATAGTCGTCGCCACCGTGCAAGGCGCAGCGCAGCGCGCCGTCATCTCCCAAGGCACCACGCAAGGGCACAGACACCGGGATTTGTGCAGCATCCACCCTCACCGCTACGTCGCTGCTGACCGCAATATGCCCGAGGTCGGCCAGCAGACCGTCGGAAACATCCACGGCAGCACTCGCTAACCCCCGAAGCGCCAGTCCCAGCGCTATCCGCGGCGTCGGCCGCAACAGACGCTGGCGCAGGAACTCGATGGTCGGATCGGTTGCGATACGGGTGACATCGAGCTCGCCGCGTTTCCATAGCTGCAACGCACCCGCCGCGTCGCCCAGTGTGCCGCTGACCCAGATATCATCGCCAACCTGCGCACCATCGCGGCGCAGTGCTTGGCTGTGCGGCACCTGACCGAACGCGGTGACCGAGAGCGACAGCGGGCCGCGCGTGGTATCCCCACCGATCAGGCGCCAATCGTGCGCGTCCGCCAGCGCGAAAAAGCCGTCGGCGAACGCGTCGATCCACTCCGCTTCCGCGCTTGGCAGCGACAACGCCAACGTGCCCCAAGCCGGTGTGGCACCCATGGCGGCCAGATCGGAAAGATTGACCGCCAGCGTCTTCCAACCGATATCGGCCGGCCGCGTTTCGGCGGGAAAGTGCACGCCACTGTTGAGCGTATCGGCGGTTACCGCCAGCCAGTGACCCGCCAGCGGCTGCAGCAGCGCCGCATCGTCGCCGATGCCGAGCACGATGTCATCGCGCCCCTTGCTGCGGGCGCGGATACGTTCGATCAGGGCGAATTCGGCGAGTGACATGGTGCTCCGAGGGTGCGGGCCCATGACCGGCTGAGCTGGCGAGCCGCGCTGAAGGGTTGCCGCCGAGCGTTGCTCGGCGCTACCACATCGGTCAGTGACCGCTTTCGGTCTTGCGCCACTCGATCGCGGCGCGATCCAGCACACCGTTGACGAAGGTGTGGCCGTGTTCGGAACCGAAGCGCTTGGCCGACTCGATGGCTTCGTTGATCACCACGCGATACGGAATGTCGGCGCGGAAACGCAGCTCGTACGCCGACAGGCGCAGTACCGCGCGTTCGATCGCATCCACTTCCTCGACACTTCTATCCAGGAACAGGGACAACGCCTCATCCAGATCCCGACGGTTGTCCAGCACGCCATGCACCAGCGCCTCGAAGTAGGCCAGATCGGCCACCTCGCGCGCCTGTTCGTGGGCGAACTGGGCGACCAACGACTGGCCGTTGCCGCCTGAAATCTGCCACGCATAGATGGCCTGTACCGCACGGCGGCGCGCGCGCGAGCGCAGTACCGGATCCACGCCATCACGGCGAACGGGTCTGCCGGACGGCCTGCCCTGGGTGGTCTTGTTCATGGCAGTTGCTCCAGAAGATTGATCATTTCCAATGCCGCCAAGGCGGCTTCCTCGCCCTTGTTGCCGTGGCTGCCACCGGCACGCGCTTCGGCATCCTCGGCACGCTCCACCGCCAGCACGCCATTGAGCACCGGCACGCCGAAATCCAGCTGCACGCGCATCAAGCCTTCAGCACAACGGTCGGCCACGTGTTCGTAATGACGCGTGTCACCGCGGATCACACAGCCCAGGGTCAGGATGGCCGCGTGCTGATGTGCAGCGGCCAGACGTGCGGCGACCAAGGGGATTTCCCAGGCGCCCGGAACGCGGATCACATCCACTTCGCTTTCTGCGACGCCGTTGCCGGCCAATGCCTGACGGGCACCGGTGACCAGCGCATCGGTGATGCGGGCATTCCAGCGGCTGGCCACGATGGCGAAGCGCGCCGATCCGGGAGAGCGAAGATCGCCTTCGAAATGGCTCATGGGGAGTTGGGGGACCTGAGTGGGGGGTAAGTTTACCGTGTACGGGCTGCCGCCGTGCGTGGCGGCAGCCGCGGGTTACCTCAACAGCCGACGGTTTCCACTACCTCCAGCCCATAACCCGCCAGACCGATCTGCCGGCGCGGCGTGCCCAGCACCCGCAGCTTGCCCAACCCGAGGTCGGACAGGATCTGCGCGCCAGCGCCGTTACGCCGCCACTGGCTTACATCTTTGTCCTTGCCCGGCGTGACCGGCTGCGGCTGCTGGCGCAGGCGATACAGCAGCGTCTCGCTGTCACGCGGGGCCGACAGCACCACCATCACCCCGCTGTCGGCAGCCGCGATCGCGCGCAGCGCGTCGGTGGCGGCGACACCGAAATCATCGCGTCGCCAGTGCAGCAGGTCGGCCAGGGGGTTTTCCACCTGCACCCGCACCAGCGTCGGCGTCTGCGCGTCGGGGGTGCCCCGTACGAGCGCGAAATGCAGGTCGTGGGCGATCCGGTCGCGGTACGTCACCAGCGTGAAGCCGCCGAACTCGGTCTCGATCTCACGCTCATCAACGCGCTCTACCGTCTTCTCCGTCGCCAGGCGATAGGCGATCAGGTCGGCGATGGAGCCCATCTTCAAGCCATGTTCGCGGGCGAAGACTTCCAGTTCAGGGCGACGCGCCATGCTGCCATCGGGGTTGAGGATTTCCACCAACACGCCGGCCGGCTCCAGCCCTGCCAGCATCGCCAGGTCCACGCCCGCTTCGGTATGTCCGGCGCGGGTGAGCACGCCGCCGGGCTGGGCAATCAACGGGAAGATATGGCCCGGCTGATGCAGGTCCGATGCTTTGGCATCGGGCTTCACCGCCGTGCGGATGGTGTGCGCACGGTCATAGGCGGAGATACCGGTGGTAACGCCCTCCGCCGCCTCGATGCTGACGGTGAAATTGGTCTGGAACTGGGCGGTGTTCGCCTGCACCATCGGCGCCAGGCCCAGATCAGCGGCACGCTCACGGGTGAGCGGCAGGCACACCAGGCCACGTCCATGGGTGACCATGAAATTGATGTCGCTTGGCTTGACCAGCTCAGCGGCCATGATCAGGTCGCCTTCGTTTTCGCGGTCTTCGTCATCCACGATGACCACCATGCGGCCCAGACGGATGTCTTCCAGGATCGCGGGAATGGGGGCGAAGTTCATGCGCGTGCTCCTTTACCCAGCAGACGCTCGACATAGCGCGCGACCAGGTCGATTTCCAGGTTGACCGCGCTGCCGACGGTGCTGGCGGCGAAGGCGGTGTGCGAAACGGTGTGCGGGATCAACGCGACCTCGAAGCCCTCGTCATCCACCTCGTTCACCGTCAGACTCACGCCGTCGACGCAGATCGATCCCTTCTTGGCGATATACCGCCGCAGCGCTTTCGGTGCGGCAAAGCGCCAGCGCTGGGCGCGCGCATCGTCATGGATCGACAGCACCTGCCCCAGCCCGTCAACGTGGCCGCTGACCAGATGCCCGCCGAGGCGATCGGTCGGACGCATCGCGCGCTCCAGATTGATGACCGCCCCTTCCGCCAGGCTGCCCAGCGTCGTCAGCCCAAGGGTTTCAGTCGACGCATCGGCCTGGAAGGTCTGCGCATCGAATGCGATGACCGTCAGGCAGACCCCGTTGATGGCGATGCTCTCGCCCAGCTGCACGCTGTCGAAGGGCAGGCTGCCGACGTTGAAAGTGAAGCGGACATCGCCGCCGAGGGTTTCGCGCGCGGCCAGACGGCCGACGCCTTCAATGATTCCAGTAAACAAGAACGTTCTCCGCGGGTAGTGAGCGAAAAACGCCGCAAGGCAAACAGGTACGCACGGAGCATCACGCCCCGTGGCACCGTCTTCTTTCATCCGGACTATCACCGTCGGCTCCGGCATCGAACCGGATCTGCTGACCTCCCGCCCAAGGTGGACCGGAGCGCTCGCGGGCTCATGCCCGAAGGCACCTACCGCCGGTGGGGAATCGCACCCCGCCCTGAAGACGTTTGTATACCGGCGAACCGGCGCACGCATTCTAACAGGCCTGCCTGAAGGCTCGCTTTTTGTAAAAGATTCATTAAAATGCCGCCGAGCGCGACAACGACGTCGCCCCGGGTAGCTGTACCGGCTGCCTGCAATGGAACGCTGACTCAAGGATTCACACGCATGCGCAAGATGCTGCTGGCCGCCTCCCTGCTCGCCCTGTCGCCGTTGTCGGCCCTCGCCGCCGAGGGCCTGAGCTACACCTACGCCGAAGCCGGCTGGACCCAGTTCAAGGTTAACGACGACCTGCTGGACGATCCCAAGGTGGACGGTGGCTACGTCCGCGGCTCCTTTGCCATTGCACCGCAGGTCTATCTGTTCGGTGCCTGGTCGCAGGTATCCAAGTCCTATGGCTTCACCGGCGGCAGCATCAAGCTGGAGCTGGACCAGCCGGAACTGGGCATCGGCTACAACATGGGCATGAGCGACCGCGTCGACTTCACCGCGGACATCGCGTGGGTCCGCCAGAACGCCAAGGTGACGCTGAAGCAGACCGGCTTCGCCACCGTCAGCGACAAGGACCACACCAATGCAGCCCGCGGCATGTTCGGTGTGCGCGGCAAGCCGTCGGCACGCACCGAAGCGTGGCTGAAGGGTGGCTACATGGATGGCAGCGACATGGACGGCACCTGGGTCGGCAACGTCGGCGGCCAGATCAACCTCACCCCGATGTGGGGCGTGGTGGGTGAAGTGCAGGTCATCGAAGACGTGACCCAGTACTCGGCCGGTATCCGCGCCAGCTTCTGATCCGCGCGATCAACAGGCGTTTCTGACGGCTTCCTTCGGGAAGCCGTTTTTGTTTCTGCCGCGCGCGCAGGACCTGCGTTGCGTGTGCTGTGGTGCCTCAGCCCGCGGGGCGCAACCGCAGCCGCAGATCGGTGCCCACCTGGCATTGATCGATCAGCTGCAGGCGGTGCTGCTGTTGCATGGCGTGCACGCCAAGGCCTGCAAACAACGGCAGGCCATGCTCGCCAAGCAGGGTCGGCGCCTGGTACAGCAGCAATTCGTCCACCCAGCCGCCTGCCATCAAGGCACCTGACAGGGTCGCGCCGGCTTCCGTATGCAGTTCGTTGATGCCACGCGCGCCGAGCAGCGCCAGCACCGCCGCCAGGTCCAGGCGGCCGCCGACGCACGGCACGCTGGCAAACTGCGCATCGGCCGCATCGGGTGCGCTGATGGCGGGGTCATGCAGGTACAGCGTCGGCGCCGGGCCTTCGCGCACGCGCGCGCATTCCAGCGAGCGGAGTTGCGCATCCAGCACCACGCGCAACGGCGGCAGCACCTCGGTGTCGGCCAGACGCACCGTCAGCTGCGGGTCGTCGGCGAGCACCGTGGAGGCGCCTGTCAGGATCGCGCCAGCCCGTGCACGCCAATGCTGCACGTCTTCACGTGCGGCAGCGCCGGTTATCCATTTGGACGTGCCGTCCGCCATCGCCGTGCGACCATCCAGGCTGGCCGCAAGTTTGACCCGCACCCACGGCCGGCCGCGTTCCACACGCGACAGGAAGCCACGGTTCAATTCACGTGACTGCGCGGCCATCAGCCCCTCGCTGACCTCGATGCCCGCCGCACGCAGCAGGTCGAATCCACCGCCATCGACCTGCGGGAAGGGGTCACGCATGGCCGCCACGACACGCGTAACGCCGGACTCGATCAGCGCGAGCGCACAAGGTGGCGTGCGGCCATAGTGGGCGCAGGGTTCCAAGGTGACGTAGGCCGTGGCGCCGCGTGCCTGTTCGCCCGCTTCGCGCAGGGCGAATACCTCGGCATGCGGTCCGCCAGCGCGCTGGTGCCAGCCCTGCCCGACCACCCGCTCGCCATGGGCGATCACGCAGCCCACCATCGGGTTGGGTCGTGCGGTGTAGGCCGCGCGCTCCGCCAACCGCAAGGCGGTCGCCATGTGCAGATGATCGAGGGCGGAAAACCCGGTCATGCAGCGCCGGTCCCGCTCAGCTCTTCTTTTTCTTGGTCAGGGCGATCACATCGCCCAGCAACTGCAACTGCTCGGTGCTGGCGGGCAGTTCACGCTCCAGCTTTTCGATTTCCTCGCGGAAATCAGCCACATCGCCGAAGCTGCGATACACCGACGCGAAACGGACATAGCCGACATGGTCCAGCTTGCGCAGCTCGTTCATCACGAACTCGCCGACGCGGATGGAGGGCACTTCACGCTCGCCGCAGATCCGCAGCTGGTGCACCACCGCACGTACCGCTGATTCGATCTTTTCTTCCGGCACCGGTCGCTTCTGCAGCGCGCGGTCAAAGCCGGCGCGGACCTTGCGCGCCTCGAATGCCTCGCGGCTGCCGTCACCCTTGATGATGGTCGGCAGCTTGAGCTCGATGGTTTCCAGGGTGCTGAAGCGCTCGTTGCAGGCCTCGCACTCACGCCGGCGGCGGATCGTCGCACCGTCTTCAGAGACGCGCGAATCAATCACCCGGGTATCGGCATGTTGGCAGAACGGACAATGCATGGAGCGCCTTGCGTAGTGGAAACGTCATGCCGTGGTCATGGCAGCGTCGCCACGGTACTGGAGATGGCCATGCGCGGCAAACCGCGAGGCCCTGCAACGCCGGGATTGGCGCGGCAGGGCATGCTGTCACCGATGCACGGGCTCAGCCGTAGACCGGGTACCTGCGGCACTGCGCACTCACCTCATCGCGCACCCGCGCGATCACCGCATCGTCGGCCGGTGCGTCGAGCACGTCGGCGATCCAGTTGGCCAGGTCGACGCAATCCTGTTCGACGTATCCCCGGGTGGTCACCGCCGGCGTCCCCAGGCGCAGGCCCGAGGTCACGAACGGTGAGCGCGGATCGTTCGGCACCGAGTTCTTGTTCACCGTGATGTGCGCCTTGCCCAGCGCCGCCTCGGCGTCCTTGCCGGACACCTCTTTGCCGATCATGTCCACCAGCATCAGGTGGTTCCGGGTACCGCCGGACACGATCTTGTAGCCACGGGCGATCAGCGTATCGGCCATCGCCTGGGCGTTCTTCACCACCTGCTGCTGATAGGTGGTGAACGAGGGCTCAAGCGCTTCCTTGAACGCGACGGCCTTGGCCGCGATCACGTGCATCAGCGGGCCCCCCTGAATGCCCGGGAAGACGATCGACTGCAGCTTCTTGACCAGTTCCTCGCTGGCACCCTTGGCGATGATGATGCCGCCACGCGGCCCACGCAGCGTCTTGTGGGTGGTGGAGGTGACCACATGCGCGTGCGCCAGCGGGCTGGGATAGACGCCCGCCGCGACCAGACCGGCCACATGGGCCATATCCACGAAGAGGTAGGCGCCCACCTTGTCGGCGATGGCGCGGAAACGCGCCCAGTCCACGATCTGCGAATAGGCCGAGAACCCGGCGACCACCATCTTCGGCTTGTGTTCGACGGCCAGTCGCTCGACTTCGTCGTAATCGATCAGGCCCTGATCATTCACACCGTACTGCACCGCATTGAACAGCTTGCCGGAGGCATTCACCTTGGCACCGTGGGTCAGGTGACCGCCGTGGGCCAGGCTCATGCCCAGGATGGTGTCGCCCGGCTGCAGCAGCGCGAAGTAGACCGCCTGGTTGGCCTGCGAGCCGCTGTGCGGCTGCACGTTGGCGTAATCCGCGCCGTACAGCTGCTTCAGGCGGTCGATGGCCAGCTGTTCGGCGATGTCCACATACTCGCAGCCACCGTAGTAGCGCTTGCCCGGATACCCTTCGGCGTACTTGTTGGTCAGCTGGCTGCCTTGGGCTTCCATCACCAGGGGGCTGGCGTAGTTCTCGCTGGCGATCAGCTCGACGTGATCTTCCTGGCGCTGGGCCTCGTCGGCGATGGCCTTGGCCAACTCGGGATCGTAGCTTTCGATTCGGGCGTCGCGCGGGAACATCGGTTTCTCCGGGGGCAGGCAGGAAAGGAACGGCAAGACCGCAATTGTAGTCCGTGCGCTGCGGGTCTCAAAACGGACCACGGATGCGCACGACGCCGTTCCTGATCCAGGGTCATCGCGGAATGCGCGTCTCAAGCGTGGCGAGGCGTTGGAGCCGCAGCGCGAGCCTGCTCGTGCCCGCCCACTCGTCGCATGGCGCTGTACGCAGAACGGCGCCCCCTAGAGGCGCCGTACTGCAGGCTGCAGCCCTCAGCCCGTCAGGCCATCAGCTCAGCGGTTGTTGATCACGAAGTCCGCCAGGATCCCCGTTGCGATGGCGACCAGCAGCAGGTTGCCGCGGTCATCGCGCACCCAGTGGTGTCCACGCGGCGGGCGACGTACGTGGTAGCTGTTGTAGTCATTCACCACGTAGATCGGGCCACGGTAGTAATCCCGATACCGGTGGCCGACCTGCCAACCGTAACCCGGACCGTGCCCATAAGCGGGGCGGTACGCAGGGCCGTAAGCGGGGCGGTATGCCGGGCGATACACCACGCGCGGCGGGGGCGCCGGACGGTAGTAACCCGCGTGACGTCGATCATCCCGCCACTCACGGCGATCATGGCGATCATGGCGACGATCATCGCGCCAGTCCCGGCGCGTTTCACGGCGGTCGTTGCGGTGGTCACGGCGGTCATCGCGACGATCGTCCCGCCATTCACGGCGATCGCGATCATGGCCGCGGTGGCGGTCATTGTCGGCGAACGCGGGCGCGACAGCCCCCAAGGCCAGCAGGGAGGCCACGGCACCGGCCACAAGTCGATTGATGCGCATGCGTGGACTCCTACCTGTTGGGTGATGTTTCCCATAATGCGCATCGCATATGAACCGTTTCCCGCTGGAAACGGTTCCCCTTTATCGCGACCCATGCCTGTTCAGCTATGGGCCAGAGACGTCACTACGGCAGCGCTTTCCAGCGCCCCATCAACTGCACCGGATTGCCTTCCCCGGCGACCGTGATGGAGTACAGGCCGGGCGCAAGCCCGTCCAGATTGCATTGCCGCCACGCATCGCCCTGGTCGTCGCAGATCAACGGCGGGAACCCGGTGCCTACGGGCCCATACACTTTGAGCGCCACTTCCGCATCGCCTCCCCAAGTGAACACCTGCATGTTCGATGGCTTGGCCAGTCGCACGCGGCGCGCCGCCTCGTACGTCGTTCCACCGGCGAGCTGAGAAAACACACCCGTCGCCTGCCCCTGCTTCAGGTCCGCTGCCGGTCCGGGCAGGGTCAGGTTGATCCGCATGTCCTGCGCTCCTCCCAGCAGCCGAAGCTGCAGCACGCGCGCACCGGCCGAGCCCGACAGGTCGACATAGCCGCCAACGGTGTCCAGGCCGTCAAGTTCGAACCTGCGCAGCACTACGCCGTCGACCCATGCAAATTCGATGCCCCCCGACAGCTTCATACCCGCATCAGCGGACGATATTCCAAAGCCGATCCCTTTATCGGTGGACGCCACCGCGACGTTGAATACACGCTGCGTTCCGGCGGGTACGGTGAGATCGCTGACCGACAGCGGCGACGGCAGCAAGGGCGCAACATCGGCAGCCATCGCCGATGAGGGCACGGCAGGAGCAAGCAGAAGGCACAGCAGGGCAGGCAACAATGAGCGGTTCATCAACGCGTCTCCGATTGAGTGGTGCGTGACCATCGTGGTCCGCCCGCCCATCCCGGACCATCCGCCCGCGCCCCGCGCACCTGTGGGGAAAACGTGCCGCAACCCGTCTGTGACCCGCACCTGTCCCACCTTGGGCCCCCGCACGGCCGCCATGGCAGTGAAACCGGCGATCAGCGATAATGACCAGTCAAATATTCCGTTTTCCGCCGGCCCTGCCTCTCGGCCCGGTGGATCGACCCTTTGGGAGACTCCATGTCCTCGCAATACATCTACACCATGAACCGCGTGTCCAAGGTGGTCCCGCCCAAGCGGCAGATCATCAAGGACATCTCGCTGTCGTTCTTCCCGGGCGCGAAGATCGGCCTGCTGGGCCTGAACGGTTCCGGCAAGTCCACCGTGCTGAAGATCATGGCCGGCGTGGACACCGATTTCGAGGGCGAAGCGCGTCCGCAGGCCGGCATCAAGGTCGGCTACCTGGCGCAGGAACCCGAGCTGGATCCGACCAAGACCGTGCGTGAAGCGGTTGAAGAAGGCGTCGGCGAAGTACTGCAGGCCCAGGCCCAGCTCGATGCGGTCTACCTGGCTTATGCCGAGGAGGGCGCTGATTTCGACAAACTGGCCAAGGAACAGGAGCGCCTGGAGGCGATCCTGGCCGCTGGTGACGCGCATACCCTGGAAAACCAGCTGGACGTGGCGGCCGATGCCCTGCGCCTGCCACCGTGGGAAGCCATCGTGGGCAAGCTCTCCGGTGGTGAGAAGCGCCGCGTTGCGTTGTGCCGCCTGCTGCTGCAGAAGCCGGACATGCTGCTGCTCGATGAGCCGACCAACCATCTCGACGCCGAGTCGGTGGAATGGCTGGAGCAGTTCCTGGCGCGCTACACCGGCACCGTCGTGGCGGTCACCCATGACCGCTACTTCCTCGACAACGCCGCCGAGTGGATCCTGGAACTGGATCGTGGCCGCGGCATTCCGTGGAAGGGCAACTACACCGACTGGCTGACCCAGAAGGATGAGCGCCTGAAGCAGGAAGACAACCAGGAAAAGTCCCGCCAGAAAGCCATCCAGAAGGAGCTGGAGTGGTCGCGCCAGAACGCCAAGGGTGGCCGCACCAAGGGCAAGGCCCGTCTGGCCCGCCTGGAAGAGCTGCAGTCGGTTGATTACCAGAAGCGCAACGAGACCAACGAGCTGTTCATCCCGCCGGGTGAGCGCCTGGGCAATGCGGTGATGGAGTTCAAGAACGTCTCCAAGAAGTTCGGCGACCGCCTGCTGTTCGACAACCTGAACTTCCTGGTGCCCGGTGGCGCCATCGTCGGCATCATCGGCCCCAACGGCGCCGGCAAGTCGACCCTGTTCAAGATGATCACCGGCCAGGAAAAGCCCGACACCGGCGAGATCGTAGTCGGCCCGACGGTGCAGCTGTCCTACGTGGACCAGAGCCGCGATGCGCTGGAAGGCAACCACAACGTCTTCCAGGAAATCGCCGGCGGGTTGGACATCCTGAACATCAATGGCGTGGAGATCCAGTCGCGCGCCTACATCGGCCGCTTCAACTTCAAGGGCCAGGATCAGCAGAAGCTGGTCGGTTCGCTGTCCGGTGGTGAGCGTGGCCGCCTGCACATGGCCAAGACCCTGCTGCAGGGTGGCAATGTGCTGCTGCTCGATGAACCGTCCAACGATCTGGATATCGAAACCCTGCGTTCGCTGGAAGATGCGCTGCTGGAGTTCCCGGGCAACACCTTCGTCATTTCGCATGACCGCTGGTTCCTGGATCGCATCGCGACCCACATCCTGGCGTTCGAAGGTGATTCGCACGTGGAGTTCTTCCAGGGCAACTACCGCGAGTACGAAGCCGACAAGCGCCGCCGCATGGGCGACGATGCCGCACCCAAGCGCCTGCGTTTCAAGGCGCTGAAGTAAGAAGCCCCGAGGACGGCCGCCCAGTGCGGCCGTCCTCTTTTTTGTACTGTCGACGTGTCGTTTCCGTCCCGATCCTGCGAGATCCACCATGCGCCTGCTTGAGCGCCTGTTCCAACTGCAGCAGCACGGCACCACCGTGCGCACCGAACTGCTGGCTGGCCTGACGACCTTCCTGACGATGTCCTACATCGTCTTCGTCAATCCGGACATCCTCTCCACCACGGGCATGGATGCGGGCGCGGTGTTCGTCGCGACCTGCCTGGCCGCAGCACTCGGCTCGCTGGTGATGGCACTGGCCGCGAACTTCCCCGTCGGCATGGCGCCGGGCATGGGCCTGAACGCTTTCTTCGCCTTCACCGTGGTCGGTGCCTCTGGCCTGCCCTGGCAGCAGGCACTCGCGGCGGTGTTCATTTCCGGGCTCGTGTTCCTGGTGCTGTCACTTACCGGCGTGCGCGCGTGGCTGGTATCCGGCATTCCGTCGTCCCTGCGTTCGGCCATCGTGGCCGGCATCGGGTTGTTCCTGGCCATCATCGCACTGCAGAAATCCGGCGTGATCATCGGCAACGAAGACACGCTGGTCGCACTGGGCCCGCTCAACACGGCACCGCCGCTGCTGGCGCTGGCCGGGTTCCTGTTGATCGCCATCCTGGAAGCGCGCCGGGTGCGTGGCGCGATCCTGATCGGCATCCTTGCGGTCACGGCAGCGGGTTGGCTGCTGGGCAACGTGCAGTACCACGGCCTGATGTCGCTGCCGCCGAGCCTGGCCCCGACCTTCCTGCAACTGGACCTGCCCGGCCTGCTGCACCACGACGGCGGCGCGCCGCTGGCGGTGCTGCTGCAGGTGGTGCTGGTGTTCGTGCTGGTGGAAGTCTTCGATGCCACCGGCACGCTGTACGGCGTTGTCGGGCGCGCGGGCCTGCTGAAGCTGCCGGGCGCGCAGAAGCGGTTCGGGCGGGCCTTGTTCGCCGACAGCACGGCGATTGTCGCGGGCTCGCTGTTGGGCACCAGCAGCACCACCGCCTTTGCCGAGAGCGCATCCGGCGTGCAGGCCGGCGGCCGCACCGGGCTGACCGCGCTGGTGGTGGCGGCGCTGTTCCTGGCGGCACTGCTGTTCTCGCCGCTGGCGGCGATGGTGCCCGGGTATGCCACCGCGCCGGCCCTGCTGTTCGTGGCCGGCTTGATGCTGCGCGAACTGGTGGAGGTGGACTGGAGTGACCTGACCGAATCGGTCCCGGCCGCGCTGTGTGCGCTGGCGATGCCGTTCACTTACTCCATCGCCAATGGCCTGGCCTTTGGCTTCATCGCCTACGCCGCGCTGAAGGCCGGCACCGGACGCTGGCGCGAAGTGCACGCCGCCGTGTGGTTGGTCGCCGGACTGTTCGTGCTGCGCTACGCGCTGGAATGAAACACGTCCCGGCCGGGAGCACGTAGCGCCGAGCCGTGCTCGGCGAGCGCAGCGGCCGCTCTGGTTATGCGCGCTGCTGACAAGTGCCGCTTCGCTCGCCGAGCGTGGCTCGGCGCTACCGGAGCCCTGGGATCCGGGGCGCGGGTCAGACGCCCGGCGGCAGTTCGAATACCTGGCGCAGGTAGGCCAGGTAGCCCGGGTCATCGCACATGCTCTTGCCCGGCGAATCACTCAACTTGGCCACCGGCTGCCCGTTGCAGCGGACCATCTTGATGACGATGTTCAGTGGTGTGGGACCGAGATCGTTGGTCAGGTGCGTTCCCACACCGAAGGCGACCTGGCAACGACCACGGAAGTAGTCGAACAGGCGCATGACCTTCTCGATATCCAGGCCATCGCTGAACACCAGGACCTTGCTGCGTGGATCCACGCGACGGTGCTGGAAATGGGCCAGCATGCGGTCGCCCCAGTCGAACGGGTCGCCGGAATCGTGGCGCACCCCGTCGAACAGCTTGCAGAAATACATGTCGAAATCGCGCAGGAAGGCATCCAGTCCGACCACGTCGGACAGCGCGATGCCCAGGTCGCCGCGATACTCGCGTGCCCACGATTCCAGCGCAGCCACCTGCGAATCGCGCAGGCGCGGACCGATGGCCTGGAACGCCTGCAGGTACTCATGCGCCATCGTGCCGTGCGGTGTCATGCCATACACGCGGGCGAAGTGCACATTGCTGGTGCCAACGAGCTGCGGGCCCAGCGCATCGCGCAGCAACGGCAACAACCGTGCATGCCAGTCACGTGAGTAGCGGCGGCGGCTGCCGTAATCGGCGATGCGGCACTGTTCGAATCCCGGCGTATCGCGCAGCAACGCGGCCTTGGCCTGCAGGCGGCGCTCGCCTTCGACGAAATCCGCGGTCGTGGTGTTGCGGAACCACACCTCGTTGATGATCGCCAGCAGCGGCACCTCGAACATGATGGTGTGCAGCCAGGGTCCGGTGATGTCCAGCTCGATCTCACCCGGTACGCTGTCCGAGGCACGCAGGGTGATGTACTTGCGATCCAGGTGGAACAGGCCAAGGAAATCGGCGAAATCAGGCTTCACGAAGCGCAGGCCGCGCATGTAATCCAGCTCGGCGCTGGTGAAGCGCAGCGTGCAGAGGTGGTCGATCTCTTCACTGATCTGATCGAGGAACTGCGCCAGGTCGATGCCCGGCGTACGGCACTTGAACCGGTACTGCACGATGGCGCCGGGATGCTGGTGCAGCACCGCCTGCATCATGGTGAATTTGTACAGGTCGGTGTCGAGCAGGGAGTGGATGATCATGCCGCCATTATGCGCCGCGTGCGGGCTTGTTGCCGCGCCTGCGGCGCGGCGGCCGCAGAGGCAACGGCAACGGCAAGGGCAAGGGCAAGGGCAAGGGCTGCAGGGCTGAAGCGTTGGTGGGGCGGGATGGGTTGGCGGGGGACGGCAAAAACTGCATCCATGCAGGCCTCGTTTCGCGCCATCCATGGCGCTCAACGCCCCCGCCAACCCACCCCGCCCCACCTTCGACAGGTCCATGGGGGCCATGGAACCTTTGCCGACCTGTGATCGGCGGATGTTGGCGCGAGGGGGGTCGATGCTTTCCGCCGACCATGGGTCGGCGCTACCGCTTTTCTCTTTTTTCATACGCGGCTGGCGGCCACGGAACCTGTCAGAGGGCCGGGCGGTGGGGCTGGGCGGGGGCGTTGAGTGCCATGGATGGCACGAAACGAGGCCCGCAGGAGCGGCTCTTGCCGTCCCCCGCCCAGCCCTACCGCCCGGCCCAAGCGCAGCTCAAGTGTGAAAGCCAGCCACGAGGGGCTACGCCGCTCGCAGCAGTCTCGGCACCTGCAGCACCGCGTGCGCCCATATCGCCCCCCACACGGCCACCCGCACCGGCACGCTGCGCTGGTGCGCTTCAAAGCGCTTGAAGTAGCGCCACAACCCGCGATGTTTGTGCCACTCCACGAAGAACGGACGCGAGCGGCTGGAGACGCCCCGCACATGCACGACCTGCAGGTCGTTGGCGATGGCCACGACCCCGCCCGCATCGCGCACGCGACGGCACAGGTCCAGGTCTTCGGCATGCAGGCGGTAGCCGGCATCCCAGCCACCGATCCGGTCGAACAAGGCGCGTGGCATCAGCATCACAGCACCGGACAGGGCCGGCACCGGTTGCATCGCCAGCGACGCGTCGCGTGCGATGGCCAGCTTCGAGCCACGCCCGGGCGACCGCAGCATCATCAGGAAATCAGGGTCGCGACGACGCACGGCTTCATCCGGTTGGCCCTGCTCGTCCACCTGCTCCACGCCAAGCAGGCAGTCACCCAGCGCGCTGCCGCGCTCACACAGCCGGGCCAGCGTATCCGGCTCGACCAGCACGTCCGGGTTGATGAAGGCCAGCCACGGGCTGCACGAATCGGCCACCCCTTGGTTGTTGGCTGCGGCAAAGCCGGGGTTGTCCGGGTTGGCGATGAAGCGCACACGGGCGTCGACGCTGGCGTGGCGCTGCAGGATCTCGACGGTATCGTCCTGCGACGCGTTGTCGATCACACGGATCTCGGCGATGCCGTGCGCGTCGCGCAGGCGCTGCACGCAGGCATCGATGGTGCTGCTGCTCTGGTAAGTGACGACGACGGCAACAATGGCCTGGTTCAAGCGGCTGACTCCGGCGGGGACGATGCGGCACCGAACAGATCGCCCTGCGCCTCGGGCATTATCGCGCGCTGGTAGCGGGCCTGCAGGTCATCACGTGCGTCGCGCAGCGGATCGTGCATCAGGAAGTCCGCCAGCCGTGGCGTCCACGCCGGCCACCGGCTCGATAACGCATCCAGATCACCGGGGTGGTTGCCACCCTCGCTCCCGCGTGCGACGAACGCGGTCTCGCACAGCACATTGCGCCAGCCCAGGCCGGCCATGCGCAGGCCCAGATCGATCAGCGCCGCACTCCAGCCACCGTAGCTGTCGGTATCCAGTCCGCCCGCACGCTGGCGTGCGCTGCCGCGCACCAGCACCGCGTGGGTCACCGCCGAGGGCAGCTCCGGATGCTGCGGCGGCATCGCCGCGCAGGCCACCGACAACGCCGCCGGGAAGGCCGGCAGCGGATTGATCTCGCCCAGCCGTGGCCAGGCCACCGTGCCGCCCGCGTTGCACCAAGGCGTGGCAGTCGCGATCGCAGCATCACGGGCGAAGCAGGCCTGCAACTGGTCCAACCACCCTGGCATCGGGACACTGTCCGGTGCCAATACCGCAACATCCATGCCCACGCACGCGCGCAGCATTTCATCCAGGTGGGCGACTTCGCCCAGCGGCCGTGCGCGCCGGGTGTACTCGGCCTGCAATGGGGTATGCGCCAACCAATGCGCGATGACCGCCTGCGCACGCGGTCCGGCCTGCGCGTCGTCGGCCAGCCAGATCGCAGTGCCCGCAGCGGTGCCCGCGTCCAGCGCGGCCAGGCAATGGTCCAGCGCCGCGTCGTCCACGCCCAACGGCAACAACACGATCGCCCCCATCCCGCCTCCGCTGGTGGATGCACGGCGGGCGGTTGCCCTGGCCGTGTGCTGCCAGCGTAGCAAGCAACACGGTCGCATGGCGACTGTCGATGACGCAGAGTGCTACTTGCCGCGCGGCGCGCTGATCGGCTCCATCGCACGGAAGCGACGGCTGTACTCATCAGTGAGAATGCGCGCTTCCTGACCATTGCGGACGATCGTCGGGGTGAGCAGCACGATCACTTCCGAGCGACGGCTGCTGCGGGTTTTCTGCCCGAACAGGGCGCCCACGACCGGGATCCGGCTGAGGCCGGGAATGCCGTTGTGGCCGTCGTTCCCGCTATCTGTGATCAGACCGGCCAGCATGATGGTGTCACCGCTCTGGATGGCCGCCTCGGTGGCCATCTTGCGGGTAGAAATGCGCGGATTGCAGTTGCTTTCCTGCGGGTTGCAGGTGCTGGGAATCAGTTCGGCGCTGCTGACTTCCTGCACGATGTCCATGAACACGGTGCCGTCGCGGGTGATCCGCGGGCGCACCTTCAAGATCACGCCGGTGTCGATGTACTGCACCTGGCCGACGGTACTGGCCCCGATCCCGGTATTGACCGTGGTGGTCACGATCGGGATACGGTCACCGACATTGAGCGTGGCCTCGGCGTTGTTACGCACGAAGATGGAGGGCGTCTGCAGCAGGCGCAGGTCGGTCACCTTGTCCAGCGCGCTGACCACTGCGGCGGCATTGCGGCCAAGGAAGGTCCAGCCCAGTCCGCTGCTGCCGGTGATCGCACCGGCATAGCTTCCCCATATGTCGCGCCCTGCGGCATTGGGCAGCGTCGCCCCGCCCACGGCACCGGTGAAGCTGGCGCCCTGCACGGCATTTTCGAAGTACCAGTTGACCCCGTAGCTGAGATCGCCGGTCAGGCTGACCTCGGCCACCTGCGCTTCGATGTGGACCTGCATGGGCATCACGTCCAGCTTTTCGATCACTTCGCGGATGGAGCGCCATGCCTGCGGCGTGGCGCGCACCAGCAAGGTGTTGGTTTCTTCCACCGCCGACACGCCGACACGGTCGGCGCCGATTTCCAGCGTCACGCTGGCGTTGCCGGCCTGTCGCTGCGGCAGGCTCATGCCGCTGTTGCCGGTGCCTCCGCTGGCGCCCGTACCGCTGCTGTCGCTTCCGAGCGAGGGGGTGTCCGTCCCGCCATCCTGGCCACGGCCACCGCCGCCGTCGATGCGCGAACTGCTGGCGCCCGGTGCCAGCGATGCACCGCTGTCGCCGCCACGGCTGCCGCTGCTGCCGAAGGTTTCCGCCAGGCGCTCGGCCAGGTCACGTGCCTTGATGTAGCGCAACTCATGCGAAAACAGCCGGGGCGCGCCGCCCGCGGTATCGATGCGGTCCAGCCACTCCTGGATCTGGTCGAGGTAGCGCACCTGCGGGGTGATCACCAACACCGCGTTGGCATTCTCCAGCGGCAGGAAACGCAGCATGCCGGCGCTGGGCGTCTTGCTGTCCTCGCCGAATATCTTTTCCAGATCCGCAGCAACCTGCTCGGCCTTGCCGGACGTGATCGGGAACACGCCCACCGACATGCCAGCCAACCAGTCGACGTCGAATATCTGCACCGTGTGCAGGTAGTTCTCCAGCTCGGCGCGCGTTCCGCCCAGCGTGATGACGTTGCGTCCACTGTCGACATTCACGATGGCATTCGGCCGCGCGTAAGGCTCAAGCACCTTCTTCATTTCCGCAGCCGAGATGAACTGCAGGGGCACCACCCGCACCTCGAACCCACGGGCGCTGGCGGCGGGCGCGGTGCTCGGCGCCACGGTTCCGGCGAGCGCCTGGTCGGCGGCAACGATGTTGTAGCGTCCGCCGCTGTACACCATGCGCGCGTTGTTCCACCCCAGCACCATCTCCAGCAGGTTCAGTGCCTGCGCGCCGGACACCGGCCTGGGCGTTGCCAGGGTGACCGTGCCCTGCACGCCGGGCGCGATGACGTAGTTCTGCCCCAGCAGGTCGCCGAGGATCGCCTTGACCACGGCGTGAAGCGATTCGCCCTCAAAGTTGAAGGTGGCATCGCCGCTGCTGGCCTGTCCCAACGCCGGCGACGCTGACGACGCGGCACTGCGGTTGATCATCGTGCCGGTGCCCCGCCGGATGACGGCCTTCGGCGCACCCTGCACGTCATCGCCATCGGCGTCAGTGGCAGGTACGGCCACGCCGGTGTCGAACCGGGCATTGCGCTGCACGTCCGGGATCGGCGCTGTCGTGCAGCCGACCAGCAAGGCCAGGGCGAAAGAGCAGGAAAGGAAACGCAGGTTCATGCTTGCACTCTATCGGTTGGCAGCGCCGCCGGTAGGCGACGTTGACTGGCGTTGTTGTTGCTGTTGCTGCAGTTGCTCACGTCGGGCGCGGATGCGCTCGCGGATCGCCCGCATCTGTTCTTCACTTGGCCCTTGATTGGCAGCGTCTGCGGGTGCCGGAGCCGTCGCGGGCGATGCAGCGGGCGATGCCGCAGGTGCGGCGGGGGAACTGCGTGACGGCTGTGGCGGCGGTGGTGGGGGTACGGCCTGTCGCGCCGTGCCCGTCGTGCCTGCCGCGCTGGTGTCGCGCAGCACCGTGGGGGGCTCGCCTCCCTGACCGTCGAACACCGCAAGTTCCAGTACCTGCGCGCCGTCGGGACCGAGGACGGTGGCCCGCCGCGGCTCCAGTGCGAGCAGTTGCCAGCCTTCCACCGCGTCGCTGTTCAGGCGCAGGCGCAGCGAGCGGCCCTGCTCTCCCGACAGCGTCGCCATGCCGAAATTTCCGCTGAGCAGCACGCCGGTCAAACGCAGCGCACCGCCGCTGGCAGCCGCTTCCGGGCCGCCGAGGCGGAACGGGTGCGGGCGGCGATCTTCAGCGAAGACCGGCCGCTCGACGACGGCGGTGAAGCTGGCAGATGTAACCAGAGGCTCGGCCCGTTGCGCAGGCAGGTTCGGCAACACCGGTACCGGTACGCTGGTGGCGTCTGCAGCGTCGATGCCGCCGCCGACGCCCAGGCGTGTGGCCAGCCACGCGGTGCCGGCCAGCACTGCGATGCCGAGCAGGATCGACGTGCGCAGGTTGAAACGATCAATCCGCATCCGGCGCCTCCACGACATCCACGACGTCGTCAACGGGCAGGCTGGCGGCATCGGGGCTGTGTGCATCTGCAGGCACAGCCTCGACATCGGACGCGGGCGCCGCGTTGGCTGACAGGCCACTGTCGGCAGGCATCGCAACACCCGTTGGCGGCATGGCCTGCAGGGTGTCCAGGCCCCCCGGCTGCAGGTAGCCGACCAGTTCGAACGACACATCCAGTCCGGTTCCCGACTCCACGGGCGACTGCTGGAAACGCTGGGCCAGCATGTTGAGGTTTTCCACTAAGAGGCGCGGCGTGCCGGTTTCCAACGACTGCAGCACGGTGGCCATTTCGTCCACGCCGCAGCGCAGCCGGACCTGCATGGCCACGCGCGTGTACGTGGCGTCGCCGCGGCTGTCCGGCATCGGGGTGCGGTTGCTGACCACGCAGGCGCGGTTTCCCGGGCTGGCGGATGCGACGACCTCCTGCACGCGCGCCGAAAGCGCGGCCGCGGCCCCTTCAGCCGTCGCCTCGGTCAGGAAGCCGGGGCGCTGGCGCAGGGCCTCCTGCACCTGCTGCAGCCGTTCGGCCACCTGGGGACGCTGGTCCAGCTGGACCTGCACGCGCTGTTGGCGTTCCTGCAATGCCACGATCTCCTGGTCCATCGCACGCCAAGGCACCGTAAACAGGGGATGCACGAGCAACAGGTAGACCAGCGCCAGCACCGCCAGCAGCAGTCCAAGCGCCAGCCAGCGGTCACGGCGTGTCGGTGCGGACGGCATGGGCCGGCTCCTTTTTTGCTGCCGGCAGCGGCGTCGCCAGCGGCCGCAGTTCCGCGGTGAGGGTGAAACGATCACGCCCGCCTGCCGTGCCATCGGCCTGCAGCACGCCGGTCAGGTTCACCCGCTGCCACAACGGCGATGCCTGCAGCAGGGGCACCAGCTGGTTGGCTTCGCGGCTCAGCCCGATCAGCTGCACCTGCTGGTTTTCCACGCC
Organism: Stenotrophomonas sp. WHRI 8082; assembly: GCF_040223995.2. Classification (NCBI taxonomy): domain Bacteria; kingdom Pseudomonadati; phylum Pseudomonadota; class Gammaproteobacteria; order Lysobacterales; family Lysobacteraceae; genus Stenotrophomonas; species Stenotrophomonas sp. WHRI 8082. Next base: position 2,566,939 of record NZ_CP167826.1, on the reverse strand, counting down.
GATCTTTTCCAGGTAGGTGCCATCGGGCAGCAAGCTGCTCAATTCATTCCACAGCGCCAGCATGGTCGGTCGCTTGACGTGCTCACTGTCCAGGAACGCGGCGCCGTCGACCAGGGTCTGCAGGCGGGCTCGCTCGTTGGCCACGCCACGCGCGTTGCGCGCGCTGCGCTCCACGTCGGTGCGCAGCTCGTCCACGGCCCGTTCGCGGTTGTGCAGCAGCTGGCTGCCCGCCAGCGTCAGCATCACCGCAGCGGCCGCGGCCAGCAGCAACTCAAGCCGCAGCTGCGGGTTGCGGATGCGCTGGCGCTGCCCGGGCGGCAGCAGGTTCACGTGCAACGGAGCGCCCGCGGCGTCGACCACGTCGATGCCACTGACCGCGTCGGCCCAGCTTCCGACTGCCTGCTGCCACTGCTCCAAGCGCTGCCGTGGCAGCACCACCAGCTCGGCCTGCAGGTGGTCCCCGCTCGACGGGCCCAATACCCTCACGTCGTATGTGACCTGATCGACAGCGAATGGCGTCTGCCGGTCGATCTCGTACCCCATCACATCGCGCAGCCGACCGGTCGCCGCGGCGGGAACCCGCAGGGTCCGCCGCAGCACCTCGCCCGCATCGAGCACCCAGTAACGGGGCAAGCGTTGCAGCCGCGGCTCCAGCGCCGCAGCCAGGGCGGTGGGTTGGCACGGCCAGGGCAGCGTGCCGACCAGCGTGGTTTCGCCTCCGATGTCGCGCTCCATGCGCAGGGTGTCGCCGCACTGGCGCAGCAGCAGGCGGGCCGGCGCCCAGCCCAGCGCCCATTGCCAGCGTGCCGGCAGCCAGGCCAGCAGCGCATCCCGCCACCAGCGCAGGAACGCGCTGGCACGCGGCATCAGCTGCGCCCCCACCTGCCTGAATCCATGCTGCCATGCGGTCATTGCGAGGCCATTCCCTGTTCCCATCCAAGCACTGTATAAGCCCGGCCCATCGCCGTGCTCGGGGTGTTGCGCACTACCGCGCGGCTGACGGCGGCACGGCCGCGCTCATCCACCACGCTGCACTCGATACTATAGGTGCCACTGCCGCTGGCAACAGCGGGCGCCGACATCGTGTCGTTGCTGCCTGCCCACTCCTGCTCGCGCTGTGCCTGCACCAGCGCGGCATCCATGCCCAGCGCCGTCAGCACCGGGCCCTGCGCGAAGCGCGCATCCGGCCGTGCCAGACGGCTGTGCAGGGTCAGCATCGGGCGCATGCGTGCGTACAGCGACGGGGTCATGCCCAGCACCCGCTGCAGCTCACCCAAGGTCTCGAAACGTGCGTTGCGCGGACCGTACGGCAAGCCTGCGGCGACATAGTCGGGACCCTCTGCGCCGCCCCCGACAGGACTCAGGTCGTCGGCGTCGCGCCAATCCACGATCGCGCCGGCCAGGCGCGTGGCAGCGGCAGGTTCGACCTGCAGGGCCTGCAGGAAGCCCTGCAACAAGGGGATGTCGGCCAAGTTGAGGTTGATCTTGCCGCTCTCGTCTTCAATGCGGATATCGACCTGCGCGCCGTCGAAGCGCCAGCGATAGAGGCGACCGTCCGGCTGCCACGCAGGCCGCTGCGGGTCCGCACGCAGCCGCGACATGGCGTAGGCCACACCCGCACGGCCGATTTCCTGTGCGCGCCCGCTGTCATCCTGCACGCGCTGCTGCAGGTGCTCAATCCTGGCCGACATGGCAAACGCGCCGACCAGCGCAGTCAGCAGCGCGATCAGCCACAGCACCAGCACCAGCGCAGCACCGCGTGGGGCCCTCATCGCGCACCCGCCTGCGCCGCATTCTCCAGCACCACCTGCAGATCCGGCCACGCCGGTCCCCGCAGAGGCTGCACCTGGATCGACACCAGCAGCGGCGGACGACGGGTATCCGGCCAATCCGTCATCCAGTCACCCATCTGTCCACTGGCCGCATCGATGCCGCGGTAGCGCAGGGTGACCCGCTTCAGCTCATCCACCAGCACCTCCGGCGCACGCGGCGGACGCTCGGGGATCTGCACGCCGCCCTGCACCATCACCAGGCCGAGCTGCAGGCGCACGCCCTGGCCGCTGCGTACTGCCTGCAGATCGTGTACGTAGGATCCTCCCCGTCCCAGATACGCAGGCACGTCGGCGACAAAGCGCAACCGCTGGGCCTGGCCGACGAAGAACTGCGGCTCACGTGCTGGGTCCAGCGGCTCGATCGGGCTGCGCAGCGCTTGAGTAAGCTGGCGCCGCAGCAGCCCCTGCACCGCGCGCATGCGCTCGTTGTCGGCCGCGATGGCCTCGCCCCGCTGGCTGATGGTCATCGCCGAACGCACGGTGACAAAGGCGAGCGCCAGCCCGGCAGCGAGCAGCGCGGTGGCGAGCAGCACTTCGATCAGTGTGAATCCGCGCGCGCGGATGCTCACGGCGTCGCCTCCAGCGCTGGCGGCACCAGGCGCAGGCTGCGCCAGGCCAACTGTCCTGCTCGCGGCTGGTCCCAGCGCACCTGCAGGTCCAGTTCGAGCAGCCGTGGCGCCGCAGGTCCGGCCGCGACGACGCTGCCGGATGCGCGCGGTTCCACGAACGGGCGCACCTGCAGGGTCCACCGGTAACGGCCCTGCTCCCATTGGCCCTGCTGCTGGCCTTCCTGCAACGGCGCTTCAACGCCCGCGCCAGCCAGCAGCGACTGTGCGTGCAGCACCGCGCGCGAGCGCACGTCGGCCTGACCGACCTGGCGTGCGGCACCGGACAACGTGCCCAGCAGCAGGGTCAGCGCCATGGCCAGCAACGCGAACGCCACCAGCACTTCCAGCAAGGTGAAGCCGCGTACCGCACGTTTACCGGCAAGGGCGCTGCGTGACCTCATCGGGCCCGCTCCGGGCCGGAGGTGACTTCACCGGTCAGCCAGCCCACGTTGATCCGCCAGCGTGCGTCGCCCCGACGCAATACGATACGGCCGCCGCTGGCGCCCCCATCTGGATGGAACTCGATGACCCCCTGCCCTGCGGCAGGTTGCAGCTGCGCTGCGCCCTCGAAGTCGACCTGCACCTGCTCGGGCCATGTGCCACTGCGACCGGCCGCCGCTTCCCAGCGCCGTTGACGTGGCTCGATCAGGAAGCGCTGCACGCTGCCACGGGCAATCGCTTCGGCACGCGTGGCGCGCAGTTGATTGGCGATTTCTTTGCCGGCACTGCGCAGCTGCATGCCGGCCATGCCACGCGAGAACATGCCCGCAGTAACCAGCCCGACCATCGCGATCAGGGCGATCACCAGCAGCATCTCCAGCAGCGACATGCCCTGTGCCTGCGCACCGGTGCTACTGCGGCAAGAACGGCGCGGCATGGCCACGCCGGAGCGGACGGCCCCTGTTTTCAATGTCACTGCTCGTAGCGGATGTCCGCATCGAAGCTGCTGCCGCCGGGCTTGCCATCCTTGCCCAGGCTGATCAGGTCGTAATCCTGGCGTTCACCGGGTGCGCGGTAATCCAGCGGGCGGCCCCACGGATCGTCCAGATCCGATGCCTTCGCATAGGGTCCCATCCAGCCATTCACACCGGCCGGCTGGGTGACCAGCTCGTCCAGTTTGGCCGGCAGGCGGTTGGTATCCAGACGGTAGTTGTCGATCTTGCTGGCGACGGTCTGCACCTGCGCCTTGGCGATGTTGGCCTTGCCACGATCGGCACCACCGAGCACACGGCTGGCGACCAGGGTAAGCACCGCGCCGATCAGCACGATGACGATGATGATTTCCAGCAGGCTCATGCCCGACTGGTTGCGCGGCGAGGAAAAGCGGGGAGTGGCACGTCGTTTCATCAGCAGGTTCCTTGTTGCGGGAGTGCACGTCATTGCAGTGGGACGGATTCAGCCAATCGCGTTGGTGAGGTCATACATCGGCACCAGCACGGCCATGATGACAAGCCCCACCACCGAGGCCAGTACGAGGGTGATCGCCGGCACCATCGCCGACAACAGGCGGTCGATGCTGCGTGCGGTTTCCTGTTCGAAGGTGTCGGCCGTCTTCAGCAGCATGGCATCCAGCGCGCCGGATTCCTCACCGACCTGGATCATCTGCAGGGCCAAACGGGGAAAGCGCTTGCCGCGTGCCAGTGCCGCAGACAGGCCGTTGCCACTTTTCACTTCGTCGCTGGCGATGTCGATGTCGGCAGCCAGCGCGCGGTTGCCCAGCACGTTGCGCGCGATGCCCAGTGCGGCCAGCAGCGGCACCCCGTTGCGCAGCAAGGTGCCCAGCGTGCGCGCCAGCCGCGCGGTTTCCAGCTTGCCCAGCAGTGCGCCGATACCCTTGCGTCGCAGCAGCCAGCCATCCAGTGCCAGGCGGAACGCCGGCTGCCGTGCCTTGCGCTCCAGCAGCCAGGCGATCGCGGCGGGAATGACGATGATACAGATCCAGCCATCACGCACCAACAGACCCACCTGCAGCACCAGTTGGGTGAACCATGGCAGCTCCACGTCCAGGCTTTCATACATCTGCGCGAACTGCGGCACCACGTAGCCCAGCAGAAACAGCAGCGCACCGCCCACCACCACGAGCAGGATGGCGGGATAGATCAGCGCGTTGACGACCCTGCCCTGCAGCGCGCGGCTGCGTTCCAGGTAGTCGGCCAGGCGCTGCAGCGTGTCGTGCAGGCTGCCACCGGCCTCACCGGCGCGCACCATGTTGATGTACAGCCGCGAGAACAGCCCGTGCTGGCGTTCCAGCGCGCTGGACAGCGACGCACCGCCCCGCACGGTGTCGCGGATTTCGCTGATGACCCGACGCGAGCGCTCGTCTTCGGGCAGGCTGAGCAGGATGGTCAGCGCGCGGTCGAGCGGTTGGCCCGCGCCCAGCAGCGTCGACAATTGCTGGGTGAACTGCAGCAGCGCAGCGCCCTGCATTGGCCGGCTCTTGAACAGGGAACGCAACTGGCCACCGTCCATGCCGCCTTCACTGGCCAACCGGGTTTCCATCGGCAGGTGGCCCTGCTCCTGCAGGCGCACGACCAGCTCGGCCTGGCTGACCGCCTCCATCTGGCCGTCCACCATGTCGCCCTGTGCATCCAGCGCCTTGTAGCGGTACAGCGGCATGCTCAGCTTTCCTCGGTGGTACGCAGGACTTCTTCCAGCGTCGTCTGCCCGGCCAGCGCCTTCAGCAGGCCGTCTTCGTACATCGTGCGCATGCCGCCATTGCGTGCAATGCGCTCGATCTCACCCATGCCTTCGCGACGCATCACCGCGCGGCGCAGCTCGTCGTTCATCACCAGGAACTCGACGATGGTGGTGCGCCCGAGGTAACCGGTGGGCGCGATCGCCGAGGGTCGCGGGCGGAACAGGTGGATCGTGCCGTGCGGCTGCAGACGGCGCAGGTCGAAGCGCTCGATCTCTTCAGGCGATGCTTCATAGCGCTCGGCATGGGTCGGCTCCAGGCGGCGCACCAGGCGCTGGGCCAGGATCCCGTTGATGGTGGAGGTCAGAAGATAATCCTCCACGCCCATGTCGAGCAGGCGGGTGATGCCGCCTGCGGCATTGTTGGTATGCAGCGTGGACAGCACCAGGTGGCCGGTCAGCGCGGACTGGATCGCGATGCGCGCGGTTTCCAGGTCGCGCATCTCGCCGATCATGATGATGTCCGGATCCTGGCGCACGATGCTGCGCAGCGCATTGGCGAAGTCCAGGCCGATCTGCGGCTTGGCCTGGATCTGGTTGATGCCTTCGATCTGATACTCCACCGGGTCTTCGACAGTGATGATCTTCACGTCGGCGGTGTTGAGCTGGCTCAGCGCGGTGTACAGCGTGGTGGTCTTGCCCGAGCCGGTGGGGCCGGTCACCAGCAGGATGCCGTGCGGTTGCTCCAGCACCTTGCGGAACGCTGGCAGGAACTCCTCGGTGAAGCCCAACCGTTGGAAATCGAACACGACGGTTTCACGATCCAGCAGACGCATGACCACGCTTTCGCCATGCGCGGTCGGCACGGTGCTGACGCGCAGGTCCAGTTCTTTGCCCTGAACACGCAGCATGATGCGGCCATCCTGCGGCAGGCGACGTTCGGCGATGTTGAGCCGCGCCATGATCTTGATGCGGCTGATCACCGCAGCGGTCAGGTTGGACGGAGGGCTCTCGCCTTCGATCAGTACGCCATCCACGCGATAGCGCACCTTCAGCCGCGTCTCGAACGGCTCGACGTGGATGTCCGAGGCACGCAGTTCAACCGCACGCTGGATCACCAGGTTCACCAGACGGATCACCGGTGCTTCAGAGGCAAGGTCACGCAGGTGCTCGATGTCGTCGACCGCGGCACCCTCGCCATCGGCGGTTTCCACGATCGCCCCCATGGCGCTGCGACCCTGCCCATACCAGCGCTCGATCTGGTCGTCGATCTCGGCACGCTGGCCGATACGCGGATGCACCGGCACGCCCATCGCCAGCGAGATCGCCTGGCACGGATAGGGATCGTGGGCGTCGGCCTGCCACAGCAGCAGGCCGCTTTCGTCCAGCGAAATCGGGCAGACGTGGAACTGCTTCAGGAAGCGCAGCGTCACCGGCAAGGCATCGGCCAGGGAGGGCGGCGGTGCATCCGGCATCTGCCGTGCATCCAGCAGTTCGATCCCGAGCACGTCGGCGGTGGTCTGCGCCTGGTCCCGTTCGGACACCAGGCCCAGGCGGACCAGCAGCGACAGCAGGCTGCCGCCCGATTCGGCATGCAGGGTGCGCGCGCGGGCGAGATCGGCTTCCTTCAACCGACCGCGCGCGATCAGCGCATCGATCAACGGCGCTTCAGCAGTATTCACGTTGGCAGGGTCAACAACCGCGTTCACAGAAAGCCTCACGTGCAATCGTCCAGACTGTAGCAGCATGCCGTCGGCTGCTACCGTTCAGATCGGAAAAAAGCACGACTGCATCAATAAAAAGGCCCGCCAGGTTCACTGGCGGGCCGGGTACGTCAGAGACGCAACTTACTGCGTGGCAAGCAGGGTCACGCCGGAGAACGCTGCGTCACCCACCACCTTCACGTAGTACGTGCCGGCGACCGGCGCCGTGATGCGTACGGTTTCCGCATTGCCGGTGCGCGAAGACTTGGCGGTCCACGCCACGGTGGAGGTACCGTTGTCCGCGCCCACGTGCAGCGAGATGTTGCCAGTGCCGCCGTAGGTGACGAAGCTGACCGGCTTGCCGGCTGTCGCCACGAAGCTGTACAGCTTCTCGCTGCCGCTGGCACCGCTGATGCCGGCCACGGCGACCTTGTTGGTCAGCGGGGTGGCAGGCGGTGCGCAGTTCTCGGTGCACGGCTCCTTCAGCGCTTCATCCAGCGCGGCCTTGGCATCGACGATGCCGGTGCCGATCGGCGTGCCGGCCGGGATGGTCACCGGGAACGCACGTGCGGTCTGCTTGAGCAGGGTTTCCATCTCTGCCGGGGTCAACGGGTCACGGTCGGCGTCGGCCAGTGCGCCCTGCACCAGCGCTGCCACACCGGCGACATGCGGCGAGGCCATCGAGGTGCCGGCCATGCCCATGTAGGTGAGCGTGCCGGAGGTGGGCGTGGTGGCACCGTTGTAACCGGCCTGCCACACATAGCCACCCGGATTGCCATCGACACCGCCGCCGCCGCCCGGTCCGGAAAGATCTACGAGCGTGCCGAAGTTGGAGTACGACGCAATGCCACCGGTGATCCGGTTGGCGCCGACCGCGATCACGTTGTTGCAGCTGGCCGGGCGGAAGTTGGCCGCGTTGGACGCCGAGTTGCCCGCCGCGACCACCACGATGGTGCCGCGCGACACCGCGCCATTGATCGCGTCCTGGTACACCGCGTCGCAGGCCGCACTGCCGCCAAGGCTCATGTTGATGATGTCGGCCGGGGTGGTATTGGCCGGCACGCCGGTGACCGTGCCACCGGACGCCCAGGTGATCGCATCGGCGATGTCGGACAGGTAGCCACCACACTTGCCGAGCACCCGCACGGGCAGCACGCTGGCCTTGTGGGCCACGCCGGCCATGCCGACGCCGTTGTTGGTGGCTTCGGCGATGGTGCCCGCTACGTGCGTACCGTGCCACGAGCTGTCTTCGGCCAGCGAGCCGGCATAGCACTCGTTGTCGTTCTCGACCCAGTCACCCATGTCCAGTGCACCCGGCACGCGCTCATCGGTCGGACGGCGCGAAGTCTCCGCATCGCTGATGAAGTCGTAGCCCGGCAGCAGCGCACCGCTGACGAAGTCGGGGTGCTGCGGCAGGATGCCGGTGTCGAGCACTGCTACCACTACGCCTTCGCCTGCGGCTATATCCCACGCCGCCGGCGCGTTGACACCGCCGGTGGCGCTGCTCAGGTGCCACTGGTACTGCGCGTAGAGCGGATCGTTCGGCACCAGGGACGGCGTTGCATCTGCCTGCACCACGGCGCGGGCGCGTGCCGGCGTACCGGCGTCGATGGCGTACATGCGTGCATCGGGCACGGCGTACTGCACGGCCGGGTCGGCGCGCAGTTCAGCCAGCACCTTGTCCAGGTCGGCAGTGCCCAGACGGGTCTTCAGGCGGATCAGGTCCGCGCCGACGCCGAGCCTGCGCACGACCTGCGGGCTGAACGCAGCAGCGCGCGCGGTGGCGGTCGCCTTGTTGCCGGACAGCGTGGCACGCGACAGCGCACCGTTGACGACGCCGACCTTGGCTGCGCTGCTGCCCGCAGCGACGCTACCGGCCTTGTACTTCACGATGATGCCGTTCACGGCCTGCTGCTGCGCGGCGGGGGAATGCAGGGGCGCGCTGACCTTGAGGTCGGCGGCCTGTGCCATGCCCGCACCCGCCGTCAGGGACAGCACAGCAGCGGCGAGAACGTTGGTGCGGAGGTTGTGCTTCTTGATCACGTCGAAATCCTCTTCTGGGTCGTTGGTGGTACCAAACCTGCGGCCTTACTTCCTTGCGACTACCCCGGGCGGGCCACGCCCGGGTTGCCGTGACCCGCCCCCTCAGGCTTCACTGGCGGGCAGCGACCGGCGGCCGCCGCCGTTTCTGTTGCCGCGTCCTTACCAGCCGAAGCCGGCACCGACGCCTACGGAACTGTCATCACTGCTGAACGCGCCGCCGAACGTCACCGTGGCGCGATCACTGACCGCACGCTGGTAGCCCAGCGACAGGGCCGATTCGCCGCCCTGGAAGCCGACGCCGACGCCGACCCGGTTCTGGGTGCGCACGCCGGCGGCACTGGTTGCCATGTTCAACATCGCCGCGCTCATCGCGCCCTGCTGGTCGATGCGGCGGTCCATGTTCCGCAGCTTGCCGTCCACTTCGCCCTTGAACACATCGACGCTGTCGGCGACCGTTTTGAAGCGGGTGTCGGTGTAGCTGTTGGCCGAGGCTACGCCGCTGTCCAGCTGGCCTTTGTTGACCGCGTCGGTCGCCTGCGTGCCGGCGGCCACGTTGGTGACCTGACGCTCACCGCCGACGCTGCCGACGGACACCGAGTTCGCACGATCCGCGACCGAGCCCTGGCCCAGCGCGACCGAGTTGTCGGCCGATGCAGTCGCACCCAGGCCGATCGCGGTCGCCCCGGCGCCGCTGGCGACGGCTCCCTGGCCGACAACTGCCTGCGCACTGACGTCAGCCGTCGGTGCGGCCACCGGACGCGAACCACCCGCCGCCGTTGCCGGTCCGGTTCCACCGGCTGCCGGTGCAGGCGACGCACTGATCGGGGCCCCCGATGCCAGGCTCTGGCCCATCGAAGAAACCCGCGAGTCCAGCGCAGTCAGCGCGTCACCCACGTTGTTGTAGGTGTTGCCCTGGATGACGTAGTTCGGCGCGACGAACACACCCTGAAGGCCCACGCTGGCGCCGCCGCCGAGCATGCTGGCCGCGTTGCTGAGCGATTGGAACAGCTGGCCCCCGTTGACGGCCTGGCGGCTGTCACCGCTGATGCTGCCTGCGGCGACGTTGTCCACCACCGTGCCCTGCTCACCGTTGAAGGTGATCTTGCCGTGCTGCGAATCGTCGTAGGCCAGCGTATTGGCCTGGGTGGTCTGGATACCGCCGATGCGGCTGTCGATATCGTTGACCTTGGTTTCCACCGCGCCGACGCGCTGGTTGGTGCGGTGGAGCTGCGAACCGGTGACGGCATCGCTGCTGTCGGCGGTCAGGCGACCTTCGGCGACGTTGACGATGCGGCGGGTGGCTGGAGAACTGGTCCCGTCACCGCCACCGACCGACACCACGTTGGCGTCCACCGCCTTGGACCCCGCACCCAGGGCGACACTGCGCGCGCCGCTGGCGAGTGCATCGCCACCAAGTGCCAGTGAGCCCGAGCCGGAGGCGACTGCCGAGTTGCCGATCGCGGTGGCGTTGAACGCCGTGGCCTGCGAGAGACCACCAATGGCCGTGCTGAAGTCACCGCTGGCATCGGCACGGAAGCCCAGTGCGGCCGCAACGCTGCCACCGGCCGTGCTTTCCGAACCCACGGCGGTCGCCGCATCGCCTGCCGCTGTACTGACGGAACCCACGGCCACCGATTGCACACCGGACGCGGCCGAGGACGCGCCGGTCGCCGTGCTGCCGTCGGCACTGGCAACGCTGCCCGCACCGAAGGCGGCACTGACTTCTCCTGACGCCACGCTCCCCGCGCCGTTGGCGGTCGCGTACACCGCCGACGCCAGCGCGTTGCCGCCGCTGGCGCTGGCATTGGCGCCCACTGCCTGTGCATTGAAGCCGCTGGCCGTTGCGTTTTCGCCGTTTGCCAGTGCGTTGAAGCCGATCGCCGTGGCATGGTTGCCGGCCGCCGTGGCGCCGCTGCCCAGGGCAACGGTACCGTCACCCAATGCATTGGCGGCTTCACCTGCCGCCAGCGCGTTGTCACCTGTCACCAAGGCACCGGCGTCGCTGTCTTCACTGCCGCTGACGGCGAAGTACTTGCTGCCGGTCCCGCTGGCATCGGCGACGGCCTGCAGCTGCGCCAGATTCACCGCGTCGGTGGCTTCACTGCCTGCCGCGACGTTGGTGATCTGCCGCGTCGCGCCGCTGGAGCCGACCGACACGCTGTCGTCGCGGTCGGCGATGGAGTCCGCACCCAGCGCCACGCTGTTCAGGCCTCGCGATTCCGCTGCATTGCCCAGCGCCGTGCTGTTGACGCCCGGCGACCAGGCACCCCCGCCGACGGCGGTGGAGTAGTTGCCGGATGCCTCGGTAGCGAACAGTCCACCCAATGCGCCACCGACGGCCACGCTGTTGGTACCGCTGGCGATGCTGGCCTGGCCGGCGGCCGTGCTGTACGCACCGCTGGCCACCGAATCGCCACCCAGGGCGACCGAATTGGAACCGGAAGCGTTGGCGAAGCTGCCCAGTGCCGTGGCGTTGAACGCCGTGGCCTGCGCGTAGCCGCCCACCGCCGTGGTGTAACCCGCCGTGGCTTCTGCTGCGAAGCCGAAGCTGGCGGCCGTGGTGCCGATGGCCACCGCTTCGGAGCCCACCGCCGTCGCACCGCTGCCATCAGCGGTGGTGAAGTAACCCACCGCAACCGCTTCTTCGCCGCTGGCTTCAGAGAGCACGCCAGCGGCTGTGCTGCCGTCGCCGCTGGCGACACTGGCGGCACCGTAGGCGGCGCTCTGTTCACCCGAGGCCAGGCTTTCTGCGCCGCTTGCAGTGGCGTACTCGGCCGATGCGACCGCGTTGGCACCGCTGGCGCTGGCGTTGGCCGCGAGGGCCTGTGCATTGAAGCCGCTGGCGAGCGCGTTCTCACCTTCTGCCACGGCATTGAAGCCGACGGCTGCCGCGTTGGACCCGTTGGAGGTCGCACCGCTGCCCAACGCGATGGCGCCATCGCCAATCGCGTTGCTGGCCTCACCGGCGGCAAGTGCGTTGTCGCCGCTGACAAGTGCGCCGGCATCGCTGTCGTCGCTGCCGCTGGCCTGGAAGTACTTGCTGGTGGTTTCACCCACCGAGGCCACGGCGTTGAGCTGGTCCAGGTTCACCGCATCGGTGCCCTGTGTAGCGGCGGCCACGTTGGTCACCTGTCGCTCGTTGCCGGCACTGCCCACCGATACGGTGTTGTCACGGCTGGCCACCGAGTCGGCACCCAACGCGACCGAGTTGATCGCCGAGGCGCTGGAGAAATAGCCGATCGCCGTGCTCTGGTCACCGGTGGCGAAGGCCAGGGTGCCTGCCGCAGTGGAATTGTCACCACTGGCCTGCGCACCTGCGCCTACCGCCGTGGCGGCTTCGCCGCTGGCTTCGGTGGAGATGAGCAAGCCCAGGCCGGGCAGCAGATCGACCGGGCCACCGATCGCGGTGCTGCTGGTGCCGGTGGCGACCGTCTGCGTGCCGATGGCGGTGGAGTAATCGCCGATGGCGTTGGATACCGCACCGAAGGCCGCGGACTGTGCGCCGGAGGCATAAGCCCCCAGGCCGTAGGACGCCGCACCGAAGCCGCTGGCGACGGCGCTGGCACCGACGGCGGTTCCACCGAGCCCGGCGCTGGTGGCGCCGGTATCCACCGGCACACCGCCGTTGGTGATCAACGGATTGCCGTCTTCATCGACCGCCACGCCGCCGACCGCGACGCTGCCCGGACCGGTGGCCTGTGCGTTGTTGCCGAAGGCGGCACTGTTCTGCCCGGCTGCCAGCGCGTTGAAGCCGACCGCTGTCGCGTTCTGGCCTGCAGCGGTTGCGCCGCTGCCGAGTGCCGACGCACCGTCTGCCAGTGCGTTGGACGCCTCGCCGATGGCCGTTGCGTTGGCACCGGACGCCAGGGCGCCGGCGTCGCTGTCTGCGCTGCCGGTGGCCTGGAAGTACTTGCTGGTGGCCTCGCCTGCGGCCGCGACCGCATCCAGCTGGTCCAGGTTCACCGCGTCGGTGCCTTCGGTACCTGCCGCTACGTTGGTGAGCTGGCGTTCGTTGCCGGCGCTGCCGATGGCGACGCTGCGATCACGCGCTGCCACCGAACCGGCACCCAGCGCGACACTGTTGTCACCGGCCGCACTGCTGCCCGCCCCCAGGGCGATGGCGCTTTCGCCCAAGGCCTCGGAATTGGTGCCGATGGAAATGCTGTTGACGGTGTTGCCCAAGGCCTGGAAACCCATCGCGATGCTGTAATCGCCATAACCGAAGGCCCCGCGACCCACTGCGGTGGAGCTGAGGCCATCGGCCCAGCTGTTGTAGCCGATGGATGTGGAGCCACTGCCACTGGCCCATGACGCCAGGCCGAAGGCCGATGCATTGGTGGCCGTCGCCCATGCGCTGGAACCGAACGCGGTGGCGCCGTTTGCGGTGGCGAAGCTGTAGCCGCCTACGGCCGTGGTTTCGTCGCTGCTGGCCCAGGCACTGTCACCCAGCGCCACGCTGTAGCTGCCGACCGCACGCGCCTTGTTGCCGCCCGCAAAGCTGTTGTCACCGGTCGCCTGCGCGCCCGAGCCGAACGCATTGCTGACCAGCCCGGTGGCCTGTGCTGCGTTGCCGACCGCCGTCGATCCCGCGCTGGCACTGGTGCCGGTCAGCACGGCGGTGCCGTCCGGGTTGGTGAGCGGCGAGTTGTACTGGTCATACGCCTGGCCGAGGCCACCGATGGCCACGGCCCCTTCACCGCCGGCACTGGTATTGCGCCCCAGCGCAACGCTGTCGTTGCCGACTGCGGATGCACCTGCGCCCTGCGCTACCGCGCCGTCACCGATCGCATTGCTGGCGGATCCGACCGCAACAGCGCCTTCGCCTTCGGCCCACGCACCGGTGTCGGTGCCGGTCTCCGGCTGCGCCTGGAAATACTTGCTGGTGTTTTCCGCACCCGCCGCGACGGTGTTCAGCTGGTCCAGGTTCACCGCATCGGTGCCTTCGGTGCCGGCCGCCACGTTGGTGATCTGGCGCTGCGCATCGGTACTGCCAACCGACACGCTGTCGTTGCGGTCGGCGATCGAATCCGCACCCAGCGCCACGCTGTTGGCGCCCTGCGAGGTTGCTGCATTGCCCAGCGCGGTGCTGTTCACCCCGGGCGACCACGCACCACCGCCGACGGCGGTGGAATAGTTGCCTGATGCTTCAGTGGCCAGGATGCCGAACAGCGCGCCACCTACCGCGACGCTGTTGGTGCCGCTGGCGATGCTGGCCTGACCGGTCGCCGTGCTGTAGCCACCGCTGGCCACCGAGTCCGCGCCCAGTGCCACCGAGTTGTCACCGGTGGAGGCACTGTTGGTACCCACCGCCGTCGAATAGTCACCGGTGGCGTTGGCCACCGCGCCGAAGGCGGACGCCTGCGCGCCGCTGGCATACGCGCCCAGCCCGAAAGAGGACGCCGCAAAACCGCTCGCATCGGCGCTGGCACCGACGGCCGTGCCGCCCACGCTGGCGCTGGTGGCGCCGGTGTCTACCGGGACCCCACCGTTGGTGATCAAGGGGTTGCCGTCTTCGTCCACCGCCGCACCGCCCACTGCCACGCTGCCGGGGCCACTGGCCTGGGCGTTGTTGCCGAAAGCGGCACTGTTCTGGCCGCTGGCCAGTGCATTGAAGCCAACGGCAGTGGCGTTGCTGGCGACCGCCGTAGCGCCGCTGCCGAGGGCCGTGCTGCCATCTGCCAGCGCGTTGGACGCCTCACCGATGGCCGTTGCATTGGCGCCGGCGGCAAGTGCCCCGGCGTCGCTGTCCGCGCTGCCGGTGGCCTGGAAGTACTTCGCCGTGGTGTCAGCCACGCTGGCAACCGCGTCCAACTGCTCCAGGTTCACCGCATCGGTGCCCTCGGTACCTGCCGCCACATCGGTGATCTGGCGCTCGTTGCCGACGCTGCCGACGGCGACCGAGTTGGCCCGCACGGCTTCGGAATTGGCGCCCAGGGCCACGCTGTTGGCGCCCCGTGCGGTGCTGTAGAAACCGACGGCGGTGCTGTCTTCACCACTGGCCCAGCTCTGCGCGCCAAGCGCGCTGGCGCGGTCCCCCGGTGCATAGGCGAAGTAACCCACTGCAGTAGCCTGCTCACCGGACGCTTCAGTCAGCGTGCCGGTGGCCAGGCTGAGATCACCGCTGGCGATGGCGCCGGCGCCGACGGCCGTGGCCGATTCGCCGCTGGCCTGGGTCTGCACGAAGATTCCCAGGCCCGGAATCAGGTCGGCCGGTCCGCCGATGGCGGTGCTGCTGGTGCCGGTGGCGACCGACTGGGTGCCGATGGCGGTGGAGTAGTCCCCGATGGCATTGGACACCGCACCGAAGGCGGACGACTGCTCGCCGCCGGCATACGCGCCGAGGCCATACGACGAGGCAGCGAATCCACTGGCTTCGGCACTGGCACCGACGGCCGTGCCGCCCACGCTGGCACTGGTCGCGCCGGTATCCACCGGCACCCCGCCATTGGTGATCAGCGGGTTGCCGTCTTCGTCAACGGCCACGCCACCCACCGCCACGCTGCCCGGGCCACTGGCCTGCGCGTTGTTGCCGAAGGCCGCGCTGTTCTGGCCACCGGCCAGTGCATTGAAGCCCACTGCCGTAGCATTGCTGGCGACCGCTGTAGCGCCACTGCCGAGCGCCGTGCTGCCATCGGCCAACGCGTTGGATGCCTCACCGATGGCGGTTGCATTGGCGCCTGCGGCAAACGCGCCGGCGTCGCTGTCCGCGCTGCCGGTGGCCTGGAAGTACTTGGCCGTGGTATCGGCGACCGCAGCCACTTCGTCCAGCTGGTCCAGGTTCACCGCATCGGTGCCTTCGGTACCGGCCGCCACGTTGGTGACCTGGCGTTCCAGCCCGGCCGAGCCAACGGAGACGCTGTCCACGCGGTCGGCATACGAGCCTGCGCCCAGCGCCACGCTGCCCGCGCTTTCGGCCACGGCACCGGCACCCAGCGCCGTGCTTCCGCTACCCACGGAAAACGAGCCACTGCCCACGGCAGTGGAATAACGGCCTGCTGCTTCGGTCGCGTACTGACCGTCCAAGGTACCGCCGACGGCGACTGTGCCTTCGGCGGTGGCCAAGGCGGCATCACCCAGCGCCACGGCGTTGTTGCCCGAGGCCACGCTGCCGGCGCCTGCGGCCGTAGCCGACGCACCCGATGCGGTGGCAGTGCCGGTGCCGCTGGCCTGGAAATAGTTCGCGGTGTTTTCGGCGATGTCAGCGACCGCGTCGAGCTGGGCGACATTCACCGCATCGGTATCTGTCTCTCCGGCCTTGACGTTGGTGATCTGGCGCTCGCTGCCGACGCTGCCGACCGACACGCTGTCTGCCCGGATCGCGGTCGAATCCGCGCCCAGCGCCACGCTGTTGCTGGCCGATGCGACGCTGCCCGCGCCGAGTGCGGTGCTGCTGGTGGATGTGGCCTGCGCGCCCCCACCGAAGGCGGAGGAAAGTGATTTGCTGGCGACGGTGTCAGCGCCGATGGCCACCGCGTAGAGGCCGTTGGCTGCGCTGTTGTCACCCACGGCCACCGCATTCGGACCGGAAACAACAGCGCTGCCGGTCACCACGCATTGCGCCAGTGTTCCGTCCTCCAGCCGGCATTCTTCGGTACCGCCGACGGCCAACGACTGGGCGTGGGCCTGCGGTGTGAGCGCGCCCCATCCCAACGCCATGGCCAGTGATGCCCCAACCAGGACCGGTCCGGTGCCTCGGCGGCGTTTGTCGATGACGTTGCCGGGCTGATCGGACGAGGCCAGTTCAGAGGCCACGACCAGCTGTCCGAGTGCTTTGTTCCAGACCTTGCGATAAATCCGATTCATCTGAGTACGACTCCTGGTTGGACTGGTTTTCGGGCAAAGCAACGCCAGCGCCGGGTGCAATGACCCAACGTCCCCTGGGGGCGCTTGATTCGCATGATTTACTGCAGTTGCCGGGCCGCTGTCAGTGGAACGTGGTGCGCTGCCTGCGGTCAGACGGGAGAGGTTGACTGAATGTTTCCAGAACGAGATAGAGGTTTAACGTGAACGTTTCCTGACGTCAATAGCTTGACGCACAAAAAGGAAATGACGTGATGCCTGTCTCGAATACGGCCATTCATGAGCCGATTGCGTCAGGCTGTAACGACCATGTAACGCACGTGGTCGACGCGTATTCACCCTCACATGTGCGGGCATCGTCTTCGATTTGACTTGGGCAAGAAAAAACCCGCCGGTTGCCCGGCGGGTTCTCAATACGGGAGCGGATTGGCGCTACGCATCACTGAACTGCGTTCATCCGCACCATGCGCGTGCGTTGCGGAACATCCGCATCCACGGCGAGTCCCCCTGCCACTCGGCCGGGGCCCAGCTCAAGTTGAGTGCACGCGCGGTGCGCTCCGGGTGCGGCATCATGATGGTGACCCGGCCGTCGGTGGTCGTGAGGCCGGTCATGCCGTCCGGCGAGCCGTTGGGATTGAGCGGATACTGGCTGGCCACCTTGCCATCGCCGTCGATGAACCGCAGCGCCACCCGCGCCGCCGCCTGGTCCACGGCATTGTCGAACACCGCGCGTCCTTCGCCATGCGCCACCGCCACCGGCAGGCGTGAACCGGCCATGTCGCGCAGCAGGATGGACGGCGACTCCACGACCTCCAGCAGCGACGTCCGTGCCTCGAACTGCTCGCTGGCATTGCGGCGGAACTGCGGCCAGTGCTCGGCACCGGGGATGATCGCCTTCAGCTGGCTGATCATCTGGCAGCCATTGCACACACCCAGCGAGAAGCTGTCCTCGCGCGCGAAGAAGGCGGCGAACGCATCGCGCAGCGCATCACGCTCCAGGATCGAGGTCGCCCAGCCACGGCCCGCGCCCAGCACGTCGCCATAACTGAAACCACCGCATGCCACCAGGCCACGGAAGTCCTGCAGCGCGACCTGACCCTCGATCAGGTCGCTCATGTGCACATCGTACGCGCGGAAGCCGGCCCGTTCGAAGGCGTTCGCCATTTCAATCTGGCCGTTGACGCCCTGCTCGCGCAGGATCGCCACGGCCGGCCGGGCACCGGTCTGCACGTACGGGGCACCGATATCCTCGTTGAGGTCGAACGACAGTTTCGGCTTCAGGCCGGGGGCGCTGAAGGCCCGCGCCACCTGGTGTTCCTGATCGGCGTTTTCCGGGTTGTCACGCAGCTTCTGCATGGCATGGGTCACCGACCACCAGGCATCGAACAGCGCTTCCCAGCGCCACTCGACCAGGCTTTCACCGTGCAGGGTCACCCGCACCACCGGTGCCGTGGTCGGGCGGGCGATGCGCTGCGCGCATTCGGTCAGCGCATGGCGCTCGACCAGGTCAGCGAAGGCGGCGCGGTCCTCGCGTGCCACCTGCACCACCGCGCCCAGCTCTTCGTTGAACAGGCTGCGGAACGGATCATCGCCCCAGGCATCGAGCAGGATGTCCAGCCCCAGCCGCGAAGCGAACGCCATCTCGCACAATGCGGCAAATGCGCCGCCATCGCTGCGGTCGTGGTACGCCAGCAGCACGCCGGCCTGGCGTGCATCGCGGATCAGTTCGAAGAACGCGCGCAGGCGCTGCGGATCATCCAGATCCGGCGCCGTGCCACCGAAGGCAGGCAGGCCACTGTGGTCGGCATGCACCTGGGCCAGGATCGAACCGCCCATGCGCTGCTTGCCGGCCCCCAGGCCGATCAACCACAGTTCGCTGTCCACGTCGCGCCGCAGCAGCGGAGTGAGCTGCTGGCGCACGTCGGCCACCGGGGCAAACGCGGTGATCACCAGCGACACCGGCGATACGCTCTTGTGTGCCTGGTCGGCATCGTGCCACTGCGCCTGCATCGACAGCGAATCCTTGCCCACCGGGATGCTGATATCCAGCTGCGGGCACAGTTCCATGCCCACGGCCTTGACCGCGTCGTACAGCAGGGCGTCTTCACCGGCGTGGCCGGCAGCCGCCATCCAGTTCGCCGAGAGCTTCACTTCGTCCAGCGCATCCACCGGCGCGGCGCACAGGTTGGTGATCGCCTCGCCGACCGCCATGCGCGCCGAAGCGGCCGCATCAAGCAGGGCCAGCGGCGTGCGCTCGCCCAGCGACATCGCCTCGCCGACCACGCCGTCGAAATCGCCCAGGGTGATGGCCACGTCCGCAACCGGAACCTGCCACGGGCCGATCATCTGCTCGCGCGCGGTGAGGCCACCGACGCTGCGGTCACCGATGGTGATCAGGAAGTTCTTCGAGGCGACGGTCGGATGGGCCAGTACGCGAAGGCCGGCTTCGTGCAGGTCCAACCCGCCGGTCTTCAGCGCGGGCCAGCGCGGTGCAGGCGGGTGGGTCGCGTCACGGTGCATCTTCGGCGGCTTGCCGAACAGCACGTCCATCGGCAGGTCGATCGGGGCATCGGCGGGGATGTGGCCCGGCACGGCGCCGTACGCCACCACCAGGTGTTCTTCCGTCGTCGCAATGCCCACCGCGGCGAACGGGCAGCGCTCACGCGCACACAGCGCGGCGAACGCATCCAGACGCTCCGGTGCGACACCCAGCACGTAACGCTCCTGGGACTCGTTGCACCACAACTGCATCGGCGACAGCGACGGGTCGTCGGTCGGCACCTTGCCGAGATCGATCACCCCGCCCACGCCGGAATCGTGCAGCAGTTCCGGAATCGCGTTGGACAGGCCGCCCGCACCGACGTCGTGGAAGAACTTGATCGGGTTGTCCAACCCCATGCCGACGCAGCGGTCGATCACTTCCTGGCAACGGCGCTCCATCTCCGGGTTCTCGCGCTGCACGCTGGCGAAATCCAGGTCTTCCGCGCTTTCGCCCGATGCCACCGACGAAGCGGCACCACCGCCCAGGCCGATCAGCATCGCCGGGCCGCCGAGCACGATCACCACGTCACCGGCCTGCAGCGGCAGCTTGTCCACCTGTACGCGGTCGATGGCACCGAGACCACCGGCCAGCATGATCGGCTTGTCATACGCGCGGGTCAGCGCGCCGCCTTCGGGAAGCTCGAAGCTGCGGAAGTAGCCCAGCAGGTTCGGACGGCCGAACTCGTTGTTGAAGGCCGCACCGCCCAGTGGGCCGTCCAGCATGATGTCCAGTGCCGGCGACATGCGCGGATTCAGCGCGCGCGGCGCTTCCCAGGGCTGCGGCAGCGTCGGGATGCGCAGGTGCGAGACCGAGAAACCGGTGAGGCCTGCCTTGGGCTTGCCACCGCGTCCGGTTGCCCCCTCGTCGCGGATCTCGCCGCCGGCACCGGTTGCCGCACCGGGGAACGGCGCGATGGCGGTGGGATGGTTGTGGGTTTCCACCTTGATCTGGAACGCACTCGGCAGCACCGCTTCGCTGCGGTACTCGCCCGTGGACGGGTCCGGGCGATAGCGTGCCGCCGGGTGCCCTTCGATCACCGCCGCATTGTCGCTGTAGGCGCTGAGCGTGTGCTGCGGGGTCTGCTGGTGGGTGTTCTTGATCATCTTGAACAACGACCGGTCCTGGTCCTGCCCATCGATGGTCCAACTGGCATTGAAGATCTTGTGCCGGCAATGCTCGGAGTTCGCCTGCGCGAACATCATCAGTTCCACGTCCGAGGGCTTGCGTCCCAGTTGGGCGAAGCGCTCCCGCAGGTAGTCGATTTCATCCTGCGCCATCGCCAGGCCGAGGCGCTGGTTGGCACCGTCCAGATCATCCAGCGCGATCCGCTCCAGCTCGCCACGCGGCAGCGCGTTGAACAACGCCTGCCCCTGCTCGACGGTCTCAAGCACCGACTGGGTCATGGGATCGTGCAGCGCCTTCACCAGCGCCTGCTGGACCTGCGGGTCGGCAGGCCAGCCCAGCAGGTCCAGGCGCAGGCCACGTTCGACCCGGCTGACCGGCTGGCCCGCACCGCGCACCAGTTCGGTCGCCTTGCTCGACCACGGCGACAGCGTGCCCAGGCGCGGCACCACGAAGCGCTGCGTCGCACCGGCGGCCAAAGGCTCAGCGTGTTCGCCAGCCTCCAGGATCCGCCGCAGGATGGCGGCATCGGCGTGCTGCTGGCCTTCGGGCTGCACGAAATACACATGCCAGGCACCGCTGATGCGCAGATCGGCGGCAATGGACTGCAGGCGGGATTCGAGACGTTCGCGGCGGAACGCCGACAGGGCGGGCGCGCCCTCGAGGACCATCATGTCCGGGGAACCGTGGTTGGAAACGGGCCCGATAGTGTACCGGAAGCAGGCCGCCGGCCCGGACTCGCAAGGTATGCGCGAAAACTGGCGGTCGCCCGTCGCAGACCCGGCGACCCTGCGGCCTGTCTTTTGTCCCAGGCCGTCTCCATGCCACCCAACCACGTCAGTGCGCCTGCCCTCTCACTGGCCAACCTCGTCTCCGTCGTCGTTGCCGCCCATCAGAAACGCCTCGTCCCCCAGTTCACGTCACCGCTGCTGCCCGCCCGTGCCGTCAACGGTGCTCGTCCCTTCCGCGCCGAAGCGCTGGCCCGTCCCCACGGCACCCTGACGGGGACGCTGAAAGTGCTCTCCCCGCTACGGATAGACCTGGCACAGATGGCCGCTGCGCAGGCGCCGGCTCCCTCGAAGGCGGCCCCGCACAACGCGGCTGCCTGCCAGCAGGTATGGGAACGCATCCAGGCGGTACGTGCCGACTGGATGCTGCGCGACACAGGCCAGCATCCCGCGCAGCAGGGGCTGGACGCGAAGGACAACGGTGCAGCGCGTCAAGGCAGCACCGAGGCGCTGGAGACGCTGCAGGCGGCGGACAGAGTGCGCGCCGTACGCAAGCTCTGGCACGGGCGCGAGGCGGAGCAACTGACGGCGGCCTCGCCGTCCAGCCAGCAACGGCCAACGGTGTCGATGCCGCAACCGTCCGCGGTATTGCTGCAGACGATGGCGCTCCACCGCAGCAGGTCGCCCGATCCGGCACGCCTGGAGGATCTTCTGCGAGGCCGCATCCCCAAGCCGTCCGAGATGACTCCCCATCCGCCGCATAAGTATCCGACGTTGCCGCAGCGCAGTGAGTTCCATCCGTTCGGTATCAAGCGCGCACTGGATCGCCTGCGCGGATAGGGCGGCTGCGCCATTCATGGCGGCCGCCGTCAGACGCAGCAGGCACGCTGCACCCCCCTCATCCTTCCCGTGAGACACCTTGATGCTGATCCATCCCTCCCCGTCCTTCACCGCACGCGCCGTCTCACTCGCTGCGCAAGCCGTGCAGCGGTCGACCCACCTGACGCCCGCCCAGGTACGAAATGCCGCCACCGGCAGATCGGGCTACCAACCGCTTACGCAGGCCGTGATGAACCGCCTGTCCGGCGCGGCAGACCGCTTGCCGAAGCCCGCTTTTGCCGTGGCATCCCATGCCGCGACCCGTGCGCTGGCAGGTGCATCCATGCGCCCGCCCGCCAGCGTGAGCGCAGCGCGCTGCGCCTTCACCGGACTGGCACTGCGCAACGGACAGTTCAGCGCTGCTGCCGCACGGACATCGTTGTGCAACTTCTCGCGCACCGCGCGCACGACCGCCGCACCGCCGCCGGCCGCCAACTTCAGTCGCAGCGTGGTTGCGGTTGCGGTTGCGGCTGCCGCGGCCGTTGCCGCACCCGTCCCGCCCAAGCAGGATACCGCCCCGCCCACGGCACCGCTGCCATCACCTTCACGGCCCACAGCGGGCGCAGGCGAGGCTGCCTTGAAACGCATTGCCCATATCCGCCAGCAGTGGCAGAGCGGTTTCCATGACGTTCCCTACGCTTCCAGAGCGGTCAGCCGCACGCTCTGATCGGGCGATCGACGCCTGCCCGGCCCGCTTCCATCCCACCCGGCCGCAGAGGGCAGAACTGCATCTGTACGCGATCAAGCGCGCCCTTGACGGTCTGCGCGGCCGCAGCTGAGCGCCCACGCCCGCATCCCACCCCCGCCCTCCTTCCCTGCTGGAACTCTCATGCCTGCCACTGCCGCCTCTCTTTCCCTAATCGGGCACGCCGCACGAGCCGCCAGCAAGCGGGTTAACTGGGTGGATCCGTCGGGCCGACCGCAGAGCCTGCCGCTCAAGGACGTCGGCAACGCACAGCCGCCGACCTCCCGCCTGCATCGGGTTGCCATGACAGGCATGACCGGTGGCGATCCTGAAATCCTGCGCCACGCTGCGCCGCACCGTCACGCGCAGGGTCTCCTCCCGACGCTACCGCAGATGCTGCCGTCGACGGTGCCGGTGTCGGGACAAGCGCGCTTCCAGCATCTGCTGGACCAGTTGAAGCTCACACTGACCGACACGTCCAGCGACGCATTGAGGGCATTGCGGGCTGAAGTATGGGCCGGCACGTTGCAGGGGCAGGTGCTCAGCGAAAGCGACCAGTCCTGCCTGGCAGCGGGCCTGACGCTGCACCTGTTTCAACAATCGGGCGTGTGGAACGAGGGCATCGGGGATCTGCTGCCGTTGATCGTCAATGTGCCGGGCTGGCCCGCTGGGCGCGCGCTGCGCATCGTGGATTCAGGCCACGATGCCATCCACCTGTACCGCGCGGGCCAGCCTGAGCTGTGCCACCGCAACGGCGGCGCCGAGTTGCCCGCGCCGGCCGAAGACGAAATCATCCTGCTGCGGCACGAACGTCACTTCAGCCTGATCCGGCGTGACCAGGAACAGGCCATCGAGCAGGTGCCGGATGATGGCGACTGCTTTTTCAGCTGCATATCTCGAGCGCTGGGCGAAACGGACGAAGCCGGAGCGAACAGCCGGATGCGCGCGGCCCTGGCCGACCACATCTGGAACACGCCCGAGCTGCTGCAGATTGCAGGTGCACAGGAAGGCAGGTTGCCGGACACAGGGCCATCGCGTAATCCCCAGGTCTCAGACATCCCGCCACCGCCCCGTGAAGCATCCTCTGCGTCGACCGAGTCCGCCCTGTCTGCGAACGTGCTGCCGGTGGATCCCTCCCCGGAATTCACCGCCGTGTGCGCTTCCCTCGCGCTGGACGCCTATCGCGAAGCCATGGACCGGCTGGTCAGCGAGGGCGTCTACCGGCCTGCCGTCCTTGAGGAGCTGCATCACCATCACAGCGCCCAGGTCCTATCCCCCCTGCGCAGCACGCTAGGCGATTCAAGGCCTGCGCAGGCTGAGAAAGTGCAGCAGGACATCGACACCGCGTTCGCTGGCTATCAGGCGACGAACACGAAGGCCCTGAAGGCGCGGCAACAGAAACTCAGCGAACTACACAACAAGGCCATTACGGCCTACATGGAACAGATTGAAGCGGCACTGGCCGCGATGAAGGACGAAGAAAACCTGGCTGCCGCACAGGCGCGGATACGCACTGTGGTCGAGAAAGAATTCCGCTCGACGATCCTGCAGACCGTCCGCGGCGACGAACCGATTGGGGCGCACTTGGCGGCAATCCGCGCCGAGATCGAAGACTACTGGACCGACAGCGTCATTCCCCGGGCGGTGAAATCCGAGCGCGCACCCGAGGCAGGGAGCGCCATTCCCCGCGCCTGAGACATGACCAGGCGCTGCTATGTGACCGGTTCAGCACCAGTCACATAGCTGACGCAAATAGCGCACTGGCTCACAGTTTAACGCCGCGATCGATGACAACGTTGTCTCCACCGCACGCCAACTGACTGCGTCGCGGTGTGTCCGCCCCTCCGCTGCCTGTCCGGTGGCGCCCGGACCTGCGTCACGCGCGGCGCCATCGGGGCCCGCGCGACACCCTGATTCGATCGGAGACCCATCATGCATGACCCGATTGCACGCAGTGCCGCTCGTCCCGCCCGCCCGTTCCACCACCGTCCTGCCTGGCTGCTGGCCTTGGCCATCGGCGGCAGCCTGCCCGCCTTGGCACAGGCCGCCAACTGCACCGGCGTCGGCCAATGGGACCAGGCGAAGATCTACCGCACCGGTGACACCCTGCAGAAGAACGGCGTGCTGTATCAGGCCAGACAGGACATCTGGAACGCACCGCCCGATCATCCGGCCGGCGCGCCGTATTACACCAACCTGGGCGCCTGTACCGGCAGTGGCAGCAACCAGCCCCCCGTGGTCAGCCTGACCTCGCCGTCCAACGGCGCCCTCTTCAGCGCTGGCAGCACGGTGTCGGTCACGGCCAACGCCAGCGATGCCGACGGCAGCATCAGCAAGGTCGAGTTCTTCCGCGGCGGTACCTCGCTGGGCATCGACACCAGCGCGCCCTACAGCGCCAGTTGGACCAACGCCAGCGCCGGCAGCCACACCCTGCGCGCGGTGGCCACCGACAACGGCAACGCCACGGCCAGCACCGCCACGATCACCATCACCGTCAACGCCGCCAGTGGTGACACCACCGCACCCAGCGTGCCCGGCGGGCTGTCGGTAGGCACCCGCACCGCCAACAGCGTGGCCCTGAGCTGGACCGCCGCCAGCGACAACAGCGGCGGCAGTGGTGTGGCGGGCTACGACGTGTATCGCAATGGCGCCCTGGTGGGCTCGCCCTCCAGCCCGTCCTATGTCGACGGCGGACTGCTGCCTTCCACCGCCTACAGCTACCGCGTGCGGGCGCGTGACAACGCCGGCAATGCGTCGGCCCAGGGCAGTACCGTCAGTGCCACCACCCTTGCCGGCAGCGGCGGCGGTGCAGGCAAGCGGGTCATCGGCTACTTCACCCAGTGGGGTATCTATGGCCGCAATTACCGGGTCAAGAACATCGACGCCAGTGGATCGGCCGCGGGCCTGACCCACATCAACTATGCGTTCGGCAATGTGCGCAACAACCGCTGCGAAGTGGGTGTCACCCAGCCGTCCGATGCCAACACGGGCGCTGGTGGTGACGCCTTCGCGGACTACAGCAAGGCCTTCGCGGCCGGTGAGAGTGTCAGTGGCAGCGCCGACACGTGGGACCAGCCGCTGCGCGGCAACTGGAACCAGCTGAAGCAGCTCAAAGCCAAGCATCCGGGCCTGAAAGCGCTGATCTCGCTCGGCGGCTGGACCTGGTCACGCGGCTTCTCCAGCGCCGCGCGCCCGGAAAACCGCCAAGCCTTCGTGGCCTCGTGCATCGATGCCTACATCCGCGGCAACCTGCCCGTTACCGACGGGGCGGGCGGTGCCGGCGCCGCGCTGGGGGTGTTCGATGGCATCGACATCGACTGGGAATACCCGGTGGCCTGTGGCATCGCCTGCGGCACGCCGGAGGACAACGCCAACTTCACCGCACTGCTGGCCGAATTCCGCCGCCAGCTGGATGCGGTGCGACCTGGCCTGCTGTTGACGGTGGCGGTCGGCGCCGGTATCGACAAGATCCGCGTCACCAATCCGGCGGCGTACCACCCGTACCTGGACTACATCAACGTGATGACCTACGACTTCCACGGCGCGTGGGACCCACGGACCAACCATCACTCCGCGCTGTTCAATGCCGCTGCCGATCCGTCCACCGGCGACCAGCTGCAGTACAACAGCAATGACGCCATCGAAGCGTTCCTGGCCCGCGGTGTGCCCGCCTCCAAGCTCAATCTGGGCATCGGCTTCTACGGTCGTGGCTGGAACGGCGTAGGTGGCGGCAACAACGGCATGTACCAGACCGCATCCGGGGCAGCGGCGGGCACCTACGAGGCCGGCATCGAAGACTGGAAGGTGCTCAAGAACCTCGGCTGGCCGACCTACACCGACACCGCAACAGGCGCCACCTGGGCATACAACGGCAGCACGTTGTGGAGCTATGACACCCCGGCCAACGTGACCCGCAAGATGACCTATGTCAAAGCCCAGGGACTGGGCGGCGCATTCTTCTGGGAGTTCAGCGGCGACGATGCACAGGGCACCTTGTCGCGCAGCATCAGTGATGGCCTGAAATAACGAGCATCAGCGCTCCCCGGCCAATGCCGGGGAGCGTTCCCGTCGGTCGCTTCGGGTTGCTTCGGGTTGCTTCGGGTTGCTTCGAGGGTAGAGCCGACTTCAGTCGGCTGCCTTATGTACCGTGCGCCGCAGACATTCCGCCGAGCACGGCTCGGCGCTACCACTGCACCCACATCCCCGGTAGAGCCGACGGTAGAGCCGACTTCAGTCGGCTGGACTGATGATCGATTCCCGGCGGCGCGCCCGCGTACGCGCGAAGTCAGCGCGCGCGGCGTTCCAGCGCAGCCTTCAGCTGTGCCGGGGGCAGGTAGCCACCCAGCTGCGAACCGTCTGCGGAAAAGATCGCCGGCGTGCCGTTGACGCCCAGTTGCTGACCCAGCGCGTACTGCATCGCCACCGGATTGGTGCAGTTCTTCGCCGTTACCGGCTTGCCCTGTTTGGCGTCGGTCAACGCCTTGCGGCGATCGCTCGCGCACCAGACCGAGATCATGTCGGTGTAATCCTTGCTGCCCAGCCCCATCCGCGGGAAGGCAAGGTATTCCACGGTGATGCCGTTACGGTTGAGCTCGGCGATATCCTGGTGCAGCTTGCGGCAGTAACCGCACTCGATATCCGTAAATACGGTGATGGTGTGCTTGGCATTGGGCGCAGCAAACACGATCCGGTCACCGTGGTTGGCCTTCTCCAGCAGGCCACGGCGATAGGCCAGCAGGCCTTCACTGTTGACCAACGCCTTGGCCTGGATGTCGTACGGCTGCGACTGCATCAGATACTTGCCGTCATCGGACACATACATCACCTGGCCCGAAACCACGACTTCGCGGAAGCCGGGGAACGGCGCAGCGCCGACATAATCGGGCTTGAAGTTGGGGTCCAACTGGGCCAACGCAGCGCGCACGTTCTGCTCCGCGCCTCCCCGCGCCGGCGCGGCGGCTGATGTCGCAACAGGCTTGCTGGCGGCAGGTGCGGCAGGCTGCGCACAGGCAGACAGGCTGAGCGTGCCGAGCAGGAC
The DNA here is from genome assembly GCF_040223995.2 of Stenotrophomonas sp. WHRI 8082. Taxonomy (NCBI): domain Bacteria; kingdom Pseudomonadati; phylum Pseudomonadota; class Gammaproteobacteria; order Lysobacterales; family Lysobacteraceae; genus Stenotrophomonas; species Stenotrophomonas sp. WHRI 8082. Next base: position 2,539,325 of record NZ_CP167826.1, on the reverse strand, counting down.
GGCAGTAAGGACTCGGAACATCGAAAGGCCCGCAGGATAAGTAGGATCCCGATTCTCGCACAGGCGCCCTGAGCAGGCGCATCACGGTAACGCCACGGCAGGAAACGACAGTCTGCTGGCCTTGAGCGATTGATGGAAGCAATCATGCATCCGTAACCGCAACGTCCAGTTGAACGCGCAACGTGGGGGAGCCCGACATGCACATCGTTTCCCAGCTCGGCCTGATGTTCCGGGCAAGTGTCCTCAACCAGCTCAGTGCGAAAGTACGACTTGTCCGCAAGGAATATTCAGATGCCCGCCTCACTGCAGCATTGCGCAGTATCAATAATCGCGAGACGCGCTTGGCCGACCGCGTCAGATCGGGTCGCATGACGCTGGACCAGTTCGAGAACAAAGCCCGGCAGCTGGCTCCCTACAAAGTGATGCTCGATGAGGCAACCCATCCCGTTGACCATCGCAGCACGTCGATCGCATCCCAACCGGTGGAGACCGTCACGGCCTTCCGCGGCGTACTGATCCGCACCCAGTGCACGCTGCAGGCCGATACATTCGTCGACCCCGCAGTCAAACAACAGCTGACCGCCATGCTGGATCCAACCAATCTGCGCAGAGAGGCGCGCCAACAGTTGGCGAAAGCCTTCTGGGCAGGCCATCTCGATGAGACGGCGCTACGCAGGCAAGTGAACGCACAGGCGCGGAACGAGGCCAGCGAGGTGAATGCCGAACAAGACATACGCGAGCAGAAAGCGCGAGAGGCGACGAAGGACATCCTCGCGTACATTGCCGGACGCCAGCCCGCGTCGGCCGATGCACAGACCGCTGCGTTGTCCATCATCCTGAGCCGCTTCGGACCCCCGCCCGCGGATGATGCGAGAGCCCCGACACCGACACCGAGCATCAATGGGTCGATGGGGGAGCGGGAAGCCGGTAACCACGTCGTCCCAGCCTCATGGACGTGGATCGCCACCGCGTTCTGGCAGCGAGCATGGCCGAACTTCGGCGAGTTCCGGGCCGCATTCCTCAGCGCGCGGGACGAGGCGATCGATCCGGGCACGGCGGACCCCTCCCCTGCGCAGACCCGCTGCCTGCGCACCTTCGAGCTGGTTGAGTTCATCCGCGCCCACCCCCACAAATCACCCCATTCCGGTTGGCAGGCAACGCCCTCTGTGCTGGACACCTTCGCGGACAGCCTGGAAAGCGAAGCGATAGACAGCGTGCTCGTCGAGCGCGGCGTCGCCCCTGCGGCTCTGGCGGCTGCCGGGTCGCAGGCCCAGCTGCTACGCTCCGAAGATTCCGGATATGGATCGCCGGCCCCCTATCATCTCCGTCGGGGCACAGAGCCGTTGAACCCGGCTACCGACGATTCAGACCAGTGGTCCGATGGCGATGACGATGATCGCCCCGCCTCCCTCTAACCGCGTGGATGGTGTTTCGCGTGCAGCTTCTGCAGGTGCTCGCGTGCCACCAGCGTGTAGATCTGCGTGGTCGACAGCGAACTGTGGCCAAGCAGCATCTGCAAAGCGCGCAGATCAGCGCCATGGTTGAGCAGATGGGTGGCGAAGCTGTGGCGCAGGCCATGCGGGCTGATGCGCGCCGTATCGATACCGGCCACCGCCGCGTACCGCTTCACCAGATGCCAGAAGGCCTGGCGGCTCAGCGGCCGCAGGCTGGGCTCGATGAACAGCGGGACCTGGCCGCTGTCATCGGCCGGCACCGCACGCGTGTTGGCCAACTGGGGTCGCGCCTCTTTGAGATAACGTTCCAGCCAATGCTGTGACTCTTCGCCCAGTGGCACCAGACGCTCTTTGCTGCCCTTGCCGGTGACACGCAGCACGCCCTGGCGCAGGTTCACCGCCACCGCCGGCAGGCCCACCAGTTCGCTCACGCGCAGGCCGGCGGCATACATCAGTTCCAGCATGGCGCGGTCACGCAGACCGCGCGTGTCATCCACGTCCGGCGCAGCCAGCAGCGCCTCGATCTGGCTTTCCGCCAGCGCCTTGGGCAACAGGCGCGGCAGCTTCGGCGGATCCAGCAGCGCGGTGGGATCGTCACTGCGCAGCCCCCGGCGCACCGCATCGGCGAAGAAGGCACGCAGTGCGGAAAGCAGGCGGGCGTTGCTGCGCGGTGACCAGCCATGACGCGTACGCCAGGCCAGATAGTCGAACAGCCCAGCGCGATCCGCGGTCGCCAGGCTGCCTGCACGACCGACCCGCCATCGCGCCAGCCCCTCAAGGTCACGCCGGTAGCTGTCGACGCTGGCGCGCGCCAAGCCGTGTTCGGCCCATGCGGCATCCAGGAAGCGGGTGATCGCCGCGGCATCGGCGGCATCGAGTTCGGGCAGTGCCTGTACCAGTTGGCGGCGTTCTGCGGGCGTGGTGGCAACGGACATGCGGCGAGCATACGCGGCACGCAGCATGCGCCACCAGCATTGCGTATGCTTCGGCGCATGCCTGGACTGCATGATGCACCCGCCGCCGTATCGCCCCGACCCGCCTCGCTGCTGGGTTGGCGCCTGCTGTCGTTGCTGTACGACCTGTTTCCCGCATTGGCGCTGTGGATGCTGGCGGGTTCGGTGTTCGTGATCGCCTACACCGTGATGGGCCACACCGCGCGCGATAACATCGCACCGTTCAGCAGTTGGCAGTGGGCGTTGTGGGCGTGCTGCTGGGTCCTGACCGGTCTGTATGCCAGCGGCAGCTGGCGCAGGGGCGGGCAGACGCTGGGGATGCGTCCATGGCGGCTCACGGTGGTGATGGCCGACGGCAGTCGCCCCACCCGGCGTGCCGCTTGGCTGCGCTACAGCGTGGGCACGCTGTCTCTGCTGGCCGCCGGCCTGGGCTTCTGGTGGGCGCTGGTCGACCGTGACCGTCTGGCGTGGCACGACCGCGCCAGCGGCACCCGTCTTGCCCGCTTGCCCCGCCCCGATCGCCGCTGACGCCTCTCCGACGGCGCGTGCCTGAACCGATGCCGCACTGTCATCAACACGTCATCGAACCACGGTAGATCGAGCGCGCCCTGCGCCGGTAGCCTGCGCGGCCAACTTCCTGACGAACCCGACCATGATGCGGCTGCTGCTGGCCTGCGCGTGCCTGTGGCTGGCCGCCTGCTCCCCCTCCTCTTCCACCTCGCTCAGCGAGCGCCTGGTATCGCCGGGCGGCGCCTCGCCGCTGCTTGACCAGGCCCACATCGCCGCCACCATCGCCACCCTGCCCAACCGCAGCGGCAAGGTCACCAGCCGCGCCGGCGTGCCGATCTTCTGGCGCGCCTTCGATGCGGGCGATTACGGCCTGCACTACCGGTATGCACGCCCCCGCCACGAGGGCGGCCAGCCGATGGACATGGACCTGCGCCTTGCGCCCACGGGCCGCTTCCGTGCACAGCCGCCGCGCGGCACCGTCGTGCTGCTGCATGGCTGGATGATGAGCGGCGATGCCATGCTGCCGTGGTCGTTGCAGCTGGCGCAGTCCGGCTATCGGGTGGTGACCATCGACCTGCGCAACCACGGTCACTCGGGCAATGGACCGGCGGGCTACGGAACCGTGGAATCAGACGAAGTGGTCGATGTGATCCACGCCCTGCGCGCCAGCGGCGAGGTGCAGGGCCCGCTGTACCTGTTCGGCGTATCCTACGGCGCGGCGACCGCGCTGTTTACCGCAGAAAAGCTCGGCTCCGAGGTGCAGGGCGTGGTGGCCATGGAATCCTTCGCCAACGCCGGGGATGCCATCCGCAGCATGATCCCGCACCTGCTGGCGAGCCAGCCGACGGGGTGGCAGGCACAGGCGGTGGCCGCCTACGCACGCTGGCGTTATGCCGACCAGAACATGGACGAGGTGATCGCTGCCGCCAACCGCCGATTGGGCGTGGACCTGGATCGCGTGGATGTCAGCCGCGCGGTAGCACGCAGCCAAGCGTGTGTATTGCTGCTGCACGGTGACGACGACCAGCACATCCCGGTCAGCCAGGGCCGTCGCTTGGCGCAGGCCAGTCCACGGGCGCATTACATCGAGATGCGCGGCGAAGACCACATCACGCTGCCGATGCGCATCGACCTGCTGGGTGGCGTCGTGAACGACTGGATGGCCCGCGATGCGGGCGGCCCGGCGGGACTGTGCCCCGCCCCGCGTCTGCCGATGGAGGCGAATTTCATGGCGCTGGCGCAGGGCGGTAGTGGGTCGAACGGGTGAGACCCCCTCGCGGTGGGCTGCTTCAAGGCTACGTGCTTGGGGCCGGGCGGTGGGGCTGGGCGGGGGACGGCAAAAGCTGCATCCATGCGTGCCTCGTTTCGCGCCATCCATGGCACGGGTCCACGCCATCGCATTCGCGCTGTCGCTCCCACACTTTGCTTCGCAAACCGTGGGCCCCGTCTCACCAGCACCCACACCCCGCCGCTTCGCGGCTGACCCTGACTCAGGGGCTCCCTACACCCGACGGATCATCGCCATCTGTAGCGCCGACCCATGGTCGGCGGAATGTTCCCGCCAACGGCCCGCTGCGCTCGCCGACCATGGGTAGGCGCTACCGATGTCCGCATGCGCGACGGCTCCATGACCACCATGGACCTGTCGAAGGTGGGGCGGGGTGGGTTGGCGGGGGCGTTGAGCGCCATGGATGGCGCGAAACGAGGCCCGCATGGATGCGGCCCTTGCCGTCCCCCGCCAACCTACCTCGCCCCGCCAACAAGCAGCCGTGCAGCTGTTGCTGTTGCAGCTGTTGCTGTTGCTGTTGCTGTTGCTGTTGCTGTTGCAGTTGCAGTTGCATCGGCAGGTGCCGGGCGCAGCCCGGCAAGCAAACAACCTCAACCCGACTTGCGCCGGAACAGCATCGCGGAAATACCCAGCATCAGGATCGGCGTCAACGCGTAGGCCACCCGGTAATCAAACTTCAGCGCGCCGGCCATGCGGCCGAAGAACAGCTGCAGCAGCCAGAAACCCAAAGCGAACAGGATCCCCAGGAACAACCGCTTGCCCATGCCACCGCTGCGCAGCGAGCCGAACGCAAACGGTACAGCCGCCAGGCACAGCGCCAGCACGTTCACCGGATAGAACCAGCGGCTCCAGTACACATCCTCGTAATCCCGCGCATCCAGCCCGTTGCGTTCCCGGTACTCGATGCTGGTACGCAGGTCGGCCGCGCGCAGGTTGCGCGGACGCGAAATGCCGGTCGCCAGTGCGGCGGCATCCAACTGCGAATCCCACTTCTCCCGCGGTACTTCTTCGCGCTGCAATGATCGATCACCGAAGACGTCGCGGCGTACCTGGGTCAGCACCCAGCCGGAGGCATCATGCTCGGCCGTGGCCGCATGGGTCAGCGACACGATCTCGCCTTGCGGACCGATGCGGTACATACGGACGTCGTGCAGGACCAACCGCGTGCCACCGCCCTCGACCAGTTGCTCCTCTCCGCCCTGCGCGTTGAGGAACGTGTCGCCCTCCCGTGCCCAGACGCCGGCGTAGCGTGCGACCGACATGTCACCGCCACGCTTGGCACTCATGCGGATGTTGTCCGCACGCTCCTGCGCCCACGGCGCCAGCGTCTCGCCACTGAGCACCATCGCACCGGTGAGCAGCGACAAGGCCACCGCGACCGACAGGCTGAGACGACGACGCGACAGGCCGAGCGCCCGCAGGGCAGTCAACTCGGACGTGGCGGCCAGCTGGCCCAGCCCCATCAGCGAGCCGATCACCGCAGCGGTCGGGAAGAACGTATAGGCGCGCCGCGGCACGGTATACAGCACCCACGCGGCGGCATGGCCCAGGGTGTAGCCGTTCTTGCCGACGTCCTTGAACTCGCCGGAGAACGCCATCACCACGTCCAGCCCTATCAGCACCGCCCAGGTAAGCAGCACGGTGCCGAACACCGCACGCCCCAGGTAATAATCGAAACGCATCGGGCGCGGGATCATGCGGACACTCTCTTCGGGCGTGACAGGCGTCCGTCACGCAGGTACATCCAGATCGCCAGCGCCAGCAGCGGCAGGGTCAGCCACCACAGGCCAAGCCCATTGGGAATCTTGCCATCGGCTATCCAGCCGGTGCCGATGAACATCAGGTTCATGCCCACCATGTAGGCCAGGAACGCCAGCATCATCCGGCCGTAGCGCTGCTGCCGCGGTGAGCTGCGGGCCAGCGGTACGGTCATCAGCGCGAACGCCAGCGCGATCAGCGGCGGGGCAATGCGCGAGTGCAGCTGGGCCTTGGCGGCCGGCCGCTCATCGCCGATCAGCTGGCTGGTCGGCAACAGTTCGGGATCATTCGACTGGCGGGTCTGCGCCCCATCGGGCATGGCCACGTCGTTGCGGGCGAAGGTAGCCAGCCGGTAGCCCTTGCCTCCGTCGGCGGGCCCCTCGATCTGATGACCGTCGTTCAGCTGCAGGTAGCGCCGCTCCTTGCCTTCGAAGTACAGCCGACCACTCGCGGCCGACACCACTTCAACCCGACCCTCACGGGCGCGGTTGATGAACACCCGCCCCAGCGTGGTGCCGTCGGGCGAGATCGAGGACAGGTACACCACCCCGCCGTTGGACAGGTTGGTGAAGCGGCCCGCCTCCAGCCCGGCCATCAGCACGCTGCGGTTGGCGTCATCGATCATCTGCTCGCCGGTACGGTCGGCCCAGGGGCCCAGCCACAACGAACAGGCGCCGATGATGCCCACCACCGGCAGCACCAGCATCAGCAGGGGCTTCAGCAGGCGCGGCGGGCCGACGCCGATGGCGGTGATGACAGCCATCTCCGAATCGCGGTACAGCCGGGCCACCGCCAGCAGCAGGCCCAGCATCAGCGCAAGCGGCAGGATCAGCGGCATGTAGACGATGAACTGCAGGCCCAGCTGGGAAAACAGCAGGCGGGCCGGCAGGCGGCCATCGGCGATGTTGCCGAGGATATCCACCAGTACACCGCCCACGCTGACAACCAGCAGGACGATCAGGGTGGCCAGGAAACTCTGGACGAAATCGCCCAATAGGTATCGGTCGAGCTTCAACATGGGCCGTGGTTTAAACTCTCAGGTTCGTTCGCGGGTCCGCCCAGTCTAACGGCTGGACGTAAACGGTCCGCGATTGTACGGATTTGCCTACGGAATCTGATCAATGGCCCTCGAATTCACCCTGAACCACTCCTCGCCCACCTCCGCTGCGGTGGACTGCGTGGTCATCGGCGCCTATGCCGACCATACCCTGTCGCCCGCCGCACAGGCGCTGGACGCTGCCAGTGGCGGTCGCCTGGCAGCCCTTGCCCAGCGCGGTGACCTGTCCGGCAAGACCGGCGCCACCACCCTGCTGCACGACCTGCCGGGCGTCACTGCGCCGCGCGTGCTGGTGGTCGGCCTCGGCGAGGCGGCCCGCTTCGGCGTGCCGCAGTACCTGAAGGCCATCGGCGACGCGGTGCGCGCGCTGAAGACCGGCGCCAGCCGCAGTGCGCTGTTCACCCTGGTCGATCTGCCGGTGAAAGACCGCGACGCCGCGTGGGCGATCCGCCAGGCCATCATCGCGGCTGATCACGCCAGCTACCGCTATACCGCCACCTTCGGCAAGAAGAAGGCCGAAGAGGCCGGCCTGCAGCAGTTGGCCATCGCCGGCAGCGACGAAACCGCCCTGCTGCAGGGCCGTGCCATCGCCAGCGGCGTGGAGTTCGCCCGTGAGCTGGGCAACCTGCCGCCGAACTTCTGCAACCCGGCCCATCTGGCTGACGTGGCCGTGAAGTTCGCGGGTGAGCACGACGGTGCCGAGGCCGAGATCCTGGACGAGACGCAGATGGAAGCGCTCGGCATGGGCTCGCTGCTGGCCGTGGCACGCGGCTCGGCCAACCGGCCCAGGCTGGTAGTGCTGAAGTGGAACAACGGCGGCGATGCCAAGCCCTACGTGCTGGTCGGCAAGGGCATCACCTTCGATACCGGTGGCGTCAACCTGAAGACTCAGGGCGGCATCGAAGAAATGAAGTTCGACATGTGCGGTGGCGCCAACGTCATCGGCACCTTCGTGGCCACGGTGAAGGCGCAGCTGCCGCTGAACCTGGTGGTGGTGGTGCCGGCGGTCGAAAACGCCATCGACGGCAACGCCTACCGCCCGTCCGACGTCATCACCTCGATGTCGGGCAAGACCATCGAAGTCGGCAACACCGACGCCGAAGGTCGCCTGATCCTGTGCGACGCGCTGACCTACGCGCAGCGCTTCGAGCCGCAGGCCCTGGTCGATGTGGCCACCCTGACCGGTGCCTGCCTGGTCGCCCTGGGCCATCAGACCGCTGGCCTGATGACCAAGCACGACGACCTGGCCAACGAGCTGCTGGCCGCCGGTGAGCATGTATTCGACCGCGCCTGGCGCCTGCCGTTGTGGGATGAATACCAGCCGATGCTGGATTCCAGCTTTGCCGACGTCTACAACATTGGCGGTCGCTGGGCCGGTGCGATCACCGCTGGTTGCTTCCTGGCACGCTTTACCGAAGGCCAGCGCTGGGCCCACCTGGACATCGCCGGCGTCGCCAGCGATGAAGGCAAGCGCGGCATGGCTACCGGCCGCCCGGTCGGCCTGCTGAGCCAGTGGCTGCTGGACCAGGCGGCCCGCGCCTGATCCACTGTTGTCTCTGTGGCCGGCCCTATGCCGGCCATGACATCGCCCGGCCCGTGCCGGGCCTTCGCCTGCCACCCGGATGCCGCCATGCCCCGCGCTGATTTCTACCTGATCGCCAAGCCCCGCTTCCTGACCGAGCCCCTGCGCCTGGTCTGCGAGCTGGCGCGCAAGGCCAACGACGCCGGGCTGTTCACCCTGGTGCTGGCCCGTGACCAGGCCCAGGCCGAAGAACTGGACGAGCTGCTGTGGTCCTTCGATGCGGAGGCCTACATCCCGCACCAGATCGCCGGCGAAGACATGGACGAAGAAGAAGCGCTGGTGCTGATCGCCGTGCCGGGTGGCGAAGAGCCGGTGCGCCCGCTGGTGATCAACCTGCGCGATACGCCGTGGATGGGCGAATGCGACCGGGTGCTGGAAGTGGTTCCGGCCGATCCGGACGCGCGCGAGCCCCTGCGCGAGCGCTGGCGGCAGTACAAGGACGCCGGTTACGAGCTGTCCAAGCACGATATGTAAACCGGGCACCGGCCCGGCGCTGCCCTTGATGCGCCGGCCGTTCGCCCTGATCCTCCCCCGAACATCTTCTGGTTGCCCCGCATGACCCGACTCGACTCCAGCTACGACCCGACGTCCTTTGAAAAGGACACCTACGATGCCTGGGAAAAGGCTGGCCACTTCAAGCCGTCGGGCAAGGGCGAGCCGTACACCATCCTGTTGCCGCCGCCGAACGTAACCGGCACGCTGCATATGGGCCACGCCTTCCAGCAGACCCTGATGGATGCCTTGGTGCGCTACCACCGCATGCGCGGCTACGACACGCTGTGGCAGGTGGGCACCGACCATGCGGGCATCGCCACCGAAATGGTGGTCAGCCGCAACCTGGCGCAGGAAGGCAAGGGGGAAACACGTGACTCGCTGGGTCGCGAAGGCTTCATCGGCAAGGTGTGGGAGTGGAAGCAGCAGTCCGGTGACACCATCGAACGGCAGATGCGCCGCCTGGGCACATCCGCCGACTGGTCGCGCAGCACCTTCACCATGGATCCGCAGCCCTCGCAGGCCGTGATCGAAGCCTTCGTGCGCTGGCACGAACAGGGACTGATCTACCGCGGACAGCGTCTGGTCAACTGGGATCCGGTGCTGAAGACCGCCATCTCCGATCTTGAAGTAGAGAGCGCCGAGGAAGACGGTTTCCTCTGGTCGATCGCCTACAAGCTCGACGACGGGCTGACCTACGAGCACGTCGAACGCGACGCCGATGGCGTCGAAACCCTGCGCGAAACCCGTGATTACCTGGTGGTCGCCACCACGCGCCCGGAAACGCTGCTGGGCGACACCGCGGTGATGGTGCACCCCGAAGATACGCGTTACCTGCACCTGATCGGTCGCAGCGTCACCCTGCCGCTGACCGGCCGCAGCGTGCCGGTGATCGGCGATGACTACGTGGACCGCGCGTTCGGTACCGGCGTGGTCAAGGTCACGCCGGCGCACGATTTCAACGATTACCAGGTCGGCCTGCGCCATAACCTGCCGATGATCAATCTGTTCACCCCGGTGGCCGCGATCAACGAGAACGCACCGGAACGCTTCCGCGGACTGGATCGCTACGACGCACGCAAGGCCGTGCTGGGCGAATTGGAGGATCTGGCGATCCTGGTCGAGACCAAGCCGCACAAACTGCAGGTACCGCGTGGCGACCGCACCAACCAGGTGATCGAGCCGTACCTGACCGACCAGTGGTTCGTGAAGATGGACGAACTGGCGCGGCGTGGCCTGGAACTTGTAGAGAGCGGTGCGATCGGCTTCGTGCCGCCGAACTGGATCAACACCTACCGCCACTGGATGACCAACATCCAGGACTGGTGCATCAGCCGCCAGCTCTGGTGGGGCCATCGCATCCCGGGGTGGTTCGACGACGCCGGCGCCTGCTACGTGGGCCGCGATGAAGCCGAAGTGCGTGCGGCAAATGGGCTGGGCGCCGACGTGGCGCTGCACCAGGAAAGCGATGTACTGGAGACCTGGTTCTCCTCGCAGCTGTGGCCATTCTCCACGCTGGGCTGGCCGAACGAGCAGGCGATGGCCGAGCGCGGCTTTGACCGCTACCTGCCTTCGTCGGTGCTGGTCACCGGCTTCGACATCATCTTCTTCTGGGTGGCCCGCATGATCATGGCCACCGACAACCTGACCGGCAAGGTGCCGTTCAAGGACGTCTACTTCACCGGCCTGATCCGCGATGGGCAGGGGCAGAAGATGTCCAAGTCCAAGGGCAACGTGCTGGACCCGCTGGACATCATCGACGGCATTTCCATCGACGACCTGGTGGCCAAGCGCACCGGTGGCCTGATGCAGCCGAAGATGATCGAGAAGATCGGCAAGGCCACGCGCAAGGAATTCCCGGAGGGCATTGCCGCCCACGGTGCCGATGCACTGCGCTTCACCATCGCCGCGTTGGCGACCCACGGCCGCGACATCAAGTTCGACATGAACCGTGCCGAGGGCTACAAGAACTTCTGCAACAAGCTGTGGAACGCCAGCCGCTTCGCCCTGATGAACACCGAAGGCGCCTCGTTCTCCGGTGCGCCCAAGCCGCGCACCGACGCCGAGCGCTGGATTCTCGCGCGGTTGGCTGCCACCACCGCAGAAGCGCATGGGCACTTCGCGGCCTATCGTTTCGATCTCCTGGCGCAGTGCCTGTACGAGTTCGCGTGGAATGAATTCTGCGATTGGTTCCTGGAGCTGAGCAAGCCGGCATTGAACGGTGCAGACATCGCGGATGCAGACAGCACCCGCCACACCGTGCTGTACGTGCTGGAAGCGCTGTTGCGCCTGCTGCACCCGTTGACGCCGTTCATCACCGAGCAGCTGTGGCAGCAGGTCGCGCCGCGTCTGGGCATCGCCGGGGATTCGTTGTCCCTGCGCCCCTACCCAACGGCGGATGAGTTCGCGGGTGATTTCGCCCAGGCCGAGGCCGACGTGGAATGGCTGAAGGCCGTGATCAGCGCCGTGCGCCGCGTGCGCAGCGAGCTCAATGTCGCACCGTCGAAGCTGGTACCGCTGCGGCTGCAGGCCGGGCTGGAACAGGACCGCGTGCGCATCGAACGTTTCGCCGCGTCGCTGTCCTTCCTGCTGAAACTGGAGACCATCCAGTGGCTGGCTGCCGATGAATCGGCCCCGCCTGCAGCGGCGGCCATCGTCGGCGAGCTGAAGCTGCTGGTGCCGTTGGAAGGCCTGGTGGACCTGGATGCGGAGCGCGCGCGTTTGGACAAGGAACTTTTGCGCGTGCAGGCCGAAAAGGAAAAGAGCGAAGTGAAGCTGTCGAAGTTCACCGACAAGGTGCCTGCTGCGGTGGTCGAGCAGGAGCGCGTACGTCTGGTCGAATGGACCACCCAATTGGCCGGGTTGCAGGAGCAACGCGCCAAGCTGTAAGGCGCTGGCGGTAGTGACGGCCGCTGGCCGTCACGCGCTTCGGGCGGACCGCTGCACTCGCCGAGCATGACTCGGCGCTACCGATATGACATGGCATGGCATCATCCCGACGATGCCACTCTCCACTTTCCTGCTGGTACTGGTCGCCGCCGCCCTCCACGCCAGCTGGAACGCCATCGTCAAACGCGGGCCCGACAAACAGCTCGGCACCGTAGTGATCACCGCCAGCGCCGCGCTGCTGTCGGCGGTCGTGTTGCCCTTCCTGCCACTACCAGATGCACGCAGCTGGCCGTGGCTCGCAGCTTCGGTTGCCCTGCAGGTCGCTTACTACGCCTTGGTTGCCCGCTGCTACCAGCAGGTCGACATGAGTGTGGCCTATCCGCTCATGCGCGGCTGTGCGCCGATCCTCGTGGCCATGGCGGCTCTTGTTCACGGCGAGCAACTGCCGCTATCGGCGTGGAGTGGCATCGTGCTGGTCAGCATCGGCATCCTCGGCATGGCGCTGGGAACCCACAGGGCGCATTGGGGACTGCCGCTGCTGACTGCCTGCATGATCGCGACCTACACGCTGGTCGACGCCCACGGTGCACGTCTGTCCGGCAATGCGCTCAGCTATACCCTGTGGCTGTTTCTTTTGTCAGGCCTGCCACTGACCATGCGCGCTCTCATGCAGCGGCGTGACGCGTTGCGTGCACATGTATGCGCGCATTGGCGGCTGGGCTTGATCGGTGGCATCGGCACGACGACGTCCTATGCCATCGCACTATGGGCTATGACCCAGGCGCCGGTCGCGATGGTCTCGGCGTTGCGCGAAACTTCGATCCTGTTCGCGCTGCTGATCTCTGCGTTTCTTCTGGGCGAACGCGTACCGCGCGGACGATGGATAGCAGGTGGGGTGATCGTCGCCGGCGTGATCCTGCTGCGGGTTGCATCCTGAAGGAATCCGGGATCAGCGGGTGACGAACATCATCCGGCGGGTGACCGCCGCTGGCCGTCATGGGCTTCGGGTGGACCGCTGCGCTCGCCGAGCATGGCTCGGCGCTACTGGCGACCGCGCGCGTGCCGTGGGTGGGGGGCAACGGCTGGGTGCGGCGCGGATGCCGGGGTCGGATGAACGACGGCGGGTTGCGGCGCGGGTACCGTGTCGGATGGACGACGGCGGGTTCGGCGCGGCGATTGACCGTGGTAGAGCCGACTTCAGTCGGCTGGTAGTCAACGTCAGCCGACTGAAGTCGGCTCTACCGGTCGGCTCTACCAATCGGCGCTATCCACCGACCCTGCCTGTTACAGCGGTGGCATCGTGTCGATGTCATCGGCCACTATCTCGATGGCCATCACCAGCGCGTCTTCGCGCCCCTCTGCGGCGGGGTAATAACGCGGGCGACGACCGATCTCGTTGAAGCCTTCGCTGTGGTACAGCGCCAGCGCCGGTGCGTTGGACGGCCGTACTTCCAGAAACACGCGGCGCACGCCGCGGTCGCGCGCCAGGCCGACGATGGCCCGCAGCAGCAGTCGCCCACGGCCACCGGTCTGGCTCAACGGATCCACACAGATGTTCAGCAGATGGGCCTCGTCGGCGGCGATGCTCAGCAGCGCATAGCCCATCAGCAACCCATCCTCCTCCAACGCCAGCCCCGGATAGCCGGCGCGCAGGCAGTCCAGGAAGATGCCGCGCGTCCACGGATAGGGATAACCCCGCACCTCGATCGCCATGACGGCGTTGAGATCACTTTCGCGCAGCGCACGCAGGCTGGCCCGTCCCGGGCTGATCAACGCACTCATGCGCCCGGCTTCCGGCGCAGCGCGCGCAACTGCGGCCACAGCGCGCGCTTGGCCGCCGCATTGCCACGCAGGGTGTCCAGCGGCCAGCTTTCCATCAGGGCCTGCGTCGCCGGGTCGTTGGGATTACAGCCGGAGGCGCGCAGCAGCGCCATCTGCAGGCGGTCAGGCAGGCGGACGGCCGGCTGCCGGGGCGTGCCGGTCACGCCCCCGGGCGCGTTGGGTTCTTGCGCTACCTGGGCAATCGGAGCGGCCGGGCGGGGCCGCGGCGGCGGGCGGGGCTTGCCATCGGCAGATTCGTCGGCCGGCGCGGGCGGTGCACGCCGAGGCGGCGCCGCCATGGGCGCCACGCTGATGCGGACGGCGTCGTCGGACCGCTGCGGCGGTCGTGGACCGTCGCTGGCATCGGCATGGGTAGCGGCAACAGCCTCCAATGCCACGGCCAATGCACTGTCGTGCAGCACGGTGTAGCCCATCGCCTGCAGCCAGGCTTGCTGGGCAGGCGTCCACACAGCCGACGCGCCCCCGCTCACGCGGCGTCCGAACGCTTGCGCAGGCGCTGCAGGGCCCACATCAGGGGACCTGACAACGCGTAAATGATGCCGACCGCGAACAATACGCGGGGCAGGTCTATCACCGCGATTGCGATGCCGATCGGCAACAGCGCAAGCACCAGGAACGGCACGCGGTCGGCGCGGGGGCCTTTCGCGCCACCGCCCTTGAAGCTCCAGAAGCGGATGCGGCTGACCATCAGCAGGGCCGCGACCAGCGTCACGCCCAAGGCAACGTAACGCAGCTGATCGCCACTCCAGCCGAGCTGCCCATCGGCAAATGCCCAGACAAACGACATCATCAGGCCCGCCGCAGCCGGGCTGGCGAGGCCGACGAACCAGCGCTTGTCGACCACCGCCACCTGGGTATTGAAGCGTGCCAGCCGCAGCGCGGCGCATGCGGCGTACAGGAAGGCGACCGCCCAGCCGACCCGCCCCAGCAGTTCCCCGTCGAACTTCAATGACGACAGCGACCAGTGGTACATCACCAGCGCCGGTGCCATGCCGAAACTGACAAGGTCGGCCAGCGAATCGTATTGGACGCCGAACTCGCTGCTGGTGCCGGTGAGCCGGGCGACCCGGCCATCCAGCCCATCCATGATCGCCGCGACGAACACCGCGATGCTGGCGTAGACGAAATCACCGTTGGCGGCGGCGATGATGGCGTAGAAGCCAGCAAACAGGCCCGCCGTGGTGAACAGATTGGGCAGCAGGTAGATGCTGCGTGAGCGGGGCGGGGGGGTAATGGGATCCATGCCCCGAGTTTAATCGACTTGCCAGCCGACGGCGGCAGTGCTGCAATCACGCTTTCCCGCCAGCCCGGCCCGGAGTCGTCATGCGTACCCTGATCTGCTTGAGTTTCCTCCTGCTGGCCACGTCTCCCGCCATGGCTGGCCAGGTCTATAAATGGAAGGATGCCAACGGGGTTACCCAGTATTCGGAGAATCCGCCGTCGGGCAAGAAGTTTGAAACCCGTCAGATCACCGGCGATGCCGGAAACCGTGTGCCCGCCAGCGCTGCACCGGCGGAAACCCCAGTTGCCCCGCAGTGCGCCACGGCGCGCGCGAACCTGGCCCTGCTCGATGGCAGCGGCGCGGTCATGCAGGACACCGACGGCGATGGCAAGGCGGACAGCCCACTGGACGATACCCAGCGCCAGAACCAACGCGCCCTCGCCGAAGCCGCCGCAAAGGCCTACTGTCCGCAGGCCTGAGCACGGGCCGATCCCCACGGCAGGCGCCGGGCTGGCAGAATAACGGCTTCCGCCGTTAGATGATGCCGACGATGCGCCTGTCCCAGTTCCACCTGCACACCACCAAGGAAACCCCCAGCGACGCCGAGCTGACCAGCCACCGGCTGATGCTGCGCGCGGGGATGATCCGCAAGCTCGCCTCCGGCCTGTACACCTGGTCGCCGCTGGGCCTGCGCGTGCTGCGCAAGGTCGAGCGCATCGTGCGCGAGGAAATGGATCGTGCCGGTGCGGTCGAACTGCAGATCCCCACCATCCAGCCGCGCGAGCTGTGGGAGGCCACCGGCCGTTGGGAAAAGTTCGGCCCGCAGTTGCTGAAGATCAAAGACCGCAAGGAGCAGGAGTTCTGCTACAGCCCCACCGCCGAGGAAGCGATCACCGATTTCGCGCGGCAGGAGCTGGCCAGCTACAAGCAGCTGCCGGTCAATTTTTACCAGGTGCAGACCAAGTTCCGCGATGAGATCCGCCCGCGTTTCGGGGTGATGCGCGCGCGCGAGTTCCTGATGAAGGATGCGTATTCCTTCCATCTGCATGACGCCGACCTGGTGCGCGAATACGAAAACATGAAGGCGGCCTACACCCGCATCTTCACCCGCCTCGGCCTGGATTTCCGCATGGTGCAGGCCGACTCCGGCGCCATCGGGGGCGACGCGTCGCAGGAGTTCCACGTCATCGCCGATTCCGGTGAGGACGCGCTGGTGTTCTCTACCGGCTCGGACTACGCCGCCAACATGGAAGCCGCCATCGCGGCCGAACCTGCTGCACGCGCAGCGGCCAGCGAGTCCCTGCGCAAAGTGGAAACGCCCACGCAGAAAACCTGCGAAGACGTGGCTGCGCTGCTGGGCCTCCCCTTGCAGCGCACGGTGAAGTCGGTGGCGTTGATGACCGCCGAAGGCTTCGTGCTGGCCTTGGTCCGTGGCGACCACGAGGTCAATGAAATCAAACTGTCCAAGGTCGCCGGGCTGGCCGACCAGCGGTTCGCCAGCGAAGCGGAGATCGCCGATTACCTCGGCAGCATTCCCGGTTTCCTGGGGCCGGTGGCGCCGAGCAAAGGCATCCGCGTCATCGCCGATCCGGAAGTCGCTGCACTGGCCGATTTCGTCGTCGGGGCCAACGAGGCCGGCTTCCATCTGGCCGGCGTCAACTGGGGACGTGACCTGCCGGAGCCGGAGATCGCCGATATCCGCAATGTGCGCGCCGGTGACCGCGCACGCGACGGCGGCGAGCTGAAAATCGCCCGCGGCATCGAAGTGGGCCATGTATTCCAGCTGGGTCGCCAGTACGCCCAGGCATTGAATGCCACGGTGCTGGATGAGAATGGCAAGGCCGCGGCGATGACGATGGGCTGCTACGGCATTGGTATCTCGCGGATCGTCGCTGCGGCGATCGAGCAGAATCACGACGACGCCGGCATCATCTGGTCCGACGCGATGGCGCCGTGGCAGGTAGTGGTCTGCGTGATCAATCCGAAGGGCGACGAGACCGTCGCGGCGGCGGCAGGCGAACTGCTGGAAAGCCTGCGCGGGGCCGGCTTGGACGCGGCGCTGGATGACCGCGGCCTGCGTCCCGGCGCGATGTTCGCGGACATGGAACTGATCGGCGTGCCGCATCGCATCGTCGTATCCGAACGCGGTCTGGCTGCCGGCACTTACGAATACCGCGCGCGCCGGGCGACCGAGGCGGAGAGCCTGGATCGCGACAGCCTGATGCGCAAACTGCTGGGTTAATGATGAAAGGCCGGGATTATCCCGGCCTTTTCATTTTCCCCATCGCCCTCACCGATTCACGATTTTGTTTGTGCTTGCCGGAAATGCGCATTACTCTTGGGCCCGAGCCACGGACTGGCAGACCCTTCCCTATTATCTGGAGCACTGCATGAGTATTGATCTGACCGGTCTGTCGGCACGCGAACTTGGCGCACTGATCCGCACCGCCAAGAAGCAGCAGACCATCGTCGCCAAGCGCCGCCCGATCACCAAGGTGCGCGCACAGCTGGAAAAGCTGGCGAAGGTTGAGGGCTACAGCATCGAAGAACTGTTCGGTGGCGCTCCCGCCCCGCGCGCCCGCAAGGCCACGACCAAGGCCCCGTCGAAAACCGCCGGCCGCAAGCTGGGCAAGGTGGCACCGAAGTACCGCAACCCGGCCAACACCAAGGAAACCTGGACCGGCCGTGGCAAGCAGCCGCGCTGGTTGGCCGAGCTGACGAGCAAGGGCAAGAAGGTCGAGGAATACCTGATCAAGAAAGCCTGAAAAGGCCCATCGATCTGAAAAACGCCGGCTGCGAAGCCGGCGTTTTTTTATGCCCTATCTCTTTCATACGCGGCCTGGCAGTCACCGGATCGTGTCCGAGGGCCGGGCGGGGAGGCTATGCGGGGCCTTGAGCGGCAGGAGCCGCGAAGAGCTACATGGACGTACTTGCGCGTGCCCCGCATAGCCTCCCCGCCCGGCCCTGCCCCGGACAGCTACCGAACAAGCTGCCAGCCGCGAGGGGGCCCAGCCCGTTCGCCACCGTTACAACGTCTTGCGCGCCGGTATCAGCAGATTGCCGAACAACAACCCCGCCACCAGCGCCATCACCACGTTGAGCACCGTCAGGAACACCCCCTGCCCCGCCCCCACGTCCTGCTGCTGCACCAAGGTCAGCACCCCGCGCAGACTGGTACTGCCGGGCACCATCATGATGATGCCCGGCAGGCGGATGATCGCCCCTGGCCGCTGCACCACGCGACCAAACAGATTGCCCGCCGCAGTGAGCAGCATCGCCGACAGGAAGATGCCCGCAGGCGCCCCCCATGCATGGCCGGCGAACTTGGAGATCGCATAACCCGCCACACAGGCGGCCAGCACCCACGGGAAGTCCCGACGGCTGGCCTTGAACAGCATGGCGAAAGCGATCGCAGCGATAAGCAGCGCACTCCATTCCACCCACGCCCCCTGCGGACGCGACGCGCGCACCACCGGATCCAGGCCGATCACGTCAGCCAGCGTCACCGCGATCATCGCGCCGACGGTGAGCTTCATGATCGTGGTCAGCGCACCGGCCACCCGCGCCGTGCCGGACACCCAATGTTGGCTGGCCAGTTCATTGACTGCGTTGGTCAGCGACATACCCGGCAACAGGATCACCAACGACGCGATCACCACCGTGTTGAGGTTCAACGCACCCACGTAAGTCGCCACAAGCGTCGCTACCAGGCCCGCCAGCAGCGCCGCCAACGCTTCACTGGCTTCCTTGGTTGCCGCGCGCTGGCTGGTCCAGCGCCCCAACAGGCCGATCAGCAGGCCGATCACGCCAGCGGTCGCGATATCCAGCCAAGGCAGCTTCCACAGGCCCGCCACGCCGGCCGCGCCCAGGCTGTAGGACAGCACTTCCTTGATCTTGCCGCGCATGCCGGGGTCGGCATCGAGTTGGCGCAGCGCGGTATGCCCTTGCGCCAGACTCATGCGCCCGTTGGCCACGTCCTCGGCGATCCGATCGGCCACACTGAGCTTGTGCAGGTCGTTCTCGCCCGGTGCCAGGCGGATCACCCGGGTGATGTCGCTGGAGCCGATGGCCTTGGCCGGGTCGCTGAAACTGAGGATGATGCCGGTCGGGTTCGACCACGGCTCACAATCCAGCCCCAGCTGCTGCGCCAACGCCACCACGGCCGCCTCCAGGCGCTGCGCCGTCGTTCCATAGCTGTGCAGGCGTCCGGCGATTTCGCAGACGAAGGCCACCCGCTGCGCATAGGTGGCCGGGGGCGAGGTGATGGGAGAGGCGTCGACAGGCATGCGCGGTAGTATCACCCAGCCCCGCCCCGTGCAGAAGGACATTCGGACAGGACCTACGCTGCATGCGACATGCACACGCTATGCTGCATCCTTGATGCCCACCATGACCACCGACACCGCACCCCAGATCGAAATCGACGCCGACCAGCCCGGCAGCATCCGCTTGTCCGGACACTGGACGCTGCATACGGCGCTGCAGTCGGCCGAGGTCCTGCGCGACCTGCCCCAACCGCTGACCCGCATCGATGCCACCGGCATCGACCAGTTGGACTCGGCCGGCGTGCTGCAACTGCTGCGCGTCGCGCACCGCGCTGACCTGCAGCCCGATGCCGTGCAGTTCCGCGAGGACCATCAGGCCCTGGTCAGCACCATCGAAGAGGTGGCCGATGACCGGCCCAAGAAGAAACGCGATCTCGGTGTACTGGCCGCACTGGAACGTCTGGGCCGCAGCATGCACGCTACCGGACAGAACATCGTCGCGCTGGCCAGCTTCCTTGGTGAAAGCCTGGTCAAGGGCGCCCGGCTGGTCAAGGAACCGCGTCGTTTCCGGCTGACCGCCACCGTGCATCAGATGGAACAGGTCGGCCTGGACGCCGTCCCGCTGGTGGCCCTGCTCTCCTATCTGGTCGGCGCGGTGATCGCCTTCCTCGGCTCGACGATCCTGCGTGACTTCGGCGCGGAGATCTACGTGGTGGAGCTCGTCAGCATCGCCTTCCTGCGTGAGTTCGCGGTACTGCTGACCGCCATCGTCCTCGCCGGCCGCACCGCCAGCGCGTTCACCGCGCAGATCGGTGCGATGAAGGCACGCGAGGAGATCGATGCGATGCGCACGCTCGGCCTGGACCCGATGGACCTGCTGGTGCTGCCGCGCATCGTGGCCCTGCTCATTACGCTGCCGCTGCTGACCTTCATCGCGATGATCGCCGGCCTGGCCGGCGGCATCACCGTCGGCGCCTTCGACCTGGATATCCCGCCGCAGATGTACATCGCGCGCATGTACGACACGATGGAAGTACGCAACATGCTGGTCGGCCTGTCCAAGGCCCCCGTGTTCGCCTTGGTGATCGGCCTGATCGGCTGCCTGGAAGGCCTGAAAGTCGAAGGCACCGCGCAGTCCGTCGGTGAGCGCACGACGTCCAGCGTGGTCCAGGCCATTTCGCTGGTGATCATCCTCGACGCCTTCGCGGCGCTGTGGTTCATGCAGGTGGGCTGGTGACCGTGGACGAATTGAACGCTACTCCCCCTCCCGCCGACGACGAACGCAGCGGCGATGAGGGCAACCTCGCGATCCGCGTGCGCGGGCTGGTGAATCGCTTCGGCACGCAGACTGTGCACGAAGACCTGGACCTCGACGTGCGTCGCGGCGAGATCCTGGGCGTGGTCGGTGGCTCGGGCACCGGTAAATCGGTGCTGATGCGCTCGATCCTGGGCCTGCGTACACCGGACGAAGGGCAGATCGAAGTATTGGGGCGGGATGCACGCGGCGGTGACGCCGAAAGCCGCCTGCACATCCAGCGCAACACCGGTGTGCTGTTCCAGGATGGCGCGTTGTTCTCGTCGCTGACCGTGGGCGAGAACGTGCAGGTGCCACTGAAAGAACATCATCGCGAATTGCCGGAGCGCTGGCATTACGAGCTGGCCCTGCTCAAAGTGAAACTGGCCGGCCTGCCGGCGGATGCGATCAACAAGCTGCCATCGCAGTTGTCCGGTGGCATGCGCAAACGTGCCGGCCTGGCACGTGCGCTGGCACTGGACCCGCCGCTGCTGTTCCTGGACGAACCCACCGCCGGACTCGACCCGATCGGCGCGGCCGCGTTTGACCGCCTGATCAAGACCCTGCAGGAAGCGCTGGGCCTGACCGTATTCCTGATCACACACGATCTGGACACGTTGTATGCCATCTGTGACCGGGTGGCGGTGCTGGCGGACCGCAAGGTCGTGGCCAACGCACCGCTGGCCGAGATCGAGAAACTGGACCATCCGTGGATCCAGGAATATTTCCACGGACCTCGTGCGCGTGCCGCGCGCGGCGAACAGACCGAGAGTGCCTGAGTCATGGAAACAAAAGCCAACTACGTGCTGATCGGCGCGTTCACCCTGATCACCGGCCTGGCCCTGCTGGCCTTTGGCCTGTGGGCAGCCAAATACTCGTCCGACCGGACCTGGCAGGAGTACCGCGTGGTCTTCCGTGAAGCGGTGACCGGTCTGACCGTCGGCAGCCCGGTGCAATACAACGGTATCGCGGTGGGCTCGATCACCGAGCTCAGCCTGGTGCCGGATGACCCGCGCCAGGTGGTCGCCAAGATCCGCCTGAACTCCACCACCCCGGTAAAGACCGACACACGCGCCAAGCTGGCCATCACCAGCCTGACCGGCCCGTCGATCATCCAGCTCAGTGGCGGCACCCCGCAGTCGCCAGCGTTGACCTCGGTGAACAAGGATCCGTACCCGATCATCCCGACCACGCCGTCGGCGCTGCAGAACATCACCGACGTGGCCAACCGCATCGTCGAGCGCATGGACCAGGTGCTGAGCGACCGCAACGTGGCCGCGATCAACGCCACGCTGGCCAACATCGAAACCATCAGCGGCGGCCTCGCCGACCGCGACCAGGGTACCCAGGCCCTGCTGCTCAGCGCGCGCAATGCCGCACGCAGCCTGGATGAAACCCTGAAGACCACCAACGGCACCATGAAGCGTCTGGATCAGAATCTGGTGCAGCAGCTGCCGGGCATCATCGACAAGCTGGACGCCACGATGACCAAGATGGATTCGGCGGCCGGCAATGCCGATTCGATCCTTGGCGAGAACCGCGCGGCGATCAACAGCTTTGCCAGCGATGGCCTGGGCCAGCTGGGCCCGACCCTGACCGAACTGCGCGGGCTGATCCGCGATCTGCGCCGGGTCAGCGACCGTCTTGAGAACAATCCCGCGCGCTACCTGCTCGGCCGCGACGCACCGAAGGAGTTCGAACCCGAATGAACCGCATGCCATCCCTGTCCCTGACGCGCCTGCTGCTGCCGGCCGCCCTGCTGGCCAGCCTGGCCGGTTGTTCGATCCTGGCGGGCGGCGATCGCAACGCCGTGACCATCTATGCGCCTGCCCTGCAGGTCAAGGTCGACCCGTCCTGGCCGACCGTGGCCTGGCAGCTGGTGCTGTCCAAGCCAAGCGCGACGCGCATGGTCGACAGCCCGCGCATCAACGTGCGGCCTACGCCGGCCGAGCTGGAAATCTACAGCGGTGCCACGTGGGCACAGCCGGCCACCGACATGATGGAAGACGCGCTCCTGCGCGGCTTTGAGGATTCCGGCCGCATCGCCGGCGTGGCCCGATCCGCCGCTGGCATTCGTGCCGATTACCGCCTCGCCACCGATATCCGCCGGTTTGAATCGGACTACCGGGGCCAGCCGACACCGACGGTGCTGATCGAGATCAACACCAAGCTGATTCACGTCGTAGACCAGCGCGTGGTGGCCGACCGTACGTTCCGCCAGGAACAGCCGGTGGGCAGCACCGACGTGCCGGCCGTCGCGGCCGCATTCGAGCGCGGTATGAACGCGCTGACGGCGGAGGTGGTGGGCTGGGCGTTGACGACGGGGAAGCAGGATACGGACGCCAGTCTGCTGCATTGAGGATCCGGTCGTGCCGGCCGCTGGCCGGCAGCCACGGACCGGCGATGGCATAATCCGGGCCTGCCCTGTCTGGTCCTTTTGATGCCTCTTTCGACGTCCATTGCGGTCTGTACCTACAACGGCGAGCGCTTCCTCAAGGAGCAGCTGGACAGCCTGCTGGCACAGACGCAGTTGCCGGACCAGATCGTCATCCGCGATGACGTGTCGGGTGATCGAACGGTTGAGATCCTGCGCGCTTTCGTACCCGTGGCGGAAGCGCTGGGGATCGCGGTGGACCTGCAGGTCAACCCTCGTAATGTCGGCTACCGATGCAACTTCGATGGCGCGCTGCGCGCGTGCACGGGCGAGGTCATCTTCCTGTGCGATCAGGATGATGTCTGGCATGCGGACAAGCTGGCGCGCATGTGTGCGGAGTTCGAGATGCGGCCTGGACTGCTCGCACTGCACACGAATGCGCGGCTGATTGATGGGGGCGGCAAGGTGCTGCCACGGAGCTTGTTCCGATCGCTGAAAGTGGGTACACGCGAGGTGCGCCAGATGCATCAGGGTGCCGGGCTGACCCTGCTTTTCAAGCGTGACATGGTCACCGGTGCCACCATGGCATTTCGTCACATCGTGCTGGCCGACGCGCTGCCGCTTCCTGAGTCAGGATGGGTGCATGATGCATGGATCGTGACATTGGCCGCCATGCGTGGCGACGTAGACACCCTGGACTTTCCCTTGGTCGATTATCGTCTCCATGACAGTAATCAGCTTGGCTTGGGTGGCAATGATCCTATGCGCCCTGCCGAGAGACGCCAGCAGCATCTGCAACAGGATCTTTCAGCCGACCTGCTGACTCGCGCGCAACAGCTTCACTTGCCTGCATCCATCCGGGCACTGATCAAGCAGAAGCAGCAACACATAACGAACCGGGCCAACCTTCCCCTGTCCCGTTTCCGCCGTATCCCTGTGGTGCTTGAAGAATTGTTTGCAGGCAACTATCAGCGCTTCGGTCGAGGTGTTCTGTCAGCTGCAGTCGACCTGATCCGCTGAAGCGTAGAAACGATCCGCATCCGCACGCATCTAGCTCGTCGGCAAAATGCAGCGGAACGTCAGGTTGATACGCTCAGCCTGCTCACCCGCGGCTTTTGGCAACGCGTGCTGATAGTGCCGCTGCGTAGCGCCCGACATCATGAACAGGTCACCGTTGCCCAACAGGTACTCGGCCTTTCGCGCATGCTCTTCGCGTCGCCGCAGCAGGAAGCGTCGCGATGCCCCCAGGCTCAGCGAAGCGATCACCGGTGCATGCCCCAACTCCGGCTCATCATCGCTGTGCCAGCCCATGCTGTCTGCGCCGTTGCGGTACCGGTTCAGCAGCACGCTGTTGAAACGCGCACCCAGCGCATCCTGCAGCCGATCGCGCACCGGCAGCAGCAGTGCACTCCACGGATGGGGCTGAAAGTCAGCGCCCGAATAGCGATAGCGGGCATCCGGATCGCCCATCCAGCAGCTCAACCGGGGCGAATCGGCCCAGCGACCAAACATGCGGATGCGATGGACTTCCCACGGTATGTCGTGCAGCAGTGCGACCAGCAGTTCATGCGCCTGTGCCGACGGCAGCCACCCCGGAAGGTGGCGGACATCGGCATCGGGCAGGTCCTGTGGGAACAGCAAGGCCGTCAGGCGCGCTTGAACGGCGCGCCGGTCTTTTCAAGCAACTCGGCCTCTTCGACACCCGGCGCGGTTTCCACCAACACCAGTCCGGCGTCGGTGACATCGAAGACTGCCAGGTCGGTGATGATGCGGTCGACCACGCCCACCCCGGTCAACGGCAGCGAGCACGCCTTCAGGATCTTGTGTTCGCCGTTCTTTGCGGTGTGCTCCATCAGCACCACCACGCGCTGCACGCCAGCTACCAGGTCCATGGCGCCGCCCATGCCCTTGACCATCTTGCCGGGCACCATCCAGTTGGCCAGGTCGCCACTATCGGTCACCTGCATGGCGCCCAGGATGGCCAGGTTCACATGCCCGCCGCGGATCATCGCGAAGCTGTCGTCACTGCCGAAATAGCTGGCACCGGCGCGCGCGGTCACTGTCTGCTTTCCGGCATTGATCAGGTCCGGATCGATCTCGGCTTCTGTGGGGAACGGGCCGATCCCCAGCAGGCCATTCTCGGACTGCAGCCAGACATCGACACCCTCCGGAATATGATTGGCGACCAGGGTCGGCAGGCCGATTCCCAGGTTCACGTACGCACCGTCGGTCAGTTCGCGGGCCGCGCGGGCCGCCATTTCGTCACGGGTCCAGGCCATGTCAGGTGTTCTCCGTACGGACGGTGCGCTGTTCGATGCGCTTTTCAGGATGCGCGTTGTGCACGATGCGATGCACGTAGATGCCGGGCAGGTGCACCTGGTCCGGGTCGATGCTGCCCACCGGTACCACCTCTTCCACCTCGGCGATGCAGACCTTGCCGGCCATCGCGCACGCCGGATTGAAATTGCGCGCCGTGCGGCGGAACACCAGGTTGCCGGCTTCGTCCGCCTTCCACGCTTTGATCAACGCCACATCCGCACGCAGTGCGGTTTCCATCACGTAGTGGCGGCCATCAAACTCGCGGGTCTCCTTGCCCTCGGCAACTACCGTGCCGTAGCCGGTGGCGGTGAAGAACGCCGGGATGCCCGCGCCACCGGCGCGCAGACGCTCGGCCAGCGTGCCCTGCGGGTTGAACTCCAG
This sequence comes from Stenotrophomonas sp. WHRI 8082, assembly GCF_040223995.2. NCBI lineage: Bacteria > Pseudomonadati > Pseudomonadota > Gammaproteobacteria > Lysobacterales > Lysobacteraceae > Stenotrophomonas > Stenotrophomonas sp. WHRI 8082. The sequence continues at coordinate 2,513,645 of NZ_CP167826.1, read as the reverse complement.
CTCCAGCTCACCGGCCAGGAACTGCCGCTCGAACTCCTTGTTCTCGCCCACGTAGGACGAAATCATCTTGCGGATCTGCCGGGTGGCCAGCAGTTGCCCAAGGCCGAATCCGTCCACGCCGGCGTTGTTGGAGATCACGGTCAGGCCGGTGACACCACTGTCCCGCAACGCGGCGATCAGGGCCTCGGGGATGCCGCACAGGCCGAAGCCGCCCACCGCAAGGGTCTGGCCGTCGGCGACCACGCCCTGCAGCGCAAGCGCCGCGCTGGCATGTCGTTTGTCACGCTTGCTGCCGGTACCGGGAATATCCATGGCATTACTGTTCCGCACGGTAAGGATGAGGGCATTCTACCGGCACCCCGGTGCGCGGCTGGGGTGCGACGCAGCATTTGCCGCGATGGGCACAGTTCGTAAACTGATGATCCCGGGCACGGCCTGCACTCTGATGTGCTGCCAGGTGCCGACCTGCTGGACCATTGCTGATGCCTGCCCTGTTCAATGAAGTTGATCTGTATCGCTGGCTCGACGACCGCACCATCACCAAGGCGGTGGCCTACCTGGATCGGGTGCACGACCTGCGCACGGAAGGGGACATGCTGCGTGCTGAAGTAGAGGGAACGGACACCCGGCCCTATCGCGTTGCCATCGACCTGCGGACCAGCCTGCGTAACCCACTCAGTCGCCTGCACGGCCGCTGCAGCTGTCCGGTGGGCGACAACTGCAAGCATGTGGCCGCGGTCATGATGCGGGCCCTGCACGGGCCCGAGGAAGAAAGCGAGGTGGGGTTGCCACAGGATGCGCAACTGGTGCGCGCCGAGCTGCTCACCCGCCTGTCGGAATGGCATGACCAACACGCCGAACGCACGGGATCGCAGACCAGGAAACCGAACCCCAAAGGCATCGCCTTCGTACTTTCCGTGTTCCAGTTTCGCCTCGGCATCCACGCCTACCGGGTGAGAAAGACGGCGGACGACACCGTGCAACGGGAGAAGCTGCTTGAGATCACGCCGGACCTGTTCTTGGACCCCCCAGGCTATCTTTCGCAACAGGACGTCGCGGTGCTGGGTCAGCTCTGGTTGCGCCAGCAGCGCAAGAGCAACCAGCGCGTCGCAATGCAGCCCCTGCTGGATATGATCCTGGCCTCCGGCCATGGCGGGGTAAGCTACTCCGACAGCAGGCAGGTCCTGCCCCTGCGCGTAGGGCCCGCGCGCAAAGGCCATCTGGCGTGGGAGCCGACCGAGAATGAGATGGTTGGGTGGTTACGGCCCGTGTTGCGGGTGGACGGCGACGTCGATGGTGCGGTGGGGGATCATTTCGCCTGCTACCTCGACGAACGTACCGGCGAGATAGGCCCACTGGATCTTTCGGTGGCCAGCGAGGATGCCGACGCGTTTCTTGGTCTGCCGCCTCTGCTGCCCGACGAACATGCGCTGACTGCGCAGATGCTCCAGCAGCTGGACGCTGCCCTGCCCCTCCCGCCGTCCACGGCTGATGCGCTACCCATCGCCCAGGTCGACGGCATGATTCCGCACCTGATGCTGCATACCGAAGAACAGCAACATGCGTGGGGTGCGCGCAGAGGGCAGGCGCAACGCGTCGAGTTCGCCACCGTCTCCTTCGCCTATGGCGACCACTTCAAGCACCTGGATGACTCCTCGCGCTTCGTGCGTGTTGGGGACGGAACCGTTGAGCTGCTGCCACGCGACACGGCCGAGGAAGCCCGGCGCGAGAGCGAGCTTCGCCGCAGCGGGCTGCATCGCCATCCCCATTCACCGGCCCTGCTCAGCGGGGCCGGGCCCCATTTTCACCTGCGCTCCTACGACTGGGGCAGCTTCATGCTGCATGAGCTGCCCAAGCTGCAGGCGCTGGGGTGGGTGATCACCGTACCGGAGGATTTCCGCCATCGGATCACCGTGGTGGACAGCGTGCTCTGGGATGTAGAGCTCGACGGCACGGCAGCGGGTTGGATGACGGTCGCACTGGACATCGAGGTAGATGGCCACACGGTTGCACTCGCCCCGATGCTGGCGCAGCTGCTGCAGAGCGATCCGCGCTGGACGCGTGGGCCACTGGATGCGATCGACGATGACGAACGCATCCTGATTGCGTCCACCGACGCCGGTGCGCTGTCCTTCCAGGCGAAGCGGCTGAAACCCGTCGTTGCGCTGCTCGGCGACCTGCTCGACAAGGGGGCGGGACCGCTGCGAATTTCCGCGCGCGACAGGGGGCGTCTGCAGGCCCTGCAACAGTCCGGAAGCCTGCAGCTGCGCGGTGCCGTCGATACCCGCGCGATGGTGCAGCGGCTGCTGCAGGAACCCACGCCGAAAGCCGTTGCGGCACCGGTCGGGCTGGCAGCCGTGTTGCGCCCCTATCAGCTGGACGGCCTGGCCTGGCTGCAATACCTGCGCCAGCAGGAACTGGGCGGCATCCTGGCCGATGACATGGGCCTGGGCAAGACGCTGCAGACCCTCGCGCACGTGCTGCTGGAGAAAGAGAGCGGGCGGCTGGACCGGCCTGCTCTGGTGGTCATGCCGACGTCGCTGCTGTTCAACTGGCAGGAAGAGGCCGCACGCTTTGCACCCGATCTGCGCGTGCTGATCCTGCATGGCCCTGCCCGTGAAGCGCTGTTCGAACAGATTCCCGCCCACGACCTGGTGCTGACCACCTACCCCCTTGTCTGGCGGGATGAGGCCGCACTACAGGCGCATCCTTACCATCTGCTGATACTGGACGAAGCCCAGCAGGTGAAGAATGCCAAGGCACGCGCGGCGATCACCCTGCGCACGCTGCAGAGCCGACATCGGCTGTGTCTGACCGGTACGCCCCTGGAAAACCACCTGGGCGAACTGTGGACCCACATCGACTTCGTCCTGCCTGGCCTGCTCGGTAGCGAGAAACTGTTCAACCAGCACTGGCGCCATCCAATCGAGCGCAGCGCTGACGCCCAGCGCGCCCAGTTGCTGGCGCAGCGGGTGCGCCCGTTCATCCTGCGCCGACGCAAGGACCAGGTCGCGACCGAACTGCCACCCAAAACGGTGATCACACGACACGTGGCACTGGAAGGCAGCCAGCGTGACCTGTACGAGACCGTGCGCTCCGCCATGCAGGAAAAAGTGCGGGAGGCCGTCACCGGCAAGGGATTGGCGAAGAGCCACATCGTCGTGCTCGACGCACTGCTGAAGCTGCGTCAGGTCTGCTGCGATCCACGCCTGTTGCCCGGTGACGCCGCGCCACGGACGCAGGGGTCAGCCAAACTCGACCTGCTGATGACGCTGCTGCCGGGGATGGTGGAGGAAGGCCGAAGCATTCTGGTGTTCTCGCAGTTCACGCGCATGCTGGAGCTGATCGCGCAGGCGCTGGATAAAAGTGGCTTGGCGTTTGTGACCTTGACCGGCGACACCCGTGACCGCGCCACCCCGGTGCGCCGGTTCATGCAGGGAGAGGTGCCGATCTTCCTGATCAGCCTCAAGGCAGGTGGTGTCGGCCTGAACCTGACAGCGGCCGATACGGTCATCCACTTCGACCCCTGGTGGAACCCGGCCGCCGAGAATCAGGCCAGCGACCGCGCCCATCGGATCGGCCAGGACAAGCCGGTCTTCGTCTACCGGCTGATCGCCGCTGGCAGCATCGAAGAACGGATCACCGAACTGCAGCAGCGTAAAGCGTCGCTGGCGGATTCGATCCTCGAAAACGGCAGCGCGTCGGGGCCCGGCTTCAGCGAGAGTGACCTGAATGCGTTGCTGGAGCCCTTACCGGGGGCACCGGCAAAAAAGGGCAAGGGCGTGCGGAAGGCGGCTCATGAATGACCCACCTCCGAGCCGGTGCCGGGTCTCGATGACAACGGTTCGCCTACACATCGGCGTATAGACTACAGAGCTGGCCCCCCAAAGGAACTGACTCCATGCCCCTTCCCGCTTTCAAAGCCTATGACATCCGCGGCCGCGTGCCGGACGAACTCAACGAAGACCTTGCCCGCCGCATCGGCGTGGCGCTTGCGGACCAGCTGGAAGCCGGGGCCGTGGTTGTCGGCCACGATGTGCGCCTGACGAGTGGGGCCTTGCAGGATGCGCTGGTCGTGGGCCTGCGCGGTGCCGGTCGCGAGGTCATCGACATCGGGCTGTGCGGCACCGAAGAGGTGTACTTCCAGACCGACCACCTGCAGGCCGCCGGTGGCGTCATGGTCACCGCCAGCCATAACCCGATGGACTACAACGGCATGAAGCTGGTGCGCGAACACGCCCGTCCGATCAGCTCGGACACCGGCCTGTTTGCCATCTCCGACGCCGTGGCGGCCGACACCGCAGGCGCACTGCCGCCGGTCGGTGGACAGAGCGAGCAGCACGACAAGAGCGCCTACATCCAGCACCTGCTGTCGTATGTGGATGTCGCCGCGATGAAACCACTGAAGCTGGTGGTCAACGCCGGCAACGGCGGCGCAGGCGCCATCGTCGACCTGCTGGCCCCGCACCTGCCGCTGGAGTTCATCCGCATCAACCATGAGCCGGATGGCAACTTCCCCAACGGCATTCCCAATCCGCTGCTGACGGAAAACCGCGCCGCCACCGCAGAAGCGGTGCGTGAACATGGGGCGGACTTCGGCATCGCGTGGGATGGCGATTTCGACCGCTGCTTCTTCTTCGACCATACCGGCCGTTTCATCGAAGGCTATTACCTGGTCGGCCTGCTGGCACAGGCGGCATTGAAGCGCCATCCGGGCGGCAAGGTCGTTCACGATCCGCGCCTGACCTGGAATACCGTAGAGATGGTCGAACAGGCCGGCGGCATTCCGGTGCTGTGCAAGAGCGGCCATGCTTTCATCAAGGAAAAGATGCGCGCCGAAGATGCGGTGTACGGCGGCGAGATGAGTGCGCACCATTATTTCCGCGAGTTCGCCTATGCCGACTCCGGCATGATCCCCTGGCTGCTGATTGCCGCACTCGTGTCGGAAAGCGGCAAGTCGCTGGCCGAGTGGGTGGAAGACCGCATGGCCGCCTATCCCTGCAGCGGCGAGATCAACTTCAAGGTGGCTGATGCCAAGGTGGCGGTGGGTCGCGTGATGGAACACTTCGCTTCGCACGCGCCCGCGCTGGACCACACCGACGGCATCAGCGCCGATTTCGGCGAATGGCGCTTCAACCTGCGCAGCTCCAATACCGAGCCGCTGCTGCGTCTGAACGTGGAGACGCGGGGTGATGCGGCGCTGCTCAAGGCGCGCACCGATGAGATCGCCACGCTGCTGCAGCAGTAAGCCAAGGACGCACCGAAACGCGATGAACAAGATCCAGCCCGTCATCCTCTCCGGCGGCTCCGGCACGCGCCTGTGGCCGCTGTCCCGCGAAGCGTATCCCAAGCAGTTCCTGCCGCTGGCAGGCGAACTGACCATGCTGCAGGCAACGTGGGAGCGCGTGGCGCCGATTGCCGCACGCGGTCCGCTGGTGATTGCCAACGAAGAGCATCGCTTCGTTGCCGCAGAACAACTGCAGCAGGTGGGTGCCGAGCCTGCCGCGATCATCCTGGAACCGGTGGGACGCAACACGGCTCCCGCCATTGCCGTGGCCGCTTTGGAAGCTACCCGTGACGGCGCCGATGCGCTGCTGCTGGTGCTGCCCTCCGATCACGTGATCACCGATGCCGCTGCGTTCCGCGTCGCGGTGGAACAGGCCGCCAGCGAGGCCGACGCAGGCAAGCTGGTGACCTTCGGCATCGTGCCGACCGGCCCGGAAACCGGGTACGGCTACATCAAGGCCGCACCCGGCGATGGCGCACGGGCGGTGGAGCGATTCGTCGAGAAGCCAGATCTGGCCACGGCCACCGATTACGTTGCCACCGGCGAGTATTACTGGAACAGCGGCATGTTCCTGTTCAAGGCATCGCGTTACCTGCAGGAGCTTGAACGTTTCCAGCCGGCGATGCTGGCCAGCAGTCGTGACGCGTGGGAGAAGTCGCGGCGCGATGCAGACTTCACCCGGCTGGACAGGGAGGCCTTCGCAGCGGTTCCGTCGGATTCCATCGATTATGCGGTGATGGAAAAGACCGCCGACGGCGTGGTCGTGCCGCTGGACGCGGGCTGGAACGACGTGGGTTCATGGACCGCACTGCGCGATGTATCGCAGCAGGACGGCGACGGCAACGCGCACCAGGGCGATGTCATCGCGATCGACTGCCGCAACACCTACGCCTACGGCCAGCGCCTGGTGGCGATGGTCGGGCTGGACGATGTGATCGTCGTGGAAACGGACGACGCCGTCCTGGTCGGCAAGGGCGACCGCATGCAGGAGATCAAGGCGGTCGTGGCGCGTCTGAAAGCGGAAGGACGCAGCGAAGCCACCTGGCATCGCAAGGTGTACCGCCCGTGGGGCGCATACGATTCCATCGACAGCGGCGCGCGCTTCCAGGTCAAGCGCATCACGGTGAAGCCGGGTGGCACGCTGAGCCTGCAGATGCACCATCACCGTGCCGAACACTGGATCGTGGTGAGTGGCACAGCCGAGGTCACGCGTGGTGAAGAAGTGCTGTTGTTGAGCGAGAACCAGAGCACCTACATCCCGCTGGGCGTGACCCACCGCCTGCGCAACCCGGGACGCCTGCCGCTGGAGCTGATCGAAGTACAGTCCGGCAGCTACCTTGGCGAAGACGATATCGTGCGCTTCGAGGATACGTACGGTCGGCAGTAGCCGACCTTGCCTCCGCGCATTCCACCTTACCGCCCTCTGTTGGCGCCCCCTTGAACAACAAGGGGGCTCAACTCCAGACGTGGGTCGACTCCCGGGCGGTGCCGTATCAGGCGATTTCGCCAATCACCCGCTTCAGCCCGTCCTGCCACGCCGGCAGCACGATCTCGAAATCCTGCTGCAGCTTGCGGTTGTCCAGCACCGACCATGACGGCCGTTTGGCTGGCGTGGGGTATTCCGAACTATCAATTGCTTCAACGCTCGGCACCTTTGCCAAGACGCCACGCGCGAGCGCCTCGGCAAAGATCGCCTCGGCAAAACCATGCCAGCTGGTCTGGCCGGAAGCCGTCAGGTGCCACGTGCCGGACAGTTCGCCGGAATGCTGTAGTGCCTGCGCCGTGACATCGGCGATCAACGCGGCGGGCGTCGGCGTACCGACTTGGTCCGCTACGACACGCATCACGTCGCGTTCTGCCCCCACGCGCAGCATGGTGCGCAGGAAATTGGCACCGTGCGAGGCGTACACCCACGCGGTGCGGAAGATCAGATGGCGCCCGCCGGCAGCACGCACCGCGTCTTCGCCATCGCGCTTGCTGGTGCCGTATACGCCCAGCGGGGCGGTCGGCTGATCTTCGCGATAAGACGCGGTGCCTTCACCATCGAATACATAGTCGGTGGAGTAATGCACGAACGGCACGTCCGCTTGGGCACACCAGCGTGCGATGACACCGGGGGCTTGCGCGTTCGCGCGGAGCGCCGCGTCAACGTCCTGTTCGGCCTTGTCCACCGCCGTGTAGGCGGCGGCATTGACCACGGTCGATGGCTGCAGGCGATCAAGCAACGCGACCAGGGAATCAGGTTGGTCGAAATCCGCTACCTCGCAGACACGGCCATCCGGCAGCAGGCCACTGCGCGTTGTCGCCACCACGTTGCCCAACGGTGCCAGCGAACGCAGCAGTTCCTGACCTACCTGGCCGTTGCCACCGAACACCAGGATCGTCATGTCTGGAACACCGGCAGGCGCTCTTCGGCGATGTCCTTCAGGAACGGGGCGGCTTCATCCTTGGCCGACAACGTCGGGGTGGAAATCGGCCAGTCCACCGCCACGTCGGCATCGTTCCAACGAATCGCAGCATCGTGCTCGGCAACGTATACATCAGTGCAGAGATAGTGAAACAACGCACGCTCGGACAATACCGCGAAGCCATGCGCAAAGCCCTCGGGTATCCAGAACTGCCGCCGGTTCTTGGCGCTCAGTACAACCGCATCCCACTGACCAAAGGTAGGCGACCCGCGCCGGATATCCACGGCCACGTCGTAGACCTCACCCTCCAGCACACTGACCAGCTTTCCCTGCGGGCGAGGCCATTGGTAATGCAGACCACGCAGGACACCACGCGATGACGAAGAGACATTGCTTTGGACGAAGTTCATCTCCAGGCCTACGGCCTCGAAACTTTGCTTGTTCCAACCTTCGAAGAAGAAACCACGCGAGTCTCCAAAAACGCGGGGCTCCAGCACGACACAGCCAGGCAAGCGTGTTTCAATGACTTTCACGGCACACTGCCTCGTACCGCCAAGGCATGCAGATACTGACCGTAGCCGTTCTTGATCAGCGGGGCAGCCAGTGATTCGAGCTTCTCCGCATCGATCCAGCCATTGCCGAACGCAATTTCTTCCGGACAGCACACCTGCAGGCCCTGACGGGTCTGAATGGTCTCGATGAAGTTTGACGCCTCAAGCAGCGATTGGTGGGTCCCGGTGTCCAGCCACGCATACCCGCGCCCCAGCGCCTCCAGGTGCAGACGACCTTCTTCAAGGTAACGCTTGTTGAGATCAGTGATCTCCAGTTCACCACGCGGCGAGGGCTTCAGCGTGGCAGCATAATCACTGGCCTTTCCGTCATAGAAGTAAAGGCCTGTGACCGCGTAGTTTGAACGCGGCTTGGCAGGCTTCTCGACCAGATCGATAACCTTGCCATCCTTGTCGAACTCGGCCACGCCATAACGTTCCGGGTCATTGACCCAGTAACCGAAGACAGTAGCGCCATCTGCGCGCGCATCGGCACGCTTCAGCACGTCGGTCAAACCGTGACCATGAAACACGTTGTCACCGAGGACCAGACAGCTGGGCTTGCCGTCAAGGAAGTCACGGCCGATAAGGTAGGCTTGGGCCAGGCCATCAGGGCTCGGCTGGGCGGCGTACTGGATGTGCATGCCCCACTGCGAGCCGTCGCCCAGCAACTGCTGGAACAGGGCCTGTTCGTGCGGGGTATTGATGATCAATACTTCGCGGATTCCGGCCAGCATCAACACGCTGAGCGGGTAATAGATCATCGGCTTGTCATACACCGGCAGCAGCTGCTTGCTGACGCCCTTGGTGATCGGATAAAGCCGGGTGCCGGAGCCGCCGGCCAGGATGATGCCTTTACGTTGGGTCATGGTCGATTCCTGGAAGGTGTCAGACAGTGGTGCCGATGCGCTGCAGGCGGTAGCTTCCATCCAGCACGCCGTTTACCCATTGCTGGTTGTCCAGATACCAGTCGACGGTGAAGCCGATGCCCTGCTCGAAGGTGTACGCCGGCTCCCAGCCGAGCTCGTCCTTCAACTTGGAGGCATCGATCGCGTAGCGACGGTCGTGGCCCGGGCGGTCTGAGACGTAGGTTATCTGGCTGCTGCGCGGCTGGCCGTCATCGCGCGGACGACGCGCGTCCAACAGCGCACAGATGGCCTGCACCACTTCGATATTCTGCTTTTCGGAGTTGCCGCCTACGTTGTAGGTCTCGCCGACGCGGCCCTTGGCCAACACGGTACGGATCGCTTCGCAGTGATCGGACACGAACAACCAGTCACGCACCTGCTTGCCATCGCCATACACCGGCAGCGGCTCACCGGCTAGTGCCTTGGCGATCACCAGCGGGATCAGCTTCTCGGGGAAGTGATACGGCCCGTAGTTGTTGGAGCAGTTGGTGGTCAGCACCGGCAGCCCGTAGGTGTGGTGGAACGCACGCACCAGATGATCCGAGGCCGCCTTGGACGCCGAGTACGGCGAGTTCGGCGCGTACGGCGTCGTTTCACTGAACTTGCCGGTGTCGCCGAGCGTGCCATACACCTCATCGGTAGAAACATGCAAGAAGCGGAACGCTTCGCCCTTGCCCGCTGGCAGCGCCTTCCAGTAATCGCGCACCGCTTCCAGCAGGCCGAGCGTACCGACCACGTTGGTCTGGATGAACGCACCCGGGCCGTCGATCGAGCGATCCACGTGGCTTTCGGCCGCAAAGTTCAGCACGGCCTCGGGCTGATGCTCCGCCAGCAGCCGGGCGACCAGCGCGCTGTCACCGATATCGCCTTCCACGAACACGTGGTTGGGATTGCCGTCGAGGGTGGACAGGGTCTTCAGGTTGCCTGCATACGTCAGGGCATCGAGATTGACGATCTTGACGCCGCGTGCGGCTGCTTCGAGAACGAAATTACCGCCAATGAATCCGGCACCGCCGGTGACAAGCCATGTGGGCACTATTAACATCTCCTTAACGGTTTCGGCTCCGCCCAGTGGGCGGGTCCCTCAATCCGTACAGGATACAACGCTCACTGCTTATCAGCCTGCCCAAAGCCCGCTTGGGGTGCCCGAGCAGGAAAAACGTACGCCTCGGTGGGCTGCGATTCAAGTTCATTGCGACATATGCCTCTGGCCCGGATACTGCAGCGGCGCACGCGCCCTGGGCAACGGTGCGACATCACTTACTCTGAGCCGATCACCTGATGAAGCACACCAGTCCGCCCAAGCCCACAACATCCTTTGCAGTGAAAGGCATGCTGGGGATCGTCGTAGTCTTCCTATTGGTAGCGGTCCCGCGTGTAACCACTTTGGCGGGCTTCCCATCGACCGACGAGGGCTATTACGGCTTTTATGCGATGCGCATGGCAGCCTCTCTCAGGGATAGCCACTCATTGCCTGCAGATGGCTTTTTGATGCTCTATCCGCTGCTGACTTCGTGGGTCTTTGAAATTCCACTCAATCCCACTTTGTTGCTTCGCGCTGTTGACCTCTTCGTATCGTGTGCAGCGGCCCTGCTGCTTTACGTCGTGCTTGTTCGCGAATCAGGGAGTGCGGTGGCAGCTGCGCTGATTTCTGCAATTTTTCTCTATGCGATGAACAACTTTGGATTTGTCCAGCACGGTTACAAGAACAGTATTTTTGCTGCCTATGTGCCTCTCTTCTTGGCGCTGATCCTGTCGCAGTCCTCCAAGCCCGTTACTGCCTCCCACTTTGCGCTCATTGGCAGCTTGGTGGCGGTGGGCGTGCTGGTCCGCGAGCCGTTCGCACCGTTTGGCCTGGTGGCAGTCATCGCTACACTTATAAAATACGGCAGGCGGCAGACGGCGGCGCTGGTGCTCGGCGCTCTTATCACCTCCCTATTGATTGTCTCTGCCTTGGCTTGGCTGCGTGGAGGACTGTGGGGCATCGTCGACTCTTACCGGGAAGCGGGAACCATGTTCCAGTCAGTCGAAGGGCAGCGGTGGGAAATGTTTTTTAAATCGCTCATCGGCGCTTCAAAGGTATCTGTCTGGGCTCTATGCCTTGTCGGCGCAGCCAGCCTCCTCATTCTGATGAAGGGGGGCAAGCGTCCGTCGCCGGTGTATGGTCGCGCACTGTTCTGGCTGGCAATCGCGCTACTGCCACTGCTTGAGCCGGCCTCAAAGATCGGCTTCCCTTATCACTTCGCTGCTGCACTGCCAGGGTTGGCCGGCTTTTGCGCCCATGCATGGCGCGTGGGCCTGCCTCATCGGCAGAGAGCGTACGCAGCGGTCTGCCTTGCCGCCCTGTTATGCGCCAGTAGCGGGCCCGATACCCTGAGATGGATGAAAGCGTCGCCTTCGGCATTGGGGAGCGCCCTGTCGGTGCTTCAAAGCGGTTGGACGCTCGAGCAGCACCACGCTTCCAACTATCTGCTCGCAGCAGATCTGATCGGTCAGCAGCAGGATAGGCCCGGCACGCTTGCGACCAGCGGCTTTATGTTCGCGCTCTATCCACTTACCGGAAAGTTACCGGTCAATGGATCATTGCGAGATCTAACGCTTGCTTTCATTGAGCTGAATCTCGATGGCGATGCGTTGCGCAGGGAGCTAATCAAGTCTCCACCCGATACCATCATGACCACTACGCGAAAAGAATGGCCCGGTGCTGCAGAAGTTCAGCGCGCGGTTGAGCAAACAGGACTCTATCGTCCAATCGGTACTGTTACGGTAGACGAGACCAGATCCTACGGAACTTTTGGAGGAACGGTTTATCAGCGCGTGGAGGCAGGCGGCGCGCCGCTCGACTGATCTCGCGACAATGCGGGCATGCTGCGGCGCGGCATCCGCGACTCCTTTGCCAATCGCCCCCCCCTCAAATCCATACGCATTCGCATGGTAGGCCGTCGCCAGTTAGAATCAGCACCCCACTCTGTGCCGGTCGCGAACTGAACCGGGACACCCCTGTAACTGAAGGATCACGCACCAGATGAAAATCCTCGTCGCATACAAGCGCGTGGTGGACTACAACGTCCGCATTCAGGTCAAGCCGGATGGTTCCGGCGTGGTGACCGACGGCGTCAAGCTGTCCCCGAATCCCTTTGATGAAATCGCATTGGAAGAAGCCCTGCGCCTGCGTGACAAGGGCATCGCCAGCGAAGTCATCGTGGTCACCATTGCCCCGGCCGATGCCCAGCCGCATCTGCGCAATGGTCTGGCGATGGGTGCCAATCGCGCCATCCACATCGTCACAGACCAGGCGATCCAGCCGCTGACGGCGGCGCGAGCCCTGCTCAAGCTCATCGAGAAGGAGCAACCCGAGCTGGTCATCCTCGGCAAGCAGGCCATTGATGACGATGCCAGCCAGACCGGCCAGATGCTGGCCACGATCTGGGGCCGCCCGCAGGCAACCTTCGCCAGCAAGCTCGAGATCGCCGATGGCAAGGCCACGGTGACCCGCGAAGTCGATGCTGGCCTTGAGACCTTGGAGGTGGACCTGCCAGCCGTCGTCACCACCGATCTGCGCCTGAATGAGCCGCGCTTCATCAAGCTGCCCGACATCATGAAGGCGAAGGCCAAGCCGCTGGAAACACTTCAGCTGTCTGAGCTTGGTGTAGAAGCCGTGGACACGTTGAAGACGACCACCTATGCCGCACCGGGTAAACGCAGCAAGGGTGTGATGGTCAAGGATGCCGCCGAACTGGTGGCTGCACTCAAGCAGAAGGGGTTGCTGTAATGAGCAGGATTCTCGTCATCGCCGAGCATCACGACGGCAGGCTCAACGCCGCCACCGCCAAGACGGTCAGCGCTGCTTCGGCCGTGAATGCCGCCGAGGTTCATGTGCTGGTGCTTGCTGCCGATCCAGCGGCCGTTGCCGCAGACGCGGCCAGGATCAACGGCGTGGCCAAGGTGCTGACCGTGGCCAACCCTGCCAATGCCAACCCGATCGCGCAGGTGCTGGCACCGCAGATCGCCAAGGCGGCAGACGGTTACAGCCATGTTTTCGGCCCGTCCACCACCTTCGGCAAGGACCTTATGCCCTGCGTAGCTGCCCTGCTGGGCGTGGCCCAGGTATCTGACCTGATGTCGGTAGAAAGCAGCCATACCTTCAAACGTCCTATCTACGCGGGTAACGCGATCATCACCGTGGAAGCCCCGTCTGAACAGATCGTGGTCGCCACCGTGCGCAGTGCATCGTGGCCGGAAGCTGTGCAGGGTGGCAACGCCACCGTGGAAGTGCTGGATGTGGATGCAGCCCTACCTACTCACACCCGTTTCGTCGGCTTGGCCGCGGCCAGCAGCGACCGTCCTGACCTGCAGAGCGCCAAGCGTGTGGTGTCTGGTGGCCGTGGCGTCGGTTCGGAAGAGAACTTCAAGATAATCTACCAGCTGGCTGACAAGCTGGGTGCAGCAGTGGGTGCCTCGCGTGCCGCCGTGGATGCGGGCTATGTGCCCAATGAGCTTCAGGTTGGGCAGACCGGCAAGATCATCGCGCCGGAGCTGTATGTGGCAATTGGCATCAGTGGTGCGATCCAGCATCTGACCGGGATCAAGGACGCTGGGACGATCGTGGCGATCAACAAGGATCCCGATTCGCCGATCTTCGACATCGCCGATATCGGGCTGGTTGGAGACCTATTCACCCTTTTGCCTGAACTGGAAAGAGCGCTTTAATAGGCGCTGCCGTAACTGGCCCTTGGGGGGGAGCAAAAATGCAGCAACGTGAAAGCCAGCTGGAAGAAGGTTCAGGAAAGGGCCTGCCAGACGTGTCGGTCGTTGTACCGGTCTACGGCTGTGTGGTTTGTCTAGAGGAGCTGGCAGAGCGGGTCGATGGGGCGCTCAGCGGCATTGGGCTCTCTCACGAGCTCATCTTTGTCGACGACAACAGCCCTGATCACGCGTGGCCCCGGATACTTGAAATCACGCTGGTGCGAACCAGCGTTCGCGGACTGCGCCTCTCCCGCAACTTTGGCCAACATGCCGCCATCAGTGCGGGACTGGCGCATGCGCGAGGCGGGCGGATCGTTGTCATGGATTGCGACCTGCAGGACATGCCTGAGGAGATTCCAAACCTTCTTTACGGCCTCGACGATGAGCATGAAATTGCGCTCGGCCAACGGATTGAACGCAAGGATTCATGGTTTAAACGAACCGGGTCGAGACTTTTTTACCGTGCGCTTGGCTGGCTGACAGAAACAGAGTACGACTCCACGACCGCAAATTTTGGTGCATACAGTCGAAAAGTCGTTGACTCGATGAATGGGATGCCGGAGGTGGATCGCTTCCTTCCTCTGCTTGCGCGCTGGACCGGCTTCCAAACGCGGAGAATACCCGTCTCACATGGGCGAAGGACGGCCGGTCAGAGCAGTTATACGCTGAAAAAGCTGTTGCAGATGGCGACGCGAATCGCCCTGTCTTTCTCCGATAAGCCGTTGCGGCTGGTCATGAGCCTTGCGCTGGTGCTTGCCGCGGTCGGAATCGGCGTTGCATTTTTCGCCATGTATCGTTATTGGGTCGGCGACGTACGCGTTGCCGGATTCACCAGCATCCTCGCGTCGATCTGGCTCGTCGGCAGCTTCATCATGGGCAGCCTCGGCGTTATCGGCCTATATCTCGGTCGAATCCACAACGAGACAAAGCACCGGCCCCAGTACATCGTCTGGCAGGATAGCTGGAAACTCACAAAATGAATGAGATGGCTGAATTGCACCCCTCTGCTTTGGAATCCAGTCGATTCGGCATCGTGGTGGAGAGGGGCCGGTTCGATTCCGAGACCAGCACAAGCTCCATCGTGCGCGTAATCGAGGAGTCCGCGGCAGATCTCATCGTCCTGCGGCTGCCCGCTGGACGAAGTGACGTCGCGACCCACCTTCAGGCAAAGGGCGAGATGGTCATCCATGCCGACACGCTCGTGTACCACGGCGTAGACCTTGATCCCTCCTCAGGCCGCGCGGCTGCCCATGTGCGGCCGGCATCTGCCGCGGACCGCGACCAGATTGCAAGAATTGCTGGCAGCAGCTTTCGCAACTACCGTGCCCACTATGCTGCCAATCCGCTACTTCCACAGCAGGCGGTGCTGGATGGATACATAGAGTGGGCACAGAGCCGTCTGAGCAGCCATGATCCGCGCAGCGCTACATGGGTAGTCATCGACGATGAAACGGTGGCCGGATTCGCCACCTGCGACATCTGCGATGGCGTGATCGAGATCGTGCTCAATGCTGTCGATCCTGCATTCGAGCGTAGGGGACATTATGGCGCGCTTCTCTCGCACCTGATGCACTTCTACGGATCTACCGGAATGACACGACTGGTCATCTCGACTCAAGTCTGGAATTACACGGTACAGCGCCAGTGGGCTCGGGCTGGCCTACTACTGGATACCGCGTTTGATACTTACCATGTCGAGCGCCGACTGCGTTTTGATCCAGAAGGTGAAGAATGAACCTGAACGCAATTTTTCCATGGCTGATGGTTGCCGCCACCGTCGTGCTGACCAGTTACGGGCAGCTTGTGATCAAGTGGCAGGCATCGGCCTATACTCCCACTGCCAACGGACTGATGGGAAAGCTGCCTCCGGTGATTCAGCTTCTTGTCCAACCTTGGGTAATTTCTGCATTTACCGCAGCATTCGCCGCCTCGCTCTGCTGGATGCTTGCAGTTTCACGTCTGGAACTCAGCAAGGCGTACCCGTTCATGGCGCTCAATTTTCTCATCGTCTGCATTGCAGCGATTCCACTGTTTGGTGAAACACTGACCACGGCTAAAATCGCGGGATTGGCGATCGTGATCGTCGGTCTCATCGTCCTCAGCAACGGCTGATCAACCCACACGCATCCTGGCATCGAACAATGAGCATCATTCGCTTCAATCGTCCCTACATGACCGGCCAGGAGCTGGATCTCATCCGTGAGGCACATCAGAACGGGCACCTGTCTGGCGACGGCCCTTTCACCAGGCGTTGCCATACGTGGTTGCGCGAGCATACCGGAGCCGCGTCGGCGCTCTTGACCCATTCATGCACTGCAGCGCTGGAAATGGCGGCATTGCTGCTCAGGCTCGAGCCAGGTGATGAGGTCATCATGCCGTCGTTTACATTTGTCTCAACCGCGAGTGCTTTCGCCCTGCGTGGCGCAGTTCCTGTTTTCGTCGACGTGCGAGCGGACACATTCAACATCGATGAGAACCTGATCGAGGCCGCAATCACCTCTCGGACCAAAGCCATATGCGTAGTTCACTACGCAGGTGTCTCTTGCGAGATGGATGCCATCCTGGAGATTGCCGGCCGCCACGGTCTGCGCGTAATTGAAGATGCTGCGCAGGCCATCATGTCGACTTACAAGGGCCGCGCGCTTGGCACTATTGGCGACCTCGGAGCATTCAGTTTCCACGAGACAAAGAACGTCATCTCGGGCGAGGGCGGCGCGCTCCTTTGCCGGGACGAGACCTTCGTCGAGGAAGCTGAAGTCATCCGTGAGAAAGGGACAAATCGCAGTCGTTTCTTCCGCGGACAAGTGGACAAGTACACGTGGGTCGACGTTGGGTCGTCGTATCTCCCCGGTGAGATCACTGCCGCATTCCTGGCGGCACAGTTGGAAGCCGCGTCGGATATCACGGCCCGCAGGCTTTCCATATGGCACACGTATCATGCGTGGGCGGAAGGACACGAGAAGGCCGGATTGATTCGCCGCCCCGTCGTGCCGGATTATTGTGAACACAATGCGCACATGTATTACATACTGCTGCCGTCGCTTGATGCACGAACCCGCTTCATCGCCGCGCTTCGGCAGCGCGATGTCCAAGCGGTTTTCCACTATATCCCGCTACACTCCTCGCCCGCGGGCGAGAAGACCGGCCGAAGCCATGGCTCGATGAAGATTACCGATGACGTGTCGGACCGTCTGGTACGGATGCCTCTTTGGCTGGGGTTGGAAGAAAATATGCAAATGATCCTGCAGGCTGCTGATGAAGCGCTGGTGGAGGCCCTTGCTTGAGCGCTCTGGATGATAGCCTCGGTCAGCGGCGATTGTTGTCACCTGGCGTTTTGTTTGGCGGGGTCTACGCCATTGCGTTTCTTACGTCCAAATACCTTGGACTGGGCGCCGGTTATGCAATTGACGATTACCATCTGGTCAGCCAAGGCAATAGCGGAAAGTTCACGTCCTTCTTCTTGTCCCAAGGGCGATATACGAACGCACTGCTCGATTGGATGTTGAGTGCAAGCAATCTCAACATGTCCAATTTTTCGGTAGTCTGCCTCATAGCCACAGTCATCTTCTCAGCGCTGTTCTATACGCGAAGTCTTCGACCTGTTGAAATCCAAGGACGCTTTGTACTTATCGGTGCGGCAGCGCTTTTGGGTGCGCACTCTTACTACACCGAGTACGTCACCTTCAGGCAATCCGCGCTGCCGATGTCGGTCATGTTTGCGTCTATGTGGATGAGCATCGATTTTTACCGCAAGGCACTGAAGTCACCAAACATTGGCAGAAATCTCGCTGTCGCACTGGCGTTCGGGCTGGTCGCAATGGGTGCCAATCAGCTTGCCGTCTGCTTTCTATCGATTGCAGTGCTTTACGTCCACGCGTCGAATTCGACGCTTACCATCAATGGAAGTGACACCGGGTCGGGCATCCGCGAGCTGATCCTCGCCACTTTGACTGCGGCCTTGGCGGGATTGCTTCTGCTGGGTGGAAATCTCTTGCTGTCATCGCTCGCTCGCTTGGCGCTCGGCGTAAGCGCAGATAGTCGTGCGGGTGTGCTGCCTCTGTCCGAGCTCCAACTCCGGATGGATCAGCTCGGCGCGCTGGCGAGAATACTCATTTTCAAAGACGAGCCGGTCGCCTCCGGGTTCGCCAAGATTACAGCGCTCATCGGGCTATTCCTTCTCCTCGTGCCGCGTCACATCAGCCAGATCCGACCGTTGCTTGGCGCACTCTATCTCTTGGCGATCTCTTTTTGCATCGTGCTGGTACCCGTTGCGGCCTCCACGGTGTGGTGGCCGACGCCGCGGACCTTGATTGCCTTTCCATTTGCCTTGGTCGCCATTGCACTCATCGCAGCCCGGGTAAATCAAGGCCGCAACAACTGGACAGCCGGTGGCCTGCTGCTGCTGAGTGCATTCTTGTTCAGCGCGCACAGCAACTCAATGCTACTGAACCAGCAACGTCTCAACCGCTGGGATATGGCCCAAGCGCAGGAAATCGCATTCCGTATCGCCGAGCGGTATCCCGATCACGGGACAAAGATTGCAGTTGTCGGCGCAAGTTGGCATCACCCTCTTGCGCCAGGCATCGCACAAGGGGATATGAATACTTCAGCCCTTTCAATCGGATGGGCAGTGGACGCACTTTTCGACGAAACAACGGGTAGCCCCTTGGACGTGAGGAGCGCCCCGGAGTTGGCGGCCCGCTGTGAGGGTAGGCTTTCCTTCCCGGCCCCGGACTCAACACAGATGATCGACGGGGAGGTATTGGTGTGCCTCTGAATCAGGAAAATGCGAGATGGCGACACTTAGTTCGCCACCGTAGTCGTGAACAGGCCCGTCCGTCGTGATCGTCGGGGCAGGCATGCTTGCGCGCGCTTTCGCCGCACGGTTCAGCACGAATGACGATGTGGTGGTTTTTGCGTCCGGCGTTTCCAACTCAGCGGAACGCGCGCAAGCGGCATTCGACCGAGAGAGTGCGTTGCTACGTCAGTCCCTCGAATCGGGGCGCAGGCTGATCTATTTCAGCAGTTGCGCGGTGGGGAACCCTCACCAGGTGCCGACACCGTACTTCGAACATAAACGAATGATGGAAGAACAGGTTTTGGCCGAAGGTCAAGTGGTGTATCGCTTGCCCCAGGTTGTCGGAAGATCGGCGAACCCGAACACGCTTACCAACTTCCTGCATGACGCAATCGTCAATGCTCG
The DNA here is from genome assembly GCF_040223995.2 of Stenotrophomonas sp. WHRI 8082. Lineage (NCBI taxonomy): Bacteria > Pseudomonadati > Pseudomonadota > Gammaproteobacteria > Lysobacterales > Lysobacteraceae > Stenotrophomonas > Stenotrophomonas sp. WHRI 8082. The sequence continues at coordinate 2,494,545 of NZ_CP167826.1, read as the reverse complement.
CAGCTTCACCCTGCAGCGCGGGGTGGAACGCAACTTGATCGATGTCGATCACGTCGCTCAAATCGCTGAAGAGCTGCTTCAGCATTCACCTGACGCCTTGACCGAACCCGTGGCGATTGCTACACCCCGCTCACTGCCTATGCATGAGATCGTAGCCGAGTTCGAAAGCGTGCTGAATCGCAAAGCCGTATATACAGCGTTAGAGCGTACTGTCCCTTTTCCCATTGAATCACGTGCAGCCCAGGAGAGCGCGTCCCGCCTGGGCATTTCATTCGATGAAAACTACCTCGCAACCATGCTGCGCAAGTACTACGGCTGACCGGGACTTGGAGGCGGTACCAGCCCAGGAACGGCCGATGCACGCTCGGCGAAAGCCGTCCAACTCCGCCCCTCACGGAGACTGTCGTACTGCTCAGCCCGCACCTGACGCCAGAGTTGGTCCGAACTGTGCAACATGCGCAACCGGTCAACGTAGCCTTGGACATCTGTGCTTACGGGCACGAGTCGCTCTGGCGACACGAAGTCACGAATGCCACCCACATCCGGTGCAACGATAGGCAGCCCGACAGCGGCCACATCGAAGAGAATCGTCGGCACGCCCTCCCAGGCTGCCGTGTGCAGGTAGGCGAAATGGGAGTCGCTTACGATGTCCTCCAAACGGGCGAACCGTCCATTGACATGCACGTTGGACATCTTGGCGAGCTCCGTCATCGCCGGGTCTCCGCCACTGATGATTGCTGCACCGTGGACATCGAACTCGATCTCGGGCATCGCAGCGGCTACGGCCGCCAGGATGTCCGGACGTTTCTGACGATCAAAGCGTCCAGCCCACAGTACCCGACGACGCATCCCGTTGGACTGAGAAGCACTGCGCTCCTCAAAAGCACGATCGTAGGGGAACGGAACGACCACGAACATCTCGATCGGCACACCGAGTTCCCGAGACCACTTACGCGGATACACCGAGTTGTCGCAAAGCACGCCAGCCAGGTTCCGATAGCACTCGCGCAGGTAAGAGCGTGCGTAACCCACCGGAACCATGTTCATGTCGTAGTCGTCGCAGAACAGCGACGCAAAAATGGTCGTTCGTTGGCGGATCGCCAAGCCGGACACCTTCGTCGCCTCCCACATTACTCGTGAATTGATGTTATGAAGCACATCGGGCTGCAGCTGTACCAGAAGCCTGGTCATAAGCGCAACCTGAGCCTCGAATGACATTTCACCAACAATTCGACCGAACTGAACAAGCTTGACACCCGCCGGCAGCCGATCAGCCCAAGGTGAATCGGAGTTCTCTGTGGTAAGCACAAGGATACTGCTGGCCGGCACAAGGTTTGCCCACAGCTCGAGATGGTAAAGCGCGCCTCGGTCCGCTCCGCCCGGCACGAGCCAGGGCAAGGTCATCACGTGCGTGTAATCGAACGAGCCCAGTTCCTCAAGGAGCTTTCTGTACAGCTCGCCAGGACGAGGGATGACAGGCACGCCGTAATGGCTGTACTGGCGCACGTCCCCATGTGCGCTGAGCAATTCGGGCTCTATATGCGCCAATGCGACCATCTCTTGTGCCAACCATTCCGGCATCGGCGGCGCACCATGCGCCGCGACATCGGCAGCGCGCCCGATGCGGCGTGCGAACCAGCCCATGATCCGACCGAGCTCCATGCGTGGGTTACGCACAAGCTGCTCAAGACTGACTTGGCGCATCAGCCCGATTATTTTTCGAATACGATGGATCATACGGACGCCTTGAAATCGAACAGACGGGAACGTGGCATCACGACCTGCATGGCTTTGCTCGCCTCATTTACCGAGCCGGATAGCTTGCGCCGATAGAAATATGCGGTTCGGGGAACCACAAGATGCTCGTACCCGACCGCAGTGGTTTCGCAATTCCAGTACCAATCCTCATACCCGAATCCTGTTGATCCCGGGAAGCATGCTACGTAAGGCACTTCAGTGAATACCTCACGGGATGCAAACACAGCGCTGATCCAGAAGTTCACCAGCAATAGCGAGTCACGCGAGTAGTATCGGCCGCGCTGATCAATCTGCCAGTTGAACGCGTTGTACATCCCGAAGCTCACGACGAACTCCGGATGCAGGATGATCCGGCCCGGATTGGAATCCGCGAACTGGACATGTGCATGGAAGTAGTCACGATTGATCAGGTCATCTCCATCCAAGGTGCAGATGTAGCGCCCGCCTGCCTTGGAGACACCCGCATTCCGCGCAAGTGCCGAATCGCCGGCGTGCGACTCCACGATCAATTCGGTTCCATCAAGATCTGGGTGATCGCTGACGAGCCGCCTCGTCTCTGCATCGACATTATCAAGCACCAGAACGAACTGGACCGAACAGCCCTCACTCGCCGCGTGCCGCCTCGCAAGCGCGTAGCTCCGCAGCGTCGCATGTGCGAGCAGTCCTTCCTTATGGAAGGTGATTACAACACTGAGGTCAAAGGCCACTCTTCTTGCTCCTGATTCGCCTCTCGGCCAAGGCTCTTACAAAACGCAGGATACGTGGGGGAACCATTTCCATTAACTCCGCCAGATCCTTGATCGCGCGCACATTATCACCGATGCCACCACCGGATTGTTGCCCGAATACATGCAGAAGCCGCTGTATCTGAACGTCCAACAAGCCAAGCTCTCCTCGCTGAGCTTCGTTGGCAGCCAACGAATGCGTCAGGCGCTCAACACGCCGCTCGGACAAGCGCAGTTCCTCTGCGCTGGAGGATTGAGCGTGCAGGTAGGCCTTGTGCGCCAATTGGTAGGCTGCCTCAGCGCCAGCCAAGGATTCTCGTGCGGACGCCAACTGCCGCGCCGTTGAGCTTGCTTTCTCGCGATGACTGCGATCTGCCAAGCGATACGCCGCAATGGCACCATCGCGCTCAGCCTTCCGCTCAATGCTTACATGCACCACCTTCTTGATCTCGCATTCCAGCTCACTCACTTTGGCGGTAAGCGAGTGGTATTGACCCTCCAACCAGTCTTTTCCCTCCTGGACCTTGCTGGCCCAAGCCCTGTCCGCAGCACCCTGCCATGCGGACTGTCGAGCAAGCGAGGACCACGAAGCGTTTGCTGCCTGCCACGCCAGGCCAGCCGAACGTGAGGGCCGCTCGCTCATGACCCTGAGGGCAGAAGCTGCCCTGCCGGCTTCATCCAGCACGCTCGCAAGCTCCGGCATGCCAAACGTCTCGGGCGAATCCAGACTGCCTCTCACCTCAGACCAGTCACCGGTTCGCACCAACCGCTCCGCTTCCACGAGCGCATGTCTCCAATACGCGCATGCGCGAACATCGTCATCGTCTGCATGCGCCATCCAGCCGAGCGCAAGAGCTGCAGCGACGCTTTTTGTGCCCAGGAGCGGGCTGAAGTGAAGTACATCGCAGTCCAACACGTACTCAAATCGGGCTATAGCACCAGAGCGCTCGCCCAACTGCTGGTACATGAGACCGGCAACGTAAGCAAGGGAAACCTGCCAACGCAACGCTGTCGGATTCGTCGCGTCGCCGATGAGATAGGCGCTGACACGGGGAAGCAGACTGTCGGCGGCTGTCCTCGACGGTGATGAAAACCAGTCGTAGCACAGGACGCACAATGCGGCGCCTTCGTCTGCGCTCCGCAACGTGGCGGTGCGCAGAACGTCATGCGCCAAGTCACGACGAAGGCGTGACGACTCCATGCGCAGGCCAAGAGACACCAGCGACCTGACGATAGTAGGGTCAGCGTAGTCACGATCAAATGCAGTGATGTTCGGCGCGCGAGCATCTCCTTGGGTCCGCCATTCCCCGCCCCTCGTTCTAGAAGCGACGAGCGTGAAGCCCGTGGCGTCCGATTCCTCCCAAGCCGCTCCTGAGTTCAGGTCGAACTCAAGCATGGGCCGCGGGACACCTGACTCATCGCTCCATTGCCACCAAGCGCGCTCGATCACAAGTCCGTGCAGGGACATCAATTCACGCAATGCAGGCAGGACACTATCAGGCGCGCATCCTGCACCGAAGTCCATGCTAAGGGAGAGTCGGCCGCTTCGCCGAAGACGGCGCGTTAGTGATGTGATTGCTGCGTCGGCACTGGCGAGTTCATTTACATCATCAATGACGATGAAATCGACATCAGAGAGCTCGGCGGCGCTGCTTACCGTCAGTACGCCTTGGCTATGAATCTCTACTGAAATCGACGACGGCCGTGCCCCTGCTGCGAGGATGGGCGAGTACTGCGCATCTCCGTGAGTCGCGAGAAGCACTTCGTCGTTGGGCCTGATCAAGGAGGTGAGGCGTTCAGCTCGCGCGACCTGCCTGCGTTGATCGTCGCGATCAACGCGGAGCCCCCCTTTCATGAATGCCAAAAGGCGTATCCCATGGGCGTCGAGCGCGTCGCCGTGCCAAGTTACTAGACCCTGTCGTACGTGTTGGCCCCAGCCATTACGTGAAGCATCACTGCGCCATGACGATAGCCGCTCATTCGACATCATGGTGGGCACCACGACAATCTTCACCGGAGCGAGTTCATGATCCCAGCGCGGCATAACCTCGTCGGGCGATGTTATGACCTCAACCGTCGCCTCAACAACTACCCCTTCTTCCGAGAGCTCCGCGACGGTGAGCTGCCTGACGCCTGGGTGGCGCTCACCCAACCAGGTACTGCGCTGCTCAGCGTCCACCACCAAGGGGGCCATGCCCAACCCAAGAAGCCCGGGAAGCAAAGCCACACTGTCGCTACCCAAAAGCGCCAGACGGACAGGCCCCGTCAACGCGGCGATCCGGTCGGCAATCAAGCGGCCTTCAGCTTCGAAATCCAGCCTGGACGACCAACGCATGGCCTGTATGGTCAATGGGTATGCTCCGGTTTCCTGGTCAGGCATTACCTGCCAGGCGCAACTGCCTGACTTGGTCGGTCAGTGAGTGATACTGCCCGTCAAGCCAATGACGAGCATGCTCCAACTCTGTCACATAGAGCTCCATCTCCGTGATTTTCATCACGTGCTCCTTGTACTTGGCATCCAGCCAACTCTTGGCTTCCATCGTCTGCCGGATTTGTTCATGGCTCAGATTCACGCCACCCGATTCGGCAGATAGACCATAGACCACTGCTCGATCACTCAACTCATCGCTGACTGAACCAGGCACGTCAAGGGCAAGCATGCGCGCAGCAGCGTGATGATTCGCTAGAAGGTCGGCCAGCGGGCGCGACTCATCTTGCATTGCGTCGTAGGAAAGGGCGATCAACGCGGATGCAGCTGAGCGCAGCCCTCGTTCCTCCAGCATCGGGCGCCCGCGCTCTGCACACTGCAGCCACGCGTCCGCCGCCCTGGTCGCCTCTCCTGCACGCGCGTGAATGACCGCGAGCGTTGCATGGGCGATGCATGGGAGCAACGGGTGCGCGTGGGAGCGATCCTGCGTGAGCGAGTCCAGCAGAAGAATCGCCTCGCTCCGACTGCCAGATGCCAGCTGTTCCTTGGCGATACGCAGCGGATCTTCGACATTCGTCGAATCCTGTTCCGATCGGCGCGCCAGCACGAGTAGCCACTCACCATCAGTCATGGGTCCGGACTGTGGGTCGAACTCAAGCATGGATCGTGTGGACAGATGACGCTTCTGCCCTCCACCTGCATCCTGAAGCCATGCTTTCTCGATCACGAAGCCGCTGCACCGGAACTGATCAACCAGCCTCTGCCAGTCATAAACGTGGAAATGAAACGGATTGGGATCCTCCCCCGTTTCATCAGACCAATCATTGGGAACGCTAGCGTAAAGAAGGCCCCCCGACACGAGAACGCGACCTAGTTCTGCCAACAGCAGTTCGGGCTGCGGCAAGTGCTCCAATGTTTCAACGGAAACCGCGAAGTCGGCAGAACCATCGGCCATGTCGCCCAAGTTCTGGGCGTCACCCACCCTGAAGTTAAGGGCAATTGATGCGACATCGGAAAAGTTGGTGTTTGCATAGTCAACCGCATATTCACTCGCGTCGAGACCGATCAGCGAAGAGGCACGGCTATTTCGAGCCAACTGGGCTGTACCATAGCCAAGACCGCATGCCACGTCGATCACCCTGTCGCCGTCACGAATGAACTGGCTCGCCTGGGCATAGCGGGCCATATGCGCGTCGGAGCGCCGCCCCGCTTCCCGGGTCATATCGGTGTGCAGATCGCGCTCGGACTCAAGTACTTCCAAGGGGTACCGCTCAAGCGCTGCAGCGCGCACCGGCTCAAAGGCGAGCACGAGAACGCCCGCAACCCGATCCAGCTCACCGTATGGCGCAACTGCCTCAGTGCGCGGATGTTTTCTCCACTCTGCACGCTGCATCGCTCTTTCCCAGAAGACGCGGCGTGATTGGTCGAGCTTGTGGCCTGTTATAACCAGACAGAGATGATCCCCAGCAGCTTGTACAATCTGCGAAAGCACCGCAGCCTCCGCATCCTCACGGCCGTCCTCTACCACGAGTACACACGCCAAGGATTCTCCCGACTCCACGACCTCGACGCCCGCTGCTCTCAGTCCACGTTTGAGACCCGGCGCATTCGCCGAGACACGTACGCGACCAGGCGGCAGCCATGAGAGCAGTCGATTTTCGACCACCCGCAGTACCGCCGGGGGCATGCTAACTGCATACGACGACTGTAGATCGGTCACGCGACTCTCCTCAATCCTGCCGTTCGATGATCTCAGCATGCATCCGCAGATCACAGACACCGCCGAACACGTATTCCTTTTGCCGCATGCCTACCTGGAAGAACGCCGCTTCATCGCGCCAGTGGAGCATGCGCTGAGAGCCGCCGTGACGATCAAGCTCCTCCGAAACAGACGCCTGCACTTCGTAGAAATTCATGCCAAGCGCGCAGTCGAAGTCAAAACGGGCTAAAAAGGGCGTGTCGGCCGGAAAAACCCGATCCCATATTCCTTTGCTGGCTGATCCATTGCTCGCCCAATGTTGCATGTCCTGGTTCAACGTTCCCCAGGAATACAGCTTGACGCCTTCCTTGTTGCGGAGGCGCAGGTTCACATGGAGCTTCTCAAGATCACGCCGTGGTCGTGCAGTGACTTCGATGACGACACGGTCACCTGGCAGGAAGTACGCACATTCCGCTCCGGTTGCGTCCTTCACGGCTACCGACTCAATGAGGCAGTCAAGATCGCCGAAAGAAAGTGTGTCGGAAATTTGTCGATCGGCGGCAGCAGGCTCTTCAGCGAGATCGTCCGGCAATTCGGCCGACGGGACGGGTGCCAACGCTTGCGATTCGATGATCTTCTGCGCGTGCTGAAGATGCTGCGCAGCTACCGAGGCGTAATAAGCCCGTTCGTCATCATGCAAATGCTTTCTATACTCCAGCACAACCTCCGAGGAAGGCCCGGCGCAACGCACGGCCCCGTCTCGCAGCAACACTGCATGGTCGGTAAGCGTTCGAATTGATTCCTGGTCGTGGGAGACCAACAGCAGAGTACAGCCATTGGCACGAAGCGCTTCCATTTGCTGGAAACAGCGCTTCTGGAAAAGCGCATCGCCTACTGCCAGAGCTTCGTCGACGATGAGAATGTCGGGCTCAACCTGCGTCTGCACAGCAAACGCCAGCCTGAGCATCATGCCGCTGGAGTAGGTCCGCACCGGCTGGTCCAGAAAACTGCCGATATCCGCGAATGCAGCGATCGCATCGAAGCGATCCATGACCTCACGCTCCGTCAGGCCCAGAATCATGCCGTTCAGCACGACGTTTTCACGGCCGGTGAAGTCCGGGTTGAATCCACTCCCAAGTTCCAGCAATGCAGCAATGCGCCCATTGACACGAGCAGTGCCTGAAGTCGGCGCCAATGTTCCTGCAATGATCTGCAGCAGGGTTGACTTGCCGGAACCATTGCGGCCAATGATGCCTACGGCATCACCTCGCTTGACGCTGAGGTTGACGTCGCGCAATGCCCAGAACTCGCGCGCACGTTGGCTGTTGGCCAGATTCGCGGCAAAGCCTCCTGGCAGAAGCCGACCGAGGCGCGGCAACAATGTCTGCGCAAGGCGCTGCGACGGCTTTTCATAAATATGGAAGACCTTGCTGATTCCAGCCAGATCGATGACAAGATCATCAGACGACATCTGCGAAAGCCCTCCGGGTGCGCTGGAACCACCAGTATCCGAGCCACAGGATCGCTCCGGACCAGCAGACAGCCCAAAGGTAGGAGCCCCAGTCCGGCATCGTCCCCGCCACGATCAACGCGCGGATCTGCTCGACGTAGATCGCTAGAGGGCTCAATCGCATCCATTGCCCCACCGTGTCGGGGAAAATGATCGACGGGTAGAGCACCGGCGTCAGGTACTGAAGAATACGAGCGAGCAGTCCAGCCAGCTGGTCAATGTCCCGGAAGAACACCCCCAGCGAGGCGAACAGATAAGTCACGCCGAGTGTCAGTGCGATCATCGGAATGACAAGAACGGGCAGCACTATGATCTGCCAGTGGAGACCAAAACTGCTGAATACCAGAAACGCCACTAAAGCCACACAAGCGACGCCAGCGTTGTAGAGCGATGACATGACAACGACGGCCGGTAGCACCTCCAGCGGAAATACCACTTTCTTGACGAGGTTGGGACTACCCAGTACTGCCGAGGGTGCACGCGCCAGAGATTCGGCGAAAATGTTGTACACGATGAGACCGATAAACAACAGCACGGCGTAGTCAGCCTTGCTATGTACTTCGATGCCTTTCCACTTCGCGTTGAAGATCGCGCTGAAGATGACGGTGTAGATGGCCAGCATGATCAGTGGCACGAGAACGCCCCACAGCGCGCCCAGCACCGAGTCCTTGTATTTCTTCTGGATGTCCCGGCTGGTCAGGCTGAACATCAGTTCCAAGCGACGCGATTTCATGCAGCAGGTTCCTGCAGCGCCTGCTCCAGATCCACCATCAGATCCCCCAGATCCTCAACCCCAACACTCAACCGAACCAGCCCCGCGCTGATCCCCAGCTTCTCCCGCCGTTCAACCGGAATCGAGGCATGCGTCATCACCGCAGGATGGTTCACCAGGCTCTCCACACCCCCCAACGACTCGGCCAGCGTAAACAGCTCGGTGCGCTCGCAGAACCGCTTCGCGGCGTCGAACCCGCCCTTCAGCACGATCGACACGATGCCGCCGTAACCGTTCATCTGTGCAGTAGCCAGTTCGTGCTGCGGATGACTCATCAGCCCCGGATAGATCACTTTCTCCACTGCCGGCTGGGTTTCCAGCCACTGCGCCAGGGCCATCGCGTTGGCGCAATGCGCCTTCATACGCAGCGGCAGGGTCTTCAGGCCACGAAGGGCCAGGAAGCTGTCGAACGGCCCCTGTACGGCACCAATGGAGTTCTGCAGGAAGGCCATCTGCTCGGCCAGCTCGGTGTTGTCACCGACCACCACCATGCCGCCCACCATGTCCGAATGGCCATTGAGGTACTTGGTGGCCGAGTGCAGCACCAGGTCCGCGCCGAGTTCCAGCGGGCGCTGCAGCATCGGCGAGGCGAAGGTGTTGTCGACCACCACGAGCAGCCCGTGCTTTTTCGCCACGGCGGCAACCGCCTCGATGTCGACGATCTTCAGCATCGGGTTGGTGGGGGTTTCAATCCACACCATCTTCGTGGCCGGCGTGATCGCTGCCTCGAAGGCCGCCACGTCAGTCAGGTCGACGAAGCTGAAATCCAGCCCGGCGGTGCGACGACGCACGCGTTCGAACAGGCGGAACGTGCCGCCATAGATGTCATCCATCGCCACGACATGGCTGCTGGCATCCAGCAGTTCCATCACCGTGGACGTGGCCGCCATGCCCGACGCAAACGCGAAACCACGCGAGCCGCCTTCCAGCGAGGCCACGCACCGCTCGTACGCAAAGCGCGTCGGGTTGTGGGTGCGCGAGTACTCGAAACCCTGGTGCTCGCCGGGGCTGCTCTGCGCATAGGTGGACGTCGCATAGATCGGCGGCATCACCGCGCCCGTGCTGGGGTCCGGCGACTGGCCGCCATGGATGGCCAGCGTGGCCAGTGACAACGCACGCGCGTGGGCGGGCTTGGACGAATCGGACATTAAGTTGATTCCTGCAGGGCGCCCAACACGGTCGCCATCAAGGGGTCGGGAGTCTATCAGCGTGGGCTTAACGCCCATTGACACGGATAAACGCGGATTCAGAGGCCAATTCCAGCAAACGTCGCGTTACTGAACGCGACGGCGTAGGTAATTCAGCAGATCGATGCGGGTGATCAGGCCAAGGAAGCTGTCACCGTCCATGATGATCGCGACCTGGCCGCGGTCGAATACCGGCAGCAAAGCCTCGATCGGCGACTTCACATCCAGCCGGTCAAGCTTGCTGACCATCGCGGTGGAGACGGCATCGCGGAAGCGCGCTTCGTCGCCGTACACATGCAGCAGCACATCACTTTCATCGACGATGCCCACCAGCGTGTCACCGTCTACGACCGGCAGCTGCGACACGTCATACAGCTTCATGCGCTGGTAGGCGGTGGTCAGCAGATCGTTCGGACCGATCACTACGGTATCGCGCTGGCCATACGGGCGCAGGATCAGGTCGCGCAGATCACCGTGCTGCGGGCGCTCGAGGAAGCCGTTGTCCAGCATCCAATAGTCGTTGTACATCTTCGACAGATATTTGTTGCCGGTGTCGCAGACCAGCACGAGAACCCGCTTCGGCGTAGTCTGCTCCTGGCAGTACTTCAGCGCTGCCGCCAGCAGAGTGCCGGTGGACGAGCCGCCCAGGATGCCCTCCTTTCCCAGCAGCTCGCGCGCGGTGTGGAAGCTTTCCGCATCGGTGATGGCATAGGCCTTGGTGACGCGGCTGAAATCAGCGATCGACGGCAGGAAGTCCTCGCCGATGCCTTCGACCAGCCAGCTGCCGGACTTGTCGTTGAGCACGCCATCATTGATGTATTCCGCCAGGATCGAGCCGACCGGGTCGGCGAGCACCAGCTCGGTCTTCGGCGACAGCGTGGAAAACGCGCGCGACAGACCGGTCATGGTGCCCGAGCTGCCACAGCCGAACACGATCGCGTCCAGGTCGCCGTCCATCTGCTCGAGGATTTCCGGGCCGGTACCGAACTCATGGGCCGCCGGGTTGTCGGGGTTGCCGAACTGGTTGATGAAGTACGCGCCGGGAATCTGGTCAGCGATGGTCTTGGCGAGGTCCTGGTAGTACTCCGGATGGCCCTTGGCCACGTCCGAACGGGTCAGGCGCACTTCAGCGCCCATGGCCTTCAGATTGAAGATCTTTTCCCGGCTCATCTTGTCCGGCACCACCAGTACCAGCTTGTAGCCCTTCTGCTGCGCCACCAGCGCCAGGCCCAGGCCGGTATTGCCCGCCGTGCCCTCCACCAGCGTCGCGCCCGGCTTCAGGTCACCGCGCTGTTCAGCCGCCTCGATCATCGACAGGCCGATGCGGTCCTTGATCGAGCCGCCCGGGTTGGCGCTCTCGAGCTTCAGGAACAGCTCGCAGACACCGGTATCCAGGCGCTGGGCCTTGACGATGGGGGTATGGCCGATGAGATCAAGGACGGAAGCATGGATGGGCATTCGGGGGACTTCAGTTCGCGCCGCGCAGGGCCGGATACTGGATTATCCGCTGGTTGACCGCGAATGTCAGGGGGAATGCACCAAGCCCCAAGTGACGCGGACGACATGGGCCGACGAGGAGGCCCAGGCCGCCCGCGACAGGGAACGGCGATGTTCTTACAGGGCGGACCCGTGGCCTGCCTGCTTGCTGTGGGTCAACTCAATGCGCGGGGGAGGTCTGTGATTGCACGGGGGTCTCCAGCATGCGCTGCAGACGTTGCTTGGCCAGCAGCTTTTCCCGCTTCATCCGGCCCAGGGTGATATCACTGACTGCCATAACGCCGAGCTCGGCATCCATGCATTGGCGATTCAACTTCCGGTGTTCGTCATGCAGGGTCCGGAACTCCGGATCGCGCGCGCGGCGGGCTTCGATCTCGCTCTGGGACTGATCTTCAAACATGATGTACCTCCTTCAGCTGGAACACGAACGCCCCGGCCTTTCGGCACAGGGCGTCGATTGAGGGAAGGACGGCGGGCGCGTGCAAGGCCACGTCCTGCAAGGCGTTCCACACTGGCCCGTGGATGTCTGCCTGCGCTGGTTCGTGCCACGATTGCATCGGCCCGGCCCTCCTTTCTGTCCGGTCCGCCGAATGCGTCCCGGACAATTGACCCTACGCTTGCCGAAGGGGGCCTTCAAGCCCCTCGCGACAAATAGCCGGGTCGGGGCGACGAGCGGTTCAGGATGTAGTGAACCCGCTCGCATTTATTAACGAAAACAATACTTTAAGGTGAAACAATCACCTCGACGGAACGCGCTCGCGTGGATGCAGCCTTCTTACCGACGGACTGGATGCGATTGCCGGCGACGCCTGCGGCAACCAGTGCGTCGCGCACCGCGTCGGCACGTCGCTGGCCAACGCCGTTGGCACTGTCGTAGGCCTCGATGCGCACGCGGCCCTTCTTGCCGATGTTCAGGTACTCGGCGAGCGCCTTGGCCTGGTTCTTCGCCCCGTTGGACAGACTGGCCTGACCGCTGGCAAACGCATCGCCGGTCAGCGTGAAGATCTCACCACGGCTGTCGAACCTGCTGCCCGGCAGCTTCTGGCCGGACACCAGCTCCGCTTCCTCGCGTGCCAGCTTGGCCGCGTTCTGCTGCGCCGCGCTGAGGCGCTGCTGCTGCTTGCCGGCCACGCTGGTCAGCGCGTTCTCCGCATCCTGCCGGGCCAGCACCTCACTCTCCGCAGCGAGTCGCAGCCGTTCGGCCTCCTCCGCTTGGATCTGCGCCTGCACACGCAGACGCTCGGCTTCCTGCCGCGCACGTGCCGCTTCCCGGCGGCTCGCTTCGATCAGCATGTCACTGCGGGTGCGTTCCAGCCGATCCACTTCGCGCTGGGCCAAGGCCGCACGCACCGAAGTCTCGGCGATCTCTACCCGCCGCTCGGCCAGATACCGGGCAAGCTCCTGGTCGCGGCGCTTGGCGGTATCGAGGGTGCTGATCGCCTGTTGCGCCTGCATGCGCTCGAACGCGCCCAGGTTGGCCGTATCCGGATTGGCCGAGATCGCCATCAGGCGCTGGTTGAGCTGCAGTACCGCCGGATCGTCGGCAGCAACGGCCAACAGGGGCAGGGTCAACAGCCCCGCAGCCAAGTACATCGAACGTGCGCGCATCAGCGGTCATCCCCGGTTTCCAGCTGGCGTTGCAGCTGGGTAACTTCATTGCGGCGCAACTGCAGTTGCGCGGTGGCGGTGGCTTCCTCGCTGCGGACGCGGGCCAAGTCGGCATCCGCGGCCACACGCAGGGCCATGGCGGGCGCGTTCTTGCGTTCCCGACGGTCGCCTGCCGCACGTTGGGCCTGCTCCAGGCCCTGTCTCGCCAGGTTGATCAGATCGGGGGCGTATTGGTCGGCGTCAGCCTGGGTGGCCTTTTCCACCGCTTGCCGTGCCTGCGCCAGTTCCAGCGCGCCGTCCTGCGCCAGCGCAATGGCCGGGGCAGAGAGTGCGAATGCCAACGCCGTCACATACAGGGCGTGGCGCATTTGTGCGAAGCTACGTCGATTCATTTGGGGAGGCCGTGCCGATGATTGTGCACGGCCATTGTCGTCAAGCCGACGGCATGCTTGCAACTTAGGCCGTCGGCGACTCGTTTTTGGGGAAAAACGCGTATGGATATCGGCTACTTCCTGAAGCTGATGACCGAAAAGAATGCTTCGGACATGTTCTTGACTACCGGTGCGCCGGTCTACATCAAGATCGAGGGCAAGCTGTACCCGCTCGGCAACACCGGCCTGCCGCCCGGCATGGTCAAGAAAATCGCCTACTCGCTGATGGACGAAGGCCAGGTGCCTCAGTTCGAACGCGAGCTGGAACTCAACATGGCGATTGCCCTGGCGGACACCGGGCGCTTCCGCGTGAACGTGTTCAAGCAGCGTGGCGAAGTCGGTATGGTCATCCGCGCCATCCGTAGCCGGATACCCAGCATCGAAGAGCTGAACCTGCCGCAGGTGCTGAAGGACGTCATCATGACCCCGCGCGGCCTGGTCCTGGTGGTGGGGTCCACCGGGTCGGGCAAGTCCACCTCGCTGGCCTCGATGATCGACCACCGCAACAGCACGACCACCGGGCACATCCTCACCATCGAGGACCCGATCGAGTACCTGCACAAGCACAAAATGTCGATCGTCAACCAGCGCGAGGTGGGGCTGGATACGCATGCCTTCAACAGCGCCTTGAAGAACGCCATGCGTGAAGCACCCGACGTGATCCTGATCGGCGAAATCCTGGATTCGGAAACGATGGAGGCGGCCATTGCCTTCGCCGAGACCGGCCACCTGTGCCTGGCCACCCTGCACTCCAACAATGCCGACCAGACGATCGAGCGCATCCTGAACTTCTTCCCGGAAAGCGCCCACCGCAATGTGCTGATGAACCTGTCGCTGAACCTGCGCGGCGTCATCAGCCAACGCCTGGTAAAGGGCAAGGACGGCCGCCGCCTGCCCGCAACCGAGGTCCTGATCAACACGCCGATGATCCGAGACCTGCTGCGCCGCGGCCAGGTGCACGAGATCAAGGCCGCGATGGAAGCGTCGCTGGAAGAAGGCATGGAGAGCTTCGACCAGTGCCTGTTCCGCATGGCGAAGGACGGCACCATCGAGATCGAGGAAGCACTGCGCGCCGCCGACTCCCGCGACGGCCTGGCCTTGAAGTTCCGCCTGTCCGAAGGAAGCGACGGTGAACACGACCCCTACGCCGACTTCTCCGAAGGCCAACCCAGCATCACCCACGGCTTCTGAAAAAGGGGACTGAAAAAGGGGACGGAGGGGATTAAGTCGTTTTCGCCTTGGGGCCGAAAACGACTTAATCCCCTCCGTCCCCTTTTTGCAGTTACTCGACGGTCACGCTCTTGGCCAGGTTGCGCGGCTTATCCACGTCGGTGCCGCGGGCAAGCGCCGCGTGGTAGGCCAGCAGCTGGACCGGGATCGTGTGCACGATCGGGCTCAATACGCCGGCGTGACGTGGCGTGCGGATCACATGCACGCCGTCGGACTCCACGAAATGACTGTCCTGGTCAGCAAAAACGAACAGCTCACCCCCGCGGGCACGCACTTCCTGCATGTTGGACTTGACCTTCTCCAGCAGAGCGTCATTCGGCGCGATCACCACCACGGGCATTTCCTCGTCCACCAAGGCCAGCGGCCCGTGCTTCAGCTCGCCCGCAGGATAGGCCTCGGCGTGGATATAGGTGATTTCCTTCAGCTTGAGCGCACCTTCCAGGGCGATCGGGTAGTGCAGGCCGCGTCCAAGGAACAATGCACTGCTCTTGCGCGCGAAGCGCTCCGCCCATGCCGCAATCTGCGGCTCCATGTTCAGCGCATGCTGGATGGTTCCAGGCAGGAAACGCAGCTGCTCCAGGTAATCGGCTTCCCGTAGGGCATCCACCCGCCCATGCAGCTTGCCCAGCACCACGGTCAGCTGGAAGAGGGCGGCAAGCTGCGTGGTGAAGGCCTTGGTCGACGCCACCCCGATTTCCGCGCCGGCGCGGGTGTAGCACACCAGCTCGCTGGCACGTGGGATGGCACTTTCGGGCACATTGCAGATCGACAGCGTGTGCTGATGGCCGAGTGACTTTGCATATTTCAGCGCCTCCATCGTGTCCAGCGTTTCGCCTGACTGCGAGATGGTGACGATGAGATGCTTGGGGTTCGCATACGCCGCACGGTAGCGGTACTCGCTTGCGATCTCCACACTGCACGGCAAGCCTGCGATGGACTCAATCCAATATCGGGCAGTCAAGCCAGCGTAGTAGCTGGTGCCACACGCGAGAATCTGCACGCCTTCGATCCCGGACAGTACGTGTTCGGCATTCTTGCCGAAAAGTGTGGCCGGGAAACCGCCGGCGTCGATCGCCGCCTCGATGGTGTCGGCGATTGCGCGCGGCTGCTCGTGGATTTCCTTCTGCATGAAGTGCCGGTAGGGCCCCAGCTCCAGCGAAGCCAGCGATACATCGGACAGGTGGACATCGCGCTGAACAGCCGCGTCGTCGTGGCCGAACACCTGCACGCCATCCCGCCGCACGTCAGCAGTATCGCCCTCTTCCAGGAAGATCACGCGCCGGGTAGAAGAAATGATCGCAGAGACATCGGAGGCGACGAAGTTTTCGCCCTCCCCCAGACCAACCAGCAGCGGGCATCCCATGCGCGCGCAGACAAAGTGGTCAGGCTCGGCACGGCTCATCACCGCCAGCGCGTAAGCACCGGTCAACTCCTTGACCGTCCGCTGCAGCGCAGACAGCAGGTTGTCGCCTTCCTTGAGATTGTGATGCAGCAAGTGGGCAATGACTTCGGTATCGGTCTGCGATTCGAAGACATAGCCGAGCGCACGCAGTCTCTCGCGTTGTTCTTCGTGGTTTTCAATGATGCCGTTGTGGACGATCGCCACGCCGTCGCTGATGTGCGGATGCGCATTGGCCTCCGTCACGCCGCCGTGGGTTGCCCAGCGGGTGTGCCCGATGCCAAGTACGCTGCTCAGTCCATCGCTTGCCGCAGCGGCCGCCATTTCGGCCACCCGGCCGGTACGGCGCACGCGGCGGACGCTCGGCTGCGCATCGCCCACCAATACGGCGATGCCGGAGGAATCGTAACCACGGTATTCGAGACGCGTGAGTCCCTCGACCAGGACCGGGACCACATTACGCTCCGCGATCGCACCGACGATTCCGCACATAGTCACTAATCCGCTGCAGGTTGAGTCCGACATTCTAGCCGACCGCTTGAATATCGCCTCAGTCGGTGTGATTCAGCCTCACACGGCGTCAGGCTGGTTCTCTGGCCGCGCGACGTCGAACGCCTCCAGGCCCAGACACGCCGCCTCGATCCGCCGCAAGGTCGGATAAGGGGTCAGCTCCAAGCCGAAGCGATGGGCGTTATAGAGCTGCGGAATCAGGCAGGCGTCGGCCAGGCCGGGGTGGTCGCCATGGCAGAACGTGCCGGTCGCTGCGCTGGCTGCGAGCAGGGATTCCATCGCTGCCAGGCCTTCGGCCATCCAGTGCAGGGTCCACTGCGTGCGCGCATCGACCGCCACCTGCAGCTGACGCTCCAGATACTGCATCACCCGGAGGTTGTTCAGCGGGTGGATATCGCAACACACCAGTTGGGCCAAGCCGCGCACCCGCGCACGCCCTGCCGGGTCTGCCGGAAGCAGCGGCATAGCCGGGAACACCTCATCCAGGTATTCCAGGATGGCCATGGACTGCGTCAGCACCTGCCCGCGGTGCAGCAGCGTCGGTACCAGTTGCTGTGGATTGAGCGCACGGTAACCGTCATGGTGCTGTTCGCCGCCATCGCGCACCAGATGGATCGGCTGCGGCTCCCACGACAGACCTTTCAGGTACAGCCCGATACGCACGCGGTAGGCGGCACTGGAGCGCCAATAGGTGTGCAGGACGATACGTCCCTGCCCGCCCGGCTCCTGCGCCGCCTCGTGATTCACGGCGTGCTGGCCTGTTCAATGCGCTGCTCGATGGCGCCGAAGATGCTGTTGCCGGCCGCATCCAGCATTTCAATACGCACCACGTCACCGAAGGACATGAACGGCGTGCTGGGCTTGCCGTCGCGCAGGGTTTCCACGGTGCGCTGCTCGGCGAAGCAGGACGCGCCCTTGCTGGTGTCTTCGTTGGCGATGGTGCCCGAGCCGACGATGGTCGCCGCACCCAGCGGGCGGGTCTTGGCCGCATGGGCCACCAATTGGGCGAAATTGAACTGCATGTCGACGCCGGCTTCCGGAGCGCCGAACCAGGCGCCATTGATATGCGTCAGCAGCGGCAGGTGCAGCGTGCTGTCCTGCCAGGCAGCGCCCAGTTCGTCCGGCGTGACGAACACCGGCGACAGCGCGGAACGCGGCTTGGACTGCAGGAAACCGAACCCCTTCGCCAGCTCGCCCGGGATCAAGTTGCGCAGCGACACGTCATTGACCAACCCGATCAACTGGATATGGCCCGCTGCCTGCTCCGGGGTGACCGCCATCGGCACATCGTCGGTGATCACCACGATCTCCGCCTCCAGGTCGATGCCGTAGTCCTCGCTGACCACCTTCACCGGATCGCGCGGACCATGGAAACCGGCGCTGGTGGCCTGGTACATGAGCGGATCGGTATAGAAGCTCTCCGGCACCTCGGCACCGCGCGCACGGCGCACCCGCGCCACGTGCGGCAGGTACGCGCTGCCGTCCAGGAATTCGTAAGCGCGCGGCAGCGGGGCTGCCAGCGCCTGCATGTCCATGTCGAAGACACCATCGGCATCACCGGCATTGAGCGATTGATAAAGCGCGTCCAGCCGCGGCGCCACGCGCTCCCAGTCTTCCAACGCCACCTGCAGCGTCGCCGCGATACCGGTGGCACGCACCCCGCGCGCAAGATCACGCGAGACCACGATCAAGGTGCCGTCGCGGCCCCCTTCCTTCAACGAACCAAGCTTCATGGGGATATCCGGCAGAGGTGGACAACAAGTTTCAAGTGTAATCAAAGCCCCGCAACCACGGAAAGCTGCGCCGCCGCATCCCCGAGTGTATGCCGGTCCCGCGGATGATCGAAGGCGTCAGCTGCGTCGCCGCCCTCCGCCGAGCACGGCTCGGCGCTACCGCCTTTCATTATTTACATGCGCGGCTGGCGAGCACGGAAACTGTCGGAGGGCCGGGCGGGGAGGCTGGGCGGGGGCGTTGAGCGCCATGGATGGCGCGAAACGAGGCCCGCAGGATGCGGCTTCTGCCGGCCCCCGCACAGCCTCCCCGCCCGGCCCCACCCGCATCCGGCGTGGCGTGCAGCCCAACCTGAACACGCCCCTTTGCGCCAAGTCTCAAACTTCGGGTAGACTTCGCCGGTCTGCAACGGCCGTCCGTTTCCCTCCGGGACCGCCGGCGAGTCAGGTCATAGACCCCTCGCCCGCCCCAACTCCGACGCCGTACGTCACGCATTCCAGCCTGTGCTTCGCGCCGGTTGCCCCCAATTCTCGCAGCGCGGTTCACGGGAACGCTCCGAGTCAGCCGATCTCATCGATCTGCCCCCGCTTGGCCATTCGGTCAGGCGTTCTCTGTTTTTGGAGCTTTCTCGAATGTCCTTTGAATCTCTGGGCCTTGCGCCCTTCCTGCTGCGTGCGCTTTCCGAGCAGGGCTATGAAACCCCGACCCCGATCCAGGAGCAGGCGATCCCGCTCGCCCTGGCCGGCCGTGACCTGCTGGCCGGCGCACAGACCGGCACCGGCAAGACCGCCGCCTTCGGCCTGCCGCTGCTGCAGCACCTGGCCACCAGTTCGCAGGAAGTGTCCAACGGCGGCCCGCGCAAGCCGCGCGCGCTGATCCTGACCCCGACCCGCGAACTCGCCACCCAGGTGCACGACAGCCTGCGCGGCTACAGCAAGTACCTGCGCATTCCGAGCGCCTGCATCTACGGCGGCGTCGGCATGGGCAACCAGCTCGACATCCTGCGCCGTGGCGTGGACCTGCTGGTGGCCTGCCCGGGCCGCCTGATCGACCATATCGAGCGTCGCAGCATCGACCTGTCCGGCATTGAAGTGCTGGTGCTGGACGAAGCCGACCGCATGCTCGACATGGGCTTCCTGCCGTCGATCAAGCGCATCCTGGCCAAGCTGCCCAAGCAGAACCGCCAGACCCTGCTGTTCTCGGCGACCTTCGAAGAGAGCATCAAGCAGCTGGCCATGGAGTTCATGCGCAACCCGGAGCAGATCCAGGTCACGCCGAAGAACACCGTCGCCGAGCTGATCACCCACCGCGTCCACCCGGTCGACGGCAGTCGCAAGCGCGACCTGCTGCTGCACCTGCTGGCGCAGGACAGCCGCGAGCAGACCCTGGTCTTCGCCCGCACCAAGCACGGCAGCGACAAGCTGGCCGCGTTCCTGGACAAGTCCGGCATCAAGACCGCCGCGATCCACGGCAACAAGAGCCAGGGCCAGCGCCTGCGCGCACTGGCGGACTTCAAGGCCGGCCGTGTCACCGTGCTGGTCGCGACCGACATCGCGGCACGCGGTATCGACATCAACGAGCTGCCGAAGGTGATCAACTTCGATCTGCCGATGGTGGCCGAAGACTACGTGCACCGCATCGGCCGTACCGGCCGTAACGGCGCTACCGGTGAAGCGATTTCGCTGGTCGCCCAGGATGAGGTGAAGCTGCTGCGCCAGATCGTGCGCCTGCTGGGCCGCGACATGGATATCCGCGACGTACCGGGCTTTGAGCTGCAGGTGCCGATCCGCTGGGGCAACAGTGCACCGGGCAAGGCTGACAGCGATATGGGTGACCGTGCCGTGCGCAAGACCTCGCATGCCCGTCGTCCGCACGGCGATGCGCCGCGTCACGCGCATGCCGGTCCGAAGAAGCCGGGTGGCGGTCGTCGCGAAGGCGGCGGCAACGGTGCGGGCCAGGCGCGTGCCGCGCAGGGCCAGGGCCAGCGTCGTGGTGGCGGTGGTGCCGCCGGCGCCGGTGCCGGTCGTGGCCGCAGCGCGAGCACCAGCCGCGCGGTCTAAGGGAGATAGCGCCGGGCCCTGCTCGGCGGCTGTAACCCCGCAATGACAAAAGGGACGGAGCGCGAGCTCCGTCCCTTTTTCGTTGTTGAAGGCACAAGGCGGCCGCGCTGCGCGCTCGCCGATCATGCCTCGGCGCTGGCGGATCTGCCCCTCAGAAGGTGTACGCCACGGTCACCCGTGCATTGCGGCCCGGTTCGCTGTAACGACCGATGCCCTCCTCGTTGACGTAGCCATACAACGTGGTCGAGCCCTCGAACACGCCGCGCACCCGCTGCCACAGGTAGTACTCGCGGTTGGTCAGGTTGTACACACCGGCACTCAACCGCAATTGATCGGTGATGTTCCAGCTGCCCACCAGGTCCAGCACCGTGTAGCCATCGGCCTTGCCGACCCAATCCGGGGTCTCGCGGGTGCCGTTGGCCAACGTGGTGTAAGCATCGTCGGCGTCCTTTCCCCAGGCATGGGTCAAGTTGGCCGTGACATTCCACACGGGCGACGGCGCATAGCGCAGCCCGACTACCACGCTGGCCGGGACGATGCTCTCCAGCGGATCACCGTTGGCCTTCTCGCCTTCGCTGTAGGCAGCCGCGATGCGCGACGACCACGCATCGTTGAACTGCCAGCGACCTTCCAGCTCGGCACCCTTGACGATCACCTTGCCGGCGTTCATCGGCATCGTTGCGTTGTAGCGGTACAACACGGGCGACGTCGCGGTGGTGCGGTAGCCGTTGGCGTAAGCCTGCGCCGTGGTCACCGTCTCGATGAAGTTGCTGTAGCGGCCGCGGAACAGCGAGACGCCCAGCAATCCACGGTCCGTCGTCCAGCGGTAACCCAGCTCTACATTCAAGCTCTTTTCGGCATCCAGGTCTGGATTCGATGATGAGGTATCGAACTGCACCTGCGCGCCGGTCAGCGCATCGAAGGCGACAGTGGATCCAGTCGGCGAGTACAGATCGGCCACGCTGGGTGCACGGAACCCGCGTCCCAACTGCGCCCATAGCGCGTGGTCGGGCAGGAAGCGGAACTCGGCACCCGCCTGCCAGCTCGGCGCGGAAAACTGCAGGTCACGCACGCTGCCCGTCAGGTCGACGAAGGTGGCATCCACCGTGGGCGAATAGTCATAACGGTCATAGCGTGCACCGCCGCTCAGGATCAGTCGGTCGTCCAGCAACGACACGCTGTCGCGCAGATACAGGTTCCAGTTGCGCGCGTCGGTCCTGGGGACCTGGCGCGGATCCTGGTCGACGCTGGCGACGGTGCCCGCCGCCGTCCATCGCGTATCCACGGCGGTGAAGTCCACGTCGCGGGTCTGCCAGGCCAGTCCGTACGCGATGTCATGGCGTGCGCCGGACGTTTCCAGCACCTTGCTGAAATCCAGTGCCGCGCGATCCAGCGTCTGTTCGGTCGCACGGTTCTCGCTGCGCAGGCACGGCACGGTGCGCCCCGGGCAACCGCTACCGGCGAGGATGGTGGTCAGGCCCCGGCTCTCGGTGACCTGACGATCCAGCTGCGCTTCCACGCTGTCGAACAGCGCATTCTGCGGGCGGTACTGCCAGCGCACGCCATAGCGATCCCGATCATTGCGGTCATCACCGCGCCGCTCCAGATAGCCGGGCGCGTACACGCGCGACAGGTTGTCCACTTCGTTGCGCGCACGGCCACGCTCGATCATGAAACCGAGAGTGTTGCGTTCATCCAGCTGCAGGTCCAGCTTGCCCAACAGATTGTCACGCGTGCTGTCCACCGGATCGGGGGTGCGCCGGCCGATGCCGATGCGGTCCACGGTCGTGTCGTACCAGCTCTCTGATTCATGGCCTTCGCGGCGCGTATAGACCAGCATCGATTCGGCGATGCCGGTGCGGTTGGCGAAAGTGAGCGTACCCATGGTCTCGTCGTTGGCGCCGCTGTAGCCGAACTTGACCCCCACGTGCGTGTCGTTGCCGACGGCCTTCAGGTAGTCGGCCGGGTCCTTGGTGGTGAACACCACCGCGCCACCGAGCGCACCACTGCCAGCGGTGATGGAGTCCGCCCCCTTGATCACCTGCAGGCTCTTCAGCGTGTCGATGTCCACGTCGCCGCGGCCGCCGCGGAAGAACTCATACGAGCGCGCCGTTTCCACGGACTCGCCGAGGCTGAGTCCATCGACGGTGATCGCCACGCGGTCGCTTTCCAGGCCGCGGATGTTGAAGCCGTTGTCACCGAAGCGGCCCATGTCCACCACGCTGGCACCAGGGATGTAGCGGATGGCCTCTTCCATGGTGTTGGCCATGTCCGCGTCCAGGTCGGCAGCGGTAAGCACGGTGACGTTCTGGTTGCGCGACGTGCTCTTCTTGGCGCGCTCGGCTTCCACCTGCACGGTATCGAGGGTGCCGGCATCGGCCGGTGCGTCCGCATGCGCGGCGGGCATCGCGGACAGACTGGCGAGCACCGCCAGTGAAAGCAGGGAGAGGGACAGGTTCATCGGGAAAGCTCCGCAGGGAGAAGGGCTGGGCTAACGCCATTCCTGGCTGCCGACGCGCGTGGCGGCGGTGCGGGCTGGGAGGTCGTGGGAGATCGGGTGAAGGGTGCCGACGGCATGCCGGCACCCGATGTGTCACGGCGTAGCGGTCGGTTCCGGATCACGCGCATCGACGATGCGATCACCGTTGGTATCAGCGCGATCAAACAGGCGCTTGCCCGACACCTGGTACTCGGCGAAGGTCATCCGACCGTCCTTGTCGGTGTCCAGTGCCCCGAAGCGCACCGCCGCTTGACGCCCGCCCGCCTCTCGCACCTTGGTGCGCTGCGCATCCAGGCGACCGGCAAATTCGGCGGTGTACTCGGCCAGGTCCAACTGACCATCGGCATTGGTGTCGGTCGCGGCGAACGTGGCGGCGCGTGCAGCATCGAACTCGGCGCGATCGACCACCCCGTCACCATTGCGGTCGTACAGGTCCAGCATGCCGTTGGCGGTATGCGAGGTCGGCATCTTCAAGGGATCACGGTTGGTCGCCGCCGCGCTTTCCCGCGTCGCCTCCTGGCTCTTCTCGTAGCCGTCCCAGGTGCGCTCGCCCGCTGCGTCGAATTCGTCGCGGCTGATGCGCCCGTCCTTGTCCTGGTCCAGCGCCTTCAAGCGTGTGTCGGTCTGCCGCAGGTGTCCTTCGCGTGCCTTGGCCAAGCGCTCATCGAAACGCTGCAGGTACTCGTCGATGTACTCCTGCTTGTCCACGCTGCCATCGCCGTTGCGGTCGGTCGCGGCGTAGCGTACGCGACGGAAGGTCTCGAACTGTGCCCAGCTGACCGCGCCGGTGTCCTGCGGATCGAACTGCTCCAGGAAATCTGCTGCGGCAGAAGACAGGGCAGGTGCAGCGGCCTGTTGCGCGGATGCCGTGGGGGCGGATGCAGCCGCAAGCAGCGCCAGCGCGATCATGATCTTGGTCATACGAGGAAATCCTTCAGGGGAGTGGCTTACGGTTCCAGCACGCGGAAGCTGAGCGTGTAGTTGTTGCCGTACTGCGGTGCGGCAGCCCCTGCCGGGGCAGCGCCGCGATAGCGGATCAGCGCCAGGTAGCTGCCTGCCTGCTGCAACGGCAAGGTGGCTTTGCCCGCGGCGTCGGTGGTGAGCTCCAGGGCGGCCGGCTGGCTGTGGCCATCGCCGAGCGCGCGGTTGATCTCCACCTTCTGCGCCGGCAGCGGCTTGCCGTCGTAGCGCACTTCGAAAGTGAAGGACTCGCCGACGTACAGATCACTCGGATGGGTGACGGGGACCAGCTCAAGGCCCTTGCCGTACGGCTTCAGGGCGTCGGTGGTCGGCTCCCCGGCCGTCAGGTAGACCTCCGACCGCGACAGGCTCTGGTAGTGCGACACGATCTTCGCCCCGGCCGGCAGCGGCGTGGACGGGTCACGGCTGCTTTCGGTCTTGCCGTTGACCTCGAACGTACGGAACACCGCGCCAAGGCGATTGCCAGTGTTGAAGCGGTAGGTGCCCTTCTTGCCCGGCAGCCGCTGCTCGACCACGGCCCGGGTCTTCAACAGATGCACGGTATCGGGTGCATGGGTCACACCATCGGGATCGGTCACCACGAAGGTGCTGTTGTCGAACACCACCTCGGGAACGAAGAAGGTTTCAGCGAAACTGGCATCGAGCGTGACCAGGCCGGTCGGCTGGATCTGGAACGTTGCCGGCGCCAGATACGGCGTATGCGCACGGGCAGGCAACACGACGGCGGCCAGCATCAGGCCAGCCAGCAAGCAGGTTTTCATCGGCATATCTCGTGGAAGGCACCGGCCCCAGTCCGGCGGCGCACACTCTATGCCTATTGCGAATGATTCGCAATACGATTGTTATGCGGCGAACGGCGGAGCCCCTCGCGGCTGACTCTTACAGCAGGCTGCGTGCTTGGGGCTGGGCGGTGGGGCTGCGCGGGGGCCGGCAAAAACTGCGTCCATGCGTGCCTCGTTTCGCGCCATCCATGGCGCTCAACGCCCCCGCGCAGCCCCACCGCCCAGCCGTCTGACAGGTTCCTTGGCCGCCCGCCGCGTAAGAAAAAAGAAAAAGGCGGTAGCGCCGACCCATGGTCGGCGAGCGCAGCGGGCCGTTGGCGGGGACATTCCGCCGAGCACGGCTCGGCGCTACAGATGGCGATAATCCGTCGGGTGGAGGGAGCCCCTGAGTCAGGGGCGGCCGCGAAGCGGCGGGGTGTGGGTGCTGGTGAGACGGGGCCCGCGGTTTGCGAAGCAAAGCGTGGGAGCGGCAGCGCGAATGCGATGACGTGGACCCGTGCCATGGATGGCACGAAACGAGGCCCGCATGGATGCGGCCCTTGCCGTCCCCCGCCAACCCACCCCGCCCCACCTCCAAGCAGCCCCGCAGCTGTTGCCGTTGCCGTTGCCGTTGCTTCTGCAGGTGCCGGGCTGCAAGCCCGGCAAACCCTCCTATCCCCTCGGCTTCGCCGGGTTCAACAGATTTCCGAAGAACACCGCATTGACCAGCAACCGATCCGTCCCGTGCCAATACTTCCGGTGCGCCGGGTCATCGGCGAACAACACCACGTTGCCCTGTCCCTGCGGCGACACCAGCAACCACGCCGAGCCCTTCACCCGCGCCCGGTTGCGCTCGGACAGATAGCCGTTGACGCGCGGCTGCTCGTCCACCCGCACCACCGTGGAGAACGGATTTGCGCTCGGCTGCAGCACCACCGCGTTTTCCTTGTTCACCGCCAGCGCGCGACCCGGTACGCCGAAGCCCAACGGATGGCTCGTGTCGATGTCCGCACTGAGGATGTTGCCGCTCACCCGCTCGATCGCCGCGATATCGCGCTGATCGCCAAACGCCTTGCGTTCGCCCGCAGTGGTCTCTTCGTCCTGGCCTAGCTTCTCACCGTCGGCCAACTTCTTGTCGATTGCCCAGCGCGAGGCGGTGCCATACGTCACCAGCGAACCGCCTGCCTGGATCCAGCGCTTCAGCGCGCCCACGGCGACGTCGTCCACTGCCTCGTACTTGCCACCGGACAACACGATCGTGGTGTAGCGGTCCAACGCCACCTTGCCCAGCTGGGTCGGGTCGATCTTGCTGGCGGGCAGCTGCAGCTGCTGGTCCAGCAGGAACCAGGCCGAGCCGATCTCGGTGGCGTTCACGCCCTCGCCCATCACCAGCGCGACGGTGGGCTTGTGCAATGCCTTCACCCCATCGCTGCCCAGATCGACACCGCCCCGGCTCTGGCCGCTGGCCAGTGCATGCGCCTGCACGCCTGCATCCGTTGCGGCCGCCTGCACGGCATCCCGCAGCGCCGCGCCCTGCAGTGGCTGTCCTGCCACCGGCACCACGATGCTGCCGGGCGCGAACGACACATCGCCGCCCACCGTGCTGGCGGTGAAAGACTGGAACGCCGCGCGCGTAGACAGACCCTTGGACTGCAGTGCGTACAGCGCACGGCCCGCGTTGTAGTCGCGCCAATCGATCACATAGGCGTAGCCGGCCTGGCCACCCTGTACCCCCGCCTGCACCGGCGGCAACGCGTTTACCTGCGTGCCCTCCGCGATGCGCCCCTTGCTGGCGGCGAAAGCAACCCCGTAGGCCGGTGCGATAGCGTAAGACGTGCTGCCGTAGAACACATCGCCCTTGATCGGCGGGGTGTCGGCGAAGATCGAATGCACCAGCCGGAACTGCGGCTGCGCAGCGGGCACCACGTAGGCACTGCCCGGTTCAAAGCGGCGCCCCTCTACGGTGACGGTCGATGCCAGCGCATGCACCTCGATCCGGTGCAGCAGCAACAACTCAAGCAGCTTCCGGGTGAGCGCAGGATCGTGCGCATCGCCGAACACGAAGCTCTTCAAGGGCTGCTGCCCCGCCTGCTTGAGCGCGGACTGGAAGAACGTTTTCTGCAGGGTGAACAGGCCTTCCCGCTCAGCCACCGCACCGCGCACGGTGCCCAGCCCGGTCGCGACCTGGTTGCGGATGGTGAACGGGAAGGTCAACGGGCCATTGACCGACTCCTGCACGCGTCCCCGCGAGCTGGCCTGTTCGACGGTGACACCCACGGCACCGTGGAAATCCGGGTACGTCGAGCCGTATACCGGGGAGAAGTTGTCGTAGTTTTCGCCGGTGTAGTACAGCGAGCCCAGCGCATCCAGCGAGGCGGCGTGGTACTTCGCCAAAGTCTTGTTGAATTCGTACGACGCGGCCGGCAGCAACGGACTGTGCATGCTCTTCGGCGACGGCTCGAAGTAGTACGTGCTGTCCTTGCCCATTTCGTGGAAGTCGATCTGCACGTTCGGGTACCACTGGTGGAAGACCTCGATCTTCGGTCGACTTTCCTGTTGCGTCAGGGCCAGCCAGTCGCGGTTGAGGTCGGTGAAGTAGTGGTTGGTGCGACCCTGCGGGAACGGTTCAACATGCTCTTTGTCGGCCGGGTCGGCCGATGCCGGACTGGATGCGTAGGCGTTGTGCCAGTTCGCTGCACGATCGCGACCATCCGGATTCTGCGCCGGATCGAACAGCACCACGGCGTTCTGCAACCACTGCTGCGTCTCGGCGCTGCGGTTGGCCACCAGGTAGTACGCCGTCAGCATCGCCGCCTCGCCGCTGGAGGTCTCGTTGCCGTGCACGCTGTAGCCCAGCCACACCACCACGGGGCTGTCGCCGGCAGCGGTGCGCGGCTGCGCGGGATCGGCCAGGGTGGCGTGCTGCTGGCGCAGCGTGTCCAGCCGCGCGTGGTTCTGTGCCGCGGTCACCGTGGCGATCAGCAGCGGACGACCTTCGTAGCTGCGGCCGATTTCCTGCACCGTGATCTTGTCGGAGTGCTTGGCCAGTTCGTTGAAGTAAGCCACCAGCTGGTCATGCCGCGTGTAGCGGCTGCCGACCTCGTAGCCGAGGAACTGCTGCGGCGTCAGCACCGCGGGATCGAAATCGGTGGATTGGCCCTGCGGGAAGAAGTAAGCACTCTGGGCCTGCGCCGGGAGAACCGGAGCGGCGACCGCAACGGCGGCAACGAACAAGGACAACAACACACTGCGATGGAAGGACACAACGATTCCCCATGAAGGTTGGCGCTGGAGCGCCGAGGGCAGCCACCTGGTCGCACGCGGCGACCAGGCGGACATTGCGGTGCAACGAAGCAGGCTCGATCAGAACCGGTAGTCGAACCCGACCGTGAAGTAGCGTCCGCGCAGGTCGTACTGGCTGAAATCGTAGGGCGCACGGATGCCTGGGAACGACGCGTCGTACGGCGGTGCCTCATCGCCCAGGTTCTGGATCTTCGCGTACAGGGTCAGCTGCTCGAATCCGGTGTACCCGACGTACAGATCGAACTGGCTGTACGAGTCGACCCGGTCCTGCACGGCTTGCGCCGTCGTGCTGGCCTTCTGGTCATAACCACTGGTGTAGTACCAGGTGAGCGCCGTGCGTACGTCACCGTACGCCCAGTCCAACGACGTCGTCGCTTTGTTCTTTGGCAAGGTCGCGCCGAGGTTGCTGCCGGCGTAGTCCACCAGCGGACCGCCGATCACCGTGGGCCGGCGGTAGTCGCGCACATGGGTGTACGCCGAGCTCAGGTTGAAGGTGCCGAAGCGATCGGTGGGCACGCGCTGGCGCAGCTCGACATCTATGCCGGAGGTCTTCAGGTCACTCAGGTTCTGGTAGCGGTTGTACACGGCCTGGATCTTGCCGCGCTCATCGCGCTGCACCGCGCCGGGCACATCGTTGGTGACCAGGGTCTGGGTGTTGTTGGTGCCGACCAGGTTCTCCAGCTCGATCTTGTAGTAGTCGACACTCAGGTTGGTGTTCGCCCACGGCGACAGCACCACGCCGAAGTTATAGCTGCGCGTGCGTTCCGGCTTCAGGTCGGTGTTGCCGACGGTGAAGAACGTGGGGTTCTGCCGCGATCCGGGCAGGTCCGGGTCACGCGGGTCGACCACGCTGCCGTAGGAAATGCTGGTGCTGTCCGAGTTCTCCGAAAGCGACGGTGCACGGAAGCCCTTCGACGCGGCCGCGCGCACCAGCAGGAAGTCCAGCGGCTGCCAGCGCAGGCCCAGCTTGGGCGAGAACGCATCGCCGAAGTCGTCGTAATGATCCGCACGCGCGGCGACCGACAGCTCCAGCCTGGAGGCCAGCGGCACGATCGCCTCGGCATACGCTGCGGTCACGGTCCGCTCGCCATGCACTTCGGCGATGGCCGGGCGTACCTGCAGGCCGGCATCGATCTGCCAGGGATTGTTGGAATCCAGTTTCTCGCGGCGCCACTCCAGCCCCGAGGCGAAGCCGATGTCGCCGGCCCAGGTACGGCCCAGCGTGCCGGACACTTTCGCATCGATGCCCTGCAGCTTGGATTCGGCCGGGCGCAAGGTGGCGATGTTGATGCCATCAAGCACCGACTGCGGCGTGTCCGACGGATCCAACAGGTTGTAGCTGCCGGTGGCCAACGCGTCGGCCAGCGCCCAGCGGTTCGCGAAACCACCGGATACCGTTTCGCGCTCGCTGCTGCGTGCACCGAACGCGCCCACCTCCCAATCCCAGCGCTCGCTGCTGCCGCGCAGGCCGACCAGTCCGCGGTAGGACTGCGAGCGGTTGGTCTTCACCGTGCCGCCGAGGTTGAAGAACGTGTATTCGATCGGCACCGCGCGCCCGTACGGGTTGTAGGGGTTGTTGGCGGGCAGGTTCGAAGACACCGGCTCGGCCAGTCCGGTATCCGCGTTCAGCGCGAAGCGACCACTCTCCAGGGTGAAGAAGGGGCTGCTGCCGAACCACGAAACGCCTTTTACCTCGCTGTACAGGACTTCGCCGAAGGCTTCGACGTTGTCACTGACGCGGAACGTGCCGTTCGCATAGGCCTGCCAGCGTTTGGTCGACGGAATCAACGTGGTGAACGGTGCCTGGTTGAAGCCGCAGGTGTTGCCGGCCAGTCCATCGATCGGCGCGCTGGCGACCAGGGTGGTGCCGTCCGGGCACTGGCCATTGCCATCGAGCATGGGCACCGACGCCCCATTGATCAGGTAGCGCGCGCCTTTCGCCGACCAGCCGTTCCAGCGGCCGCCGGGCTTGTCGCTGTAGATGCCGCTCTGGGTCAGGTCGCGCTCGTCCTGGTCCAGGCGATCGCGGTTGTAGGCTTCCAGGCTGAAGAGGATGTTGTAGCCATCACTCTCCAGGTCACCCAGCCCGCCGACGAACTTCAGCTTGGTTTCGTCCAGTCCGCCCTGGTCCGCCGTGCCGACGCTGCCGCCGATCTCCGCGCCCTGGTAGTTCTGTCGGGTAATGATGTTGACCACGCCGGCCACGGCATCCGAGCCATACACCGCCGACGCGCCGTCCTTGAGCACTTCGATCCGTTCCACGGCGACCAGCGGCAACGCATTGAGGTTGACGAAGGTGTCGGATAGACCATTCGCCGGGAAACCATAGTTGGCCAAGCGCCGGCCGTTGAGCAGCACCAGCGTGTTTTTCTGGGACAGGCCACGCAGGCCGATACCTGCCGAGCCAGAGGCCCAGCCACTGTTGGAGGTCTCGTTCGCTGCATTGCCGGTGTTGGCGGAAATCGAGCGCAGTACATCGGCGACCGACGCCTTGCCGGTGGCCTCCAGCTGTTCGCGGCCGATCACCTGGACCGGGTTGGCGGTCTCCGTGTCAGTGCGTTTGATGTTGGACCCGGTGACCCGCACGGCGGCCAGGGTGCTGGCATCGCCACTGGCAGAGGTGTCGGCGGAGGTGTCGGCGGCAGCAGGCAAAGGCGCGGCCAGGGCAGCGGCCAAGGCCGCCACGAGCAAGGTGTGCTGGGGCATGTGGACTTCGTGGGGTGGTGGTGGCAGTTCCGCAGTAGCACATGAATGGCTGCCGTGCAGCCAATAACATCTCTTCATACGGATATAAGAGAAGCTAACATCTCTTCATCGCGATGAAAAGACTTCCGTTGCCGTTGTAACGGGCCTGGCACTGCGGACCGGTACAATCCGCATCATGGAAATCTTCAAAATCTTCATGATCGAAGCAGCGCATCGGCTGCCCAACGTGCCGCCGGGCCACAAGTGTTCGCGCCTGCACGGCCACTCGTTCCGGGTGGAACTGAAAGTCGAGGGCGAACCCGGTGCACAGACCGGCTGGATCATGGATTTCGGCGACGTCAAAGCCGCATTCCAGCCGATCTATGACCGCCTGGACCACCACTACCTCAATGACATCCCGGGGCTGGAAAACCCGACCAGCGAGAATCTGGCGGTCTGGATCTGGCAGGAGCTCAAGCCGGTGCTGCCTGCCCTCAGCGAGATCACCGTGCATGAGACCTGCACGTCCGGATGCCGCTATCGTGGGCCCGCGACCCGCTGAGCAAGTGGTTGATACTGAACGACATTCAGCGTCATTCAGGACACGGCGGACGATCCTGTTGCAATGCAGCACGAAAGGCGTATGCTGCATTGCAACAGGTCGCGAATCTTCCCGGTTCCGCAGATCACCAGAACACTGCATGGGTCCCTCCCCCCGTGCAGTCGCAGGACCCGACAGATCCCTCCCTCTGTCGGGTCCTTTTTTTTGGCTCGGCGTTGCGCCCCGTACTTACTCCCCGACGCGTGCATGCGGCATGCGGCATGCGGCCTGCTACCCGCACTGCGCCTGTAGCCCGGCGCGCCTGCTGTCTCCCGCTCTGCGCCTCGCCTGGTAGTGCCGACTTCAGTCGGCAGCGCACTGACCCGGCCGACCGACATCAA
Organism: Stenotrophomonas sp. WHRI 8082; assembly: GCF_040223995.2. NCBI lineage: Bacteria > Pseudomonadati > Pseudomonadota > Gammaproteobacteria > Lysobacterales > Lysobacteraceae > Stenotrophomonas > Stenotrophomonas sp. WHRI 8082. The sequence goes on along the minus strand of NZ_CP167826.1, from coordinate 2,462,828 downwards.
ACCGGACGATCCTGCACGCAGATCATCCGACGCTCAGCCTGCAGGCTTCGCCCGCGGCAACGCAAACTCGAAGGTCGCGCCCTGCTCGGTGTCCAGCAGCCGGATGTCGTGGCCATGCAGTTGCACCACGCGCTGCACGATCAGCAGCCCGAGCCCGCCATTCTCGCCGCGACGCGGACCGAGCGCGGCCGGCGCATGGAACAGCGTCGCGCGCAGGGCCGGATCCACGCCCGGGCCGTTGTCGCCTACCTGCACGCGCACGTGGTCCGGCGCTGCGAAGAGCCGAACCTGCACATGACCGCCCTCCGGCATATGCCGCAGCGCATTGTCGATCAGGTTGGTCAGTACCCGTTCCACCAGCCCCACGTCGGCACGCACCAGCGGCAGCCCCTGCGGGAACGATGCATCCAGCCGCTGTTGCTTGGCTTCGGCGGACAATTCGAACTTCTGCAGCACATCCTGCAGCAGTTCCGGCAGCGCGAACACTTCCCACTGCAGTTGCACCTGGCCGTGCTCCAGCCGTGCCAGCTCGAACAGCGCGCGCGCCAGTCCGCCGACCTTGGCACTCTGCGAAAGCGCGATCGCCAGATAACGACGGCGTTCTTCAACGCTCAACGTTGCTTCTTTCATCGCCAGCGTTTCCAGATAGCCATGCAGCGACGCCAGCGGCGTGCGCAGGTCGTGGGAAATATTGGCAACCATCTCGCGTCGCTGCAGGTCCTGCTGACGCAGCTGCTGCCACTGCTCGCCCAGTCGGTGGGCCATCTGTGCGTGTGCGTGCTCCAGAATCAGCAGTTCGTCGCGCTCGTCACCGCGCAGCGCGGGCAGCGCAGGCAGCTCCGTGGGGGCATCGATGTCGAACGATTGAATGCGCCGGGTCAACTCACGCAGCGGCCGCGTCACCCAATAGAACGCCACCAGTCCGGCCAGCATGCCCAGCACCGCAACCAGCACCACCGACCACAGCGTGGTGCGCCACTGGCTGCTGCTGGCCAGGTCATCCGCCAGCATCTGCCGTTGTTCACCCACCAGCACCACGTAGACATAGCCTGCTGGTTTGCCCTGCACCACCAGCGGCGCCACGCTGAAGACCTTGCGTCCGCTGGCACTGCGCGGGTCGTCGCCGAGGATCGGCAGTGCCCCACCGGCCAGCAGCGCTTTCAGCGGCGCCAGGTCCACCTTGTCGCGATGCAGATGGCCACTCGGTGCGTCATGGCCCAGCACGCGGCCCTGCTCGTCCAGCAGATACACCTCGACGCTGGGATTGACCGCCATCAGCTGGCCAAACAGCGCGCGCACTTCCGGTTCGCGCATGCCCGCCTGGTCCATCAGCTCGCTGCGCTGGGCGATGTGCGCAGCCAGACCCAGCGACAGGCGCTGCACCACTTCCTGCTCATGCCGCAGCGCCATGCGCATCTGCATGCCCAGCAGCGCCAGGCTGCACAGCACCAGCAGCGCGGCGAACACCGCCGCCAGTTTCTGCCACAGCCGCAGCCGAAGCGTCACGCGTCACCTCCGGTGGTGCCCACCAGCTTGTAGCCGCGGCCCCATACCGTGAGGATCTGCTTCGGATTGGCCGAGTCCACCTCAATCTTGTTGCGCAGGCGGTTGATGTGCGTGTTGACGGTGTGCTCGTAGCCATCGTGGCCGTAACCCCAGACCTGGTCCAGCAGTTCGGCGCGGGTGAATACCTGCCCAGGATGGCGGGCAAAGAACAGCAGCAGGTCGAACTCGCGTGGCGTCAGCTCCAGCTCGTTGCCGGAATGGGCAGCCACCCGCGCTAGCGGGTCAAGGCGCAGCGGGCCCAGTTCGATCGCCCCCGCATCCAGCCGCGCGTTCTGTGCCATCGCGTCGGCACGGCGCAGCAGCGCGCGTACTCGCGCCACCAGTTCCGGCATCGAAAACGGCTTGGCAAGGTAGTCATCCGCGCCGAGTTCCAGCCCGACGATCCGTTGGGTCTCGCTGCCACGGGCGCTGATGATGATGATCGGCACATAGCGCGCCATCGCCCTCGCGCGGCGGCAGATCTGCAGCCCATCCACGCCGGGCAACATCACATCCAGCACCAGGGCATCCCAGGGCCCCTCCTGCTCCAGCAGCCGCATGCCGACGTCACCGTCGGCCGCATGCACCACCGTGTAGCCTTCATCGGCCATATGCAGGCGCAGCAGGTCGGCGATGTGGACATCGTCTTCGACGATCAGGACGCGCTGGGCAGCAGTCATGGAGGCAGGGTGGCGGCAGGAAGACGTGCCGTCATTGTCTGCCGACCGGCCCGCGGATGTATCACGGAAAATTGAACTCTCCGTGAGGATTCGTTGATGCGCGTGGGCGCAGCATGGCCACATCGACCCTCGCTGGAGATCGCCCATGTCGCTTACCCGTCGTCACCTGCTTGGCCTGGGCGGCATGGCAGCCGCCGCCAGCGTGCTGGGTGTGGGGGCCTGCAGCCGCGCTGCCCCTGCAGCCGCCGAGGCCGCGCCGACCCGCCGCTTCGACATCATGCGCAGCGATGCCGAATGGAAGCAGCGCCTGACCCCTGCGCAGTACGCCGTGCTGCGCCAGCAGGCCACCGAGCGCGCGGGCAGCAGTCCGCTGGACCGGGAAAAGCGCCGGGGCACGTTCCATTGCGCGGGCTGCGCGCTGCCGCTGTTTTCGTCGGCCACCAAGTTCGAGAGTGGCACCGGCTGGCCGAGCTTCTGGCAGCCGCTGAAGGACGCGGTGGGCGAGCAGCGCGATACGCTGTTCGGCATGGTACGGGTGGAAATCCACTGCCGCCGCTGTGGTGGCCATCTGGGCCATGTGTTCAACGACGGCCCCCGCCCGACGGGTCTGCGCTACTGCATGAACGGTGCAGCGATGACGTTTGAGCCGTCTGCCGCCGCCGATGCCAACGACAGCGGCGAACGCTGGCGCGTGCCGGTGTGATGTCCTTCTTCCTGCTGATCCCCTTGATGGAGCGTCGATGATGCTGTTGCTGCTGGCCTACCTGGGGGGTGTGTTGACCCTGCTCAGTCCCTGCATCCTGCCGGTGCTGCCGTTCGTGTTTGCACGCGCAGGCCGCTCCTTCCTGCGCAGCACCCTGCCGCTGCTGCTGGGCATGGCGATCACCTTCACCGTGGTGGCCAGCCTGGCGGCCGTGGGCAGCGCCTGGGTGGCGCAGGCCAACCAGATCGGTCGCTGGATCGCGTTGGTCGTGATGGCCGTTTTCGCTCTGGCGTTGTTGTGGCCACGCTTTTCCGACCGCTTGCTGGCACCGTTCCAGCGGGCCGGCGCACGACTCAGTGCGCGGGCCGATGCGGCCGATGAAGCCGGACGGGGCGGAGCGGGCACCTCCCTGCTCGTGGGTATCGCCACCGGCCTCCTGTGGGCGCCATGTGCTGGCCCGATCCTCGGTCTGGTGCTGACCGGCGCGGCATTGAATGGCGCCAGTGCCAGCACCAGCAGCCTGCTGCTGGCTTACGCTCTGGGCGCAGTGACGGCCCTCGCGCTGGCGGTGTGGATCGGCGGTCGCGTCTTCAATGCCTTGAAGGCACGGCTGGGCCTGGGCAATACGCTGCGCCGCCTGCTGGGCGTTGCCGCGCTGCTGGCGGTGGTTGCCATCGCCATGGGCTGGGACACCGGTGTGTTGACGCGCCTCTCCGCGGTGAGCACGGCGCGACTGGAGCAGGGGCTGCTCAATGCGGTTCCTGGCGTGCAGCCAGCCGCCTCCACGCTGTCCAGCACGGGCGCAGCCGGGGCGGCCGATACGCCGTTGCCGGTCGAACGCGAACTGCCGGCCCTGGACGGCAGCACCGGCTGGCTCAACAGCCCACCGCTGACCCGCGAGCAGCTGCGCGGCAAGGTCGTGTTGATCGATTTCTGGACCTATTCCTGCATCAACTGCCTGCGCGCGATGCCCTTCGTGCACGAATGGCAGGAGCGCTATCGCGACCATGGCCTGGTAGTGATCGGCGTACATACGCCCGAGTTCGCCTTCGAGCGAAATCCGCGCAATGTGATGCGCGCCATTGAACAACTGAAGGTCGACTACCCGGTCGCGCTGGACAACAACTATGCCATCTGGCGCGCATTCGAAAACCGCTATTGGCCGGCCCACTACTTCGTCGATGCGAAGGGGCGCATCCGCGCGCACCAGTTCGGCGAGGGCAACTATGCGCACTCCGAGCAGGTGATCCGTCGGCTGCTGCAGGAGGCGGGCCAGACCGACCTGCCCCCACCTGCCGACCCCGCGGCCGCCACCAGCCTGCAGGGCGTTGCCGAGCAGGCCGACATGGGCAACCTGCGCTCGCCGGAGACCTATCTGGGCCATGCCCGCGCGGAGAACTTCGCGTCTCCCGGTGGCATCCGCAACGGGCAACGGGCCGACTACACGCTGCCGGATCGCTTCACGCTGAACCAGTGGGCATTGCGGGGACCCTGGACCGTGAGCGAAGAGGCTGCGGAACTGCAGCAGGCCGGTGGCCGCATCGCCTTCCGTTTCCACGCCCGCGACCTGCACCTGGTGTTGGCACCGGCAGAAAACGGCACGCCGGTTCGTTTCCGCGTGTTGATGGATGGCAAGCCGCTTCCGTCCGCCGATGCAGGCGGCGACGTCCATCCCGATGGCACCGGCGTGGTCGATGAGCACCGTCTTTACCAGTTGGTACGCCAGCGCGACAACATCGGCGAGCACCTGTTCGAGATCGAATTCCTGGACCCCGGTGTCCAGGCCTACGCATTTACGTTTGGTTGAGGAGGTCGTATGAAACTCTCACTGGAACAGGGTATCGCCGCCGCCGTCGCGACGCTGGTCGTGGGCTCGCTGGTCGCCTTTGCGGTGGATGCGGGACCGGCCCTCGGCGCCGCTGCCGGTGCGGCTCGCATCAGCGAAGAAAGCCGTGCGCTGCCCGCGCCCACCGGAACCGCTGCCTTCAAGGATGACCGCACGCAGGCCAGCGTGGTGTTCGCCGGCGGCTGCTTCTGGGGCGTGCAGGGCGTGTTCCAGCACGTCAAGGGCGTCAGCAACGCGGTGTCCGGCTACATCGGGGGCGAGGCAACGACCGCGCGCTATGAAACCATCAGCGGCGGTCGCACCGGCCACGCCGAGGCGGTGCGGGTGGACTACGATCCGCGCCAGGTCAGCTATGGCCAGCTGCTGCAGGTGTTCTTCTCGGTTGCGCATGATCCGACCCAGCTCAATCGACAGGGCCCGGATCGCGGCACGCAGTATCGCTCCGCCATCTTCAGCGACGACGCGCGCCAACAGGCAGCCAACCGCGCCTACGTAGGACAGATCGGCGCCTCGTTCACCTCGCCGGTGGTGACCGAACTGGGCACGGGCAAGCGCTTCTATCCCGCCGAGGCGTATCACCAGAATTACCTGGAGCGGAATCCGCAGGCCGCCTACATCCGCTACTACGATGCGCCCAAGCTGGTCGCGTTGCAGCAGCGCTTCCCGCAGTTGTACCGCAAGGATCCGATGCTGGTGCCGATGCGTTGACGCTGCGCGGCTGAGTGGGTGCGCTGGGCCGCGGTCACAGGCAGAAAAGCGCGCTGACCCGCTACGAAGCGGCGCGCGGCAGGCCCATGCTAGGCTGGCCATCCCACGGTTACAGGCACGGCGGATGGTCAGCGGGATGGGTACAGATGGATGAGCTCACCGCATCCCCCCGCTACCAGCGCCTGGCGGATGAACTGGCGGCGGCGATCCACGCCGGACGCCTGCCCAGCGGGGCGCGCCTGCCTTCGCTGCGGCAGATGGCTGACCAGCGCAAGGTCAGCCTGAACACCGTGATCGGGGCCTACCGGCAACTCGAAGATGCCGGTCTGGTGATTCCGCTGCCGCGTTCGGGGTTCGAAGTCGCGCAGCGCCTGCAGGTGCCGCAGCGCTCGTTGCGCGATGTCCCGTCGGCCCCCACCGCCCCCGGCCAGCAGGCGATGATGGCACGCGTCCTTTCCGCGCAGCAGCGCCCGCAGGTGCTGGACCTTGCCTTCGCCGGGCCCCGGGGCGCGGCCTTCTACCCCGGCCCCCACCTGCAGCGCGCGACGGCGCAGGTGCTGCGCCGGGGCATGGCCACGGTGGAAACCTACGCGCGACAGAATGGTTCTCAGGCGCTGATCCGGCAGATCGTGCAGCGCGGCCCGCGTATGGGGCTGCACACCGTGCCGGAACGCATCGTGCTGACCCATGGGGCGATGGAGGCCTTGCAGCTGGCGCTGCGCGCGGTCACCCAGCCCGGCGACGCCGTGGGGCTGGAGGCCCCGTCCTACTTCAACCTGTATCCGCTGCTTGCCAGCCTCGGGTTGCAGGCGATCGAACTGCCCACCCACCCGCAACACGGGCTGGACGTGGACGCGTTGGCCACCCTGCTCGATACCACGACGTTGGCCGCGCTGGTGGTGATGCCCACCGTGCACAATCCATTGGGCTGCACCATGCCAGTCGCCGCCAAGCAACGCCTGGCCGCGCTGGCCAGCGCCCGGCGGCTGCCGGTGATCGAAGACATCGTGTACGCCGAGCTGCAGCACACCGAACCGCTGGAACCCTTGCTCAAGGCATTCGACCGCGAGGGCTGGGTCATGGTCTGCGCCGGCTTCTCCAAGACGCTGGCGCCGGACTACCGCATCGGCTGGCTCGAGGGCGGCCGCTTCAGCGAGCGCATCGCATTGCTCAAGTTCCACTCCAGCGGTGCCGAGTCGCGGTTGCTCGGTGATTCTGTCGCGGCGTTCCTCGAGGCGGGCAACTACGAGCACCATCTCCGGCGCATGCGCCGGCTGTACCGCGAACAGACCGGACGCGTCCGACAGCTGGTCGCACAGCACTTTCCGCCCGGCACGCTGGCGACCGAGCCGACCGGCGGTTTCCTGCTGTGGCTGGAAATACCGGGCGTGGACACCGGCCAGCTGTTCGAGCAGGCGCTGGCAGAGGACATCGTGTTCATGCCCGGCCAGCTGTATTCGCGGGGCGCACGCTACCGGCACTGCCTGCGGCTTTCCTGCTGCCAGGCGCTGGATGAGCACTACGTGGCCGGCATAGCGCGGATCGGCGCGCTGGCGCGCGGCCTTGCCGCCCGCGATGCCGTGCCTTGCTAGACTGACGTCATGTTCGCCACCTCTTCGCTGACCGGCAGCAAGCCGGAACAATACGCCCAGCTGCTGGAACAGGCCCGTGCCCTGGTCCATGGCGAGAGCGACCGCATCGCCAATGCGGCCAACCTCTCCGCGCTGATCTACCACGCCGTGCCGCAGCTCAACTGGGCCGGCTTCTACCTGTTCGACGGTACCGAGCTGGTTGTCGGCCCGTTCCAAGGCCTGCCTGCGTGCGTACGCATCCCCCTGCACAAGGGCGTCTGTGGTGCTGCCGCCACCCAGCGCGTGACCCAGCGCATCGATGATGTGGACGCCTTCCCGGGCCATATCGCCTGCGATTCCGCCTCCCGCTCGGAGCTGGTAGTGCCGCTGGTGAAGGGCGATACGCTGATCGGCGTGCTCGACCTGGACAGCCCGGAGCCGGCGCGCTTCGATGCCGATGACCAGGCCGGCCTGGAAGCCATCGCTGCGGTATTCGTCGACGCCCTGCAATGAGCACCCTGCAGCTGCGCAACATCGGTCCGAAGAGCGCTGCCTGGCTGCGCCAGGTGGGGCTGCGCAGCCGCGAAGAACTGCTCGCGATCGGCTCAGTCGGCGCCTTCGTCAAGATCAGGCGCGCAGGCTTCAAGCCCAGCCTCAACCTGCTTTATTCATTGGAAGGCGCATTGCTGGACTGCCACTGGCAGGACCTGTCCGAAGCACAACGCGGTGCGTTGGTGCAGGACTACGAAGCACGCATCGCCCTGCAGCCGTTGAAAGCGCCGGGACCGGCCTCCGGCCCCGTGCACGAACGACGTTTCGACGACGCCGACACGCAGGACTGACGGTAGCGCCGACCCATGGTCGGCGAGCGCAGCGGGCCGTCTGCGGAGACATTCCGCCGAGCACGGCTCGGCGCTACAACGACCGCAGCGTCCGACATCGGTAGCGCCGACCCATGGTCGGCGAGCACAGCGGGCCGTCTGCGGAGACATTCCGCCGAGCACGGCTCGGCGCTACAACAATCGCAGCGACCGACATCGGTAGCGCCGCCCCATGGTCGGCGAGCGCAGCGGGCCGCGCGCGGGGACATTCCGCCGAGCGTGGCTCGGCGCTACAACGGCAGCATCACGGCTGTTGCAGCTCCAGCAGCTCGCCCCACAGACCACCGTCGCCCCGCTCTACCCGCAACCGCAGCCGCGTGCCGTGATCGATGCGCAACGCCCAGCACAGGGCCACCGGCAGCCCACATACCTGTGACAGCACCATCCGCAGCGGACCGCCGTGGCTGACGATCAGCGTTGGCGCCGCATCGTCGGCTTCCTCTGCATCGAACAACCGATCCAGCGCGCGCGCGATCCGTCGCTCGAAGTGTCCCCAGCTTTCTCCGTTCGGCGGTGGAAAGGCGTGCGGATCACGATGAAAGCCCAGCAGTGCCTGCTCGGGCAGCGTGTCGATGGCCACACCATCCCAGTCGCCGAAGTCCAGCTCTTCCCACTCCGCGTCCGGCTGCACGTCCAACCCCCGCGGCACGGCCAGCGCCACGGCGGTGTGTAGTGCACGCAGGCGGGGCGAGCAGATCACACGCTCCCATTCGTGCAGGTCATAGGCGGCACACAGACCGTCATGCGCACCAGCCAACAACGGTGGATCGGTGCGTCCGTCCAGGTGGGTATCGCGTCCGGTACTGGCGTGGCGCACCAGGTCCAGGATCATCGTCCGCCCCCGGTGTGCCTGTCGTGCATCAGCGGGCGCACGCCCGGGCGTTCGAACAGGGGAACAACACAACACGGCATGGACGTCATCGGCAGATCTGGAACGAAACAGAGTCCATTCTAGTGCACCGGCCGCATCGCCCTGCATTGCCGCGTGTGATCGCTTAGACTGCGCGCACTTCAAGGTGACCTGCGGCGCAAGCTGGCAGGTTGAAACGGGAAGCCGGTGACACATCGTGAGATGCCACTCCGGCGCTGCCCCCGCAACGGTAAGCGCGTCACAAGCGGACATCACGCCACTGTGCCCAGCATGGGAAGGCGTCCGCCCGGTGGGTTCCCACCGACGGCAAGCCCGGAGACCGGCCAGGAAGCACCAGGTTGCGATGCGGTGGGCATCGGCGACGGCCATCGCGAGCATTCGCGGTGCGCATCGCCCTGCCCCACGTGCTGCAGCTCCCTTAATGTCCGCGCGGGCGTGCGCGGCAGCCGGAGTTCCCTCATGTCAGTGCAGTCCCGAATCCTTTCCCTGGCCGTGCTTGCCGCACTGCCGGGCGTTGCCCACGCGCAGAACGCAGCGACCGCGCTCGACGAAGTGCTGGTCACCGCCACGCGCACACCGATCGCGCTGACCGACAGCCTCAGCCCGGCGCAGGTGATCGACCGCGCCGCAATCGAATCCAGCCAGGCGACCTCGCTGCAGGACCTGCTGCGTGGCCGCGCCGGCATCAACCTGACCAACACCGGCGGACTCGGCAAGCAGACCTCGCTGTTCCTGCGCGGCACCAACTCGTCGCACACCGTAGTGCTGGTGGACGGCGTGCGTATCAATACCGCCGACTTCGGCCTGGCCATGCTGCAGGACCTGCCGCTGGCGCAGATAGAGCGCGTGGAGATCGTGCGCGGGCCACAGTCCAGCCTGTATGGCGCGGATGCCATTGGTGGCGTCGTGCAGATATTCACCCGCCGCAACACAGGCGGATTCGCACCGCACCTGGAGCTGGGGGGCGGCAGCAACGGACTTCGCCAAGCCAGCGGCGGTATCGGCGGGGGCACGGAACGGGGCTGGTTCGGCATCGATATCGCCTACCAGCACAGCGATGGCATCGATGCCTGCCGGGGCTCGGCGGCCACCTTCCAAGGCTGCGGCGCGGATGAGCCAGACCGCGACGGCTACCGCAACCTGTCCAAGAGCGCGCGCGGCGGCTACCACGTCAACGACCAGTGGACCGTAGAGGGCAGTGCGTTGCGCGCCGAAGCGGAGAACCACTACGACGGCTATTACAACTATTCCGAGACCTTGCAGCAGGTACTGGCTGGCAAGGTCCGCTATGCCCCCTCTGAGCGGTTGACCGTGACCGCCAATATCGGCCGCAGCGACAACGAGTCCGACAACAGCGGCCCGTTCGGTGCGTTCGGCCGTGCGCAGACACAGCGTGACAGTGCCTCGGTGCAGGCTGACATCGGCTTTGCCGACGGCCAGCTGCTGAGCGGCGGCGTGGACTGGAGCGATGACAGCCTGGACGGCAGCAGCGCTGGCTATCTGGTCGACAGCCGTGACAACACCGGCGTGTTCCTGCAGTACCAGGGACGCTTCGGTCAGCACCAACTGCAGGCCAGCGTGCGCAACGATGACAACGAGCAGTTCGGTAACCACACCACCGGTTCGCTGGCGTGGGGCATGGAACTGGGCAGCGGCTGGAAGCTGACCGCCAGCCATGGCACCGCGTTCAAGGCACCTACTTTCAGCGATCTGTACGATCCGTGGAGCGGTGTTGCCGCCCTTGATCCGGAGAAGGCGCGCAGCACCAATGTCGGCGTCGCTCAGCAGGGCCAAGGCTGGCGCTGGGGCTTGGATGTTTACGAGACGCGCGTGGACGACCTGATCACATATGACGCGGCAACCTTCCGCATGACACAGGTGGAAAAGGCCCGCATCCGCGGAGCCGAGCTGACCGGCACCACCCACGTGGCCGGTATCGACGTCAACGCGCAGCTGAGCTACACCGATCCGCGCAACCACACCGTCGGTACCCAGTACGACAACTGGCTGGCGCGTCGCGCGCAGCAGACCGCGCGCATCGACCTGGACCGCCGCTTTGGTGACGTGCGTGTGGGCGTCACCGGCTTCGGTGCCGGCAAGCGGTATGACGATGCCGCCAACACGGTGAAGCTGGGCGGCTACGGCACGCTGGACGTGCGCCTTGAGTACGCGCTGGGTCCAGACTGGTCGTTGCTGGCGCGTGCGGCGAACGTGTTCGATCGCCGCTACGAAACCGTCGCCTGGTACAACCAGCCCGGCCGCGAGTACCAGCTCAGCGTGCGCTACCAGCCGCAGTAACGCAGCGGGAGCGGTAGCGCCGAAGGCAGCGGCAGGAGCCGCTGCCAACGTCGCGTGCGACGGCCCGCAGGGTGCCGGTCAGGACGACCGGCATACCCATGGTCGGCGAGCGCAGCGGGCTGTGTGCGGAAGCATTCCGCCGAGCACGGCTCGGCGCTACAACAGCGCCCGAGAGCGGTAGCGCCGACCCATGGTCGGCGAGCGCAGCGGGCCGTGCACGGAAACATTCCGCCGAGCACGGCTCGGCGCTACCGTTACGCCCCGGCGCGCAACCCAGGCAGATCGCGCAGGTCATCGATCACGGCGACCGCTTCGTTGTGCTGCAGATCCAGGCCCCGCGGATAGCCATAGCGCACCAGGGCAACCGGCATGCCCGCATCCAGTGCGGCACGGTAATCCGTCAAGGAATCGCCCACCATCAGGCACGCGGCCGGGTCTTCGCCGAACTGCGCCGCGATGTGCCGCAAGGGCTCACCACTCGGCTTGCGCTGCGGCAGCGAATCGCCTCCCAGTACCAACGCGAACACAGTGCCGATCCCCAGGTGATCCAGCAGCGGCTGCACCAGCGCCGACGGCTTGTTGGTGCAGATGGCCATGGGCACATCGCGCGCCTGCAGCACCTGCAGCGCCTCAGCCACGCCATCGAACAGCTGCGGACTGCGCAGCAGGCACTCGCGGTAATGCACCATGAAGCCCGGCATCACCGTGTCCAGATCGATCGTGCTGCCGGCCGCGGTGAAGGCCTGCTCCACGAGTCGGCGCACGCCATCGCCGATCCACGTCAACACGGTGGCCTCCGGCACGCGCGGCAGCTGCCAGTCCACCAAGGTGCGGTTGAGCGCCTCTGCGATATCAGCGGCACTGTCGACGAGCGTGCCATCAAGGTCGAATACGACCAACGGATAGGGATACGTTGTTGCTTCGCTCACGGGGCGGCTGCGCAATGCGGGGGGAGGCACAGTGTAGGGACCTGCGCCGTAACACCGCGTGGTGTCTGCAGCCTGGTTTTCGCTGCGTCCGCACGGGCTCAGCAATAGGGCGCGAACGCAGGGCCTGAAAAGCGCTCCACCAGGAAGTCGACGAAACTGCGCAGCAATGTCGATTGCTGTCGACGCGAGGCATACACGGCATGCAGCCCCATCACGTCCAGCGTGTAGTCCGGTAACAGCGCCACCAGTTCGCCGCTGGCCAACAGCGGGTTCACCTGGTAAGCGGGCAGCATGGCGATCCCCGTCCCGCTGCGCACCGCCTCCAGCAGCAACGACGAATCGTTGGCACTGATGTTGCCCGATACACTCACCGCCACCTCACGCCCGTCCCGCCGCAGCCGCCATACCCCCTTGCCGACGTAGTGATGGGTCAGGCAGTTGTGCGATGCCAGCTCTTCCGCGCTCTGCGGCGTGCCGTGCTGCCGCAGGTAGGCCGGGGCCACGCACAGCACCGACCGGCAGTCCGCCAACCGCCGCGCGATCAGCGCCGGATCGATCTGCCGTGAAATGCGCACCGCCAGATCGATGCGCTCTTCCACCAGATTGACGATGCGGTCCACCATCAGCAGTTCGATCCGTGCCTGCGCGTGGCGCTTCACGTAGTCCGCAACGGCGGGAGCCAAATGCAGCTGCCCGAACGACACGCTGGCCGTTACGCGCAACACACCGTGCGGCTCGGGATCCTGGCTGGCCAGCTCATCTTCCAGCGTCTGGCGCACGCTACGCATCTGCTGGAAATGCGACAGCGCAACGTCGCCCGGCCCCGTCAGCCCCACCCGGCGGGTCGTCCGGTGCAGCAGGCGCGCGCCGAGCCACTGCTCCAGCTCCGCCAGATAACGGGTCACCATGGGCCGTGACATGTCCAGGGCCTCCGCCGCAGCCGTCAGACTGCCGCGCTCGGCGACCTCGATGAACACGTCGATGGCAGTAAGTCGGTCCACTTGTTCGATCCATGCAACAAACACGGTCGTTATACGCTGTTTTTCGAACCAGTGGCGACGCCTACAGTGATCGCTCCCAACCGCTACGGAGCTCCCCCATGAAGATCGCCCTCGTCGGTGCCACCGGCAACATCGGTCGCCAGATCGCCCGCCACGCCTTGGCCAAGGGCCATCAGGTAACGGCCATCGTGCGCAGTGAAAAAGCGCTCCCCGCCGAGCTGGCAGGCGCCTCCCTGGCCATCGCCCCGTTGGACGATGCCGCCGCACTCGCCGCCGTCATCCGTGGACACGATGTGCTGGCCAGCGCCTACGGCCCGCGCCCCGGCGATGACATCGGCCAGATCGCCGTCGTGGCCGCGCAACTGGTGGCAGCCGCACGCGAAGCCAACGTGCCGCGGCTGGTGGTGGTGGGGGGTGCGGGCAGCCTGGAGGTCGCCCCGGGCCTGCAACTGGTCGACACACCGGATTTCCCGGCCGCTTACAAACCCTTCGCACTCGCCGCACGCGATGCACTGACCCAGCTGCGCCCGGTGCAGGACATCGACTGGACGTTCTTCTCGCCCGCCGCAGAAATCGGCCCCGGTGAAGAACGCGGAACCTATCGCGTACAGGCCAGGACGTTCCTTACCGACGCCGACGGCCACAGCCGCATCAGCTACGCCGACTATGGCGCCGCCTTTGTCGAAGAACTCGAAACCAACGCCCACCCGCGTGAAATCATCACCGCCGCCTACTGACGAAAACGGGGACGGAGGGAATTAATTTCGATTAATCCCCTCCGTCCCCGTTCTGGAAGAGGTCACCCTGCAGGACGGGTTCGCGCTCGCGGAAGCCGCCCAGGCCGACGCCGACCAGCCGGTAACGGGTGTCTTCTGGCAGGTCCACGCGGGCCCGCAGGGCCAGTGCGATGTCACGCAGCGCTTCCATTGATTCCGGCGCGCGCTCCGGCGTGTAGCTGCGGGTCAGGATGCGGAACTGCGCGGTCTTCAGCTTCAATACCACGGTATGCCCGATGCGGTCGGTCTTGCGCGTAGCCGTCCAGGTCTTCTCGGCCAACTGCACGATGGCCGGCTCCAGTGCATCCAGCGGTAGGTCTTCGGCGAAGGTGTCCTCCGACGATATCGACTGCACCTGCTGGTCGGGCTCCACCGGACGTTCGTCGATGCCGCGCGCGCGGTTGTACAGGCTGCGGCCGAAACTGCCGAAGGCTTCCTCCAGCGCCGCCGCCGACCAGGCGCGCAGGTCACCGCAGGTGATGATGCCCAACGCCGCCAGCTTGCCCTCCATCACCGCGCCGACGCCCGGGACCTTTTTCACCGGTAGCGGCAGCAGAAACGCATCCACCCGCTGCGGCGTCACCACGAACTGCCCATCCGGCTTGCGCCAGTCCGACGCGATCTTCGCCAGGAACTTGTTCGGCGCAATGCCGGCAGAGGCGGTCAGCGCGGTCTCGTCGCGGATCTGCGTGCGTATCTCGCGGGCGATGTCGGTTGCCAGCGCGATGCCGGATTTCGGCACGGTCACATCCAGGTACGCCTCGTCCAGCGACAGCGGCTCCACCAGGTCGGTGTGGCGCAGGAAGATCTCGCGTACCTGCCGCGAAACCGCCTTGTAGCGGGCGAAGTCCGGCGGCACGAACACGGCATCCGGGCACAGCCGTTCAGCCCGCAGTGCCGGCATGGCCGAGCGGATGCCGAACACCCGGGCCTCGTAGGAGGCCGCGCATACCACCGAACGCGCCCCACGCCACGCCACCACCACCGGCCTTCCGCGCAGTGACGGGTCATCGCGCTGCTCCACCGACGCGTAGAACGCGTCCATGTCAACGTGGATGATCTTGCGCATAGTGCTCATGATGAAGGGAAAGGGGGCATTCGACCTTGGTGGGCCACACGCCGAAGTATGGTCGTTGCACATCAACAGGATGCGCGTTTTCAGCTGTACACACTACGCGTGCGTACGGTGGAAATGTTTGATTGAAACCATTCCCGTCATGCATCCTCGGGCGCTTGATTACCCGTTCTTCGCTTCCAGGATCGTGCTTTCCATGACTCGTCTCCACGCGTTCGACCGCGACCAGCTGCTGGCCAGCGCCCGCGGTGAACTGTTCGGCGCCAGCGCCGGGCGCCTGCCCAACGACCCGATGCTGATGTTCGACCGCATCACCGACATCCGCGATGACCGCGGCCCGCACGGCAAGGGCATGGTACGCGCAGAACTGGATATCCGTCCGGACCTCTGGTTCTTCAAGTGCCACTTCGCCGGCGACCCGGTCATGCCCGGCTGCCTGGGGTTGGATGCCATGTGGCAGCTCACCGGCTTCTTCCTCACCTGGATCGGCGCCCCCGGCCGCGGCCGTGCGCTTGGCTGTGGTGACGTGAAGTTCACCGGCCAGGTCCTGCCCGACGCCAAGCTGGTCAGCTATGAAGTCGACATCACCCGGGTCATCAACCGCAAGCTGGTGATGGCCCAGGCCGACGCCCGCATGCTGGTGGATGGCCGCGAAATCTACGTCGCCAAGGATCTGCGCGTGGGCCTCTTCACTTCCACCGAGAACTTCTGATGCGTCGCGTCGTCATTACTGGAATGGGCATCACCTCGTGCCTGGGCAACGACCTGGACACCGTATCGGCCAACCTGCGCGCCAGCCGCCCCGGCATCACCGCCCTGCCTGACCATGCCGAAGCCGGCCTGCGCAGCCAGGTCGGTGGTCGCGTGGACCTGGACCTGGATGCGTTGATCGACCGCAAGCTCAAGCGCTTCATGAGCGATGCCTCGGCGTTCGCCTACATCGCCGCACGCGATGCCATCGTTGATGCCGGCCTGACCACCGAGCAGGTGAGCAACCCGCGTACCGGCCTGATCGCCGGTTCCGGCGGTGGCTCCAGCGAGTGGCAGGTGGAAGCGGCCGATATCCTGCGCAGCCGCGGCGTGCGCAAGGTCGGCCCGTACATGGTGCCGCGCACGATGTGCAGCACGGTGTCGGCCTGCCTGGCCACCGCGTTCCAGATCAAGGGCCTCAGTTATTCGTTGTCGGCCGCCTGCGCCACCTCGGCACACTGCATCGGCGCGGCCGCCGACCTGATCCGCCACGGCGCGCAGGACATCATGCTCGCCGGTGGCGGTGAAGACCTGCACTGGTCGATGAGCGTGATGTTCGATGCGATGGGCGCGCTGTCCACCGGCTTCAACGAGACCCCGGCCACGGCCTCGCGCCCGTATGACAAGGACCGCGACGGCTTCGTCATCGCCGGCGGCGGTGGCATGCTGGTGCTGGAAGACTACGACCACGCCATTGCGCGCGGTGCCACCATCCATGCCGAGCTGATCGGCTATGGCGTGACCTCCGATGGCGCCGACATGGTCGCTCCGTCCGGCGAAGGTGCCGTGCGCTGCATGAAGATGGCCATGGAACACGTGGACCGTCCGCTGGATTACCTCAATACCCACGGCACGTCCACGCCGCTGGGCGACGTCACCGAGCTGGGTGCGATCCGCGAAGTATTCGGCGAGGCCATTCCGCCGCTGTCGTCGACGAAGGCGCTGTCCGGCCATTCGCTGGGTGCGGCAAGCGTGCACGAGGCGATCTACTGCCTGCTGATGATGCGCGATGGGTTCATTGCCGGTTCGGCGAACATCACCGAGCTTGATCCGAAGGTGGAAGGATTCCCGATCGTGCGCGAGAGCCGCGAGCAGCAGCTGGATACGGTGATGTCCAACAGCTTCGGCTTCGGCGGCACCAACGCCGCGTTGGTGTTCGGCCGGGTCTGAGCCGATCCGCTGGGCGCAACCGGATAGCGGTCGTGACGGGAGCGCCAGGTAGCGCCGAGCCATGCTCGGCGTCACCCCGCACCGCGCGGCGGTGCCTCAGGGTGCAGCCGCCAACCAGGGCACCAGCAGGGCCCGCACGTCATGCAGTGAGTCCACGATGCGGTGGCCCAGCGCACGCAGGCCGTCATCCGGATGCACCAGATCGGGCACTTGGATGGCGGTCATGCCCGCGGCCACGGCGGCCCGCGTGCCGGCGGGCGAATCCTCCAGCGCCAGGCAGCGCGCCGGGTCCTTGCCCAGCCGCTGCGCAGCCAACAGGTAGATGTCCGGCGCCGGCTTGGGGTGCTGCACATCGCTGCTGGTCACCACCGCGTCGAAGTACGGCAGGAGACCACTGGCCCCCAGCTTGCGGTTGGCGCGGGGTTGCCGGGTAGAGGTCGCCACCGCACGCGGCACGCCGTGCGTCTTCAGCAGATCGAGCAGTTCCAGGATGCCCGGGCGCAGCGGCAGGCCCGCCTGGGTGCGCGCCTCGTACAGGTCATGGCAGTTCGAAAACAGGGAGGCGATCCGCGCCTCGTCGATATGCTGCAGCAGCAGCCGCTCGCAGTCACGATCGCCCAGCCCCACCATCTGCAGGAAGAATCCATCGGGCAGCGCGATGCCCATTGCCGCCGATGCCTCGCTCCAGCAGGCAATCGACACCCGC
This sequence comes from Stenotrophomonas sp. WHRI 8082, assembly GCF_040223995.2. Classification (NCBI taxonomy): domain Bacteria; kingdom Pseudomonadati; phylum Pseudomonadota; class Gammaproteobacteria; order Lysobacterales; family Lysobacteraceae; genus Stenotrophomonas; species Stenotrophomonas sp. WHRI 8082. The sequence continues at coordinate 2,445,318 of NZ_CP167826.1, read as the reverse complement.
TCGCTGTCGATCATCAGACCGTCCATGTCGAAGATGACGGCGTCAGGGCGGAACGGCAAAGCGGCAATCTCACTCACGGCGCGAACAGGGTGTCCAGATCGGTCGCATCCAACGGACGCCACTGCCCCTCTTCCAGTCCTTGCAGTCCCAGCCCACCCACACGGCTGCGGTGCAGCGCGTCGACGTGGTTGCCGACCGCAGCGAACATCCGCCGTACCTGGTGATAGCGGCCCTCATGCAGCACCAGCGTCGCGCTGCGCGGGCCATGCACGGTCAGCTCCGCCGGCAGCAGCGGGGTCTTCTCCGCTTCCAGCATCAGCGCGCCGCTGGCGAACTGTCCTGCCTCGTCACCGCGCAGGTCCTCGGCCAGCTCCACCTCATACACCTTCGGCAGCTTGGCCTTCGGCGAGATGATCCGGTGCAGCAGCCCACCGTCGTCGGTCAGCAGCAGCAGGCCACTGGTATCGCGGTCCAGTCGACCCACCGTGGACAACACCGGGTCACGATCGCGGTAGCGCGGCGGCAGCAGGTCATACACCAGCCGCCCCTTGTCCTTGGTCGAACAGGTGACACCGCGCGGCTTGTGCAGGGCGATGGTCAACCCGACCGGGGCGTCCAGCGGCTCGCCGTCCACGCGGATGGCCTCGTGCGCCACTTGATCGTCGGCGTACAGGACCTCGCCCTCCGCATCGGTGACGCGGCCTTCGCGAAACAGCCACTGCACCTGCTTGCGGCTGCCATAGCCCAGGTTTGCGATCAGCTTGACCAGCTTCACCGGCTGCCTCCGCGCACCGCCTCGATCAGCTTGAACCCATCACGCTCGGCCACGACCCGCACGGTGCCGAAGCTGTCGTTGAGCACGTTTTCGTAGGGCAGGTGACGGTTGGCGACCACGAACAACCGGCCGCCCCGCTTCAACGCCTGCGCGGCCACGGCGATGAACCGCTGGCCGATGTCCGGCCGGTTCTCGCGCGAGGGCGTGTGGAAGGGCGGATTGCTGATGATCACGTCGTAGCCCGGCTCGATGCCGGCGGTGACGTCGCGCCACAGGAACTGCACCGGCAGCGCACGCGGCGGCTCGGCCAGGTTGAACCGCGCCAGGTCCAGCGCGCGACCTTCCGCTTCATAGAGGTCCAGCGCACTGATGGCGGGGCAGCGCTCCAGCAGTTCGCGCGACAGATAGCCGTAGCCGGCGCCCAGGTCGGCCGCACGCCCGGCCAGATCGGCGGGCAGATGCTCGGCCAGCAGCACCGACGCAGGGTCCGTACGGTCCCACGCGAACACTCCGGGGCGGCTGATGAAGCGCCCGCCCAGGATCGGGCGCGGGGTATCCAGTGCCGCCCAGCGCTTGGCCAGCGCCTCGTCGTGCTGACCCGCTGCAGGGGCGCTCCAGTACACGCGGCAATGGTGCTTGGTCAGGCTGCCGCCCAGCCCGGTCAACTGCTTGAAGTCGCCCTCGCCCGAGCGTGCGCCTTCATCGTTGTGCTGGCAGGCGACGATCACCCCGCCCGGTGCCAGCAGGGTCAGCGCACGGGCGAACAGCGCGCGCGCTTCGTCGCGCTGGCGCGGCGGCAGGACCAGCACCAACGCATAGCGGCCCGCCTGCTCGGCACCCAGTTCGGCGGCAACCTCGAAGCCACCGGCCTCCAGGGCCTGTGCGAAGGGGGCGAAGCTCTGTTCGCAGATGACCTCCCGACCCTGCGCCTGCTCACGCAATGGCCAGCCATCGCGCGCGCGCAGGAAGGCCGCCGGCCCCTGCGGCCAGCGCAGCAGGCCTTGGGACAAGGGCAGGAACAAGGTCTGCAGCGGGGCGTCGTCGCGGGCGGCCATCGGGCACGTAAGCCTTGGAATCTTCAGGGGGCGACCATTGTAGCGGCTCCGCGCCACCGGCTTGCTGACCGTCCGCTTTGCGAAAACCCAACATCCCCTTGATGCAACGCGAACACCCCAGCGGTCAGGGTAGGGGCACCCCCGCAATCCTTGGAGATACCGCATGCGTGCCTTGTTCGTCGGTGGCGTGGTCGACAACAGTGAAATGGACCTGGAGGGCAGTCAGCCGCCCGTGCACTATCCCGAAGATACCGGCGGTGGACATGCCCGCTACCGCCTGCATCAGGTCGGCAAGACCGGCGATGGCAGCGTTGCCTATGCGGTTTATGGGGCACCGGATCTGGCTGATGAGGAGATCAGCCGCGTCGCAGACGAGCGCGCCTACGAGCGCCGCTTCGAAGCAACCGCAACACCGTTCGAACACTGATCCCCAGCGGGAGCGGGCCGTCCAACGGCCCGTCCCTGTGTGGTTGCGCTAGCGCCCCGTCACCGGGGGCAGGTCGCGGATCTCGACGATCTCGTCCAACCACACGTTGTGCTGCTGGGCGGGCGTATCGAGATCATCCAGCCGCAGCTGGCCATTGCTGCCTTCATCGCCGGCTTCATCGCGATACTGCTGGATCGTCGGGCGTACCGCGACGGTACCCAGCACACGGCGGCCGTCATCGAGGATCAGCTGCACACGTGAGTCGCCATCGAGGCGGGGAATCAAGGCTTCCAGCGCGGCAATGCGCGCCGGGTCGGTATGGATACGTGGGGCGGTTCTGGACATGAGTAGGTACCTCCTGCCTGCAGCGTCGCTGATGGGTCGTGAAAACTCAGTGCAACGCGGCCTGCGTGGCGGGAACCTGCACGTGCCGCACAGCGGCCACCAGCTGCGCCACCGAATACGGCTTTGCTACATGCTCCTGGAACCCGGACGCCAACGCACGGCGTCGATCATCCGCGCGTGCCAGTGCGGTCACCGCCACGGCAGGCAACGCCGCCGCATCCACGGCCATGTCCTCGCGCAGCGTACGAATCAAGCCGTAGCCGTCCATCCCTGGCATGCCGATATCGGTCAGTAGTACATCAAAGCGTTCGTGGCGGTTCTCGTCCAGCAATGCCAGCGCCTCGCCGGCGGACGCCGCAGCGGTTACCGCTGCACCCTGCTCTTCCAGCATGCGGCGCAGGTATTCCAGCACTTCCACCTGGTCTTCCACGGCCAGCACGTGCAGGCCGCGCAGTGGATACGGCTCCACCACGCGCTCGATGATGGGGCCGCCACTGATCACCTCGCGCAGCGGGCGCGAGCCCTGGTCCTGCACATAGCGCGGCAGCCGCACGGTAAAGGTCGCGCCATGGCCGTGGCCTTCGCTGGCAGCGGACACCGTGCCACCATGCAGCTCCACCAGCTGCTGCACGATGGCCAGGCCGAGGCCAAGTCCACCATGGCGTCGCGTGGTGGTTCCGTCGGCTTGGCGGAAGCGTCCGAACAGGTGGCCGATGAATTCCGGTGCGATGCCATCGCCGCTGTCCTGCACGGTTACCTGCCAGCCGTCGGGCAGGTCTTCCAGCCGCAGCTTCAGAAAGCCCTCGGCCGGGGTGAACTTGATCGCGTTCGACAGCAGGTTCCACAACACCTGCTGCATGCGTGTCGCATCGCCCAGCACCAGGCAGGGACGATCCGGCAGCTCGATGCTGACGTCGAGCGCCTTGCCCTCTGCCACCAGCTCCTGCGCACCTAGCGCCTCGTTCAGCTGGTCGCGCAGATCGAGCACTTCCACTTCCAGCTGTACCTTGCCCAGCAGCATGCTGCTCAGATCCAGCATGTCCGAGATCAGGCGCTTCTGCGCATTGGCACTGCTGGCGATCACGCCCAGGCCCTTGCGCAGCGGACTGTCCGCCTCGACCCGCTGCAGCAGCAGCTCGCTCCAGCCCAGGATGGTGGTCAACGGCGTACGCAGCTCGTGTGACAACGTGGCCAGGAACTCGTCCTTCAGCCGCGCCGTGTTCTCTGCCGCGCTGCGTGCTGCGCGCTCGGACTGCAGCAGCTCTTCGCGCGCCAGTTCGATCTCCCGGCGTTCGGTGACATCCGGGCTGCTGCCCGCGAGGCCGACGAAGTGACCCTGACGGGAAAACCGCGGACGTGCGTTCATCTCCAGCCAGCGCCATTCGCCATCGGCGCGACGCGCCCGTACCAGCGTCTGCATCGAGCGCTGCGCCGACAGCGCCTCGCGCAGTTCGTACTCAAACACCGACGCATCGTCGGGATGCACCAGTCCCCGCCACACGTCTTCCGGCAGGCGGCTTTCTTCGCCGCCGAAGAACTCGGTGAACGCACTGTTGACGAACCGCGAATGGCCGAGCTCGTCCAGCACCCACACCGGCATCGGCAATCCATCCGCCAGTGCACTGAAACGCGCTTCGCTCTCGCCCAGCTCGCCCTCGATCTGCTTGCGTGCGCTGACGTCGAAGAACAACACCGCGACCGTATCATCGCCCGCTGCCCCGACCTGCACCGCATCGACGGAGTACGAGCGGCCCAGCGCCCGCGCCTCCATCTCGAACTGGGCGGGCTGGCCCGTGCGGGCGACACGGCCGTAGATGCGGGACCAGTCCGCTTCGTGGCCAGGCTCCAGCTCGGACATGCGCTTGCCCACCGGATCGATCAGACCGGTATGGCGGGCGAAGGAATCGTTCACTTCAAGGAACAGGTAATCCACAGGCCGCTCGTTCTCGAACAGCACCTTGATCACGCAGAACCCCGCATACATGCGTTCCAGCACATGCCGGTGGTGGTCCGCAGCACTGGGCACAGCCGGGCGGGACGGGGTTTCCACGGTCGTATCGAGAGAGGACAAGGGCATGGTCAGCCTGGGAACAGTCAGCACAGCATGGTCCAGACTGCGTATTCGCAGCGTCAAGCGCCAACGGTCACGTATCAGGCGATGAATTGCCCATGAGCGCGGACCGTCTGCGACCGCCGGGCCCTTGTCCGGCCCCGACGACAGGCCCACACTGGATCGCACACCCACTGCGCCGCCTGCGGCGCTGGAGCCAGGTCATGACCCGCCTCTCGACACCCCGGCTGCTGCTGGCCACCTTGCTTGCTACCGCGGCGATCACCGCCACGGCGGCGCCGCGTACCGTTACTGATCCCCAGGCGCCGCGCGCACTGGAAGCCGACGGCCCGGTCAGCGTGAAGTGGAACGACCCCAGCGGGTTCGCCGAACTGCGCAACAGCACCAACCGGTTCGAGGCCGAGCGTGGCAACTGGGTACAGCAACTGGCCGAGTACACGCGCAAGACCGCCAGCAAGAGCCTGCAGCCCGGCCAGCTGCTGGATGTCACCTTCGTGGACATCAAGCGTGCCGGTGATTTCGAGCCATGGCAGGGTCCGCGGGCCAGCGACATCCGCATCATGCGTGACATCTATCCACCCCGGATCACCCTGGCCTACACCCTGAAAGGGGCGGACGGCACCGTGATCGACCAGGGCGAAGCCGCGCTGCGTGACAGCGGCTACCTGCACGGCAGCGTGGGCCTGCACAGCAGCAGCGACCCGTTGCGCTACGAAAAGAAGCTCATCGACGACTGGGTGCGCCGCGACCTGGCCAAACGGATCGCCGCCAACTGAGCGGATCCTGGGGCATGGGCCTTCCACGCCAAGCGTGGAAGGCGCCGAGCCCATCGCGGCTCAGCAGTACTCGCGCCTTACCCGCTTGACCGCGCACGGCAGCTGGTACGCGCTCACCCCGCACCGCGGCGCCAGCTCGGACAGTGACAGCGCCTGCCCACCCCACAGCTGCACCTCGCTACCCACGCCCGCCGCTGCGTGCCGGGTCAGGTCCACGGTCAGCATGTCCATCGATACCCGGCCGATGACTTCACCGGGCTGCCCGTCGATCACCACCGGCGTGCCATTCGGAGCGAACTGGGGATAGCCGTCGGCGTATCCCATCGCCACCACCCCTACCCGGGTGCGCTGGGGGGCAACGAAGCGCGCCCCGTAGCCCACCGGCTCGCCGGCCTCGATCCATCGTTCGGCGATGACCTTGGAGCACATGGTCATCACCGGCCGCAGCCGTGCGATGACGTCCGAACCGACGGCAAGGGGATTGGCGCCGTACAGCATGAGGCCCGGCCTTACCCAGTCACTGCGCACATCCGGCCAGCCCAGCAGGGCCGGCGAATTGCACACGCTGGTCTGGCCCGCCAGGCCGTCAATCGCCGCGGCGAACAGCGCCGCCTGCTCATGCGTGCGTTCACTGTCGAGCTCGTCGGCGCGCGCCAAGTGCGTCATCAGCACGATCTCGCCCACCTGCGGCAACGCGGACAGACGCAAGTGCGCGGCGCGGAACGTCGGTACGTCCAGACCGAGCCGGTGCATGCCGCTGTCCAGCTTCAACCACACCGTCAAGGGTACCGGCGATGCGAACGCAGCAAGCGCCTCGACCTGCCAGGGCGCGCCCACGGCCGTCCACAGGCCATGCTCGGCGATCAACGGCAGCTCGCTGGCCTCGAAGAACCCTTCCAGCAGCAGGATGGGCGCGCGGATACCTGCCCCGCGCAGCTCCAGCGCTTCTTCGATGGTGGCGACCGCAAAGCCATCGGCCTCGCTTTCCAGCGCCTGCGCGCAGCGCACCGCACCGTGTCCGTAGGCATCGGCCTTCACCACGGCCAACGCCTTGCCACCGCCCAGCTCCCGCGCCAGCCGATAGTTGCTGCGCAGCGCTTCCAGGTCGATCAACGCACGTGCGGGGCGCATTGCAGGCTCTCCCTGTGCGATGCCGGAACGGCCTTGCCGCCGTAGCGGAAAATATCCAACCCTTCCGTGCTGATCTGCGGCTGGCGCGCGCTCATCAGGTCGGCCAGGTAGCGTCCCGAGCCGCAAGCCATCGTCCAGCCCAACGTGCCATGGCCGGTGTTGAGGAACAGATTGCGGAACGGCGTGGCGCCCACCACCGGCGTGCCATCCGGCGTGGCCGGGCGCAGCCCGGTCCAGAACTCGGCGCGCGACAGGTCACCGCCCTTCGGATACAGATCGCGCACCACCAATTCCAGCGTCTCGCGGCGGCGCGGCGACAGGGACAGGTCGAAACCCGCGACCTCGGCCATGCCGCCTACGCGGATGCGGTTGTCGAAGCGGGTGACCGCCACCTTGTAGCTCTCATCCAGGATCGTCGACGTCGGCGCCATGGCCGGGTCGGTGATCGGCAGGGTCAGCGAGTAGCCCTTCAGCGGGTACACCGGCAGGTCCAGCCCGAGGGGGGCGACCAAGGCCGGCGAGTAGCTGCCCAGCGCCACCACGTAGTGATCGGCGGTTTCCAGTTTGCCGTCCACGCGCACGCCGGTGATGCGGTCGCCGTCGTGCTGCACGCCGGCGATATCCACGTCGTAGCGGAACTCCACGCCCGCCGCTGCGGCCATCGCCGCCAGCCGACGGGTGAACAGCTGGCAGTCACCGGTCTGGTCGCGTGGCAGCCGCAGTGCCCCCACCAGACCGTCCACGTGCGCCAGTGCGGGCTCGGCCGCGATGATGCCGGCACGGTCCAGCACCTCATACGGCACGCCGTACTGCGCCAGCACCTCGATGTCCTGTGCGGACGCGTCCAGCTGCTGCTGGGTGCGGAACAGCTGCGTGGTGCCCAGCTCGCGCCCTTCGTAGTCGATGCCGGTTTCCGCGCGCAGCTGGTTCAAGCAGTCGCGGCTGTACTCGGACATGCGCACCATGCGCGCTTTGTTGATCGCGTAGCGCTCGTGCGTGCAGTTGCGCAGCATCTGCCACAGCCAGCGGTACTGGGCCAGGTCCATGCCCGGGCGGATCGCCAACGGCGCGTGTTTTTCAAACAGCCAACCGATCGCCTTGCGCGGCACACCCGGCGCCGCCCACGGTGAGGTGTAGCCGAACGAGAGCTGGCCGGCATTGGCGAAGCTGGTCTCCAGCGCCGGTCCCGGCTGACGGTCGAGCACGGTGACGTCGAAACCGGCCTGGCGCAGGTACCAGGCACTGGTGGTGCCGATGACGCCGCTGCCAAGGATGAGAACGCGCATGAGACTTCTCCAACCCGATCATTCCCTGCGTACAGGCACGCTGGGACCCTATTCGGAGAAGTATAGTCAGCACAAACCAGTGAATTTGCGCGTTTTTTGAAAGCAGATCAGGATATTTACCTGAAATCCATACTCCGCAGGTGACCCGATGGCCACGCGTATCCGCGACCTCGACAAAATTGACCGAAAAATACTGCGCATCCTGCAGGCGGAGGGCCGTATTTCCTTCACTGAACTGGGCGAACGCGTCGGGCTGTCGACGACGCCGTGTACGGACCGGGTGCGCAGGCTGGAGCGCGAGGCGGTCATCACCGGGTACCACGCGCATCTGGACCCCGCGGCGGTGAAGGCAAGCCTGCTGGTCTTCGTGGAAATCAGCCTGGCGTACAAGTCCGGCGACATCTTCGAGGAGTTCCGCCGCGCGGCGCTGAAGCTGCCCAACGTGTTGGAATGCCATCTGGTGTCGGGGGATTTCGACTATCTGCTGAAGGCACGGATCAGCGAGATGGCGTCGTACCGCAAGCTGCTGGGCAGCACCTTGCTGACCCTGCCGCATGTGCGCGAATCAAAGAGCTACATCGTGATGGAAGAGGTCAAGGAGACGTGGAGCCTGCCGATTCCTGATTGACCGGATGCGGCAGTGCCGGCCCTTGGCCGGCACCCTTTCCTCGCTCCCACGGTATGGCGTCAGCGCTGCTGCTTGGATCCCTGCTGCGGCTTGTCCTGCGGCTGCTTGGTTTTCTGCGCATCCGCCTGCTGTTGCTGCTGCTGCGGCTGACGACCCTGCTGCGATTTGTCCTGCGACTTATCGTCTTTGTTCTGCGTACCCATGATGGCGCTCACTTGAGGGATGGCGCCTTGGTCGGCGCAGGCCCACCTTCTGCCTGCCTGGGTTACTGGCGGGCGAATGTCGCGTGAGCTGGCGTCTTGATTGTGCTGACTGGGCGGCTGGAAAGGTCGAACGGGTGAGACCCCCTCGCGGCTGGGTGTCGGAGCTGCCGCTGGGTTGGGGCCGGGCGGTGGGGCGGGTCGGGGGACGGCAAAAACCGCTCCTGCGTGCCTCGTTTCGCGCCATCCATGGCGCTCAACGCCCCCGCCCCGCCCCACCGCCCGGCCCCTGACAGGTTCCGTGGCCGCCAGCCGCGTATGAAAAAAGAGAAAAGCGGTAGCGCCGAAGGCAGCGGCAGGAGCCGCGGCCAACGTCGCTTGCGACGGCCCGTAGGGTGCCGGTCAGGACGACCGGCATACCCATGGTCGGCGAGCGCAGCGGGCCGTTGGCGGGAACATTCCGCCGAGCACGGCTCGGCGCTACCGATGGCCGCCAGCCAGCCGCGTAATGAAGAAGAAAAAAAAGCGGTAGCGCCGAAGGCAGCGGCAGGAGCCGCGGCCAACGTCGCTTGCGACGGCCCGTAGGGTGCCGGTCAGGACGACCGGCATACCCATGGTCGGCGAGCGCAGCGGGCCGTTGGCGGAAACATTCCGCCGAGCACGGCTCGGCGCTACCGATGGCCGCGGTGCGTTACGGCTTGATCTTGGAGTCCGCGCCCTGCGGCACGCTGTCGTGGTATCGACCGGTGCGTGAGTCAAACACGCGGTTCTGGCCGGCCGGCCGCACGCCTGGGATGATCCGCCCATCGCGGTCATACACCTTCGCCGGGGCGGTGCTGGTGGGGGGCGGCGCTATCTGCGCCGGCCCCGTGCTGCGGATGGGCCCTGCCGCCGGCGGTGGATTCGTGAGGGGGCGCGGCGTTTGCACCGGGGACGGGGGCGATGGCTGCACCGGTCGCGGCGGCTGGGCAGGCACGGGCTGCGCCGCAGGCGGCGTCACCGTGGTCGCCCCGCGGGTGGAGGTCGGGCTGGACGGCGAGGCGATCTGCGCCAAGGCCAAGGTGGGCAGCAGCAGCACGCCCAGCAACAACAATGATCGGTTCATGGCACGGCTCCCACACGGTGTGACCCCAGCCTGCACCCGGCCTTGTGTGCTGCCCATGAATGGTGCTGCCCATGAAAGGAGCCCGCGCTTGCATGCCGTCGGCGCCGGCCCCATCTGCAGACAGTCCCCCATGGAGATCCCGCATGAGCGCCTTCGACCTCACGCCCCCCAGCGACGCCCAACGCCAAGCGCTGGAAGCCAGCCTCAGCCCCGACGAGGCGCGCGTGCTGCTCCAGCACGGCACCGAAGCGCCCTTCTGCGGCGTGTTCCTGGACAACAAGCGGGACGGCGTCTACTGCTGCCGCCTGTGCGCCCTGCCGCTGTTCCGCTCCAACACCAAGTTCGACTCCGGTACGGGCTGGCCCAGCTTCTTTGCGCCTTTCGTCGCCGAGCACGTGCATGAAATCCGCGACATCAGCCACGGCATGATCCGCACGGAGATCACCTGTGCCCGCTGCGGCAGCCACTTGGGCCATGTGTTCCCGGATGGACCGCCGCCCACGTTCGAGCGGCACTGCCTGAACTCCGTCTCACTTTCATTCACCGAGAATGGCGCGCCCTACGCCGATCCGCTCAAGCGCGGCGGTGCTGAGGCCCAGCCGGCCGGCTGATCACCTGACGGCACCAGAGCGGATGGATTTCACACATCCGCTCTTCAGAAAACCCGTGAACGCGCCGTAAAGGGAGATACCCCTGCTTCCTGCGTCGCGTCCATGCTCATCCTCATCGGCTTCCTCGTTGTCATCGCCAGCGTGCTTGGCGGCTATCTCGGCGCCCACGGTCGGCTGGGTGCCCTGTGGCAACCGTATGAGCTGGTCATCATCGGCGGTGCCGCCGTGGGCGCGTTCCTGGTGGGTACGCCGGCAAAGACGGTCAAGCAGACCCTGCAGGCCAGCGTGGCCGTGTTCAAGGGGCCGCGTTACAAGCGGCAGGACTATCTGGATGTGCTCAGCCTGGTCTACGAACTGCTCAACAAGGCGCGTCGCGAAGGCTTCATGTCGTTGGAAGACCATGTAGAGAAGCCCGGCGAAAGCCCGATCTTCGCGAACTACCCGAAGGTGCAGGCCGACCACCATCTGGTGGACTTCATCACCGACTGCCTGCGCCTGATGATCGGCAGCAACATCGAACCCCATGAACTGGAACCGCTGCTGGAGCTGGAGCTGGAGAAGCACCACGCCGAAGCCTTGGCGCCTTCGCAGGTCGTGACCAAGGTGGCCGACGGCCTGCCCGGCTTCGGCATCGTGGCCGCCGTGCTGGGCATCGTCATCACCATGGGCTCCATTGGTGGCCCGATCGAAGAAGTCGGCGCACACGTGGCCGGCGCGCTGGTCGGCACCTTCCTCGGCATCCTGCTGGGCTATGGTTTCGTCGGCCCGATGGCAGCGGCCATGGAAGCGCGCGCCGAGCAGGACAGCCGCATCTATGAATCAGTGAAGACCGCCCTGCTGGCCTGCCTGCGCGGCTACAACCCGAAGATCGCCCTGGAGTTCGCCCGCAAGACCCTGCCCTCCGACGTGCGCCCGGCCTTCTCGGAGTTCGAGCAGCACCTGAAGACGGTCAAATAAGCCATGTCGGACACCAAGCCCACCGTCATCGTTCGCCGGGTCAAGAAGCATGGCCACGCCGCGCATCATGGCGGCTCGTGGAAAGTGGCATACGCCGACTTCGTGACCGCGATGATGGCGTTTTTCCTCGTGCTGTGGCTGGTGGCGTCCACCAGCAAGCCCGAGCGCGGTGCCATTTCCGAGTACTTCCGCAACCCCAGTCCGTTGTCGGGCAAGAGCACCACGCCGGCTCCGGGCATGGCCGGGCCCGGCGGTGCCAGCACGTCGATGATCAAGCTGGGCGGCGCGGCCGACGTCAGCCGCGGCAACAGCAGCGACCCGTTCCAGAACCAGCGTGAAGCCATCCCGCAGGCCATCGATCGCCGCGAGCGCGAGAAACAGCAGCTGGAATCGCTGATGAAGGAACTGCAGGAAGCGATCAGCAAGAGCCAGGCTCTGGAACCCTTCAAGGACCAGTTGCTGCTCGACCTCACTCCGGAAGGGCTGCGCGTGCAGATCGTGGACAAGCAGAACCGGCCGATGTTCGACCTGGGTGGCTCGTCCCTGAAGGCGTACACCAGCACGATCCTGCATGAGCTGGCGACCTACCTGAACCACGTACCGAACCGGATCAGCCTGACCGGCCACACCGACACCACGGCGTACAGCAGCGTCCATGGCTATGGCAACTGGGAACTCAGCGCGGACCGCGCGAATGCCGCCCGGCGTGCGCTGGTGGACGGTGGCCTGGATGACAGCAAGGTCACCCGCGTGGTCGGCCTGGCCTCCTCGGTGTTGTTCGACAAGACCAACCCGCAGAATCCGATCAACCGCCGCATCAGCATCGTGGTGATGACCAAGGATGCGGAAGCCGCCGCACTGTCCGGCGCTGGCACGCCGGTTGCGATGTCCGCCGCCGTGGCAGACCCCGATGTGCAGGCCGCGCAGGCGCCCATCGAGGTCGGCGACGCCGCCCCCTGACCGGGCAGGGCATGTCCCTGCGCTCGCTGCCTTGGGCCCTTACAATGGGGGCCTCCTTTTTTGCAGGTAGCCGCATCATGTCCAAGCTGTCCAAGTCCAAGCGCGACAAGCGCAAGAAGCAGCAGCCCAAGCGCCCGTTCGCCCGCCTGAGCGATCAGCAGCAGGTGCAGAACCACGCCGTGCTGACCAATGAAGAAGGCCAGGCCGTGGCCGCGATTGGCCTGCAGGGCCGCCAGTGGCTGCTGTCGATCGGTGGCCAGACGATGGGCAACGCGGACGACCCGATGCCGATGCTGGCCATGCTCAAGCATCTGGCCAATGTGCAGGGCAAGGAAGGCCGCAAGGTCGACCTGCAGTACTCCGATGGCCTGGGCGAGCTGATCAAGGTGATGGCGGCCGAGAAGGACCTGGACGCTGACGCTTACCTGGATGAGCTGGCTGCCGAGTTCGATACCATCGACGCGGAAGACGCAGCGACCGAAGCCACCGCTGACACCGATGCGGACGCAGTTGCAGCCGACGCATCGACCGATGCCGTCGACGTCGAGGCTGACGCCGCTGTCGACGCTGACGCCGACGCCGACGACAAGCCGAAGGCCTGAGGCCTGGCGGAATCACGGTGACGGTCTACGTCGACGACGCAGTACACGCCTGGCGCGGACAGCGCTGGGCGCACCTGATGGCCGACACCTTGCCCGAGCTGCACGCCATGGCGGCGCAGCTCGGCATGCCCCGCCGCGCGTTCCAGAACAAAGCCAGTGGCGCGCATTACGATGTCAGCGCGCCGATGCGCGTGCAGGCCATCGCCCTCGGGGCGATGCCGATCTCCCGGCACACCGATCGTGCGCGGATGAAAGCGGTCATCGCCAACGCCCGCGCGCAGTACCAGCCCGACTGAGCCGCGTCAGAACGGGTCGCTGCCCAACCGCACTTCCACGTTCATCAGCGAGCACAGCGCCAGCATCGCGTCGTCATCGCGGGTCAGCGCCATCCAGCCGGTGAAGCCTTCGCTGCCGGCATCCACGCTCCACAGCGTGTAGTTGCGTTCGCGTAGCCGATCGAACGCGGTGGACATCAGCTGCGCGCCGTCCAGGTCCGCCGTGAAATCCTCATCGTCCAGGTCGCCGCCCCACTCCACCTGCAGGTTGAACCGTGCAGACAGCTCGTTGACGGCCGACATCAGCGATTCCAGATCGTCGCGCTCCACCTCGAAGCCACTCTGCCAGCCGATCGCCCCGAACAGCGGCGGCAGCCAGTCGCTGTCGGCCTCCATCGGCTCGCCCTGCTCGGCCAGCAGCTCGCGGAAGCGGTTGAACTGCTGCAGCGCCAGCTCTTCGTCGCCCGGGTTGATCAGCACCAGCAGGTTCCACGCACGTGCCTCGAAGTCGGCCTCGTCGAAGTCGTGCTCTTCTTCCTGGAAGTCGAAATAATCGCTGTTGTCGGGCATGGGCGTGTTCCTGGGATGCGTGGTGCGTGGCCTGCATTCTGAGGCTTGGCGGCTCGAGCCGGAAGCACCGGGATTGGGCCACGCCGCCGGGCCGGGTATCCTTTACCGCATGAAGCCGGCCGTGTTGGCCGCCACAGTGAATCCTGCAATGAGCGATACGCCTCCCGACCACCTGGCCATCAACCCGGCCAGCCCCCATCACGACGCCCAGGCGCTGGAGCGCGGCGTCGGCGTGCGTTTCAACGATGTCGAGCGCACCGACGTCGAAGAGTATTCGGTCAGCGAAGGCTGGATCCGCGTGCAGGCCGGCAAGGCCCGTGACCGCCGCGGCAACCCGATGACCCTGAAGATCAAAGGCAACGTCGACGTGCGCTTCCTGGACCTGAAGCCGCAGGGCTGAGCTTCGCGGTCACGGGGTAGCCGGCTGGGTAGAGCCGACTTCAGTCTGCTGCTCTACCGCAGGCAATCGGCAACGGCAGCCGGCTGAAGCCGGCTCTACCAGGGGCAACGGCGACCAAGCGCGACACCAGCCGGCTGAAGCCGGCTCTACCCGAGGCAACAGCGGCCGGGGCCGATCATTCCCGCTGCCGGGATTCCAGCAGGTCCAGGTTGCGGATCAGCTTGCGTGAGATCTCGTCGGAGATCACCCCGCGCCGGGTCAGCCGGAACAGTTCTTCGCGCTCGGCCACCAAGCCGGCACTGCGCAGTTGGCGGTAGCCGCGCTCCATGCGCCGCACCTTCTCCGGATCGACATCCGGGCCGTTCTCTTTTTCCAGATTGCGCTGGTACAGCAGGCTCACCCGCGATGCCGCGTCGTTGTACAGCTGCACGTTCTCGGTAGTCTGCTTCAGCACCAGCTGCTGCCGCATCCGCTCCACCCCGGCCAGCGCCGCCTTCGAAGCCAGCTTGCGGGCCACGTCCTCTTCCTTGCGCTCACCCGAATCAGCCGGCAACTGCAGCCCTTTCAACAGCTGCGGCAGCGCCACGCTGGCTCCGATCAGCGAGAACAGGATCACCGCGGCGGCCAGGAAGATCACCAGGTCACGTGCCGGGAACGGATCACCGCTGGGCAGGAACAAGGGCAGGGTCAGCACGCCGGCCAGGGTGATCGCACCGCGTACGCCGGCCACCGAGGTCGCCACCACGATGCGCCAGCCGGGCGCTTCGCCCTGCTTCTGCCCGCGACGGCGCGCACGCAGCAGGTTCCAGCGCAGCGACAGCCATACCCACAACAGACGCAGCAGGATCAGCGCAAGGTTGATCACCAGCACATACACCGCCAGCCACCACGGATTCTGGTGGCCGCTCTCGCCCATCGTCTCGACGGCACGCTCCACGATGCCCGGCAGCTGTTCGCCCAGCAGCACGAACATGATGCCGTTGAAGGTGAACTGCAGCATGTTCCACACCGCTGAGCGCTGCACCCGCATGCTGCCCGATACGCGGCCCGTCAGCTCTACGTAGCTCATGGTGATGCCGGCGGCCACCGCAGCGAGGATGCCCGAGGCGTTGATCTCTTCGGCCAGCAGGTAGGCTGCGAACGGGATCAGCAGGTTGACCAGCATCGCCGCGCCCGGCTCTTCGCCGAAGCGCCGCCACAACCAGCGCTGGAAGGTGGATACCCCGAAGGTCACCGCGACACCCACGGCCAGGCCGGCCACGGCCACCCACAGGAAGGTCAGCGACGCGGTCGCCAGCGAGAAGCTGCCGGTCATCACCGCGGCCACGGCAAAGCGGAAGCAGACCAGGCCCGAGGCATCGTTGAGCAGCGATTCGCCCTCCAGGATGTGCATCAGACGCTTGGGAATGGGGGCCTTCGAGGCGATCGCACCGACCGCCACCGGGTCGGTCGGCGAAATGATCGCCGCCAATGCGAAACACACGGCCAGCGGCATCACCGGGATCATCCAGTGGATCAGCAGGCCGGCCCCGAGCACGGTGAACACCACCAGGCCGAAGGCCAACTCCAGGATCGCGCCCTTGTCGCGGAACAAGCCCTGCTTGGGAATGCGCCAGCCGTCGAGGAACAGCAACGGCGGCAGGAACAGCAGGAAGAACATGTCCGGGTCGAGGTCATGGCCGCGGTTGAACACCCCGGCAATCACCGCGCCCAGCGCGATCTGCACCAGCGGCAACGGCAGCGAAAACGGCAGGACCCGGACGAGGTAGCCGCTGGCGACTACCGCGACCAGCATCGCCAGTACGACTTCAATGGTATGCATGCATCATCCAGATGACGGCGCGGGGGGAAGGATGGCCTACAGGCCAAGCGCCACTAACGCGAAAAAACTAGCACACCCATTTGATATCGCCCATAAGCGGAGCGTGTGGCGGTCGGCAGATACGGAGCGAGCGCGAGGGAGTGCGCGGGTCGTCAGCTGCGCTCGCCGTCGAAGCGGTAGATGTCCATCGCCAGCATGCCCGCGTCGATCCCGGCATCGATGCGCTGCGCGCCCAACCCGCCCGTCCCTGCCGCCCCCATGGCGAAATGCAGCGGCTGCAGGTGCTCGTCCGTCGGATGTGCGCGCGCCGCATAGGGGGCCTGGCGCCGGTAGTCGAGCAAGGCATCGACATCGCTCGCAGCCAGGCGCTGCTCTACCCAGTTGATGAAAGGACGCACGTAGGGCGCCTCCTTGCCATCCTGATACGTACCGAAATCGTGCAGGTTGTGGGTGATGCTGCCCGAGCCGATGAGCAGCACCCCTTCGTCGCGCAGCGGCGCCAAGGCACGGCCCAGTGCAAGCTGGTGCAGCGGACCGCGCTGCGGTTGCAGCGAGATCGGCACGACCGGGATCGACGCGTCCGGGAACAGCAGGCGCAGCGGCACCCACGCCCCGTGGTCCAGCCCGCGACTCACGTCCAGCTGTGCGTCCAGGTGTGCGTCCTGCAGCCTCTGCAGGACCTGCGCAGCCAGCACGGGGTCGCCGGGGGCCGGGTAGCGGATCCGGTACAGCGCCTCGGGGAAGCCACCGAAATCATGGATCGTCGGGGGTTGCGGATGCGCGCCGACGCGCGGCAGGTCACTCAACCAGTGCGCACTGGCGACGACGATGGCGCGGGGCCGTGGCAGGTCGGCCGCCAGCTCCGCCAAGCGAAGGCCGACCTGTCCCGGCTGCAGCGCCGTCATCGGCGAACCGTGGGAGATGTAGAGACTGGGCAGACGGCGCATGGTGCTGGCCTCGGGAAACCTGCGACCAGCGTAGGCCTCGCCGACGACGCGATAAACAGGACCGACGAGCCGGTCCGTCCCAGCAATGACCGCAATACCGCCCCGTCGCGCCGAGCGGCCAGCATCCGTAGCGCCGACCCATGGTCGGCGAGCGCAGCGGGCCCTTCGCGCCCCCTCCCCCGCGCTCTCAGGCCTCCACCGCATCCAGCTGCGCGATCACCGTCGCCAGCGGCACCGGGCGCCCCAGCAGGTAGCCCTGCACCTGATCACAGCCGTGCGCGCCCAGCCACTGCAGCTGGCCCGGGGTTTCCACGCCCTCCGCAATGATCGTCAGGCCCATGCTGTGCCCCAGCGACAACAGCGCCCGACAGATCGACGCATTGCGCGGATTGGTTTCCACATCCGCCACGAAGCTGCGGTCGATCTTCAAGATATCCAGCGGCAGGTGCTGCAGGTAGGACATGCTCGAATACCCCGTACCGAAGTCATCCAGCGATACGCAGATGCCCTGCTCGTGCAGCCGCTGCATCGTCTGCATCGCCTGTGCAGGCTTGCGCATCAGGCTGCTCTCGGTGAGCTCCACCTGCAGCGCACCGCGACGCAGGCCGAACTCCTGCATGGCGCGCGCGAACTCACCCACCAGATCACTGTTGAAGAACTGCACCGCCGACACATTGACCGCAATCGGCAGGTCACCCCAGCCGGCATCCACCAGCTGCCGCTGCGCCTGCGCCGCCGCGCGGATCACCCAGCGCCCCAGCGCCAGGATCAGGCCGGTGTCTTCGCACAGCTGGATGAAGTCGCCCGGCGGGATGAAGCTGCCATCGGCCTGCGGCCAGCGAAGCAACGCCTCCAGCGCGGCCGGCGTGCCATCGGCGGCATGACAGATCGGCTGGAAGTAGAGCTCGAATTCGGCGTCGATCGCGTTGTGGATCCGCCCGGCCAGACGCAGCCGCTCGGCCAATCGCGCGGTCACGCTGGGGTCGAACCATGCCAGCGCATCGCCCTCGGCGCGCGCACTGTGTGCCGCTTGTGCGGCCATGCCGATCACCTGGGTAGCCTGCAGCCCATCGCCCGCGATATGCACCGCCACCCCCACGCTCGGCTCGAACTGATGCAGCGACTCCTTGCCACGTACGGGCTCCGATACGATCTGCACCAGTGCATCCAGCGCGCTCTGTGTTTCCTGCCCATCGCGGAAGGCGAACACGAAGTCCTCGCCCGGCTGGAAGGCCAGCCAGCCGTAACGCGCGCCCAGCCCACCCAGCCGCGTGGCCATCGCCTGCAACACCGCATCCCCGATATCACCGCCCAGCGCATCGGACACCAGCTGCAGTCCGCGCAACTGGATGAAGGCAACGGTGTACCCGCTGCCGCAGTCGTCCAGTGCAGCAGCCAGTGCGCGCGGATTGAGCAGACCGGTCTGCGGATGGTGGCTGGCGTGGTAGGCAAGCTCACGCTCGTAGGCCAGCCGCTCGCTCACGTCCTCAGCCAACACCAGGCACGCCGAACGGCCATCGAAATCCAGCCGCGACAGATGGGCGCGCACTTCGAAGACGCTGCCATCCTTGCGCTGGTGCAGCCGGATCTTGGCATCCTGTACTTCGCCGACGCGGGCATCGGCGATCGCGCCGCGGATCTCTTCCCAGCCCTCGCGCGGGCGGATGTCGAGGATGCTCATCCCGAGGAACTCTTCGCGGGTATAGCCATACTGGCTGATCGCCGCGCGGTTGACCTCCATGAAGCGCAGCGTGTCCGGGTCGAACACCCAGAACGGCGCGGGATTGCGATCAAACAGCAAGCGGAATTGACGCTCCGCCTGTACCAGTCGCTCACGGGCCTGGTACCGCTCGCTGATGTCGGTCACCGCGCCGATCACGCGCCGCTGCCGGTCGGACATCGCCACGCGGCGTCCGCGCGCGCTCACCCAGCGTATCTCGCCGCCGGGCAGTACCAGGCGGAACACTTCATCCAATACCGTATCACCGGCAAACGCGCTGTCGAAGGCGGCCTGCAGACGACCCGCATCCTCGCGATGCACGCGGGCGAAGAAATCTGAAACCGGCAGGGTGTCCACCGGCACGCCGAACAGCTCACGCGCCAGCGGCGACCAGTGCAGCTGGCAGGCATCCTCATCGACATACCAGGTGCACACGCGACCCACCTGATGCGCCAGCAGCAGCTCGGCATGGCCGGTGCGCAGCTCTTCGGCCAGCACGAGCTGGCGTCGGCTGGTACGACGGACCACCCACACCAAGGCACCCAGCAGCACCCAGTACAGCAGGAACATCGCTGATGCCGCGTACAGATACGGCCACCACGCAGACAGCACGTCGCGCCGTCCCAATCCCGCATACACCGCCAGCGGATACTGGTGCAGCGTGCTCATCGCCGAGATGCGGGTCGTCCCGTCGATGGCGCTGGTTTCCACGCCAAGCGAGTGCACCGCATCGGTGCCCAACGCGGACCGGTGCGGCAGGTCGAAGCGCTGCCCCACGATGTCGCCGCTCGCCGGCGCGCGGGCCAGCACATGTCCTTCCACGTCAGTGATCGATACGACGCCCTGGCTACCGATATCCAGGCCGCTGATGATCCGTTGCAGTTCGCTGGTATGCAGCCGCACCAGCAACCAGCGATCCTGCTCAAGCTGCAGCGCCAGCGGCAACACCCAGTTCAGTCCATCGTGACGCTGCGGCGGACCCAGGTACAGATCGCTGCCGGAGCCACGGCGCTGGCCGTCCACCCACAACGGCAGCTGCAGGTCACCGACTCCGCTGGTGATCGCGCGCCCGTGCTGGTCCACGACCACGATACTGTCGAGCTCGGCATGGCGGTGCAGCACGCCGGCGATGTTCTGGTCCAGCAACTGAGGGGCCTGCGCCGGCACGCTGCGGAACAGCTGCGCCGCATCGGCTCCGATGCCATGCATCGCCCGTTCCAGATTGCGCATCTCCAGCCATAACAGGCGCTGGCTGCCCACCGCCAAGGTGCGGCTCTGGCGCTGCGCCACGTCTGCGCGACGCTGGAAGTCGCTGGCCAGCATCGTGGCCAGGCCAGCGCCGAACAGGACGCCCAGCAGCGCGCCACCCCACAGGAAGGCGCGCTGCGGGCGCAGCAAGGCGCGACTCAGTGCGGACATCGGTGCGAACGTTGCCAATGGTGGGCAGTTGCTCTCATGCGCAAAACGCTTCCTGTGATCCTGACCAGAGCGGCCGCGGATGCACTTTCTTGACCGCCCTGGTTGTTTCCCGGTGATGGCGCACGCAACGCGCCCAGCCCGGCCCCGGTTTGCAGCATGCATCAGGCAGATGACCACAGGAAGAGGAGCATCCCCCGTTCAGCCACATCCGGCACAGGCGCCGCCCTGCTGCGGCACGGTTGCCACTGCAACCAGCCCCGGTAGCAGGCAGTAGACTGGTATTTTTCCGCCGTTCGAGAATTCCATGCCCAGGTTGCGCCGCTCTCCCCTGCTGCTGGCCATCGCCGCCAGCCTGTCCCTGACCCTGTCGGCCTGCGGTGGCGATACCCCGGCCGATGCGCCACAGCCCCAGCAGCAAGCCGCCGCCGAGGCTCCCGCCAAGGCACAGCTGGGCAGCTTCGGTTTCGATGCATCGGGAATGGACCGCAGCGTGGCCGCGGGCGACAACTTCTTCGACTTCGCCAACGGCAGCTGGGTCAAGAACACCGAGATCCCGGCCGACCGCTCGCGGTTCGGCAGCTTCAATGTGATCGCTGAAAAAACCCAGGCCGATACGCGCGCCATCCTGGAAGGCGCGGCGAACAATGCGCAGGCCACCGGCGAAGACAAGCTGATCGGTGATTACTACGCGGCCTACATGGATGAGGCCGGCATCGAACAGCGCGGACTGTCCCCGGTGCAGCCGCAGTTGCAGGCGATCGAGGCGCTCGCCGACAAGGCCGCGTTGGCCCGCGCACTCGGTGCCGACGTGCGCGCCGACGTGGACCTGCTCAACGCCACGAACTTCTACACCGACCGCTTGTTCGGGTTGTGGGTGTCGGTCGACCTGCTGCAGCCGGAGCGCACCGCGCCTTACCTCGTGCAGGGTGGGCTGGGCATGCCGGACCGTGATTTCTACCTAAGCGATGGCCGCATGGCGGCGTTGCGCAAGCAGTACCAGGACTACGTAGGCCAGGTGCTGAAGCTGGCCGGCGTCGCCGACCCCGCCGCGAAGGCGCAGCGCATCGTGGCGCTGGAAACCAGGATCGCCCAGGCCCACGTGAGCCAGGAAGAAACCAACGACGTCGCCAAGGGGGCCAACCCCTGGACCCGCGAAGACTTCAGCGCGAAGGCACCGGGCATGGACTGGGCCGCGTTCCTGGAGGCCTCCGGGCTGGGCCAGCAGCAGGATTTCATCGTCTGGCAGCCCAAGGCCGTCGCCGGCCTGTCGCGGCTGGTCGCCACCGAACCCCTCGAAGACTGGAAGGACTACCTGACCTTCCACGCCCTGGACCGGGCCGCGCCCTACCTGCCGAAGACGTTCGCCGATGCGCGCTTCGCCTTCCATGGCACCGCACTAAGTGGAACCCCGCAGCAGAGCGATCGCTGGAAGCGGGCGGTGGACGATGCCAACCACGCCGTGGGCGAAGCCATCGGCAAGCGCTACGTGGAAAAGCACTTCGACGCCAAGACCAAAGAACGCGCCGACGCGATGGCGAAGAACATCATCGCCGCCTTCGCCAAGCGCATCGATGGCCTGGAGTGGATGTCACCGCAGACCAAGGCCAGTGCCAAGGCCAAGGTTGCCGGACTCACCGTGGGCATGGGCTATCCGGAGACGTGGCGCGACTACAGCGGCCTGGAGGTGAAGCGGGATGATCCGTTGGGCAATGCGCAGCGCGCCGAACAGTTCGAGTACCAGCGCAATCTTTCCAAGCTGGGCAAGGCACCGGACCACGGCGAGTGGGCGATGCTGCCGCAGACCATCAACGCGATGAACGTGCCGCTTGAAAACCGCCTGGTGTTCCCGGCGGCGATCCTGCAGCCGCCCTTCTTCGACGGCGCCGCCGACGATGCCGTGAACTACGGCGCCATCGGTGCGGTGATCGGCCACGAGATCAGCCACGGGTTCGACAACGCGGGCGCGCTGTTCGATGACACCGGCCGCCTGCACAACTGGTGGACGCCGCAGGACCTGCAGAAATTCAACGCAGCGGGCGACGCGCTGGCCGCGCAGTTCAGCAGCTACGAGCCCTTCCCCGGCGTGCACGTCAATGGCCGCCTGTCGCTGGGCGAGAACATCGCCGACGTGGCCGGTCTGGGCACCGCCTACGATGCCTACCAGCTCTCGCTGCAGGGCAAGCCAGGGCAGACGCTGGAAGGCTTCACGCCCGATCAGCGCTTCTTCCTCGGCTTCGCTCAGGCGTGGCGCAGCAAGAGCCGCGAGCAGGCCCTGCGCAATTCGTTGTTGACCGACGTGCATGCACCGGGCCAGTTCCGCGCACTGACCGTACGCAACATCGACGCCTGGTATCCCGCATTCGACGTAAAGGAAGGCCAGAAGCTCTACCTGGCGCCCGACAAGCGCGTAAAGGTCTGGTAAGCCCTGGTAGCGCCGAGCCACGCTCGGCGAGCGCACCGGTGGGCCGTTACAGGCCCGCCGGCCACCGCCGCAACTGCGCCACTTCAACACCCACCCGCGCGCACGCCCGGCTCGCCAATCCATCCGGAAGCGCACGCCGGAACAGCGGCGCAGCCCCCTGCAACAGCCGCATCGATGCCTGTGCCTGGACCCGCTGCCGCGTGCCGTGCTCCAGCAGCTCGCTTGCCCACTCCGGCAACAACGCCGCCCCCGCGCCCATGAACACATCCCGCGACAGTCCCGCCACCGGCACGGGCAACTTCACCGCAGACAGCACCTGCAACACCTCGCGCGCCCGGGCATCCAGGCACAGCTGCGGCCGCTGCATCGCAAAGAACGCATCCACTTCCGCTGCACTACGCGGCACATCCCTCGCCCCCAATGCTTCGGCGACACGCCGGAACTCATCGTAGTAGCGATCAACCATCGCGTCGGGCATCGCCCGTCCATAGCGACGAAAGCCCTGCAGGAAGCCATAGGCCTCGGTCACATGCACCCAGGTGAGCAACTGCGGGTCATCGGCGGCGTAGGGCACGCCCTCCACGCTGCCGCGCACGCGCGAATGGATCCGGCGCACCCGGGCCACGAGCGTGTCGACTTCCGCCGTGGGGGCATAGGTCGTGCCCGCGACGAACGCCGTGGTCCGGCGCAGGCGCCCGACCAGGTCTTCGCGGAAGTTGGAGTGGTCGTACACCCCCGCCAGCGCACGCGGATGCAGCGCCTGCAGCATCAGGGCACAGAGCCCGCCGGCGAGCATCGACGGCAGTTCGGCATGGACCCGCCAGGTAACGCTGTCCGGCCCGAACCAGCCCGGGTCCCCGATCGGATGGTCGTAGTCGATCTCGCTCTGTCCGCGGGGAAAGGCATCCATCACCCAGCGGCGGATGGGCGCGGTCAGTGGCGAAAACAAAGAGGGCATGGCGCGATCGGGGGACCTGGCAGTGGCGCGGCTTGCGCGATTTGGCCCCATTGTCGGCCACTCGACACCCGATCCTTTGTGAAAGCGGGGCCCGACCCCGCCCGTGTGCACGCGCAGCACGATTTTCAGTGCGACATCTTGTCGCAGGCCGTCAGATCGATGTTGCGTCGCACCAAGGTGCGCGTGCGCCTCCGTATTCATCCGCGTATGGGTCCACGCCTTCGCATCCCCTTTATTGCGCCCCTCGCTGGAAGTGCTAGAACTGAACCCGCCTCACCGGTCAATGCATCGCCGCACGTTCCAACAGGGAGCCCGCCATGATTGCTTTGTTCAAAGGTTTAGGATTGTTGTTGCGCGACAACGAGCTGTACCACAGCCCGTTTGAAAAACAGGTTGCCCACTGGCGTGGTCTCAGCGAGCAGCAGATCCGCCAGGAGGTGGCCGTGCTGGCCCAGGCGAAAAGCCAATGGCTGATCGCCTCCATCGTCGGCTGGCAGGCCGCATCGTTGCTGATCCTCGGGCTGATCGCCAATTACCTCTGGCGGGATGATTTCCATATCACCTTCACCCGCGTCGTCATCATCATCGGCTCCTGGGTATCGATCCTCTTCGTGATCTGGTTCATGGCGAACATGTTCGACCAGCAAGCCGGGTTCGAACGCTGGATGAAGGCCTTCAACAGCCGCGCCCGCATCACCTCCAGCGCCGACAGCGTGGAATGCGTGGCCGACGCACTCGGAATGGCCGAACACTACCCGGAAGTGCTGGATTACAAGCAGTCCGTGACCGAGAAACGCGAACTGCGCCACGAGGACATCCGCATCATGTCCGAGATCGGCCGCATGAAGCAGCACACCGAACTGGTTGGCCGCCTGAACCACGTCGGCCAGACCACCAGCCACCGCGACCTCACCCTGCAACCCGCCTTCTGAACCCAAAAAAGGGGACGGAGGGGATTAAGTCGTTTCCGGCCCCTACGGGTTGAAAACGACTTAATTCCCTCCGTCCCCTTTTTGTTGTCATTGGCAGCGGGCGGCGGGGGTGGTGGCTACGCAGCTCTTGAATCCCGGCGGCAGGCTGGCGTGCTTCTGCCGTTGGCCTGCGCGTACGTCGAACTGCTGCAGGGCGCTGCGTTCGCAATGCTGTTGCCCGTCGCAGGCCTCCTGGAATACCTGGTAATAGCAGCGGCCGCTGTCACTGCTCACGCACTCGAACCACGCGCCGTCCGTACGCACGGACGTGCGACTGAACAGTTGATCCATGCCGTGTGCGCTGATGCGGGTGATCGAGGTCGTGGTCACCTTGTCATGGCAGCCGAACAAGGACAGCAGGCAACTCATTATCGTAGTGAGAAAACGCATGGCATGGCCCTTCCCTAGTGGCCTGCCGCGGCTTACATGCCGCGGAACAGGCTCATGAACGGTTGACTGACGGTGAGTGTTTCGGGGCGTTCGCGCAGGCGCAGTACGCCCCGCCCGGTGTCGTCGCGGCTCACTGCGGCAACGGCTTTCATGTTGACGATGGTGGACCGGTGCACCTGGCGGAACTGCTGTGGATCCAACGCCGCCACCAGCTCCCGCAATGGGGTGCGCAGCAGGCTCTCGCCGTCGGCGGTCACCACCGTGGTGTATTTGTTGTCTGCGCGGAAATACACCACGTCCTCCAGCATGATCAGCACCGTGTCACGTCCATTGCTTGCGGTAATCCATGCCAGTGGCGGTACGTCTGCACGCTCCGCTGGGGCCCCCAATCGCTGCAGCAGCCGCTCCAGCACGGCATCGTCGTGGCGTGCCGACGGCAGCCGCGCCAGGATGCGCTCGCGCGTCGCCAGCAGGCGCTCATCGCTTACCGGCTTGAGCAGATAATCCATCGCGCCCTGTTCGAACGCATCGATGGCGTACTGGTCGTAGGCCGTAACGAACACCACCTGCGTGCGCGGGCTCAGTTCGGCCAGCGCGCGTGCCACCTGGATGCCGCTGATACCCGGCATGCGGATGTCCAGGAACGCGATGTCCGGTTGGCGTTCGGCCAGTTGCTCCAGTGCCGTGGCGCCGTCCTCGCACTCGGCGACGATGCGCAGCTCCGGCCACAACCGCTGCAGTTGCTCCACCAAGGCGGCGCGCAGCAGCTCTTCGTCTTCGGCAATCAGCGCGTCAAGCGGCATGAGCGGCGTCCTTCGGGGCCTGCGGCAATGTCATGGTAGCGGCGACGCCGCTGGGGAAATTGGTGACGATCGCTACACCGGCCTGCTCGCCGCAGGTCAGGCGCAGGCGCTCACGCAGGTTCTTCAGCCCGATGCCGGTGCCGCTGGTGCCATGGCCGAAGCCAAGCCCATCGTCGGCCACGGTCACCGTGACATGGTCATCGAAGGCGCGCGCGATGATCCAGATCGTGCCACCGCCCGGCTTGGGTTCCAGGCCATGCTTGATCGCGTTCTCCACCAGCGTCTGCAGCGCCATCGCCGGCAGCCGGACGCCCTGCAACGCATCGGGCACCTGCACTTCAACGCCCAGGCGTGCGCCCATCCGGATGCGCAGGATCTCCAGGTACGCACGGGTGCGCTCCAGCTCCACGCCCAAGGTGGACACCGACTCTTCCATGCTCGGCAGCGAGCTGCGCAGGTACTGGATCAGGTGGCCGATCATCTGGTCGGCACGCGCTGGATCGGTGCGGGTGAGCACCTGCGCATTGGCCAGCGAGTTGTACAGAAAGTGCGGTTCCACCTGCGCATGCAGCAGGTTCAAGCGCGCGACCGACAGTTCCTTCTCCACGTGGGTCTGCTCGGCCGCTGCTTGTTCGTCGCGTCGCTGTTCGGCCACGCGGCCGCTGACGGCGCGGGTCAGCGCTTCGGCGTTCTCGAAGTTGCTGCCCTCGTCCAGCGCCAGCAGATCGGCCCACCAGCCCGCGTCGGGTTCGAACAACAGGGTGACCGTGCTCGTTCCCTGCCCCGGCGTCACCGTGGCCAGCACGCTGTTGCGCTTGATCGCCAGACGCGCGGGCAGGTTCCAGCGAGAGGGCTGGCGACCATTCCACGGATCGACGCGCCGTACATAGGCACGCACCTGCAGGCTACCGGCAGAACTTTCGATGTCCTCGACACGTGGCAACTCGGCGATGGCGCGCTCCAGCAGCAGGAAGGCCGGTCCGGCGTCCAAGGGCAGTTCTATCTGCCGCCGCTGGCGATTGGACAGCGTGCTCCCATCCAGCTTGCCAGTGATCAGCCAGACCCGGCGCACGTGGGTGATCGCGCTGCCCAGTGCGGACAGCATCAGGAACATCGCAAGCAGGCCGAACACCCAGCCCGGGCCGTCTTCCATGCCGCTGAAGATGCCACTCCACACCATGCCCGCCACGACCAGCGCAGCGGCCCAGGCCAGCAGATGTCGGAAGATCAGGGAAACGCTGGCGAACACGGGAGTGCCTTTGGCGATGGGATGGGCCGAGCATAGTGCGCCGGCCCGCCACGGCAAGCACCCGGCGACGAACGCCGGGAATCAGGCGACGAATCCCGCCTTGGCAGCGACGGCCGCTGGCCGTCAGCCGGCGGCGCCGTTGGTCAACCACGCCGAGCATGGCCCGGCGCTACCCAGCCGCTGCCTCAGCGGCGCTGCGCGGCACTCTGGTCACGGACCGTGCGGAACGCTTCGGCGGCGTCCCAGTTCGGCCAGTCGCGTGAGTTGGCCAGTTCGTTCCCCAGCGTGTACAGCACCTCCAGGTCACGTGCGGCGCCGGCGAACTTCCAGTCCGGCTGCCATTCGTCACCCTGCTGGTGGTAGCGCTTGGCGGTGTAATCGTCGGACGCCTTCTTGCCCGCCGCGACGCCACCGTCCACCCAGTCCTGCCCCGCCGACCACGAAAGCGCCGGCACGCCGCGCTTGGCGAAGGGGAAGTGATCCGAGCGGAAGAACAGGCCGGCTTCCGGCTTCGGGTCCGGGGTGTAGCGGATGTCCCAACGCTGGGCCACGTCCTTCAACTGGTCCAGCAGCTCGAAGCGCGCCGAACCGTAAATGCCGAAGTCACGCGACGGACTGAAGGGCGCCATGCCATCCATGTTGATCACCGCCACGGTCTTTTCCAGCGGATACAGCGGATGGGTGGCGTAGTACTCCGAGCCCAGCAACCCCTTCTCTTCGGCTGTCACCGCCAGGAACAAGACCGAACGTTCCGGCTTGGGGGCCTTGGCGTAGCCACGCGCCAGCTCGATCAAGGCGGCAGTGCCGCTGGCATTGTCCAATGCGCCGTTGAAGATCCGGTCACCGCGGGCATCGGGCTCACCCACGCCGATATGGTCCCAGTGCGCGCTGTACACCACGGTTTCATCCGGGTGCGTGCTGCCTTCCAGACGCGCGGCCACGTTGTGCGAGGTGATCACTTCGGTCTTCACCGCGTAATTCGCATCCAGGCTGGCACCGGTCAGCGGCACGGCGGTGAAGTCGCGCTGCTGCGCCTGCTTCTTCAACGCCTCGAAATCCAGTCCCGCCGAACGGAACAGGTCCACCGCAAGATCACGCTGGATCCAGCCTTCCAGCAGCGGATGGCTGCCGGCCGGATCGTCACGCACCACGTCGAACATCGTGTTGGTGTTGGAGCCAGCCACGGTGGCCCAGCCGTACGACGCCGGCGCGGTCTCGTGCACGATCAGCACGCCGAGCGCACCCTGTCGGGCAGCCTCTTCGTACTTGTAGGTCCAGCGACCGTAGTACGTCATGCCCTTGCCATCGAAGTCACCTTGGCCGGTCTCGAAGTCCGGGTCGTTGATCAGCACGACGGCGATCTTGCCCTTCAGGTCCACGCCCTTGAAATCGTCCCAGTTCTTCTCCGGCGCCTTCACGCCGTAGCCCAGGAACACCAGTGGCGCCTTGCTGATGGCGACCTTGTCGGCACCATTCATGGCCGCGCGCACTGCGATCTGCTTGCCCTGTTCCAGCGGAAGCGTCTTCTGGCCCTGATGCAACGCCAACTGCGGCGTGCCCACGATGTCTCCCTTCAGCAACGGCACCGCCTGGGTCCACAAGCGCTTGCCGTCCTGCAGGTCACCGCCCGGCTGCAAGCCCGCCGCAGCGAACTGTTTGCTGAGGAACTCAATCGTCTTGGTTTCCCCGGCCGTGGCCGGCGAACGACCCTCGTAGGCATCCGATGCCAGCTCGCGGACATCAGCAGAGATCCGCGCGCCATCGAACTTCGGCGTCGCCGCCATCAACGCACCTGATACCGACAGGGCCAGCACAGTCATCACTACACGCTTCATTGCTCTCTCCAGCAGGGATTGCGACAAGCCCCCGAGTGTAGCCGCTTAAAAAACGGACGGAGGGGGAGCGAGGTGGGTAGAGCCGACTTCAGTCGGCTGCATTGCCGACGCAGCCGACTGAAGTCGGCTCTACCTCACTCTGCCAGCAGCGCAGCCGACTGAAGTCGGCTCTACCCCCCCTGCCCCCGCTTTTCCAAGCAGCAGTATCCGTTCGCGCTCGTTGCCGGTCAGCGAAGCAGCGTGGGTGAAGGCTGCGCGTGCGTCGTCGTTCCTGCCCAGTCGAGACAATACTTCCCCGCGCACCACCCACAACGGCGCGTACTGCTGCAGGCGAGGTTCGTCCAGAAGGGGGTGCAGCAGGCCCCACGCAGCCAAGGGACCGTCGGCGCGCAATATCGCGACCACCCGGTTCAGGGCGATCACCGGCGACGGTTGGACCTGCAGCAGCCGGGTGTACAGCGTGGCGATCCCGGCCCAATCGGTGTCCTCAGGCGCCAGCGCGCGGGCATGGCATGCCGCGATTCCCGCCTGCAGCACGTACGGGTCTTCCTGGCCCATCAGCGAATGCGCCTGCTGCAGCGATGCCAGTCCCCGCGCAATCTGCAGGCGATCCCAGCGCGACCGGTCCTGCTGCTCGAGCAGGACCGGCGCGCCAGCGCCATCGGAACGTGCCGCGCTGCGCGATGCCTGCAGTTCCATCAACGCCAGCAATCCGTGGATCGACGCATGGCCAGGCATCCGCTGCGCCAGGATCCGCGCCAGCCGCAGGGCTTCCTCACACAGGGCCGGGCGCATCCAATCCTCGCCGTAACTGGCAGCGTAGCCTTCATTGAACACCAGGTAGATCACCTCCAGCACCGCCCCCAACCGCGCTGGCAGATCCGCCGCGCGCGGCACGTCGAAGGGCACCTGGTGCTGCGCGAGCGTGCGCTTCGCCCGCACGATCCGCTGCGCAATCGTCGGTTCGGGCAGCAGGAACGCACGCGCGATTTCCTGCGTGGTCAGTCCACCCAGCAGGCGCAGCGTCAAGGCGATCCGCGCGTCCGCGGGCAACTGCGGGTGGCAGGCGACGAACATCAGCCGCAGCAGGTCATCGCCGATGTCATCGACCAGGGCCTCACTGTCATCCGGCGCCACCGGGCTCGCCGGATGCAGCACCTCCCCCCAGCGCGCGTGCTGCTCGGCCACGCGTTGATGCTGACGCAGCACATCGATGGCACGGTTGCGCGTCGCGGTCATCAGCCAGGCTCCAGGGTTGTCCGGCATGCCCTCCACTGGCCAGCGCTCGAACGCCACCAGCCAGACATCCTGCACCAACTCCTCGGCACGGCCGATGTCACCGCCGAGCAGCCGCGCGCAGCGGGCGATCAGCAGGGGCGATTCCATGCGCCACAGGGTCTCCAGCCGTTGCTGCATCCCCGTCATGCCGCGTGCGGTGTCTTCATGCAATTGACCATCCACGGTTTGCCGTAGCGGTCGTGCAGCATGCCCCAGCGGTGCGCCCAGAATGTCTCCGCCAAGGGCATGTGGACGGTGCCGCCTGCAGCGAGTGCAGCGAAGACCCGCTCGGCTTCCTCGATGGAGGTCACCTCCACGTTGATGGTGGTGCCCCCCGCATTTCCCGCGCCGGGCCCGTCCGCCGCCATCAGGGTCGCGCCGCCGACGTCGAGTTGCGCGTGGGCGACGCGGTCCAGGGTGTCAACCGGCATCTCGTTGCAGCCCGGGCCGTCGGAGGGCGGCATATCGCGGTAGGTCGTCTCGGACGTCACCACGCCACCCAGCGCGTGCGCATAGAACGCCATCGCGTCGTGTGCCTGGCCGTCGAAATCAAGGAACGGGATCAGTTTCATGTGGATTCTCCGGCGTTTCAACGGTTGGCAGACACGTCGCGCAGATGCTGCTCCTGCGCGCGCAGATCGGGGGTGAAGGCTTCACCGAAGTCCTCTTCGCTCATCACCGGGCGCAGCTCCAGTTCATCCCCTTCGACAAACGGCGCACGCCGCGCCCATTCCAGCGCTTCGTCCATCGACCGCACCTGCCACAGCCAGAAGCCCGCGACCAGGCCATGCGGGTCGGCAAACGGCCCCGCCTGCACCTGCGGCGCCGCCCCGTCGAAGCGCAGCCGGTGTCCCCGCGCACTGGCATGCAGCCCCTCGCCCGCCAGAAGTACGCCGGCCTTGACCAGCGCATCGTTGAACGTCCCCATTGCTTCCAGCGCATCGTGGCTGGGCATCTCGCCCGCCTCGATCCGGGGGTTGGATTTCACCAGGACCATCACCTTCATGACCGTGCTCCGCGCGTGGCACCGGTTCTGCCGGGCCTTCATCATGACGACGAACCAGAGCGCGTGGAATCGACACGCCGGGCGCAGATTCCTCCACCCAGCGCACCGGCACCCTGCGGCGTCGCAACATAAGAGGGCCCGGTTCGGGTCCATCATGGGCGCCTGGCCGCCTTGGACCTTGCCCATGCCGCAGTACGCGCTTCTGATCTACATCGAGCCTGCCCTGCTGCAGGCACTGCCCAGCGCCGAGTTCGACGCATTGATGCGCGACTGCCTGCAGCACGCGGACGCGCTGCAGGCACAGGGGACCTTGTTGGCCTCGCAGAAACTGCAACCGGTGGAAGAAGCGAGAACACTGCGCATCCGCGGCACGCAGCAGCGCATCGTCGATGGCCCGTTCGCCGAGACTCACGAATTGCTGGCGGGCTTCAACCTGATCCAGGCCCCCGACGCGGATGCCGCGATGCGCATCGCGCAGGGGTTCCCGTGGGCACGGTTCGGCAGCATCGAAGTACGCCCGCTGCAGGATCTGGACGTCGAGCGCGAGCGCGTCGGCGCAGGGTAGAGCCGACTTCAGTCGGCTGCATTTCGGGTGCAGTGGGGTAGAGCCGACTTCAGTCGGCTGGATTATCGAGCGCAGCCAGGTAGAGCAGAGTTCAGTCGACTGCATTTGAGGTGCAGCCGACTGAAGTCGGCTCTACCACTCGCTCCTTACAACACCACCACGCGCAGGTCGCTTGGGCCCACTGCCGCGTTGCCGCTGTGGTCGCGGGCATGCGCGCGGATCACGTACTCGCCCGGCGGCAGGCCATCGGGCCGCCAGCGCCCCTGCTGCATCAGCCCGTCGCGCACGGTGTTGCTGGCCAGGTAGCGGAAGCGGGTGACGGCGCTGCCGTGCACGGTGACGCCGCTGTCCGGTGCATACGCCACGCGTACCGCCGCCTGCTGCGGCGGCATGCGATTGAACACGATGTTCCAGCGCGGTTGCTCATACCCGGCCAGCGCTACGCCCGCGGCATCCAACACCTGGTACCCCACCGCATACAACCCCAGACGACGGCGCGGCAGGTTGCCATCCACCTGATCCCAGGCCTCCACCACGATCTGCACACCACGCCCACCGCGCGGTACCGGCACGCGTCCCTGCGCGTCGCGCTGCAGCGGCTGGTCCGCATCATCCAGCAGCGCCACATCGGTGATGCGCGGCGGCACGCGATCCACGAAGCCGGTGAAACCCAACAGGGCGGCGTTGCGCTCGAAGCCACTGCTGCCGACGCTCAGGTGCACGTGGGCCTGGCTGTTGATGCTGCCCAGCCGGTCACCGGCGTGGATGCGCGTGCCACGCCGCAGCCGTATCCGCTCCAGCGTGCCCTCGCTGTCGAACAGCTGCTGCCAGCGTTCGTCGAACGGCTGGCCGCGCGGATCGCGCCCCACCCGCATGTGCAGGTAACGCAGCGTGCCCACGGCCAGTCCCTCCGCCTGCCCGCCCACCGACCAGCTCGCCAGCGGCATATCGATCTTGCCATCGGCGATCGCCAGCACGGTCTGGCCGACGTCACCGCGCACGTCGAATCCATCATGCAGGTGGTGCCGGCTCTCGCCGCGGAAGTTGCCGCGTACCTCGCCCAGCGTGCCCACCACTTCATGCCAGCCGTCCTGCGGCGCCAGCGGCCAGCGCCCTTCGCTGCGCGGCAGCGGCGCATCCACCGCTGGGCCGACCAACGCCGGCGCAAGCGCTTCACCGGGGGCCAGCGGCACGATGCGGTGCAGCCGCCCGGCAGCCGCATCGGCCACGCGCAGGCTGCCGTCGGCGGCGACCGCCACGCCACTGGGCCGGGCCAGCCGCGTTACCGCCCCGGTCCCCACCAACGCGATCTGGTGGCCCGCAGGCGATACCTGGACGATACGGCCGGCACGATCGCCGACGTACAGCACATCGTCATGCGTGCGTGCCAAACCGAGCGGCCCGTTGATCACGCTGCCGGCGCCCACAACGGTGTCGACCTGCCCGTCCATGCGGACCCGACGGATCGCATTGTTATAGAAATCAGCCACCAGCAAGGCACCGTGCCCGTCCCATTCAAGCGCCACCGGCGTGTCGAAGCGGGCCGCCCCCGCAAAACCGTCCACGTGCGCGGGGCCGGCATCGCCGGCCAGCGTGCGCACGTTACCGTCGACACCGATGACCCGGATGCGGTCGTTCCAGGTATCGGCGACATAGACATTGCCGGCGGCGTCCACGGCCACGCCCATCGGCGCATCGAAGCGCGCCTGTGCGGCCGGGCCATCGGCAAAGCCCCGGACACCGCCAGCCAACGTGCTGACCTGGCCGTCCAGACCGATCCTGCGGATCGCATGGTTGCCGGTGTCGGCTACATAGACCACGCCGGCCGCATCGCGTGCCAGCGCCGACGGGGTATGGAAGCGTGCCTGGTGTGCGGGCCCGTCGACGAAGCCCTCGCTGCTGCCGGCCACGGTTTCGACGATGCCATCCGCACGCAGCCGTCGGATGCGATTGCTGTCACCGGCATCGGCCACCAGCACGCTGCCGTCATCCAACGCCAGCAGTGCGTACGGGTCGGAGAACCGCGCCTGCGCCGCCGCGCCATCGCGGTCACCCGGCACCCCCTCACCGGCCAGTGCTTCTATCTGCGCGGTCCAACCCAGCGGGGTGGCGGCCGGCCCGACCGGCACGGGCACCGCAGACTCGCGCGGCAGGAAGGTCGCGGCCACGGCGACGGCCGTCAACGCGGCCATGCCCAACATCCATCGCATCCGTGCCATCGGCGTCCTTCGTCATGTGCAACGGGCGACGATACCGGCTGCCCACGCACACGCCAAGACGACCGCGCAGTATCAGCGCGCGGGCACCTCGGTCCGGATGCCCATCGCCTCGCGATAGCGCGCGTACAACGCCATCACCTTGTCCACATAGGCCAACGTCTCGGCGTACGGCGGCACACCCTTGTAGCGCGTCACCGCCCCGATGCCCGCGTTGTAGGCCGCCGCGGCCAGCACCCGGTCACCGTTGTAACGGCGCAGCAGCGCGCGCATGTGGCGGGCACCGCCATCGATGGACTGCGCCGCCGACAGTGGATCCACCACGCCGTAGTCGCGCGCCGTCTCGGGCATCAGCTGCATCACCCCTTGGGCGCCCTTCGGCGACACCGCCGCTTCATCGAAATTGCTCTCCGCGTGGGCGATGGCGCGCAACCACGCATCGTCCACGCCGGTCGCCTTCGCCGCGGCCTTGAACTGGCGCGCATGTGGGGCCAACTGCGCGGCACCCACGCGCCCCAGTCCCTCGTGCGCCGGCTCCCCCGGCGGCGTGGCCACGGTGAATTTCAGATACACCGTCGATCCGGGCAGGTTGCGGGTGGAATACACCAGACGCCCGTCCTGCTCGCGCTCGTACAACGTGCCACTGAACACCCCCATGTTGCCCCACAGGTTCGGTGCCTGGACGGCGCTGTCATCGATCTCTTTGGGCGTGCAGCGCGATCCCGGTTCGGGCGCGGTGGCCATGCTGACCGTGTTGCCCTGCACGCAGCGGTACACGGTGCGCGCCTGCACCGACCCACTGGCCAGGCAGAGCAGCACGATGCACAGCAGGAAGGGCAAGGGCATCGCGGGTCACGAGGTGGGGGGCGGGCCGCGATGGTCAGCCTGCCACCGCGAAACGGCAGTGAAAGTGGCGCATGTCGCCTTCAACCCCTTGCTGCTGCGGGGGCGGACTCGCCGCCTGCAGGGAAACGGACCTCGGTCTGCGCAGATCACCGGTGGCCCGTTCATTCCGTTACGCTTGCCGACAAGGCGGCCTGCGCGCGGGCCCGGCCGAGTTCTTCGACCTCCGTCACCGGCCTCCCATGACCCGCACCCGCACCCTGCTCATCATGACCGCGGTGGCCGCCCTGGCCGCCGTCGTGCCCATGGCCCTGATGACCTGGTTGAGCTGGCAGCAGGCGGTGACGCTGGCGCAGGATGACCTGCAGGAAACCGCACAGCGCACGCTGCTGCGCGCCGAGCGCTCCTATGCGCAGGCGTTGTCGGCATTGCAGTCGATGCAGGCCGATGACCTGGTCCCGTGCAGCCCTGCACACATCCATCGCATGCAATCCAAGGTGGTGACCACTTCATCGGTGGACCAGATCGGCTACTTCGTCGACGGGCGCATGCGCTGCACGTCATGGGGGCCGTCTGACGGCAGCATCGCCTGGGGCACGCCGGACCACACCACCGCCGATGGCGCCGCGCTGCAGCTGGACGTGCAGCCGCGTGCCGCGTACGGACGCCGCATGCTGTCACTGCGGCTGGGCCAGTACGACGCCCTGATGGATCCGGGTCACTTCGTCGACCTCGTTGCCGCGCACGACCTGCGCCTGGCCATCGCCACCCCGGATGGGCGCTTGATCGCGCAGCAGTCACTGGCCCGCCACGACCTGCTGGAGTCGCTGCTGCGCGATCCCCGCAACGGCATGGACGACCGTGATCTGTTCGCCACCGCGCGCAGCGAAGAATGGCTGGCGATTGTCGTGGCGCCACGCAGCCGCCTGCGCGACATTTTCGTCGGCCAGTTCTGGCGTTTCTTCCCGCTGGGGATCCTGCTCGCGGCGGGGTGTGCCGGGGGCGCCTTGTGGCTGTCTCGCCGCCGTCTTTCGCTGCATGGCGGGCTGGTGCAGGGGCTGCGCCGCAACGAACTCTACGTGGTGTATCAACCGATCATCGAACTGGAGACCGGCATCTGCGTGGGCGCCGAAGCCCTGATCCGCTGGCGCCGTGCCGACGGCACCGAGGTGCGCCCGGATCTGTTCATTCCGCTGGCCGAAGAAAGCGGACTGGTCGAAGCGATCACCGACATGGTGATCGAACGCGTGATCGCGGACATGCAGCACTTGTTGGTGGGTGATCGCAGCGCGCACATCGCCATCAACCTCGCACCGGAGGACATGATCAGCGGGCGCGCGTTGAAGGTGATCGCCAGCAAGCTGGCCGGCACCGGCATCGCCAACCAGCAGATCTGGCTGGAAGCCACCGAGCGCGGCTTCATGGACATCGAGCGCGCACGTGCAGTGATCACCGCCGCCCGCCATGCGGGCCATGCGGTAGCCATCGATGATTTCGGGGTGGGCTATTCCAACCTGCAGTACCTGCAGCAGTTGCCGCTGGATGCGTTGAAGATCGACAAGTCGTTCATCGATGCGATCGGCACCGAGAGTGCGACCAGTCCGGTCACCGGCCACATCATCGACATGGCCAAGACGCTCGGCCTGTTCGTGGTGGCCGAGGGTGTGGAAACCGAAGCGCAACTGGCCTACCTGCACAGCCGCAAGGTGGAGTTCGGGCAGGGTTGGCTGTTCTCCAAGGCGCTCAAGCGCGATGATTTCATCGCCTTCCACGAGCACCGCCGCGCGTTGTACGGCGCAGCCCGCGAAAACATGCAGAACGCGCAGCGGTAATACCGCGATCGGGGTCAGCCATCCCGTCCGCGCCACGCCGTTGCCGGTTCCATTCAGCCCCAGCCTTTATAATTCCAGCCTCACTCTGGAGACCCACGCCGATGCGCCACTGATGCCCCCGTCTTTCTGACGGCCTGAATCTTCCCGCCCCTGCGCGCAGGGGGAGTCGATGGCATCTGCTGGAGGTCTGCATGACCACGTATCCGCTCACGCTTGATCGCGTGACCTGTCGCCTGTCGGATGGGCGCACATTGTTTTCCGAACTGTCCTTTACGTTCGACCCTGTCCGGACCGGCCTGGTGGGCGCCAATGGCGTGGGCAAATCCGTGCTCGCACGAATCCTCGCCGGGCAGCTTCAACCCAGCAGCGGGCGCTGCCACAGCGAGGGCAGGGTGACCCTGCTGCCGGCGCTGAGTGGCACGGTGCAGGGCAGCGTGGGCGAACTGGCGGGCGTAGCAGAGGTGCTAGCCGCCCTGGCACGCATCAGCGCCGGCAGCGTCGACCCGGCGGATTTCAGCACCGTTGATGATCGCTGGGACCTGCGCGAGCGGCTGCAGCAGCAGTGGCGCCAACAGGGCCTGCCGGATGACCTGGATCCGGAGCAACCGGCGGCCCGCCTCAGCGGCGGCCAAGCAATGCAGGTCGCGCTGTCCGGCGCCTGGGCCAGCGGTGCCGACTGGTTGATCCTGGACGAGCCCAGCAATCATCTCGATGCGCGCCGGCGCAGCGAACTGGAGACCCAGCTGTCGCGCTGGCGGGGTGGCCTGATCGTCATCAGCCACGACCGCGCACTGCTGGACCACATGGAATGCATCGTCGAACTGGATGGCGCGGGCCTGCGTCGGTTTGGTGGCGGCTATGCGGACTTCGTGCAGGCCAAGGCCACCCAAGCGGCGGCGGCGCAGGCCCAGCTGGACCATGCCCGCAACGCGCATCGCCAACAGCAACGACAGGCACGCGAGCAACACGAACGCGCGCAGCAGCGGCATTCGCGGGGCGAGCGCAGCGCGCGCGAGGCCAACCAGGCTCCCCTCCTGCTGGGTCTGCAGAAACAACGGGCGCAGGCCAGCGCCGGGCGCAACGCGCAGCTGCAGCAGCAGCGTCTGGCCGGCAGTGCAGAGCGCGTGCGCACGGCAGCGGCCAGCGTGGGACGCGCGGCCGAGCTGATGGCCTTCGCGCCGGATGCGGACCACGGCACCCAACGCGTCGCCCGGTTGGACACGCTGGTGCTGCCAAACGGCTGCGCCGAACCGTTGGATCTTGTCCTGCAGCGCGGCCAGCGCGTGGCCCTGGTCGGTGACAACGGCAGTGGCAAGTCGACCCTGCTGCGCGTGCTGGCCGGCCAGCTGTCGCCACGCAGCGGCGCCGTGGAGGTCGCGGTACCGTCCGCCCTGCTGGACCAGCACCTGCGTGCACTGCCCCCATCGGGCAGCGCGCTGGATGCCCTGCAGCAGGCCAACCCGGGCGCGGCCCTGCACGACCTGCGCACACGCCTTGCCTTGCTGGGCCTGGATGCCCAGCGGATCGAACGCACGACAGACACCCTCAGCGCAGGCGAGCGCCTGAAGGCCGCGATGGCGTGCGCGCTGTATGCCGATCCGGCGCCCGGCCTGTTGCTGCTGGACGAGCCCGGCAATGCGCTGGACCTGCAGGCGCTGCAGGTGTTGGAAGACCTGCTGCAGCAGTACACCGGCACCTTGGTGATGGCCAGCCACGATGCCCGCCTGCTGGCTGCCATGCGGCCCACCCATGTGCTGCAGGTGACCGCGCGTGGATGGACCCTGAACCCGTGGCCGGATGGCGCTGCGGACCATGAGGCCAATGTTACTATGTAACACCACGTCACCTCCAAGCCCTCCCCATGAAAACCAACGCTGCCCTGCTCGACGCCGGTGCCGTCGCCCTGTCCAGCCTGTGCCTGTTGCACTGCCTCGCCCTGCCCCTGCTGGCCGCGGCCCTGCCCTTGTTCGGCGCCTGGGCCGAAGCCGAGTGGGTGCATTGGGTGTTCATCAGCATGGCGTTGCCGCTCACGGCGTTTGCGTTGTGGCGCGCGCACCGCCAGCACGCCCTGCCGGCCATGGCGTGGCTGGGGGCCGGGCTGGGGCTGGCCCTGCTGCTGGCCGGTGCCCTCGAATTCCCCAGCCATGACAGTGAAACCGCCGTCACCGTCACCGGCAGCCTGATGCTGGCCGCCACCCACGTGTGGAATGCCCGGCGCCGCCACCGCCAGTGCTGACCGCGCCGGATCATCGGCACGCGCGTCAAATACCCGACACCGGTTACTGTAGGGACCGGCCAGCCCGGTCAGACAAGCAAAGGAGAGCGTGCGATGGCAGCAAGGGGAAGCGCCCTACGGCGTAGCGTGGCGCCGTGGATGGGCCTGTGCAGCTGCCTGGGGCTGCTGGTCGGCGTGCTGGTGGAGCATGCGGCACGCCTGGTCGGCGCAACCGGCAACAGCCCGATGGCGGTGGGCGTGCTGGCGGCTGCCATGTGCGGCTTCGGCCTGATGTTGGCCTCGCGCGTGCGCGAAGAGCGCTGGCCGTGGCTCGGCTTGGCCGGTGCCGCGCTGTCATCGGCGCCGCTGGTACTGTTCCTCGCCTCCATGCTGATGTTCTGAACCACGCACGATATCGCAGGGCGCAGCGCTGACTCCCGGCCTACACTAGGCGGCCTGCCTGTCGCCTGACCGATCCCGTGCCCCATTACACCGGCCCCCTGCTTACCCGTGATTCCGCTGCCCTGCTGCAACGCGCTGCCGATGGCGGTGCCGCCACGTGGCACGGCTCGTTGGATCTCGGGCGCAGCGAAGAAGACGTTGCGCTGGCGGCGGATGGCTTCACCTTCCGCGGGCACGTCTATGCGTGGCCCGGCAAGCTCAAAGACCGAACGCTGTACTACTGGGACGACGATGCGTTCATGCCCATCTCGCGTTTCAGCACGGGCCTGATCAAGCTGGTACCCACCGACTGGGGCGCACCCACCTTCGAGATCGACGGTATCAAGATGCTGCCCACGGCCAAGGTATCGCCCTTCGACGATGCACGCCGCAAGGTGGAACTGGTGGCACCGGCCGGCAAGGTCGTGCTCGATACCTGCGGCGGCCTGGGCTACTTCGCGGCCTGCTGCCTGGAAGCAGGGGTCAGCCAGATCCGTTCATTCGAAAAGAACCCGGACGTGCTGTGGCTGCGCACGCTCAACTCCTGGTCGCCGGACCCGGATTCCGCCAGTGCCGGCGGCCGGCTGCACCTTGCGCAGGGCGACGTGTCGAAAGAAATCGAGTCCATTCCCAGCGGCACCGTGGATGCGATCCTGCACGACCCGCCGCGGTTCGGCATCGCCGGCGAACTGTATTCGCAGGTGTTCTACGATCATCTGGCGCGCGTGATCCGCAGCGGCGGGCGCCTGTTCCATTACACCGGTGCGCCGAACAAGCTCACCAGTGGCCGCGACGTGCCACGCGAAGTATCCAAGCGGTTGGAGAAAGCCGGCTTCAAGGTCGAACTGGCTCTGGATGGCGTGCTGGCGGTGAAGAGGCACTGAGCCACGAGGCAGGCGCCGACCCACGGCCCGCGCCTGCCGACAGGCGATCCGGGTGTGCGCCGTTTCCACAGCGACGCGCGACAGGCACTGCTCACGCAGCAGTCAACCTGGCCGACGCAAGCTGCCGTAATCTGGACAGGCAATCACCGAATCAGAGGACGACATGGCCGATCCCCATTCTCATCTTCCTGGCGATGAAGCCGAGCGGCAACGTGCGCTGGATGCACTGCACATCGTCGGCAGCCTGCCGGAGCCGGCGTACGAAGACATCGTGCGGGTCGCCGCTGCGGTGTGCGGTACGCCGATGGCGCTGGTGACGCTGATCGATCGCGACCGGCAGTGGTTCAAGGCCCGTACCGGCGTGGAGGGCAGCCAGACCGATCGCAACGTCGCCGTCTGCGACCACGCCATCCGCCAGCCTGAAGACCTGATGGAGATCGGCGACCTGCAGCTGGACAGCCGCTTCGCGGAGAACCCGGTGTTGAAAGAAATGGGCGCGCGCTTCTACGCCGGCATGCCGCTGGTGACCGGTGACGGCGCCGCCGTCGGCAGCGTCTGCGTGGTGGACCTCAATCCACGCGAACTCAACGACACCCAGCGCGACGCCCTGAAGGCCCTCGCCCGCCTGACCATGGCGCTGATGGAAGCACGCAGCCGCGAACGCGAGCAGGCGGTGGCGGAAATCCTCAACCAGGGTCTGGAGCTGGAAGCCTCCAACGCACCCGGAAGTGCGGGCGAGTACAGCGTGGTGATCCTGGAACTGCAGGACCTCGACGCGTTGTCCGCGCGACTGGGCGAACGCGGGCTGGCCAAGCAGCTGCAGGCGCTGGACCTGCGGCTGGAGCAGTGCCTGCAGCCCGCCCGGGGCGACAGCATCAACCGGGTCACCGGCAGCGGCGAGTTCATCGCGGTGCTCGGCACCGAACAGGCCGCCGACACGCTCACCGCCCTGCACGAAGTAGCCGAAGAGATCCGCCACACCCTCGGCACCCCGCTGCTGATGGGCAGCGCCGGCACCCGCACCGGCGAACCCACCTCCGCCGTGTTCCTGCGCGCCGACCAGGCCCTCAGCGCCGCAAAAGACGCCCACCCCACCGAGCGGTAGAGCCGATGGGTAGAGCCGACTTCAGTCGGCTGGGGCATTTTTCCGTACCCCTCCGGTAGAGCCGACTTCAGTCGGCTGAGGCATTTCCCAGCAGCCGACTGAAGTCGGCTCTACCCCCCCCATCCCCTCAACCCGTCACTCGTAATCCACCTTCGCCAACACCTTCACCCACGCCGGCACGTCCGGCTCCCCGGCATAAAACTCCTTCGGCTTCTTCTCCGCCATCGCCCAGCGATGCAGCCAGCTCGGTCCGTACCGTCCGTCATACCCCTCCGCCCCATGCGCATACGCCGGGTCGCGCAGTGCCTCTTCCAGGCTGATGAAGCGATACCCACGCCGCTTCGTCGCCGCAACCAGCTCGGCAAACGTCGCCGCGTTGAGCTCGTTCGCATGCATCAGCCACACCTGCGGCAGCGCATAGCCCAGCAGCGACTGCGACTGCGCCTCGTAGTAATCCAGCTTGTTGAGCATGTACGGCACATAGCCGCGGCGCAGCTGACGCAGGGTCGCCTCGCGTGCAGGCGAATCAGGCTGCTCGTTGATCACATTCGCATACGCGAACGCCCACACCCACTCACCGTTATCCACGGTCACCGGCGCGACGCGGTAGCCGTGCTCACTGAAGAACACGTCCATCTGCCGGCGGCCCTCCGCCGTGCGGCCCACACGCAGATACGGGTGGCGCATCCACGTCGGCGTCAGGCCCCGCTCGGCCAGCAGCGGCCGCAGCACCTGTTCCCCACGCAGAAAGTCACGTTGGAATGCCTGCACGCCTTCGGCATTCAGATCCATGTGCGAATACGTGTGGTTGCCCAGCGCATAGCCGGCATCCAACCAGTCCCGCAGCATCTGCACGCGCGCCGGCTGCACCGTGCCGTCCACTTCCAGCTTGTTTTCGTTGACGAAGCCCACGACCGGCACGTCGGCCTGACGCAGCTGCGCCATCAGCGCTTGGTGCCGCGCCTGCAGGTCCGGCGGACGGATCTCATCCAGTCGCGCCCAAGGCAAGTCATCGATGGTGACAGCGATGCGGCGGTCGACCTCGGCGGCCTGCGCGATGCCACAGACAGCCAGCAATAACCAAACACACGAGCGATAGTTCATCCCACGGTCCTGCCCGGCACGGGCATGAAGAGCAGGCCTGAATTTACCGCTGTTTGGTGGCCCACATGTTGTCCACCAGGTTCGGATACGGCCGACCGTTCTCTTCAGCGCGCTGTTTCGCCGCTTCTTTCTGCGCGGCGGTAAGCGGCGTGGACTTCTGGCCCTTGGGATTGGGCTTCTTCCAGGGCGGCGTCGTGGATTTGCGCATGGCCAGGCGGCTCCAGCGAAGGAAAGAAACAGAATCGCCCGGCCATCCGACCGGGCGACTCGCAGCACATTACTGGCAACTTACTTCTTCAGGAAG
This sequence comes from Stenotrophomonas sp. WHRI 8082, assembly GCF_040223995.2. NCBI lineage: Bacteria > Pseudomonadati > Pseudomonadota > Gammaproteobacteria > Lysobacterales > Lysobacteraceae > Stenotrophomonas > Stenotrophomonas sp. WHRI 8082. The sequence goes on along the minus strand of NZ_CP167826.1, from coordinate 2,402,815 downwards.
TTCAGCAGGGCCAGGTTGAAATCATCGGCGTGACTGACGTTGCAGCCATGGGGTGCATCCTTCAGCACGACCAGCTCGCTGCCTGCGATGGCCTCGTGGGTGCGCTTACCGGAGCCCTCGAAGGGTACCGTGCCATCACTGTCGCCATGAATGACCAGCGTCGGCACAGTGATCTTCTTGATGTCGTCGCGGAAATCCGTGGTGGCGAAGGCCTTCATGCAGCCCAGCGCCGCAGTCTGGTCGGACTGGTGGGCCAATGCGATGGCTTCCTGACGCTGCGCCTCGGTGACCTTCAGCTTGCCGTTGGCGCTGAAGAAGTCCTTGGTGAAGTTGTCGAAGAAGGCTTCGCGGTCCTTGCCCAGCTCCGCCGCCATGCCGTCGGCCGCCTCCTGGGTAAGCGGGCCATCGGGATTGTCGCTGGTCTTCAGCAGGTACGGTGGCACCGCCGCGGCGAACACCACGCTGTGCAGCCGGCCTTCGCCGTGGTTGGCGATATAGCGTGCTACTTCACCGCCGCCCATCGAGAAACCGACCAGAGAGACATCTTTCAGGTCCAGATCGTCGATCACGCCCGCCAGGTCAGCCGACAGCGTGTCGTACTCATAGCCGTCAGACGGCTTCTCCGACCGGCCGAAGCCACGGCGGTCATAGGCAATGACGCGGTAACCGGCATCGCGCAGGATCGGCACCTGCGCCTTCCAGGAGTCCGCCGACAGCGGCCAGCCATGGATCAGCACCACCGGACGACCGGTGCCACCGGAATCTTCAACGTGAAGGCGAACGCGGGAAGCAGTCATGGACACTCCATGGAAGGGATTGGAGCGCCCACGCTAAGCGGGATGGGCTATGTGGGCCGTGAAAGATTCCGCGCAGGCCGTGACACCGCCTGCACGGAGGTGAGGGACACAGGAATATCGGTAGCGCCGAGCCACGCTCGGCGGAATGCATGAAGCACCGCGCGGGGCGCTCGCACCTGGCATCACCAACACGCCTGCACGGGGCAGAGGGGCGCAGAGATCTCGGTAGCTCGGAGCCGCGCTCGGCGGGATGCATGAAGCACCGCGCGGGGCGCTCGCCGAGCATGGCTCGGCGCTACCACGGCCTCGCCCGGTCCCGACGCGATACCACCTGTACGGAGCTGAGGAGCATAGATATCTCGGTAGCGCCGAGCCACGCTCGGCGGAATGCATGAAGCACCGCGCGGGGCGCTCGCCGAGCATGGCTCGGCGCTACCACTCCACCACTCCGCCGAACTGACGCGGTCGATATCCACGCCCGGCGCGTCCCCCGCTATCATGGCACCATCCGCGATCGCGCTTGCCGCCCGCGGCATGACACAGATTCCGCAGGACAGCAGCACGCATGACGCAGCACTGGAAACCCTCACGCCTGGCGATGTCCCTGCCCCGCACGCAACCGTGGTCGCTGCAGCTGCAAGGCGACGTACTGGTCATCACGATCGGCGACACCACGCAACGGCTCCAACTCGGTATGGAAGCACGCGTCCAGGTGAAGCCCGGCATGCTGTGGGCCAGCGTCAATGTGCAACGTCGCGAGGGCCCTCCGCTGCTGCTGGAAGGCCTGTCCAACGCGGACGCCAAGGCGCTGTCGAACGCACTGACCCCCCATGACGACACACAGGATCGCGCTGCGCGTGGCCCTGCCTTGCAACGCAGCCTGGACACCATGCGGCAGTGGAACGGCGATGCCGAAGACCTGCTGGCACAGCACCGTGCGCAGCGTCGCTGGATCAGCCACGACGACCAACAGGCCTTGCAGGACAGCCGCCCGTCGCTGGACGTGGACACCGCAACGCTGCACGCACTCTTCAACGACCCGGCCGCACATGCCGATGAAGACGAACACGAAGCGGCGCTGATCGAACTGGACCTGTGGGAACAGGACTGGACCGGCGCCTGCGAAGCAGTGAATGCACAGATCCTGGCGATCGAGCGCAATGACGCGCGGCCCCTGCTCGACCACGTCGAAAGCCGCCCGCTCACCGACGAGCAGGCGCATGCGGTCATCTGCTTCGACAACCGCGTGCAGGTCGTCGCCGCAGCCGGGTCCGGCAAAACCTCCACCATGGTGGCCAAGGCCGCGTATGCCATCCACCGCGGCTACGCCGAACCGCGACAGATCGTCATGCTCGCCTTTAACAAAGAAGCCGCAAAGGAGTTGCAGCAGCGTGCCGACCGGTCGTTCGCGCGCATCGGCCTGGAAGACCACGGCGTCGAGGCCCGCACCTTCCACGCACTCGGCCTGCATATCATCGCCAGCGCCACCGGACGCCGGCCGGACGTGCCCAATTGGGCCGTCGATGCCACGCTGGGCTTCAACAAGCTGGCCGAGCTGGTAGACCAGCTGAAGGACCGATCGCATGCGTTCCGTACCCAGTGGGACATGTTCCGGCTGGTGTTCGGGCGTGACCTGCCCTTGCAGGGTGGCGCGATGGCGGCCGATGGCTGGGAAAAGGACGGCAGCGGCTACGTGCGTACTCTGCGAGGCGAGCGCGCGCGCAGCGTGGAAGAGTGCGTGCTGGCCGATTGGTCGTTCTACAACGGCGTGGACTACGTGCTTGGCCGCGCGCGATCCTTCGACGCCGAAACCGAGGTCTTCAAGGCGCAGCAGCCGGACTTCCATTACCCCGATGCCGACCTGGACCACGAGCATCTGTCCGACGACGAAGCCCCTACTCCCCGACGCGGCACGTCGCAGCCCGACGGTGCCCGGATGATCGAAACGACCTCGCACGACCTGCGCATGGGCTGGGCCTTCGATGACCTGGCTGAAGCACTGAGCGCAGGCGGCGTGGTGCCGGACCCCAACCCGGACCGCGATATCCCGGACGAGGGCCAGAAGCCCATGCCGGATACCGAACTGGTCGGTCTGATGCGCAGCTTCATCAGCCACGCGAAGAGCAACGCACTCAGTCTGGATGACATGGCCGCGCGCCTTCGCGACATGCCCGATGACCAGTACAAGGAACGCCACCGACGCTTCCTGCAGATTGCCGGGCCCGTGCTGCAGGCGTGGGACGACGCACTGGACGACGCGCGCGCCATCGACTTCGAAGACATGCTGAACCAAGCGGCCGAGCACCTGGAGCAAGGCCGATTCGCATCACCGTATACGCTGGTGATGGCTGATGAATTCCAGGACGCCTCGCGCGCCCGCGCCCGGCTGTGCCGCGCCCTGGTGCAGGAACCGGGTACGTATTTCTTCGCCGTCGGCGACGACTGGCAGTCGATCAACCGGTTTGCCGGTGCGGACGTATCGGTGATGACCCAGTTCCGTGCGTGGTTCGGCCATGGCCAGGTGCTACGGCTGGAACAGACGTTCCGCTGCCCGCAGGCGCTGTGCGATGCGTCCAGCCACTTCGTCAGCGCCAACCCGGCGCAGATCCGCAAGCGCGTGCGCTCCAGCACCCCGTCGTATGGGCCCGTTCTGCAGGCGTTCCAGGTCGCCACGCGCGAACAGTTGAACGATGCCATCGCCCAGTACCTGCAGTACCTGCACACGCAGTGCCTCACGGGCGCACTACCTGCCGGCCGCGACGGCAAACTGCGTGTGTTCGTGCTGGGCCGCTACAACGCCGACCGGGCCTTCGTGCCGAGCAACTGGCAGGCACGCTTCGGCACCACGATGGAGGTCAGCTTTCTGACCGCCCACCGCAGCAAGGGCATGGAAGCAGACTACGTGATCCTGCCTGCCCTGCTGGATCGCGCCTTCCCCAACCTGCGTGCGGACGACCCGGTGCTGTCCCTGGCCATGCCGAGCGGAGATACATTCCCACTAGGGGAAGAACGGCGCCTGTTCTACGTAGCGCTCACCCGCGCACATCGATCAGTGGCGATGTTCACCGTCAGTGGCCGACGCTCCCCCTTCCTGGATGAGCTGGAACGCGATGGGGCCGTCAGCGTGACCACGGTGGATGGACTGCCGATCAAGGAAAAGCGATGCCCCGCGTGTGGCACCGGCGTGATCGTGAAGAAGACCGGCAAGTACGGGGACTTCCACTCGTGCTCGGGATACCCACGGTGCGAGCACAAGCCGCGGCTGACCGCATAGAAGCGAAGGCCGGGTAGAGCCGACGTCAGTCGGCTGGGGGTTTGCACGAAGACTCCTTCGTTTGGGACCGTGCGGACGTTGTCCGCCAGCCGCTATCTCACCGCGCACTCGAGACGCACCACCGGCCGATGGTGCCCGACAACCCCCGTCGCTACGGACCCTCTCGTATCGCGGCGGTCCGAGAGCTTCTTGAAGCGGTCCCCGTACTGCCGTGCTCCTGCAATCAGAAACGCTACGGATCAGAAGTAGCGACATTCGGCACCGCGCACCAAGATACGCAGCCTCGCACGCGTCAGGTCCACGCCAAGGTACTCAGCTGACACCCACCGCGCACCCGTCGACAGAAAGGTGCTAATTTCTCAATGTGAGAGCAGTGACATCAGCGTCGAGCAAGGCAGGAGGCCAAAAATGAAGACGTTTGCACGAAGAAGATTGATCATTCATCTCTTTTTCTACGCACTGTTCTTAACAGGATCGTTTACCAGCTGGGCAGCTTTACCCAACGGCAGCAGCATCCTCTTCGTGTTGGCCTGGTTCCCTGCTTGCCAGTGGATAACGCAGCAGTTGATCAACCTATTGGGCTGGGAGAACGAAGATCAGCTTTGACTGCTCATCGATGATCTCGCCTGCCAAGCAATCGTGAGCCTGCTGGTGCGGCGATCAGCTGACCGTTGGCGCACCGATGCCGCCGACGATCCCGTGGCAAGAGGCGCCCGGGGGACCTCGAAGGAACGAAGGCAGCGTGAAAAAATCAGAGGTTGTTGAACTGGAAATGTCAGGGGCTCCGATGAAAATCAAAGTGCAAGTTACTCTGCTCATCGCAACCGTAGTGGCCGTCACGTCCTGCACCCCTTCGCGTCCCCCGACCGCCGATCTGGATTACGAGGCGTTAAGCAGGCCGCGCGTGGATTGCCCTCCTCCTACGCAGGCCATTATGAATCCCTGGGGCTGGAATGGTAAGTCTGACGGATGCTATCTGCGGGAGGGGCCGTTCGTTGCGGCGGAGGGAGGATATGTTCGCATCCGAGGGCAGTTCACTCGTGGGAAGGCAACTGGAATATGGAAGTACTACAACGAAGATGGCGTGGTAGTGAAGGAAATCAACAACGATATTTCGGAAGGCATCTCTAAATAGCATGTGATTACTTTAGTTAATCCAATTCTAAAACGTCTCCGTCTCAACGTTGGTCTTTCGGCGCACTGCCCACGACCGAGCCGCGTGTAGGCTGAAACCGTGTAGGCTGAGAACATCGACACAGGACGTGCATATGCACCACTTGGACGAAGACGCAAGTTCAACGCCGCTGCATCGGTTTGATCAAAGCGTTCGCGCTGCCGCAGAACTTGAACCAAACTCCCGCCTGCAAAACCAGCAGCGCAGGACCGAGGCCACACAGGTAGCCGAGGCTCTCAGGGCCGGCAAGACACTACTGGGCTCTGACCAACTGTCGGCAGAAAGCCACCGGGCACTCGTCGTGCTGCTGGACGCCGTTCAAGCGCTGCCCGCACATGCAGCAAACTCCGGTGATCTTTCATCTCCTCAGTGGAACGGGATCCGTCACACGGCACGTCATTACCTGGCAACACGGAAGCCCAACCCTCTGGACGTCGAGGTCCAGCAACATGAGGACAGTACGCCCGGCCCTGTCCAAAAGCCGCACAGGCGCCGCTGGCTGATTCGACTGATGACCGGCTTGGGGATTGGTGCGGCCATAAGTGGACAGATCAGTGCAAGACAGGACTACCTGACCGCGAGAGACTGCGTATCCAGTTCCACCAAGGGCGCGGCCGACAGTTGGTGCTCTGGCCTGCCCGCAACAATTGATGGACACCTGTACATGATGTACGGGGGCTTTCTTCTGGTGCTGTGCGCTGCAGATTACTCATGGTTCAAACGAAGGTTCCGAGTGCTGCAAAGTTACGTGAAAAGTTAGTATTGCCAAGGCATGCAGCCGTGGGCTATCTGCTCGGCGGCGGATCAGAATCAGCGTAAGGACAAAGAAAGACGTGGCAAACCAGCTTCTGATAACTCTCTTGGGGCAGGCGGCTACAGCATCCGCTTGGCTATTTGTTCTCATCCTACGTGGTGGACGATGAACATCGAGAAATTTTCAGTATCGCTACGTATCTGGCACCCAACGAGCGCAGCGGATACTCTCACAAAAATGCTCAACCTGAATCCTTCAGTAGCTCACAGCGTAGGATTAGCCCGGACAACCCCGCTCGGCAAATCTCTTGCTGGTTTTTATAAAAGTACATATTGCAGCTTTTCAATGGTAGAGAGTACACCAGGCTCATTCACTGACGCCCTAGAAATGCTACTTGGAAACCTCAAGCCCAACGAAGATAACTTTAAGAAAATAGTCACCGAGGGAGGCCGTTCGGAGATTTTTGTTGGAGTATTTACGGAAAGTTCCACTGGATTTATAGTGAGCATGGACCATATGCGCACCCTGGCCAACCTATCGCTCGATCTATCTGTGGAGATTTATTATTGATTCGTCGGGCAGCGGCGGCAAAAACATCCTGCAGCAGCGCCTGTTATTGTTTGGCGACATGGGCATGCTCGGCCGAAAGATCAATGAAACGGCCTTGCCCTCAGAGATCTAGTTCCATGGCAAGATTCAAGTGCTTGATAGGGCTGCGAGAGATTTAGGATCATCCGTAGCACGCATGACGCAGCACTGGAAACCCTCATGCACTTGGATCAGCATATCCAAGCTCATGAGGGGTGAGCAGCTCTTCCTCCGCCACTACATGCTCATCTACTTTGGATTCTTCTGCCTGCTCATCTGCGTGATCTCGTTGCGAAGGATCCGCAACGATGGACGCGGGTGAAGCAAGGCCCACGCACGCACGTCCGGCTCTATGCTTGCAGCAGGACACGCTGTATGACGCTTCTATCCATACTCCTAGCGGGGACTTCAGCAGACATGAAATCGCTCACGATAAAAGTTCCCATGATCCTCATGCTCGGATTTCTCATTCTGGCCACGTTTGCATGCAAGGTGGGCGTGAGATCCAAGATGGTGCAGCTCTGCATAAATGGCGAGGAGGATATGGAAACTATTGGACAGATGATTAAAGAAACGGCACTGTTATCTGGAATGGAATTTCATGAAAACGGCCAATACAACAACAAGGCTGCAAGAGCGCAAGGCCGTCATCCAGGATACAAATTACTCGGCTATTCGGCCAGCAGATCGGATGGACTTGGAATCTCGGTGACAAATTCTGGGCTAAGCGCTCACGAGGCAATGGTCGGCTTCAGTCGAGGATCCGATCCAGAAGAATTTCAGGACATGTTTGACGGCTTCGTTCGATCACTTAATCTAAGCTGGCAAGTCCGCGATGTGCCGGAAGAACACGGCGCGCTGAAGTCCCCACAGTGCAGCACTCCTCGATCTGCAAACTTGGAGTCGGCGTAGCCTTGGCCTCACTAGCCTTAGGCTTCCTTGAACCAGATCGGTCGAGCATGGCACAGATAATAGAAGGCGAAGGATATGCCCCGTCTTTTCGGCCCCTTCAAATCGCCACAGGGGAATTCCTAGTGCACGCCCCGCTCTGAGGGATATCTGATTGAACATTTTCCAGAAACTGAAGACTCCATCACTCCTTCTCGCAATATTTTTTTCAGGCATCTGTGGCTGCGCCGGCGGAATAAGCGCCGAAATGTTTCGGTTCTGTATAAATGGCGAGGAGGATATGGACATACTTGGACGGATGGTCAATGAGACCGCCGCGCTCTCAGGAATGGAATTTTATGACAAGAGTCAAGTGCATGATCGAGCTGCGAGAGATTTAGGTGATCATCCTGGTTATAAAATGAAAATCTACGCCGCTGGTAGGGCGGACGGACTTGGAGTCATTGCCACGAACAGCCTCGGCGCGCGAGAGGCTACTATTGGATTTACGCGCGGCAGCAACTCGGAGGAATCTCAAGCGATGATTGATAAATTTCTTCACAGCTTAGATGCACGATGGAAGGTGCGCGGCGTACCGGCAGATCATGGAGCGCTTCCATCCGCTCAGTGCGACGTACCAAAGTGATCGCTGACGCAGCTCCAGTGCGGCGCTTGAAGCCGGTGCCGGGCATCTACGGGCTTCCCTGCAGCCGAGCTCATCGAACCCGATGAGAATAGGAGCAATTAAGGGCGGGAAGCAATATATCGACGACAGCTGCACCTGCTAGCGAGAATCATGAACCATAACTTCATCAGATTATTCAATGCGGGCGGCACCTTCTTACTATTCCTGGGGTGCTCCGAAGTAATACTTTCAAAGATCGTGAGCGGAGAGGAATTATTCCTTCGCCACTACATGCTTGTTTATTTCGCTTTTTTTTGCCTTGCCGTCTCCGTTGTTTAAATAGTAAGGTTGCGCAATGACAAAATAGATCAAAGCAGTAGCAGCAAGTAGTCAAATTAACCTGCTTCAGTAGGCACTTAAGGTGAGGAAAAACACCATGGGAAAGACGTGACGGCAAGCGCCTGTCACGCCTTTCCTTGCAAATCCCCGGCCTTACAGCGCGATGCGCGCTACGCTTTCCTTCGCGCCCTTCGCTTCGTCGTCGCCGTTCTTGATGGTCACGTACAGCACGTTTTTCTTCGCATCCAGCGCCAGACTGTTCGGGTGCGTCGGCATCGACCATGTGCCGATCTGCTGGTAGGTGTCGCTGTCGTAGCCCGTCACCGATCCCGCCTCGCGGTTGGTCACGTACAGGCGCTTGTGCGGTGCGTCCAGCAGGATGCCAAGCGTGCCGGCACCGGCCGGGATGCTCGCCAGTTCCTTGCCCGTATTACGGTCCAACACCAGCACGCGCTTGCCCGAGTGCTTCGATGCGAAGCCTTCAATGCTGCTGCCCTGATACTTGCGGATCATCTCCGATCCCTGGTCGGTGATGAACAGCCGCGGGCTGGCCGTGTCCAGCGCGATGTTCATCGGCTGCTCGGCGGTGACCTTGTAGCGCTGCTCCACCTTGCCGGTATCGGTACCGACCACCACCACTTCGCCCAGCAGGTTGCTGGTGTACACGCGCTTGTTGGCGGCATCCAATGCCAGGCCGGGCGCCTTCGCGTTGCCCAGGCCGGGAATGGTGTTGATCAGCTTCAAGGACTGCGTATCCACGACGAACAGCACGCTGCCCTCGCCTGAGTGACCGGTTACGTACAGGCGGCTGTTGGCACCGTCCACCACCAGCTCGCGCAGGTCGTGGGTGTAGCTGGCCTTGCCGTCCTTGCCGACCTTCTTCTCCATCAACTGCACGATGCCGATCGCCTTGCCCTGCGCGGTGTCGACCACGGTCACCGAGGTGTCCACCGTGTTGCCGACGTACAGTCGGTCATTGGCATCGTCCAGCACCACGCCGAAGCCCTTGCGCTCGAGCGGGATGGTGGCCTGCACGGCCAGCGTGGTCGGGTCCAGCTTCAGCACCTGGGCCGGGCCGGCGTCATCGCCGAACCCACCGGACGACGCGACATACACGGCGTTCTGCTTGGTGCTGTAAGCCAGCTCGTACAGCCCCTGGGCGACGGCGCTGCGCTGCACGGCGGACTGCGCTGCAGTGGACGCGGGCGCGGCCTGGCCGGCGGCGTACGCAGACGGCGCGGCGATGCCCACGGCAATGGCCATGGCCAAGGCGGCGCTCTTGCAGAGCGAGGTCGTACGCGGTGGCGGGGAGATAATGGAATTCACGGAAGCGTCCTTGTGGGAGTCAGGAGAAGAAATCCTTGGCTCGCACGGCCGCGTATGCAGTGCAATGGCACTGGAGCGACCGCCCACACATCAGTAGCGTGGTCAGGCTGGCTGGGTAGGCCCATGGTAACAGGGCTCCATCACTCGTAGTATTCGGCCAACGGAGGGGCTGCATGATCGCGAATACGGGGATGACCTCGATGGAAAACGATGCACTGCAGAAGATCACCGGACGCCTCGCCGAGGCAGCTCGGGACATAGACGCGGCAGACTGCAAGGAGGATGCGAAGGCCGTGCTGGTCGGGCTGGCATTTCACCTGCAGACAGTCATCGCGAGGATGGAGAACGAATCGGCAGCAGAGGGTCCATGGAGCATCGAACATGCCCTGCATGAGCGCTCCATTACAAACTACGACCGGATGCAGAAATACCTGTCGGCCGTTGGGACAGCGCTCGCGAATGAGGGTCGATTTGTCTGGATGCTCCGCAACAAAGACAACGAGCTGGAGGCGCTGAAAGCACGCATGCGTCTGGTCACATCAATGGACCTCGCCCTGCAGCACTTGATTGACCTGATGCAGTTCGACGCGACCGAGAGGGTGCCGATCGACATCAGACAGGGATTCCAGTTTTCCAGTGGCTCCATGAGCTACGGCCGCATGTACTTCCAGCCGAGCAGCCCAGATGACTGATGGCATTCGACTCAGGCCAGATGCCCTACTGGTAGAGCCGACTTCAGTCGGCTGCCTTTGCTGGTAGAGCTGACTTCAGTCAGCTGCCCCTGCCACCGCAGCCGACTGAAGTCGGCTCTACCCTCCTCCGGCAGGTCAGCCCATGCGCACGGCGGCGGCCTGCTGTTCCTGCACCTGTGCGTGATCGTGCTGCTGGGCGACCTGCTGCTGTGTCTGCGTCAGACGCTCGGCCTGCGCCATGGATTCGTGCACGGGTGTCTGTGCGGCCGTGGCAGTCGGCATGCTGGCGCGTAGGTGTGCCGGGTCAGATGGTTCACCCTGCACCACGAAGACATTGGTACCGGTATGGCCTTCCGCGTTCGGGCCGCTCAGCAGCACGTGGTCCACGCGGGACAGGCCCTTTTCCTTGGCTAGGCAGAACAGGCTGCCGCACATGCGCTCGCTGGCCTCATCGGGCGTGCGGCCGTGTTTCGCGTCCAGTGTGGCAACGCCGCGATTTACCTGGTCCATCATGGCGCGGTCGTTGTCGGATAGCAGAAACTGCTTCCAGTCACGCTCCGGCATGGCGTTTCGCTCAACCTTGTTCAGATCGCTATCCGGGAACGGCGCCTTGATACTTTCAATAGCAGGAATGTTCTTCGTGGGCTGCATGATGCCCTCGAAGTCCTTGAAGGGGATCGGACCCACATTCGCGTGGATTCCTGCATGGTTCAATGCACCCCACGCGAAATCCGTGCAACTGTTCCTGAAAGTGTTGTAGACAGGATCGAATCCGTGCTCCTGAGGAGAGGTCGAGAACTCTCGGATCTTATCAAACTGCGCCTGTGTCACTTCGATCGTGCGCGCATAGTAGGGGTCGGCGTACGTACGCACATCGGTTGTTACAGGAGCTCCTAGGTAACCACCACCTGGGATGGGTACGTCTGGCTGCCAACCAGCACTTACTCGATCATCACCGTGCACCGTCTCCAAGTACATGTGACCCGTCACCGACGTGCCCCGAACGACATCCGGCTGTTTCGGATCAAGCTGCTTCGTTCCTGGAGCCGCGACGTAGATGGTCACGGTATAGGGCTGATTCTTGTCCATGACTATTTCGACTTCCCGCTGTAGGCAATGATGAGGTCGGCCTGCTGGTTCTTCAGCTGGGGTCGCTCCTCCAGCAGTTCAACACGCAAGTGATATCTCCCTGGCGGAGGATCTACAGTGAATCCGAATGAAAGTACGGTGTAGATGATCCCCTGTTCGATCAGCCCTGCATCGCGCAACATTGCGCCATTGACGCTTTCCTGCCGTACACCGGGCGTCAGTCCATCGGTGCCCAATGAAATTCGCTCCTTGAGGTCATTCCCGATACGAGTGAGCTCTACATTATTGGCCTGCGTACCGTCCAGCCTCTGAAGCTTGATCTTCGCGGGAAGCCCGCCTTGTACGAGCAAACCGGAGCGCGCGAGCATGGCCTTGGCCTTCTGCTCCTCGATCCGTATACCGACGACCAGCGTTGGGTCCGCATTTGGCCCCGGTGGTGGCAGATCGAAATCCAGGTCCACAATCACCCCGGACTTATCCAGCGACACCGTCCGCGTCAGCGGAACGACCGTCCGCGCATTGGCTTCCGCTTCGGTGAGCACGGGCACAGGCGCGACATCCGGCGCCGAAGCGCGGTCTCCGCAACCCAACAGGCCTGCAAACGCGACAGTCAGCGCAATGAATTGCAGCAATCTTCTTGTCCGGTTCATCGCACTGAATCCCTGTCGGAAGGCGGGCTGCCGCCTGTAGGCGACACCGTCGGTTTGGTTACCAATGCGAGCATAGGGGATCGGGCTCAGCGTCGGGTGAGGAAAGGTGGGTGCGGGGTATGGGGGTGGCGGTTGGTTTTAGCCGACTGAAGTCGGCTCTACCCATGGAGTAAACGGGTGTGCGTCGCACCTTGCCCGTCATGCTGTCGCGAGCGTCGCGGGCAAGCGTGCTGTTTGGCGATGCATTGGGCGGCGTTGGCATGTCGCGGGCGAACCAGTGGCGACCGCATGCCTGACACTGCACTTCGCAGTTTTCCTCATGGACGCAGGCACTTACGGCTGCGCACGATGACCTTGCTGGAGCCACTGGGCTGCAGCCGGGATTGCCATCCTGTCAGCTACTAACACCGTTGACTCTGTTCTGCCCTACGGGGCACGGCGGAGAATGCACTGCATCGCCTACCGGTTTCATGGCAGGCGATGCGGGGGATCCCTGATCCGCCGGTTTATGGTGTTAGTGGCCCGGTATGGCAACCCGCATCGCCCGCCACCTGCCGCCTCGGCGCAGGTGGCCTCACTGCGAGGTCCCGCCGTTGACTACCGATCATCCCCTCAGCTCCGCGCGTCTTGCCTCCCTGCTGGGCGAGCATATTCACGACGTGCCGCAGAAGTTCATCGAGACGCTGGAACGCCGTCTGCAGCAGTACGCCACCGAGCATCCCGCCAGTGCGCGACTGACCCACCTGACCCTGGTGCCGTCCCTACCCGCACCGGATGCAGACCCCGCCGCAGAGCTGGAGCGCATAGGCAAAGTCGCCGTGCCGATCCGTGTGATGCAGGCATTGGATGCGGCGCTGGAGATCCTGCACGCCGAGCACATCGCGCGACGCGATGGCGATACCGCAACGCTGCTGGGTGAGCATCTGGTAGATGGACTGCTGGTGGCCGGGCGGGAGCTTATCAAGGCATCCGCAGGACGACAGCTCGATGCCCGCTGAGCGCACGCCTGTGACAAACCCGCTGCCGTTCTCAGGGACTAAAGCGCGCTGACCGGTCGGACGGTATGCAGTCCGCTACAGCCAGCACCTATTTGCCGGAGCTCCCTCCCCCATGATCAGAGGCAACGATCCAATGAGCCGCCTGACTGGCAGTGCGTGGCTGGCCGAGTTTGACCAGACGCTTCAACGGTACTACGCGATCACCTGCGATGAAGCCGGGGCAGACGGCACTGTGCTGCAGCGATACGCTGATCTGCCGGCGGATCAGGCCGCGATGGCATTTGCGGAGGACTACGATCTGGATCTGCTGGATTGGTGGAGTATTGGGCGCGTCATGCGGCGACCGTGCGTGCGGTGATCGGATATCAGCTGCGTATTGGAATGCGGACGTGGCGGTTCCGCCACTGCCTTGGTCATCCCGTCCATTGTTGCGTGCGCGACAAACCCATAATATCGGCTTCTGCAAAGCGCGCGCTCGATATTCCATCAAGGACTGATAGATGACCCCAGCCTCTCCCACCAGCGACAAACTGCTGCTCCTCGTCCTGCTGATCTTTGCGGTGACGAACACAGTTGATTACTTCTTCTACGGCATGCTTCCACATGACCTCGTGACTGCCATCGGGCTGTCTGTTTCGGCCTACGGTATGTGGAGAAAAATCTCACTGGTATCCGCGGTAGGCGCGGTCATGTTGCTGGCCGGCATTGCTTGGAAGTATCTGGAAAGCTAGGCAGGCGCGGTTCTCCCTGCACTCCGCTGAAGCGACCAGTGTCCATGGCTATGCCAAAGTTGAAGGAGCAAGTGAAATGAAAAACGCATCAAAGTCCCGTAGCCAGCTGAGCTATCTGTTGCTGATTGTCGCTGGATTTTTCGTTCTGCTCGGCATCAGCGCTCATGCCGTCTATCTGCCGTTAGCGCTGATGTTGTTCGGCGCGGCCAGCATGCAGGATGCTCGGTGGCAGCTGGGTGTCGTCCTGGCATGCATAGTGATGGGGGCCGTTTGGGGCGGTTATCAGATTGGGAAGGTGCGGGCATTGGCTGATTCAAACGTCACCGTTGAAGGCCCGTCCGTGAGACCGTAAGCACTGCTCGCTTTGGCATCGCTCTTACCTTCACCCAATCCTCCGCACGGCTCAGGGCATGTTCTTCGTTGCCCGTGATGGGCCTCGACGGCCTTGGCTTCACCAACACACAATGCACTCAACAGAAAGTGGGAGAGGTGATCGTGCTCAGCTCATTCGCATTGTCGCTGCATCCCGTGTCACCTGTTCCTGCTGATCTGCTTGCTGGGCCACCTCACGCTGCCGGACATCGTTCGAGATCTGTTCCAGCTTCGCGTAATTATCCTCCGATGACCTTTCTGCGGCTGACGTGGTCAACATGGAAGCTCTTGAGTGAGAAGGGTCGTCAAGTGCACCTTCCACGACGAACATGCGATGACCTGCTGCAGCTTCGGCAGTAGCGGCGCTGAGTACAACGTGGTCCACCCGCTGCATCCCATTCTCTTTGGCCAAGGTCATAAGGCTCGTTGAGATGCGTTCACTGGTTTGATCGAAAGATCGCCCGTGCTGACGATCGATTTCGGAGACCTTGATACGAACTGATTCGAGGATCTGGCGATCATTGGGAGGGAGATCTTCTTCGCTGATGAATCGCTGCAAAAGCGTTCGATCAGGCATCAGATTGTGATCTTCCTTGTTCAACTCACTGCCCGGGAAGGGTGCGCGGATGCTACGAATGAATGACTCATTACTCAATGGCTTGAGCGAACCCTCATAGTCTCTGTCCTGCATGAAGATCACGTTTGTGCGATGAAGCCCAGCGTGGTTCAGAGCACCCCACGTGAAGTCTATGCAGCTGTTGGACGCGCCGTTGTACTGCATGCTGAAACCATGCGAGTCAGGGCTGCTCCCGAACTCATTCAGCTTGTCGTACTGCTCCCTGCTGATCTCCATCGTGCGCTTGTAAAACGGCTTCTGATACTGCTCTGCATCGGTGTCATAGATCTTGCCGGGTCCGGCGATGACGCCATGCTTTATGGGCGCAAAGCCAAAGCTCTTGCGATCTGACTCGTGTGCTATGTCGTAGTAGACATGGCCAGCAGCTGAGGTTCCGCCATCCAAGAGCGGTGTACCGGGAGCCGCCACGTAAACAGAGAGGGTGTACTTGCCGTCCATATGCGCTCCTACTTCGACCTGTGCCTGTAAGCCACCAGCAGCTCTGACCTTACGCCGGAAAGCTCGGCAGATGCCTTGCCAATGCGTACGCTGAGTCTGTATCTGCCTGGCGCGGGGTTCTGTGCCAATGCGAATGAAAGGTATCTCGAGTGGCCGGCGGTGCTGGTATGCCCTTTCTGAGCGATGGATATGTCGTCCACATCATCTCGCCTCACTCCGACCACGCGCCCTTGGGGCCCTACCGGAACAAGTACCGCAGGCGCCTGTCCGCTAGACTCGACGCGTACCAGTGGTACGGCCTGCGTGATCGAGTCCTGAACCCGTAAGAGGCCCACATCGACGTCCAATCCAGCCGCGATGACTCCATCAGACGCCAAGGCCGACTGCGCCGCGCTCGCTGCATTCACGCGGATACCGAGAAACAACGTGCTGGTGGCATCAGGCCCCGGTGGAGGCAGGTTGAACTCGACGACAAGCGGCAGACTCATTTCTACGAGCGGGAGCGGCCGGACAATGGGGACGGTACTTTCATCAGAAGGCGGCGCAACGGCTTGTCCATCGGTATAACCCGGTCTCCCCGCTGCATCCTGAGCCGTCCCATTGCATGCCGCCAGTGCCAGAATTGCGCACAGCGCCGCCATCCCCCGGAGCCACAGCGGTACAGCATTCAACCTGCGCATGGACATAATCTTGCACCGCATCGGAAATATCACCTTCGGTTCCTTCCTAGACCGTCTATCTGCTGGCGTTACAACCTACTTTAGCAAGTAGTTTTGATCCTCGCGTGAGAAGGGAGCGCTGCTCCCCCCGTAGGCCTGATCCAGCCCCTGAACTAAGTGTTCCGACGCCTCCTCAATTCGTAACAGACGTCTATGTCGTTGATGAAAAGAAGGTGGCTACGTACTTCAAGGACCATCTGAAGGAGTTATGCGAACAAGCCATATCGCCCAGCGGCTACAAGCCGATACTGGCCGAGATCTTGATCAGGGGAGCCCCAGCAGGATGATCCGCGGAGGGATCAACAGAGCGCCATTTACGACGCGGCTGGCTATCGTCAAATGGACGCTAATCGGCCTCAGTGGCTGTAGGCCACGACCAGATCTCCATTGATCAACGCCACTTTCACCGTATCCTGCAGCCGCCTTATGGCATGCACGGTCCGAACGGTAGAACCCAAGTCCCCTTCAAGCGCTCCTCGCCCGTCTGGAGAGGCCTCTAGTACGGACAATTGCTGGAGCATGCCCTGCGTATAAGGATCAATCGGTTCTTTCGCATAGCGTGAGCAGCCCAGTTTGTCTGCAAAGGCCTGGTCGATGGGGAGGTAGAGCCAATTTTCTTGAGCGTCGATGTCAAACTCACCCACCGCATGCAGATGGCGAAGCAGCGGACTCCCAGCAAGTATGGTCGGACCGATGATCAGCTGGGAATCGAACAGCGCTTCGGTTTCATCAATGTCATTCATGGATGTCCTTTCCTGTCGCCACTCACAACGAGTCTGCGCTTGTTTTAGCCCAAGTCCTTTCCAATAGGCAATCGGGTCACGCTCCGAATCGGAACAGCGTCGAATCACGCTCGACTCCTCAGAAGCGGCCATGGACCATTTTCCGGCTCCTCATGCGTCTCTATTAGCCAGTGGATACCGAGGAGTCTACTGGGTAACGCGCCGAAGCCCAGCCCGCAGGTCTGTACTCCGCCGTGTGAGTGAAACCGTTGTACAAGCGGGTGCGTGGGTCGCGGGAGCGCAATGGCGAGTAGTTAAGCCCTGCTTGGGGTCGTGTGGGATGGAGAGGTCCGCCAGCGCATCTGTCGTGGCCCCTGCGCTACTTCGCCATTGATCACGTGGCAGCAGGAGCGGACGCGGGAGCTCGGCAGTATGCGGATCTGCCGGGAGACCAAGCGGCGATAGCGTTTGCGCACGACTACGATCTGGAGCGGCTGGACTGGTAGTCGTGGGGATGGGTCTGAAGGGCAGGGGCTCAAGAAAGAGCGCCATGCTGGATTCGCTGGTGAGCGCTGACGCTCTACGCTGAGCGCGGCCCAGCCATACCGTACATACTGATCTGTCACGCCATCCGCATTGCTGGACTTTCACGCATCTGGGCGTCGGCGTCCTGTTGCTGGCTCTGTACCTGCGCCTGGCTCTGCGAACGCTCGGTGCTGGAGAGCGCCAGCTGTTGCAGTGACTGCTCCACCGGGGTCTGCACGGCGACATCGGTGGGCATCGACGCCCGCAGGTGGGCCGGGTCGTTCAGGCTGCCCTGCACGACGAATACAGTGCGACCGGCGCCACTGTCGGCGGTCTGCGCACTCAACACCATATGGTCGACACGTTCCAGGTTGTTCTGCCGTGCCAGCACCATCGCGCTGGCGGTCAGACGATGGCTGTCCTCATCCGTACTGCGCCCCGCCCGCGCGTCGATCGCGGCGACATGGCCGCTGACCTGCTGCAGCAATCCGTAGTCGGCATGTCCGGGGCCGATGTCGGCAAGCCGCGTGGCGCCGCGCTGAGGGTCTGGCAGGCCGTCCACCGCTGCAGTAACCGGGCTGCGAGTGATGGTGCGGTACGGATCCTCTGGATGGAACTGGGTTGCCTTCTGCTGACGCTCCAGGCGCACCTCGCGGGCGTCATTGAGCTCGGCGATGCGGGCGGGATCGTTGATCTCGCGCAGGGAGCTGTGGCCACCACCAGAGGTGACACTGGCCCACTTCCCCTCACCGGGAAAGTACAAAGCATAGGAGCTCAAGCCGCCGATCACATTCGGGTCCACCGAAGCGCGTCCTTCCAGCGCTTGCCCGATCTCGTGCCCGGTGAGCGTCGCGAGGTACTGCCCGCCCTGGACCAAGCCCATCTGGCTGATTGCATCCCGGCTGGTGTCTTTGATGCGCTGTCCGCCCAGGTGATCGTTGTTGAGCATGCTGGTCCAAGTCTGCTCAAGCTGCTGGGGGCCACTTTTCTCAAGCGCCGCCTGAAGCAGGACGCGCGGCGTCCAGCAGTTGGGATCAAGCCGATGATCGACGAAGGCGCGGTCATGCGCCCGCATGACATCAACGCCCGGCAGGTTGAGCGCCAGGTCGGGACGACCTTCGTCAACATGGGTGCGTCGCAGCTCAAGATCCTTCATGAGCAGTGTCTGGCCAAACGCCTCCCATTGCCGTTCGCTGAGTCGCGCATTGGGGAATGGAGTCCCATCGTCATTCTGGGTGCGGGCGTAGTCCTGGGCGTAGCTGTTTGCAACTCGCCCCGGCAGGCTGTCGTTGCGGACGACGCCGAGTGCAAGTGTCCCGTACCCGTCCGCGCCAGGGAGCTGGGAAATATAGTTCCAGTACAGCTCGCGATTACCCTCGCGTGCATAGCTGCCAAGAATCCTGAGATCACGATCAGTCAAGCCACCCATGTCCTGCCCCTCTGGTTGCTTCGATCAAACTGACCGGCTGCGCTTGAGCAGCTCACGGACAGCGTCCTCGATGCGTTTCCAATCCTTAAGAAAGGCGCGTTTGTAATCCATGCTGATCGAGAGCTTGCTTTCCACATCGACGAAGTAGTGGATGCAGCTTGCGGCGGTATCGCCGGGCTCGTTGACCAACTCGTTGCCAACCACGCGAACGCCATCCTCACGGAACGCCTTGCTGTCGCATTTGATGAAACTGGTCAGTTCGCCATCAGTGCCGCGCGACACGTACCAGTCGCCCTCAAAGGCCGGGTTGCGAACCGGCGCCTTACCGTAGGCGGTCTCGTACGTCTTGGCATAGGCGGCCATCTTTGATTCGTCGATGGCGTAGGGGATGAGTCCCATCACCTCAGGTTCCGCCCTGCGCAGATCGAGGCGATCCCGGGGGTCTCCTTCTTCTACGGAGCCGTCTTCGGTGATGGAATCGTTGGAGGAATATCGCTCCAGCATGCGCTCAATGGGCGCCCGATCAACGTAGTTGATGAGCACCGAAATCTCCTTCCGGAAATCATTGGCCCGCGGATTCGCCCGCGCACCTGGAGCCGTCGGCTTCATGTCCGGCCACTCGATCACCAGCGACACGCCTTCGCCCGGCCAAGGGGCGATCTGGCTGTCGAGGTAGTTGGCCGGAATACGGAAGGTATTCGGGCCCAGCTTCACGTCCACGGGAGCATCAGTGTAGGTGTGGCCGTTGATGGTGCGACCGATCTGCGGAGCGTCCGACATGGCGGGATTCCTACTGTTTTCGGTGGACGGCGACTTGGCACAGGCACCCGCGCTCAATGCGATGGCGAGAGAACATGCCAGCAGGCGGCAGGAAGACATCAGGTGCATTCTTGGGCCGATCCATTGCGGGATTGTGGGTGACTATAATCAATTGCCGTGGGGCGCGCGTGACACCGAAGGGTCAGGGGGCGGAGCTGGCAGAAGGGTGCACACCGGGCCGGCACGCGGTAATGTCGGATAAGAGACAGAGGCAGAGGCAGAGGCAGGCCAACGCAATGTCGCATCGTTGCCGCTGCGTCTGCTGCCAACCGATCGCACCGGTTCTACAGCGTCAGTGATTTCAAGGAGGAACATCATGCTGGATACGTCAGACCGTCGTAGCAAACTAAGCCTTGCCCTGCTACTTCTCGGCCTGCTTTTCCTGGTGCTGGCCATCGCCTACCACGTGAGTTTCATTGGCTTCGCACTGATTCTTTTGGGCGCATCCGGCCTGCGTGATACGCGCTGGCAAGTGGGAATCATCCTCGCGTCCCTTGGCATGGCAGCCGCGTGGGGTGGATACCACGTGGGCAAGCATCGGGCGATGGCAGATTCGCATGTCGAGGCTTGCAGGAGCTCAGTGGTCGCTCGCTTGGCATAGAAGCGTGACCGCTTACCGGAATGTTGACGGAGCTGCTTTTATAGTTCGAGCGATAAAGAGCATGGGAATGGCTTCATGAGTGTCAAGGCACCAAGCCGATGCCTCGCCCTAACAATGGCCGCAGCCCTCAGCACTACGGCCTGCGCCAAGGCCCCCACCACTGAGAGGGGTGAAAGGGAAGCTGCCATGTCAGAGAGCACTGCCGAAAGCCGCGCCTTGAATGGTTATACGTATACGACCGAGCCCGTGGAGGCACGCATCGGCCCACACCGGTTCGCTTTTCCTGCGAACTACTACGATGACCAGATCGGCCCTGCCATCGGCGGCGGCGTTGGACTAACCCTCATGTGGCCAGGCCTGCAGGCGGCCCCACCGGGCACGCGCCCTACCCGCTCCATGGCTGATCACTACCGCGCGATCAGCGTCTCGATCGACTACGTGGACAAGGTTCCGATATCTGAGCTGCTGCAGCGCATGGCCAGTACCGAGGCGACTACCGAAGACGGCGCGATCGAACGTACAAACCCCCGCCGGCGGCTGGATCTACGGACTCCCGGCACTCCGCAGTTCGGCCTCATCCCGTATGCCATTGATGAAACGAGAATGGAAGCCTACGCCCAGGCGTACTCGAAACAACGTGGCGAAGCGCTAGCGCGGAATCCGCGGACGGAGAAGGAGTGGTATGTCGCCCGCTCCGGAGATGATGAGCTGACCACGTTCATTCGGTGCGACCAACCGCTGAACGGTCTGAACGGGCTGGTCATTGAGGGGGAACGGCTGGTTCCCGACGATGCACCGGAGGTCGCCAGCTGTACGCACGACGTGGTCGATATTCCTGACAGTCTTTCCATGACGATCCGCTACCCGCGTGTGCTGCTCAAGGACTGGAGGGCTATCGAGGATGCGGTGCGAGCGACGATGGCTCGCTACAGAATTCGGACCGTGGCCACCGTGAACTCTAGTGGCACTATCTGACTCAGCAAGACAGCAGAGACGGCCATGTGGTGGTGCCGACAGGCGTCGGGTGCTACGACAACCAGTCGCTCCGCTTCCCCGTGCGACGTAAGCCTCTGCTGATTCAGCGCATTCCCATTGAACGCGCCTGTGCGTCTTGTTGCTGAACTTGGTCGAGCTGCACCTGCTCCTGCTGCCGCTCCAAAGTAGCCTGCGCATGCTTATGGCTTACTACTTCGAACTGCTCCAGAGACTGCCCAACCGGCGTCTGCGCCGCCTGTTCGGTCGGGATCGAGGCACGCAGATGCGCCGGGTTGTCCGGCTCACCTTGCACAACAAAGAGGTTCTTCCCCGCGCGTGATTCAGGCGTCGCCTGGCTCAGCAGTACGTGGTCCACCCGATCAAGCCCGCTGTCCTTTGCCAGAACAAGCAGGCTGGCACTCATCCGCTCGCTCGTTTCGTCGAACTCGCGCCCGTGCTTGGCATCCAAGGCAGCCACGCCGTCGCGCACCTGCTGGTAGAGCGCGTGGTCTGGATGATCAGGCTGCAGCGGTCCTGAGTGGCGAGGTGGCGTCTGCGCCTCATCGGCAATGGGAGTGGCTGTCGTCGACGTCGCCGCGGAATGCACCGGCTGCTGTTCGGTCTCACTCTCATGCTGCGTCGGCACCCGAGGCACTTGCTGGGCACTCGCGGCAGGCAGTGGATGCGAAGCGGGCTCAGTTACTGAAGCCTCAGCGGGGAGCTGGTGCAACGGCGGCGCGTGCTGCGCGGAGGCCGCGATGATCGACGCATCGGGGCTGGGCTCAGGGGCAAGCGGTGGCCGCTGCTGCACGCTGTCCTTCCGTTCCTGCGGAGCCTGCTGCGGATGCGCGGCAGTGGGTTGGACCTCAGCGGCTTGGTACGCTGTAACGGTGGATGCAGGCGACGCCTCTGCCTGCTGCGACCTATGCGATTCGCGTTGGTTCGCCTCGTCCGTCGCCTTGGCGCTCTCACGGGGATCGGATCCCGTGCGCGACTCCTCGCGCTGCACGCGTGGCGAAGTCTGCTGAAGGCGCTCTGGTTCTGCGGGCGGAACGGTAACGGGCGCTGCAGCCATGGCCACCGCGGCGACAGGCTGAATCGTCTGCGGTTGTATGGAAGGTGCCGGCACCGCATCCCGCTGCCGCGCCACATCAAGGGCGGCCTGCGGCGCTTGGGCTTCGTCCTGCAGCGGTGCGTGCACGCTGACTGCGGCGAAGCTGGCGACCTGCTGCGCCTCCTGCGTAGAGACGCCTTGGCGGTTGGCCTCACGCAGCGCTTGTTGGTAGGCCTCGCGCTCGTCAGGCGACAACGCGGCGATGCGTAGTTCGGGTGAATCCGGAATGGGTGCCTGCACTGCCTGCTGTGCACGGACCTCGCCGAGCGCCTGGCGCAGCTCGTCGCTCCCGGTAGTGGCCACTTGGCGGGCTACGCCGTCCTGCCCGGTCTGATAGTGCGCGATAGGGCTGTCATACCCGAACTGGCCGCCCTCGTTGCGCTGCAACTGCTGGAGCGACGGACCGCTGATGCCGCTTGCCTCACGGGTACGCTGCACAGCCAGCTCGATCGCCTGCTGGGTTTCGGGGTTTACGTAAAGATCTACACCGGCACTGCGGTAACGGTGCACCAGCTCATTCTGTTCAATCTGCGCGGGTGACGGCGCAGGCCGGGACTGGATGGCCGCCAGCTCATCCTGCCACTGCTCCAGCGACGGCTGGCGCATCTGGTTGGTGAGTTCAAGTTCGGCGGCGAGATTGCCGCTGGCCGGCCCTCCCGCACCCTGCCACTGCCCAGCGTCGCTACGCTGATAGCGGTGCCCATCCGATCCAAGGACTGCATCGGGGGTGGCCCTCACCGACTGGACAGCCGCAGGAATGGCGACGCCGTAGTGCTGTGCGCGTTGGGCTGCATGACTTGCCAGGTAGGTCGCCGCGACTGCCTCCTGACCTGTCGCGATGTTGGATTCGATGCGCGCCAGCGACTGCTGGTTGAGCTGCTGGGCACGCTCTGGCGTCGCGACCTGGGTTTCGTAGATACCACGGTCATTGGCGCCGGACAGCCCCGTCTTGACCTGGCGTTCCCACGCTTGGTTATCTGGATTGCGGTGCCAGTCTGCATTGTCCAACCCGCGCTGGTCGCTGGGCTGGGCGGGAATGCGGAAAGGATCCTGGGGCGTTGGGGTCTTGGCCAGCGCCAGCTCCACCGCCTTGGCACTGGCCATGGCGCCCAGCTCCTGGGACTTCTCGTAGCTGGCCGCTATGCCCTGCTCAACCGGGTTACTCCGGCCATCCGGTGTGCGATCGATCGCCGCCTGCCGTTCCCAGTTTCGGCCGTTGAACTGCCAGTCCACACCAGCCTTGTCGGTCTGGTGGTAGATGGCGCGGTTGTCTAGTAGATCCGCGCCTTTATCGAAGGCCTTGCTCAGCAGCAAGGCATCCGCAGCAACCACGGCAGCCGGCACGAAGCCGCTGCCGCCAAGGGCCATGGCCGTGGAGGCACCACCGGCCCAGCCGCCTACATTGCGGGCGATGGCATGATTGAGTTCGGATTGAGCTGCGGTGGCGTTGCCCTGTTCAAGCAGCTCGGCGGATCGACGTGCAGTGAACACGGCATCGGCGCCTGTTGCGAGCAGTCCGCCGGAGCGGACGAGCGTGCGGGCCGAGGCCTCGCCCATCAGGAGATCGAGGGAGGCGGCGCCTTGCTGGCCGCGGGGGACGCGGATGCGGTAAGCAGCCTCCTCACCCAGTACCTTTTCAACAGTGTGGATGCTCTGCGTGGAAAGGACGACGCGGCCGTCGTGGTGTGCGTTGGCGATGGCGAGGGATAGGCCGCTGCGCTGGAGCTCAATGTTGCCGCCGCGCGTAGGTGGGCGGCTGTCCACGTGGATCTGGTTGAGCGTGGTGACGATGCGCGACTCTGAGTTGGCAACTGCGCCCCAGCCATGGTCTACGCCGGTAAAGCCTTTCAGGGCTTCTATTTGTTGGGCGTGCGCCTGGTGGTACGCCGGGATATCGTCAAAGAAGCGCCGGACCCTCTGGCTCGTTACTGCAGCAGTCTCGCCGACCGGCGTGTTCGTGTTGAGATCGCCGTTGATCAGGCCAACTTTGATCGTGTCGCGCAATTGCTCCACACGTTTGGCTACGCGATCCATCGCGGCTGAATCACCTTCCAGCATAGCCTGCCCGTCACGAGAAGCCTCGATACGGGTCAAACGCTGCAGGATCCCATCTTGATACGCACGAAGAGGGCCACCACTGTGCGGCGTGACGCCTAATGCCTGCGCGAACTCGGGGCTAGCGGGTAAGAACAGCTTGCTCTCGGCAGCGTGGATGTCGAACTTCCCAGACTGCTGGAGCTTGGAAAGCAACACGCTGCTTTTCAGCGTCTGCTGCTCGATGGTGTGATGATCCTGGAAATGCGTTCGATAGTTCTGCACGAGTCAGGCTCCTTCCTCTCATTCGCCAGCGTGAACTAGCAATTCACGGCGTCGTAGAACCACAGCCCATTCGAGTTTCTCGATGTAACAATCCCGGCCTGCTCAACAGCATTCTTGAAGAGCCGATCGCAGAAGACTCCACCGTGGAACTTGAGCCTAAACACGTGGGAAGAGCCCAACACCTCGGGCTTGAACGCCAACCGTACGTCGCCCGTAAGCCCGTAAAACTTGCCATCTTCGAACTCGTCGCTGACCTCTACATTGAGCTGCGACGCCTCTTCGTCCAGGGCATCCAGCGTGCGGATCACATCACAGAGAAAAAATGGAGGTCCCTTCGAACCGTCCGCAAGACGATAGTCGGTCTCTACGAAGGCAAAAGCACCTGCATCTACGGTTTCCATTACGTGGCGAAGTCGCTCGGACACCAACCAGTAGCCACTCACTCCACCCTCAAGATCCTCAGGCAACACGCCCTCGCGGGGGTTGTATACCAGCCGCGGCTTCTCGCGGAGCGGAGGGAAGCCTCCTGCCTTAGGACGCAGGACGATCCTTGGTGGTGTTAGCAGCGCCTGTTCATTCGTAAAAACGACGCCATGGCCTTTGCCGCCTCGACCGTCATCAGGCCGCAGCTGGAAGAACTCGCCTTTCCTTGGTTGATTGATGTTTTCCATGCAATGCGTCCTGTCCAGATGGAGGGCGGGCTCTACGTGGTTGACAGGTTAACCCGTGCACCGGTGGCGAGCCAATCGATTGGCGCCTCGATCGATCCGGTTCTGTCAATGTCGCTTGCCTCACTATTCAATTCAGGGCAGAGCTCACTTAGTGGGCACACCGCGCCCTAGCCAAGTCTCAGGATCTGGGACGGCGAGCATCCATTCTAAGCGGACCTTTGGGAGAACCACTGATGGTACTGATTGATCGCGATTGGTTGCAGGACTTTAACGAAGCAATGCTACGGCTCTATGCCATCGACCAGGCGGACGCTGGGATAGATGTGAAGGAGCTTGGGTGGTACTGCGCTCTCCCCGGCTACGGAGGCTGCGCCGGCTTAAGGGGAGGACTTTGATTTGTCTAGGGTGGATACGTTTTGGCCACAGCCGGGGCTACGGAAGACTAGCTAGCAAGCATTTGTATCGTCTATCTTTTTTGTAAGTCCTAGTTTCGCCGCGAAAATCATCCGTTCTCAGCAGGAAGCGCAGGAAGCTGATGATCTGCTCTTCGGATAAGCGTTTCTTCACACCCAATCTCCCCGTCATTGAGGATTGAACTCCAAACCGGCTTGCCTCTCAATCTCGGCGCGGGGGAACGTCGCATGGATCGACGCAACGGCCAGGGCATGCTGTTAGCGATTATGCGCCTCCCTTCACGCCCTCAGTTGGATACTTCAATCATCGCAATATAGGAGGCTAGGAGGCGACTGGTGGCCGATACATTGACGAAAACAATGCGTAGCGAGCGCATGTCTCTAATCAAGGGGAGCAACACCAAGCCAGAAATGGCTGTGAGGCGCGGCCTTCACAAGTTGGGATTCAGATTCCGACTTCACGCGCGAAACTTGTCAGGAAGACCTGACATTGTGCTTCCAAAATACCGGGCAGTCATTTTCGTCCATGGGTGCTTTTGGCACGCACATCGCTGTCAGCAAGGGCGCATCCCTGGAACGAATGCTGCGTTTTGGAAAGAGAAGTTCCTGAGCAACAGAAGGCGGGACGTGCGTGTAGCCCGAGCGCTCCGGAAAGATGGCTGGAGGGTTTTCAAGATCTGGGAGTGTCAACTGAGAACTCCCGCGCTTCGGGAGAAGTCCATCGCCAAGGTGGCGCGCCTACTGCGCGCCACTCCGCGATGACCCATTATTTACCTAGTCATCGAGGCTGTACCTTGCGAATTGGACACGGAGCTTTCCACTTCCCGTCTTAATGAGCGCGTCGCCTTTGCCGACGAGCTGTTCCGCTCCGCCTTCGTCCAAGACAACCCGACTCTCGACTAGCGTATTCACCCTTAGGGCGATCTTACCTGGGAGGTTGCCCTTAACCACGGTATTTACAACGGTCACAACTGGCTTCTGGGTCGAGACGATCAAGTGTATTCCCGCAGCTCTGGCCTTCTGGGAGATCCTCTTCAAGTTCGACTCGACCTTCTTCCGCTCATCGTCGTCATTCGTCAAATCCGCGTACTCGTCCAAGACTATGATCCACCGCGGCAGCATCTTCCCTGACGCAGTGTACTCCGCAATGCTACGCACGTTTCCAGGCGCCGACTTGAACAAGGCATAGCGGCGCTCCATCTCATGAACGGCCTCCTCCAGCATTACAATTGCATCCTCGGGCATAGTGCCGATGGGGCCATCCATATGCGGAAGGTCCTCCAATGAATTGAGCTCCGTACCCTTCGGATCGATCAATTTCAGCCTCAACTCCTCTGACGAATAGAAGTGTGCAGCACCATGAAGGATGGTCAGGAGAGCCTCGGATTTACCACTCCCTGTTACACCAGCCATTAGCAGATGGGGGGAGTTTGAGCTGGAAAAGTCAATTTCAACGATCTCCCCCGAAGAGTCCTCGCCCACCGGAACGGCGAATCCCTTAGATGGTCGCTGCCACCTATTCCACATTTCCTCAGCGTCCACGAAGTAACGTTCAGAGTCAGCCTTTGGCACTGTGATGACGACATTGCCATTGTGAGTGGAGCAACCAAGCTGCATGTCCGCAGCAAGGCGCATCCTCAACTTCAGATTCTGAACCTGCGCCTCAATCTTGCTCACTGAGACTCCGTACGCCGGAACTACCGCATATTCAACGAAAGCAGGGCCCTCCTTATAGGGCGACTCGGCTTTTGGCCGGTTAACTTTTACGTGAAACTCGGACAAGTAGGAAATCAGCTTGTCATATCGCTGCTCGAGGGTCTTCTGATCTATCTTGCTGGGCAGAGATGATCGCGGGGTTGCAGCCTCTACCTTGGGACCAAGCTCTTCTGCCACGTAAACGGGGTCCGAGCTCAGAAGCGGATTTGCTTCAGAGTCAATGTCCTCATTAATCTTAGATTGACCGAGGCGCGCGGCTTTGTCCTCTGAAATCTCTTCCACCTCAGTCTGAAGCTCGCTTGTACTCGTTCCCTGGCAGCACAAGTCTTCAACTGAATGTGCCAGAGCAGCCACCACCACTTCATGGCACTCAGCGTCCCCGCCTTCCTCCCCCCAGAGCACCGCATCGTACGCGACAGGATCAATACGAATTTCAATCCGCCGATCGCCTTCGTCATCGTACTCTCCGCCAAACTCATCCCAAGATGCGCTTTCGCCTTGTTCGGTCCTCGCCCAAGCCTGATACCAAATCAGAATCCCCATCCCAGTGGCGAATTTTGCTTTTCCTTCGGCTACAGAACGCAAGATGCCAACTGCGTGCTCGCTACTCTTACTATTCAGCTGAAGGCCGGCGTCAAGTACGGCCAGAAGACGTTGACCAAGAATTGATGCTTTGCTTCCTGCCGCCGAACTGATGTTTGAGCACAACTCTGAGAGTTGCTTGCTGTAGTCCCTCAGCTGTTCGGCATGCTCCCTGAGGCGCTCCTCGCCTGCTTTTGGAAAAACCGTCTCGACCTCGGATTTCACTAGGCCGTAGTGCTTGATCTCAATTGGGATAAGGTTGACGCATGAGAAGTCAGCGCCGCTACTAGCCGCGCTTATTCCCAGCAGATCAGCGCGTCGCCTACTGTCACCTCGCGCGTAGCCAACGGTATCCCGCAAGAACGGATCCACGGCGTCTACAGGCACGATCAGCCGCAACTCGCCTGGGGGCGCTTCATCTACCCATCGCTGCAGCGATCTGAGGGCAAAGAAGAACCCTATGGCCCCGGTCGCCTGATGATGACCGATTGACAGCAGAGTGTTGAGACCGATTGCTCGTCTCGCAAGGGTTGATACTAGAAGCCGAGCCCTTGAATCGATCTCCACGTTCGTCGCCGCAGGGTTGAGACGCTTGAGCCGCTCTCGTATAGCCCCACTTAGTGCCGCAGGGACGTTTGCGAGAACGAAATAGGGCTGGACCCGCGCCTCTTCGCCGCGGAATGCACCTACCGTAGTTGCTGGCCTCCAGTCCCATAGAACATAGTTACCACCGACATGGCTGGACGCAGCAAGTGCGAGTGCCTGGGGGTCTACTCCAAAGTCTCCAGCGACTAGCCAATTGGGAGTTGCCTTACCCACTGCGAAATTCGCCATGACGTTTACCATATAGGCCTCGTCTATAGCTCCTTCGTACTGTTTCAATAGCGAAGAGAGCTCAAAATCTGCTTCGTCCCTGTGCCCAAGGCTGTAGTCCAGTGTGGTGAATCGACCGGGGCTTTTTCTGATGGGGGTACGTCGCAATGGAAGGCTCGGCAGCCAACCCTGCGAGCGGCCTCCTCTTACCACTATCGCCTTTGCGGCTCCACCTTCAACAAACGTGATATGGCTTTCGCTGGTGTCGCCGTCTGGGGCCGAGCGCCACGTGAGATTGAAGCCCGGCCTCGCCGAAAGGAGACCCTCGTCGAGCCTGCCGAGCGCCGGAATATCACCCAGTCGGTGCTTCGAGTCTCTGATCGTGACCCCCGCTACTCCCGAAAGCTCTGAGCTCGAAGCGGCGAGTTCCTTCAGCTTTACAATGAGCCCTTCGTCCATAGCAGCAGATCTACGCGCTTGTGTCGCGCTTGTTAGGGCAATCTGCAATGTCTGTACTTCTGGAGAGACACGCAAAAAGTCGTCGACCGCAGACGAAATAGATGAAGGAGTCAGCGTCGACAGGCCTTCGGCAGGGAACCGCTCACCCTGCAACCAGTCAGGAATCACTGGAGAGCCGTCGAGGATTGGAACGCTTACGTGCCAACCAATATATAAATCCCTTGGTCGCGCGTCCACGGGCACAGGCAAGAACGGGATCTCTTGATCGAAAACGTTCAGTGCCGCAACGAATGCAGGAAAATTCGTTCCGTCGAGTAGGGACAGGGTCGCCGCGGGCAAGGCGCCGTCAGCATATGCCTCTCTCAGACCCACCTGAACCTTCCAGGCCCATGCAAGCCTAATGGGATGGAGTGGGCTGAGTAGCACCGCCGCTGCGCTCTGAAGGCCGCTCTTCTCGGAGAACACAACGGCACTGAATGGGTTCCGCGCCCAGAACTGATCTGATGCAGAAAGTCTGGCGATGGATTGGAGAAGCAAAGAGTAAGCGGCAAGAACAGCGTTCACACGCCTTTTGTCGAGTGCATCAAGCGGAACCCGGGAGACCGTGAGCTCGCCAGATCGCTCTCGCTGCTCGATTGTGGTGACTAGCTCGAGGACGCCTAGATCTTGGTATGCGCTCCTAAGAGAGGCGTACGCCGGCAGGTTAAGGAGGTCGCCACTAGGGGCACTTGGGTAAAGATCCAGCCTGTCCTGAAGGCTAATTGCAGACTTACACCCTGGAATTGAACCGCCATAAGCTTCCGCCTGCTTGGAGGTGGTCGCGGAGATGGCTCCCAGTGCATGCCTAGGCCCAAGCTCCGCGAGGATATGCTGCATCTCCAGCTCGAGCTGGCCCAAAACGGAGGGTTCAAGTAGCTTGTCCGTAGCGGGTCGCGCACCGCTTGCTGCTGCGGTAAAGGGCGATATCGGTCGACTACTGGTGGACGCAATGTCTAGCGCGAAGGAGATGTTGGAGTTCGCCTTGAGGTCCACGGAGGAGGTGAGGTCCTCAATAGCACTAGCGAACTGGCCATTAGTCCCCCCCCACGCCAGACACTCCATCGGCTGGCCGTCCAGCGACCAGCCAGTTTGACTAAGCTCCAGATCGCTACCCCAGGCGGCATACATCTCGTACCGAGACGGCTTATTAATCAACGCAACCGTCGACTCGTTTGCCCGGGCCTTACAAACCCAAGGTCCAAGCGCGCGGCCACGGCCTCGGCCAGCCGACTCTTCCCTAGCCCAAAAAAGACATTCGTCCGGGCGTATCTGGACCAAGATGAGCGGCTCTACTGCCCGCACGTACTCGGGACCTTTCACCTTGATCGCCAAGCTGTTTGGCTTTGCCTTGCTAGGGGTCAGCGTTAGATCGCCAACCAGAGTAATGGTTCCTGCAGTGACCTCATACTTCTTGACTTCAAATGAGGCTCGGCAAGTACCCACGCCCGACACCTGAATTCGCGGAACCCCCTTCCCGTCCCTAAGTGAATCAGGAATTTCTTTATCCTGTTCCAAGGGAACAACGAGTTCTACCCCAACATAGATGGACTTGCGGGAGACTTCATCGTGGAAATCAGTGGCCGTCGCTACCAGCACCGGGGGCGACTGCGGAAACGGGCGCGGCAATGGAACCCCAGTTCGTTGAATGATCAGTTGAGCACGATCGTCGACCACGGGCGCACTGAACGCGGTCTGGTCGAGTGCGGCCCATCCTTCTGTCTTCAACTTCTGGTCGGCTCGCGAGGCTAGCGCGACTCTAGCTACTGCCGAATCACTATCGTACTGGGCGTGCTCAACCGTCGCTGCCCAATCAATCCGGTCGAGCGGACTCGTCTCTTCGTCTTCCCCAAGCCCGGTTTGCAGCCGTGCAAGTTCTGCACTGATGCCATCAGCATCCACCCATCGCTCTTGCAAGATCTTGACGTAGTTCTTTGGCTTGATGCCCAGCGTCTTCTTGCGGCCTGGATTTGGCAGCCCGGCTGCGCCGTAGAGGAACGCGGCCGTATCCGACCCACGATCACGGGCATGGACGATTACATTATCCACCCAGCTTTCGACGTGGATCCACCAATCCTTAGCAACGCTCGATTGACCACCGCTAGTGATCTCGTAGACATCAGCCAAGAACTTCAGGATCTCCTGCGTTACGGGATCTAGCTCCTCGAGCTCGATCTCCAGTTCGGCACAATGCTCTAGCAACACGGCGGCAATAGCGGCCGACAGATCAACAAGCGTGGCGACGCCTGCGCCCATCTCGCCGGACTGAGTAGACGGGAATCCGGCACTCAGTAGAAGAGGATAGACGCTACTGTAGGTGGCCATACCTCGATTCTTGCTGGCATACGTCACCGCAAGATGCTGCCCTTGCCGATACATCGCCAGCTCGCGGAAGTCTACTCGAGGCTCAACTCCCACGAGATCGTCCACCTTCTCGTGCACGAGCATCGCGAAACTAGGCACCTGATGGAAAGTCGAATTCGCGCCCTGCAGAACATCCTTGATGAAGTCAGGCGGCAGATCATCGGGCAGCTCAAGCATGAGTTGTCCGCCCATTTTTGCAGCGACAATCGCAATGGCCTTGCCGATCAATGGCATGTTACTTCCCCCCGATTCCAAGATTGATCTCGATCCCCTCGTCCCCGTCAGCGGCGCCCGCGCAGAGACCCGCGCGTTCGAGCTCTGACAGCAGGAAATCGATTCGCGGCTTCAAGCCTAGCGCGTCCAGTTGCCGCTGCACATCACCCAACCGAAGCTCACTACCTGGTGAACTCGACGACATTGCCGCCATGACAACGATCCACTCGGGTCCGGGCGATACGTGCGTGAAGTTCCGGTTGACTCGCCTGAGGAATGCATAGTGGTCGGGAACGTCAGATCCCGTACGTGCAATCAGCGAGTACCTCACTGTCTCTACAAGGTTCGTGGTGCCCGAGTCATCACCTGCCTCCAGCCGCTCCTTCAGTTCTTTCGAATGCTTGGTTCGCAGCAGGGTGATGACGTCAGCGAGCTGCTTGCAGTCTGCCTTCTCGTCTTTCAGCACAGCCTCGATTGCCTTGCGACAGGTCGAACCATAAATCAGGCTCTGCCTCATGCTTGGCATGACGTCCATCTGGGCAATGCTGCCCTTTTGGTACGGGATCAAAGGCCGGCTTGGCAGCAAGGAGAGTCGCGCCACATTAGCGGCGTCGCGACTGCCATCTCGCACTCCACGAGCAAGCTCCGCGAAGAAGTTTGCCTCCCAGAGAAAGGCGAAGCCAAGCGCATTGCGCAGCACACACACCGCCCAGGCTGACCACTTCCGTGGCGACAGCGCGGTGTACCACTGCTCGGAACACAATCTGTCCCAGCTATCGCGGAACCAGGAGAAGGGAGTGCCAAGCTGCTGGTTCAAGACGTCAGCCGTCCACCAATCTGGCAAAGTCCTTGATTTGGCCCCTTCAGCCAAGACCGCCTTAGCCTGAGGCCAGACCTGGGGAAGGTACTCCGACAGAGACGTGCTCGCGAGAGCCTCCTCAATACGGCTGAGTACAGGATCCCCGGCATAGTGAGACGCAACGTCGAACCAGCGCTCAGCGGCTGAACCACGCCCTCCCCCCAGCGCATACATCGTATTGAGTAGGCTAGCGAAGTTCGGAGGATTTGCCGCACCGAGGCCGCCAATCGGGTCTTGAAGGAGCGCGCCGCAAAGGCCAATCGCTGAAGAAGTGTATCCGACCCCTTTATCTGGCCTAACCCCCACCAGCGAGTCCGCTATGGCATCGACTACGAGCGAAGGAAGTTCGCCGTCCTTGGTTCGTACGCCCGCTTTCAGCAACGCGGCGGTAAAGCTCGCTAGCTCATCGCCATCTCTGGGCTTTGTCTGTCGGATCTGTACACGTTTCGCCTTGCTTTCCTTGCGAACATAAATGAGGCCGGCGTCCGGAGCGCTGGAGGGTCGCTCAACTACCGACCATGCCAAGGCGGAGAGTAGGATCTCGGGACTAGAAGGGTATTGCGGCCGCTTTAGCTCAGGGAAGTAGATGCTGTTCATATCGCAAGTTCCTCATGCCTTCCATTGGCGACCACTGCCAGTGTTTGCTGCGCATGGTCAATTGCTGCGATGCTTGATGACCTACAGCGCTCAATTCGCGGCTCAATGTACGCCGTAGACTCCGTTTGCCCAGAGCGACCCTCGCTAAACGACTGCGCCTCGCGCAGAAGCGCGAAGTCGAGTGCGAGCTGTCCAATTACGCCCGAATTTTCCGAGGTGTAGCACTCAATGAGTAGGCGCCCACCCATCGTACGAACCCTGAGGGATACAGCACTGATTGGCACCACCTCAACAAGCCGGGGGTGAACCTGATCCTTCAAGGATGAAATGGGCTCGGCACGGACAGAGAATGCTGGCATCAGCATGCTGTTTGCTGGTCCATCTGGGTGCTGCGGGAAGATCAATGAGCGTATCGATCGTTCCAGGTCGCTCGGCAGGGCAACCGGCTTGTTTGCACAGCTACGCTTGCACCTACGCCATTGCTTAATGATCTCCGCATTGCCGTAGGTACTCGTGCCGATGCCCACTAACCTGGCCACGTAAGCCCCGTACCAGGAGACCAGCCTGCGGCGCTCGATATCTCCGCAGCTCGGTGATTCCAAGAACTCCAAGAGCGTCTCCTCGAGGTAGGCGTCGAACGGAGACCATGCCAGCGAACCGGAGAGAAGGGCGAGAGCATCCCCACTAGGGAGATCGCCCATCGCGACACGCTGCATGGCAGCCTCAACCGAGCGCGAGTCTGTAGATCTCCATACGGCGGGATCTACAAGAGCGAGTCCGGCGTGGATTGGAGTCGCGGGCGGGTACTCTGTCCGCAGCGCCCCGACTATGGGCGATGGGGCTCGGAACAGAGCGCTGTGAGCCCTGAGCCGAGAGAGTCGAACGAGCGCTGCTAGACGCGTGCTCAGCTCCGCTTCTCCGGCCGCGACCCCGAGCAACTCGTCTACATGATCAAGCAACTCTCCATGCACTGATCCGTAGTCAACGCGCGGGCCCAGCACGGAAAGGGCCGCCGCCCCCCATACGTCCCGGTAGCTATACAGTCGACCAGACGCGATCTCAGCGGACGACAGCAACTCCTGCCAAGCTTGAGTACCCTCGCCTGTCTGCCATTGTTGAATGTTTGCACGGATCGGGCAGAGCTCTGGACGCTGATCGCGAACTGCACCAAATCGACTAATCAGCTCACTGAAAAGTGCCTGAGCGCGGGATGTCTCGGATCCATCGGGTGCGAAGAGCGAATGTGAGTCAACTGCCAAGGCGATTAAGCGAATCTGCCTTCCGTCCAAGTTGAATTCGATATTGTGGGCAGCGTGGCTACCGTCGGCTCCCGGGGAGCAAAGATCCTCTGCCCCAAGCGCTTCAAAATGCCCCTCCTCAGGATTGGCGAGCCAACGCAGGATTGAGAGGGAGAGCAAATGCGCACTGCCGGCCATCTGCTGCAATGCACGAATTTCGTCAGAGATGATCCCTCGATTAACGCAGCAGAAACTGCGTACCGGGGTGTCTTTGGAGAAACTCCACCACTTAGCCAAATCCTCCGCGAGCGCGGCATCTTGGTTCTCGTAGTCCTTACTGGGGGCTATCGTAGCGTCATTCAATAGATGGAACTCAGCACCCTTGATTGAGCCTGAGTAGATCCGGTGTGCGAGGGAATCGGACGGGTGGCTCTTCAGGCCTAACTGGTCTCCCAGATACCTCGCCGCAAAAGACTTGCCATTGCCCGCGCCGCCGACGAGGAACACCACTTCAAGGGCAGTATCCGCAGCGCTGTTCGCGATAAATCTATCAATCGCCTCTTGGACCCCCGGGACTAGCGGAGCCCGGGGCCACCAAGTGTGATCTTCGGCGCTAGGCCTGACGGCTACGTCCTCTCCGCCGAATGCGCGCCGTTGTAGTCGGTTGACCCCATCTCGAACCGATTCTTCATCCACGCCTCGTTCGGCATCAACACTAAGAGTTCCCATAATTCCCTGTTCCTCAGTCCATGGAAGAGCGACGAATCATCGCAACCTAACGATCGCGGCGTAGAATTCCGGCCAGGTTTTTACCAATTTCGCGTGCAAGCGGCACTGGTACTGCGTTGCCGATCTGGGTGTACTTAGGCAGCTCGCGGAAGTGAATTCCTTCCAGCGGATTCCCTGCCCTTCGGATTCCCCCAGTGGTGCGCTTACCACGGAACTCATACCAATCCGGGAAGCCCTGCAAACGTGCCCACTCCCGAACAGTCAAAGTGCGTGGCTGCTTAAAGTGCACGTAATCGTCGGGCAAGGAGGTTGCGGTGATCACGGGTCCATTGCGGCCCCAGGTTGCTGGCAGGAGCCGCTGGGCGAACTTTTTGGTACCGACGTAGTGCTCCTGGTTGATCATCGCCTGGAATTTTTCCCTAACGTGATCACTGTGCTTGCTGTATTCATGGTCAGTCACAGGGTCACCGGCCTTAGACACCTTGCCCTCGAGGTTCGTGCGCAATGCGATCTGAGCGTCGGTCAGCGCCGCCGTCGGATAGACATCTGTTCGTCCACCATTGAAATGGGATGGATCGACCAAGTCACCCAGAAGATCGATCAGGTCAGGCGCACCGCCGGAAGCCCGGGGGATAAACCCGAGGCCAACTGCCGTGTCATCGATGAAATCCACCTCATTGGCGCGCGTCGCGGATCCCCCGATGTCTTCACGGATACCAACTAGCATGACCCTTGGGCGATTCTGGGCGACCCCGTAGTCCTTCGCATGGACAAGTTGCGACGCAAGCCGGTAGTTGCCAATCCTCGCAAATGCGCGCTTCACGGCACGCCAGATTTCGCCACTTTCGCCGTCTGGTGTCCATCGACTTGTAAGGAGCCCACGCACGTTCTCGAAAACAAATGCCCGTGGTTGCAGGTGGCGAACAATGCTAGCCATGTCCTTGAAAAGGTGGTTCGATGGTACGTCGTATTTGTCCACAGCGTATGAGCGCCGATGACCAATCCCCGAGAATCCCTGGCAAGGGGGTCCACCCACGATCAGGTCAATCTCGCCCTGAGAAATATCGAAGGTGGACTTGAAGCGAGCTTCGAGGTCATCCAGATAGGACTTTCTCGTCATCTTTCGGGCATCGGACGAGCTGAATGGGTTCAACCACCGGGTCTCGTCCAGATCCACTCGAAAATGTTCATAGCGTTGTCGCCTGTTCACCAGATAGGTGCTACGGGCATCATCGTTTAGCTCGTTGACGTAGATCGGCGTGAACCCGGCCTCCTCCAGTCCCAAGCCGAAACCACCGCATCCGGCGAAAAGATCCACAACACTCAGAAAATTCTTTTGCAAGTCCGTCCCCAGTCAGTTCGTCTTTAGCGAACTCGACAACTTCATCAGCTGCCCCCCGGAAAATGCTCTACCAACAAGCGTTTGGGTTGAACGTTACAACCCAGGCCAATTCAGCGCACCCAAGCCATCCTCCGAAGGTACCAAATGTGCAGACCTATCCCCACTGGGCCTGACTGCACGCAATCTGACGCATTTTGACAGGACCAGGGACACTCGGCCAGTCACCTCACCGCCGGGGGCCATGCCCTGCTGCCGTTTGCACCCCATTCAAGCTTCCCGAGCACCTCCCAGTCAGTTGAGAGCTATCCAAATGAGCGGGTTCAATCCGCTCGCACTACCCACCCTGACCTACCTTCTACATTGCATGCTAGAGGATGGGGATTCAGAGCCCATTGGCGACTGCCGCGGCCTATGGAATCAGCCCCCTCTCCGGCCCTTGCGCTCAGGATGACCACGCCTACTTGACATGGCCTCGCCAGATGATGTGGCGCCACTCGCTGCGTTGATCACACCATATGCCCGCGCGCGCCCATCAGGACGGTATTCATTCGAAAGCCGCGACGAAACGCTCTGAACGTGCATCAGCGGACGTTACGATGTCAGAAACTAGCTGTTGGGAGAATGCAATGACTCAGAACCGCCCGGTCGATGCCAATGCGATTCAAGATATTGGGGATGAGGCACTTCGGCGTATTCGCCAAGTAATACCGGAAGAAGCAGCTCACCGTACATTCCTACTTCTCGAGATGCAACGCTGCTTAGACCTGAGTTTCATCGTCACAAGCGTCAGTGGCCCATGTGAGTTTGGCCGACAGCATTCCATGCTCATATGGGGAATGAACCTAGCGACCGCAGAGCTCTTGCCCTCTCTGCGGGAGTGTGGCATTCCAATGTCGGAGTCGAGCGCTGATAGCAAGATCACCGCCACGAACCTGCTAAGGCAGTTTGGAGTGGCCGCCCTGCTGCGCAGATCAGCAGAGATGATTCGGTTAGGAATGATGGAAGTTACCCACGTAGATCAAGATGGAAGTCTCACCCTTCGCTGCACCGATCAGTTCGGCCTTCATATACTGGACGCGATGGAGGAAGGCCAATGGAGGGACCTAGAGGAGAGTTGGACGTCAGAGGCGCACCCGTCGCACGGCTGGACGATCATTCCTTACTCTGAAACCGACGAACATTCCGATTCTATTGGTGCGTATTGGCGATGCTCTCGTGAGCCCCGGACGGAATGGGATCGCGAATCAATTTTTAGGACGATGGCATCGCTCGTGCGCCCATGGGAGACGCCATACGGGACCTTCATTCAGTACGACGCTGACCCCTTAGTTGATAGTTACTTTATTGATCGCGCGGACCTGTATCTAGAAGAATTGTTTTCACAGGGCGGCATTCACCCATCTACCGACTTTGAACTTTTTACGGGCCACGATTTATTGAAGGTTCTGGCATTTTTGGTCAGCGTCTATCAGAAGCACGTCAAATTCTGCCTCATTGCTGTAGAGGCGCGCCCCCAACTTGATCTGGCCGCCTGCCTAACTCTCTGGGAACCTCGACAGAAGCTGCTTGAAGCCATCGCGGGCGCTGCATCCCTCTCCGCTGATGTTGTGAGCAGCGTTATGGATTACCTAACCGTGAGTGCAAAGGATTCAGACCGCCTCCTCAGGGAGATGACGCCCGTTCGACCAATGTTCGTCGACTTAGGTAACGGGATGATCATACGCCCAACCTCAAGCCTGGGCGCCAATCCTCTCTCGCAGTTCAAGATGATCTCAAATTGGCGAAACGCATCCTCTATCAACGCCATATCGAAGCGTCGGGAGAGTTGGCTCAGGGACGACCTCTTCTCGCTCTTTGGAGGTCGTCGCTATGTATGCGTCAGCGGAGGAATAGTGATCAAGCAAGGTGGTCGAATTCTTACCGACATTGATGCCGCTATTTTTGACAGAGCTACGGGTGAACTCGCACTGTTTCAGCTCAAATGGCAAGACTACGATACCGATAATGTTCGACAGCGAGCCAGCCGCGCGAAGAACTTCGCTGATGAGGTCGACACCTGGGGAAATACGGTCGGCGCCTGGCTCTTGTCGGAGGGGCCGCTCGGCATCGCGCAGGCGATGCGGCTCAATGCGAAGAAGGGCGAGCTGCCCACATCCTGCTTCTTGTTTGCACTGTCGAGAAGCGTGGCCCGTACACATGCTTATGGGCGCCCCATCACTAGCGCATGGATCTCCGCGTGTACTTGGCCACAACTCCGAAGGCTTCGGAGCCAGATCGGCCCGGCCAGTCGTGTTTTTTCTCGGCTCCACGAAGTACTGAGGGAGGAAGAGGCGAAATCGTCCGGAGGTTACGAACCCCGTGACTACGTCACTCAACTGTGGGACGGCCGTAGGCTCACTTTCTCTGGATTTTGGCACGAGAAGGTCGATGTTTCTGGATGAACCGCGCATCACGCTGCCGCACTTATGCGCCCACCCCTCACCCGTACTTGCCTAACGCCACAGCAGCGACTTGCTGGAAGGAATCAGGGCCGCTGACGTACTTGGCGCGCGGCTGCTTGCATACTTAGCGCAAAGCAATTACCGCACAGCCGTTGCTCTAGAAAACCACGCCCAGACCCTAATGTCGAAATCCTTCTTGCAATGGAATCCGGCAGCCACTAAAGCAGCCTCGTCGCATTGCACCTCAAGCAACCTGCGAGTTCGGCGCAGAGGCTTCGCTACACGTGCGGCGTCAGGGGGCCCGCACCCTTCTGAAGAATCAGGAGGTGATCCCTGGATCCAGCGACGCGCCCACCCACTGTACCGCCAAGCCGCCCCCTGAAACGCTAGCCAAGCGCTACAGAGGGCGCCCTTGCCTACCCAAACTTTCCCTCAAACTAAGTGAGACAGAATGTAGTGCGCAACAAGAGACTGCGGCTAACCCCTATTTAAACCACGCTTTTTCGCCAATGTCATACGTGGAACGGCCTCCCCCACCTTTCTTTCATTGATGGCTTGCAGCCGGCGCTTCAACAATTCCACCTCACCCGAAACACGTCGATCACTATCCTTGGACCGCAAGTATGTGTCCAGTCGAAGTAGCTCCTTAGTGGCAAGCGGGAGCTGAGGCGGTCGCGACTTCAAGTAACCCCAACACTTCTGAACAGAGCATCTGTACCAACTTACGCCGAGATCCTCGGCCTTCGCCAATGAAGTATCGCAAGCGCGCACATCCCCCTGACGCGCTTCAATAAGCCCCCTCATAAACCAAGCCTCCCCCTGATCAGGAAGGAGTTCAACCGCGATCTTGGCTTGATGCAATGCTGCATCAATGTCCTGCTTTGCTGAAAATAGGAAGTAAGCAAATCGCTCACGAAGATGCCCGTTCAAGCTATCCGAGGCTACTGCCTGCTCAAACAGCCTTTGGCTCTCGACGATGTCTCCCTCGCGACGAGCCATCTCAGCCGCCTTAGCCAGCGGAGTTCGGAAGGCTTCGTCACCAGGGCCCACCTTGTAACGAGACGCAGTCTTTACGAGAGAAGATATTCTTGAGGCTATTTTTGCAACCTCGGCTTCGGTTGGACTCGCACTTCCACCTGGGAGTACAACCTGCTTTCCCTTCGAAAAGTCGATAAAATTCTTGGTGAATCCAATATGTACGTCACCCGAAACAGTAACGACGGACGCGATCCCCCTAGATTCCTCCAACACTTGCTCCATGGAGGAAACAGTGACGCCAGCCACTTCACAGCAGACCCTAAGGGAGTAGGACTGGTGCACGTCTGCGACCCTGGCCATTAGAAGAAGTACGCGTCGCTCCTTAAGCTCTATTCGCGACCATACATCAGCAAACAGGAAGTCCCCGAGATCCTTATTCAGCATCTTTGCAACGCGTTCCGTTGCGCGCTCAATTTTCCTTGTTGATGGGTCGCAGAGCGCACTGACAAAAGCTTCAAGAACAATTGGCCGGCGCTCAATCTTCTCAATCTCTCGCTGAAGTTCTTCGACCTTCGTGTTAACTGCCAATATGCAGTTCAACTTGCGCGATCGCTCACGAACGAATTCCACTGCCTCTGCCATTTCGAGTACTGGCACCTCGATAGGCGTCGCTTCCAAATGCTCCTTTCTTCTTGACGTCAAGAGCACCCGTCCGATCTTTCGCGCTATTTCCTTAAGCTCGCGCCCGACGGCTCTACTCTCGCCATCGTCAGACATCAGCGTTTCCGTGTTATCAATTACCAGCCATACGTCCTTTCTTTTGACCCCCTCTTCCGTCATTCGCCCCTGAAGATTGGAAACGGCCGCAATAAAGTCCAACCTGTAGAAATCAGGCGCAGGGTAAGATCCGAAGATCAGAACGTTTATATTGGCGAGGAGCTCTATCAAATGTGGTTGGCCAGACTTAATTGGTTCTAGGCCATTGAGGCCCCACTGCGTTCTCTTCGCAGTGTAGAAGATAACGATCTTTGGTTTCCAGGCGACTTCCACCTCCTGATCGAGAATTCGATGCACAAATTCAATTGCTAGAGTCGTCTTACCAAAGCCGCCGTCACCGTAGACAAGGCAGGCCCGCGCACCTTCATCTTCATACCACTCAAGAAGCTCGTCGATCTGTGAAATTCGGCCGGTGAATGAGTCAGTCTTCCTGTCGGGCATTGAGACTCTGGCGCCCCATTCATTTTGCCACTCCAAAAGCGAGGGAAGCCCCTTTCCACGTAGCGCCTCAAATGGATTAGGTGCATCGTAGTTGAAGTCGGCCCGAATCCCAGCTCCATCTAATATCTGGCAATAGACACGGACTCTGTCGGACGCAAGGCGTTGAATTCGCCTTATCAGCGCAGGAATGCCATCCCTCGCCTTTAGAAACTTTAATTCGATGACGTCCGCGTCAATTCCAAATCTGGCAGAGCCACCCGACTGATCCGCTCGAGGAAGGACTGACTGGAGAGAATCTACAAGAAATTTGAACGCATCGGCTTCTTGCGCGGGCATGTAGCCGCCGAACAGTCCATGCCCCTCACCGCCATCGTTTCGTAGTTGCACGAGCGCGCGAAGTAGCCCAAGCAGGTTCTTAGGATGGTTGCCACATAGTTCCGCTGCGGGCCTATCCAGAACGCTTTTCAGCAGAAGGCGAGAGACGCCAGACCAGCCAGTCTGTTCAGCAGCGATTAGTAGCGCGTCCAGAGCATCCACCAAACTTCCATCCGCCGGCTTCCAGAGCGAATCCACTACGTACTTTGGAGGGGTTAGCGACGGATCTGGCGCCTTGTTCCCAACCCATTCCAACAAGCCAAACACTGCCTGCTGGAGCAGAAGTCGAACCCCGACAATTACCCGCACCCTGGCTTCAACCTCATTACTACAGGCGGCAACTTCCTTGACGTAATTCTCGAAATACTTTTGCATGTCCCCCCCCCGGCATGTTCGGATTTTTCAGACATCATCGCAAAAAAAGGCAGCCACTTGGCTGCCTCTTTCTGGCTCATAAACAATGGGCATCAAACCCCAACCGGATTACCCTTCTCAGGATCAATCTTGTACTGCTTGATCGCCCGGGCCACATCCTTACCCGTCATCTTCCCTTCCTTAGCCAGCGCCGCAATAGCAGCATGCGCGATGTAGTACCGGTCAACCTCGAAGAAGCGACGCAGGTTCGCCCGCGTATCCGAACGACCAAAACCATCCGTACCCAGCACGGTGTAGTGCCCCGGGATGAACGCACGGATCTGGTCCGCATACGCACGCACGTAGTCGGTCGCGGCAACCACCGGACCCTGGCGGCCTTCCAGCAGCTCGGTCACGTACGCCTTGCGCTGCTCGCCTTCCGGGTGCATGCGGTTGTAACGCTCGGCATCGAAACCATCGCGACGCAGTTCGTTGAAGCTCGGGCAGCTCCAGATATCGGCGGTCACGCCGAAGTCCTTGTCCAGCAGCTCGGCCGCGGCAATCGCTTCGCGCAGGATCGTGCCCGAACCCAGCAGCTGCACGCGCAGCTCGTTCTTCTTCGGCTTGCCGGCGTCGGTCAGCAGGTACATGCCCTTGACGATGCCTTCGGCCGCACCTTCGGGCATTTCCGGGTGGGTGTAGTTTTCGTTCATCAGGGTGATGTAGTAGTACTCATCAATCTGATCTTCCATCATCGCCTTGGTGCCGTGCTGCAGGATCACCGTCACTTCATAACCGAAGGTCGGGTCATAGCTGCGCACGTTCGGGATGCCACCGGCAGCCAGATGGCTGTGGCCATCTTCGTGCTGCAGGCCTTCACCGTTCAGCGTGGTGCGGCCGGCGGTGCCGCCCAGCAGGAAGCCACGCGTCCGCATGTCCGCTGCCTGCCACGCGATGTCGCCCACGCGCTGGAAGCCGAACATCGAGTAATAGATGTAGAACGGCAGCATCGGCACGTTGCTGACCGAATAGCTGGTACCAGCGGCCATCCACGAGGCGATCGCACCCGGCTCGCTGATGCCCTGCTGCAGCACCTGGCCGCTCTGGTCTTCGCGGTAGAACATCAGCTGGTCCGCATCCACCGGCTTGTACTTCTGGCCGAACGGGGCGTAGATGCCGATCTGGCGGAACAGGCCTTCCATACCGAACGTACGGGCTTCGTCGGCCACGATCGGCACGATGTGCGGGCCCAGTTCCTTGTCACGCAGGGTGATGTTCAAGCTCTGCACGAAGGCCATCGTGGTGGAGTACGAACGCTCGCCACTGCTCTTCAGCAGGCGCTCGTAGGTTTCCAGCTTCGGTGCGTTGAAGCTCTTGCTGGCCTTGCGGCGACGCTGCGGCAGGTAGCCGCCCAGCGCGGAACGGCGTTCCTGCAGGTACTTCACTTCCGGCGAATCCGGGCCGGGGTGATAGAACGGCACCTGGCCGTCCTTCAGCTGCTCGTCGGTCACCGGAATGTTGAACCGGTCGCGGAAGTGGCGCACCGCTTCGTCGTCCAGCTTCTTGGTCTGGTGGGTCGGGTTCAGTGCCTCGCCGGCGCTGCCCATGCCGTAGCCCTTGACCGTCTTGGCCAGGATCACGGTCGGCATTCCCTTGGTGTTCACGGCCTGGTGGTAGGCGGCAAACACCTTGTGCGGGTCGTGGCCACCACGGTTCAAGCGCCAGATGTCATCGTCGGACAGGCCGGACACCATCGCAGCGGTTTCCGGGTACTTGCCGAAGAAATGCTCGCGGGTATACGCGCCACCGAAGGCCTTGCAGTTCTGGTATTCGCCGTCGACGGTTTCCATCATCAGCTTCTTCAGGACGCCATCGGTGTCCTTGGCCAGCAGGGCATCCCAGTAACCGCCCCACAGCAGCTTGATGACATTCCAGCCGCCGCCACGGAACACGCCTTCCAGTTCCTGGATGATCTTGCCGTTGCCGCGCACCGGGCCGTCCAGGCGCTGCAGGTTGCAGTTCACCACGAAGATCAGGTTGTCCAGGCCTTCGCGGCCGGCCAGCGCGATCGCGCCCAGGGTTTCCGGCTCGTCGCTCTCGCCGTCGCCGATGAAGCACCACACCTTGCGGTCGGACTTCTCGATCAGGCCACGGTTTTCCAGGTAACGCAGGAACTGCGCCTGGTAGATCGCGGCGAGCGGGCCCAGGCCCATCGACACGGTCGGGGTCTGCCAGTAATCGGGCATCAGCCACGGATGCGGATAGCTCGACAGGCCACCGCCGTCCACTTCCATGCGGAACTTGTCCAGCTGCGCTTCGTCGATGCGGCCTTCCAGATAAGAACGCGCATAGATGCCCGGGGCGCTGTGGCCCTGGATGAACAGCAGGTCGCCCGGATGGTTGTCGCTCGGGGCGCGCCAGAAGTGGTTGAAGCCGACGTCATACAGCGTCGCGCCGGAGGCGAAGCTGGCGATGTGGCCGCCCAGGTCGCCCGGCTTGCGGTTGGCACGCACCACCGTGGCCATCGCATTCCAGCGGATGATCGAGCGGATGCGCCATTCCAGATCGGCGTCGCCCGGGCTCTTGGCCTCCAGGTTCGGCGCGATGGTGTTCACGTATTCGGTGGTGGGAGAGAACGGCAGGTACGCGCCCGAACGACGGGTCAGCTCCACCATGCCTTCCAACAGTTGATGCGCGCGCTCGGGGCCCTCGACATCAATCACGGCCTTCAACGACTCGATCCACTCCTGGCTTTCCACCGGGTTCGGGTCGTTGTTCAGCAGCTCGTTCAACCAGTTCATTAGCGCTCCCATTACCGCACGCACGCGCGCGACTGTTATTGATTTCTAGACCGCAAAGTGTAGCGCACCGGGGGCTTCCGTCACTTGGCTACGCGTGCGTATGGTCGTAAATGGCTTGTTTGTCTG
Source organism: Stenotrophomonas sp. WHRI 8082 (assembly GCF_040223995.2). NCBI lineage: Bacteria > Pseudomonadati > Pseudomonadota > Gammaproteobacteria > Lysobacterales > Lysobacteraceae > Stenotrophomonas > Stenotrophomonas sp. WHRI 8082. The sequence goes on along the minus strand of NZ_CP167826.1, from coordinate 2,357,895 downwards.
CGGACTGTCCAAAGCTGTCCCGGCCAATGTTTCCAAGACGTTACGTGCGCAGCGGAACCCGTTCCTTGCCCCGCCGGGCCCCGCCATGCCATTGATCCGGGACGGAAAACCAAGGATGAGGTCATGCGCAGCCGTCCCCCGCCTGCACCCCCTGTGCCCCCGCGCGGACGCAGTCTGCGTACCCAGCTGATGCTGTGGTCGTGCCTGGTCCAGGCGGCATTGTTGCTGCTGCTGGTGACACTGTTCTATCTGGGGGGCCGTGCGCTGGTGCATCAGCAGGCCATGGCGCAGCTGAACCACCTGGCCGAGCAGACCGCGCGCAGCCTGGGCAACTCGCTGCGTTCGGCGCAGATCACCGGCGACATGCTGCTGGCCCCGCTGGCCGGCAACGCCTTTGATACCAACCAGATGCACGGGCTGCTGCATGCGGCGGTGGTGGCCGACCCTAACGTGGACGGCGCCACGGTGATCATCGAACCCGACCGCGTGCCGGGCATGCCCGATGGCTACGCCTGCCATGACGTGTTGCTGGATGGGGCCGTGCAGCAGCGCTGCGGCGCCGATCTGGACCTCAACGGCCGGCAGCGTAGGTGGTACCGCAAAGCCCTGCATGCCACGGGCCCGTGGTGGTCCGAACCGTATGCCAATCCCAGCGAAGAGGGCCGGTTGTTCATTACTTACAGCGTGCCGCTGCGGCTGCCCGGCGAACTGCTGCCGGCCGGGCTGGTCAGCGTGGACGTACCGCTGGCGCGCCTGCGCCACGACCTGGGCCAACTGCCGCACACCTCGCGCCTGCGCGCCACGTTGCTGGCGCCGGACCACCGCGTGGTGCTGAGCTCTGCGCCGGAGATAGAACCCGGCATGTCGCTACGGCGCTACCTGCAGCACCGGCCGGACCTGGCGCCGCTGTTCGATCCCAAGCAGCCCCCGCTGCCCGACGACGAAGGCTTCGACCATCAGGGTCGCGATGGCACCCGTTTCCTCAGCCGCATCGCCCCGCTGGAGCAGGCCGGCTGGCAGGTGGTGCTGTCGGCCGACCACGATCTGCTGCTGGGCGATCTGCGCCGGGTGACCTGGTGGGCGGTGGGCCTGGGGGTGCTGGGCGTGCTGGTCTGGTTGCTGCTGGTGCGACGCCATGCGCAGCGGCTGCTGCTGCCGATGGAAACGCTGACCGCCGCCGCGCGCCGTTTCAGTGTGGGCCACTTCAACCAACCGCTGCCCTACCCGCGCCAGCACGACGAAGTGGGCGAGATGAGCCGGGCGTTCGAGCGGGCGCGACAATCCATCCTGCAGCAGATGCACACCATCGAGCACATGGCCAGCGCCCGCGAGCGCAGTGAAAGCGAGCTGCGCATCGCCCGTGGCATCCAGCAGGGCATGCTGGCGCCACCGCCGCAGCTGCAGGCCGATGGCTTCGTGCTGCGCAGTTCCACGGTACTGGTGCCGGCGCGCGAAGTCGGCGGGGATTTCCACCACATCGCGCCCTTGGATAGCACCACGCTGTGCTTCGTGATCGGCGATGTATCCGGCAGCGGCGTACCGGCCGCGTTGTTCATGGCGCGGGTGCTGACGTTGTTGGAGGCAGCCATGCAGTTGCACCGCCAGCCGGGGCACATCCTTGCCGAGGCCGCACGCCACGTGGCCCAGCGCAACGAGGCGTGCATGTTCGCCACCGTGCTGTGCGGGGTGGTGGACGTGGCCACCGGCCAGTTCGAGCTGGCCAGCGCGGGGCACGAATCGCCGTTGCTGCGGCGCGCCGATGGGCAGGCGACGGTGGTGCCAATGCGCAGCGGGCCGGCGCTGGGTATCAATGCGCGATCGGTGTTTCCCTGCGCGCGCGGGCTGCTGGGCCCTGGCGAATACCTGCTGGCGTATACCGATGGCATCAGCGAAGCGCAGTGCCCGAAGCACCGCTGGTTCGGCATGGAGCGCGTGCTGGCGGTGGTGACCGATGTCGCCGACGATCGCCGCGTCTGTGATGCGGTGGTGGCGGCGCTGCAGGCGTTCTGCGTAGGGGCCGGCAACCTGGACGACCTGGCCCTGCTCAGCGTGGGCCGGCAGCTGTCGTGGCCGCCGCTGCATCTGCGCGCGCCCGCTGATCGCGATGGGCTGTACTCGTTGCTTTCGCGGCTGGAGCGCGGGCTGCTGGCGATGGGCCTGCAGGAGGAACCTCGCCAGCGCGCGCGGCTGGTGGTGGATGAGTTGTTCGGCAATGTGCTGGTGCATCAGCGAGAGCTGTCGCAAGTGACTCTCGACGTCACTGCAACCCTGGATGACGATGGATTGGCACTGCAGTTGCGCGATACCGGCCGGCCCTTCGATCCCGCCGCCGTGCCCGCGCCGGACCTGGATGCGCCCTTGCAGGATCGCGTAGTCGGCGGCTGGGGCCTGCATCTGGTCCGCTCGCTGTGCACCCGTTTTATCTACTGCCGCCGCGATGGCAGCAACCGTGTCCATCTGCTGCTGCCGTTGGCAGCGCCGCGTCAGGAGTAAGCCATGCCCCGTCTGAGCCTGCGAATCGAGCCCGGTGATGGCCCCTACCAACGGATTTTCCTGTCCGGCTGGCTGGACGGCAGCACGCATCCGCAGCTGGATGAGGCGATGGCGCCCCTGCTGCACGACGGCACCCACATCCTGGAGTTCAACCTGGCGGGGCTGGAATACATCTCCAGTGCCGGCCTGCGTTCGATCTTCCGCGCCCGCAAGGCCCTGCACGCCCACGCCGGCCGCGTACTGGTGATGCAACCGCAGCCAGGCGTGCGCAAGGTATTCGAACTGGTGAAGGCCGTGCCGGTAGAAGAGATCTTCGCCTCGCAGGCCGAACTGGACGGCTACCTGACCGCGATCCAGGACAAGGTCGCCCGCGGCGAGCTGTAACCCCGGGTAGTGACGGCCGCTGGCCGTCAGCCGTTACCCGGCACCGGAACCCACAGCCTCGGTAGTGCCGACTTCAGTCGGCACCGAACTCCCGCAGTGCCGGGAAACCCCCCTCTTCCGTGAATGACGGCCACCGGCCGTCACTACCGTGTGCTTGCTTCCCACTCCTTATCGATATATCGTTTCGACACCCGGTACCGATATATCGAAATGACTCCCCCGCGTCCCGCTCCCTCCCCCACCCGCCTGCTCAGCCGGGGCGACCTGCGCCTCTTGGCGCTGGCCCTGTTGGGCGAGCAGCCGCGCCACGGTTACGAGCTCATGCAGCACGTCAGCGAGCTCTTCGCCCGGGCCTACACCCCCAGCGCTGGCACCATGTATCCGCTGCTGGCCAGCTTCGAACAGGCCGGCTGGGTACTCGGCGAGGACGATGCCGGCCGCCGGCGTTTCCACATCACCGATACCGGCCGCGCCGAACTGCTGGCGCGCCGCGATGAAGTGAAAGCAGCCCAGCACCGCGCCTGGCACCGCGCCCGCGATATCGCCAAGGCCGACATGCCGCCCGCGCTGCGCGATGCGCTGCGCCAGTTCAAAGTCGCGCTGGTCCGTCACCACGGCCGCTGGGTGGACGGCGAAGCCGAGCAGGTGGCCGATTACCTGTTGCGTGCCACCGCGCTGCTGAACGGCCAACCTGTCACACCCCCCGATTCTTCGACCCCGCCCGCCTGAGCCAGCCCGGTCGACCTGCGCGTCTGCGCCCTACTCTCTGCAGGAATCCCCCATGTCCCACCACGAAAACAAGCGCCTGCGCCTGGATGTCCGCTTCCGCGAACTGACCGTGCTGCGCACCGAAGACATCACCCCCCACATGCGTCGCGTGATCCTGGGCGGTGCCGATCTGGCCGGCTTCGATTCGCCCGGCGCCGACGACCATATCAAGCTGTTCTTCCCCAACAGCAGCGGCGAGATGGTGCTGCCGACCATGACCGCCGAGGGCCCGCGTTACCCGGAAGGCAAGGAGCATTCGCCGGCCCGCGACTACACGCCGCGCGGCTGGGATCATGAAGCGGGCGAGCTGGCCATCGACTTCGTGCTGCACGGCGACCACGGTGTCGCCGGCCCGTGGGCTGCCCGCGCACAGCCGGGCGACACGCTGGCCGTGGGCGGCCCGCGCGGGTCGTTCCAGGTGGCCGATGACTACGACGGCTATGTACTGATCGGCGATGAAACGGCGCTGCCGGCGATTGCACGCTGGCTGGAGGTGCTGCCTGAAACGGCCGAGGTGCAGGTGCTGATCGAAGTGGCCGACGAAGAAGAGCGCCAGGACCTGCCGCAGGGGGACAACGTGCGCATCCAGTGGCTGGAGCGCAATGGCTTCCCGGCGGCCAGCAGTTCGTTGCTGGAAGATGCGCTGGTGGACTTCGAGGCCCCGGAAGGCGACGTGTTCTATTGGATCGCCACCGAATCCCGCCGCGCCCGCATGATGCGCAAGTTCTTCGAAGGCCACCACGCCGTGCCACGCGATTGGATCCGCTCCACCGGCTATTGGAAAGCCCACCCGGATGACAGCGACGGCGATTGAACCCTCCCGAGGGTAGAGCCGAAGGTAGAGCCGACTTCAGTCGGCTGCCCCATCGCGGACGATGACGGTGCCAGCCGACTGAAGTCGGCTCTACCGGAGCAAGAGCGAGAGCGAGAGCCAGAGCAGCAACAGCACCACCACCAACAACACCGGCGACCGGCCACGCTGTTCCCCCGCCACGCCACCCCGATTGGCGCGATAATCGCGCCATGACCGACCTCTCTGTTCCTACCCTCGCCGCGGCGCTCGAGCGCCTGCAGGCCGACGATGCTGCCTTCGATTCCCTGCTGGCCCCCCACGGCGAGTCCACCAGCCTGCGCACGCTGTTGATGTCCCTGCTGCAGACCAAGCACGCGGCGCTGAAAGCCGATACGGATATGAACCTGGTGGCGGACATCCTGCGCCGCGACCAGAAGTTCTCGCCGCCCGGACGCCCTTCGGTGCATCTGGTGAAGTTGCGCACGCAGCAGGCCAGCACCAAGCAGGCCGCACTGGTGGCCCGCCAGGCGTACGGCCGCGCCGCGCAGGATTTCGTGCGCGCGCTCGACCTGAAGATCACCCCACGCCTGACGCCAATCGCGGTGACCGACCGCTGGCTGCAGACGCGCCTGACCTGACCCCACAGACGAGGCACCATCGCGACGGATGACGCGCCATCGCGGTAGCGCCGAGCCATGCTCGGCGAGCGCAGCGGCGCAGTTCGCGGTTCACGCGCGGCCAAGGTTTCCGCCGAGCGTGGCTCGGCGCTACCAAGCAGCGCGCCAATTTTTCCCAAGTACGTGTCGACGCCGAGCAGTACGCAAGGGTTTCCAGGTGAGCATCGACGCCAAGCAGCGCGCAACGTCTTCAAGTACGTATCGACTACGCCGCAAAAAAAAACCCGCCGTCACCGGCGGGTTTTTCATGCAGCCTGCCGTGGATCAGGCAGCCGGCTTTTCGCCGGTGGCTTCGGTCGTGATGCGGATCTTGACCTCGTCGCTGACGTTCGGGGCATATGCGCCGACGCCGAAATCGCTGCGCTTGATGGTGGTGGTGGCATCGAAACCAGCCGCCGGCACCTTGGCCATCGGGTGCTCACCGCCGCCATTGATGGTGACGTCCAGGGTGACCGGCTTGGTCTGGTCCTTGATGGTCAGGTCACCGGTGACGGTCAGCTTGTTGGTGCCCGCGGCTTCCACCTTGGTGCTCTTGAAGGTGGCGGCCGGGAACTTGCCGGCGTCGAAGAAATCGGCGCTCTTCAGGTGCTCGTCGAACTTAGCGGTGAAGCTGTTCAGGCCGGTCAGCGGCAGCTTCACTTCCACGGTGGACTTGGTCACGTCGGCCGCGTCATACACCAGCGTGCCTTCGGCATTGCCGAAGTGGGCGGTCGGGTGGGAGAAACCGAAGTGGCTCCACTGCGCCAGCACGTCGGTGTGGGTCGGGTCGAGCTTGTAGGTGCCCGATGCGATCTGCACGGCTTCGGCCGGGGCAGCGGCAGCGGCGTCGGTGGCCGGGGTGGTGGTCGGCGCAGCAGCGGCCGGTGCGGTGGCATCGGCGGCCGGAGCAGCCGGCGCAGCCGCTTCTTCAGCCGGCTTGGAGCAGGCCGCGATCGCCAGGGTCAGGGCGAGCGGCAGCAGCAGCTTATGGGTCTTGGTCATGTTCGGACTCTCTCTCGATTTCGGTAAGGGAATGGACTGCAAACATCGACCCGACCGCGCGGGACGGGCCGATTCAAACACAAAGGCGGTTCAGACGATGCGAGCGGCTTCGTCGAAGGACAGGCGCGGCGAACGCGGGAACAGGGCGGCGTCATCGCCATGGCCCAGGTTGACCAGGAAGTTGCTGCGCAGCGACGTGCCCGCGAAGAATGCCTCGTCGACCTTGGCCGGATCGAAGCCGGTCATCGGGCCGGCATCCAGACCCAGCGCGCGTGCGGCCAGGATCAGGTAGGCGCCCTGCAGGCTGCCATTGAGCAGTGCGGGCTTCTGGCGATTTTCCTGCGGGCCGTCGAACCAGCTCTTCGCATCGGCATGCGGGAACAGATAAGGCAGCTTCTCGTGGAAGTCGAGGTCATGCGCGATGATCACCGTGACCGGCGCGGCCATCGTCTTGGCGAGGTTGCCCTCGGACAGCGCGGGCGCCAGCTTGGCCTTGCCTTCCTTGGAGGTGACGAACACGAACCGCGCCGGGCTGGAGTTGGCCGAGGTCGGCCCGAACTTCACCAGGTCGTACAGCGCACGCAGCGTGGCTTCGTCCACCGGGGTGTCGTGGAAGCTGTTGGCGGTGCGGGCAGTGCGGAACAACTGATCGAGTGCGACAGCGTCGAGTTCGTGCGACATGCATCCTCCTGGGAGTGGTGGGAGATCCGCCGCAGCGGATCGCGGGCCGGGCTGCGGTGGCAATGCCGCAACGGCCGGGTCCATGCGAGGCAGTGTAGAGTGTCGCGTCTGTTGCAACACCCAGCAGGGTTGAAACGAATTAATGCCAATCGTGCAACGATCGAGTGCGCCCTCGACGATTACCGATGGCCGCGCCGGCAATGTCCGCCAGGCCGTGGCACTGGCCGGTGCCCTGCGTCTGGGCACCCATCAGCCGCTGACACTCGCGCCACGCGCACCGTGGCGCTGGCTGTCGCCACGCCGCCTGCCCGGTGACGCGCAGGGCTATGGAACGGCCTTCGCAGCGCTGGCTGCGACACCTCCTGCGTTGGCGATCGGCTGTGGACGCCAAGCCGCCGGTGCCCTGCGGGTGCTGCGCGCACGCGGCAGCCAGGTCGTGCAGATCCTGGACCCGCGCATCAATGCGCGCCATTGGGATCTGGTGATCGTGCCCGAGCATGACGCCCTGCGCGGCAGCAATGTGCTGACCCTGCTCGGCAGCCTCAACCCGGTCGACGACGACTGGCTGTCGTTGGGGCGGGCCGCGTTCGCTGACTTCGGCAGCCTGCCCGGGCCACGTACGGCCTTGCTGGTGGGGGGGCCGACGGCGCATGCGGCATGGACCGAGGACGCCATGCGCACGGTGTTCGAGCAGGTAGCGTCGCAGCTGCGCAGCGAGGGCGGCAGCCTGCTGGCCACGACGTCGCGCCGCACGCCGCCGGCACTGTCCGATGCGCTGCGCGCGACCTTCGCCGATGTGCCCCACGTGATCTGGGGCGATGGCGGCGATGGCGTGAACCCGTACGCCGGCCTGCTGGGCTGGGCCGACCGGGTGGTGGCATCGCCGGATTCGGTGAACCTGTTGTCTGAAGCCTGCGCCACGCGGCTGCCGGTGATGGTGGCGCTGGGTGATGTAGTGCAGGGCCGCTTGGCCCGCTTCCACCGTGCCTTGCAGGAACGTGGCCGGCTGCAGCCGCGCTGGCTGGACTGGTCACACGGCCCTATCGCGCCGCTGCGCGAGACCACGCGCGTGGCCGCCGAGGTGAAACGGCGACTGGGCGTGGGCGCCCCGCTGCCCCGGTGACCGTCTATCATCGGCGGCACATGGAACGTCTCGCTTTTTACCTCGCCCTGCTGCTGCTCCTTGCCCCGGCGTCTGCCTGGGCCGACAGCGGCACCTGCCGCGAGCGCTACCCCAGCCCGGCCGCCGAAGCGGCGATGTTCGACATGGCATGGACCACGGCCGAGCAACTGGAAGCGCTGCCGGACGTCGACATCGTGGTCGCCGCACGCGGTGGCCAGGACCTGAGCCGCTACGGCCTGCGCCACAGCCATCTGGCCTTCCTGCTGCGCGAAGCCGATGGACGCTGGCGCGCGGTGCACCTGCTCAACCGTTGCAAGACCGACCGTTCGCAGCTGTACCGCGAAGGGCTGGCCAACTTCATCGGCGAAACCGGTGGCCACACCGACCTGCGAATCGGCATCCCCGATGCGCCTCTGCGCGCGCGGTTGAAAGCGCTGCTGCAGCCGCCCGCCCGCACCGCGCATGCGCTGCACGAGCCGCGCTACAACGCGGTGGCCTATCCGTTCCGTACCGAGTTCCAGAATTCCAACGGCTGGGTGCTGGAAGTGCTGGCGGTGGCGATGGCAAGCGCCGACGGTACCGCCCCGCTGCAGGATCGCACGCAGGCGCAGGACTGGCTGAAGACCCACGACTACCGGCCCAGCGTGCTGCACATCGGCTTGGGCAAGCGATTGGGCGCGCGCCTGTTCGTGGCCAATGCCACCACGACCGACCATCCCGCCGGTGAGCGGGTATCGGGCAATTACTCGGTGGTGACGGTGGAATCCGTGTTCGACTTCCTGCGCGTGCGACGCCAGTTGCAACAGGACTTTTCGATACCGCAGGTCGCCGTGGCAGGCGCTGCCCCGGTCGCGCCCTGACCCTTTTCGTACCTGGAGACACGCATGTCCCGTACCTTCGCCACACCCGCCCTGGCCTTGCTGCTTGCGGCCACCACCGTATTCACCCCACGCGCCCACGCCGGCGGCGGGGACCTCAACAGCAGCGAGGCCGGCGTGCTGGTGTCGATGGTGCTGACGCTGTCGATCCCGCTGGCCGCGTCGGTGGGGTTGGTGGAATTGTCGAAGGCGCCGTTCAAGGCCAGCGAGCAACGCAGCGCCCGCAAACGCGTGCCGGCCAAGCCGCTGCCGCCGATGGAAGTCAAAGAAGTCACCACTGACGCGCAGGGCTGCAAAGTGCAGCTGCAGGTGCCGGGCAATGCAGAGCAGACCGCCACGCTGCAGTGGCCGGCGCGGCAGGACAACCCCGGTGCAGCCTTCGCCGTCGGCGAGACCGTGGCCTTCGTGCCGACACCCGCCGGAGCGGGCTGGAACGTGACCGATGGGGCCGGGAAGACGCTGGCTTACGTCCCCACCGAGTACGCCGCCGCGGACAACCTCACCGGCACGTGGTGACGCAGGGGCGGTAGAGCCGGCATCCCGGGGCAACGGTAGAGCCGGCTTCAGCCGGCTTCCCACCGCAGCCGACTGAAGTCGGCTCTACCCCAAGCCGCCGACCGCGACGCGTTACCGGAGCCCTGACTACGCTGTTCATGCGCTGCTGGCAGCGCGCTGCCCGGGGGCGGATAATGCGCGCCTTCCTTTCTTCTGCCTCTTGGCTCGCCATGTCCGTGCGTTCCGCCCCCGCTTTTGCTCCGATGACCGTCCGCGCGCTGCTGCTGGCGGTGTTGGCCATGGGCGCGGTGGTGCTGGGCTCAAACGTGCTGGTGCAGTACCCGATCAACGACTGGCTGACCTGGGGTGCGTTCAGCTATCCGGTCGCGTTCCTGGTGAGCAACCTGATCAACCGCCGCTTCGGCCCGGGCCCTGCCCGCCGGGTGGCGTGGGCCGGTTTCGCGCTGGCGGTGGTGCTGTCGTTCTGGGTGGCGACGCCGCGCATCGCCGTGGCCTCGTGCTCCGCCTTCATCGTGGCGCAGTTGCTGGACATCACCGTCTTCGACCGATTGCGCCGCGGCAGCTGGTGGCGGGCCCCGATGGTGGCCACCACCTGCAGTGCGACGGTGGATACCACGATTTTCTGGAGCATCGCCTTCGCCGGTTCCACGCTGCCGTGGGTGAGCTGGGCGCTGGGCGATCTGGCGGTAAAGCTGGCGATCGGCGTCTGCCTGCTGGCCCCGTTCCGCGCGCTGCTGTGGAAGATGGCCCCGGCGCGGTGACGTGCGTGCCGCGGCCCTGCTGTGGCGGCTGCTGTGTCTGGTAGAGCCGACTTTAGTCGGCTGGTGTGAGCGAAGCCGACTGAAGTCGGCTCTACCAGAGCGAAGGCAGAAGCGAAGCCGACTGAAGTCGGCTCTACCCTAACCGGTTTTCCTGACGGGTTACCGCGCTGTGGGCGCGTCGAATGGCAGGCCTGCTGCGTCGCAGGCGTGGCGGATGAGGGTGCGGGCTTCGTCCAGTGCGTCGCTGGGCGGTGCGGTGCGGGGGCGGCGATCAAGGGTGCAGGCCAGGCCCAGCTCCAGCAGCGTGGCATGCGCGGTCTGCAGGCCGGCGGCGCGGTCTGCCGGCAACCATCCGGCGGCGGCCAGTGCATCGATCAGTCCGCGGGTATCGCGTGGCTGCAGCAGCGTGGGATGGTCGGCTGCCTGACCCAGCACGCCCGCCTGCAGCAGGAACTCCAGATCGACCACGCCGCCGGCACCCTGCTTCAGGTCCATGCGCGCGGCGTCGCTACGATCCAGTTCGGCGCGCATGCGCTGGCGCATCTTCACGATGTCGGCGTGCAAGGCCGCACGATCACGCGGGCGACCCACGGTCTGAGCGCGCACCGCTTCAAACGCAGCCAGCAGCTCGGCATCGCCGGCCACGCCGCGTGCACGCACCAAGGCCTGATGTTCCCAGGTCCACGCGCGCTCGCGCTGGTACTCACGGTAACTCGCCAGCGATGACACCAGCGCGCCCTTGCCACCGTCCGGACGCAGCCGCACGTCGATGTCGTACAGGCGTCCTGCGGCCGTGACCGCGCCCAGCAGCGCCATCACTTTCTGCGCCAGCCGTGCATACCAGCGACCGGGTTCCAGCGGGCGGGCGCCGTCGCTGGTTTCCACATCGGCCGGATGGTCATGCAGGAACACCAGGTCCAGATCCGAACCAAAGCCGAGTTCCAGACCGCCCAGGCTGCCGTAGCCGATGATCGCGAAGCGACCACCGGCAATATCGCCGTGTGCCGCCCGCATGTCCGCCTGCGCGAGCTGCAGCACGGTATCGACGACGACCTGCGCCAGTTCGGCCAGTTGCCGCGTGGTATCCACCGCACCCTGGCGACCATCCAGGCTGGCCATCGCCATGCGGAAACTCAACGCCAGGCGAAGCTCGTTGAGCCAACGCAGCGCCGATTCGGGATCTTCCACCTTGCGCACCTGCGCGCACTCGGCCTGTATTTCTTCAAAGGTGGGCAACGGTCCGGACACGCGTACATCCAGCAGCTCATCCAGCAGCAGGGGGTACGCTTCCAGCCGCTCGGCCAACAATGCGCTGCGTGACAGCACATCCACGAGCCGCGCCATCGAACTGGGCTGCTCATCCAGCAGCGCCAGGTAACTGGTACGCCGCAGGATCGCCTGCAGCAGCCCAAGCACGCGCTTTAACGCCGCGTCGGGTTGCGGTGAACGTGTCGCGGAATGCAGCAAGGCGGGCAGCACGCGATCCAAACGCGTACGGGCACCGTCGGACAGCGATTTCACACCGGATGATTGCGCGAAGTCGCGCAGCATCTGGTCTGCCCCGTTGGCATCGATGAAGCCCGCATCGACCAGCAGTTGCGCGTCGCCGTGCTCAGGCAATCCCCGCCAGTAGCTGGCGACAGCGTCCGGGGCCGCCTTGCCTTTGCGCGGTGCCAGCAACGCCGCGAATTCGGTGCTGACGCGTGCTTGCTGCACGGCCAGCGCATCGCGCAGGCTGTCGAAGTCCGGGTAGCCCAGTCCAACGGCGATGCGCAGCCGCTCCAGCGGATCGGCCGGCAGCACATGCGTCTGCGCGTCGCGCAGCATCTGCAGGCGGTTCTCCAGGCGACGCAGGAACAGATAGGCCTCGCGCAAGGCCGCGCCATCATTGGCGGCGATCTGCCCGGCATCGATCAGGGCAGCGAGTGCATGCAGCAGCCGACGCTCGCGCAGCACCGGCTCGCGGCCGGCGCGGATCAACTGCAGCGCTTGGCACAGGAACTCGATCTCGCGGATACCGCCTGCGCCGCGCTTGATGTCGTCGTGCATGTCACGGCGCGCCACTTCGGCGGTGATCGCCGCCTTCATGTCACGCAGGCCGTCCAGTGCGGTGAAATCCAGGTAACGGCGGTAGACGAAGGGCCGCAGCGACGTCAGCCAGTCTTCGCCGGCGGCGATGTCACCGGCCACCGCGCGCGCCTTCAGCCAGGCGTACCGCTCCCAGTCGCGGCCCTCGCGCTGGAAGTACTGGTCCATCGCGGGGAAGGACAGCGCCACCCGCCCGGCCCGGCCGAACGGGCGCAGGCGCAGGTCCACGCGGTGGCTGAAGCCATCGGCGGTGGTGTCGTCCAACAGCTTGGCCAGGCGTTGGCCGAGCCGCGCGAAATACTCTTCTGCTGCCAGGGGGCGCGCGCCGTCGGATTCGCCCCGCTGCGTGAAGGCGTAGACCAGATCCACGTCGGAGCTGAAGTTGAGCTCGCCGCCACCGAGTTTGCCCAAGCCGAAGACCACCAGGCGTTGGGCCTGGCCGTCTTCATCGCGCACTACGCCGTGGCGGGTGGCGAACTCCTGTTCCAGCGCCTCCAGCGCCCGTTGCAGGCAGTGCTCGGCCAGCAGGGTGGCGCCGGCGAGCGTCTGCTCGACCGTATCCAGCCCGGCGAGGTCCCGCCACACCAGACGCGTGGACATCGCTGCACGGTAGCGCCGCAGCAGGCCGGGCCACTCGCCCGGCTGCGCCGGATCCAGGACAGGCAGCGGCAGCGGCGGGCAATCGGGCTGCGCCAGGTGGGCGAGCAGCGTGGGCTGACGGCACAGCGTGTCGATGGCGAAATCGCTGGTGACAGCGAGCTGGCGCAGGAACGGGGTCAGGTCTGCGGAAATCGGGGCGCCCTGTGCGGTTACCAGCCGCGCCATGGCGCGATCAACCAGGGGCAGAAGGGCATCGGGGAGCGGCGCGACGATCTGGGTCATCGCATGATTGTAGAGCCGACTTCAGTCGGCTGGTCGCGTACGGAGCGTCAATCGGCTTGTCGCGTACGGCGACGGGTAGAGCCGGCTTCAGCCGGCTTGTCGAATACGGCAGCCGAAGCGCCGACGCCTATTCAGGTGTAACCTGCAGACGTAAAAAAGCCCGCTTGCAGCGAACTGCCAGCGGGCTCTGCTCCCTCCCCCACGTCGGGATGCAGGTCCATCGTGCCGGTTGCAAAAGCAACTTGCACGCTGCACTGCAAAACAATACTGGCAGGTACAGAAGCGTTCAGGTGCCGCAGCGCCATCCCACCAAGGTCGCAGGCCCCATACGGGTGGGTTTGGCCGATAATCGGACTTTCCCCCACGAAACATCGTCGTCATGTCTGTAGATCGCATCGCCAACGCGCGTCTCCGTGACCGCGTGGTCTCTGCCGAGGCCGCAGCCGCGCTCATCCAACCCGGTGAAACCGTGGCCATGAGCGGCTTCACCGGTTCCGGCTATCCCAAGGCCGTCCCCGTCGAGCTGGCCCGCCGCATCGAAGCGGTACATGCCCAGGGCCTGCCGTTCCAGATCAGCCTGATGACCGGCGCCTCCACCGCCCCGGAGCTGGACGGCGCACTGGCCAAGGCCGATGGCATCGCCATGCGCATGCCATTCCAGAGTGACCCGTACGCGCGCAACCAGATCAATGAAGGCAAGCTGGATTACATCGACATCCATCTCAGCCATGTAGCCCAGCACGTGTGGTTCGGTTTCTACGGTGACATCGACACGGCCGTGATCGAAGTGTCGGCCATCCGCGAGGACGGATCGCTGGTGCCCTCCACGTCGGTCGGCAACAACAAGACCTGGCTGGACCTGGCGAAGAAGGTGATCGTCGAGGTCAACGAATGGCAGCCGGCGGGCGTGGATGGCATGCATGACATCTACTACGGCACCGCGCTGCCGCCGCATCGCAAACCGATTCCACTGGTGCACGCCAACGACCGCATCGGCGAAACCGCGTTGCGCTGCGACCCGGACAAGATCGTCGCCGTGGTGCGCACCAACGGACCGGACCGCAACAGTCCGTTCAGCCCGATCGATGCGGCCAGCGAACAGATCGCCGAATACCTGATCGACTTCCTGAAGCACGAGATCAGCAAGGGCCGCCTGCCGCCCAACCTGCTGCCGCTGCAGAGCGGCGTGGGCAACATTCCCAATGCGGTGCTGGCGGGCCTGGCCAAGAGTGGTTTCCGTGACCTCACCGCGTTCACCGAAGTCATCCAGGACGGCATGCTCGACCTGCTGCGCGATGGCGTGCTGAGCCATGCATCGTGCACCGGTTTCGCGCTGAGCCCGCAGGCCAACGAAACGTTCAAAGAGCACATCGATTTCTACCGCGAGCGCATCATCATGCGCACGCAGGAAATATCCAACCATCCCGAACTGGTACGACGCCTCGGCTGTATCGGCATGAACGGCATGATCGAGGCCGACCTGTACGGCAACGTCAACTCCACCCATGTGATGGGCTCGCGCATCATGAACGGCATCGGCGGCTCCGGTGACTTCGCGCGCAACGGCTTCCTGTCGGCGTTCCTCAGCCCGTCCACGGCGAAGAACGGCACCATTTCGGCCATCGTGCCGATGGTCAGCCATGTCGACCACACCGAGCACGATGTATCGGTGATCGTGACCGAACAGGGCCTGGCCGACCTGCGTGGCCTGCCGCCGCGCAAGCGCGCGCAGGTGGTGATCGACCGCTGTGCGCATCCGGATTTCCGTGCGCAGCTGCAGGATTACGTCGACCGTGCCAACCGGGACAGCTACGGCAAGCACACCCCGCACCTGTTGCCGGAAGCACTCAGCTGGCACCAGCGCTGGTTGGATACCGGCACGATGAAGGCGTGATGCGCTGCGCGCCGACACGGTGAGCGCAGGCTGAAAGCAGAGCAGCGCAGGATGGGATGTGCTGCAGTCATGGACATTCCCTTTCCCTGCATTCCCTCCGCGCACTCGGCGTTCGCTACCGTGTCAGCTCCTGCGACCGCTAATGCACTTCCCTTGGCCACCGTGCCGGCGACAGTGACCAACGCAGAAGCAACCTCGCACGTTGCCTCGGTGCCACGCTTGCTGAGGCTGGCACCGAGCGAGACCGGCAATGACCTGGTCGCCAGCCTGCGTCGGCGCTGCGCGGAGTTCGGTGCACCGCAGTTGATCGACGCCGGCCTGACCTTTATCCGTAGCCTGGATCAGAAGGAAACCGCGGTCTTCCTGCGCGCCACCAGCCTTGCACTCGCCGACGACACGCGGCTGGGCGCTGCGCTGGCAGCGGAGCGCGGACAGGCCAGCGCGCGCCGTCCGGATGCGCCTGCCCACCCGCTGACACCGCTGCTGCAGGAATACGTGGACTCACTCAACGGGCTGCGGCGCGCGATGGCCGACAACGGGATGGTGATGGACGGGACCTACGGCTTCACTACATTTTCCAAGTACTGCCTGGAGCGCATCCACACGGCGGAAAAGCACTATGTCGCCGCCACCGTGGTGGATGAGTGCCTGCACTGGCAGCGGGGGGCACGTCAGGCGATCAGCGGTCCCGACGCGCGGATGTGGGCGGTCTGCGGCAAAGACCCGTTGGGGCCGGTAGGCGTTGCGTTTGCCCTGCACGAACGGACCCGTGATGCGGAGCCTGTGCTGCGAGAACTGCGTCAGTTTCATACATGGCCCCTGCCGTTTGTGCCCCGCAGCGCCTGACGTGCGCGTTATCTGGAAGCGCGTGCCGTGCACTGTGCGGGCAATGCGCAATTCCCTTTCAGCTGACGAACGCCATGCCTGCCCTGTGATCCGGCACCCATCGCGTTGAGACGGTCACGCCCGCAATGACGTCAGCGAGTCGTCCTGCAGCTGCTGGTACAACGCGAACTCGTCATGCACGCGCGCACCCAGCGCTTCTTCAAACGCGCTGCGGTTCGCGTGTGCGGCATAGGCGCGTTGCTCGCCGCCGCCCAGGTTGGACTGGAAGATGCCCGCTGCGCTGACCGGCAGGAAGTCCTCATAGATGATCGGATCGGCGGTGGCCAGGCCTTCGGCGATCAGCCGCTCGGCCGGCAGGTCGGCGACACGCCCCGGTGCCGCGCGGCCGGCGTCGGTGAGCTGGTACCGATAGAAGCCCAGACCTTCGGTACGCAACGTGGCATGGTCGTCCGGGAAGCCGACAAACACGGCCTGGAGGCGCTGGCCGTAGTCAGCGCCCGTGCTGCCTGCCGCATCGGCTTCGCGGGCCTGCGTGAGCAGCTGGTCATACAGCGCGCGGCCCTTGTGGGTGAGGGCCAGCCCGCGCTGCTCGATCTCGCCGAAACGCGCGGTGTGGCTGCCAGCGCGGCCGCCTTCGCCATCCGGGAAGTGCACCGGTTCCTCCAGCGCCTTGAAGCTGGTCTGCCGCAGCAGGATCGGACAGGCGCGCGGCGGGGGCCCTTCGATCACCGCCTTGGCGGCCATGCCGCGTTCGATCATCGCCGCCTGCGCTGCGTCGATATCCAGCGTACGCGGCGTGAGGTGGTTGATGTGCGGGCCGCGGAAGCTGACCACGTCGGCGATCAGGCGATGTGCCTCCTGCAGGGCGTGGTAGGTGTCCAGCGCCACGGTGGCGTCGCCGTGCCAGCGGAACGTTTCCAGCGCCTGCGCGACGAAGCGTTCGGCATCGGCGGTCGACAGTCCACCGTCGTGCTCGGCCTGTTCGATCAGCGCGAGCGCGTCATCGGTGAAGATGCGGCGACGTGCGAGGATCGCGGCAGCCTGCGCGCGCAGCGCGTCGTCTTCGATCAGCTCCAGGCGCAGCAGCGATGTGAAAACACGGAACGGATTGGCCGCCAGCGCAGCGGCGTCGGTGGGGCGGAATGCCGTGGAGTGCACCGGCACGCCGGCCACGCTGAGATCGTAGTAGCCCACCGGCTGCATGCCCATCACCGCGAACAACCGACGCAGGGTGGAAAGCTCTTCGGCCGTGCCAACGCGGATGGCGCCGTGGCGCTCTTCATCCAGCCGACCGCGGCCATCGTTGCGCTGCAGCTGCGAGGCAAGTTCGGCATCGGTGTCCAGCACCTGTGCATTGATCTGCGCCACCAGATCGACCAGGTCGCCGTAGAGCGGCACTTCGGCGCGGTACATGCGGGACATCGCCTGCGCGAACAAGCGGCGGATGGCATCGGTCGACAGGAATTCAGAAGTGCTCATGGGGTACCCGGCAAGGAACACGGAACAGGCGTTGAGCTGCATTGTCGCTGGGCCACCGCCGCTTGGGTAGCGCCGTCAGTTGCCCAGCTGGCGGCGCAGGGTGGCGTCCAGGGTGATCGGGCGGTCCCAATGGCGGAAGCTGGCCACGATGTCGTGGCGCACCGCGCGCCAGTGCAGGTTGTCCGGTGCTACCGGCAAGCGCTCGACCACGGCTTCCCAGCCCCCTTCCGGGTTCGCACTGAAAGCCCGCACCGTGTCGCGGCAACTGTGCTTGATTGCCTTGGCCCAGAAACAGGCGAAGTACACGTCGGCGGCGTGCCAGCCGTGGTTGTTGACCAGTGCGGCGGCGTAACCGCGATCCACGCCGCTGTAGCGCGACACCTCGTCCAGGAAGCTGTCCGGGTAGCGCTCGGCGTAATGGTTGATGTCGCTCAGCCAGGTGTCCACCCAAGCGTCGCCGGTCTGCACGGTGTAGGTGGCGGATTTCTCCGCGGTCTGCTGGGCCAACGTGATCGTCGGCACCAGCAGCGCGGACAGCAACAGCAGCAGGGTCAGCAGGCGGCTCATGCCCTGATTGTGACCCAGCGCGCCGCGCCTGTCAGGCCTCCCCGCCGCGGGCTGCGGTGGCCTTGGCCTCGATCGTGTCCAGTGCAGCCGGCCAGTCCCACGCGGTATCGGCGGTGACCATGCGCGGCTCGTCATCGGCCACGCCGTGCTCGGTTTCATGGGCCCAGGTGACAGCGTAGGGGGTATGCACGCCCCAGCCACCGAGGGTCACCACCGGCTCGATATCCGAGCGCAGTGAGTTGCCGACCATCACGAACTGCGCGATCGGCAGGTCGAACTCGGCCAGCACGCGGGCGTAGGTTTCCGGGTCTTTCTCGGACACGATCTCGATGCGCGGGAAGAGATCGTGCAACTGCGCGACCTTGATCTTGGCTTCCTGATGAAACAGGTCGCCCTTGGTGATCAGCACAACGGGGTACTGCTCCGCGATCTTGGCCACCGACTCGCGCACACCCGCGATCAGCTCGACGGGATGACGCAGCGTGGCATGGCCGATGTCCAGCATGCGTTGGATATGCGCCGCACTGACGCGGCTGTCGGTGATCTCGATCGCCGCCTCGATCATCGAGAGCGTCATCGCCTTCACCCCGTAGCCGAACACGGTCAGGTTCCGACGTTGCACCTCCAGCAGGTGCCGCGCGGTGTCGGTGTCGTGCACGTCGATGTAGTGGGAAAGCAGTTCGAGGTAGTCCTGCTCGGCCTGACGGTAGAAATCCTCGCTCTTCCACAGCGTGTCGTCACCGTCAAAACCAACTAGGCCAATGGCGCGGTCACGCGCAGGCGTTGGGGTAGTCATCGGTGAAGAATAACAGGGGGGGTGGGGCTCGGGATTTGCCTCTGGACGGGGCTGCGAAATTTGCCTCTGGACGGGGCTGCGAATGCCAGCTAGGGGGCAAGACCGCGAGCGAAATCGGAACTACCGGCGCGGGTCAGCCGGCCAGCATCCCGCGGTGCCGGCCGGAGCCGACACCGCAGAATAGAGGCTGGGATCAGTTGCCCTGTGCCGCGCCTGCTGCCTGCTGCGACTGCACGAAGGCCTTGTACTCATCGGCCGACAGCTCGCCGTCCTTGTTGGTGTCCGCCTGGTCGAAGACCTGGGCGAGTCCGGCGTTGACCTGCGCCTCGCTCTTGCTGAGGGTGCCGTTGCCATCGGTATCGATGCTGGCCCACGTCTGGCCACCGCCACTGGCCTGTGCCGCGGCCTGCCCGGCGGCGTGGGTTGCCTGGTCGGCGGCATTGCCTGCTTCGGCGGCCTGGTTGCCCGCCGCTGCAGCGGCCTGCTGGGCCTGCACGGCCTGCGCCTGTGCATCCGCTGCGCGATTCTGTGCGGCGCTCTGCGCCATGGCCGGAAGGGCGAACACACTGCCAGCGGCGACAAGGAGGGCGATCAGCGGCTTACGGTTACGAATCGTCATTGGGTGGTCTCCTGAGGGAATGTTGCACGGCCATGTATTCCGTACGGGGCCTACGTTGGCAGCGCGTCGATGAACGCAAATTGGGCCGCAATCAGCACGAACACGGCGTGTTAACCAATCTCCGGAAGGCATCGGCTACCTGCTTGGTTAGCCGGCGGTGAGCTGAAAGTAAGGTGCGCATTCAGCCGGGTGATTTTTAACCTGCAACAAACATAAATCAGCCGGCATCGGGCGTTTCATCGACTGACCGCGAACTGAACAACAGCCATCCCAGGGCAACACCGGACAGGGCACCGATGATTTCCAGCATGACCCGACTGCCCAGTTCGTTCGGATCGTGGATGGTGGACAGGAAAAGACGCGCGTAGAACGGCGACTCCATCCGCACGATGCCCATGTAGAACAGCTTCCACATGTCGATGCCGGCCGCGATGACCACCGAGATACCGCTGGCCCAGCCCAATGCGGGACCGTGGGCCCATCGCAGCGCGCGCGCGATGTGGTGGAAAAGGAAGTACACGAGCAGGCCGACCAGCAGGGCGATGCCCGCCGCTTCCAGCGTGCCCAGCAGACCGAAATGAAGGGGAAGGTTCATAGCGACAGTGTAAGGGGCCGCAGGGCGTCAGACCGCGCGGTGGCGTGGAACCCGCGATCACTCCACGGGCACGTCGTACGCCGTCTGCGGATCCGGCTCGGGCTGGAAGGTGAAGTGCCACCATTCCTTCGGGTAATTGACGAAGCCCTCAGCGGCCATCGCCTGCTGCAGGCGTCGCCGGTTGGCCCGCTGCACGTCGTTGAGCCCGGCCGCGTCGGTATGTGCGCGGGCGCCGAAGAAGTCGAAGTCGGTGCCCAGGTCCAGCGGCGTGCAACGTGCGGCGTTGCAACGCATCAGCCCCACATCCACGGTGGCGGCGCGACTGTGGCCGGAGCGCTCGGCGATGTAGCCGTTCGCAAACAGCTGCGATTTCTCCATGTCGGGGTATTGCACCGCCTTGCGTGATGTCTCCCGCGGGTCGTGTGCCCACGCCACGAAGGCCTGCACCGAGTGGACGGGCCGGTAGCAGTCGTACACCTGCAGCGCATGGCCTTGGCGGCGCAGGTGGTGCTCTACCTTGGCCAACGCGTCGGCAACGGCAGGCAGGAGATAACAGGCCGGACGCGCGTAGCCGGGCACGCGCTGGCCGGTGAAGTTGTTGGCCGTGGCATAGCGGATATCCAGCGCGATGCCGGGCGCCCGCGTACGGATCTCCACCAGGCCGGCTTCGGCCGTCGTCCGCGCAGGGGATACCGCCGGCGGCTCAGCGGCGTGGACGCTCGCGGCCAGGGCAATCGCCAATGCGAGTGAAATGCAGGTCCTGGTAGTCATAACTGAAGTCGATATCCGGATCGATGGCGCGCAGGTCCAGGGTGGGCACCGGCCCGGCGGTGGGCTGCAGCCATGCCTGCGCGGTGGGCTCCAGCGTATCCCAGCGCAGCACCCAGCGTGATCCGGCCTGCAGCACATCGGCCTGCAGCCGCGGGGACTTATCCACGCTGAAACGCAGCCGACCCTGCACCGGGCAGAGCGATGCGTCGCCCAGCCAAGGATCACGATAGCGGCCCTGTACGGCGTGCAACGCGGTTGCGGACGCGCGCGGTGCCGCGCGGGTGGCCTCCAGCGGATCGTCCGTCGCAGCGGGCGAAGGGTGCGCCTGTGCCAGCTTGTCCAGCCATCCCTCCACGCCCTGCGTGTCAGCGGGCGCGGTGTAGTGTTTCAGCGCCGCCTGCATCAAGGCAGTACGTGCATTCTCGCCTTCGCCGTTGATCAGCAGCACCACGCCCACCTTGCGGTCCGGCAGCAGGGCGAGCGAGGAATACATGCCGGACAGGGTGCCGGTGTGGGCGACTTTCCATTGCCCGTCCAGGTCGGACAGCCGCCAGCCATATCCATAGCCTGCAACGTGCGCGTTGTCCCAGCGCCGCTGCCGCTCACCCAGCGGCATCGGCATGTGCAGCGTCCACAACGCATTGCGCTGGGCGGCGTCCAGCCAGCCCGGGACGGTGCCCGGATCGAGCAGCACCTGCATCCAGCGCAGCATGTCATTCAACGAACAACGGATGCCGCCGGCCGCCATCGACGGTGCGTCCGGGTTGGTTTCCATGTCCGGCGCGACGACCACGTTGCGTCCCGCGCGGCGCACGTGGGGCTGGGCGACGTTGCCCACTGCGGTCGTAGACCAGGCACCCACCTGGCAGCGGGTCAGGCCCAAGGGCTGGAACACCTGCTCGCGCATCAGCTGGTCATAGGGTTTGCCGCCCGCGGCTGCGGCGACTTCACCGGCTACGACATACATCAGGTTGTCATAGGCGTACCCGCTGCGGAAACTGGTGACCGGCTTCAGGTGGGCCAGGCCGGCGATGATGTCCTGCCGTGTGAACTGGTTAGGCTCCGGCCACAGCATCAGGTCGCCGGCGCCGAGACCCAGCCCGCTGTTGTGGATCAGCAGGTCGCGCACCTGCATCTGTTCGCCCACCCAAGGATCGAACAGGGTGAAGGACGGCAGGTGACGACGCACAGGATCGTCCCAGCGCAGGCGTCCCTGCTGCACCAGCCGTGCCAGCAACGCGGCGGTCATGGCCTTGCTGTTGGAGGCGATCTTGAACAACGTGTCGTCGTCGATGCGCGCACCCGTGGCGTCGCCGCGCCGCCCTTCCGCGCGGCGGTAGACAACGTCGCCATTTTCCACCACGCCCATGGCGAGGCCGGGCAACTGCTCGCGCTGCACCGTGCGCTCGAACATGGCGTCGAACGGCGATGATGCGAGCGCGAGCAGCAGCAGCGGTTGGAACATGGCAGGCAACCCTTCAAGAATGGATCTGTAGCGCCGAGCCATGCTCGGCGAGCGCAGCGGCCGGGGCAACCGATTGACGGCCAGCGGCCGTCATTACCGGATACCTGACGGCCAGCGGCCGTCACTACCTTCCTAGAAGTTCCAGGCCACCACCAGCTGCGCATAGCGCGGTGCCTGCCAACGCGTGCCTGTGTTGAACGTCGCTTCGCGGAACACGCCGGGCTGGCTCTCGTAGCGCTGGTGCACGTTGATCACGGTCTGGTTGTTGAACAGGTTGTACACCGACAGGCGCGCGCTCAGGTCGATGCCGTCCACCGGCAACCGCCAGGTCACGTTGGCCCCCATGGTCCAGGTCCACGGCAGGCGACCGAAGGCCCCGCGCGCGGTCGGTTCGAACACGCGCTGGTCTACGGGTCCGGCACAGTTGGCCACGCACAGCCAGCCGGTGCCGCCGCCGCTGCCTTCGCTGGAGGTGCTGCCCCCGGCCACGGTGTCACCCGGCCACATCACGCCGAAGGCGGTGATGGGGCCACCGGACTGCACCTGCAGCGTGGTACCGAACGACCACTGCTCGTTCAAGGCATAGGCGGCGCGGAACTTGAACTGATGGCGGAAGTCGTTGAACAGCACGCCATAGCGTTCGTTGTTCGACGGGTGGTCCCAGTGCTGGACCATGCCGGTGTCACCGTAGTTGGTGTCCGAGTTGACCGGCCCTTCGAAGTTGCCTTCGCTCTTGGCCCACAGGTAGGACGCGTTGAACATCCACTTCTCGTCCCATGCGCGATCCAGTTGGAACTCCAGCGCCTTGTAGGTGCGCTTGGGTTTGGAATACCCCACCACCTCGCCACTGCCGCCCTTGCGGTAGCCGCTGTTGGCGGTATCGATGGTGATCCAGCCCTCCTCGGCGCACCCTATGCTGGAATCCCCCCAGATGGTCAGGCTTTCGCCGGGATTGGCGATCGGCCACAGCGTGCTGCCGGTCGGCCCGCACGGCGTGTAGTTCAGGCGCATATCGTCCAGCGCACGCGTCATCCTGCGATAGGTGCCGTTGACGCCCCACGACCACGCCTGGTCGATCATGGTCTGGAAGCCAAGGATGTATTCGTCCTGGTAGACCGCCTTCAGGTCTTTGTCCACGCTCTGCCGCAGATCGGCCGCACCGGTGTTCATGCGGGTATCGGTCGGCCCCACCTGCTGGCCGATGATCGGCGCCATGTACGGTGCACCGGTCACCGGGTTGCTCTGCTGCTGCCAGCCGTTGAGCACGTAGTAACTGTATTCGTCGGTGAGCCCGCCGGCGAAGTTGACGTTGATGTTGTTGGTCACCGGCAGGTAATAGCGCCCCGCGTTGCCGAAGATCTTGGTGCTGCCGTCGCCCTTCACGTCCCACGAAAAGCCCACGCGCGGCGCGATCAGATCGTCCATCTTGATGAAGGCATCGCCATCGGCGGTGCGGTTCTCGAACCGATCCCAGCGCACGCCCAAGGTGAGCATCAGGGTCGGGGTGATGTTCCAGATGTCTTCGACATACAGCGCATTGGCTTCGGTTTCGAAGGTGCCGCCGGATACGCGGTTGCGGGCACGCAGCATCTGCATCACACCCGGCGGCACGAAGGCACCGGCGCCGTCCCACACCTCGTCACCGGGTCGCGCTGCATAGGCGGTGTAGGTCATCTGGCTGGGGCCGGGATAGCGGGTGGACTGCTCGGTGGTCATCAGCTCGCGGTCGATGCCGAAGCGCAGCAGGTGGGTGCCCAGGGCCCATTCGAAATCCAGGCGCGCGGCATCGCGGGTATCGTCGCGCTCGGCGATGGCGGTACCGGTGGGGTGGCAGCCGGCACGCAGTCCGTTCAACTGGCCCAGGTAGGGTGCGTACGTGGCATCGGTGAACACTGCATCGCAGTACAGATCCAGCGTCGAGTTGGAGAAGGCGCGCTGGTTGTTCTGGCCGACCATCGCCTTGGCGGTGAAGTTTTCGCCGAAGCGTCCGGTATACGTGGCCGACCAGTTCTTGCCACCGCCGTCGGTCAGCGTGTCACCGCCCCATTGCCCGAGCGTCTGCGTCTCCCAGTTGTAGCCGGACGACGCCTGCGTGGTCTCGGTTTCGTCGGAGAAAGCCAGCAGTTCCAGGGTGTGGTTGTCGGTGATGTTCCAGTCCAGCTTGGCCCCCCAGAAGTCGTCGTCGCCCTTGTTGTCGAACCAGGTGCGCCCGTCGGATGCCGTGTTGTTGCCGTGGGTATCGCGCTTTTCATACATCGCGAACAGGAACAGCCGGTCTTTCACCAGCGCACCGGAACCCCACACATTGGTCTTGGTGAACGAAGTGGCATCGGTGCTGGCATAGGCGTGCGGCGAACCGTCGCGATGGAAATGGTCGCGTGCCGACGAGCGCCACGCGTTGGGCTCGAAGGTGACTTCGGCACCTCCCTCGAATTCGTTGCTGCCGGAACGGGTCACGGCATTGATCACGCCACCGGTGGAACGGCCGAACTCCACGGAGTAGCCGCCGGTCTTGACCTGGAATTCCTGGAAGAAGCCAAATGGCGCGCTGGAGAAGCCGCGACGGGTGTACATGTCGGTGACGTTGAGGCCGTTGATGTAGACCGCGTTTTCCGCCACTGATGAACCGGCAAAGGACAGCCCGCCGAACGATGAGTTGCCGCCGACCACACCCGGCGCCAGCAACGCCACGGCGGACAGGTCCTGGGCCACCGGCAGCCGCGAAATCTCCTGCCGGTTGACGTTGAACGAGGTCTCGGTGGAGTACACGTCCACCCGGTTGATGACCCGCGACCCGACCACCTGCAGGGCATCGAGATTGACCACGCCGCCACCGCTGGCCAGGTTGACCGTGGTGGTGCCGCCCACGGCCACGCTGACGCTGACCGGTTCGCCTACTGCCGCGCCGTCGCGGCTGAGTTGCAGCGTGTAGTCACCCACGGGCAGCTGGCCAAGGCGGTAGCTGCCATCGCGTGCTGCCGTGGCGGTGCGGGTCAGGCCGGTGCCGCGGCTGACCACGGTCACCTGGTCGCCCGCCGTCGCCCGGCCGGCAACCGCGCCGGATACGTTCTGTGCCGATACCACGCTGGGCATCATCATGCCCAGGCAGGTCCCAAGTGCGACGCAGAGCGCCGCACGCTTCACGCTGATTGCCTTCATCCCCTGCTCTCTCCTGCAGAAATTGAACGGTGTAGGTGCCTAGGGTGTCGCGCTGGGTATGCCGCCTGCAGGCAGTACCTGCCACTGGAACCGGTAGTCCCATTGGTCGAAGTACAGGTTGCCGCCTGCCCACTCGGCCTCGCCGCGCTGCGAGTCCACCGTTTCCGAGCGGAAGTGCTGTTTGGCCGGTACGAAGGGCTGGCCGAAATCATCGTTGAACGCGATGCGGTAGCCATCCAGGCCACCAAAGTAGAAGTCGCGCAGCACCGGATCCGTGCTGTCCAGCGCACCGGTGGTGACATCCATCGGCAGCCAGCCATAGGGCGCCAGATAGACCGCGCCCCAGTCGTGCAGGTTGCTGTAGCCGGTCGCGTTGTCGGAGAACACCATGCCGGACTGCCACCGCGCCGGGATGCCGTTCATGCGCAGCAGGGTGATCAGCAGCAGGGTCTGCTGGCCGCAGTCGGCGTGGCCGGCCTGCAGTGCATGCTCGCTGATGTTGCTCAGCGTGGAGTATTCGCGCGCACCGGCCCACGGGATCTGGTCTACCGCGTTGAACAGCAGGCGCGCCACTTCATACGGGCGGGTCTCGCCCTGCAGCACCCGCTGCGAGTACGCGCGCAGCGCGGGGGTGAAGCGCACATGCGGTGCCTGCTCGGCGAGGTAAGGCGCCAGGGCAGCATCGTGCGGCGTGGGCTGCACCGTGGAGGGATCGATGGCGGTGTGCCGTGCGCTCACGGTCAGGGCATAGCGGATTTCGAACTGCGTCGGCTGGCCGGCAACCGCCTTGGCTTCCAGATACGCCGTGCGCTGTTGCGTGTCCGCAGGCGCGATACGCGCCCGGGCAGGACGGCTGCCGATCCACTGCAGATGTTCCTGCTGTCCCGGAATCTCGCGCGGATACGGAATCCATGCACGCACCGTTTCACCCGCCGGCACGGCGTCGGCCTTGACCACCAGCGATTGGGTAACCGCCACCCGCTGTGGCAATACGAACGCCGTGGGGTTGCCCCGTGCCGCCGCGATCACCTGCGCGTGGTACGGGGTGATCGATTCGAAGGGACCGTCCACCGGCATCGGGGCGTCCGCACGGCGACGGGCACGTGCCTCTTCGCTCAGGCGGAACAGGTTGGACGGCGCGCGATTGAAGTACCAGCGCTGGCCATCGATATCCAGATGCTCCAGCCGCCCCTGCGCATCCCAGCGCGCGAACTCATCGTCGCGCAGGTCCGGAATCCAGTGCCGCAGTTTCTCTTTCGCCGCACGCTCGTCCAGGCTGAAATCCAGACGGATGCGGCGCATGCGCTCCTGCTGGAACCGCAGCGCCTCGGCCCCGGCGACGTCGGTCGCGGGCGTGAGCGTGAGCGCAAGCCGAGACTGCACTGCCTGCTGCGCTTCGCGGAAACGGCCGTTGTCGATCATCGTCACCACGTCGCCGTTGGCATCGGCCGCAGGCGCCTGGGGCACGCTGCCGGCTACCGGTTCGCACACGATCACCGCGCACAGGCAGGCCATGGCGGGCAGCAGCAGTTTGCGAACGACGGTATCCACAGCGACACTTCCCCAGCGCAGGTGGTCATCGCTGTGTAACACGCACGGGGCATCGGGTCAATAATTTATTCTTGCGTTCCCCGCAAAAAGGAATAACTATTCCACTGGCTATCAACGAGGGTGACCGCCGCATGTTCCTGGCTTCCCGTCTCACGCGCCGCTGGCAGGCGCCAGCGCTTGCGCTGGTGCTGGTGCTGTGCCTTGGCAGCCTGCCCGCGCTGGCAGGCACCGCCGCGCCGCTGCCAGCCCCCGATCCCGGCCCCGCCCTGCCCTACATCGTGGGGCTGCATGAGGCCTACCTGACGCCCCAATACTGGGCGGCGCGGCTGCCCGATGCGGATGTGCCGATGCTGGACCGTGCACAGGTCGACGCACAGAACGCGCGCATGCGCCGCGATGATGACCATATCCAGGACATCGGCCGGTTGCCTGCAGCGATCAGCGCGGCGCAGCTGCGGGCATCGATCGTCGCGTTGTCCAGCTGGCCTGCGCGGCCCCTGCACGATAGCCATGGCACGCTGGTGTCGTCGGCGCTGCGCCAGGACATCGAGGCCAACCTGGCGCTGGACGCGCTGCCCGCCAGCACCGCACCGCAGTACGGCCTGGTGGTGCACCGCGCGGCGCTGCGCACGTTCCCGACCCGCCAGCGTGTCTTCAGCAGCAGCGAAGGCACCGACATCGACCGCTTCCAGGAGTCCGCGCTGTTCCCGGGCGACAAGGTCGCCGTGGTCCATCGCAGCGCCGATGGCGCGTGGTTGTTCGTGCACAGCGAACGCTACAGCGCGTGGATCGAAGCCCGCCACGTGGCCACCGGTCGCAAGGACACCGTGCTGGGCTACGGCGCGAAGGGCCCGTATCGGGTCATCACCGGCGCGGTGGCGCATACGGTGTTCACGCCCGAGGAACCACGCGTGTCCCGCCTGCAGCTGGACATGGGCGTACGCCTGCCGGTGCTGGCCGACTGGTCACCTGCGCAGCCCGTGAACGGCCAGCAGGCGCATGCCAGCTGGGTGGTGCAACTGCCGGTGCGCGACGAAGACGGCACGTTGCAGTTGGTGCCGGCGTTGCTGCCGCGCTCGCAGGACAGCAGCGCCGACTATCTGCCACTGACCCCGCGCCTGCTGCTTGCGCAGGCCTATAAGTTCCTGGGTGAGCGCTATGGCTGGGGCCACGACTACGACACTCGTGATTGCAGCGGCTTCGTATCGGAGATCTATCGCAGCTTCGGCGTGCTGCTGCCACGCAATACCAGCGCGCAGGGGATCAGCCCGGCCCTGGACCGCATCACCTTCACCGCGAAGGACGATGCCGCCACGCGGGATCGCGCCGTCGCCGCCTTGCGGGTCGGCGACCTGGTGTACATCCCGGGCCACGTGATGATGGCCATCGGCCACGTCGACGGCCGCACCTGGGTGATCCATGACACCGCCGGTGGCAGCTGGAAGGGACCGGATGGCGCGCGGGTGCAGGCGCATCTGAACGGTGTGTCGGTGACGCCGCTGGAGCCGATGATGGCCAGCGACACCCTGCGCTACATCGACCGCATCACCAACATCCAGCGGCTCCGGCCGCCTACCTCGCCGCAGAGTCCTTGATGAAGATCACCGATATCGAACTGGGCATGCTGCGCGTGCCCTTGAAGACCCCGTTCAAGACCGCCCTGCGCACCGTGGAGACCATCGAGGACGTGGTGGTGATGGTGCGCACCGACAGCGGCCACACCGGCTATGGCGAGGCGGCGGCGACCGCGGTGATCACCGGCGATACGCACGGATCCATCATCGAAGCCATCCGCCATTTCATCAAGCCGCGCCTGGTGGGCCAGGAGGTGGCCAACCTCAACCGCCTGTGCGCGCTGGTGCAGACCTCGATGGAGCGCAACAGCAGCGCGAAGGCGGCGGTGGAGATCGCGCTGTACGACCTGTGGGCGCAGCTGCATGGCGCCCCGCTGTACCAGATGCTGGGCGGCGGCGATCCGGTGATCACCACCGACATCACCATCAGCGTGGACTACATCGACAAGATGGTGGCCGATTCCGTGTCTGCGCTGGATCGCGGATTCGAGTCGCTGAAGATCAAGGTCGGCAAGGACATCGGGCTGGATATCGAGCGAGTGAAGGCGATCCACGCGGCGGTGCAGGGCCGTGCCCTGCTGCGGCTGGATGCGAACCAGGGCTGGACCGCCAAGCAGGCGGTGCACGCCATGCGCACGCTGGAAGACGCCGGCGTGGTGCTGGAGCTGCTGGAACAGCCGGTCAAGGCCGCCGACATCGCCGGGCTGAAGTACGTAACGGACCGCGTGAACACGCCGGTGATGGCCGATGAGAGTGTGTTCAGCCCGGCGCAGGTGATCGATCTGATCCAGCAGCGCGCCGCCGACATCGTCAACATCAAACTGATGAAGACCGGCGGGCTGTCCAACGCCATCCGCATCGCCGACATCGCCGCCATCCACGGCGTGCCGTGCATGATCGGCTGCATGATCGAATCCAGCATCAGCGTCGCCGCAGCGGTCCACCTGGCAGTTGCCAAGAGCGATGTGATCACCAAGGTCGACCTGGATGGCCCCTCGCTGGGGCAGTTCAATCCGGTCAGCGGCGGCGTCACGTTCAATGAGTCGGAGATCAGCATCAGTGATGCCCCCGGATTGGGGATCACCGAAGTGCGCGGGCTGGAGATGCTGGCGTGAACACGCACGCGCAACGCGAAACACCGCGCGCGGCGGGAACCACCGCGATGCCTGACCAAACCGCCGCCGAGCGTGGCTCGGCGCTACGCGACGTGTTGGACGCTGCATGCCACCGCTGCTGAAAATCCGCGCCGAACGTGGGCAGATGTCGGCGATCGAGCGGCGCATCGCGGATTTCATCCTCGACAACGCCCACCTGCTGCGCGACTACTCCTCGCAGCAGCTGGCCAGCGCGCTGGGCATCAGCCAGTCCAGTGTGGTGAAGTTCGCGCAGAAGCTCGGCTTCAAGGGGTATCCGGACCTCAAGTACTCCATCGGCCAGGACATCGCGCGCAGCGGTGCGCCGGCCTCACCAGCGCCTGCCGTGGCCAGCGGCGTGGACGGCTACACCCGCATCGCGCAGGCGCTGCAGGCCAGCAAGGCCGCCGCCGAAGACGAAACGCGCGCGGCCAACCCGCAGTCCGATGTTGAGCGCATCGTCGCCCTGATCGACGCGGCGCCGAAGCTGTTTGTCTACGGGCTGGGCGATGACGGCCTGTATGCCCGCGAGTTCGCGATGCGCCTGTCGCTGCTGGGCATGTTGGTGGTGCACCATGCCGATCCCATCCTGATGCTCACCAACCTCTCCGCGGCCCGTCCGGGCGATGTGATGCTGGTGTTCTCCGAGTTCGGCAAGCTGCCCCAGTTGTCGATGCTGTCACGCCAGTTCCAGGATGTCGGCGGCAAGGTGGTATCGATCACCCGGCATACCGCCAACCCCCTGCGCGCCCATGCCGATGCGTCACTTGCCGTCTGCGCGGAAGATCGCGCGGCGCACGTGGCGCAGGTGCTGTACCGTTCTTCCTTGCAGTCGCTGCTGGATTTTGTTTTCGTGCTGTTGTGCGAGGCCAATCCGGACCGCAACCGCCAGTTGGCGGTCAACCTGGAACGCATCGAACACCTGCTGGATACCTGACCGGAGCTGCCCATGAAGTCGCTGTTGCGTTGCCTGACCATCGCGGCGCTGTCGCTGGCCGGTCCCGTTGTCGCCGGCACGCCGTTGCACGGCGCCGATCAGCTTGTGGTGGTGACCAGCGAGGGGTGGGACAGCACACAGGGGCGCCTGCAGGCGTACGCGCGCACCCGCAGCGGATGGAAGGCAGAGGGTGCACCGTTCGACGTCGCGTTGGGCCGCAGTGGCAGCGCGTGGGGCCTCGGCCTGCATGACGCGGATATCGACACGACGGCCCCCCAGAAGCGCGAAGGCGATGGTCGCAGTCCTGCCGGTGTGTTCGCGCTGGGTACCGCCTTCGGCTACGCCGCGCAGGCCGATACGAGGTGGCCGTGGCAACCGATGCGCGAGAGCAGCTACTGCATGGACGTGCCCGACTCGCCGTACTACAACCGCATCGTCGATGCAGACACCGTGGGCGCAGATGCGGTGGAAGGCTCCACCGAGCCGATGCGACTGGACCTGCACAAGAACGGCGACATCCGCTATCAGCAGGGCTTCGTGATCGCGCATAACCCGCGCAACGTGCCCGGCCAGGGCAGCTGCATCTTCGCCCACCTGTGGGGCACGCCCGGTGAGGCGACGGCCGGCTGCACGGCCATGACGGCGGCACACATGCAGGCGCTGCTGGCCTGGCTGGACCCACGGCAGTCACCGCGCTTCGTGCTGTTGCCACGGGCCGCATATGCGCGACTGCAGGACGCGTGGCAGCTGCCTGCGTTGCCGCCCATCGCCAAGGCCCAACCGTGAGCGCGGCCGATACCGAGCCCACCCCGAGCCTGCAGCGCGCGGTCAGTCGCTGGCAGATCGTTGGCCTGTCCATCAACGATGTCATCGGCAGCGGCATCTACCTGCTGCCCGCTGCGACGGTGCTGCTGCTCGGCCCGTTCAGCCTGTGGGGCGTACTCGCGGCAGGCGTGGTCGTCGCCCTGCTGGTGCTGTGCTACGCGCAGGCCGCGAGTTACTTTGACGAACCCGGCGGCAGCTATCTGTACGCACGCGAGGCCTTCGGCCGGTTCGCTGGCTTCGAGATCGGCTGGATGATCTGGCTGACCCGCATCAGTTCGGCCGCTGCCCTGAGCAACGCGCTGGCCGATGCCGTGGCCCGCTTCTGGCCCATGGCCGGCAGTGGTGGCGGACGCGTCGCGGTGATCGTGCTGTCGCTGGCCTTCCTGACCGGGATCAACATCGTCGGTGTGCGTTCTGCCGCGCGTACCGGCGTGGTGCTGGTGATCGGCAAGCTGGTGCCGCTGGTGTTGTTCGTGGCCATCGGCGCGTTCTACATCGATCCGCAGCTCGCCTTCTCCGGTCAGCGCCCGGACCCGCATGACCTGCAGCGGATGGGCGAAGCGGCGCTGTTGCTGCTGTACGCGTACGCCGGATTCGAGAACATTCCGGCCGCCGCGGGTGAGTATCGCAACCCGCGGCGTGACATCCCGTTCGCTCTGATCACCATGATCATTACCGTCACCGTCATCTATGCAGCGGTACAGATCGTGGCGCAGGGGACGCTGGTGGGCCTGGCGGGGTCTGCGACGCCGCTTGCTGATGCGGCGGCCGGCTTCGGTGGCGAGGCACTGGCCCTGATCCTGACCGTGGGGGCGACGATCTCGATTCTGGGCACGAACAGCAACACGATGATGATGGGGCCGCGCTTCCTGTATGCGTTGGCGGCCGATGGCTACGGCCCCAAGGTGCTGGCGCAGGTGCATCCGCGCTTCCGCACGCCTGCGGCGGCGATCCTGTGCCAGGGTCTGATTTCGTTGGCGTTGGCGTTGAGTGGTTCGTTCGTGCAGTTGGCGCTGCTGTCGATGACGACGCGTCTGTTTGCCTACATCGGGACCGCTGCCGCCGTGCTGGTCCTGGCGAAGCGCTTTGCCGACCGTCCCGGTGCGTTGAAGCTGCCGGGCGGCCCGGTGATCCCAGTGCTGGCACTGGTGCTGTGCCTGGCGCTGTTTGCCAGCGCGAGCTGGGCGAACATCCTGGCGGCGCTGGCCGCGTTCGCGGTGGGCGCGGTGATTTATCTGTTCCCACGCAAAGCGGAGCAGTAACCCACGCGGTACCCATGACGCGCCCGGCTGCGTCCGCTAGGTAGAGCCGACTTCAGTCGGCTGCATTTCGCGCAAGAGCAGCCGACTGAAGTCGGCTCTACGAGAGCAGGGGCAAGAGCAGCCGACTGAAGTCAGCTCTACCAGAGCGGGGTGGTGGCGGGGGTGGCATGAGCAGCACGGGCGTAAGCCACAACCTGCCGGCTGCACGTTGCGCTCACGCCGTGGGCCCGGGGCGTTAACCGCCGCTCCGCCATGATGAAGCCTCACTCATGACCAAGACGGAGCCCACCCAATGAGCCCCGATTATCAGATCCCCGGCCGCGTGCCGGACGACGGTGTGCAGCGCGATACGTTCTCCACTTACTGGCGTGAGCGCTATCCGAGCGAGCCGTACTTCGATGCCAACTCGGCCTTTGATGAGTACGAGCCCGCCTACCGCCTCGGCCATCAGTCGCGGGCACAGGATGTCATCCGTGCCTACGAAGAGGTTGAGCGTGAGCTGGAAACGCGCTGGGCCGCCGAGCGCGGAGAGAGCCGCCTGGAATGGCTGCAGGCGCGGCACGCTGTGAAGCGTGGCTGGGAAGATGCATTGCTGGCCGATCCGCGCCTGGGCAAGGATCCGAAGCGCGGCCTCTGATCACGACTGCGACATGATGGTCCCCGATGCGCCCCTCAGTGGGCGCATCGTCGTTTCCGCGCCGCGCACGGTGTGCACGACGGGGATGGTATACAGAAGGGGTTGGCCATCCGCGTCCCCGTCTGGAGATACCCATGACCCGTAAGTTGCTTCTCACCCTCGCCATCGGCTTGACGCCGGTGTTCGTCACGACCGCCTGCAGTGCGGCGGCACCCGATGCACCGGCCCCCGCCGCGACACCGAAGACACAGGCCGCGTTCAACAGCACGGAGTTCGCGCGCTTCGATGAGCCGTGGGCCATGGCCTTCCTGCCCGACGGCAGCCTGCTGGTGACCGAGAAAGGTGGCCGCCTGCAGCACTTCGATATCGGCACCAAGCAGAAGCACGAAATCAGCGGTGGCCCGAAAGTGGCCTACGGCGGCCAAGGCGGCTTCGGCGATGTCGTGCTGCATCCCGCATTTGCCAGTAACCAGCTGGTGTATCTGAGCTACGCCGAACAGGGCAGCAACGATACGCGCGGTGCGGCCGTGGCGCGTGGCAAGCTGGTACTCGATGGCAA
Organism: Stenotrophomonas sp. WHRI 8082; assembly: GCF_040223995.2. NCBI lineage: Bacteria > Pseudomonadati > Pseudomonadota > Gammaproteobacteria > Lysobacterales > Lysobacteraceae > Stenotrophomonas > Stenotrophomonas sp. WHRI 8082. Next base: position 2,324,201 of record NZ_CP167826.1, on the reverse strand, counting down.
GGGCGGCGGCACGCTGCAGGACCTGTCGGTGATCTGGCGGCAGGATGCGAAGGTCAGCGGCAACGGCCACTACGGTCACCGCATTGCGTTCGGCCCGGATGGCAAGCTCTGGATCACCTCCAGCGAGCGGCAGAAGTTCGATCCCGCACAGGACATGAAGAGCAATCTGGGCAAGCTGATCCGGTTGAACGACGACGGCAGTGTGCCGGCAGACAACCCGTTCGTTTCGCAGGGTGGCGTCGCCGCGCAGGTGTGGTCGCTGGGCCACCGCAACATGCTCGGCATTGCCTTCGACGGCAGCGGCAAGCTGTGGGTGCACGAGATGGGCCCGGCCGGCGGCGACGAGTTGAACCTGATCACTCGCGGCGAGAACTACGGGTATCCGATCGTCTCCAATGGCGACCACTACGATGGGCGGCCGATCCCGGACCACAGCACGCGCCCGGAATTCGCGGCGCCGAAGATCACCTGGAATCCGGTGATTTCGCCTGCCGGCTTCATGATCTACAGCGGCGACCTGTTCCCCCAGTGGAAGGGCAGCGGCTTCATCGGCGGCCTGTCGTCGCAGGCGCTGGTGCGCGTGACGTTCGACGGCGAGAACGCGCGTGAGGCGGAGCGCTTCGACATGGGCGCACGCATCCGCGAAGTCGAGCAGGGACCTGACGGTGCGGTGTGGATCCTGGAAGATGGCAAGGACGGCAAGCTGCTGAAGCTGACCCCCAAGGGCTGAGCAGCCGGGGTCGGATCCCTTTCGCAGCGCGAAGACGATCCGACCCCGCCCCTCGCGGGACGCGCGTTACTCCTGGATGGTCACGACCTTCACGTCGCTGCGGCTGCATGCCTGATCGACGCACGTGCCGTTCAACCAGACCTGGCCGCTGCCGATCATCACGCCCTGCTGGTTCGCGAACACGGTGTCGAAGGACTGCGCGGCGATCGCCTGCGCGACCGGCGTGGTGATGATCTGTGCGTAGTCGTGCTGGAACGCAGCGGCATCGGCGATTTCGCGCTTGCCGGCTGCGGTTTCGACATGCAAGGGATAGCGCATCAGCGTGGCGACCGCGGCACGGTCTTCGCTGGCAACGCCCTGCTGCAGCGCCTTGAATACGCGTTCATAGCTGTCCGCATCCCCGAGCACCCGCTCGATGCGGGTACGCGCCTGGCCGGCGTCCTGCGCTGCGGCGTCTGCCGGTGCGTTGGGCCCGGACTCCACGGCAGACGCAGTGCGGTCGTCGGGTGCGGCCGTCATCGGCGGGGGCGTCGGCGTGTCAGGCTGTGCAGGCGCTGCGCCCGTCATCGGCGGCGGCGCGGCTTCGTCAGCAGCGGGTGGCGCGGCGGACGGGCTGCAGGCGGCCAGCAGCAAGGGGCTGGCAAGCAGCAATGGCAATGAGAAACGTCGTGTCAGGCGCATCGGTGACTCCGTCAGAATCGGTCACCACCAGCCTAGCCCGGCCAACGTGAGCCGGGCATGCATGACGGGCCGCAGACGCGTGTGCGCCGTGTTGGCAGACCCGTGCAACGCGCCCGCAGGCGCGTTGATCGCGTCAGCCCGCGAGCAGCTCGAACTGCACCGGTGAACCACTGATCGCCGAGGCACACACCCACAGGTCGAACAGCCCCGGCTCCGCACGCAGCACGTTGTCGCGGCCGGTGAACTCCAGCTGCGAACGGTGCACGGTGAACGCCACCTCGACCGACTCGCCCGGCTGCAGCATGACCTTGCGGAAATCCTTCAGCTCACGCACCGGGCGCACACGGCTGGCAACGCGGTCATGCACGTACAGCTGCACCACTTCTTCACCGGCCACGCTGCCGGTGTTGGTCAGCGTGGTGGTGACGGTCAGCGTGTCATCCCAGCCCAGGCGGGCTGCACTCAGCTGCGGTACGCCGTAGGCGAAGCTGGTGTAGCTGATGCCATGGCCGAACGGGTACAGCGGCTCGTTCGGGATCTCGCGCCAGCGTGCCTTGAACTCCGACATGGTCGGCAGTTCCGGACGGCCGGTACGCGGATGGTTGTAGAAATAGGGCTGCTGGCCGGACACCTGCGGGAAGCTCACCGGCAGACGTGCGGACGGGTTGTAGTCACCGAACAGCACATCGGCCACGGCGTGGCCGGTCTGCGTGCCCAGATACCACGTGATGGCCACGGCCTGCGCATTGCGCACCGCGCCCTGCAGGGCCAGCGCGCGACCATTGCGCAGCAGCACCACCAGCGGCTTGCCGGTCATCGCCACCGCTTCGGCCAGCGCCTGCTGCGCGGGCGGCAGGGTGATCTCCACGCGCGACTGCGCTTCGCCGCTGTACCGCTGCGGTTCGCCCAGTGCCAGCACCACCACGTCGGCGCGCAGGGCAGCCGCTACCGCTGCTTCGATGCCACCGCTGACGGCCGCTTCGAGGTCACAACCCGGCACCACTTCCAGCTGCGCTTCGTCGGCGATGGCCGCGCGCACGCCGGTTTCCAGGTCGACATAGCGTTCCTTGTCACCGAACAGCGTCCAGCAGCCTTCGATGTTCTCGCGGTCCTGCACGAACGGGCCGATCAGCGCGATCTTCTGGCCGGTCTTGCGCAGCGGCAAGGCGGCGTGTTCGTTCTTCAGCAGCACGATGGAGCGGCGCGCCGCATCACGCGAGAGCGCGTCATGGGCCAGGATGTGCGCGTCATCGGCTTCGCGTGCCGGATCCAGCGAACGGTACGGGTTGTCGAACAGGCCGATGGTTTCCTTCAGCCACAGGATGCGACGCACCCCTTCGTCCAGCACCGACATCGGCACTTCACCACTTTCCACCAGGCCCGGCAGGTGTTCGGCATAGAAGCCGCTCTGCATGCTCAGGTCCAGCCCGGCGGTGAATGCCTTGGCCGTGGCGTCGCGATCGTCGGCGGCATAACCGTGTGCCACCAGTTCCATGTCGGCGGTGTAATCGGAGATCACCACGCCGGGGAAGTTCCACTCACCGCGCAGGATGTCGGTAAGCAGCTCCGCATTGGCACTGGCGGGCACGCCGTTGATGTCGTTGAACGAGGACATCACGGTGACTGCACCGGCATCGAAGGCGGCCTTGAACGGCGGCAGGTGCACGTCGCGCAGGGTCTGCGGCGAGATGTCCACCATGTTGTATTCCATGCCCGCCATCACTGCACCGTAGGCAGCGAAATGCTTCGGCGTGGCCAGCAGTGCGTCGTCCGCGCGCAGGTCATCGCCCTGGAAACCGCGCACGCGGGCAGCGGCAAACGCACAGCCCAGCACCACGTCTTCGCCCGCGCCTTCCGCACCACGGCCCCAGCGCTGGTCGCGGGCGATGTCCACCGCCGGCGCATAGGTCCAGTGCAGGCCGGCGGCCGTCGCTTCCACCGCCGTGGCACGCGCGGTGCGGCGGGCCAGGTCGGGCTCGAAGCTGGCTGCTTCACCCAGCGGAATCGGGAACACGGTGCGCATGCCGTGGATGACATCGGCCGCCAGGATCACCGGGATGCCCAGGCGGCTTTCTTCCAGCGCAACCTGCTGGATGCGGCGGCCCAGTTCGGCGCCCACGCCGTTGAACAGCGAGCCGACCTTGCCTTCACGGACCTGCTGCAGCACCTGGTCGGCGTTGCTCACGTTGGCTTCCGGGTTCACATCCGGTGCAAAGGGGCGAACCATGTCGGCGAACACGCCCAGCTGACCCACTTTTTCTTCCAGGGTCATCTGTGCAATGAGGGATTCGATACGTTCGGAAGCCACCGGGTGTCCTTGATGTAAACGTTTTCAGTGCCGACATTCTATCGGTATCGGGTCCATATGTGCGCATCTTCTGCGTTCATGTGGACCCGGTCTGTGTGGTTGGCCGCAGGGCCAGGGGGTCAGATTAAAGCACCCGGCCTATCAGCGGGCAGCGTCGCGGGCGGTCATCAGCATGGCGTCGCTGGATGACTGGAATACGCGCAGGCCGAAGGCCGGCAGTACCGCCAGCAAATGGTCGAAGATGTCGGACTGCACGCCCTCATATTCCACCCATGCCGTGCTGCGGGTGAAGCAGTACAGCTCCAGCGGCAGGCCCTCGGTGGTCGGCTCCAGCTGGCGCACCATCAGGGTCATGTCCGTATTGATACCGGGGTGGCTGCGCAGGTAGCGGTCCACGTACGCCCGGAACGTGCCCAGGTTGGTGACCCGGCGGCTGTTGATCTCGTCGGCGCCGCGTTCGCGAAGCTCGGCATTCCAGGCCGCCAGTTCCTCTTCCTTGGTCTTCAGGTAGTCGCCCAGCAGCGCGAAGTGGCCGATGCGGGTGCGGACTTCCGGCGCCATGAAGCCGACACTGTGCTGGTCCAGGTAGAGCGAGCGTTTGATCCGCCGTCCACCGGACTCCTGCATGCCGCGCCAGTTCTTGAAGGACTCGGTCACCAGCTTCTTGGTCGGGATGGTGGTGATGGTCTTGTCCCAGTTCTGCACGGTGACCGTATGCAGGGCGATATCGATGACATCGCCATCGGCATTCTGGCTGGGCATTTCGATCCAGTCGCCCAGGCGGATCCGGCCGTCGCCGCTGATCTGCACGCTGGCGACCAACGACAGGATGGTGTCCTGGAAGACCAGCATGAGGACCGCGGTGGCGGCACCCAGGCCGGTCACCAGGTAGCGCAGCTCGACACCGGCGAGGGTGGCCACGATCGCCAGGCCGGCGATGGCGAAGATGACGATCTTCGCCACCTGCAGGTAACCCTTGATCGGCTTGTTGCGCGCGTCCGGCCGACGCTCGTACAGATCGTTGGCGGCGTCGAGCGCATGCGATATCGCCAGCGAGACGGTCAGGATCGCCCATGCCTGGCAGGCGGCGACGATGAAGGCGACCAAGCCCGCCGGCAGGTCCGGTACATAGGTGATGCCGGAGGCGATGACCTGGCTGGGCACGACGTTGGACAGGCGCGCGATCACCCGCATGACATTGCTGCCACGGCCGGAATCGGCACCGGGCAAGCGGGCGATCAGGCGACGCAGGCCGCGCAGCAGGATGCGCTTGGTGACCCAGTTGGCGACGAACGCGGCGATCACCAGCGCCGACAGCATCAGGCCGAGGTACGCACCCGGGTAGGGCGCCAGGGAATCCTGCAGCTTGTCCAGCCAGTTCACGATTACTACCGCATCCACCATCAGTTGTGTCTCCTGCTGTTTCAGTTGTGTTTCGGGTTGTCGGGGTTGGCGTTACCGGGCGTCAGGGCGCGCGTTCGCGCTCGATGATCACGCCGACGGCACGGGCGCCGCGTACGGCACCGGGCTTGCTGAGTTTCAGCCGCAGCCAGCGCACATCGAACTCCTGCAGGACGATCTCGGCACAGCGCTCGGCCAGGGTTTCCACCAGGCCGAAGTCAGAAGCACGCACGTACTCTTCCAGCCGCTTGCTCACCGCCTTGTAGTTCAGCGTGTGCTCGATGTTGTCGCTGGCAGCCGGGCGGCGATTGTCGAAGCCCATTTCCAGGTCGAACACCAGCGTCTGGCGGATACGGCGCTCCCAATCGTAAATGCCGATCAGAGCGTCGATTTCCAGCCCTTCGATGAATACCTTGTCCATGCCCGATGCCCAGCGAATGAGGCGGCCATGGTAACGGGACCGGGCGTGGGGTGCAGGGACGGGGCGTGAACGGGTAGCCCGCTGCGACGGCTCATTCGATCATTTCAGGCGCTGCCGGGCCACCACGGTCAAGCGTCGGGGACAGATTGGTAGATGCCGGAACCGCACGATAACCAAACACATCGGCAATGAGATTCGCGAAGCCGATGCGCGAGCCGTACAGAATCACCGCCAACAATGCGACAACAGCGGCAGCCAGTAAATTCGCGACGAGGTTCTCGGCGATGGCACGCGGGAGCGAGCGGCGCTCGGCGAGGCGTCGGCATAGCTCGCCCTGATAGCGCAGTTCGATCTCACGCGTCGATTCACCGAGCACTTCCTGGGCAAATACCTCAAGCGACTGCTCTGCCTCGGATCGATAGGCTGACACACGCAGACTGAGATTCGCCGTGACAATGAACGCTTCGAGTTCGTCTTCGGTAGGACAACGCCCCTTGTCCAGTCGGAATGCATCGATGAACTTCAACTTGTCACGTTTGTACAAGGCGTATGCGACATGCCCCGCCATATCACCTTCGTCATTGACGAGCTTGGCGTAGGTCAGATGCCCGCCCACCGCTGCATCAGCCGCGTTTCAGCGAACCGAGTGCAATCCTGCCAGCCCGGTTGATCATGTCGCGGGTCAGCACTACAGGGTACTGCGCGTTGCCGGGGTGTAACGCAGGCGCCGTAGAGGACGAAGAACGCGCTATCAGGCGCTCGTTGGCATCACGCACCATCTGCCTTGTCACGACGACTTTCGGGTAAAGCATGAGCACGGGCTACTCCACGATTCGACAACGCGTGAAAGAGTATTGCACCGCGGTGACCGGCAGTGGGCGCTGGATCGATGACCATCAAAAGAAACGATGAAAATCCGGCACACGTACGCTCATCAACAACCGCTTTTCCTTACACCGCCGGCAGCGTCGCCATGTCCCAACGAGAAGTGACGTCCACGCGTGGCGGAGTGTGCTGGCCGGCCTGCAGCCGCAGCGCGCCGGCGAAGGCGATCATCGCGCCGTTGTCGGTGCACAGCGCCGGACGCGGAAAACAGGCACGGCCGCCCAGCTTGGACGCCATCTCCTGCAGGCGCACGCGCAGGCGTTTGTTCGCCCCCACGCCACCGGCCACGACGATGACATTGGTGCCTGCCGCCTCCAGCGCGCGGCCGCATTTGATCACCAGTGTTTCCACCACCGCGTCTTCAAAGCCGCGGGCGATGTCGGCACGGGTCTGCTCGGTCTGGTCACTGTCGCGCCATGCCAGCAGCACCTGGGTCTTCAATCCGGAAAAACTGAAATCCAGCCCGGGCCGGTCGGTCATCGGCCGCGAGAAGCGGAACGCGCCCGGACGCCCCTGTTCGGCCAGCGCGGCCAACTGCGGACCGCCCGGATACGGCAGCCCCATCATCTTGGCGGTCTTGTCGAAGGCTTCGCCGGCGGCATCGTCCAGGGTCTCACCCAGCAAGCGATACCGGCCGATGGCGTCCACCGCCACCAGCTGGGTATGGCCACCGGATACCAGCAGCGCCACGAACGGGGCCTGCGGCGGGTCGTCTTCCATCAGCGGAGCCAGCAGATGGCCTTCCATATGGTGTACACCCACCGCCGGCACGTCCAATGCCCATGCCAGCGAACGGGCCACGCCGGCACCGACCAGCAACGCGCCGACCAGCCCGGGGCCGGCCGTGTAGGCCACCCCGTCGATGTCGTTGACGCCCATCCCGGCCTCGTCCAGCGTCTGCCGGATCAGCGGCAGCAACTTGCGCACATGGTCACGGCTGGCCAGTTCAGGCACCACCCCGCCGTACTCGGCGTGCAACGCGATCTGGCTGTACACCGCGTGGGCGCGCAGGGCCTCGATGCCGGTCAGGTCGGTGTCATACACCGCCACGCCGGTCTCATCGCACGAAGATTCAATACCCAGGACTCTCATGTGGTGTATTATGCGCCCCCTGCGTGCTCCTCAGGGGCGATGCAGTCCCTTGAGATGCAAGAAAACCGGCCCGTATTCAGGCAGGGGCGCTTGCAGTTTATCGAACCGCCGCTATAATGTGCGGCTCGCCGGGTATAGACCCGGTTCTACACAGTGTCCGGAGATTCCATGCCCAGCGTCAAAGTCCGCGAGAACGAACCTTTTGAGTTTGCTCTTCGCCGCTTCAAGCGCACTTGCGAAAAGGCCGGTGTGCTGGCCGAAACCCGTAAGCGCGAGTTTTACGAAAAGCCGACCCAGGAACGTAAGCGCAAGGCTGCTGCTGCAGTAAAGCGTCAGCTGCGCCGTTCGTCGCGCGACGTTACCAAGCGTCAGCGCCTGTACTGATCGGACGCACTCATGGCGACAGGTCCTGCCTGTCGCGGTGAGGTTGAAGCCGGCACGCGCAAGCGTCGCCGGCTTTTTGCGTTCCCGGGAATCGGTTCCCGATGCCCCTATCTGCCCGACCATCGACACACGAGGTGCCCCATGAGCATGAAGCTGCAGCTCAACGACGACATGAAGGCCGCCATGAAGAGCGGCGACAAGCACACCCTGGGTGTGGTCCGCCTGATCAAGGCTGCCGTCCAGCAGAAGGAAGTGGACGAGCGTATCGAACTGGACGACGTGGCCGTCATTGCCGTGCTGGACAAGATGGTCAAGCAGCGCAAGGACTCGATCAGCCAGTACGAAGCCGCCAACCGCGAAGATCTGGCACAGATCGAGCGCGAGGAAATGGTGGTGATCGAGCGCTACCTGCCGGCCAAGATGGGCGAAGCGGAGATCATCGCGGCGATCCAGGCGGCCGTTGCCGAAACCGGCGCTGCCAGCCCGGCCGACATCGGCAAGCTGATGGGCGCGCTGAAGCCGAAGCTTGCCGGCCAGGCCGATATGGGCCTGGTGTCCAAGCTGGTCAAGCAGCAGCTCGCGGGCTGACGTAAACGCCTGCGCACTTCTGCCCTGGTGCCGCCGCGCCACGCTCGGCGGACAGGGTCAGAACGCTTCAAGGGAAAGCCGCCGAGCAGGGCTCGGCGCTACCTTCGCTTCGCGCTTCACCCTTTCTTCGACCTGCGGCTGGTAAAACAGCCCGCATGTCCGATCCGACCCACACCCCCCCCGCCACCGCCGCCACCGCCGCCACCGCCGCCACCGCGCACAGTCCTGTGCCCGCGCCGCTGCGCAAATATGTCGACCGGCTGCAGCGCAGCTTCCCGATGGCGGTGATCAACCGCTTCATCGAAGTCGACGTACTGAGCCAGGCCGCCGCAGTCTCGTTCTATGCCTTGCTGTCGATGGCCCCGCTGCTGGTGCTGCTGCTGTGGCTGACCGCCTCGCTGTATCCGCCCGCACAGCAGGCGCTGGTTGATCAGATCGCAACGGCGGCCGGCAGCAGCGTGGCGACGGTCGCCGAGACCGTGCTGAAGAACGCCGACAACCAGCCCAACATCGGATCGCTGGCCGGCATCTGGAGCACGTTGTTGTTGTTCATCGGTGCCACCGCGGTCTTCGCGCAGTTGCAGAACGCACTGAACCTCATCTTCCGCACCAGTGGCGAGCGCCTGGATGGCTTGGCGGCGTGGCTGCGCAAGCGTGTTTTCTCCTTCGGCGTGGTGCTGGCGCTGGGCTTCCTGCTGGTCGTCTCCATGACCGCCACCACGATGCTGCAGGTGGCGTTTGCCCAGCTGCCCTCGCTGCTGCCGGCACTGGGTTACCTCAGCACCCTGCTGCTGTACACCGTGGCCTTCGCCTTCATGTACCACTACCTGCCCGACCGACGCGTGGCGTGGCGACAGGCCTTCATCGGCGGCGCCATCACGTCGGCGCTGTTCGCCTTGGGTCGCTACGGCATCGGCGTATACATCGCCCAGGTTGCGCCGGGCAGTGCGTATGGATCAATGGGCGCACTGGTGATCTCGCTGGTCTGGATCTACTACGCGATGGTGGTGTTCTTCGTGGGTGCGGTGATGACCTCGGTGATCGACGAGCGCCTGCGCGCGCGTACCCATCTGGCCGCCGCCGGCATCACACCGCCAGAGCCGGGCGAGACCGTCGCCAACAGGTAAACTAGGGGCCTGATCTTTCTGCCCCGCGCGGCCGCCCTGGCCGTGCACCTGCTGGTGGCCATGGCCCGCATCCCCGACGCGTTCATCGACGACCTGCTTGCCCGCTCCGACATCGTCGAAGTGGTGGGCAGTCGCGTTCCCCTGAAGCGCCAAGGCAAGGAATACGCGGCACGCTGCCCGTTCCATGACGAACGCTCGGCCTCGTTCACGGTGTCCCCGACCAAGCAGTTCTATCACTGCTTCGGCTGCGGCGCGCATGGCACCGCGATCAGCTTCCTGATGAATTACGACCGCCTCGAGTTCCTCGACGCGGTGGACGAGCTGGCCAAGCGGGTCGGCATGGAAGTGCCGCGCAACGAGAACCCGCGCAACGCGCAGCAACAGGATGAGGGGCGCGAACTGTATTCGGCCCTGGACGCTGCCGCGCGCTTCTTCCAGAAGAATCTGGAGGACAGCGAGAAGGCACGCAGCTATCTGGACGGCCGTGGCGTGGACGAAGAGAACCGCGCGCGCTTCCAGATCGGATATGCGCCGGATGGCTACAGCGGGCTGCGCGATGCACTGGGCAAAGACGAGCGGCGGATGAAGCTGCTGGACCGCGCCGGCCTGTTTTCCAAAAACGACCGCGGCCATGTCTACGACAAGTTCCGCGACCGGGTGATGTTCCCGATCTTCGACCGCCGTGGCCGGGTGATCGCCTTTGGTGGCCGTGTCTTCGAAAAAGACGATGGCCCGAAGTACCTCAACTCGCCGGAGACCGCGCTGTTCCACAAGGGGCGCGAGCTGTACGGGTTGTGGCAGGTGCGCCAGGCCAACCAGAAGATCGAACGGTTGATCGTGGTCGAGGGCTACATGGACGTGGTCTCGCTGTTCCAGTTCGGCGTCACCCAGGCGGTGGCGACGCTGGGCACGGCGACCACGCCGGACCACGCCGAGCTGCTGTTCCGCAACGCGCCGGATGTGTTCTTCTGCTTCGATGGCGATGCCGCTGGACGCCGCGCGGGCTGGAAGGCGCTGGAATCGGTGTTGCCGCGCATGAAAGATGGCCGACAGGCGTTTTTCCTGTTCCTGCCCGACGGCGAAGATCCGGACACCATCGTGCGCAAGGAAGGCGCCGAGGCCTTTGATGCACGGCTGAAGGCGGCCACGCCGCTGTCGCAGTTCTTCTTCGACGAGCTGTCGCGCGAGATCAACCTAGGCACGCTGGACGGCAAGGCACGCCTGGCTGAGCGGGCCAAGCCGATGCTGGCGCAGATCCCGGATGGCGCCTTCGGTGACCTGATGAAACAGCAGCTGTCGATGGTGACCGGGCTGGGTGCCAACGCTGCCCAGCGCGCGGTGCCGCAGCCGCGACTGGCTGGCCGTCCGATCGCCCCGGTGGCCAAACGCAGCCTGGTGCGCGCCGCGATCGCGATCCTGCTGCAGCAACCCTCGCTGGCGATGTCCCTCGGCGGTCGCCACCATTTCCATGGCCTGCGGCTGCCCGGCGTAGAGCTGCTGCTGGAGTTGCTGTCGCTGGTCGAGCAGCGTCCGGACATCAGCACCGGCGCCTTGCTGGAGCACTTCGACGGCCGCGAGGAGCAGGCATCGCTGCATACGCTGGCCGCGCAGAGCATGGCGGGCGATGAAACCCTGTGGACCGAAGAGCTGCACGACGCGGTAGGTCAGCTGGAGAAGCAGCTGTTGTTCCAGCGCATCGAAGACCTTAACGCCAAGCAGCGACAACACGGCTTGGACGATACTGACAAATTCGAAATGCGCGAGCTGCTCAAGGCCCGCGCCAGCCTGCGCATCTGATCGCGTGGGCACCCGCCAAGGAGCCTGCCCGACATGACACGCTGGTGGTCGCGACTGCGACCGGACAACTTCACCCTCGCCCTGCTCGGCACCGTACTGCTGGCCTCACTGCTGCCGATGACCGGGGCCGCGGCGATGGTCCTGGATGATGTCACCAATGTAGCGATCGGCCTGCTGTTCTTCCTGCACGGCGCGCGACTGCCGCGCGAAGCGGTGATCGGCGGCCTGCTGCACTGGCGACTGCACCTGCTGATCCTGGCCTGCACGTTCGTGCTGTTCCCGTTGATCGGGCTGCTGTTCCATCCGCTGTCCGGGTGGCTGCTGACGCCGGAGCTGTACCTGGGCGTGTTGTTCCTGTGCACCCTGCCCTCCACCGTGCAGTCGTCGATCGCGTTCACTTCGATGGCGCGCGGCAACGTGCCGGCAGCCGTGTGCAGCGCGTCGCTGTCGTCCATCCTTGGCGTGTTCCTGACGCCGCTGCTGCTGACCGCACTGGCCGGTACGCAGGGCGGCATCCACAATCCGCTGGAGGCCATCGGCGGCATCATGCTGCAGTTGCTGGTGCCGTTCGTGGCCGGCCATCTGCTGCGACCGTGGATCGCCGGCTGGGTGGAACGCCAGCGCGCGCTGCTGCGCTACACCGACCAGGCCACCATCCTGCTGGTGGTGTATTCCGCCTTCGGTGCAGCGGTGACCGAGGGCCTGTGGTCGAAGACCCCGCTGCTTTCACTGTTCACCGTGGCCGTGGTGGCGGCGGTGATCCTGGGCATCGCGATGCCGCTGATCACCTTCATCGCGCGCCGCCTGAAATTCAGTCGCGAAGACGAGATCGCGATCGTGTTCTGCGGCTCGAAGAAAAGCCTGGCCACCGGCATTCCGATCGCCAAGGTGCTGTTTGCCGGCGGCAGCCTCGGCGCGATCGTGCTGCCGGTGATGATCTACCACCAGATCCAGTTGATCGTGTGCGGCATCATCGCCCAGCGCTACGCCAGAGAAACCCGGTAACCCGGTATCCCGGTAACGCCGAGCCATGCTCGGCGGCTGTCTTCACGGACGTCTGGCACATTCCGCCGAGCGTGGCTCGGCGCTACCAGAGCCGAAGCATCATCGCCCAGCGCTACGCCAAAAAAGCCCGATAGCCCGGTAGCGCCGAGCCATGCTCGGCGGCTGTCTGCACGGACGTCTGACACATTCCGCCGAGCGTGGCTCGGCGCTACCAGAGCCGAAGCATCATCGCCCAGCGCTACGCCAAAAAAGCCCGATAACCCGGTAGCGCCGAGCCATGCTCGGCGGCTGTTTGCACGGACGGCCTGACACTTTCCGCGAGCGTGGCCCGGCGCCACTAGAACCGGCTTCCGGTAGTGACGGCCGCTGGCCGTCAGTCGAGCAGGCGGGCGACGGTGAAGCGCGGCAGCCAGACCCACAGGTCGTAGCTGCGGTCGGAGCCCTTATCGGTGCGTGGCGATGCGCCCAGAAAGGGTGGGATCGGTTGGCTTCCGCATCGGCGGTAGCCGCGACAGCCCCAGAACTCGCCGGTGCGCGCCTCGATGCGGACGTTGTACTGATCCAGGTCGACAAGCAGTGAGGCCATGGGCGGGTAGGTAATCATGCTGGGCTGACTGCGCATGCCGTGCACATTCCCAATCAGTACCAGCAGACGCGCGTTTGCAGGCAAGGCGTTATACCGTTCGCGCAAGTCGTTGGCCATGGCGGCATCGCGCGTGCCGGGCGGTGCGCCCTCGGCAGGCAACGGCACGTGGTCAATGCCGTAGACCTGGATATCGTTTCCACTCTCACGCAATACGCGCAGCGCTTCAATCATGTCCAGCATGTCGTGGCTGCGGCGTCCGTCATGGAGGTGCGACTCCACCGTCCAGTACTTCGTACCCCGCAGGGCACTACGCGCAGCCGTGTCGCCCGTGGACTGCAGATAGGTTCGCAGGGCGTCGTTCTCGCTGGTGGGCAACTCCAATGCCAACTGAGTGGGAATTCCCTGTCGGGCGTAGGACTCCACGATCTGCTGCAGCAACTGCGGTGTTTCGCGTGTGCCATGCATTTCCCCGAGCACCAGCAGACGATGAGCGCCAGCGTGCTCCCGGATCTGCGCAGCGATCGATTCGTCAGCCAGCGCGCGGTTTGCAAGCAGCAAGCTGATCAGCAAAGTGCAGCCAAATCGCATCCATCGGGACATCCGCGCCACCTCGCTTCCTTCGGGTCGTGATGCAAGGAGTGGCGACGTTGTGTGCGTGATTCAAGATCGAGGCGGTAGCGCCGAGCCATGCTCGGCGGCTGTTTGCACGGACGTCTGACACATTCCGCCGAGCGTGGCTCGGCGCTACCAGAGCCGAAGCATCAGCAGCGCGCGCCGGGCCGACGCGCAGGCTCCCGGTAGTGACGGCCGCTGGCCGTTAGCACACCCCGCTGGGATCAGCGCGTTACAGCCAGGGCAGGATCCAGTGGTCCACCAGCAGGAACGCGAACAGCGCCATCAGGTAGACCACCGACCAGTTGAACATCTTCATCGAGAACAGTTCGTCCGGCGGGTTCTGCATGCGCCAGGCGTACCAGAGGAACACGGCGTTGAGCACGATCGCGCCGCCCAGGTAGAACGGACCGCTCATGCCAACCACGTACGGCAGCACGCAGATGAGGGCGAGCACGATCGAGTACGCCAGGATCTGCTTGCGGGTATGCACCACGCCGTGGGTGACCGGCAGCATCGGGATCTTCGCCTTGGCGTAGTCTTCGCGGCGGAAGATCGCCAGCGCCCAGAAATGCGGCGGCGTCCAGATGAAGATGATCAGCACCAGCAGCGCGGAGTACCACCAGTCGGCGGAGGTCTGCATGCCAGTCACGGCGGCCCAGCCGAGCATCGGCGGCATCGCGCCGGCCAGTCCACCGATGACGATGTTCTGCGAGGTCGCGCGCTTCAGGTACACGGTGTAGATCACCGCATAGCCGATCAGCGAGGCGAAGGTGAGGATCGCGGTGATGACATTCACCCACACCACCAGGATGGTCATCGACAGCACGATCAGCGCACCCGCGAAAGCGAGCACCTGCCACGGCTTGACCTTGCCGACCACCAGCGGGCGCCATGACGTACGCGCCATCTGTGCGTCGATCTTGGCATCCAGCAGTTGGTTGATGGCCGCCGCTGCCGACGCCGCCAACCAGATGCCGAAGAAGCCCAAGGCACCGAGGCGGACCTGCTCCCAGCTGGGGACACCGGGGATGGCGAGCACCATGCCGACCAGCGCGGTGAATACGATGAGGGCGACGACCTTGGGCTTGGTCAGGTCCCAGTACTGACGATAATTGGCCATGGCGTCAGTCCGGTGCCCGCAGTCGGGCCAGCAGGCTGACCATCACGAACAACAGCACCACGGCACCGCCGTTGTGCAGCACGGCCACCGGCAACGGCAGCGCCATCTTGACGTTGGCGACGCCCAGGCTGATCTGCGCGACCAGTGCCACGACCAGCGTCACGGCCCAGCCGCGCATGCTCGGCGTGCGGAACAAGCGGATGCCCAGCCACACCAGGTAGAGCGCCACCACGATGGCGAACATGCGGTGGCCCATCTGGATGGCAATGCGCGATGCTCCGTCGAGGATGCCGCCTTCGTAATCGACGCCGATGCCACGCCACAGGGTGAAGCCTTCGGCGAAGTTCTGCTGTGGCCACCACTGGTTGGCACAGCGCGGGAAATTGTCCAGTGACAGGCTGCCACCGCCGCAGGCGAGCGCGGCGTAGTTCGCACTGACCCAGCCACCCAGCGCAATCTGCGCGGTCAGCACGGTGATGCCGATGCGCAGCAGCCATTTCAGCTTCGGCGCTTCGGCCAGGGTGATGGGCAGGTGGGTCGCGCGCCACGCCATCCAGGCCAGCATCGCGAACATCAGCATGCCCCCCAGCAGATGGCCCATCACCACGATCGGCTTGAGCAGCCAGGTGACCGTCCACATGCCGAGCAGCGCCTGGAAGATCACCACCGCCAGGGTCAGCACCGCCGCGCGCGCCAGGTCGCTGTTGCTCCAGCGGAACGCGGCGATCAGCAGGATCACCTCACCGGTGAGGGCCAGCACGCTGGCCGTTGCATGCCAGCCGGTCATGTACAGCGGTATGCCCGCCGCCACCAGTGCGCAGGCGGTGACGACCGCCGTGCTGCCGAGGCGACGGCGACGCGTGGCCAGCAGGGCCAGGGTAAGAATCTCGATGCCCAGCGCGCCGGCGAGGAAGCGATGTACCTGCTCGCGCCAGGCTTTGTGCGTCTCCAGCGGACGGATCTCCGCCGCCGGGTGTCCGATGGTTTCTTCCACGTGCTGCGGCCACGTGGCCTGCCCATAACAGGTCGGCCAGTCCGGGCAGCTCAGTCCGGCATCGGACAGGCGCACGAAGGCACCGAACAGGATGGTGCTCGCGGTCATGATCATCGCGAACCACGCCAGGCGGTGGAAATTGCGGTGCAGCGCCGGACGCGTGGAAAGACTCATCTAACGGGACTCACTTCAGTTTCAGCAACGTGGACAAGTCCTTGCGCAGGCCACCGAGGTCGGTGCCGGGCGCATGGCGCAGGATCACGAAGCCGTTCGGGTCGACGACATAGACCGGCACGCCGGACGGGTCATCGACACCGGGCAAAGCAGCGCGCAGTGCCGGCGAGGGAGCCAGCGCGCGCAGTGCGGGGGTTCCAGCGAGGGGCGCCGGCGGCGTTCCCAGCCAGAGGATGTCGACATTATCGGCGTTATGGCCGAACAGCTGCCACACCTTGGCCAGTCCCTGCGACAAAGTGACGCACTGTTCGGCGCAGGTGGTCGGCGGCGCGACAAGGATGCGCCAGATCTTTTTTTCGCCCTTCCACGGATACGGGGCGCCGCTGGCCAACTGCGGTGGTTGCCCGCGCAGGTCCACTGGCGGCTGCAGCAGCTGGCCCACGTTTTTATGGGCGGCAGGCTGCCAGCCCGTGAAGCGCAGCACGCCGGCCAATGCCATGGCGCCGAAGAACACGGCGAACAGCAGCAGCAACGTGCGGCGACCGTGGCCGCGCGCGGTTTCCTGCGGTGACGAAGCAGCGTTCATGGGCGGTATTTTCTCATGTCGGGAGGGGGTGTGCCGGTGGGTGGGACGTTGCCGCAGCGCTCGCCGAGCATGGCTCGGCGCTACCGGGGGAAACGGCGGCGGCGCCATTCCAGAACCAGCGCCACCAGCAGCACGGTCAGCGCCAGGGCGAACCACTGCACGGCGTAGCCCAGATGGCGCTGCGGCGGCAGGGTGTTGGGCAGCAGGTCGAGGTCGCGCTCGTCGCCGAAGGGCAGCGCCGGATCCAGCCGCAGCACGCGCGCAGGCAGCGTCGGCAGGCCCAGCACCGGTGCCAGCGCATCGGTATGCAGGCGACTGGCCAGCCAGCGCTGTGGACCCGCTGCGTTGAATACCGGCCCCAGGGCCAATCCCGGCGCAGGCGCAGGGGCCAGCAGTCCACGCACGGCGACCGGCGACGGCGGCGATGGCACCTCGGGCAGGGCGCGGTCTGCAGGCAGCGGCCGCCAGCCAAGGTCGACCAGCACCACGGCTCCCCGCTCGCTGCGGAACGGGCGATACAGCTTCACCCCGGCACGACCGTGGCGCATCTGGTTGTCCAGCAGTACCAGACCGGGCAGGAAGCGTCCGTCATCGATGACCCTGTGCACGACGCCCGGCGCCGCCAGTGCGCGGTCCAGCGGCATCGGAAGCTGCGCGGATGCGGCCACCTGCGCATCCAGCAGGTGCTGCTTTTCGTGCATGCGCTGCAACTGCCAGCGACCCAGCAGGCAGAAAACCACCATCGCCCCCACCGCCAGTGCCCACCCCAGCGGGCGTGTGTGCCGACGCGTCATGACAAACGACCGGAAACGCGGTCAGATAGGGCCATCCGCCCCGCCATCGAGCTGCGCATGAACGATTCGCTGAAGACCCTGCTGGTGATCGCGTTCCTCATCGTCATCGTCTGGAACCTGGGCGCGGGCCTGTACTACCTGCTGGTGGATCGGGGGCAGACCAAGCGCACCGTCAACGCCCTGACCCGTCGCATCGCGGTATCGGTGGCGCTGATCCTGCTGGTGGTCATCGGCATCCTGGGCGGCTGGATCCAGCCGCACGGCGTTGGCCGCTGAGTGCATCGACGCCGCGGTCAAAGCACGTAGACGAACAGGAACAGCATCAGCCACACCACGTCGACGAAGTGCCAGTACCACGCGGCGGCTTCGAAGCCGAAATGATTGTCGCGGGTGAAGTGCCCCTTCGCTGCGCGCAGCCACATCACCGCCAGCATGATCGTGCCGAGCAGCACGTGCGCCCCGTGGAAGCCGGTCAGCATGAAGAACGTGGAGCCGTAGATGCCCGACCCCATCGTGAGGTTGAGCTCGGTGTACGCGTGGATGTACTCCTCTGCCTGCAGGGTCAGGAACACCAGCCCCAGCACCACGGTAATGCCCAGCCAGGTCAGCAGCTGGCG
The DNA here is from genome assembly GCF_040223995.2 of Stenotrophomonas sp. WHRI 8082. NCBI lineage: Bacteria > Pseudomonadati > Pseudomonadota > Gammaproteobacteria > Lysobacterales > Lysobacteraceae > Stenotrophomonas > Stenotrophomonas sp. WHRI 8082. The sequence continues at coordinate 2,306,296 of NZ_CP167826.1, read as the reverse complement.
GCGATGGCCGGCCTTCAATGCGTGGTGGGCGATGGTCAGGGTGACGCCGGAGGTCAGCAGGATCAGCGTGTTGATCAGCGGCAGGCCCCACGCCGGAATGGTCTGGAACTGCCCGCCGATCGCCGCCGGCCCGTTGGTTGGCCAGCCCGCCGAGTAGCCCTGCCACAGCAATTCGTTGGTCATCACCCCGTCGCCCTCGCCGCCCAGCCATGGCAGGCCCAGCGCGCGGGTATAGAACAGCGCGCCGAAGAAGGCACCGAAGAACATGACTTCGGAGAAGATGAACCACACCATTCCCATCCGGAACGAGCCATCCACCTGCACGTTGTAGCGGCCGGCCTGCGATTCGCGCACCACGTCGCTGAACCACCAGAACAAGGTGAGCACCAGCATCGCCAGGCCTGCGAAGAAGGTCCAGCGGCCCCACGTGGCATCGTTGAGCCAGCTGGCGACGCCCACCATGGTCACCATCATCGCGATGGACCCTATGAACGGCCAGCGGCTATGGGTGGGGACGTAGTACACGTTGGCGTCGGAGGGAAGCTGGGCCATGGTCGGTGTCCGGTTCGTTGCGCTCAGGGCGCGGCGTGCGCGGTGGCCGGCACGGTCGCCGGTGCCAGGCGCGCGGAGAGCGCGTCGTTCTTGTAGAAGGTATAGGACAGGGTGATGGTGCGGATTTCCGGCGGCAGGTCGGGATCAACGATGAAGCGCACCGGCATGTCGCGTTTCTCGCCGGCCTGCAGGGTCTGTGCGGTGAAGCAGAAGCACTCGGTCTTGCTGAAATATCCCGATGCGCGTGCCGGTGCGACAGAGGGCACGGCACTGCCGACGATGGCGATACTGCTTTCGTTACGGGCGAAATACAGCGCTTCGTTGAGCTCGCCGGGCACCACGTCCATGGTCAGTTGTTCGGGATGGAAGGCCCACGGCAACTGGGAGTTCACCCCGCCGTCGAATTCCACGCGCACGGTGCGCTTGCCGCCCGCCGCGCCCAGGCTGGCCTGCGCCCCCGGGCCGCGTTCAAGGCGCACGCCAAAGACCTTTTCGCAGGCGATTCGGTACAGCGGTACCAGCGAAAACGTCAGCAGGAACACGGCTACCGCCACGCCGATCAGGCGCGGCAGGCCGGCATGCCGGGACGGTGCGGGCGCCGTGTCGTGCGGCGTGTTCATCGCCCGATCACTCCGCTGAGGATGAAGCCGGCGTACACCAGCACCGCGATCGCCCCCACCCACAGCGCGGTGCGGCGTGCGCGCCTGCGCTGCAGGGCCATGGCGGTGGACGTGTCGGTGTCATGCATCACGCACCTCAGTGACTGATGTCGTCGTGGGCCAGGTCACCCGGGCGGATGACCGGTGGCGTGGTGAAGGTATGCGCCGGCGCCGGTGACGGCACCGTCCACTCCAGTCCGCGCGCGCCTTCCCAGCTGCGTGCGGCAGCCCTTTCACCATGGCGCAGTGACCACAGCAGGATGGCCGCCATCATGAAGGGGGTGACGAACATGCCGAAGGCACCGATGGAACTGATCAGGTTCCAGTCGGCGAAGGCCACGCTGTAATCGGGGATGCGCCGCGGCATGCCGGCCAGGCCGAGGAAGTGCTGCGGGAAGAACAGCAGGTTGACGAAGACGATGGACCACCAGAAGTGCACGCGGGCCCACCTCTCGCTGTACATGCGCCCGGTCCACTTCGGCCACCAGTAGTACACCGCAGCGATCAGCCCGAACACCGCGCCGGTGACCAGGACGTAATGGAAATGCGCGACCACGAAGTAGGTGTCGTGGTACTGGAAATCAGCCGCCACGATGGCCAGCATCAGGCCGGAGAAACCGCCGATGGTGAACAGGATGACGAAGGCCACCGACCACAGCATCGGGGCTTCGAAGGTCAACGAACCGCGCCACATCGTACTGACCCAATTGAACACCTTCACCCCGGTGGGAATGGAGATCAGCATGGTGGCGAACATGAAGTAGATCTCACCGCCCAGGGGCATGCCCACGGTGAACATGTGGTGGGCCCAGACGATGAAGGACAGGAAGGCGATGGCGGCGGTCGCGTAGACCATCGCCTGGTAGCCGAACAACGGCTTGCGGCTGAAGGTGGGGATGATCTCGCTGACCACGCCGAAGGCGGGCAGGATCATGATGTACACCTCCGGATGACCGAAGAACCAGAAGATGTGCTGGAACATCACCGGGTCGCCGCCGCCGGCCGCATTGAAGAAGCTGGTGCCGAAGAACTTGTCGGTCAGCAGCATGGTCACCGCACCGGCCAGCACGGGCATCACCGCGATCAGCAGGAAGGCGGTGATCAGCCAGGCCCAGCAGAAGATCGGCATCTTCAGCAGATCGATGCCAGGTGCGCGCATGTTCAGCACGGTGGCGATGATGTTGATCGCGCCCATGATGGAACTGATACCGGCTACGTGGATGGCGAACACGGTGAACGCCACGTTGTAGCCGCCCTGCAGCGACAGCGGCGGGTACAGCGTCCAGCCACCGGCCGGTGCGCCACCGGGCAGGAACAGGGTGACCAGCAGCAGGCTGAAGGCCACCGGCAACAGCCAGAACGACCAGTTGTTCATGCGCGGCAGCGCCATGTCCGGTGCACCGATCTGCAACGGGATCATCCAGTTGGCCAGGCCGACGAAGGCCGGCATCACCCCGCCGAAGATCATCACCAGCGCGTGCATGGTGGTCATCTGGTTGAAGAATTCCGGCTTGACGAACTGCAGGCCGGGTTGCGCCAGTTCGGTGCGGATGACCACGCTCATCGCCGCGCCGATGATGAACATGACGAAGCTGAAAAGCAGGTACAGCGTGCCGATGTCCTTGTGGTTGGTGCTGAAGAACCAACGTGCGAAGAACCCCTGCGTAGGGCCGTGGTGGTCGTCGTGCCCAACTGCCGAGTGCGCCATTGCAAAACACCTCTCAGATCGATTTGTCACGGTGGCCGCGGTGCGGCCACGGGTGGTTGGGTCAGGCGTCGGTGGTGGGCGCCGGGACCGGTGCGGAAGCGGGCTCGGCCGGGGTCACCGGTTGCCGTGGCGCGCTGCCGTCGCCAGCCGGGGTCGTGGGCTCCGGTGACGTCGGCGTGGCGGGCGCAGCGGGAGCCGCGGCAGGCGCCGGCTTCTTCTGGGCCAGCCAGCGCTTGAATTCGTCCTTGGACACGGCCTCCACCACGATCGGCATGAAGCCGTGGTCCTTGCCGCACAGTTCGGCGCACTGGCCGCGGTATACGCCGGGGGTGTCGATGCTGGTCCAGGCTTCGTTGATGAAGCCCGGGATCGCATCCTGTTTCCAGCCCAGCGCCGGTACCCACCAGGCATGGATCACGTCGTCGGACGTGATGACGAAACGCACCTTGGTATCCACCGGCAGCACCAGCCGGTTGTCCACATCGAGCAGGTAGTGCGGGTTGCTCTCGCGGGTGGGCACCTTGCCACTCTGGCGCATGCGGTCGGATTCGCGATCCAGGCGGCTGGTGAAGTCCACGCCTTCGCCCAGGTATTCATAGCGCCACATCCACTGGTAGCCCGTGACCTTGACGGTCATCTCGGCATCGCGGGTGTCGTACATCTTGATCAGGTTGGCCGTCGCCGGCCACGCCATCACCACCAGGATGATCACCGGGATCACCGTCCAGATGACCTCGGCCTTGGTGTTGTGGCTGAAGGTCGCGGCGACCGCGCCCTTGGATTTGCGGAACTTGAAGATGGCGTAGGCCATCGCACCGAAGACGATCACGCCGATGACCGTGACCACGATCAGCGACAGCATGTTCGACTCCCACGCCAGGCGCGAGGTCTGGGTGACCCCCCGGCCCATGTTCAACTGCCACGGCTTCGGATCGGCGGACTGGGCCCAGCCGAGAGCAGGAACACCTGCGCCTGCCGCCAACGCGGCCAATCCGGAAACGCACCTGCCGCCCCACGCGCTGCTTTGCTTCATTGCCTAGACCCTTGACGTCATCGGTGACCGCCATCGCTGGCGGAGAGCAAGCTTTCAAACTGGCTGCCGGGGCATCGAACGTCCGTGGGGGGGACGCCCGCGCCGTTGCGTATTCAGATCCCCTGCGGCGCACCGTGCGCCCTGATCCTGTCGCAACCGCGTTGTTGCCGCGGGATACGTCTGGATGGTAGCCCTGCCCTCTCGACACTTACAAGGTCCATTCACGGTTTTTAGCATGCTGCAGCACAGCAATACGCCGTCGGCCGATTTGCCGATTTCGGCACAATTTACCCCCGCCTCCCCGAGATAGCTGAATCCTTTACGGGGCGGGACTATCAGGAATGCCGCAATGGTCAATAAGGGGGCTATCCGGCGAGCGAAAAATGATTAAAATCGCCAAGTTTTCCACTGGCCGGACCGGCATGAACGCACCCACTCTTTCGCCCGCTGCCCCCGGCCTCGCGCCGCAGGCCGACGCGCTGCTGTCGCCGGAACTGCCGGCCTCCCCCTCCCCGTTCCGCCAGGCAATCACCGACGCCTGGCTGAAAGACGAAACCGCGCAAGTCACCGAACTGCTGGCCCAGGCTCGCCTGCCGGCCGACGAACAGGCCCAGGTGCAGGCGCTTGCCGCCGACCTGGTCGCCCGTGTGCGGGTGCGTGCCAAGGACCAGGGCGCCATTGAAGCCTTCATGCGCCAGTACGACCTGGGTAGCGAGGAGGGCGTGCTTTTGATGTGCGTGGCCGAAGCGCTGCTGCGCATTCCCGACCAGGCCACCGCCGACAAGCTGATCCGCGACAAGCTGGCCGATGCGGACTGGAAAAAGCACATGGGCGGCAGTGATTCGGTGCTGGTCAACGCGTCGACCTGGGGCCTGATGCTGACCGGCCGCCTGGTGCAGATCAACGATGCGACCCGCGCCGATGTCCCGGGCGCCTTCCAGCGTCTGATGGGCCGCGTGGGCGAGCCGGTGATCCGCCTCGCGGTGCGCCAGGCGATGAAGATCATGGGCCACCAGTTCGTCATGGGCCGCACAATCGGCGAAGCGCTGGACCGTTCGCACAAGGGCGACAACGCCAGCTACCGCTACTCGTTCGACATGCTGGGCGAAGGCGCGCTGACCATGAAGGACGCGCTGCGTTACCTGGAAGACTACCGCCGCGCGATCCATGCCATCGGCGGCGACCACAAGGCCCGCGGTGGCCGTCCGGATGGCGATGTCAACAACGCCCCGGGCATTTCAATCAAGCTGTCCGCGCTGTACCCGCGCTACGAACATGCCAAGCGCGAACGCGTGCTGCACGATCTGGTGCCCGGCGTGCTGGAGCTGGCGCAGCTGGCGAAAAGCTACGGCATCGGCTGCACGGTCGACGCCGAGGAAGCGGACCGCCTGGAACTGTCGTTGGACATCATCGACCGCGTGTTCTCCGACGCCTCGCTGGCCGGCTGGGATGGCTTCGGCGTCGTGGTGCAGGCGTACCAGAAGCGCACCCCGTACACGATCGATTTCCTCGCCGACATGGCCCGCCGCAACGGTCGCCGCCTGCAGGTACGCCTGGTCAAGGGCGCGTACTGGGATGCCGAGATCAAGCGTGCGCAGATCGAAGGCTACCCGGGCTACCCGGTGTTCACCCGCAAGCAGAACACCGACGTGTCCTACCTGGCATGCGCCAAGCGCCTGTTCGGCCATGCCGATGCGATCTATCCGATGTTCGCGACCCACAACGCGCACACCATCGCGGCGATCCGCACCCTCGCCAAGGGCGGCGTGTACGAGCATCAGAAGCTGCATGGCATGGGCGACGATCTGTATGCCGAAGTGGTGCCGGCCGATCGCCTGGGCCTGCCGTGCCGCGTGTACGCGCCGGTCGGTTCGCACGAAGACCTGCTGCCGTACCTGGTGCGCCGCCTGTTGGAAAACGGCGCCAACTCCAGCTTCGTCAACCGCATCACCGATGACCGCGTCGCGATCGCCGAGCTGGTACGCGATCCGGTGGAGATGGTGGCTTCGTTCGCGTCCATTCCACACCCCAAGATCCCGCTGCCGGTTGACCTGCTGCGCAGCCAGAACCACGACAGGAACAATTCCATGGGCATCAATCTGGCCAACGACAACGCGCTGCGCGACCTTGCCGAGCAACTCAACGGCGCCGTCAAGGCATGGCACGCCGCCCCGCTGGTGCCGGGTGCGACGCTGACCGGTGCGACGCTGCCGGTGACCAACCCAGCCGACAACCGCCAGGTGATCGGCCAGTGGCAGGCGGCCGACGATGTGACCGTGCAGAAGGCGTTGACCAACGCAGTGGCGGCGCAGCCGGCATGGAACCGCACGCCGGCCGCCAGCCGCGCGGCGATCCTGGAACACGCCGCGGACCAGCTGGAAGCCCGCATCGCCGAGTTCATGGCGCTGTGCGTGAAGGAAGCCGGCAAGAGCCTGCCCGATGGTGTGGCCGAAGTGCGCGAAGCGGTCGACTTCCTGCGTTACTACGCCAAGCAGGCGCGCGAACAGTTCGGCCATGCCGAGCAGCTGCCCAGCCCGACCGGTGAATCGAACGAACTGCAGCTGCATGGCCGCGGCGTGTTCGTCTGCATCAGTCCGTGGAACTTCCCGCTGGCGATCTTCCTCGGCCAGGTGGCCGCTGCGCTGGCCGCGGGCAACAGCGTGATCGCCAAGCCGGCCGAGCAGACCAACCTGATCGGCTACTACGCGGTGAAGCTGATGCTGGACGCGGGCGTGCCGGAAGGCGTGCTGCAGTTCCTGCCCGGTGATGGCGCCACCGTGGGTGCGGCACTGACCGCCGATCCGCGCGTGGCCGGCGTGGCCTTCACCGGGTCCACCGATACGGCGCGCGCGATCAACCGCGCGATGGCCGCGCGTGATGCCGCGATCGGCGTGCTGATTGCCGAAACCGGCGGCCAGAACGCGTTCATTGCGGATTCGTCGGCGCTGCCGGAACAACTGGTCAAGGATGCCATCGGTTCGGCGTTCACCTCGGCGGGGCAGCGTTGCTCGGCCGCGCGCGTGCTGTTCGTGCAGGACGACATCGCCGACAAGGTGATGACCATGCTGGCCGGCGCGATGAAGGAACTGAAGATCGGCGACCCGGGCCTGCTGTCCACCGACGTGGGCCCGGTGATCGATGCGGACGCGTTGAAGATCCTGCACGACCATGCCGCACGCATGGACACCGAAGCGCGCCTGATCGCCGCGGCAACCCTGACCGACGAAGCCGCACATGGCAGCTTCTTCGCCCCGCGCGCGTATGAACTGAAGGACCTGGGCCAGCTGCACAGGGAGATCTTCGGACCCGTGCTGCACGTGATCCGTTGGAAGGGTGATCAGCTGCAATCGGTGATCGACCAGATCAACGCCACCGGCTATGGCCTGACGCTGGGCGTGCATTCGCGCATCGATGAGACCGTGGACCGCATCACCACCGGCATCCAGGTGGGCAACGTGTACGTCAACCGCAACCAGATCGGTGCCGTGGTCGGCGTGCAGCCGTTCGGTGGCCAGGGCCTGTCCGGCACCGGCCCGAAGGCGGGCGGCCCGCACTACCTGCTGCGTTTTGCGACGGAAAAGACGGTGACGGTGAACACCACCGCCGCCGGTGGCAACGCCTCGCTGCTGACGCTGGGCGACTGATTTTTCCTGCTGTGCCGCGGGTGTGGGTTTTCTGTGGGTGGGTAGAGCGGGATGGGTTCCCGCGGCTGCCAGCAGGTGTGGGTTGGTAGCGCCGAGCCATGCTCGGCGAGCGCAGCGGGCCATTGGCGGGAACAGTCCGCCGAGCACGGCTCGGCGCTACCACTGGTATTGTTGACCCGTCGGGTGGAGAGAGCCCCCGATCCCTTTTCATTTCCCCCCGTCCAACCCGATGTTTGTCCATGGCCACCATGGACCTGTCGAAGGCGGGGCGGGGTGGGTTGGCGGGGGCGTTGAGCGCCATGGATGGCGCGAAACGAGGCCCGCATGGATGCAGTTTCTGCCGTCCCCCGCCAATCCACCCCGCCCCGCCAACCCACGGCCCCGCAGGGCTTTTGATGTTGACGTTGACGTTGCCTGCGCTTCTGACCGTACGCGCGTCAGCGCGCAACGTCCATCTCCCGCCGCCAGTGCCGCAGTGCGACCAGCGCGTTGATCCAATACCCCACGTACAGCAGCGCAGTCAGCTGCAGGCCACCGCTGTAGTACAGCGGAACCGCCAGGGTGTTCACCAGCAGCCACACCCACCAGCACTCCAGCTTGCGCCGCATCATCAGCAACTGACCGACCATGCTCAGCAGCAGGATCGCCGCGTCCACGTAGGGCGCATGGCCGTCCGTATGGCGCACCAGCATCGCGCCGTAGCCCCACGTGCCCGCCACCACCAGCAACGCCAGCCACGGCCATGCAGCGGCCTTCAGGCGGGTGATGCGCAGCGGCGCACCGCGGTCACCGCGCAGCCACTGCCACCAGCCCAGCGCGCCCACGGCGATGAAAAAGCCCTGCAGCGCCACTTGACCGTACAACCGCGCCTGCAGGAACACGAGGGCGAACAGCACCCCGGCGATGATGCTGATCCACCAACCATGCACGCTGTTGCGCCCGGCCAGCAGGATCGATGCAGCAGCGGCGACGTTGGCGGCGATTTCAAGCTGAAACGCGGGGTCTGAAAAATCCATGGCCCAGTCTAGTACCGCCAAGGCTTCTGAGGATAAGGGCACTTTTCCCACGGCACGGCAGCAGGGACGCCGATGGATGTCCGCCGTGGGCGACAGTAAGACGCGCTGTTGCTCTGCCTGAATGTGATGGCGGCCACGAGACGTACTGATCGCGAACTTTTCCTACACCGCGGTCAATCGCAAAGACTCCTACTGAACACTCCAAGCAGGTGCGGCACCTGCTTTCCATCAGTTGAAGGAGGGTTCTCGTGAACAACAAGCTCACCCCATCTCGTTCTCCACGCATCCATTCCCTGTTACCTCTAGCTGCGCTGGTCACGCTCTCGCTGGCGGCAGCGCCGGTTACCGCTGACTCACTTCTACGCTCCAACAGCGACAGCCATTCAACCCATCAGCAGTACATTGTCCGCTTCCACCCCGAAGCCGCTGAGGCGTCATTACCGCGCCTCAGGGCGGCTGCACTGCAGCGTGCAGCGCAGCACCTGCCTGCGGCCCGTGTGCGTGGACTGCAGGTGCAGCAGGTACGCCAGATGGCATCGGGTTCGTTCGTCGTACGCACGTCCCACGCCTTGGATTCAATCGAATCGGAAGCGTTCATCGCTGCGCTGACCGCCGACCCTGCCGTGGTTCATGCCCAGCCCGATCTCGTACTGCAGTCCACCTGGATACCCAATGATCAGCACTATCCGAAGCAATGGGGCCTGGGCACATGGAGTTATGCGATCAACGTCCAGCCTGCGTGGGAGCTTTCCAGAGGCGCGGGGATCACGGTGGCAGTCCTTGACAGCGGCACCACCGTGCATCCTGATCTGGATGCGCAGATGCTGCCGGGTTACGACTTCGTCAGCGACCCGCAGGTCGCGCGCGATGGCAATGGCCGAGATGCCAACCCCCAGGATGAGGGCAACTGGGGCACGACTATCGATTGTCGTCGCAACATAGACTCTGATTGGCACGGTACCAAGGTGGCAGGCACGCTTGCCGCCATTGCCAACAATCGCGAAGGCATCGCCGGCGTAGCGAACGGCGCACGCATACTGCCGGTGCGCGTAACCGGGAGGTGTTCACGTGGCATGCTCTCCGACACCGTCGATGCGATGCTGTGGGCAGCAGGATTCGACGTGACTGGAGTAAAGAAAAACACCAATCCGGCAAACATCGTCAACATCTCCTTGGCAGGAATTGGTATGTGCTCATCGGAGATGCAAGAGACCATAGACAAGCTTGGCTTGGCCCGCGTCACGGTGGTTACGGGTGTCGGCAACGATAACGCCGATGCGAAGGACTACACACCGGCCAATTGTCTCCGAATCATCGCGGTCGGCAGCAACGATGGACAAGGCCGCAAGAGCCTGTTTTCCAACACGGGAGAGAATGTGGATCTGGTGGCCCCAGGCGAAGATATCTACAGCACGAGTAACGGCGGCTCTACGTATCCTGAGACGCCATGGTATGGCGAACAATCGGGCACCTCGTTCGCCGCTCCCCATGTCGCAGGCGTCGTAGCCCTCATGCAATCGGGCAGGGAGCGACTACTGACCCCTGCAAATGTGGAACTCATCCTCAAGAATACGGCAAAGGACATGGGCGCTGATTGTCCACGCAGTGAGTGCGGTTTTGGGCTGATCGATGCGGAGGCGGCGGTCAGACGTGCGCGCGCAACCCCTTGACGTTTCCATCGTTGCTGCAATGAAAAAGCCCCGCTTGCGCGGGGCTTTTTCGTTCTGCGCTCACACGTTGCGGCGTGAAATCAGAACTTGTACTGCATCGAAGCGGCCAGCACGTCGCCACGGACCTTGTACTTGCCGGTCAGCGAGTTGCCCTGGTTGTTGGTGGTCGGCGACACGAACACGTTCGGATCGCTGGTCAACAGGTGGGTGTAGCCGAAGTTGTACTCGACGTTTTCCGACGGGTTCCAGCCCAGGCCGACCGACAGCCACTTGCGGCTGGTATCCGGCACGCGGACATCGCGGTGCGCGTCGGTGGTGGGGGTCTGGTCCAGCGCCACACCACCGCGCAGGGTGATGGTATCGCTGAGCTTGAAGTCGGTACCCAGCGACACGAAGGTGGTGTCGCGGTAGCCGAAGTCCAGCACCGAATCCGGCTGCGCCGACGCGTAGTCGATGGTCACCTGGTCGAACGCGGTGGACCACGCGGTACGGGTGACGTCACCCATCACGGTCCAGCGATCGTTGATGTTGTGGGTCACGCTCAGCGTGGCCGACGCCGGCAGGGTCACCGTCGCCCGGCCGCTGGTGTCGGTGAAACGACCCGGCTGGGCCACGGCCAGCACGGCCGCTGCATTGGACGGCACGTCGAAGGTGGCATCGCCGCCGGTGATCTTGTGCTCGACCTTGGAACGGTAGCTCAGGCCGATGTGGGTGTTCTCATCGAGGCTGAACAGACCGCCGACGGTCCAACCGACCGCGTTGTTGTCGCCTTCCACGGTCAGCTTGCCATCGGCGCTGCCCGGGGCGAAGCCCGGAACGCGGGACTGGGCCAGCGCGGTGCCGAAGTCGATGTTGTTGCTCAGCTCGATGGTCAGGTGCTCAACGAACACCGACGCGCCGAACGACACATACGGGTTGACGTCGTAGGACATCGCGAAGCCGAGGTCGATCGCCTTCAGGTCGGTCTTCAGGCCGCTGTAGCGACCCACCCAGCCTGCGTCGTAGTCGGTCTTGAAGCCGAACGGTGCGGTCAGGGAGACGCCGAAGTGGGCCTTTTCGCCGACCGGCATGTGGAAGTACGCGGCCGGGACCGGCGCGATCATGCCGGCGTCGCCGCCGTCACCACCGGTCTGCGGGGCGCCGGTCGGCTTGCGGCCGGAGCCTTCGAACTCGGCCTTGAAGCTGATCGCGCTCAGGTCGCCCTGGACCACGCGGCCATCCAGCTGGCGCATGCCGGCCGGATTGGCGGCGATGATCGAGGCATCACCCTCGGCGCTGCCCGAACCGGCGAAGGCACGGCCCAGGCCCTTGGCACTCTTTTCCGCCAGCTGGAACGCCGCAGCGTTCGCATCGGTGGCAGCCAGTACGCCGGCAATGCCGACGGCCAGCATCGAAATGCGGGCAAAAGTAGAAGCGGTTTGCATCGTTTTATCTCTCCGGAAAGCGGTTGTTTGCTCTGCATGCGCCTGCGTCCCCCTTAGGCCAAGGCCCTCCAGGACGCGCCGGATTCCCCTCCCGACATACGACGCCGTATGCGAGTATCACCCAGACGTGTTAATGAAACAATAACAGATAGGGTGCTTTTTCCACCCTGAAATCTGAATACGAGGCGCGCGATGAGGGCGCCGACGGGATACGCTTGCCGTCATGTTCCTTTCGCTCCCCTCGCGCCGGAAAGCTGCCGTCCGCTGGGCTACCCCCCTGCTGTTCGCCGCCCTCTGGATCGCGTTCCTGTGGTCGATCTCGCGCCCGCACGAGGCGCGCAGCAGCCTGTGGATGGATTGGGGCGCCCTATCGGCGGGTCTGGTGCGGCCGCTGGACTGGTGGGCCACGTTCAAGGACGGCAGCGTGCTGCGCCTGTTCACCGCGCTGTTCCTGCACGCGGACTGGTCCCACTTGCTGGGCAACCTGGTGTTCCTGCTGATCTTCGGCCTGCCTGCCGAGCGGGTGCTGGGACCGTGGCGCTTGATCCTGCTGTTCCTGTTCGGTGGGGCCTTCGCCAACCTGACCGCGGTCTACACGATGGGCACGCCGGACCAGATCATCATCGGCGCCAGCGGCGCGGTGTCGGCGTTGATCGGCACCTACCTGGCGCTGTTCCCGGGGGCGCGCCTGGGCGTGGTGATCCCGCTGGGGCTGTTCCTGGAGTTCGTGCGGGCCCCGGCGTATCTGCTGATCGGCGTGTGGGCGGTGCTGCAGGTGGTGTTCGCACACATCGGGCCGAGCTTCGGCATGGTGGCGTGGTGGGCGCACATCGCCGGCTTCGGGTTCGGGGTGTTGTACGGGGTGTACGTACGCGCGGCGATCGCGCGCAGGCTGCGCAAGCGTCAGGGGTTCTGACGCGTCGCGGCGGGTGGGTGTGGCGGCCGCTGGCCGCCGGATCTGCTCCGTCCGCTGCGCTCGCCGAGCATGGCTCGGCGCTACCAGGGGCGGCGTCGCCGTGATCAGGGTTTGACCGGCGGCTCCGTGGGCTTTGCTTCCGGCTTTGCTTCCGGCTTTGCTTCCGGCTTTGCTTCAGGCTTTGCATCCGGCTTCGCTTCCGGCTTTGCATCCGGCTTCGCTTCGGCTGCTGGCTTGGGCGGGGCCTTCGCGGCTTCGGCCTTCAGCCGCGCGGCGACCGAGCCGGGCTGCTTGAGCTCGGCCAGTGCCTCGTTGATCGGGCCGTCGCCGGGCAGTACGTCGCCCGCCTGGTAGCCTTCTTCGCCTTCGGCATCGCCATGCAGGTGACCCGGCAGCGTGGCTTCACTGAAATCGGTCAGGCTGGCGGGTAGTGCCTCTTCGCCTTCCACCGGTGCGGGCTTCAGCTCCACTTCGGGCACGATGCCGGTGGCCTGGATCGACTTGCCGCTCGGCGTGAAGTAACGCGCGGTGGTCAGCTTCACTGAATCGCCATTGTCCAGCGGCAGCACGGTCTGCACCGAACCCTTGCCGAACGTGCGGCTGCCGATCACCCGGGCACGCTGGTTGTCGCGCAGCGCGCCCGCCAGCACTTCGGAAGCACTGGCCGAACCCGCATCCACCAGCACCATCACCGGCGCGCCCTTCAACAGGTCGCCCGGGGTGGCATCGAAACGCGCATCGCTGATGCTGATGCGGCCACGCGTGCTGACGATGTTGCCCTTCTCCAGCAAGTCATCGGCGACCTGCACCGCGGCGGTCAACAGGCCGCCAGGATTGCTGCGCAGATCCAATACCAGGCCCTTCAGCTGGCCACCGGCCTGCTTGGACAACTGGCGCACGTGCTTCTGGAAATCCGCACCGGTGTCGGCCTGGAAGGTGCTCAGGCGGATGTAGCCGTAGCCCGGCTCGAGCATGCGACTGCGCACGCTGGTGACCCGGATCGTTTCGCGCGCCAGGGTGACATCGAAGGGCTTGGGCTTGCCGTCGCGCACGATGGTCAGCACGACCTTGCTGCCGGCGACGCCACGCAGCGGTTCGCTGGCCTTGATGGCACTGATCGGCTTGCCGTCGATGGCGATGATGAGGTCGCCGGCGAGGATGCCTGCGCGGGCGGCCGGCGTGTCGTCGATCGGCGAAATGATCTTCAGGCTGCTGTTGTCCGGCTGCTGCTGCAGCTCCACCCCGATGCCTTCGTAAGCGCCATTGGCCTGCTCGTCGAAGGCTTCGGCGTCTTCCTTGCCGAAGTAGGTGCTGTGCGGGTCCAGGTCCAGCAACAGGCCACGTACCGCGTCCTGCATGAGCTTCTTGTCATCCACCGGATCCACGTACGCTGCACGTACCGCGTTGTACACCGCCACGAATCGCCGGATTTCCTCCAGCGGCACCTTCGACGTCGCAGCTTCCTCGTTGTTGGCCGCACTGGCGTCACTGGCGGGGACGGCTGCCGGTTGCTGCGCCAACGCAAGCGAAGGCAGCAGGGCCAGCAGCAGGGTGGCGGTTCGGGCTACACGCATGAAGCACTCCTGGGGGATCGGTGACGGATGTGCCGCTGGAATGCGTGCACGACCGTTGCAGCGCCCGATTATGCGTTACCCGCCGGTAAATTCCCGTTGACATGCCTACCGCCGCGAACGACTACGGTTCAGCGTCGCTGCAACCAGCTGTCCGGGTTCACCGGCTGCCCACCGCGTCGCAGTTCGAAGTACAGCGCCGATACGCCCTGACCGCCGGAATTGCCGACCTTGGCCAGCGCGTCGCCGCGCTTGACCGCCGCACCGGCGTCCTTCAGCAACGTGTCGTTGTGTGCGTACAGGCTCATGTAGCCATTGCCGTGATCGACGATCAGGATCATGCCGTAGCCGGTCATCCAGTCGGAAAACACGACCGTGCCATCGGCCACGGCGGTGACCGTGGTGCCGGCGGCCGCGCCGATCAGTACACCGCTGCTGGTGCGTCCATCGGGCAGCTTGCCGCCATAGCGCGCCAGCAGATTGCCGGAGAGCGGCCAGCCCAGGCCGCCGACCTTCGGCGCGGGGGCCGAGGCCACGACCGGCGGAACCTTGATCGCGCGCGGTGGCGGTGCGGGGCGACCTTCGGCGACGGCACGATCGGCGGCGGCCTTTTCGGCCGCTTTTTCCGCTGCGACCCGACGGGCGGCGGCACGGCGCTCCGCCTCTGCACGCGCGGCGGCTGCACGCAGGTTCGCAAGCAGGGTTTCCAGCGCCTTGGCATCCTTGCCGAGGGCTTTTTCGCGTTCGCTGCGGTCCTTGAAACGCTCGTCGAGCGCGGCAACCGCACGCTCGCGATCACGGCGATCGTTGACCAACGCCGTGGCCTGCTGTTTCTGCTGCTGGCGCGTGCCCTGCAGCTCTGCCTGCCGCGCGCTGATCTGTCCCTGCAGGGTGTCCAGCTCCTTCAGGTCGGCGGTGATGTCATGGATCCGCTGGCTGCGTTCGCGCTGCAGGTACCGGTGATACGCGAGCGAGCGGTTGCCATCGGCCACGGTGTCCTGCGAGAGCAACAGCTTCAGCGGTGCGTGGTTGCCCAAGCGGTACGCCCCACGCAGCAAGCCGGCCAGTTCCTTGCGCTGCTGCTGCAGGCTGCCCTGCAGATCCCCACGCCGCTTCTCCAGACCGGCCAGCGCCGTGTTCTGCTCCTGCAGCGCGGCTTCGGTCTGCGCCAACGTGCGCCCGGTACGCGCCACCTTCTCGTCCATTTCGCGCAGTTGGCGGCTGGCCTGGTCGCGCTGGCTGTCCAGTTGCTGCCGCTCCTGCGCAACGCCCTTCAGTTCGGTACGCAGTTTCTGCAGCTTGCGTTCGGCCTCCCGGGTGGACTGCGCATGGACCGGCGCCACCGGCATCAGCCCGGCAGACAGGGCCAGCAGCGCGCCGCACGCCAGCAGGCAGGCGCGGGTGTTAGCGATGCGTGAGGGAAAGGCGTTGTCGCGCAAGAGCGTTCCAGTGACTTCAGGCAGATGCGGTTTCTGGTGCAGCATGGTGACATCTTTGCCGGGCGGCCTGCCAGCCGCATGTGCCACACAAGGAACCGCCATGAACGCACGATCCCTCGCCTTGCTGCTTGCCCTCGCGGCGGCTGCCACACCGGCGCTCGCGCAGGAAGACATCAGCAAGGTCAACGGCAGCATCACTGCAACCTCCGGTCAGCGCTACGGTGATCTGGACACGGTCAACGGCAGCATCCGCGTAGACGATGGCGTGGAAACCGGCGACATCGAGACCGTGAACGGCACCATCAAGGTCGGCGAAGGAGCGCGCACCGGCGGCATCGCGACCGTCAACGGCGGCGTTCGCCTGGCCGGCGGCGTGATCGCACGCGGCAACGTCACCACCGTCAACGGAAGCATCTTCGCCGACCGCCGCAGCCGGATCGAAGGCCGCGTGGAAACCGTGAACGGTGGCATCGGCCTGGTTGAAACGCAGCTGGCGGGCGACATTGAAACCGTCAACGGGGATGTCACGGTGGGCGTCGGGTCGGTGGTCAACGGCGGCATCCAGATCAAGAAGCCGAGCTTCAGCATTTCATTCACCCCGAACCGGAAGCCCCGCGTCATCATCGGCCCGAATGCCGTGGTGAAGGGCCCGCTGCAGTTCGAGCGTGACGTGCTGTTGTACGTACATCGCAGCGCGACGACCGGTCCGGTCAGTGGCGCGACGCCGGTACCGTTCGATACCGATACCGCGCCTGAAAATTGATTCCATGCCGGGCCTGCCTGAGCGGGCCCGCCCCTACCCTGCAGGATCCTAGATGATGCCCCGCAACCTACTGCTCTGCCTTGCCATCACCGCGGCATTGACCGCCTGCAAGGGCGACGACACCGCGCCCGCCGCAGCGGCGCCGGCCGCGCCCACTGCGACCACCGCCCCGGCTGCCAGCACCCACACGTTCTCGCCGGAGATCAATGCGGCCGACTTCGCCGAACTGGTCAAGACGCTTTCTTCCGACGCGTTCGAAGGGCGTGCCCCCGGCAGCAAGGGTGAAGAGCTCACGGTCAACTACATCCGTGACCAGATGCAGCGCATCGGCCTGCAGCCCGGCAACGGCGACAGCTGGTTCCAGGACGTGGCGATGACCGAGACCACGGCCGACGAATCGACCTCGTTGAAGATCGACCAGGCCGGCAAGTCCAGCGAGCTGAAGTTCGGGACCGACATGGTGGTGGGTACCCGCACCGGCCAGACCGAGGTCAAGGTCGACGGCAGTGACATCGTGTTCGTCGGCTATGGCGTGGATGCGCCGGAGCAGGAATGGAACGACTACGCCGGCCAGGACTGGAAGGGCAAGACGGTGGTGATGTTCGTCAACGATCCCGGGTTCCATGTGGACGATGCCAAGCTGTTCGACGGCAAGCGCATGACCTACTACGGTCGCTGGACCTACAAGTTCGAAGAAGCCGCCCGCAAGGGTGCGGCTGCCGCCTTGATCGTGCATGACACGGCCGGCGCGTCATATGGCTGGGACGTGGTGAAGAATTCCTGGGCGGGTCCGCAGTACGACCTGCCGGCCAAGGACGATCCGGACGCGCGCCTGCCGGTCCAGGGCTGGCTGAGTGCGGACGCGGCGAAGGCCTTGTTTGCCGGTGCCGGCCTGGATCTGGCGCAAGCCTACAAGGATGCCAACAAGCGTGGCTTCAAGCCGGTGCCGCTGAAGGCCAAGCTGTCGGTGGACCTGAAGAGCACGACCGCGGAGAAGACCTCGCGCAACGTGGTGGGGGTGTTGCCGGGCAGCAGCCGCGCCGACGAAGCGGTGCTGTACATGGCGCATTGGGATCACCTGGGCAAGCATGAAGGCGAGGCCGACGACAACATCTACAACGGCGCGGTGGACAACGCGACCGGCGTGGCCGGCATCCTGGAAGTCGCCGACGCGATGGTGCATCAGGACCCGAAGCCGGCGCGTTCGGCGGTGTTCCTGGCGGTGACGCTGGAAGAGTCCGGCCTGCTCGGTTCGAAGTACTACGTGGCCCACCCGACGTTCCCGCTGGACAAGATTGCCGGTGTGATCAACATCGATGCGATGTCGGTGGCCGGCCGCGCGAAGGACATGACCGTGACCGGCTTCGGCAGCTCGGAGCTGGAAGACATCCTGAAGCCGCTGGCTGCCGCGCAGGGCCGTACGCTGCATGGCGAGAGCGCGGTGCAGAGCGGTTTCTACTTCCGTTCGGATCATTTCAACTTCGCCAAGGCCGGCGTGCCTGCGTTGTATGCCGATGGGGGCGAAGACCTGCGCGAGGGCGGTGTCGAGGCCGGCCGCAAGGTGGCCGAGGACTACGGGCGCAACCGCTACCACGGCCCGAAGGATGAGTTCGATCCGGCGACGTGGAAGCTGGACGGCACCGTGGAAGACCTGCAGTTGCTGCATGGTGTCGGCAAGGAGCTTGCTGCGGGCGACCGCTGGCCGAACTGGTACGAGGGCAACCCGTTCAAGGCGGCCCGCGACGAGATGATGAGGGGCAAGCCGGCAGCCGCTGCCAAGTAACGTCTGGCGTGATGCACAAGAAGCGGCGGCCTGCAGGCCGCCGCTTTTTTTATGCCTGACGCCCGTGGGATCGCCCTACATCGCCAGGCCTCGGGTGCCAACGCACACAGGTAGCGCCGAGCCACGCTCGGCGAGCGCAGCGGCAGGCAGTTGACGGCCAGCGGCCGTCACTACCGCGCCGCGCATAAAAAAAACCCCGCTGCGTGAGCAGCGGGGTTTTCGGTTTTAAACCCTGGCGATGACCTACTCTCGCATGGCTTGAGCCACACTACCATCGGCGCAGCTACGTTTCACTTCCGAGTTCGGGATGGGATCGGGTGGTTCCATAGCGCTAATTTCACCAGGGAGACGGTTGGAGCGTCGCGTTGCGGCGTGCCCTTGCGGGGGACGCGCATAAGCGCAGCTCACGTTCTTGCCCTTGGGCGGCAGGTACGAAAAAGCATGTACCTACATAAAAAGAAAACCCCGTTGCATGAGCAACGGGGTTTTCGGGGTATAAACCCTGGCGATGACCTACTCTCGCATGGCTTGAGCCACACTACCATCGGCGCAGCTACGTTTCACTTCCGAGTTCGGGATGGGATCGGGTGGTTCCATAGCGCTAATTTCACCAGGGAGACGTTTGGAGTGTCGCCGCGGGTCGTCGTGTCTTTGCAGGGAGCGGGGCACGTTAGTGCCCTGCTTTACAAAGAGACGCGCCTACAGCGCCTGCCTCTCGTTTGGTCTTGTGACGTAGCGTGCACTTGGATCTATCGACATGTCATGTCGGCCAAGGCAACTTGAGGTTATATGGTCAAGCCTCACGGATCATTAGTATCAGTTAGCTCAATACATTGCTGTACTTACACACCTGACCTATCAACCACATAGTCTATATGGTTCCTTCAGGGGGCTTGTGCCCCGGGAGATCTCATCTTGAGGCGCGCTTCCCGCTTAGATGCTTTCAGCGGTTATCGCTTCCGAACATAGCTACCCGGCAATGCCACTGGCGTGACAACCGGAACACCAGAGGTTCGTCCACTCCGGTCCTCTCGTACTAGGAGCAGCCCCTCTCAAATCTCCAACGCCCATGGCAGATAGGGACCGAACTGTCTCACGACGTTCTGAACCCAGCTCGCGTACCACTTTAAATGGCGAACAGCCATACCCTTGGGACCGACTACAGCCCCAGGATGTGATGAGCCGACATCGAGGTGCCAAACACCGCCGTCGATATGAACTCTTGGGCGGTATCAGCCTGTTATCCCCGGAGTACCTTTTATCCGTTGAGCGATGGCCCTTCCATACAGAACCACCGGATCACTAAGTCCTAGTTTCCTACCTGCTTGATCCGTCGATCTTGCAGTCAAGCACGCTTATGCCTTTGCACACAGTGCGCGATGTCCGACCGCGCTGAGCGTACCTTCGAGCTCCTCCGTTACTCTTTAGGAGGAGACCGCCCCAGTCAAACTACCCACCATACACGGTCCCTGATCCGGATTACGGACCTAGGTTAGAACGTCAAGCACGACAGGGTGGTATTTCAAGGTTGGCTCCACTGCAGCTAGCGCCACAGTTTCATAGCCTCCCACCTATCCTACACAGACGAACTCAACGTTCAGTGTAAAGCTATAGTAAAGGTTCACGGGGTCTTTCCGTCTTGCCACGGGAACGCTGCATCTTCACAGCGATTTCAATTTCACTGAGTCTCGGGTGGAGACAGCGCCGCTGTCGTTACGCCATTCGTGCAGGTCGGAACTTACCCGACAAGGAATTTCGCTACCTTAGGACCGTTATAGTTACGGCCGCCGTTTACTGGGGCTTCGATCAAGAGCTTCGCCTTGCGGCTGACCCCATCAATTAACCTTCCAGCACCGGGCAGGCGTCACACCCTATACGTCCACTTTCGTGTTTGCAGAGTGCTGTGTTTTTGATAAACAGTCGCAGCGGCCTGGTTACTGCGACCCTCTTCAGCTATAGCTCGCATGAGCCACCAAAAAGGGTGCACCTTCTCCCGAAGTTACGGTGCCATGTTGCCTAGTTCCTTCACCCGAGTTCTCTCAAGCGCCTGAGAATTCTCATCCTACCCACCTGTGTCGGTTTACGGTACGGTCTGCGTAAGCTGAAGCTTAGGAGCTTTTCCTGGAAGCGTGGTATCAGCGACTTCGCCTTAAAGGCTCGTCTCGGTGCTCGGTCTTAAAGGATCCCGGATTTGCCAAAGATCCAAACCTACCGCCTTTCCCCAGGACAACCAACGCCTGGTACGCCTAACCTTCTCCGTCCCTCCATCGCACTTACGCGAGGTGCAGGAATATTAACCTGCTTCCCATCGACTACGACTTTCGTCCTCGCCTTAGGGGCCGACTCACCCTGCGCCGATTAACGTTGCGCAAGGAAACCTTGGGCTTTCGGCGTGCGGGTTTTTCACCCGCATTATCGTTACTCATGTCAGCATTCGCACTTCCGATACCTCCAGCGGACTTCTCAATCCACCTTCAACGGCTTACGGAACGCTCCTCTACCGCGTACAACCCTGAAGGTTGCACACCCCAAGCTTCGGTTCACTGCTTAGCCCCGTTAAATCTTCCCCGCAGACCGACTCGACCAGTGAGCTATTACGCTTTCTTTAAAGGGTGGCTGCTTCTAAGCCAACCTCCTGGCTGTCTGTGCCTTTCCACATGGTTTTCCACTTAGCAGTGAATTTGGGACCTTAGCTGTGGGTCTGGGTTGTTTCCCTTTTCACGACGGACGTTAGCACCCGCCGTGTGTCTCCCATACAGTCCGTCTCGGTATTCGGAGTTTGCAATGGTTTGGTAAGTCGCGATGACCCCCTAGCCATAACAGTGCTCTACCCCCGAGAGGATACATATGAGGCGCTACCTAAATAGCTTTCGAGGAGAACCAGCTATCTCCGGGTTCGATTAGCTTTTCACTCCTAATCACAGCTCATCCCCGTCTTTTGCAACAGACGTGGGTTCGGGCCTCCAGTACCTGTTACGGCACCTTCACCCTGGCCATGACTAGATCACCCGGTTTCGGGTCTACTGCCCGCGACTATGCGCCCTTATCAGACTCGGTTTCCCTTCGCCTCCCCTATACGGTTAAGCTTGCCACGAACAGTAAGTCGCTGACCCATTAT
>NZ_CP167826.1:1855000-2280000 GCF_040223995.2 Stenotrophomonas sp. WHRI 8082 | reverse complement strand
CTGCGCCCAGGCACCGAGATCGCCTTCGACATGCCGTTGTCCGGTGAGCTGCGCAGCATCCGCTTCAACCGGGACGATGCCAACCGGGTGGAGTTGGCGCTGGCCGGGGACACCATCAAGGAAACGGTCAGCAAGCGCGAGACCAGCACCCGCACCGTGGTCACCAGCGGTGAGATCACCAGCTCGCTGTACGCCGCCGCGCGCAAGGCGGGGCTTTCGCCTTCGGCGATCGCGACCATGACCGACGAGATCTTCAAATACGACATCGATTTCTCCAAAGACCTGCAGCCGGGCGACCGCTTCAGCGTGGTGATGGATGAAACCTGGCGCGAAGGCGAGCGCGTAGACACCAGCAAGATCCTGGCCGCCACCTTCAGCAGTGGGGGCAAGACCTATTCCGGCTTCCGCTTCGACCGCAACGGCAAGGCAGAGTATTTCGATCTCGATGGCCGCCCGTTGAAGAAGAGCTTCATCCGCATGCCGATCCAGTTCGCGCGGTTGAGCTCGACCTTCGGCGCACGCAAGCACCCCGTGCTGGGCAAGATGCGCATGCACAAGGGCGTGGACTACGCCGCACGCACCGGCACCCCGATCATGGCCGCGGGCGATGCGCGCGTGCAGTTCGCCGGTACCCAGCGCGGCTACGGCAACGTGGTGATCCTCGACCACGGTCGCGGCCACACCACGCTGTACGGACATATGTCGCGCTTCGGCAACATCAAGGCCGGCCAGCGCGTGGCGCAGGGCACGGTGATCGGCTACGTCGGCTCCACCGGTCTGGCCACCGGCCCGCACCTGCACTACGAATTCCGCGTCAACGGCGAGCATCGCAATCCGCTCAGCGTGACCATGCCGCCGCCCGAGCCGCTGCGTGGCGCCGAACTGGTGGCCTTCCGCGCGCAGACCTCGCCGGCGATGGCGCGCATCCAGGGCATGGAGAAGATGATCTACGCCGATGCCAGCCCGGCCCCGGCCGGACGTGCCTCCGGCACTGAAGTGGCGAGTGCGCCGCGGGTGGCGACCGGCAACAAGCGCGGCTGAGGCCGCAGCCTGTTCCTGCATTGACGGCTCATGACAGGGCGCCCAAGCTGGCGCCCTTGTCGTTTCTGGAGTTCCGATGACCGCCTCGTTCGATCCGACGTGCCCGCTCTATATAGGCCTGATGTCCGGCACCAGTGCCGATGGCATCGATGCGGCCCTCGTGCAGTTTCCCGCTGAGGGCGGATGCCACTTCATCGACGGCCTGACCGGCGCCTGGGAGCCGACACTGCGCGAGCGCCTGGTGGTCCTGGGGCAAGGCGGTGAACTGGCGTCACTGGACGAGCTGGGCGATCTGGATGCGCGCATCGGCCTGGCCTTCGCCGAGGCTGCCGCGGACCTGCTTGCGCAGTCCGGTGTGGCGGCACGGCAGGTGCGGGCCATCGGTTCGCACGGCCAGACGGTCCGTCATCGCCCGAATGCATCGCCTGCGTTCACCCTACAACTGGGCGATGCCAACCGCATCGCCGAGCGCACCGGCATCACCACCGTCGCCGATTTTCGTCGTCGCGATGTCGCCGCCGGGGGCCAGGGCGCCCCGCTGATGCCGGCCTTCCATCTGGCCATGCTGGGCACGGCCGACGAAGACCGTGCCGTGCTGAATCTCGGCGGCATCGCCAACCTGACGCTCATCCCGCGATCGGGCACCCTGCTCGGCTTCGATACGGGCCCGGCCAACGCCCTGCTGGATGCGTGGTGCCAGCGCCACACCGGCCAGGCATTCGATGCCGATGGTGCCTTCGCCGCCAGTGGCGTGGTCGACGAGGGCCTGCTGGCGCGCTGGCGGGCCGACCCGTGGTTCCAGTTGCCGCCGCCCAAGAGCACCGGCCGCGAGCAGTTCCACCTGCCATGGGCACAGAGCTTCCTGGCCGATGGCCAGCGCCCGGCGGCCGATGTGCAGGCCACGCTGCTGGAGCTGAGCGTCGCCACCATCGCCGATGCGCTGCGGCGCAACCAGCCTGGCACCCGTCGTCTTCTGGTGTGTGGCGGCGGCGTCCGCAATGGCCAACTGCTGCTGCGGCTGGGCGCACGCTTGCCCGGCGTGGTGGTGGAATCCAGCGCCGTGCACGGGCTGGACCCGGACTATATGGAGGCGATGGGGTTCGCGTGGCTGGCGCAGCGCACGCTGGACGGACTGGCGGGCAACCTGCCCAGCGTCACCGGCGCACAGGGGCCGCGGATCCTGGGCGCGATCCATCCGGGGTAAGGCCGTTCGGGATTCGCCGAGCGTGGCCCGGCACTTGGCGACGCGTCAGAAGCCGTGGCCGGCCGGCAGGGCCTGCAGGGCCGCGATGGCATCGGCCAATGCATCGACTTCCGGATTCTCGAAGCCGCTGCGGACTTCCAGTTCGGTGGAAAACAGGCCCTGTTCCAGCACGGCGACGCAGGCCTGCGCCTGTGTCCACCCTCGCGCCACCGCCAACCGCGCGATACGGTCCAGGATCATCGGATCCACTTCCTGCAGCAGCAGGTCCGCCATGAGTGTGCTCCCCCTTGCATGGCCCCGTCCCCACGGTGCCGATAGTCGATCATCCCGTACCGCGCGCCCGCAGGCAATCAGCCTGCAGGCGATGCGGTGTCGGACAGGCGTGGCCACAACCACGCCAGCAGCAGCAGCGTCGGCACCACGGTCACCGCGCTGAGCATGAAGAACACGCTATACGAGGTGGCCTCCACGATGTATCCGGACACACCGCCGACGAACTTGCCCGGCAGGTTGGCCAGCGAGACCAGCAGCGCGTACTGGGTGGCGGTGAAGTTGCGATCGGTCAGCGATGACATGAACGCCACCAGCACCGTGCCGGCAAACCCCTGGAACAGGTTGTCGGCACTCAACGCCGCATAGAACGCCCACAGCTGGCCAGGGTTATGGGCCATCAGCAGGAACGCGAGGTTGGACAGGGCGACGCCGAGGGCCGCCACCAGCAGCATCCGGCGGAAGCCGAACGCGGCCACCGCGATGCCGCCGAGGAACGCCCCGCCGATGCCCATCCAGACACCGAACAGCTTGGACACGGTGGCGATGTCCGCCTTGTCGAAGCCCGAATCGAGATAGAAGGGACCGGCCATCACGCCGATCACCTGGTCCGGGAATTTGAACAACCCGACGAAGGCCAACAGGCCGACCGCCAGCGCTACCCCGTTGCGGGTGAAGAAGCTGCTGATCGGCTGGATGAAGGCTTCGGCCACATCGATGCGGCGCACGACGGCCGCTTCCGGGTGCGCCGGCTCGCGGCAGAACACCGTGGTGAGGATCGGTAGCAGCATCAGCGCGGCCATGGCCAGGTAGGCGATGATCCAGCCTTCGAACTGCGCCAGGTACAGCGCGCCAGCCCCGGCCAGGATCAGGCCGATCCGGTAGCCCAGCGTGTACGTGGCCGCCAATGCAGCCTGCGAGGCATCCGGTGCGATCTCGATACGATACGCATCGACCACCGAATCCTGGGTGGCGCCGGCGAAGGACGCCACCAGTACCCAGCAGACCAGTGGCCACACGCCCTGTTCCGGGCGCACGAAGGCCAGCGCGACCAGACCCACCAGCACCATGACCTGCGACACCAGCAGCCAGGAACGGCGGCGGCCCATGAAACCCAGCAGGGGCACCGCGTAGCGGTCCAGCATCGGGGCCCACAGGAACTTGAGCAGGTAGAAGAAGCTGGCCAGGCTGATCAGGCCGATGCTGCCCAGCTCCAGGCCGACGTCGCGCAGGCGCGTGGACAGGGTCTGTGAGGCGATCAGCAGGAACGGCAGGCCGCTGCCGAAGCCCAGCAGCGCCATGGTCAGGGCCGAGGGCGTGCCGAAGGCGCGCTTGATGCCGGCCCAGCCCTTGTACGACGCGGGCGCGGGCGCGTCCGTCATGGGGCGTAGTCCACGCAGAAGGGGGCATGGTCGGAGAAGCGCTCGTCCCGGTAGATCGAGCACCCCTGCAGGCGGTCGCGCAGGCCCGGGCTGACGAACTGGTAGTCAATGCGCCACCCCACGTTGTTGGCCCGCGCCGCGCCGCGGTTGCTCCACCACGTGTAGTCCTCGCCGGTCGGGTGCAGCACGCGGTAAGCATCCGCCCAGCCGCGCCCGCTGGCCAGGTCGGTGGCCTGGCCATGGTCGGCGCACACCGCATTGAGCCAGTCGCGCTCTTCCGGCAGGCAGCCGGAGTTCTTCTGGTTGGATTTCCAGTTCTTGATGTCCAGCGCCGAGCGGACGATGTTCCAGTCGCCGCAGAGGACGTAATCACGGCCGCTGTGCAGCCACTGGTCGAGGATCGGCCGGAGCCATTCCATCACCTCGAACTTGAAGCCCTGGCGCAGATCGCCGGAACTGCCCGACGGAATATAGAAGGAAACCACGCTGAGATTGCCGAAGCGGGCCTCGATGTAACGCCCTTCTTCGTCGAACGGCGCCCAGCCCAGCGAGGTGATGACCTGGTCGGGTTCGCGCTTGCTGTAGATGGCCACGCCGCTGTAGCCCTTCTTGGTGCTGGCGTCGCGGTAGAAGCAGTGGTGGCCATCCGGACGGAACATCGGATCGGACAGCTGCGCCTCCTGTGCCTTGGTTTCCTGGATGCACAGGACGTCGGCGTCCTGGGCGCGGAACCACTCGAGGAAGCCTTTGCTGGCAGCCGAACGGATGCCGTTGGCGTTGAAGCTGATGATGCGCATGCGGTCGATTCAGGGTGTCGGCGGAAACCGGCCCAGCATACCTGTTGCCACCGGCCTCGGCCCCCTTTCTCCCCGGTTGAAAGGGACCTGACGCGGGCTTTGCAGTACGCTTTACGTTCCAAGAAGAAGATAGATAGAGTCAGATGAGCGACCATCGTCACCGTTTCCTGCAGTTGGCCCTGAGCGCCGACGCCCTGCGCTTCGGCCAGTTCACCCTGAAGTCCGGCCGCCTGAGCCCCTATTTTTTCAATGCCGGCCGATTTGATTCCGGCTCCAAGATGGCGCAGCTGGCGCTGTGTTACGCCGACGCCGTCGATGCGGTCGGCCTGAAGTACGACGTGGTGTTCGGCCCGGCCTACAAGGGCATTCCGCTGGCCACCGCGATGGCCTGCGAGCTGGCGCAGCGTGGCCGCGACCTGCCGTTGTCGTTCAACCGCAAGGAAGTGAAGGACCACGGCGAAGGCGGCCAGCTGATCGGCGCCGACATGACCGGAAAGCGGGTGCTGATCGTCGATGACGTCATCACCGCGGGCACCGCGATCCGCGAAGCGATGGCGATCATCCGTGCGGCGGGCGGCATTCCGGCCGGCATCGTGGTGGCACTGGATCGCCAGGAGATCGCCTCGGAAACCGACAAGCGCTCGGCCGCGCAGGCCGTGGCCGAAGAAGCCGGCATTCCGGTGATCGCCGTTGCGACGATGGCGGATCTGCTTGATTTCGCGTCCGGAAACCCGGAACTTGTCGGCTACCGGCAGCCGCTGGAGGACTATCGGTCCCGCTACGGCAGCCGTCCTACGCACTGAAACGGCCCAAGGGGGTGGTCGCCATGGTGAGGATTTCATCTCTGTTAGCGGTCGTGCTGCTGACCGTGCCTTGCGTGGCCAGCGCACAGGGCGCGGCAGATCCCAAGCCGAAGAAGCTGTATTGCTGGAACCAGGGCACTCAACGCATCTGCAGCGATGCCCTGCCCGCCGACGCGGTCAACAATGCGCGCGAAGAGTTCAGCGCCAGCAGCGGCCTGCGCAGCGGCCAGGTGCAGCGCGCGCTCAACGAGGATGAGCGCGCACAGGCCGCCGTGGCAGACGCGCAAGCGCGCCTGGATGAAATGGCGCGCGAGACCCGCCAACGTACCGAGCAGGCGATGCTGTCCACCTATGGCAGTGAAGCCGAACTGCGGCGGGTCTTCAGCGAACGCATCGGCATTCTCGAAAACAACATCAATACGGCGCGGTACAACGTCGCCAGCCTGCGCGATGCGCTGTTCACTGCACTGGCCAGCGCCGGCGACCAGGAACTGGCCGGCCGCCCCGTGGGCGACAAGCCCGCCGCCACCATCCGCCAGCGGCATGGGGAACTGATCGCACAGCAACGCATGCAGGCGACCTTCGAGCGCCAGCGCAAGGAATTGGATGTGGAGATCGACGAGACGGTGCAGCGTTTCCGCCTGCTGAAAGGCGGTACGCCGGCGGCCTGAGGGCACACGGGTCCACGTCATCGCATTCGCGCTGTCGCTCCCACGCTTTGCTGCGCAAACCGTGGGCCCCGTCTCACCAGCACCCACACCCCGCCGCTTCGCGGCACGGGTCCACGTCATCGCATTCGCGCTGCCGCTCCCACGCTTTGCTTCGCAAACCGTGGGCCCCGTCTCACCAGCACCCACACCCCGCCGCTTCGCGGCACGGGTCCACGTCATCGCATTCGCGCTGCCGCTCCCACGCTTTGCTTCGCAAACCGCGGGCCCCGTCTCACCAGCACCCACACCCCGCCGCTTCGCGGCCGCCCCTGACTCAGGGGCTCCCTCCACCCGACGGGTCAACGGGACCTGCGGTAACGCCGACCCATGGTCGGCGGAATGTTCCCGCCAACGGCCCGCTGCGCTCGCCGACCATGGGTCGGCGCTACCGCTTTTCTCTTTTTTATTACGCGTCTGGCGGCCACGGAACCTGTCAGGGGGGTCGGGCGGTGGGGCTGGGCGGGGGCGTTGAGCGCCATGGATGGCGCGAAACGAGGCACGCATGGATGCGGATCTTGCCGTCCCCCGACCAGCCCCACCGCCCGGCCCAGCCCCAGATGCAGCTTCACGCAGCCAGCGCGAGGGGCTCCGCCGTTCGCAGTATTTACGCTGACTTTATGCGGCCGCAGGAAACGCGCCATGGAGGCTTTACGCGTGCCAGGCGGAGCATGACGTCCTGAGGTGGAGCGTTTCCACCAGGACGATCACTGTCATGTCATCGACTTCGCGTTGCACCGCCGCCCATCCGGCCGGCGGCCGTTGCTGTTCCTGCCAGGCGGGGTGCTGACCATGCCCGGCTGGCTTTCCCTGCTGTGCGGCGTGCTGGTGCTGGTGGCGGCCGCGTACCTGCTCTACGTCGTGCTCCGGCCCGAATCCTTCTGACGGGCCCCTGACATGACTGAGATCTTCGTTCTGCTGGCCGCCAGCGTGCTGCTGGCCTGGCCGCTGGGCCTGTACCTGGCGCGGGTGATGCGGGGCGCCCCCATGCGCATCGACCCCCTGTTCCACTGGATTGAAAAACCGCTGTACCGCGTGCTCGGCATCGATCCGGCGCGTGGCATGTCCTGGCGGGGTTACGTCGGTGCGTTCGTGCTCAGCAACCTGGTCATCGCCGTGCTGGTCTGGGCGGT
The DNA here is from genome assembly GCF_040223995.2 of Stenotrophomonas sp. WHRI 8082. NCBI lineage: Bacteria > Pseudomonadati > Pseudomonadota > Gammaproteobacteria > Lysobacterales > Lysobacteraceae > Stenotrophomonas > Stenotrophomonas sp. WHRI 8082. Next base: position 2,272,663 of record NZ_CP167826.1, on the reverse strand, counting down.
GTTCATGACCCAGGCCTGGCTGCCGCTCAATCCCGATGGCATTGCCAACCTGCGGTGGGATACGGCGCTGCATACGATGGTGTCCTTCCTTACCAACACCAACCAGCAGCATTATTCGGGCCAGGCGCAGCTGTCCTATCTCTCGCAGATGACCGGTATCACCGGCCTGCAGGTGGTGACGCCGATGATGGGCCTGGCACTGGCGGTGGCCACGCTGCGCGCGATGTTCGCGCCGACACGGACGGACGTGACCGACGATGGCGACCGCCGCATCGATGTAGGCAACTACTACCGCGACGTGCTGCGCCTGTGCGTGCGTTTCATGCTGCCGCTGTGCCTGCTGTGGACCGTGCTGCTGGCGAGCCAGGGCGTGCCGTCCACGTTCGCGGCAGGCCCGCAGGCCACGCCGATGGACGCGAGCGCTGGCATGGAAACGCAGAAGATCCCGCTGGGCCCGGTCGCCGCGATGGTCGCCGCCAAGCAGCTCGGCGCCAACGGCGGCGGCTGGTATGGGCCGAACAGCGCGTTTCCCTTGGAGAACCCGACGCCGCTGTCCAACGCACTGGAGCTGGTCGGTATCCTGCTGATCCCCATCGCGATCATCTTCATGATCGGTGCCTTCACCGGACGCCGCCGCTTCGGCTGGCTGGTACTGGGCTGCATGGCCAGCATGTCCACGGTCTCCATCGCGGCCACCGTCTGGCTGGAAGGCCACTCCCCCACCGCCGCCAGCGCCCTGCTGATGGAAGGCAAGGAAGTACGGCTGGGCAGTGACGCCACGGCGTTGTGGGCGGCCGTCACCACCCAGGTGTCGAACGGTTCGGTCAATGGCATGCTCGATTCGATGAGTCCGCTGGCCAGTGCGGTGTCGCTGGTCAACATGCTGGTCAGTGCCATCTGGGGCGGCATCGGCTGCGGCCTGCAGCAGTTCATCGTCTACCTGCTGCTGGGCGTATTCCTGGCCGGCCTGATGACCGGCCGTACGCCGGAGCTGTTCGGTCGCAAGCTGGAAACACCGCAGATCCGCCTGCTCGCGCTGCTGGTCCTGCTGCAGCCGATCACCCTGCTGGTGCTTACCGCGATCACCTTGGCCGTACCGGGGTTGTCCGGCGCGTCCAATCCCGGCTTCCATGGCATCAGCCAGGTGTTCTATGAGTACGCCTCGGCCTACGCCAACAACGGCTCGGGTTTCGAGGGGCTGGGCGACAACACGCCGTGGTGGAACCTGACCTGCTCGCTGGTCCTGCTGCTGGGCCGCTTCCCGCTGCTGATCGTGCCGCTGGTGATCGCCGCACAACTTGCCGCCAAGCGCCGGGCACCGGAGTCGCCGGGCACGCTGCAGATCGAAACCCCCACCTTCGCGCTGACCCTGCTCAGCGTGATCGTCATCCTGACCGTCCTGCAGTTCCTGCCGGTTCTGGTGCTTGGCCCGGTGGCCGACCACCTCAGCCTTGGCCTGCATTGAGGCAATGCCCATGAACCCTGTCGCTCCTTCTTCCCTACCGCGTCGCCCTGCCCTGCTGGATGCCGCCGGGCTGCGCCACGCGCTGCTGGAATCCGTCCGCAAGCTTTCCCCCCGGCACCTGATGCACAGCCCGGTGATGGCCGTGGTGCTGGCCGGCACCCTGCTCGCGCTGGTCATCACGCTGAGCGGCAATGCACCGCTCGGCTTCGGCCTGGCGGTGAGTGCGATCCTGCTGCTCACCGTGCTGTTCGGCAACTTCGCCGAGGCGGTGGCCGAAGCACGTGGCCGAGGCCAGGCCGCCTCCCTGCGACGCGCCCGTCAGGATCTGGTCGCGCGACGCCTGAGCTCGGCGCACCCTGATGCGCAGCAGGAACAGGTCGCCGCTGCCGAACTGCGCCCGGGTGACCACGTGCTGGTCAGCGAGGGCGAGCTGGTGCCGGCCGATGGTGAGATCGTCCAAGGCCTGGCCACCATCAACGAAGCCGCCGTCACCGGCGAATCGGCGCCGGTGCTGCGTGAAGCCGGCACCGATCGGTCCGGGGTGATCGGCGGCACCAAGGTCCTGTCGGACCAGATCGTGGTGCGCATCACCGCCGAACCCGGCCACAGTTTCCTGGATCGGATGATCGCGCTGGTGGAAGGGGCCAACCGGCAGAAAACACCGAACGAAGTGGCGCTGACCCTGCTGCTGGCCGCGATGACGCTGACCTTCCTGGTGGTGGTGGCGACCCTGCCGGCGATCGGTGCATCGGTGGGCGTACGCGTGGATCCCTTGTTGCTGGTTGCGCTGCTGGTCTGCCTGATCCCGACCACCATCGGCGGACTGCTGCCGGCCATCGGCATCGCGGGCATGAACCGGGCACTGTCCGCCAACATCCTGGCCAAGTCGGGCAAGGCCGTGGAAGTGGCCGGCGACATTGATGTGCTGCTGCTGGACAAGACCGGCACCATCACCCATGGCGACCGGCAGGCGACCGCGTTCCATCCGTTGGCGGGCGTGGATGTGTCACAGCTGCGCGAGGCGGCCCTGCTGTCATCGCTCGCCGACCCCACGCCGGAGGGTAAATCCATCGTGCGCCTGGGGCGCGAACAGGGCTGCCGCCACGCAGAGCCCGAACAGGCCCATTACCTCGCTTTCAGCGCACAGACACGGATGTCCGGCGTCGACCTGGGGACGTCCAGAAGCATCCGCAAAGGCGCCGCCGACGCCATCCGCGCGCACGTACAGGCGCTGGGCGGCGAGGTGCCGGCCGAACTGAGCGGACGCGTGGAACAGGTTGCGCGCAAGGGCGCCACACCGCTGGTGGTGGCCGAAGGTCGCCATGTGCTGGGCGTGGTCGAACTGTCCGACGTGGTCAAGCACGGCATGCGCGAGAAATTCGCCCAGCTGCGGGCGATGGGCATCCGCACGGTGATGATCACCGGCGACAACCCGCTTACCGCCGCCGCGATCGCGGCCGAGGCCGGCGTGGACGACTACATCGCCGAGGCCCGTCCCGAAGACAAGCTGGCGCGCATCCGCCAGGAGCAGGCCGGCGGCCGGTTGGTGGCGATGGTCGGCGATGGCACCAACGATGCGCCCGCGCTGGCGCAGGCCGACATCGGCCTGGCGATGAACTCCGGCACCCAGGCCGCCAAGGAGGCCGGCAACATGGTCGACCTGGATTCGGATCCGGCCAAGCTGCTGGCCGTGGTCGAAATCGGCAAGCAGCAGCTGATCACCCGCGGTGCGCTGACGACGTTCTCGCTGGCCAACGACATCTCCAAATACTTCGCCATCCTGCCGGCGCTGTTCGCCGCGACCGTGCCTGCGATGGCGTCGTTGAACGTGATGGGCCTGTCCAGTCCACGCAACGCGGTGCTCGCCGCATTGATCTTCAATGCGCTGGTGATCCCTGCCCTGATTCCGTTGGCATTGCGCGGCGTCCGCTTCCGTCCGGCCACGGCCACGATGTTGCTGCGGCGGAACATGCTGGTGTACGGGCTCGGTGGCGTGCTGCTGCCGTTCATGGCGATCAAGGCGATCGACTTCCTCCTGATGATGGTGATTGGCGCATGAATCGTTCGATGATGACCCCCGCAGAGACCACCGCACCGGCGCGCGCACATGCCCGGGCTGCGGCCGAGCGCGAAGCGAGACTGCAGCATGACGCCGCTTGGCGCCCCGCCGTGGTGCTGGGGCTGGGCAGCCTGCTGCTGGCCGGCGCGCTTTACGCCGGCGTCGGCACGGGGCTGGCACGGCTGGCCTTTCCGGCGCAGTCCGACGGCAGCCTGCTGCACGACGCGCAGGGCACGGTGCGCGGTTCAGCGCTGCTGGCACAGCCTTTCGTCGGCGATGGCTGGTTCCAGACACGTCCGTCCGCGGCCAGCCACGATCCGATGGCGGCGGCCGGGTCCAACATGGCGCGCAGCAATCCCGCACTGGCTGCCCGCGTTGCCGAAGCCACCGCCGCTGTGGCTAAGCGCGAAGGCATTCCCGCGGCGCAGGTGCCGGCTGATCTGGTGACCCAGTCCGGCAGCGGCCTGGATCCGGATCTTTCGCCGGCCGCCGTGCAGGTGCAGGTGGCCCGCGTGGCGCGTGCGCGTGGCCTGTCCCCCGCCGCCGTACAGGCGCTGGTCGATGCGCAGCTGCAGGCGCCGCGCTGGGGCCTGTTCGGCCAACCCCGGATCAACGTGATGCGACTCAACCAGTCCGTGCAGGCGGCCGCGCATGCACGGTGATGTCGTGGCGCACCGTGCTGGCGCACAATCAGCGCCATGACCGATTCCCGCAGCCGCCAGGCCGATGCCCTCATCGAAGGACTGCAGCGCGATGCCGGGGGCAGGCTGACCGTGTTCCTCGGCGCGGCACCGGGCGTGGGCAAGACCTTCAGCATGCTCACGCGTGCGCAGGAACAGCTGCGGCGCGGCGTGGACCTGGTGGCGGGCGTCGTGGAAACCCATGGCCGCGCCGAGACCGCCGCGCTGCTGCACGGCGTGCCCACGCTGCCGCAGCGACAGCTGACCTACCGCGACCGGACGCTGCAGGAAATGGACCTGGACGCCATCGTGCAGCGCGCGCCCGCGCTGGTGCTGGTGGACGAACTGGCCCATCGCAATGCACCGGGCAGCCGCCATGAACGTCGATGGCAGGATGTGCTGGAGCTGCTGGATGCCGGCATCGATGTGTGGACCACGGTCAACATCCAGCATCTGGAAAGCCTCAATGACGTCGTCCTGCGCATCACCGGCATCCGGGTCACCGAAACCGTGCCCGATGTCGTGCTGGATCGACTGCACGACATCGTGCTGGTCGACCTGCCGCCGCGCGAACTGATCGCACGCCTGCAGCAGGGCAAGGTCTACATACCGGAACAGGCCTCGCAGGCACTGCAGTCTTTTTTCTCCACCGCCAACCTGACCGCGCTGCGCGAACTGGCGATGCAGGAAGCGGCCGACCGCGTCGACAGCAGCCTGCGCGAGGTCCGCGCCGCGGGCGGGGAGGCGGCCTTGCCCTTGCGCCGACGCGTGCTGGTGGCGATCGATGGGGCTGGGCAGAGCGAGTATCTGGTCCGCGTGGCACGGCGCATCGCCGAGCGCCGCGATGCGCCGTGGACCGTGGTCACCGTGCAACGACGGCGCGCCGACGAAGCGACCCAGCGTGAGATCGACGCGGCGTTCGCGCTCGCACGCCGGCTGGGGGCGGACGCTGAACTACTGCATGGCGCCAGCGTGGCTGACGCGTTGCTGGACCATGCCGCACAGAACAACGTATCGACGCTGCTGCTGGGGCGTACGCGCGAACGCCCACTGGCCCGGATGCTCAACCGGACGCTCACCCAGCAGCTGATCCAGCATGGCGCGCACTACGAGATCACCATCATCAGCACGCCGCGCGCGCGCGCCAGGTCGCGGCGTGATCGCCAGCTGTCGCCCTCACCGGGCCAAGGCATGGAAATGCTGCAGGCCCTGGTCGCGTGCACCCTCGCCTGCGCGGTGGCGTGGGTCGCCGAACGCTGGGTGGGCATGGCGGATCTGTCGATGGTGTTCATTGTCGCGGTGGTGCTGGTCGCCGCCCGTACCCGCGCGAGCGCTGCGGTGCTCGCCGCCGGCCTGTGCTTCCTGGCGTACAACTTCCTGTTCATCGCACCGCGCTTCACCTTCGCCATCAGTGCGCGGCAAGGCGTGATCACCGTCTTTCTGTTCCTGGCTGCGGCGCTGGTGGCGGGCCGCCTTGCGTCACGCCTGCGCATGCAGGTGGTCGCGTTGCGCGCTGCCAACCGGCATGCACATGCCCGCCAGCAGCTGGGCCTGCAGCTCACCCGCGCCGCCAGCATTGAAGCCGTGGCCAGCGCCGGACGGCAAGCCCTGGAGCAGGCCTTGGAGGCACCGGCATGGCTTCGTATCGGCAGCGACGTGGCTCGCAGTGGCAGCGCCGTGCCGGGCGATACGGACCTGGCCGCCGCCGACTGGTCGCAGCGCCAAGGGCAGGCCAGCGGCCGCTTCACCGATACCTTGGCCGGCGCACGGTGGTGGTGCCTCCCCCTGCTGGATGGCGACGCACGCTGCATCGGCGTGGCGGCGCTGTGCTTTCCGCAGGGGCTGGCGCGGTTGGCACCGGAACAACGGCAGCTGGCGATGGCGATGGTGGACGACATTGCCCAGGCCGCGCTGCGTACGCGCCTGGTGGCCGAGCTGGAACAGGCCCACGTCAGCAACGAGACCGAACGACTGCGCTCGGCGCTGTTGTCATCGGTCTCCCATGACCTGCGTTCGCCGCTTGCCGCAATGATCGGGTCGGCCGACAGCCTGGCCAGCTATGGCGAGGCGATGGATGGCAGCGACCGCCGTGCGCTGCTGGACACCATCATGCTGGAAGGCGAACGCCTGGACCGCTACATCCAGAACCTGCTGGACATGACCCGGCTCGGCCATGACGGGCTGACGATCAACCGCGACTGGATCGGCGTGGACGAGCTGGTCGGCTCGGCCGCACGACGGCTGCAGCGTTACCAGCCGACGGTGCAATTGGTACTGGACATCCCGCCGTCACTTGCCCCGATCTGGGTGCATCCAGCACTGGTCGAACAGGCCCTGTTCAACGTGATGGAAAACGCCGCGAAGTTTTCCCCGCCGGGGGCGCCGGTCACGGTCAGCGCGCGGTTGCAGGGCGCCACGCTGGTGGTCGACGTGCTCGACCATGGGCCTGGCATCCCGGCCGATGAGCGGGCCCGCATCTTCGATATGTTCTACAGCGTGGAACGCGGTGATCGCGGCCGCCACGGCACCGGGCTGGGCCTGGCCATCTGCCAGGGCATGATCGGCGCACATGGAGGCAGCGTGCAGGCGCTGGCAGGACAGGACGGACGCGGTACGCTGATACGGATTTCGCTGCCTCTGCTCACCCCTGCCGGTCACCCCGATGCCGCTGCCGCCTGACACCGCTCCCTCCATTCCCCCCGCCTGCGTGCTGGTCATCGACGATGAAGCGCAGATCCGTCGCTTCCTGGATATCAGCCTGCGTGCGCAGGGCTATCGGGTGGTGCAGGCCGCCAGCGGCTTGGAAGGGCTTGAACGACTGGTGGAGGAGCACGTGGACCTGGTGATCCTGGATATCGGCCTGCCGGACCGGGAAGGGCACGAGGTGCTGGCCGACCTCCGGCAGTGGAGCCAGGTGCCGGTGATCATGCTGACGGTCCGCGCAGGCGAAGCAGAAAAGGTGCGTGCGCTGGATGCCGGGGCCAACGACTACGTGACCAAGCCGTTTGGCACGCAGGAGCTGATGGCACGCGTACGGATGCTGCTGCGCACGCGCGCGTTGCCGCTCGATGGCCAGCCGCCGGTGTTCGACGATGGGCATCTGCGCATCGACCTGGTGCGCCGCGAGGTGACGTTGGAGGGGGTGCCCGTCACCCTGACACGCAAGGAGTACGCCCTGTTGTCGCTGCTGCTGGTGAATGCCGGCCGGGTGGTGACGCAGCCGCAGATCCTGAAGGACATCTGGGGGCCGACCCATCAGCACGATACGCATTACCTGCGGATCCTGGTCGGCAAGCTTCGGCAGAAGCTGGGCGATTCCGCGCTGCACTCGCGCTATCTGTTCACCGAACCGGGCGTGGGATTGCGGTTCAAGGGGTAGGCGCCGCTGCGCTCGCCGACCATGGGTCGGCGCTACCGAAGCAGGGCGCTACCAGGTACCGAGGTCCTGGTCACCCAGCAGGGGCTGCAGCTGTGCGCGGAACTGGGCCTTGATGCGCTCCAGTGCCGCATCGGTGTCGGCCTCGAAACGCAGCACCAGCACCGGGGTGGTGTTGGACGCGCGCACCAGGCCCCACCCGTCGGCGAAGTCGACACGCAGACCGTCGATCGTGGAGATGCGGCCGCCGACAAACGGGTTCTCCGGCGCCTGCGCCGCACTGACCACCAGCGATACGAGCGCGTGCGGCGTGCCATCGGCAACGGGCACCTTGATCTCCGGCGTGGAGAGGCTCTGCGGCAGTTCCTCCAGCACCTCCTGCGGCGTCTCCTCGCGCAGGGCAAGGATCTCCAACAGGCGCGCGGCGGCATACAGGCCATCGTCGAAACCGAACCAGCGCTCGCGGAAGAAGAAGTGGCCGCTCATCTCGCCGGCCAGCTCCGCATCCGTCTCGGCCATCCGTGCTTTGATCAGCGAATGTCCGGTCTTCCACATCATCGGGCTGCCGCCATGGCGCAGCACGAAGTCGGCCAGCTTGCCGGTGCACTTCACGTCATAGATCACCATCGCACCCGGATTGCGCAGCAGCACGTCGGCGGCGAAGAGCATCAGCAGGCGGTCGGCGAAGATGATCGTGCCGTCCGGCGTGACCACGCCAAGGCGATCACCATCACCGTCGAAGGCGATACCCAGGTCCGCACCGAAACGCTTCACCGTCTGCACGAGGTCCTGCAGGTTTTCGGGCACGCTTGGATCGGGATGGTGGTTGGGGAAGGTGCCATCCACATCGCAGTACAGCGGGATGACTTCCGCGCCGATGGCTTCCAGCAGCGGCTGCACCAGGGCACCGGCCACGCCGTTGCCCGCATCGGCCACGACCTTCAAGGGCCGTTCCAGCTGCACGTCGTCGGCGATGCGCCGCACGTACTCATCGTTCACTTCGCGCTGCTGGTAGTTGCCGGGCGTCGCGGCCTGGGTCAAGCGGCCCTCGACGATGCGCGTGTACAGCGCGGTGACCGCGTCGCCGGACAAGGTCTGGCCCGCGATCACGATCTTGAAGCCGTTGTACTCCGGCGGATTGTGGCTGCCGGTCACCGCGACGCAGCTGCCGGTACGCAGGTGATGGCTGGCGAAGTACACCACCGGTGTGGGTGCCAGGCCGATGTCGATGACATCGCAGCCCGCGCGGCGAAGCCCTTCGGCCAGGCCGGCGGCAAGCTCCGGGCCCGACAGGCGACCATCACGACCGATCACGACTTCGCGCAGGCCCTGCTCCACCACTTCACTGCCGATGGCCTGGCCGATCAGCGCGGCCACCTTGGGGCTCAGCTCATCACCGACCACGCCACGGATGTCGTACGCACGGAAAATGCCTGCCGCCAGCGTAGCGGCGGCGGCCGGCGGCGTGACGGGCCTGCTGTCATCCAGCGCGGGCGCGTCTGCTTCGGTGTCGACGGCGGTCTGCGCCAGGCTTTCGCGCAGGGTCAATCCGTGTTCTTCGGCCGCGGTGCGCGATGTGCGCGAGGGCAATGGCAGGCGCGACTTGCCCACCACCACCAGCACGGCAACCAGCACCAGCAACAGGGCCACGATGGAACAGCCGAGCGGCCCCAGTCCCAGCGGACCGGCCTCGATGGAGGGCACCCCGGCGGCCAGCCGCAGGCTGCTGCCCTTGATCGGGCGCGCCAGCACTTCACCACTGTCGGCAAGCGCTGGGTTACCGCGCTCGAGCACGTTGAAACTTCCCTGGCGCAGCGCGAGGTAGCCGCTCGCCGGCGCCTGCACGGCATCCAGCGGTCCGGTGAGCTGCATCAGCGGCTGCTGTACGTAGACCACGGCAGCCTCTTCCGGGCCAAGCGGGACACGCGCGGCCAATCCGAACCGCGCGCCCTCTTTTGCACGCACCACCCGGGCAACCGGCGCCTCCGCGCCCAGTGCGGCCTCCAGCAAGGCGAGACGCGCGTACCCAAAGGCCGGCGGATCCGCGTAGGCGCTGTCCAGCGTGCCATTCCACACCTGCACGTCTTCGACGCCGGTCCAGCTTTCACGTAATGCCATTGCCGCAGCGGTCGTGTCGCCGGCCTGCAGGGCCTGCTGCACCCGCGGCGCCTGCAACTGCCTGGCGAACTGCTGCACCTGACCGTCCAGCGCTTGTTGCAGTCCCTGCACGGCGGTATCGCGCGCCTGTTCCAGCTGCGTGCCGGTATGCGTCTGCCGCCATTGTTGCGCGGCACTCCAACCGAACCACCCAGCCAACAACAGCAGCAGCACCGCCAACAACGGTCCCGTGCGCCCGCTTGCCGCTACTCCCTTCCCCTTGCCGATCATCCTGTCCCCCGAGAGTTCAGCGCACTCCGGTATGGCCGAATCCACCCGCGCCGCGCATGCTGTCGCTGAAAGTATCCACTACCTGAAGGCCGACGCGCACGATCGGCAGTACGACCAATTGCGCGATCCGGTCACCGGGCTCGATGGTGAAGGCATCGCGGCCCCGGTTCCAGACGCTGATCAACAGCGGTCCCTGGTAATCGGCATCGATGAGGCCGGTCCCGTTGCCCAGCACGATGCCGTGGCGGTGGCCCAGCCCGGACCGTGGCAGGATCACCGCACACAGGTTCGGATCGGCTACGTGGATGGACAGCCCGCTGGGCACCAGCGCGGTGTCACCCGGCTGCAGGGTCAGCGCGGTTTCCAGCGCCGCACGCAGGTCCATGCCGGCGCTGGCTTCGGTGGCGTAGGCCGGCAATGGCCAGCTGTCGCCGAAGCGCGGATCAAGCAGCTTCACCTGCAAGGGCTGCAGGGACGGCGTGGCGGGACGGGATGCGGTGGTCATGCTTTGAGCCTTTGCGCGATGAGGGCGAGGAGGTGGGTGGCCAGTTCGGTCTTCGAGGTGGCCGGGAATACCTGCTCGCCCCCCTGCCAGTAGGCCGTGGCGGCGTTGTCGTCACTCTCGAATCCGCCCGTGCCCTGCCCCACCTGGTTGGCGATCACCAGATCCAGACGCTTGTCGACCAGCTTGCCGCGCGCGTACTTCTCCACGTCGTGGGTTTCCGCGGCGAACCCGACGACCAGCTTCAACGACTGGGTCTGGGTGGCGACCTCGGCCAGGATGTCGGGCGTACGCACCAGGTCGATCACCAGTGACTGGCTGTCGGCGGTTTTCTTCAGCTTCTGCGGTGCTACGTGACGCGGCGTGTAATCGGAAACGGCGGCCGCCCCGATGTAGATGTCGGCGGGCAGTGCGCCGAGTACCGCATCGCGCATCTGCGCCGCCGAACGCACGTCGATGCGCTGCACGCCTGCCGGCGTGGCCAGATGGACCGGCCCACTGACCAGCACCACGCTGGCGCCCAGCCGGGCGGCGGCGGCGGCGAGCGCATAGCCCATCTTGCCGCTGCTGCGGTTGCCGACGTAGCGGACCGGATCGATGTCTTCATACGTCGGCCCGGCACTGATCACAACGCGCAGGCCTGCCAACTGGCTGCCGGCAACCGCTTGCTGCGTGTCCGCGTCAGCGCGTTCGGCGGCCACCAGCGCGGCCACGATGTCATCCGGCTCGGCCAGCCGGCCGGGACCGGACTCGCCTTCGGCCAGCGGACCGTCCACCGGCCCGACCACCTGCGCACCGCGCGCGCGCAGCAGCCCGATGTTCGCCTGCGTGGCCGGATGCAGCCACATGCGGTGGTTCATCGCCGGGCACACGGTGAGGGCTGCGGTACTGGCCAGGCACAGCGTGGTGACCAGATCGTCGGCATGCCCCTGCGCCAGCCGAGCCAGCAGGTCGGCGGTGGCGGGAGCGATCACGATGCGATCGGCCCAGCGCGCCAGCTCGATATGGCCCATCGCCTGTTCGGCCGCGCTGTCCCACAGGGTGGTCCGCGTGGGATGCCCGGACAGCGCCTGGAAACTCAGCGGCGTGACGAACTGCTGGGCACCCGCGGTCATCGCGACCTGCACCTGCGCACCTGCATCACGCAGCCGGCGCACCAGCTCCAGCGACTTGTAGGCCGCGATTCCGCCACCGACACACAGCAGCACCCGACGCCCTTGCAAAGGGCGCGGCGGTGCCGGGGAAGCCTTGGGTGAGTCAGCCACCGGAAAAATCCTATGCGCGCAAAGACATTAGCTTAGCCGAAAGCCCCGTAGACCCCCTATTTGAGGAGATATGACCGACGGATATAAGGACATGTATGGCAGCATCAAACGAAGCCGGATGTCGCCCCCGCCGCTTGCAACAAGCGGGCGTCTGTTATCGGTTCCGCACCAGCGCAGGACGTCTTTTTGTATATCCGGACCATCATCGCCGACGATCATCCGATCATCCTGTACGGTGCCCGCGTGGTCCTGCAGAACGCACAGATCGACGTGGTCGGCGAGGCGCCAGGCGGTGAAACGCTGCTCGCCCTGCTGTCCCGGCAGCCCTGCGACGTTGTCTTGACCGACCTGACCATGCCCGGCGAAGGGCTGGACGGACCCGAGCTGCTGGACCGCATCCGGACCGATCATCCCGACCTGCCGCTGGTGGTACTCACCGGCACCGCCAGCCCGAGCGTGCTGGCCATGCTGCTGGGAAGCGGCGTGCGCGGCGCGCTGGACAAGGCCGTCGACTTCGACGAACTGGCACAGGCGGTACGCACGGCGGCTTCCGGCCAGACCTATGTGTCGCAGCACCTGCGCTCCCATCTGGAAGCCCGCGACCTCGCCCACCGGACGCGCCCGGCTAGCCTGTCGCCCGGTGAATGCGAGGTGCTGGAGGGCCTGCGGGTGGGCCTGAGCATCAACGCCATCGCCCAGCGTCGTGGCCGCAGTCCGAAGACCGTCAGCCGGCAGAAGTCCGACGCGATGCGGAAGCTGGGGCTGACCGGCAACCATGAGCTGCATGCCTTCCTGCAGACTTGCCCGATCCGGGTCCCTGCCAAGGTCTGAAGCGGCGACACGCCGGTACCTGATGGGCCGCCGCCTGCGGTCACCGCACACTGCCGGCATGGCAATCCATGACTGGCCCCCCAATGAGCGCCCCCGCGAACGACTCCTGGCCAAAGGCCCCGGCGCGCTGTCCGAAGCCGAGCTGCTGGCCCTCTTCCTCGGCTCCGGCACGCGTGGCCAGGATGCGGTGCAGACCGCCCGCGCCCTGCTCGGCGCGCACGGCCCGCTGCGTCGCCTGCTGGACCTCCCCGCCGCCCAGCTGGCACGGCTGCCGGGACTGGGGCCGGCCCGCAGCTGCGCGCTGGTGGCCGGACTGGAGCTCGCCCAGCGTCATCTCGCCGCCCGTCTCGGCGAACGCGAGGTGGTCGGACATTCACCGGCGGTGGCAGCCCATTATCTGCAGCACCGGTTGCGCGGACGCCCCAACGAGGTGTTCGCGGCGCTGTTCATGGACAACCAGCACCGTCTGCTGGCCTATGAAGAACTGTTCCAGGGCACGATCAATGCGGCGTCGGTCCATCCGCGCGAGGTTGTCCGCCGCGCCATGGCCCACAACGCCGCAGCGGTGATCGTCAGCCACAATCATCCCTCCGGCCATGCGGAACCGTCCTCGGCCGACCATGACGCGACCCATGCGCTGCAGCAGGCGCTGGCGGTCATGGACATCCGCCTGCTGGACCATCTGGTCATCGGCGAAGGCCCCCCTGTGTCGTTTGCTGAACGCGGTTGGTTGTTGCCTGTCGCCGCCCGCACGCCCCGCTAGCGCCGGGCCAGGGCGGCCAGACCCGCCCACGCCACGGGGATCGACGGCGGCTGCGGCGGCCCCAGCTGAGCGCCACCACGCTGCGACGTACGGTTGCTGCCGCCGTGGGGGGACAGATCGGCTAAAATGGGGGATTCCGCCGCTCACTTCACAGCAGGCCTCGTGAAAAATCTCCTCCGCGCCCTGATCAGCCAAGGCATCGAAGCCCTGCGCGCCAATGGCACCCTGCCCGTCGACTCCCTGCCGCCGGAATTCGTGGTCGAACGCCCGAAGACCCGGGAACACGGCGACTTCGCCACCAATGCCGCGATGCTGCTGGCCAAGGCTGCGCGCAGCAATCCGCGCGCCATCGCCCAGGCGTTGGTAGAGGCGTTGCCGAACAGCACCGATGTCAGCAAGGTCGAGATCGCAGGCCCCGGCTTCATCAATTTCCACCTCGCGGCCAGCGCGTTCCAGCGCGAGGCCGTCAGCGTGATCAAGGAAGGTGTCGACTACGGTCGCAACCTGTCCGGCAATGGCCGTACGGTCGGCGTGGAGTATGTGTCCGCCAACCCGACCGGACCGTTGCACGTCGGCCACGGCCGTGCCGCCGCGATCGGTGACTGCGTTGCCCGCGTGCTGGATGCCAATGGCTGGAACGCCAAGCGCGAGTTCTATTACAACGATGCCGGCGTGCAGATCGAGAACCTCGCCCTGTCCACCCACGCACGGGTCAAGGGCATCAAGCCCGACGAGCCCGGCTGGCCGGAAGGCGGCTACCGCGGCGATTACATCCAGGACGTGGCCGACGCGTACATGCGCGGCGCCAGCGTCGACCTGGAAGGCACCATGGTGGTCGGCGCCAAGGATCCCGACGACATGGCGGCACTTCGTCGTTTCGCCGTGGCCTACCTGCGCAACGAGCAGAATCTCGACCTGGCCGCATTCGGCGTGGATTTCGACATCTATTTCCTGGAAAGCTCGCTGTACAACGACGGCAAAGTCGCCGAAGCGGTGCAGCGCCTGCAGGAGTCGGGACATACCTATGAGGAAGGCGGCGCGCTGTGGCTGCGCTCGACCGACTTCGGTGACGACAAGGACCGCGTGATGCGCAAGTCCGACGGCACCTTCACCTACTTCGTCCCGGACGTGGCCTATCACCTGACCAAGTGGCAGCGCGGCTACGAGCGCGCCATCACTGAACTGGGCGCAGACCATCACGGCTCGCTGTCGCGCGTTCGCGCCGGCCTGCAGGCAATGGGCGTGGGTATCCCGCAGGGCTGGCCCGAGTACGTGCTGCACCAGATGGTGACGGTGATGCGTGGCGGCGAAGAGGTGAAGCTGTCCAAGCGCGCCGGCAGCTACTTCACCCTGCGCGACCTGATCGAGGAAGCCGGCCGCGATGCGACCCGTTGGTTCCTGATCGCGCGCAAGCCGGACTCGCAGCTGACTTTCGACATCGATCTGGCGCGGCAGCAGAGCAACGACAATCCGGTGTTCTACGTGCAGTACGCCCATGCCCGCGTGTGCAGCCTGCTTCGCCAGGCGAACGAGAAGGGAATGGGGTATTCACAGGAGCAGGGACTGACCGCGCTGCGTACGCTGGACGACGAGTCGTCGCTGAACCTGATGAATGAAATCTCGCGGTATCCGGAGGTGGTGGAAGCCGCCGGCATTGCGCTGGAACCGCATCTGGTCGCGCAGTACCTGCGTGAATTGGCACACGCGTTCCACACGTGGTATCACGGGACGCCGGTGCTGGTGGAAGACGCCGCCGACCGCGATGCCAAGCTCACCCTCGCCTGCGCGACGCGCCAGGTGCTGAGCAATGGCCTCGAACTCCTGGGCGTGGGCGCCCCGGAAAAAATGTAAGCACTGGAGACGTAGTAGACATGGCAGCACGACGCGGCAAAAGTCAGGCACGGCGCAACAGCAGCCAGGGAACGCCGGGATGGGTGTGGCTGATCGCCGGCGTGGCGATTGCCGCGGTGGTGTTCCTGGCCGCACCGAATCTGTTCAAAGGCGATGCCGACGGCTTCCTGCGTGCGGGCCCGCGCCCGGACCCGAATGCGCAGCCGGCGCCGGTAGCCGAGGCCGAGGGCGACGTGGGTTCGCAGGTGGAAACGCCTGCGGCGGCGAAGCCGGCCGAGCCCGCCAAGCCCGCCGCGACGCAGTACGACTTCTACACGCTGCTGCCCGGCAAGGAAGTGGAGATGTCCGACGCGGAACTGGCTGCCAGCGCGCGTGCCGAAGACCAGCGTCGGGTGCGGACGGAAGCGCAGCGCGCGCAGGCGGCGCTGGAAGGCAAGCCGGTACCGCCCGCTGCGGCCCCCGCGCCGTCGTCCACGGCGGCAACGAACACGGCAGGCACGGCCACCGCGCCGGCCAGCACGGCCCTGCCCGCCCCATTGAATGAGCGTCCGGCGTCGCCCCCGCCGGCGGCCGCCACGCCGGTAGCCAGCGCGCCTGCTGCTGCCCCCAACGCAACGGCAGCACCCGCGCCGGCCATCGCCGCTGCGGAAAGCAACGTGCGCTACATCCTGCAGGCCGGCGCCTTCGGTGCGTCGGGTGATGCCGAAGCGACCAAGGCCAAGCTGGCCATGATCGGCCTGCCGGCCCGCGTGGAATCGGCCCAGATCAACGGCAAGACGGTCTATCGTGTACGGATGGGGCCTTACGGCACCGCCGGCGAGCTGTCAGAAGCCAAGCAGAAGGTAGACGGTACCGGCCTGCAGGCGATGGCGATCAAGGCACAGTAACCGGCCGCCCGGGATCGGATCCCTTTCGTCCAGCGAAAGGAATCCGATCCCTGCTGCGTTCGGGGTCAGCCTTCGCGGGCGACCTGAAAACCGGCGAAGGACTGGCTGACCGGCATCACTTCCAAGCGGTTGATGTTGAGGTGCGACGGCAGGCTGGCCACCCAGAAGATCTGCTCGGCGATATCGTCGGCCGTCATCGGATTGGCACCGGTATACAGCTTGTCCGACGCCGCCTGGTCGCCGTGCGTACGCACCACGGTGAACTCGGTCTCCGCCATGCCCGGTTCAATGGTGGTCACCCGCACGCCACTGCCGTGCAGGTCCGCGCGCAGGCCCAGCGAGAACTGGCTGACGAATGCTTTGGTGCCGCCGTAGGCATTGCCACCCGGATACGGGTAGACGCCGGCCACGGACGAAATATTGATGATGGCGCCCTTGCGCGCGACCAGTTGCGGCAGCAGGCGGTGGGTCAGCGTGACCAGCGCCGTGACATTGGTGTCGATCATCGTGCGCCAGTCTTCCAGACGGGCCAGCTGGGCAGGCGCGGTGCCCTGCGCCAGGCCCGCGTTGTTCACCAGCAGATCGATCTGCGCGAACGCCGGCGGCAACGCCGCGAGCGCGGCATCCATCGCCTCTGCATCGCGCACGTCGAATACGGCGGCGTGTACCCGGTCAGCCCCGTAGGTGTCCACCAGCGGCTGCAGTCGTTCGCTGCGACGGCCGGTCGCGATGACGTTCCAGCCCGCCTTGGCAAAGCGATGGACGGCAGCGGCACCGAAGCCGGAGGTGGCGCCGGTGATCAGGGCAGTACGGGTCATCTGGCAACTCCATGGGGTCAGGCGGACATTCTGTCACTGTCGGCCAGCGCCTGTGTTGCCGGATCGGTTGCGGTGCGCTCAGCGTACGCGGAACACGCGCGCCTTCGGCAGGTCCGGATCGACCTGCAGGAACCAGCGGCCGGCGATGCCGGGCACCACTTCGATCTGCGGATCCTGCACGGCATGTCGCAGGGTCATCCGCCCCTTCAACACCTGCCATTGCTGGCCGTTGTCCAGGGTGAACAGCGTGCCCGGCTCCCACCCGGCGATGGTGCCGGTGGCGCGTGCCTTGATGGGCCCCTCGTCCAGGCCGATATGCATGGGGGCAGGCCGTGGCGACGCATCCGCCGCCGACGGGACGCCGGCGCGGGCGACGTCCGGCACGGTCTGCGGATGCGCGGCTTCTGTGTCCTGCAGCAGCCGGTTCAGCGCATCAAGCTGCGCCGTGCTCAGTCCGATATCGGCCAGCTTCGTCGGGTCGACCCGCTGCTGCAGTGGCACGAAGGCAGGCTGCGCCCAGGCCGGAGATGCCAGCATCAGGGCCGCCAAGGCAAGGAAAAAGCGAGCGCGCATCGGGGGTCCTGCTGCAGAGGGTCACAGCGCGCACTGTGCTGCAGTTCCGTGACCGCCGGATGACAGCGGATGGGGACGGTACAATGGTGGTCCCGGTACGCCGTACCGGTGGTGTGGAAGATCATGATCAACAACGATGTCCTGCGCAGCCTGCGCTTTGCCCTCGACCTGAGCGACAACCACATTGTGGTGCTGTGCGAACTGGCCGATCCCGCCTTTCCGGTGACTGCCGAGCAGGTCAATGCCTGGTTGAAGCAGGAAAACGAAGCAGGCTTCGAACCCTGCAGCGATGAGGCGCTGGCCCATGTGCTGGACGGCCTGATCGTGCACCTGCGCGGCCGCGACGAGACCCAGCCACAGCGCGCCATCGAGACGCGCATCGACAACAACCTGATCCTGAAGAAGCTGCGTGTTGCTTTCCAGCTGCGGGACGTGGACCTGCACGAGATTTTCGTCGACGCCGGCTTCGCCGTGACCAAGCCGGAGCTGAGCGCCGTGTTCCGCCAGCGCGACCACAAGAACTTCCGCAAAGCCGGCGACCAGCTGCTGCGGTATTTCCTGAAGGGCCTGGTACTGCGGGTGCGCGGCGCGGCGAACGGGTAAGACACCCTCGCGCCGCCCTGTAACGAACGCGCACGGTAGCGCCGAGCCCCGCCCGGCGGGCGACATCAGGGCGCCGCGACGGACGGGCGGCCGGGCACGGCTCGGCGCTGCGGCTAGAAGCTGGCCTGCAGCGCCAGTTCCAGACGGCCGCCGGCATTGCCGGGGAACACGGTGCGGGCAGCGCCGTCGGTAGCGTGGCCAGTGACGCGCAGTTCCCAGCGTTCGGCCATCGCGCGGATCAGGCTGACCTGCACATGCTGGTAGTTGCGCGCCTGCGCGCTGGCCAGCCAATAGCGGCCGTAGACGGCCTCCAGGCGCGTGTCAGCCCCCAGCGGGAGGCGTCCACCGATCTGTGCATAGGTACCGGCGTCACCACCGGCCAGGGCATCGCGCGAATGCGCCAACTGCAGCCACGCGCGTTGCCGGTAGGTCGCCGTGGCGGACAGTTCGGTCCAGTCCAGCGCGCGTCCAGTAGCGGGGTAGACGTAGCGCACGACGCTGCCGTCCAGGCCCCATGCGGGCGTCAGATCACCGCTCCACCCCAGTGCCGCATCGAACTCGCTACGCGCACCGACGTCCGGCGTGAACGCGACATTCGATCCCCACACACTGGCATACAGCCCATTGCGCGCGCTGAGCCGCACGCCCGCCTGCACCGCGGGATCGCCACCGGTCTGCGAGCTGCCACGCCAGACATAGTCGCTGGCCAAGGCCAGGCTTCCGCTGCCCGATGCGCCCGCAGTGGCCTGCGCCCCCATCCCTGCCACCAGCAGTCCCGCCGCTGTGTACCTGCGCATCCCATCCCACTTCATGCTGCTGTCCTGTGCAATGACGGCAGGGCCGTCGGAGCTGGGCAGTGTGGAAGGACGGGGCGTAACCGATCGATGGCGCCGGCCCCGGTTGCGCGCAAAGACGACGTAAAGTCCGCGCGCGCTATCATGGCCCACTGTTCAACGGAGCACCTGCGTGGACGCGATCCTGACCCCTGTATCGATCGGCGAGCTGATCGACAAGATCACCATCCTGGAAATCAAGGCCGAACGCATCTCGGATGCGGACAAACTGGCCAACATACGCACCGAACTGGACGGCTTGCTGCCGTTGTTCGCCGCGCAACGCAGCAGTCAGCCGGCGCTGGATGCCCTGAAGCAGCAGCTGAAGGCCATCAACGAGCGCATGTGGGATATCCAGGACCAGCTACGCGACAAAGAAGCGGCGCAGGTGTTCGACGACGCCTTCGTGCAGCTCGCGCGCGGTGTCTATGGCACCAACGGCGAACGTGTGCAGGTGAAGAACGAGATCAACCGGGTCGCCGGTTCGGCGCTGGTGGAAGAAAAACAGTACCAGGGCGAGTAACGCGCAGGCCGTGTGCTGGAACGGAAAAGGCCCGGCAATTGCCGGGCCTTTTCGTCATACGCGGGGCGTGCACGTGGCACGCGCGCAGGGTCTTACCAGCTGAAGCGCGGGCCGACCGACCATTCCTTGTCGCCATCACGGTTCATCTTGATGTCGCCGTTGATGCCCCAGTTCTGGTTGAGCTTGACCTGGGCACCCAGGCGACCGTACCACTGGCCTTCCGGATTGACGCCCTTCTTCTTGTCGTAATCTTCGTAGCCGCCCATCGCGTAGACCTCGGCATGCTCACCGAACGCGGTACGGATACCGGCTTCAGTGCTCCAGCCATTGAAGTCCAGGTTCGAACCCTTCAGGTTGCGGTTGTTGTAAGCCGCACGTGCCACGAAGTCGGTCGACGGCGCGATTTCGACGTTGTAGCCGACGCCCAGGCGCCACTGGTCCAGGTCGGTCTTGGTTGCGTCCAGTTCCTGCTGGCTGTACTCACCGAACACATGCATGTTCGGCAGCACGCCGTAGGAACCCTTCACGCCCCAACCATCGGCCTTCAGCGCATCGGCCTGGGTCTTCACGTAATCAGCTTCGGCGTAGTTGTACGACAGGTTCTCAGCGGCCGAAGCAGCGAACGGCAGGGCAGTGGCCAGAGCCAGGGCAATCAGCGAAGTCTTCATGGGGGTACAACCTCTTGTCTTTCTGGTTTTGTTGCAGCAGCGCCAGAGCGCCGTCGCATCGGGTATGTAAAGTTTCCGTTTTTTGACCTAACCCCATCCTGAAAGCAGAAATGTGATTTTGGGGCTGTATTCAGCTGTTTTCAGGCATACGCGCGCGCCTTTCATTTCCAAGCGTGCAGAGGGCGTTCACGGCAGACGCCCGCCGCGCGGCGTAAACAGACGGGAAAGCGCATCCATCGCGGCTGCAGCGTGTCGATTTCCGTCGCCTGGGTTCGTCATACCCATGAAGGCACTGCGTCCGCAGGCCAGCAGGAGCAACGCCATGAGCTACATCGACGGGTTCGTTCTCGCCGTACCTACGGCGAACAAGCAGGCTTTCATCGACCACGCGCGTACGGGCGACTCGGTGGTCATGGAGTTCGGTGCGACACGGGTGGTCGAATGCTGGGGCGATGACGTCCAGCGCGGCAAGCTGACCGATTTCTTCGGTGCCGTACAGGCCAAGGACGACGAAACCGTCGTGTTTTCCTGGATCGAGTGGCCGGACAAGGCCACGCGCGATGCCGGCATGAAGAAGATGATGGACGACCCGCGCATGGATCCGGCAACCAACCCCATGCCCTTCGACGGCAAGCGGATGATCTATGGCGGCTTCGTGCCGGTGGTCGAGTTGCCGTAAGAGAGGGTGGCCGTTTTCAGGGTGCGCGTGGATCCGGCTCGTCGCTGGCGGGCGCACCCATCGCCATGCCTGCCCCCATGCCCCCCATGGCGCCCATGCCGGCGCCCCCCGCGCCACCGCCGCCCTTGCCGGCACCACCGCGTTCGCCGCCATCGCCGCGGCCCTTGCCTGCCCCACCGCCACTGCTGGCGGGGCGGGTCGGGCCCTGCAGTGGAATGGCCAGGCCGGCCGGGATGGGCGCAAGATCCAGCGCCTCACGGACGAAGTCGCGCAGTGACAGCACCAGCTCGTGGGTATGCACCGGTCGCCCCTGCGCAAGTTCGGTCGCCGCGTGGGCCGCCAGCCGCACCTGCTCGTCGGTGCCCAGCAGCAGGATGTCCGACAGGGCGGCTTCGACGGCATCGCGGATGCGACGCGCCCGATCCGATCCGGGTTCCATCACACCGTCCACATGCGCGCGCTCGCGCAGTTGCCGCAGGTGGGCAGGGCTGACGTCCAGGTCGCCGGTGAACGATCCGCCCAACGTCTTGTAGGCGGCCATCAGCGTGCGCAGGCGTTCGTTGATCTGCCGGTTCTCGCGCTCGCGGCGTGCCTGCAGGGTCTGCATCACCAACAGGCGGATGCCTACGCCGAGCAGGGTGATGATTGCCAGCCCACCCAGGGTGGACAGCACGGCTTGCCAGGAACTGAAATCGAGACCGCGCATCGGGCCATGCCTCGCAAAGGGAGGTGCCCATGATGCCCTGCACGCTGTGTGCAACGGCATCATCGTCCGCTCCCCTGCCCACCGACGGGCGGCAGGGGATACGGCCACGCGCTTACTTGGCGCGCTTGGTCGCGCCCTTGCGTGCGGCAACCTTCTTCGCCGGCGCCTTGCGCGCTACGGCTTTCTTCGCCGGTGCGGCCTTGCGGGCAACGGTCTTCTTGGCGACAGCCGTCTTCTTGCCCACTGCCTTCTTCACCGGTGCGGCTTTGCGCGCGACGGTCTTCTTGGCAACAGCGCTCTTCTTGGCGACGGTCTTGCGGGCAACGGCGGACTTCTTGCCGACAGCCTTCTTGGCAGCAACGGTCTTCTTGCCAACGGTCTTGCGGGCAACCGCTACCTTCCTGGTCGCCGTCTTCTTGGCGACAGCGGTCTTCTTGCCGACAGCCTTCTTGGCAACAGCCGTCTTCTTGCCCACTGCCTTCTTGGCGACAGACTTCTTGGCGACAGCCTTCTTGGCCACGGCGACCTTCTTGCCGATGGTCTTCTTGGCAACAGCGGCCTTCCTGGTTGCGGTCTTCTTGGCCACGGCAACCTTCTTGCCGACGGTCTTCTTGGCAACAGCGGCCTTCCTGGTCGCGGTCTTCTTGGCCACGGCGACCTTCTTGCCGACGGTCTTCTTGGCAACAGCGGCCTTCTTGGTCGCGGTCTTCTTGGCTACGGCCACCTTCTTGGTCGCGGTCTTCTTCACTGCAGCTGCTTTCTTGGTCACGGCCTTGGTGGCGGCGGCCTTCTTCTTGGCGACCGTCTTGGTCAGCGCAGCGGCTTCAGCCTGGGCGTTCTTCTTGGCCGTTTCCAGCTTCTGGCGCGCCTTGGAGAGTGACTTGCCGACCGACTTGGCTGCATCGTCTGCCTTCTTTGCCACGGCCTTTTCGACCTTGGCGACCGACTTCTTCGCCGCGGCGACGCGGGTGGTTGCCGCCTTGCGAACACGCTTGGCCGTCGTCTTGACCGCAGCCACGGCGTCCTCGGCAGTGTGGGCGATGGTCTCGCCAACGTTGCTTGCAGCTTCTTTCACGTTCTCGACGGTTTCGCTCAGCGTCGTCGTCACACCATTACCGTTGCTCATGATTTGCCCTCCTGGGGGGCTGGAATGTCAAAACGGAGGCGATGCTATACCGGCAGCCTGCATCGTGGAACGGGAAACTGCGCACGTGCAAGCAACCGTTGGGGCCCTACGTGCCGCAGATGCACCGCATGCGCGATCACCAACATCGATAAAACAGCGCTTTTATGCTGGTTTCCAGCAAATACCGTGGTACCGGAGGCAACAGAGCGGACCTGCCTGCAGCGCACCCGGCGTGACATGCGAAGCGCGCATCGACATCGGTGTTTGCGCGGAATTGCGCAACTTTGCCAGCAGCAAGCGACCACTTTCATGGCATGTTTAGTCCTTGCGGGAGACACTGCGGCAGCCCCTCCCGGGCAACGCAGCCACCCAACTGCATGGTGTGCATCGCCAGGTCTCGACGCTGCCGCCGCGATCACGCAAGCTCGCTCCATCCACTACCTGTTCCTGCACGGACCACGATTCCCATGCGACCGATTCCGACCCTGCTTACGCTCGCGCTGGCCGCTGCCTTCGGCGGCTTCGTTGCCACCGGCATCAACGCACACCTGGATAACCGCGCCGAAGCCGCGCCTGCGCCGGTGAGCATCCCGACGACGACCGCGCTGCCGGCTTCGGTCGCAGGCCAGCCCGTACCCTCGCTGGCGCCGATGCTGGAGAAAGTCACCCCTGCCGTGGTCAGCGTCAACACCAAGCAGGTCGTGCGGGTGCGCAATCCCTTCTTCGACGATCCGTTCTTCCGCCGCCTGTTCCCCGACGTCCCGCAGGAGCGGATCAACGAGTCGCTGGGCTCGGGCGTGATCATCGACGCGGCCGAGGGATTGGTGCTGACCAACCACCATGTCATCGACAACGCCGACGATGTGCAGGTCACGCTGTCCGATGGGCGCACCGTAAAGGCCGAGTTCCTGGGCTCCGACGCCGACACCGACATCGCGCTGATCCGGATTCCCGCCGATGGGCTCACCGCCATCAGCCTCGGCAACAGTGACCAGCTGCGCGTGGGCGACTTCGTGGTGGCGATCGGCAATCCCTTCGGCTTCACCCAGACGGTGACCTCGGGCATCGTGTCGGCCGTCGGCCGCAGCGGCATCCGTGGGCTCGGTTACCAGAATTTCATCCAGACCGATGCATCGATCAACCCGGGCAACTCCGGTGGTGCACTGGTCAACCTGCAGGGGCAGTTGGTGGGCATCAACACCGCCAGCTTCAATCCGCAGGGCAGCATGGCTGGCAACATCGGCCTCGGCCTGGCCATCCCCTCCAACCTGGCACGCAACGTCGTCGACCAGCTGGTCAAACATGGCGTGGTGGTGCGTGGCACGCTGGGTATCGAAAGCCAGAATCTGACGCCTCAGTTGGCGCAGGGGCTGGGCTTGTCCGAGTCGCGTGGTGCGCTGGTCAGCCGCGTGCTGGCTGGATCGGCCGCCGCGGCGGCAGGGGTGCGCGCCGGTGATGTCGTGCTCAGCGCCAACGGACAGCGGGTGGACAGCGCACAGGCGCTTCACAACATCGAAGGGCTGGCGGCGGTGGGCAGCACCATGGCCCTTGAACTGCGCCGCGATGGCAAACCCCTGCAGTTGAAGGCGACGTTGAAGGAACAGGCGCGCGCCATCGCCGGCGACACCCTCGATCCGCGCCTGGGCGGCGCCACGTTCATCGACCTGCCCGAGTCACTGCGGCAGTCGGGCATCAGCGGGGTGCTGGTCAACGAGGTCACGCGTGGCAGCCGGGCTGCCGCTTCCGGCTTGGCCAAGGGCGACATCGTCACCGAGGCCAGCGCCGGTGAGTTCGCCGACCTGGCGAGCTGGAAAGCCAACTTCCAGCAGCGCCCGCCGCAGCTGGTGCTGCGCATCGTGCGCGGCAATGCCCGTGGGCAGTTGGTCATGCGCTGACGGCATGCCCTACCGTAACGCCCCCTATACCCGGGCGGTGGTATCCATGTCGTCCGTGGCCATTCCGCTTCCCGGATGGCGGCTGCCAATCCCACAGAACAGGAGTTTTTCATGAGCCCCACCAATACCGAAAACCTGAAAGACCAGCTGGGCGAAGCGTCCACCCACCTGAAGTCGGCTGCCAATGCGGCAGGCGGCGCGATCAAGGGTGCCGCTGGCGCGGCAGGTGACGAACTGCGTATCGGCAAGGCCAACGTCAAGGCCGAGCTGTCCGACACCGCCCTGTCCGGTCTTGCTGCTGCCGAGTTCGGCGGTGCCGCCGCCAAGGAACAGGTCGATGCGCTGATGGACAAGGGCAAGGACCTGGTCGACAGCGCTGCCGAGCTGATCCGTGAGCGTCCGCTGGCTTCGTTCGGCGTGGCCTTCGCGGCTGGCTGGCTGATCGCCAAGTTCGCCAACAGCGGTAGCGACAAGTAAGCCGCGGCGTGAGCGAAAGCGAAGACAGCGCACGCGGTCCAGATCCAGCGGCCACCCCGCCGCTGGATGAAAGCATCCGCGAGGTCACCCGTGCCAGCCGCGCAACGGCCGACGCAGCGAAGCATTCGCTGCGTTCGCTGCGGCGCCTGGCATCGGCGGACTTCGCGCTTGCGCGCAGCGCATTCGGTCGGGCGCTGGCCTGGGCCGGCGTGGCCATCGTGTTCGGTGCGTCGGCTTGGCTGTTCCTGGCGGCCACCTTCATTGCCCTGCTGCAGAGCTGGGGCATGTCATGGCTGCATGCACTGCTGATGACGTCGGTGCTCAGCCTGGTCATCACTGGGCTCGCCGCATGGCGGGTGTCTTACTTCTTCCACCATACCGGCATGCATTCCACGCGTCGGCAGCTGTCCAAGCTGGGTCTGTTCGACGAACCCAGCGAAGAAGATCCGGATGCGGGCGTCAAGATTCCGGAGGGCAAGCCATGAAGTTCAGCACCCTGCGCAGCCGCGTGAAGCGCTGCGAACAGGTCGTCGCCGTGCGGTTGGTGGACACCCAGGACAACTGGGGCGTGCTCAGCCAGGTGTGGCGCAGTGGCTGGTCGCCGTTGCGCATCATCGTGGCCGGCGTGGCCAGTGGTTTCGTCGCCGGCAAGCTGGAGATACCCGGCAAGGTGAGCGGCGCACGCTGGCTGCAGATGGTCGGCTCGGTCTCCAATCTCGTGGCCAGCGGCCAGGCCGCCTTCGCTTCGGCGATGGCCGCCCATGCCGCCGGCACCGCTGACGATGCCGCCGAACAGGCCGATGCGGCCGCGGAGAAAGTAGACGATGCCGTCAACCCGACGGCAACGGCGGCGGCGGCCGGTGCGGCAGCGGGTGCTGCAGCCGCCGCACGGAACGCGCCACGAACGGGAACTACCGGCGTCTCGCAGGAGCGTGATGCGGGCACCGGTCCGCGTCCCGCAGAGGCCGCCACGGAATTGTCCGAACGTTGACATGGTCACCCCGCCGCGTTGATCGCGGCGGGCGGATAATGACGTACTTTCCCCTGCCGGTGCGTCGATGAGCGAGTCCCTTACCACCGGTCCGGCGCAGACAGCGCCCACCCCTCCTTCCCCCCGTCCGCGTGCCCCGGTCGCCCTCGTGGTGCTGGCGACGCTGGCGGTGGCGTTCACCCTGTGGGCGGCGCAGGCGATCGTGCTGCCGATCCTGCTGGCGATGTTCTTTGCCCTGGTCGGCAATCCGATCCTGCGGCTGCTGCAGCGCATCTGGGTGCCGCGTCCACTGGGCGCGATCCTGGTGATCGTGCTCGGCCTGGGCGCCACCACGGCGCTGGCCGTGCAGTTGGTGGTACCGACGATGGAATGGGCCCAAGAGGCGCCGCAGCAGCTGCGCAAGATCGGACGCCAGGTGCAGAACCTGACCAAGCCGGTGCAGCAGGCCAACCAGGCGGCGGAGAATTTCGCCCGCGTTGCTGCCGGCGAAGGCACCCGACGCGTACAGGTGGTGCGCACCCAGCTCGATGACCCGTATAAAGCCATCACCCAGGCACCGCGCCTGCTCGCCTCGGTGCTGGCGGTGGTGCTGCTGACCCTGTTTTTCATGATCTACGGGCAGAACCTGCAGCGCCACGCGATCGCCCTGTTCCCCAGCCGCCAGCAACAGCGCTTCACCACCGATATCCTGCGCGCCATCGAACGCGAGGTCTCCCGCTACGTGCTCACCATCTCGGTGATCAACAGCCTGGTCGGCCTGCTGTTCGCCGGCGTGCTGATGCTGTTGGGCCTGGACATGCAGGATGCCCTGCTGTGGGGCACCGCGGCGGCGCTGCTCAACTTCGCCCCTTACGTGGGGCCGCTGATCGGTGTCGCGCTGATGCTGCTGGTCGGCTTTGTCGAGTTCCCCGACCCGCTGGAGGCCGTACTGCCGGCGGCGGCGTATCTGGCCCTGCATACCCTGGAAGGGCAGATGGTCACGCCGATCGTGCTGGGCCGGCGGATGAAGATTTCCCCGCTGGTGCTGATCCTTGCGCTGATGATCTTCGGCTGGTTGTGGGGCTTCGTCGGCCTGTTGCTGGCGGTTCCGCTGCTGGTGTGCGTGAAGCTGGTGCTGGCGCGGCTGGATGGCATGCAGGGGTGGTCACGGCTGCTGGAATGAAAGCCAGTTGCGACGGGCGTAGAATGGTCGGGTGAACTTTCCCATCCAAGCCATCACCCTCGATCTCGACGACACCCTGTGGCCCTTTGCTCCTATCGGCGCACGCATCGACACCGTGCTGCACGACTGGATGCAGGAACACAGCCCGGCCACCGCGGCGATGTTCCCGCTGGCGGCCATGCGTGAGCTGCGCGAGCGTGCGTACGTCGACAACCCCCACCTGCACCATGACCTCAGCGCGCTGCGGCGCCTGACGCTGCAGCAGGCGCTGCAGGCCAGCGGCGCCGACCTCGCGCTGGTCGAGCCGGCGTACGAAGCGTTCCATGCCGCGCGCAACCAGGTGGAGTACTACCCGGATGCGCTGGAGGCGCTGCAGCGGATCGCCGCGAAAGTGCCCGTGGCCGCGCTGAGCAATGGCAATGCGGACCTGGAGCGCATCGGCGTATCGCACCTGTTCGCCTTCCAGCTGGGCGCGCGCGAGCACGGCGCCGCCAAGCCGGTGGCCAGCATCTTCCACGCCGCCTGCGCGCGGCTGGGCGTGGCGCCGGAGCACGTGCTGCATGTCGGCGACCACATCGACATGGACGTAGCCGGTGCCATCTCCGCGGGCCTGCGTGGCTGCTGGATCAACCGCGAGGCCGCTTCCTGGAACCACCCTTCGCTGCAGCCTGACCTGCAGTTCGACACCCTTACCGGGCTGGCCGACTGGCTTGATGCCAACGTCGCCGCCACCGCCACCAGGAGTTCCTGACCCATGAGCGATATCGTCGGTTTCGTTGCCGCGTCCGAGCACGCGCTGCCCCTGCATGTGCTGGACCGCGCCGGTTTCAAGGACTGGAACGCTGGCCAACCGCCGGCCATGCAGGCATGGCTGCAGGCGCAGGGCTTCAACGGCAGCGCGCACAGCGTCGCCCTGCTGCCTGGTGAGCAGGGCATCGCCGGCGCGGTGATCGGCATCGGTGACGCCGCCGATGCATACAGCTACGCCCATGCGCCGCACGCGTTGCCAGAGGGCAGCGTGTGGCAGCTGGCCAGCTCACTGGATGCCGCACAGCACGAGCTGCTGCAGCTGGGCTGGGGCCTGGGCAGCTACCGGTTCGATCGCTACCGCAAGCGCAACCGCGCACCGGCCCAGCTGCTGGCCAGTCCGTCGGCGGAAGTCGTTGCCCTGGTGCACGCCAGCCTGCGGGTCCGCGATTGGGTCAACACCCCTACCGAAGACATGGGACCGCAGCAGCTGGAAGACGCGGCGCGCACCATGGCGCAGGCGCACGGCGCGCAGGTCGAAGCGATCACCGGCGATGCGCTGCTGCAGCAGAACTTCCCGGCCATCCATGCGGTGGGCCGTGCATCGCATCGCGCCCCGCGGCTGATCGTGCTGCGCTGGGGCAAGGAAAGCGATCCGTCGCTGGTGCTGGTCGGCAAGGGCGTGTGCTTCGATACCGGCGGGCTGGACATCAAGCCGGCCGATGGCATGCGCAACATGAAGAAGGACATGGGCGGGGCCGCGCACGCGTTGGCGCTGGCCGGGCTGGTGATGGCGCAGGCGCTTCCTGTCCGCTTGACCCTGCTGGTGCCAGCGGTGGAGAACGCGATCGGGCCCGATGCCTTCCGTCCTGGGGAAGTGATCGCCACCCGCAAGGGGCTGAGCGTGGAAATCGACAACACCGACGCAGAAGGCCGGGTGATCCTGGGCGACGCGCTGACGTACGCGAGCGAGCAGCAGCCGGACCTGGTGCTGGACTTCGCCACCCTGACCGGCGCGGCGCGCATCGCGCTGGGCCCGGACCTGCCCGCACTCTTCAGCAATGACGATGCCGTGGCCCAGCAGTGGCTGCAGGCGGGCGAACAGACGCGCGATCCGGTCTGGCGCATGCCGTTGTGGCGGCCGTACCTGCGTTACCTGCACAGCGGCATTGCGGACCTGGCGAACGCCGGCTCGCGGATGGGCGGCGCCGTCACCGCCGCGCTGTACCTCGAGCGCTTCCTGGCCGAGGGCCAGCGCTGGGCCCATCTGGACGTGTACGCCTGGAACGACGGCGAACGCCCCGGCCGCCCGGCCGGCGGCGAAGCCCTCGCCCTGCGCTCGGCGTGGGCCATGCTGAAGACCCGCTACGCCTGAACCCCGAAAAGGGGACGGAGGGAATTAAGTCGCGATTGGCCCGTTCAGACCGATTGCGACTTAATCCCCTCCGTCCCTTTTCTGTTTACGATGGCGCTACCCCCGCAAGTCTCTTGCCAGGCAGGAACCGCCAATGCCCTTGTTCCGCTTTACCCGCCATGGCGGGACACCGCGTGGCCCGCGAGCGCATTCGCCGCTGCCCTGGATCGCGTTGATCGCGATGATCCTGGGCATCGTGGCGCTGGCCTTCGCCTGGCTGGCCGGCTGGATCGGTCGCGATCGGCCTACCGCGCAGAAGCTCACCGACACCATCGAGGCCACCGGCGCCGCGCACCCCGGCTTCCGCCGCGCGCACAGCAAAGGCGTCTGCGTCAGCGGCTGGTTTACCGGTTCGCCCGAGGGGGCCGCCTTGTCCAAGGCCGAGGTTTTCGCGCAGCCGCGCGTCCCGGTGCTGGGCCGGCTGTCGATCGGCGGCGGTGACCCGCATGGCGCCGATGCGCAGGCCCGCGTGCGCAGCATCGCGCTGCAACTCATCAGCCAGAATGGCCAGGAGTGGCGGATGGCGATGAACAGCTTCCCGTTCTTCGCGGTACCTACGCCGGAGGCCTTCCTCGAACAGACCCGCGCACAGCTACCCGACCCGGCAACGGGCAAGCCCGACCCGGCAAAGATGGCCGCCGTGCTGGCGAAGTACCCCAGCGCACGCGCGTTCCAGCAATGGGCAAAGACCGCACCCTGGTCGAACAGTTGGGCCAACACCACGTTCAACAGCGTCAACAGCTTCTGGTTCACTGCTGCGGACGGCACACGACAGGCCGTGCGCTGGAGCTGGCAGCCGCAAGCGCCGGTCGTCGAACTGGACGAGCAGGCCCGGCGCACGGCGGGACTGGACTATCTGGCGGACGAGTTCCAGCAGCGTCTCGCGCAGGGGCCTGTGCGTTGGAACCTGATCGTCACGCTGGCCGATGCCGGTGACGCGATCGAGGATCCGTCCACGCCGTGGCCGAGCGAGCGCCGCCACGTGCAGGCGGGCGTACTGACCCTGGACCACCTGCAGCCGCAGGCCGGCGGCGCCTGCAACGACCTCAACTTCGATCCGTTGATCCTGCCTGCAGGTATCGAGGGCAGCGATGACGCCATTCTGGCGACACGCTCCGCGGTGTACTCCCATTCGTTCAACCGCCGCGAGCGCGAGAGTGCGCGGGGCCAGGCCGGCAATGATGCAGGGGTCGCACGATGAACACGCCTGACAAGAGCACCGGTCATTTCAATCTGCTGGCACGGGTGCTGCACTGGACGATGGCGCTGATGATCCTCGCGATGCTGTTCATCGGCGTGACCATGGTGGCCTCGCTGCACCTGCGTCCAATGCTGGTCGATATCCATCGTCCACTGGGCATCGCGATCGGCCTGCTGGTGCTGCTGCGTCTGTACAACCGCCTGCGTCACCGTCCACCGCCGCTACCGGCAGACCTGCCATGGTGGCAGGCCCTGGCCGCCAAGACCTCGCACTGGCTGCTGTACACGCTGATGCTGGCGATGCCCTTGATCGGCTGGTCGATGCTGTCTGCCGGTGGCTATCCCGTCGTGCTGTGGAGCGGGATGAACCTGCCCGCGATCGCGCCCCACTCCCCGGCGGTCTACACCGCACTACGCAGCGCACACAGCCTGCTCGCCTACGTATTGTTCGCCACGGTGCTGCTGCACATCGGCGCCGCGCTGTACCACGCCTGGATCCGCCGCGACGGCGTGTTCCCGTCCATGGCCCGCGGCCCCAGGAAGTAAAAAAAGGGGACGGAGGGGATTAAGTCGCATCTGGCACTGTTGGGCCAGATGCGACTTAATCCCCTCCGTCCCCTTTTTTCAGAGCCAGCCTTTCTGGCGGGCGAGGCGGTAGGCTTCGATGCGGTTGGCGACGCCCAGCTTGCCGATGCACTCGGACAGGTAGTTGCGTACGGTGCCGTGTGAAAGGCCGAGGTCGGTGGCGATTTCGCCGGCGGTCTTACCCTCGCCGGCCAGGCGCAGCACGCGGCGCTCGCGGTCGGTCAATGGGTCGGCCTGCGACCAGGCGTCCAGGGCGAGCTGCGGGTCGATCGCACGGGCGCCCTGCTGTACGCGCCGCAGCGCGTCGGCGAGATGGTCAGCCGGTGCGTCCTTCAGCAGGTAGCCGAGCACGCCGGCATCCAACGCACGGCGCAGGAAACCCGTACGCGCGAAGGTGGTGACGATCACAACCTTGATCGGCAGCTGTTGCCGTGCGATGCGCTGGGCAAGCTCCAGTCCGGTCAGTCCGGGCATTTCGATGTCGGTGACCAGGATGTCCGGCTGCACCTGCTGCAGCATGCGCCATGCAGCTTCGCCGTCCGCTGCACTGCCCAGCACCTCGATATCCGGCTCAAGGCCGAGCAGCGCCGACAAGGCACCGCGCACCATGGCCTGGTCTTCGGCCAATACGATCCGGATCATGATGCTTCCCTGGATGACGTGGGATGAAAGGGGGCAGGCACACGGTCCGTTCCCTTGGGCGTTACCGGCATCGGCACGCTGGCCGCGATGCAGGTGCCGCCCTGCGGCGTTGTACTGATCTGCATCGTGCCCTGCAGTGCCACGATGCGTTCACGCATTCCGGCGAGACCATTGCCTTCGCGCGTCACTCCACCGCGGCCATTGTCACAGACCTGCATACGCAGGGTGTTGCCCACACGCTCGAAGTCGACCTGCGCCGTGCCGGCACGCGCGTGGCGGGCGATGTTGGTGACCGCTTCGCGCAACACCAGGGCCAGCGCCCGCTCGGTTTCCAGCGGCATGGGCGGCGGCGGCTGGTACGCCAGGTGCACCTGCTGGCATTCCAGCAGCAGACGTGCCGATGCCAGCTCACCGGCAAGGTCGCTGGAGCGGAATCCGGTGACGGCGCTGCGCACCTCTGCAAGCGCCTGCCGCGCAATATCTTCCGCTTCGCCCATCTCCAGCCTGGCACGTGCGTCGCCACGATCGTACAGCTTGCGCGACAGCTCCAGCTTCAATGTGATCAGCGACAGGGTGTGGCCGAGCAGATCGTGCAGGTCGCGCCCGATGCGCTCACGTTCGGCGGTGGCGGCAAGGCGCCGTACTTCGTCCTGCGAAAGCTGCAGTTGCGCGTCGCGGTCCCTGTTGAGCGACTCGGTGTTGGAGATGAGCCCGATCACCACCGACATGAAGGGAATCCAGACCAGGTTCTGCCATGCCCACCCCGAGAGATACGCCGTGCTGACATACACCGCATTGAGCAGCAGCAACTGCAGAACATAGCGCCAGGTACTGCCGCTGCGGCAGACGCGCAGCATCACGCAACCGAACACGAAGTAGCTGATGCCCGAGGGATACCACGGCACCAGCACCAGGCTCAACGCCACCATCGCCAAGGCGTAGCGGGGCGCGTGGTGGCGCGGCGACAGCATCGTGCGCGCATAGAGGAACAGGAACGTCGGGTAGCTGATCAGCGTCAGCACCCCCCAGCGCGCGGTGTAGCCGCCACCGAACAGCGGCGTCAGGAACACCCACGACGTCCATAACAGGTGGATGTAATCACTCCAGGCGGACTGTCCCCGCCGGCGATGATCGGCTGCAGCGGAATCCGGCGCAGGGCGCACGAGGGGGGAAAGCCACTTCAATGGCACGGGGGATTCCAGCAGGGGACGGTCGCGGCCGATCATGCCATGTCAGCCGATGCGGCGCAGGCGGCGAGAGGCAAGCAGTGCACAGCACACCGTCACCGCGACCAGCACCAGTACGTGCACGGTCGCGCTGCCGCTGGTCGGCTCGCCCATCACCGGTAACGCAAGCTGCGCCGCATGCCACGTCGGCCATAACGGCGCAAAGGTGCTGAACACCGTGGGCAGCGCGGACAACGGCACCCACAGACCTGACAGCAGGGCCATCGGCAGGTAGACCAGGTTGACCACGGCAGGGGCGGCATCGGCACCGACCCAGGTCCCGATCAACAGGCCGATCGCACCCAGTGGCAAGGCAACCAGCGCCGCCACGCCCAGCAGTCCGCAGACCTGCCCTGGGGCCAGCTGCACCCCTCCCAGCAGGCGCGCGGCAAGAATCAGCAATACCGCAACCATCAGCGCGAAGATCACCGCCATCAGCAGGCGCGCCAGCAGCGGCGCCAACGGCGGCACCGGCAAGGCGCGTTTCAGGGTCAACAGGCCACCGGCGCGATCAAGAGCAAACTGCACGCCGAAACCGAACAGCGCCGGTCCCATCGCACCGAACACACAGTAGGTCGCCAGCAGGTAACGCGCCGCGTGGCCGCGGCCCAGCAACACCCCGAACATCAGATAGAACAGCACCGGGAACAGCAGGCACGGCAACACGAAGGCCGGCGTGCGCCACGTACGGCGCAGCTCTGCCTTGAGCTCGGCGACATAGGGCGCCAACGCGCGCGTGGCAGGACGACGCGCCGCAGCGGTGGACGTCCGGGACGTGGCGTTCATGCGGCCTCCTGGGTCATTTCGACGAAGGCTTCGGCAAGCCCGCCGCCACGGACCTCCAGTTCCTGCAACTGCGGGTCGTCGGCCAGCAGACGCGCGACCACCGCTTCGGCCGGTTCGGCCAGCAGCTGCAGGTACGCACCGTCGCGCTGCACCTCGCGCACGCCAGGCCAGTGCCGCACGACGTCTACCTGCAGGGCGCTGCGGCAACGGATGCGGCGCGGTGCCAACTGTGGACGAAACGAGGCGATCGGCCCATCGGCAAGGACCCGTCCCTGCTCCAGCACGATCACCCGATCCGCCAGGGCTTCGGCTTCCTCCAGATAGTGGGTGGTCAAGACGACGCCACAGCCGTCACTGACCAGGCGGCGGATCGCTTTCCACATCACCTGTCGGGAATCGACGTCCAGCCCGGTCGTCGGCTCGTCCAGGAACAGCAGGTGCGGCCGGCCGCAGACCGCGATGGCGAACTGCACGCGCCGCTGTTGACCGCCGGACAGCTGGCCGTAGCGGCGATGCTGCAGGGATTCGATACCGGCCGTTGCCAGCGCCTCCTGCAGCGGCAGGGGATCCGGATAGCTGGCACGGAACTGATCGACCAGTTCGCCGACCTGCAGTTTCTCCGGCAGCGCCGTGCTCTGCAGCATCACCCCCACCTGCGCGCGCTGGCGCCGCGACTGTGGGTCTCCGCCCATCAGCACCGCGGTGCCGGCGTCGGCATGGCGCAGGCCGAGCAGCACGGCAATGGCGGTGCTTTTTCCCGCCCCGTTGCGACCCAGCAGCGCAAGCACCTCGCCGCCGTGCACCTGCAGGCTGATGCCACGCAGCGCCGGGGCAGCGCGGTAGGTCACCTTTACGGTGTCCAGTGAAGCGAGCGGTGTAACGGAGGGCGTGTGCATGCGGGGCATCCTGGCGGGCGGGCGGTGGTCTGCATGGATCGTGGATCATGCTGGCAGCTTCGCGGTTTCCGCCTGTGGCACGCAGTGCCCGCCGTCAGCCATATCAGGTGACAGCTGTCACTGCACCGGCAACGCAGGAGCGCGCATTCTGTGCTGGCACCGGAGCTCCCGTTTGCCCCTCGGGGACCGGGGGGTCACACTCCGCTCGATCCATCGTCATGGTCCCTATGAACGCCTCCAGTGAACTCCTGAAAGAACTTCGCATCGATCGCAAGACGCCGCCGCCGCCCACGCCGGGTGGCCGCCGCTGGCTGTGGATCGTGATTGCCGTGGTGGTGCTGCTCGGTATCGCCGCGGCGGTGTGGATGCTGCGCCCGCAGGCCGTTGAGGTACAGACGGCACCCGCAGTGGCCTTGGACGGGGCGGGCACTGCCTCATCGGTGCTTGATGCCAGTGGCTACGTGGTCGCACGGCGCATGGCCACGGTATCGGCCAAGATCACCGGCAAAGTCCGCGAGGTGATGATCGAAGAAGGCATGCGCGTCGAGGAAGGCCAGATCATGGCGACGCTGGACCCGATCGATGCGGGCGCCCAGCGCGACCTGTCTGCCTCGCAGGTGCAGGCGGCGCGCAGCCAGGTGGCCGGACTGCAGGCGCAGGTGAAACAGGCGGATGCTGAAGCGGGCCGCCTGCAGTCCCTGGTCGGGCAGCAGCTGGTGTCGCGTTCGCAGTTCGACCAGTCCATCGCCCAGCGCGACAGCCTGCGTGCGCAGCTGGATACCGCACAACGCAACGTGCAGGTGGCGGGCAACCAGCTGGCCATCGCCGACCTCGGCGTTGACAACAACATCGTGCGCGCACCGTTCTCCGGGGTGGTCACCGCCAAGGCGGCGCAGCCGGGTGAGATCGTATCGCCGTTGTCGGCAGGCGGTGGCTTCACCCGTACCGGTATCGGCACCATCGTGGACATGGATTCATTGGAGATCGAAGTCGAGGTCGGCGAGGCCTTCATCGGCCGCGTGCAGCCGAAGATGCCGGTCGAGGCCACGCTCAATGCCTACCCGGACTGGAAGATCCCGGCGGAGGTGATTGCCATCGTTCCCACGGCGGACCGTGGCAAGGCGACGGTCAAGGTACGTGTATCGATCAAGACCCGCGACCCACGCATCGTGCCGGAGATGGGCGTGCGGGTGAGCTTCCTGGAGCAGCCGAAGGCGGACACCCAGGACAGGCCGAAGGGCGTGCGCATCCCGGCCACGGCGGTCGTGCAGCGCGACGGAGGCAGCGTGGTGTTCGTGCTGGCCGATGACCGCGTGCAGCAGCGCACGGTGACCCCGGGGCTGGCACTGAACGCAGACCGACAGATCCTGCAGGGCGTACGCGCTGGCGAGGCGGTGGTCATCGATCCGACGGACGCGTTGCACGACGGCAGCAAGGTAAAGGAACAACCGTAGGTTTTCTGTCTGACGGCCAGCGGCCGTTACAACCGCATCTGGAGAATCGGCATGTCGACCCTGGTTTCATTGCGCAACATCATCAAGACCTACCAGCGCGGACCAGAGCAGGTGAAGGTCCTGCACGGGATCGACCTGGACATCGAGAAGGGCGACTTCGTCGCGCTGATGGGGCCTTCCGGTTCGGGCAAGACCACCCTGCTGAACCTGATCGGGGGACTGGATTCGCCCAGCGACGGCGAGATCACCATCGAAGACGAGCGCATCGACCAGATGAGCGGCGGCCAGCTGTCCACCTGGCGCAGCCACCACGTTGGCTTCGTTTTCCAGTTCTACAACCTGATGCCGATGCTGACCGCGCAGAAGAACGTCGAGCTGCCCTTGTTGTTGACCCACCTCAACGCGGCCCAGCGCAAGCGCAACGCGGAAATCGCCCTGACCCTGGTCGGCCTGGCGGACCGCCGCAGCCACCGCCCCAACGAGCTGTCCGGTGGTCAGCAGCAGCGCGTGGCCATCGCGCGCGCGATCGTGTCCGACCCCACGTTCCTTATCTGCGACGAGCCCACGGGCGACCTTGACCGCCAGTCCGCCGAAGAGATCCTGCAGTTGCTGCAGCAGCTCAACCGCGAGCACGGCAAGACGATCATCATGGTCACCCACGATCCGAAGGCCGCCGAGTACGCGACCCATACCGTGCACCTGGACAAGGGCGAACTTGCCGCCGCACCGCTGGCGCACTGACCGAGGGCACGCTGATGAAATACTTCTCACTGGTCTGGGCGCAGCTGTTCCGCAGCCGCACCCGCACCCTGCTGACCCTGCTGTCGGTGGTAGCGGCCTTCCTGCTGTTCGGCATGCTGGATTCGGTCCGCGTGGCGTTCACTGCGGGCGGCAGCGTGGAAGGCGCCAATCGGCTGATCACTGCCTCGCGGCTGTCCATCACCCAGTCGCTGCCGATCCGCCTGGATGCACAGATCCGGCAGGTCGCCGGCGTACGCGACGTCACCTACGGCATGTGGTTCGGGGGCATCTACCGCGATCCCAAGGATTTCTTTCCCAACTTCTCGGTGGCACCGAACTACTTCGACATCTACCGCGAGCTGGAGGTCGCCCCCGACCAGCTGAAGCGCTGGCAGGACACACGGACCGGCGCCATCGTCGGCGAATCCCTGGCGAAGAAGTTCGGCTGGAAGGTCGGCGACACCATTCCCTTGCAGGCCACCATCTTCCCGCGCGGTGGCAGCAATGACTGGCCGCTGGAGCTGGTCGGCACGTTCCGCTCCAAAGACCGCACCGTGGCCGGCAATGAAGAGCAGCAGCTGGTGATGAACTGGAAATATTTCGATGAGTCCAACGACTACATCAAGAGCCAGGTGAGCTGGTACACCATCACCCTGGACAATCCGGACCACGCCTCGCGCGTCGCCCAGGCCATCGATGCGATCTCGGCCAACTCCGACCATGAGACCAAGACCCAGACCGAATCGGCGTTCCAGCAGGCCTTCGTCAAGCAGTTCGCGGACATCGGCATGATCGTTACGTCGATCATGGGCGCGGTGTTCTTCACCCTGCTGCTGCTGACCGGCAACACCATGGCGCAGGCCGTGCGCGAACGCATACCCGAGCTGGCCACGCTGAAGACACTGGGCTTCCAGGACCGCACCGTACTGACCCTGGTGATGGTGGAAGCCATCCTGCTGGTCGGTCTGGGCGGTGCGATCGGCATGGGTCTGGCTGCGCTCATCCTGCCGGTACTGGCGCCACAGACGCGCGGCCTGTTGCCGCCGCATGTACCCACCGCCACGTGGCTGGTGGGCATCGCCCTGATCATCGTGATCGGCATCGTGGTCGGACTGCTGCCGGCGCTGCGCGCCAAGCGGCTGAAGATCGTCGACGCGCTGGCCGGACGCTGAGGACATGACCATGAAGAACACCCTGAAGAAGTGGCTGCTCAATGCCGCGATGCTGTTCGCGCTCGCGGTCGGCCTGGCGTTCTGGGTCTGGCTGCCCTGGTGGGGCGTGCTGGCCGTCACCGTGCTGCTGGCGCTGTGGCTGCTGCTGGGCCGCAGTGGACGGCTTGCGCTGGCGGCCACCCGCATCGGCATCGCCAGCCTGCCGCAGCGCTGGGGCGCCTCGTCGGTGATCGTGGTCGGCATCGCTGGCGTGGTCGGCGTACTGGTGGCGATGCTGGCAATGGGTGCCGGCTTCCAGGCCACGCTCAACAGTACCGGCGATGACACCACCGCCATCGTGCTGCGTGGCGGCTCGCAGGCAGAGACCAACTCGGTGATCACCCGCACGCAGGTACCGCTGCTGTCGACCCTGCCCGGCGTAGCGCGAGACGACAAGGGACGCGCCCTGTTGTCGCCGGAGCTGTCACAGGTGGTCAACCTGGTATCGAAGTCCGACGGCACCGATGTCAACGCGCAGTTCCGCGGGGTGGGCGACATGGCTTGGGCGGTGCACGACAAGGTGCGCATCATCGAAGGCCGCAAGTTCGCCAGCGGCAAGCGCGAGATGGTAGTCGGCCAAGGTGCGAAGACCCAGTTCCGCGACATGGACGTGGGCAGCACGCTGAACCTGGGCAACCAGACGTGGACAGTGGTGGGCGTGTTCGCCTCCGGCGATGCGCACGATTCGGAGCTGTGGACCGACGTCGATACGCTGGCCACCACCTACCAGCGGAGTGCCCTGCAGTCGGTGACGGTGCGCACCGACGGCAAGGCCGGTTTCGAACAGTTCAAGGCAGCGGTCGCCGGCGATCCCCGGCTGAAGCTCGACGTGGAAACCACCCGGGTCTACTACAGCAAGCAGGGCGGCGGCCTGACCACCCTGATCAACATCCTGGGCAAGGTGATCGGCACGATCATGGCCATCGGTGCGGTGTTCGGCGCGCTGAACACCATGTATGCCGCCGTCGCCACACGCGCCCGCGAGATCGCCACCATGCGAGCGATCGGTTTCCGCGGCCTGCCCGTGGTGACCGCCGTGATGCTGGAAACGATGCTGCTGGCCCTGCTGGGTGGCCTGCTGGGCTGCGCGGTGGCGTGGCTGCTGTTCAACGGCTACAGCGTATCGACGATCGGCAGCAACTTCAGCGCCGTGGTGTTCAAGTTCCACGTCTCGCCGGAGCTGCTGTGGAGCGGCCTGAAATGGGCACTCGGCATCGGCCTGGTCGGCGGCCTGTTCCCCGCCCTGCGCGCCGCCCGCCTGCCGATCACCACCGCCCTGCGCGAGGTCTGAGCAAAAAGGGGACGGAGGGGATTAAGTCGTTTCTGGCTCTCAAGCTGCGGGAAACGACTTGCCCCCCCGTCCCCTTTTTTCATCTGCGTTCGCAGGCGATGTGCCCGTCGGACTTTCTGCAGGTGAAGGTGACCGAGCTACCGGGTGTGACTTCGCCGGTAACCGGAATCCCCGCCCAGTCCAGCCACTCCAGAAAGGCCGGCAACTCTTCTGGATTGGATGAGTAGCGGTTAAAGCTGTATGACTTGAATCCAGATGGCCCGACGACATCATCTGTACTGTCGGGTATCTGATCGAGCCTGCCCTCCGACGCCAGGTACTCCCATCGGCGCGTGCCACGGTCGAAGTAGAAGGTCGCAGTGCCGAGTGGCCTCAGGTAGCCGGGTCTACTGGTGAAGTTCAGACGGGCGAGCAAGGGTTTTGCATCACCACGCTCGAACCAGAAGCGCAGCACGCGCCCCTCTTGCACATCGGCGGAGAGGTAGGCCAGTCCAGGCTGATCAGACAGATGCCGCCGTACGATCTCGCGCCCGGTTTCGCGATCCGGATTAAGCCCACCCAGGTGATGTCCCTAAAGGACGGTCATGCTCCGCCCATGGGAGCTGCCGGGTGCATGGAGATAGGTGTTCGAGAACACATGGATGGTCTCGTCACGGTCGGTGTCATAGGCCGCCAACATGGCTTCGAACTGGGTCCTGATCCACGCCGCTGGTGTGAAGGACACTGCACGCAGTTGGTTGCCCTGCGCCGTTACCGTGAATCCGGTGATGTCCACGCGGGCCGCATCATAGACGTAATGCTCACCCAGCCCCTGCTGGAGGGCGACATGCTCCATCTCTGCCGGGGTGCAGTAGTAGCAGGTGTAGGCGATCGGATCATCTGCCCAGGCCGAGGGGGCGAAAAGCAGGAACAACAATGCAACGCGTCGCATGGTGACTCTCCGTGCAGCCCGCTGGGCAAGAGCCGTCATTGAAAGTGGATATCCGCTGCAGGACTTCCATAAATGCTGCAGATCACAAAGAAACGGGGACGGAGGGGATTAAGTCGTTTTTGGCACCCGAAGAGCCAAAAACGACTTAATCCCCTCCGTCCCCTTTTTTCAGCGGCGGGTTCGGCGCAGGCCGTCGAAGACGAACAGGGCCAGCCCAGCCCAGATGGCGGCGAAGCCGACGGCACGGGCGCTGTCGAACGGTTCGTTGAAGAAGAACACGCCCAGCACCAGGCCCAGGCTGGGCGCGATGAACTGCAGCACGCCCACCGTCGAGAGCGCGATGCGCTTCACGCCGTAAGCGAAACCGATCAGTGGGGCGGCAGTGACCACGCCACCGAAGATCAGCAGCAGGTCGTTGCGCCAGCCCCAGCCGCCGAAGAAACCGCCGCCATGACCGCTTTCGCTCCACAGCGCGAAGCCCAGCGCGGGGAGGAACAGGTACAGGCTTTCCACCGCCAATCCGGCCACCGGATCCACCGAGATCAATTTGCGCAGCAGGCCGTACAGGCCGAACGAGCCGGCCAGACCCAAGGCGATCCACGGCGGTGCGCCGGCCTGCCAGGTCAGCCACGCGACGCCCACCGCGGCGCAGGCCACGGCCAGCCACTGCAGCCGGCGCAGGCGCTCCTTCAGCACCACCACGCCCAGCACTACGCTCACCAAGGGATTGATGAAGTAGCCGAGGCTGGTATCGATCACATGGCCGGCGTTGATCGCCCAGATGTACAGCCCCCAGTTGAAGGCGATGGCGATGCTGCTGATGGCCAGCGTCGCCAGCGCCCGCGGTTGTGCGGCGATGGCCCTGAACCACTGCAGCCGGCTGCTGAGCAGCAGCCACGCCACCACCAGCACCGTGCTCCAGATGATGCGATGGGCGATGATCTGGAACGAGGGCACCTCGCGCAGCAGATGCCAGTACACCGGCACCAGCCCCCACAACACGAAGGTGAACGCGGTAACCGCAAAGCCGCGTCGCTGCTCCTGCTCACTGACCAGTGCCACGCTCACTTGCGCGCCCTCGCCAGCATCAGCACCACCACGCCGACCAGGATCACCGCCATCGCCACCAGGTCGCGCCAGCCGAAATGCTCGCCGTTGAGCAGCACGCCCAACAGCACCGCGATCACCGGATTGACGTAGGCATAGCTGCCGGCCAGCGCCGGGCGCACGTTGTGCAGCAGCCACACGTAGGCGGTGAAGGCGATGATGGAACCGAACACGCACAGGTAGGCGACGGCCAACAGGCCCTCGCGGGGGGGCAGGCTGGTTGGCCGCTCGCCGACGGCCAGCCCGGTGATGAACAACAGCACGCCACCGCAGATCATCTGCCCGGCCGCGGTCATGAACGGCGTGGGCAGGTTCTGCCCGCGCACCCAGACCGAACCGAAGGCCCAACCCACCGGTGCCACCAGCAGCAGGACCAGGCCGGTCGGCGAGGCGGCCAGGCTGCTGCCCGCATTGAGCCAGACCACGCCGAGGAACCCGATGGCGATGCCCAGCCACTCCCCGCGCGTGGCATGCTGGCCGCGAACGGCGGAGAACAACGCCATCCACAGGGGCACCGATGCCACCGCGGTGGCCGCCAGGCCGGACGACACATCCCGCTCGGCCAGCACCACCATGCCGTTGCCCAGCAGCAGCATGGTGAAGCCCATGATGGCCAGGTTGCGCCACTGGGGCAGCGTCGGCCGGGGCACCTTCCAGAACAGCCGCAGCGCCGCATACATCAGGCTGCCCGCCACGATGAAGCGCGCCCCGGACACCGACGTCAGCGGCAGCACGCCGGCCTGCAGCGCCTTGGCAATGCCCAGGTACGTCGAGCCCCACACCACATAGACCAGCAGCAAGGCCAGGGCGACGGCACCACCGCGCGGGGCGGCGGGAGATTCAGGGACGACGGCCATGGGCCACCACGATGCGGGGGAAGGGGGATTCTAGGCCTTTGCCGGCCCCGCGAGCAGTCAGTAACGCGGCATGCTGTTTTCGACTGATGGCCGCAGCCGTCTATCATGGCGCTCCGGCACTGCCCGCGAACCGTTTGCCGGCGCCACACCGAGGAAGGCCTGACGATGCAGGATGAATTCAACGACCCGCTGTGGCGCCAGGTGCTGTCCGGTGCGCAGATGCTGTTCGTGGCCTTCGGTGCGCTGGTGCTGATGCCGCTGATCACTGGCCTGGACCCCAACGTCGCGCTGTTCACCGCCGGACTGGGCACCTTGTTGTTCCAACTGGTGACCGGCCGGCAGGTGCCGGTATTCCTGGCCTCCAGCTTCGCCTTCATCACCCCGATCATTCTTGCCAAGCAGCAGTTCGGGTTGGCCGAAACCATGGGCGGGGTGATGGCGGCCGGCTTCGTGTACACGTTCCTTGGCTTCGCCGTGAAGATCAAAGGCACCGGGTTCATCGATCGCGTGCTGCCCCCCGTCGTGATCGGCCCGGTGATCATCTCGATCGGTCTGGCGATGGCACCGATCGCAGCGAACATGGCGATGGGCAAGGATGCCGACGGCACGGTGCTCATCCCCTACCAGACCGCCATGCTGATCTCGATGCCTGCCTTGCTGACCACGCTGGTGGTGGCGGTGTTCGGGCGCGGCATGTTCCGCCTGCTGCCGATCATGTTCGGCGTACTGGTGGGGTTCGGGCTGTCGTTCGCGTTCGGCGTGGTCGACACCGCGCGTATCGCCGCCGCACCGTGGTTCGCCCTGCCCCACTTCACCGCGCCCGCCTTCAACTGGCAGGCCATCCTGTTCATCGTGCCCGTCGCGCTGGCGCCGGCCATCGAACACATCGGCGGGGTGATCGCGGTGGGCAGCGTGACCGGGCGTGATTACCTGAAGAAG
Source organism: Stenotrophomonas sp. WHRI 8082 (assembly GCF_040223995.2). Classification (NCBI taxonomy): domain Bacteria; kingdom Pseudomonadati; phylum Pseudomonadota; class Gammaproteobacteria; order Lysobacterales; family Lysobacteraceae; genus Stenotrophomonas; species Stenotrophomonas sp. WHRI 8082. The sequence goes on along the minus strand of NZ_CP167826.1, from coordinate 2,229,515 downwards.
CCGGGCCTGCACCGCACGTTGTTCGGTGATGGCGTGGCGACCACCGCGGCCGGCCTGTTCGGAGGCCCACCCAACACCACCTACGCTGAAGTGACCGGCGCGGTGATGCTGACCAGGAACTACAACCCGAAGATCATGACGTGGGCGGCGATCTTCGCCGTCAGCCTGGCCTTCATCGGCAAGTTCGGCGCGCTGCTGCAGAGCATTCCCGTGCCGGTGATGGGCGGCATCCTGTGCCTGCTGTTCGGCTCCATCGCGGCGGTGGGCATGAACACCCTGATCCGCCACCGGATCGATCTGGGCGAAGCCCGCAACCTGGTGATCGTATCGGTGACGCTGGTGTTCGGCATTGGCGGCGTGCTGGTCGGCACCGGCACGGGCCCGGACGACTTCGGCCTGAAGGGCATCGCGCTGTGCGCGGTGGTGGCGATCGCACTGAACCTGCTGCTGCCCGCGAGCAAGTCACCAACGCCCTGACGTGCACGTGTGGCCGACAGGACGTTGGACAGAAACCGGCACCGCGCACCAACCGGGGTCAGTGCCGTTTCGCATGGCGAACGCGTGCCGACCCCGCTACCTCCTGGATAATCGCCCGCTTCAGCGGCGCGCGGCGTCGCTGGCGTCGCGTGCCTTGCGGAACTCCGATCCTTCTTCCCACGTCGGCCACGTACGGCTGTTGGCGAGTTCCGCGCCCAGGTCGTAAACCAGCAGCGTGTCAGCGGCATGGCCGGCCGGATCCCACGTGGGGGTCCAGGCATCACAGGCCTGGTGGTAGCAGTCGGCGAAGTACTTCTCACGCAGCGCGCGGCCCGCTTCGACACCGCCTTCCCGCTTGTCCAGGCCCGGGCCTACGGTGATCGCCGGCACGCCCAGACGGGCGAACGCGAAGTGGTCGGCACGGTAGAAGAAACCCGCTTCCAGATTCGGATCGGGGCTGTAGGTGCGGCCGCGCGCCTTCGCCACCCGCTCCAGGTCGCCTTCCAGCGACACACGCCCCTTGCCCCATGAGGCGATATCACGCGTTGCCCCGTCCGGACTGAACATCTCGATGTTCAGCACCGCCGCAGTCTTCTCCAGTGGCGCCAGCGGATGCGTGGCGTAGTAACTCGCGCCCAGCAGGCCCTTTTCTTCGGCGGTCAGCGCAACGAAGTACAGGGTGCGCTGCGGCTGCGGGCCCGCTGCGAACACGCGGCCGAGTTCGAGCACGGTCGCCACGCCGGTGGCGTTGTCGATGGCACCGTGGCGTACCCGGTCACCCTTGGCATCCGGCTGGCCGATGCCGAAGGCATCCCAATGGGCGGAGAAGATCACCGCTTCATCGCCGTGCTCTCCACCGGGCAGCTTGGCCACCACGTTGCGGGTGACCACCGCTTCGCGCTTGAGCTTGAAGGCCGCACTCAGCGTGGCATTGTCCAGCACCACCGGCTTGAAATCCGCCTTCTGCGCCTTGCGCTTCTCCGCATCGAAATCGAGGCCGGCATCGGCGAAGATCGCCTCGGCCAGCGAGCGTTGCATCCAGCCGCGCAACGGCGTGTGCTGCGCCATCGCGTCGTCGTTGCTGCGCTGGATGTCGAACAGCGGCGAGGTGCCCGAGCTCTTCACCGTGGCCCAGCCATAGGCCGCCGGTGCGGTCTCGTGCACGATCAGGACGCCGGCCGCACCGCGGCGGGCCGCTTCTTCGAACTTGTAAGTCCAGCGACCGTAGTAAGTAACGGCCTTGCCATCGAACGCGCCCGGGGCATCGGTCTCGAAATCGGCATCGTTGATCAGCATCACCGCGATCTTGCCGCGCAGATCCGTGCCCTTGTAGTCGTCCCAGTTGCGCTCCGGCGCATCGATGCCGTAGCCGACGAACACCAGCGGCGCGTCCTTCAGCTGCACGCTGTCGCGCGGCTGCAGGCTCTGCAGGGTCACATCCTCACCGTTCACCAGGCGACGCGTGCCGCCCTTCAACGACAGCGTCGCGACCGCCGGACCCGCCAGCTGCGCGCGCACCAGCGGCACCGGCTGTACCCAGGTGCCATCAACGCCGCCGGGCTGCAGGCCGTAGCTGCGGAACTGTTCGATCAGGTACTGCACGGTGCGCTCCTCACCCTCGGTGGCAGGCGCACGTCCTTCGAACTCGTCCGATGCGAGCACGCGCACATGGCGGGAGAGCGCCTGCGGATCGATGCCGCCGCCAGGAAGATCATTCGCCGCATGGGCAAGGCCACCGACGAACAGGCAGGACGACAACAACAGCACGCGCATCGGATTCACGGATCACCGGGACAGGAAAACAGGGATGCCCCCGAGTGTACGTGACAGCGCGATGACGCGGAATGATCAGCGGCGGTCGCGGTCCAGCCAGCACGCGAGGCCCTGTGCGTTGAGCTCGATATCCATCGCCAGCACCCGCGCCACGGCCTCCTGGTCCAGCGAACACCCGTGTGCCAACGCACGTTCGAGGTACAGCGCGCGCAGCGCCGCCAGCAGGTGCCGGTGGCGGTCGGGACGCCCATCGCACTGGCGACCGATGGCCACCATCGCATCGATCTGCTCCAGCAGATCATCGCCGCGCGCCGCGACCCCCTCCACGCGGCCGTAGTGGGTGAGATACATGGCAATGGGCTGGCACGCCAGCAGGCGCTGGATGGACGACTTCATCGCATCAGGATCGAACTGCACGGGCGATGAGGTCGGGATGATGAAAGCACCCTGTGCGCTGTCCAGTTCGCGGTAAGACAGTCCGAACGTATCGCCGGTGAACCAGCTGCGACTGCGTTCATCCCACACGCAGTAGTGATGCAGGGCATGCCCCGGCGTGTGCACCAGCAGCAGCGCGCGCCCGCCCACGTCGATGCGGTGACCGTCGCCGGCAATCACTACCCGCTCGGCAGGAATCGCGTCGATGCGGCCGTAGCTGCGTGCGATCTCTTCCTGGCCGTACACGGCGGTAGCGCCGGCGATCAACCGCGCGGGATCGATCATGTGCGGCGCGCCACGCGGATGCAGCACGGCGCGTACGCTCGGCAACTGCTGCATCAGCAGGCCGGCACCGCCGGCGTGGTCCAGGTGGACGTGAGTCAACAGCAGCCAGTCCACCGCATCGGGTGTCAGCCCGGCATCGGCCAGCGCCTGCAGCATCGCCGGTACGGCCAGCGACGTTCCACAATCGACGAAGGCAGCGCGGCCGTTCTCTACGATCAGGTAGGCCGCATCGAACGCGGCGCGCTGGAATCCGGTATCGATGGTATGGATGCTGGGATCGGCGGACATCGGCGCGCACCTGGCAGGGTCAAGGACAGGCCCCCATGGTAGACGTGCAGGCCGCTCGGGTTCGATGCGGCTTTGGTCGGACGGGCAGGCGCCGGCGCCCTACACCGTTGGCGCGCGTCGCCTGCGCAGCAGCAGTGCGGCACTCATCACCGCCAGGAACGCACCGTAGGCATACAACACGGCCAGTACCTGCGGCCAGATCGGTCCCGCATCCGGCTGCGCGCTGCCGATGCGGTATCCCCAGTGCATGGCGAGGACGCTGAGCACGAGAGAAAGCACGAGCGTCGACACATCGATCATGCGACGGCGCGCCGAACGGGCTCCGCGGGGATAGCACCAGAACAGCGTGCCCAGTACCACGAACCAAGGCAGGAACAGCAGCAACGACAGCCAGGCCATGCGGGTGTCCTCGAACGTGGTGTGGCGATGGGGCCAGGTCGACGCGTCGACCCTGACCCGTCTGACCTCAGGCCGCCTCGCGCAGCGCCAACAGCGCGGCCAGGACCTGGTCTACTTCCGCTTCCAGCTTGAACAACTCGCTCTGCAGGGCATCACCCTGCTCGGCCTGCTTCAGCACGGCAATCAGCTGGCCCGCATCACGCGGCGAGTCGAAACCCGTGCTCTGGATCAGCAACGCGCCTTCACCGTCGCTGAGCTTGAAATAGAAGCGACCATCCTTTTCACGGTACTGCTTGAACACAGGCAGCGCGACGCGCACTGACGCCGCGGCCGGCGCCTGCGGTACGTCGGCCAGGTCACGCAGGCCAACGGCGTGGCGCAGCTCTTTCAGCAGCGGCACCGCGTACTGCTCGCGCAACTGCTGGCCACGACGGCGCAGCAGCGCTTCGATCTTCTCCGGCTCAGCCATCAGGGCATCGTAGCGCTCGCGCAGGGGCGACAGCTCGGCGTCGACGCGCTCGAACAACTGCTGCTTCGCATCACCCCAGCTGATGCCTGCTGCGAAGGCGGCGGCGAAGGCCGCCGTCTGTTCCGGCGTAGCGAATGCCTGGAACATCTGGAACAGCGGCGAGCCCTCGGTGTCCTTCGCTTCGCCAGGCGCGCGCGAGTCGGTGAGGATGGAGAACACCAGCCTTTTCAACTCTTCGCGCGGGGCGAACAGCGGGATGGTGTTGTTGTAGCTCTTGCTCATCTTGCGGCCGTCCAGGCCGGCCAGCGTGGCGACCTGTTCGTCGATCACCACCTCGGGCAGCGGGAAGTATTCCTTGCCGTAGACATGGTTGAAGCGCTGGCCAAAATCGCGCGCCATCTCGATGTGCTGGATCTGGTCGCGGCCGACCGGTACCCGGTTCGCCTTGAAGATGAGGATGTCCGCTGCCATCAGCACCGGATACATGAACAGCCCGGCGCTGATACCGGCGTCCTGGTCCAGTCCGTCGGCCTCGTTCTTGTCCATCGCGGCCTTGTAGGCATGGGCACGATTGAGAATGCCCTTGCTGGCAACGACGGTGAGGAACCACATCAGCTCGTTGGTTTCCGGGATGTCACTCTGCCGGTAGAACCAAACCTGTTCCGGGTCCAGCCCGCAGGCCAGCCAACTGGCGGCGATTTCCAGCGTGGAGCGCTGGGTGCGCTCCGGTTCCTGCGCCTTGATCAGGCTGTGCAGATCGGCCAGGAAGAAAAAGCTTTCGATGCCCTGCGCGCGGCTGGCGGCGATGGCCGGGCGGATCGCGCCCACATAGTTGCCAAGGTGCGGGGTGCCGGAGGGGGTAATACCGGTAAGGACTCGGGTGGTCATTGACTGCTCGACGGGAAACCTGCGGTGAACGGCCCCAGTTTACCCTCGAACGGCGCAACCCCGCCGCCCCTGGTGGGGCGTTCTCCCTGTCAACCTGCCACGGAGAACCACGATGAAACGCCTGTTGCTGCCCCTGTTGAGCATTGCCCTGCTGGCCGGCTTCACGCCGGTGGCACCCGAGCGGTCGCGCGTCGAGCGAGGTCCGGTCGAGCTGACCCTGGTGGACCGCGACCGTGATGACGCCCTGCCCCGCTACCGTCATGACGGCCAGTACTGGGTGGCGGGCGAGCGTGGCCACCGCTATGCCGTGCGGCTGCATAACGCCAGCCCGGAACGGGTGCTCGTCGTGCTGTCGGTCGATGGCATCAACGCGGTCAGTGGCGAGTCGGCGACCCCTGACCAGACCGGCTATGTGCTGGCGCCCTGGCAATCGACGGACATCACCGGCTGGCGCAAGTCGAATGACGAAGTGGCCCAGTTCGTCTTCAGCAGTCCCCGCGACAGCTACGCGCAGCGGACCGGGCGCGGCGAGGACCTGGGCGTAGTCGGCATCGCCGTGTTCGGCGAGAAGCGCGCCGTGCGCTGGCTGCCTGGCCCGCCCACGCCGCGCGGGCGGATCGCCAAGCCCGCGTCGCGGGCGGAGGCCGCTGCAGACAGCAGCACGCGCTCCATGGCTGAAATGTCGTCCGCACCGGCCCCGGCGCAACGTCTCGGTACCGCCCACGGCGATCGCGAATTTTCGTCGGTGCGCGACACGTCATTCGAGCGGGCCACGGCGCAGCCCGTGCAGATCAGTCAACTGCGCTATGACAGCGCGCGCAACCTGCGTGCACGCGGCATCGTACTGGAGGATCGAGCTTCGGACGGCGACCGTATCCCACAGGCGTTTCCACAGCGCTTCGTGGCCGACCCACCGCGTCGTTGACGCACGAAAAACAACAACGGGCCGCAAGGGCCCGTTGTTTTCGGATCAGTAACGGCTCAGGCCATTACTTGAAGTCCGGGTAATCCTTGTGCAGCGAATCGCGATACTCGCTGACCTGCTTCTCGGCCTCGTCCTTGGTCACGCCGTAGCGTTCCTGGACCTTGCCGGCGAGGTAGGTCGAGTCGCCTTCGGCAACGTCGAGCTCGTCATTGGTCAGCTCGCCCCACTTGGCCTGCGTCTTGCCCTTCAGCTGCTTCCACTTACCCTTGATGATGTCTTCGTTCATGGTATGGCCTCGTTGCAGAATGGAACGGTGGTGTTACCGCATCTGCAGCTTGCAACACAGCACGTTGAGGAACGGTCAAGCGCGGATGAAACGGGTGCTCACGTACTTGAACCGCAGACATCGCCCTGCAGCGCAGCGCCCAGAACGCAGAAAGGCCCGGGAATCCCGGGCCTTTCCGTTTGATGCGCGAGTGCGATCAGTTCTTGCGGGCGGCGTCTTCCACCTTCTCGCCTGCACCCTGCACATCCTTGCCGGCGCCGGCAACGGTGTTGCAGCCGGCCAGCATGGCGACCGAGAACATGGACAACAGCATCAGGGCAATAGCACGCTTCATGGGTTTCTCCTGGTTGATTGAATTACATCACCGCTCATGCGGTAAAGAGGGGTAAGAAGCCGTCGCTCAGCACTTGCCGTTTTTGCAGTCCTGCGCGGTGTCATGGACAGCATCGCCAGCGCTCTGCATGTCCTTGCCGGCACCGGCAACGGTATTGCAGGCGGTCAGCGAACCTGCGGTGCACAGCGCAAACAACAGTACGGAAATGATTCGCTTCATCGTCTTCTCCTGGTTCAAGTCGCGGCGTCCGGAACGACCGGGCGTGCCGCGTGAGGAGCAATCTGGCGTTATCGGCGTGGAGCGAGTGTGAACGCGGGGGTCGCCTGTTCATCGGCGACCCCCGCGGCAGGCTGGCGCCCCCCTCAGTCGCGCATCAGGGTGGACTTGCCGAACAGGCTTTCCACCAGATCCACGGCCAGTTCGGCCGTGCTGTTGCGGTTGTCCAGCAGCGGGTTCAACTCCACGATGTCCAGCGAACCCATGCGCCCGCTGTCGGCGATCATCTCCATCACCAACTGTGCCTCGCGGTAATTCACCCCGCCCGGCACGGTGGTGCCGACGCCGGGCGCGATGCTGGGGTCGAGGAAGTCGACGTCGAAGCTGACATGCAGGTGGGTGTTCTCATCGATGCCTGCCAGTGCGGCCTCCATCGTGCGCTTCATGCCCGCTTCGTCGATGTAGCGCATGTCATAGACATCCACCCGGTGTTGCTTGATCAGACGCTTTTCTTCCGGGTCCACCGAGCGGATGCCGATCTGCCGGACCTGCGAAGGCAGCAGCGCCGGCGCATCACCGCCGAGCCGGGTCAGTGCGTCCGGGCCCAGGCCGCACAGGCAGGCAACCGGCATGCCGTGCACGTTGCCCGACGGAGTGACGTCGCTGGTGTTGAAATCCGAATGTGCGTCCAGCCATAGCAGGCGCAGGTCCTTGCCCTGTTCGCGGCACCAGCGCGCCACGGCCGTGACCGAGCCCACGCCCAGGCAATGGTCGCCGCCCAGCATGATCGGCATCCGCCCATCGCGCAGCTCGGCCAGCGTGGCCTCCATCAGCAGCCGGTTCCATTCTACGACTTCGTCCAGATGGCGATAGCCGGACACCGGGGGCGTCCAGGGATTGCGCGGACCGTCCAGGTTGCCCAGGTCACGTACCTCGACACCACGTGCCGCAAGCGCCTCGGGCAGCCCGGCGATGCGCAAGGCTTCTGGCCCCAGGCGGGCACCACGATGGCCAGCGCCGATGTCGGTGGGGACGCCGATCAGCGAGACGGGAAGATGGGTCATTGCAACCTCTGTACGGAACAAAGAAGCCAGTCTATCCAGCACGACCGGCGTCCTCTCGCGGCAGTGCAGCAGCCATTACGGCCGCAGGAGCGGAAGGCCACTGCCTTTCACGTTAAAAGGCTGCCCTGTCAAAGACTTGACACGCGGCACGGTTAATCCTGCGTTGCAAAAGTGGTCCGATATACTGTGCTACGGTTCACACTTTCAGCCTTCCAACGGTTGGAAAATGCGTCGCCACTCGGCGGTCCGCGAACGGTTCCAGGGGGAAACCAGTGCAACGCAGTGCCATCAACCAGATCGTCCGCGGTGCGACCGGCGAAAGCCAGCCCGTGCGCCAGCTTTACGATACGACCCGCATCACCGACATCTTCCGCCAGGCACGTGAGCGCGAGGCCGGACTGACGCTGCTGATGCTGTCCACGGCCGATGGGCGTGCGGTGGCCGAAGATTCAGCGCTGGGCGTCGACGGTCGCCGCTTGGCGGCGATGACCAACTCGTTCCTCACGCTGGGCGAAACCGTGTCGCGCGAGCTCTCGCTGAGCGAGGCTGAGTACGCCACGGTGTGCACCCGGCAGGGCAACGTGGTGCTGATCCGGGTAAACGCCGACAAGCCGATGACACTCACCGCCGTTGCCTCCGCGGAGGTCAACCTCGCCGTGCTGCTGTTCCATGCGCGCGAATGCGCTGCCCGCCTCGAGACCGCCCTGCGCACACGCGCAGGCTGACCCCGCTTCCCCTCTTTGCTTTTCCGAAGGCAGGCCACACGGTCTGCCCTGCCACTCTGCACGACCCAAAAAAGGATGACTGTGTCAAAGCTCAATCTGGAAAACCTCAATTCGATCGCCGGCTTCGTCGGTGCCGCCCTTGTCGACAGTGACAGCGGCATGGCGCTGGGAATGATCGGTGGCGGCGACGTCAACCTCGAACTGGCTGCTGCGGGCAACACCGAAGTCGTGCGCGCCAAGCGTCGCGTGGCACAGTCGCTCGGCCTGTCCGACACCCTCGAAGACATCCTGATCAGCCTGAGCAGCCAGTACCACCTGATCCGGCCGCTGGAGAGCAATCCGATGCTGTTCCTGTACGTCGTGCTGGATCGCAGCCGCTCGAACCTGGCGATGGCGCGCCATGAGCTGAAGTCGTTCGAAAAGACCCTGGATTTCAGTTGAGCCCGCACGCCTGCCCTGTCCGGTGCCGCGTGCCGGCACGGACGCGGTGGGCGGCATCTCGGCCTCTTTCTGCATGAACGCACCCATCCGCCATTTCAAGGTCGCCGTGGCCGGCCTCGACCTGTTGCATGCCACGCGCTTGAAGCTGGCGTGTTCGCTGCTGCTTGCCGAACGCATGGACGTCACCCTGCATCCGTGGAACGGCCAGGACGCCGACCTGCTGGTGGTGGGCGGTGATGCGTCTGCTGCCGAGGCCACCCGCGAGGCCGAGGCGCTGGGCGTTGCGCGGCTGACCATCGCGCGCAGCGTACAAGCCGCCACGGCAGGTGCGCTGCCACACGGCGCCAGCGTGCGCGATATCAACCAGCAGCTCGCCGTATTGCTCGCCTCGACCGGAACGGCCGAGGACGATGCTGCGTCACTGGCCGCGTTGCCCGTGTCACTGCTGCAGGCCCTGCAGTCGCCTGCCGAAGGTGGCCTGTTGCTGCTGCAGCGGGGTGCGGTGCGCTTTGCGGTAGACGCGGCGACGCGCAGCGTTGCGCTGCCGCCGGGACTTTCGTTGGCCGAACTGGTGCCGCTGCTGGATGACCAGGCGTGGTCGTCGACCCCGCTGGATGCAGCCACCTTCCAACACCAATACGGCTATCTGCTGCCGCGACGACGTTCGTTCGAAGCGCTGTATTTCAGCATCGCCCGGCATCGACCGAGCCTGCTCGACAGGCCCGCCGCAGGCACCCCGGTGCGATTGCAGCACTGGCCCGATCTGGAACACAGCGACGTACCCGCAGAGTGGTTGCTGCCGATCGCCCAGCTGCACGCGCGCCGCTGGACTTCGTCATCGCTGGCCGCCGCGTGCCGATTGCCGCACGATACCGTGCAATCCATTTTCTCCGCCGCGATCGCCAGCGGCCTTGTCCCGCACCAGGAGAACACCGTGCCCTCACCACCGCGCTCCGCCGGTCTTCGCGATTCACGGTTCCTGGGCTGGGTGGCGCGCCGCTTCGGCCTGGATCTGCAGGGTGGCCGCGCATGAACCTGCCGGCCAACAAACTGGTGTTCGTCGGCGGCATGGGGGCCGGCAAGACCACTGCCGTGCGCGCGATCTCCGATATCGAACCGGTAAGCACCGAAATGCCGCTCAGCGAGGACGCCACGGCAGACAAGGTGGAGACCACCGTCGCGCTGGATTACAGCTCCATCGAACTGGATGACGGCGAGCTGCTGCACCTGTACGGCGTACCCGGCCAGCGCTACCTGGACTTCATGTGGCCGATGGTCTGCGAAGGCGCACTGGGCGTGATCGTGCTCGTCAGCGCGGCATCGCCGGACCCGGTGGGCTCGACGCTGGAGCTGCTGCAGGAGTTCTCCCGCATCGCACCCGACGCCAGCTTGGCCGTGGGCATCACCCGCACCGATGAGCATCCGCAGCTGATGGTGACCGCGGTCCGTGACGCCCTGTTCGCGGCTGGCTTCCGCCTGCCGGTCCTGCGCGTGGATGCGCGCTCGGCCACCCAAGTGACTTTCCTGGTGCGGTCGCTGCTGTCGCATCGGTACGCGGAATCGAGCTGACGCGCGCGGGGAGTGGGTCGCCCTTTCGCCACGCGGAGGGGATGCCCGACTCAGACGTGATCGCTGCAGAGCGAAGCAAGTGAAGGTGGTGCCGCTTATCCGAATCGAACGGATGGCCCTTCGCGTACTCGCGCAGGGCGCCCATGCGGTAGCGGATCAGCTTCGGGCCGACGCGCGTGTACTTCGGGCCGCCGCTGTTGCAGCGGTACCAGGACAAGGTGTTGTACTTGAGGCGCAGGAACGCGGCCGCCTCTTGGACGGTAGCCAGCGCGTCGTCGGGGAGCGCATGCAGCTCCGCCATTTCCTCGGGGGAGAACTTCTTTGGTTCGTAGGGATTGGCCATCGGTGATTCCTCGTCAACCGTTCCCGCAGCGACAACGTGTCGCTGCGAGACATCCGCGGCCTTGCGCCGAAGATAGGACCCTTGCCCCCGTTGTCATCCAGGGAGGGCCTCGGCTGTTCTTGCCACCGAAAGCACTTCTGACCGCCGATGCCGGCGATCCTCGGGCTGATCGCTAGCCCGGTTAAGTCACATAGTATCGAGGCGGTTCTCGCGCCGACACCAACATTGTGTCCGGGGTCCCCGGTGAGCCCGTGCGGCTCGGCGCGGTCCGGATTGCTCGGTATCAAGCCGAGCGGCCCGGGACACGACACAGATCAACTGGTGAGTCTTGTTGCGTGTTTAAACGACCGAGCGTTGTGTCAGACCTACTGTCGGACTGCTGGCCGTGCCTTTTCGTATCAGTTTGTGAAGATTGACGGGTAGCGTCGTCTTAAATCATCCACGTCGATCACGATAGCCGTGGGCAACGGACATGCACCCAAGTCAATCTTTCCAACCAGGTAGTCGGCGAGGAATTTGCCCTTGACGGTGATCGTGGTGCCATCCAAAAGTTCGCGTTTGACCGTTAGCGCATCGGGGTTGGCGATGGTTAAACAATAGGCTTGATAGGCCTTGGGGTCGAATGCAGGATCATCGGCGTCCCATCGCCGTTCGAACTCGGCTTTTAATGCCTTGGACTGATATAAATTGTGTGCCTCTGGGACCAGCGTCAAAAAGCCTTCCACCACTACCGTCTTGTCGCGATATTGCTCAGGCGCAGCATTCAAATCGCTGGGCGATACGGCTCCCCCGCTCGTCGGTGCAGAATGAGCGCAACCTATCATTACCAAGGCGAGGGTCAAGAGGGGAATACGGGTGTTCATTTAGGGGGAGACCTAGGGGTTGTGGAACAACTTTTGTTCGTTGTTCAGATTGCGCTGGATTTGCTTCTCTTGCCCCCCATTCATCGCGCCATGCGGATAAGAGAACTGCAGTTGCCCGCTGTTGATTTCATGCCAACCTACTTGGCCTTGAGACACCGTGGCAGTCGGAATACCAGCTTTTAACGATTGCGTGTCGCCGTAGCCGCCGTTGAGTTTTGGTGCATCCACCATGCCATTGGACTTGTTGGACCCACCGTCAATGTGGCCGTGTATGACGCCCATGGCGTTCTGCGGAATAGTTGCTGCCGCAGTAGCGCCGGCGCTGTTGCTCGTATTTTGGACGCCTTGTGCGGGCTGGGCTACTGGCTTGCCATTTGCGTCGGGAACGAAAAATCCCAAACTTTCGTTTGAGCCGGATTTAACGGTGAATTGAGGCACGGCTGCGTTGCCAGCTGCGCGCAAGTCGGGGGAGGCCAACGTGGTTTGTCCGTTCGACTTGGCGGCATTGTAGGTATCGGCAGTGATGGTGCACTGATTGTTGGCGCACGACTTGGCGCGGCCATCTGGGTCCGTGAATTTGTAGGGATTATTCTCTACATAGTAGTAGCGATTGAAATTCGTACCGGTGCTTGGGTTAGCTTTAACTGGATCCACTGAAACGAAACGCGCCCATGCGTCAAAGGCCAGCAGGCATAACACTGCAGCTAACGTCTTTGAAATGGTCTTGCGCATCACTGTCCCCTTCGCGTCTTCTCACGCTGGATGGATTGTAAGTAGTTGGCTTCTTGTTCGGGCGTCTTCTGTGTCCAGCCGAGGGATTCGGCCTTGGCAAACCACGCCAGATTCTCGCGGGTCAAGCGAGCATATTCCCCGTGCAGCGCCGGAGGAACGTCTGCCGGGTTCGGATACTTGGATGTGAAGCGCTGCTGCGTCTGGAGGTAGTAGGCGTTGGCCTTCCAGATCATGGCAGCCGGGTCCTTGGGATTGGCGGCCAGCGCGAGGTCCGCCACGGCCATGAGCGCATCGGTGTCCTTCTTCGCGCCGTAGTGCTCCAGCAAGGTGCTGGCAATCACACCCACGCCCTCGTGCGGCAGCAGCGGACGCAGGTAGAGCCCATTGTCCAACGCCGCGTCAGAGATTCCCGTCTCGCGCTGGTAGCTGCTGTCGTATTTGAAGCCGCCGGCGGTGGCTTCGATGTTCAACCACATTTGCTGCTCATCGTCGGCGAACTTCACCAACAGGTGGTTGGGTGCCATGGCCAGCGCAACGGTTAACCCCAGTCGTTGGCCCAAGATGACAAAGAGGATGGGCATTGAAACGCAGTTGCCCTTGCGCGTCGTCAAGTAGGTGGCTAGCTGCTTGTTCTTCGGGTTCTTGCCCAGCGGGTCCGACAGGTCGTAGGTGAAAGGCTTGCCCTGGTTCCACTCGCCCGGCACGTAGAGCGTCTTGAGCAAGGCGTCGAGAACCTGGCGCGCCGTCGGGTTGGCGGGCACGTTGCCGCGCACAGCGCGCTCCCATTGGTCGAGTTGCCGGCGCACGGCCGCGGTGTCGGTGGACGGGTCGATGATTCGGTCCACCTCCAGCTTGGCGGCGGCGTAATCGACGCGATTATCGGGGAGTTGAAACTGGGCGCGCAACGGCGAGAGGTCAGAGGCGGCCAACGAAAGCGGCGCCAGGACGAATAACCACGCGCCCCAAGCCCATTCGATCCATCGGCGGCTTGCCCGTCTCCCCATTGCAACCTTCTCCCCCACCTGATGATGATCCTAGGCCCTGTCAACTGCTACTGTCCAGATGCCCCCCTAAACCTACAGACAGGCGCCCGACCAAGCGTGGGCGACGTTGTCCCGCCTCTCGAGGATGACCCTTCCGTCGCCGAACACGAAGCGCCGGGAGCCCATGTACCCGCCGTAACTGTTCTTGGCGTTGACCCTGCCGCAGGCGACCAGGCCGAACTCCTCGGTGTAGTTGGCGCGCACGTCCTTGAACTGCGCGGAGTCCGGGTCCTTCAGTTCGCGCCTGACGGCGCGCTCGGCCGGGACAATGGTCTCGGCGCCGAACCACTTCTCCTGCTGCGCCTTCTTCTCGGCCGCCGACATGGGGCGCTCCGGCTCGGGCTGCGGTGCCGCAGGCTCCTGCGCCTGCTTAGGCAGTGCCGCTGCCGTAGTTGCCGATGCAGCGGCAGGCACGGGCTAGCTGCGTGGCACCAGCTTCGACCCGATCCAAGCCAGGACCGCCAAGACGACTAGAAGAATCCCTATCCGCTTCATGCTCCCCCTAAGCCAGCGCCAGTAAATAGTCTATTTTGGACTAATCCAATACGGACTCTAGTGTGCGGTGACCTGCCTGTCACCGCGCGATGGCCCCATCGACCCACAACCCCGACTACCAGCTACTCCTGACCGTCCTCAAGGCGGCCCGCAAGCGGGCGGGCGTGTCGCAAATCGACTTGGCCGAGCGGCTGGGGAACACGCAGACCTTCGTGTCCAAGTGCGAGCGTGGGGAGCGGCGCATCGACGCCGTGGAGTTGGTGGAATTCGCCGAGGCGCTCGACGTCAAGCCGCTTGAGCTGCTGGGCGAGTACCTGGAACAGCGCGCGGCCAGGCTGCAACCGAAGTCGAGAAAGAGCAGCGCGAAGCGGCGCTGATTACGAGGGATGGTGCCGCTTGTCCGAATCGAACGGACGACCTACTGATTACAAATCAGTTGCTCTACCGACTGAGCTAAAGCGGCGATGTCGTACTTCTCTTGCTCAAACCGTGTCCGGCTTGTCCCGCAGTCTACGCGCTGGCGAGCCTAAAGCCTTGCCGCGCTTAGCCTTCCGGCCGGTCACCACAACAACCGCGTCCGAGTTACAAGACAGTTGCTCTACCAACTGAGCTAAAGCGGCGTAGTACTGACGCGTCCGCGGCGTGGCCGCGAAGCAGGGTGGATTCTACCGCAGACCTGCGCAGTCCAGCGAGCGTTGCTGTGCGGCCCCACTACGCTGGCGCACGCCGGTGGGGGTCTGGCCCTCGGCCAACGCGCCCTGCAGCCACCACGTGGCACTGCCCTCGCCGCCACTCAGGCGGGCCTGGAAGCCGGCGGCCTGCACCGCCGCCAAGCGGCGCTCGGCGCCTTCGCGGTTGCGGTACTGGCCCAGTGCGATGGCGTTCGCGTCAGGGCCTTGGGCGATGATGTAGTAGTCGCTCAGACCGGCCGCGACGATGCGCTGGACCGTCGCCTGTGCGGCCTCGCGGCTGGCGGCGGGCGGCAGCATCACGCGGAAGCGGGTCGTGCTGCCGGGCACGGCCTGCTCCTGCAGGCGCGCCTGGGTGAGGGCGTTGCCCGTCTTGCCCTGCGCGGCCTGGGCGCCGGTCCGGTCAGGGAAAGGTCCCAGCGCGATGCAGCGCTGCGGAGTGGCCGGCGAGGCGGCCGCGGGCGTCACGGCGGCGGCCGGCGTTGCAGCCAGCGTCCCGGATGCCGGTTCCACGGTGGGCGGCGTCTCCGGCGCCGACGGCGTCGCGGGCGGTGGTAACGGGGTCTGCGTGGGCGACGATGCCGATGGGCTCTCGACCGTCGTGTCCTGCAACGGCGGCGCAGCGACACTGCCCTGTTGAGGCTGTCGGGTTTCCGTGTCGTCCAGCAGTTGCAACTGCGCCACGCCAGCGGGTGGCTCGACGTCCGCGACCACCGGCTCGCCACGCAGCATCCACCACAGCGCGACGCTCACGTTGAGCAGGACCAGGAAGACGATCAGGGCACGAGTCAGCATCCGCTGATCCTAGCCTGTCGCCGCAGGCAGGTGCACGGCCCAGCGTGCCAGCCCATCGAGCACCAGCAGCGGCTGGTGGCCCGCATCGTCTGCCAGGTGCGGCAGCAGCGCCGGTGCACCGCCGCCATGCAGCAACAGGTCCACCGGCGCCTGCAGGCGTTGGCGGGCCTGTTCCCGGCTGCGCTCTATCAGCGCGATCGCCGCCCCGTCGCAACCTGATGCCAGCGCATCGTCGGTGTCGTCGGCGAACTCCATGTACTGGCCACCCTGCGGTGGCAGCTGCACCGCACGCGCATGCAGCGCTTCGCGCATGGTGGTCGGCGAGGCCGCGATACGGCCGCCATGGTGCTGTCCCTGCGCATCCAGCAGGTCGATGGTCAGCGCGGTACCAACGCCGGCCACCAGCACATGCCGATGCGTGCGCGCCGCCGCCAGCAGCGCCAGGAAGCGATCGACGCCGAAGCGCGCAGGGTCGGCATAGGCGATGCGTACATCGGCGAACGCGGCCTCCGTGCGTGCCACATGCACGTGGGTGAAGCGCATGCGCAGGATTTCCAGCATGGTCGCGGTCAGGCCGGTTGCTGCCACGCTGGCAACGTACGCCACGCGGCCCTGCGGCAAGGTTCGCAGCGCGTCGCCACGCAGGTCTTCGGCACCGTGCGTCCACGCCTGTACCTCACCGGCACGGTCGCCCAGCAGCGGGGCGTACTTGAAACGGGAATTACCGAGGTCGAACAACCAGTCGCTCATCGCGCCCTCACGCTGACTTCGCCGGCGTGCACGTGGTGCTCGCGGCCATTGATCAGCACGCGCAGCGCGCCGTCATCGGCCAGCCCCAGCGCGCGCCCGTGCTGCCAGTGTCCCCCCTGCTCCACCTGCACCTCACGGCCGGCCAGGCTGTCCAGCGCGGTGTAGCGTGCCAGGAACGGGGCCAGACCCTCCGCTTCGAACTGCTCCAGCGCGGGCAGCAGATGGGACAGCACGGCAGCGGCCACGGTGTTGCGCTGAACCGGCGCACCGTTGAGACGATCCAGGTCGGTCCACGGCTGGTCGATGTGTTCAGCCGCCGCGGCAGGCATGTGCACGTTGATGCCGATGCCGATCACCGCCCGCGCCGGGCCGGCGAACTCGCCGCCCCCTTCCACCAGCAGGCCGCCCAGTTTGTGGCCGTTGACCACCAGATCATTGGGCCACTTCAGCTGCACCTGGGCATGGCCCAAGCCGTGCAACGCCTCGGCGATCGCTACGCCGGCCATCAGGCTGAGGCCGCCCAACTGGGCCAGCCCGCCGGCGAAACCACGCAGCACCGAGAGGTAGATGTGGGCGGCCAGCGGCGAGGCCCACTCGCGCCCGCGACGGCCACGCCCACCGGTCTGGCGCTCAGCCAGCAGCACGCGATTGCCGCGCGGCGGCGCGCTGCAGCGCAGCAATTCACTGTTGGTTGAGCCGGTGCTCCACAGCACCTGCAGGTCATCAACGAGGGCATCCACCGGCGCCGACAGTGCGGCACGGATCTGCGTGGGGTCCAGCAGGTCGACGCGTTGGGACAGCGTGTATCCGCCCCCGGCACGGCCTTCGATCGCCACGCCTGCAGACCTAAGTCCTTGAATCCGCTTCCAGATTGCAGCGCGGGTCTGGCCCAGCTCACGCGCGAGCGCATCGCCGGACAGCGGTCCGGCGGCCAGTTTGGCCAGCAGTTGGCGGTCGTCCACGGCAGGTTCCGTCAAGTAAACGGGGAAAGTATGCGGCAAAGGAATCGAGCCTGCCCGCGGGGGGTTCCAATTGAGGGCGCGAATCGGGCTAGAATCGAGAGCTCACCCGCCCTTGACCACGGATGTCGACGATGCGCTGCTTTGCCCATTGCCTGGTCCTGTTGATGGCCCCCGTACTTGCCAACGCCGCCACGGCGATGGCCAGCGAAGGGCGAGGTGACTGTGTCTATTCCACGCCGGATGCCGAGCGACCGCCGAACGCGCGCAGTGCCGCAGCAGCCGTGCCGACCGCGCCCAAGCCGGTGCCCGCGCAGGCCACGTCCAGCGGTGGCGGCGGTGACGACGACGTGTTGCAGCGCCTGCGTGCGCCGAAGTGGCACAGCTTCCTGCCGGGTATGTTCCGCTGATCGAGGCGTTGTTGCGCTGGCTGCGGCCGGCCCCCCGTCCTGTCCCTGACGCGCTATGGCAGCAGGCCTGCCAGGACGTGCCGTGGCTGCGCGGCCTCAGCGCCGATCAACAGCAGCGGCTGCGCGCGCTGGCCACCCGCTTCCTGCACGAGAAGACCATCAGCCCGGTGGGGGGACTGACCCTGCGCGATGAAGACGTGCTGCTGCTGGCCGCGCTGTGCTGCCTGCCGCTGCTGCAACTGGGCGAGGCCGGGCTGCGCGGATGGTCGCAGCTGATCCTGTATCCGGACGCCTTCCGCGTGCAACGCAGCCACGTCGATGCCGCAGGCGTGCTGCACGAGTGGGATGACGAGTTGATCGGTGAAAGCTGGGACAGTGGACCGTTGATCCTGTCGTGGGCGGATATCCAGGCCGACCTGCAGGCGCCGTTCGATGGCTACTGCGTGGCGGTACACGAGATGGCACACAAGATAGATGCACTGGACGGTGCGATCGATGGCACGCCCCCGCTGCCCCGTGAGTGGCAGCGTCAGTGGGCACACGATTTCCAGCAGGCCTACGATGCGTTCTGCGCGCAGGTGGATGCCGGCGAAGCGACGTTGATCGACCCGTATGCAGCGGAGGCGCCGGAAGAGTTTTTCGCGGTGACCACGGAGTACCATTTTTCCGCGCCGGATGTGCTGGCCGAGGCGCTGCCGGTCGTCGCCGCGCACCTGCGGCGCTTCTATGGTGAGCCGCCGACAGTGCCTGCGCTGGATGATGCCGCACGGTGAATGGCGAGCAGGTAGCGCCGAGCCATGCTCGGCGAGCGCCCCGCGCGGTGCGTGATGTCCGCGCGGTGATGGATTCCGCCGAGCGTGGCTCGGCGCTACCGAAGATGCCGCGAGGTGATCGATCCGCGCGCACGGTGAAGTGGCGAGCCGGTAGCGCCGAGCCGTGCTCGGCGAGCGCACCGCGCGGTGCGTGACACCCGCGCGGTGATGGATCCTGCAGCGGCTGGAACTCCGGCTTACGGGCCGGGCGGCAGCCGCACTTCGAAACGCGCGCCACCCAATTCCGACGAGCGCGTCACCAGCAGTTCGCCGCGGTAATCCTTGATCAGGTCCTGCACGATCGACAGGCCGATGCCATGGCCTTGCACGCGCTCATCGCCGCGCACACCCCGCTGCAGCACCTTGGCGATGTCATCGTGCGCGATGCCCGGGCCATCGTCGTCCACCGCCAGCAGCAGGCCGGGTCGACGCATGTTCGGTGCAGGCAGCGGTTGCGCGGTCAGCAGCACGCGGCGGCTGGCCCACTTGAAGGCGTTTTCCAGCAGGTTGCCCAACAGTTCCTGCAGGTCACCCGGCTCGCCGTGGAAGCGCGAACCCGGATCGATGTCGAACTCGCACAACACGCCCTTGCTGGCGTACACCTTCTCCAGCCCGCGCACGATCTCCTCGGCATTGGACTCGATCGGCAGCGGCGCGGAGAACAGTTTGTGGCCCGACGACGCGGCACGTGCGAGCTGGTAGGACACCAGGTTGTTCATGCGCTGCAGCTGCACATCCAGCTCTTCGCGCAACGCATCGTTGCTGGATCCGCTGTCCATCTGCGTACGCAGCACCGCGATCGGCGTCTTCAGGCTATGCGCCAGATCGGCCAGCGTGTTGCGCTGCCGCTCCAGATTATCGCGCTCGCTCTCGATGAAGGCGTTGATGCTGTCGGTCAGCGGTTCCAGTTCGCGCGGGTGGCGCTCGCTCATGCGCTCGCTCTCGCCGCGCTGCACGCGCGTCAGCTCGGTGATCACTCGACGCATCGGCCGCAGGCTCCATTGCAGGATCACCGTCTGCAGCAGCAGCAGGATCAGGCCGATACCACCGAGGTAGAACCACACACGGCCACGGAACACGCGCAGCTGCGCACCCAGTGCGCTGCTGTCTTCCATCACGTAGATCGTGTACGGAAACTCGGTCGCCGGATCGGCTTCCACGTCCCACACCAGGCCTTGGCCGTAGCGATACACCGATCCCTCGCTGCCGTCGATCTGGATGATCGGCAACGGACCTTCAAAGACTTCCTGACGCGGCGCGAGCAGGCCACCGCCCACCGTAGGCAGCATGGGACCTTCGGCGGACATCGAGGTTACCTTGCCATCGGGCGTCACCACCTGCAGGTACAGGCCACTGCCGGGGACGTCGAAACGCGAATCCGGCGGCTGCTCGCGCAGGTACAACGAGCGGTCGCGGGTGAAATCGCTGCCCGCCGCGTAGGCCGTGGCGTAGTTCTTCAGGCGCTCGCGCAGGTTGGCACGCGCGGTATCGGCAAAGGCCGCATCGAGTGCGTAACCGGCCAGCGCCAGAAAGGCCACCAGGCCCACCGACGCAGCCAGCAGCTGGCGTGCCTGCAGGGATCGCGGCCGCCAGCGTCGGAATAACCACAGACGGCCGGACATCAGATGCTCGCCAGGTGCAGGCTCAGCCTTCGTTACGCGGAATCGCGAAACGGTAGCCGCGGCCGCGTACGGTTTCGATCGGCTTCAGTTCGCCGTCCGGATCCAGCTTCTTGCGCAGGCGGCCGATGAAGACCTCCAGCACGTTGGAGTCGCGGTCGAAGTCCTGCTGGTAGATGTGCTCGGTGAGATCGGCCTTGGAGACCAGTTCACCGGCGTGCATCATCAGGTACTCCAGCACCTTGTACTCGTAGCTGGTGAGATCGACGTTGCTGCCCGCCACGCTGACCGTCTGCGCCGCGAGGTCCAGGGCAACCGGGCCACATTCCAGCGTCGGCTTGCTCCAGCCGGCTGCACGGCGCAGCAGCGCATTGACACGCGCCAGCAGTTCTTCAACGTGGAACGGCTTGACCAGGTAATCGTCAGCGCCCTGCTTGAGGCCCTCGACCTTGTCCTGCCAGCTGGACCGTGCGGTCAGGATCAGCACCGGAAACTTCTTGCCCTCGTCGCGCAGGGCCTTGATCAGTTCCATGCCCGACATCTTGGGCAGGCCCAGATCGATGATGCCCACGTCGAACGGCACTTCGCGGCCCATGTAGAGACCTTCCTCGCCATCCTGCGCCGCGTCGACGGCAAAGCCTTCGCGCTTGAGCCGGGCTGCAAGGGTCTCACGCAGCGGGGCTTCGTCTTCGACCAGAAGGATACGCATGAACTCTCCCTAGTGTGCTGGGGTCGGCCTGTTGGGCCGGTGGAAATCGGGTTTGATGCGACGATGATCCCTGTTCAGGGGTTATCGCCGCGTAGTGAAGACATATCCGATCGGGGCGGGCGGGGTTGTGAACGCTGCTGCACAGGATCGTCCATGTAACGCACGCGACCACGCTCATCCATGTACTTCACGCGGTTGATGTTGCGCCCATCAAAGGGCACCTGCTCCACGCCAAGGATGTGTCCACCGGTAGACCGCTGCACCCGACGCACCGCATCGGACAACGACCGCCGCTCTTCGCTGGGGCCACCGCGCACCATGTCCGCACGCTCGGCCATCTGCATGCGCTGCGGCACGCCCTGCTGCATCTGCGCCGGTGGAGGCGCCTGCGCATGGGACGGCAGCGGCGCCAATGCACCCAGCGCCACGCAGGTGGCAAGGGTGAGCTGGCAGGTGTGGAAACGGAAGAACATCGTTGCGATCCTAGCCGAGGTCGGCAATTCGTTCAAAAAATGTGAAGTCCGCGTCCGGATCAGGGACCCGGGGCTTTACATATCTTTTCCAAATTTCGGCTTTTACCAGTGAATCCGGTCTGAACTTTTCTGAAGATCGGATGTCTATGTTCAGGTAAGTGAACATACTAGCAGGTATGTTGCGCCGGATGTCGCCCTGCAGAAGTCCTCAAGCCGCGACGCGTCCGCCATCCCGCTCGGTGACCGCGAGCGCCTGTTCCACCAACGACCAGTCGGCTCCCTCACGGTGCGCGCCTTCACTGAGGATCTGCCGGAATGCGCGCCCCCCGGGCTGGCCATGGAACAGGCCCAGGATGTGGCGGCTGATGTGCTTGAGCGCGGCGCCCTCCGCCAGCTTCGCTTCGACGTAGGGACGCAGCGCGCGCAGCAGCGCTTGGCGCGTCTGCAGCGGTGCGCCCGTGTGCAGCGACTCCAGCTGATGCAGCAGGTAGGGGTCATGGTAGGCCGCACGGCCCAGCATCACCCCGTCCACCTTGCCCTGCTGCGCCTGTACGGCGTCGATGCTGGCCAGCCCGCCGTTGAGCACCACGGGCAGCTGCGGGCGCTCCTGCTTGAGGCGGTACGCCCAGTCATAACGGAGCGGGGGTACTTCACGGTTTTCTTTGGGCGAAAGGCCCTTCAGCCACGCGTTGCGCGCGTGCACCACCACCATCGGGGCACCCGCCTGCACTTGCCGGTCGACGAATTCCGCGAAGCGCTCGTACTCGCTGTCATCGTCCACACCCAAGCGGCATTTGACCGTCACCGGGATGTCCACGGCCGCCACCATCGCCGCCACGCAGTCGGCCACCAACGCCGGTTCGCGCATCAGGCACGCACCGAAGCGCCCCGCCTGCACGCGATCGGACGGACACCCGCAGTTGAGGTTGACCTCGTCATAGCCCCAGTCCTGCGCGATCCGCGCGGCCTGCGCCAACAGGGCCGGCTCGCTGCCGCCCAGCTGCAGCGCCAGCGGCTGTTCCACCGGATCGAAGCCCAGCAGCCTTTCGCGGTCGCCATGGATCACCGCGTTGGCGTGCACCATTTCCGTGTACAGCCGCGCGCCGGGCGCCAGCAGCCGATGGAACACGCGGCAATGGCGGTCCGTCCAATCCATCATGGGGGCGACGCACAGGCGGATATGTTCAGATTTCAATGTTTTCATGTACTTAAGGTCATAAAGATCGACTGGCGGCCACAGCAATTCGCTTGAGTGAAGCCCTGGGCACCAGGGTGGCCAAACAGCTGACCGCCCCCCGTGTGATCGCGCATTCCCGACAGCAGGTGCGGGGCGCCACATGAACGCCAAGGGGCGCATTATCCCTCGCGCGCGCCTGCAATCATGAACGTCGCCGCGGGATTCCTTTCCGACGGCTCAAACCGGCCAGGCCGATGAAAGGTGTTGAAGTCGACAACCGATTCGTGGCCGAGGCCTGGCGCTTGGTAATTTGCCTTTCGTCATTCTCACGGCGCAGCGTGGAGGCGGGATCACCCGGCTACTGTGGCCTGACCTCGACGCGGCGAACCCTGCGACGATGCTCAGGGATGCCAAGCACTCACGCAGCAAGACCGGCGCTGGCGCAATGAAGGTGTCCGGAGACTGCAGGGTTGGATACACCAGCCTCGTCGCATCGGAGTTTCCGATACGGCTACCAGCAAGCCTGCTGCCGTCTGCGGCACGCTGCCCTACAGCCTTTCTTCAACCAGCCGTCCACCATGCCTCTCGCGGCAGGTCGCCGCGCTCACCCTGAAGAGAGACATCATGAACAATCACCGATTGAAGTCTGTTCTGTCTGGCTTGCTCGTTGCCCTCGTCATGGCCCCCAGCGCCAACGCTGCCGTCACTCCCCTCAGCGTGACATTCAAAGGCAAATTTGGTGATGCTCAACGTCGGGAGGCAGATCGCCTGCTGAAGTTCGGGTGCGACAAGTTGGCTGGCCAGCTGGTGGGTGAGCCCAAGGTCAACGTCATCGATGCCAACACCGTAATCGTCCACCAGAACTGCGAACATTGACAGCGCGCAAGCGCGCGCGGGCTGCCGTACGGCGGCAGCCCGGATGGAAGAATGAAGGGTCGCAGCGGTCAGTGCACGCTGTCCGGTGCGCCCTTACGTCCCACCCGCTCCACCAGCGTCCGGCTGGCCGCGTTGAGGCCAACAATGTCCACCACGGCGCCATGCGCACGCAGCTTTTCGGCAGCGCGCTCCAGTGCACCCACGGCCGTGAGGTCCCACAGGTGCGCGTGCTGCAGGTCGATCTCCACCCGCGGCGCAACGTGATGGTAATCGAAGGCCGCACCGAACTGCCCGGCCGATGCGAAGAACACTTGTCCACGCACCACATACCGTTGCGCGCCTTCGTGGTCATCACGCTGCACGTCCAACATGCCGCCGACCTTGCGCGCGAAGAACAGCGCTGACAGCAGCACGCCGCTGAGTACGCCCTTGGCCAGATCATGCGTCGCCACAGTGACCACCACCGTCAGCAGCATCACCATCGAAGAGCTGCGCGGATGGGTGCGCAGGTCACGCAGCGAGCGCCAGCTGAAGGTGCCGATGCTGACCATGATCATCACCGCCACCAGGGCAGCCATCGGGATCTGCCGCACCAGCTCGCTGCCGTATACCACCAGCATCAGCAGCACGCTGCCGGCGACCAGGCAGCTCAGGCGCCCGCGCCCGCCGCTGGTCACGTTGATCACCGACTGCCCGATCATCGCGCAGCCGGCCATGCCGCCGAAGAAGCCGGTCACCGTGTTCGCCAGGCCCTGCCCGGCACACTCGCGGTTGCGCTCGCTTGGGGTTTCGGTGATGTCCTCGACGATCTGCAGGGTCATCATGGATTCGAGCAGGCCCACCACCGCCAGCGTGGCCGACACCGGCAGCAGGATGCGCAGCGTCTCCCAGTTCAGCGGCACGTCCGGCAGGAAGAAGGATGGCAGGCTGTCGGGCAGCTGGCCCATGTCACCGACCGTGCGTACGTCGATGCCGAATCCGATCACCACGGCGGTGAGCACGCCGATCGCCACCAGCGGCGAGGGCACCACGCGGGTGATGCGTGGCAGCAGGTAGATGATCGCCAGCGCAGCCGCGCAGAGCAGGTAGACCGTCGGCCCACGGCCGACGAGTTCCGGCAGTTGCGCCATGAAGATCAGAATCGCGAGCGCATTGACGAAGCCGGTGATGACCGAGCGCGAGACGAAGCGCATCAGCGAGCCCAGCTTCAGCGCGCCAGCCAGCATCTGCAGTAAGCCGGTGAGGATGGTGGCGGCAAACAGGTACTGCAGGCCGTGGTCCTTGACCAGATCGACCATCACCAGCGCCATCGCACCGGTGGCGGCGGAGATCATGCCCGGGCGGCCGCCTGCGATGGCGGTGATGACCGCGATGGAGAACGAGGCGTACAGGCCGACCTTGGGATCGACCCCGGCAATGAGGGAGAAAGCGATGGCCTCGGGGATCAGCGCGAGCGCGACGACGATGCCGGACAGCACGTCGCCACGGACGTTTCCGAGCCACTGCTGGCGCAGCGGGTAATGGGTCTGCATGGGATTTCCTTGGCGCACGTGGTCACGGCCACGCAGCGCTGCAATGGGTACGCGGGTTCCTGATGCCGGACAGGTCCGGCTGCCATGCGGCAGGGGTCAGGGTGGCGTGGTCACTGCGTACGGGCTTCGCGGAGGGCGGGAAGCGCGCAAGTCTACGGCAGCCACGGCCTGGCGGGTAGCGCCGAGCCCTGCTGCCGCCGTGGTAGCGCCGAGCCGTGCTCGGCGGAAGAACGAAGCTGCCGCGCTGCGCGCTCGCCGAGCGTGGCTCGGCGCTACCGGGGGACCGGCCTAGGGCTGCTGACGCTGCATGCTGCCGCCGTGGTAGCACCGAGCCGTGCTCGGCGGAAGAACGAAGCTGCCGCGCTGCGCGCTCGCCGAGCGTGGCTCGGCGCTACCGGGGGACCGGCCTAGGGCTGCTGACGCTGCATGCTGCTGCCGTGGTAGCGCCGAGCCCTGCTCGGCGGAAGAACGAAGCGTCCGCGCTGCGCGCTCGCCGAGCGTGGCTCGGCGCTACGGGCTGGTCATGGTCCCGGCCTACAATCACGGTATGGCCATCATTCCCCCACGTTTCTTCGATACCCGCACCGAGCAGGGGGTGCTGCGCCTTTCGATCGCCGGCACCCTGGTCATGGCCTCCATGGCGGTAGGCTTCGGGCTGTACGCCAATTCCTCGCTGATCATCTTCGATGGCATCTACGGAATGATCGACGTGGTGATGACGTGGCTGTCGCTGCTGGTCGCCCGGCTGATTGCCCAGTCCACCAATACCGATACCCTGCAGTCGCGCCTGAACCAGCGTTTTTCGATGGGATTCTGGCATCTGGAACCCATCGTGCTGGGCGTCAGTGGCACGCTGATGATTGGTGCGGCGCTGTACGCGTTCGTCAATGCGGTGGATGCGCTGACCTCGGGCGGGCGTCTGATCGCGCTCGGCCCGGCCATCACCTTCGGGGTGATCTCGCTGCTGGCCGAAGGGGCGCTGGCGGCGTTCGTGCTGCGTGCCAACCGGCAGATCGGCTCGGACTTCATCGCCTTGGATGCGAAGAACTGGATCATCGCGGCAAGCATGTCCGCGTGTTATCTGCTGGCCTTCATCGGCGGTGCACTGGTGCGTGGCACGTCGCTGGACTGGATCGGGCCGTACATCGATCCGGGCATCCTGGCAGTGGTCTGCCTGTTCGTCATGGTGGCGCCGCTGGGCACCGTGCGCCAAGCCTTGGCCGGCATCCTGCTGGTGGCGCCCCAGGAGCTGCGGGCGCACGTGGATGCGGTGGCCCGCGATGTGGTCACTCGACATGGATTCATCGATTACCGCAGCTACGTGGCGCAGGTCGGTCGCGGTGAGCAGATCGAACTGTTCTTCGTAGTCCGTGCGGACGATCCGCCGCGTGCGTTGGCCGAATGGGATCGCCTGCGCGATGAGATCGGCGACCTGCTGGGTGAGGAGTCGCCGGATCGCTGGCTGACCATCATGTTCACCACCGACCTGGAATGGGCGGTATGACCGGGTAGGGCCGCGCCGTGCTCGGTGGAATGCTTCACCGCGCGGGGCGCTCGCCGAGCGTGGCTCAGCGCTACCACGGCAATTGCCATACCCAGCGTCACCGCGCGGCCTGTTTCCATTCCCTCGGCGACTGCCCGGTCTGGGCCTTGAACGCGCGCGACAGCGCGGCCTCGCTGCCATACCCGACGTCGCCGGCAATGCGCTTCAGCGGTTGGCCACGGCGCAGGGCCTGCTGCACCAGTCGCGTCCGCCACGCCTGCAGGTACTGCCCGGGCGTACTGCCTACGACATCGCGAAACCCGTCGGCGAAGGCGCTGCGTGACATCCCGGCACGCTCGGCCAGCGTCTGCAGCGACCACTCTTCGGCCGGTCGTTCGTGCATGGCCACCAGTGCATGGCGCAGCCGCGGGTGGCCCATTCCGGCCAGCAGCCCGACCTGGATCTGGCCGTTTTCCATCAGCGTGCGCAGCACCTGGATGATCACCAGTTCGAACAGGCGGTCGAGCATCGCCTGCCGGCCACAGCGCTCGGTGAAGGCTTCTTCGAAGAGCACACCCAGCACCGCGTTGCTACCCAGCAGGTCGGCCAGTGGCAGGCAGATCGGGCTCGGCAACGCGTCGGCCACCGGGCTGCCTTCGCCGGCTTCGAAACGCAGCCCCGCCGTCACCAGCGGCACCTGCAGCCCGTCATCAATGCTGAAATGATGTTCGCGCGGCCGGGCGTACAACAGCACGCTGGGCTGATCGATGCGCAGGCGGGTGCCATCGCTGTCCATCACCTCCACGCCGCCCTGGCTGAGCAGGTGCAGCAGGGGTTGGCTGGCGGCCTGCGCCGGCACCCAGTGGCCGCTGATCTCGCCACCCTGCAGCAGCCGCGCACTGACCGGGAAGCGGTCGAGCAGGGATTCAAGTCGATCGAGCATGGCTGGACGATCCATCAAGTTTTCCGGACTCCATGTTGCCACACGTCCAGCCAAGGCGCGCAAAGTACACCTCACCGGCCAACCGGCCACCCCAACAAGGAACTCCGCCATGTCGATCGAAAAGGTTCTGTACACCGCCCAGGCCACCGCAACCGGCGGCCGCGAAGGCCGCGCTGTGTCCTCCGACAACGTGCTGGACATCCAGCTGTCGACCCCGCGCGAGCTGGGCGGCGCAGGCGGCCCGGGCACCAATCCGGAGCAGCTGTTCGCTGCCGGCTATTCGGCCTGCTTCCTCGGCGCGCTGAAGTTCGTCGCCGGCCAGGCCAAGGTCGCGCTGCCGGCTGACACCACCGTTGCCGGCAAGGTCGGTATCGGCCAGATCCCAACCGGTTTCGGCATCGAGGCCGAGCTGACCATCACCGCCCCGGGCGTGCCGCGCGAGCAGCTGGAAGAGCTGGTGCAGAAAGCCCACATCGTCTGCCCGTACTCCAACGCAACCCAGGGCAACATCGACGTCAAGCTGATCGTGGCCTGACCTGACCCAGGCGCTGGGAGCAAGGCCCTTTCGCATGGCGACAGGGCCTTGCTCCGTCCTGGTTACTTTTCGCTGCTGACCAGCTGCACCACGCTGGAGAAATCCAGCTTGCCGCGGCCTGCCTGGTGGTTCATCGAATACAGGTTGCGCGCCAGCTCGCCGAGCGGGATCGAAGCGCCCACACTCATCGCCGCTTCCACCGCCAGGCCCATGTCCTTGAGCATCAGGTCGCTGCCGAAGCCACCGCTGTAGCCGCGCGAGGCCGGCGCGTTTTCCAGCACCCCCGGCCACGGATTGCACACTTCGGTCGCCCAGCTGCGGCCGGTACTGACCGCCATCATCTGCGACAGCACCTTCGGGTCCAGCCCGTGTGCCACGCCCAGCGCGATGGATTCACCGGTCACCGCCATGATCACGCCCAGCGCCATGTTGTTGCACAGCTTGGCGACCTGGCCGGCGCCGCTGGCCCCCACATGGAAGATGTTCTTGCCCATCGCCTGCAGGTAGGGGCGTGCACGTTCCAGTGCGTCCTCTTCGCCCCCGACGATGAAGGTCAGCGTGCCGGCCGTGGCACCGGCGGTACCGCCGGACACCGGGGCGTCCAGCATCTGCAGGCCTCGCGCCGCTGCGGCTTCGGCGACCTTGCGCGCGGTGGCCGGTGCGATGGTGCTGCAGTCGATCACCAGCGCACCGCCCGGGATGTCGGCCAGCAGGCCGTCATCGCCCAGATAGACGCCTTCGACGTGGCGGCTGGCCGGCAGCATCGAGATCACCACCTCGGCATCGGTCAACGTATCCAATGCGGAGGTGGCAGCCGTTGCGCCGGCATCCACGGCCGCCTGCACGGCGGCGGGCACGAGGTCGAATACGCGCACGACGTGGCCCGCTTTGGCCAGGTTGGCGGCCATCGGACCGCCCATGTTGCCCAGCCCGATGAATGCAATGCGACTCATGCGACGGTCCTTTCAGCAGCGGTGGCGGCAAGGTCAGCCAGCGGGTGCTGGTCGGCCGGCCACGGGGAAATGAAGAAGTCTTCGGCCCACGCCGCGCTGGCGTCGGCCAGCGAAGCCGGGTTCCAGTGCGGGGTGCGGTCCTTGTCGACCAACAACGCGCGGATGCCCTCGGCGAAGTCACCGTGCGCGGCGCAATGCAGGGCCGTCACGTACTCCAGCCGGTACACCGTCGCCAGGTCCGCGCCGGCGGTGCGGCGCTGCAGTTCAAACGCCAGCCGCGCCGAACCGGGTGCACCGGAAGCAAGCGTCTTCTGCGCGTTCTGCAGCCACGCGTCGTCGGTCTGCAGGGCCCGGATGCGTTCGATGATCGCCGGCAGTTCATCGCCGGCGCACAGCGTCTCCAGCAGGTCCGCATGGGCCTGCAGCGGGCCCGTGGGTGCGTCGCTGGCGAAGGCTTGCAGCAGCGTGTCCAAGCGGCCGTGGTTGCCCTCGCTGTCGCGGCGCCAGTCCGCCTGCAGCAACGCGTCGAAGACTTCGGCGCGCTGCGATTCGGCGATGTGCAGATCTGCCAGATCGGCATGGATCGCATCACCCGGGCCAAGCAGCGCGCCGGTCAGCGCCAGGAACAGTCCCCCCTTGCCCGGCACGCGCTGCAGCAGCCAGCTCCCGCCGACGTCCGGGAACAGGCCGACGGTGATCTCCGGGAACGCCAGTTTCGAGCGCTCGCTGACCACGCGATGGCTGGCGCCGGACATCAGGCCGATGCCGCCGCCCATGACGATGCCGTGGCCCCAGCACAGGATCGGCTTGGGGTAGGTATGGATCAGGAAATCTACGCGGTATTCGACATCGAAGAACTCGGCGGCATGCGTGTTCTGGTGGATGTCCACCTGCCCTGCCGCGCGGTAGGCCTGCATGCTCTGGTACAGGCTGTGCAGGTCGCCGCCGGCGCAGAATGCTTTCTCGCCAGCGCCCTGCAGCACGACCATGGCCACGCCGTCATCGTCGGCCCACGCACGCAGCTTTTCCAACAGCAGGTGGGCCATCGGCAGCGAGAAGCCATTCAACGTGCGCGGTGCGTTGAGCGTGGCGATACCGATGCGCGTGCCGTTGGCCGCGGTGCGTTCTTCAAACAGCACCGGCGCTTCGTCAACCACGATGTCGGTTTCCCGGCTCATGCGTTCTTCCACTGCGCGCTGCGCTTTTCCAGGAAGGCGCTGACACCCTCTACCTGGTCGGCAGTATCGAACAGGTCCACGAACGCTTCGCGCTCTGCGACCAGCGCCGATGCATGCGTACCGGTGCGGGTGGACTGCACCAGCGTCTTGCAGGCGGCGATGCTGGTCGGGCTCTGCTTGCCGGCCTTCTTCGCCCACTCCAGCGCCAGCGCTTTACCTTCGCCCTTGCCGGCTTTCTGCTCGGCCAGACCGATCCGCACGGCGGTATCGGCGTCGATGCGCTCACCGAGAAGGATCATCCGCTTGGCCCAGCCTTCGCCGACCAGGCGCGGCAGGTTCTGCGTGCCGCCAGCGCACGGCAACAGGCCGACGGTGGCCTCCGGCAGCGCCACCTGGGCGTGTTCTTCGATGATGCGCAGGTCGCACGCCAACGCACATTCCAGGCCGCCGCCCATGGCATAGCCGTTGATGGCCGCGATGGACACGCCGCGGAACGCGGAGAGCGCCTCGAATGCCTCACCGAAGCGGCGCGCGGCTTCCCGCGCAGCGGCTTTGTCGCCGGACGCAAACTGGTTGAGGTCGGCGCCGGCGGAGAAGAACTTCTCGCCCTCGCCACTGATCACCAGCGCATAGACATCACGGTCCGCGTTCAACGCGCCCACCAGGTCGCGCAGGGCCGACAGGCTGTGCACGGTCCAGGTATGCGCGGGCGGATTGTGCAGGGTGATGACCGCAACGTGGCCATCGGCCTCGACCTTCAGGCCGGCATGTTCATGGGTGCGCCAATCGTTCATCGCAGTTCCTCTTCGGTATTGAGCAGGTGGCGGGCAACGATCACCCGCATGATCTCGTTGGTGCCTTCCAAGATCTGGTGCACACGGCAGTCACGCAGCAGGCGCTCGATCGGGTACTCGCGGATATAACCGTAACCGCCGTGGATCTGCAGCGCTTCGTTGCACACGGTAAAGCCCGCATCGGTAGCGAAGCGCTTGGCCATCGCACACCACACATTGGCATCGCTGGCGCCCGCATCGAGCTTGCGGGCCGCGGTGTGCACCATCTGCCGTGCGGCGACCAGCTCGATGGCCATGTCGGCCAACTTGAACTGCAGCGCCTGGAACTCGGCCAGCGCCTTGCCGAACTGGCGCCGCTCGCCCATGTAGCGTCGTGCCGCATCCAGCGCACCCTGCGCGGCGCCCAGCGAACATGCGGCGATGTTGATGCGCCCGCCGTCCAGGCCTTTCATGGCCAGCTTGAAGCCGCCGCCCTCTTCGCCCAGCAGGTGGCCGACCGGCACGCGTACGTTGTCGAAGGTGATGCCACGGGTCGGCTGGCTGTTCCAGCCCATCTTCTCTTCCTTGCGGCCGTAGCTGATGCCCGGCAGGTCGGCCGGCACCGCGATGGCGCTGACGCCTTTCGCGCCGGGGCCGCCGGTTCGTGCCATCACCACCAGCAGCTCGGTCGCGCCAGCGCCGGAAATGAAGGCCTTCGCGCCATTGAGCACATAGTCGTCGCCATCGCGCACGGCCGTGGTCTTCAACGATGCCGCATCCGAGCCCGCTCCCGGTTCGGTCAGGCAATAGGAGGCCAGCTTGGTGCCGGCCGACAGATCCGCGCCCCACGCGGCGCGCAGGCTTTCCTGGCCCCAGGTGGAGACCATCCACGAGGCCATGTTGTGGATGCTGACATAGGCCGCCGTGGAGGGATCCACGTTGGCGAGTTCCTCGATGACGACGGCGGCGTCCAGACGGCTCAGGCCGCTGCCACCGACCTCGGGATCCATGTACAAGCCACAGAAACCGAGTTCCCCTGCCTTGGCGATTGCCTCGCGCGGGAAGATGCCCTCCGCATCCCACCGCGCTGCGTGTGGCGCCAATTCTGCCTGGGCGAAGTCACGCGCTGCCTCTCGATAGGCTTGCTGCGCTTCGTCGAGTTCCGTCGTCATCGAGTTACTCATGTCTGCAACTCCGTGGTTACTTCAGGCTGATGGTGGTGTTGACGCCGTGGCTCAGCGTCTCGTCATCGAACCAACGTGCCGTGATGGTCTTGGTCTGCGTGTAGAACATCACCACCTGCTTGCCATATGGACCGAGGTCACCCAGCTTGGATGCGCGCGATCCGGTGAAGGAGAACAGCGGCACCGGCACCGGGATCGGCACGTTGATGCCGACCTGGCCGACGTCGATGTCTTCCTGGAAGCGACGCGCGGCGGCGCCGGACTGGGTGAACACCGCCGTGCCGTTGCCATTGGGGTTGCTGTTGACCAGCGCGATGGCGTCTTCCAGCGTTTCCGCTTCCAGGATCACCAGCACCGGCCCGAAGATTTCTTCCTGGTAGATGCGCATGTCGGTGGTGACGCCGGAGAAGATGGTCGGCCCGACGAAGTTGCCCTTCTCGAAGCCGTCGACCTGCGGATTGCGGCCGTCCAGGTCCAGCGTTGCGCCCTGCTCCACGCCCGAAGCGATCAAGCCTTCCACGCGTTCGCGGGCACTGCAGGAAATGACCGGGCCGACATCGGTGCCCGTCACCGAGCCAGCGCTGACCTTGAGCGTCTTCGCCTTCGCCACCAGGTCCGGCACCCAAGCGCGTGCATCACCCACCAGCACCAGCGTGGAGGCGGCCATGCAGCGCTGACCGGCCGCACCAAAGGCGGCGCCAACCATCGCGTTGAGGGTCTGCTCCTTGTTGGCATCAGGCAGCACGACCGCATGGTTCTTCGCGCCCATCATGCACTGCACGCGCTTGCCGGCCAGCGAGGCGCGGTTGTACACGTGGGTGCCGACGCGGGTGGAGCCCACGAACGAGATCGCCTTGATGTCCGGGTGGTCACAGATCGCGTTGACCACTTCTTCGCCGCCGTGGACGACGTTCAGCACACCCTTCGGGATGCCGGCTTCGAGCGCCAGTTCGACCAGGCGCATGGTGACCATCGGATCCTGTTCGGACGGCTTGAGCACGAAGGTGTTGCCGGTGGCGATGGCCATCGGGAACATCCATAGCGGAATCATCGCCGGGAAGTTGAACGGCGTGATGCCCGCGCACACACCCAAGGGCTGCATCAAGGTGTAGGTGTCCACGCCATTGGCCACGTTGTTGGCCAGCTCGCCCAGCTGCAGGTTGCCGATCGCTGCGGCGTGCTCGACCACTTCCAGGCCGCGGAACACATCGCCTTCGGCGTCCGGCACGGTCTTGCCCTGCTCGGCGCTGAGGGTATGCGCCAGCTCGCTCATGTTCTCGCGGATCAGCTGCTGGTACTTCAGGAAAATGCGCGCACGGGTGCCGATGGGCGTCTTGCGCCAGGTCTTGAAGGCTTCCTTGGCGGCAGCGACGGCATCGTCGACTTCGCTGGTGGTGGCGAACGGCACCTGGGCCAGCACGTCCTGCGTGGCCGGATTGACGACGTCCTGCCACTGCGCGGTGGACGACTCGATGAACTGGCCATCGATCAACAGACGGATACGGGGCGCTGCAACAGTCATGGCGGTTCCATCGGAGTGCTGAAGATGCTTGGCATTATTCACAAGCCACTGCTCGATTTCTGGGCTGTCTGCGCTTAATCTGGCCAACCGGCCTGCTGATTATTGTTAATCTTGTGAATGACCTTGTGCCCCAGCGTCATCTCGGTCTGCGCCTGGCCAAGCTGCGGGAGCAGCGTGGCTACACCCAGGCGCAACTGGCGCAGGGGCTGGGCGTTTCCGCCAGCTATCTCAACCAGATCGAGCGCAACAAGCGGCCGCTGACCCCGGCCGTGCAGCAGCGTCTGCGCGCCGTGCTGGGCGAACTGGGCGACCTGTTCGACGCCGGGGGACCGGCGGCGCTGCAGGATGCGCTGGGGCAGACGCTGCGTGACCTCGGCCTGGCCGATGTCAGTGCCACCGAACTGCGGGCCATGGCCGGCAACCTGCCGCAGGTCAGCCAGGCCTTGCTGGACCTGCACCGCCGCCATTTGGCGCTGCGCGAGCATGCAGCAGCACTGGAGTTCCAGCTGGGCGAGCCCGGCGCTGGACTGAGCCTGCCCGCGGGCGACCAGGTGCGCGACTTCTTCAACCGCATGCACAACCACATTCCGGAGCTGGATGAGCTGGCCGAGCAGTTGTTCGCCGAGTGGGGGCTGACTGTCGGCCACATGGCGCCGCGGCTACGCCAGTTGCTGGCCGACCGTCACGGCGTGATGGTGGAAGTGGCACCGCTGCAGGCTGGCCGCGAGAAGCGCCTGCTGGATGCCCAGGCGCGCACGCTGTGGCTGCCGGATTACCTGGAACCGGGCCAGCAGGCCTTCCAGATGGCCGCCGAGCTGGCCCTGCGCGGGCACGGCGAGGCCGTGGATGCGGTCATCGAACGTGCCGGCTTCCGCGATGACGCGCGTATCGCCCAGGCCCGCATCGGCTTGTCCAACTACTTTGCCGGCGCGCTGGTGATGCCCTACGGCCCGTTCCTGCGCGCAGCCGAGCACAGCGGCTACGACATCGAACTGCTGGCGCACCAGTTCGGCGTGGGGTTCGAAGCGGTCTGCCACCGGCTGAGCACGCTGGCGCGGCGCAGTGCACCGGGCCTGCCGTTTTTCTTCATCCGCGTGGACCGTGCCGGCAACGTGTCCAAACGCCACTCGGCCACCGACTTCCACTTTTCGCAGGTAGGCGGTTCGTGCCCGCTGTGGATCGTGTACGAGGCGTTCAACCAGCCCGGACGCATCCTCACCCAGACCGCCCGCATGCCGGATGGGCGGCGCCATTTCTGGCTGGCCCGGCAGGTGAGCAGCGGCCCGGTCGGCCATGGCCAGCCACGCAAGACCTTTGCCGTGGCGCTGGGCTGCGATCTGCAGCATGCAGAGCGGCTGGTCTACACCCGGGGGCTGGATATCCAGAGTCCGGGGAACTCGGTATCCATCGGACCCGGCTGCCGGGTATGCCCGCGCGAGGACTGCATGCAGCGCGCGTTCGCGCAGCTGCCGGGGCGCTGAGGCAGGGGGGCGGCGGCGGCTGGCGGCGGATGACGGGGGATGGCGGGAATGGCGAGGTCGGGGGTAGAGCCGACTTCAGTCGGCTGCATTTCGCCTGATGCAAAGGCAGCCGACTGAAGTCGGCGCTACCCGTCGGCTATACCCGTCGGCTCTACCCTGACCGTCTGCTCAATAGATCGGCGTGACCTTCATCTGCGGCAGGGGGCGTGGTGCGCCCTCGGTGAGGTCCGGGCCGCAGTCTTCCCACGTGGTGCCCTGCTCCACCATGCGCGCATACAGCGCCTGCGACGCGCGCTGCCTTTCCTGCGAGCCCAGTGGATACGACGGTGGCAGAGGCTGCCCGGTCGCCACGCTGGCATACACCGCCCGGTAGGCGACCACCTGCTGGCTGGCATCATCGGTGCGTGAAACTTCCAGCGTGTAACGCTGGTAGGCCGAGGCAAGGTTGCGCCAACGCACCCAGTAGTGGTTTTCAAAAGAGAACGCACAGAAGCGCTCCCCGGCAAGCGTGCCTTTCTCCGCGATTCGGCTCAGCACGTCCTGTGGCATGTCCAGGTTCATGCCGCCCTCGTCCCCCTCCAGCGCCACGTTGACGATGCGGTCGCGGTAGCCGGGTGCCCGCGCCTGCAGCAGGTCGCGCCAGTTCTGCATGGTGGATATCACCGCGAAAAGGAACCGCAGCACTTCGTTGGCGGCGAGCGGCGCACTGATGTCGCGGTAGCTGCGTTGCCAGCCCTCGCGATTGCCGGCGGGCAATACCACGGCGCGTTCCAGCGCGCCCTGCGGATCCTCAGGGTCCACGGTTGACACGGCGCCGCCCGGATACACCAGGTTGATGGCGAAGGTGGGCCAGCGCGGCAGCGCCGCGTCGAACAAGTGGATCGGGAAGTTGCTGCCGATGCCGCCATCGGAGAACCAGCAGCGCCGGAAACGCGGCGCCTCCGCTGCAGCAGGTGCCGTCGACGCCGCCTGCCCGCCTTGGGTCAGCCCTTCCATGCTGTCTGCCACGTTCTTGCCACCCCGACCGGGCTCGACGCGTTGCAGCGGAGGCCGCGCGGCCGACCATGCCGGCTCATGCAGGGGCACCGCGCTGATCAGCAGCGGGAAGCTCAGGCTCATCCGCGTGGCGACCAGCACCGGCAGTTGATCTCCTGCGGGCAGCCGATGGTAGTCCCGCCCGTCGAAGGTCTCGGGTATCCCGGCGTGTTGCACCAGCCAGTCCACCACGCTGGACGGAAACAGGAGATCGAACTCCTCGCGCAGGAACCAGAACGTCGCATCGCTGAATGGCAGCGTGCGCGGCTCGTTGTGCGAGACACAGGTACTGATCATCTGCAGGGTCACGGCATGCGCATCCTGCGGCTCGCCCGCGTAACGTGGCGCCGAATGCAGGTCGGCGAAGGTCAGCGGCTGGTCCAGCGGGCGCCCGGACAACGCCTGCAGGCTGGCATGCAGCCAGTCTGTGAGTGCGGGTCGCTGCGGGTCCTCGCTGCGGCCGTTGCACAGCCCCAGCAGATTGCCGCGCGCCACACGCGCTACGCGCAGCAACGCCGCCGCTACGCCGGCTCCATAAGCGCACAGCAGCGAGGGCAGCAGCGTGGCCAGCACGCCAAGGCCGCCGCCGGCCCACGCGCCGATGCCGAGCAGCAGGGTCAGCGATACCAGCACCTCCACTGGCGCGATGGTGAACACCGCGGCCAACAGGCAGACGATCTTTCGCGGCCAGCCGGCGTGGCTGGCCAGTACCACCAGCAGCCGGTAGGCCGCACGCCCGCCACGCGCAGGCTGGAAGAGGCGGTAGATGAATCCGCGCGTGGACAGCTGCGCGGATACGGCGGACAACCCCTCGAAACCTGCCTGCGCGTCCATCGCCTCGCCGGCGTGGCGGCGGCGGTCACCGAGCGCGGCAGCCGCCGCTACGGCTGCGGCAATGGCGCCTGCGGAGGTGCCACCGATGCTCTTGAACCGATACGCTTTGGCCAGCGACAGCACCGCGTTCGGGTAGACGATCCCGCTGGTGATGCCCCCCTTCATGACCAGATCGCAGTACTTGGCTGCCATGGGCCGACCCTCCGCTGGATACGGCTCCGATTATGGCAAGTGTGCCTCTCACGGCATGAGATGGGTGGCGCAGTTTGTGGGGTGTGATGGGGTGTGGGCGGTTTGGGTATGGTGGGTGGGTTGGGATGGGGTGGTAGAGCCGACTTCAGTCGGCTTCGGGGCAGCCGACTGAAGTCGGCTCTACCTGGGCTTCGAAGACAGCCGACTGAAGTCGGCTCTACCGCCGTTCAGCGGTTTGATTGCGGGACGCGGCGGATCTTGCTGGTGTCGTAGCCCATCGCGGCGATGCGCTCGATCGCTTGCTGGTAGTCGCTGTCGCTGACCTGCGGGGTGCGCGCCATGTACCACACGTAGTCACGCTTGCTGCGCGCCACGATGGTCTGCTGGTAATCCGCGTCCAGCCACGAGATCACATACTCGGCCTGGATCGGCCAGATGAACTGCATGCCCCACACGGCGCCGTTGCCTTCTTTCTCCACCCGGCCGACCGGGTGCATCGTCTTCACCGGGGCCTGGAAACTGCCCTTGCGGTAGGTGAAGGTCGTCTGGATGCGGCCATCCGGACGCAGTGCGTACGTTTCCACCGAATCAAAGGCCTTGCGCTCGATGAAGGTGGGAATCTGCGCGATGACGTACCAGTCGCCCATGAAACGTGGCACATCGACCTGCGGTGCACGCGGCAGCGGCCGCTCGGGGCTGGACGAACAGGCACTGGCGGACAGTGCCATCGCAACGACGGGAAGCAGGCTGTACAGACGCATGGCGTTCTCCTTCAGCGGGGACGGAACAGATAATGGGCGACCTGCCACTGCTGGCCGTTTTCATAGCCGAACAGCTCGGCACACGCCATCCAGAACATCCGCCAGCGCTGGAACCACAGCGCGGCAGCGGCATCGCCGTAGGTCTGCCGCAGCACGGGCATCAGCGCATCGCGCTGGCTGTCCTGGTTGGCAAGCCAATGGTTGGCGGTGCGCTCGTAGTGCGTGCCGTCCAGCAGCCAACGCTGCTGCAGCAGCAGGTCGTGCTGGAAATGCAGCAGGGTATCGGCGGCGGGCATCAGGCCACCGGTGAAGAAATGCCGCCCCATCCAGTTGTCATCCCCCTGGGTCTCGAAGGGATACATCAGCGTGCGGTGCACGAAGATATGCACGAACAGCGCGCCGTCGCTGCGCAGCCAACCGGCGATGCGGCCCAGCAGGCGGTCGTAGTTGCGCATGTGCTCGAACATCTCGATGGAGATCGCGCGATCAAATGCATGCTCCGGCAGCTCCAGGTGGTTCACATCGCGCGTCAGCACCGTGACATTGCCCAACCGGCGCGCCTTGCACTGCGCTTCGATATGCATCCGCTGGCCGTTGGAGTTGGACACGGCGGTGATGCGCGCGTTCGGATAACGTTCGGCCATCCACAACGTCAACGACCCCCAGCCGCAGCCCAGCTCCAGGATGTCCTGACCGTCTGCCAGACCCGCACGCTCGGCATACAGTTCCAGCATGGCTTCCTCGGCCTGGTCGAGCGTTTCATGACCGGTGCGGTAATAGCAGCTGCTGTATTTCAGGCGCTTGCCCAGGCAGGCCTCGAAGAACGCGGCGGGTACCTCGTAGTGCTGGCGGTTGGCGGCGTCCACATGCAGTGCCAGTGGGCTGCCGGCCAGCTCGGCGATACGCTCGGAGAAGCGCGCGGACTGCGCATCGGTACCGCCTTCCTGCTCTTCGCGCAGGCGCTGTGCGCACTGCTGGCGGATGCCCAGGCGCAGCAGCGCATCAGGCAGCAGGCCACGTTCTGCCAGGCCGGTCAGCCCCGGCGCGTAGTCGGCCGTAGGCAGACTCTGGATATCGGTGCTCATGGGCGGAACTCCTTGGATGCAGCAGATTTACGGGGAAACCACGGGAAGATCATCGAGGTGGTGCGCTGGTACTCGCGGTAGTCATCACCGCGGCTGCGCAGCGCCTGTTTTTCAGTGAAGGGCACACCGCTCAACCAGCGCAGGAAGACGTACATGACCAGCGGACCGGACCACGACAACCACCAGAGCGGCGAACCCACCGCAAGCAGCACGTAGGTGAACCAGTGCAGCCACTCGAAGAAATAGTTGGGATGCCGTGAGTAGCGCCACAGGCCATCGCGGCAGGTACGGCCCTTGTTCTCCGGCTTGGCGCGGAAGCGGGCCAGCTGGCGGTCGGCCAAGCCTTCGCCGCCGACGCTCGCCAACCACACCACCGCCGCCGCGATCACCCAACCCACGCCGTCAGTGCGCGGGTTGAGCGCCACGGCGATGAAGGGCAGCGCGAACAGCACCACCAGCAGCGCCTGCGCCTGGAAGAAGCCGAAAATTTTGCCCTGGTGCCCGTTCCAGTGCTCGCGCAGGTAGCGGTAGCGGCCGTCTTCATCCTCGCTGCGCACGCGCTGCCACAGGTGGAGCGCCAAGCGGGCTCCCCACAGCCCGCCCAGCACGCCCAGCGCCATCCGCGGCAGCAACGCGCCTTCCCCCAGCAGCGCCAGCAGCAGCGCGGCGGCCGCCACACTCTTTGCCCACAGCACATCCACGACACCGATATTCTCGTTGCGACGTTGCCACCACCAACCCCAGCTCATCACCACGGCCGCATACAACCATACCCACCACAACAGCTTCATCGACCCTCTCCTGATTGCAGCCGGGCGCTGCGTTGATACGGCCGCTGCCATCGCCGCGCACAGGCGGCCAAGGCAGGCAGTGCCAGCGACCAGCCCATGCCGAGCACGGCGATGCCCCGCCATGGCGGCGCGGCGAAGGCCACTGAAGAAAATCCCCGCGCAGCAGACAGATACGCCAGCGGGGCCAGCAGCAGGCCGACCAAGGCGGCCAGCCTCCACTGTCGCTGCAGGGCAGCGAAAGAGACCGTCAAGGTCATCGCGAACGATGCCCACAACGCGAGAATCCACACAGGGGCGAGCCACACGGCCGGGGTTCCGGCGGCGTACACCACCAGCCCGCTGGCACCGGCCACACCGTCGACCAGCAGCCCGCAGACGATCGCCACCGCCATCAGCTTCAGCTCGATGCTCGGATGTTCCGACAGCAGCAACTGGCTGACGATGTAGGCCGTGGCGGCCAGCACGGCCGGCCAGTACTGGCCGCGGCCGGCCCCGGCCACCGCGCAGAACCAGACCAGCTGGTTGCCGACCACGTTGCCCCAGAAATGCATGTCAGTGCGTTCCGCTCAGCGCAACGGGACGGTAGCCCGGGCGTGCCATCAGAAGATGCGACACGCCGATCGACCGCTCCAGGAAACCGCCTTCGCAATACGCCAGGTAGAACTCCCACATGCGGATGAAGTTCTCGTCGAACCCCTGCGCACGCACTGCCGGCAACTGCGCCATGAAGCGCGTGCGCCATGTGCGCAACGTCAGTGCATAGGAATAGCCGAAGTCGTGCTGGCCGATCAGCTGCAGGTCGCTGCTATGCGTCTTCGCCGCCAGGATGGCGTTGATGGACGGGATAAAGCTGCCGGGAAACACGAAGCGCTTGATGTAGTCCACGCTGCGTCGTGCCTGCTGGTAGCGCTCGTCTTCGATGGTGATCGCCTGCAGCAGGGCCAGGCCCTCTGGTTTCAGCAGGCGGGTCAGCGTAGCGAAGTAGGTCGGCAGGTACTGCGCGCCGATCGCCTCGATCATCTCGATGGACACCAGCTTGTCGTACTGCCCCTCCAGGTCGCGGTAGTCCTTCAGCAGCAGCGTCACGCGATCACTGAGCCCGGCCGCTTCGATCCTCTGGCTGGCCAGTGCGTGCTGTTCCACCGATATGGTGGTGGTGGTGACATGGCAGCCGATATGGCGTGCGGCATACAGCGCGAAGCCACCCCAGCCGGTGCCGATCTCCACCACGCGGTCGGTCGGCTTCAACTGCAGCTGCTCGCAGATGCGGGCCAGCTTGCGTTGCGAGGCCTGCTCCAGGGTATCGCCGTCTTCATACAGCGCCGAGGAATACATCAGGTCGTCGGACAGGAACAACGAAAAGAACGGGTTACCCAGGTCGTAATGCGCCGCGATGTTGCGTCGGCTGCCCTCGCGCGTATTGCGGCGCAGGTACGCCCAGGCTTTCAGCATCCAACCCCCCATCCGCGCCGGACCGCGCTCCACCCCGTCGAGCAGGTCGCGGTTGCGAACCAACAACTGCACCAGCGCGACCAGGTCGTTGCAGCGCCACTGGCCGCGGATGTAACTGTCGCCGGCGCCGACGCTGCCCTGCGTCGCCACGGCGCGGTAGAACGCAGGATCGTCGACCGTCACGGTCACGGTGGGCCCGCTGCCCGCCACGCCGAGCTGCACTTCGCCCAGCGCGTCACGCACCTGCAGGCAGCCGCCCTGCAGCGGTGCCAGCTTGGCCAGCAGCTGCCGGCGCAGGAATGCGTCCAGGCGACCGGGTTGGGGCAGGGCGATGCGGTGGCTCATGTCGTTCATTGGTTTTTGCCTGCAAGCGAAGGGTGGTCATGTACGGGATTGCGTTTGAGCCAGAGCCGCACTGCCTGCCAGTGGATCGCGCCCACCACCTGCAGGGTCATCAGCGGATGCCGGGCCAGCACGCTCGCCAACCCGGGGCCGTCCAGCGCACGCCGCTGCATCGATTGCGTTGCATCGAACTGGCGCTGTCCTTCGCGCCAGACCTGCATGTGCACGCGCAGGTCGTCGCCGGGTACGGTAAAGCGCCAGTCGTAGCGACAGTCCATCTGCATGAAGGGCGAGACATGGAACTGCTTGTCGAAGCGCCAGCGCAGCGCACGGCCACGCGTCTCCGCATCGGCTACCGGCAGCACATAGGCGTGGCGCTCTTTCCAGGGCGTATTGGTGATTTCGGCGACGATGCAGTCCAGGGTCTCGCCATCGGCGGCGTGGCAGTAATAGAAACTCACGGGGTTGAACACATGGCCCGCATGCCGCAGGTGGGCAAGCAGGCGTACCGGGCCGACCGGACGATGGCCCAGCACCGCTTCAGCGCGGTCACGCACCGCCTCGGCCAGTGGCTGATCCGGGTCGCCCAGGTAGTCACTGCGGCGGAACTCGGCCAGGTTGCGGCGACCCACCGACCACAACCAGCGTCGGTCGAATACGGTGTCCACTTCGTCCAGATCCAGCAGAAGCTGCGCGATCGGGTAGCGGAACGCATGCGCATGCGGCAGGTGCCGACGGTGCACGACGTGTCCGCGGTAGATCGCGCTGTTGCTCATACCGTGCTTGCCTCGCGCTGCGGCCAGTGCGTTTCGGCACTGACGGCATGCAGGGCGTCCACCACGCGGCGTGCGCTGCGGATGCCATCCTCGTGGAAACCCCAACCCCAGTAGGCGCCGGCAAACCAGGTGTGGCGGCGCCCCTGCACCTCATGCCAGCGGCGCTGTGCGCGCACCATGGCGTGATCGTGCACCGGATGCGCGTACCGCAGGCGGCGCAGCACCTTCGACGGATCGATGGCCTCACTGCGATTGAGGGTCACCACCAGGGGTGTCGGCGTATCCAGCCCCTGCAGCAGGTTCATGCAGTAGCTCACCGTGCAGGCCTGCGCCGGGTCGCGCGGCACGTGGGCGTTCCAGGCGGCCCACGCCTTCCGGTTGCGCGGCAGCAGGCTGGCATCGGTGTGCAATACGACCTCGTTTTGCTGGTAGCGGATGGCGCCCAGCACACCGCGTTCCACCGCGTCAGGGTCCTGCAGCAGCGCCAGTGCCTGGTCGCTGTGGCAGGCCATCACGACGTGGTCGAAGCCTTCGGCACCGGCCGCACTGTGGATCAGTACGCCATCGGCCAGCCGTTCCACCGCCAGCACGGGGCACTCCAGCCGCTCGCGCACCTGCCAGCGGCGGCGCAGCGCATCCACATACCGTGCCGATCCGCCCTGCACTACGCGCCATTCCGGGCGCGCGCTGATCTGCAGCATCTGGTGATTGGCCATGAACTGCACCAGATAGCGCGCCGGGAAATCGCGCACCGTGCTGGCCGGCGATGACCACAGCGCCGAGGCCATCGGCAGCAGGTGTTCCTCTATGAAGGCCTCGCCATAGTGATGATCGTGCAGGTACTGGCCCAGCGTCGGACCGGCTTCATCGCCTTCGAGCAATGCCGGTGCCTCGCGATAGAAGCGGCGCAGGTCGCCGAGCATCCCCCAGAAACGCGGCGACACCAGGTTGCGGCGCTGGCAGAACAACGTGTTCAACGAGGTCGCGTTGTACTCGACACCGCTGCGTTCGCTGTGGGCGGAAAAGCTCATGGTGGTCGGCTGCGAGGCCACCTGCAGTTCGTCGAACAGGCCGGTCAGCAGCGGATAGTGCTGGGGATTGAAGACGATGAAGCCGGTATCGACCGCCACGGTGCGGCCATCCACCTGCACCGCGTGCGTGTGGGTATGGCCACCCAGATAGTCGTTTGCTTCGAAGAGGGTGACCTCATGCTGGCGGTCCAGCCACCAGGCGCTCGCCAATCCTGCGATGCCCGACCCGATCACGGCGATGCGCATGTCAGCTCCTCGCCTTGGCCAGCACCCAGGCGGGAACCGGCTTCAGGCCGTTCACCAGGCGCAGCGCCTGCATCAGCCGGAGCCCGTACCAGGTGATGTCCACTTCGTACCAGCGGAAGCCTTGGCGGGCCGTGCCGGGGAAGAAGTGATGGTTGTTGTGCCAGCCCTCGCCAAAGGTCAGCAGGGCCAACCACAGGTTGTTGCGGCTGTCATCGCCGGTGTCGTAGCGCTGCTTGCCGAAGCGATGGGCGAGTGAGTTGATCGTCACCGTGGCATGGAACAGCACCACGGTGGACACGAAGAAGCCCCACACCAGCATCTGCGGCCCCGTGGTGCCCAGCGACGGCGCAACGTGCTGCAACAGCGCGCCCAGGCCAAACAGCGCGGCGGCCAAGGCGACCGGTACGAGGGTGTCGAACCGGTCCAGCCAGCGCAGTTCCGGGTATTTGGCCAGGTCGGGGATGCGCGACCAGTCGGTACGGAAGCCCTCACGGGTCAGGAACCAGCCCATGTGGCTCCACCAGAAGCCCTGCTCGCGCGGCGAATGCGGATCCAGCGGCTGGTCGGCGTGGCGGTGGTGGTTGCGATGGTGGGCAGCCCACCACAACGGGCCACGCTGCACGCTGGACGCCCCGATCAGGGCGAACAGGAACTGCACGACACGCGAGGTATGGAAGGTGCGGTGGGAGAAGTAACGATGGTAGAACGCGGTGATGGCGAACATGCGCACCGCGTAAAGCAGGACGGCCACGGCCACGGCTACCCAGGACACCCCTACCCAGATCACGGCCACGCAGGCCAGATGCAGGCCCACGAACGGAATTGCCCGCAGCCAGTCGATGCGATGACCGTCCGGGTCGGCCGATTCTGCAGCCGCAGGCGACCGCGCATCGGTGTCGAACCAGCGCAGCAGGGTGGACCAGCGCCGCGGGCGGCGCGGGGGTGAAGCAGGTGTGGCCGACATCGTGCATCCCTCCTGGAGCTACTGACAGGAGATACGATGACAACGGCCGTGTGGATGCAGTGTCCGGAAAATAAATTCCGGACCCCTACAGGTTGGCGATATCTCCCTTGG
The DNA here is from genome assembly GCF_040223995.2 of Stenotrophomonas sp. WHRI 8082. Lineage (NCBI taxonomy): Bacteria > Pseudomonadati > Pseudomonadota > Gammaproteobacteria > Lysobacterales > Lysobacteraceae > Stenotrophomonas > Stenotrophomonas sp. WHRI 8082. The sequence goes on along the minus strand of NZ_CP167826.1, from coordinate 2,184,992 downwards.
CGACCACCGGCCCGGTCGGCGCGGCATGCGGTGCGCCTGCGGTGGGCTCCAGGGTGATGGCCAGCACCGAGCCGTTGACCAGCGCAGCGCGCAGTTCGGTCGGCACGTCCACCGTGTGGGCGCGGTCATTGGACACCAGGCCCAGCGATATCGGCGCGCCGCCGGCCGGGATCACCCACAGCTCTGGTGCACGGCCCTGCGCGTCGGCTGCACTGGGCACCGGCACCATCAGCACCTTGCCCAGTGCGGCGTCCACGGAGGCCAGCCAGCCGGCTCGCCCATCGTCATGCAGCAGCGGGGTAACCGGGCGGGTGGCCTGCTCCGGCTCGCTGGCCGGTACCGGCGTCGGCGTCGTGGCGACCGGAGTCGGCAACGGCTGCTCGGGTGCCGGGCGGGTGAACACCGCGACCAACGCCAACGCCGCCGCCAGGGCCGTCGCGCCCTGCCAGAAGCCGGTGCGTTTCCAGGGACGGGGAGCGGGCGCCGCATCGAAGGCCGCCCAGCCCAGTTCGCGGCGGACGCGCAGCCAGACATGCGCAGGCACCGGCGCGCTGCCGACTTCCTCGAGCAAGGGCGCCAGCCGCTCTTCCCACTGACTCACCAGTCGCGCGAAGCCTGCATCGGCGCTGATCCGCTGCTCGGCGTCGGCACGCTGCCCGGCGTCCAGCACGCCCAGCACGTACTCACCGGCCAACTGATCGGCGCTGGGTGGCTGTTCGTCTTCCTGTTGGAGGTCTCGGATGTTCATGGTTCCAGGCATACCCGCAACTGGGACAGGCCACGGCGGATCCAGCTCTTCACCGTGCCCAGGGGTGTGGCAAGACGGCGCGCCAGTTCATCGTGGCTGGCGCCATCCAGAAAAGCAGCGCGTATCAGACTGCGCCGCCGCGGTTCCAGCGCCTGCAGGCAGGCCGTCAGCCGTGCACTTTCATCGTTGTGCTCGGCCAACTGCGCCGGTTGCAGATCACCGTCCGGCAGTTCCTCGGCGATGGACACATCGTCCAGCGCGCGCGGGGGCGCTGCACGCAGGCGGTCGATGGCCCGGTTGCGCGCCAGCATGGACAGCCAGGTCATCGCCGATGCCTTGCTGCGGTCGAAGCGCGGGGCCTTGTGCCAGACGGTCACGAAGACCTCCTGCAGTACATCCTCGGCTTCACCGCGGTCGCGCAACAGGCGCAGGCAGATAGCGAACAGACGGCCCGCCGACTGCTGGTACAGCGCATCGAAGGCCGGCCGATCCTGCGCCGCCACCTGTTCGAGCAGGGCGTCGAGGCGGCGCGCGTCGGCACCGTCGTGGGCGTCCAGCTGGGGCATCGCAGGCTCCGCATCACACTGGGATAGACCTGCATCCTCGTTGCTCGTGACGCATATCGCAAGCCCGTCAGCCCGTGCATGAGGCCACCAGGGGCTGCGCGCGCGCCTGTGCAAGCACGTTGTCATCGGCGGCTTGCGGCGGATCCTTGAAGCGTACGCGGACCTGCGGCCACGCCCCGTTGGCATCGCGCACGTTGCCGGTGCCTTCGAACTCCAGCAGGCGGCGACCCTCACGGGCATAGACCAGGCTCACGGCGGGCACCGCAAAGCCGAACCAGGCATCGAGCTGCATCTGCAGCTTTTCGGCCGGTTGCCCCTGCCAGTCGATGGCGGCGACGCGGCGCAGCGTTACCGGCACCCAGCGCTGGCGGCTAGTGAGCAGGAACGGCAAGGCCACGGTGTCGCCCCTCAGCAGCGTTGACCAGTGCGCACGCACGGCGGCGTCGAATCCGGCATCAATCACCCCGCCGGCCGGCATCTCAAGCGCCTTGCCCTGTTCGGCCGCGGCGGTAGCGGAGCGGATGCTGACTACCCGCTTGCTCCCTTGGCGCTGCACCGACTCGCGGCGTCCGTCGCGCCCGTCGAGGAACTCGAAATCCGGCGCCTGCGCGTCGGCGGCGGGTGGCATCCATTTGCGCGCGAAGGGCCGCCCGTCGGTGCAGCGATACAGCACCAATCGCGCCTGCCGCCCGTCCACGTCCTGCAGGTAGTGGGTCTCGCGGTAGAGCGGACGGCCCTCTTTGGGCGACACCGCTACGCCCTCCACGCGGGTCAGGGCCGCACCCGCAGCAAGGGGCATGAAGGCGGTCAGCAACAGGAACGGGGAGAAAGAGGCGCGCATGGCGTGGGTCCGCAGGGGGCTCATGGGCATATACGGCGCAGGCGGCACTTTGGATGCAGGGTGACCGAAACGGCGCTTGACCGCGCAGCCGCTTCGGCCTAACGTGTGGTCGCCGAAGGTATCCATCGCTTCATTCGGATGAAGGGATGGATTTAAACGGGAATCCGGTGACCGTGCCCTGTGCACGCATTCCGGAGCTGCCCCGCAGCGGTGAATGGAAACGACCTCCGCCAACAGCACTGGGCCAACGCCTGGGAAGCGGCGGACACTAGGTGGGCGGCAACGCCCGTGTCCAACAGCCCGAATACCGGCCCCGGCCGGGGGACACGTCCGTCCCCCGATCTGACCTGGAATCTCCGCGGGGAGGTTGCCCGGGCCCATGCCGTCCCGCCGCCTGCGGGATGCGTCGGCACGTGCACCTGTCCACGGCATCCGGTTCGCCCGCGGGGGCGAAGGTCGCTGGCAGGATGGGCGTAGGCCGGCAACGGCGCGCGACCTCCCGCGGTTCCTTCGTTCCTCAATGCCGACATGCAATGAGGACACGCTGCAATGACTATCGTTACCAACCTGGGTTTTCCCCGCATCGGCGCCAAGCGCGAATTGAAGCGGGCTCTCGAACGCCACTGGAGTGGCGAGGATGACATCGCCACCCTGCAGGCCAGCGCCGCCGCACTGCGCGCACGCCACTGGCAACTGCAGGTCGACGCAGGTGTCGACGTGCCGCCGAGCAATGACTTCAGCCTGTACGACCAGGTGCTGGATACCGCCTTCCTGTTCGACGCCATACCCACGCGCTACCGCGCGCTTGCAGAGCGTGAGCCGCTGGCCGCGTACTTCGCGATGGCCCGCGGCCTGCAGCGCGATGGAATCGACCTGCACGCGCTGGAGATGACCAAGTGGTTCGACACCAACTACCACTATCTGGTACCGGAACTGCAGGCCGGGCAGGCGTTCGCCCTGCGCGGTGACAAGCCGCTGAGCGAATTCCGCGAGGCCAAGGCACTGGGCATCCACACCCGCCCGGTCGTGCTGGGGCCGGTGAGTTTCCTGCTACTGGCCAAGACGACCGATGGGTCTTCCGCGCTGGACCTGCTGGACGCACTGCTGCCGGCCTATGTGGACCTGCTGGCGCACCTGAAGGCAGCGGGTGCCGATTGGGTGCAGCTGGACGAACCGCTGCTGGTGCAGGACCTGGATGCGGCGGCACAGGGGGCGTTCGAGCGCGCGTATGCGGTGCTGGGTGCGAACGCGGCAGCGCGACCCAAGCTCCTGCTGGCTACCTACTTCGGGGCGCTGGACGACAACCTGGCCCTGGCCACGTCGCTGCCGGTGGAAGGCCTGCACGTGGACCTGGTGCGCGCGCCCGAGCAGTTGGATGCCGTGCTGAACGCCTTGCCGGCCGACCGCGTGCTGTCGGCCGGCCTGGTCAACGGGCGCAACATCTGGCGTACCCAACTGGACAATGCGCTGATCCTGGCGCGCTATGCACAGACCGATCGCGGTCATGATCTGCTGTGGCTGGCACCGTCGTGCTCGCTGCTGCACACCCCGGTGGATCTGTCGCTGGAAAAGAAGCTGGACGATGACCTGCGCAGTTGGTTGGCGTTCTCGCGGCAGAAGCTGCAGGAACTGCGCGTGCTGGCCGACGCACTTGATGGCCAGCCGTCTGCGGACGCCGGGCTGGCCGCCAACCGCGATGCACTGGATGCGCGCCGTCGCTCGCCCCGCGTGCACAACCCCACCGTGGCCGCGCGTCTGGCCGGCTTGGGCAAGGCCGACGCACAGCGCCATGGGACCTATCCGCAGCGACGGTTGGCCCAGCATGCCGCGCTGCAACTTCCGCTGCTGCCGACGACCACGATCGGTTCGTTCCCGCAGACGCTGGACGTGCGCGACGCCCGCGCCCGGCACAAGTCCGGCAGACTTTCGCTGGCCGACTACGAGGCGTTCCTCGAGCAACAGACCGCTGACTGTGTGCGCGTGCAGGAGGAACTGGGACTGGACGTGCTGGTGCATGGCGAGTTCGAGCGCAACGACATGGTGGAGTACTTCGGTGAGCAGCTCGAAGGGTTCGCTTTCACCGGCAACGGCTGGGTGCAGAGTTACGGCTCACGCTGCGTGAAGCCGCCGGTGATCTTCGGCGATGTCAGCCGGCCGCAGCCGATGACGGTGCGCTGGTCTCGCTATGCGCAGTCCCTCACCCGCAAGCCGATGAAGGGCATGCTGACCGGGCCGGTGACGGTGCTGCAGTGGTCGTTCGTGCGCGATGACCAGGAACGCGATGTCACCTGCCGGCAGATCGCGTTGGCGCTGCGCGATGAAGTGAATGACCTGGAGGCGGCCGGCATCGGCGTGATCCAGGTCGACGAGCCGGCCATCCGCGAAGGACTGCCGCTGCGTCGCGCACAGTGGCGCGCCTATCTGGACTGGGCAGTGGAATCGTTCCGCATCAGCACCAGCGGGGTACGCGACGCTACGCAGATCCACACGCATATGTGCTATTCGGAGTTCAACGACATCATCCACTCCGTTGCGGCGATGGATGCGGATGTGATCTCGATCGAGACCTCGCGTTCGCGGATGGAGTTGCTGGATGCCTTCGTGCGCTTCAACTATCCCAACGAGATCGGCCCGGGCGTGTATGACATCCATTCCCCGCGCGTGCCGGACAAGGCGGAGATGGTGGACCTGCTGCGCAAGGCCCTGTCGGTGCTGAAGCCGGAGCAGTTGTGGGTGAATCCGGACTGCGGCCTGAAGACCCGCGGCTGGCCGGAAACCCGCGCCGCGCTGGAAGCGCTGGTGGCCGCTGCGGCGGAACTGCGTGCCGAGCATGCGGAGTCCAGCGTGGCCTGATCCAACGACCCGGGGGGAAGCGCTGCAGCGTAGAGGCGACCAGGTGGAGCCGTCCGGGTGGTCGGCTCTACCCTTCCGCCTCTACCCCGCTGACGGCCCTGCCGTTACCCTGATGCCATGAACACCCTTCCCGCCCACGTGGCTCTGATCGTCGTCGACCTGCAACCGGACTTCATGTCCGGTGGCGCCCTGGCTTGTCTTGAGGGTGATGCGCTGGTCGCGCCCATTGCCGCGCTGTTGGCGCAGAAGCGGTATCGCACAGTGGTGGCCACCCAGGACTGGCACCCGGCCAACCACGCGTCCTTCGCCAGTCACTACCCTGACGGGCAGCCGTTCGCCCAGATCCCGCTGCACGGACATGCGCAGACGTTGTGGCCGGATCACTGCATCCAAGGTTCGGCAGGCGCCGCGCTGCATACGGGCGTTGATTGGAATGCAGCCGACATGGTGCTGCGCAAGGGCAGCAACCCGCAGGTGGATTCGTACAGCGCGTTCCGCGAGAACCATGGCCCCGACGGCACCCGTCCGCCGACCGGCCTGGCCGGCTGGCTGCGCGAGCGCGGCATCAGCGAGGTGCATGTATGTGGGCTGGCGCGTGACTACTGCGTGCTGTGGACCGCACAGGACGCCGTCAGTGCCGGCTTCGCCGTGGGCTTCCACTGGGACCTGACCCGACCGGTCAGTGCCGACAACGACGATGCCACCCGACAGGCATTGGCGACCGCGGGTATCGCGCTGCTGTGACCTGAGGCCCCGCGCGGGAACGCGCAACGCGATGCCCGACGCAGGCCGCGCTTCGCGCTCGCCGAGCGTGGCTCGGCGCTACCCGGGCTCGGCCTCAGCGGAACACCACGGTCCGATGCCCGTTGAGCAGGATGCGGTGCTCTACATGCCGGCGTACCGCGCGGGCCAGCACCTGGGATTCGGTATCGCTGCCCAGCCGCACCAAGTCGCGTGGGGTCATCGCATGGTCAACACGCGCCACATCCTGTTCGATGATCGGCCCTTCATCGAGGTCTTCGGTCACGTAGTGCGCGGTGGCCCCGATGATCTTGACCCCGCGCGCGTGCGCCTGATGGTACGGCTGCGCACCCTTGAAGCTGGGCAGGAAGCTGTGATGGATGTTGATCGCCCGCCCGGCAAACGCGCGGCACAGCGTCGGCGAAAGGATCTGCATGTAGCGCGCCAATACCACCAGATCAATCTGCTCGCGCTCGACCAAATCGATCAGCTGCCGTTCCTGCACGTCGCGCGTATCCGCGTTGACCGGCAGGTGATGGAACGGAATGCCATACGAGGCCGCCATCGGCGCGAAGTCGGCGTGGTTGGAGGCCACCGCCGCGATATCCACCTTCAACTGGCCGCTATGGGCACGGAACAACAGATCGTTGAGGCAGTGGCCCTGCTTGCTGACCAGCACCAGCAGGCGCGCCCGGCGACGGCCGTCATGCAGTTGCCAGTCCATGCCGAAGCCTTCGCCCAACGCGGTCATCGCCGTGTGCACCGTCTCCAGCGGCAAGCCGGCATCGCGGTCGAAATGCACGCGCAGGAAGAATCGGCCACTCTCCTCATCGCCGAACTGCTGAGCATCGAGGATGTTGCAGCCATGCTCGTACAGCAGTCCGGACACGCGGTAGACAATGCCGGTACGGTCAGGGCAGGACAGGGTAAGGATGGAGTCGGGTCGCATCCGGCCAAGTCTAGGCCACCATGCTGCGCTGCGGAATGGATGCTGTCAGATGCAACCGTCAGCGTCCCTCCCCGATCACAGACCGCAGCTTGCGCAGTGCGGCGCCATCGTCTGTCCACCCGCTGGCGCTGGCCCGCAGCTCGCCGTCACGCAGCACGTGGAACGTCGGGGTCGAGCCGGTCAACAACGGGGCCCACGCAGCGCCGGGTTGCATCGGCTGCATCGGCAGATCCGGATGTGCGGCATTCCACTCGAGCATCCGGGTGACCGGCCAGCTATTGTCGCTGGGCACTACGACCTGCAGCTGTGGCCGCAGCCAGGCCAGCGTAGGGTCGTCGGCAATCGCGGCCAGCGCATCCATCGAAAAACCACAGTACGGATGCACCAGTGCGATCACCCGGGTGCCATCGCGTGGCAACTCAGCCAGGCGGGCATGCAGCGCATCCTGCAGCTGCAGCACCTGCAGACCCGCCGTGCGTTCGCCACTGACCACAGGCAGTTCGTCCACCTTCAACGCTTCGCTCTGACGCAGCGCGTTGGCGGCCGCGAACCGACGCTGTGCGACCAGTGCGCCGTACAGGTCCCGCGCCGCCTGTGCGCTGTCAGTTCCGGATTGCTTCACGCGCTGGAACAGGCAGGTCATCCGCTGCAGCAGGGCAGGTTCGCGCGCGTAGAAGTTGAGTTGCCAGGTCGCTGCGAAGAGGTCGTCCAGGTCGCTGGCGGCGACGGTATCGCACAGGTCGGATGATTGCGTGTCCAGCGCTGCAACGCGTGCATCGGACACGTAGACCGCGCGCAGATGCTGGATCCGTTGCGCGAGCGGCTGCCCTCCGCTGCCTTCGTCTAGCGCTTGCATCCGTGCCGCCAGGCCCGTCGCCGGATCCAAAGGCGCAGCCGCCGCCACCGAGGAAGACAGCAGCAGGGACAGCAGCAGGGCGCGTGTCATCGAGTGCATCGGGAATTCCTTTCCAGACGGAACGCCTTGATCCTGCCACGATGCGATGCGCGGAGCCAGCGCCCGCCGCGTCAGCCGGGCGGGTGCACGGTCAAGGCCACCAGCCGCAGCACCAGGGGACGGACCACCAGCACGCAGCAGAACGCGACCGGCATGGCGAGGGCATAGGCCTGCAGCACGCGCGCCAGGTAAGCCCCGTCCACGCCGGCATGCGCCGCTGTGATGACCATGCACATCAGCATCGCCATGATGCCGGCCATGAAGAAGGCAAACACGTAGGGCGTGGTGCGGTGGCTCAGTTTCAGGCCGCGGCGGGCAGAGGCGGTGGAATCGGTCATCAGACGGGCGCTGCGGGAACAGCGGGCCAGCATGCCCGAGACGGCCGGTCGGCACAGCCGTCTGCTGCTTGGGACAGACCGAAGCAGATCTTTGGGTGCGACCGTGGCACGCTGTGCGGTCATGAACCTGCTCCAGCTCATCCGCACTTTCACCCGTACCGCCGAGGCCGGCAGCATCGCTGGCGCAGCCCGTGCCCTGGGCATCAGCGCCACCGCCGTCGGCCAGAACATCGCACGGCTGGAGGCGCACCTGGGCGTGCGCTTGTTCAACCGCAGCACCCGCTCGCTGTCGCTCAGCGAGGCCGGCGCGCTGTACCTGGCCAAAGTGCAGCACATCGAGGCCGACCTGGCCGGCGCGCAGGCCGCCGTGAGCAGCGGCGACATCGAGCCGGTGGGACCCCTGCGGATTGCCTGCAGCCGTGCGTTCGGCCGGCACGTATTGGCCCCCATGCTGCCAGCGCTGCAGCGGCGCCACCCGCAACTGCAGGTGGAACTGCGGCTGTCCGACCGCGCCGTGCGGCATGCCGAAGAGTCGGTGGATGTCAGCATCCGCATCGGCGCCCAGCTGCAGGATGGATTGGTGGCACGGCCCTTGGCGCGCATCCCGTTCGTGTTCTGCGCGGCGCCCTCCTATCTGGAACAGGCCGGCACGCCCACGTCACCAGAGCAGTTGGCCGCTCACCGCGCGCTGTTGTTCCGCTTCCCCGCTGATGGCCGGCCGCTGCGCTGGGGGCTGCTGGGGGAACAGGGACGCGTGGAAGCCACGATGCAGACCGGCATGATCTGCGATGACATCGACGCATTGGCTGAACTGGCAGCCGCAGGCGGCGGCATCACCCGGCTGGCCGCCTTCGTTGCCGAACCCTACCTGCGCGACGGACGCCTGCAGACCGTGCTGGCCGACGACCCGCGCTGGATGCCGGAACCGATGGAGATGTTCTTCTGCCTGAGCGACCGCCGCGACTTCACTGCCCGCATCCGGGTGTTGTTCGAGCATCTGCAGGCGGGCTTGCCGACGGCATGGCAGGTGCAGGCAGGCTGACGCCGCGGCGCGGTATAACCGACGGGGTAGAGCCGACTTCAGCCGGCTGCTCTGCACGGGAATCCGGTTGCGTTCGGGAGAGCAGCCGACTGAAGTCGGCGCTACCTAAGCGGTGCGTGGGCATCCCACGCACCGACGGTTCTCGGATCAGCGCGTCTCGAACACGCCGCGGGCTTCGCGCGGTTCGCAGCGCAGGTACTGCGGCGCGGGGGCCACGCTGTCGCCCAACGCGGCGGCGGCATGCCACGGCCAGCGCGGGTCGTACAGGATGCCGCGGGCCAAGGCGATGGCGTCGGCATGGTTGTGGCGCAGGATCGACTCGGCCTGGTCCGGCTCGGTGATCAGGCCCACGGCGATCACCGGCATGCGGCCCTTGGCCTTGATCGCCGCAGCGAAGGGCACCTGGTAGCCCGGGCCGATTTCGATCTTCTGGCGCTCGTCCAGTCCGCCGCTGGATACGTGCAGGAAGTTGCAGCCGCGCGATTCCAGGATCATCGCCACGGTCTCGGTCTGGGTGATGTCCCAGCCGCCCGGTACCCAGTCGGTGGCGGAGATGCGCACGCCGACCGCAATCTTCGGCGACACCGCCTCACGCACCGCGTCGTACACCTCGATCAGCAGCCGCATGCGGTTGGGCAACGCGCCACCGTAGCCGTCGGTGCGCTGGTTGCTCAGCGGCGACAGGAACTGGTGCAGCAGGTAGCCGTGCGCTGCGTGCAGTTCGATCAGCTGGATGCCCAGACGCTCGGCGCGACGCGCACTTTCAGCGAACGCTTCAACGATCCCGGCGATCTCGGCTTCGGTCAGTTCATGCGGGGCCGGGTTGCCGGCGTGGAACGGACGCGGCGACGGTGCAACCGGGGTCCAGCCATTGTCATCATCGGCGGGAATCTGCTTGCCGCCTTCCCAAGGCCGCGACACCGATGCCTTGCGACCGGCGTGGCCGAGCTGGATGCCGATCGGCATCGGCGACCAGCGCCGCACCGATTCCAGCACCGTGCCCAGCGCCGCCTCGGTGGCGTCGTCCCACAGGCCCAGATCGGCATGGCTGATGCGGCCGCGCGGCTCTACGGCGGTGGCTTCCAGAATCAGCAGGCCGGCGCCGGACTGCGAGAGGTTGCCGAGGTGGATGGTGTGCCAATCCGTGGCCTGGCCGTTTTCGGCGGAGTACTGGCACATCGGCGCGATCACGATGCGGTTGGGCAGGGTCAGGGGCCCGAGAGTGACGGGCGACAGCAGCTGGCTCACGTGGGGGGATTCGCAGGGGGAAAAAGACAGGGGTCTATTGCAGCGCCGATGGGGTTTCAGATCAAGCGCTGTGTTGGATCACAGGATTGCGCGGGGGGTGGCGTGGCCTGCGTCAGGCCCCTCGATGCCGGAAACAATCCGCCGAGCGTGGCTCGGCGAGCGCGAAGGGCGGCCTGCGTCAGGCCCCGCGAGGCCGGAACCAATCCGCCGAGCGTGGCTCGGCGCTACCACGCTGCGGGCAGTCCGGTAGTGCGGAGCCGTGCTCGGCGAGCGCGAAGCGCGGCCTGCGTAAGACCCCGCGAGGCCGGAAACAATCCGCCGAGCGTGGCTCGGCGCTACCCACGCCGCGGGCAGTCCGGTAGCGCCGAGCCGTGCTCGGCGAGCGCGCAGCGCGGCCTGCGTCAGGCCCCGCGAGGCCGGAAACAACCCGCCGAGCGTGGCTCGGCGCTACCACGCTGCGGGCAGTCCGGTAGTGCGGAGCCGTGCTCGGCGAGCGCGAAGCGCGGCCTGCGTCAGGCCTCACGCGGCGGGCGAGCATCCTGCCAGCCACGGTGCCAATGCCTCGGCACAGTCACGTTCATCCTTGAACGCCAGCAACCCGTCCGCGCGGGTGCGGCCGCGATTCAGCGCGGCCACCGGCAGGCCGGCGTTCGCCGCCGCCTGCACGAACCGGAAGCCCGAATAGACCATCAGCGACGAGCCCACCACCAGCACCGCATCGGCGCGCTGCAGATGGTCGTGCACCGCAGCGACACGATCGCGTGGAACGTTTTCACCGAAGAACACCACGTCGGGCTTCAACAAATCACCGCATTGCAGGCAGTCCGGCACGTTGAACCCAGAGAAATCGGTTTCCAGATCCGCATCGCCATCGGGCGCGATGCCGGCGTCCAACGCATCCCAGCCCGGGTTGGCCTGCAGCAGGCGATCCTGCAGGTCTTCGCGCTCAGTGCGTTGTTCGCAGCCCATGCAGCGCACCTGATCCAGCCGGCCATGCAGATCGATGACGTTGCGGCTGCCTGCGCGCTGGTGCAGCACGTCCACATTCTGGGTCAGCAGCACTTGCAACTTGCCGGTGGCCTCCAGCGCCGCCAGCGCATGGTGGGTGCCATTGGGCACGGCGTGGCCAAAACGCGGCCAACCGACCAGGCTGCGCGCCCAATAGCGCTGGCGCGTGGCCGGTTCGGCCATGAAGGCTTGATACGTCACCGGCGGGGACCGCTTCCACTGGCCATCGGCATCCCGGTAATCCGGAATGCCCGACGCGGTGCTGCAGCCGGCGCCGGTCAGGACGAACAGGCGGCGGGCGCGCGTGATGAAATCGGTAAGCGGCTGGCTCATACGCAATCAAATGGGGGCAGCGGCGCCCCCGCGCAAGCGTCGGATCAGACGATCGGGGAGATATCCGGCAGGGCCGGTACCGCCGTGGGATGGCCTTCGTCGTCCAGCGCGATCATCACGAAGTGGCCGCGCGTGCACAGCTGGCGCTCGCCGTTGTGCAGGTCTTCGGCGATGAGTTCCACCTGCACCTTCATCGAGCTGCGGCCCACCTCGACGATGCGGCCAATCGTTTCCACCATCTGTCCGATGCGGATCGGCAGCTTGAAATCGACCTGGTCGCTGCGCGCGGTGACCACGGTGCGGCGCGAATAGCGTGCTGCGGCGAGGAAGGCGGCCTTATCCATCCATGCCAGCGCCTGGCCACCGAACAGCGTGCCCATGTGGTTGGTGTGGTTGGGAAACACGATCTCGGCCATGCGCACTTCAATGGGCGGCAGCTCAGCAGGAAGTGACGTCATAGCGGCAACCATCGGCGAATGAGTGATTTTTTCAATGATACGGCAATGCGTGAGCCCGTTCTCTTGAGAACCAGCCGATCCGTGCAGAAACTCGGACCCCTGGACGAGGAGGGCGAAACATGAAGCGACGTGCGCTACTTGCCGGCACTGCGGCTGCGTTGATCACCAGCGTGCCGTCCTCTTTTCTTCCCCGGGCGGTACAGGCACAGCCCGCTCATCGTCACCGGAATGCGACCTTACCTCCGCAATGCCCGCACGACTGCAGTCTGGTCGCCGCCTTACAGGCGCATGTTGACCTGATAACCCGGGTAAATACCTGCAGGCGGCCGTTCCGTCATGCTGGACCGCGGATCGAAGCAGAAAAGATCGGTGAAAAGCTGATCATCCACAACTATGGTCATGGCGGAAGCGGCTGGTCACTGTGCTGGGGGTCCAGCCGACAGGCGCTGGGCCTGGCGCAGGCAGCCTCCTCGGGGAACGTCGACTCCATGGCAGTTGCCGGATGCGGACCGTTGGGGCTCAGTGCTGCGTTGCTGGCACAGCGTGCGGGTATCTCCGTCTGCATCTACGCCAAGGCATTGCCCCCCACCATCGCCTCCTTGGGTGCCACCGGCCTGTGGTCGCCTGACTCCCGCTTCTGTGCTTCGGACTACGGTGATGGCTGGACCCGCGCCTGGAATGACATGGCGAACTTCTCGTTCCAGGAACATTCCCAAGCGATCGCACACCCGGGCATGTCTGTGGAATGGTTCAACGGCTACAGGCTATCGTACAACTCATTGCGCGATGACGACCGTTCCTTCGAGGCGCTACCGTACGCAATGGACGAACCGCGTTACGCGAAGTTCGCCAGCAACTTTCTCCCCCCATCGGTTGAACTGCCTCCCGGCAGCCATCCTTTTCCATTGCCTCATGCACGCTGCTTCACGGGGATGATGTTCAATCTCCCTCTTTACGCGCAGGCATTGATGGATGAGTTCCTGGCGCGTGGGGGGCGCATCGAGATCCGAGAATTCCGCTCTCTGGGCGAGCTGGCGGCTCTGCCTGAGAACGTGGTCATCAATGCAACAGGCTACGGCGCCAGGGCATTGGTCGGGGATGAGTCCGTCATTCCCGTCAGAGGGCAAACCGTGCGTCTATCGGTACAGCCCGCCGTACGCTATGCGCTGCGTTCCGGCCGCTTTCTGGTCATGCCACGTCGTGACGGGATACTCGTGCAGAACGTCGCGGAGACAGGCGGCTTCAATAATGCAGATGACACCCCGGACCGGGCCGGAGCAGAAGCTATCGTGCGCGAGCTGCAAGCCGTTACCGATGGCATGCGATGTGCATCAACCCATCCAGCCGGACGGTGAAGTCCAGACGCACAAGGCCCCGGTCTGGTGCCGGGGCCTTGAAATCACGCAGAAACGATCAGGTCAGAAGTTCATGTCGAAGGCGACTTCGCCCTTCACGCCGACCTGGTACGCCGAAGAACGGCGCTCGAAGAAGTTGGTCAGCTCCTGCACGTCCTGCAGTTCCATGAAGGACAGCGGGTTGCGCACGTTGTACTTCTTGTCCATGCCCAGGCGATGGAAATGGTTGTCGGCGCAGTGCTGCAGGTACTGGCGCATGTCGCGGGTGGAAATGCCCGCCACGCCGCCGGACAGCACGTCTTCGGCAAACTGCACTTCACATTCGATCGCTTCGGCCAGCATGTCGTACACCTGCTGCTTCATCGCATCGTCGAACAGATCCGGCTCTTCTTCGCGGATGACGTCCACGCACTCGAAGGCGAACTCCATGTGCGCGCTTTCATCGCGGAACACCCAGTTCGTACCCGACGCCAGGCCGTTGAGCAGGCCGCGCGAACGGAAGTAGTACACGTAGGCGAACGCAGCAAAGAAGAACAGACCTTCGATGCAGGCGGCGAAGCAGATCTGGTTGAGCAGGAACTGACGACGCTGGTCGCGCGTTTCAATGCGGCGCAGGTCCTGGATCGAGTCGATCCACTTGAAGCAGAAGTCGGCCTTCTTCTTGATCGAGTCGATGTTCTCCACCGCGGCGAAGGCTTTGACGCGCTCGTCCGGATCCGGCAGGTAGTTGTCGAGCAGGGTCAGGTAGAACTGCACGTGCAGCGCTTCTTCATACAGCTGGCGCGACAGGTACATGCGCGCTTCGGGCGCATTGAGATGCTGGTACAGGTTCAGCACCAGATTGTTGGACACGATCGAATCGCCGGTGGCGAAGAACGCGACCAGGCGGTGGATCAGGTGGCGGTCGGCCGGCGACATCTTGCTGTGCAGGTCGCTGATGTCGATCTGGAAGTTGATCTCTTCCACCGTCCAGGTGTTCTTGATCGCGTTCCGGTACATCTCATAGAACTGCGAGTAGCGCATCGGACGCAGGGTCAGTTCGAAACCTGGGTCGAGCAGCATCTGGGTGGGTTTATCGGCCATGGGTGTTTCCTGGGTTTACGGGTAAAAACGCCGAGCAGGGCTCGGCGTTACATCGGTGCTGCGTATTACTGGCATGCCTCGCAGCTTTCCGGATTCTCCAGCGAGCAGGCCACGGCATCGACCGGATCGACGGCCGCGACGTGCGTGCTGACCGTGGTCTTGGCGATCTTGGTGGCCGGACGCGAACGCAGGTAGTAGGTGGTCTTGATGCCCTGCTTCCAGGCGTACATGTACATGGAGGACATCGCGCCGATGTTCGGGCTTTCCATGAACAGGTTGAGCGAGGCGGACTGGTCGATGAAGGCACCGCGCTCGGCAGCCATGTCGATCAGCGAACGCATCGGCAGTTCCCACGCGGTGCGGTAGACGTGGCGCAGCGTTTCCGGGATCTGCATGATGCCCTGGATGGAGCCTTCGGCCAGCTTGATCGCATCGCGCATTTCCGGCGTCCAGTGGCCCAGCTTCTTCAGCTCGGTCACCAGGTAACGGTTGATCTGCAGGAAGTCGCCGGACAGCGTTTCGCGCTTGAACAGGTTGGACACCTGCGGCTCGACGCACTCGTAGCAACCGGCGATCGAGGCGATGGTGGCGGTCGGTGCGATCGCGATCATCAGCGAGTTGCGCAGGCCGTGCTCCTTGATGCGCTCACGCAGGGCATCCCAGCGTGCGGTGTCTTCCGGCACCACGTTCCATGCATCGAACTGCAGCTCGCCGCTGGCCGCACGGGTGTCGGCGAAGGACGGATGCTTGCCGCGCTCCTGCGCCAGCTCGCACGAGGTTTCCAGGGCATGGAAGTAGATGCTTTCGGCGATCTTCTTCGACAGCGCGCGGGCTTCGACACTGTCGAACGCCAGGCGCTTGCGGAAGAACACGTCCTGCAGGCCCATGCAGCCCAGGCCGACCGGACGCCAGCGCAGGTTGCCGCGGCGTGCCGATTCGATCGGGTAGAAGTTCAGGTCGATCACGCGATCCAGCTGGCGGATGGCCAGGCGCACGGTGTCGGCCAGCTTGTCGAAGTCGAACTCGCCGTGGCTGTCGAAATGGTTGCCCAGGTTGATCGAGCCCAGGTTGCACACCGCGGTCTCTTCGGCCGAGGTGACTTCCAGGATTTCGGTGCACAGGTTGGACAGGTGGATCACGTTGCCCGCACGCAGGGTCTGGTTGCTGGCGCGGTTGCACTTGTCCTTGAAGGTCATCCAGCCGTTGCCGGTCTCGGCCAGGGTGCGCATCATCCGCGAGTACAGCTTGCGCGCGGAGATGGTGCGGTTGGCCTTGCCCTGCGCTTCGGCCTGCACATAGGCGGCTTCGAAGGCTTCGCCGAACAGATCGGTGAACTCCGGCACGACGCGCGGATCGAACAGCGACCATTCCTGGTCGGCCTCGACACGCTTCATGAACAGGTCCGGGATCCAGTTGGCCAGGTTCAGATTGTGCGCACGGCGCGACTCGTCACCGGTGTTGTCACGCAGTTCGAGGAAATCCTCGATGTCGGCGTGCCAGCTTTCCAGGTACACACAGGCCGCGCCCTTGCGCTTGCCGCCCTGGTTCACGGCCGCGACCGACGAATCCATGGTCTTCAGCCACGGCACGATACCGTTGGAGTGGCCGTTGGTGGACTTGATCAGCGAGCCACGCGAACGCACGCGGGTGTAGCTGACGCCGATGCCGCCGCTGAACTTCGACAGCTGGGCGATGTCGCCGTACTTGGAATAGATGGACTCCAGCGAATCCTGCGGCGAGTCCAGCAGGAAGCACGAGGACAGCTGCTCGTGGGTGGTGCCGGAGTTGAACAGCGTCGGGCTGGACGGCAGGTAATCCAGGTTGCCCATGCGCTTGTACAGCGCCAAGGTTTCCAGCACGTCTTCGCTCAGCGCGCTGGCGATGCGCAGGAAGAACTGCTGCGGGGTCTCGATCACCTTGCGGGTGTGCGGGTGGCGCAGCAGGTACCGGTCGTACAGGGTGCGCAGGCCGAAGTAATCGAAGTGCAGGTCCAGGGTCGGATCGATGGCATCGTTGAGCTTGCGCGCGTTGGTCTGCACGAAGCCCAGCAGGCGATCGTTGATCAGGCCCACTTCGTGGCCGCGGCCGACCGACTGCGAGAACGCGTGGATTTCCTGGCCGGACACTTCCTTGGCGATGTAGTTGGCCAGCAGGCGCGCGGCCAAGCGGCCGTACTCCGGCTCTTCGCCGATCAGCAGCGCCGCGGTGCGGATGGACAGCTCGTCCAGTTCCTGGGTGGTCGCGCCGTTGTACAGGCCGGAAATGGTGCGGGTGGCCACGCGCATCGGGTCCACCGAATGCAGGCCCTCGGAAGAACGCTGCACCGCGCGCACGATCTTGTTCAGATCCACCAGCTCGGTCGTGCCATTGCGCTTGGTCACACTCATGGTGTTCGAAGTCGGCGGCGACGTAAGCAGGAACTCGCTTTCCTTGTCGATGGTGGCACTGGTTTCGCTGGTCACGGCGGGTGGTCCTCTGAGCGTGAGATGGGATGCACGGCGCGCCTGGGCAGGCACGTTCCGGTGCGGATCCGACAGAATGGGGTGAGGGTGTCGCAACAGGCGCGACAGTGACGGAAATGACCGCGCACCGCCTCCTGCAAAACCCGTCACACGATCAGAGATCACGCAGCCAGCGCCGCACATGTGCATGAGCGGCTGTCGGTAAAACGGAAATGCTCCCGTAGGTACCGTTGCGGGGCAGTGCCGGGACCTCTGATGACAGGGGTTCCGGGCGTCCCGTCTGCACCGGTGACTTGGGGTCACCGGAACCGACGGCCACAAGATAGTGGGGTCCAAGGGGTGCGTCAACGCCAAATGTAGGGAATTGACCCAATCCCTTGCAGCGCAAGGACCCCTCCATTCTGGCCCCCCGGCGCGGCGGGGACCCCGCCAGAATCGGCTGCGCAGTCAAGGCCGGAAGTCGCCTTTTTGACGCGACAGCGGGGTCCAACCAACGCAACAATCCGCCCTCACGCCACGTGCACAAAGCTGGCTGTGCACCCAAAAAGGGGACGGAGGGGATTAAGTCGCAAACGGCCGCCTTCTGGCCGTTTGCGACTTAATCCCCTCCGTCCCCTTTTTCAGGCTTTGTGCGGGGTGCCGAGGTACTCGGCGCTCTGCATTTCGATCAGGCGCGAGGCGGTGCGCTCGAAGGCGCCCTGCAGGCGGGTGCCGGTGTACAGCTCGATCGGTGAGGTGGTGGCGGTGCAGACCAGGTTGACGTGGCGGTCGTACAGTTCATCGATCAGGTTGACGAAGCGGCGTGCGGCGTCTTCGTTGTTGCGGTCGAACGCCGGGATGCCGCCGAGCAGAAGGGTGTTGAACTCCTGGGCGATCTCGATGTAATCCGACGGCCCGCGCGGGCCTTCGCACAGCGCCGTGAAATCGAACCAGGCGATGCTCTTGCCACGGCCCCGTACCGGGATCTTGCGGCCTTCGATCTCGATGTTGCCGGCCTTTGCCGGCTGGCCCCCGCTGAGGTCGGCCCAGCGCGTGCCCAGCCAGTCGTCGCTGTCGGACGCCAGCGGCGCGCGGTATACCGGCGACCGGGTCAGCGCGCGCATGCGGTAGTCCTCGGTGCCTTCAGCGTACAGCTCCACGCAATAGCGCTGCAGCAGCCCGATGGCCGGCAGGAAGCTGTCCCGCTGCAGGCCATTGAGGTACAGGTTTTCCACCGCGGTATTGGAGGTGGTCACCAGGGTTACGCCCTCGGCGAACATACGCTCCAGCAGCCGGGCCAGCAGCATGGCATCGCCGATGTCGGTGACGAAGAACTCGTCCAGCACCAGCACGCGCAGCTTGCTGCGCCATTCCTGCGCAATCTTCGCCAGCGGGTCGCTCTGCCCCTGATGCTCGCGCAGGCGCTCGTGGATGCCGCGCATGAAACGGTGGAAGTGCGTGCGGTACTTCTGCTGGATCGGCAGCCCGTCGTAGAACAGGTCGACCAGGAAGGTCTTGCCGCGCCCTACCCCACCCCAGAAGTACAGGCCTTTGACCGCCTCGGGCTTCTTGAAGAAGGAGGACAGCCGGTCCAGCCAGCCGTCGTCGGCATCTTCCAGCAGCGCCAGGTGGATGCGATCCAGCTCGGCCAGCGCTGCGTGCTGGGCCACATCGTCCTGCCACTCACCGCGCGCCACGCCGTCGGCGTACCGCTGCGACGGCGTCATCACCGCCTCGCTCATGCCGCCGGATCCGCTTGTACCGGCAGCCAGCGCTTCACCCCATGGGTGATCGCACCGCGCAGGTCGATCAGCTTGCGGTGGAAGAAGTGGCTGGTGTCCGGCATGCGCACCAGCTCGTGCGGTGCGTCCACGGTCTCCAGCCAGTCATACACGGCCTGCGGGTCGACGATTTCGTCCTGCTCGCCCTGGATCACCAGCCACTGGGCAGGCGGCTGGATGCCGCTGAAATCCCAGCGTCCGGCCGGCGGCGCGATGGAGACCAGCGCCTGCGGCTGCACGTCGGCGGTTGCTTTCAACGAAACGAAGGCGCCGAAGCTGAAGCCCACCAGCCACAGCTGGTCTTCCGGGCGCTGCTCGCGCACCCAGGCCACGACGGCTTTCAGGTCGTCCTGTTCGCCATCGCCGTGGTCAAAGCTGCCGGCCGATTCGCCAACGCTGCGGAAGTTGAAGCGCACGGTGGTGACACCAAGATCGCGCAGCGTGTTGGCGGCCATGGTGACCACCTTGTTGTGCATCGTGCCGCCCTCGGTGGACAGCGGATGGCAGACAATGGCGGTCACCGGCTGGACCGGCACCTCCGGCTTGGGCAGATCGACCGCTACGTCCAGCGGACCCACTGGGCCGGCAAGGACAAGGGTGTCTGATTGCGTGGGGAAAGAGGGATTGCGCATGGCAACATGATAGCGTCCCCCACCCGTCCCCTGCGCCTGACCCCCATGCTCTTCCTCGTGTTTGCGGTGATCTGCAGCGTTCTGGTGTCGGTAGTGCTGAAACTCGCACGCCGCCGGCAGCTGGATATCAGCCAGATGGTGACCTGGAACTATCTCGTCGCCGCCAGCCTGAGCGCCCTGCTGCTGCGGCCCTCGCTGGACTCGCTGACCCACGGTCATGCGCCGTGGGGCGCTCTGCTGGCCTTGGCGGTGATCCTGCCGACGATCTTCCTCGTGCTGGGCCGCGCCGTGGCGCAGGCCGGCATCGTGCGCAGTGACGTGGCGCAGCGCCTGTCACTGCTGCTGTCATTGGCGGCCGCGTTCGTCTTCTTCGGTGAACAGGCCGGTCCGTTACGGCTGGGGGGCCTGGCCATCGGCCTGCTGGCCATCGCGGCGATCACCGCGCGCAGCGGCAGCGCCGACCGGCAGTCAGCTGGCAGCTGGCGCTGGTTGTTGGGGGTGTGGGTCGGCTTCGCGGTGGTGGACATTCTGTTGAAGAAGGTCGCGCTGTCCGGCACGCCCTCGATGGCGGCCCTGCTGGTGTGTTTCAGCCTCGCGTTCGTGCTGATGCTGGCGGTGCAGTCGTGGCGCCATGTCACGGGCCGCAGCCGGATGGCATGGCGCAATCTTGCCGGCGGCGCCCTGCTGGGCCTGCTGAACTTCGGCAACATCCTGTTCTATGTCCGCGCGCATCAACATCTGTCGGACAGCCCGGCCACGGTATTCGCTGGCATGAACATCGGCGTGGTGGTGCTGGGCGCGCTGGTCGGTGTGTTCGTGTTCGGCGAGCGCACCAGCGGCTGGAACCGCGCAGGGTTGGCACTGGCGGTGGTGGCGATTGCGATGATCGCGCTGGGCTGAGGTACCGCGCGGCACGGCACGGGCACGCTGGGCACGCTGGGCACGCGCATCGTGCGATCGCCGGGGACGCCGAGTGTGACTCGGCGCTACCGGGCGTTGTGCGAGGAGTCAGCCGTCGAAGCCCAACAGCAGGGGATCGTGATCCGAGCTGCGCCACGCACCGTCCACGTTGCGCTTCTGGTACCCACTGGCATCCATCTCATCGGCATTGATGTGCCATTCCGCCGCACCTTTCAGCCGCTTGGCCATGCCGGCATTCAACAACGCGTGATCCAGGCGCCCGCTGAAGCCGTTGTAGACATAACTGTAAGGGCGCTCCACCCGCGCCACGGCGAAGGCATCCTGCCAACCGGCGCTGCGCAGCGTGCGGATCGGGTCTTCCATCGCATAGGCGTTGAAGTCGCCCAGCAGGACGGCATCGCGCGTGCCGGTGCCGGTCGGGTCGCCCTTCATCCACGCATCCAGCTTCTGCGCCGACATCACCCGCGTGGGGTTCCAGCAGCCCTGGCCATCATCGCGGTCGGCATCCGGTGCCACCGCGTCCCGGCAGCCCTTCGACTTGAAGTGGTTGGCGACCACCATGAAGGGAGCCCCGCCCGCTGTTGCCCGGAAGGCCTGCGCCAGCGGCACCCGGCTGTGCTCGGCGAAGGGCCCGCCTTCCAGCGTGGCCGGCTTGCCCACCGGCGTCACGCGCCCGGCGCGGTAGATGATGCCCACCCGGATCGGATTGTCACCCGGCCCCTTGCCCGCATCCACGAAGCGCCAGTCACCCGGACTGCCCGACGCCGCATTGAGCGCCTCCACCAGTGTGGAGATGGCCGAGCGTGGTCCGTAGCCATCGTTTTCCAGTTCCATCAACGCGGCGACGTCGGCATCCAGCGGGCCGATCGTGGCGATGAGCTTCTTGAGCTGGGCATGGTGTTCTTCCAGCGTGCGCGCACCGCGCAGCGTCGGGAAGCCACCCCCTTCCCCGTCACCGTTGAAGAAGTTTTCCAGGTTGAACGCAGCCACCTTCAAGGCGCCGTCCACCACCGGTACGGCCGGACGCTGCAGCGGCGGCAGCGCCAAGGCACGCCCCAACTGGAGGCTGGGGCGACCCTGTGCATCCACGCGTACCCGACCTTCCACGCCGCGCAGCGACATGCCGGTGCGCAGCACGGCGTCGGTGGCCAGATAGGGCACCTGCTGCGGGTCACGGGCATCGCTGCCGTCATCAAGCAGCAGGCGGCGACGCTGATTGTCCGCCACCACCTGGCTGTAGCCGGCCGTGCCCGCCGCGGCCACTTCCGTGGGCTGCCAGAGACGACCTTCGAAGGCCACGGTGAGCTGGCCGAAACGTTCCAGACCGTCGGTGCCCGCCAAGGTCAGGGGGGCAGCGATGCGCACGTACTTGCCGTCCAGTGCGCGCCAGTCGCTGGGGGCACGGGCAAGGGTGATCGTCGCGCCGTCCGCGCTCGCCAACTGGCCGGGCATCGCCTGCGGCACGGGCTGCGGCTGCGCAGTCTGCTGCGGCTGGGCAAACGCGGGAGAAACGGACAAAGCCACGGCAAGGGCAAGCAGGCAACGACGCATCGACAACGGCTCCAGACAGTTACAGCGGCAACGGAAGGGGTAGGCCGCCACTGTAACCACAAAACATGAAAGCCTGATGCGTCATGGGACCAGCGGCCACAGGCGGCATGGTCGGCCCTATTTCAGGTTGCCGATCATCCAGTCGACCGTGGCATGCATCTGGGCTTCGGTCAGCGCCGGATTGCCGCCCTTCGGCGGCATGATGCCGCCATCCGGGCCGGTGTAGCCCTCGATGGCATGCTTGTAGAGGGTTTCCTTGCCCTGCGCGATGCGCGCATCCCAGTGCGAATGATCCAGCGTGGGGGCCAGTCCGACACCGGTGGTGTGGCAGGCCGTGCACAGGTTGTCGTAGATCACTTTGCCGTCGGTGGTCCCGCCATACGCGACCTGCGAAGCCGCCTTGGCCACGGCGGCTGCCTGCGCGGATGCCTGGGCTGCCGCGCCCGTGCTGCCCGCATACACCGCACCCGCCGGGGCGATGCGTTGCTCGGTGCGTTTGGCCGCCGTGGGCGATACCTCCGCTGGGATCCGGGTATGCAACCACGCGGCCAGCAGGATCAACCCCAGGGTGATCATGACCAACAGGCCGATGATCATGGAAAAGCGTTTCAGGAACTCAAGATCATGATTCCGCACTCTTCGTACCCCTGGCTGATAGTCGGTGGACCATGGCTGAGCGAATGAGCCTGCCGGCCGAGTATAGAACGCTGTTCATCGGCAACAACAGCGCAGTGCAGCAAAGCGTCGCAGGTGGGGTCGCGAGGTAGAGCCGACTTCAGTCGGCTGCACCAGGCGGAACAGCGCCGCTGCGCTCGCCGGGCATGGCTCGGCGCTACCGGCTGCGGTGGGGGAACAGCGCCGCTGCGCTCGCCGAGCATGGCTCGGCGCTACCGGGGGGCAGGCGCGTTACCGACAGGAACGGGGGCACCGGCCGCGCGCAGGCAGAAGGCGGTGATCGAATCGGCCAGGGCGTGTTCGTCGCGCGGCGTCTGGCGGCTGGGGGCGGTGGGGCCGACCAGGGCCTCGGTGAACGCGCCGACGATACAGGCGGCGGTGACGTCCACGTCCTGCGCAGGGAAAGCCCCGGTGGCCATGCCATCCTGCACCAGCCGACGGAACACGTCACCGAAGCGCCGCCGCCCGCGCATGCGCTCGGCCTCGACCTCCGGGTCAACCGGTTCCACGATGAAGGCGTGCGCCAGCCCAGGTCCGGCCAGCGCGCGACGCACGAAGGCGGTGATCGCCAGCCGCAGCCGCTGCGGGGCCGGCTCAGTGCCCGCCGCGATGCCTTCCAGGATCTGGACCTCATGCTCCACCGCCGCGCTGAGCACTTCCACGAACAGTTCGGCCTTGGACGGAAAGTGCCGGTAGATCAGTCCCGTCGACACCCCCGCCTGCGTCGCCACGGCGGTCACCGGCGCATTGCGGTAGCCGCCGGCCGCCACCAGTTCGCGGGCTGCCAGCAGGATCCGCTCGCGCGCTCCCGCCATCCGTTCTTCCATCAGCGAGGAGCGTTTGTAAGCCATGGGATGATTGTAGATTCAATTTTTGAACTTGTGTTCACTTTTTAGCCGATCGGGCGTAGGCTGGATCCATCGCCTGTGCAGGCCACCTGCCTGCTCCCCCGCCAGCGCGCCCCCTTTCCAACCGTTGTCGTGGAGTCGCCCGCATGCACGTTCCATCCCTCAACTTCGACCTTGGCGAAGACATCGACCTGCTGCGCGAGAGCGTGGCCCAGTTCGCCGCCGCCGAGATCGCCCCGTTGGCCGCGCACGCCGATGAAACCAACCAGTTCCCGCTGGCCCTGTGGCGCAAGCTCGGCGAGCAGGGCCTGCTCGGCATGACCGTGGAAGAGGAATACGGCGGCACCGGCATGGGCTACCTGGCCCACGTGGTGGCGATGGAAGAAGTCTCGCGCGCCTCCGGCGGCATCGGCCTGTCCTACGGCGCGCACTCCAACCTGTGCGTCAACCAGCTGCGCAAGAACGGCACCGAAGCGCAGAAGCAGCGCTTCCTGCCGGGCCTGTGCAGCGGCGAACTGGTCGGTGCGCTGGCCATGAGCGAGCCGGGTGCCGGGTCGGACGTGGTGTCGATGAAGCTGCGTGCAGAAAAGCGCGGCGACCACTACGTGCTCAACGGCAACAAGATGTGGATCACCAACGGCCCGGATGCCGACGTGCTGGTGGTCTACGCGAAGACCGACATGAATGCCGGCGCGAAGGGCATCACCGCCTTCCTGGTGGAAAAGGGCATGAAGGGCTTCACCACCGCGCAGAAGCTGGACAAGCTCGGCATGCGCTCCTCGCCGACCAGCGAGCTGGTGTTCCAGGACTGTGAGGTACCGGTGGAGAACGTGCTCGGCCAGGAGGGCAGTGGCGTGCGCGTGCTGATGTCCGGGCTGGATTACGAACGGGTGGTGCTGTCCGGCGGCCCGCTGGGCCTGATGGCCGCGGCGATGGACGTGGTGATGCCTTACGTACACGAGCGCCACCAGTTCGGCGAAGCCATCGGCAGCTTCCAGCTGATCCAGGCCAAGATCGCCGATATGTATGTCGGTCTGGGCGCTTGTCGCGCCTACGTCTATGCGGTGGCACGCGCTTGCGACCAGGGCCGCACCACGCGCCAGGATTCGGCCGGCGCGATCCTGTATGCCGCCGAGAAGGCCACCTGGCTCACCGGCCAGGCGATCCAGATCCTGGGCGGCAACGGCTACATCAACGAATACCCGACCGGGCGCTTGTGGCGCGACGCCAAGCTGTATGAGATCGGCGCGGGCACCTCGGAAATCCGTCGCATGCTGATCGGTCGCGAACTGTTCCAGCGCACGCTGTAAGGGCCTCCCATGAGCATACTGAGCACCCAGCTGCAGGCAGGCAGCGATACCTTCGAAGGCAACCGCAGCGCCATGCAGGCGGTGGTCGATGACCTGCACGCCACCCTGGCGCGCACCGCGCTGGGCGGCAGCGAAGCGGCCCGCAACAAGCACACCGCACGCGGCAAGCTGTTAGTCCGCGATCGCATCGATGCCCTGCTCGACCCGGGCAGTGCCTTCCTGGAAATCGCCCCGCTGGCCGCGCACGGCATGTATGACGATGCGGTGCCCTGTGCTGGCGTGGTGGCCGGCATCGGCCGGGTGAGCGGCGTGGAATGCGTGATCGTGGCCAACGATGCCACGGTCAAGGGCGGCACCTATTACCCGATGACGGTAAAGAAGCACCTGCGCGCGCAGGAGATTGCCGAGCAGAACCGCCTGCCCTGCATTTACCTGGTGGACTCCGGTGGCGCCTTTTTGCCGCTGCAGGATGAGGTCTTCCCGGATCGCGATCATTTCGGCCGCATCTTCTACAACCAGGCCAACCTGTCCGCACAGGGCATTCCGCAGATCGCCTGCGTGATGGGCAGTTGCACCGCCGGCGGCGCCTATGTGCCGGCGATGAGCGATGAAACGGTGATCGTGCGCGAGCAGGGCACCATCTTCCTCGGCGGCCCGCCGCTGGTGAAGGCCGCCACCGGCGAAGTGGTGAGCGCCGAAGACCTGGGCGGTGCGGATGTGCATACCCGCCTGTCCGGCGTGGCCGACCACATGGCCGACAACGACCTGCAGGCCCTGGCGCGGGTGCGGGCGATCATTGCCCAGCTCAACTGGCGCAAGCCCGAGCCGGCCATGGCGCTGCAACCGCCGCAGGAACCGCTGTTGCCGGCACACGAGCTGTACGGGGTGATCCCGGCCGACACGCGCAAGCCGTTCGACGTGCGCGAGGTGATTGCGCGCTTGGTCGACGGCTCGCGCTTCGATGAGTTCAAGCCACGCTATGGCAGCACCCTGGTCACCGGGTTTGCTCATCTGCACGGCTATCCGGTGGGCATCATCGCCAACAACGGCATCCTGTTTTCAGAGTCCGCCCTGAAAGGGGCGCACTTCATCGAGCTGTGCACCCAGCGCAACGTCCCGCTGGTGTTCCTGCAGAACATCACCGGCTTCATGGTGGGACGCAAGTACGAACAAGGCGGCATCGCCAAGGATGGCGCCAAGCTGGTGATGGCCGTCGCCTGCGCCAAGGTGCCGAAGTTCACCGTGGTCATCGGCGGCTCGTTCGGTGCCGGCAACTACGGCATGTGCGGGCGCGCGTACTCGCCCAACTTCCTGTGGATGTGGCCCAACGCACGCATCGGCGTGATGGGCGGCGAGCAGGCCGCCAGCGTGCTGGCCACGGTCAAGCGCGACGGCATCGAAGCCAAGGGCGGCGCGTGGGCAGCCGAGGAAGAGGACGCCTTCAAGGCACCGATCCGCGACCAGTTCGAGCGCCAGGGTCATCCGTATTACGCCAGCGCGCGCCTGTGGGACGACGGCATCATCGATCCGGCCGACACCCGCCGCGTGCTTGCCCTGGCCCTGTCGGCCAGCCTCAACGCCCCGGCCCGCGAGACACGCTTCGGCGTGTTCCGCATGTGACCTGCGCCATGACCGAGCACTCCACCATGTTCAACAAGATCCTCATCGCCAACCGCGGCGAGATCGCTTGCCGCGTCATCGCCACCTGCCGCGCGCTGGGCATCGCCACCGTGGCGGTGTACTCCGACGCGGACCGCAACGCACGTCACGTGCGCCTGGCGGACGAGGCGGTTGCGATCGGCCCGGCGCCCGCTGCAGAAAGCTACCTGCGCGCCGAGGTGATCCTCGACGCAGCGCGGCGCACGGGCGCACAGGCAATCCACCCCGGCTACGGCTTCCTGTCCGAGAACGCCGCCTTTGCCGATGCCTGCGCAGCGGCTGGCATCGTGTTCATCGGTCCACCGGCCAGCGCGATCCGCGCAATGGGTGACAAGAGCGCGGCCAAGGCGCTGATGCAACAGGCCGGCGTACCGCTTACCCCCGGCTACCACGGCGACAACCAGGACCCCCAGTTCCTACGCGGGCAGGCGGATGCCATCGGCTACCCCGTGCTGATCAAGGCCAGCGCTGGCGGCGGCGGCAAGGGCATGCGCCGCGTGGACGACAGCGCAGCCTTCATCGACGCCCTGGCCAGTTGCCAGCGCGAAGCGCGCTCGGCCTTCGGCAACGAGCACGTACTGGTTGAAAAGTACGTACTGCGCCCGCGCCACATCGAAATACAGGTGTTCGGTGACCGCCACGGCAACGTCGTCCATCTGTTCGAGCGCGACTGCTCGGTGCAGCGCCGCCACCAGAAAGTGCTGGAGGAAGCGCCTGCACCCGGTATGACGGCGGAACGTCGCGCCGCGATGGGCAAGGCAGCCGTCGATGCAGCGCGCGCGGTCGGCTACGTTGGTGCGGGCACGGTGGAGTTCATCGCCTCGCCGGACGGCGATTTTTATTTCATGGAGATGAACACCCGCCTGCAGGTGGAGCATCCGGTCACCGAGTTCATCACCGGCACCGACCTGGTGGCATGGCAACTGCAGGTGGCCGCTGGCCAGCCCCTGCCCAAGCGCCAGGACGAGCTGGCCATCCACGGCCATGCACTGGAGGCGCGGCTGTACGCCGAAGACGCCGACAAGGGCTTCCTGCCCTCGATCGGCACGCTGCGCCACCTGCGCCTGCCCGCCCCGACGGCAAACGTGCGGGTGGATACGGGCGTCGAGGAAGGCGACACCATTACCCCGTTCTATGACCCGATGATCGCCAAGCTGATCGTCTGGGACATCGACCGTGACGCGGCGCTGCGCCGCATGCAGCAAGCATTGGCCGACTGCCAGGTGGTGGGCGTGACCACCAACGCCGGCTTCCTGCGACGGCTGGTGGGAACCGCATCCTTCTCGCAGGCGAAGCTGGACACCGCGCTGATCGAACGCGAGCAGGAGGCCTTGGCCGCGCCCGCGGCAGGCGACGAATCGCTCTGGGCGCTGGCTGCCATTGCTGCCGCTGTCACCACACCCACTGCACGTGTGGATGCGCGCGATGCGCAGTCACCGTGGCAGGCGCAGGATGGCTGGCGGATCGGTGCGACCGCCGCCCGCACCTTGCCGCTGCAGCAGGGCGAGCGCGAGCATGTCATGCACGTGACCGTGCAGCCGGGCGGCTGGCAGGTTCAGCGTGACGCAGAGCCCGCCGTGAGGGTCCAGGGTTCGTTCAATGACGGCCACCTGGATGTGGTCGTGCAGGAACAGCGCCTGCGTGTGGGCTTGCAGCGCGCTGGCGTGCAGGTATATCTGTTCACCGCGCAGGGCCAGCAGCGCTTCACCGTGCACGACCCGGTGGGGGAATCCGAACAGGCCAGCGCCGATGCCGGCAGCCTGCTGGCGCCGATGCCCGGCAAGATCGTCGCCACCCTGGTGGAGCCGGGCAGCAAGGTCACCCGCGGCACGCCGCTGGTGGTGCTGGAGGCGATGAAGATGGAGCACACCCTGGCGGCACCGGCCGATGGCACGGTGCACGGGTACCGCGCGAAGGCGGGCGAGCAGGTGGGAGATGGCGCGGTGCTGGTGGATTTCGAGGCGGCGTGATGCTCAACCGGAGCGGTGTCGCGGCGGATCGAACTCCGCCGTGACCTGCTCTGCGGCACGCCAGCCGACGCCACAGATGGCCACCGCCCCCTGACCTGCGCCATCCACCCCCAGCGCGCGGTCTACCTCTTCTTCGTTTATCGCAGCGGTGACAAACGACGCCAAACCGGCGGCGGTAGCGCTTGTATAGATCGCCTGGGAGATGTGGCCGACGTCAAGCAGAACGGCACGATACGCCTTGGCGTGATTGCGGTACTTCCAGAAGCTCCGCTCAAAGCGGGGCGCGAGGATCAGCAGCGCTGGCGCGTCGGCGAACCATTCCTGACCGGACAGCATGCGGCGAGCCAGCTCAGCCAACGCTTCAGGCGCAGGCGATGGGCGTGGCAGCAACGCGTGCTGCACAGGGTGGTAATGATAGAACCCAGGTGCCAACCCTTCGACGCGCAACGCGAGCAGCCATGTTTCGGTAGGGTGCAATCCACCACCGGATGGAACGTTCTTCTTCAGGAAGACAGTCTCCGGATCAATCCGGACCTCCGCGTGCGCCATGACGGTGCGCTGAAGCAACTGCGCCAGAAGCGTCAGTTCCAGCGGCTTGTCCTGATCAAAGTTGCGGCAGGTGGCACGTTTCGCCAGCAGCTGATCAAACGCATCCGCGCCCTGCTGCGGCAGCGGCTGATACAGGCCTGCAAGTGGCAACACACTCGGTGGGGGTGGCCCCAACGTAGCACGCAGCCCCGTGGCAGTATCCAAGCCTTGGGCACGCATGTCCGACACGCTGTCCACGCCTGCCCAGCGCGAATGGCGGTGTGCGATCGCGGTGAGCGACCACCAGTTTGCATCGCGCATGGTTTCGTCACGGTCCCGCATGCCGTCATGTCCGGTGGTATCAGCCAGCAACAACCCACATTCGACCAGTGCTGACACTGTCGCTGCATGGGGGTCAGGCTGCGGTCGTTCCGACCAGCGTCGTGCACTGATCGATCCCAGCAGGTCCCGTGCCGCTTCATCTACCGCAACGGGCCCATCCAGATGGGAGGCGAACGCTACCCATTCAATTCGACTGTATGCCGCAGCACGCCCGCGGAGCAGCGCCGCGATGTCGAAAGACACCGATTCACGCGGCTCAAGCACCACATGGGTACAACGGCGGACACGCATGCCAGTTCCTGTCTGCAAGGCGATGACACTCTAGAGCGGCTGGACGCGTCCATGCTTTAGCGCGGCATTGAACGTCGCTCAATTACCCGAAGCTGCCGCCGATAGAAGAGTTTCCCCTGAAGGATCACACCATGACGCAGCACGCCCAAGCCAACCAGCTCACGCCCGCGCACGCCTCCCTGCTGCTTGATCGCCTGATCGGTGATTCCGCATTCCGCGCTTTGTTCACCAGCGATCCCGGCGCTGCGTTGGCGTCCATCGGCATCGACGCCTCTGGTTGCAAGGATTGCCTTGACGTGGATGTGCTGGCCTCCCCGGAAGAGCTGCAGGCGGTTCGCAGCGAGCTGGAAAGCTACCTGAGCACGTCCACCGCTGCGATGACCGTCATCTTCGCGTTCGAAGCAGGAAAGGTGGGAGAGACGATCGGCTGAGAAGGGATCAGCGGCGCCCGGCCGGATAGGCCGGCGCTGCCCATGTCGCCACGTCGTGTGCATTGAGGGCCTGCCAGACCTGCAGCGCTGCCACTTCCGCAATGGCCTGCCCCCGGTGCTGTGCGAGCCATTGCTGCTGTTGCACGATGCCGCGCTCATCACGCCGTGCGCGGTGGGCCTGCAGAAGTACCACGTGCGCCTGTACCGGCTCGCTGCCATCCAGAAGCGGCGTAAGCAGACTGATCGCCGCGTCCGGCTCACCTGTGCCGAGCATGCCCATGGCCCGCACGATCGTGCGCCATTTCGCCACGACCGGACTCTTCTGCAGATCAATCAGCGCCTGGTTCTTCTGCAGGATCTCTTCGGACAACCGTCCATATCCTTGACGTTGGCCCAGATAGGCCAAGGCAAGCAACTGCAGCGTGCGATCGGTCAGGTTGGGGTTGTCACGCTCAGCGAGCAGGGGCTGCAGCTGGACGGCCAATGCCCTCAAGGGCGCTTCATCGGCAGCGCCGCACAGCGTGGCGACAGTGGCGTGCATCAGATGCTGCTGGATCTGGTAGTCGATCAGTTCCGGCTTGGCACCGTCTGAGTCCTGGGCCACGCGCATCGCATCACAATCGCCCTGATCCGCGGCGACCAGCATGCGCGCGCGCATGAACATCAGGGACTGCAGGGCATCATTGCCCTTGCCCATGCTGCGCAGCAGGGACAGCGCTTCGTCATAGCGCCGCAGCGCCACCAGCGCGTCTACCTGGGTGTCGTCCGGTCCACGACCGCCACGCAGTTCCGCGATCTGCTTGAGCGTATGCAGGGCCCGCTCGGGCTGGTTCTCTGCGATCTGGATCCGGGCGATGTTCAGCATCGGATAGGTCCGTAGATGATCCTGCGGAACGGCGGCGGCACGTGCGAAGGGCTCCGCCTCGCGGAAGCGGTTGTCCATCAACAGGTGCCAGGACGTGTTGGACAGGCCAGCAAAAGAATCGGGGTAGAGCTTGGCCAGCAACCGCCACTGCTCCAGCGGCCACCCCCCCGGTTGCAGCTCCGCCTGCCAGCCTTTCATGTAAAGCTGCTCACGGAAGGGTAGTCGGCCTTGCAGCGCCAACGCCTTCTGCAGCTGCTCGCGTGCTTCGAGCGTGTTCGATGTGCGCGCGTGATACTTCGCTACGCCCATGTAAGCAAGCGCGAACTCCGGATCCAGATCCAGCGCGGCCTGGTACAGGTTTCTCGCTTCGTCGAAACGACGCCGACCCATCGCCACTTCACCCAGCGCATAGGCACGCAGTGCGCGCAGGTTCGAGGTCGTCGCCTGCGGCAGCGGCACTGATTTCTCGAGCGCTGCCAGCGGTTCGCCCAGGCCACGCCTGAGCTGCTCAACGACGTCACCGACCGCTGCCACGGCCTGGTCCGGGCTGGACGCTTGCGCATGGTAGGTCGTGACGACTTTATTGTCGGTCGGATCGACGAGATCCACACTCACGTCGTAGCGGCCTGCGTGCGGCATGACCTTGGGCAGCAGGACAGCGCGTGCACCCTCGCGACTGGCAACGTCCACCGCCCGCCTTCTATCCAGCACGGCGTCGGTCGGCTGCCGCGCCAGCTCGAGGCTGTCGCGCACCTTGCCCTCGGACAACACGTTCACGTAGGGCGACTGCTCCAGGCCAAGCAACATGGCCTGCCGCATCGAAGCGTCGAAGATCGACTCGCCTGTCAGGTTGCTGACGTCGGCCAGCACGACCCAATCGCGTTCCACGAACGCTATGGCAGGCGTAGGACGCGTGGCAAACCATCCTCCCACCAGCAGCACCATCGCAAACGTGGCCTCCGCCGCCATCGCCATCGGCCGGCGCCAGAACGGGATATCGCGCATGGCCTTCGGCGTCGCCCGCGGTCGGCCCACCGACGGCAACTCGGGCGTCGCCACGCCATGGACATCCATGGGCTGCGCCACGCCCTTGAAACGCCACCGGCCGTACGACTTCCACTTCAGCCCCTTGCCGACGTCACCCAAGCGATCGGTCGCGCGCCGCACCATCGACTCGGCGGTGGCCGACAGCAGGACCTGCCCCGGCCGCGCCAGCTGCATCAGGCGTGCGGCCATCGGCTTGGCCAGGCCTTCCACTTCCACCGGCTTGGAACCCAAGGCGATGGCCTCGGCGCTGTTGTCCCACAGGATCACCTCGCCCACGTGCAGGCCGGCCCGCGCGAACAGCGGCACGTGGTTGGCCTGGCCGAGCTGGCGCAGCCCCTGCTGGTAGTCCAGCGCGAATCCCAGCGCATCCACCGGGCGTTCGAACAGCAGGAACAGTCCATCGGAGCGATCGATCTGCTGGCCGTGCCAGCGCTGCTGCATGGCCAGCACCAGGCGATCGTGCTGCTGGAACAACTCTGCAGCGGCAGTGTCGCCGATGCGCTCCACCAGCGATGTGGAGTCCACCAGATCGGTGAACAACAACGCCCGCAGTTGCGGGACGTGGGGGGACGGTTCCTTGTCGCCGCGCATGGTCATTTCCGCCCTAGTCGCTGTCCGTCACATCATGCACCCATCGCAGCCGATCACCACCATCGCGCTTGGCCTGGTACAACGCGCGATCGGCGTTGGCATACCACTCACTCCAGTCGGCGGTGGCATCGACCAGGCTGGCGCCGATGCTGAGATGGCACACATGCGGCGTGCCATGGCTGCGCTCCAGCAGGCCGTGCACCGCGCTGAGCACGAACTCGGCGGCGTGCTGCACGATCTGCGCATTGGCCCGGCGCAGCAGCAGGCAGAACTCATCACCGCCCAGGCGGCAGGCCAGATCGTCGGCACCGGCCATCGAGCACAGGATGTTGGCCACGCTCTGCAGCACGCGGTCGCCCGCCTGATGGCCGAACTGGTCGTTGATCTGCTTGAAGTGGTCGCAGTCGATCAGCAGCAGTCCCTGCGCGGGCCCCTCTTCGTGTCCGCGGCATTCCTGCAGGTACAGCGCCAGTCCACGCCGGTTGTGCAGGCCGGTCAGCTCGTCGGTGCGCACCAGCTCGCGGGTGTGGCTGAGCTGGTGGGTGGTGACGTACAGATTGTCCAGCGCTGTTTCGAGGTCGTGGTTGCGGCGGCGCAGCTGGCTGATCAGTGCCTGCTCGTTGCCCACCACGCGCATGATGGTACGACGCAGGAAATAAGCCACCAGCCCCGGCTCGCTCTCCACCAGCCGATGAAAGTCGACATGACCGAGTTCAAGGACTTCGGTATCGCAGGTCGCGCGTGCATCAGCACTGCGCAGGTGATCGCCGATCAGCAGGCCCAGCTCCCCGAAGAACTCGTTCGGGCCCAGCCGCTTCATCACCAGGTCTTCGCCGAAGTCGAGCTCGATGGCGCCTTCGGCGATGACGAACATGCTGCTGCCCCGGTGACCACGGCGGAACAGGCAATCGCCATCACGCAGGCTGCGCTGGTTGGCGAAGCTGGCAAACAGGGCGAACTCTTCGGGACTCAGGACGGCGTGCACGATCTCAGCCATCGCCGTGGTGGCAATGCTTGTCCGTGCACACGCGTCTGCGACCGCACCCCTGCCGCTCATTCCCTGCCCCAGTGATCAGACTGCCCATTCTGAGGAGCGGAGCATAGCACCGCTTTCAACCGTGCGCTGCGTCTCAGTTTAGAGCGCCGGGCCCAATGATTTCAGCTAGTTGAAAGAAGGCGTCTGGGGCCCTGCCCGGGACGTGCCGGGCTGAGGGCCAGCAGCCGTCACTATCCTGATCGTCAGGCGGCGCGGCCGGCGCTGAACTGTTCTTCTTCGGTGGATCCGGTCAGCGCGGTGGTCGAGGACTGGCCCTGCTGGATCGCTTGGGTGACCGCATCGAAATAGCCCGTGCCCACCTCACGCTGGTGCTTGACCGCTGTGAAGCCACGGTCGGCGGCGGCGAACTCGGCCTCCTGCAGCTCCACGAAGGCGCTCATCTGGCGGCGGGCGTAGCCGTGGGCCAGGTTGAACATCGAGTAGTTGAGCGCGTGGAAGCCGGCCAGGGTGATGAACTGGAACTTGTACCCGTACTTGGCGATCTCGGTCTGGAACTTCGCGATGGTGGCGTCGTCCAGGTTCTTCTTCCAGTTGAAACTGGGTGAGCAGTTGTAGGCCAGCAGCTTGCCCGGGAACCTGGCATGGATGGCTTCAGCGAACTGGCGGGCGAACTCCAGGTCCGGCTTGCCGGTCTCGCACCACACCAGGTCGGCATAGGGCGCGTAGGCCAAGCCGCGGCTGATGGCCTGATCCAGGCCATTGCGGGTCTTGTAGAAGCCTTCGGTGGTGCGCTCGCCGGTAGCGAAGGGCTGGTCATTGGGATCGATGTCGCTGGTCAGCAGGTCGGCTGCCTCGGCATCGGTGCGGGCCACCAGCAGGGTCGGCACGCCCAGCACATCGGCCGCCAGCCGAGCCGCGTTCAATTTTTCAATGGCTTCCCGGGTCGGCACCAGCACCTTGCCGCCCATGTGGCCGCACTTCTTCACCGAGGCCAGCTGGTCTTCGAAATGCACCCCGGCAGCACCGGCTTCGATCATTGCTTTCATCAGCTCGAAGGCGTTGAGTACGCCGCCGAAGCCGGCCTCGGCGTCCGCTACGATGGGCTGCAGGAAGTCGATGTCATCCTTGCCTTCTGCAT
The DNA here is from genome assembly GCF_040223995.2 of Stenotrophomonas sp. WHRI 8082. NCBI lineage: Bacteria > Pseudomonadati > Pseudomonadota > Gammaproteobacteria > Lysobacterales > Lysobacteraceae > Stenotrophomonas > Stenotrophomonas sp. WHRI 8082. The sequence continues at coordinate 2,150,456 of NZ_CP167826.1, read as the reverse complement.
GGTGCAGCTGGTCGGCGCGCAGCAGCGTGTTGTTGATGCGCTTGACCACCGCCGGCACCGAATCGGCCGGGTACAGGGACTGGTCCGGGTACATCTGGCCAGCGAGGTTGGCGTCGGCGGCGACCTGCCAGCCGGACAGGTAGATGGCGTTCAAACCGGCCTTCACCTGCTGCATCGCCTGGTTACCCGTCAGCGCACCCAGCGCGTTGACGAACTCTTTTTCCTGCAGGTACGTCCACAGCTTCTCCGCCCCCAACCGCGCCAGCGAATGCTCCACGTGGACGGTGCCGCGCAGGCGCACCACGTCGGCGGCGGTGTAGTTGCGTTCAATCCCCTGCCAGCGGGGGTGGGTGTCCCAGTCGTGCTGGATCTGTTCGGCAGTGGGCAGCATGCTCATGTCTATCTCCAGTTCGTCGGTGCTACAGCAGGAAGAAAAAACGGGCAGGCGCAGGCATCAGTCGATGCGTGCGTAGGCCGGCAGGGTCAGGAAATCGTTGAGTTCATCGGCGCGGCTCAGCTCGGACAGCAGCGCGATGGCTTCGTCCACGCGGCCGCCACCGGGCAGTGCCGCGCGGTCACCCAGGCGGGCCGGCAGCTGCGCCAACGCGCTGTCCAGCAGCGGCGGGTCGATGGCCGTGCCGTCGTCCAGTTGCTGCCCGGGCGTGTGCAGCCACTGCCACAGCTGGCTGCGGCTGATCTCGGCGGTGGCGGCGTCTTCCATCAGGTTGTGGATCGGCACGCAGCCGTTGCCATCCAGCCAGGCCGCCAGGTAGCGCACGCACACTTCCACGTTGCCGTCGAAGCCGGCACGCGTGATGGTGCCCGGCGGACGCGCGATCAACTGGTCGCGGTCCACGCGCACGTCCTGGCGCAGCACCTGCTGCTGGTTCGCGCCGGGCATGTGGTCATCGAAGATCGCCATCGCCACCGGGATCAACGCCGGGTGCGCCACCCAGGTGCCGTCGTGGCCGGCCGTGACCTCGCGCAGCTTGTCTGCCCGCACGCGGGCCATCGCCTGTTCGTTGGCGGCCGCATCGTTGCCGATCGGGATCTGCGCAGCCATGCCGCCCATCGCGTGTGCGCCGCGCCGGTGGCAGGTCTGGATCAGCAACTCCGAATAGGCCTTCAGGAACGGCTGGGTCATGGTCACTTGGCCACGATCCGGCAGCACCTTGTCGGCATGCCGGCGGAACGTCTTCAGGTAGGAGAAAATGTAATCCCAGCGGCCGCAGTTCAGGCCGACGATGCGCTCGCGCAGGGCGTGCAGGATCTCGTCCATTTCGAACACCGCCGGCAGTGTTTCGATCAGCACGGTGACCTTGATCTGCCCCTGCGGCAGGCCCAGCATGCCTTCGATGTGCGAGAGCGCGGTTTCCCACAGCGCGGCTTCTTCCATGCTCTGCAGCTTGGGCAGGTAAAAGTACGGGCCGCGGTCGTTGGCCATCAGCGTGCGGGCGTTGTGGTAGGCGAACACCGCCGCATCGAACAGCCCACCGGCCAGCCGCTGGCCATCCACCAGCACGTGCTTTTCGTCCAGGTGCCAGCCGCGCGGGCGCACGATCAGCACCGCGCGCTCTTCATAAGGACGCAGCGTGTAGTGCTTGGCCGGCTTGCTGCCGCTGGCCGGGGCGGTGAACTGCAGGTCGCCGCGCACCGCGCCGATCAGCGACTGCTGGCCAGCCAGCAGGTTGCGCCAGGTCGGTGCCGTGGCGTCCTCGAAGTCGGCCATGAACACCTTGGCCCCGGAGTTCAGCGCGTTGATGACCATCTTCGGGTCGGTCGGCCCGGTGATCTCCACGCGGCGGTCCAGCAGCGCCGTCGGCAGCGGTGCCACCTTCCAATCCTCCGCACGGATCGGCGCGGTATCGGCGCGGAAGTCCGGCAGACCGCCTTGGTCGAAGAACGCCTGACGCTGCACGCGTGCGGCCAAGCGGGCCTGGCGACCCGGCTCGACGGCGCGGTGCAACGACACCAGCAGCGCCAGCAGCGGGGCGGGCAGCAGGGCGGCCTGGCCGGCCACCTGGGTGGTCAGCGAGATCCCGGGCGTCGGCTTGGCGGGCGGCGATGGAAGAGCAGTAGCAACGGCAGACATCGGGACACTCCTGGATCGAGGGACGCCCCTACCGTGACGTGCCGGCAATGTATTTGACAAAGCAGATATTGCAATGCGTTGGATAAGTTTTGCTTATACTCATGACACGATGTCCACGCGACCACCGCCAAGTCCTCGTTTTTCCTACAAATCCGACCGGTTGAAACCGCTGCGGGCGTTCTGCCAGACGGTGCGACTCGGGTCGGTGTCACGCGCCGCGGAGGCGCTTTTCGTCAGCCAGCCGGCGATCAGCCAGCAGTTGCAGGCGCTGGAGCGCGAGCTGGGCGTGGTGCTGTTCGAGCGCAGTGGGCGGCGTCTGGTGCCCAGCCGCGAAGGCCAGTTGCTGTTCGAGATGGCCCAGCCGCTGGTGGAAGACCTGGACGGACTGGAGGCGCGGTTCCGCGACAAGGTCAGCGGCATGGACGCCGGCGAGCTGAACATCGCGGCCAACAGCTCCACCATCCTGTACCTGCTGCCGCGCATCATCGAGCGCTTCCGCCAGCTGCACCCGGACGTGCGCCTGACCCTGCACAACGCCATCAGCGCCGACGGCACCGACCTGCTGCGCGACGATGCCGTGGATCTGGCCGTGGGCTCGATGACCGACGTGCCGGCCGACCTGACCTACGCCCCCGCCTACCGCTTCGAGCAGATGCTGATCACCCCGCACGACCACCCGCTGGCGCGCGGCACGCTGAGCCTGGAGGCGATCTCCCAACACCCGCTGGTACTGCCACCGAAGCGCCAGATCACCTACCGGCTGGTGGACCAGGTGTTCCAGCGCCACCGCCTGCCTTATACCGTGGCGCTGGAAGTCGGCGGCTGGGAAGTGATCAAGCAGTACGTGGCGATGGGGATGGGCATTTCCATCGTCCCGTCGCTGTGCCTGAATGATGCCGACCCCCACAAGCTGGTGGCGCGCTCGATGCGCGAGTGGTTCCCCGAGCGCAGTTATGGCGTCATCGTGCGGCGTGGCAAGGCATTGTCGGCGCAGGCACGCGCATTCGTGGAGATGATCCAGCCGGAGCTGTTCTCACCGCGCGAGTACGACCAGAGTGGGCATTCCGAGCGCTGATGGCGACGACGGCGGCGCTGGTGCCGCTGCGCAAGGTGCTGGCGCTGCGCTTGGTGCTGGCGCTGCGCTACCCCGCGCTCGGTGACGGCGCTGCGCTGCTCTGCACTTGGTGCTGGCCCTGCGCTACTCCGCGCTTGGTAGAGCCGACTTCAGTCGGCTGCTTTCCGGTCAGCCGACTGAGGTCGGCTCTACACTCGGCACCGCCTGACCGGTCTGCGGTTACCTACAATGCCCCCATGTCCATCGAACTGCGCCATCTCCGCTATTTCCTCGCTGTGGCCGACACGCTGCACTTCGGTCAGGCCGCCGAGCGGCTCGGTATGTCTCAGCCGCCGCTCAGCCAGCAGATCCGCCAGCTGGAACAGCTGCTCGGTGCGCCGTTGTTCGTGCGCAGCCATCGGCGCGTACAACTGACCGAAGCCGGCGCACTGCTTCAGGCAAAGGCGCGAGCCATCCTGCAGCAGGTGGACGTCGCAGTCGACGAGGTGCAGCGCGTACAGCGCGGCGAACAAGGCGAACTGCACATCGGCCTGACCCGCGCCACCCCCTTGGTGCCGCAGATCCCCCGCGCGATCTTCGGTTACCGGGAGCGCTTCCCGCAGGTGCGCTTGCAGCTTCGCGAAATGAATACCCTGCAGCAGATCGACGCGTTGCTGGAGAATCGACTGGACGTGGGCATCATCCGCAAGCGCGTGCTTCCGGCGGAACTGGTGGCGCGCAGCCTGTTCACCGACCCACTGGCGCTGGTGCTGCATCGCGACCACCCTGCCCTGCGTGGACGTGACCCCGCGACGACCGTGCTGCCGCTGAAGCAGTTCGCGCACGAGCCCTTCGTAGGTTTCCACCGCAGTGTAGGTGCCGGCATCCACGATCAGATGATTGCCTTGTGTGCGGCAGCCGGGTTCACCCCGCGCATCGTGCAGGAGGCCGGTGAAGCATCAACACTGATCAGCCTGGCCGCCGCCGGACTGGGCGCGGCGATCCTGCCTTCGTCGTGCGACCACATACAGATTGAAGGCGCATGTTTCGTGGCCCTCGGCGACCGCGGTGCCCATTCGGAAGTGCAGTTGGTGTGGCGACGCGAAGGCATCACCCCGTTGATCCGCAATTTCACCGCACTGCTGCAGGCGGAGTTTGGTAAGTCCGGCTGACGACGGCCGGTAGAGCCGACTTCAGTCGGCTTGCAACATCGCGCGATCACCCAAGGGCAGCCGACTGAAGTCGGCTCTACCAAATGCAATGAGGGGCGCCGCTCAGGCCATCGCGGGGCAGCGCCACAGGCGCCAGGCAATGCCGGCCCCGATCAGCGTGAGCGCACCGGTGAAGGCGCATACGCCCACCCAGTCCCACGCTGTGTACGCCAGCCCGCCCACGGCGCCCAGCACGCTGGACCCGAGGTAGTACGAAAACAGATACAACGCAGACGCTTCGGCGCGGATCGATCCGGCGCGGCTGCCGACCCAACTACTGGCTACCGAGTGGCCACCGAAGAAACCGAACGTCACCAGTGCGATGCCGAGCGCCATGGTCCACAGCCACGGCATCACCAGCAACACGATGCCCGCGATGATCAATGCATAGCTGATGGAAAGCACACGGCCGCGGCCATGGCGTATCGCCTGCTGGCCCATCCACGCCGAGCTGAAGGTGCCGACCAGATACACGCTGAAGATCAGGCCGACGACGGTCTGGCTCAATGCGTACGGCGGGGCGAGCAGGTGGTAGCCGAGATAGTTGTAGGTGGTGACGAATACGCCCATCAGCAGGAACGCGGTAGCGAACAGCCAAGGCAGCCCAGGGTCAGCAAACAGTTGCCGCCAGCGCGATGGCAACTGGCGCAGCCCGCCGCGTCGGCTCTGGAAGTGCCGCGACGGCGGCAGTTGCATCCACAGCAGCAGCGTACTGGCGACGGCGATGATCGACACCACCCCGATGCCCCAGCGCCAGCCCCAGTGGTCGGCGATGATGCCGGCGATCAACCGGCCGCTCATGCCGCCAACCGCATTGCCGCCGATGTACAGCCCCATCGCAAATCCCATCGCGCGGCTGTCCATCTCTTCGACCAGATAGGTCATGGCCACGGCAGGCACGCCGCTCAGGGCGACGCCCAACAGCGCGCGCAGGATCAACAGGGTGGTCCAGTCGTCCACCATCGCACTGGCCGCCGACAGCACGGTGGAGGCCAGCAGCGCGGTGATCATGACGTTGCGGCGGCCGATGCGGTCGGAGACAAGGCCGGCGATCAACATCATCACCGCCAGCAGGCCGGTACTGAGCGAAAGCGCCAGCGCACTGTTGGCGGCGGATACACCGAAGTGGCGACTGAACTCCGGCAGCAGCGGCTGCACCGTGTACAGCAACCCGAAGGTCGAGAAGCCAGCCAGGAACAGCGCGACCGCGGTGCGCCGGAACGCCGGGGTGCCTTGCTCGATGTGGGTAGCCGTCGCTGAAGTGGCGTCCGTGTGGGGCGTGCGGTGCGCGATGGCTGCCGCGGTGTCACCGTTCATGGGATCGAGAGGCCACAGAAGCGGCCGGGGTGGGGAGATGACTAGGCTAGACCCCGATCACGAGTCGATCCATAACCTGATCGGTACGGATTGATACGTCTTACGTCTTGATAGGCGGCGGTGCGGGTGCGGTGCGGGTGCGGGTGCGGGTAGAGCCGACTTCAGTCGGCTGCTCTGCACGCGATGGGCAGCAGCCCGCTCAAAGAGCAGCCGACTGAAGTCGGCTCTACCGTTCCTCGTTCCCCGTTCGCCGTTCCCCGGCACCCGACATCGACATCGGCATCGGCATCCGGCCCGGGCCCGGGCCCGGCCGGAGGTTGGTGGTCAAAGACGCAACCACTCCACCCCTTCGCCGCGCCGGTAATACACCGCGACCGCACGCCCATACACCTTGTCGGCGTCGACGAAGCCGAAGAAGCGCCCGTCGAAACTGTTGCCGCGGTGGTCACCCATGACCAGCAGCTTGCCGGCCGGCACCACCACGTCAGCGACATCCGGGCCGCCGCCCATGTCCAGGTCGAGTTGCGCGGTGCGCGTGCCGAACTGCTCGGCGGCCGCCGTGTTTCCGAGCTGCAGCGGCACCCCGTTGATGCTCAGATGGCCGTCGTGTACATCCACCCGATCACCGGCCACGGCGACTACGCGCTTGATCAACCGGGTGCCGTCGGCGGGCGAATCGAATACCGCCACTTCGCCACGCTGCGGGGTGCCGGTGCTCACCAGCGCGTGCGCGGTGAAGGGCAGCCGCAGGCCATAGGCGCGCATGTCCACCACCACGCGGTCACCGGGCTCCAACGTAGGCTGCATGGAACCGCTAGGCACTACGTAGTGGTTGGCCAACGTGTCACGGGCGGCAGCGAGCAGACCGAGCATCACCACCAGTGGCAGGGCCTCCTTCTTCAGCCAGTGCAGGGCGCGTCGGGTAACGGGGGGGCGGGCAGTGGCGTCCATGGCGAGGCTCGGGTGGGTGTGGGGGTAAGACCGCGGAAAGGCGGTTGGGTTCCCTGGCGGGTAGCGCCGACGGGTAGAGCCGACTCCAGTCGGCTGCCCTTGCGTGCGCTGGAAGCAGCCGACTGAAGTCGGCTCTACCGGGGCACTACGAACGCTACGCAGAATTTACGCGGCTGCGCGGTGCGTGCCATGGAGGCGTTACGGGCGGTGCGCGCATCGTGTGTCTACCGCGCCGCAGGCGCACTTGCGAACAAGAGTTGCGTCATGTCGATCTTCATCATCCGGGGGCCAGAAACTGCGGGTGCGCTGATCCGTACCGCCGAGCCGCTGCCGGGGTTGGTACTGAAAACGCTGGTACACCGTGCCGTGGATGCCGGTACCAGCGTGGCGATCCGGGCGTGCGGCTCGGAGCAGGAACTGTTGGATGCGTTGCGTGTGGCCGACCACGCGCGTGGCGAGGTGACGCTGCTGGATCCGGGTTCCTGCGCGGACAGCATGCGTCTGCAGCAGTTGCTCCCGCACCTGCATAACGCCTACGTGGAAGTGCATGACGATGGGGCGGTCGCCGAGCCCTGGTTGCCGGCGGGCATGGGGCAGCGGCTGGGGATAGCCGCAGGCTACGGTGCGCAGAGTTACGTGCTGGCGCTGGACATCGCGCTGGACCACCTGGGATTGGCTGAGCAGGCCAGGCGCGTGCACGTCGGCACGTGAGCGTGCGGAAAGGGTAGAGCCGACTTCAGTCGGCTGCCGTTGCCGTGCGCTGAAGGCAGCCGACTGAAGTCGGCTCTTATCTCTTCGAGATCTGGCACTTTAGGTGCCGAGAGCCCGGCGCGGGCGACCGTTCGGCTCTAGGTCTTCGCGATCGCTTGGTAGCAAGGATCCCCGCGCCGGTCTTCTCCCTGATCCGCCCGAACAGTTGATCGAGTTGGCGCTCGTAATGATAAGACTGGGCAAGCGGGGGGAGCTCTCGACCCTGTCAGCGTACCGGAGATTGCCATGTTTGGGATCGGGATCGACGTAAGTAAGGACCGTCTGGACGTTGCCGTGCACGAGCAGCAGTTCCGCCACTTCAGCAACAGCAAGCGCGGCTTTGAAGCATTGGTTCGCTGGCTGCAGAAGTGGCCGGCCAAGCAGGTCGTGCTTGAAGCGAGCGGAGGTTACGAGCAGGCAGCCCTGGATGCGCTTCATGAGGCCGGCCTGCCAATGGTGCGGATCAATCCAGGCAGGGCGCGCAGCTTCGCCAAAGCCACTGGGCAGCTGGCTAAAACGGACCGGATCGATGCGATGGTGCTGGCGCAGATGGCACACCTGTTGAAGCACACTCGATATACACCAGAAGCGCCATGGCAGCGAAAACTAGCTGAATTTTCACTGCGCCGGCGTCATCTGGTGCAGATGCGTAGCAGTGAAAAGCAGCGCATGCGTGCATTCAGCGAGCCAGCTCTCCAGGTGATGATGCACAGCCAACTGGAGTACTTGGACGAGCAGATCCGCGTGCTGGACAAGGCAATCGCCGAACAGCTCAGGAATCAGCCCAGTTGGAACAGCTTGGTGGAGATGAAAGGCGTGAGCACGGTTGTGATGACCACGCTTGCTTGTGAACTGCCGGAGCTGGGAAAGCTGAGTGGCAAGGCAATATCCGCCTTGGTCGGCGTAGCCCCCATGAACCGCGAGAGCGGCTCCTGGCAGGGGCGTCGACGCATCACGGGCGGCCGCGCGGTCGTACGGCAAGCGCTCTACATGGCCGCCTTGTCAGCCTGCCGGTATGAGCCGCAATTGCGTGACTTCTTTAAATCCCTGAAAGCAAAAGGCAAGCCGGGGAAAGTTGCCCTGGTTGCCGTCATGCGCAAAATGCTGGTCATCCTGAATGCCCGCAAACGCGACGCGGAGGCCATGATGGCCTCCGCCTGACAACACAGTTGCTACCTGACCGGGGGGCGCAACAGCAGAACGGCGGGGTTTCCCCCGCCGTTCGTTCACCTTACTTCAGCCCGCGGAACTCAAGCAGCGGTTCCACCGACGGGTCCTTGCCGCGGAAGTCGCGGTAGAGCTGGCTCAGCTCGACGCTGTTGCCGCGCGACAGCACCTTGTCACGGAACACCTGGCCGTTTTCGGCGGTGAGGCCACCGTGCTCGGTGAACCAGGCGAAGGCATCGTGGTCCAGCACTTCGGCCCAGAAGTAGGCGTAGTAACCGGCCGAGTAGCCACCGCCCCAGATGTGGTCGAAGTAGGTGGTGCGGTAACGCGGCGGCACCTGCGCCAGATCGACGTTGAACTTCTTCAAGGCGGCAGCTTCAAAGGCCGGCACATCCTGCAGCGGGGCGTCGGCCTTCTGCGTGTGCCAGGCCAGGTCAAGCAGCGCGGCCGACAGATACTCGGTCGTCGCGTAGCCCTGGTTGAAGCTGCGTGCCTTGAGGATCTTGTCGACCAGTTCCTGCGGCATCGGCTCGCCGGTCTTGTAGTTCTTCGCATAGTGGGCGAAGACCTTCGGGTCCAGCGCCCAGTGCTCGTTGAACTGCGACGGGAACTCGACGAAATCGCGCGAGGTGGCGGTACCGGCGATGGACGGGTACTTCACGTTGGAGAACATGCCGTGCAGCGCGTGGCCGAACTCATGGAACAGCGTGGTGACGTCGTCGAAGCTCAGCAGCGCAGGCTGGCCAGCAGCTGGCTTGGTGAAGTTGGCCACGTTGTACACCACCGGCTTGGTGCCGGTCAGGCCATCCTGTTCGACGAACACATCCATCCATGCGCCACCGGACTTGCTGTCACGCTTGAAGTAGTCGGTGTAGAACAGCGCCAGCGAGGTGCCGTCCTTGTCGAACACTTCGTACACCTTCATGTCCGCGTGGTAGGTCGGGATGTCGGTGCGCGGCTTGAAGGTGATGCCATACAGCTGGGTGGCGGCATAGAAGACGCCGTTCTGCAGCACGTTGTCCAGTTCGAAGTACGGCTTGATCTGTGATTCGTCCAGGTCGTACTTCGCCTTGCGCACCTGCTCGGCGTAGAAGTCCCAGTCCGATGCGGCCAGCTTGAAGCTGGCGGTCTTCGATGCAGCGCTCTGTTCGTCGATCACCTTCTGGATGTCGGCGGCCTCGGCGCGCGCCTTGGCGGTAGCCGCCGGCACGGTGTCGGTCAGCAGCTTCAAGGCAGCAGCCGGCGTCTTGGCCATCTGGTCGCCCAGGTTGTAATCGGCATACGTGGCGAAGCCGAGCAGCTTGGCCTTCTGCGCACGCAGCTGGGCGAGACGCTGCACGGTCTGCTGGGTGTCGTTGGCATCACCGCGCAGGGCACGGGTTTCCGATGCCTTCAGCACGGCCGCGCGCTCCTCGCGATCACTCAGTGAGCCCAGCACCGGCTGCTGGGTGGTGTTCTGCAACGGCAGCAGGAACTTGCCGTCCAGCTTGCGCGCGGTGGCATCGGCGGCGGCGGTGGCGATCGCATCTTCGCTCAGCCCGGCCAGCTTGGCCTTGTCATCCACCACCACGGCTGCGGCGGCGGTCGCCGCCACCAGGCGGGTGTGGAACTGCGTGGACAGCGTGGTTTCTTCCACGTTGAGCTTGCGCAGGCTGGCCTTGTCGGCGTCGTTGAGCTGCGCACCGGACCGCACCAGGCCATCGTAGTAGTGCTCGACCAGACGCGTCTGCACCGGATCCAGGCCCAGCGTGGCGCGCTGGTCGTACAGCGACTTCACCCGCGCGAACAGCTTCGGATCCAGGTTGATTTCATCCTGGTGGGCAGCCAGCTTGGGCGCCACTTCTTCCTGGATCTTCTGCCGCGCTTCGTTGGTATCGGCCTGTACCAGGCCGAAGAAGATGCGCGAGACGCGGGTCAGCGTTTCGCCGCTGCGTTCCATCGCCACGATGGTGTTGTCGAAGGTCGCCGGTTCGCTCTTGTCGGCGATGGCGCGCACTTCAGCCAGATGCTGGCGCATGCCCTCTTCGAAGGCGGGCAGGTAGTCGCTGTCCTGGATCTTGTCGAACGGCGGTGCCTGGAAGGGCAGCGTGCTGGCGCTCAGCAGCGGGTTGGTGGAGGCATCGGCCGGCTGCTGGGCCGGGGCATTCTGGGCTTCGGACACGGGGGTGGACTCCTTGCCGGAACAGGCGGCCAGCGCCAGGCTGATGGCGGCGGCCAGGATGACGGTACGCGACATGCAAAAGGCTCCTAGAGGGGCGATCAGGACCGACCGCCAGCCTTCCAGCCTACTCCCACGCCGTCGCGCCAGCATGTGCCGGACGTGGCGCGTGCGCTGCCGGGGCGTGGCCGCTCAGACGGTGCCGCGGGTCTTGCCCACCCACGGCCGGTACCACTCGCGGATGCTGGCCATGTCAGCCGCGTCATTACCGGTGGCGCGGAACAACGGCCCGAATCCGATGATCTTGTCCGGGTAGTGGAAATACGCCGCCAGGATCGGCACGTCCGCCATCCGCGCGATCTTCAGGAAGCCGGCCTTCCAGTTCGTCACCTTCTTGCGGGTGCCTTCCGGGGTGATGGCGTACCACATCTTTTCCGAGCGACGGATCACCGCGACGGCCTGTTCCACCGTCCCCTGCGGCGAACTGCGATCGAGCGGGATCACGCCCAGCTTGCGCAGCAACGGGCCCAGCGGCCACCAGAACAGTGAGGCTTTGCCCAGCACGCGCACGTCCAGGCCCAACGCCAGCTTCACCGCCATGCCCCAATACCCATCCCAGTTGGACGAGTGCGGGGCGATGATCATCACCACCTTGGGCACGTCGGGCAGCGTGCCGACCACCCTCCAGCCGCGCAGGCGCAGCGCACTGCGGGCGATCCAGCGGATGAAGGCATTCGGCTTTACCTGCGGCATGTTCGGCGGAACGGGTGGCAGCAGCGGTGAGGGGTGGTTCAAGGCTTACTCCCAGTTGCGGGTTGTGCGGCCGCGCTTGACCTGCGCGCGGCCTTTCTTGGCGTCCAGGCGACGCAGGGTCGACCCGTAGGTAGGTTTGGTGGCTTTACGCGGCTTGGGTACGCTGAGTCCGGCGCGGATGAACTCGGCCAGCCGCTCGCGCGCATCCTCGCGGTTGCGGTCCTGGGTACGGAAACGCTGCGCATCGATGACCAGCACGCCTTCGCCGGTCACGCGTCGGTCGCGGCGCACCAGCAAGCGCGCACGCAACGGTTCCGGCAGCGACGGCGAGCCGGCCAGGTCGAACCGCAGCTCCACCGCGGTCGATACCTTGTTGACGTTTTGGCCTCCTGCGCCACTGGCACGCACGAACCGCTCGACGAGTTCATCGTCGGGGATCACGAGCTGCGCGGAGATGACGACTGGTCCATTACCCATGTGCCCATTGTAGCGGCTGGCGGTGACGGTTGGCTGTCGACATCGCGGGCCGTTCCGCCGCGATCAGGGGCTCAACACGCCGCCTTCGCCAGATAGCCGGGTATGCTGGCCAGATCATCCATCCAGGACGTCCGCATGATCCGCTTCTCCCGCCACCTGCCACGCGCCGCCCTGTTGCTGGCCCTCGCGCTTGCGTCCCTGCCTGCGCTGGCCGCGCCGCCGTCCGATGGCGACATCAACCGCCTGCTTTCAGCCTCGCGTGCGCAGGCCATGCTTGATTCCATGCTGCCGCAGATCGAAGCGATGCAGCGCCAGCAGTTCGATCAGATCACCCAGCAGCGCCAGCTGAGCCCGCAGCAGCAGGAACAGCTGCAGCGCATCCAGGTACGCACCGGGCAGACGTTGAAGCAGGCCCTGTCCTGGCAGCAGCTGCGGCCGATGTACGTGGACCTGTACAAGCAGACCTTCAGCAAGGAAGACGTGCTGGCCATGGCGGAATTCTATGAAAGCTCCGCAGGACAGAGTCTGTTGGACAAGACCCCAGCGCTGATGCAGAACGTGATGGTGGCAATCCAGACCCGCATGCAGCCGCTCTTCGTCGACCTGCAGAAGGACCTGGAAACGATCGTCAACGAGCCGGTGCCGGCAAAGAAATAACCCCGCACGGTGTGTGACCGGTAGAGCCGACTTCAGTCGGCTGCCGCGTTACAGGTAGAGCCGACTTCAGTCGGCTGGGCCTTGAAAGGCAGCCGACTGAAGTCGGCTCTACCGATCCAATCCAACCCGATCCAATCCGATCCGATCCGGTCCGATCCGGTCCCATCCGGAGGCAGGGTGACGACCAAGGTCGCCACCCTGTTGCATTACTTCGCGGACTTCACCGGGTTGCCATCGGCGTCGATCACGCTGACCTCGCCCAGCTTCAGCGCGCGCACGGCCGCCTCGGTCTGCTTCAGGTCACCGACCACCACCCATGTCAGCGCATCCGGCTTGATCGCCGCGGCGGCCTGCTGCACCTGTGCCGGGGTCAGCGATTCGATCTCCGCCTTGCGCTGGAACACGTAATCGTCCGGCCGCTGGAACTGCACCATGCTGCCGATCGTGCCCAGTACCGAGCTCGCCGTTTCATACGCACCCGGCAGGCTCAGGGTCTGGATGTTGCGGATGCGCTGCACTTCAGCGGCGGTCGCCGGCTTGCTGCCATTGGCGAACTCGACGATCTCCTTGCGCATCTCCGCCAGTGCCGGGCCGGTCTTGTCGATCTGCACCGGCGCCATCGCCATCCACGGCCGCTGGCCGACGGTGCTGCTGGCACTGCTGCGCGCGCCGTAGGACCAATGCTTTTCCTCGCGCAGGTTCATGTTCAAGCGCGAGGTGAAGTCACCGCCAAGCACGCCGTTGGCGATATCGAAGCGGATCGAACCCGGGTCCACCGACGACGGCACGACCTGACCGGCGAACAGGTTCGCCTGCACCGCACCGGGCTGGTCGATCAGGAACACACGGGCGGTGCTGGGCAGCGCGACATCCACGGCCGCCTTGACCTTCGGCGCCGGGCCTTCCGCTTTCCAGTCACCCAACTGACGGTTGAGCAGCGGCACGATTTCCTTCAGGGTGGTGTCGCCGACCACGATCAGCGTGCCCTCTTCCGGACGCAGCCAATCGCGGTGGAAGTCCACCAGGTCGTCGCGGGTCAGGCTGGCGATGGCCGCCTCGTCACCGCTGCCGGTGAACGGAATCGCATACGGGTGACCCTTGCCGTACAGCAGCGGCGGCAACACGCGCATCGCCGAGGCGGTCGGGTTGGCCTTTTCCTGCTTGATACCGGCAATCCAGCTGCCCTTGACCCGGTCGATCTCCGACTGGTCGAAGCGCGGCTGGCGCAGCAGCGTGGCATACAAGCCCAGCGACGGTGCCAGGTTTTCCTTCAGTGCGGACAGATCCACCGTGCTGAAGTCCAATCCGGCGGATGCGCCCAGATCCGCACCCAGCGCATCGGCCGCATCGGAGAACGCCAGCGAACCCAGCTTGCCGGCTCCCTCGCTCATCAGGCCCATGGCGAAGTTCGCGGTGCCCGGCTTGCGGTCCTGGTCGGCACTGAACCCACCCGGGAACTGGTAGCTGAACTGCACGACGGGGATTTCATGACGCTCGGCCAGGATGACCCGCGTGCCATTCTTCAACGTAGCGCGCTGCAGGGCCGGGAACTTGAGCTCCGGGAACGTCTTGGTCTGCGGTACGCCCGCACTGCGATCGACCTGCGCGGGCAGCGTGCTGTACTTGGCATCCGCGGCCGGCAGCTCGAACGGCTTGGGGCTCTGCGAGGCGTCTTCTTCCAGCACCACGCGATCGCCGGGCTCGACGATCAGCGTGTGGCTGCCTTTGCCCAGCCACTTGCCACCGACGGTGCGCAGCTGCGCGACCGTGGCGCCGTCGATGTTCTTCAGCGAGTCGCGGAAGCAGCCGGGGTCGCCGGTGTAGACCGTGCATTCGGCCAGGGCGTCCGCCTTGCCACCGAAGCCCCCGATGCGCTCGATGCCGCGGATGAAGCTGGCGCGGAATGCGGTCTTGGCGCGGCTCAGCTCTTCAGCGCTGGGACCCTCGGCCACCAGACGGTCGATCTCTTCGTCGATGATCGCCTCGACCTTGGCCGGGTCCACGCCCTGCTTCACCGTCGCCATGACCATGAAGTTCGAGCCCAGCTGCGAGGCGTACGCGCCGGCGCTGATGTTGTCCACCAGCTTCTCTTCGTGCTCCAGGCGCTTGGCCAGACGCGATGATTTCGCACCGCCCAGCACCTGACCGAGCAGCTGCAGCTGGTCGACGTCGGCGGTACCGACTTCGGCGACGTTCCAGGCGCGGTAGATCCGCACCTGCGGCACCTTGTCGGTCATGGTCTCGCGGGTATCGGCAGGACGCAGGGCGACGTCCACCTGCGGCTGGGCCATCGTCGGGCCGGCCGGGATGCTGCCGAAGTACTTGGCCACCTTCTCTTTGGCGGTGGCCAGATCGATGTCACCGGCCAGCACCAGCACCGCATTGTTCGGGCCGTACCAGGTGCGGAACCAGTTCTTTACGTCATCCAGCGAGGCGGCGTTGAGATCGTTCATCGATCCGATGACGCTGTGGTGGTACGGGTGCCCCTTCGGATACAGCGCACGGTTGAGCTGCGTCCACACCTGTCCATAGGGCTGGTTCTCGCCTTGGCGCTTTTCGTTCTGCACCACGCCACGCTGTTCATCCAGTGCGGCCTGGTCGATGGCCCCCAGCAGGTGACCCATGCGGTCCGATTCCATCCACAGCGCCATATCCAGCGCCGTGGTGGGCACGTTCTCGAAATAGTTGGTGCGGTCGGTATTGGTCGTGCCGTTCTGGCCGGTGGCACCGACCTGCTTGAAGGGCTCGAAGTACTCGCCGTCGTGGTTTTCGCTGCGCTGGAACATCAGATGTTCAAACAGGTGAGCGAAGCCTGTGCGGCCTACCGGCTCGTCCTTGCTGCCCACGTGATACCAAACGTTGACCGCGACGATCGGCGCCTTGCGGTCGGTATGCACCACCACGCGCAGGCCATTGGGCAGGGTGAACTGCTCGAACGGAATGTCGACCTTGGCCACCGCAGCCGGCTTGGCGAACAGCGGGGCGGGCGCCAGCCCACCGAGCGCTGTGGTGAGAGCGACAGCAAGCAGTGCAGTGCGCGGGCGCAGTCGGGATGTCATTCCGGATCCTTGGTCATCTGAGTGAGGGCCGATGCTAGCGCGTTGGGCGCTACCCCGGCATCGGCCAGGCGTCACGTTCCGCTGCGGCTTAGGTAGAGCCGACTTCAGTCGGCTGCGGTGTGGGGTAGAGGCAACCGGTAGAGCCGACTTCAGTCGGCTGCGGTCCAAGGCAATCGGACTGAAGTCCGCTCTACCCGCGGACAGGTGTCCGGACGGCGGACAGCACAGCCACTCGCCAAGCCATTGAACTTAAACAACTAAAACATGGCACGGCGATTGCTGTGCCTTACCTGCACCAAGCCAGCGATCAAACTCAACCTGACTGAACGCTGAACGCAAGAAGAAAAACCCCGATTGTTCTTGCAACCCCAGTTTTGGTGTACTACCTTACTACCACACCACCGCCCACACACACTAAACAGGCCCCGCCATGAACACCAAGATCCTCGCCATCGCCATCGCCCTGATCGCCGGTACGGCTGTTGTTTCTCCGGTGCAGGCTGCTCCCTCCATCGCGACCCTGCAGGCCGTGCAGGTCCGCCCCGACACGGCGCAGCTGGCCCAGCAGGCATGGGAACGCAGCAGCACCATCCCGACGCTCGCTGCCGTGCAGGTGCGCCCCAGTGCTGACCAGCTGGGCGAACAGAATGTCGTGGTGCTGGCCGCAGCGGTCGCCGCGCCGATCACCACGCTGGCTGCCGTCGAAGTGCGCCCGAGCCTGGAGCAGAAGGTCGCCTTGGCCGCCGAGTTGCAGGCCGAGCGTTACACCGTCGCCCTGGCCACGGCGGCCAGCGCGTTTGCCAACAACGTGATCGTCAACCTGCCGGTCGTGCAGGTGCGCCCGAGCCAGAGCGAGCTGCAGGCGCTGGCGATGGAAACCGCGATGGTGCTGGTGCGTCCGTGAGTTCACGCATGATGGCTGTCGCTGCACCTCACCGGTTGTTGATCCCCTGAAAGCCGGGCTCCCTTGACCCGAAAGGACCCGGCCAGCCGCGAAGTTCCGCGCCGCGCATTACACTGCGTCGATGAGCCAGGTCCCAACGTTCCACGTCGTGCTGTTCCAGCCTGAAATACCGCCCAACACGGGCAACATCATCCGTCTTTGCGCCAACACCGGCGCGCAGCTGCACCTGGTCGAGCCCTTGGGTTTCGCACTGGATGACAAGCAGCTCAAGCGCGCCGGCCTGGACTACCACGAGTATTCGCGGCTGCAGGTCCATCCGGATCTGGACACCGCCCTCGCGCGCATCGCCCCGAAGCGCCTGTTTGCCCTGAGCACCCGTGCAAGCGTGCGCTTCGACAGCGTGCCCTTCGCCGATGGGGATGCGTTCCTGTTCGGTCCAGAGAGCCGCGGCCTGCCGCAGGACATTCTGGATGCGCTACCGGACGGGCAACGCCTGCGCCTTCCCATGCGCCCGGACAACCGCAGCCTCAACCTGTCCAACACGGTGGCGGTGGTGATGTACGAGGCGTGGCGGCAGCACGGGTTTGCCGGCGGGGTGTGAGGTCGGTCGAACGGGTGAGACCCCCTCGCGGTGGGCTGCTGCGAAAAGCGGATTACGTGTTGGGGGCCGGGCGGTGGGGCGGAGCGGGGGACGGCAAAAGCCGCTCCTGCGTGCCTCGTTTCGCGCCATCCGTGGCGCTCAACGCCCCCGCCCCGCCCCACCGCCCGGCCCCCTGACAGGTTCCGTGGCCGCCCGCCGCGTATGAAAAAAAGAGAAAAGCGGTAGCGCCGACCCGTGGTCGGTGAGCGCAGCGGGCCGTTGGCGGGAACATTCCGCCGACCATGGGTCGGCGTTGACGCGTCGGGCGCGCGCGAAGCAGCGCGGCTGATGCTCAGAACGCGTTGAGCCCGGTCAGTTCGCGGCCTATCACCAGTTGGTGCACGGTTTCGGTGCCTTCGTAGGTGATCACCGACTCCAGGTTCAAGGCGTGGCGGATGGCGGCGTGCTCGGTGGTGATGCCTGCGGCGCCCAGCAGGTCGCGGCACTCGCGGGCGATGTCGATCGCCATGCGGCAATTGTTCCACTTGGCCAGGCTGACCTGCTGCGGCTGCACGACGCCCGCTTCTTTCAGGCGACCCAGCTGCAGTGCCAGCAGCTGGGCGGTGGTGATCCGCCGCGCCATCTCCGCCAGCTTGATCTGTGCACTCTGGGTAGCCGCCAACGGGCGCCCGAACAGCTCGCGCTCCTTGGCGTAGGCGATGGCTTCGCGCAGGCATGCGATGGCTGCGCCGATCGGCCCCCAGCTGATGCCGTAGCGCGCCTGGTTCAGGCAGCCCAGCGGTCCCTTCAACCCCTTTACCCCAGCCAAGCGGTTGCCGTCCGGCACCCGCACATCATCGAAGAACAGCGCACCGGTCGATGAGGCACGCAGGCTCATCTTGCGCAGGATCTCCTGCACGCTGAAACCGGGCATGCCCTTCTCCAGCACGAAGCCCTGCACACCTTCGTCGGTCTGCGCCCACACGATCGCCAGATCCGCGATCGGCGCGTTGGTGATCCACATCTTGCTTCCCGTCAGGCGCCAGTCGTCGCCATCACGAACCGCACGGGTCTTCATGCTGGAAGGGTCGGATCCGCCATGGGCCTCGGTCAGGCCGAAGCATCCGATCAGCTCAGCGCGCGCCATCGCCGGCAGCCAGCGCTGACGCTGCGCCTCACTGCCGTAGGCGAAGATCGGATACATGCACAGCGAACTCTGCACCGACACGAAGCTGCGCAGCCCCGAGTCGCCACGCTCCAGTTCTTGGCAAATGAGCCCATAGGCCACCGCATCCAGGCCGCCGCCGCCCAGCTCCGTCGGAAGGGTCGCACCGAGCAGGCCGAGGCCAGCGATCTCCGGCACCAGCTCGATCGGGAATCGTGCCGCATCGAAGCAGTCACCGATGATCGGCAGCACCCGCTGGTCGACGAAGCGTGCCACGGCATCCTGCACGGCGCGCTCCTGCTCACTCAGCAGGGAACGGACATCGAACAGATCACACGGATCAAGACTCATCGAGCACACCGGCAGCGTCATGGGAGCAGGCTGCATTCTGCTCGTTATCACGTGTCACGCACCAGCATGCCATTCATGTGCGTCTCGGCCCGGACGGCTTCCGGCACGGACGATGCCGCCGCGTCCAGTTGCTGTACACGGGAGGGCAACCTACCCCGCATCAGGTTCCACTGCCGACCTATGGTCGAGTTCACCTGGCCATCGCCGAAGTCGGCGATGACATCATGGCCACCGGCGATACGATCGGGATTGTGCAGGGCATGCAGCGAGCGCATCTGCTTGTCTGCGTGGGACAGTGCCTGCGCGGTCGCGTCAGCTTCCCCGCACCCCGCATGCGTCAGTGCTTCGCTACGGGCCTGCACCAGTTTGCTGCGCCAGGAAGCGCGCGCGCGGCGGGCCACCTGCGGATCACGACCTGCCGGGCTGAAGCCGGCACGCGCCTGCAGATATTCCGCCACCGTCAATGCGTTCAGGCCTGCCTGCTGGCCAGCCAACTGCCGATCCAGCTCGACAAACTTCGCCGAGGGCAAGCGTTGCGTGGAGAAACGCAGACACGTGCAGGGCATCTGCGATGCGGTCCCACACCGCAGTCGGTCATGCAGGCGCAGCAGCAGACACGCCAGCACGGCGTACACCGATACCCCACGACAGTCCGCCGGCGTATCTGCTGCTGCGAGGAGGGGCGAGGCGATGTGCAGCGCATACGACGGCGATACATCGCGGACAAAGAGCTCCTGAGCCATCGCACGTCCCCCTAATCCCACTGGACATGACCAGCCTAGGAAGGAACGCTGTCGCGAGGGGCGATGCTGTGCTCAAAACGTCTGGGCTTCTGTACAAACGATCAGGTATGACAAATCGAGCCATGCGGCCTATCCCGTGGTCCTGTACGGCGTGGTCCTGTCACCCCGCTCAATCTATTGCGCTGCAGCATTCCCACGCCGACGCGCCCGGCTGGCCGACAGCCGCCACTACCGTTAACCTGATGGATTCAAACACCCGTTTCGCCGTGGCAGCACGCGCGTTTTCCAGGCAACCGTCGCCCCGTGTTGGAGGGCGGCCTACCCAAGAGTCAGGTTATCCATGAGCGCTGAAGCCATCGAACTGCCCGCCCGCGAAGTAATGGAATTCGACGTCGTGATCGTCGGCGCCGGACCGGCGGGATTGGCCACCGCCATCCGCCTGCGCCAGCGTGCCATCGAAGCTGGCAGCGAATTGTCCGTCTGCGTCCTGGAGAAAGGGTCCGAGCCCGGCGCGCACCTGCTGTCCGGCGCGGTGATGGATCCGCGCGCGTTGTCCGAGCTGTTCCCCGACTGGGCCGAGCGCGGCGCGCCGTTGAAGCAGAAAGTCACCCGCGATGAGTTCCTGTTCCTCAGCGAGACCGGTGCCCGCACCACACCCAAGCCGTTGCTGCCGGAATGTTTCCACAACGAAGGCAATTACATCGTCAGCCTGGGCGAAGTGGGCCGCTGGCTGGCGCAGCAGGCCGAAGCGCTGGAAGTGGCCATTTTCCCCGGCTTTGCCGCGGCCGAGGTCCTTTACGGCGATGCCGGTGAAGTGATCGGCGTGGCAACCGGTGACATGGGCATCGAGAAGGATGGCAGCCGGGGTCCGAACTTCGAACGCGGTATGGCGCTGCATGCCAAGTACACGGTCTTTGCCGAGGGGTCGCGCGGCCATCTGGGCCGCCAGCTGATCGCCCGCTACCAGTTGGACCAGGGCAAGGACCCGCAGGCCTACGGCCTGGGCATCAAGGAGCTGTGGCAGATCGATCCGGCCAAGCATGAGCCCGGGCTGGTGGTGCATGCCGCCGGCTGGCCACTGGATGGCAACACCTACGGTGGCGCCTTCCTGTATCACGCCGAGGGCGGCAAGGTCTCCATCGGCTACGTGGTCGGCCTGGATTACAAGAACCCCTGGCTGAGCCCCTTCGAAGAGTTCCAGCGCTTCAAGACCCACCCGGCCATCCGCAAACACCTGGAAGGTGGCAAGCGCATCGGCTACGGCGCCCGCGCGATCACCGCCGGTGGCCTGCTGTCGCTGCCGAAGACGGTGTTCCCCGGCGGTGTGCTGGTCGGTTGCGAGGCCGGGTATCTCAATGCCAGCCGCATCAAGGGCAGCCACGCCGCGCTGAAGACGGGCATGCTGGCCGCGGATGCCGCCTTCGATGCGCTCGCCGCGGGTCGCCAGCACGATGAACTGACTGCCTATCCGCAGGCCTTCGAATCGAGCTGGCTGCACGCCGAACTGCAGCAGTCGAAGAACTTCAAGCAGTGGTTCAAGAAGGGCCAGACCGTGGCCACCTTGATGACCGGTATCGAACAATGGCTGCTGCCCAAGCTGGGCATCCGCAACGCGCCGTGGACGCTGCGCCACAGCACGCCGGACCACGCCTGCCTGGAACCTGCCGCCCAGCACACCCGGATCGATTATCCGAAGCCCGATGGCGTGCTCACCTTCGACCGTCTCAGCTCGGTGTTCCTCAGCAGCACCAATCACGAGGAAGACCAGCCGAGCCATCTGACGCTGAAGGATCCGAGCATTCCGGTGCAGGTGAACCTGGCCGAATACGCAGGGCCGGAAGCACGTTACTGCCCGGCCGGCGTCTATGAATTCGTCGGCGCGCAGGGCCAGGAGCGGCTGCAGATCAACGCGCAGAACTGCGTGCACTGCAAGACCTGCGACATCAAGGACCCCACCCAGAACATCGTATGGGTGACACCGCAGGGCGGCGGTGGCCCCAACTATTCCGGCATGTGATGCAGACCGGGTATGGGTCCCCGCGAGGGGACCCACCCGGATTCCGCCATGCGCACCGTCTTCCTTGCCCCCTTGCTGCTGTCCCTTGCCGCGTGCGGCGCGCCGGTTCCGCAGGATCCTGCACAGGCCGCGGCGCTGGAGCGCGAACGCGCCTTTGCGCTTTGCGCGGGCTGCCATACGGTGCAGGCGGGCGGCATCCATCGCTACGGACCGAACCTGCACGGCGTACTCGGCCGACGCGCTGGCAGCCTGCCCGACTACGCGTATTCCGATGGCATGCGGGCGGCTGACATTGTGTGGAGCGCGGAAACCCTCGACGCATTCCTGCGCTCGCCCAGTACCCGCGTACCCGGTACGCGCATGTACAACGCGTTTCCCGATCCCGAACGGCGTCGGCTGGTCATTGAGTACCTGCAGCACAACGCGCAGTGACCCCGCCGCGTGCCACGTCAACCGGTAGAGCCGACGTGCGTCGGCTGCTGGTCCGGAGTCGCCCTCGGTAGAGCCGACTTCAGTCGGCTGCTGGTCCACGGTGCCGACTGAAGTCGGCACTACCCAGCCGGCACTACCGGGGGCGGGTCGGTGGGGTGCAGCCAGCGCAGCAGGCACTCGCGCAGGTGGGCCAGTGACAGCGGCTTGGTCAGCACTTCATCCATGCCCGCTTCGCGACAGCGGCGCAGGTCCTGCTCCAGCAGGCTGGCGGTCAGCGCCACCACCGGCAGGCGCGCCCCGCCCTGGCGCTGCTCGCGCTCGCGCAGCAGGCGGGTGAACGCGTAGCCATCCATCACCGGCATGCGGCAGTCCGTGATGACCAGATCGAATGCTTCACCCTGTGCGGAGGCAGCCAGCATCTGCAGGGCCTCCCGTCCGTCACTGGCAACGGCATGGGCCACGCCCAGCTGCTCCAGCCGCCAGGCCATCATGGCCTGCGCGGTAGGGTGATCTTCCACCACCAGCACCCGGGCCTGTTGCAGGTTGGCAGGCAACGGCGGCACGCTGTCCGGGCCCGGCAGCGCGGCGGCGATGTCGTCGTCACTGGCCACCGGCAGCTGCAGCAGCACATCCACCTCGGTACCGCTGCCCAGGGTGCTGTGCACCAGCAGGCGGCCGCCCATCAGCTGCACCAGGCGCTGGCACAGGGTCAGTCCCAGCCCCGTCCCGCCCACGTCACGCGTGACCGGCACGTCGCCCGCAGCGAACGGCTGGAACACACCCCGCACCTGACCCTGATCCATTCCCACACCGGTATCGATGACCTGCAGGCGCAGGTCCTGCAGGCTGGGCGAGCTGCCTTCCAGCACCTCCACCCGCAGCAGCACCGTGCCGGTGTCGGTGAACCGGATCGCATTGGCAAGCAGGTTGCCCAGCACCTGACGCAGCCGCAGGCCGTCCACCTCATGGGCGGTGGCCAGGCGCGAGTCGATGTCCAGCCGAAGTGCCAGCCCTTTGCGGGTCGCCGCTTCATCGAACTGCCGCTGCAGCGATTCCAGCAGAGGCTGCAACGGCAACGGCAAGGGATCCAGGCGCAGCGCACCGGCATCGATCTTGGCGTAATCCAGAATGTCATCGAGCATGCGCCGAAGCGACTGCGCGGCCTGCTCGGCCTCGGCCAGATGGACGCGCTGCTGCGGCTGCAGCGGCGAATGGGCCAGGATCTCCAGCATGCCCAGCACGCCGCTCATCGGCGTACGGATCTCATGGCTCATGGTCGCCAGGAAACGCGCCTTGGCATCGGCCGCCTGCTCGGCGGCGGCGTTGGCCTGGGCCAGTGCGTCGGCTTGGCGGTGGGCATCGGTGATATCCACCCAGTACCCGCTCCACGTCACCGTACCGGCATCGGTGGCATACGGCTGCGCCTGGCTGCGCACCCACCGCGAGGGCTCGGCGGTGGTGCGGAACTCCAGCGACAACGGCAGGAAATCGCGCGCCGCGTGGGCAATCGCGGCCTCCACCTGCGGCCGGTCGCGTGCGTCGATGCAGTCCAGCAGCGCCGCAGCCGACGCCATCGCCACCTCCTGCTGGATGCCGAACAAGGCCTGCATGTCGCCGGCCACGTACGGGAATCCCAACGTACCATCGGCGGTGCGGCGCATCTGGTAGACGATGGCCGGCAGGTTGCGGGTGACATCGGCCAAGCGCTGCTCCAATGCACGTCGGCCGGCGACTTCGCGCCGCAGCCGCCAGTAGCCGAGCGCATGCACCAGTAACGCCGTCAGCAGCACCAGTACGATCGGTACCGCCCAACGGGCCGCAGTGCGCCAGTCGGTCCCACTGCGGTATTCCACGGCCAGCCAATCGTTGCGCAGCGCTTCGCGTTCACGCGGGCCCATCTGTTGCAACAGGCGATCGAAGCGCGTCGCCAAGGGGGCGTACTCGCGTTTCACCGCCAGCGAAAGGTGATCGTCGAAACCTGCGGGCGCGGCCACCTGCAGCTGGCCGGGGAAACGCTCACGCAGCAGGCGATCGACGATGGCCAGGTTGCCGATGTACGCCTGCGCCTCACCATCCAGCAGCCGCTGCAGTGCCTGCTCGGCGCTGCGCGCGGCCAGGATGCGGGCCTGCGGTGCCTGCTGCAGTACCTGCGCACGCAGGCGTTCGGGATCGGACAGCAGCACGCGCTTGCCGGCAAGGTCACCCATCTGCAGCACGGTGCCGCTGCCGGGTCCGGTGACGATCACGTTCGGCACGCTGATGAAGGGCTGGCTGAACACCCAGTCGGTGCCGAGGTAATGCGAATCGGTGGGCACCCCCATCACCGCGTCGAGGCGGCCGCGGCGCATCTTCTCGCGCAGGTCGAACCAGTCATGGCTGCCCTCCACGTCCAGCGTGGCACCGGCCTGGCGCAGCCGCTGCAGGTACTCGCTGGCCAGCCCGCTGGGCGCGCCGCTGCCATCGGCGTACGACAACGGCGCGGCATTCGGCGCAAAGCCCAGCCGCAGCGGCGTGGACAGCGCGCGCCGCTCGGCCTGGTTGAGTGCCTGCCGTGCCGGATCGGACCATACCGGTACGCGCAGCCAGCGGGCCGCGCGCTCGGCGCGCAGGGAAACGGGCTCGCGGGCCATCGCCTCGTCCAGCGCTTCCACCAGCGGGGCTTTCGACAGCGGCACGCCGAAGTGCAGCGACTCCACCGGCAGATCACTGGGCCGCAGCAGGGCGACGTTGTCCAACCCATGGGCCTGGATGAGATGACCGGCGACGTAGGAGTTGCCGATGAACACATCGGCCTGGTCCTGCGCTACTTTCCGCAGCGCATCCAGGGTGGTCGGCACCGCCATCAGGCGCGCGCGGGGGAACCGTGAGCGGATCTTTTCCTGGGTCAGGAAGCCCTGCTCACTGACCACGCGCAGACCGGACAAATCCGGGTCGTCGGATGCACGCAGATCACCGGGACGTCCCACCACGGCCAACGGTGCGTCCGCATAGGCACCGGTGTAGGCCAGACAACGCGCCGGGTCACTGCTCGGTGCGACGTTCATCACAATGTCGATCTCACCGCGGCAGGCCGCCTCCAGGACCTGCGCCCAGCTGGGATAATGGCGGTAATGCAACGTCACCCCCAGCCCCGCAGCCAAGGAGGCCAGCACATCCGGTGCAAGGCCACGTACCTGCGCGCCCTCCACATACTCCAGCGGAGGCCAACCGCTGTCGTAGACCCCCACCGAAAGCTGGGGATGCGCTGCGATCCATGCCTGGGTGTCACCACCCGGCGAACGCGGGACGGACCACGCCGACGCCGTCAGCAGTGACAGGACGATGCCCATTCCCCACCGCCTGCCGTGAGCCAGGATCGTCCGCACCAGGTTCGTTCTCCATGAAATAGGGATATCGTCGATGCCTGCTTTCCACCCAACCCATGACACCCGGGGCCATACTAGAGCATGACGCTTCGCATCATCATCGCTGACGACCATCCGGTAGTACGGATCGGCGCCCGCTCGGTCATCCATGACAGCGGCGTCGGTGACGTCATCGCCGAAGCGGCCACCGCCCAGGATCTGCTGACCCATCTGTCGAACCTGCCCTGCGACGTACTGGTCACCGACTACTCGATGCCCGACAGCAGCGTGCCCGATGGCTTCGCCATGATCAGCATGATCCGCAGGCGTTATCCGCAACTGCCGGTGCTGATGCTGAGTGTATCCAGCAACCTGGCGATCCTGCGCATGGTGCGGGACGCCGGCGTGCTGGGACTGGTCGACAAAGGGTCGTCGATGGACGAACTGCCGGTCGCCATCCGCACGGTTCACCGCGGCCTGCCTTACATCAGTCACTCGTTGAAGGAACGCGTGGAAATGACCGGCAGCAGTGCCATGGTGGAAGGCGAGAGTCGCCCTTTGTCACCGCGCGAGGTGGAAGTGCTGCGCCTGCTGGGCAAAGGCATGACCGTGAAAGAGATCGCCAACATGCTCCATCGCAGTGCCAGCACGATCAGCCGGCAGAAGGGCGATGCGATGTTGAAGCTGGGCTTGAACAGCGACGCCGAGCTGTTCGACTACCTGCGCAACGGCCAGCTGTAAGACGCTGACCGCCGCAGGCGGTGACTCCCGGTTTCAACCTGCAGCGAAGCGCATCGGCTCGCTGCCGAATGCGGGATCACTGCTGGCGTGGCGCCCGTTCTCCGCACGCCCGGCCAACCGCTGGCGTGCCCCCTGCTGCTGCAGATGCAGGTCATACCAGCCACCGGTCGTAGTCGCCGCCCAGCGGATCTCTGCCTCTTCACCCACGGCCAGACGCAGCGTGCGCGTGGGCATGAGGTCCGCATACGCACCCCCACGCACATCCAGTGAAATCGTCTGCGGACCCGGGTTGCGCAGCTGCAGAACCATGTCATCTGCGACACGCTCGATGCGGGCTTCCACGGGCATGGCGGCCGCTGCATCACCCTGATAGTGCCGATGGAAGCCATTCGGACCCAGCGCCCACAGGTCATAGCCCTGCACCGCGTGCAGCGGCCAGCTGCCCTGCAGGTCGCGGCCAGGGGCCACGGTATAACGGCGCGGGATCGCCTCCAGCTGCAGACGGTCGTACACATGGATCACCGCCGCCGCGCCTTCGCTGGCCAGCGTCAGCTGCACCTCGGCGGCCACCGCATCGGTCTGGATGGCGATCGCCGGGCGATAGGGCACTGCACGCGAAGGTCTCACGCCGCGCTCCTGCCGCGCGGGCTGCAGGGCCTCGGGCAGCGACGGCAGCGTGCGACCCGGCAAGGCAGCCGCCCGCGAGGCTACCGCTGCGGTGTCGGGCAGCGCGCGTACGAACGGACGCGTATCGGACTGGGTGAAATCGAATGCCTGGGTCAGGTCGCCGCATACCGCGCGCCGCCACGGCGAAAGCTCCGGCGCCGCCACACCGAAGCGGCGCTCGATCAGGCGGATCACCGAGGTGTGGTCGTACACCTGTGAATCCACCCAGCCCCCACGGCTCCACGGCGAGATCACGTACAACGGCACACGCGGACCCAAGCCGTAAGGCCGGCCACGCAGTGCCGGTTCGTCATGCGTTTCGTTGCCCGGCGAAGGATGCCGGTGATACTCACCCACGGTGCTGATCACCGATGCACCGGCCCATCCCCCCTGCTGCGTGGCGTCCGCCGATGGCGGAGCGGGCGGTGGCACATGGTCGAAGAAGCCATCGTTCTCATCGAACATCACCAGCAGCGCGGTGCGGCTCCAGACGGTCGGATCGGCGGTCAATGCGTCCAGCACCTGCGACGTATAGGCCGCGCCCTGAGCGGGACTGGAAGGCCCCGGATGCTCGCTGCCGGCGGCATCGGCAATCAGGAAGCTGACCTGCGGCAGCCGGTTGTCCAGCACGTCCTGCCGCAACTGCGCCAGCCCGCGCGTGCTGACCCCACGTTCGCGCAGCTGCGGGTCGTGGCCCGGTGCGTCCCGCCATGCCGCGCGGAACGCCTGGAAGCCGGCGAGCGGGTTGTCGGTGAAGTTGTCCGCCATGTCCTGGTAGATCCGCCAGTCCACGCCCGCCTGCTGCAGGCGTTCGACATAGGTGGTCCAGGTGTACGACGCCGGGTTGCCGCCCAGCTCGGGGAAGTTGTCGTGCGAGTTGGCCACCGCCGGGCCACCGCCCTGCGCCTGCGGATCGTTGTGGCCGGTCCACAGGAACAGCCGGTTGGGATTGGTGCCCGCCTGCATGGCGCAGTGGTACGCATCGCAGACGGTGAAGGCCTCTGCCAGGGCGAACTGGAACGGCAGGTCGCTGCGGCGGTAATAGCCCATCGCATGGTCCTGCTTCGCCGCGGGCCAATGCGCCATGCGGCCGTGGTCCCATGCCTTCTGCGCATCGGGCCAGGTATGCGGCGTGCCTTCCACCCGCATGTAACCGAAGTGCGCGGCGGTATCCAGCGGGAACGGGGCGATGCCGTGCGTACCGGCCGCATTGGGCTGCAGCCACAGCGTGCGATGCGGCTCGCCGGGCTGCAGGCCGGGGGCCGGCACCACGAAGCGATCACCGAAGCCGCGCACGCCCGGCAGCGTGCCGAAGTAATGATCGAACGATCGGTTTTCCTGCATCAGCACCACGATGTGCTGCAGGTCCTGCAGGCTGCGCGTGCGGGCGTCCGGTGCGATGGCCGCCGCACGCGCGATGCTCGGCATCAACGCGGCGATGCTCGCTGCCACGCCACCCTGCAACAGGCGGCGGCGGCCGATGTCGGAAGGCGGCGTCGGCGCGTGGCTCATAGATCGACCCGCACCGAGAACCCCACCGTGCGCGGCGCGCCGATGAACGCGCTGTCGCTGCCGTCCACACCCGCCAGGTAGCGACGGTCGGTGAGGTTGCTGACGACGAAGCTGGCACCCACGCCCTTCAAGCGGGGCGACAGGTTCTGCAGGTCGAAGCCGATGTTGGCGTTGAAGACGGTGGCGGAGGGCAGCTTGTTGGCGTTGGAGGCATCCAGGTAGCGCGCACCCAGGTAACGGCCTGAAATGCCGGCATTCCAGCTGTCGCCCTGCCAATCCGCCGACACCACCAGGGTGTGGCGCGGTTGGCCGATCACCTGCGCGCCATCCACGATATCCAGCTCGGCGTCACGGGCCGCGTTGCCGCTGCCCAGGTATTCCGAACGGTTATAGGTGTACGCACCATTGACCCGCCAGCCGTTGTCCCAGCCATAGCCCAACGCGGCTTCGACGCCGGTGCTTTCCACGCCGCCGAAGTTCTCGTAGACGCCATCGGTTTCGTCGAGGTAATCGATGCCATCGGCCAACCGCGCCGGCAGATAGACGATGCGGTTGTCGAATTTGATGTTGTACAGGGTGATCGAGCCAGTCAACGGCCAGCGGCTGATGCGCAGGCCCAGCTCGATGTTGTCCGCGGTCTCCGGCTCGACGCGGGCGAAGCGCTGCGCATCGGTCTCGCCCAGCACCCCGGACGGAATGGCGGCGAAGTTCTGCGAATAGCCACCGAACAGCTCCAGCCCTTCCACCGGTAGCGTCCACGTTGCGCCCGCCGACAGCAACGGATCAGACTTCGAATCCGACCGCACGTTCTCGGCCGCACCGATACGGCGTTCCCGCTTCTGGTCGACGAAGAACTGCTTGACGCCCACGCGCGCACTGAATGGACCGAAGCGTGCCACGTCTTCCACGTAGTACATCTGCTCGTCCACGGTGTAGCGGTCTTCGAACTGCACCCAGTACGGCACGTGGTCGAAGCTGATGTCAGTGCCCACGTTGAGCAGGCGATGCCAGTCGCGGCGCACGCTGCGGTCCACGTTTTCCACCCACAGGCCGGCGCGCACGGTGTTGTCGATATCGCCGAAATCCTGCTTCCATTCCACGTCGGCGGTCAGGCCGGCGCGGTCGTTGTCGTAGTGCGAGTGGCGATACGACTGCACGCCCTGCACGCCCTGCACGCCCGCGTCGTAACAGGCCGGATCATAGTCGGCAGTGAAGCCCGCGCGCGGCGTGCAACCCGGACGCACCTGCGCCGCGCTGCCATCGGGATTGACGAAGTAGAACTGGCCCAAGGCCGAGCCGCCGTAAACCGTATCGCCACCGCGGTATTCCGATTCCGGATTGCCCACGCCATCTGCGCGCGCCTGCACCAGATACGGCGGCAGCCAGTCACCGCGGCCCTCCATCCGGTGCGCATAGCCAGCCACCGATGCCTTGAATCCGCTGCCGCCGTCGAATGCCGCACGCAGGTAACCGAACGTGTTTTCGCGCAGCGCGCGCGAGCCGGAACGAAAGTTCTGGTCGAGGTTCGGGATGCCGGTCAGAGTGCCGACCAGACCGTCACGTTCGGGGTTGGTGGCGAAGCTGGCAGGCGAGACGCTGGTGTACTCCGGTTCGTTGGCATCGTTGTACGACGCGTACCCGGTCAACGTCCAGCGGTCCAGCTCGGTGATGAACTTGGCCGCCACGTGGTCGTTGCTGGTCCGGCCACTGCCGTCGATCCAATCGCGCACTTCGGCCGACGAGGCGCTGATCCAGGCGCGGGTGTGCCCGGCCAGCAGGCCAGTGTCGTAGCGGGCGTAATACTTGCGCGCATCGTTATCGCCGCCACCGACGACGAAGCGCACGCGCTGCTCGTGCAGCGGATCACTGGTCAGGAAGTTCAGCGTGCCACCGAGGGCTTCGTTGGAACGCGACGAGATATCCGCCGTGCCTTGGCTGACCTCCACGGTTTCGAGATCCAGCGTGTCGATGTAGCGGTTGGCCAGCGAACCACCGCCGTAGCCCGATCCCCCGTTGGGCAGGCCATCGATGGTGGTGCCGATCTGCTGCGTATCGCGGTTGGTGACAAAGCCGCGCATGCTGATCTGCGTACCCCAGACCGATGAACCGGTGGCGTCTGCTTCACTGACGACCACGCCGGGCAACTCGTTGAGCGCGTTGTTGACGCTGCTCAGGATGGTCTGGCGGTTGAGGGTTTCTTTGCTGACCGTTGTCTTGGCGTAGCTGGTGGCCTGGCCGATCACATGCACCTGGTCGAGGGTACGGGCCTCGTCGGCCGGTGTGGGGGCGGCATCGTTGGCGTACGCATGCAGGGCGGGCAGCAGCATGACGGTGAGCAGAGAAGCACGGGGATAGCGGCTACGTCCGTAAGCGGGCATCGGGTCAGGTCATGGGGTGGGGTCCAGCGGAGTATTGGCGGGGGCGGTGACGTGGCTGTTACATGAAGTGCGATGTGTCCACTACCAGCAAGCGTCTGCCGCGGCCATGCGCTTGCCTGCGCGATCAAGCGTCATGACACCGCAGCGGCTGTCTGCTCGCGCGTCGATGGGCGTGGTACGCACCAGATACCCGCCCGTAGTGGGTACTGTCACGTCCAAGCGGTAGCCGACCAGTTCGCCCGCACAGGCAGGTGTCGGAGGATTCTGGTAGCTGAGCTGCCGGGTGTATAGCCGCTCCAGCACCGAAGCCTGATCCAGCATGCAGTGTTGGGCCAGCACTCGACGGGTTCTGATGATGTATCGGGTGTAGGAGGGAAACGCGATGGACGCCAGGATCGCCACGATCGCGCATACGATCATCAGCTCCAGCAGCGTGATACCCCGGTTGCGGCGCCTCACTGTGGTAGGCCTGCATCACCGCGCCAGCGCAGCTCGCGCCAACTGGCCCGACGCAGCCGGTTGCCGATCGGATTGGTTATCACACCGGACAGGCCACCATCCTCCAGCGACCCGCCCAGCCAGTCACCCAGGAAACCCGGACCGTTGGGGCCCTGTCCAACCAGAAAGCCCGATGACGGCACGGGATGTCCGTCCGCATCAATCAGGTCGCCAGGATTGCCCACCGCGCCATCGCCGTCCATATCGAAGAAGCTGTCGTCCAGTCGCCCGCCGGTAAACGGATCGATGGCCATGAAATAGCCTGACCCTGATGGATTGCAAGGGTTGCTGGCATCGGGAATGCGGGTCGTACCGACCAGCGTCCGGCCGCGGAACTGATTGGGCAACACCATGCGTTCGCCACGCGGCGCAGCGCCGGGTGAAATGAAGTCGATCACCCAACCATCCGCTCCCGGTTGGTCGTTCTTGTCCAGCGCCCGCCCCGTCGACGTTTCCGCAAGGATGCGTGTAGCCACCAGCCCCGAGCGCCCAGCGACGGTCTGTCCGCGGTCGCGGATGCCATACCAGGACTGCACGCCCATGTTGGCCAGATCACGCGTCTCCAGTAGTGCACCCGTACCGAAGAACACCCACGTCATACCGTCTTCCGGATTGCGGCCAACCAAGGGGGTTGCCGTGATGGGTTGCGGTGCGCCGCCGTACTGCGCGGTAAACAGACGCTGTGATTGCGAGCGGACCAGGTCCACGCGGAACAGACCCCCGGCGGCATTGCCCACGTAGGCCGTCTCGGCAAACCCATCACCATCGGCATCCCATGGCCGCGCACCGAACGCGCCACCACCGGCTCGATCCAGCACAGTCGTATGCACCTGCGCCGAATCGAGTGTGATGCTGTAGAGCCGAGACATATCATCGCCACCGTCTGCACCATTGCCCAGCACGACGCGCCAATCCCCATCGGCCACCTGCGCGATCAAAGGCTTGCCGATCACAGCGCCCATGCCTGCGAGGGCCTTGCCATCCAGCTCCCACATCAGACGGACGTCGCCTGGCCGGGTGATGTCGAGCGCGAAGACACCCGGCCCAGCGCGGCCGCGCGTTCCCACCAGGATCGTCTTCCAGCTGCCGCCGACATAGGCGTCCGCGACGGTGAGCTCGCCATCGAGCAGGTAACGGTGCTGGTAGCCTTGCCGGGCATACTGCTGCAGCCCCTCAAACGAAACCGAGCCTGGCATCACCGCGACGTTCTCGTCGCCACTTGCTGCATCGAAGCCATGCAGCATGCCGTCGTTCGCACTCGCGTACAACGCCGGCCTGCGCCCGGACAGCGATTGCACGAAAGCGGCGTAGCGGTCAGCGCCCTGGAAGCGTTTGCCCCAGTAAAGATTGGGATTGGGCGGACCGACGTACACGGGCGAAGAGTTGACGAAATCACCGAGTACGCCTGCACGCAGCCGGAAGTCCTCTTTACCCTCCATGCTGCGGTCTCCCAACAGATACTGCAGCACCCGCTCTTCACCCAATGCACTGCGCTGCTCTGCGCTCAGGGCACTCCAGCTTGCCGTTCCCAGCGCGCCACCCTTTGAGATGAGTATCTTCCGATCACGCCACGGGCGTGCATCCAGCCGCGTCGACGCGCTCCAGACCGCGGTAGTTCCCACCACTCCGGTACGCGCGTCGGCCTCGTATGCGCTGACATCTCCGCGCCAGCTCCCTGTCTGATAGGTCGCACTGTAGATGCGTCCATCGTCCCCGGGCTCACCGCCATTGGTCGAAACGGCAGAGCCGGCGCCCAGCTTGACCTGGGTGATTGCCCTGAAGGCCTGCTCCAGGCTGGCCACCATCCGTGTCGCATCGGAAGCGGCGAAGAAGTTGCGCGGACGACGTTCCCGCCTGTCATTGTTCACGTAGTCAACGCCATTCCACCACCACTCCGGCAGCAGCGGCGGCGCTTTTGGGTTATAGGTCTCGTAGCCACTGGGGACCTCGAAGCCGCCATACTTCGCAGCCAAAACATACTGGTTGTTGGTGAGCTTGTAATCGCCCTTCTCGACCACATCAACCCAATATGTCTGCAGGGTCTGCTTGCCGGGAAAGCCGTTGCGCGCGTCGTCCGGCCGGATGTCCGTCGTGTTGGCCAGATAGGCCAGGGCCGCGATGTAGGCAGAGTTCTGCTGCGCCGCCACACCGTTGTACCAGGGCGCAACCGCACGTGAGCTGGCTTGGGAAGCAGAAAGCCCTTCCATCAACCAGATCTGCTTCAACGCCTTCACCACATCCACCGACGTGTCCGATGAAACCCCTGCAGGTTTAGCAGGCTCTCCCCCCCTGTTGGTTGCTCCGGGCAGGTTCTTGTCGGTCCAGGTGTTGGTATCGCCGATGCCGAGCAGGGTATTGCTCTGGCACTGGTATCGGATCGGATCGTCCCATGCGGCGATGACGGGGAACCCGTCCGCCTGACGGTAGCGCGTCGTGGTGTTCTTCGATAGTTCGCTGAATTCCTTCACGTTACCCAGGCCGCGGATATAGCGCTGCGCGGCGTAGTACAGCTCGCTGACGTTGTCGTAATACTTCGGCGTACGACCCGTCCTCATCTGGCCAAAGCGGTTGAGATAATTGATCACGCCACTGTGCCGAACGCCACCCCCTGTAGAGGACGCGTCGGCCGGATCCGGATTGTCCAGCAGCACCCCCGTGACAGGGTCCCATTCGCGCGCCGGATTGATCGTCGGTGGCGTCAATGGATCGTGGGCAAAGGGACCAATGAACTTCTGCCGGGCCCGCAACACGCCGCCCTCGGCGGCGGTTTCATACCCGCCGGTATCGGCGGCGCCGGGCCCGCCGTTATTGAGATACCCAAAAATGGAGTAACGCAAGCGATCGCTGTTCTTCTGCAGCAGACCCTCTGGCTTGAAGCCGTTGGAGTAGGCCACACAGTTTTCTTCAAGACCAACGGACGGATCGCAGACCTTTACCCTGATGCTGACTTCATAGATGACCCCCTCGTCGCCTGGGTTGCTACCGCGTGGCGGCGAGAGCGTATGCCGCGTGTTGTCTGGATTGTAGGCGACCGATGATGTCGCCGTGTCCAGGTTTCTGGTGGACGAAAAATACATGCGTGCACCCAACCCGTACACACGCGCATAGAACGCCCTGTACTGCGCCGCAGTGGCCGCATTGACCGCGCGCTCGTTGGCAGCCGTGCCACTGGGCAGCCGCCGCGTCTCGAAATTGGCGGCCCGTCCTTGGATGGAGAAGTCGGCTTTCTCAAGCCACGTCTCTGTCGGCGTGTCACGCACCCTGTAGCCGCCGGTCAGGCCCTTGCGGAAGGGATCGATCGTCTGCGTGGCGGCCCAGTTCATGAAGCGGCCATCCCATAGCTTGCCAGCGCAGCCTGCTGCAGGGCGCAGCGATGCGGGTGCGAAATGACGCTGCGCTTCCTGCGCTGCATATACGTAGCGGTAGCACTTGCCAGGATCGAAGTAGCCCACATAAGCGCTGGTCGAATCGTAGTTCCCGAGGTTCGCCGCACTGATCAGCGTCGGAAACTCCACCGACGGCACCAGCACCAGATTGGCGGGCACCTGGATCTCCGCAGTCAGTGGTGTCTGTGCGACTTCCGCGTGCAATCCACCACTGCCCAGCGCCAGTGCCAGGGTCAAGCCCGCTACTGCGGCGGCGTATCCATATCTCAGCATGACTTCACCTCACTCACGTACGACGACGGTCTGCAGCACCACGCGTGCCCGCCCGTTGGCATCCGGGTTCGAGCCACGGGCCAGCACGCGGTAGTATTCCGCCTCTACCAGACCCGGTGACTCACCGTAGTTGGGCTCGTTACCCAAGCCCAGTTCGACATGTGTCTCGCGCCGGCCCATGTACTGCACTGAATACTCAGGCGCACCCGCGCTGATCCCGTTGCTCTGAACATCCGGCGCCACCTGCCAGCTTCGGCCGGCCTCGGTTGCGCCGCTGCTGATGGGCAGGGGACGGCACGCAGGGCTGCCAGGAAGCCCGCTTTCAGAGCAGTTCGTCCCTTCGCCACCAGCACCGAACCGTTTCAGCTGGATCGTCTTTTCGGCCGCCGCGAGTGCGGCCTCCGCGTTCTGCAGCGCCAGCGCGCGGTCGCGCATGGACGATGTCATCTGCTCCTGCAGTACGCCGGCATTCAAGCTCATCACTGCGACGATCGACAGCAGCAACAAGGTGATCAGGACGACAAACAGGGCGATGCCACGCTGTCCGCCGCGATTGCTTTGAACGGCGCGCATCAGCTGCGGGACCTTATCTGGAACGTGTGTTGGAAATGCCGCGCCGCCGTGTCGCCGGTGCGCCCCGGCAGTTGGGGTACGACAGAGAAGCGCACGGAGACGGCGGTCACGTTGTGCCACTCCGCATCCGGGACCTCGGCGGCCGTGACGTAGCGCGACCCACCCCGGACCAGGTACCTGAGCTGGAAGCTGTCGATGCCGGGCACGATCGCCGCAGCGCGTGCCGGTATACCGTCACGCACCACGCTGCGATACAGGGCCGCGCGCTTGTCCGGGCCGGTGCCCACATACCAGCGTACTTGTTCCGGTAGCGCCATCGCGGTATCAGGACCATAGCGCTGCATGGTCGCCAGCGGTGGCATGGCGCCCGCGCAGGCATTGGCACGGACGAAGTAATCCACGCAATTGGCGGGAGCGGCATGCCCGATGGCAGCGCCCGTTGCGGTCACGCGCAGCAGGGTGGTGACCTTGAAATCACATACGAGCAACGCATCGCCTACCGCCGGCGTGTCGACACCCGTTACCGGAATCGGATGCGCGGACTGTGCCATGTCGGTGACCGAGAGCTGCAGAGGAGTCAACGTCCACAGCCGGATGCCCTCTGTTCCGGCCAGCCGCTCGGCTTCAGCGGTTCCCGCGTCGAGGCCAGGCATCTGAAAGACCTGTCCACTGCTTGCCTCATCGGCCCCTCGTACCGGCTCGGACAGCGTCTGCCAGAACAGGTTGTCCCGTTGGGCGAGAAGATTGACCACCGCGTGCCGGTTGTCGCACAGCGTGTCGCCCGCGCCACGCAAGTCTTGGCCGATAAGCTCCATGGCGACCCTGGCAGCTTCCTGGGTCCGTGACACGCCTATCGTGCTGTGGGCATTGGCGGCCGAGTTCAGGTAAATGCTGCCGCATGCCATGATGAGCATCAGGCCAAGCGCGAGCGCCACCATGAGCTCGACCAGGCTGAGTCCACTGCACGCCGCGCGCCTCATGGCGTGAATCCCAGTTCGATCTCGACCACACCCGGATCCGTGCCCGCACCGGCGCGTTGGTCGTCCCACATGATCGACGCCATACAGGCGTCGGCCGTGCAGCGCACTGCACCGCACACCTGCATGGTGGCATCCCCCTGGCCGCTCAGCCCCTGCAACCAGCGACTGATGTCCTGCCGTGCCAGATCCCCGATCGGGGCCTCGTCATGCGTGCAGACCCTGCCCTTCGTATCATATGCACCCGACTGGAATCCGGCCGGGTTGGCACGGATTGCCTCGGCGAGGCTGGACGTGGCGTAGACGGCGGCCGTTCTGACCAGCGCCCCTTCATTGCGCTTCAGTGCAACCAACTGCGCAGACGCCGTAGCCAGCCCGCCGATGGATAGCAAGAGCACCGCCACCATGACTTCGATCAGGCCTGCTCCTTCCACGCCCCGCCTCGAACCCGCTCCCCGCGTCATCATCCGCACCCCTGATCCTCCTTCTGACGCTGGAGCGAGATACCACTCCCTATGACCACCCGATAACGCTTCAGTACCGCCGTGCTGCAAACCAGGATCGAACCCTCTGCCGGCATGCGGCCGCCCATGCTCACCAGCCCGGTCGATTGGAAGACGAGGCCACGTCGGAGCGCATCGGAAACCGTCACGTCACTCCTGTCCGGCATGTGACCAGTACGCAGCACAAGCCCCTTTCCTGTGGTGACGATCCACTGCTGCCAGCCGTCGGACGCGCATCCAGAGCGGTCTCGCGAACCGCACAGGACCACGCTGTCATTGCGGCGAATGGCCTCATGACGTGCAAACTCCATGTCGCTCAACAGGTCGTTGGTTGCACTGGCAATTCGCGTCTGTGCAATGAGCGCGGAGAAGGAGGGCATCGAGAGCGATACCAGGATCGCCAGCACCGCCAACGCGACCATCAATTCCAACAAGGTGAAGCCGGTGGTGAATCGGTTCGGGATAGCTCTACAGCTCATGCTTTGCTCTGATGAAAGAAGGCAGACTCCGTGCACAGCGGCGAGCTACCGCAACGTCGAGCGCCGATCCAGTGAAGTCGGAGTACTGGCATCGCCGTCGCGGACCACACGTGCTTCAAACTTCGGTGCGTTCTCGGCCTTGGTGTCGCCTGTCCCTACTGCAAGATCCCGTCGCTGCAGCAGCGTGGTGATGCGTTTGGTGGCAGCACCCAGGCGTGCATCGTCACCAATGAGAACCTGCAGGATCGCAGCGGTCGCCATCGTCATCCGCAGCTTGTCTTTGCCGGCCACCATCTCGAACTCTTCGTCGTTCATGGCCAGGTGGGTCAGCCATGCGTGGACGATCGTTGCCAACCGGTTGCGCAAGGGGTCAGTAGCGTCCATCGATGGACCTGACAGGCTCACCGTACCTGCCCCGTCAGCCCATCGCGGTCGGACACATCCTTCTGCAGGCTCATCCAACGCCCAAGCATCAGGCCCAGACACGCCGCTACCGCGGTCCATGCACCGGCTACAACCAGCAGTATCTTCAACACGGTTTCCATCTATTCCCTCACTCACTGGCCAGGAATCCGGCGCTGCCGACGGAGAATAGGAAGGACGCTCCGAATTAAGAATCGAAGAACCTCGAAATGCGTTGCGGCCGCGCCTCAGAAGCAGCGGATCCTGTCATGCGGGTGGAAATAGATGCTGCCGAATCCATCCGTCAGATCCACCCTTACCTGTCCTCGCTCGTTACGTCTGACACGTCCAACGCGGCATAGAAACTCGGCGCAGCCTGGAATGCACGCGAGTATCAGATCACCCGAACGCAAGTCACCCGCCTCGCAGGTGTGGGGCAGGACCTCCATGGTGTCGTTGTCGTGAACAGATGACATTTCGCGGTACTCCGGGGTGAAGCGTGCAGACAGATGACCAAGCGGGCGACGCTCGTCGTCCGCGTGCCCGCACGGTACCTCGCGCCTGTGGTCTGCAGTACCCATTCGAGACGATTCATTGTCGTGCAGCCCTGCATTTCGAAATCGTTCGGATCGCTTTTATCTGATCATGGGTGCGGCCCATGAATTAACAGATGGAGGGCGTCGCATGCGTTCTGATACAACCGTGATCGTGCTCGATCAGCATGCGCTTGTGCGCACCGGCTTGCGCGCGTTCTTCAACACGCTCTATGGCATCCGGATCACCGAAGATTTCCGTAGCGCCGGCGCATTGCTGGAGCACCTGCAGGATCATCATGCAGACGTGGTGGTACTCGACTGCTTCCAGGGCGAGCATGCCGCCAAAGCGCAGGCACTGCTCCAAGCCATACAGCACCGCTCCCACTGCAGGTTGGTGGTCTTCA
Organism: Stenotrophomonas sp. WHRI 8082; assembly: GCF_040223995.2. Classification (NCBI taxonomy): domain Bacteria; kingdom Pseudomonadati; phylum Pseudomonadota; class Gammaproteobacteria; order Lysobacterales; family Lysobacteraceae; genus Stenotrophomonas; species Stenotrophomonas sp. WHRI 8082. The sequence continues at coordinate 2,111,946 of NZ_CP167826.1, read as the reverse complement.
GTTCCGATCTGACAAGCAGCGCACGTGCCATGTGCATCGCCGCAGGTGCAGATGCCTATGTTGGCAAGTGCGAGGTTTTGGACACGCTGGCATCCACGGTGCGGTCAGTCGTCGAGATGAGCCGGCCACGCATTCCCGGGGACGGCGTGGACTTTCTTGCTTCGGCATTGCACGAGCTCACGCCTCGGGAAAAGGAAGTGATGCAACTGGTTGCCGATGGCCTGTGTACGACCCAGATTGCCAAGGCGCTGGATCGTGCCACCAGCACGGTGAGTGCGCAGAAATGGAGCGGGCTGCGGAAACTGCAGGTCAGCAGTGAGAACGAGTTCCTGAAACTGCTGCCGCCTGATTTCCGCTGGCCGCTCCACTGATCGGAACGCGGAGGATCAGCCGGTCTTCTCGATCAAGGCGCGCACCTTGAACAGCTCGGCATCGGTACGGATCCCCAGTTTCTGATAGCCCGATTTCTTCTGCGTGCTGATGGTACTTACCGCACGCGAGAACTTGGCTGAGATTTCCGTCGTCGACATGCCATCGAGGATACAGCGCAGCACCTCATGCTCCCTCGGTGTAAGCGGTTCTGCAAGACCTTGCGGGAGGGCGTCGCGCTGGGCGCGCAGGCCGCTCAGATCGGCCAGTTGCTGTCGCATGGCGCCACTCAGGTAGGTCTTGCCACTGGTGACGGCCTGGATCGCCACGAGCAACTCATCGGCCCCTTCTCCCTTCGATAGGAATCCATTGGCACCAGCCTGCAGCGCCAGCGATACGGTCGCCGGGTTGAAGTGGGAGGACAATACCAGGATGGCGAGGTCGCCAAAGCGCGTGCGCAGCGAGCGCAGCAGGTTGACGCCGTCCACATCCTGCGGCCCCAGCGAGAAATCCACGATTGCCAGATCCGCTGGATTACCGGCTGCGCCGAGTGCGCGGATGAGATCGCGCGCACTGGTGTAGGTACCCACAATATCGATACCCTCCACGCCGGAAAGCCGCCCACGGATACCCTCTATGACGATGGGGTGGTCGTCGACCAGCACCACGCGAATCTTTTTCGGATGCATCGTCGATAATCCCGGAGTGAGCCGCCGCAGCGAGATTACCAGAGCGTGGTGATTCGACGCCACGGTATGGATGGAAGCCGGCTGCCTCCATTCACTTTGCCGTGCGTGACATTATCTTGTTGCTGCGTCCAATGCCGTACGCAGCGCGTCGACGAGGCTGTCGGGAGGCATGCCGCCTTCGCTTATTGTTGACTCCACCGCCTGCGCGCAGCGCGCCAACGCTGTCCAGCCCAACATCAACGCGGCCCCGTTGATCCGGTGTGCGTAGTGATGTGCCCGATCCAGATCGACATTGGCCAACGCAGCATCCAGCGCATTCATGTCCTCCCGCAGCAGTGCTTCATGGTCGATCCCGATCACTGTCGGCTCTACGGGCTCGATGCGGGGTGAACCGATCCGGACGGGCCACAGCTCCAGGATGCCTTGTAGCTCCTGCAGGCGCAGTGGCTTGCGCAGCACGCCGTCCATGCCGCATTCCAGGCACCGCGCCAGATGCTCTGCGCCGGTGGATGCCGAGATAGCCACCACCGGCAGATGCTCGGCCCGGGGCACCGCCCGGATTCGCCGTGTCGTCTCATAGCCATCCATGCCCGGCATGTGGCAGTCCATCAACACCAGATCGAAGGACTCACGTGCAAGGACCTCCAAGGCAGCCTCGCCACTTTCAACCAGAGTTGGCGCGACACCCAGTTCGTGCAGCTGCTGTCTGATCAGCGCCCGATTACCAGGATGGTCTTCGACCACCAATACCGTAGCGGGGGGCGCATGCTGCGCAGCAGCGGCCGTGGCCGTTCGAGCGCGATCGGTCTCGGCCGGCAAGGTCAGGCGCGAGGCCGCCTCGACCAGACTGACCGGGATCGCCAGCGCCACGGTGGTCCCGGTCTCCGGGATGCTGTCCAGCGTGATGCTGCCCCCCATCATCGTGACCAGCTCGCGGCAGATGGTGAGTCCCAGGCCGGTGCCGCCGAACTCACGCGTCGTCGACCCATCAGCTTGGGAGTAGGCCTGGAACAGGTGGTGCTGCTGGTCAAAGGGAATGCCCACCCCGGTATCCGTGATCCGGATCAGCAGCGTGGCGCTACGCGGATCCGACGGGCTCGATGGTTCAAGCCGGGCGTCCAGGTTGACGCATCCGCGCTTGGTGAACTTGACCGCGTTCCCCAGCAGATTGTTCACTATCTGACGCAGGCGCGTAGGATCGATCATCACCAAGCCATCGACCTGGTACTCCAGCCCGTAGTTGATCATCAAGCCTTTTTCATCTGCACGCGGGCGGATGAGGTCGACCGCCTGCTGCAGCAGCACGCGGACATCCGTGGGCAGCTTTTCCAACGTCAGCTTTCCTGCATCCAGCTTGGACAAGTCCAGGACGTTGTCCAGCAGGTCCATCAGCGCCTCGGCCGCGACCGTGGCACCGTCGGTAAAGCCTCTCTGCCTCTCATCGAGCGAAGTACGGCCCAGCAGCTCGATCGAGCCGAGCATGGCGTTGATCGGCGTGCGGATCTCGTGACTCATGGTCGCAAGGAAGCGTGCCTTGGTCTGTTCGCTGCGTACGGCGCGACGTCGCGCCTCGCGTGCCCGCCAGCCGAAGAAGGCCAACAACGCCACCGCCAGCAGCAACAGGGTCAGTTCCACGCGGCGGTAGTGAAGGATCGACCAGATGGTGGGCGCACCGTAATCTGCCTGGGACAGGTAACGTTCGTAGATCTCGTCGCTCTCGCGCGCGGTGATTGATCCCAATGCCTTGTCCAGAATCGTCAGCAACATTGGATTGCTGGCGCGCACCCCCATCTGCGCCCGGTAAGGCGGGATGTCCAGCATGCTGGCAATACCCAGCTGGCGCCCGTACTTGCGTCGCAGCAGCGGCGACAGGGTGGCTTCGGTGCCCACCGAAGCGTAGGCCTCTCCGTCCACCACTTTCCGCAGGCTGTCCTCGGGGCTGATGACCTCGATGGGTATAGCGCCGGGCCGACGATCGGTCAGGACTTTCTGGATATCAGGGCCGCCACGGATCGCCACACGCTTGCCCGTCAACGTGTCCGGCCCGAACGTCGAGGCGGCGTCGCCGCGCGTCACCAGAATCAATGGACTGGCGAAGTACGCCTGCGAGTAGCGGAGTGAGCGGTCCACCTCGGGACTTACCGTGGTGGGGCTGGCATTGGGAAACAGGTCCACGCGTCCCTGCAGGAAGACCTGCTGGGACTCTTCCCAGGTGCGCGTGGGAACGAGCTGGAAGGACAATCCGGTGCGCTCGGAAAGCGTCTCCAGATACGCCGCGATCAGGCCTTGGTATGTGCCGTCCACAATGTCTTCAAGGGGACTGACGTTCGGTGCGCCGGCATAGTAGACAACCGGATGCTCCGCAATCCACTGGCGCTCGGCCGCGGTGAAGCCAGGCGTGCTGGCCAAGGCCGGGAGGGTGAACATCAGCATCGCGACCGCGCTTGGCCAGCCGCGCCGCAATGCGATGGACCATCGCTGAAGTGCAGCAGTCACAGGGAGTTTCCTCTGGCGGGCCGTATATCCGACGTTGGCAGGACGAGGCGCTGCCGCAGGCAACCGGAACCATCGACGGGGTGCCACCGTAGCACGCACCACAATTCGAAATTATTCGAATTGATGTGAAGACGGAGAGCCTGCCGGCATCCCGGAGGACGGCATCCAGCGGAAGTCGGTGATGTACAGCCCCAAAGGGTTGGTCAGGTCCACGTCGTGGGCGGGAGCTACCTGCTGGACATTCACCTCTGCCGTCCACCGCAAGGTGAGCGGGTCGGCACCCTGAGGATCTGATGCGACCTCATTCCAGCGGATCTCGTAACGCTCTCCCGACTCTGCGGTGATTGAGATGATCTCCACCGTCAACGGCGGCGGATCGTGCGGGCGTCGGTATTGCGCCAACCAGCCCTTCAGCCTGGACAGCGCCCTTGGGCGGAGGACACGCATCGCACTGGCAAGATTCTGTTCACGCCGCGACGCGTCCGCAGGCACGGCACGCACCCACAGTATCCACGTCTTGAGAAAGTGCTCGATCTCCGGTGCGGCCGCGGTGTAATCGGCAGTCGCCCGCCCAAGCACGGCAACGCTGCCATCCGCATCGACCCGGGTGATGAGTGGCTTGGGCGGCGGTCGGTTTACCGACGCAGCCAGCCCGGCGACAGCCACCAAGGCGATAGCACCTATTCCTACCGCCGCCCAACGCCAGGCGCGGGCCTCTCGTTCTGCCTGCTTATGCTTCTGCTGGAGAAGCAGATAGGAGCTGAATATCTTCAAGTCGGTCGCGGCCTCGGTGTTGACGATCAGGGGAACCACCAGCAATGCGTGAGGCATCGGGCGCCCGGCGGGCACCCGATGCCTTGTGTTTCACCAGCTGTACTTCACGCCCATCTGTGCACCGTAGTTGCGGTACTCGTTCTTGCCGCGCAGCGTGCTCAGCTCGCCCCAACCCGTCCAGCCGCCGCCCATCTGCAGCTGCGCACCGGCCTTGAGCTCGTAGACATCGCTCGGCTGACCACCGGACAGGCCTACGCCGTTGAACGCCACCGCGTTGTCGCCTTCGCTGTGGATCCAGTTGGCGGCCACGAACGGCTGCACCCGGTTCCCTTCGCTGGAGGTGTCATGCCCGTACAAACGCACGCCCAAGCGGGTCTGCAGGCCGCCGGCATCGACCGTCTTCACCGTGGTGCCGTTGGTTTCTACGTGCTGGTCACCTTCCATGGAATAGTCCGTGTAGGTCACCTGCGCCTGCGGTTCCAGGTAGAAGGCCTTATCTGCTCCTTCATGCAGCTGCATCGCGTAACCGGCTTCGATGGAGGCCATCAGCGCCTTGCTGTCATAACGTTCGGTCGCCAAGGCATCGCCCTGCACCTCGTTCTTGAAGCGCGCCGTCTGCAGCCAAGCATCCAGGTAAGCCCCCTTCTCCGAATCGGCGCTTTGCATCCACGTGGCATACAGGCCCAGTGCCTTGCCATCCACTTCGCCCTTGGCACCGTAACCGGTGACGTTGGAGGTGGTCTGGCTGCTGGACGTGCCGGTGGCCAGCATGATGCCGGCCAATCCGCGGCTGTCATCGCCCCACTTGGCGAAGTCCGTACCCACCTGCAGCATCGACTGGCGGCTGGCCACGTCCAACTGGCCTTCGCCCGCATTGAACCGGGTGTGGTCTGAGGTTGTGCGGACCCATGCCGAATTGAGCGTGTCGTCCGACTTCAGGCGCTGCGCCAGGTTGGGCTCGCCCAGGCGCTCGTGCAGGGTCATGTCGAACATGCCCACTGCTGCGGCCTGGTTAGCCAGATAGGCGCCGGTTTCCGGGCGGTAGATCTTGGTCGGCGGCGGTACGACCGGGGGATCAACGATCTCCGGGTCCACCGGCGGGTCGATGACGATGGGGTCGGTCGGCGGATCAACCGGGTCAACCGGATCGACGGGATCGACTGGCGGATCAATCGGATCAATCGGATCAACCGGATCGACGGGATCGACTGGCGGATCGACCGGGTCAACGGGATCCACCGGATCGACCGGTGGCTCAACCGGCAACTCCGAACGCAGGTACCAGTCACCATCGGTCGGATCAGTCAGCCCGCCCTGATGCAGGAAGTACTCGTACGAGCCGCCCACCGCACGGCCCATCAGGTTGAACACACCCGCCGACTCACCATCCACCTGCACCAGCTGGATGCCATCGAAGGTCTCCGCGCCCTGCCCGCCCACGTTGTTGACCAGGATGCCGCTCTGCCCGGCGGTATTGCCCAGCACGTGCAGTTTGTCGGTCAGCGAGGCGTCGTCACCCAGCACGGTGTTCATCTGCAGCACCGCGTTGTCGGCCACGTAATCGCCGGTCACGGTCAGGGTCTTGAATGCCCCGTCGTCGTGGTTGAACGCGATGGTGCTGTTGCTGGCTGACAGGTCCCCCACACGGGAATCCCCGGTCATGTCCCACCGGCTGTCATCCAGGCGCAGGTCGTCGACGTTCTGTGCAGCGCCCTTCAGCGAGCTGCCCTCGGTCAAGGTGACATTCGAGGTATAGCCTTCGCTGAAATCCACGTTGCCCAGCAGCTCGGATCCTGCGGCGCTGAAGTTGACGGTGCCCGTACCGTCAAGCGCATCACGAAGCAGGCTGTTCGTACCACTGGCTGCACGCGTTCCACGCAGGGTAATGTCATTGGTCCCGTCCCCGCGCACCTGGAACGTCGTTGCCTGCGCCGCGTATACATCCGAGTTCTCAAGGCTGATCGCGGTCGTCTGATCTGCAGCGGCCACGGCCAGCACGGCGAGTGATGAGTCACCCAATGCCCGGATGGTGCCGCTATGAACGTCGATGGCGCCGCCCGTGTTTGCCGACAGGGCGTAGGAAGAGAGGGCGTTGGTCTCGACCAGGACCTCGTTAGCTTCGACCTTGGCGCCGCTCAGCGATACGATGCCGTGACCGTTCTGGCCACTGGTGAGAATCTCGACACCTTGCAGGTCCACTTGGCTGGCGGCCTGCGCCAAGACACCATAGGACTGATAGCCACCCGTGTTTATCTCGACATTCGACGCCCCGATTCGTGACCTGGAGCCGTCTGCCAGCAGGCCGCGCGAGCGCTCGCCGGTGGTGGAGATCGAGCTGTTGACCACGTCAGCCAAGCCGCCGGTCTTAACGTACACACCATGAGAGTCCCGACCGCCGACGGCGCTGGTAATGATGGAGGTGCCATCAACGGACACCTGCCCACCTTCTTCAGCCTGGATAGCGCGTGCGGCAGAGCCTGTGGTGGTGATCGTTCCGCCCAAGACCTCGACCTGGGCGCCCACCGACTGCACGCCGAAGGACCCCGTCCCCGCGGTAAGCACCTCGGTATCACGAAGATCCACGCGCGATCCGGTGCCTGAAGCCACCACGCCACGCGCACTTTCGCCCCGGGTCTCGATCCGGACAGTGTCCAAGGTCAGACTGTTGTTGCCACTGTAAGCGGCTGCCCCTTTGGACTGATCACCCGTGGTGAGGACGCTGCCCCCGGTCATCGAAACCTGCGATCCGTCACCTTCCGAATCCAGACCGTCCGAGAAATAGCCAGACGTTTCAATGGATGAGTTTTCCAAATTGATCTCGCCGCCGTTATCGGCCACGGCGCCCGAGGAGCCTATGCCAGATCGATCACCTTCGGTCCTGATTACCGTGGTGGACGCGTTGATCACGCTTCCTGCGTCCGACGCGCGCAGTGCCGCAGCGCCATCGCCGACCGTAGTGACCGTGGTAGGAGTGCCATCGGCGTTGGCGCTCAGTTCAACCAAGCCACCGCCGGTGGCATAGACACCGTGTGAGGCACCGCCTTCCGTGCGGATGTCAGTGCTTTCGATGGTGGACACACCGCCGCCCGCCTCAACACCGTGGGCGGCCGCGCCCATCGTCTCAATGAGCGAGTCCACCACGGTCATGGATCCAGAGTTGTATACCGATGCCCCCGAAGAGGTGTCGCCGTCCGTGTGGATCTGTACACCATCGAGCGTGGCGCGCGCATTTCCCCAAACGGCCACACCCACGGCACGGATGCCTGTGGTGCTTAGATTGCTGTCACTAATATCAAGCGTCCCGCCAGGCCCTGCCCCCGCTGCATGGCTGTGGAACCCATCGGTGAGTACAGTGACCCCAGTGGCCTGCAAAGACGCATCACTGGACCACAATCCCAACGCATCCTCGCCAGAGGTTGCAATTACCGGACCTACGCCATCTGCGCCTTGCTCGACCGTAATCTGCGCCCCGGCATCGGCCCAAACCCCGTGGGCATTCTTGCCAGTAGTGGCGATGCTGCCCCCGGTGAAACGCAAAGAGCTCCCGGCGCCCATTGCAAGAGCCCCAAGAGCCGCGTCGCCAGCAGTCTCCAAAGTGACGGCGGTCGCCTCAATGCGGCCTCCGTTGAAAGCGTTCATCCCCTCCGCAAATTCTCCATTGGACGTAAGAACCGTATTGGAGAGCGTGGCAGTGCCACCGTTGACGGCACGGACTCCTCCCGACTCATAGCCAGTGGCAGCGATGCTGCCACCATCGAACGCCACTGACCCGCCGTCTGCAAGGATCGCAACTGTGCCCTGCGCATCGACAGTCACCACGGTGTCACGCGCAATCAGCTCACCACCCTCCTTGGCAACCATCGGGATTCGGCCCGGGCTGGTGCTGAAGTAAGTCTGGCCTACGGTTTCCACCTTCGCAGCATCGGCTTCGACAACATTGTCGGCTAACGCCGTGCCCGTAGAGGCAAGCATTGCCCCCGCGATCGCAAGCGAAAGCGAGTGGCGCGATGGTCGATAATTGCAGTTCATTTGCGTGCCTCGGAAGTTGATTTTCTGAGGCAAAGTCTAGAAACACGCAGGAAACACTTGTATCGAATAACTTCGAATAGACGGATAACACATCGCCAGCTGTCATCAAGGCTCACTGAGAACAAAGCCCGCGTCAGCGGGCTTTGTTGGACGCTGCTCCAGGTCAATTAGTGCAGCTTCGAGAGTTTGCTAGTCAGTCCACTTCAGCACAGTTACTCCATTTATGTGAAGCGCAAGTTCCACCGCCGAGCTCACCTTGAGCTTGCGTAGAGCACTCTTCTTCTGCGTGCTGATCGTGGGAGCCGCCCGGCCAAGTCGAGCAGCGATCTCCTTCGTCCCATAGCCTCGAGCCAGAAGATCGACAACGGCCCTCTCTCGTTCTGTGAGAGCGTCGAGATGAATATTCTTCGACATTATGTTGCTCCAACGAAAAGGGGCGCCCTTCCCGGGACGCCCCTTCGGACCCCTTACCAGCTGTACTTCACGCCCATCTGCGCACCGTAGTTGCGGTACTCGTTCTTGCCGCGCAGCGTGCTCAGCTCGCCCCAACCCGTCCAGCCACCGCCCATCTGCAGCTGCGCACCGGCCTTGAGCTCGTAGACATCGCTCGGCTGGCCACCGGCCAGGCCTACGCCGTTGAACGCCACCGCGTTGTCGCCTTCGCTGTGGATCCAGTTCGCCGCCACGAACGGCTGCACGCGGTTCCCTTCGCTGGAGGTGCCGTGACCGTACAGGCGCATGCCCACGCGGGTCTGCAGGCCGCCGGCATCAGTACTCTGCACGGTGGTGCCATTGGTCTCTACGTGCTGGTCACCGTCCATGGAATAGTCCGTGTAGGTCAGCTGGGCCTGCGGTTCCAGGTAGAAGGCTTTATCTGCCCCTTCATGCAGCTGCATTGCGTAGCCCGCTTCGATGGAGGCCATCAGCGCCTTGCTGTCATAACGTTCGGTCGCCAAGGCATCGCCCTGCACCTCGTTCTTGAAGCGCGCCGTCTGCAGCCAAGCATCCAGGTAAGCCCCCTTCTCCGAATCGGCGCTTTGCATCCACGTGGCATACAGGCCCAGCGCCTTGCCATCCACTTCGCTCTTGGCACCGTAACCGGTGACGTTGGAGGTGGTCTGGCTGCTGGACTTGCCGGTGGCCAGCATGATGCCGGCCAGGCCGCGGCTTTCATCTCCCCACTTGGCGAAGTCCGTGCCCACCTGCAGCATCGACTGGCGGCTGGCCACGTCCAACTGGCCTTCGCCCGCGTTAAACCGGGTGTGGTCAGAGGTCGTGCGGACCCAGGCCGAGGCGAGCGTGTCGTCCGACTTCAGCCGCTGCGCAAGATTGGGTTCGCCCAGACGCTCGTGCAGGGTCATGTCGAACATGCCCACTGCTGCGGCCTGGTTGGCCAGATAGGCGCCGGTTTCCGGGCGGTAGATCTTGGTCGGCGGCGGCACGACCGGGGGATCAACGATCTCCGGGTCCACCGGCGGGTCGATGACGATGGGGTCGGTCGGCGGATCGACCGGGTCAACCGGGTCAACCGGGTCAACCGGATCGACGGGATCGACTGGCGGATCAATCGGATCAACGGGATCCACCGGATCGACCGGGTCAACGGGATCCACCGGATCGACCGGCGGATCGACAGGGTCGACCGGTGGCTCAACCGGCAACTCCGAACGCAGGTACCAGTCACCATCGGTCGGATCAGTCAGCCCGCCCTGATGCAGGAAGTACTCGTACGAGCCGCCCACCGCACGGCCCAGCAGATTGAACACACCCGCCGACTCACCATCCACCTGCACCAGCTGGATGCCATCGAAGGTCTCCGCGCCCTGCCCGCCCACGTTGTTGACCAGGATGCCGCTCTGCCCGACGGTACTGCCCAGCACGTGCAGTTTGTCGGTCAGCGAGGTGTCGTCGCCCAGCACGGTGTTCATCTGCAGCACTGCGTTGTCGGCCACGTAATCGCCGGTCACGGTCAGGGTCTTGAATGCCCCGTCGTCATGATCGAACGCGATGGTGCTGTTGCTGGCTGACAGCATTCCTACCAGCGAGTCACCCGTCATGTCCCAACGACTATCCGCCAAGCGCAAATCGTCGACGTTCTGTGCGGCGCCGTGCAAGCTGCTTCCGTCCGACAGATCAACAACTCCCGTATAGCCATCGCTGAAGACAATGTCACCGGTGAGCTCGGAGCGGGCAGCGTTGAAGCGGGTGGTGCCCAGGCCGGTCCCATCTTCGGATACATCATTTGCCAACAGCGAACCGGCCCCGCTCCATGCCTTGGACATGACAAGGTCAATGGTGGCATCTCCGTCCACCATGATCGCGGTGCCTGTACTGCTCAGGATTTCACTCCCGTGAGCATCCACTTGGGAACCTGCATTTGCCATCAGGCCGACACCGGATTCACCGGCGGCCACCAATGAACTGGCGTCAAGATCCAGCTTGCCATTGTCGACATAGGCTGCGTAGGACTCCGCCCCCGATGCGAGCACCGTGGTATCCACTGCGTTGATATCACCTGCGTAGTGGGCCAGCAAGCCGATCGATTCCGTGCCGCGCAACTCCACTTGAGTGCCGGTGAGGTTGATGGTGCCTTCAAGCAGACCCGGCACCCAGTCACCGTAGCCAGCCATGGCGCCATAGGCATTGTCCGCGGTCATCATGACGCTACCGCCGGTCATATCGACCAGGGAGCCAGCACCGAAGGATTCCACGCCGACACCACCAAACTGCTGGACCTCAACAGCAGTGTCCAACAAACTGATCCGGCTGCCATCTGTCGCGTTCACCGCACGACCGGTAGCGTTCGGCACGGTAGTGCTCACCTCCGACTGGCGCACCATAATTGTGCCTCCCTGCACATTGGCCGTGGAGCCCTCAGAAGCGAGAACACCCCAACCGCCCAGCGATTCAATGAAGCTGTCACTGACCTCCAGCGTGGCTCCGTCGAATGCACTCAGCGCGTCCTGCGCCTGGACAGTACTTCCGACAATATTGACCGTGCTGCCCTCGGCCATGACGCCCATGCCGAGCCGCACGTCCGGGATTTGGCCATCTGGACCAGAGACGAGATTGGTATAGAGGTTCTGAACTGAAACGTTATTCAAAGAGACGGCTGCGCCAGCTTTCGAGGTGACCGTTGCCAGACGTATGTCGGCAGCGGCGTTGCCCAAGCCGCCCTCACTGGTAAGTGTGCCGCCATCATGATTGATGATGCCACCTGCGCCGCTGGCCATCAGCGCTACGGCTCCATCGCCGTGCACGGTGACATCCACGTTGCGTGCATTCACCGTGCCGGCGTCGGTTGCAGAGATGCCATGAGCATTGGCACCAAACGTCTCAACCACCGTATCGACGAGCTCTACCGCGCCGCCGCTCGTAGCGTCAATGCCAACGGATTTGTTGCCGGAGGTGGAAATCACGCCGGACTTGAAGCTCGCCGTCGTCGCCAGACCGTTATCGACTCCACCATCGCCACCATTGGCAACCTTCAACCCAGTCGATCCTTGTCCACTGGTGACGATCGTCACGCCATCGAAGTTAGCCGTGGCACCCCAGAAGACATTCGCACCGCGTGCGGAGTCTCCCCCCGTCGTGATGCTGCCACCAACCATATCGACGGTGGCGCCCGCACGTCCTGCGCCGATACCGGAAAGGCCGCGGCCATTCATGACAATGTTCGTGTCCTCAAGGTTGACGACGCCGTTGGTATCCACCTGTACGCCGGCCCCGACGTTCGCGCCGCCGGAGTTTCCGTTGTTGACGATGGTCGCACCCACTACATTCACTTGACTCCTGCCAGCACGCACGCCGGCAGCGTCGTCTCCATCAACAGTGATCACTGAGCCTGATGCGGAAGAATCGCGCCCCACGTTAACCGTGCCGCCGCTGGAGGCGCGTACGGCCGATGCTTCACGCCCGGATGTGGAAATGCTCCCCCCATTGAAGGTGATCGAGGACCCCACTCCGGTGGCCAGAACGGCATCAGAGAACGATCCTGTCGTTATGGCAGTAACGCCTTCAGCCGTAATGATGCCTTCAAGGCTGGCCTTTACCGCACTCCAACCTTGGTTCGTCGTTTCGTAGGTACCCCCGCTGACCTCTTTCTGCTCGCCCTTGACGCTGAGCGGGTTGTTCGCAGCGGAGGCATGCACCGCCGGAAACATAAGGGCCGCGCCGACTGCTAGAGCTAAGGCGTGCCTGCTGGAATTGATGTTCGGATTCATGGTGGAAGCCTTCGGAGGAAAGTTGATGGCTTGCACTCTAGGTGCGCCCCCCTCCCATTCCCATCGAACTACTTCTAATTGCGTCGCCGACGCACGTTGGTCCGTGCACCCCTAGTGCGACTAAAACAAAGCCCGCGTCAGCGGGCTTTGTTAGATGCTGCCCCAGGTCAACTGGTGCGGCTTCGTCCAAACTTGACCAAAGCGGCATGAAGACGGTTGAGCAGCTGATCACCGCAGTGGATGTGCCGTAGCTAAAGTTCACTGGCCGTGGGGAGGCGGCGGCCGATGTGGACTATGTAACAGCTGGTAGCGCACGGAAGGAAACCGTTCGCATCTATGGCTCGCTATCCGAGCAGATGGCTAAGGCTATCCAAGCGCGGCAGACGCCCGCAAACGACAATGTGGTGACTGCTCTCAACGTACTCAGTCCAGTAATTGAGCTGAGCAAGGTAGCCCGTGATGGTCAGCGTTGACGAAAGGGAAAGAAACAAATCGCGAAGTGGTAGTGGGCGAAATTTGCTCAGCCATTAGGACCTTGAAACTTGGAGACGCCATTCAACTGAAGCGCAAGGTCCACAGCAGAGCGAATCTTGAGCTTACGTAGAGCACTTTTCTTCTGGGTGCTGATCGTAGGAGCCGCCCGGTCAAGTCGAGCAGCGATCTCCTTCGTTCCATATCCTTGCGCCAGCAGCTCGACAACGGTCCTCTCGCGTCGAGTGAGGGCATTCAGATCAAGCGTGTTTGTCCTGTTTTGACCCCAATGACGTGGGGCGCCCTTCCCGGAGCGCCCCTTCGGTCCCTTTACCAGCTGTACTTCACACCCATCTGCGCACCGTAGTTGCGGTACCCGTTCTTGCCGCGCAGCGTGCTCAGCTCGCCCCAACCCGTCCAGCCACCGCCCATCTGCAGCTGCGCACCGGCCTTGAACTCGTAGACATCGCTCGGCTGACCACCGGACAGGCGTACGCCGTTGAACGCCACCGCGTTGTCGCCTTCGCTGTGGATCCAGTTGGCGGCCACGAACGGCTGCACCCGGTTCCCTTCGCTGGAGGTGTCATGCCCGTACAAACGCACGCCCAAGCGTGTCTGCAGGCCGCCGGCATCGACCGTCTTCACCGTGGTGCCGTTGGTTTCTACGTGCTGGTCACCGTCCATGGAATAGTCCGTGTAGGTCACTTGGACCTGCGGTTCCAGGTACAGCGTGCTGTCGGCACCCTCATGCAGCTGCATCGCGTAGCCGGCTTCGATGGAGGCCATCAGCGCCTTGCTGTCATAACGTTCGGTCGCCAAGGCATCGCCCTGCACCTCGTTCTTGAAGCGCGCCGCCTGCAGCCAAGCATCCAGGTAAGCCCCCTTCTCCGAATCGGCGCTCTGCATCCACGTGGCGTACAGACCCAGCGCCTTGCCGTCCACTTCGCCCTTGGCACCGTAACCGGTGACGTTGGAGGTGGTCTGACTGCTGGACTTGCCCGTGGCCAGCATGATGCCCGCCAAGCCGCGGCTGTCATCGCCCCACTTGGCGAAGTCAGTACCCACCTGCAGCATCGACTGGCGGCTGGCCACGTCCAACTGGTCTTCGCCCGCGTTGAACCGGGTGTGGTCTGAGGTCGTGCGGACCCATGCCGAATTGAGCGTGTCATCCGACTTCAGGCGCTCCGCCAGGTTCGGCTCTCCCAGTCGTTCGTGCAGGGTCATGTCAAACATGCCCACTGCTGCGGCCTGGTTAGCCAGATAGGCGCCGGTTTCCGGGCGGTAGATCTTGGTCGGCGGCGGCACGACCGGGGGATCAACGATCTCCGGGTCCACCGGCGGGTCGATGACGATGGGGTCGGTCGGCGGGTCGACAGGGTCAACCGGATCCACCGGCGGCTCCACGGGATCGACCGGCGGATTGACCGGGTCAACCGGGTCAACCGGATCCACCGGAGTAACGGGGTCGGTCGGCGGGTCGACAGGGTCGACCGGGTCAACGGGATCAACCGGCGGGTCCACAGGGTCAACAGGATCGACCGGCGGGTCGATCACCGGGCAGCCCGGGCCACCGGCGTTTATCGTGCACGGATCCGGATCCACCGGCGGCTCAACCGGCAACTCCGAACGCAGGTACCAGTCACCATCGGTCGGATCAGTCAGCCCGCCCTGATGCAGGAAGTACTCGTACGAGCCGCCCACCGCACGGCCCAGCAGGTTGAACACACCGGCCGAATCGCCATCCACCTGCACCAGCTGGATGCCATCGAAGGTCTCCGCGCCCTGCCCGCCCACGTTGCTGACCAGGATGCCGCTCTGCCCGGCGGTATTGCCCAGCACGTGCAGTTTGTCGGTCAGCGAGGCGTCGTCACCCAGCACGGTGTTCATCTGCAGCACCGCGTTGTCGGCCACGTAATCGCCGGTTACGGTCAGGGTCTTGAATGCCCCATCGTCGTGGTTGAAGGCGATGGCGCTGTTGCTGGCCGACAGGTTACCTACGCGGGAATCGCCGGTCATGTCCCAAGCACTGTCTTGCAGGTCCATCAGGGCAACGTTCTGAGCGGCACCCTTGAGCGTGGTTGCCTCAGACAGATCGACAACCGCGTCGTAGCCATCACTGAACACGATATCGCCCACGAGCTCCGAGCGCTGAGCCTGCAGCACGCTTTGGCCCACTGACCCAGCACCGTTGGTCATCAACAGGCCGCCGCCTCCTTCGATACGAGAGTTCGTCACTTCGATACGGGAAAGACCCGAATCGCGCACCTCGATGGCCGCGGCCGAGCCGGTCAGGATCTGACTGTCGGTCACCCGCACCGAGTTGAGATCCGTGGCCCCCGCCGTGGAAAGGATGCCGCGCGCATCCGCGCCCAGCGCCCTGATATCACCGCCAGTGACGTCGATCGTTGCGCCCGAGTTGGCATTGATGCCCATGGAGCCGGCACCCGACGTCGCCACACCGATGTTGTTGGCGGTCAGCGTACTGCCCTGGTTGGCGAACAGGCCATGCGCACTGTCACCGGTGGTGGTGATGTCCACACGATCCAGCTCAATGCCAGAGCCTGCAATGGCCATCGCACCGAAGGACTGAAGCCCACTGGTCATCACTGCGGTGTTGGCCGCCGTGATCGTCGAATCCACGCCGTCACTGAGCAGGCCACGAGACCGCTCTCCGGTGGTCGTGATCGATGCATTGGCAAGTTCGGCCGAACCGCCGGTGGCCACATACACACCGTGCGCGTCCCGCCCCTCAAGCGCGGCGGTGTCGAGGATCGTGCCGTCCACCGTCACCTTTGCACCACTTTCCGCCGAGATCGCCCTGGCCGCACTTCCCGTCGTGGTGATTTCACCGCCTGCCAAGGAAATCAGCGAATTCGCGCCCTCGGCTTTCACCCCATAAGCGTCCTTGCCTTGGGTGCTGATTCCAGAGCCCACCACGGTTGTCTGGCCGCCCGACACGGTGCGCACGCCGTTGGAATAGCCCCCGGTGGTGGAGAGGGTGGAGTTGGCGATCGTCATCGTGCCATCCCCAACGCGCACTGCATCGCCCATCTCACCAGAGGTGGTCACGGTCATGCTGGTCGCGTTCATTTCGCCGCCCGTGTTCGCAAAAAGCCCCGATCCGTTGTAGCCGGACATATCGACAGTCGTGTTGGATGCAGCGACACGGCTCCCCGCGTCGCGGACATCAAGTCCATGCTGGGTGATGCCGCCGACCAACGTGATGGATGCATTGCGCACCTCCACCTGCCCGCCCGTGTTTGCGCCCGCACCGATCACATAGGCGCCCGTCCCAGCGATCTCCGTGCCGTCGATCTGTACCGTAGCCCCCTCCGCAGCCTCCGCTCCGTCCGAAGACTCGCCTTCGGTCCGAATGGAGCCACCGGTGAAAACAGCGCTGCTGCCAGTGCCTACGGTTTTGATGCCGTAGGCCACTCCACCTTGAGTGAGAATGTCGACATTCGTAGCGATCACCCTCCCCCCATCCTGGATATTGAGCCCATCGGCCAGGTTGGACAGGGTTTCGATGCGAGTGTCGGCAAGCTCTGCCGCCCCGTTTGCAGACGCCACCACGCCATGTGCATTGGCACCGAGCGTCGTGATCGAGCTCCCCTGCACGGCCAACGTCCCACTCTGCATCACCCGCAGTCCAAACGCATCAGCCTGGGTGGTCGTGAAGTCGCTCTCTGTGATGTCACCTGAACCTCCCTGCCACACATCCAGACCATGGCCCGCAGACTCGAACGACGAGCCGATGATCACACCATTGCCGCCCTGTAGATCCACGCCCTTGCTGCGTGCGCCGGTGGTTTTAACCTGCGCGTTGGTCATCTCCAGGAGGGCACCGTCGCGCGCACGGGCGCCGTGGGCCACCATCCCTGAGGTGGCGATCGAGCTGTCAGAGATCGTCAGCCGCGAGCCGGCATCGCCCGTGGCCACGCCACGTGACTGGGCGCCGGTCGTTTCAATCTGCAAGCCTGTACCCGTAAAGCTTGATCCCCCCAGCACGTGGACGCCGTCACTTACTTCTTCGGTCGTGGAGATACGAGCATTGGCGCCGGTCATGGTGGCC
Source organism: Stenotrophomonas sp. WHRI 8082 (assembly GCF_040223995.2). Lineage (NCBI taxonomy): Bacteria > Pseudomonadati > Pseudomonadota > Gammaproteobacteria > Lysobacterales > Lysobacteraceae > Stenotrophomonas > Stenotrophomonas sp. WHRI 8082. The sequence continues at coordinate 2,094,823 of NZ_CP167826.1, read as the reverse complement.
TGCTCCATGACGAGCATGGCATGACTACCGCGTCCGCTTGTCGCAATATCCACGTCAGAGAAGGCAACCGCAGATCCTTCAGTGATCGATTTCATACCCGCCGACTCTGTACCCGACGTGGAGAGGGACGCACCAGAGACAACCACCATTCCGCCAAGGCGCGCGTTCACAGCGTTGCTCTGGAATCCCACGGCGCTTGATTCGCCGCCGGTGAAATCGACACGGCTTCCGCTTCCCTCGGCATGGACACCGTGGGAGCTGTTGGCTCCATTGCCTGTGGCATGGACATCGGTCGCAGTGATCGTGCCGCCATTTACCGCTGACAGGCCGTGGCTCCAATCGCGCACGTCGCTGTCAGCGTCAATGTCCGACACCTCGCGGTGTACGCCATCGGCCACTACCGGCGTCGCGCTTGTGTTCCAGGAGGTCATCAAAAGCGCGCTGCTGACCGCGAGCGCTAAAGCATGTCGATTGGAGATCGAGGTTTTCATGTCGCCAGCCCGTTTTGAGAATTCAGGCTTCACGATATTTTCTGGTGCTTGAGGACGGTATCGAAGAACTTCTAAATGGTGCGCAGCCAAGGTAACGAGCATCGACCCATTGGGTCCACAGTCATTTTTCGGAGCCGCTGGCTGAAAAAAGTGGCCGCCCCCGAGAGCGGCCAATCCTGTCCTCCTTGATGGGTCGCAAAAAGGAAACAGGTAATTCCTCGGTAGTCTCGTCCCACCGGTTACCAAGGTAAAAGGGGCCGTTCAACGGCCCCTTCCCGCACCGCCCCGAGGGAGGGCGCATGCCGCGCAGCCATACTTCCAGGCTGATGACGGCTGCGAAGCATGCCGTTCGGGAAAGGCGGGATTACATATCAGCGCGTTCTCGCGCCATGTTCAACCGAAGGATTTCTATATTTCTGTCGCCTTCTGCACTAAGGAAACCACAGCGGCAGACCACGTACCCAATGCGAGCTGAGATATCGAAGTATCGCTATGGAGAAGCGGGCCGCAGGTAAGTAGGTTCGCTAGTCCGCGTCCATGGCGCGTCCTCTCACCCCTTCAATCCTTCCGAGTCAACCACCATGCGCGAAACGGGTGTCTTCCGTATCCATAGATCCACGTCCGGTGAATCCTCAAGAGTGGAATCGGGCAATGGAGTGTCTTCGTTTTACTGTCATCGCTGCGGAACAAGGAACATGCCAGGAGCCAGATCGATCTTTGAGATCAGTGGCGGAATGGTATTGACGTGCCTTCGCTGCAACACGCGACAGGCTGTAAGCCGTGCGCTGCTTGCAGCGGATGGTTGCAGCCATCGATTTACAGCAGCGGCCGAACAGGCGTGAGTCTGCTCCTGCTCGCTTAAGACAGAGAAAAGGGGTCGGCGCATGCGGCCCTCTTGCCCCCAAAAAGCTGCACCGGCACTTCTTCCGAGCTTATCGATAGTGATCCTCACTCTTCGTGTTTTCCTGCCTCCCACCCTGTCGGTGACAGGTACACGATCTGCCTGCGATCCGTCGCCGCCCGTTCGATGATTCGAGGAATCTCCGGAAACGCCTCCTGCACCTGGGGCAGCAGCGCCCAGCCGGCCATGTCAGCGATCCGATAGCGATAGGTCACGTCCGCTGTCCGATATTCCCCAAGCCGCAGGGGACCCGACCAGTCCACAATGCGCTCCAGCTCCTTTCTGCCCCAACACAGATCTCGCCCTGGCGCGCTGCTGCCTGTGCGCACGCGTCGCTCGGCGGCCGGCCGCTGGTGGATATAGGGGATAGCAGCATCGGTCAGCGTGTAGCGCTTCACGCGTGCATCCGGCTCCAGAAATGCGTCACCGCTGCCCATCCACTCTCCCCGGATCAGCCCGGCCGCCTCAAGTGCAACAAGAGACCCTTCTACGCCACGAAGGCGTTGCACAAGATCCACGTCGATCGGCCAGGCACGCAAGCCCAGACACAGATGCCCGTCCTGCTCGAGACGCCGCGTGATGGCATATGCGAAATTCTCCTCATTCGCTGTCTGCTGGTTGCTGCAGCCGGCCAGCAGCACGGCAAGCAGCACCGCGCATCCTTTGATAAGGCTCATCACGTCCTTGCTGGCATGGAAAGAAAAGAGGGCCGGCGGGGGCCGGCCCTACCCACTACTGCCCCAAGGGGATCAAGGCAGCAACGGCGCATTGCTGAACGAGAGACTGACCAGCGTTGACGCCGTACCGTCGGGAAACGGCGGGGAGTTCATCTCAGCGCACGGGCGCAGCCGATGCCATGGAAGCAGTTCGAAAATGCATGTGCGCTATACCCATGCATCACGAAGTCGTGCAGATTGAGCCGTGACGATACTGATCAGGCTTGAGTGCGAAGCGCAGTCGAGTAATTCCTCTAGGGGGTACGTGAGCCCTTCGCGGGGGTCACTGCTTTTTTCTTTTTTCTTGAAAGGAGCGGCATGGCACGAGGGCTGACATCGGAGGCCGTGATGTTCGTTGACCTGTCGATCGACGGTCAGTGTTACAGGGCAAGGGTCTGGAACTGCGGTGAGCACCGGTGGTGCCTCGTCGCTGCGGAGCTTCCGGACGGCACACGCCTCCCCGGATCCGGACGGGAAGGCTTATGTGTGGATGTGCTGCTGGAGGCGCATGAACGGGTGTCCGACTATCTGGCTTCCAGGATCAAGCGCATCTGATGACCCGCGGAAGGGCACGAAAACGTTCACGAGAAAAAAAAGGGGGCCGGTGACCTTCCTGGTCCCGGCCCCCACCCTTGGTGCGCAACCGCGCCGGCTCCCCTCCGGGGCTGCGGCGATCAAGGTCGCCTAGCAGACACCCGAACACGATGCTGCTCAATGGAAACACTTCGATATGAGCGCGGCGTGCGCTGGATGGCCCTTGTCCGAAACAGGTGTACCTACCGCGCCAGCTGATCCGCCAGGCCGCGATAGATCGGCGTACGGCAGACCAACCCGGAGACACTGCGGGCGATCAGCACCGTGGCCAGGATCGGCAGCAGCATGTCGCTGGTGTTGGTTAGCTCCAGTGAGATCACCGCAGACGTCAGCGGCGCCTGGGTGACACCGGTGAGATACGCGCACATGCCCAGCAGCACGAACGCAGTGGGATCCACCCCAGGCATCAGCACGGCCAGGTTGTGGCCCAGCCCTGCACCGACCGCCAGGGCCGGCGAAAACAGCCCGCCGGGAATGCCCGCAATGTACGAGGCCAGGTTGGCCATCAGCTTCATCAGGCCGAACTCGTGGCCGACCTCGGCATGCCCCTGCACCAGGCTGCGGGCCTGCTCATAGCCGGTCCCATACGCACCGTCGCCGAAGGCGAACGCGAGCAGCACCACGGTCAACCCGCACCCGGCCGCGAGCAGGATCGGATGCTGCGCGCGCAGGCGCCCCAGCCAGCGCGGCTTTCCGGCCACGGTGAGCAGCACGGCGCGCGCGAACAGGCCGCCCAGCAATCCCGCCACGACCCCGCACAGCACGATCGCTGCCCAGCCCTGCCCCAGCGGCAGACGCGCGGAGACGTGGCCGAAGTAGGTGTAGTTGCCGAGCAACCCCAGCGACACCACGCCGCCGACGATGACCGCCGTCAGCAACGTGCCGGAGAACCGATGTTCGAAGCGACCGCTCAGTTCTTCGATGGCGAACACGATGCCCGCCAGCGGCGTGTTGAATGCCGCCGCGATGCCTGCCGCGCCACCGGCCAGCAGGAAATGCGACAGCTCGCGCGGATCCTGGAAACCGAAGCGGCGCCCGAACAGGTACATCAGGCTGGCACCCACGTGCACGGTGGGCCCCTCGCGCCCCACCGACGCCCCGCCCAGCAGCGACAGACTGGTCAACGCCAGCTTGCCGACCGACACCAACGGCGAGAGGTTCACCGCGCGGAACTGCTCATCCGGCTTGTCCAGCGCCGCGATGACCTGGGGAATGCCGCTGCCGCGGGTGGGCTTGAGCACGCCGCCCGTGGCCCATGCCAGCAACGCGAAGATGCCCGGCGTCAGCAGCAGCGCCCACCAGGGCGAGTGCTGGATGATGCGCTGGAAGACCTGGAACGCCGCGTCACTGGCCTTGGCGAACACGATGGCGACCAGGGCGACGACGACCGCACCGCCCCACAGCGCCGCTCGACGACGCCAGCGCTCGCTGGTCAAGTGGGCCTGCAGCCAGTGGCGGGCCGTGTTGAATCTGGACATGGGGCCATTCTGCGCCGATGTCGAAGACGGGGACAGAGCCTGATCTGGCGGGAAGCCGCCTGCGGCAGCATCGGTCCGACGGCGTACCATGGGGCGCCGCGCGGGCAGCTTGCCGTGCGCATCATGCCCCGCGCCCGACCAATATCCATGCACACGTCCGACCACCACGTCCAAGGCCTCGACAACGACCAGGTCATCGCCGATTGGCCTGCGATCAGCGCCGCCGACGTCGCGTGGCTGAAAGGCCGGTACCCGCAACTGGCGGGCGATTGCGAGGTGGTCTGGCACAGCCCGCGTCCGTTCTCCGCCGCTGCCCTGCTGCAGAGCCCGCAGGGCCGGTTCTTCGTCAAACGCCACCACCATCACGTGCGCAGCGCAGCGGTGCTGGAAGAAGAACATCGCTTCATCGCGCACCTGGCCGACGCAGGCGTTCCGGTCGTGCAGGTGCTGCCAGACCATGCCGGCGCCACGGCGGTGGAGCACGGCGACTGGACCTTCGAACTGCATGCCGAGGCACCGGGCGAGGATGTATACCGCGATGTGCCGTCGTGGACGCCCCCGAACGATGTCGAGCAGGCCTGGCAGGCCGGGCGCATGCTGGCCACCCTGCACAACGCGGCCGACAGCTACCACGCGCCACAGCGCGGCACGCACGTGCTGGTGGCCCGCGACGAGCTGATCCGCGCCGAGGATCCGATTGCCCTGCTGAAGATGCAGCTGCCGCAGCGACCGGGGCTGGCCGACTATCTGGCCGGCAGGCCATGGGAAGCAGAGCTGCAGCGCGCCATCCTGCCGTGGCACTTCGGCGTGGCGGCGCGCTTGGCGTCGGTGCCGCATCGGTGGGGACACAACGACTGGCATGTCTCCAACCTGCTCTGGCACCAGCACGGCCGCGCCAACGCCGTGGCCGCCGTGCTGGACTTCGGCCTCGCCTCGCCCGCCAGCCACCTGTTCGACCTGGCCACGGCCATTGAGCGCAATGCCATCGCCTGGCTGGAACTGGAACGCGGCGGCGCGGCGGTACGTGGCGATATCGCGCTGGCCTTGATCGTCGGCTACCGCGACGCGCGCCCGTTGACGGCCGCGCAGGTGCATCTGCTGGCCGATCTGCTGCCACTGGTGCACCTGGATTTCGCGCTGTCCGAGGTGGAGTATTTCCACGGCATCACCGGATCCACCGCCAACGCCGACGTGGCGTATTACACGTTCCTGCTGGGCCATGCGGACTGGTTCAGAACCGCCCACGGGCAGGCCCTGCTGGCGACGCTGCGCGCGGCGGCCTGAGCGGCTGATTCGCTTCTTCGGCCAATTTGGTGTGAAATGACACCCTGAAGCGGGGGTGCCTGGGTTGACCAGGCTGAGAGAGTCCCTTGGAACCTGATCCGGTTTGCACCGGCGTAGGGAGCTTTGAGCTGCAAGCACATGGACCCGTCGGGTCACTGCGCGCGCGCCGTCGCTTCGTCTTTCTTCCTGTTGATGACGAATCGAATGAACCGCTGCCTGCGCCCTACGCTGTTGACCGTCGCCCTCTGTGCCGCGCTGCCGCTGCACGCTGCCGATGCCCCTGCCGATGCGGCCGACCGCACGCCGACCGAGCTGGCCGCCGTGCGCGTGCAGGCCCAGCAGGCGGCTGCCGCCACCGCACCATCAAGCAGCTTCGGCGCGGGTAGCTGGAAGGACACGCCGGCATCGGTGAACGTGCTGGATCGCACGGTGCTGGACAGCCGCCACGTGCGCACGCTCAGCGAGATCGCCGCCAACGATGCCTCACTGGGCGACAGCTATGCCCCGGTGGGCTACTACCAGAACATCGCCATCCGCGGCTTCGCCCTGGATACCGCCACCGGCTACCGCTTCAACGGACTGGCCACCGCCGGCGAGCAGCGCATCGCGTTGGAGAACATCCAGCAGGTCGAGATCCTGAAGGGTGAAGCCGGGTTGGCGGCCGGGGTAATGGCGCCGGGCGGCATCATCAACTACATCAGCAAGCGCCCGGCCGAGGTGCGCACGGTCACCTTGGGCACGGACACCGAAGGCACGCGCTACACCGCCGTGGATGTGGGTCACTGGCTGAGCCCCCGCTTCGGCGTGCGCCTGAATGCCGCATGGGAAGACAGCGGTTCGTATATCGACCATGCCGACGGCCGCCGCAACTTCTACTCGGTGGCCGCCGACTGGCTGATCAGCGACCGCAGCAAGCTGGAAGTGGATGCCAACTACCAGACCAGCGCGCAGCGCTCGGCATCGGGCTATCAGCTGCTGGGGGCGACTGCGCTTCCGCGCGGCGTGGACCGCGCGAAGATGTTGGGCTACCAGGCGTGGCAGCAGCCGGTGGGCATCGCCAGCACCAACCTCACCGCGTTGCATACCTACGATATCAACGCGCGCTGGCAGTCACGCCTGTCGGCCAGCCACAGCCGCTCGGTGATCGATGACAACGTCGCGTTCGCGTACGGTTGCTACTACGCCGAACAGTGCGCCGATGGCAGCGTGCCGGGCAACTACTTCGCGCCCAACGGCGACTACGACATCTACGATTACCGCAGCCCGGACGACACCCGCGTCAACCAGGAACTGCGTGCGGAGCTGCGTGGCCGCTTCGATACCGGCCGTGTCAGCCACGAGCTCAGCATCGGCGCTGACACCTTCCGCCGCACGGTGGACAAGCGCCAGAACGTCAACGAGTACATGGGTACCGCCAACATCGGTGACGCCCGGGTGCCGCAGTACGCGCCGTCGCCGCTGATGCCCGGCGCTTCCGCGCGCCGCCTTTACAGCAAGCAGGATGCACTGTTCGCACTGGACCGCATGCGCTTTGGCGATGACTGGCAGTGGCTGGTGGGTGGCCGCATGGTCAAGCTGGATGAGCGCGCCTACGACAAGCGCGGCACTCCGGAGCGGCACAGCACCCTGTCGCGGTTCCTGCCGCAGACCGCCGTCATCTGGAATGCAACCGATCAGGTCAACGCGTACGTGAGCTACGTGCGCGGCATTTCGCTGGGCCAGGAAGCGCCGTTCTGGACGTCCAATGAAAGCACCTTCCTGCCGCCGCTGCTGTCGCGCCAGCTGGAAGTGGGCGTGAAGTACGCATCCACCGATACGTTGACCCTCGGAGCGGCGCTGTTCCGTACCTCGCAGCCCTTCCAGTACGCCATGCCCGATGACAGCGATGCCGGCTTCACCTTCGTGCAACGCGGCCAGCAGACCCACACCGGCGTGGAGCTGACGGCGAACGGCAGACTGACCGAGCGCCTGCAGCTCAACGCCAGCGCCAGCGTATTGCAGGCGCGTGCGCGTGATGCGGGCACCCCGGCGTACGAAGGTCGCCAGCTGGTTAACGTGCCGAAGACCCGCGCCAGCGTGCACGTGGATTACCAGCTCCCGTTCGCTGCAGGGCTGGGCGTTACCGGCGGCTGGCGCTATGCGTCGGCCAACGTGGCCACGGTGGATGGCAGCGTGCGTGCGCCCCGCTACAGCGTGTTCGACGCCGGACTGCGCTACCAGCATGCGCTGCGCGATCGGCCGGTCACCTGGCGGCTTTCGGTGGACAACGTATTCGACAAATTCTACTGGCGTGACACGGGCAGCAGTGCCGGCGATTACTACCTGTTCGCTGGCGCCCCGCGCCAAGCCCGCCTGTCGGTCACCATCGCGCTATGAGCGCGGAATTGCTGGAATGGTCCGCCGCCGCGCTGAGCATGCTCGGTGTGTGGCTGATGACCCGGCGGCGGATGATCGGCTGGCCGATCGGCCTGGTGTCGGTGGCACTGTATGCCTTCGTGTTCGCCGAGGCCCGGCTGTACTCGGACACCTTGCTGCAGATCGTGTTCGGCGGCTTCCTGGTGTACGGCTGGATGAGCTGGCGGCACAGCGCGCAGGCGGATGGCCTGGTCAGCATCGTGCCGCTGCCCGCGCGGCGCCGCTTCATCGATCTGGGTGCCGGCGTGGCGGTGGGGCTGGCACTGGGTGCAGCCATGCATACCTGGACCAACGCCGCGCTGCCGTGGCTGGATGCCATGCTGGCCGCCATGAGCCTGGTGGCGCAGTGGTGGCAGGCGCGTCGCCACGTGGCCGCGTGGTGGATGTGGATCGTGGTGGATGTGGTGTACGTGGGGCTGTACCTGTTCAAGTCGCTCAATGTGACCGCCGCGTTGTACGCGGTGTTCATCGGCCTGGCCGTGCTGGGCCTGCGCCGCTGGAGCGCGGCAAGCAATGCCCCGGTAGCCTGCCCCCGGTAGTGACGGCCGCTGGCCGTCAGCCGCAGGCACCTTCGCCCCAACGCCATAGCTACTGGCCCTGCGGCATGTGCGCCTGATGGAACGCCTCGGCACTGACGGGGCGGCCGAACAGGTAGCCCTGGAATACCCGGCACCCCATGCCGGCCAACCACTCGCGCTGCTGCTCGGTCTCCACGCCTTCGGCCACGGTGGCGATGCCGAGGATTTCCGCGATCTCGATGATCTTGCGCACCAGCTCGCGCTGGCTCGGGTCATCACCCATGCCCCGCACGAACGTCTGGTCGATCTTCAGCTCGTCCAGCGGCAGCGCCTGCAGCAGGGAGAACGAAGAGAACCCCGTACCAAAGTCATCCAGCGACCACGAGATGCCATCCTGGCGCAGCGCGCCCATCTTCGCGGCCAGCACGGACAGATCCGTCGCCAGGGCCGATTCGGTGATCTCCAACCTTAGGCGATTCGGTGGCGCGCCCACTCTGCGCAGGGTCGCACGCACATCGTCCACGAAGCTGTCCGATGCCAACTGCAGCGGGCTGACATTGACCGACAGCATCCAGGCATCCACACCGGGCAGGGTCGACCAGTTCTTCAGGTGCACGCACGCGCGTTCCAACACCATCAGGCCGATATCGTGGATCAGGCCGGTTTCTTCGGCCAGCGGGATGAACTTGTCCGGCGACTGCAGGCCATGGCCTGGCCGGTCCCATCGCAGCAGCATCTCCGCGCCCAGCACGCGTCCGTCCAGCCCGACCTGCGGCTGCAGATAGGCACGCAGCTCGCGCTGGGCCAGCCCACGTACCAGCGCGGCGTACTGATCCATCTGCTCGCTCAGGTCTTCGCGGAAGATCGCCAGCACGCTGCAGGTCAGCACCATGGCGGTGAGGGTGTTCAGGCCGTGGCGCAGCCGTCGCACATCATCGGTAAGCAGCTCCAGCTGCGGCCCGAGACTGACCGGGCTGATGGCCAGCACCACCAGCGCGGCGATGCACATGCCAGGGAACAGCCAGCGCAGATAGACGCGCTCGCTACGGAACAGGAAGAAACTGGCCACGCCGATCGGCAGCAGGAACAGGTGGGTCGAACGCGCCGCCGCCGCCGTCGGGGTCTCGGCCAGGCTGACGAAGATCGTCATCACCAGCAGCACGTGCGCGATCAACACCAGCGGGATCCGGTCGCGCTTGCGGGCGATGCCCAGGCAGCCTAGACCGACCAGGATCAGGGAAAACAGCACGATGGCCAGCACGTCCATGCCGTGAGCGCCGTAGAACGCGCCCCAGATCACCCCATGCAGCACACAGACCACACCGCTCAAGCGCAGCAGGCGTTGGATGCGCGGCCACTGCGCATGGTCCGGGAACTTGCGGCTCAGCCACTCCCGGCTGCCGCGGGCGCTTCCTGTCTCGAGCATGGAATTCCCTTTTTTCTCGCCATGGTACTGGCCGAATGCGACAAGCGCTGAAGAGTTTTCACGGGGCGGGTGAGGAAGGGTTAAATACGTCTGCAGGTGCCCATCGGTGTCTCCGAAACCCCGCTTTCATCGGAATCCACCTCAGCAGGCGATCGCGGGACGCGCTCGCCTCATGAATCCAGCGTTGCGGGTGATCTGCTCAGACCATCCCTAGCTTCGGACGAATCCAAGGAGTGGCTGCCAGTTGCCAGCGTCAGCTTCCCGTACGGCCTGCAGGTAGCTTTCCCGCACGGTGCTGTTGTGCGGTGCTGGCCCCCACGAGAAAGGCTGCTCACCGCGCGACTGCAGGAACAGGTCAGCCATCAGTCGCGAGCTGCGGCCGTTTCCGTTAGGGAACGGGTGGATGACTGTCAGCTGGTGATGGAGGCGGGCCGCCTGCTCGTCCAGCGGGTACGTCTTGAACTCTTGCCAGGCACCAATGTTGTCGAAGAGCTGCCGGAGCTGCATTGCGATTTGATGCGGCGCTACGCCGATGTTGCGCTCAGTCAGCCTGTATCGGCCCGCCCACGCCCATACCCTGCCGAACATTTTCTCGTGCAGCTTCCGCAGGAAGGCATCACTGGGCACCACCACATCTTTCTTGCGTATCTCCCGTGCCGCCCAGAGCATGCCGCTGACGACGTTTGCGCCCTCAACGTCGTTGAGGTCGGCGCGTGTCGCGACCCATTTCAGCTTCAGCCCCTGCGCCTCATCCGGGTCCAGCGGTGTCTGGCCATCTTCGATCTCGAAATCGAATGCTTGGAGCTTGGCCACTAGACCCGATCCCCCCACAGCGCGCTGTCTGGGATCTCGTCCTCGGCCTGCTGGAGGAGGTGTTGGCGCAGGTCGGACGATACTGCCTGGTCCTCAAGCTCCATGTGGGCCGCTGCTCGGTTGATCGTGGCGCCGTACACCTTCAATCGCTGGCGATCGACGGTCTCTTGCAGGGGGGTGCGGGGGACCATGAGAACGACCAGCTCGCAGTCAAGGGCGTCAGCGGCTCGCCGCAGAGTTTCCACGCGCACCGTTCCGGAGCGTTCGCTCTTCTCCAGTTTGACCACAGAGCTTTGAACTACACCAAGGCGGTGAGCCAGGTCGGACTGCGACATGCCCAAGGCTTCGCGAATCGCGGCTATCCAGCCACCCCGAGGGATAGCCCGAAGCGCCGGCAAGCTATTCCGCAGAGCTTCCCCGCTCTTGTCCAGTTTTGAACGAGCCAGGCGACGCATCTTCAATGCGGGCGTAGTGGCCATGAATATTCCCTATAGCGAATTGGTGCTTGTGCAATGTATTCCTTATAGGGCATGCAATTCAATCAAAATAGTCCTTATAAAGAATTATTTTTCGTCGCATCTATTCCTTACGATGAATAAATTAGATGTTACCGGACTGCAGCCAAGGGGGCCGCCGGCGTGGCGAGACTGTCCCTGACTGCTTCGACACTTCCGGCGCCAATGGCACCCTTGAGTGCGTCGCTCCCCCCCAATGCCGCGGTGACCGCACCCGCTGCTCCGTGGACGATCGCCCGATATGTCCCGCCATCGGCCCATGCCTCGACCTGGCTGCGGGACCTTTCGCAGCAGCGACAATCCCTCTACATGCGCAGATTTCGACGGTAACCACCGCACGCCTCACGACAACCTGCGCAAGTTCCCTGAACAGGGCCCTCGTTTATGTACCAGTCAGTTCAATATTCAGGATTGATTGCGCTGGCAAACGGATAATTCACATCTGTCGAACGCGGCCTTTCAGCCTCGTCCGATCTACCAAAACTAGAAACAGGTGTATCCCGATGATCAAGAATTCGCTGCTCGCTCTGGGCCTCGCCGTTGCCATGCCGTTCGCGGCCTCGGCAGCTGATGGCCTGTCGTACAACTACGTGGAAGGTGGTTACGTGAACACCGATGCCCGCGGCGGCGATGCCGACGGTTGGGGCGTCAAGGGTTCGGTCGCGGTACACCCGAACTTCCATATCTTTGGCGACTACACCGCGCAGGAAACCGAGCGCACCAATGCTGACGTCGATCAGTGGCGCCTGGGTGTCGGCTACAACTACGGCATCGCGCCGACCACCGACCTGGTGGCCCGTGTCGCGTACCAGAAGTTCGATCCGAAGCGCGGCCTGGATTTCAACGGCTACTCGACCGAAGTCGGCGTGCGCACCGCGTTCACTCCGATGATTGAAGGGTATGCGCTGGCCGGTTACGAGGATTACAGCAAGAAGCACGGCATCAATCCGGACGGCGAGTTCTACGGCCGTGTCGGCGCCACCGCCAAGTTCAACCAGAACTGGGGCCTGAGTGGCGAAGTGAAGCTGGCCAAGGCCGGCGACCGCGAGTGGTTCGTGGGTCCGCGCTTCACCTGGTAAGAACGCCTGTCGTTAGTGCGTAATACGTTGTTGAAAAAATAGTAATGTGGTGCGTTACCGGTGTGTGCTCTCTCTCCCACACGCCATCGGAGCCCGGCCTTTTGGTCGGGCTTCTTTTTTTTGTGCGATGAGGTGCAGCAGTCGTGCAGCGCGCTGTGGACTGGAATCACCGCCGCCCGTGCAGGGCATCGGACGCGGTCTGCGCCAGCTGGCGCCCGGCGAAATACAGTGCCTCTTCTAGGTGATCGCCCAGCTGCTGCTCTGGGCCGGCATGGCGACGGGTGCGCTGCGCGGCGTGCAGTATCTGCAGCACACCGTGCAATGCCTGCAGGCTGCGACTGGCGATGGCCAGGTCACCGCAGCGCCCGGGTCCCAGCCCCTGCTCTTCCCACAGCGTGCCGTCGGCACTTTCGCCGTGATGCATCAAGGTCAGATGCGCGAGCAGTGCGGGAGTTGGATCCTGCATGCCCTGGGCTTCCAGGGTCTTTTCCAGCCGCTCCACCAGGTGCGCCGGGATATCCAAGACGGCATCGCCGATGAGGGCGTTGAGCCGTGCGCCGGGGGGTGAGAATGCGCCCATGTACCGTTACCTCGCTGCGGCCACCCGCGGGATGCGGGTGGCGGACGGTGCGGGTTGGCATACCGGGCACTTACTAGGTCAAAAATCACCGGCGGATCCGGGGATCCCCACGCACCGCCCGCCGTAAGACCGGCAACACGATGCATTCTCCGCCGGGCCCTTGCGGGCACAAACAGAGAGACCTAGTAAAGTGCGAACGGGATGCCAATCCCGACTGGACCTGTTGGGTCCAGCATCTTCATCGTGGGCAGGGGCACGCGGCTCGTCTATGAGCCGATGTGCAATGCGGCGCGTCAGTCGCCCGCCGAACGCGGCTCGGCGCTACCGATGAACTGGAATCCGGGCGGAAACACCGTCGCCTTTTTAACTTTTGCGCTGCGAAGTTTAAAAGTCATCGGCGCTTTTAAACTTTACTGCACCGCGCTGCGGAGAAGTTCGGTGGGTGCTCTGTAGCGCCGAGCCATGCTCGGCGACATGCATCAGGCAAGGGCGTGACGGCCGGCGGCCGTCACTACCGGGTTCAACGGAAGAGGGTGTCCGGGTATTCCGGCTTCTGTTCGCGGGCCAGCAGGGTACGCAGGCCTTCGGACGGGGTCTGTTCGCCGTGCAGCACGGCACGCACGCCATCGGAAATGGGCAGGTCGATGCCATAACGGCGCGCTTGGCGCATCACTTCGTCGGCGGTCTGCACCGATTCCACCACCTGGCCGATCTCGCGGATCGCGTCCTGCAGCGTCTGCCCGCGGCCCAGGGCAAGGCCCAAGCGACGGTTACGCGACAAATCGCCGGTGCAGGTCAGCACCAGATCGCCCAGTCCGGCCAGGCCCATCAGGGTCTCCGGCTTGGCGCCGATCGCCGCGGCCAGCCGCAGCATCTCGTTCAGGCCGCGGGTGATCAGGCCGGCACGGGCGTTGAGGCCCAGCTGCATGCCATCGGCGACACCGGTGGCGACGGCCAGCACGTTCTTCATCGCACCGCCCAGCTCGGCACCCAGCATGTCATCGCCGGTATAAGCGCGGAACGCGGGGCCATGCATGGCTTCGGCCACGGTCTGCGCAAACTCGGGCACGTCGCCGTGCACGGTGATTGCCGTCGGCAGGCCCTGGGTGACTTCCTTGGCGAACGACGGACCGGTGACCACGGCCAGCGGCACGTCATCGCCCAGGATCTCGCGCGCCACCTCATGCAGGAAGCGGCCCGAACCGGGTTCGAAGCCCTTGGTCGCCCAGGCAACGCCGGCACCGGCCGGACGCAGCGGCGCCAGCGCGGTCACCGTTTCATTGAACGCGTGCGACGGGGTGACCACGAGGATCCACGACGCGCCTTCCACGGCAGCGGCCATGTCGGTGGTCGCACGCAGCGACTCCGGCAGCGGGATGCCCGGCAGGTAACGGGCGTTCTCGTGGCGCTGGTCGATGGCTTCCACCATCGCCGCATCGCGTCCCCACAGCACGGTCTGGAGACCGTGCCGGGCGAGCAGGCTGGCCAGCGCGGTTCCCCAGGAACCGGCGCCGAGGACGGCTACTTTTTCAGCGTTATCGCTCATGCGCTGGGTCGGAACGCCGATCAGGCGTTGCCGGCCGGCTCGGAGTTGGCGAGCGACGGCGCTTCACCCTGCTCCTGGCGCTGGCGCAGGGTTTCCGCGTACAGGCCTTCGAAGTTGATCGGCTGCAGGAAGAACGGCGGGAAGCCACCGGCCTGGATCAGGTCGCTGACCAGCGAGCGCACGTACGGGAACAGGATGTTCGGGCACTGGGTGCCGAGCAGCACGTCCACCGACTGCGGGTCCAGGCCGACCAGGCCGAACACGCCAGCCTGCTTCACTTCCGCCACGTAGGCAGTGCGGTCTTCGGCCTTGCAGGTCAGGGTCACGGCCAGCACGACTTCAAAAGCGTTCTCGCCCAGGCGCTGCACCTGCTGGTTCAGGTTGAGCTGCAGTTCCGGCTGTACCTGATCGTTGAAGATGGCCGGAGCATTCGGCGATTCGAAGGAAACGTCCTTGACGTAGATCTTTTCGACGGTGAACGCGGGACCGGTGGCGGCGTCGACCGGTGCAGCTGCGCCGTTGGTGTTTTCTTCGGACATTTCCTGTTGCTCCAGATGAATTCGTTGAACGTAATGTTTAGACGATATGTTGCATCAACAGCGATGGGGGCGGGGCATGCAGCGCACAACCCCCCGTCATGCGATCAGCGTCAGTGACGGCCCTTGACCAGCGGCAGCTCCGCCTGCTGCCATGCAGGCAGGCCGCCGTCGAGCACGGATACCTGCTCGAAGCCGGCTTTTTTCAGCGTCTTGGCGGCAGCTTCCGATGCGGTGCCCGCACGGCACACCAGCACCACGGGGCGCTGCTTGGCCGCGGCCACCAGCTTGTGCTCGGGGCCGAACTGGCTGGCCTGCACGTTCTTGCTGCCAGCAATATGGCCTTTCTCGAAATCACTGCTGGAGGACAGGTCCACGACCACGGCGTCGCCGCCGTTGATGACCTGGACCAGTTCGCCGGGCTTGAGCGACTTGTAGCCACGGAACAGGCGACGGATTTCAGTGACGATGATGGCGGCGGTCAGGCCCACCAGGGCGATCGACAACATCGGGTTTCGGCCAGCAAAGGCCACCAACTCTTCGTAATTCACGCAGGTCACGGGTCGATAAGCGGGCGCCGATTGTCGCACAAGCCGATTCGGGCAGGGATTTTGCTGGTTTGTCGTCTTTATGGGCCGAGCTGCGTTCGGCGAGTAGTCACTGCTGACGGCCAGCGGCCGTCACTACCGGGCCAGCGGCCGCTAGTGCTTGGCCCGCGGCGGTCGTTACTGGCCTTCCCAGAGATCCGGCAGGCCGTTGGTCTGCCACCAGCGCTTGGCCTGGGCATCCCAGCGCCAGCGTTCAACCACACCGACGGTGCGCTCGGACTGGGTGTTGTTGTTGATCACGCCCACCAGGACGCGGCGCTCCACGGTGCCATCGGGCAACTGCGCGGTGGTGCTTTCGCGGTAGGACGACACGCGCAGCTGCGAATAGCGTCGCAGCTGGAATTCGGTAGGCGGATTGGCCTTGCGCTGCGCCGGGTCCAGATAGCCCAGGGCTTCGTCCATGGTGCCCCAACGGATCGTGGACCCGTAGGAGGTCTGGATCTCTTCCAGCTGTTTGCGCTGTTTGCGGCTGATATCAGCCGCCATTGTCGCCACCGAGGCCAGCAGCAGGCCGGTCAGAATCAAGAACTGGGTCAGTCGGCGCAGGTGCGGGTTCTTCAACGGTAGGCTCCCCAAGGCATCAGGGTGCCATCCTACCCTTTGGCGAAGGCGACGAAACGGCCGCTCAGCTCGGCGGCGGGCTTGCCATCGCTGCCCGGCTGCACGGCCACCACGCCGATGCGCGCCTTGCCGCGCTGCTTGAAGGTGGCCAGGAAGGTGTCCCAGTCACTGTCCGGGGCGATTTCCGCCTGTGCGTGCAGATCGCCATACACCGGCGCGCGGTAGCGCAGCTGGCTGTCGGCTACGTAGACCTCGGCCTCGAAGCCGGCCAGACGCAGGCGCAGGGTGACCAGCGCCCAGCCGGACAGGGTCATCGCCGAGGCCAGGCTGCCACCGAAGGCGTTGCCTTTGTCGTTGACGTTGACCGCCAAGGGCGCGCTCAGCTGCAGCTGGCCATCGGCATAGCCCTCCAGGCGGAGTTGCATGGCACGCACCGGCGGCATGCTGTCCAGCACCTCCTGCAGGACCAGCAGCGAGGATGAAACGGGTTCGGCGGACATCAGCAGTTACACCTGCAACAACGCGGGCCCGCATAATGACGGCAATGGATAAACGTACGAAACCGTGTGGTTGGACACTGGTGTCGCTGCGACCGCAGGGACAGCACGGCGCGGTGGGTGACGCCCTGGCCGATCCGTGCGCATTCATGATCGCGCTGTCGCCGTGGCGACTGCAACGGCGGCTTGGCGACCCTGCTTTGCGGCAGCTGCAGCAGGCCTTGCAGGCCTCCCGGGTGATCTTCACCAGCCCGGCAGCGGTGGTGGCGGCTTCCGGCGCACTCCCGCTTCAGGATGCGCCATCGCGGCCTTGGCTGGCGGTCGGTGAGGGCACGCTGCGCGCGCTGCGGGCGGTCGGCATCGATCACGCCATGGCTCCGCAACGGATGGACAGCGAGGGCCTGTTGGCGCTGCCGGCGCTAGCAGCGGTGCGCGGGCAGACGGTGGGGCTGGTGACCGCTCCCGGCGGACGCGGGCTGATCGCCGCACAACTGCAGGAGCGCGGAGCGCAGCTGGTGCGCGCCGATGTGTATCAGCGGGTGCCGCTGCGGGTGCCGCCGCGGGGGTTGGCGCGGCTGTCGCGTTCGCCGCAGCCGTGGGTGCTGGCGGTGAGCAGCGGCGAGGCGCTGGAGCGTGTATGGGCGCAGCTGACGCCGGACTGGCAGGCCAGGTGGCAGGCACGGATGGATGTGGTCGTGGCGAGCGAGCGATTGCGCGTCCAGGTGCAGGGGTTGGGTTTTGCGCACGTAGTCGTGGCGGACGGCCCCACCCCGCAGCAGATGGCGGCCGCGTGCCGTCAGCTCGCCCACCGGGCGATGCCGGGAGGGACGATGCCGGACGGGGCGATGGCGGACGGGTAGAGCCGACTTCAGTCGGCTGTCGTTCGCCCTATGTTCCGGCGGGTCCGGATCGACGTGCAGCCGGCTGAAGCCGGCTCTACCGGGCTGCGGCGGCGGCGGGCCGCTTGCTGCTTCTGCGTGCAACGGTGATGCTGTGCGCTGCGCCGCGTACCGTGTTGGTCGACGCGGCCGTTTGAGACGCCGTGCATGAACGAAACCCCCACTCCGCTTCCCCCGCGCCGCGCGCTGCGCTGGATCGCTCCGCTGATCATCGTGCTGCTGCTCGTCGCCGCGAGCGGCTGGGGCTGGCATGCCTGGCAGCAAGGGCAGGAACGGGCGCGTCTGCAGTCGCAGGCCGACGCGGTGCGCCTGCAGGGTCTGCTGGATACGGTCGATGCGCTGCGTCGCGATCAGCGCGCCACCAGCGCGCGCCTGCAGGATGCGGCCAGTGCCAACCGCGTGCTGCGCGATGAGGTCCTGGGACTCGGCCAGCGCAGTGCGCTGCTCGAGGAAAACCTGGCGCGGCTGGCGGAAACGACCCGCCAGGACAGCCAGGCCCTGCACCGTGACGAGGCCGAGCTGCTGCTCACCCAGGCCGCGCAGCGGCTGGACGCGGCCGATGATCTCGACGGCGCCCGCCGGCTGTATGCGCTGGCGGCGGCGCAACTGGATGACCTGCCCTCTGCGGACGCACTGAACCTTCGCCAGGCCCTGATGCAGGAGCGCAATGCGTTGGACGCGCTGGGTACCGGCCCGCGCGCGCAGGCGCGCCTGCGGTTGGCCTCGCTGGCAGAGTCCCTGCAGACCCTGCCGGTGCACGGGGCGGCGACGCAGGCCAGTGGCACGGCGACGGGCGATGCACGGCCGTGGTGGCAGATCGCCTTGGCCGCCTTCGTCGAAATAACGCCCAGCGCGGTCAACGGCCCGTTGACCGCTGCCGACCGTGCGGTCGCTGCCGATGCGCTGCAGCTGGAATTGACCCTTGCCCGCGCTGCCGTCGAGCGCGGGGATCGCCCCGCGTTGCGGCAGGCGTTGGACCGGATTGAACGCGGGATGACCGCGCTCTGGCCAGATTCACCGGCCCTGCGCAGGCAGCGTGCTGAACTCACTGCATTGCGCTCGGCGCCGCTGCGCCTGGACGCGCCGGAACTGGGCAGCACCCTGCAGCAACTGCGCACTTTGCGAGATGGAGAGACCCCGTTATGAAGCCGTTGCAATCCTTGATCGTGCTGTTGTTGGCCGTGGCGGTGGGCGTGATCGGCGCCCAGTGGCTGGGTGCCAATGACCTCCGCCAGTACGGCGAAGTGATCTTCCGTTATGGCGGCACCGACTACCGCAGCACGCTGCCGCAGGTGGTGTTGCTGACCCTGGTGGTGATGCTGGTGCTGTGGCTGCTGTGGAGCCTGATCGCCTCACCGTTCCGCGCTTGGGGCCGCTATCGCCGCAAGCAGGGGCGCGTCCGTCTGGTCGATGGCCTGCAGGCTTATGAACATGGCCAGTGGCAACGTGCCGAGAAGCTGCTCGACGGCGCCGCGCAGGATGAAGAGGTGACCGCCATTGCGCTGACCAATGCGGCACGCAGCGCGCGTGCGCGCGGCGACGATGTGACCAGCCAGGCTTACCTGCAGCGTCTGGCGACGACCGATGCGACCAGCCAGGCCCTGCTGCGCGCAGAGCAACAGCTGGCCGATGACCTGCCGGTGGATGCGATCAACACGCTGGATGCGGCCAACCTGCAGCCGCTGCCGCCCCGCGGCCTGTGGCTGCGCAGCGAAGCACTGGCGCGTGCCGGGCGGGCGCATGAGGCGTATGGCCAACTGGGTGCGCTGCGCCAGAGCAAGGTGCTGCCGGCCGATGCATTGACCACGCTGGAAGCCCGACTCGCCGCGCAGGCGTTGCTGGAAGCGGCGGACGTGAACGCGCTTGCGGCGCAGTGGGAAACCATGCCGAAGACGCTGCGCTCGGATCCGGCGGTGGTGTCGGCGTATGCCGCCCGCGCCGTGGCGCTGGATTGGGATGAGCCTGCATTGCTCGCGTTGGAACAGGCGCTGGACCAGCGTTGGAGCGATGAGCTGGTGGAACTGTATGGCGTACTGCCGGCATCACGCCTGGCCACGCGTGACGCCAACCTGGTGCGCTGGCGCCGGACCCACGGCGATTCGTCTGCGCTGCTGCTGGCACAGGGTCGCGTCGCCTTGGCACAGGGTCGCCATGAAGAAGCCGAAGTGCTGCTGCACGAAGCGATTGCGGGCGGTGCTGGGGCGTCGGCATGGGAAGCACTGGGTGCCTCGCTGCTGGCCCGTGGCGAACCCCAGCTGGCGGCTCAGTGCCTGACCAATGCGCTGCGTGAGCAGCGTGGCGAAGACAGCGTCGCCCTGGTGCGTACCGACGCGCTGGCAAGCGCGCCGCGTGCCACCGTGGAAGAACAGGTCATGACTCCGGTACCGCCGGTGTACGACGCCCGCGAACCACGCGACGAAAACGGGTTCCCGCGCGTTCCCTGATCCGCGCGCAGACCCCTACCCTCGCACAGACCCTTGGTAGCGCCGAGCCATGCTCGGCGGAATGCTGGATCGCGCTGCCGCTGCGCTCGCCGAGCATGGCTCGGCGCTACCACCCGGTCAGCCGGTCAGCGTTCGACGATCGCCACCACGCCCATGCCGCCGGCGGTGCAGATCGATACCAATGCGCGGCCACCGCCGCGTTCGGCGAGCTGCTTGGCTGCCGTGGCGATCACGCGGGCACCGGTGGCGGCGAACGGATGGCCCGTCGCCAACGAAGAACCCAACGGGTTGATCTTCTCCGGGTCGATGCGACCCAGCGGGGCATCCAGGCCCAGGCGATTCCGGCAGTAATCCTCGCTCTCCCATGCGCGCAGCGTGCACAGCACCTGGGCGGCGAACGCTTCATGGATTTCGTAGATATCGAAGTCCTGCAAGGTCAGGTCGTTGCGCTTCAGCATTTCCGGCACGGCCACGGTCGGGGCCATCAACAGTCCTTCGCCGTGCACGAAATCCACGGCGGCCACCTGCGAATCGCGCAGGTAGGCCAACGGCGTGTGGCCATGCGCGCGCGCCCACTCTTCGCTCGCCAGCAATACGGCAGATGCGCCATCGGTCAGCGGCGTCGAATTGGCGGCGGTCAGCGTGCCACGGCCGGACACGCGGTCGAAGGCAGGCTTCAACGTAGCCAGCTTTTCCAGTGACGTATCGGCACGCAGGATGTTGTCACGCTCCACGCCGCGGAACGGTGCGATCAGATCGGTGAAGAAGCCGCGTTCGTACGCGGCCGCCAGCTTCTTGTGCGACGACACGGCCCACTCATCCTGCGAATCGCGCGAGATGTTCCATTCCTTGGCCATGTCTTCGCAGTGGTCACCCATGCTCTTGCCGGTGCGCGGCTCGGCCACACCGGGAAACTCGGGCTTCAGTTCACTGAGCTTGAAACCGCTGGTCAAGGCACGCAGCTTGTCGCCGGTGCTTTTGGCACGGTTGGCAGCCAGCAGGCGTGCACGCAGCTTCTTGCCATAGACGATCGGCACATCCGAAGTGGTATCGGAACCGCCGCCGATGCCGGACTCGATCTGTCCGAGGGCGATCTTGTTGGCCACCGCGATGATGGTGTCCAGCGAGGTGCCGCACGCACGCTGCATGGTGATGCCGGGGGTGAGCGGGGACAGTCCGGATGAAAGCGCAGCCTCACGGCCCAGGTTCCAGTCACTGGAGTGCTTGATCACCGCTCCCATTGCTACTTCGCCGAGCTGTTGGCCGTGCAGGCCGAACCGTTCGACCAGGGCGCCGAGCGTACGTACGGACATGCCGAGGTTGCCGACGTCCGAATACGCGGTGTTCTGGCGGCAGAACGGAATACGGACGCCACCGAGGATGGCGACGGGTCGGGCGTTGGGCATGGACATACCTGGCATGGGATAGGGTGTCTGCAACATGGCCTGCACGAAGGCGCAGGCATAATGGTCCCAAGTGTAGCTGCCGCCCTGTGATGGGCCAACCGTGAAACCATGAGCAAAACCAACCCCGGCATGAACGCCCTCGGCGTGCTCGCCCTTGAGCTCGCCGACGGCGAGTCGCCCCGCCACGCCGCACTCACCGCCGAACAATCCGGTGAACTGGCAGAGCGCGTAGGTCGCGATCTGGCCAAGCTGGTGCCACAGGCCAGTGAACTGGACCTGGTGTTTGCCGCCGCCCATTTCGATCCAGCCGAAGTGCTGCGCCCGGGCTGGCCGATCCATCGGCGCCTGGAAGAACTGCAGATGCGCGCACCCGGCCGCAGCGAGGGCCCGCGCCTGCTGGCGTTCGGCGCGGATGCAAGCGGCGACGTGCCACTGCCTTTCCAGGCAGACCCCTCCTTGAAGGGGGGTGGACTGCGGGTGGTGCCGTTCCTGCTGACGGGCAGCGATGCGGCGACGACGGCCGCCGTGTCCGATGCGCTGGAGACGCTGCTGCTGGCGGAAGGAATGGCACACGCCGACACCGCGTTGCTGGCACAGAAGGCGTTTGGTGCCCGCGTGGAACACGCGCGCTATTTCACCGTGAATGACCTGGCGGCGATGATGTCGATGCAGTACGACAACCAGGGATTGGCTGCCCTGTGGCCGTTGATCGAGACGGCGATCATGGAGGCAGGCACCGATGAGTGGCTGGACGCCGCGCCGGAGCCGCTGCTGCGCTATACCCACGGCGAGGCGCGCATGGCGTTGTTCGATCCGGCCGGGTGGTGCGCGCACTATTCGCACGGCAAGAAGGACTGCGAGCGGCTGAAGGGTATCTATGAGCAGTACCTGATGCGCCAGCGGCAGATGGCGGCGGTGCTGGAAGCCCACGGCGTGCCGGTGCTGTTCGTGCACTGCGAGGCAGGCCAGGACGCGCGGGCGTTGTTGGAACGTTAGTTTTTTTGCGTGCTCGCGCCCCGTTCTCAGTGGAGGTGGCGGTGGGCATGCCATTGCAGGACACGCCGTGAACCCGTCCATGGGGGCTCATGTTCGGCTCCTGCCTCACAAGGTCCTGCAATGGCATGCCCACCGCCTCATGTCAGTTGGCTGGCTGCGCACGCGGTAGGGCAGGAAGAGCAGGAGCAGAAAAGGAACGCCGGCTTTCGCCGGCGTTCCTTTTTTCGGGTTGCTGCGTTGTTACGAGAGGCTTACTGCGCCTTGATGACCGCGCAGGCCAGACGGGCGCCGGCGTTGCCGGTGGGCTGGGTCTTGTAGTCGTCTGCATCGGCGTGGACGATCAGGCCGCGGCCGATGATGTCAAAGCCATCCCCCTTGCCGATGTTGACGTTGGTCGACACCGGTGCGTCGATGGTGGCGATGCCTTCGGCGTTGGCTTTGATGTTCGGCATGTCGCCGCCGTGATGCGGATCGCTGGCCACGCTGCCGTGATCCTGCGTGCCGGGATTGAAGTGGCCGCCGGCGCTGGCGCCGTCCGGTGCGCTGCAATCGCCTTTTTCATGGATGTGGAAGCCGTGCTCGCTGCCCGGCTTCAGGCCGCTGACCTGGCCGGTGACGTGCACGCGCCCGTCCACCACCTTGAAGCTGACCGAGCCTTTGGTTTCATTGCCCTGCGTCGGCGCAAGGTCGGCAACGGCAGTGGCCGCCGCGGCGGCTTCCATCATCGGCGGCGGTGCTTCAGCAGGCGTGGTGGTGGCGGTGGCTTCGGCAGGGGTGGCCGGCGCCATGCTGTCGGTGGCACTGTCGGGCTGCTTGTTGCAGGCGGTCAGGCCAAACGCGGCCAGCGCGACGAACATCGAGGTATGGATCAGGCGCATCGGGTGGTTCTCCAGATAGGTGAGTACGAAACCTGCAGCGAAGTCCTACTTCGTGATGCGGATGATGCCGCAGGCGATACGGGCGCCGGCATTGCCAGCCGGCTGGCTGCGATGGTCGTCGGGCTGGGCGTGCACGATGAGGGCACGTCCGCCGATGTCATTGGCAGCGCCTCCCCCCAGGGTGACGCCTCGCAGATGGATGTCGACGTTGGCACGCCCCTGCGCATCGGCGCGCAGGTTCGGCATGTCGCCCAGGTGATGCGGTCCCGTGCCCGGTGCGCCGTGCGGCTGCTGGGTAGGGTTGAAATGATTGCCGGCGCTGCTGGCATCCACGGCGCTGCAATCGCCGCGCTCGTGTACGTGGAAGCCAGGCTGCTGCAACGGCTGCAGGCCGCCGATCATGCCGGTGACATGCACGCCGCCCGCTTCCGGCACCAGGGCCAAGCGGCCGCTGACGATGCTGGCGGAGGCCGGTGACAGATTGCTCTCGGCCATCTGCGCCGTGCTGACCACGCTGACGGCCACGGGCGGCGCGGGAGGCGGGGACGGCGTGGTGCCGCAGGCTGCGAGGAACAGGCCAGCCGCAGCCGGCAGGATCAAACGGATTGAGGTCATGGTGGACTCCTTGCTGGGCACGTTACGGGCATCCCTGTCCATGGCGCATCAACGCCGCGTCGTACGGACGCGCAGGGACGGAAAAATGAGGTCAGCTGCGGCGGCGGCCGGCACCCAGCTTGCGGGTCAATGTGTTCCGGCCCAAGCCCAATCGGGCTGCGGCTTCGGCGCGGCGGCCGTGAGTGAGCTGCAATGCGGCGTCCAGCAAGGCATGGTCGACACGCTCGCGCACCTGGGCATGCAGGCCCTCAGCGCCCTCGGCCAGACGCTGTTTGGCCCATTGCGACAACAGCACTTCCCATTGGCCTGGATCGGTGACCGCCGGGCGCGCAGCGCTGCGCGTGCCGCCCCGGTTCACGGCCATCTCCACGTCGGCCACGCCGATCGTGTCGCTCGCCGCCAGCGCCGCCATGCGCCAGCACACGTTCTCCAGCTCACGCACGTTGCCCGGCCACTCATGTTCGCGCAGCGCCTGCAGTGCTGCTGCGGTGAGCCGCTTGGGGGGACCCTCCAGCTTGTGCGTGGCGGCCGCGAGGAACGTCATCGCCAACTGCCCGATGTCGTCGCGACGCTCGCGCAGAGGCGGCAGCTGCAAGCGCACCACATCCAGCCGGTGCAATAGATCGGCACGGAAACGCCCTTGTGCGACCAGCCCTTCAAGGTCCTGGTGGGTCGCCGCCACCACCCGCACATCGACGTGGATCAGCTCACGCCCTCCTACGCGGAAGAACTCGCCCTCCGCCAGCACGCGCAGCAGCCGGGTCTGCAGGGCGAGCGGCATGTCGCCGATTTCATCGAGGAACAACGTGCCCTTGTCGGCCTGTTCGAACCGGCCGATGTGGCGGCGCTGGGCACCGGTGAACGCACCGGCTTCATGGCCGAACAGCTCGCTTTCCAGCAGCTCGGCCGGAATGGCGGCCGTGTTCAGGGCCACGAAGGGCGCACCCGCCCGTGGCGATTCACGGTGCAGCGCGCTCGCCACCAGCTCCTTGCCGGTGCCGGTTTCGCCGGTGATCAGGACCGCCAAGGGTGCCTGCGCCAGCTTGCCGATGGCACGGAACAGCGCGCGCATCGCCGGGGTATCGCCCACCAGTTGCGGAGCCTGGTCCCGGGTGGCGGCATCGGCCGGCGACGGCGTGTCGGTCAACTCGGCTTCGGCTTCGCCATCAGGCAGCACACGGCGGGCCAGCGCGACGGCGTCGTCCAGATCGAACGGCTTGGAGAGGAATTCGTGTGCGCCACCGCGGAATGCACCCGCGGTGCTGGCCACATCGGTATACGCCGACATGACGATGACCGGAAGCTGCGGGTGCGCCGCTTTCAGTTTATCCAGCAGCACCAGGCCGTCATCGCCCGGCATGCGCACGTCGGTGAACAGCAGGGCAGGCACCGTTTGCCGGTCCAACGCATCGAGCGCGGCGGCGGCGCTGTCGAAGCTTTCGACGCGGTATCCGGCGTCGCGCAGGGCCGTGCTGAGAACGAAGCGCACGGCTCGGTCATCATCGACCACCCATACGCGGTGGCCGCCATGCGCGGTGTCAGGCAGATCAGCCATGCGCGGCGTCCTCACGTAAAGAAGGAGTGCTGATCGGAAGCAGCAACGTAAACACGGTATGCCCGGGTCGCGAGCGATAGGTAAGCGTGCCGCGGTGCTCGCGTGCCACCTGCTGTGCCAGTGCCAAGCCCAGGCCCGTGCCTTCCGCACGCCCGCTGACCAGCGGCAGGAACAGATGCTCGGCGAGCTCCTCCGGTACGCCCCGGCCGTCGTCGGCGATTTCCAGCCGCAGCGCCATCGGGTGCAACTGCTCGGCGATGCGCACGCCATGCTCCACGCGCGTACGCAGGGTGATGCCGCCGGCACCCGCCTGCATGGCGTTGCGTACCAGGTTCCACACCGCCTGGTTGAGTCGATCGGCATCGCCACTGAACTCGGGGATGCTGGGGTCGTAGTCGCGCTGCAGGCGCACTGCCCAGCCGGCTTCACTTTCTGCCAGGCGCAGGACCTGTTCCAACGCCGCATGGATGTTCAGTGCGGCGTGTGGCGCCGCCGGCGCGGGTGACAGCAGTTGATCCAGCAGGCTGTTCAGCCGCTCGATCTCCGTGCCGATCAGCTCCACCAGTTCACGCTCATCGGCATCCCGGTGATGCACCCGGCGCGCCAGCAGCTGCGCGGCACCCTTCAATCCCGCCAAGGGGTTGCGCAGTTCGTGGGCCAGTCCTTTCAAGGCGGCGCTGAGTGCGCTCGGCAGCGCGGTGGTCGGGTCGAGACCGGGGAACTCATCCACCGGATGCGCCTCCAGCAACCACCCGCCGTCATCCAGGCGGCTCATCCAGCCTTCGGCAAAGCGTGCGCCCTCACCCGGCATGCCCAGTGCCAGACGATGCAGGCGCAGGCTGTCGCGCTCGTCACGTGACAGGAAATGCGCCAACGCTTCGCCCTGCGTCTCCAGCGCGACCAGTGGCTTGCCGATCAACCTCCTACCACTAACCCCCAGCCAACGCGCAAACGCCGGGTTGCAACCGGTAATGCGACCTTCGGCATCCGCCCAGGCGAGGGGCGTGCCGAGTTGGTCGATAGCCGGCGCAGGAGAAGAAGCAGTCATTGCACCAATGTAGTGCATAACGGCGACGAGAGTGAACGTCAGCGCCGCCCCATCACGGCAGGAACAGCTGCGCGACCGCATCGCCGAAGGCACTCAACGAGAAGGGCTTGCCGATCATGTGCATGCCCGCCTCCAGGAATTCGGATTGATCCCGCGCTGCCTCGGCATAGCCGGTCATGAACAGCACCGGCAGCGTGGGTTGGGTCTGCCGGGCGATCTCCGCGAGCTGGCGTCCGTTGAGGCCCGGCAGCCCGACATCGGTGACCAGTGCATCCACGCGCCGGGATTGCAGGACTTTCAGCGCCGCATCTCCATCCTCGACTACCGTCACCGCATAGCCCAGTTCGGTCAGCACCTCGGTCACCAGCGTTCGGACCTGTGCATCGTCTTCCACCACGAGCAGCTGCTGTCCAGCACCGGTGGGCGTGGCGGTCTCGGGCGGCGCCTGCGGTGCGTCGCCGGCACCTTCGCCCGCGCTGTCGGCCACCGACTCGGGCAGGTAAAGACGGACGGTGGTGCCGCAGCCTACTTCGGAATCAATGCGCACATGGCCATCGGACTGCTGCATGAAGCCGTAGATCATCGACATGCCGAGCCCCGTACCCTGCCCGATCGGCTTGGTGGTGAAGAAGGGCTCGAATATCCGTTCGATCACATCCGGCGGTATGCCCTCGCCGGTGTCAGTCACCGACAGCACGGCATAGCATCCTGCGCGCAGCCGGTCTTCCCCGGTCCCAGCCTCGTCTTCTTCCACCACTTGGCGCCGGGTGCGGATCTCCAGCTGGCCACCTTGCGGCATGGCATCGCGCGCATTGATGGTGAGGTTGAGAATGGCGCTTTCCAACTGGTTGGAATCGGCGCGTACCAGGGGCACGTCGTGGCCCAGGTCCATGCTGAGCCGGATCTTCTCACCCAGGGTACGGCGCATCAGGTCATCGAGCGAATGGACCAGCTCATTCACCAACAGGCGCTGCGAGTTCAATGACTGGCGCCGCGAAAATGCCAGCAGGCGCTGGGTCAACGCCGCGGCCCGGTGTGCCGATGCCGAGGCCACGTCGATCCAGCGCTCCACGCCATCCACGCGCCCGCTCTCGGCACGCATCCGGATCAGGTCCAGCGCCGAGATGATGCCCGTCAGCATGTTGTTGAAGTCGTGCGCGATACCACCGGTCAACTGGCCGACCGACTCCATTTTGCGCGCCTGGTGCAGGGCCGACTCCGTCGATGCGCGCGCGACCACCTGCGCCTGCAACTCGGCGGTCCGCTCGGCCACTTTCTGCTCGAGCTCTTCGGCCTGGCGCTGCACGGCCTCCAGGGCGAGGGTCTTGGCGGTGACATCGGCGACGAAGATATGGAACCCGTCGACCCGGCCCGCGCTGTCGCGGCGCGGCAGGTAGCGGATATCGCACGCGCGGCGTTCGCCGCTGCGGGTAGGCCAGTTGACGCTGAACTGCACCGCCTCGCCGGCGAGCGCGCGCTCTGCGTAGGGCTTGCGCTGCTGCCACGTGGGCGCGTCGAGAATGTCGGGCAGGCGCCGTCCGACAATCTCCGTCGTAGGAGCGTCCAGCCACGCTTCGTAGGCTTTGTTGACGAACACATAGCGCAGTGACGGATCGACAAAAGCAATCAGCACCGGCAGCGCATCGGCGATCAGGCGCAGCTCCGCCTCACTACGCGCCAGGGTTTCCTGGTTCTGGCTCAGGCGTTGTACCTGGTCACGGATGACGTACTGCTTCTGCCGGGCGCGCAAAGCCGATGCGATCGTACTGATCAGGGTCGCCGCACCGACCGGCCGCTCCACCTCTACCAGATTGGAGTAGTGGCCAGGCAGGGGACGCGCCGGTGCGAGCCTGGATTTCGCCGCACGCAGCACGACCACCGGCACATCGGACCATGCCGGCTGGGCGTGCAGTGCGGCCTCCAGCATCGCCGCGTCGTCACCGAAGAGCGCTTCCTCGGTGAGCACGATGGCGCCGATGCTCGCGTCCAGCTGGGCGGCTGCATGGTCAGGTGTGGCACACCGCTTCGGCGTGGCCAGCTCTTTCTCGACCAGCTTGGCAATGGTCTCGGCGTCGCGTCCGAAGGGCGCAACGATCAGCACCGTTGGCGAATCGGAACTAGCGCTGGTCTGCATTGCTGTCCAACAGCGGTCCTGATTCACCCACGTACTGCGGCGTGCCGGTGAGGATGCCACTGAAGTCTTTCAGCGGCTCGCTCAGGCGCAGGCCTTCCGCATCGATCCGCAGCTCCCTGATGGAATCCTCGTGCGCGCCACTGCGGTTCTTGATGACAGAGATCGCCTTGCGTATGCGGCCGCCTGCCTCGAAGTAGCGGAACATGATTACGGTGTCGGCCATGTAGGACACATTGAGGTTGCCGGTCGACATCGACCCGACCAAGCCATTCTGCGGGTTGATGAAGAATGTCACCACGCCGCTCTGGTTGAGATAGGAGAGCAGCTCATGCATCTGCAGCATCAGCTGCTTTTCCTGCGGCATCGAGGACAGGTAGCCATTCAGGCTGTCCAGCACGATCAACTTGCAGTCCCTCTCTTCGACGCACTCCCGTATGGCCCAGGCAAACTCGCCCGGCGACAGCTCGGCCGGGTCCATTTGACGGAGCTCCAGCAGTCCGCTGTCTATGTGCGCCTGCAGGTCCATGCCGAGCGCCTTCGCGCGCGTAAGCAGGGTGCCGGTGCGCTCGTCGAACTCGAACACAGAACAGCGCTCTCCACGCTCGCAGGCGGTGGCGACGTACTTGAGCGCCACATTCGTCTTGCCACTGCCTGGCGGGCCGGTCAACAGCGTACTGGTGCCACGCAGCGGTCCGCCGTCGAGCAGGGCATCGATACCCGCAACGCCACTGGAGATCGGATCGCCGACGAAGGGCACGTGGTGGTCCGATGCGATCAACCGGGGGAAGATACGCATGCCGCCCTTCACCAGCGCCAGGTCGTGATAGCCGGCGATGAAGTTGACGCCGCGCAGCTTCTGCACCTGCATGCGGCGACGTGCGGCGCCGAAATCCAGAGTGACCCGCTCAAGGGAAATCACACCGTGACAGAGACTGTGCAGGTGCGCGTCGCGCTCACCACCGGTCAGGTCGTCCACCAGGAACACGGTGATGTTGCGCGGCGAAAAGTACTGCTTGAGCGCAAGGACCTGACGGCGGTAGCGCAGCGAATCCTGCGCCAGCAGGCGGAGCTCTGAAAGCGAATCGAACACGATCCGGGTCGGCTTCAAGCGCTCCACTTCGGCCTGGATCAGCTTGATGGTGCCGTCCAGTTCCACTTCCCACGGATGCAGCACGGACTGCTGCTGGCCATCGCCCAACACGTTCTGGGCAGCGGCCAGTTCGAACAGGTGCAACCCATCCAGTGACCACCCGTGCGAGTGCGCGACTTCGGCCAGTTCGTCTGCGGTCTCGGACAACGTAACGTAGAGGCAGCTTTCACCCAGCTCTGCGCCTTTGAGGAGGAACTGCAGCGCGAGCGTGGTCTTGCCGGAACCGGGCTGCCCCTCCAGCAGGTACAGCCTGGACGCGGGCAGCCCTCCCCGAAGAATGGTATCCAGCCCGGTTGTGCCGGTAGCGACGATGCTACGGTTCATTCAGCAGCCCCTGTGCTTTTTTTTGCAGTTTATGGGGCGTGATCACATTCCTGAGTGAGGAAAGTAAGACGTTGCCGAAGCCCTGTTCACGGAAATGATGACATCGTGAGAACAGGGCCTCGGTCGCCCTCGTCAGCTCATTTCGGCAGACAGCCAGCACCCTTGAAGAAGTCCTCACCCCGGAGCAGGGCCGCAGGGGTGTGGCCCCGGGATGAAGACCAGTAATAGACCGCGTAGTTCAGCCGCGTCGGATCGGCGATACCGCGATCTGTGTAGTAGATGGTCTGCTCCGTACTGCCTTGGTTCGTGTCGTTGGGGCCGCGGAATCGGAACCATTCGCCGCTGTCCACGCTGTAGCCTTCCACGAAGCTGTAATGGACGGCCGGAAAGTTCAATGGGCGCTCCCAGTGCAGCGTGAGATGGCCTTGGTCCACGTCCCATTTCCCCAAGCAGAGATCGGTCGGCGGATACTGGGCGTTACCGGAGTTGAAGCTGCCGGTGAATGTCGCCATCACCTGCCCACCCCGGGTGTCATACGCCGTGAGCACGTAGTCGTAATCGTGCTTGGGCGTCAACCCGTTCATCTGCTGGTTCGGCAGCCCTTCCCGCTCTGCACTTTCTCCGCTCAGCTTCACCTTGATCCAGCCGACGCGCAGGTCCCTACGCGTATTGCCGAAGGAAAAGAGCAGGGCCAGCTCTCCAAGGGGCGTGGGCTTCAGCACCACCTCAGGGGCGAACACCTTCGTCAGTTGCACTGTCTGCAAGGGGGTCCGGGACACCTTGTTGTCGTTTGCCTGATACACCGTCAGTTGGTTGGCGCGCAGATCCAGGTCTGCGGTCAGGAAGGTCTTGCGGAACGACGCACCGGAATCGAACACAGGCGTATCGCCAATGGGCTCTCTTACTCCCGCAACATGGGTGTGGCCATGGAATATCGCAAGCACCCGATGATCCGTGACGAGTTTTTTGAACTGCGCCCGTGCTGCCTCTGCTTCGGGGCCACTGCCAAACCCCAGGGGCGGACGGTGCATGTTGATGACGACGAATTTCCCTGCCGCCTTCGCTTTTTCAAGCACGTTCTCCAACCAGTGCAGCGAAGGGGTGATCCTGTAAACATAGTTGCGCAGGCCTACGGTGCTCTTGAAGTCGACCTGGTACGCGTAATGGTTGTGCAGTTGGATGAAGGTGATGTCGCCGATGGTCTTGCTGTAGGCCAAGCTACCGTCGTGATAGCGGAATAATCCGTCATCTCGGGTTCTGTAGTCGAACGCGTCGAGATCCCAGTGCTTCGTTGCCGCATCGAGGTGGGTGATCGAGTCGCGCGCGCACCCGTTGTTGGCACAGCCCGACTGGTCACGCAACCTGATGTTGTTGTCGTAGTCGTGGTTGCCCAGACCCCAGTAGCGGTTCGGGATCAATCGGTGGCCGAGGTCGCGGAGCATGACCTCCCACTCGTCGCCATGCCCATAGGCGGTGACGTCACCATTGAGAAATACAGGCGCGGCCTTCGGCTGTCGCGCCAGCCACAGGGCAATTGCTTTGCTCTGCGCCGTAAGGGTGGCCATCGGGTCACGGTTTTTGCCATCGTCAGACCATTGGTACTGGGTATCGGAGTGGACCAGGAAAGACTGATCCGCCGCACACGCGGATGCGGGGGCAAGCGAGATGAGCAGCGCAACGGCAAGGTGATGCGCTCGCGCGGTGAGAGGCTTCATGGTGAGGCGTCGTGTGCAGGGCGGAGCTGCCCTGCGCCAGTCTCTTGCGTGGCCTGGCCGTGGCCCATCAGGGGATGCCGGTGGATTCACCGGGCAAGCGCGCTGATGTGGGTCGGGAGGCGCTGCCAGGCGTGTGGGTGAGTCAGGGCGGGGAGAGGGGCAGCCGACTGAAGTCGGCTCTACCTGGTCGGCTCTACCTGGTCGTGGCCTGCTGCTGCAGGGAGTGCAGGATGCGGGCGTCTTCGGTGTCGAGCACGGCCGGCAGGTCATCGCTGCCGCGGAAGCGGCGATGAAAGGCGCGTGCTGCCGCATCACGGTCGTCCAGCGGATAGCCGAAGGTGGCCAGCGCCTGCCAGGCGTCGAAGCCGGCAGGCGGCATGCCGTCGGTGTCGCGCGGCCACACACCGAAGCCGGCCTGCGCCAGTTGCTGCCACGGGAAGAAGCGGCTGGGATCCTGTTTGCGCGACGGTGCCAGGTCGGCATGGCCGATCACCTGCGACGGCGGAATGCGCAGGCGGGTACTCAGGTCCTGCAGCAGCACGATCAGCGACTGGATCTGCGCCTCGCTGAAAGGCGTATCACCGTCGTTGTCCAGCTCGATGCCGATGGAGGCCGAGTTGAGGTCGGTGATGGTGCCCCAGCGCCCAGGACCTGCGTGCCAGGCGCGGCGATCGTCGGCCACCAGTTGATAGCGCGCACCGTCGGCGCCGATCAGGTAATGGGCACTGACCTTGCCGCCGCTGTTGGCGCTGCGCAGCGTATCCAGGCTCTGCTGCACCGAGTGCTGGTCGGTGTGGTGCAGCACGATGACCACCGGCATGCGGGCGTTGTGGTTGCTCGATGGCACCCACGTGGCCAGCGGATTGCGCTCTTCTACCGGTGCCCCAGAACAGGCGGCCAGCAGGGCACAGGAAAGCAACAGGGCGGATCGGCGGATGAGGGTCATGCCCCGATTGTAGGGCATGAAAAAACCGGCGGCCCCCGGACCGCCGGTCACGACGCAATGCGTGCGTCATCAACAGATCAGCATGGATCAGACTTCGTAGGCGGATTCACCGTGTGAGGTGACATCCAGACCGGTACGTTCGGCTTCCTCGGTCACGCGCAGGCCGACGACCGCCTTCACCACCAGCAGGATCAGCGTCGTCACCACGGCGCACCAGACGATGGTGAATGCCACGCTGACGAACTGCACCCAGACCTGATGCCCGATATCCAGGTCGGCCTTGGTGCCGCCCAGCGACTGCGCGCTGAACACACCGGTCAGCAGCGCACCGACGATGCCGCCGATGCCATGCACGCCGAACACATCGGCGGTGTCATCCACCTTCAGCAAGCGCTTCAGCCCCGTGACGCCCCACACGCAGAGCGCGCCGGACACCACGCCGATGACCAATGCGCCCATTGGGCCCACGGTGCCGCAGGCGGGGGTGATGCCGACCAGGCCGGCCACCGCGCCCGATGCGGCGCCCAGTGCGGACGGCTTGCCCTTGGTGATCGCTTCCACCAGCGTCCAGCCCACTACCGCCGCGGCGGTGGCCAGGATGGTGTTGAGGAAGGCCAGCGATGCGACCGTATCGGCGGCGGCGGCAGAACCGGCGTTGAAGCCGAACCAGCCGACCCACAGCAGCATCGCGCCGATGTAGGTGAACACCACGTTGTGCGGCTTCAATGCGGTCTGGCCGTAGCCGATGCGCTTGCCGACGAAGTACGCGCCGACCAGGCCGGCCACGCCTGCGTTGATGTGCACGACGGTGCCACCGGCAAAGTCGATCGCACCCAGCTCACCCAGATAGCCACCGCCCCACACGATGTGCGCCATCGGAATGTAGCTCAGGGTGAACCACAGGGCCGAGAACAGGATCACCGCCTTGAACTTGATGCGTTCGGCGAACGCGCCGACGATCAGTGCGGTGGTGATGCCGGCGAAGGTCGACTGGAAGGCGACGAACAGATAGTCGGGCAGGCCGGCGATCGGCGTGTTGCCCACCGAGTCCGGGGTGAACCCTTTGAGGAAGGCGAACTGGGTGAACGAGCCGAAGAACGGGTTGCCCTCGCTGAACACCGCGCTGTAGCCGTAGGCCACCCAAAGGATGATCACCAGCGAGAACACGACCAGGATCTGGCTGAGCACGGACAGCACGTTCTTCGAGCGCACCAGGCCGCCATAGAACAGGGCCAGGCCGGGCACGACCATCAGCAGCACCAGCAGCGTGGAGGTCAGCATCCAGGCCACGTCGCCATGGTCGTAGGCCGGTGCAGCCACGGTGGCCTCGGCGACCGGTGCGGCAGGTGCGTCAACGGGGAGCGGCTCGACGGCCACCTCTTCCGTCGGCACGGGCGTGACCTGTGCCTGGGCATGCGCCGTGCCCGGGAAGGCACCGACGGCCAGTGCGCTGAGCAGCATCATCAGGCACACCATATGAAACCGGGCTTGCCACCCGGCGAACAGTCGAATCTTCATGCGGGAGATCTCCGAGTGGTTACAGCGCGTCAGCGCCGATTTCGCCGGTGCGGATGCGGATGACCTGGTCGACAGGGGTGACGAAGATCTTGCCGTCGCCGATCTTTCCAGTGCCTGCCGCGTTCTGGATCGCTTCGATCACCGCGTCGGTGCGCTCGTCGGTCACCACGGTTTCGATCTTGATCTTGGGCAGGAAGTCGACGACATACTCGGCACCGCGGTACAGCTCGGTGTGCCCCTTCTGGCGACCGAAACCTTTCACTTCGGTCACGGTGATGCCCGACACGCCTGCGTCGGAGAGGGCCTCGCGGACCTCGTCGAGCTTGAACGGTCGGATGATGGCGGAGATCAGTTTCATGCGCATATCCCGATGGTGGATGGATCCACGGCGCGTGCATGCCGTGGCGTCAGGCAACCACGGGCCATCATGCTGATGGCCGTGGCTGTTGCGCCGAACGTGGTCTGGGCCCTGGTGGCTGTGTCTCTCTCCAAACACAGCCGGTGACGCGGGAGGGAGGAAGGCCCAGGACGCGCGTCCGGTCTCTCTTGCCCCTGGACGGGTGGAACAACTTCAGCAGCATCTGCAGGCTTCACCCTTTCCGGCTCCCCAGCCGGAAAAGATGCGGCGATGACGAAGGTGGGAGGGGTATCCTCCGCCACCGCCGCGCGTGCTCAGCTGGCGTAATACAACTGGTATTCCAGCGGATGGGTCGCCGCACGGAACTTGGTGACTTCCTGCATCTTCAGCGCGATGTAGCCGTCGATGAAATCGTCATCCATCACGCCGCCGGCCTTCAGGAACTCGCGGTCCTTGTCCAGCGCTTCCAGCGCCTGGTCCAGCGAGGAACAGACCTGCGGGATCAGCTTCTCTTCTTCCGGCGGCAGGTCGTACAGATCCTTGTCGCTCGGTGCGCCGGGGTCGATCTGGTTCTTGATGCCATCCAGACCGGCCATCATCAACACGGTGAAGGTCAGGTAGCCGGACTGGATCGGATCGGGGAAGCGCATTTCAATGCGACGCGCCTTCGGATTGGTCACGAACGGAATGCGGCACGAGGCCGAACGGTTGCGTGCCGAATAGGCCAGCATCACCGGTGCTTCGAAGCCCGGCACCAGGCGCTTGTAGCTGTTGGTGCCTGCGTTGGCGAAGGCGTTGATGGCCTTGGCGTGCTTGAAGATGCCGCCGATGTACCACAGCGCCATCTGGCTCAGGCCGCCGTAGCCTTCACCGGAGAACAGGTTGGTGCCGCCCTTGGACAGCGACTGGTGCACGTGCATGCCGCTGCCGTTGTCGCCGACGATCGGCTTGGGCATGAAGGTGGCGGTCTTGCCGTTGCGGTGCGCCACGTTCTTGATCACGTACTTCATGCGCAGCAGCTCATCGGCCTTCTGCACCAGGGTGCTGAACTTGGTGCCGATTTCGCACTGGCCGGCGGTGGCGACTTCGTGGTGCTGCACTTCGACTTCGATGCCGACCTGCTCCAGCGTCTTGCACATTTCCGCGCGCAGGTCGTGCAGCGAATCGGTCGGCGGCACCGGGAAGTAGCCGCCCTTGACGCCCGGACGGTAGCCGCTGTTGGCGCCGTCGTACTTCGCGCCGCTGTTCCATGCCGCTTCCTCGGAATCGACCTGGAAGAAGGTGTGGCCCATATCGTTGGCGAAGCGCACCGAATCGAAGATGAAGAACTCCGGCTCCGGGCCGAAGAAGGCCTGCTCGGCGATGCCGCTGGACTTCAGGAAGGCTTCGGCGCGCTTGGCGATGCCGCGCGGGCAGCGGCCGTACGGCTGCATGGTGGCCGGGTCCAGGATGTCGCAGCTGATGACGATGGTCGGATCAGCGTAGAACGGATCGACATAGGCGCTGGACGGATCCGGCAGCAGCACCATGTCCGATTCGTTGATGCCTTTCCAGCCGGCGATGGAGCTGCCGTCGAACATCTTGCCTTCTTCGAACAGCGACGCTTCGATGATGCTGACCGGGAACGTGACGTGCTGCTCGATGCCGCGCATGTCGACAAAACGCAGATCGACGAACTCGATCTGGTTGTCCTTGACCAGCTTCTCAACGTTTTCAACGGACATCGGGTGCAACCTCGGTTGGAATTGAATGCCTGAGGTTACTTCAGCACACACCGTGCCAACTTTTTTCTCATCACAAGCCCTTGATTTGCATGAGCGTGCGCTTGAAGGGTGCGTCGCATGCTGCACCATCGTGGTGCGTGTGTTGGCCCGTGCACTGGGTTGGTGCGTGGGCAGATGGTCTATCCTCTTCGGCACCTTTTGCCGTCAGCCATTGCATCCCACCCCATGTCCGACCTGCTCTCCGCCCTGCTGCTGGGCATCCTCGAAGGCGTTACCGAATTCCTGCCCATCTCCAGCACCGGGCATCTGCTGATCGCCCAGCACTGGCTGGGTGCACGCTCGGATTTCTTCAACATCATCATCCAGGCCGGCGCGATCCTGGCCATCACGCTGGTGTTCCGCCAGCGCCTGTGGACCCTGGCCACTGGCCTGCACCAGCGTGAGAACCGCGACTATGTGATGAAGCTCGGCGCGGCGTTCCTGGTCACCGCGGTGCTGGGCCTGCCGGTCCGCCTGGCCGGTTGGGAGCTGCCCGAGACGGTGAGCCCGGTCGCGTGGGCGCTGATCATTGGCGGCATCTGGATGCTGTTGGTGGAGGCGTATACCGCTCGCCTGCCTGATCGCGATCAGGTGACGTGGACGGTGGCCATCGGCGTGGGCATCGCGCAGGTAGTGGCGGGCGTATTTCCGGGCACGTCGCGCTCGGCATCGGCGATCTTCCTGGCGATGCTGCTCGGCCTGAGCCGTCGAGCCGCCGCCACCGAGTTCGTGTTCCTGGTCGGCATCCCGACCATGTTCGCCGCCAGCGCGTACGCGTTCCTGGAGCTGGCCAAGGAGGGCAAGTTGGCCACTGAAAACTGGACCGATGTCAGCGTGGCCTTCATTGCGGCCGTGATCACCGGCTTCGTGGTGGTGAAGTGGCTGCTGGGCTACATCAAGTCGCACAGGTTCACCGCGTTTGCGATCTATCGCATCGCGCTGGGTGCGGCGCTGCTGCTGTGGTTGCCGGCCGGCAACTGAACCCCCTCGCCTGCGCGTGACCCCATTGGCCACGCGCATCCGTTCTGAAACAGGTCATCCAAGGAGAATCCGATGAACCGCAAGCTGATCCTGTCCCTCCCCCTGATGCTGCTGGCTGCCTGCAGCGAGAACCCGGCGCCGGCCGGCAACGCCGACGACCTGGCGCGCGCGCCGGCCGCTGCGGCCGCACTGAAGACGGCGGCGCACCTGCAGGCGCAGCGCCTGCAGGGCCAGCACTGGCGATTGAAGGACGCCACCACCGCGGAAGGCAAGCGCATCGACGCCCTGTTTGCGCAGACCGACAAGCCGGTCACGCTCGACTTCACCGACGGTCGCCTGGCGGTGTCCAACACCTGCAATCGCATGAGCGGTGGCTACACCCTGGCCGATGGCACGCTGACCTTCCAGCAGATGGCGTCCACGCGCATGGCTTGCGAACCGGCCGTGATGGCACTGGATGAAGCGCTGAGCAGCCGGCTGCAAGGAGCGGTGAAAGCCGAGGTCGCCGACAATGGCGAGCTGACCCTGCGCCCGGCGAACGGCGATGTGCTGGTCTTCCTGCCCGAGGCCAGCGCGGAGACCCGCTACGGTGGCCCGGGTGAGACGATGTTCTTCGAAGTGGCGGCGCAGACCAAGCCGTGCCCGCACCCGCTGATCAAGGACAAGCAGTGCCTGCAGGTACGCGAAGTGCGCTTCGACGACCAGGGCGTGAAGCAGGGCGAGCCGGGTGCGTTCGAGAACTTCTACGACGGCATCGAGGGGTACACGCACGAAGCGGGCATCCGCAACGTGCTGCGCGTGAAACGCTTCAAGATCGACAACCCGCCCGCCGACGCTTCGTCGCAGGCGTACGTGCTGGACATGGTGGTGGAGTCGGCGGACGAGAAGTAAGCGAACGGGTGGACCCCCTCGCGGTGGGCTGCTTGAAGGCTGCGTGCTTGGGGCCGGGCGGTGGGGCTGTGCGGCGGACGGCAAAAACTGCGTCCATGCGTGCCTCGTTTCGCGCCATCCATGGCGCTCAACGCCACCGCCCAGCCCCACCGCCCGGCCCCCTGACAGGTTCCGTGGCCGCCCGCCGCGTATGAAAAAAGAGAAAAGCGGTAGCGCCGACCCATGGTCGGCGAGCGCAGCGGGCCGTTGGCGGAAACATTCCGCCGACCATGGGTCGGCGCTACCGACGAGAGCAAGCCGTCGGGTGGAAGGAGCCCCTGAGTCAGGGGCGGCCGAGAAGCGGCGGGGTGGGGGTGCTGGTGAGACGGGGCCCGCGGTTTGCGCAGCAAAGCGTGGGAGCGGCAGCGCGAATGCGATGACGTGGACCCGTGCCATGGATGGCACGAAACGAGGCCCGCATGGATGCGGCCCTTGCCGTCCCCCTCCAACCTATCCCGCCCCACCTGCACGCAGCCCTGCAGCCTTTGACGTTGCCTCGCCGGAAGGTTTCCGCCAACGGCCCGCTGCGCTCGCCGACCATGGGTCGGCGCTACCGATGTCCGCCTGCCCGACGTTTCCATGGCCGCCATGGACCTGTCGAAGGTGGGGCGGGATGGGTTGGCGGGGGCGTTGAGCGCCATGGATGGCGCGAAACGAGGCCTGCATGGATGCGGCCCTTGCCGTCCCCCGCCAACCCACCCCGCCCCACCTACACGCAGCCCTGCAGCCTTTGACGTCGCTGTTGCTGTTGCCGTTGCCTCGAGCGGGTGCCGGGCCGCAGGCCCGGCCATCCCCCCCCCTTACAGTGCGGGGTTCAACGTATACGTGCCATGCAACGTGGCTTCCGCCAGCACGTGACCCTGCATCGCACGATGCAGGTCGCCTGCCGTGAACGGCGTCGGAAGGTCAAGCGTCGCAACATCCAGGGCGAACACTCTGAAGAAGTAGCGATGCAGGCGCTCATCATTGAACGGCGGATACGGGCCGTCGTAGCCCAAGTAGGCACCGGCCATGTCCGGGTTGCCGGCAAACCAGCCGGTGAAATCGTTGAGTCCCTGCCGACTACCGGCCGGGCCGGCCGGATCGGCCTTGCCCTTCACCACGAAGCCGTCGCTGCAGCTGCCTGCGGCCAGTTCGCGCACGTCGGGCGCGATATCCGCCATTACCCAGTGCACGAAATCGCAGCGCGGCTGGTCGCGCGGAATGGTCATGTCCGTGCGGCCGACCGTGTCCGGCACGGTCGGCACGTCCGGATCCACGCAGACCAGGGCAAACGAACGGACGCCGTCCGGCACCTCGCTCCATGCCAGATGCGGATTGCGGTCCGGGGCGAACCCCTGCGCGTCGCCCGCGGCGAATTCGCGGTCGATCGGTGCGCCGTCGCGCAGGCTAGTGCTGCTCAGTTTCATGGTCTGTGCCCTCACGCTTCCGGATAACCCAAACGAACCGCAACCGGCGTCAGCAGCTCGATGGCCGACGACATCGCCTCGCGGTACGCACGCCAGTGACCGCTGGGCAGACGCGGCGGGCCGATGTGCTGGGCCGTCGGCAGCTCGGCGCCGAACACCCCGCTGAGCAAGGCGGCCATCGCGCGCGGATCGTTCTGTACCTCGTCGATGCGCACCAGCACGTGTGGGTAGAGATCCTGCTCGTTCAGCAGTGCGACCTGGGTCAGCGAGCGGGCAAGCCACTCGGCCGCCTCGGCCAGGCTGGGCAGGCCGATCTGCGCGGCCGAACCGTACGCAATCCAGTCCAGCAGCATGTCGCGCGGATCACGCAGCACGACCAACAGCCGCCCCTGCGGCAGCGCCGGGCGCATCGCCCACAACAGCGCGATGTCCCAGAACGGCAGCCAGTCGATCACGGTGTCGTTGGCCAGACCGCGGGCGGGCAGCAGCTCGCGCCAGCGCGCCACCAGTGCATCCGGCTCCAGTGCACCGCTCGCCAGTTCCTGCAGGGTGTTGTAGTTCTGGAAGGGGTCGCCCGGCGGGGTCGGTCCGAATCGATCGATGCGCACCAGGGGCGTGGCGGCAGTCAGCGCGCTCATGACACGCTCCGCGCCGGCGCCGGGCGCGCCCCACATGAACATCGGGCGCGACGCGATGTCCGCCGCCACCTCACCCAGTGCGGGCCAGCTGGACGGCGACTTGGCCTGCGGCGGCAAGGGCAGGCGTTGGCTCAGCAGCTCCGCGTGCAGGTCCAGCCACACCCGCAATGCCTCCTGCGGACGACCGGCACGGTCATGCACTTCTCCCAGCCAGGTACGCAGGTCCAGGCGCCGGTGGCCTTCGGCTTTATCGACGAGCGCCTGTACGCGTGCGGCCGCGGCGTCGGGGTCCCGCTGCACCAAACCATCCACCAAGCGGGTCTCGCCGCTGATGCGGCCCGGTTCCAGCGCGACGATGCGCTCGGCCATCGCTTCGGCGGCGTCGTGCTCACCGCGCATGTCATGCAGGCGCATCCGCGTCTCCATCGCCTGCACGTGCGCAGGCATGGCAGCAAGCCAGCGATCACCGACCGCAACGGCACCTTCGCTGCCGACCGCTTCCACCGACAGGCGCGCCAACCACAGGTTGTGCAGCTGATCGTTGTCGACCAGCACGGCGTCCAGCTCGGTGCGTGCTTCCTCATCGCGGCCCAGGCGCTGCCAGGCACCCAGCAGAAGCTGCAGCAGCTTGGGGTCACCCGCGTTTTCGGCCAGACGCGGACGCAGGTGCTCGAGTGCCTGCAGGGGTTGACCGGACTGCAGCGCCAGCTGTGCGGCGAACCGGCGCATGGCGATGCTGTCCTGGCCCGGCTGCGCGAGGGCCTGATCGACGATCTCCGCCGCCGCCGCAGGGTTCTCCTGTCGCAGTGCCAGTTGCACCAGCAGACCGTGCAATGCGGTCAATGCGGGATTGAGCGCCAGCACCCGACGGAAGGCCTGCTCGGCGAAGGCCAGCATGTCCTTGCCCATGTAAGCGAAACCCAACGCGTACAGGATGCGCGGATCGTCGGGCAACGCTCGGCTGGCGGTGGTCAGCTGGGCCAGCGCCTCGTCAAGGGCACCACGGCGCAGCGCGACCATGCCGCGCAGGGCAGCCACGTCCGGGCTGTCTTCGTCCACGCGTGCGGCCAGCCGAACCTGCTGGTCCGCCGCGTTTACATCATTGCGCGCCAACGCGAGATGCGCCTGCATCAGATACGCGGACAACTCGTTGGGATTGGCACCGCTGCTGCGTGACAGCGCGGCCTGCGCGTCGTCGAACTGGTGCATCGCCAACAGCAGGCCGGCATTCTGCAGGTGCAGGTCGGCATCATCCGGCGCCAGGTCCAAACCCGTCTGCATGCTGGCAGCGGCGGCCTGCAGGTTGCCCTGCTGCTGCAGCGCCAGAGCGTGCCAGCGATGGGCCTGCGCCTCGCGTGGCTCGGCAACGGCCCATGCACTGGCCAGCTGCACGGCCTGGTCGGCGTCCTGGCGACGC
The DNA here is from genome assembly GCF_040223995.2 of Stenotrophomonas sp. WHRI 8082. Lineage (NCBI taxonomy): Bacteria > Pseudomonadati > Pseudomonadota > Gammaproteobacteria > Lysobacterales > Lysobacteraceae > Stenotrophomonas > Stenotrophomonas sp. WHRI 8082. Next base: position 2,053,141 of record NZ_CP167826.1, on the reverse strand, counting down.
AGGGCTTGGAGGATCTGATCTTGCATGGCGGGTCCGGCTGGAGAGCAATCCCGCATTGTAACGGCCCCGGTCGCGCATGGCCGGAGCGCGGTGGCGGATCCCTTCACGCCCTGCCGCAGGAGGCGTCCACCCCCCACCGCATGCCGTCAGACCGGCAGCGCGGCCTGTGCCAGGTGCTGGGCGACCCAGCGTTCGGAGAACCCGTCACCGCGCCAGTTTTCCAGGAACCCGCAATGTCCGCCCCACTCGGCGGTTTCCAGGCGCGCCAAACGCGGCAGGTGCCAGTCGTTGAAGGTAACGAAGGGAATCACCGGATCGTCCTTGGCCATCAGGATATCGGCGGGCACCTGCAGGCCCGCCAAGCGTTCGCCCGCGATCGAGTAGCCGTCGAAGTACGCCTGCAGTGACCCGTAATCGGTGTGGTGCTCCACCAGCCAGGCGGTCAGTGCGCGTATATCCAGCCGCAGCACGCGCTCGTCCCAGTCGCTCAGGTCGGGATACAGATCCCGCTTGCGACGCAGCGATCCGGCCCATTTGCGGCGGAAGTACCAGTCATACATCGCCGGACCGTTTTCGATGCTGTCCATGGTCAGGCCAGGATCCAGCACGGGGCACACCGACGCGATGCGTTGCAGCGGAATACCGGCATCCGGCGCGCGCAGGGCCAGACGCAGCACGAAATTGCCGCCCAACGAATAGCCCGCGGCAACGAGCGGAAGATCCGGCCAGCGGCGGGCGATGTCCGCTGCGGCACAGACCACTTCCTCGATGCGGTTGGAGTGGAAGATGCCCGGATTGAGATGGTGGGTGTTGCCGTGGTCGCGGAAGTTCAGCCGCACCACATCGAAGCCCTCGGCCAGCATGCGGGCTGCCGTCATGCGCATGTAACTGGACTCGGCACTGCCTTCCCAGCCATGCAGCAGCAGCGCCATGCCCCGTGCCGGGCGGCCCTCGATCGTGCTGTGCCAGGCCTGCAGGCGGACGCCCTCGCCCGCGTCGACGATCAGCTCTTCATGACGCGCGCCGGTAGCGGCCAGCAGTTCCTGGCCACGGCGCAGGCGCAATTTGCTGGAGCTGAGCATCGATTGCAGGTGCGCGTTGCGCAGCCAGCGCGGCGGCTGGTAATCGGCCGCAGTCAGCAGTCCCGGCGGACCGGGATCGAACGACAGCGCGGGCGCGGGAACGGACACCGTCGGCTCAGGCGCCGCCCATCGCAGCAAGGATTCGTGCACGCGATGTCTCGGCGATGCGGCGTCGACCTTCGATGTCCTGGCTGCGGATCGGCTCAAGGAAATGCACTTCAGCGCGGCGCGCCGGCTCGCCCAGCAGGCGCAGGAAGTTGGCGAAGAAGCTTTCGCGCGCGCCAAAGGCCACAATGGTCTGTGCACTACCACCGGCGCCGTAACGCAGGGCCACCGGCTGCACCGGCACCCCGGTTTCCACCGCTGCCTGGAAGATGCGTGCATGGAACGGGCCCACGTCGTGGCCGCCGCGCGTGCGTCCTTCAGGGAACACGCCCACCCCCTTGCCTTCGCGCAGGCGTACGACCATCTGCTGCATCACCCCATCCAGCGATTCGGTGCTGCCGCGCTGGTGGAAAATGGTCTGCCCACGTCCCGCCAACCAGCCCACCACCGGCCAGCCGGCGATTTCGCGCTTGGCGACGAAGCCCATCATGCGCTGGCTGTGCAGTGCGCAGATATCGATCCAGCTGACATGATTGGCGACGAACAGCACCGCACCGCGCAAGGGCTGGCCGATGCGCACCAGGCGAAAGCCGAAGATCCACATCAGGCCGGCCGACCACCAGTTGACCACTTTGTAGGCCAACGGCTCCTGGCCGATGCGCAGCTCGCCCCACGGCGGCAGCATGCCGACCAGGATCAGCGGCAGGAAAACAAGCAGATGGACCAGCAGCAGCGGAACGCGGTACAGGTAACGGCACGCACGCGCCACGCCGCCACGTGAGGCCGGAGTGGGGGAATTCATGCGGGAACGATACCCGAGCGCCGCAGTGGCTGCCAGCGCGATGTGGCCAAACGCATTGCGCGAGCTGGCCATTGGCGGGCAACGGTGTGTTGCAGTATGCGGTGGGCACCGCTGTGGCTGCTCTTCAGGCCGCACCCGCGCGCCCTGCGCCCTGCGCCCTGCGGTAGAGCCGACCTCAGTCGGCTGGCAGCAACCACAACCGCAGCGTCCTGGTAGAGCCGACTTCAGTCGGCTGGCAGCAACCGCAGCCGACTGAAGTCGGCTCTACCAAGTGCAATCCCACGCCACCGGCAACGTGCGCCCACGTGCAGCCCTTCGCCGTCAGCGCCGTGCAACCTCGCGCGGCACAATGCGAACGCCGCCTGCGATATCCGGTGCGATGCCTCAGCCGTGACCGGCAGCGACCACGGCCAGCGTCAGCCGCGAGGTGCAGACCAGACGGCCCTGTTCGTCTTCGATGCGGATGTCCCAGATCTGCGTGCTGCGGCCGACATGGGTGGCGCGCGCGGTCCCGGTCACCACGCCCTCGCGCTTGGCGCGGACATGGTTGGCGTTGATCTCCAGCCCGACGCATACCTGCTGGGCATTGTCCACGCACAGGTTGCCGGCGCTGCTGCCCAGCGTTTCGGCCAGCACCACCGACGCACCGCCGTGCAGGATCCCGTAAGGCTGGTGGGTGCGTGCGTCCACCGGCATGGTGGCCTGCAGCCAGTCATCGCCTACCGCAGTGAATACGATGCCCAACTGCTGGATCACCGTGTTGGCGCTGAGCGAATTGAGCGTTTCCAGCACAACCGGCTGGCGGAAAATGGATGACATGCTGCTCTCCAGTCAGAGAATGGGCACCAGGCCGGCACCGAAGGCGGTGAGCATGCGGACCAGCAGCAGCTTGGGGCCGACATTCACTTCCGGGAAGTCACCGACCGCCGTATAGCAGGAACGGAAGTCCGGATGCTGCCGCGGCAGCGGTTCGGGACAGTCCGGGCCCGGCTGGAACTCGTAATCGGTGGCATAGCGCCACGGCCAGAAGTCCAGGATCGGTAACGCTTCGGATGCCTTGCCCATGCTGTAGTTCAATCCGGACAGCACCGGCGGCTTGCTGCGCGGTGCCACGGTCCAGGAATTCTGGGGATCGATATCACGCAGGATGCTGTCAGCCAGCCGCTGTGCGAACACCGGATCGTCGATGATCACCGCACCTTCGGTGTTGTAGTTTTCACTGCGTGGATCGAAGTTATGCGTGCCGATCACGCCGATCCGGCGGTCGACCACCAAGGACTTCGCGTGCAGCCCCATGCGGGCACCGGATCGCGTGACCGGCAGCGGTCGGTTGACCGCCCGGCTGCCCAGGAAGGAGGGCCGGGTTTCGGTACGCAGCAGGTCGCGCTCCACTTCGCTGCCCGATGCGCGACGGCGTTCGCGGGCATTCTGGTAGGCACTGCCGGTGCGCGGATGGCTGCGCGCTGCCGGTGTCTCGACGACCGGGCCGGCACCTGTCCCCTCGCCTGCATCGGCCGAGCGGGTGCTGCCACCACTGCCGGGCGGGCGCGCGTTGCTGCCTGCCGCGCTACCGCCGAGCATGCTGCCGCGCCGCCCCTCCGGGTAGTCTCCGGCGATCGGATCGGACATCAGGTTGCGGTAGTCCACCGGGGCATCCAGCGGAAACGGTTTGAACTCGAAGATGTTGAAGCCCAGCTCGCGCATGTTGCGGCGCTTGTACTTGTAGGACAGCGCATAGACGATCGGGTTGTCGGTAGCGGCCAGGCTGTTGGTCGACACCAGCACGCGCGGTGGATCAGGCTGCTGGCGCAGATCAGCGAACAGCTTGCGGGCCGGCTTGGACAGCACCAGGTACGGCGTCTGCAGCAGCACTTCGGACTGCGCCTCGGCGATCAACCGATCCAGCTGTGGCTCGGTGACGTGCTGGCCGTTGCGGGGATGCTCGGGGTTTTCGCGGCGGTGCTTGCGCGGCAGGTCGGCGACGTAACGCACCGATGCCACCGGCAATGCGGTATCGACGAAGCTGCGGGTGATCCACGCGGTGTCGGTGGCCTCGGCGATGACGCGCTGCACGCGCTCCGGTCGCCGGTAGTCGACCGGCGGCATCTGCGGTGGGCCGCTGTCGAGCAGGATCCGCCCGACGTCATTCAGGCGCTCGGCCGGCACGCTGCGCGGCGCGAGCCAGAACGCCTCGAAGTTGGCCGCCATGGTCCGCGCCTCCGGCCCCGCCACCAGCACGTCGCGGTCGCGGAAGTTGTACTCCGCATCCCAGTCGTAATAGTCGTCCTGGTAATTGCGGCCCCCGACCACACCGATGGCGTCGTCGATCACCAGCAGCTTGTTGTGCATGCGCTGGTTGAAGCGCCGGAAGCAGCACAGCACGCTGCCGGCGTAGTCGAAGTAATTCAGCCGGGCCTTGCCGAAGGTCGGGTTGTAGACGCGGAGTTCGAAGTTCTGGTGCGCCGAGGACAGCGCGCCAAGGATCTGCAGATCGGAGATGGCCGAGAGCTGGTCGATCAGCAGGCGTACCTTCACGCCGCGGCGGCTGGCGGCCAGCAGCTCGTCGAGGACCAGCCGCGCGCTGTCGTCCTTGTCGAAGATGTAGGTCTGCAGGTCGATGCTGCGGGTGGCGCTGCGCAGCAGGTTCAGCCGGGCGACCAGGGCTTCTTCGCCTTCATCAAGGATGGTGGCGTAGTGGCGGGGCTGGCCGGGTGCGGATTCGCTGAATGCCCGTCCGGCCAGCGCGCGCAGCGGTGATTCCTGCGCGCAACGGTCGGCCTGGTCGCACTCGACGACGGTGGAGCGTGCCTGCACGGCGATGTTGGCCGCACGCGCACGCTCGCTGTTGGACAGCGACGCACAGCCGCCGACCAGCAACAGCGTTGCCAGCGCCATCAGGCGCAGCATCAGATTCACGGTTCAGGCACCCCGGTCAGGCGCGCGCGCAGTACGAAGGTCACTCGATCACTCAGGGCAAACTGCCAGTTATCCATGCCGTAACGGCCGCGCAGGACAGTCCCACGGCTCACAACGTCGCAATCATAGCCGGGTCTGGCGCATTCCGCCTTCTCCACCCGCAGCACTTCCGGATGGCTGACCCCCCGCAGCATCAGGCGTCCTTGGATGTCACCGCCCTGGTCGACCCGCGCCGGATCATAGGGCAGCGAGTCGAACTCCACGACCGGGTGGCGCTCGGCATCGAAAAAGTCGGGCCCCCGCATCCAGCCGGTGTAGCGGACCTTGCCGGGTATCTCCACCGTGCGGGTGAACATCTTCAGGTGGACCTGGTGGCGCCCATCGGACAGCACCTCGATACGCCCTTCAAACTGCGGGAAATTGCCTTCGATGCGCTGGCCGAGGCGGCTGCGCACCTCGAAGCCCAGCTGGGAGCGGCCCGTGTCCAGGTACATCGGTGCGCGGTGGGTCACCTTCACCGCAGGCAGCGCAGATGGCTGCGCCGCCAACACCGCCGGCAGTCCCATCAATGCGAGCAGCAGCCCCCTCTGCCACACGGTCATCGGATCACGGCCACCAGAACGCGTTGAGGATGGCGACACCGGGTTCGATGCTGACGTCCTTCGGGAACTGCAGCACCGCGATACCGGCCGGCGGCATGCCGCGGTAGTCGCTGGTCTCGCCGGTGTTCAACAGGGCGACCAGGCGCTCCAGGCCGGGATTGTGGCCGACGATCATCAGGCGCTCTACGTCTTTGCGGTCATCGACCAGCCCGATCAACGTACCGGGCGTGGCGTCATACACCTTGTCTTCCAGCTTGTGCTCGAAGAAGCCGGTCACACCGACCACGGCTTCCAAGGTCTCGCGGGTACGGCGGGAGGGGGAACACAGTACGCAGTCGGGCTGCAGCTTGTTGTCTTTCAACCATTTGCCGGCGGCCTCGGCTTCGGCCAGACCTACCGCCGACAACGGGCGGTCAAGGTCGGCCTGGCCCGTGCTGGCCGGTTCGGCATGGGCATGGCGCAGCAGGATCAGTTCACGCATCGGAGTCTTCCCTTGTTGGAGGGGTGGCGGAGGCGGCTCATGCCTTGTCCAGCCAGTGCAGGAGGGGTTCCCAGTCGGCCTGGTGCTCGCGCACCTGTGCCGAGCGGTAGTCGAACAGGCTGCGGCCCATGCCGGTCATGACCACATAACTCTGGCTGTCACGCAGCTGGGTGATCACCGGGTAAGGCCACTCGGACAGCATCTGGATGGCCTGCTGCGAGGTCTGGGTCCATGGCTTGGTGCGGTTGAGCACCAGTCCGACCGGCAGCTTGCGCTTGTGCACCCGGGCCACTTTCGACAGGCTGTTGAGGAAGCCGACGATGGCTTCGATGTCCAGCGCGGAGGGCAGCACCGGCACTACCACGGCGTCGGCCGCGTCCAGGAAATGCGGGATATCGTCGGCCAGCGCACCAGCCGGGGCGTCGATGATCACCGTGTCGGTCCCATCGGGAACCTTCTGCAGCCATTGCTTCTTCTTGTAGACATCGAGCGGCAGTACGGCGCTTTCCAGCTCGGAACGGCGCTGTGCCCAGCGCGTGCTGGACCCCTGCGGGTCGGCATCGGCGATCACCGTGCGCCTTCCCTGCAGTGCCGCGTGCGCGGCCAGATGGGTGGCGATGGTGGTCTTGCCCACCCCACCCTTTGAACCGGCCACCAGAATGGTCTTCATGCAGGCCTCGCTTCCGGGAGAACGTCGCCCGAGCGTACACCGGTGCAGGTGATGGAGATAGTCGCGCGGCTGAACCACCCGGCCCGTGCCTTTGCTATGGTGGCGCCCCCGAAGGATCGAACCGGCATGAGCGAACTGCAGGACCTGAGCGCACTGATCCGCGCCAATACGCCCCTGATCGTCATCGAGACCCAGGACGAGGGTCGCATCATCGAATTGTTCCGGCAGACGCTGCTGCATGTGTGGCGTGCGTTGCATCGCTGGTCGATCACCGAGGGCCTGCGTCGCATCGACCTGGACCGCGAAGACGAGCCGGTGGGGCCGCCCGACGCCAGCGCGGCGCTGCAGATGATCCAGCAGGCCGACCAGCGCGGCATCTACCTGCTGCTCGATTTCCACCCGTACCTGGGCTACGCGAGCCACCAGCGCGCGCTGCGCGATCTGATCCAGCGTCGCCACAGCCAACCGCACGTGCTGGTGCTGATCGGCGCCAAAGTGACCTTGCCGCCAGAGCTGGAAGCCCTGGCCACACGCTTCAACCCCCGCCTGCCCGACGCCAATGCGCTGCTGAAGATGCTGCGCGAAGAGGCCGCCGGGTATGCGCGCGAGCACGGTGGACGGCGGGTGGAGGTGGACAGCGAGGCGGTGAAGAAGATCCTGCGCAACCTGCAGGGACTGAGCCTGGTGGATGCGCGGCGGATTGCCCGCCAGCTGATCTACGCCGACGGCGCCCTGGGTGATGACGACCTGCCGCAGCTGGCCAAGCTGAAGTTCGAGCTGCTCAACCGCAGCGGACACCTGTTCTACGAATACGACACGGCACGCTTTGCCGATGTCGCCGGTGCCAACCGTCTCAAGCGCTGGATCAGCCAGCGGCGCATCGCGTTCCTTGCCGGCGCTGCGCCGGCTGGCCTGGACCCGCCACGCGGGATGTTGCTGCTGGGCGTGCAGGGCTGTGGCAAGTCGATGCTGGCCAAGGCCACCGCCGCCGGGTTCGGCGTCCCCCTGCTGCGCATGGACGTGGGCGCGCTGTACAACAAATACCACGGTGAGACCGAATCCAACCTGCGCCAGGCATTGGCATCGGCCGAGCAGCTGGCGCCCTGCGTGCTGTGGATCGACGAGATCGAAAAGGGCTTGGCGACGGGGGGGGACGACGGTGGCGTGGCCCGCCGGGTGCTGGGCACGTTGCTGACCTGGATGGCCGAACGCAAGGCGCCCGTCTTCATCGTCGCCACCGCCAATCAGGTGCACGAACTGCCTGCCGAGCTGCTGCGCAAAGGCCGCTTCGATGAGATTTTCTTCGTCGACCTGCCCAGCCCGGATGTGCGCGTGGAGCTGCTGCGCCTGCACTTGGCGCGACGTCAGTTGAATGCCGACGATTTCGCCCTGCCGGCTCTGGCAGCGGCAGCGGACGGGTTCTCCGGCGCGGAGATCGAGCAGGCCATCGTGGCGGGCATGTACGCCGCGCATGCCGACCAACGCCCACTGGACACGCCGCTGCTGATGGCGGAGATCCGCGGCAGCCGCCCGTTGTCCGTGCTGATGGCCGAGCAGGTGAACGCCCTGCGCGAGTGGGCGTCGGCGCGCACGGTGAATGCCGACGATTGAGGCGCCGCCACCGTCGCCGTTACCCCACCGTCCTGCGCGTTACGGCCACGCCGGGGGATTGGCGGCCCACGCTTTCTGCACCTGCGCCAGGGTCTCGCGCTCGCTGTCGCGCCACGTTGGCAGCAGGGCGGCGTAGTTGGCCGATGTGCTCCAGCGCGCCGGCTCGGTGCGGACCGCCGCGGCGTACCACTTCACCGCATCGTCCTTCTGCCCGATCTGCCACAGCGCAAGAGCGTACGTCGGAGGCACCCACGACGGGTTGCCGCGCAGCCCGCTGGCCGCTTCCTGCCACTGCGCCAGTGCAGCGTCCGCCTGGCCTTGGCGGTACAGATCCCAGCCGTGGTTCCAGCGCACCATGCGGCCGGACGGCGAGGCCGCCGGTGCCGCCTGCAGCGCCTCGGCGTACAGCTGCTGGCCCAGCTCGGCGCGGCCCTGGCCAATGGCCACACCGGCCAACTGCACCGTGGCTTCCAGCGATTTACGCCCGCGTTCGCGCTGGCGCAGCAACTGACTGACCAACTCATCGCCTTCGCCCTGAACCACCTGCACAGGTGCAGCGGCGGCATCGGCGTCGAAATAGAACTCCTGCGGTGCAGGCAATGCGGGCGCGGCCCATGCAGCGGCCGGCCCCGAAGCCAGCAACATGCCGGCCAGGAACTTTCTTGCAAATGACATCGTGTTTTCCCCAGGTTGCAACAACAACCTCCCACGCCCCGATCCTAACCGGACTTCGGTCCCGGATGCGAGTACCGGCCCACAACGGCCCCACTGTTACAATCCGCGCCCTTCGGGTCTGCAGCCGCAGCGCCGATGCCAGCCGATCCGAACCAGGCCAGCCATGACCAGCACCGCGCAGCTCACCTCACCGGCGTCCGCCGACCTGCTAGACCGCGATTACACGCTCGACCACAAATACACCCGTGGCGAGGGACGGATCTACCTGAGTGGCGTCCAGGCGCTGGTGCGCCTGCCCCTGATGCAGCGCCTGCGCGACGAGGCGGCCGGGATAGACAGCGCCGGCTTCATCAGCGGCTACCGTGGCAGCCCGCTGGGCGGCTTCGATCTGGAACTGTGGCGCGCACGCCAGCCTCTGGAAGCGGCCAAGGTGAAGTTCACCCCCGGCCTCAACGAAGACCTGGGCGCGACCATGGTCTGGGGGACCCAGCAGACCAACCTGTTCCCCGGCGCCAACGTGCAGGGCGTGTTCGGCATGTGGTACGGCAAGGGCCCTGGCGTGGACCGCTGCGGTGACGTGTTCAAGCATGCCAATGCGGCAGGCACCTCGCGACTGGGCGGCGTGCTCGCACTGGCCGCCGACGACCATGCGTGCCGGAGCTCGACCCTGCCGCACGGCAGCGAAGACGAGTTCGTCAGCGCGATGATGCCGGTGCTCAACCCGGCCGGCGTGCAGGACATCCTGGACATGGGCCTGCTGGGCTGGGCGATGAGCCGCTATACCGGGCGCTGGATCGGCTTCAAGACGATCGCTGAAACGGTGGAGTCGTCTGCTTCGGTGGAAGTGAATCCGCTGGCACGGCGCATCCTGCTGCCGGATGATTTCGAGATGCCGGCAGGCGGTCTCAACATCCGCTGGCCGGACCCGCCGCTGGACCAGGAAATGCGCCTGCACCGCTACGCGGTCAGTGCCGCGCAGGCCTTCGCCCGGGTCAACGGCATCGACCGCACCGTGCTGGATTCACCGCGCGCGCGGCTGGGCATCGTCACCACCGGCAAGAGCTACCTGGACGTCCTGCAGGCGTTGGAATACCTGGGCCTGGATGAAGCGGCGTGCGCCGACATCGGCATCCGCGTGTACAAGGTCGGTATGACCTGGCCGCTGGAACCGCAGGGCATCGCGCGCTTCGCACAGGGCCTGGAAGACATCATCGTGGTGGAGGAAAAGCGTGCCTTCATCGAGCGCCAGATGAAGGAGCAGTTCTTCAACTGGCCGGCCAGCTGGGGCGCACGTCCGTCCATCGTCGGCAAGTACGACGAGGCCGGCGAGTGGATCCTGCCGTCCACCGGCGAGCTGACCCCGGCCACGATCGCCGGCGTGATCGGCCGGCGCATCCAGCGCTTCTTCAACAACGAATCGATCACCCAGCGCCTGCAGTGGATGAGCGAAAAGGAAGCGGAGCTGGCGCTGCCGCGCGCGGCCTTCCCGCGCATTCCGCATTACTGCTCCGGCTGCCCGCACAACACCTCCACCACCGTGCCCGAAGGCTCGCGTGCGCTGGGCGGCATCGGTTGCCATTACATGGTCACCTGGATGGACCGCAGCACCGACACGTTCACCCACATGGGCGGCGAAGGCGTGACGTGGGCAGGCCAGGCCGCGTTCACCGACACGCCGCACGTGTTCCAGAATCTGGGTGACGGCACCTACTTCCACAGTGGGTCGCTGGCGATCCGCCAGTCCGTGGCGGCCGGCGTCAACATCACCTACAAGATCCTCTACAACGATGCGGTGGCGATGACCGGTGGCCAGCCGGTGGACGGCCCCCTCAGCGTGCCGGACATTGCCCGGCAGATGCGCGCCGAAGGCATCCAGACCATCGTGGTGCTGTCGGACAACATCGAGGTATGGACGAAGCAGCGCGAGCAGTTCCCCACCGGCGTGGAGTTCCATGACCGCAGTGCGCTGGACGCGGTGCAGAAGCAGCTGCGCGAAGTGAAGGGCGTCTCCATCCTGATCTACGAACAGACCTGCGCCACCGAAAAACGCCGCCGCCGCAAGCGCGGCAAGCTGGTCGATCCGCCCAAGCGCGTGATGATCAATTCGCTGGTCTGCGAAGGCTGCGGCGACTGCGGAAAGAAGAGTTTCTGCGTGTCGGTGCTGCCGAAGGAAACCGAGTTCGGGCGCAAACGCGACATCGATCAGTCCAACTGCAACAAGGACTACTCCTGCACCACCGGCTTCTGCCCGAGCTTCGTCACCGTGCACGGGGGCAAGCCGCGCAAGGGCAGCAAGCGCGAGGCGTCCACCCTGCTCGACAACCTGCCGGCACCGCCTGTGCGAACCGCGCTGGAGCAACCCTGGAACATCCTGATCACCGGTGTCGGCGGCACCGGTGTGGTGACCATCGGCGCACTGCTCGGCATGGCCGGCCATCTGGAAGGCAAGGGTTCGTCCGTGCTGGACCAGACCGGGCTGGCACAGAAAGGCGGCGCGGTGACCACCCACATCCGCATCGCGCGAGCGCCCACCGACATCCATGCCGTGCGCATCGCAGCCGGCGAAGCCGACCTGGTGCTGGGCTGCGACATGGTGGTGGTGAACGACTACTGGGCGCTGTCCAAGGTGCGCGCTGGCCGCACCCAGGTGGTGCTCAACACGTACGAAGCGATGCCGGGCGGCTTCACCACACGGCCGGACATGCAGTTCCCCGCCGCCGACATCATCGCCGGCGTGCGCGTGGCCCTGGGTGGCGAACAACCGCTGCTGCTCGATGCCACGCAGCTGGCGACCGCACTGCTGGGCGACGCCATCGCGGCGAACCTGTTCATCCTTGGCTATGCGTGGCAGCAGGGCCTGGTGCCTCTGTCGTTCGACGCACTGATGCGCGCCATCGAGCTCAATGGCGCGGCCGTGGCAATGAACCAGCAGGCCTTCGCCTGGGGCCGCCTGGCCGTGGTCGATCCGCAGGCGGTGCAGCAAGCCGCCGGGCTGGTGCGCAATCGTCACACCGACACGGAAGACACGCCCGGCCCGCTGCATGCGCTGCCGCCGGGAGGGTGGGAAGGCAATGAAGGGGGCGCCACGGCCGCGCCGCGCAACAGCAGCGACGAGCGTGAACTGCGCGGCCTGCCAGGGCATGGTGGTGGGGAGTTGGCTTTCCTGCCGCTGGATGATGCCCGCCTGTCGCGCTCGCTGGATGAAATGATCGCGCGTCGCACGTCGTTCCTCGTCGATTATCAGGACCAGGCCTACGCAGACCGGTACCGCACACTGATCGAGCGCGTCCGCACGGCCGAGCAGGACACGCTGGGCGGCTCCACCGCGCTGACCGAGACCGTCGCCCGCTACCTGTTCAAGCTGATGGCCTACAAGGACGAGTACGAAGTGGCGCGGCTGTATACCAGTGGCGATTTCCAGCGCCAGCTGCAGCAGCAGTTCGAAGGCAACTACCAGGTGCGCTTCCACTTGGCGCCGCCGCTGTTCGCGAAGAAGGACGACCAGGGGCGTCTGATCAAGAAAGAATATGGTCCGTGGATGCTGAAAGCGTTCGGCATGCTGGCGAAGCTGAAGTTCCTGCGAGGCGGCCGGCTGGATCCCTTCGGCCGCACCGCCGAACGGGTGGGCGAGCGCCAGCTGATCAGCGACTACGAAGCCACCGTGCAATTGTTGCTGGACGGCTTGGACGACCATCGGCTTGCCTTGGCGGTGGAGATCGCCAGCATCCCGGAACACATCCGCGGCTATGGCCACGTCAAGGAAGCGCACCTGCACACCGCCAAGGCCCGCGAAGCGACCCTGCTGGCGCAGTGGCGCAACCCGCGCGCGCTGCATATCGTGCAGGTAGCCTGACGGTAGTGGGGTGCAGGTAGTGACCGTCTGAGCTGGCAATTAAGCAACCTATAAGTTGCATTTAGGAAGTGCAACTTATAGCTTGCATAGCGAGGAGCAGTTGATCTTCAGTCGCCGGTTTATGCAACCTATAAGTTGCCGTGGTCGAGCGAGAGGACTAGCATGGGTCCTCGCCCTAGAGACCCGCTCCATGGCCGCTGCAAGCGTTATTCGAACGCCTCATCAACTCGCTCCACTCATGCGCGCCTATCGCCTGAAGGCAGGGCTGAGCCAGGCCGCACTCGCGGCGCGCCTTGGAATTTCTCGTCAGGCGGTCACCGCGTTGGAGAAGGCCCCCGAGGCGGCAACGTTCGAGCGCCTGATGAAGGTCTGGGCCCTGCTCGGCATTGAGGTTTCGCTACAGGAGGCCGCTTCGGTTGCGGACAAGCGCATCACCACTGGCTTGGAGTGGTAGTCATGAGTCAACTGCGAGTCTGGATGAACGGTCTGGAAGTTGCGACGTGGGAGCAAGGGACGACCGCCCCCGCACAACTGACGTACACGGAGAGCTGGCTGGCATCGCCTATGCCCCGTCCAGTTTCTTTGTCTCTACCGCTGCTTCCCGCCGGTCAGAGTCACCGGGGCGACGCGGTGACGGACTACTTCGACAATCTCCTGCCCGATAACGCGGCGATCAGGGCGCGTATCCGGGATCGGTTCTCTACCCGTTCCACTGGAACGTTTGAATTGCTGCAGGCTATTGGACGCGACTGTGTAGGCGCCGTTCAACTGCTCCCTCCCGAGCAGCCTCCGCAGGGCGTCCAGTCGATCCGGTTCCGCGCACTTGATGAGGCAGGCGTGGCGAGAACGCTGCGCGGTGTCACGGCGTCGCCGATACCGGGCATGGCACAGATCGATGCGGACGATTTCCGCATATCCATTGCCGGTGCGCAGGAAAAGACCGGACTGCTATGGCATGAGGGTAAGTGGTGCATTCCGCTGTCGAGCACGCCGAGTACCCACATTTTCAAACTCCCTCTGGGACTGGTCGGCAACATGCGAGCCGACATGCATCAATCGGTGGAGAACGAGTGGCTATGCATGCATCTGCTGGCGGCGTTCGGCATCCGTGTCGCGTCAACCTCGATGCAAAGCTTTGAAGATCAGCGCGCACTTGTTGTCGAACGCTTTGACCGTAGGCTCTCCCTGCGGGGTAAATGGTGGCTCCGCCTGCCTCAGGAGGACATCTGCCAGGTCTTTGCTTTGCCGGCGTCAAAAAAGTACGAGAACGACGGTGGGCCGGGAATAATCCGGATCATGGACCTGCTCCGTCAGTCCGAGAGCCCCGATGACCGGGCTACTTTCTTCAAGACCCAGATACTCTTCTGGATGTTGGCGGCAACCGACGGGCATGCGAAAAATTTCAGCGTCCACATCGAAGCAGACGGACGTTTCCGCATGACACCCGTTTACGACGTCTTGTCGGTGTATCCCATCATGGGGCGAGGGCCGCAACAGCTGGACCCGTTCAAAGCTCAACTGGCCATGGCCGTCGTGGGCAAAAATCGTCATCGCCACCTGCTCAAGGTACGTCGCCGACACTGGAATGAAACCGCACATGCCTGCGGTATCAGTGCAGGTGCCGAGCCTTGGATACAGGAACTGCTGGAGAAGGTGGAACCGGTGATCCAGCAGGTAGAAGCATCTCTGCCAACCGGCTTTCCTGAAACGGTGTCTACGGCAATATTCAGCGGGTTGCGAGCGGCGGGGGCGCGCCTCGCTGCGATGCCCGCCGACGCCTGATCACCCCAGCCGCCACACCAGCAGCCGGTTGTTGGCCGGCATCGCCAAGTCTTCCAGCGCAACAAAGCCCTGCGCCACCGCCAGTGCCTGCACCGCCTCCGCATCGCGTAGGCCACTGCGCGGATCGCGGGCCTTCAGCCAGCCATCGAACTGGGCGTTGCTGTCACTGGTGTACGCGCCGCCGTAATTGAACGGACCGTACACCGCCAGCAAGGCACCGGGCTGCAGCAGCGCGGGCAAACCCGCGAACAGCGCCTGTACGTGGTCCCATCCCATGATGTGCAGGGTATTGGCGCTGAACGCCGTATCGAAACGCGGGATTCCGGCAGGCACGGCCAGCGGCGGCGACGGTGGCAGCTCGGCCTGCAGCGCGAACGGTGCCTGCAGATTGGGCAGCGCCGCCTCGGCCCGCCACGCCGCGATGCCTCGCAGATGGTCGGGGTGGTCGCTGGGCTGCCACTGCAGCCACGGCCAGCGCTGGGCGAAGTACGCAGCGTGCTGTCCCGTGCCACTGCCGATCTCCAGCACGTGGCGGCGATCGGCCATGAACGCATCCAGCGCGGCCGCGATCGGATCGCGGTTTCGTTCACAGGCGAGGGAGAAGGGTTTTTCGGTCATGGTTCGTGACGAAAGTGGCAGAACGCCATTGTGCCTGTGACACGACCATGACTGCAGTCACTTGCGTCATTGCATGCCGCTGGCGAAAGTCGGGTGTCAACTGAGTGCACGTGGGGTGGTGGCAGTGCGACGTCGTGATTTCCTGGCCTTCACCGGTGCCGGCCTGGCCGGCCTGATGCTGCCGCATGGCCGCGTGATCGCCGCCGAGCAGCTGCTGGAGCCGGGCGACCCGGTCATGGGCAAGCGCCTGGCCGACGCGGCGCTGCAGGCAGCACGCCAGGCCGGTGCCAGCTACTGCGACGTGCGCATCGGCCGCTACCTGAGCCAGGGCATCATCACCCGCGAGCGCACCGTCGAGAACGTCACCAACAGCGAATCGGCCGGCGTCGGCATCCGCGTGATCGTCGACGGTGCATGGGGCTTTGCGGCCACTCACCAACGCACGCCCGAGCAGGTCGTGCAGGCCGTCGCGCAGGCGGTGGCCATCGCGCGTGCGAATGCGCGCGTGCAGACACGCCGCGTCCAGCTGGCGGCCACCCCGGGCGTCGGCGAGGTCAGCTGGCGCACGCCGCTGAAGAAGAACGCCATGGCCGTGCCGGTGCAGGACAAGGTCGGCCTGCTGCTGGACATCAACGACGCCGCGCTGGGCGCCGGGGCCGACTATTTCAATTCGACGCTGTTCCTGGTCAACGAGCAGAAGTACTTCGCCTCCAGCGATGGGTCGTGGATCGACCAGGACGTGCACCGCATCTGGCTGCCCTTCACCGCCACCGCCGTGGACAAGGCCAGCGGCAAATTCCGCACCCGCAACGGGCTGTCCGCGCCGATGGGCATGGGCTACGAGTTCCTGGACGGCGACCGCAGCGGGCGTTTCGAACTGCCCGGCGGCGTGGTCGGCTACGGGCAGTCCTACGACGCACGCGAAGACGCCTTGGCCGCGGCGCGCCAGGCCCGCGAGAAGCTCACCGCGCCCTCAGTGAAGGCCGGCAAATACGATGTCGTGCTGGATCCGTCCAACTTGTTCCTGACCATCCACGAGAATGTCGGCCACCCGCTGGAGCTGGACCGCGTGCTCGGCTACGAAGCGAACTACGCCGGCACCAGCTTCGCCACGCTGGACAAGCGTGACGCCGGCTTCCGCTGGGGCAGCGACATCGTCACCTTCTTTGCCGACAAGACACAGCCGGGCAGCCTTGGCGCCGTGGCCTACGACGATGAAGGGGTCAAGACACAGCGCTGGGACCTGGTCCGCGACGGCATCCTTGTCGACTACCAGGCCACCCGCGATGAAGCCCATATCCTGGGACGCGAGGCCTCCCACGGCTGCAGCTACGCCGATTCCTGGTCCAGCGTGCAGTTCCAGCGCATGGCCAACGTGTCACTGGCACCGGGCAAGGCACCGCTGAGCGTGGCCGACATGGTCAAGGACGTGGAGAACGGCCTGTACTTCCATGGCCGCGGCTCGTATTCCATCGACCAGCAACGCTACAACGCCCAGTTCGGCGCCCAGTTGTGCTATCAGATCAAAGAGGGCCGCATCACCGGCATGGTCGAAGATGCGGCGTACCAGATACGCACGCCGGAGTTCTGGAACGCCTGCACGGCGATCTGCGATGAACGCGACTTCCGCCTCGGCGGCTCGTTCTTCGACGGCAAGGGCCAGCCGTCGCAGGTGTCGGCGGTCTCCCACGGTTCGTCCACCACCCGCTTCAACGGCATCAACATCATCAACACCGCGCGCAGTCTCGGCGCATGAGTCCTGTCCAACATCCATACGTGGAGAGCAGCCTTGCAACGACGTGACTTCCTCGCCCTCACCGGGCTTACCGCGGGTGGCCTGCTGGTGCCCTCCTTCTTCGGCAAGGCCATCGCCGCCGAACAACTGCAGACCGTGCTCGACCCGGCGCTGAAGAAGCGCCTGGCCGATGTTGCCCTGCAGGCGGCGCGCAGTGCCGGCGCCACCTACTGCGACGTGCGCATCGGTCGCTACCTGCGGCAGTTCGTGATCACCCGCGAAGACAAGGTGCAGAACGTCGTCAACACCGAATCCACCGGCGTCGGCATCCGTGTGCTGGTGAACGGGGCCTGGGGCTTCGCGGCGACCAATCAGTTGGCCGTTGCCGATATCGCCAAGGCCGCGCAGCAGGCCGCGGGCATCGCCCGTGCCAATGCGGGCATCCAGACCGCCCCGGTGCAGCTCGCTGCGGCGCCTGGCGTGGGCGAGGTGAGCTGGCGCACGCCGATCCGTCGCAACGCCATGGACGTGCCGATCAAGGACAAGGTCGACCTGTTGCTGGACGTCAATGCGGCCGCCATCAACGCCGGTGCCAGCTTCGTCAATTCGATGATGTTCCTGGTCAACGAGCAGAAGTATTTCGCCTCCACCGATGGGTCGTACATCGATCAGGACGTGCACCGCATCTGGGTGCCGATGACCATCACCGCCATCGACAAGGAAAGCGGCAAGTTCCGCACCCGCGAAGGGCTGTCCTCGCCAATGGGCATGGGCTACGAGTACCTGGACGGTGCCGCGGCGGGCAAGGTCATGACGCCCAACGGCGTGGTCAACTACTCCAGCTCGTATGACATGAAGGAAGATGCGATCGCCGCGGCGAAGCAGGCCCGCGAGAAGCTGAAGGCGCCTTCGGTGAAGCCGGGCAAGTACGATCTGGTCCTGGATCCGTCGCATACCTGGCTGACCATCCACGAATCGGTCGGCCATCCGCTGGAGCTTGACCGCGTGCTCGGCTACGAGGCCAACTACGCCGGCACCAGCTTCGCCACCCTGGACAAGCGCGAGCAGAAGTTCCAGTACGGCAGCGAGCTGGTCAACATCTTCGCCGACAAGACACAGGAAGGCAGCCTGGGCGCCGTGGCGTACGACGACGAAGGCGTGAAGTGCAAGCGGTGGGACCTGATCAGCGACGGCAAGCTGGTGGACTACCAGACCATCCGCGACCAGGCCCACATCCTTGGCAAGACCGAGTCCGATGGCTGCTGCTACGCCGATTCGTGGTCCAGCGTGCAGTTCCAGCGCATGGCCAATGTGTCCATGGCGCCGGGCAAGAAGCCGCTCAGCGTCGATGAACTGATCAAGGACGTGGAGAACGGCATCTACATCATCGGTGACGGCTCGTTCTCGATCGACCAGCAGCGCTACAACGCCCAGTTCGGTGGCCAGCTGTATTACGAGATCAAGAACGGCAAGATCACCGGGATGCTGGAGGACGTGGCGTATCAGATCCGCACGCCGGAGTTCTGGAACGCCTGCACCGCCGTTGCCGATGAGCGCGACTACCGCCTGGGCGGCTCGTTCTTCGACGGCAAGGGCCAGCCGGGCCAGGTCTCGGCGGTTTCGCACGGTTCGTCCACTGCCCGTTTCAATGGCATCAACGTCATCAACACCGCACGCAGCCTCGGCTGACCGGTCTGGAGCCCGATACCCATGAGCATCTTCACCGAACAGCAGGCCAAGGCCATCCTCGACAAGGTCATCGCCCTGTCCAAGGCCGATGAGTGCACGGCCACCCTGGCCGGATCCATCAACGGCAACATCCGCTTCGCCTTGAACAACATCTCCACCAGCGGCATCGTCAGCGATGCGTCGCTGGCCGTCGAAGTGGCGTTCGGCAAGCGCGTCGGCACTGCCTCCATCAACGAGTTCGACGACGCCGCGCTGGAGCGCGTGGTCCGCCGAGCCGAAGACCTGGCCCGCCTGGCGCCGGAGAACCCGGAGTTCATCCCGGCCATCGGCAAGCAGGAATACCGCCCGACGCCAACCTTCAGTGAATCCACCGGTGCGATCGATCCGGCGTTCCGGGCCAAGGTCGCCGCCGATTCCATACTGCCCTGCCGCCAGGCCGGGGTGATCGCCGCCGGCTTCCTCGAAGATGGCCATGGCTTCACCGCCACCGCCAACAGCAAGGGCAACTTCGGCTACCAGCGCACCAGCAACTTCGACTACACCTGCACGGTGCGCACCGAAGACGGCCGTGGTTCGGGCTGGGTCGGCCGCAACCTGAAGGACGCAGCGGACTTCAAGGCCGACCAGGACGTGCGCATCGCCATGCGCAAGGCCACCGAATCGGCTGAAGCCAAGGCGCTGGAACCGGGCAAGTACACGGTGATCCTGGAACCGGCCGCAGCGGCTGGCCTGATCAGCTTCATGATGCGGTTCTTCGACGCACGCACTGCAGACGAAGGCCGCAGCTTCCTGTCCAAGAAGGGCGGCGGCAACAAGCTGGGCGAGCAGGTCTACGATTCGCGGGTGAGCCTGCATGCCGACCCGTGGCACCCGGAAGCGCCGGTACTGCCGTGGGACGAAAGCGGGATGCCGCGCGAGAAGGTCGCGATCATCGAGAACGGCAAGATCGCCAGCCTGGACTATTCGCGTTTCTGGGCGCAGAAGCAGGGCAAGACCGCCAACGCGCGGCCGGGCAACCTGTTGATGAGCGGTGGCGACAAGAGCACCGCCGACCTGGTGCGCGGCACCCAGAAGGGCATCCTGGTCACCCGTACGTGGTACATCCGCATGGTCGATCCACAGACCGTGCTGCTGACCGGCCTGACCCGCGATGGCACGTTCTACATCGAGAACGGGCAGATCAAGCACCCGGTGAAGAACTTCCGCTTCAACGAGTCGCCGGTGATCATGCTCAACAACATCGACGAGCTGGGCAAGCCGGTGCGCGTGGCCGGTGATGAGTCCAGCTTCGTGATGATGATCCCGCCGATGCGCCTGCGCGACTTCACGTTCACCTCGTTGTCCGACGCAGTCTGATGGATCGCCGGGCCTGCCTGCGCTGGTTCGCCGCCGCCGCTTCTGCGGCAGCGGTCCCGGCATGGGCGCAGGCAGGCCCGCGCAGTTCACGCTACGACTTCTGGTTCACCCGCCTGCAGTACGACTCCGGCGACTGGGACGTGGATGCACGCATGCCATCCAACCTGATCACCTCGTTGATCGATTACACCTCGCTGCGGGTGGACCCGCAGGAACGCGTGGTCGCGCTTGCCGATCCGCGCATGCTGGAGGCACCGTTCTGCTACCTCGCCGGCCACACGCTGGTCGAGTTCAACGCCGCCGAGCGGCAGAACTTCGTGCGCTATGTCCGCAACGGCGGCTTCGTGTTCGTCGATGACTGCAACCACGATATCGACGGTCTGTTCGCCACCTCGTTCGAGGCGCAGATGGCGCGGCTGTTCGGGCCGAAGGCCCTGAAGAAGCTGCCCAACACCCATGCGCTCTATCGCAGTTTCTTTCAGTTTCCGGAGGGTCCACCGGCCACCAGCTTCGAGCTCAACGGCTGGGGCGACGACCTGGTGCACGACTACCTGAAGGGCATCGAGGTGGACGGTCGGCTGGGCCTGCTTTACAGCAACAAGGATTACGGCTGCGAGTGGGACTATGACTGGCGCAACAAACGCTTCCTGGCCGAAGACAACACCCGCTTCGGCGTCAACATCGTGATGTACGCGTTGAACCATTGATAGGACAGGCATTCCCATGAGCACCCCCGACCTCGATTCCCTGCTGCCGCGCCTGCATGAGCTGCGCAGCGCGCTGGCCCACGCCGTGGTCGGCCAGCACACCGTAGTGGAGCAACTGCTGATCGGCCTGCTGGCGGGCGGGCATTGCCTGCTGGAAGGCGCGCCCGGACTGGGCAAGACCCTGCTGGTGCGCTCGCTTGGCCACGCCCTGGAGCTGCAGTTCCGGCGCGTGCAGTTCACCCCTGACCTGATGCCCAGTGACATCCTGGGCACCGAACTGCTGGAAGAAGACCACGGCACCGGCCACCGCCATTTCCGCTTCCAGCAAGGGCCGATCTTCACCAACCTGCTGCTGGCCGACGAGCTCAACCGCACGCCGCCGAAAACCCAGGCCGCCCTGCTGGAAGCCATGCAGGAACGCACCGTCAGCTATGCCGGCACCACGTACACATTGCCGCAGCCCTTCTTCGTGCTGGCCACGCAGAACCCGATTGAACAGGCCGGCACGTATCCCCTGCCAGAGGCACAACTGGACCGTTTCCTGCTGCACGTCCTGGTTGAATATCCCAGCGAAGACGAAGAACGGCAGATCCTGGAACAGACCACTGGCGGCGCCACCGCCGGCGTACCGAAAGTGATGGATGCCGAGGCAGTGCTCGCCCTGCAGGCGGCCGTGCGGCAGGTGCATGTCAGCGCCGACGTGCTTGCCTGGATCACCCGCCTGGTGCGCGCAAGCCGACCGGGCGATGATGCGCCGGCCGCCATCAACCAGTGGGTGAAATGGGGTGCGGGACCGCGCGCTGGGCAATCGCTGGTACTGGCCGCGAAAGCGCGCGCCCTGTTGCAGGGGCGCTTTGCCGCCACCCGCGAAGACGTACTCGCACTGGCTGCGCCGGTGATGCGACATCGGCTGGTGCTGTCCTTCGCCGCCGAGGCCGAGCAGAAGCGTGCCGACGACGTGGTCGCCGCGCTGCTGCAGGCCGTTCCATTCCCCGGTTGACCCGCGCTTGAGCACCGGCTTGCCCCTGCTGCTGCCACCGGACCTGCGTGCGCGCCTGCGTGCGCTGCGCCTGCGGCCGCGGCTGGCCAGCGGCATGAGCGGGATCGGACAGCATGCCAGCCGCAGCCGCGGCGCGGGCCTGGAATTCGCGCAGTACCGTGCCTATGAACCCGGCGATGAACTGCGCCAGGTCGATTGGAAGCTGTACGCGCGCTCGGACCGCTTCTTCGTGCGCGAGTCCGAACGCGAAAGTCCGATCACGGTCTGGTTGCTGCTCGATACCACGGCCTCGGCCGGCCAGACCGACCGTGTCGATCCCGGCCGCAGCCGCCTGGATCACATGCGCCTGCTGGCCGCGTGCGTGGTCGAGCTGGCGCTGCAGCAAGGCGATCGTTTCGGCCTGCTGGCCATCGACGGTGAGGGCCTGCAACTGGTTCCCGCCGGCCACGGCGCGCGCCAGCGCGATCGCGTGTATCTGCAGCTGCAGGCCCTGCGCGCGCGCGGGGGATGGCCTGCCGCGGAACGGTTGCGGCCGTTGTGGGAACGCGTTCGTCCCGGCGACCTGCTGCTGTGCATCGGCGATGGCTTCGACGAGACCGGTGTCGTGTTGCTGGAGCAGTTGGCCCGTGCGCGCCGCGACGTGGTGCTGTTGCAGGTGCTGACCGCCGACGAACGCGACTTTCCGTTCGACGCCGGACATCGCTTCCGCGACCCGGAGACCGGCGAGGAAGTGCGGGGTGATGGTGCCGCGATCCGCAGCGACTACCTGCAGCGCTTCGCCGAAGCGCGCACTGCCCTGCAGTCCCGCTTGCAGGCAGGGGGCATCGCATCCGCCACCAGTTGGCTTGACCAGCCGCTCGACCAGCCTCTGCAGGCGTTGTTCGGCCGCGGGATTACCGCGTGAGCCTGCTGTTCCCACTCGGCCTGCTGGCGGTCGCGGCCTGGCTGCTGCCGCTGCTGATCCACCTCGCCCGCCGCCATCCCTACACGCCGGTGGATTTTGCCGCACTGCGCTGGCTGCGCGCACGGATTCGCCCGCGCCAACGTATCCGCTTCGATGACTGGCCCCTGCTGGTGGTGCGCCTGTTACTGCTGGCCGCGCTCGCCCTGCTGCTGGCGCGACCGGCGCTGACCGGGCCAGAACCTGCGCCGGCCGCGTGGACCGTCGTTGCGCCCGGACTGGATGCAGCCGCCCTGCGCAGCACGGAAGACCCGCGCAACTGGCACTGGCTGGCGCCCGGATTCCCCCCTATCGGACAGCCAGCGCCGCCAGGCGATGCCTCGCTGCCCAGCCTGCTGCGCGAACTCGACGCCCAACTGCCGACCGGCACAGCCCTGACCGTGTATGTGCCCGACCCGTTGCCTGGCCTCGACGGGGCGCGCCTGCAGCTGTCGCGCCCGGTGCAGTGGCGTCCGCAGCCGCTGGCCACTCGTACATCGCAAGCGGTTCCGGCGCCGCCTCGATTGCGCGTCAAAAGCGATGCACCCGCAGCGGCGCAACACTGGCTGACGGCCCTGCAGCGCGCGTGGGGGGCGCAGCCGTTGGCAGCACCGCTATCCGCTGACGCGCTGCCGGAGCCTGGTGAAACCGGGGTATGGAGCAGTGCCGACCCATTGCCCACCACATGGCAGGCCTGGGTGGACCAAGGGGGCAGCATCCTGTCACATGCCGCCCCCCCGGCAGGCGCCCGCCTGCTGCTCCGCGATGCACAGGGCGCGCCGCTGCTGTGGGAGCAGCGCTCGGGTCGCGGCCACGTGCTGTATCTGCCCGGGGAATGGGACGCGGGCCGCACCCTGGCGCTGCGCGACGATCACCTTCCACGTCAGCTGCTGCAGGCCTTGCAGCCGCCTGCGTCGCCCCGCCTGGGCGATGCGCTGGACCAGGCGCCACAGCGCGCGTCCCTGCCCCCGACCGTGCCGCCGGCGCGCGAACTTGCCCCCTGGTTGATGCTGGTGATCCTGCTGCTGTTCGCACTGGAGCGCTGGATGGCCAGCAGTGCGCGACGGAGGCGACCCGCATGAAGACGCTGCAACAGGCCTGGCAGCGCGCGCGTCGGCGCCGCGTGGTCATTACCCTGTCGCTTGGCCTGCCTTGGGCCGCGGCGGCCACCGCGCTGGCGCTGCGCGTGGCCGGGTTCGATATCGCCTGCGTGATCGCAACGGTCGCATTGCTGGTCACCGCGGGCGTGGCCATTACCCGCGCGCGCCGTCTGGACAGACGCTGGCTGCAGCGCCAGCTCGACGGCAGCGGTGCCAGCGAGGACAGCGCCGACCTGCTGTTCGCCGACGAAACCGCGCTCAATCCCCTGCAGCGGCGCCAGCGCGCGCATGTGCTGGCCACGCTTGAACGCGCCGTGCCTGAGCTGCGCCCACGCTGGCCGCGCGCTGCCATCGCACTGTGCGTGATCGGCGGCGGCGCCACGGCCCTGCTCGCGTTGGGCTGGCCACACGCGGGACCGTCACCGGTGGCGACCCCTGCCACGCAGGCGCCCCCCACCACAGCAGGCCCGCTGCGCCTGCAGTCCACCCGCCTGCGCATCGAAGCGCCCGCCTATACCGGCCAACCTGCGCGCACGCAGAACGCGCTCGATGCCAAGGTCGCCGCCGACAGTCGCCTGTCCTGGTCCGTACGCTTCGACCGGGCGCCGCGCACCGCGTGGCTGCAGTTCCATGATGGCCGCCGCCTACCGCTGCGCGAGCACGAAGGACAGTGGCAGGCACAGGACGTTGCCCGCACGCCGGTGCTGTACCGGATAGTCAGCGAACCCGCACTGGCCGACGCCCGCCTGCATCGACTCGACGTGGTCGCCGACCGCGCGCCCACGGTGCGGGTGATCGATCCGCCTTCCAGCCTGGTGCTGGGCACGCCTGGGCAGCGCCAGTGGACGCTGCGCTTCGAGGCCAGCGACGACCACGGCGTCGCCGCGCGGGCGACGCTGTCGATCACCACCACCGAAGGCAGTGGCGAGAACATCACCTTCGCCCGGCGCAGCGTGGCGCTGACCGGCACGGGCGAACCTACGGCCCGGCGCTTTGCCCACACCCTCGACCTGGCGGCCCTCGGCGCACAGCCGGGCAACGATGTGATCGCCCAACTGGAAGTGCGCGACAACCACGCACCGTCGCCGCAGATCGGTCGCAGCAACAGTGTGATCCTGCGCCTGCCCAGCACCGAAGCCGTGCGCGGTGCCGAACTTGAGGGTCGCATCAAGAAGACGCTGCCGGCCTACTTCCGCAGCCAGCGGCAGATCATCATCGATGCCGAAGCATTGATCCGTGAGCGGCGCCGCCTGGCCGCGGACGGCTTCATGACGCGCAGCGATGCCATCGGCGTGGACCAGCGCATCCTGCGCATGCGTTACGGCCAGTTCCTCGGCGAGGAAAGCGAGGGCGCGCCGAAGGCCCCGCCAACCAGCGACCTGCCCACCAGCGATGTGCCCGCTGCGGACACACACGACGACGATCACGCGCACGATCACGACACCCAGGCCGGCGCTGATGACGATCATGGCCATGATCACGGCGGTGCCGCGGCCGTACCGCAAGCGCCGCCCGTGTTCGGCAGTGCCACCGACGTATTGTCCGAGTACGGCCATACCCACGACCATGCGGAAGCGGCGACCCTGCTGGACCCGCAGACCCGCGCCACGCTGAAGGCAGCGCTTGACCAGATGTGGTCGTCCGAGGGCGAGCTGCGCCAAGGCCGCCCCGAGCAGGCCCTGCCACATGCCTACAAGGCACTCGGTTTCATCAAGCAGGTGCAGCAGGCCGAGCGCATCTACCTGGCCCGCGTCGGCCCGGAACTGCCGCCGATCGACGAGGGCCGGCGGCTGGGCGGTGATCGCGCAGGGCTGGCCAGCCGGGCGTTGCCGCTGACCGCGCGCACGCCACCGGATCCGGTGGTGGTGGAGGCCTGGCAGCGACTTGGCGACGGCGACCAGACGCCGGATCTGGATGCACTGGCGGCGTGGCAGCAGCGCAACAGCGCCTTCCTGCCCGACGCCCTTGACTTGGCCGCTGCCATTGAACAGCTGCGCATCGAACCGGGCTGTGACGCATGCCGGCAGCGCCTGCGTGCGCAGTTGTGGCGCGCGGTGCAACGTCCGCTACCCCAGGTGACACGGCGCAACGCCGCCGATGCGATGGGCCAGCGTTACCTGGATGCATTGGAGGCGCAGCGATGAGTGCATCCGCGTTGAACACCTGGGTCGCTGTCGCGCTGGCGCTGATCGTGCTGGTCGCCAGCGTGCGTCAGCTGCGCCGTCCCGCGGCCCGCCGCGGCCGCCAGATCGCCGTCATTGCGCTGCAGGTGCTGGCTGCAGGCCTGTTGTACGCCTGCCTGCTGCCCCCGACGCAGCGCGTGCCCATGAGGGGGCTGGTCGTGATCGGTGCAGACGCTGGCAGCGCCGGCGCACTGCCTACCGGCGGCACGCACGTGGTGCTGCCGGAAGCCGGTGACGTGGCCGGTGCAGCGCGCGTTCCTGATCTGGCCACCGCGCTGCGCCTGCATCCTTCTTCCCGCATGACCCTGGTCGGTGCGGGCCTGGCCGCACGTGACCGCGACACCGTGCTGCCTGCCGACACGCGCTGGCAGGCCGCGCCTGCCCCTACGGGGTGGGTGTCGCTGCAGCCTCCCGCCGACACCAGCCCCGGCGCGCGCTTCGAGCTGCAGGCACGGGCACACGGCGTTGCCGCCGCGCGGGCCGAACTGCTGGATCCGGCCGGTGCCGTGGTGGATCGCGCCTCGCTGCCAGCGGATGGCCGCGTGCAGCTCAGCGGCGTTGCCCGCGCCGAGGGTCGAAGCGTGTTCCAGCTGCGCCTGCTCGATGCGCAGGGCCATGTGGCCGACACCGTTCCAGTGCCGCAGCAGACGCTGGCCGCGGCACCGCTGCGGCTGCTGGTGCGGGCCGGCGCGCCCGGCGCCGAACTGAAGTACCTGCGGCGCTGGGCGACCGACGCCGGCATCCAGGTGCAGATGCAGGCGGACGCCGGTGCGGGCGTCAGCCTGGGCGATGGCAGCGTGGCACTGGACGCGGCCACGCTGGCGCGCAGCGACGTGCTGTTGCTCGACGAACGCAGCCTGGCTGCGCTGGGCGCGCCTCAGCTGGCCGCGGTGCGGGCGGCGTTGCGCGATGGGCTGGGCGTGCTGGTACGCAGTACCGGCGCGCCGTCGGCCAGCGCGCGCCAACGTTTGGGTGAGCTGGGTCTGCCCGTGCGCGGCGATGCCACCAGCCGGTCGGCGACGCTGCCCGGCGATGGGGATGCGACCATGCGGCAGGCGCGCCGCGGCCCCGTCGCCGCCGGTACCCTGCCCACCCGTGATGGCGAAGAGGCGGACCGCGAATCCCACACGGCGGCGCTGCCGGTGCTGGAGTCTCTGGCGCTACAGGTACCTGGCAGTCACGCGTTGCTGCAGGACCATCAGGGCAAGGCCATCGGCGGTTGGCTCGCTGTCGGCAAGGGCCGCATCGGGATGCTGCCGATCACCGACAGCTGGCGTTGGGTGCTGGCCGGTCGCGATGATCGCCACGGTGAGGTGTGGAGCACGGTAATGGCCACGCTCGCCCGTGCGCAGGCCGGCAGTGAAAGCCTGTGGTCGCCCCAGGCATTGGCGTGGGCCGGTGAGCGCCAGCCGCTGTGCGGCGTGCAGGCTCCCTTGCAGTCGCTGACCCGCGAGGGTGTGGCGGTGCCGCTGCGGGTTGATCCGGCGACGGGCGACGCGCGCTGTGCGGGCTGGTGGCCACGGCAGCCCGGTTGGCAGCGGCTGCAGCACGGCGATCGCACGCACTGGCGCTATGTGTTCGATCCGGATCAGGCCCGTGCGCTGCATCGACAGGCGGTGATGGATGCCACTGCGCACCGGCTGGCCACGACCGAAGCGACGCCGGTGCAGGCCAGCCAACGCGTGCCGGGGCCGCGCTGGCCGTGGTGGCTCGCGTTCGTCGCCTGTACGTCGCTGCTGTGGTGGTTGGAACGACGGCCGGCCCCTTCGGCGTAAGCGCGCTCCGGTCGCCTCATGGTGAAGGCACGACGGACACTGCCTATTCCTGTGGCGGTGCGCCGCACCCTTCCTGCTGCGCGCAGAACTGCAGCGCTCGCCGTTGCTGCTCAGCGCTCAGTTCCGGCGGCGGCCGGGCAATGGCCGACTGGATCTGGTCCGGCCCGCCGGTGATCTTGTTCAAGCCCTTCGCCGCTGCGGCCACCCCTTTGACCACACCCATCATCAGGTAGCCACCGCTCATGCTGACCTGCTCGGGCGACGGCGGCTCGCTCCAGTTACGGCTGAAGCGGTTGTCCTCCGCGCGCATCGGGTTCTTGAAGCGATACAGGTCCAGTGGCTGCTCGTCATCAGGCCGGAGCGCGCGCACTTCACCCAAGGTGGTGACATCGTTCTGTGCGGCCGACCCGCCGACACGTTCGACAGCGCCCGGCACCGTCACGGGATCCTCCACAGGCACGGACGCGGCCGCCGGTGCGGCCTGCTGCGCCTGCGCGCCCCCTGCCAGCAGCAAGACCGCCAGCATTGCGCCCTGCGTTGCACGTCGTGCCACCGCCCTCCCCCCGTGCCGCCTGTGTCCAACGGGCGAGGATACGGTCATGGGGCTTCAGATTTCGTTGGTGCGCGTGCGCGTGGCCGGCGCGCTGCACGGCGTATCGGGTCGCACTGCACTGAATGGTTCACGCCCTTCCGTCACGGTGTCTCACACGCTGAGACCCATCTGTGGTGCCATGTCACCCCCTGTAATCTGTGTTCCCATGGCCTACGAACTCGCCAAGCGCACCGCCGACGCCGAGCACCAGCTCGCCACCCGCGACGGCCTGCCGGCGCGCGATGGCGCCCTGCTCAGCACCCGCCTGCAGCGCCGTTACCACGACCGCATCACCGGCAGCTTCGCCATCCCCGGCCGCGAAGGCAGCTACGCGCCCATTCCGGACAGCGTGCCGCCTGCACTGGCTGCGGCCTTGAAGGCGCGCGGCATCGACCAGCTTTACAGCCATCAGGCGCAGGCCTGGGAGGCAGCGCAACGCGGCGAGCACGTGGCCATCGTCACCCCCACCGCCAGCGGCAAGTCGCTCTGCTACACCTTGCCGGTGATCAGCGCGGCCATGCAGCACAAGGCCAAGGCGCTGTTCCTGTTCCCGACCAAGGCGCTTGCGCAGGATCAGGTGGCCGACCTGCTGGAGCTCAACCGCGCCGGTGACCTGGGCGTAAAGGCGTTTACCTTCGACGGCGATACACCGGGTGATGCCCGCCAGGCGATCCGCCTGCACGGCGACATCGTGGTATCCAACCCGGACATGCTGCACCAGGCCATCCTGCCGCATCACACCAAGTGGGCGCAGTTCTTCGAGAACCTGCGCTACGTGGTGATCGATGAAGTGCACACCTATCGGGGCGTGTTCGGCAGCCACGTCACCAACGTGCTGCGTCGGCTGAAGCGCATCTGCGCGTTCTACGGGGTGCAACCGCAGTTCATCCTGTGCTCGGCCACCATCGGCAATCCGCAGCAGCATGCCGAGGCACTGATCGAGGCCCCGGTCACCGCCATCACCGAATCCGGGGCGCCCAGTGGGCCAAAGCAGGTACTGCTGTGGAACCCGCCGGTGGTCAACCCGGATCTCGGCCTGCGGGCATCGGCACGCTCGCAGAGCAACCGTATCGCCCGCATCGCGATCAAATCCGGCTTGAAGACACTGGTGTTCGCGCAGAGCCGGCTGATGGTCGAAGTGCTGACCAAATACCTCAAGGACATCTTCGACCACGATCCGCGTAAGCCGGCGCGCATCCGCGCCTACCGCGGTGGATACCTGCCAACCGAGCGCCGCGAGACCGAGCGGGCCATGCGCGCCGGGCAGATCGACGGCATCGTCAGCACCTCCGCGCTGGAACTGGGCGTGGATATCGGCAGCCTGGACGTGGTGATCCTCAACGGCTACCCGGGCAGTGTCGCAGCCACGTGGCAACGCTTCGGCCGCGCCGGGCGTCGCCAGCAACCGGCATTGGGCGTGATGGTGGCCAGTTCGCAGCCGCTGGACCAGTACGTCGTGCGGCATCCGGACTTCTTCGCCGAGGCATCGCCGGAGCATGCACGGATCGCGCCGGACCAGCCGCTGATCCTGTTCGACCACATCCGCTGCGCGGCCTTCGAGCTCCCGTTCCTGGTCGGCGATGGCTTCGGCCCGATCGACCCGGAGGTATTCCTGGAAGCACTGGCGGAAACCGAGGTCGTGCACCGCGAGGGCGAACGCTGGGAGTGGATCGCCGACAGTTATCCCGCCAACGCGGTCAGCCTGCGCTCGGTGGCCGATGGCAACTTCGTGGTGGTGGACCGCAGTGGCGGCAAACAGCAGATCATCGCCGAGGTGGATTATTCGGCGGCCGCGCTGACCCTGTACGAAGGGGCCATCCACATGGTGCAGTCCACGCCGTACCAGGTGGAGACGCTGGACTGGGAAGGCCGCAAGGCCTACGTCACGCGTACCCACGTGGACTACTACACCGACAGCATCGACTTCACCAAGCTCAAGGTGCTGGACCGTTTCGATGGCAACAGTGCCGGCCGCGGTGATTCCCACCATGGCGAGGTGCACGTCGTACGTCGCGTGGCGGGCTACAAGAAGATCCGTTATTACACCCATGAAAACATCGGCTACGGCCCGGTCAACCTGCCGGATCAGGAGCTGCATACCACGGCGGTGTGGTGGCAACTGCCGCAGGCCCTGCTGCTGCGAGCGTTCGCCAGCAAGCAGGATGCGCTGGACGGCTTCCTGGGCGCGGCGTACGCGCTTCACATCGTGGCGACCGTGGCGGTGATGGCCGATGCGCGCGATCTGCAGAAGGCGGTAGGCAACGGCGACGGCGCCTGGTTCGCCATCGCCGACCAGACCGGCCGCGGGCAACTGCGGGGCGAAGAAGGTGATCCGGCAGCGGTGGAGCTGCTGCAGCAGTTCGTACCGACGGTGTATCTGTACGACAACTTCCCCGGCGGCGTGGGCCTGAGCGAGCCGCTATGGATGCGCCAGCAGGAGCTGGTGCAGCGCGCGCGTGAGCTGGTGCAACGCTGCGACTGCAAGGCCGGCTGCCCCGCCTGCGTGGGCCCGGTGCTGGCCGCGCAGGAAACCGACGACACCACGCCGCGCGCGTTGGCGTTGCGGGTGCTGGATCTGTTCGATGCCGTGGCCTGCGAAGAAGTGCCCGATGTTGCCGTGACCGTGGTCGATCCGATGGAGCTGTTGGCACCGTGAGCCTGAGCCTGGACAAACTGCGGCTGCTGCGTCGACAGGCCGGGGATGCCAAGGCGGTGGCGCCTGCGCCTGCGCCCGCAGCAGTACCGGCCCCTCCCGAGCCGGCGCTTCCTGGCGCCGCAAACGATGCAAGGCAGCCTGCCGCCGCACGGTCGGTGTTCGCCTGGGTAGAACAGGAAATCCGCCACAAGGCAACGGGTGTCGCCATGGCCCCGCGCGCCGTCGCGGATGCCTCCAGCCTGCGCCGTCTGCTGGGCGTACGTGATCGCAGCAGTGACGCCGCACCGGCCAGTCGCGCACGCGCACTTGACCGCCACCTGCCGGGCAACGAGATCGCACCGGGCCTGCACCTGATCGAATCCTTCGTGCCGCAGGACATCCCGTCGGTACCGCTGTCACTGGCCTTCGCCAAGCGCGAGACCGAGCACGTGTCACCGCGTGACCTGATGTTCTTCGATACCGAAACCACCGGCCTGGCCGGTGGTACCGGCACGCGCGCCTTCATGATCGGCGCGGCGGACTGGCATGTGGATCCGACGCGCGGAGCGGGGCTGCGCATCCGCCAGTTGATGATCTCCACCATGGCGGCAGAAGCCGAGATGCTGCGTACCTTCACCGGTTGGCTGGCGCCGGGCACGGTGTTTTCCAGCTACAACGGCCGCAGTTATGACGCGCCCCTGCTGAAAACGCGGTACCGCCTGGCGCGACAGGGCGATCCGATCACCCCGCTGGACCATGTCGACCTGCTGTATCCAACGCGCCGGCGCTATCGCGGGGTATGGGAAAACTGCCGCCTGGCCACCATTGAGCGTCAACTGCTGAAGATCGTCCGCGAGGACGACCTGCCCGGGTCGGAAGCCCCGTCGGCGTGGCTGCGCTACCTGCGCGGCGGCGATGCGGTGAACCTGCGCCGCGTAGCCGAACACAACCACCAGGACGTGGTGACCTTGGCCCTGCTGATGCAGCGACTGGTGCACGAAGAAGCACAGGACCGGCAGACGCTCGCGCTGGCCGGCGGGTAGGTCAGTGCGGCTTGCGGCGGAACAACGTACGCAATCCGGCTGAAACAGGCTGTGGCGGCGCCGGACGTCCTGGACGATCACCGGGAACGACCGCTGCCGGCCCGTTCCGTCCCTCGATCCGTTTGACGATGTCCTGCTGCGCGATGGTTGATTCCAGATCGGTCGCCAGCGCTTCCACGGCCGCCAGCAGCCGCTGCATGTCATTGTCCGGATCGGTGTAGAACCAGTCGATGCGGAATCGCAGGGTCGATCCGAACTGCTCTCCGATGGGTGGCAATGCGAGGCTGCGCACCTGCATGGCGGCGCCCGCACGGGCCGCATCACGCACCCACCAGGATACGAATTCCAGACCGAGCAGGCCGCGTACGCCCTCCTCCAGCGCGAAGTCCATGCAGATGACCAGCTCATCCGCACGCCCGCCTGCGGTACGTTTCATCGCACCCAGTGGCAGATCCGCATAGGGCAGCAGCGAGAAGTCATCGGCGGTCAGATCGCCCACGTCCATCTTCTGAACCGACACCTCCCTGAGGCCCGGAATGCTTTCCAAGGCAGCATTGAGCCGGATGACCTGTTCCACCACGAGTGACCTTCCGTTCTTCGAAACGCGCAACCGCCAGCGTAATGGAAACGGCCTGCGTTCATCAGCCGATAGCGGTTTGACTCCCTGTTTACGCCGGATGGCGCCTGATGGGACAGTTCTTCATCCAATCGACCTGGGAGATCCACGATGCTATCGAACCGCTGGTTGTTGCTCGGCTCTTTGTTGCCGCTCACCGCATGCAGCAGTGCTGCGCCGGGCATGGATCCCCCCGCTGGCGATCCCAAGCCCCACGTCGCGGGCGGCGAGGGCCATCAGTGTCGTCCGGATACATTGGACGCGCTGGTGGGCAAGACCGCCAGCGAAGAAGTCATCGCGAAAGCCGTTCGGGACTCGGGGGCACGCAATGCCCGCGTAGTGAAGCCGGGCATGGCGGTGACGATGGATTTCCGCGAGGATCGGCTGACGATCCGCGTGGATGAGGCCAACAAGATCGAGGGCGCCAGCTGCGGCTGACGTTACGTTGCGACTGTGCCAGGGTCGGGGCCTTTCCGCAGACCGCGAAAAGGCCCTGCCCGCCTGTGTCTCAGAGTCGCTGCGCTCGCCCATCCTGCAGCGCCTGGGCCATGATTTTTTCGGCTTCGCGTGCCGCCCGTGCATGCGCCTGCGATTGCCGCTGACCCAGCGCAGCCTGCTCCGCGCCCAGTGAGGCTTGGCGTTGTGCCAGCGTGGCGAGTTCCGCATTCCCGCGCGCGTCTTTCGCGGCACGACTGGCCTCGAGAGAGGCACGTGCTGCTTCCGCAGCGGCATCGCGGTTGATGTCCATGCTGTGGCGGACGGCACGCAGCGCCTCTTCCCGCGCCACCATGGCGACAGCGCGCGCCTGCTCGCCGGTGCGCCGGCCCAGCTCACCCTGCTGTCGGCCGAGCTTCGCCTGCTCGGTCCCGATTCGCGCCGCATCCGCATAGGCCTCCTGCATCTGCAGCAGCAGGGTACGGTCACGTACCACGTAGCGCTCTGTTCCCTGACGGAACCAGAACGCCTGCGAATCGGTACCCAGATCCCGGCGTGCCTGTTTCACGTCGTCCATTGCACCGTGGGCGTAGCTCGCGTTGCCGTCGAGCAGCACATAGGCGCGGTCCGGGCGCTTACCCAGGTCCAGCTCGCCGTGGGTGATCATGCTGAGGCTGTCGTCATCACTACTCCGCATGATCGTGGTGGTGCTTGTCGTTTTCTCCTGCACTTTGGCAGGTGCGGCGGGTGCAGCCGGTGCTGCAGGGGCCGGTGGTGCGGCAGGCAGGTCGGTTGCGGGGGGCACGGCGGGGGCTGGCGGTGCGGCCGGTGCCGACGGGGGCGCTGGTGGCACGGGAGCACGTGGTGCAGCCGGCGCAGCGGGTGGTGCGGGCGGCGGCGGCGCAGCGACCAGACGCATCGGCAGCACGCCGATGGCCAGCACCGCAACAGTGAGCGCCACCGCGACAGCCTTCGGGCAGGCGTGCCGCTGCTGCAATGACAGCAGCCGGCGTTTCAGGCTGGCCGTGCTCGGCGCGGCGCTGGCAACGCCCAGGTGCGGCCGCGGCATCACGCCCAGTTGCAGCAACAAGCGCCCGTAATCCTGGCGGCGCTCGCTGCGCCCCTCGACAACCGCCGCGTCCACTGCTTCTTCGCGGGCCTGCGCATATTCCCGCACGGCCAAACGCAGCAGCGGATGGAAGAAGAACAGGTGCTGCGCCACGGCGGGCAGCAGTCCCCACTGCAGGTCGTGCCGCTGCAGATGCTGCAGTTCGTGGGTCAGTGCCAGGTCCAGTGCATCACCTTGCAGCGCACGCGCGCCAGCAGGCAACAGCAGCACCGGGCGCAACGGGCCGACCACCTGCGGTGCATCGATCTGTGCGCTCATCCAGAGCCGGGGGGCACGGCGCAGGCCATGTGCTTCGGCGGCGAGGTTCAGCGCCTCCACCAGCGTCTGGTCCGCGCACGGCTGTGCGGCGGCCAGCAGGGCCCGAGTGCGCCGCCGCTCGGCGGCCGTGCGCGAGGCCATGGCCAGCACACCGCTGATCCACAGCGCAGCAAGGACCAGCGCCCACCACGGCGCAGCGCCGATGGCAGCGCTGGACACCGTGTCGATAGCGCTGACCACCTGCGCTGTCGGCAGCGCCGGCGCATGGGCGTACGCGACGTCGGTACCGGCAATGAAGGTGTCGGCTGCCAGCGCAGGCGCGGGCAGCACCGCCAGCTGCAACGGCTGGGCCCAGAACAGTCCGGCCACTGCCTGCAGCGACACCAGCCACCACAGGCGGCAGCGCGTGGCCGCGCCCAGCGAAGGCACCAGCCGGCACACCGCCCACACCAGCCCAACCAGCAACGCGGTCTGCACGCTGGTCCAGGCCAGTCGCTCCACGATCGTGATCACGGTCGTCTCCATGGCTCAGCCCTCCTGCCGGCGTGATTGCAGCTGTTCGACCAAGGCTTCCAGCTCGGCCAGTTCATCGTCACTCACCTGCTCGCGCTGCGACAGGTAGGCCACGAACGGCGACACCGAGCCCTGCAGGGTGCGGTCGACAAACTGCGCGATGGCCCCTTGGACCACGCTGTCCTGTGCGGCGGTGGACTGGTAGCGGTACATGCCGTCAGCCTGCTGGCGACGCAGATAGTTCTTGCCGCGCAGGCGCTCCATCATCGTCAGCACGGTGGAACGCGCCAGACCGCGTGGCTCGCCGAAGCCCACCGCCACTTCACCGACGCTGGGCGTCCCGATTTCATCGATGTACTGCAGCAGGGCCAGTTCCTGGTCCCCGATCGTCTTACGGCGCATGACACGTCCTGGTTGACTACACGTGTCGCTACCGTGCCCGTAGCGACAACTGTAGTCAACCCCCCGAAGGTCATGGACCGACGAACGGTCCGGGGTCAGCGCCCTTCTACGAATGGGTCGTCATCACAGTCGATGGGCTTGCCGTCACAGGGCCACATGGCCGCCGCCACTTTCTGTCGGACTTCGAAATGGTCACCTGCCCACACCAGGAATCCGCCATGCACCAGCCCTCCGTGATCGAACGTGCGGTTGTCCAGAACCAGTTCTTGATCGGGATCGGCCTCTGCAACCCATCTGACGACGGGTACTCGATCCAGCTTGCGGACCTGTGCAAAGAGCTCACTCGCTCCCTGGTCCACATACTTCTTCATCACCTTCTCGTCCGGGAAGCCACCACGAGCAAGAATTGTCGCAGTTACATCCTCGGGTGCACGACCGTCCTTGGAAATGTAGGCCCGCATCCCGACTGTCCATGCCGGGCAGCCGTTCAATTGGGCCAAGTAACCGGTTGTGCCTCCGGTGCCGGCGAATGAGCGTATCCAATAACGAAAGCTTGACCCGCTGCGATCAGTGACCATGAAGTCGGATCGACCTCCTTGGGTTGGAATCGTAAAGATCTGGTGCTTGGATGAATCATCCTCTACGCACTGCAGATGCTTTAGCACAGCCTTTGCCTCCACCGGCAGTGTTCCGTGGATTCCCCCACGCCTGCCAGAGCCCGAAGCTGAAGGAAGTGGAGGCAGCCCGTCATCGCTATGAACAGCTCCGATAACAGGTTCTGGGGTTGACCCCGTCCCCATGGCGAGCGACGAAGCTGGCACACTCGCGAGAAACGAAGCGAAGCAGATGCTTACGATTGGCAGAGAGATTTTTGACGCTCGCGCGTGCTTTGTAAACATACTCAGTGTCCTCTCTGCATCACTGCGTTGGCCTGTTGCACAGCATCGCCTTGAGCATGAATCGGCGGGGCTTGCTCATGTTCCTGTTGCTGCAACTCCAGCTTCCGAAGACTGGTCTCCACACTAGTTCCAGTAACTTCGGCAGCATTTACCCCGACACGAAGTGAGGCGGGGTCTCCGGCCACCCCTTGCACAAGGAAGATCGTCTCCCCCGCGGCTCGATCTCCGACAGGATTGCTGCTTATCACCTGGTCTACGCGTGTGATTCCGCTGGATTTCGCTTCATGCAATAGCACCAAGCTGTAGTCATCCGCACTATCTGCATATTGCCCCCCCATATCATGAAGGCGCTGGCTTATCTGTTGTTGCAAGGCGTGGTCAGGATGCTCGGACTGTCGCGGATCGCGAATGGGTCCCAGATCGTTGGGTTGTGCGATGTGCTGATTTTGCTCCCTTGAGACTGAGGTCAGTACGTAGTGCCAACTGCCCTGTCCAGGCGTACCGCGGACCGTCTCGACAAACGCATCGTACTCGGAAGTCTGGATGGTCTGGCACCCTGCCGAGTAGGTGTTCTCGTCACCACCGCGATGAATCTTGAAGGTAGTGTTGAGGCGCTGCACGCCGTGGATATCTCGAGTGTCAAACCACCCGTCGCCATTGCTGTCACGCTCCACCGCATACGCCCCTGCTCTGACCGCAGCGGCCGTTGGACGTAGCGAAAATTCATCCGGGTGACCAGATCGAGGGTGTGTAGTGGCGCGCATCTCGACCGTTCCTTCTGCGAGCCGGCCAAGGTCCCTTATACGATCTGCGTTGACATCTTCGCCCTCCGTCTTGCGGCGCGTAATGACGTTGGTAAACCCCGGACTGGCGGGCGTCGTCTTCGCATGGCCATCGTACTGCGCAGACGGCTCGGTGTTGGCTTCGATGAACTCTCGCGAATGTCCCTGCCCACCAGCGTCCCTCCATAGCACCACAATACGATCATCGAACTCGCCTTGACCTCTTCGATCCGTTGTACGGGTTTCCTGGCGCAACCCGAGGATCACCCGATCCTGAGTCGCCATGGCTTCCCGCGCCGCCTGGTCGCCACGCAGCTCCACCATGCTTCCATACACGTCATGCTGCTGGGCTTGGCTCAGCGTGGCGGTTTCGGTAGACGCCGGCATCCGCGGCGGTCGCGACGCCGCGTGCAACCGCTCCAGCATCGGCGTGACGGTGGCCCTGTCCGCCGCTACAACGCCTCCCGTTTGCCCCAGCGCCGCAAGCTCCGGCGCCGCACGAACCGCGACATAGCGCTCCAGCGCTTCCTGCACGACGAGCGTCTGCGCCTCCCGCAGTGTCTGCAGCTGCGCGGCGGCCTCCAGTGCACGCTGCGAGCGCAGAAGCGCCACTACGTCATCCGCAGCGGCGCTGATGTTGATCTCGGTCATGCGTCAAACCTCCACCCCCCTGAAGCCGGAGCTTCACGCTAGCGACGCGGCGCAGGGGGTGGGTTTGACCAGGGGCACACTCTGGCGTGTTGGCGTCAGCTCCCTCTCGGTGGCGAGAGGAAGCCGACGGTGCCTGACGTGGTCAGCCGTGCGGGCCGCCCATCACCGGCAGCACCACGCCGCTGATATAGCTGGAGCAGCTGGGTGCGGCAAGGAAGACGTACGCGGGCGACAACTCTTCCGGCTGCGCGGCGCGGCCCATGTCACTGTTCTGGCCAAATTCGCCGACATCCGGTGCTTCTTTGTCGGCCGGGTTCAGTGGGGTCCACACCGGACCCGGTGCAACGCAATTGACCCGGATGCCGCGTGGCAGCAGCTGGCTGGCCAGCGCCTTGGTGAACGCGTGGATCGCGCCCTTGGTCGCCGAGTAATCGATCAGCGATTTGCTGCCGAACAAGCCCGTTTCCGAGCCCGAGTTGACGATGCTCGATCCTTCACCCAGATGCGGCAGCACCGCCCGCGCCATCTGGATGTAGCCACCGATATTGGTCTGCAGCGTTTCCTGCAGGTGCGCGTCGTCCAGGTCTTCGAGGCGATGGCAATGCAGCTGGAACGCGGCGTTGTTGACCAGGATGTCGATACCACCGAACGCCTTGGCGACCTGTTTCACTGCGCGGTTGCAGAACTTCGGATCGCGCACGTCACCGGCAATGACAATGCAGCGTCCCCCTTCCTGTTCCACATGCTGACGGGTGACGTCGGCATCTTCGTGCTCATCGAGGTGCAGTACGGCGACGTCGGCCCCCTCGCGGGCATACAACACCGCCACTGCTCGGCCGATGCCGGAGTCACCGCCGGTCACGATCGCGCGCAGTCCCTTCAGCTTGCCGCTGCCGACGTAATCCGGGGCGAGGAAGCGTGGCGACAGGGAAAGCTCATGCTCGTTGCCGGGCTTGGCGATGGTCTGGGCGGGCATCTTGGTCGGCTGCTTGCGTGCACCGGCCTGAGTGACTTTCTTCTTGGCGGCCTTCTTGCTGGCGCGAACGTCTTTTGCCTTTTCCTGATCCTGCAGACGGCGCTGACGTGCAGCAACGCGGGCGCCGCGCTCGTCGGTGGCGGCTGTCTTGCGGGTGGCGGTCTTGACTACCCGCTTGCGTACGGCGGTTTCGGCAGGGGCGGCTGCGGTGGCGCGGGTGCCCTTGCGGACCTTCGGGGAGGCTTTCTTTCGGGCGGGAGCTTTCTTCGTGGTGGTGGTCTTGGCGGTTGCCATGAGATCTCCTTTCGACACGGATTTACCAGCACGTGCCGCATGAGAACCGCGGGGCATTGCGCCGCGCTACCGGTGAAGCGGCACGTCAGGAACGTGCAACCAGTGTGGACATTCCGCCTTCCACTGCCAGTGAATGCAACGTGCCCACCGTGTGCAGGCGTTCATCCTGGCACCACGCGCGACACGGCACGCTAGGCACCTCAACGACACTGGAGCTGCACCGATGATCCGTTATCTGAGCGTGGCCGCGATGGCCGTTTCCCTGGCCGCCTGCAGCAGCACGCCACTGGCCCAGGTCCAGCCCATCGACGGCGTGATTTCCGGCCAGTGCCACTTGGACAAGGTGCAGGGCGCGGTTGGGTTGGCGGCCTCAGCGGCCACGGTAGAGCGGGCCCGCGTGGACAGTGACAGCCTGCAGGTGCAGGTGCTGCGCGGCACCCTTGAGCGCAGCGGCCCGACCGCCAGCGGCAGTGCGGATCCGGCGGCCGGTGCGGCGCATCAGGGCGGCGACCGGCTGACCATCGAAACCGGCCGCACCAACAACATCACCGCTATTTACTGCGGCTGAGTTTCTTGCTGACCCGGCGTGCCCTGCGCAGGTAGCGCAGGGTCGCCTGCTCCCACTGACGCGGCCCACGCAACCCGGCCAGCGCAGTCAGCTCACCGCGCTCCCAGCCGTCGAACACACTGGGATCGATGTACGCCTTGCGGCACACCGCGGGCGTATTGCCCAGAAGGTCCGCCACTTTGCACACCACCTCGCGTTGCGCGGCGGCCAGCGCCGTCTTGCTGGCCGGCTCCGGCAGCTCCGTTACGGCGAACACGCGGAGGGCTTCGACGGTGCCACCCCAGGTGCGGAAATCCTTGGCGGTGAACTCTTCGCCCATCACCTCGCGCAGGTAGTCGTTCACTTCACCGGAGTCCACCGGCTGCACGGTGCCGTCGTCGTCGCGATACTGGAACAGCGCCTGGCCGGGGAGCTGCTGAATCCGCCGCACCTGTTTGGCCAGTTGTTTGTCGCCGATCTCCACCTCGTGATGCTGGCCGGATTTGCCACGGAAACGCATCTGTACCCGGCCTCCGGACACCAGCGCCAGGTGACGATTTCGCAGGGTGGTCAGGCCGAAGGATTTGTTCTCACGCGCATAGGTTTCGTTGCCCACGCGCACCAGCGTGTCGGCCAACAGCGCCACGACAATGGCCAGCACTTTCTCCCGCGGGAAGCCGCTGCGCCTCAGATCCTGTCCCAGCCGCCGACGCAGCTTTGGCAACGCCTCACCAAAGGCAATGGTGCGATCGAACTTGCCGGCCCCGCGCACCCGCGCCCACTCGGCGTGATAGCGGTATTGCTTGCGACCCCGGGCATCGCGGCCGGTTGCCTGCAAGTGGCCGTTGGGCCAGCTGCATATCCACACATCGGTATAGGCCGGCGGCACCGCCAGCGAGCGGATGCGGGCCAAGGTCTCCGCGTCGCGCACAGCGTGGCCATCGGCATCGCGGTAGGCGAATCCCTTGCCGGCACGGCGACGCCGGAAGCCGGGCTGGCTGTCATCCACATAACGCAGGCCGGCGGCACGGGCGGCGGTTTTTTCAGGGGTTACGGGCGTCTGGCTCATGGCGGGCAGTGTGGCGGGGGCGAGTGCGAGGCGGCGTCAATAACGCAACACGAACACGTCAGCGGCCATCAGCCGGTATGCTCACGTATTCGTCACCCCGTACGCTTCTGGAGTCCGCATGTCGTTCCTGCAGTTCTCTCGCCCCTTCCTGATCCTGCTCCCCGCTACGCTGTTCCTGGCCGCCTGCTCGGCGCCGCCGATGGACGAACAGGACGCCGTTACCGCCCAGGCGCAACAAGCCGCCGAAAGCGCGACCGCGCCCACCGATGAAACCGGCAAGGCGACCGAAGCGCCGCCTGTCGGCAACTGTGATGCCACCCAGGTGCAGAGCCTGGTCGGCCAGCCGTTCACCGATGAACTCGGTGGCCAGGCCCAGCAGGATGCGGCGGCGCGTGACCTCCGCGTGCTGCGTCCCGGCGACATGACCACGATGGAATTCGTGGGCGAGCGCCTGAATGTGGAAGTGGACGAAAAGAACGTGGTCACCGGCGTCCGCTGCGGTTGATTTCCTGAGCGCTGGCAAGCACTTGCCAGCGCCTTGGTTGCGCGTGCAACCGTGTGTTGCGGCATTGCACCATCTATGATCTAGTCGAAGTATCCGGTGGCCTCCTGATACACGCTCCAAGGATTGGGCGGGGGCAAGTGTCGCCGCTCACCTGACGACGAGGCAAAGATGGCCCCCCGCAACCGCCAAGGGCTTTACAACCCGCAACATGAGCGCGATGCCTGTGGTTTTGGCATGGTGGCCCAGCTTGATGACCAGCCCTCGCGGCTGCTGGTGGACACCGCGATCGCCGCGCTTTCGCGGATGACCCACCGCGGTGGCGTGGCCGCTGATGGCGTGACCGGTGATGGCTGCGGCTTGCTGCTGCGCCGGCCGCAGGCGTTCCTGAAGGCCATCGCCAGCGAGGCCGGCATCCGCGTCGGCGAGCGTTTCGCGGCCGGCGTGGTGTTCCTGCCACACGACGAAGCCGCTGCTGCAGCGTGCCGCACTGCGCTGGAAGCCGAGCTGGTCAAGGCCGGAACCCAGCCGCGCGGTTGGCGCGTGGTGCCCACCGATGACAGCGTCTGCGGACAACTGGCGCGCGACACCCTGCCGCACATCGAGCAGATCTTCGTCGATGCCGGCGATGCACAGGACAACGCGGCCTTTACCTTGGCACTGTTCCTGGCCCGTCGCCGCAGCGAGCAGACGCTGCGCGAGCACGCCGATTACTACGTCACCACGCTCAGCCCGAATGCCATCAGCTACAAGGGCATGGTGCTGCCGGACAAGCTGTCGCGGTTCTTCCTGGACCTGCAGCGCAGTGACCTGGCCTCCAGCGCCATCGTGTTCCACCAGCGCTTCTCCACCAATACGCTGCCGCGCTGGCCGCTGGCGCATCCGTTCCGCATGCTTGCCCACAACGGTGAAATCAACACCATCGAAGGCAACCGGCGCTGGGCGCAGGCGCGCAGCAAGGTCTGGAAGACGCCGCGCTTCGACATCGGCGAGTTCGATCCGGTGATCTCCATGCACGGCTCGGATTCGCAGAGTTTGGACAACATGCTCGAGCTGATGGTCAGCGCGGGCATGGAGCTGATCCAGGCGCTGCGCATCCTGGTGCCGCCGGCGACCCAGTCGCTGGAGTTCAAGGATCCCGACCTGGCCGCGTTCTACGAATTCCATGGCCTCAACAGCGAACCGTGGGACGGCCCGGCCGGCATCGTGGCCTGCGATGAGCGCTATGCGGTGTGCACCCTGGACCGCAACGGCCTGCGTCCGGCGCGCTGGATGCTGACCTCCGACCGCCACTTCCTGGTGGCGTCCGAGGCGGGCGTGTGGGAAGTGCCGACCGAGCGCGTGGTGCGCAAGGGCAAGCTGGGCCCGGGCGAGATGATGGCCATCGACCTCAAGCGCGGTGACCTGTTGGATTCGGATGCGGTAGACCGCATCAACCGCGGTCGCGCACCGTACAAGCAGTGGCTGCAGCAGGGCGTGACCTATCTACAGACCGAGCTGATCGACCCTTCGTTGGTGGAGGAGCCGTTCGACGCGCGCACCCTGCGCAGTTATCACAAGCTGTACCAGCTCAGCACCGAAGAGGTGGAGCAGGTGCTGCGGCCGCTGGCCGAAACCGAACAGGAAGCCACCGGCTCGATGGGCGACGACACGCCGATGGCGGTGTTGAGCCAACGCAGCCGCCCGCTGTACGACTATTTCCGCCAGGCGTTCGCACAGGTCACCAACCCGCCGATCGACCCGCTGCGCGAAGACTGCGCGATGTCCCTGTCCACCCAATTGGGCAAGGAGACCAACATCTTCCATGCGGGCGCGGAGACCGTTAACCACGTCATCCTCAATTCGCCGGTGCTCAGCCAGCGCAAGCTGCGCCAGCTGCTGAAGATGGAGCAGTACGTCGATGCCAACCGACTGATCGATCTGTCCTACAGCGAGGAAGAAGGCCTGCGGGCTGGCATCGAGCGCATCTGCGCCGAAGCCGAGCAGGCCGCGCGCGAGGGCATCGTCATGCTGCTGCTGTCCGACCGCTACCCGGTCACGGACCGGCCGATGGTGCATGCCCTCCTCGCTACGAGCGCGGTACACCACCATCTGTGCAACACCGGGCTGCGCTGCGACGTCAACCTGATCCTGGAAACCGGCACCGCGCGCGACCCGCACCACATGGCCTGCCTGTTGGGCTTCGGTGCCACTGCGGTATACCCGTACCTGGCGTACCAGACGTTGTTCGACCTCGGCCGTCGCGGCATCCTGAAGCTGAGCAAGGGCGGCGAGCAGTCGCAGATTGGTCGGCGTTACCGCAAGGGCGTGTACAAGGGCCTGTCGAAGATCATTTCCAAGATGGGCATCTGCACGGTGGCCAGTTACCGGGGCGCGCAGTTGTTCGAGATCGTCGGGCTGGAGCCGGACGTGGTGGACCTGTGCTTCCCGGAAACGCCGTCGCGCGTGGGCGGTGTCAGCTTCGCACGGCTGGATGCAGAAGCCCGCGAGCTGACCGTGCAGGCATGGGATGACCAGGTGCAGCCGGACGTCGGCGGCCTGCTGAAATACGTGCACGGCGGCGAGTACCACATGTACAACCCGGACGTGGTCATGAGCCTGCAGCGCGCGTCGCGCTCGGGCGATCCGGCGCACTGGCAGGCGTACTGCGATGCGGTGCACGCCCGTCCGCCATCGGCACTGCGCGATCTGCTGCAACTGGTACCTGCGACGACACCGACGCCGCTGGATGAGGTGGCGCCGGCCAGCGAGCTGTTCCCGCGCTTCGATACGGCCGCGATCAGCCTGGGCGCGTTGTCGCCGGAAGCGCACGAAGCGCTGGCGATCGCGATGAACCGTCTGGGTGGGCGCAGCAACTCCGGCGAAGGCGGCGAAGATCCGGCCCGCTACGGCACGGAGAAGCGCTCCAAGATCAAGCAGGTGGCGTCCGGACGCTTCGGCGTCACCGCCGAGTACCTGGTCAACGCCGAAGTGCTGCAGATCAAGGTGGCCCAAGGGGCAAAGCCGGGCGAAGGCGGACAGCTGCCTGGCCACAAGGTCAACGAACTGATCGCACGGCTGCGCTATGCCAAGCCGGGCATCGGCCTGATCTCGCCGCCGCCCCACCACGACATCTATTCCATCGAAGACTTGGCCCAGCTGATCTACGACCTCAAGCAGGTCAATCCGACCGCATTGGTGTCGGTGAAGCTGGTCAGCCACGCTGGCGTGGGCACGATTGCCGCCGGTGTGGTCAAGGCGGGCGCGGACCTGATCACCATTTCCGGCCACGACGGCGGCACCGGTGCATCGCCGGTCAGTTCCATCCGGTATGCCGGCGTGCCGTGGGAACTGGGCGTCGCCGAAGCGCACCAGGCGCTGGTCGGCAACGATCTGCGCGCCCGCACCATCCTGCAGACCGATGGCGGACTGAAAACTGGACTGGACGTGGTCAAGGCCGCGATCCTCGGCGCGGACAGCTTCGGCTTCGGCACCGGCCCGATGATCGTGCTGGGCTGCAAGTACCTGCGCATCTGCCATCTGAACAACTGCGCCACCGGCGTGGCCACGCAGGACGAACGCCTGCGCGAGCAGTATTTCACCGGCCAGCCCGAACGCGTGGAGAACTTCTTCAAGCTGCTGGCGGAAGAAGTACGCGGCTGGCTGTCCTACCTGGGCGTGCGTTCGCTGCAGGAGATCGTGGGCCGCACCGAACTGCTGCGCCAGATCGATACCGCACCGCGCGAAGGCGTGCGCGTGGATCTGTCGCGCCTGCTGGTGGATGCCAGTTACGAGGGCAGCCACTGCGCGGCGCAGCGCCTGTACGAATCGCCGGACAGCCTGGCCACGCAGATGGATGGCCTGTTGGCCGATGCCATCGCCCACAAGCGCGGCGGCGACCACCGCTTCCTGATCCACAACACCGACCGCAGCA
Organism: Stenotrophomonas sp. WHRI 8082; assembly: GCF_040223995.2. Classification (NCBI taxonomy): domain Bacteria; kingdom Pseudomonadati; phylum Pseudomonadota; class Gammaproteobacteria; order Lysobacterales; family Lysobacteraceae; genus Stenotrophomonas; species Stenotrophomonas sp. WHRI 8082. The sequence continues at coordinate 2,008,203 of NZ_CP167826.1, read as the reverse complement.
TCGGCACCCGCCTGTCGGGCACCATTGCCCGCGCGCATGGCAACCAGGGCATGGCCGACGCCCCGCTGGAGCTGCGCTTCCGCGGCACCGCCGGGCAGAGCTTCGGTGCCTTCAATGTGGGTGGCCTGCACCTTGAAGTGGAAGGCGAAGCCAACGATTACGTCGGCAAGGGCATGGCCGGCGGCCGGTTGGTGGTGCGTCCGCCGCGTGGCGCGCGCTTCGAAGCACGCAGCACGGCGATCATCGGCAACACCTGCCTGTACGGCGCGACCGGCGGCGAACTGTTCGCCGCAGGGCGTGCGGGCGAACGGTTCGCGGTCCGTAATTCGGGTGCACTGGCGGTGATCGAAGGCGCCGGTGACCACTGCTGCGAATACATGACCGACGGCGTGGTGCTGGTGCTGGGCAAGGTGGGCCTGAACTTCGGCGCCGGCTTTACCGGTGGCTTGGCCTACGTGCTCGACGTGGACCGTGATTTCGTCGACCGCTACAACCACGAGCTGATCGACATCCACCGCGTGTCGGCGGAGGGCTTCGAGAACTATCGTCAGCACCTGCATCGCCTGATCAGCCGTCATCGCGAACTGACCGGCAGCATCTGGGCGCAGCAGATCATGGACGAGTTCCGCGATTACATCGGCAAGTTCTGGCTGGTGAAGCCCAAGGCCGCGAGTATTGAATCGCTGACCGAAACCCTGCGTCGCGCCGCATGACCGCGCCCTTTCCACTGGTGCTGCCGGTCACTGACCCGCCGCACCTTCACGCCGACAGGCAGAGCACGCCATGAGCCGCAAGCACGCATTCCAGTTCCTCGACCTGCCCCGGACGATGCCGCAGCGCATCCCGGTCGAACTGCGCACCTCCGGCGACTGGGGTGAGTTGTACGGCAAGTTCGGCAAGGAAGAAGCCCAGTTCCAGGCCGGCCGCTGCCTGGACTGCGGCAATCCGTACTGCAGCTGGAAGTGCCCGGTACACAACGCCATTCCGCAGTGGCTGCAGCTGGTGCAGGAGAACCGCATCGAAGAAGCCGCGACGTTGTGCCACAGCACCAATCCCTTGCCGGAAGTGTGTGGCCGCGTATGCCCGCAGGACCGGTTGTGCGAGGGCAGCTGCACGCTGGAAGAATTCGGTGCGGTGACCATCGGCGCGGTCGAAAAATACATTGTCGATACCGCGCTGGCCCGCGGCTGGCGCCCTGACCTGAGCGCAGTGGAGCCGACCGGCCGCACGGTGGCGGTGATCGGTGCCGGCCCGGCCGGGCTGGCCTGCGCGGATCGGCTGGCGCGCGCCGGCATCACCGCCGTGGTGTACGACCGCTACGAACAGATCGGTGGCCTGCTGCAGTTCGGCATCCCCAGTTTCAAGCTGGACAAGGACGTGATCCGCAAGCGCCGCGAGGTGCTGGAAGGCATGGGCGTGCAGTTCCGCCTGGGCGTGGAGATCGGCCGCGACGTCAGCGTGGACGACCTGCTGCAGCGGCACGACGCGGTGTTCCTGGGCACCGGCGCGTACCGGTATACCGATGGCGGGCTGGATGGGCAGGATCTGAAGGGCGTGCTGCCGGCCCTGCCGTTCCTGGTGCAGAACGCCCGCATCGTCAGCGGTGACAATCCCCAAGGGCGGCCGATCGCCGGCTGGGAAGATCAGATCGCGGTACCGGATCTCAACGGAAAGCGCGTCGTGGTGCTGGGTGGCGGCGATACCGGAATGGACTGCGTGCGCAGTGCGATCCGGCTGGGCGCAGCGAAGGTGACCTGTGCCTACCGCCGCGATGAAGCCAATATGCCCGGCTCGGCGCGCGAGGTCGCCAATGCCCGCGAAGAGGGGGTGCGCTTCCTGTTCAACCGCCAGCCGCTGTCCATTGAAGCCGGCGCGGACGATGAGGCCATCGGCGTGACCGTGGTGGAAACCCGGCTGGCCGAGCCGGATGCCAACGGCCGCCAGGCGGCGGTCGCGATCGAGGGCAGCGAATCGCTGCTGGAAGCGGACATCGTGATCATCGCGTTCGGCTTCTCGCCCAGTGCACCGGACTGGTTGTCCGCGCAGGGCGTGGAAGCGGCCAGCAATGGCCGGCTGCAGGTCGGCGGCAAAGACCGCCTGCCCTTCCAGACCGCCCATCCGCGGCTGTTCGCCGGCGGGGACGCCGTGCGCGGAGCCGACCTGGTAGTGACCGCGGTCGCCGAGGGACGCGACGCCGCCGCCAGCATCGTGCGCTTGCTGGCCAGCTGAGCGCTGACCAGCGCTAGGGTGTGAGGCGTTGCAGCTGCGCGATGCACGCGCGCAGGTGGATCGCCACCGCCATGCGTTGGGCCTCCTCTATGGGCGCGTCGCGTTCGCTGAGCTCGCGCAGTTCGGCGGACAACATTGTCATGCCGACGCTGCCCACGCCGCCCGACATGCGGTGCAATCGTTGCGCGGCGGCCTGCATCGATTCCTGCTGCCATTCGCGCTGCAGCGCCAACAGGTCGTCTTCCAGGCTGCTCCGCAGCGTCTGCGCCAGCGCGCGGGCGACCTCCTCGCTGCCAAAGCGGCCCGCCAGGACCGAAAGCGTCGGCACGTCGGCGCGGGCGCGGGCCGCCGCCGCATCCACCACCCCGGGCGCAACCAGCAGCGCGGGTGCGACCATCACGATCGCTGCCTGCAGTGTTGCCCTGCTTATCGGCTTGGCCAGCAGGTAGTCCACAGGCAGGTCGCGCAGGCCATCGGTATCGGCGCTCATGCCGATGATCGGGGTGCGTGGCAGCCCCAGCTGCGCTTCCCGCAGGCGGACCTGCCGCACCAGGCCTTGTCCATCCAGGCCGGGCATGCGCTCATCGGTGAACAGCAGCGCTGGCCGCGTGACCTGCCAGCGCTCCAGTGCAGCGACGCCATCGGCGACCACCTCTACGTCCAGCTCCATGCCACGCAGCCACCACTGCATCAATACCTGTTGAGTGGGATCGTCTTCGGCGACCAGCACACAGTGTGGTGCCGCCGGTTGGACAACGGCGCCTGTCGGTCCAGTGCGCAGCGCGGGTGCGTCGGAGCGCACCGGGCTACTGCGCGGAAGCTCCAGTTCGACCGCCACCACGGTGCCTTTCCCAGGCACGCTGTGCAGGCGCAGGTTTCCCCCCATCCGCTGCGCGAGTTGCCTGCAGATGCCCAGGCCGAGTCCGGTGCCGCCGTACAGCCGCGTAGTGGACAAGGTCGCCTGGGCGAAGGGCTCGAACACGGAATCCTGACGCTCGGGTGCGATCCCCACACCGCTGTCAGCGACCTCGACACGCACGCGTTGTGACGCGCCGACGTTGCCCACCCACTGCACGCGGAGCGTTACCTCGCCCTGCGCAGTGAACTTGATGGCATTGCCGACCAGGTTGAACAGGATCTGCCGCAGCCGCGTGCCGTCCACCTCCAGCCAGTCGGCTACCTCGCTGTCCACCCGCTGCTGGAACACCAGGCCCTTGGACAGCGCCACAGGGCGCAACAGCGTCTCCACGCCGATCAGCAATTGCCTGAGGTCCACCGGCGCTGCGTGCAGCATCATCTCCGCCGCGTCGCCCGCAGACAGCGAGCGCACGTCGTCGAGTATCCGCGACAGCATCGTCGAGGCATCCTGCAGCGAGGCGAGTGCGGCACGCTGTTGTCCATCGAGAGGCCCATCATCCAGCACCGCCAATCGCTGCTGTAGGGCATGGGTCGGCTCGTCCATCCCGCTGCCCAGCGCAGCAGCAAGGCGGGTGCGATCGTCCGCATCGGCGGCGGCGTGCGCCTGCGCGCGTTCAATGGCGCGTTCGCGCATCTGCTCGTCGGAGACGTCCAGCCAATAGCCGGCCCAATGCTGCTCGCCGTTCTGCTGCAGGGTCGGCCATGCGTGCATGGCAATGCAGCGCATGCCCCGCACACCGTGGGCGCTGAAGCGGAACGACACGGGTTGGATGCGCCGTGCGCCGCGTTCCAGGGTCGCCAGCACACGACGACGGTCTCGACCGCGCAGCGCAGCGAGCGCCCGCGAAGGATCCGCCTGCAGTTCGCCCGTCGATGCACTGAACAGCTGCGGTACGTCGCCCACCACCAGATCCATGCAGATCCGCCCATCACGCTGCCGTCGTGCGTGGAACACCACGACCGGCAGGTTGTCCGATATCTCATCGATACGGCGTCGCAGCCGACTGCGCCGCCGACTCTCGCGCCTGAGTTTCCAGTAGCCGTTGGCGTGCACCAGGCCGATCGCCAGCACCGCGAGCGCCAGTCCGAGCAGCGCAAGCGGCCGCTTCATCCCATCGGCATCCATCCGCAGCGCGGTCGCTGGCGTCCCTGCGGCGCGACCGATGACCGGCGCCAAGGCAGGCCACTGTTGATCAAAGGCCATCAACCATCGCGCGCAGCGGGGTTGCGCGGCGAGCACCAGGATGTCATCGAAGCCGGCGGGGGCGCCCACCACCAGCCCGACCGCCCGCGTGGCCCTGCGCGCGTGTTCGATGACAAGGGCGTTGCCCACGGCTGCATCCACCTGGCCTGACAGGAGCAGCGCGAGCGCCTGCCGTGCATCGGTACTGCGCTGTACGTGCGCATCAGGGGGGCGCCATCCGTGCGGCAGATCATCGATGACGGCGATGCGCCGTCCCTGCAGGTCATTGGCCTCCAGCACACTGATGCCCTGTCGGCGCGTGACGATGACATTGGGAACACGCAGATAGCCGCCGGAGTGCAGCCAGTGCGCAGGAAGATCACGGACGGGCAGGCCGATGGCGGCGTCCAGTTCATCCTGCGCGATACGGCGACGCAGTTCATCGGTGGGCAGCGCCTGCACCTTGAACGAGGCCTGGGGCAGCAACGCCAGCAGCAGCGGCAGCACACCACCGGGATTACGCGCCGAGCCTGATGACAGCGGTGCGCGGTCGTTGGGAAAGCCGAGGCGGATGACAGGCCGTTCGTCGTCGGCGCCCAGGCGCATGCCACACCCGGCGCTGGCGGCCGCATCGGTCTCCGGCGTGGCCGCGCGCGCCGGTACGGCCGCGAGCGATACGGCCAGCAGCATGGCCAGTCCAGACACGTACCCGGTGATGCCCCTGCTCCCCACCCCGATGTTCTCCCTGTCCGCGATCCATGACCTGCCGACGCTAGCAGCCTGCGCGTAGCGGGCCATCAGGATTGCTGCATAAGCGGCTCGGCGCGACGCCATCAACGGCATACACTTCGCCGACGCCACAGGAGAATGACCGTATGCGACTTGGCCTTGCAGCCAACCGGCTTCATCACCATGACGGCAACGCCGCACTTTTCCGCTGGCTGCGCGCCTGCCACGCCGGCATCGCCGAGTTGGAGCTGTCGCTGCATGCGGTGGGGCGCACCTTCGACGCGATCCAGCACTACGGTCTGCTGCAGGCTACCACGCAGCTCACGCGCTACCCCAACGGACGTGAGGGCGGCTTGATGAAGCTGGTGGCCGAAGTGGTCGGCATGGGGCCGGAACGCACGCTGGACGGTGCCATCTACCTGATCGACCCGGTCGACCCGTCATCGATCTTCCCCGAGGCCATCGCGCTCAAGCGGCAGTGCGTCATCCACGGCAAACCCTTCCTCTCCACCGTTGCCAGCGCCCGCGACTGGGTGGAAGTGGAACGCGTGCATGCGGGATGGACGGCCGATCCGGGTGCCGATGACCTGCATGCGTTCGGCCACCAGACGCTGGCCCTGATCGCCCACGACGCGATGAAGCCGGCGATGCTGGCATTCGCCGCCGAGCACTTCGACGTGTTGTCCCGTTTCGCCTCGCGCATCGGCACGGGAACCACTGGCCAGCGACTCAACGAACTGGCATGGAGCCGCGGCTGGCCCCTCGACCAACCGTGGGTGACGCGCTACCAGAGCGGCCCACTGGGCGGCGACGCACAGATTGCCGACCAGGTGCTGGAAGGCCATTGCCAACGTGCGATCTTCTTCGAAGACCCCCACGTCGCGCGCCAGCACGAAGCGGACATCCAGCTGTTGGAACGCGCCGTCACGACCGTCACCGATCGCGCCGTGTGCATCACCGCCCCCGCGGTCGCCACACGCTGGGCGATCGCCGCCGCACAGCGGCGATGACCCGGACCGGTGACGCCGTCGCCGCTGCGCTCGCCGAGCACGGCTCGGCGCTACCAGGTGCATAACGCACGAATTCCAATGGCACGCCCCACGCACGAATTCCCACGGTATGTGCCACACACCAATCCCCCGCGGTGCGTGCCAAGCACGAATCCCCACGGTAGCGCCGAGCCGTGCTCGGCGAGCGCAGCGGCGACGGCGTAGCGAACTAACTGGAGGAGAGCCCCCTTGTTGTTCAAGGGGGCGCGCCGAAGGCGCGGGGATAAGGTGACATGCGTGGGCAACTGCTTTGACGCCGCTTCGCCGCCGCTGCGCTCGCCGAGCACGGCTCGGCGCTACCCGATGCTTCGCGCTTGTTCCCTACGGCGTAGCGGACCGACTGGAGGAGAGCCCCCTTGTTGTTCAAGGGGGCGCGCCGAAGGCGCGGGGATAAGGTGACATGCGTGGGCAACTGCTTTGACGCCGCTTCACCGCGTCAAAGCAGTTGCCGCAGCATCGCCTTCAGCCGCCGTCCTTCGTCATGGAAATAGTCGCGCTGCTCCCGCCATGCCGGAAAACGCTGCTCCACTTCATGCCAGAACGCTGCGGAGTGATTCGCCTGCAGCAGATGGCAGAGCTCATGCACCAGCACATACTCGAAGGCGGCAGGGCGCCCCAGCACCAATGCGAGATCCAGCGCCATGCTGCCATCCGGTGCCAGCGACCCCCACTGCGAGGACATCACCTTCAAGCGGATCCGCGTGGGTGCGCGCGGCAGTCCAGGCAGGTAACGCGGCAGCCATTGGCCCACGTCGGCCCGTGTCTGTGCCTCGTAGAACTCACGCAGCACGCGACGCAGCGTGGCCGGCGTGGCGCGTACCGGCCAATGCACGCACGCACCCTCTGCATCGATCTCCAGCTTGGCGTAGCGCGCCTCCTGCCAACGCAAGGGCAACAGCTCGCCGCGCAGGGGCAACAGGCCGGGCTGGCCCGGAACCAGCGCAGGCGGCATGCGATCGGATTGAAAATGCAGCAGCTGCTTCGCCAACCAGCCCCGGTGATCTTCCAGGAAACGGTCTCCGGTCTGCAGGCTGGCACGCAAGGGCAGGGTCAGCCGTGCGCCACGCTCGTCCACGCTCAGCTTGATGCGGCGCGCGCGCGGGTCGCGCACGCGCAGGATGTCGATCTCCGCGTCCCCGATGCGCAGGCGCACGGTGTCCCGCTGCACCGAAGCGGTGGGCGCGGGAGACAACAGGCGGCGCAGCAACGGACTCATGGAGCCAGCATACGCCGCACGGCGTCAGCGGGGATGGACACGTACCGGGTCGCCCCGTTCAGTCGGCCTTGCTGAGCTTGAACGCCTCTTCCAGCAACAGGAACAGCCGACGGATTTCGGCGCTCTGCAGCGCAAAGCGTGCATCCAGCTCGGCACGGCGGCCGTCATCATCGGTGTGTTCCAGCTGATCCAGCGCACCGTCCAGGAACTTCAGCTTGCGCACGATCAGGTCATCGCCGATCACGAAGGACAGGTTGTCCTCGAACACCAGCGCCAGCTTGGTCACCTGCTTGCCGGCATCCAGATGCTTGTCGATCTCGTCGCAACGCAGTTCCTGGTGCTGGCACTTGACGACGGCGCCACCTTCCACCGGATCCTTCATCTCGCACTCTTCGCCCAGCGACAGACCGGTCGGCAGCGGCTCGCCGGCGATCCAGCCGGTCAGGATGGAACGCGGGGCCACCTCGGCATTCAGCGGCATGGCCGGGAAGCTGCCCAGCAGGCCACGGATATCGGACATGAAGTACTCGGCCGTCTTGCGGCTGGAGCAATCCACGGCGACGTAGCCATGCTTGAGGTCCAGGAACGCATCGTTGCGCGAGTTCTTGACGAAGGCGCGCGGCAGCAGTTCATGCAGCAGGTCATCCTTCATGCGCTTGCGTTCACGACCACCGGGACGACGCCCCTCGTTGGATTCGATCTCTTCCAGCTTGCGCTCGAGCAGGTCGTTGACCACCGCGCCGGGCAGCAGCTTGTCCTCACCCCCGACGGTCAGCCACAGGTGCTCTTCGATGCGATGGGAGAACTGCTCCTTTTCCTCGCGGCCGAACGGGGAGATGAAGCCGCGCGAGCTCATCTCCAGCGGACCGACCGGCTTGAGCAGGGCATTCGGCAACTGGGTGTCCACGCTGGAGAAATCAGTGGCGGTGGGGAAGCGGAAGAAAGTCAGGTTGCGAAAGAACATGGAATTCCGGATTCAGGAGTGAAGGACGCCACGGCCATCTTCGGCTGCGGGCGTCTCAGGAGATGCGTCGCACGGGCGACGCTCCAGGGAATGAAAATCAAACAGGCGCGGGTCCGCCAGCTGGGACGGCTCCACGGTAGCCAGTGCACGGGCAATCTGATCCACGCGACCGGGATGGTCGATGTCCCACTGCGCCAGCATCTGCCCCACCTGGCGACGCTGCAGGTTCGGCTGGCTGCCGCACAGGGTGCACGGAATGATCGGGAATCGCCGCGCCTGCGCGTACTCGGCGATGTCCCGCTCACGCACGTAGGCCAGTGGCCGGATCACCACGTGCTGGCCGTCATCGCTGCGCAGCTTGGGCGGCATGCCGGACAGCTTGGCATGGTGGAACAGGTTCATCAGGAACGTCGCCGCCATGTCATCGCGGTGGTGTCCCAACGCGATGCGGGTGAAGCCGTGGGTGGCGGCATGGTGGTACAACGCGCCGCGTCGCAGCCGCGAACACAGCGAACACTGCGTGGCGCCCTCTGGAATCACCCGGCTGACCACCGAATAGGTGTCCTGCTCGATGATCTGGTACGCCACGCCCAGGCCGGACAGGTACTCGGGGAGCACGTGGGCGGGAAAGCCCGGCTGCTTCTGGTCGAGGTTCACCGCCACCAGCTCGAACGGCACCGGGGCGCGACGCTGCAGGTCCAGCAGGATGTCCAGCAGGGTGTAGCTGTCCTTGCCGCCGGACAGGCAGACCATCACCTTGTCGCCCTCGCCGATCATGCCGTAATCGGCGATGGCCTGGCCCACCTGGCGGCGCAGCTGCCTGCCGAGCACGCGCACCTGCTGATCCGCATCACGGCGCACGCGCGGCAGGGGATCGGGCAGGGAGATGACAGCGCTCATCCTCCCATTCTACCGGCTGCCATCGGCACTTCCCCAGTCATGGTGCTGCCGGTTGCCCCGACGCTCACCTGCGCTGTGTATGCTCGGCAGGTGGACACTTACACACCCGCTGAAATCACCGAGCGCCTGGGCGCACTACGCGCGGAACACCGTGCGCTGGATGACCGCATCACGCACATGGCCGCCAACGGCAGCGACGACCTGGAGTCCAAACGGCTGAAACGGCACCGCCTGCAGCTGAAAGACTGCATCAGCCGGCTGGAGAGCCTGCAGATTCCCGACGAACCAGCCTGACGACGGCTGCCCTGGCATTCGGTAGAGCCGACTTCAGTCGGCTGCGGCGGCAAGCCGACTGAAGTCGGCTCTACCAACCCATGCCCACCGCCCGTGCCCAACCATCACGCCCACCGCGGCGTTTCCCAGGACCGTGCCCCAGCGACTCGCGAGGCCCAGCGCACGCATTCCGTGCGCTCAATCCTGCGGCGCGGCTTCTTCGGGCTTGGCGGCTTCCGGACTGACCCGCTCGATGGTGTGGCGCAACTCGCGGCCGAGGATGAACTTGGCATCCTTGGCCCAGCCGTCCAGCCGCTCATCGAACAACAGCTTGCTGTTTTCATCCGGCCATACCAGACGCAGCTCGCGCAGCTTCTGGATGAATCCACGGAACAAGGTCTTGTCGAAAAACTCCGGCGCGGCCGGTGCGTACAACAGGCTCAGGCGCTGGGCCGCCTGCTGGCAGAGACTCTCCAGCTCAGCGGCGCCGAGCGTGCCCGGACCGTTCTTGACCAGCACCGAAATGGCGATGTAATAGCGCTCGAAGGCCTGCTGCAGCGAATGGCCGATGGCGCGCAGGCGGAACACTTCGTCGGTCTGCCCGGTGTTACGCGCCAGCACGCCGCCTTCGTCTTCGCCCACCTGCTGCAGCAGCCCTTCGCGGATGAACAGATCGATGGTCTGCTCGATGCGCTGGCCGAACTCGTCTTCCGTCCACGGCAGGAACAGCTCGGCCTGCAGGAACGGATAGACCGTGCGCCCCAGCCGCACCAGACCCGCGCGGCCCATGCGGCGGTTGTTCTGGAAGCAGCACGCCACCCACGACGACGCCGTGAACAGGTGCAGCACGTTGTTGCGGAAGTAGCTGAGCAGCACAGCGGTATCGCCGCTGACACTGAGCACATCCCCCAGCGGATGGCGCACGCGGGTGAGGACGTTGATCTCCTCGGCGTGGGCGATGATCCGCGCAGGCGAATGCGGGGTCACCGTCACCCGGTCGGAGTACGGCATTTCTTCCAACAAGGTCTTGCACAGCTGGATCTGCGCGATCAGGTCGGCCTCGCCCATCGCGTGCTTGGGCGTGGACAGCAGAGCCAGCGCCAGCAGGTTGATCGGATTGACGTCGGCGGCGCCATTGATGCGCACCTGGATGCGTTCGGCCAGCGTATCGACCGTGCTCGCCAACCACGCCGGCTTTTCATCCTCGGCCACGGCGCTGCCATCCCAGTCGGGTGCCTTCTCGGCCAGTACGTCGTTCAACGCAATCGGTTCGCCGAAGTTCACCACCACTTGGCCGTAGTTCTGCTTGAGCACCTTTGGGATGCCCCACAGCAGCGACCAGATCGACTCTTTCTCTTTCGGCCGCCCTGTCAGTTCATCCAGATAGCTGCCGCCTTCCATCAGCTTTTCGTAGCCGATATAGATCGGCTGGAACAGCACCGGCTTGCGCGGCTGACGCAGGAACGCCTTCAGCGTCATCGAGATCATGCCGCCCTTCGGCTGCAGCAGGCGGCCGGTGCGTGAGCGCCCGCCTTCCACGAAGTACTCGATGGAGTAACCACCGGCGACCAACTGGGCGACGTATTCACTCAACACCGCCGAGTACAGCGCATTGCCACGGATCGAGCGCCGTATGAAGAACGCACCGCCCTTGCGCAGCAGCGTGCCGACGACCGGCAGGTTGAGATTAATGCCCGCCACGATGTGCGGCGGCACGATGCCGCGGTCGTACAACAGGTAAGACAGCAGCAGATAGTCCATGTGGCTGCGATGGCTGGGCACGTAGACCACTTCATGGCCCGGCGCGGCGGCCTTGAACTTGTCCAGGTGATGCACCAGCACACCGGCATAGATCCGGTTCCACACATGGCTGAGCATGAAGCTGGCCGAGCGCACCGCAGGGCTGGAATAATCGGCCGCGATCTCCCAGGCATAGGCATGCGCCTTCTTCCAGGCGTCAGCCGGTTTGCTGTTGTCGCGGCGTGCCTGGGACGCGATGGCTTCGCGCACCGGCTCGGCCTGCAGCACCTGGTCCACCAGCAGGCGACGGGTCGACAGGTCGGGCCCGATCACCGACTCGCGGATACGCCGGAAATGGGTACGCAGCACGCGCTGCAGCTTGCGCACCGTGCGTTCCGGGTCCAGCCCTTCATCGATGGTGGAGCGCAGCGAAATCGGCGGGGCGAAGCGCACGATCGTGCTGCGACCGTTCAACAGCACGGCGAGCAGGCGGCGGAAGCGGCCGACCAGTGCCCAGTTCTCCGAGAACAGCACGGCGAACCAGCCGCTCTGCTTGTCCGGTGCGCGACCGACGAAGATCGATACCGGCACCAGGTGCACGTCGAGCTCGTCGCGCACGCGATGCGCCTGCAGCACCTTGGCCAGCGAATCGGAATGGGTCTTGGCGCCGCGTTGCTCGGGGATGAGCGAATTGCTGGAGCTGCGTCGCGACAGGGCCACGTAAGCACGGCGGCGGCCGGTGGGGTCACCGGGCAGCGGCACCAACGGCGAAGGCAGCCCCGCCTGGCGGCAGGCCTTGTCCAGGATCAGCGCATTGGACAGGCCGTAGTCTTCCAGCACGTAGATCACCGGCCGACCGTCGTTGTACTGGCCGGGATCTTCCGGCTCGATATCCAGCGACAGCCATGGCTCGACCAGCCTACCCAGCAGTCGCGCCCACCACGGCCGGCGTCCGCCTGCGACGCGCGCAGGGGCAGGCGGCGGCAGCGAACCGTCGGTCGTCGGGGATACCGGCGTCGCGTCGGCGGCGGTCGGCTCGGGTTGTTCGCCGGGGAACGGCAGGGGGTTCTGTTTCGACATCGGCGCCATTATGGCTTAGCCGGAGGCATTGCATCTGCCCCGGTCTCATCGGCTGGCGCGATGCGGGCATCGGATTCAGCCTGCGCCGCGTCGGCGTTGCGCAGCAGGGCATCGGTGTCGGCCAAGGTGCGGGTGAGGTACCAGTGGCTTTCGCGCCGGGTGAGCGGGATCTGCAGGCTGACGGTCTGTCCGGCCAGCGGGTACTGCAACCGCACCAGAGCATTGTCGCCCTGCTGGGACAGCACTTCGCCCGTCAGGTCCCGCAGCGATTCGTCCACGTCCAGTCCATAGCTTGCCATCACCGCTTTCAGGACGCTGATGAAGGGGCCGAGTTTCTGCAGACTGCCTTCCATGCCGTGCTGCTGCAGGTGGCTGTCATCGCTTATGCCGGTGGCGCGCGCCGCGCCGGTCAACGCGGTGATGGCGGCCCGTGCACGCGCGCGATCGCTGATCGGGGCATCTGCAGCCCAGCCCGCCAAGGTTTCCACCGCTTGTATGTAATGGCTGCGCTGGCTGGCCGTGATCGTGTTCTCGTGGCGAAGGTACTGCACGCCGAACAGGCCCATGGACTGCGCTGCCTGGCGCACTGCGGTGGTCTGACCGGCCAGTTGCCGCTCGAAGCTGCGCTGCAGCTGCTGGTTGCCGTCCGGCGCCGACAACGCCTGCAACATGGGCAGCAACTGGTCATGCAACGGCAGCTCGGTCAGTGGCCAGCGGCTGTGCCCTTGGGCCCAGGCGTCCTGCAGGCGGCGGTACTGGGCCGGCGGCACGGACAGCCGCGCATAGGCCAACAGATCGTTGGCGGCCACGGCGCGGGCCATCGCCTGCACGGCGGCAACCGGTTCGGCGGGCGGCTTCGCCGGATCCACCGCGTCGCGTCCGCAGGCGGCCAACATGAGCAGCAGCATGGCTCCGCAAGCCCACGCCTGACGCTGTGTACGCCGTTTCATGATCGACATGTTTGTTCGGACTCCCCAGACCGGCCTGCATCTTGACCGGTCATGCATGGCGGCAGCAAGACAGGCGCGAACGGCGCCGTCCTGATTGTGAAAAACCATTGGATCACAAAGCGTGCCGGGCAGACGGGGTCCCGCACTGGCGGCGGCATGCGTGGGAAGGCGGTCGCGGGGATGACCCGGCATGAGCTGGCAACCGAATCACGGGTTGCGCGCACCGCATCACCGTCGCCGTTCGACCATCAAGCGGAGTGGGTTGCCGGTCGCTGGCCACCTGTGCGGCGGCACAGTGATCCCGTCCCTCCCCGCGCTGATGGCAGCTGATTGCGTCGTGGATGCATCACGCGGGTACGCATTGCACGCTGGTATGCATCTGCCGCTTCGACGTGTAGGGATGTGGCTGCGAGCACGAAGAGAGTGACCCCGTCCCCACTTTGGCTGGCCTCTTTACGGCTGAATGAGGGCGTCGGCATACCGCCGTCGTAACGGGAGTGTTCTCATGCGCCTTATCCCTGCCTGCCTCTTGGCCAGTCTGCTTGCCGGCCCCGCCCTGGCGGCTTCCCCCGAGCTGGCAAAGCCCGCGATCGTTGGGGGCGAAGATGTCCCCGACGGACGCTACCCGTTCCTGGCCAGCCTGCAGGTCGCCGGAACAGATGTACCCCGTAATGGCCACATCTGCGGTGCCTCCCTGATCTCGGCCTCCTGGGCGCTGACCGCCGCCCATTGCGTGCGGGGCGCATCCGCCTCCCGCTTGTTCATCCGCACCGGGGAAACCGACCTGGAGGCCGGCACAGGAACCAATCATCCGGTGGCCGCCATCCACATCCATCCGGCATACACGGGCGGTTCGAACGATATTGCCCTGCTGAAACTCACACGGCCCGTCCAAGGCATCACGCCAGTGCGTCTGCCGCGTGGCGAGGGCACCGGCTACGAAGTACCGGGTCGGCTGCTGACGATTGCCGGCTGGGGGCGGCTGTCTTCGAGCGGGAGCTCGCCTTCGCGCATGCAGCACGTCGAGGTGCCCTTCATCGATACCCGCGCCTGCCGGGCGCTGTATGAAGGGCGCGCTACGGTAGATCTGGACAGGGAAATGTGCGCCAGCCGCGCGGGCAAGGACTCGTGCCAGGGCGACTCTGGCGGCCCGTTGTTCGTAAAGACCGCCGACGGCAGCTGGTCGCAGTTGGGTGTGGTGAGCTGGGGTATCGGCTGTGCGCGCGGCGATTCTCCCGGCGTCTATGCACGACTGGCGTCCGCTGGCATCGATGCCTTCATCCACAGGGTGTGGACGCGTGATTGACCGCTCTTCCCATTTCCCTGCCGGAGGATTCCCTGATGCGTCGTACCCCGTTAGTGGTAACGGCCCTGTGTCTCACTGCGCTTTTCTCAGCTGCGGCGGCGGCCGCGCCTCGCATCATCGGCGGCGAAGACGCGCCCACCGGCGTCTATCCCTTCATGGTCAGCATCCAGGTCCTCACCGACGGTGCCACGCCACGCCAGCAGCACTGGTGTGGCGGCACCCTGATCTCGCCCTCTTGGGTGCTGACTGCAGCGCATTGCATGGGCGTAACGGTCGATCTGGCAGTCGTCCGTGTCGGCCAGACGAATCTGGGCCGCGACGAAGGCGTGGTGCATCGCATCGCGGAGATTCATCACCACCCGGACTACAGGGGGGGCGGCCCAGACGTTGCCCTGCTACGCCTGCAGAAACCTGTCAGCGGAATCCAACCGGTCCAGCTGTTGGGCTTGGATGGCAGTGCCTTCGAGCAGGACCAGCGCCCCGTCACCCTGATCGGATGGGGGGTCGTCGGACAGATCGGTGACGATTTCAAGACCGTGGATCCGCTGCAGCACGTA
The DNA here is from genome assembly GCF_040223995.2 of Stenotrophomonas sp. WHRI 8082. Taxonomy (NCBI): domain Bacteria; kingdom Pseudomonadati; phylum Pseudomonadota; class Gammaproteobacteria; order Lysobacterales; family Lysobacteraceae; genus Stenotrophomonas; species Stenotrophomonas sp. WHRI 8082. The sequence goes on along the minus strand of NZ_CP167826.1, from coordinate 1,993,109 downwards.
GAAACGCCGCTTGTCGCGATAGCTGAATGCAAGCGGCTATGGGACGGGGAGATCAGGGTGGACTTGCAGGCAGACCTCTGCGCCGGAGGGCGCTACAGGGACACCTGCTATGCCGACTCTGGGGGGCCGCTGCTGGTGCCTGCGCCGGGCGATGGCTGGTACCAATTGGCGGTCACGAGCCGGGGAAGCCCTCGCTGTGGTGAGCCCGGGCGGCCCGGCATCTTCACGCGACTAGCGGGCGCGTCGACCAATGCATTCATTGCCCACACCTGGGATGGCCGTTGATCCGATGATCCGTTGAACGCGGGGCGCACTGGGCGTCCCGCCGCGGTCAGCGACGCAGCGCCGTGTGGATTTCCTGCTGGATGCCGCGTGCAGCCGCCTGCGGATCCGCTGCCAGCCGGATCGGTCGCCCCACAACGATCGCATCGGCACCGTCGCGGAAGGCCTCGGACACCCCGACGGTGCGCTTCTGGTCATCGCCTGCCGGACCGCCGGGACGGATGCCAGGGCAGACGATGGAGAACCCGGCACCGGTCGCCGCGCGAATCGGCGCGGCTTCCTGGCCCGACGCAATGACGCCATCGATGCCCGCAGCCTGGGCGGCCAGCGCGCGCTCAACGACCACATCCACCGGCTCGCGGTCGATGCCCATCTGCGCCAGATCTTCCCGCCCCATCGAGGTCAGCACGGTGACCGCCAGCAGTCGCATGTCGCCCCCTGCAACCGCGGCACAGGCCTCCATCATCACCGGATGCCAGCCATGGATGGTGCAATAGCTCACCGGCCACTGCGAAAGCCGCTTGATCACCGCCGCAGCGGTGGCAGGAATATCGAAGAACTTCAGATCAACGAAGACCCGCTTGTCGCGGCGGGCCAATTCATCCAGTACCTGGAAGTACTCGCCCGACGCCAGCAGTTCCATGCCGATCTTGTAGAACCCCACGCTGTCGCCCAAGCGGTCAACCCACTCCAGCGCCTGCACACGGTCTGGTACGTCCAGGGCGAAAATCAGGCGTTCGTCATCGCGTAACGGCAGCAGGCCACGGCTCATGGGGCGTAGTCCAATGCGGCGCGCTTGGCGTCATGGCGCGCCTGGCGTGGCTGGCTGTAATCATTGTTGAACTGCGCCGGCTCCCAGCCGCCGTACGTGGGGTTGGGCAGCATCCACCAACGCTCACCGAACCAGTCGTGGTACTGCTCGAGCAGCGCGGCACGGCCTTGCGGGGTGTTGGCGGTGACTTCAACGAAATCGCCGAGCTGGTCGCCGAACTGCATCAGCACGCGGTACTGCTGGCCTGCCAGGCGGCGACGGCAGTTCTTCTCGCTGCCGGCCTGTTCGCAGCCTGGCACCACGGTGCCCAGGCCCAGAAACACGCTGTCATCTGCCACCGGCAGGCCGACGGCACGCAGATTGGCCAAGGTGGCGTCCTTCAGATGGACCGCGCGATTGGAGATGTAGACCAGGGTGACGCCTTTTTCTGTCGCGGCCTTGGCGAAGTCGACCACGCCCGGGACCGGCTTGGCCTTCTTTTCGGCCACCCACTGGTCCCACGTCATCTCATCGTATTCCTTGCCATCGCGAACCAGCCGCGCCTGGTACGGCGAGTTGTCCAGCACGGTCTCGTCCAGGTCCAGCACCACCGCCGGCTTGAGCCCCTTGGCCTCGTTGCCGCGCTCCTCCGGCACCAGTGCGTCCCAGTGCGCCTCCTTCAGCGCCGCATCCAGCCGATCGGCGGCCGCCCGGTAAGTCTGTTCGGCAGCGGCCTTGTACTCTTCCGACCGCTGCACCCACAGCACCGCGTTCAGGTTGTCGTTGGCACTGCTGTCCATGCTTGGCGACGCAGGCGCCACCGCTACAGGTGCCGCATCGGCAGCCGGCGCGTCGACGCGCTTGCAGGCGGACAGGCCCAACGTCGCCAGGGCGAGCAAGGACAGGGAGAGAGGGGCGATACGACGAGGCATTGGCTTCACCATGTACAGAACCGGCCCATTTTAACGGCAAAGATGTCAAAGGCAGGGGCTATGCTTGGTGGCTGTCCGCCTGACCAGTACGGAGCCTTCCATGACCGACGTCCTCGACACCCCCGCCCGCCCGCTGTTGGATGCTGCACAGGCGCGCCTGCTGGGCAGCCTGGTGGAAAAGGAGGCGACCACGCCGGACACCTACCCCTTAACCGTCAATGCGGCGCAGTCGGCGGCCAACCAGAAGACCGCGCGCGACCCGCTGATGAACTTGGATGCGGGCAACGTGCAGCATGCATTGCGGGCGCTGGAGACGATGGGCCTGGCCCGCCAGCACTTCTCTTCCCGCGCCGACCGCTACGAACACCGTCTCCAGGCTGCCCTGGATCTGACCCGGCAGCAGACGGTGCTGTTGGCCCTGTTGCTGCTGCGCGGCCCACAGACCCTTGGCGAACTGGTGACCCGTGCCGAACGCCTGCACCGGTTCGGCGACAGCGACGAAGCACGCCATGCGATCGAGCGCCTGCAACAGCGCGAGCTGATCGTGGTGCTGCCGCGTGCCGCTGGCCAGCGCGAAGATCGTTACATGCACCTGCTGTGCGGCGACGTGGACGGTGCGGCATTGTCGGCGCGCTTCGCAGCCTCTGGCGCCGCATCGGCGGCCAGCCAGGATCCGGGGTTGGCAGAGCGCGTGGCGCAGCTGGAGGCGACCGTGGCCGACCTGCAAGCGCAGCTGGACGCCCTGCGTTGACGCACTGCGGTGATGCACTACGGTAGAGCCGACTTCAGTCGGCTGCATCAGACATTCCGCCGAGCATGGCTCGGCGCTACCACGACACCGCGCGCGCCACGGGCATCGGCACCGCACGCATCACGGGCACGGCACCGCGCACGCCGCGGCATCGGCACGGCACCCGGCACTCAACACTCCGCCAACCATCAGCGTGCGCCCGGCGTGGCGAACCAGGTCACCCACTCCTCGCTGCCGGGCAGCTGCAGCAGGCCGCGCTGCTTCATGCCCAGCCGGCGCAGGATCGCTGCCGAGGCCAGGTTGTCCGGGTCGGTGATGCCATACAGGTCCTGCAGGCCCAGCGCGCCGCGCGCATGGCTGAACACCGCGCGCGCCGCCTCGCCCGCGTAGCCTTGGCCCGCGTACTCCTGCAGCAGTGCATAGCCGATGTCCGGCCCCGGCAGGCCATCGCGGCGCACCAGCCCGGCATTGCCCAGCCAAGCGCCATCGGCACTCCGCTCCACCGCGTACATGCCGAACCCGTGCAGCGCGTAGCTGGCCAGCACGCGCGTGGCGATGTAGTCACGCGCCTGCTCCTCGGTGCGCACGTCGCGATCACCGATGAAGCGCAGGAAGCCGGGATCGTTGAGCAGGGCCAGCGTGTTCGCTGCATCCAGCGCGGGGCTGATCAACCGCAGGCGGAGTCGTTCGGTTTCGATCTGCACGGACATTCCACGAACGGGAGAATGGCCGATTGTGGCCACCACTGACTCAATCAAACAAGGCCTGGATGGCCGCCAGCCCGGCCGATGCACGCTCTTTCTTGCGTGCCGCGTCGGCGACCGGATCGGCCCCATCGCGCTGCAGTTCTTCGGCCGGCAGTTCGGCGAAGAAACGGCTCGGCTTCAGCCGTACATGCTCGCCGAACTTGCGCGTCAGCTTGCTGTGGCTCATCCACAGCTGCACCTTGGCGCGGGTGATGCCCACGTACAGCAGGCGCCGCTCTTCCTGCAGCGTGCCCTCATCCAGGCTGACCTGGTGCGGCAGCACGCCGTCCTCGCAGCCAACGATGAAAACGTAGGGAAATTCCAGCCCCTTGGACGCGTGCAGGGTCATCATCCTGACCTGGTTGCCGCCATCGTCCTTGTCGTTGCGCGACAGCAGCGCCAGCTGTCCGGCCAGGTCGGCGGCGGTCGCACCGCGCGGGCCGCCCTCGAACCACTGCGCGAGTTCCTCGATGTTGTTGGCACGGCGCTGGTAGGTGGCCTCTTCCTTCGCCTGCTGGCGCAGCTCGCTCAGCAGCCCGGACTCCTTGGCCACCTTGCGGATCATGTCGCCGGAGGAAATCTCACGGGTCTGCGCACGCAGGTCGCGCAGGATGTCGGTGAACCGGGACAGGCTGTTGGCCGCGCGCGGTGCCAGCTGCTGCAGCGCGCCGAGCGCCTCGGCCGCCTGCGCCATCGGCATGTCCTTTTCAGAGGCCAGCTCGGCCAGCTTGGCCAACGTGCCCGCGCCGACATCGCGCTTGGGTGCCTGCACCGCGCGCATGAAGGCCGTATCGTCGTCCGGATTGACCAGCAGCCGCAGCCACGCCAGCGTGTCTTTGACTTCCTGACGTTCCAGGAACACCGTGCCACCGGACAGGTGGTAAGGCACCCGCGCCAGCTGCATCGCCTTCTCCAGCGGGCGTGACTGGAAATTGCCGCGGAACAGGATGCAGAAATCGCTCCACGGCACTTGCCGCGCCTGCGCGATGTAGGAGATCTCCGCGGCGACTTTCTCGGCTTCGTGCTCGCTGTTGCGGCATTCCCACACGCGGATGCGCTCGCCGTCGGCCTGGTCGCTCCACAGCTTCTTCAGGTGCTCGTGCGGGTTGTTGGCGATCAGCGCATTGGCCGCACGCAGCACCCGGTTGGAGCAGCGGTAGTTCTGCTCCAGCTTGATGATCTGCAGGGCGGGATAGTCGCGCCCCATCTGCTGCAGGTTCTCCGGATTGGCGCCCCGCCAAGCGTAGATGGACTGGTCATCGTCGCCCACGCAGGTGAAGTTGCCCTTCTCGCCAGCCAACTGCTTCAAGAGCCGGTACTGCGCGTCGTTGGTGTCCTGGCACTCATCGACCAGCAGGTAGCCGATGCGCTCGCGCCAGGCCACCGCGATGTCCGGGTTCTCCTCCAGCACCTGCACCGGCAGCCGGATCAGATCGTCGAAGTCGACCGCGTTGAAGGCGGTCAGCCGCAACTGGTAGCGCTCGTACACGCTCGCTGCTTCTTTTTCGCGGTTGCTGCGCGCTTCGCGCATCGCCTGTTCCGGCGACATCCCGGCATTCTTGGCACGCGAGATCAGGTTCTTCACGTCGTCGATGTCATCCGGCTTGGCGCCGTACATCAGGTCTTTCACCTGTGCATTGCTGTCATCGGCATCGAAGATCGAGAAGCCCCGCTTCAACCCCACCGCCGCGTGTTCGATCTGAAGGAACTTCAACCCCAGTGCGTGGAAGGTGCAGATGGTGACGTCCTCCGCATCCTGGTCGCGCAGGCGCTTGCCCACGCGCTCGCGCATTTCCTTGGCGGACTTGTTGGTGAAGGTGATGGCCGCGATCCGGCGTGCGGGATAGCGTCCGCAGCCGATCAGGTGGGCGATCTTTTCCACGATCACACGCGTCTTGCCACTGCCGGCGCCGGCCAGCACCAGCAAGGGGCCTTCGATATGCAGCACCGCAGCGCTTTGGGGGGGATTGAGACCGTGCATGTGGTGCTGATTGTAGCGGCCAGAGCTTGGGCTGCGGTGGGCCCACGCTGGCGGACAGGGGCGGAGCGACCACCTGAACAGATAGAATCTGCCCATGGCCAAGCTCTATTTCTATTATTCGGCGATGAACGCCGGCAAGACCACCACGCTGCTGCAGAGCGCGCACAACTACCGTGAGCGCGGTATGCGGGTGGCCATCCTTACCCCGCGCCTGGATGACCGGGCCGGTAGTGGCGTGGTCGCCTCGCGCATCGGGCTGAAGGCCGACGGCATGGCCTTCGAGCGCGACAGCGACCTGCAGCAGGTGATCCAGGCCGATCTGGATGCACACGGAAAGCTGGGCTGCGTGCTGGTGGACGAGGCGCAGTTCCTCACCCGCGCCCAGGTCTGGCAGCTGAGCGAAGTGGTGGACCAGCTGCGCATTCCGGTCCTCTGCTACGGCCTGCGCACGGACTTCCGCGGCGAGCTGTTCGAGGGCAGCCAGTACCTGCTGGCCTGGGCCGACGAGATGCAGGAGATCAAGACCATCTGCCATAGCGGCAAGAAGGCGACGATGACCGTGCGCGTAGACGAGAACGGCCATGCCCTGCATGACGGCCCGCAGGTGGAGATCGGCGGCAACGACCGTTACGTGTCGGTCAGCCGCGCAGAGTTCAAGAAGATCACCCGCGGCGAAGGCAAGATCGATCTGCTGTGAGGCGGCGCCGGTAGCGCGGTAGCGCCGAGCCATGCTCGGCGGATTCCGTCCGACATCGTGAGATCACGGAGACACGCCGCGCTTCGCGCTCGCCGAGCATGGCTCGGCGCTAGCGGTTCCCCGTTTACGGGGCTCAGTACAAGGTGCGTTCGGATGCACCGGCCGGTGGCGGGCTGTACTGGTACAGCCAGGTCTCGGTCAGCGTCTTGCCGCCGCTGCGCAGGAACAGCCGGATGTCGATCTGCGCGGTGCTGTCATCACCCGGCACCAGGTCGAACATCGCACGATAGCCGTCGATCTCGCGCAGGGGGCGCGCAGAGACGATCTCGACCTTGCCGCGGCTGGTCTGCACCACCGCTTCCACCTCGCCTTTGTCGATCAGGCTGGCCAGCTCGCCGCCGGCGAAATCCACGGCAAACCGCCATGAGAAATAGTCGCGCTTCTTGCCGATGATGCCGCCCAGCCCGGTGCGCGTGGCCACGGTGTGTGCCAGCGGCGGGCGTGCCGGCGGTTCGGCGCCCCAGTACAGGCGGTACCCGACCAGCAGCTCCTGCCCGGCCTGGGGCTTGGCCTTGGGGTTCCAGAAGGCGACGATGTTGTCGAAGGTTTCGTCCACGGTGGGGATTTCCACCAGCTGCACCGAGCCTTCGCCCCACTCGCCCTTGGGCTCCACCCACAGGCAGGGACGCTTCTCGTAGAACACGCCGTCATCCTGGTAATGGTCGAAATTGCGGTCACGCTGCAGCAACCCGAAACCACGCGGATTGCGGTCTACGAACATGTTGAAACGCAGCTCGCGCGGGTTGACCAGCGGCCGCCAGATCCACTCGCCACTGCCGCTCCACATCGACAGCCCGTCGGTGTCATGGATTTCCGGACGCCAGTCCCACGCCATGCGGCGGTCGTTCTCGCCGACCTGGAACATGCTGGTGCACGGGCCGATGCCCAGCCGTTCAATGGCCTTGCGCGGGTACAGCGCGCTGTCGATATCCATCAACAGCACATCGCCGTTGGTGATCGCGAAACGGTAAGCACCGGCGACGCTGGGCGAATCCAGCAGCGCATACACCACGATGGTGTCCGAATCGTCTGCCGGGCGCTCGAGGTAGTACGCGATGAAGTCCGGGAATTCCTCCGGGCCACCGGTACCGGTATCGATCGCCAGGCCACGCGCAGACTGCCCGTACTGCCCTTCCTTGCCAACGGCGCGGAAATAGCTGGCACCCAGGAACGCGGCGAAGTCACGGTCGGTGTCCTTGCGCGTGTTGAGGCGGAATCCGGCAAAGCCGAGGTCCGCCGGCAGCTGTCCGGCCTTGATCCCACTCTTGCCGTAATCGAACGCCGCGCCGTCGTAAGCCAGCTCCTGTGCCTTGCCATCGACCACGTCGAACATCCGCACCGGCGAGTGGAAGTACAGGCCCAGATGGAAGAACTTGGCCTGGAAGCGGCCCGGCTCGTTGCCCCACAGCGCATGGTCCTGGCGGTAGCGGATCGACTGGTACTGGTCCCAGTCCAGGGCTTCAACCGGTCCGGGCAACGTGCGCTTGTGTGTCTGGTAGGGGGCATTGGCCAGGGCACGCGCCTGACCCTTCAGGCTGGCGAAGTCGAACGGATGCGCCTCACCCAGCCGGCGCAGGCCGACCTGCCGGGTCCCCGCGGCGCCCACGTTCAGTGCAGGCAGACCGAAGGCGGCCAAGGCCAGGGAAGCATTGCGGAGGAAATCGCGTCGTTGCATTCGAGGCAGCCGGAGCTTGGAGGGATCCCGCATTATTCCAACAGATTCGTTAATTGGTAGCAGTCGGACGCGGTTAGTGTTCAGCTGGCCACGTCACGGCAGCCATCCGGGTATCCAATCGGCGTACAGCCTCGGACGGAATGCCGCGCTGGGCGATCAGCAGTTGCCGAGCCTCGCGCCATGCTCCCCTGGCCGCACCAAGCTCTCCGGCCTCGTAAGCGGCCTGTCCCAGGTCCAGCAATCCCTGCGCCAGCAGGGCGACATGGTCGGGCTGGCGCCAGATACGTACGGCAGCGCGATAGTGCACGAGCGACTGCTGCACATCACCCGTGCTTCGATACAGCTCGCCGAGCGCGTGCTCGGCCAATCCGGTTTCGCGATGATCCGGTCCCAGCGCGCGCTGCAGTTTCACCTGTACCTCGCGCAGCTCTTGGCCGGCCCAGGCCGCGCGCCCCTGTCGCATCGCCAGCAGAGCGCGCGCGCGGCGTACCGACAGGGTCTCCGGATGATCTGGGCCGAAGGCCTGCACCGCGGCTTGCCAGGCGAGTTCCAGCGCAGCGGCGGCCTCCGCAGGCCGTCCGGCGCGCGCCAGGGCTTGCCCCAGCTGGCGACGCAGGACGATGGTCTCCGGAGCCCCAGGAGCCGCGGTTGCCATCAGCCGCAGGGCCTGCTGGTAAGCCACCAGGGCATGCGCTGCGTCACCTGCTTCTTCATCCAGCGCGGCGAGGTCCGCCAACGACTCGGCGACACCGCGCGAGTTGCCGTGGCCATCGCCGTGCTGGTACAGCGACAGCGCCCTGCCGAACGCCTGGCGCGCACCGTGGACATCGCCCAGCTGCGCCTGGCAACGGCCGAGCTGGCTTGCAAACGCGGCCGCCGCGGCAGGCAACAGGCTCTGCTGTTCGTCCGCCAGCGGCCGCATCGCCTGCAGATGGGCGACGCACTCACGGTCGCGGCCCAACATGCGCAGCGCGCGTGCACGTTGGGTCACCGCATCCAGCTGCAGCACCGGCGGCACCACGGCCTGTGCCTGCAACAGGGCACGCTGCTCGTCCAGTATCTGCAGGGCCGCTTGATAATCCCCCAGGCCGATGCGCAGGCGTCCGATCACGCCGTACAGCTCGGCCAGCGCCACCGGCTGGTCACGCAGTTCAAGCTGGGCGCGCTGTCGGCCCATCTGCAGCAATTGGCGCACGTCGAAGCGTCCGTGGCCGCTGGCCGCCGCGCGGTCGAACAGGCCGACGCTGAAATCCTGCATGGCCTGCGCGCGCGCCATTTCAACCCGCGCCTGCTGCGCCTGCCAGAGCGCCACGGCGGACACGGTGAGCACCATCAGCAAGGCCGAACCGGCCCCGATCACGCCCCAGCGGTGGCGCTGCAGGTACTTGTGCAGGCGGTAGCGCCTTGTCGAGGCGCGCGCACGCAGCGGCTTGCCATCGATGAAACGGCGCAGGTCCTCGGCCAGTGCATCGACCGACCCATAGCGGGCCTGCGGGTCCTTGGCCATCGCCTTGTCCAGCAGCAGATCGAGATCGCCGCGCACCTGCCGGGCCATGCGCAAGGCCGCCAATGACGGACGCGCTGCCCCTGCGTCGGCCAGCTGCAGGCGGCGCGATGCCGACATCGGCTGCACCTCCAGAATGGAGCGCTCCCACTCACTGTCGGCTTGGCGCCGCAGCCGATAGGGCTTGTGCCCGGTGACCACCTCGTAGATGACCACGCCCAACGAATAGATGTCGGTGAGGGTGTTGACCGGCTCACCGCGCACCTGTTCCGGAGCGGCGTAATGCAGGGTAAAGGCGCGTGGCTCGCCGGGTCCTGGCCCCGCGCCCTCGTCGTCGCGGTCCAGCAGCTGGGCGATGCCGAAGTCCAGCAGCTTCACCGAGCCGTCGGCCGCGACCAGGATGTTGGAGGGTTTCAGGTCGCGGTGCACGACCAGGTTGGCGTGCGCGTGCGCCACCACCGAGCAGACCTGCAACATCAGCCGCAGCCGCTCCAGCAGCAGCGGCTGCGTACGTGCGCAATAGTCCGTGACCGGCTCGCCCTGCACGTAGTCCAGCGCGATGTAAGGGTGCCCGTCCAGGTCGATGCCGGCGTTGTGCAGCTGGGCCAGGTTGGGATGCTGCAGGCGGGCGAGGATCTGCCGTTCGCGGGCGAAGCGTGCATGCAGCCCGGGATCGGCGAGGCCGCTGCGCAGCAGTTTCAAGGCCACCTTGCGTTCGTACATCCCATCACAGCGTTCAGCCAACCAGACCTCGCCCATGCCGCCTTCACCAAGCAGGTGCAGCAACCGGTACGGGCCTATCCGCGTGCCTGCGCGCGCGCAGGCCGGTGCGGCGAATACCGGTTGAGCCATGAACTGCTCGCTTTCCTGCTCACGCGACAGCAGCTGCTGCAGCTCCGCGGCGAGCTCCGCATCGCGCTCGGCGATCTGTCCCAGGCGCTGTATCCGTGCAGGTGCCTCCATGTCCAGCAGCTGGTCCAGCCAGGATGAAAGTTCACGCCAGCGCTTGGCATCCATCGCGTCGTTGCCTGGGCTCAGTCTTCGCGCACGGCGGCCAACAGGAACAACCGCGCCTTCTGCCAGTCACGGCGGATGCTGCGCTCGGACCGCTGGCTCAGCTCCGCGATCTGCTGCTCGGTCAGGCCGGCGAAATAGCGCAGCTCCACGACCTTGGCCAGGTGCGCGTCCAGTGCACCGAGTTTCTCCAGGGCAACATCCAGCGCCAGCATGTCCTCATCCATGCGGATGCCGCTGCTGCTGTTCTCAGGCAGATCGACACGCTTGAGGTCACCGCCCCGCTTGCGCGCCATCCGGTTGCGCGCATAGTCGACCACCACGCTGCGCATGGCCGATGCGGCATAAGCGAAGAAGTGGGCGCGGTCTTCGAAGCGGGCGCCACTGCGGCTGCCCAGCAGTTTCAGGTAAGACTCGTGCACCAGCGAGGTGGCATCCAGCGTGCGGCCCTGCTGCCCCGCCAGCTGCCGCCGGGCCATGCCGTGCAGCTCCTGATAGAGGACGGTCAGCACACGGTCCAGCGCGGCCCGGTCACCGCCCCGCGCAGCATCCAACCACACCGTGATGTCGGATCCATCGTCCATCGCTGCGCCCGCGCCCCCGGAGACTTGAGGCGACTATAGCCCTCGACGTGATCTGTGCCTGAATCCATTCACCTTTGGCAGTGACTGCACCAGACACTGGCGCGCTGGCCGATCATCGCGTGCTTGAGCGGCCGCCCGCAGGTCTTGCACAGCTGGCCATCGCGTCCGTAGACCGACAGTTCCTGTTCGAAATAGCCTGGCGCGCCGTCGGGACTGATGAAGTCGCGCAGCGTCGTGCCGCCGCGGGTGATTGCATGACCCAGGATGTCCTTCACCGCCGTCGCCAGGCGCTGGTAGCGCTCACGCGAGACCTTGCCCGCTTCGCGCAGGGGGCTGATGCCTGCACGGAACAGACTTTCCGCTGCATAGATGTTGCCCACGCCCACCACCACCGCCTGATCCATCAGAAAGGTCTTGATGGGCGCCTTGCGACCGCGGCTGCGCTGGTACAGATAGTCGCCGTCGAAGTCGTCTTCCAGCGGTTCCGGGCCGAGCCCCTGCAGCAGCGGGTGGACCACGCCGGGGGGTTGCCACAGCAGGCTGCCGAAGCGTCGCGGATCGTTGAAGCGCAGCAGGCGACCGTTGTCCAGGCTGATGTCCACGTGGTCGTGGGCGCGCAACGGGGTATCGCCGGGCAGCACCCGCAGGCTGCCGGACATGCCCAGGTGCATCAGCGCACTCCCGGCATCGGTATCGAGCAACAGGTACTTGGCACGCCGACGCACATCGCGGATGCGCTGGCCGGGCAGCAGGCTGGCCACCTCGTCAGGGATCGGCCAACGCAGTTCCCGGCGTCGCAGGATCACCCCATGGACGGCGCGCTCCAGCAGATGCGGGGCAAGCCCACGGCGAGTGGTTTCAACTTCGGGCAATTCAGGCATGCGCAGATTCTACGCCCGCCCGCAGAGCGGTAGCGCCGAGCCATGCTCGGCGGCGCTATATAGCGGCGTCGGACGGTATCCGCCGAGCACGGCTCGGCGCTACCCCTTCTTTTTTTTCATTACGCGGCTGGCAGCCACCGGAACCTCTCAGCGGGCCGGGCGGGGTGGGGTCTGCAGGACGCTGAGCCGCATGGATGCGGCGATGCAGCCTACACGGACGTACTTGCGGCGTGTCCTGCAGACCCCACCCCGTCCGGCCCCATCCTGAGTGCAAGCCGCCAGCCGCGAGGGGTCTCACCGTTCGACCTCCCACTCACCGCGGCGGCGCAGCCAACTCCCGTGCATCCAGATACCCATCCCGGTTCGCATCCTGCTTGTGGAAGCGCTGTACCAGCGTCTGCAGGTGCTGCTCACGCGTGATCGGCCGGCCCTTGCCGCCCGGCAACTCGCTTGCGGTGAGCACACCGTCGCCATCCCGATCCATGTGGTCGAAGGCATACATCATCCACTGCACGTATTCCTGCTCGCTGACGCGCCCATCGCCGTCGCCGTCCATGCGCTGCAGATAGCTGCCCGTGTCCGTTACCTGCCCCGCCGCCGTTGGCGAGCCACTGCACAGCACCGCGCACAACGTCGCGATCGCCATGATTCCACTGCGCGCATGCGCCATGTCAGGTCCCAGGCCGGCCACCGGCCAGCAACAGCAAAGATGGCAGACATGATGGCCCGCCCCGTTGCAAACTGCATCCCTGTGCCACCGTATCGACCGCCCTTGCTGCCGGGAAAACCGCGTTGTCCAGCCTGACCTCCACCGCTGTTGCATCCGCCCAATCCGTCCAACCACCTGCCGATGCGCCGCCGCTGATCGAGCTGGACCGTGCCACCGTCGTGCGTGGCCAGGTGAAGGTGCTGCACGAGCTCACCCTGCGCATCGCGCAAGGCCAGCACACCGCACTGCTGGGCCCCAATGGCTGCGGGAAATCCACCTTCATCAAACTCATCACACGCGAGCTGTATCCATTGGCCCACGCCGACGGACACGTGTCGGTCCGCGTGCTCGGACAGAGCCGCTGGCAGGTTGATCGGCTGCGCGCGCAGCTGGGCATCGTCACCGGCGATCTCAGCAGCATCCTGTCCGAGATGACGGGCCTTACCGTGGAGCAGGCGGTACTGACCGGTTTTTTTGCCAGCTACACGCTGCCCGCTTTCCGCGAGATCAGCGCGGAAATGCGCGAGCGCGCTGCGCAGACCCTCGCCATGACCGGTGCGCTGGCGCTGCGCGAGCGCGCCTTTGCAGAGCTTTCGGCGGGCGAAACCCGGCGCGTGCTGATTGCCCGTGCGCTGGTCAACCGACCACATGCGCTGCTGCTGGATGAACCGTCCACCGGCTTGGACCTGGTGGCCCGCCAGCACCTGGTGAACACCATGCAGTCTTTGGCGCGGCAGAGCATCACCCTGGTGCTGGTGACCCACCACGTGGAAGAAATCATCCCGGAGATCGAGCGCGTGGTGCTGCTGCGCGAAGGCAAGGTGCTGGCAGATGGCACCCGTGCCGAACTGCTGTGTGATGCACCGCTGTCGGCTGCCTTCGGTGGTCCGATCCGCGTCACGCTGCAGGACGGCCGCTTGAACGCCATCGCAGGCTGAGCCTTCTCCCACACCCACCGACCGTGCAGCATCTGGCCGGATGCGCGTAGCCCCTGCGCCGGCCGTTGCGGACTGCGATCATGGTGCTCCGCTTATGCCCGAGCCCTGCGATGTCCTTCCTCCTGCGCCGCCCCGCGTCCCTGCTCTGTCTGTCGGTTGCTCTCGCCCTGAGCAGCTGTACCAGTCCGCCTACCCGCCCAGCGACGGCCGTGGAGGCCACGGTCACCACCCGCGCCGTCGGCTACCTGGCCGATCATGCCGTCCCTGCCAGCCTGGACCTCGTGCCCCCACCGCCCGTCGCGGGATCGGCCGGCTTCGCCTTGGACGAGCAGGTCAGCCGTGAGGCGCGTGCACTGCGCGGCACGGCGCGTTTCACCCAGGCCACGCGCGATGCGGAACTCGCTTTCCCGGTGGGTGCCAGTCAGTTTTCCTGCGCCATCGATCTGGACGTCGACGCACAGCGCACACCGGCGCTGTACCGCCTGCTGGAGCGCAGCCGCATCGACGCCAGTGCGGCCACGCGCGCGGCGAAGAAGCACCATCAGCGGCCGCGGCCCTTCATGGTCAACAACGAACCCACCTGCACGCCGGACGACGAAGAGGGCCTGCGCAAGAACGGTTCATATCCCTCCGGCCACACCTCGATCGGCTGGGCCTGGGCGTTGATCCTTGCGGAGATCGCGCCGGATCGGGCCGATGCCATCATCGCCCGGGGCCGAAACTACGGCGAAAGCCGCCTGGTGTGCAACGTGCACTGGCAGAGCGACATCCTGGAGGGACGCTTCATGGGCGCAGCGGCGGTGGCCAGGCTGCACGACAACGCGGCCTTCCAGTCGGATCTGCTGAAAGCGCGCAAGGAAATCGCCGCAGCCCGCAAGGCGGGACAGCACGCCAGCCGTGACTGCGCAGCGGAAGAAGCCGTGTTGAAGGTACGGCCCGCCAGCGCGCTCTGACGGCGATGCCGTGACAGGGGCTAGGGTTCCGCCCGCCATGCGGACGGAACCCGAACCTTGTCTGCTTATCAGAACTTCGCGGTGAACTCGACGCCGAACGTACGCGGCTCGTTGATGAAACCGGTCAGGTTGTTGAAGTCGATCGCACCGACCACGCGGACCTGGTCGGTCAGGTTGCGACCGAACACGGCCACGTCGTACTGACCGTAATCCCAGTTGTAACCCAGGCGCAGCCCCCCTTCCAGCGAGCTGCGGCTACGGAACTCCGGCGACTCGTACAGGAAGAAGTTGACGGGGCCCTTGTACGCCCAGTCGGTGTACACGTAGAACTCGCTGGCATCGTTGACCGGGAAGCCGGCACGCAGGGTCAGGTTGTGGATCCACTTCGGCGCCTGCGGCAGCGAATTGCCGTTGACCAGCGCGTAGGTGCCGCCGTTGATGACCGTGGTCGGATCGGTGATGGTGCAGCCGCCGCCGCAGATCGCCACCGCCAGGTCGGGGTCCTTGATCTCGGTGTCGTTGTAGCTGCTGCCCAATGTCAGCAGCACGTTGTCGGTCAGGTACGCTTCGAAGTCGAGCTCGAAGCCCTGGCCGATGGTCTTGTCCGCATTGAGCAGGGTGGCGGTGTTGTTGCTGCCGCCCACGGCGATCAACTGCTGGCCGTCCACGTTGTAACGGAACACGCTGAAGCCCAGGCGCGCACGACGGTCGAACAGGTCGGCCTTGATGCCGGCCTCATAGGAGATGACCTTCTCCGAATCGGCCTGGGTGACGCCACCGAAGGCAAGCCGGCCCTGGATCGACGGCGCGCGGAAGCCCTTCGCAACGCGGGCGTAGGCGTTGATGTTGTCGGTGAGCTGATACACGCCGCTCAGGTCCCAGCTGACATCGTCGACATCGCTGTTGGCAACGTAGGGGCCACTGACGGGTGTGCCGCCCGGTACGGCCTGCAGCACGCTGGCAGTGAAGTCCTTCTTGTCCTGGGTGTAGCGCACGCCGGCACGCAGCTTGAAGCGATCGGTGACGTCGAAGTCGCCGGACGCGAAGGCGGCCCACGCCTTGTTGCGCTGCTGCTGCACGGCATGGCCGGTCTGCGGATTGCCCGGGGTCAACGAGTCGTAGTTGAAGCTGTCGATGGTCACGTCTTCATCAAAGTAGAACACGCCCGCCTGCCAGTCGAAGCGACCCCATTCGTTGGATTCGACGCGGAATTCCTGCGTCCACTGGCGGTGACTCGGCAGGCCGTCAGCCGACTCGGACGGGAACGGAATGAAGCCCGGACCCGAGTTGCCGGCTCCAAGGAACGCCGCGCCGTAGCCGCCGTCGATGTCACCGTGGTTGAGCGATTCAGCGGTTTCATACCCGGTGATCGAGTGCAGGGTCACCCGGCCGAGGTCCCACTTCAGGCGCGCGCTGCCACCCCAGGTTTCCAGATCGGAGAAGTTCTGCCCGTCGGTGGACACTTCATCGCGGTCGAAATTTTCCACCAGCTGGTTGCTGCCCGGCTGGATGATGTTGGCGCGGAACAGGCGGGCGGTGCCGTTGAGTTTGCGCTTGTGCAGGTTGAACAAGCCTTCGAACGAGTCACCTTCGTACAGGAACTGCACGCGGGCGGCGGCCTCGTCGTAGCCTTCGAAGCCCTGCGCCGGCGCGTTGTCGCGCGTATTGGTGACCCAATCGTCGCGGCGCTGGTACAGCGCGGATACGCGCGCGGACCAGCGGTCGGTCAACGGACCACCGTAGGCACCCTGCGTGTTCCAGGTGTTGTAGCTGCCATAGGCCACCTTGACGTAGCCATCGGCATCCTGCGAAGGACGCGCCGAATCGAACTTCACCACGCCGGCCGGCGTATTGCGGCCGAACAGCGTGCCCTGCGGACCGCGCAGTACTTCCACGCCGGCCAGGTCGAACAGCGGGAAGCCCTTCAGCAGCGGGCTTTCCTGCACCACGTCGTCGTACACCAGCGAAACCGGCTGCGAGGCATTGAGATCGAAATCGGTGTTGCCCAGGCCACGGATGTAGAAGCGCGGGAAGGCACGGCCGTAAGACGATTCGATGTTCAGGCTGGGCACGCGTCCGGCGAGGAAGCGGATGTCATCGCCCGCCGAACCGAGTACATCGAGCTTTTCACCCTGGATGGCGGTGATCGCCACCGGTACGTCTTTCGCGTTTTCCACGCGGCGCTGGGCGGTCACCGTCAGCGCATCGAGGGCAACGGGATCCTTGCTGGCGGGGGCTTGCTGGGCAACCGCAGACAGCGGCAGCAGGGTGGAAAGCGCGAGAACGAGCGGACGCACGACCGGTCGGCGGTCGTGGACGGAACGGTTCGGGGACATGGCGGTAGGCTGTGTTGGGAGGGGTGGTGGAACGGCGCTACCAGATAATTGTTGCAATACAACACGCCGGCCGCAAATGCCGGTCGTTCATGGCCGCTGCCGGGCAACGCGGTGGACCGCTAGACTCGCGTTTTCCTCCCCTTTGGACGCGCAGCGATGAACCAGTGGTACTTCCATGTTCCCGGCCAGGCCGACCGCGTGGGCCCCTTCGATGATCAGGCCGCGCGCCGTTACGCGGACGCTGCGCCGCAAGCCTTGGCCTGGTGCCAGGGCATGAGTGGCTGGATGGCGATCCGCGATGTGCCGGAACTGCGCTCGGACGTTCCGGGGATGACCAGTGCGCCACCCCCGGTACCGGGCGGCGCAGCGCGCGGCCAGCGCGCCGATGACATCGACTTCCGCATCGTCGGCCATGAAATGCAGTTCGTTGAGATCGAGCTGGACCCCGGCGAAAGCGCGATCGCCGAGGCCGGCGCACTGATGTTCAAGGATTCGGCGGTGCAGATGGACACTGTGTTCGGCGACGGCTCGCACAGTGGCCAGGGCGGCGGATTCATGGGCAAAGTCATGTCCGCCGGCAAGCGCGTGCTGACCGGCGAGAGCCTGTTCGCCACGCTGTATACCCACACCGGCCACGGCAAGGCCAAGGTTGCTTTCGCGGCGCCTTACCCCGGCACCGTGCTGCCGATGAAGCTGGACGAGCACGGCGGGCGGCTGATCTGCCAGAAAGACAGCTTCCTGGCCGGCGCGCGCGGCGTGCAGATCGGCGTGCAGTTCCAGCGCAAGATCATGACCGGCCTGTTCGGCGGCGAGGGCTTCATCATGCAGAAGCTGGAGGGCGACGGCTGGGTGTTCATCCATGCCGGTGGCTGCGTGGTCGAGCGCGATCTGGCGGCTGGTGAGCGCCTGGACGTGGATACCGGCTGCGTGGTCGCCTACCACGCCAGCGTGGACATGGACGTGCGCCGCGTGGCCGGCATCAAGAGCATGGTGTTCGGCGGCGAGGGCGTGTTCCTGGCCACCCTGACCGGGCCGGGCAAGGTGTGGCTGCAGTCGCTGCCGTTCTCGCGTCTGGCTGGCCGGATGTGGATGGCGGCCCCGCAGGGCGGCGGCCAGAACCGCGGCGAAGGCTCGGTGCTGGGCGGGCTGGGCCGGATGCTGGACGGCGATAATCGCTTCTGAAGGGAATGACGCGCGCTTCCGGTAGTGACGGCCACTGGCGGTCAATCGTGTGCAGGACTGTGACGGCCAGCGGCCGTCACTACCGGCTGAATGCGAGCAGCGGCTGCTCCCGCAGTGGCTCTCCCCTTCGCTATGCTGGCGCCCTTTCCTGTTGCGTTGCCCAGCCGATGACCCTGTCCCGCACCCGTGTGATGTTGTCTGTTGCCCTGCTCGGCCTGCTGGCTGGCTGCGGCGGTGAAAACGCGCGCCCTGCCCCGCCGGCCACGCCCACCGTGGTGCCGTCCGCCAAACCGGTGAAGATCGGCATCGCGTTGGGCGGTGGAGCGGCCAAGGGCTTCGCCCATATCGGGGTGATCAAGATGCTGGAAGCCAATGGCTTCGAGCCGGTCGTGGTATCAGGCACCAGCGCAGGCAGCGTGGTCGGTGCACTGTATGCCAGCGGCATGGATGCGTTCGAGATGCAGACCAAGGCCGTGGCGCTGGATGAGGCCAGCATCCGCGATGTGCGGCTGTTCTCCGGCGGGCTGGTGCAGGGCCAGAAGCTGCAGGACTACGTCAACCAGCAGGTCGGCAACAAGCCGGCGGAACGGCTGAAGAAGCCCTTCGCCGCCGTCGCCACCAACCTGGAAACCGGTGAGCGCGCGGTGTTCGTGCGCGGCAACGTCGGCCAGGCCGTGCGCGCGTCCAGCAGCATTCCGGGCGTGTTCGAACCGGTGAAGATCGGCCAGAACAATTTCGTCGATGGCGGCGTGGTCAGCCCGGTGCCGGTGGATGCGGCGCGCCAACTCGGCGCCGAGTTCGTCGTCGCCGTGGATATCTCCAGCAAAGCCAGCGGCCGCACGCCGACCGGCATGCTCGGCATCGTCAACCAGTCCATCGCGATCATGGGCCAACGCTTGGGCGAGCAGGAACTGGCACGCGCGGACATCATCATCCGCCCGCGCGTGCTGGATATCGGCGCGTCTGATTTCAGCCAGCGCGGCAAGGCGATCCTGGAAGGCGAGAAAGCGGCCATGGCGGCGATGCCGCAGATCCGCGCGAAGATCGAGCAGATCCAGCGCGCCCGTGCGGCCGCCCTGCTGCCGCCGCCGAAGCCGAAGTGCGATGAGCCCTCGCGCGTGGGCAAGTTGATGGGCCGCAAGGCGGATTGCTGACGCGGTAGCGTGCAGCCATCATCCGTAGCGCCGAGCCGTGCTCGGCGGCTGTTGCCTCTGCCGCTGCGCTCGCCGAGCGTGGCTCGGCGCTACCGGGCATTGTCGGCCTTTCGTAGCGCCGAGCCGCGCTCGGCGGCCGTTGCCTCTGCCATACACCAGGTCAGCGCGGCTTGACGTGGCCTGCCGCCCGGCGCCGTTCCATGCGCTGGGTTTCCTTCGACTGGGCGTGGCGCTGCGCGCTGAGCTGCAACTGCTCCATCGCATCGTCCGGCAACCACAGCTGCTGGCTGCCGCGCGTCAGCGCCAGATACGCCGCGCGCACCGGACTGTGCTGCTGGCGTGTGTCATAGCCGGTGACGAAGCAGCAGGCGGACATGGACACCCTGTCGAACTGCAGGTTCTTCGCATGCTGGGCCAGGCACAACACGACCGTCGCGTCCTGTTCTGGAACGAGCGTGGCCAGCAGGCGCTCCAGCGCCGCACTGTCGAACCCACTTGAGAACAGCACCGGTATGTCCGCCAGCCCGCGCTCTTCGCAGGCCTCGACGAAGCGTTCCCAGCGGTGGGACGATTCGCCACGGCCGACGCTGCGCCACGCCTCGATCGGCGCCTGCGCCTCTTTGTGCAGCACACGTGCCGATGCCGGATGGACATGCACGCGGGCGCCCTGCTCCATCAACTGGTGCGCCTCCTGCAGCAGCCGCCACAGGCTGCCGTAGATGCGCGCCCCGTGTACGGGCACCTGTGACCAGGCCGTGTAGCGACGCACACCCGTAGCGCGGTCGCTCGCCCCCATGAAGCGTTCACTGGTGCCGCCCAGGTCGTCCAGCGCCAGCGACTGATTCACCAGTCCATCGACCTGGCTGCCCTGGCGTACCGATTGACTCATTTCCAGCATCTTCGATGACGACCAGCGCGAGGCGCGCCCGACCAGCCGCTGATGCGGATCGCCCAGGCTGACCACGCCCGGCGCATGGCGCGCCAGCACGTCCTTCCAGGCCGGGCTGAGCTCATGCGCTTCGTCCACCAACAGCATGCCCAGTTCCACCGGCGGCGCCACGCCCTGCAGCCACAGCCACTTGCCCAGGTGGCCGGTGTTGAGGCTCAGGCAACCGCCCTTCTGCACGGCAGGGTCGAACATGCAGCGCCACACGTGTTCGGCGGCCGCCACGTAGGGCGCGGCATCGAGCATCGCCCACGGCAGTGAGCGGTCGAAATGCACGGCCTGCACCTGCGCTGCGGAGGACGCGCACCAGCGGTTGATGCCGTCCAGCGCGGTCATCAGCACCTGCTCGGGCACGCGCTGGCCGATACCCTGCACACCGATGCGACGGGCGATTTCCCACAGCGGCACCGTGCTCAACCGATAGGTCGGCACGAAGCCCTTGCTGCGTCCGCTGCGCGCGGCCTGCTGCACCATCAGGTTGGCCAGTTCGATCTGGGTCAGCAGGCGCGTGGCGGCCTCGCTGGGCATGCGTGGGCGGAAGGCCTCCACCTGCCCCCGCGAAGGCGCGATGTAGGTGTAACGGCCGGGCCGCGCATCCATCAGCGCCAGCACCAGATGACTCTTGCCCGTCCCCGCGTAGGCCTCCAGATCGATCAGCTCGTCCGGATTGGCGGCGATGGCACGCAGCACACGGGCCTGTTCCGAGGTGTACAGGCCGTTGCGCTCGATGGCCGGTACCGCCGCTTGGCGATCCTCTTGGTCGGCTTCCGGATCGGCCTGCTCGTCCTCATCGTCCGGCGCCGCCGTAGCCGGGTAGCGGATGGTGTGCTCGGCCAGCGTGGTCAGGCACGCCGCCTGGAAATCGGCGCCAGGATAGGCGGCAGGCGACTGCACGATGAAGGCATCGACGACCTCGTCCGGTGCCAGCAGCACGCCATGTGCTGCCAAGTCCTGCAGCCATGCATCGAGATCGGGCTGTCCCGCGCCGCCCTTGCCGGCCAGCTGCGCGGCCACCGCACTGCCCTCGCCTGCCGCGAACAGCGCGCAGGCGTCGTGCAACAGGCGTTCAAGCTGGCCGACCGACTGCGGCTGGGTGCGGCACAGCGACGCGGCCAGCAGGCCGGCCTGTTCCAAGGGCGTCGCCGGCGGCGTGCCACGTGCCAGGTGCTGGGCCAGTGAGCGCCGTCGCAGCGGCAGGAAACGGGTGGTGAACGAAAGGTGCGCGGTATCGGGCATATCAAGGTTCGAAAGAGGTGCTGCAGCCAACGCCCCTGTTCGACGCTACCGCTGGCGACGATGCTCGGCTACCGCAGCCCCGCCGTCAAACGGGCTCATTCAAGTTGGGATTCAGGGCGGCGTGCGGGGAAGTCATCCAGTCGCGTCGTAGATGTACCCGTATGGGGCGGGACGATGACGAAAAGGCAGCCAAACCGTTGGCCTTATCGACCCTCAGTGCATGAGCCGTTAAGCGGTGCCGGACTTCGCAGTTTTCCTCATGGACGCAGGCACTTGGCGCTGCGCACGATGACCACGCTGGAGCCACGGGGCTGCAGCCGGGATTGCCATCCTGTTCGCGTTTTCCGACTGTTGACTCTGTTCTGCCCTGCGGGGCACGGCGGAGAATGCACTGCATCGCCTATCGGTTTCATGGCAGGCGATGCGGGGGATCCCTGATCCGCCGGTTAATGGTCGTAGACGCCCGGTATGGCAACCCGCATCGCCCGCCACCTGTTGCCCCTTCGGCGCAGGTGGCCTCACTGCGAGGTTCTGCCGTTGACTCCCGACCACCCCCTTACCTCCGCGCATCTTGCCTCCCTGCTGGGCGAGCAGATTCACGACGTGCCGCAGAAGTTCATCGAAACGCTGGAACGCCGTCTGCAGCAGTACGCCACCGAGCATCCTGCGAGCACACGCCTGACCCACCTGACGCTGGTGCCGTCGCTGCCCGCACCGGATACAGATCCGTCCGCAGAGCTGGAGCGCTTGGGTAAAGTGGCCGTACCGATCCGCGTGATGCAGGCACTGGACGCCGCGCTGGAGATCCTGCACGCCGAGCACATTGCACGCTGCGATGGCGATACCGCGTCGCTGCTCGGCGAGCATCTGGTGGATGGGCTGCTGGTCGCCGGGCGCGAATTGATCAAGGCCTCCGCCGGGCGGCAATTGGACGCGCGATGAGCGTGGGTGGCGCGGGACGAATGCTCTACGGGTGATGGCTGATCAGCTCAACGCTTGCCTGCTCTAGTTGTCACTCTTGGGCGGGGACCGGCGGAAACCAGTCGTTGAGTGTTTTTCCACCAATTCGAGACCGGATCGAGAGATAGGTAATTTCACCTTCAACGTATCTTGAAAGTTCCTCATTGACCTCACGAACCTTCTCGCCAAGTCCCTCGTCAAAACCGGCTTGACCTCGGGGCATGAAGCCGAGGCTCAGATCGATCCAGATGAAGCCTGTCGCAGGTTCGGGATTTATCTTTACAGAGATTGATTTTTCTTGCCCTGGCAGTCGTTCCATCTGATCGACATACCTTTGTAAATCAGGTTCGACTTGCTCCAGCACACGTATTCCGGCAGGCGTGATAGTCCTCTCTGCACGGAGACGCGGGGGCTCGGCCAAGACCGTGTAGGGCGCGACAAGGCTTGCAAGAAGAAGCAACGCCGTGTGTCGTAAAAGAATCCTATTCCTTAGATCCATTTTCGCTCTCCATTTGGACGTATTTTTCTAACGCAGTGACGCGCTTGCGGGCATAGTTGCAGTGACGGTGGACGCCTTTAAGGACGGTCTAGAAAGATCGCCCACATCGCTGGATTCGAGAACCGGGCGGCTCCCGCGCCTCACCTGCGCATTCGATTCTTGGGGAGCAGGATTCTGAAGATGCCCTTTGGATACCTCCAGACGGATCTATCCTTGGGCCGGCACGAACTGCCGACGGGTTATTACCAGATTGGACAGCAAACAGCGTCAGCACCTGCGCGCTGTTCTTGGCCAAGCCACGGTAACGCACCTTGGTGTAGCCGAACTGGCGCTTGATGATGCGGAAGGGATGCTTCACCTTTGCTCGCAAGCTGGCTTTGCGACGCTGCCGAGCACGCCACGCTTATTCCAGCTGCGCCAGCGGCAGCGCGCGGAAGGGCTTGACCGTGCGCAGCACGAAGCTGGAGTTGACGTCCGCCACGCCGGAGGCGTTGAGCAGCTTGTCCAGCAGGAAGTTGGAGAAATGCTCCAGGTCGCGCACATAGATCTGCAGCAGGTAATCCATGTCACCGGTCAGCGCATGGCAGGCCACGACCTCATCCCATTCCACCACACTGTCAGCGAAGCGGGCGATGGCGGCCTGATCGTGCTTTTCCAGCTGCACGCGGACGAATGCCTGCAGACCCAGACCGATCAGCTTGGGTGCCAGCCGCGCGCCATACCCGGCGATGATCCCTTCGCCTTCCAGCCGCTGCAGACGACGCAGGCAGGCCGAGGGGGACAGGTTCACCCGCCCGGCCAGCTCGGCATTGGGGGCGCGGCCGTCGCGCTGGATCTCCGCCAGCAGCCGTAGATCCGTGCGGTCGAACTGGACTTCAGCTGCCATTGCTGCCTCGCAACATGGGACGTGCGCAATGATATTGCGCCATGTCGGCTTGAGCGCGCAACTTTGCAACCCTGTTGCGCGTCCCCTGCCCTAGCATCGACACATACCCGTCAAGAGTGGAACCCATGGACCAGAGCATCCCCCGCCGCGTCGAGCACCAGCAGACCGACAAGGGCTATGTGCCGGTCTATACCACCGCCATCGTGGACCAGCCCTGGGACAGCTACAGCGCCGATGACCATGCGACCTGGGCGACGCTGTTCGAGCGCCAGCGCGCGCTGCTGGTCGGCCGTGCCTGCCAGGAGTTCCTTGATGCGCAGGATGCGATGGGCATGAGCGCCGACCGTATTCCGCGCTTCGAGCAGCTCAACGAGGCCTTGGCGGCGGCTACCGGCTGGACGCTGGTTGGTGTCGAAGGCCTGCTGCCGGAGCTGGATTTCTTCGATCATCTGGCCAACCGCCGCTTCCCGGTGACGTGGTGGATCCGTCGCCCGGACCAGATTGATTACATCGCCGAGCCGGACATGTTCCATGACCTGTTCGGGCACGTGCCGCTGCTGATGAATCCGGTGTTCGCCGACTACATGGAGGCTTACGGCCGTGGCGGCGTCAAGGCGCATGCACTGGGCCCGGACGCGCTGCAGAACCTGACCCGGTTGTACTGGTACACGGTGGAGTTCGGGCTGATCAACACATCCGAGGGACTGCGCATCTACGGCGCTGGCATCGTGTCGTCGAAGGGCGAGTCGCTGTACTCCCTGGAATCGGCCGCTCCCAACCGCATCGGCTTCGACCTGGAACGCATCATGCGCACGCAGTACCGCATCGACACGTTCCAGAAGACCTACTTCGTGATCGACAGCTTCGAGCAGCTGATGCAGGCCACGGCCCCGGACTTCACCCCGATCTATGCGGGATTGGCCGAGCAGCCGCAGCTGCCGGCTGGTGATGTGCAGGCTGACGACCGTGTGGTCCATAAGGGCACGGGCGAAGGCTGGGCGACGGGCGGCGACGTCTGAGGTTGTGGGTGTGCGGTGTGGGTGGTGCTGACTGGTTACCTCGGTTGGTTACCTCGACTGGTAGAGCCGACTTCAGTCGGCTGCTTCGCCATGGACGAACAGCAGCCGACTGAAGTCGGCTCTACCGGTCTGCTCTTCCCGGTTGGGTGTACCCGTCAGCGCGGGTATGCGAGCAGCACCACGAGGTCATGCTCGCCGCGCTGCTGCAGCGCGTGGTGACTGCCGGTGCGGGTCAGCAAGGAGTGCCCTGCACGCACGTCGTACTGCTTGCCATCCAGCACGTAGGATCCTTCGCCGCTGACGATGTAATAGATCTCGTCCTTGTGCTGCGGATGCAGGCCGATCCCTGCCCCTTTGTGCAGCACGCGTTTGCGCAGCACGAACGGCAGGCCCTCGGCGTCGGCGAAGAACGGGTAGGCCGTGGTCGGGCCCGCGCCGCCGTGCGGACCGGGCTGGAGGCGTGCGATGTCGTCCTCATGCACGACCTGCGACGGTCGCTGGGGGTCGGCCCCCTGCCCTGCAGCGCCGTCGACATCGCAGTCGATGTCGCGCACCAGCGCGGGCTTCAGTTCCGGCTGCAACGCCACCCAGTCGCGCAGCACCAGGCACGCCACGGCCGTCGCGCCAGCGGTGCTGAAATGGGTGCCATCGGCCTTCTGTTGTTCCGGCACGAACAGGAAGTACGGCTTGGCGCCCTGCTCGCCCAGCGCGCGGATCCAGCGCGTGGAACTGCCGTTGAGGTCGATCAGCGCGATGTCCTCGCGCGCGGCCAACTGCTTCATCGCCGCGGTGTATACCCCATGCGTGTCCAGCAGCGAACCGAAGTCGTACAGCAGCCGCGCCACCGGCGTGATCAAGATCGGCGTAGCGCCCTGCTCGCGTGCCAACTGCACGTAGCGCATCAGGAAGGTGGCGTAGTCGCCGGCAGGATCGGTGTAGCGCGTGGGGTCTTCGAACTTCGCATCGTTGTGGCCGAACTGGATCAGCAGCACATCGCCTTTGCGGAGTTCACCGGCGATGGCATCCAGCCGCCCTTCGGCGATGAAACTGCGGGTGCTGCGCCCGCCCTTTGCATGATTGCGCACCTCGATGCGCGCCGGATCCAGATAGCTCTGCACCATCTGCCCCCAGCCCGCCTGCGGCGCCCGCTCCGGCCCATACGGGGCCGCAGTCGAATCCCCGGCAATGAACACCCGCACCGGCGCCGCCTGCGCGGCAGCAGCGAACGACAGCAAGAACAGCAGCATCAGGCGCAGCATGATCTGGCTCCTTGGCATGCGTTACCGGCAAGGGCCGGCATTACCGGGGTAAATCTGGAGGAGAGCCCCCTGAGTCAGGGGTCGACCGCGAAGCGGTGGGGGTCTGGAGCGCCAGCGCGCTGGACACTGCAGGAGCAGTGTCCAACGTTGCATCGCGACGGCCCGAAGGGCGCCCGCCACGGATGGTGGGCGTCATGCGATGGTGCTAACGCGTTACCGCGCCAGCCAGCCACCATCAACCGGCAGCACCGCACCGTTGACGTAGTCCGACGCCGACGAGGACAGGAACACCGCCGCGCCGGCCAGGTCCTCCGGATTGCCCCAGCGTGCAGCGGGGATGCGGTCCAGGATCGACTTGTTGCGGTCTGCATCGGCGCGCAGTGCGGCGGTGTTGTCCGTCGCCATGTAGCCCGGTGCGATGGCATTGACGTTGATGCCCTTGCCTGCCCATTCGTTGGCCAGCAGCCGGGTGATGCCGGCGATGCCGCTCTTGCTGGCGGTGTAGGACGGCACGCGCACGCCACCCTGGAAGGACAGCATGGAGGCAATGTTGACGATCTTGCCGTGGCCCTGTGCGATGAAGTGCCGGCCGGCCGCCTGCGAGATGAAGAAGGCGGACTTGATATTGACGTTCATCACGTCGTCCCAGTCCTGCTCGGTGAAGTCCACCGCATCGGCACGACGGATCAGCCCGGCATTGTTCACCAGGATATCCAGGCCACCCAGGCCCTCGATGGTTTCGCGCACGACGCGCTCCACCGGCTCGATGCTGATCAGGTTGGCTTCGATCGCCAGGCAGCGACGGCCCAGTGCGGTGATCTTCGCCACGGTGTCGGTCGGCGGTGCGATGCCGGCCACGGCCACGTCGGCGCCTGCGGCGGCCAGTGCCACGGCGATACCCTGCCCCAGGCCGGTATTGCCACCGGTGACCAGCGCGACCTTGCCTTCCAGACTGAACGGATTAGCCATTGATGCATTCCTTTTGGGTACGTGCCTTGCCGGCACGGATGACGGACCGCCGCCGGCCACCGGGCCGACGGCGATGCGGATGCCTTACTTGAGCTGGCAGATGTCCAGCACGTGCATGTCGGTGTAATCCAGGTTCTCGCCACCCATCGCCCAGATGAAGGCGTAGTTGCTGGTGCCGGCACCCATGTGGATCGACCACGGCGGGGAGACCACCGCTTCGTTGTTCTGGATGACGATGTGGCGCTGTGCTTCCGGCTCGCCCATGAAGTGGTACACGCGGTCGTTCTGGCCCAGGTCGAAGTAGAAATACACTTCGCTGCGACGGTCGTGCAGGTGCGGCGGCATGGTGTTCCAGACGCTGCCCGGCTTCAGCACGGTCAGGCCCAGCAGCAGCTGCGACGACTGGCAGGTGGCCGGCACGATGTACTGGTAGATGGTGCGCTCGTTGCTGGTTTCCAGCGCGCCACGGTCCAAAGCCACAGCGTCCTTGATCGACAACGCCTTGGTCTCGAAGCGCGCATGCGCCGGGGTCGAGGCCAGGTAGAACTGCGCCGGGTTGGCCGCATCGTCCGAAGCGAACACCACGTCTTCGCTGCCCATGGCCACGTACAGGCCGTCCTTCGGACCCAGCGTGAACACGGTGCCGTCCACGGTGATGGTGCCGCTACCGCTGCCGACGTTGATCACGCCCAGCTCGCGACGTTCCAGGAAGGCGTGGCCGGCAGCCGAAGCAGGCTCGGTCTGCTTCGGCAGCGATACCGGACCGTTGACCGGGGCGGCACCGCCGAGCACGAAGCGCTCGTAATGGGTGTACTTCAGGGTCACCGCATCAGCGTTGAACAGGCCATCAAGCAGGTACAGGTCACGCAGGTCGTCATTGCTGGCGCCCTTGATGGCATCGGGATGGGTGGCGTAATGGGTCTTGCAGTACATGGCTTCTCCAGAGCAGGGGGCGGGCCGATGGGTCGGCTCCCGCGCGGTTCGATGGCTAGTCTAGCGGTCATGGACACCGGTGTCATTTTGCAGCGCAAGGTAGCGCTGCGACATGACGGGGGGTCCTTCAGTCGTCCTGTGGCGGCTGGCAGGAATCGCGCACGATCAGGTGCGGGCGCACGCTGGCGATCTGCATGGCGGGCTGGCCGTCAGGCTGAATCAGCATCGCCGCGGCGGTACGGCCGGTGTCCCGGGTGTGGCGGCGTACCGATGTCAGCGACGGCCACAGGCGCGAGGCCAGCGGGCTGTCGTCGTAGCCGATGATCGACAGCTCGCGCGGGATGTTGATACCTGCGCGCAGCGCCACCTTGTAGATACCAGCGGCCATTTCGTCGTTGCCGGTGAAGATCGCGGTCGGCCGCTTCTTGCCCAGCAGCAGCTTTTCCGCTGCGGCCACGCCGGATTCAAAGGTATAACCCGCTTCAACGATGCGGTCCTTCGGCAGCTCGATGCCGCGCTTTGCCAGCGCATCGATGAATCCCGAGGTGCGCTCGTGGGCGGAGCGATACGCGCTCGGTCCGGTGACCAGGGCGATATCGCGGTGCCCCAGTGACAGCAGGTAGTCGGCCGCTTCGGCCGCACCATCGCGGTCATGGGTGACCACCATCTGCGAGGTCTCATCCAGCGGCAGCGAGGCGATGCGGGTAAACCGGCAGCCGATCTCCTGCAGCGCGTCGGCCAGGGCCTGGTCTTCGGATGCGCGTGGCACCAGGATCACCCCATGCAGCTTCTGCTGCTGCACGAAGCGGCACACGCCTTCGATATAACCGGGGCTGCGGCTGTCACAGGGGTGCACCACCAGCTCGAAACTGGAGCCCCTAAGGGCATCGAGTGCGCCGTACTGCATGTCCACGATGTACTGCGCGGTGGGGTTGTCGTAGACCATGCCGATCAGGAACGAGCGGCGGAAGGCCAAGCCACGCGCCAGCGGGTCGGGCGTGTAACCGACCTCGCGCATCAGGGTTTCGACTTTCTCGCGCGTGTCCTTGCGCACCAGCGGCGAGTTGTTGATGATCCGCGAAACCGTTTTCTTGGACACCCCCGACAGTCGCGCGATGTCATTGATCGTGGCCGCCTTGCCCTTCATCACTGCCGGCTTGACGGCATCGTTCTTGTTGCGCACTGACATGTCTTCAACCCGAGGTGTCCGAAGATTCTAGCCGCGCGCTCAGTCGAGCGCGCGGTAGCGGAAATTGCGGAAGGTGACGGCGCCGTCGCCGGCGGCGTAGATCGCCGGCTTGAGGGCCAGGAACTTGCCTGCCACATTGTGATGGTAACCGGACACTTCCATCTGAACCGGGTACTTCACCCAGGTCCGGCCGTCGGTGCTGGAGTGGATGGTGACGATGTGGCGGTTGTTGGTGACCCGCAGCCAGAGCTTGCCGCCGGTGGTGCTGGGTGCCAGCCGGGTGGGGCGCTCCTCGCCGTAGCGGTGCATGATGAACTTCTCGCCATTGCTGCCCACGCCCACGTACAGGCGGTCGCTGTAGTACAGCAGGGCGCCGCCCACTGCGCCGGGCGCGACGTCCATCTCGACCTCGAACTGGTAGGCCTTGTCACCGGCGATGGCGGTCAGCGGGGAGCTGTCACGCGGGGTCTCACCCTTGCCCTGCAGCACCAGGCCCTTGCCGGTGAAGTCCAGCCGCTTGTATTCATCCTGGGCCGGATTGAAGAAGGACCACTGCGGGCCGAGTTTGCCGCCGGTGAAACGGTCCGACAGGGCCATGCCGTGCTGGCCGACCGTCTCGCCGGATGGCTTGCGCAGCGGCTGGCCGAGATCGCCGCCCTTGGCCACGAACCAGCCATCGGCGGTCCATTCGATGGGTTCCAGCAGGGCTTGGCGACCCAGCGTCCAGTACCCGTTCTCGTAGCCGTGGTACATCATCCACCAGCGTCCGTCGGTGCCTTCGATCACCGTGGCATGGCCACGCGACCACCACGGCTCCGCCGCTGACTGGGTCCGCATGATCGGATTGTTCGGTGCATTCACCCACGGTCCGTGGATCGAGCGGGAGCGTGCGGTGATGACCATGTGGCCGGTAGGCGGCCCGGCGGTGCCGCCCACGGCGGTGGTCATGTAGTACCAGCCATCGCGGAAATTGATCTTCGGGCCTTCCTGCGCATAAGCCTCCACGTCCCAGCTTTCCGGATACTTCCAGCCGTCGTAGACGTGTTTGGGCGTGCCCACCACGCTCAGGCCGTCGTCGGCCAACTGCACGTAGTCGCCGCCACTGAGGAACAGGTAGCGCTTGCCGTCTTCGCCGACAGCGTGACCGGGATCGATGTACTTCTCCAGTCCGATGTCGATCGGCTCACTCCACGGACCCTTGATGTCATCGGCCCACACCACGAAGTTGCTGCGCGTTTCACCGGTGCGCGCCGGGAAATAGATGTAGTAACGGCCTTCGTGCTTGATGATGTCCGGCGCCCAGATCGCACCGACATTCTTCGTGATCGCATGCCCCAGGGGCTGCCAGTTGACCAGGTCGCGCGAGTGCCACAGCGGCAGGCCGGGATAGGCGTCGAACGAAGACAGGGTCAGGTAATAATCGTCGCCGTCCTTGAGCACCGACGGATCCGGTCGGTCGCCGGCGAACACCGGATTGAGGAACGTGCCGTTGCCCAGGTCCGCCTGGCGCTGGTTTTCGATGCCGCGCGTCCAGTTCGTGGCGGCTACGGGGCCTGCCGCAGTGGCAAGCGAGGTGGCCATCAGCAGGCCACTGGTCAGCAGGATCTTCAACGTGTGCTTCAACTGCATCGTGGTCCCTCCCAGGATCATGATTTCAAGAACGGAAGGGGGACGACCGCCGGCCGCCCCCTTCGCCTGCATTACGCGCGCAGCAGGTGCGGCAGCCACAACGACAGACCCGGGAAGAAGGCCACGATGAGCAGCACGCCCAAGGCCGCGAACCAGAACGGCCAGATGCTGCGCATGCTTTCACCCACGCTGATCTTGCCGATGGAAGTGCCGATGAACAGCACCGAGCCCACCGGCGGGGTCACCAGGCCGAGGCCACCGGCCAATACCAGCACCAGGCCGAAGTGGATTGGATCGATGCCGTAAGCCTTGGCGACCGGCAGGAAGATCGGCGTACAGATCAGGATCATCGGCGCCAGGTCCATGAAGGTGCCCAGCAGCAGCAGCATGATCACGATCATCAGCAGCACCATGAACTGGCTGTGTGCGAAGGACTGCAGGAAGTCCACTGCGGCCACCGGCACCTGCAGGAACGCCAGCAGCCAGCCGAACACCGCGGCCGTGGCGATCACGAACAGGATCACGCCGGTGCTGCGCGCGGCATGGATGACCGTGCCGAAGAACTCGCGCCACGGCAACTGCCGGTACAGCACGGTGGTGACCAGCAGGGCGTACACCACGGCGATGGCCGCACTCTCCACCGCAGTGAAGATACCGGCGCGGATACCCACGAAGATCAACGCAACCAAGCCCAGGCCGGGCAAGGCGGAGAAGATGCGCAGGGCCACCGCGCGCCAGCCCGGGAACACCTCCACACCGTAGCCGCGACGACGCGCCACGATGTAGCCGGTGATCATCAGCGCCAGCGTCATCAGCAACGCAGGCACGATGCCGGCAGCGAACAGGTCGGCGATGGACAGGCCACCACCGGCAGCGGCCGAGAACAGGATCAGGTTGTGCGACGGCGGCACCAGCAACGCCACCAGCGCGGCGGTGATGCTGACATTGACCGCGAAGTCGCGGTCGTAGCCGCGCTTGACCATCTGCGGGATCATCGTGCCGCCCACCGCGGATACATCGGCGATCGCCGAGCCGGACACACCGCCGAAGAACAGCGAGGACAGGATCGACACCTGGCCCAGACCGCCGCGCATGCGACCGACCAGCGATGAAGCCAAGGAAATCAGGCGCTCGGAGATACCGCCGCGCATCATGATTTCACCGGCGAAGATGAACAGCGGAATGGCGATCAGCGAGGCCGAACCGGTACCGGCGGATATCTGCTGTACCAGCACGATGCTGGGGATATCCAGGTACAGCAGGGTGGCCAGGGCCGCAGCGGCCAGTGCATAGGCGACCGGCACACCCAGCAGCAGCAGGCCGGCAAACACCAGGAAAAGCAGGGTAATACCCATCTCAACGATCTCCTTCAGCGTCAGCGTCGGCCACGACGGCGAGCGGGTAGTGCACCCGCCACGCGCGGTTGAGCGCGAACAACACCATCAACGCACCGCCCAGCGACAGCGGCAGGTAGTTGATGCTCTGCGGCAAGTTGGCCCCTGCGGTCTTGATGTCCAGTCCGTCCTGCAGCAGCACCATCGCCCACACGGCGATGAACCCGCCCAGCACGGCGATCACCAGTTGCACGAAGGTATCCACTACGCGGCGCAGGCCAGCGCTCATGTAGGCGGCCAGCAGGAAAAACCCGAAGTGGCGATTGGTATGCACACCGCAGGCCGCACCCAGGCTCATCGCCGTGCTCAGCAGCAGCAGCGTTACCGGTTCGGTCCAGCTGGGCGAATCGTTCAACACGTAGCGTGCGAACACCTGCCAGCCCTGCACCACCACCAGCCCGAGCAGGGCGGCCACGGCGATGTAGATGGCGATGTCGGCAATGCGGTCCAGCAGGCGCTGGCCGGCACTCAGGGCGATCGGGGCGGTGCCCGTCGTCGTATCGGTCATGGCGGAATCCTCAGGCGAGATCGCGGATGCGGTTGACCATGGCGGCCAGCTCGGGCTGCTTCAGGTACTCCTGCAGCAGCGGATCAGCGGCCTTGCGGAATGCCGCCAGGTCCACCTCGTTGGTCTTGACGCCGAAATCGGTCACGGCCTTGCGCGCTGCGTCCTCCGATGCATCCCACTGCTGGCGCATCACGTTGACCGATGCACGGGCCGTGTCGAGCAGCAGCTGGCGATCAGCCGGTTGCAACTGCTCGAAGCTGGCGCGCGACATCAGCAACACGTCGGGGGCATACGAGTGGTCGCTCTGCGACCAGTAATGCGCGGCTTCGAAATGACGGCTGGAGTGGAAGCTGCGCATGTTGTTTTCCGCACCGTCGATCATGTGCGTTTCCATGCCCGAGAACGTATCGCCCAGCGACATCGGCGTCGGGTTCGCACCGAACAGACGCATCAACTGGATGAAGATGTCCGACGATGCCACGCGCAGCTTCAGGCCGCGCAGGTCGTTCGGCTCCACGATGGGGTGCTTGGTGTTGTAGAAGCAGCGTGCGCCCGAATCGTAGATGGCCAGGCCGACAAGATCGCGCGTCTCGAAGCTGCGCAGCACCGCGTCGGCCACGCCGCCGTCCAGTGCGGCACGCATGTGCGCCACCGAGTTGAACACATACGGCAGGCACAGGGCCTGGGTGAGCGGGAATGCATTGTTGAGTGCACCGGAATACACACGGGTGATGTCGATGGCACCAAAGCGCGCCATGTCGATCGCCTCGGACTCGCGACCCAGCTGGCCGGAGTGGTACTGGCGCAGGCGCAGGCGGCCACCGGTTTCGCGGGCCAGGGTCTCGCCGATCCACTTCACCGCAGTCACGGTGGGGTAATCGGCGATATGGACATCGGTCGCGGTGAGCAGGTGCCCACCGGCCACGCTGTCGCCGGCTTTGCTGCAGCCTGCCAGGACCGGCGCAGCAAGCGCGCCGAGGCTGGTGGCAAGGAAGTTTCTACGTGTGATCATCTGCGCCCTCCCGCGCGTGTTCACCTGGCCGGCGCGGTCATCCCGCTGCCACGGCCCGGCAGGCAATGTCTCCGAAACCAGCGAACCGCACCACTGCCGTCTGGCCTACGCTGATGTCGTGGATACCGGTCGCATTGCCGGTTGCGATGAGCTCGCCGCGCTTGAGCGGGCGGCCACGCTTGGCCGAGCGGGACAAGGCAAAGGCGATGGCGGTACGCAGGCCGCCGGGCAGACGCGTTGCACCACCGGTGCCGACGACCTCACCTTCGATCAGCGTCTCCGCGCGCAGCTCGCTGTCATCGCGGGTGGTCCAGTCGATGATTTCCGGCCCCAGCAACAGCCCGTTGTTGTTGCCGAAATCAGACACCACCACCAGCGGGCCGAGAATGTTGATGGTCGCCAGCGGGCTGCTGGCCACTTCCACGCCGATGTACAGGCGCGCCGGCAGCGCTTCGGCCTGCTCGGGCGTCCACTCCAGCTGATCAGCCGGTGCATCTTCCAGCAGTTCGATCACGTACTCGGCCTCGACCGCGGCGAAACCTCCTTCGAAGACCGGAATGTCGAGAACTGTTCCACCGGTAGCATTCTGCAGCCGATTGTTGAAGATCGGGCCCAGCAGGCGGTCATCGCCGGACACATCGCGGCGCTCTTCGGCGATGTAGCCGACCTTCCAGCCCACTACGTCATGGCCCCATTCGGCGATGGCCAGGTCCTGCACGTGGTACGCGGTGACCAGGTCGGCGGGGATCGTACCGGGGAAATCAGGCAGGGAAGCGCCTGCACGACGCGCGCCGGTGAAGGCGCTGGCGATGGCGGCCGGGTCGGCCGGTGCGGTTGGCAGGTCCATGTTGCCGGGTTCGTTGCTCAAGGAGGCTCTCCCTTTGGCGTTGTTGCGCTGCGCATCGACAGCGTTCGGATGACGTGTATATGGTAAACCGGTGTCATCTGGCAATGTGCAGTGCGTCAGAAGGCATCCCGGGGTCGGCCCGCAACGACCCGTCCTTCTGTCTGGAGCCTTGCGCCATATGAGATTGCCGTTGTTTCTGCTGCCGTTGTCGCTGATTTCCGCGATGTCGTTGTGCGTATCCGCCGCTGCAGCGCAGCGCGCCGTGTCACCGGTCGAAATGGCGGCCGACGAGGCACCGGGCGAGCGCATCCCGCTGTGGCCCGCAGGTCAGGTTCCGGGCGAACAGGGCACCGCCCGCCCGATGCATGTGGTCGAACGCAGCACCGACCCGGCCCGGCCTGACCGCTATGTCGACCAGGTGGACGCCCCGTGGGTGGTGGTGCATGCGCCTGCGCGGCCCAACGGCAAGGCCGTGCTGGTCATCCCCGGCGGCGGCTACCAGCGCGTGGTGATCGACAAGGAAGGCACCGAGCTGGTTCCGGACTGGGTGGATCGTGCGGGCTACACGTTGTTCGTGCTGCGCTACCGGTTGCCGCAGCAGGGCCGTGATCACCAGGCCGCACTGGCCGACGCGCAGCGCGCGCTGCGCAGGGTGCGCGCCATGGCCTCCGGCCGCGGGCTCGACCCGGATGACATCGCCGTGATGGGGTTCTCCGCCGGTGGCCACGTCGCCGCGCGGCTGGCAACCGGTTTCGATGCCGCCGCGTATCCCCCCGGCGACGCCCAGGATGCGCTCAGTGCCAGGCCGTCACGGGTCGTGCTGGTATATCCCGTGATCGACATGGGCACGCACGCGCACAGCGGCTCGCGGCAGCGCCTGTTGGGTGAGCATCCCGATCGTGCCCTGCAGGACACGTTCTCCCTGCAGACGCAGGTGCGCCGGGACATGCCGCCCACACTGCTGTTGCATGCAGCCGACGATGCAGTGGTCAGCGTGGACAACAGCCTGCTGATGGCGCGTGCCTTGGCCGATGCAGGTGTGGAGTACGAACTGCATGTGTTCGCCCACGGTGGCCACGGCTTCGGCATGCGGGCACCGGTAGATTCCACCACGGCCCTGTGGCCGCAGATCGCGCAGCGCTGGCTGCAGCAGCCGACTCGCAAGGAGCAGCCATGACCGACCTCGCCGACCTGCAGCGCCGCCGCTTCCTCAGCGACAGCGCACGCTGGGCCTTCGCCGCGG
This sequence comes from Stenotrophomonas sp. WHRI 8082, assembly GCF_040223995.2. Classification (NCBI taxonomy): domain Bacteria; kingdom Pseudomonadati; phylum Pseudomonadota; class Gammaproteobacteria; order Lysobacterales; family Lysobacteraceae; genus Stenotrophomonas; species Stenotrophomonas sp. WHRI 8082. Next base: position 1,957,450 of record NZ_CP167826.1, on the reverse strand, counting down.
CGACGGCTGCCGCATTGCCCAGCGCCTTCGCCCAACCTGCGGCGCGGACGGACAACCAGGTGCTGGCCCGTGTCCGGGGCGGCCGCGTGCGGGGCCAGCGCGAGCAGGGCATCAACGTGTTCCGTGGCCTGCGCTACGGTGCAGATACCGCCGCGTACCGCTTCCAGCCGCCGCGCGCCGAGCTCCCTTGGCGGGGCATCGCCGATGCCCTGGAGTTCGGCAGTGCCGCGCCGCAGGGCGGCAAGGAGGGGCCGGGCAGCGAAGACTGCCTGTTCCTCAACGTGTGGACGCCTGCGCTGGGCGATGGCGGCAAGCGGCCGATTCTGTTCTATATCCACGGCGGCGGCTTCAACAACGGTTCCGGCAGTGATCCGCTGTACGACGGCAGCGCCCTATGCCGTCGCGGTGACGTCGTGGTGGTGACCGTCAACCATCGGCTCAACCTGTTTGGCTATCTGTATCTGGGCGCGATGGGCGACCCACGCTATGCCGCATCCGGCAATGCAGGTCAGCTCGATCTGGTGCAGGCCCTGCAGTGGGTACGCGAGCACGCCGCGACCTTCGGCGGCGATGCGGCCAACATCACCGTGTTCGGCCAATCCGGTGGCGGCGCGAAGATCGCCACGTTGATGGCGATGCCGGCAGCGAAGGGACTGTTCCAGCGCGCGTGGACGATGAGCGGGCAACAGGTGACGGCCGCGGGACCACGCGCCGCCGCGCAGCGCACCGACATCGCCATGAAGGCGGCAGGGGCAGACGACATCGATGCGCTGCTGCGCCTGTCACCGGCCGCGCTGCTGGCAGCGGGCAAGGCACGCGATCCGTCGCGTGTGGAGAACAGCAGCCTGTATCTCGGCCCGGTGCTGGACGACGTGGTCGTGCCGGTGCATCCCTTCTTTCCCGACGCCCCCGCGCAGTCCGCTCACATCCCGATGGTGATCGGCAATACGCGCGATGAGACCCGCGCGTTCCTCGGCAATGATCCGGCCAACCATGAACTGACATGGGGCACGCTGCCGGCGAAGCTGGAGCAGGAGCAGTACGTTGACCTGCGGCCGCAGCGCGTCATCGACGCCTACCGACGCATGTATCCGCAGTACACGCCGTCGCAGGTGTTCTTCGCAGCCACCACCGCAGGCCGTTCGTGGCGCGGGGCCGTGGAAGAACTGGAGGCGCGTGCGCGCCAGCCGGTCGGGGCCGCGCCCACCTGGGCCTACCAGCTGGACTGGGGCTCGCCGCTGGATGGCGGGCGGTTCGGGGCGTTCCATACGCTGGACATCCCGTTGGTGTTCGACAACGCCGGCCAGCCCGGCTCGCGCACCGGCGATGGTCCGGACGCGATGGCGGTCGCCGCGATGATGAGCAGCGCACTCATCCACTTTGCCCGCACCGGCGACCCCAACCATCGGGGCATCGCACGTTGGGAACCGTATGACCTGCCGCGCCGGCAGACCCTGCTGTTCGATACGCGCATCCAGCTGGCCGATGATCCACGTGGCGGCGAGCGCGAACTCTATCGGCAGGCGCCCTTCATGCAGCGCGGCACGTTCTGAGGCGCTGCTGCGCGTGTTTCCCGTTTCCGCCAACCGCTGCCGAGCATGGCTCGGCGACCACGGGATCTCGTTCCGTGGGTGATGACCGCAGGTCGTCGCGCTGTTGCCGCTGCGCTCGCCGAGCATGGCTCGGCGCTACCGGAGTTCCGTCGATGTCGAACCGTCGCTGCGTGTTGTCCCTGCTTGTTCTCTTCGCTGCGTTGCCTGCCATGGCGGGCGACAGGCCGCTGCCCGCGCCCATCCGGGCGAGCAAGATCATCCTGGTCGGGGACTCGACCACGGCGGTGCAGGGCGGGTGGGGGCCGCGCTTCTGCGGCGACCATGTCACCTCCTTCGCGGCCTGCATCAATCTGGCTCGCGGTGGGCGCAGTACGTACAACTACCGTGCTGAAGGGTCGTGGTCACTGGTGGAGTCGGAGATGCGCGCACCGGGTTATGCCGCCACGTGGGTGCTGATCCAGTTCGGGCACAACGACCAGCCGGGCAAGCCCGGACGCTCCACCGACCTGCAGCACGAGTTCCCGGACAACCTGCGGCGTTATGTGCAGGAGGTACGGGCCGCGGGTGCAGTACCGGTACTGCTGACACCGCTCACCCGCCGACAGTTCGCCGATGGCCGACTGATCGATGACCTTGCCCCCTGGGCCGATGCCGTACGGCGGGTAGCGCGCGAGCTGGATGTTCCGCTGGTCGACCTGCATGCGCGCAGCCGAGCGCTGGTGCAGGCGATGGGTCCGGTCATGGCGATGACACTCGCCCAGGCACCCGCCTCCCAGCCGCAGGTGGCGGCCGCGCTGTCGGGCACCACCGTAGATGCGGCCGCAGCCGCACCGGGCGCCGGTGCCGCTGCACAGAACGCGCTGATCGAGCCGATGGGCCAGGCCAAGCGAGCCTTCGACTACACCCACCTGGGAGACGACGGTGCGGCGGTATTCGCCACGGTGGTGGCCGAGGAGCTTGCGCGTACGGTGCAGCCGATGCGCCCGCTGCTGCTGCCGTGAGACGTCATCCGGCCAAGCGGCGGCGCCCGATGGGTGGATAACGACTGAAACCCGCACTTTTCGCTCATTTTCCAGCTGTAAAGGCCGTGCGAACGTTCTGCGGACCGATGTGGCCTAGACTGGGTGCATGCAAGTGCAGTCGATCCCCTCCGGTTTCCGTGGCAAAGACAAGTTGATTTCGGCGCTGGATGCGGCGGTCGACCAAGGCGATGCTGCGTCGATCACCGCGGCCCTGCAGCAGACGCTGCGCAGTGTCATCCGCGATCCGTCCATCGAGCTGCCGGCCTGCGTCCATCGTCCCGTGCAAGGCCGCTATGCGCGGCGCGAACTGCATCGCAGCCCTACGCTGGGCTACAGCGTGATCGCCATGTGCTGGGGCCCGGGGCAGGGTACGCCGCTGCACGATCACGACGCGATGTGGTGCGTGGAAGGCGTATGGCGGGGTGACCTGGTCGTCACCCCGTATGCGCTGCTGGAGCAGGACGGCGACCGTGCCCGGTTCGCCGCGCAGGCACTGCTGTATGGCGAACGGGGCAGTGCCGGCAGTCTGATTCCACCGCACGAGTACCACACACTGCGCAATGCCAGCAGCGAAGAGATCGCGGTGTCGGTGCACGTGTACCAAGGCCCGATGGAACGCAGCACAGTGTTCGAACCGATCGGCGATGGCTGGTACCAGGCGCGCGTGCACGCGCTGGACAGCGACGCCTGACCCGGCACCCGGCGGTGCGCCCGGCTGACTGATTTCTGCAAGCCTGCGTCCCATGGCGCTCTGTAGGATTTTTTACAGACACCGGAGGAGCGCACCAGCGCCATGGACCTTGCACATTGCCTGCTGGACCGACGCGACTACACGGCGGTCCAGTTCCAACAGCTGACACTGCCCGACCTCGGCGCGAAGCGACGCAACCTGGTATGCATCACATGCGGGCAGGAGGCGTTCTTCCGCAAGCCCAGTGCAGATGGGCGGGCCGCCTGTTTCGGTGCGCGCCCGCATGCTGCTGGCTGCAGCATGGCGGCGGAGGATGCGCTTCGCGTCGAGAGCGCGATCGGTCCCGATGAAGCGATCATCCGCAACACCGATGTCCTGGTGGTCGATTTCAACTTCGGCGCAGTGCAGGGCGCGCCGCATCTGCAGGATGGCGATCAGGCCGGCGCGCAAGGACGCGGGCGGCGGCACGTCGCCGGGGCTGGGGCCGGGCAGCGCGCGGCACGCCCCCATCGCAGGCTGAGTACGCTGCTCAAGCACCTGCGCAGCTCCGCAGCCTTCGGAGCTTCGAACCAGCCCATCGAAATCGGTGGTATCGCCAACCGGACGTTGCGCGACTTTTTCGTCGAGTTCTCCGCGCTGCATCCCCACCACTTCAGCCAGGTCGTCGGCTGCTGGGGCATGATCGCCGACGCGGGCGCCGGGAATGGCATCACCTGGCTGAATTCCGGCGGCCGGGGCGATATCAGCATCGGGATCCCGGACGCCATCGGCGCGGCGTTCACGCAGCGCTTCCGGGTGACCGATCTGGAAGATCTGGCCGGCGCCTATGTGCTCGCCATCGGCACGCCGTGGATCTCACAGCAGGGAAAGAAGTGCCTGATCGTGGACGACATCGAGTTCGTCACCGCCAGCCTTGCCTGAGGGGGCAAGGCTGGCGGCCGGGGATGACGGCAGGATTGACGGCCAGCGACCGTCACCACCCGTCCCCGTCAGAGAATGTCGACGCTGTTGTTCAGGCGCGTGACTTCCTCGCCATCGTCGGCCAAGGCCACGCGTACGCGCAGGTCACGGCGGTCGCCTGCAGGCAACGGCAGGGCGACGGTGGTCGTGCGCGGCTGCAGATCACTGGGCGCGTCCATCGCCGGCACTTCGATACGCGCGATCTCACGGCCACGCGCATCTTCCAGCACCGCCACACCGGTTCCCGTGCCCACATGCCCCAGGCTGTGGACGATCACGTGCACCTGCCTTCCATCGACCCGCACGTCGCCCCGGCCAATGCCCAGGTCAGGACGTTGCTCCACGGGGGAGCCGGCACGGATGCGCTCGAACTCGAACACTTCGGTCCTGCCCGGCTGGAACTGCAGCGGCGTGCTGACGCTGGTTTCCAGCACCACGTCGCGTTCGCTCACCTTGCCGTCGATCTTCCCGTCGCCGTTGGCGTCCACGCCGCTGCGCACCCGCCAGGTGCCGCTGGCCACGTTCCAGCCGGTCATGTCCGCGGTGATCGCCTGCTTGGCCAGGTTGTAGCTGGTGACGGTGAAGCGTTCGCGTGAGGGCGCATGGACCAGCAGCGCCACCTGTTCGGCCGCATCGTCGCGGTCGAAGCGCCAGCTCACCGTGTGCCCCGGCCAGCTCTGGTTGCGCTTCAGGGCGATACCCCCCAGGCGGGCACGCTGCAGGAACTCGCTCGGTGCCTCCACCCGGTCCGACCACCAGTGGCCGTCGGTATTCATGTACTCGCGCTGCGCCTTGGCCTGGATCCCCTCGGCGTGCAGGGCCTCGATGTACTTCACATCGCCGCTGGCCTGCCATGCCATCACGCTGGCGAAGCCGGTCTTGCCACTGTCTGCATCGGCAGTCAGCTTCGGATACCAGTCCTGCTGTCGCCCCAGCACCTCCACGTAGTTCTCGCCGAGGTTGGACAGCGCACCGGGTCCACCGCGCTCCACGCGGTAGTCCAGCGCTTTCAGGTACTTCTCATCGCCCGTCCAGCGCCACGCCGCCCAGAAGGTGTGCATGATGTCGCCGCTGCCGGACCCGTTGTTGAGTTCACCGCCGCGCACCTTGCCGGTGGCCCAGTTGATCTCGTTCGGCAGCGCCCAGCGGCCCTTGTCATCGGTGTAGGCGTGGGCGAGGTAGCTATCGGCCAGGCCGGTGACCAGGCGTCGGCTGCTCGGATCGGCATTGAACTGCCCGAGCAGGAAGGCGGGGTGCAGCACCGGGAACGAATACGGTTTCTGCCACTGCCAGTTCGGCTCGCGGTAGACCTTGTTGCCGCCGAACCAATTGCTGGAGAACAACAGGTGGCCCTGCGGGTTGGTCAGGATGATCTTCTCGTCGAAGGCCTTCACCGTCTCCATCAACCGTTCCACGGTCAGCGGATCACCCCAGTTGAGGTACAGCATGGCGCTGTTGGTGTTGATGCCTTCCTCGTAGGCGTGCAGCTCGTCGGTTTCGATGGTGCTCAACCCGTTGCTGAACATGCCATTGCGGTACACCGCGTCGGACAGCGCGGTCAGCGAGGCGTTCAACCGGTCCGGCTGCACACCCATCAGGGCCAGGCCCGGCCACTGCTGGGTCAGGTCCGAATCGTCGGAGATGCCGCCGCCGAAGTCACCGTACGGCACCTGGCGGTGTTCGATCCACCAGTCGATGAAGCGCCGCACATAGGCCAGGTCCTGGGTCTGGTTGAACGCCCACGCCGGCACGCCCTTGGGCACTTCCGGGGCAGTGAACGGCGGTCGTCCCTGGCTGTTGTAACTGATGTAGTTCCAGTACAGCCGGCCCAGCTGGTGATCCGGATCCACCCGCAGCAGGTCACTCAGGTCGGCGTACACGCGGGCGTACAGGCGCTGCCGCTTGGAGGTAGTGTGTTCCTCCACGAGGAAACCCCAGTTGTCGCGCACCTGGTTGAAGCGGTCTGCGACGTGCTCGGCGATCGCTTCGCTGCGCGGCTTGAACACCATGCGGATTTCCGCGCCGTCCAGCGCGCGTGCATCGAAGCCGGGAGCCGCCGAGGCGATGCTCAACCACAGGCTGTCGGCGGTGAGGATGCGGTCGCGCAGGTCCAGCCACAGCGTGCGCTTCTTGCCGGGTTGCACCGAGACCGATACATCGATCATGTCGCGGGCCGGCCAGATCGGATCCTTGATGCGGATGTTGAGCGGGATCAGGCCGTCATGGGTCGCCGGCAGGTCCAGCGCCGGCAGGTCGATGGCCACGCCATCCAGGCCGTCATGCATGTTCTCCCAGCTGTGCGCCCAACTGCGGATCAACGGCTGGTTGGCCGGTGCATCACCCACGCCGGACGGGATCAGCACGTGCACGATGGGCAGCGGCTGGGCAGGCAGCGTATCGGCACCGCGACGGCGCGAACCGGCACCCTTGGGCAACGCCATCACCGTGCTGCGTTCGGCCACGGGGTAGCGGCCGTCGATGTAGTGCCGCAGCGTGTCCAGGTTGGTGTAGTCAGGCAGGGCCTGGCTGTCCACCTCATAGGTCTGCTTGACGCTGCCGTCCGGCTCACTGCCTTCGTCCACGTGATAGGCCCAGATCTCCTGGATCGGGGTTTCCTGTTCCACGTTGCTGAAGCGCAGCACGCCACCCTGCTGGGTGGGGATGTCATCGACGCTGCGCACCACGCCGCGCGGGCGCTGCAGCACCGTCGTGGTCGCGCTTTGCGCATCGGCGCCGTGCGCCAAGGTGCCGAACGCCGCACCACGTACTTCGATGCGGTTCACCGGTTCGCCATCGGGCAGGGTCAGGTCCAGGTGCTGCCCGGCCTCTACATAGGTGTTCCAGTCCGGCAGCTGGAAGTAATCGTTGCGGCCCGGCAGGCGCGAGCGGTTGTAGACCCCCGGCCAGGTGGTTTCGGCGATGCCATCGGTGGCCTTCCACATCCACTGCTTGAGGTCCTTGGTATCGGCGAACTCGATCTTGCGTATGCGCGTGCCTGCGGCGGCCAGGGCCGGCGGAGCCGCACCTTCCCAACCGAAGCGATGCCGCCATGCACGCTGGTCTGCCGACGCCACGACGGCCTTCGCCGGTGCCTTGCCTTGCGCCAGTGCAGCCACCGCCGGTCCATCCAGCATGCGGTCGAAGACACGGATGTGCTGGAAATCGCTGCCGCGCAGGAAGTTGTAGCGGCTCTGCACCTGATAGGGCGCCATCACCCGCCCGGCCAGGCCCAACTGGTCCAGCGCGGCATCGTAGTCGCCCCTGGCATCGACCCGCGCGACTTCCTTTCCATCCACGAACAGACGCACCCCGTGGTCTTCGTCCCAGGCGAACGCCAGGTGCACCCACTGCGCCGGGGCCGGGTTCTGCGGCAGCGCGAACGACACCCGGGTGCGCGCCAGGTTGGCATCGGTGACGAACGCATCGAAGCCGTGTCCGTTCCAGTCGATGCGCAGCCACGCCATGTCCCAGCTGCTGTGGTCGGCATAGCCCACGCGGAAGATCACGAACGGTGCTTCACCGACGGCATAGCGCGATCGCCAGTCGAAGGCCAGCGTGCCGCGCTGCGCCAGGATGTTGCCGGGTGCATCCCACGACAGCACGCCATCGTCTTCCCACTGGATCGCCTTGCTGCGTGCACCGTCATCAACCACCTTCACCTTGTCGCGGAAGTTGGGTACCGGATCGCCCTGCGCCACCTCGGCTTCCAGGCCGTGGTTCGCATCCACGTGGAACAGCAGCGCGGGTGCCTCTGCGGCGAGCGACGGCGCAACGAACAGCGCGGTGGCCAGGGCCAGCAGGCGGCGACGGGGCAGGCGGGCGAGGGCAGTGGGACGGTGGGGCATGGAACCTTCCTTTCAACAGCGGGCGACGGTGGGCGCGTGGTGCAGGATCAGAACTTGTAACGCAGGCCGAGGTAGTACTGGCGCCCGGTCTGGGTGTAGCGGTCCGGCAGGGAAAGCGCGGAATCCACGTAGCGTTCGTCGGCGGTGTCCAGCAGGTTGATCGCCTCCAGGCTGACGGTCAGCTGCTTGTTGAACTTCCACGACATGTTGAAATCGACGTTCTCCACGCTGTACTTGCCGGTGACATCCGCCGTGGCGAGCGCATTGCCATCCAGGTCGCGGATGTTCTCCTGCGCCAGGATCTGGTTGATGTAGGCATCGCGGTAGCTGGTGGATACGCGCGCACTGAAGCGCCCGTCGTCGTAGTACAGGGTGGCGTTGTACGAATTGGGCGACAGGTTCAGCAGGTCGTTTTCCGTGTACGTGGTGACGATGGTGTTGCCGCTGCCGGAGCTGAAGAGGTACTGGATCTTCGAATCGACGTGGGTGTAGTTCAGCTGGATGCCGAAGTTCTTCCAGAAGCTGGGCAGGAAGCTGAAAGGCTGCTGGTACGTCAGCTCGTAGCCCTTCAGCGGGCCACCCGGCGTGTTGAAGTAGCTCTGCACGTTGAACAGCGTGTTCGGGCTGAAGCCGGCCGGCAGCAGGTCCAGCGAATAACCCATGTCGTCCCAGGTGGTCAGCAGGCGGGTACGCTGCACGTAGGTTTCGATGTCCTTGTAGAACACCGCGGCCGACAGCAGCGCACCTTCGCTGAAGTACCACTCCGCACTCAGGTCGTAGTTGGTGGAGCGGAACGGATCCAGCTTGGGATTGCCGAGGTTGATCGAGTAATACCGGTCTTCATCGAGGAAGGCGCTCGGCCCGCCGCTCACGCTCGGTGACAGGTTGGACAGGGTGGGGCGGGCCATCGTCTTGGCCGCACCGAAGCGCAGCACCACGCTGTCCGTCACGTCCCAGGCCAGGTTCAACGACGGCAACCAGTCGTCGTACTGATGGCCGACGCGGGTTCCCACCAGCAGGCGTTCGCCAGCGTCGGCGGTGGCGCTCGCCACGCCCAGGAACGGCTGGCAGGCCGCGGACAGATCGCCGCTGCTGGCCGCCTGGCATGGCGCGTAGCCATCCGCGGTGATCTGCGTCTGCACGTAGCGCATGCCGATGTTGCCGCGGAACGGCCGGCCCCACAGGTCGGTGTTGAAGTCGAGTTGCAGGTACGTCGCGTAGCTCTTCTCGTTGACGTCGAAATTGTTGTTCGACGAACCGAAGTGGCCCACACCGGCGAGGCGGTAGTCGCCCCCCAGGCTGCCGGTATCGCAGTTGCAGTAGATGTCCAGCAGCTCGGCGACGCGCTTGAAATCAGGGATCAACCAGCTTGACGGCGTGGCCGTGGCCAGCCCCTTGCCGAAGCCATTGAGCGTGCTGCTGAGGTCGCCGATGCCGGTGCCGCCGGGCAGGGCCTGGGCCAGCCGTCCGTAACTGATGTTGCGGTACTCCTGCGTGCTCATGTCGTAGTCCTTGTAGGCAAGACCACCACGCAGGGTGAACGTCGGCGAGACCGTGAAGGTCAGGTCGACCTTCGCCGTATCGAACTGGTTGTCGACGTAGTTGGGGTTCAACCGCACTTCGCTGATGTTGCTGCCGCGCGCGGTGCCATTGGCGTTGACCGGGGCGGTGCCATAGCCCAGCCACTGCCAGGCGTTGGGATCATTCAGCGCGAACGGGAAGCCCATCGACGGCAGGCCGGCATTGTTGCGTGCATCGAAGACGAACCCGTCCAGATTGCTGTTGTCGAAGCTGACCATCGAGAACACCGGGCGCTCGAAACTGGACGAAGAGTGGCCCACCAGCGCGTCGAGGCGTACCGCATCGTTGAAGCGATGTTCGAATTCGAGGCTGACCTGCTTGAACTCGGTGCTCTCTTCGATGGACGTCGATTCCGTGCGGAAGTCCACGTTGTCGAATACGCCGTAGACCAGGCGGTTCTGGTCGTCGACCTGGGCCTCGCGTACCGCGATCTGGGTCTTGCCACCGTACTGCGCGGTGCGGTGCAGGTTGGCACCCAGCGAATCCTCACGCTGGTCCTTGTCCAGCTTGGAGTACATCAGGTCCAGGTTGAGCAGGCTGTCGTCGCTGAACTTGAACTGCAGGGCGCCGGTGATGCCAAGGCGCTCGAGCTCATGTTCGGTGCGGACATAGCGCGGATAGCGCGGAATCCACGCGTTGGTCGCGGTCTCGTAGGCGGCGATGTTTTCCGCTGTCGCTGCGGGACGGTCCAGGCCGGTGCCGCAGTGTGCGGCATCGATGCCATAGCTGCCCCAGCCGTTGTTGCGGGCCTGGTTGGCCGCGCTGCCCACGCCTGCAGCCGTCTCGTTTGCCAAGGGATTGCGCGGCGTCTGCGGGTCATACCCCAGTGGGCTGCAGAAACCGTACGTCCCGTTGTTGGTCGCCGTGGGCTGGTTCGAATTGCGATGGTTGCCGTGCTCCCAACGGACCGGGTTGTAGCCTTCTTCGAAGATGGTGCGCTTGCTGTAAGCCACCGACATCAGCGCGCCCAAGCGGCCGTCGGCCCAGGTGTTGCTGAGCAGCGCCGATACGCGCGGGTCCTTGCTGCGCGACAGCTCGTTGAAGCCGTACTGGCCGTTGAGCGACGCCTGGAACCCGTCGAAATCGAACGGACGCGACGCACGCAGGTCGACCGTGGCACCGAGTGATCCTTCGTCGGTCTGCGCAGACTGGGTCTTGCTGACCTTGACCCGGCTGAAAAGCTCGGAGGCAAAGGTGTTGAAATCGAATCCGCGGCTGCGGTTGACGCCGGCGGTACCGCTGCCCGCGGTGGACAGCGCTTCCAGGCCGTTGATGCGCACGCGGGTGAAGTCCGATCCCAGCCCACGGACGGATATCTGCTGGCCTTCTCCGCCCTCGCGGTCGATCGATACACCGGCGATGCGCTGCATCGACTCGGCCAGGTTGAGATCAGGGAACTTGCCGATGTCTTCGGCATAGATGGCGTCGACCTGTTCGACGCTGTAGCGCTTTTCATCCAGCGACTGCTGCAGGCTTTCGCGGTACGTCGCCTTGACTTCCACCTTGTCCAGATCGACGGCGTTGGGTGCGCTGGCAGCGGCCTCCGGTGTCTGCTGCGCGACCGCGGTGCTGGTCAGTACCAGGCCGATGGAGAGTGCGAGCAGCGTGAACGGCGTACGGCCGGCACGGTGGCGTGGGTGTGACAGATCCATGTTGTAAGCCCCTCCCAGGGTGTCCTCAAAGCGTGCGTGTGTACTGCAGGCGATGAACCGGCCTCCACCGGATCACTGCCTCGGCGCAACGTCTTGCTGACACCGCAGGTCACGGGAACGTAGCAAAGCACTCACGGCGCAGCATCTTGCGCCGCAGCAGCAGGCCACGGTGTCGGGATCGTCGGCGTTGCACCTGGCGGCGGCGTGGTTGCCACGCCGCCGCTTCGGTCGGTGGATCAGAACTTGTAGCGCACGCCGAGCAGGAACTGGCGGCCGGTTTCGGTGTACTGCAGCGGCAGCTGGCCGGTGAGCGGCGAACGCACCCACTCGTCGGACGCTTCGTTGGTCAGGTTGACACCTTCCAGGGTCAGCTCGAGCTGGTCGCTGACCTTGTAGCGCAGCGAGGCGTCGATCATCGTGGTGCCGGTCATGCCGTGCACGCCGTCCACGTTGAAGCCGGTTTCCTGGCCCGGTGCCTGGGTCAGGTAATCGTCGCGGTTGGTGGCCGACACACGGCCGGACCAGGTGTCACCTTCATAGAACACCGTGGCGTTCCACGAGGTCGGCGACAGACCGGTCAGGTCGTTCTTCATCACGGCCTGGCCCTGGCCATTGAGGTACTGGATCTTCGATTCCACCCAGGTGTAGTTCAACTGCACGCCGAGGTTGGACCACTTGCCCGGCAGGAAGGTGAAGGGCTGGGTGTAGTTCGCTTCCACGCCATGCAGCTCGCCGCCGGGGGTGTTGAGCGGGATGCTGAAGGTGAACTCGTCGTTGACCGTGGCACCGGTGCCGTCCAGCAGGCTGGCCGGCAGGCCACTGGTGGAATACGGGCGCACATCGCGGGTGGTCTGCACGAAGGACTCGATGTCCTTGTAGAACAGGCCCAGGCCGAGCATTGCGCCTTCGTTGAAGTACCACTCGAAGCCGAGGTCGACGTTGGTGGCGCGGATCGGATCCAGGTTCGGATTGCCGCCGGCCACGGTGCGGGCGCCGCCGGCCACTGCCACGGTCACGCCGGGGGTCAGGTTGCCCAGGCCCGGACGGGTCATCACCTTCGCCGCGCCGAGGCGGATCAGGAAGTCCGGTGCCACTTCGGCGACCAGGTTGAACGAGGGCAGCGTGTCATCGTACTTGCGGTTGCTGGTGGTCAGCACCGGCACGCCACCGACGGTCGCGTAGCCGTTGGATTCCTGCTTGGTCTCCACGTAGCGCACACCGAAGTTGCCGGACAGCGGGATCGATCCGAGGTCGGTGGAGAACTCGCCCATCAGCCACACGCCGCGGTCTTTCTCTTCCACGCTGCGGCTGTTGTTCAGCCGCGGCGCGACGGCGAAGGTGCCGGTGTTGCTGTAGATGTCGAACAGGTCGGCTACCGCGTCCAGGTTCGGCACGACCCAGTTGGACGGATTGCCGGTGATGCCCTTCAGGCCTTCCTGCTGGGTGTATTCCGGCGGCACGATCAGGCCGCTGCCCGGGAAGGTCGGCACGGCCAGCTCGCTGGCGCGACGCAGTTCCACGGTGTTGAAGCTGTAATCCTTGGCCAGCACGCCGCCCTTCAGGCGGAAGCCCGGGCTGATGTTCCAGTTGAAATCCAGCTGCGCGGTGTCGAAGTCATTGTCCACCGACTGCGGACGCAGACGGATCTCGGCCAGGGTCCAGCCGTTCGGGTTGGTCGGGTCGATGCCGTAGTTGAAGGCTGGCAGGTTCTTGTTGCCGCGGTAGTCATAGCTGTACCCGTCGACATCGAACTTGTCCATGATGACCGTGGTCTGCACCGGGTTCTCGTGGGACGAACGCGAGGTGCCCAGCTTGCCGGTGATCTGGAAGGCTTCGCTGAAGCGGTGCTCCAGGTTCAGGCTGACCTGCTTGAAGTCGGTGCTCCACTCGTCGTGGCGGTTCTCGCTGCGGATGTCCACGTTGTCGAACGCGCCGTAGACCAGCGCGTTGTTGCGGATTTCGCCGTCGCGCACGATCGTCTGCGGCTTGCCGGCACCGGAGCGGCTGAAGGAGATGGCCTCGATGTAGTGCTCATCGCGGTCGGCATCGATCTTCGAGTACAGCGCGTCGAGCGACAGCTCGGTGCGGTCGGTCGGCTTCCACTGCAGCGAGCCGGTGACGCCCAGGCGCTCCTGCTTGTGCTCCATCTGCACGTAGCGCGGGAAGCGCGGGTGGAACACATTGGCTCCGCGCGCGGCGGCGAACGGCGAGCTGGCAGCGAAGCCACCGTTGCTCGGCCCGTTGGCCCAGCGGCCGGTATTGGAGCCTTCTTCCAGCGCCTGGCGCTCGGAGTAGGCCACCGACAGCAAGGCACCGAAGGTGCCGTCAGCGAAGGTATTGGAGATAAGCGCCGCCATGCGCGGATCCGCTTTCTGCGCCATGTCGTTGTAGCTGGCCTGGCCGCTGGCAGCGAAGGTGAAGCCTTCGTAGTCGAACGGACGCGCGGTGCGCAGGTCGACGGTGGCGCCCAGCGAACCTTCTTCCACGTCGGCCGAGGCCGTCTTGCGCACGATCAGCTGCGAGAACAGATCCGAAGCAAACACGTTGAAGTCGAAACCACGGCCACGGTTGGTACCACCGCTCTGGTCGCCGGCACCGACGGTCGCCAAGGCCTCCATGCCGTTGATACGCACGCGGGTGAAGTCCGGGCCCAGGCCACGCACCGAGATGCTGCGGCCTTCCCCGCCATCGCGGGTGATCACCACGCCGGGGATGCGCTGCAGCGATTCGGCCAGGTTGAGGTCGGGGAACTTGCCGATGTCTTCGGCGACGATGGCATCGACCACGCCGGCTTCGCTGCGCTTGATGTCCAGCGCCTTCTCCACGCTGGCGCGGTAGCCGGTGACAGTGACCGTATCCAGGTCCGTTGCCTGCTGTGCCTGTGCGGTGGCGCTGATGGCCAGACCGATGGACAGGGCCAACAAGGTAACCGGTGTCTTTTTGCTGCTGTTACGAGAAATCATGGCCTTTCCCTCTCCCAAAGGTCTGGTTCACAACGCAGTGTCAGCAAGATGACACCGCTGGTCAGGGCGGACGTTAACAGCACCTTCAGGATCGGGCATCTTGCACCGCAACAGATTCGTAATGTCCCTGAGACGCTTGCGGGACAATGGCTTGAATGAAGAGACGGGGTGGACGCGACAGCCCATGGGGCTAGAATGACACCGATAGCCAAGAGCCACGCGGGGTGCGTGGTTCCCTCCGGCGCGCTGCAACGCGATGCTGCGGTCCGGGCAACGAGGACATCTGATGAGTCGAGTGGTCTGTTTCGGGGAACTGCTGTTGAGGATGGGCGCACCGGGCAACGAGCTGCTGCTGCAGTCGCCGCGCCTGGAGGTGCACGTCGGTGGGGCGGAAGCCAATGTCGGTGTCTCGCTGGCGCACTTTGGCCATGACGTGGCGATGGCCAGCGTCGTGGCGGACAATCCGCTGGGCGCGCATGCACTGGGCGAACTGCGCCGTCATGGCGTGGACACGCGGGGCGTGCGCCTGCAGGCCGATTCCCGCATGGGTCTGTACTTCCTGACCACCGGTGCGGTGCAGCGGGCCAGCGAAGTGGTCTATGACCGCGCGGACTCTGCGTTCGCGCTGAGCAGCGCGGCGGACTACGACTGGTCCCAGCTGCTGCAGGGCGCGGAGTGGCTGCATCTTTCCGGCGTCAGCCCGGCCCTGGGTGCCGACGTGGCACAGGCGACGCTGGCCGCCGCACGTGCCGCACGCGCGCAGGGCGTCAAGGTGTCCTTCGACGGCAATTTCCGGCCGAAGCTGTGGCAGCGCTGGGGTGGCGATGCGAAAGCCATCCTGCGTGAGCTGTTCGCACAGGCGGACATCGTGTTCGCCGATTACCGCGATATCGAAGTGGTGCTGGGCCAACCGTTCGCGCAGGACGACGTGGTCGCCCGTGTGGACGCTGCCGCAACCGCCGCGTTTGCCGCGTTCCCGCACCTGCAGTGGATGGCGTGCACGCAGCGCCAGGCGCTGAGCGTGGACCACCATGCACTGGGTGCATTGCTGATCGGCCGTGATGGCACGCGCGCCCAGGCGCCGGTACGTCAGTTGCAGGGCATCGTCGACCGGATCGGCGGCGGTGATGCGTTCGCTGCCGGCATCCTGCATGGCATCATGCGCGGCTTCGATGCCGACGCCACTGTGCGCTTCGGTTTGGCCGCCGGTGGTCTGAAGCACTCGATCCCCGGCGATTTCAATCCCGTCAGCGAAGCTGACGTGCTGGCCCTGGTGGGCGAGGAGCGTTTTGATGTCCGGCGCTGATCCGCGCGTTCGCGCGGTACTGAAACTGGCACCGGTGATCCCGGTGTTCACCCCTGATGACGTGGACGATGCCGTGCAGGTCGCCCAGGCCTTGTTCCGCGGTGGCCTGCCGGTGGTGGAAGTCACCCTGCGCACGCCGCGTGCGATGGAAGCGATCAAGGCCATGGCCGAGGCCGTGCCCGACGCAGTGATCGGCGCGGGTACCGTGCTGACGGCCGCGCAGATGCAGGCGGTCAAGGAAGCGGGCGGTCGTTTCGCCGTGTCCCCCGGTGCGACGGAGCGGCTGTATGCCGCTGCGCGCGATACCGATCTGCCGTTCCTGCCGGGCGTAGCGACATCGTCCGAACTGATGCATGGATTGGAGCAGGGGCTGGATACGTTCAAGTTCTTCCCGGCCGTGCAGGCCGGTGGTGCGCCGTTGCTGTCGGCGTGGGCCGGCCCGTTCGGCGACGTGCGTTTCTGCCCAACGGGCGGCATCAGCGTGCAGACCGCGTCGCAGTTCCTGCACCTCCCCAACGTGCTGTGCGTGGGCGGCTCATGGCTGACCACCGCTGCCCTTCTGCAGAGCCGTGATTGGGCAGCGATCGAAGAACTGGCCCGGCAAGCGTCCGTGCTCGCGAGCTGAGGGTATCGGAGTAGAGCCGGCTGGATTGTGCCGACGGGGTAGCAACTGTGTTGTCAGGCGGAGGCCATCATGGCCTCCGCGTCGCGTTTGCGGGCATTCAGGATGACCAGCATTTTGCGCATGACGGCAACCAGGGCAACTTTCCCCGGCTTGCCTTTTGCTTTCAGGGATTTAAAGAAGTCACGCAATTGCGGCTCATACCGGCAGGCTGACAAGGCGGCCATGTAGAGCGCTTGCCGTACGACCGCGCGGCCGCCCGTGATGCGTCGACGCCCCTGCCAGGAGCCGCTCTCGCGGTTCATGGGGGCTACGCCGACCAAGGCGGATATTGCCTTGCCACTCAGCTTTCCCAGCTCCGGCAGTTCACAAGCAAGCGTGGTCATCACAACCGTGCTCACGCCTTTCATCTCCACCAAGCTGTTCCAACTGGGCTGATTCCTGAGCTGTTCGGCGATTGCCTTGTCCAGCACGCGGATCTGCTCGTCCAAGTACTCCAGTTGGCTGTGCATCATCACCTGGAGAGCTGGCTCGCTGAATGCACGCATGCGCTGCTTTTCACTGCTACGCATCTGCACCAGATGACGCCGGCGCAGTGAAAATTCAGCTAGTTTTCGCTGCCATGGCGCTTCTGGTGTATATCGAGTGTGCTTCAACAGGTGTGCCATCTGCGCCAGCACCATCGCATCGATCCGGTCCGTTTTAGCCAGCTGCCCAGTGGCTTTGGCGAAGCTGCGCGCCCTGCCTGGATTGATCCGCACCATTGGCAGGCCGGCCTCATGAAGCGCATCCAGGGCTGCCTGCTCGTAACCTCCGCTCGCTTCAAGCACGACCTGCTTGGCCGGCCACTTCTGCAGCCAGCGAACCAATGCTTCAAAGCCGCGCTTGCTGTTGCTGAAGTGGCGGAACTGCTGCTCGTGCACGGCAACGTCCAGACGGTCCTTACTTACGTCGATCCCGATCCCAAACATGGCAATCTCCGGTACGCTGACAGGGTCGAGAGCTCCCCCCGCTTGCCCAGTCTTATCATTACGAGCGCCAACTCGATCAACTGTTCGGGCGGATCAGGGAGAAGACCGGCGCGGGGATCCTTGCTACCAAGCGATCGCGAAGACCTAGAGCCGAACGGTCGCCCGCGCCGGGCTCTCGGCACCTAAAGTGCCAGATCTCGAAGAGATAAGAGCCGACTTCAGTCGGCTGGTCTTGGGGTGCACTTTAGGACAGCCGACTGAAGTCGGCTCTACCCCATCGGCTGCTCTCCGCGCGGATCAACGGCAGCCGACTGAAGTCGGCTCTACCCCACCGCCGCTACCCTTCGGCGCGACTGCATCGGTGCGCGCTGCGCACCGGTGATGTGTGTCTGCATGCCTTCTGAAGCAGAAGGCTTCGCCGTACCGTGTCCCTCCCTCCTGATGGCACGTTCCCATGAAACCACTTCAGCTCCTTGCCGCGTCCCTCATCGCCGCGGGCCTGACTGCGTGTTCCGCCGCACCCTCCGCATCATCTGCCTCCGCCGACATGGCACCGGCGGTAACGCTCGATGATCACCTGGTGTCACTGCCGGCCGACCAGCTGCGCTGGCAGGACGTCCCCGGTACAGACGGGGCGGTCAGCTATGCCAATACCCAAGGCGATATCCTGAGCGCCGGCAAAGGTTTCTATTCGGCATTCGTCCGCTTCAAGGCCGGAACCGACAACGGCCTGCACACGCACACCCAGACGCTGCCGACGGTGGTGCTGAGCGGCACGTTCTATGCCCGCATCGACGGTAAGGAAACGCTCTATCCGGCCGGGTCTTTCTACAACCTTCCCGCTGCGCTGGTGCATGAAAGCGGCTGTAAGGCTGGCGAAGACTGCCTGCTGTTCCAGTACCAGTCGAACAACTTCGATCTCAATCCGGTCAAATCCTGATCGCCTGACGGTGCGTGCAGGGCCAGCAGTCAACCCCGCGCTGGCCCTACACTGTGCGCATGGCAACGTTTAAAACCTTCCTGTTTTCCCTGCTTGCGCTAGCCGGTGCGCTGCTCGCGCTGGTGCTGGTCACCACCGTGGCCAGTTGGCTGCCGCCGTTGATCGGCGTGCATGCGGGCGGCGCGGTGCAGTTGGGTTGGGACCTCGCGTTCACCGTGCTCGGCGGCATTGCCGCGGTGGCCTTTGCCAGCTACCACGCACCGTGCTGGCCGCGTTCGCACGGCACGGGCATCTGGTTGCTGCTGGCGATCGCCTCGCTATGGGCGGCATGGGACATGGGCAACGAGTTCCCGCGCTGGTTCGTACTGCTGCTGGTGATCTCGCTGCCGCTGCAGCTGGGCATCGGTCTGTGGGCCGGCGCAAGAAAGTGGCGCACCGCAACATCCCCTTAACAATTCACCTCTAGTCTCTTGGCCGCCGGCTACCGGCACGGCTGCGCACGTTTTCTGCACGCTACACAGCGGACAGGCGCGCGGCACGCACTCACAGAGCAATGGGGATCATCCGATGCGCAACATCCTGCGGGAGACGCCGACGCGCGTCCCCCATGCGAAGCTTTTGTCCCGCGCCGTGCGCGCCGTGCTGATCAGTGGCATCGCCAGCCTGCCGATGCAGGCAGTGGCCGATGAAGCAGTGACGGTGGCCACCAGCGCCGATACCAGCGCCGCCCTGCAGCAGCTGGATACGGTCACCGTGACCGGCGGCTACGCCCGCAGCCTGGAGCGCGCGGTCGACCTCAAGCGCAGCAACATCGGCTTCTCCGACTCCATCGTCGCCACCGACGTGGCCGACTTCCCGGAGCAGAACCTCGCCGAGGCGCTGCAACGCATGCCGGGCGTGACCATCGAACGCAACAAGGGCCTGGGCAGCAAGGTCAGCGTACGCGGCCTGCCGTCCGAGTTCACCCACGTGTCGATCAACAACCTCGCCACGGCCTCGGGCAGCGGCGGTCGCGACGTGCAGTTCGATATCTTCGCATCGGATGTGGTGCAGACCGTCACGGTGCAGAAATCGCCGACGGCGGCAGACGAAGAAGGCGGTATCGCCGGTTCGGTGTACATCGAAACCGCCAGGCCGTTCGACTACGCCGAGCCGAAATTCAGTGCATCGGCGGAAGCGGCGAACAATTCGATCAACGGCAAGACCGATCCGAAGATCTCGTTCCTGGCCAGCGACACCTGGGGCGACTGGGGCGGCCTGGTGTCGTTCTCCAAGGCAAAGCGCACCAACCGCACCGACTCCAACTCGGGCATCAACTTCCGCCCGATGGGGCGCTTCCTCGAAGCGTCCGGCACGCGGGGCACGCAGGCCGCTGCCGTGCTGGCACGCGATGCCGGCATCGTCATCAACAACCGCATGGACAAGGACGCGACCAACCGGATCATCTTCCAGGACAAGGTCGGCGACCGCATCTACCTCAACGAGCAGGACCAGTGGGGCGCGACCGCATCCCTGCAGTTCAAGCCCAGCGAGGCGTTCTCGGTGAGCTTCGATGCGATGCTCGGCGGCTACGATACGCATGAAGATGAGTACGATGCCGCTGCGTATTCGGCGTCCAGCCGCAGCACGCTGGACACGATCCATTCGTATGATGCCGACACCCTGTCCCAGTACGGCATGGTGGTCCTGCGCGATGTGTCCTACACGGCCACCCAGCATGAAATCCTGAGCAAGGAACGCTTCGCCAACACCGACTACCGGCAGTTCAGCAGCAAGCTCGACTGGACCGTCGGTAGCTGGGACATCGATGCTCTGGTCGGCTATTCCGGCGCACGCCGCGACTCGGACTACGCCAACCTCAAGCACGTGGCCTACGCACCGTCGCGCACGCGCTGGACCGCCAACGGCGGTGAGACGCTGGCCAGCGCGGCGTCCAATGGGTTCGACATGTACAACTCGCCCGGGAAGTACCTGTTCGAAGCCTATGAGACCGAAATCGAGCACGTGAAGGACGACAAGTACGCCGCGCAGCTGGACTTCCGCCGGTCGATGGAACTGGCGTTCTTCCCGGCGCTGACCAGCGTCAAGTTCGGTGCGCGTTACACCGACAAGTCCAAGGACCGCGAGTTCGGCAACACCAAGATCCAGGGCCCGACCGCCGGCAGCGCAGCGTGGGTCAACACCCGCACGTTGGCTGACAGCAATCCGGGTTGGATCAGCGACATCGTCCCCGGCGGCGGCTACAAGCCGAGCAATCTGGACTGGCAGCAGGTGTCCAACAGCTACGCACGCAACACGTTCCGCTATGCGGGTTTCACCACCCCGCTGGATCCGGGCCAGTTCTACCAGGTCGATGAAAAGACCCTGGCGCTGTATGCCATGACCGATTTCTACTTCGATATCGGCCGCGTACCGGTGTACGCCAACCTGGGCGTGCGTTCGATCGACACCAAGGTGGATTCGGCCGGTTTCCACCCGGTGCAGAATGCCGATGGCAGCAGCGGCTACACGCCGACGCCGATTTCCAGCAGCGGTGATTACAGCGACCTGCTGCCCAGCTTCAACATGACCGCCGAGATTGCCGATGGATTGGTGCTGCGCGCGGCGGCGTCGGAAACGCTGATGCGTCCGTCGCTGACCGACATTGCCTACCGCCGCACCGTCAGCTGGTCCAGCTTCCGCTTCATGGACGGCAATCCGGCCCTGAAGCCAACGACCGCCAAGCAGTGGGAAGTGGGCCTGGAGAAGTACCTGGAGAACGGCGGACTGCTGTCGGCATCGTACTTCTCCAAGAAGATCGACGGCGTGGTGCGGCAGTCGTTGACCGGCATCGTGCCGAACGTAGAAAAGCTCAACGCCAACGGATCGTTGGATGGGTACTACGACTTCGAGGTCTACCAGCCGGTCAATGCCGAGGGTTCGTACAAGGTCACCGGCGTGGAGCTGGTCGCCCAGCTGCCGCTGTCGATGCTGCACCCCGCACTGGAAGGGTGGGGCATCAATGCCAACTACACCCAGCTGGACAACTCGCTGACCGGTGCATCCGACATCGACATCCCGACCCCGCCGGAAGGGCTGGCCGAGAAAGCGTACAACTTCACCCTGTACTACGAGAATGATCGCTTCGACGCGCGCGTGTCCTACAACTACAAGGACAAGTACGTGGAGTACATCCACCTCAACATGTACCCGGTGTACCGCGATGCGTACGGGCAGACCGATGCCTCGATCGGCTTCCGCTTGAACGACACCTGGAAGCTGAGCCTGGATGCGATCAATGTGTTCGACGAAGAAACGTCGGGCTACACGATCGATAAATCCTTCCCCACGCAGTACGAGTTCTCCGGCCGCCGCATCGGTCTGGGCATTCGCGCCGATTTCTGAAGCGTGCAGTGACCGGCGGCACTCGTACCCCGCCTGGTAGAGCCGACGTCAGTCGGCTTTCCCGAACACCACGCCTGGTAGAGCCGACTTCAGTCGGCTTTCCTGATTACCACGCCAAGAGCAGCCGACTGAAGTCGGCTCTACCAACGGCAGGGTTCCGGAGTTCCGTGCCAGTGACGGGGTCCCCTACCGGTGACAGGTCCCGTATCAGTAACGAAGTCCCGTATCAGCGGCCAAGGGCCCGCGCTACAACGTCGGCAGGCCCTGCTTCATCGTGGTGATCCCTTCCCAGGGATCACCATTCAGGCGCTTGGCCCGCGCCAATGCCTTGTGCATCGGGAACGCATCAGCGGCCGCCACGCGGCCCAGCTCTTCCCAGCGCAATGGCACCGCCACGCCCGCGCTTTCGCGTGCACGCAGTGACCACGAACAGACGCTGGTCGCCCCGCGCGCGTTGCGCAGCCAGTCGATGAAGATCACGCCATTCCGCTTGGCCTTGCTCATCGTGGCCACGTAGCGGTCCGGCGCATGCTGCGAAAGCGCCTGTGCGAATGCCTCGCAGAACGCCTTTGCTTCTTCCCACTCAGCGGCGGGCTGCAACGGCACCACCACATGCAGTCCCTTGCCGCCGGACAGCCGTACGAAGCTGTCCAGCCCCGTTTCCTGCAGGCGCGCGCGGATGTCCCGCGCGGCCGCCTTGATGGCGGCCCAGCTCACGCCCTCCCCCGGATCCAGATCGAACACCAGACGATCTGCGCGCTCCGGATCCTGCACGGTGGCACCCCAGGGATGCAGCTCCAGGGTGTTCATCTGTACCAGTTGCATCAGCCCGTCGACATCATCGACGTAGACATAGTCCTCGCGGCCGCTCTTCTGCTGCAGAGGCACGGCGCGTACCGCGCTGCCCAATCCCTGCCCATGATGCTTCTGGAAGAAGCAGGCCTTGCCGACGCCATCCGGGCAGCGCAACAGGGACAGCGGGCGATTGCGGATCTCCGGCAGGATCCACGGTGCCATCGCTCGGTAATACGCCGCGACCTCGCCCTTGGTCAGCTTCAGCGCGGGATACACCACGCGTTCGGGATGGCTGATAGCCAGCGACGGCTCAGCGGCTTTCTTCTTCGGCGCAGGCACCTGGGGGCTGGCGAGGGTCTTGTCCGTGCGCAGCCGCTTGAAGCTGGCCTGGCGCAGGAGTCCCTCCTTGGCCCAGCCACGAAACGCCACTTCGGCGACCAGTTCGGGCTTCACCCAGTGCACGCTGGAGGCACGGAACGGCACGTGGGCAGGCAGCTCGACGGAGGGCGTTTCGCTGCCCAATGCCTGCAGTCGCCGGGTAAGCGTGCGCAGCTTCTCGTCATCGAATCCGGTTCCCACGCGTCCAACGTAGCGCAGGCCGCCCGTGTCCGGCGTAGCCATCAGCAGCGAGCCGAAGCCCTGCCGCGAGCCCTTCGGCGCGGTGTAACCCACCACCAGGAACTCGTCGGTGTTCTCGTGTTTGATCTTCACCCAGCTGCGGGCACGGTTCGTGACGTAGGCCGCGTCCACCTGCTTGCTGATGATGCCCTCGAAGCCGGCCTTGCCACTGGCAGCGAACACCTCCGGCCCATGGTCGATCACGTGATCGCTGTAGGCCAACGTGCCGGGTGTGTCGCCGATCAGGTCCTTCAGCACGGCTTTCCGCTCCTGCAGCGGTGCCTGGCTGATATCAACGCCAGCGACGCCCGGCAGATCGAATACCACATAGCGCAGGGGTTGTTTGGCGCTGCCGTCGATCACCCGCTGCAGTGCACTGAAATCACTGCGTCCCTGCGCGTCGAGCACGACCAGCTCACCATCCAGGCGGGCATCGCGCACCGGCAAGGCAGCGATGGCCGTGCTGACTTCCGGGAAGTCGCCCGTCCAGTCCAGTCCGTTGCGCGAGCGCAGGGTGACCTTTCCGTCGTGCAGGTCGGCCAGCAGCCGATAGCCGTCCCATTTGATTTCGTGCAGCCATCGCTCTCCGTCCGGCGCGCTGTCGCGGTGATCGGTCAGCTGCGGCGACCATTCGTGGGGATACGGGGTATCCCGTGCGCCCGGCAGCTCCAGCGCGCGGCGACGCCAGCGGGTATCTGCCTTGCGCGCGACAGCGGGGGATTTCTGCTTGGCCGACGTGGCAGGTCTGGTGGACTTGGCGGGCTTGGCTTTCGTGGCCTTTGCTTTCTTCACTGGCGCGTCCTCCAGCAGATCGTCGGCGTCCGCATCGCGGGCATGCGCATCGTCGCGCTTGATCAGCAACCACTGCGGCTGCCGTCCTTTCAGCGCCGTGCGCACCAGCTTCCACGCACCCGTCAGCCGTTCGCCATGCAGTACGAAGTCCAGCTTGCCGTCTGCCACCGCCTGCAGGGGATCGCCTTCACAACCCCACACCCCGTGGTCGTACACATCGACATGGCCGGCGCCGTAGTGTCCTTTGGGGATGTCGCCCTCGAAGCTGGCATAAGACAGCGGGTGGTCTTCCACCTCCACCGCCAAGCGCTTCTCGCCCACCCGCAGGGACGGGCCCTTCGGTACCGCCCAGCTTTTCAGTACGCCGTCCATCTCAAGGCGGAAGTCGTAATGACGGTGGCTTGCATGGTGCAACTGCACGACGAACACCGGCCGTTTTCCGCGCTTGCCGTTGGCCGGCGCGTCGTCGGGCTCGGGGGTGTCATCCTGGCTGGCGCCCAACCGGCGCTTGCGACGGTACTGGTGCAGCGACATGGCTCATCCCGCCTTGCGCTGCGGCGCCGCTTTCTTCGCGGATTTCTTCGCCGCTTTCTTGGCCGGCTTGGCCGTACTTTTTTTCGTTGCCGTCTTGGCCGCCGCCTTCGTGGCTTTCTTCGCTGGCGCCTTCTTTACTACCTTGTCCGTGGCCTTCTTCGCCGGCGTGCGTTTGTTCGCATCCAGGCTCTTCTGCAGCAGCGACATGAAGTCCACCACGTTGGTGCTGGCATCCTCGCGCGGGGCCGGCTCGTCTTCCACCGTGGTGGTACCGCCGTCTTCTTTGATGCGCCGGGTAAGCACGCCCTGCAGACGCTCGCGGAACTCATCGTGGTACTGCGTGGGGTCCCACTCACCGGCCATGGATTCAATCAACTGCTCGGCCATCGCCGTTTCCTTGCTGGTGATCCGGTAATCCGCCAGCTTGCCGCTGGGCAGCTTGAAATCAGCAGGATCCACCAGCTCCTGTGGATAACGCAGGATCATCAACACCAGTGCGTCGTCGTTGGGCATCACCGCGCACAGGTATTCGCGGGTGCGCACCACCACCTTGGCGATGCCGACCTTGCCGGTGCTGCGCAGGGTCTCGCGCAGCAGCACGTAGCCCTTCTCGGCTTTCTTGCCGGGCACCAGCAGGTACGGCTTTTCGAAGTAGCGCGGGTCGATCTGGCTTGCGTCGACGAAGCTTTCCACTTCGACGGTTTCATGGCTCTCCGGCGCAGCGGATTTTATATCGCCGTCCTCAAGCACCACGTAGCTGCCCTTGTCGTACTCGAAGGCCTTGACGATGTCTTTCCACGGCACTTCTTCGCCGGTATCTGCGTTGACACGCTCGAAGCGGATTGGCTTCTTGTCGCGCGAATCCAGCATGCGGAAGTGCAGGTCGATCTTGCGCTCGCCCGACATCAGGGACACCGGCACGTTGAGCAGGCCGAAAGAGAGGGTACCGGTCCAGATCGGGCGGGCCATGGGACGCACCAGGGTGACAGGGGAAGCCAGCTTCGGCGTGCGCGCGTGAAACGGCTGTGTCCACCGCGGAGAGGAACCCGCTGCGACCGCGCAGGTAGTGATGGCCGCTGGTCATCAGGCTGTTCCTCTGGCGGGCCATTGCCGCTGCGCTCGCCGAGCGTGGCTCGGCGCTACCAAAGGGTCGCCCGCGGGCCCCGGCGTTGTAGCGCCGAGCCATGCTCGGCGGACTCTGTGCCGGACGTTGTAGCGCCGAGCCACGCTCGGCGGAATCTGTACCGGTTACTGCAGCAACGGGCGGACGGCAGAGGCGGGCATGTGGTCCAGCGCCAGCCAGGCATCCTCCACCACCTCCCGGGCCTTTGGCCAGCGCAGGCGCGATTCGCCACGCATCTGCTCCCAATGCGCTTCCAGCGCGTCTTCGGTCTGTTCATCACTGCCACGCGGCCAATTGGCGGCGTGGGTCGTCAATGCAAACGCGTAGGCGGGGCACAGATCGCGCCAGCTGCGGTGCGCCTGACGGCGACGCACATCGTAGTCGTTGAGCATGTACTGCAGGTAATCCTGCGCTACCGCCTGCGGGTCTTCGCGCTGCTGCCGCCGCGCACGGCGCTGGGTCGGGCTGCCGCCAAGCGGATCGCGGCGGGCATTGAACACGGAGGGTGCGGGACGTTCCAGGCGGTGCATGGCGCGGCTCCTGCGGTGCAGTCGGGCGGCCAGATCTAACGGCGTCGCCGTTACCCACCTGTGAGAGGCATGTAGAGGAACCGGCAGCCAAGGTTCGCGGTGGCTTTACCTGCATAGCGCTGTAGTAGCCCCTCTATCAGGAGAGCAGCCATGAACCGAGATACATCGCGCGATCCGCTGCGCCAAGCCACTCCCCCGATCCCCGGCGAACAGCATGGCAAGCACGACAACATGGAGGCGGAGGACCGCGGTACCGGTGCGCCGTTCATCGACGCCGTCGCAGAGGCCGATGATCACCTGCCCGTGAAGCATGAATGCGAGCAGGCCGCGCAGGACCGGAAAGACTGCGGCGACCGTCATCGAGGCGGCCAGGAGAGCCCGCTCAAGCGTCGCGAGCGCAAGCAGCACGCAAGCGACAATCAGGATCAAGCGCTGGAAGGAACCTTCCCGGCCAGCGACCCGACGTCACCGTTCGTGCCGGCGAAGGCGCCGGACTGATTTATCGCAGTTGTGGGGCTGACGGCCAACGGATCTGACGGCCAGCGGCCGTCACTGCCCTCAGCGCCACGACCACTGCAGGCCCAGGCTGCCACGGCGATCCGGGCCGGGTTCGTAGAAGCGACCATTGCCGTCGTTGACGATGACCGAGCCGATGTAACGCTGGTCCAGCAGGTTATCCACACGTGCGAATATCCGCAGATCCCCGCCCGGCAAGGTCCAACGGCGGCCAGCCTCCAGGTTCACCACGGCATAGCCGGGGGCGCGTTCAGTAGCCAGGTCATTCACCACCGTGTCGCTGCTGCCGGTGACTTCGGCGGCCCACTGCCATGCGGCGGGCTGCCACTGCAGGCGGGCGAAGGCCTGCTGCCGCGGCACGCCGGGCAGGCGGCTGCCGGCCTCGACCGGGGTGTCGGGCACGGCGCAGCCACTGCCGGCGCAGGTCAGGTAGCTGCTGCGCACCTGCGCCTGCAGCCACGTCCAGGCCACCTGCAGTTCCAGGTCCTGTGCCAAGGGCTGACGCCACGACAGCTCTGCGCCCTGCCGCCGGGTGCTGCCGATGTTGCGATACGTGCTGCGGCCATTGGTGTTGCTGGCCACGGCCAGTTCGTCGTCGGTGTCGGCGCGGAACACACTGACCTCCAGCTGCTGCCCGTTCTGGGCGTGCCATTTGCTGCCGATCTCCAGGTTGCGGCTGCGGGCAGCAGACAGGCCCAGGGCCAGCCCGGCCAGGCCGTCGTTGCGGTAACCCAGCTCGTTGAAGGTGGGCGTTTCAAAGCCGCGACCCATCGCAGCGTGCAGGCGCCACTGCGGGTTCACCTCGAAGCTCACGCCCGCCACCGGCGTGGTGGCCTGGTAGCGCCGGCTGCCGCTGTCGTCCGGGTTGCGGCCGACGATGTAATGGTCGTCCGATCGGAATCGCACACTGCTGTGGCGCGCGCCGGCCAGCACGGACCAGCGCTCGGTCCATTGCCACCACGCCTGCACGAACTGGTCGACGTTGGTGACGGTATCGCGCTGGTCGCGACGCAGCGCACCGCGCACGCCCAGCTGATTGCCGACGAAGTTCTCGTAGCCGGTACGGTGCTGCCGCTGGCGATCGACATTGGCACCGGCGGTGATGTCCAGCGCGCGGCCGGCCAACGTACCGTTCCAGCCCCAGCGCGCGTCCAGCCCGCCGAAGTCACCGTCCAGGTCGATGACCCCGCCAGCATGCAGCGGATTGGCCTGCGGACCCGGCGGAATGGCCAGGAACTGGGTGACCTCGCGCTGGCCGGCATACCCGGTCAGGCGGAAGCGGTGGTCATCGCGTTCGCCGCTGTAGACCAGTCCGGCCTGCGACTGGCGTACGGATTTGCGCGTGTTGTACAGGTGGGCCACCGAGGTCGCCTGGCGCGGATCCTCCGCCACCTGCGCACGGGTCAGGCCGAGCGGATCCTGCGCGTCGGGCGCGTCCAGATGGTTGACCAGCAGCTCCAGCCGGTCCTCGCCAACGGCCATGCCCAGCCGCGCGTTCAACGATTCGCGGCGCGCGCGGCTATGGTCGCGCCAGCCGTCCGTGCGGAAGTGGTTGGCCGCGATGTTGTAATCCACCGGGCCCTGCACGCCGCGCAGGTGGGCGCCCACGCTCAAGGTGTTGTCGGCCCCGTAGTTCATCCGCAGCCGCCAGGGATCGCCCTCGCGGCCGCGCGCGGTATGCACCTGCAGCACCCCGCCGGAGGAGTTGCCATACAGGGCGGAAAACGGCCCACGCAACACCTCGATGCGCTCGGCGCCCAGCAGGCTGGCATGCGACAGCTGGCCTTGGCCATCGGGCATCGTGGCCGGTACACCATCGACCAGCACCCGCACCCCCCGCACGCCGAACGTCGAACGGGCGCCGAAGCCCCGGATCGACAGCTGGGTATCCTGGGCCAGGTTCTGCCGGTCCCGCGCCAGCACCCCGGGGACACCGCCCAACGCTTCGGACAGCTGGGCCTGCGGACCACTGCGGTCATCGTCGATCCACACGGTGGTGGAGCTGGACGGCAAGGCGAATGCGTCAACACCGTTCACCCGGGCGGCCTCCACTTCCACCGCCGGCAGGCTGCGCGTCGGCGCTTCCTGCGGGGTCTGGGCCAGTGCGAGAGAGGGCAGCAGCAGGCTGCAGGCGGCGGACAGGCGGCAACGCGCCGGAAGCAGATTCATCATGTGGATCGGGGGGATAGCGAAGATCAGGCACCATCCTACGGTGCATGGCGTGAGGATGAATGCCGCGCCCCCGGCCCCCTTTGTTACGATGGCGTGGTTGCGTCCGGTGCGGACGCGACGCTGCTGCGTGCTTTCTTCCTCCCCCTCAACGAATGAGTACCGCCGTGTCCTTCTTTGCAAACGTGGAACTGGTCCCGGGCGACCCGATCCTGGGCCTGACCGAGGCGTACAACGCCGACAGCCGTCCGACCAAGGTCAACCTGGGTGTGGGCATCTACTACGACGAGAGTGGCCGCATTCCGCTGCTGCGCGCCGTCAAGCAGATCGAGCAGAAACTCGCCAATGAAGCCAAACCGCGCGGCTACCTGCCCATTGATGGACTGCCGGCGTACACCCAGGCCACGCGTGAGCTGGTGTTCGGCAAGCAGTCGCCCCTGCTGGCCGCCGGCCGCGTCGCCACCACCCAGACCGTGGGCGGCAGCGGTGCGCTGCGCGTGGGCGCCGAGCTGTTGAGGACGCTATTGCCGCACGCCACCATCGCCATCAGCAACCCCAGCTGGGAAAACCACCGCGCCGTGTTCGGCGCTGCGGGCTTCGAGGTTGTGGAATACGCGTACTTCGACGCACAGACCCACGGCGTGGATTTCCCCGCGATGCTGGCCGACCTGCAGAAGCTGCAGCCGGGCACCGTGGTGCTGCTGCATGCGTGCTGCCACAACCCGACCGGTGCCGACCTGACCGTCGCGCAGTGGACGCAGGTAGCCGAGGTACTGAAGGAACAGCAGCTGTTCCCCTTCATCGACATGGCCTACCAGGGCTTCGACAAGGGCATCGAGCAGGACGGCGCGGCCGTGCGGATCATCGCCGAAGCCGGCATCGACAGCTTCATCGTGGCCAACTCGTACTCCAAGTCGTTCTCGCTGTATGGCGAGCGCGTGGGTGCGCTGTCGATCGTAGCCCCGGATGCTACCGCCGCCAAGGCCGTGCAGTCGCAGATCAAGCGCATCATCCGCACCATCTATTCCAGCCCGTCCAACCACGGTGCGGCCCTGGTGGCCGGCGTGTTGAACAGCCCGGAGCTGCGCGCGCTGTGGGAAGCGGAACTGAGTGAGATGCGCGAGCGTATCCATGCCCTGCGCCACGGGCTGGTGGATCGTCTGGTCGCCCTGGGCGCACCGGAGTTTGCCTTCATCAACGACCAGGCCGGCATGTTCTCGTACTCCGGCCTGAGCCGCGTGCAGGTGGAAAAGCTGCGCGATGAGTACGGCATCTACGCCGTCGGTACCGGCCGCATCTGCGTGGCCGCACTGAGCCAGAGCAACCTGGACTACGTCGCCCAGGCCGTGGCCAACGTCGCCAAGGCCTGACCCGACAAAAAGGGGACGGAGGGGATTAAGTCGTTATCGGCTCGCACGAGCCGATAACGACTTAATCCCCTCCGTCCCCTTTTTTGCATCCGGGCGGCGACAATAGACGCATCTTTCCGTCGCTCGAGCCCTGCCCATGTCCCGTACGTCGTTGACCCGGTATCTCATCCAGGAACAGCATGCCGGCCGCATCAATGCCGACCTGCGCCAGCTGATCGCCGTGGTGGCCCGCGCCTGCACCAACATCTCCATCGCGGTCAGCAAGGGTGCCCTGGGCGGCGTGCTGGGCGAGGCCGGTACCGGCAACGTGCAGGGAGAAGCGCAGAAGAAGCTGGACGTCATCAGCAACGAGATCCTGCTGGAAGCCAACGCGTGGGGTGGCCACCTGGCCGCCTGTGCATCGGAAGAAATGGACCATTCGCAGCCCGTGCCGGACATCCATCCGCGCGGCGACTTCCTGCTGTTGTTCGATCCCCTCGATGGCAGCTCCAACATCGACGTGAATGTATCGGTGGGCACCATCTTCTCCGTGCTGCGCTGCCCGAAGGGCGTGGAGCTGCCGGGCGACGACAGCTTCCTGCAGCCGGGTACCGCGCAGATCGCGGCGGGCTACTGCATCTACGGGCCGAGCACGCAGATGGTGCTCACCGTTGGCCACGGCACGCATGCGTTCACCCTGGACCGTGAGAGCGGCGAGTTCCTGCTGACCACCCAGGACATGCAGATCCCGGCGGCCACGCAGGAGTTCGCGATCAACATGTCCAACCAGCGCCATTGGGAAGCCCCGATGCAGGCCTACGTGACCGATCTGCTGCAGGGCAAGGAAGGCGCGCGCGGCAAGGATTTCAACATGCGCTGGATCGCCAGCATGGTCGCCGACGTGCATCGCATCCTGACCCGCGGCGGCATTTTCATCTATCCGTGGGACAAGAAAGATGCGTCCAAGGCCGGCAAGCTGCGCCTGATGTACGAAGCCAATCCGATGGGTCTGTTGGTGGAACAGGCGGGCGGTGCCGCCTCGACCGGTCGCGCGCGCATCCTGGACATCCAGCCGGACCAGCTGCACCAGCGCGTGCCGGTGTTCCTTGGCTCGCGCGATGAAGTCGACGCCGCGGTGAAGTACCACCAGCAGCACGACGCGCAAAACGCTTGATTCGCCGCACGCTCATGACGTTGGCGTGACATCCCCTTCGCCAGTGGGCACCATCAAGGTTCCACTGGCGAGGGATCCACGCATGCACGTGCAGGAACCAGTAGATTTCATTGAAGTGATCCACAACGCCGTCCCCGCTGATGTATGTGCGGCGATCGTGTCGCGGGTCCGCGCAAGTGACCGCCTGCAACCGGGTGCGGTAGGCAGCGGGGTGTTCCCGGAACTCAAGCGCAGCAAGGATCTCCGGATCAGCGGCCAGCCCGATTGGTCGGATGTGGAAAACGTCCTGCAACAAGCGGTTTTCGCCGGGCTGCAGACTTATCTACGCCGTTATCCACAGGCATTGATCGCGCCGTTGATGTTGCAGATACAAGACAGCAACGGCCAACCGAAGCGCCTCACGGCTGAAGACTTCCCGCAGATGGACGGGGCTGCCTTGTCGGATCTGGCACGCACCTGCCTGCGTCCGGGCGCGATCAACCTGCAATGGTACGCAGCAGGCGAGGGCGGCTATCCCTACTGGCATTGCGAGCTGTACCCGAAGGACCCGCAGGCTGAAACGCTGCACCGGCACCTGCTGTGGACGCTCTATCTCAACGATGGGTTCGAGGAGGGCGAAACCGAGTTCCTGTTCCAAGGCCGGAAGATCGCACCGCGTACCGGCAGCCTGCTGATCGCGCCCACCGCGTTCACCCACACCCATCGCGGCAACCGTCCACAGGGTGGAGACAAGTTCATCGCGACCAGCTGGATCCTGTTCCAGAGCGCGCAGCAGCTGTTCGGCAGCTGATCCGCGACGCCTGGGTCCTCATCTCCCCGGGTGCTGAACGCACACGTGTCCACCTTTCCCTTGGCCGACATGTGCAGCGACACCCGGGGAGATGAGGATTTCGGCAGATCGAGCATCATGCTCATGGGTGAACCTTCCGTGGGTCTGTGCGCTGTCGTCTTGATTGATGGAGACGATCTAGATTTGGCTTGTTACTGCATGAAACCTATGGTGCACGACGATCGCGACAGAGCCTTTCAGAAATCGCTCATTGCGTAGCCCACCGACGTCATGTCACTTCGCTCGCCGAGCAGGGCGCGGCGCTCCCGTCGGCGGCGCAACGTCCATCACTCGCCTGGCGTTCCGCCACATGCACCCGCATCTGCAATCCTATTGCGCGCAAGGCACCCATCACCGTACGCAAGGTCAACGTGCGTCTTCCACCCAACTGCCGATGTACCACCCCGGCAGGCAATCCGCACTCTCGCGCGATTCCCCGCAGTCCCTCTTCACCTGCGACATAGGCCAACGCTTCCCCAAGAATGGCCGCATCGCCCTGGCTCTCCACGATGCACTCGTTCAAGTAATCCACAACTGCCTGCGGGGTACGCGGACGGTCGAAATGGCCTGCCGCTTCCATCTCCGCGTGCGTCATGGTGGCCCGCGGTGGCGTCATCGTGGCCCCCATGCACTCAGTTCGGGGGTCCGGAAAGACACGCGCGCAGGGCGCCGGAGCTGCAATGACATCGGTAGGACCTCGCAAGGCGAACGGCCACCTGCGCCGAAGCACGAGGTGGCGGGCGGTGCGGGTTGGCGTACCGGACTATCTGAGAGCTCAAAACCGGCGGATCGGGATCCCCGCGCACCGCCCGCCGTATGACCGGCAGTGCAGTGCATTCTCCGCCGTGCCCGAAGGCCACAACAGAGGCAATTGCTCTCAGGTAGTAACAGGACGCCAATCCCGGCTGGCACATTCGGCACCAGCCCGGTCATCGTGCGATGTGGCGTCCAAGGGCGTCCATCAGGAAAGCTGCGGAGTCATCCTGCGTGACCTGCGTAAGGCGGGGGGCGACAGGATTTTCAGGTGACGCCGGTCATCAGTCGATTGCCCGCGCCGGCGCGCACATTTCGCTGGCTGCTTCGACATACTCCGACAATGTGCCAAGACCCGCAGCCGCTCGGCGGCTATCCACCTGCGGCGCCTCTTCGATCTCATCCGGGTACCACCTCTGTCCCACACAGCTGCCCTGAGTGCCGTATCGCTGTGGGCTGTGGGTCCTGTCCCAGAGGTAAGCATACTTGCGGGCGTCTACTTCGCCTGATCCGAGTAAAGGCAACATCAGGGCCAGTGCTTGGCGCTGCACCTGGGGGGCACGATAGGCATGCAACGCCAGCAAGGCGGCTGCATCGGCGGCCGGTTTTCCGACGACCGATACACGTGGCCAGCCGGATGCGGCCATGATTGCCGAGAGCCGACTGGAATGTGCGGCGTCCGTGGACAGCACATGGGCGACGTCGACGGGCTGCGTACTGCGGACCTGTTGATCCGCCTCCGCCATCGCGATGAGTTCGCTGGCCAGCTCAGATGCGTATTCGCTTCCCCACGTGGGATAGCTCGTCATGCCGAACAATGCGAACAGCAGCAGGTGACGCTTCGTCCTTGTCATACATCGTCCTTGGTTGCCGAAGGCGTCGGGCAGAGCACGCCGGCTCTCTAGAATAAGGTGCCCTGTGCTTCATCTTTCACTTTGATCAATAGCGGCGGCACAAACCGCGTGCAATCCAGCTTCGGCCAATGGCTGTTCTGCGCATCAAACCCCAGCCGCCTGCGCGCCAGCTTGAATCGATTGTTCAACAGGTCTGCATAGACGCCCTGGCCGCGCATGCGCGTGCCGAACTGGCTGTCGTAGTCCTTGCCGCCGCGCAGCTGGTTGATGGTGCTCATCACGTGCGCGGCACGGTCGGGGTAGTGCGCTTCCAGCCAGTCGCGGAACAGCGGCGACACTTCCAACGGCAGCCGCAGCAGCACATAGCCGGCAGTGCGCGCGCCGGCATCGCGTGCTGCCTCCAGGACGGCTTCCAGCTCGGCATCGTTCACCCACGGAATCACCGGCGCCACCATCACCCCGACCGGGATGCCCGCGTCGTGCAGCCGCCGCATGGCGCGCAGACGGGCACGCGGTGCAGCGGCACGCGGCTCCAGTTTCGATGACAACACCGGGTCCAGCGAGGTCACCGAGAAATGCACACTGACCAGGTTCTTTTCCGCCAGCGGCATCAGCAGATCGATGTCGCGCTCGACCAACGCGTTCTTGGTGATCAGCGAAAACGGGTGCTGTGTTTCCAGCATCACTTCGATCAGCTGGCGGGTGAGTTTGAACTTGCGTTCGATCGGCTGGTAGGCGTCGGTGTTGATGCCCAGCGCGATCGGCTGCGGCACGTAGCCCGGCTTGGCCAGTTCCTTGCGCAGCAGCTGTGCAGCGTTGGTCTTGGCGAACAGCTTCGTTTCGAAGTCGAGGCCAGGCGACAGATTCAGATAGGCGTGGGAGGGACGCGCGAAGCAGTAGCTGCAGCCGTGCTCGCACCCGCGGTAGGGGTTCACTGACTGACTGAAGCCTACATCCGGGGAGCTGTTACGGCTGATGATGCTGCGTGCGGTCTCCGTGCGCACTTCCGTCCGCAGGCGGGGAGTCAGGAACTCCTCGCTTTCATCCGGCTCCCAACCGTCGTCCACCGCTTCGCTGACTGTGCTCTCGAAGCGGCCCGCGATGTGGGAGGTAGCACCACGGCCTTTGATCGCGATAGGGGGAAGGGAATCAGGGCGACCCATGGGAATTTTCTACTGAAAGTGCGATTAGTATTATTGCTAACCACAGCATATGCAATGTGCTGGAATTCAGGTGGCTGTAGGCGTGGAGCGGGTTGGGGCTGGAGGTTGCCCCCATGGTTATCCACAGGACATACGGTCATGTCAGGACAACGCGCAGGACATTGCAGGCCACGCGATGCGCTGCCGAGGGTAGGGGATCTGGGTCTCAGGGGATGCGACATGAGACGTTGTGACAGCAAGCCGCCGTCATGACCGGGTGTGCATGTTTCACGGGGCGGATGGTTTCCGCCGACCCTGGGTCGGCGCTACCAGAGCGGGTCAGAGCCTGGCCAGGTAGGCCTT
This sequence comes from Stenotrophomonas sp. WHRI 8082, assembly GCF_040223995.2. Taxonomy (NCBI): domain Bacteria; kingdom Pseudomonadati; phylum Pseudomonadota; class Gammaproteobacteria; order Lysobacterales; family Lysobacteraceae; genus Stenotrophomonas; species Stenotrophomonas sp. WHRI 8082. The sequence continues at coordinate 1,922,419 of NZ_CP167826.1, read as the reverse complement.
TACCGTGGCATCCAGGCCGTCGTACAGCGCTTCGCTGATCAGGGCATGGCCGATCGAGACTTCCATCACGTCAGGTACGGCGGTCAGGAAGGCGCGCAGGTTGGCCTGCGACAGGTCATGGCCGGCGTTGACGCCCAGGCCCACGGCCTGAGCGCGGCGGGCTCCGGTCGCGAACAGCGCCAGCATGTCGGTGGCATCGCCAGCGGCATGGGCTTCGGCATACGGTCCGGTGTACAGCTCGATGCGGTCGGCGCCCACGTCGGCGGCCCGTTCCAGCAGCGGATTGCCGGCATCGACGAACAGGCTCACGCGGCAGCCCATCGCCTTCAGCGACGCGATCAACGGCCTCAACTGGTCTGCATCACGCTCGAAATCAAACCCGTGGTCGGACGTCAGCTGGCCATCGCCATCGGGCACCAGGGTGGCCTGCGCGGGGCGGGTGGCCTCGCACAGCGGCAGCAGGCCCGGGTAGCCATCACGTGGCGGGGCGAACGGGTTGCCTTCGATGTTGAACTCGACGCCGCGTGCCTGGGTCAGCGCGGACAGCGCGTGCACATCTTCCGCCGTGATGTGCCGCCGGTCAGGCCGCGGATGCACGGTGATACCGTGCGCGCCGGCGTCCAGGCACGCCTGCGCGGCGCGCAGCACATCCGGATCGTGGCCTCCGCGCGAGTTGCGCAGTACGGCGATCTTGTTCACGTTGACGCTGAGACGGGTCATGGCGGTAAGGCACGGACAGAGGGGCGCAGTGTAGCGCCGCTGTCACAGCAGGGGCGAGGCCAGGCGGGCGAACGCCTCGGGCAAGCGGTGCCGCCACAGGCCGCGGTTGCGTTCGTTGTGCACGCGCGTCGCACTGGAAAACTCGTGCTCCAGGATGCCGGCCAGCTCGGCGACGCGCCCCTTGTCCCGCAGCAGCATCGACAGCTCGAAGTTGAGGCGGAAACTGCGGTGATCGAAGTTGGCGGTGCCCACGATGCACACGTCGTCGTCGGCGATGAACGCCTTCGTATGCAGCATGCGCGGACCGTACTCATGGATCTTCACCCCGGCCTGCAGCAGTTCGTCGAAGTAGGAACGCGCGGCCTGGGTGACGAACCACGAGTCACTCATCTTGGGCACCAGCAGGCGCACGTCCAGACCACCGAGTGCGGCCGAGGTGAGCGCCATGCGCGCGGCCTCGCCGGGCACGAAGTAGGGCGTCACCAGCCATACGCGGTGCTTGGCCTCGTGGATGGCCGCTACGTGCAGGCGGTGGATGGTTTCCCAGCCCGAATCCGGGCCGGACACCAATACCTGCGCGTTGATGCTGCCATCGGCCCGGGTCGACATTTCACGTGGCCACAAGCGCAGCTGATCGAACTGTTTGGCGTCCTGCCCGCTGGCATACAGCCAGTCTTCCATGAAGACCAGTTGCAGGCTGCGCACCACGTGCCCTTGCAGCCGCATGTGCAGATCGCGGTAGGCGTTCGGGTCGCGCTGCTCGTTCTCTTCGTCGGTGATGTTGATGCCGCCGGTGAAGGCCAGCACACCGTCGATCACCACCAGCTTGCGGTGGGTACGCAGGTTCAACCACGGCCGCTTGAAGGGCTTGAGCAGTTGCCGCGGATGGAACCACACCGCCTCGCCACCGGCATCCAGCAGCGGCTTCAGGAAGCGCGCACGGATCTTGCCCGCACCTACTGCATCGAGCAGCAATCGCACCTGCACACCGCGCTGTGCAGCAGCCACCAGCGCATCGCGCACGGCGGTGCCGGTGTGGTCGGGTTCGAAGATGTAGTACTCCAGGTTGATATGGTCCCGCGCTTGGGCGATGCCTTCCAGCAGGGCCGCGTAGGTCGCTGCACCGTCGACCAGCCATTCCACTTCGGTGGCGCTGCTGGGCGCCAGGCCGGTGGTCGCCTGGCCGATCGCCGCCAGCTCGGTACAGTCGGCGTCCGCCGGGCAGACGGTGCTGTAATGCTCCATGCCCGATCGCGAACGGCCGCGGCGCAGGCGCTGCCGATTTACTTTCTGCGGGCCGAGCAGGTAATAGATGAACAGCCCGATATAGGGCAGCGCCGCCAACGACAATATCCAGCTCAGCGTGGCAACCGGTTCGCGTTTCTGCAGCATGATCCAGCCGATCAGGCCGATCAGGTACAGCGCGTAGGTAATCGCCAGCGACGTGCCGAGGTGGGGAATGGTGTCCAGCCAATGGCGGAGGGCGTCGAAGGAAGCAATCATCGGCGGATGATACGCGAGCGAAGGCGGGCGTCAGATCCCGGACAAAAAAAAACGCCTTCGTTTCCGAAGGCGTTTTCCAGTCGCGTCATGAGTGCGGACTGCGTAGTGCGCTTACTGCTGTACGAAACCGATCTTCTTCATCTGGGCGTTCTTCGCGCTGGCCAGGATCTTGGCCATCACGTCGTACTCCGAGTCCGGGCTCGCGTCGATCCGCAGTTCCGGCTGGTTCGTCGGGTCACGCTGGACCTCCTGTTCCATCCGCTGCTGCAGTTCGGTCACGGCGACCGGGCTGTTGTTCCAGAACACCTGGTTGCTCGCATCGACGCGCAACTCGACCGGCGGCGGCGGTTCAACCGTCACCGGTGGCGGGTTGAGCACCTTCTGCGGCAGGTCCACGGCGATCGGATAGGTCATGATCGGCGCGGTCACGATGAAGATGATCAGCAGAACCAGCATCACGTCCACGAGGGGCGTGACGTTGATATCGGCCATGGGGCCTTTGCCACCACCAGAACTGAATGCCATGGCTTACTGCCCCTTCTCTTTGGTCGCAACGAAGCCGACGTCCAGCATGCCCTGTTCCTGCGCGACCTTGGTCAGCTCATTGATGACACGCATCTTGGTGGTGCGGTCACCACGCAGGTTCAGCGGCGGCTGCGGGGTCTGCTGGGCGGCGGTGGAGAGGCGGGACTCAAGCGTCCCGCGATCGATTTCCTCGTCGTTCCAGTAAACCGAACCGTCTTCCTTGACCGCCAGCGTGATCGGACCCTTACGATCATTTGCATCGTCCGGGTTCTGGATCAGATTGGCTTCGGGCAGCTCGACCTTGACCTTGTGGGACATCAGAGGCGCCGTGATGATGAAGATGATCAGCAGCACCAGCATCACGTCCACGAGGGGCGTAACGTTGATGTCGGCCATGGGGCCGCCGCTGTTACCACTACTGAAAGCCATAACGGGCTCCGTCTAGATCGGTGTGAACTACCTTCGTGCCGGGTACAGCGCGTCCTTAGCGGACGCGCGAACCGGTAGCGAAGAAGTCATGCAGGTCGTGTGCGAACGTATCGAAACGGCTGATGGTCGCGCTGTTGATCTTGCTGAAGAAGTTGAAGGCGAACACGGCCGGGATAGCCACGAACAGGCCGATCGCGGTCATGATCAGCGCTTCACCCACCGGGCCGGCGACGGCATCGATGGAGGCCGAACCGGTTGCACCGATCTTGATCAGCGCGCCGTAGATGCCCCACACGGTACCGAGCAGACCGACGAACGGAGCGGTTGCACCGACGGTGGCCAGCAGGGTCATGCCCGACTGCAGGTTGTTGCTTTCGCGGGTCACGGCCTGACGCAGGGCGCGGTCGACGAATTCCGAACGGCTCAGGGTCTCACCCAGGCCACCGGTTGCGCCGCCTTCGGCACGCTGGTGATGGGCGGCAGCCTGTGCGGCGTCCAGGGCGATCTTCGAGAAGGGCTCCGAAGCCGGCTGCTCTTCCATGGCACGGATGGCGTCCTGCGCGTTCGGGGTATCCCAGAACAGGCTGGTGACCTTGTCAGCAGCAGCCTTCAGGCGGGCAGCACGGAAGATGTTGATGACAGTCCAGTACCAGGACATGGCCGACATGACGATCAAGGTGATCAGCACGACCCAGGAGACTGCGAAGTCGCCCGGCTGGCTGGTCATTTCATGGATGAGGTGCTCGAAGCCCATCTGCGACAGGGCGTTGGAGTTGCCCCCAGCAGCAGCGGCGATGAAAATTTCCTGCAGCATGACGCTTACCTTTGTTGTGTGTGGTGTTGAAGGGTGTAGCTGGACTAACGAACTGTCAGCAGAGGTGGCCCGGGGGCCACCCGGCGTATCAGCTCAGTGCAAAGTTGACCGGTACGCGGACGCGGCCCGCGGCTTTCTTGCCGCCCGATTCTGCTGCGTTGAAGCGCCACTTGCGTGCGGCCTCCATTGCAGCGCGATCCAGGTCGCGGTTACGGCTGGATTTCTCGACCGTGACATTGGTGACGTTGCCTTGGGCATCGACATCGATGATCAGGATCACTTCACCCTGGATGCCCGCACGGAATGCAGCCGGCGGATAACGCGGGGGATTCATGTTCTTGGACGAGATATCCACGCTGGCCTCGATGGAGGTCGGCGGTGCCGGCGGCGCAGGCGGCGACGGCGGGGTGACGATATCGGTCGGACGCGGATCCGGAATGTCGACCACCGGCGCCTGCGGCGGCGGGGGAACGGGCGACGGTTTCGGCGGCGACAGATTCTTCACTGGCGGCGGAGGGGTCTCATCCGGCGGCGGCGGCGGCGGCGGCGGCGGTGGCGGCGGCGGCGCGTCGACGATGGTCACCATCACATTGCGTTCTTTTTCCGCAGCAGCCTTGGGGGCCACGGCAGGAATCAGAAGCATCATGAAGGCAGCCAGATGCAGGGCGATTACAAACGCGATCCCGAAGATCCGGGGCCAGCTCAGCCCTTTCTCTGCAGTTTGTTCGTAGCGGTGAAAGACTAGTTGTTCCGTCATGCGCCAAGAGCTCAATTGTGGGGCCGGGTTACCGGGGAGCGGTAACCCTGATCAGCGGTGCATGACACCGCAGGAACCTCCAAGCTTATACCAATCCTGAGTGCCTGCGTACGCTTTGCGCAGGCATTCAGGCGTTATTCCTACTTACTTCAGGTTGATGATTTTATCCGCATCCGCGGCGTTCTTCAGGCCACCCTTGGCCTTGGCCTGACGTGCTGCTTCCTTGGCCTGGGGAATCTTCCCCTCACTGTGCAATACACGCGCCAGATTCAGGTACGTCTCGCCGGTGGGCGACAGCGGTGCGGCCTTCTGCCACGCCTCGATCGCCTTGTCGACCTGCTGCGGTTCGGAATAGTAGTAAGACTGGGCCAGGGCCAGGTAAGCCTGGTTGTCCGGCTTCAGGATGCCCTTCTCAAGTCCTTCGTTGATGACCGAGATTACTTCTTTTTCTTTGTTTTCGCTGTTGGCGTAGATCGAATACAGCTGCTTGTATTCGCGTTCGTCGGTCAGCTGGCCGGCAGCACGCAGCTTTTCCATGATCGCGGCGGCCTTGTCCATCTGCTCTGCCTGCATGTACATGCTGGACAGATTGATCTGCGCCTTCTTGTCGGTCGGGTTCTTCGCCGCGATCTGCTCGGCTTCCTTGACCGCGTCACCGGTCTGGCCGGCTTCGGACAGTGCAGCCATCAGCAGCTGGTTCCACTGGTCCTTCGGCTCGGGGGATGCGGCAATGGCTTCACGCAGCACCGGGATCGCATCGGCATAGCGCTCCAGCTGGTACAGCGCCTGGCCCTTGGCCATCAGGTCTTCCGGCTTCTTCGAACCGCTCTCGGCGAAATACTTGTCGATCAGGGTCAAGCCCTGTGCCTGCACGGCCTTGTCGTCGTCCTGCAGCTGCAACTGGGCCAGCATCAGCATCGACTGGAAGTGACCGTTGTTATCCAGGCCATTGAGGTCCAGCACCTGCTGCAGGTACTTCTTCGCCGTGGCGACGTCATCGGTCTGGTAAGCGGCCTGCGACGCCAGCTGCAGGGCGAGCGATTTATCGTATTCGTTCGCCGCCGAATTGCCGATGATGGACTGCGCTTCGGTCAGCGTCTCCGGGTACTGCTGCTCGTTGTAGCTGTCGATCAGCTTCTGCAGCTGCTTCCCAAGCTTCGGCGAGGACTTCACGCCCGGTTCCTTGCGGGTCGCGTTCGGGTAGAGCGGCGCAGCCGTTTCGGCCTTGCTGCTGCCACGGCGCTCGCGCTGCTCGGAACGGTCGGCGGAGCGCGTCTGCGCGAAGGCATCGGTGACTACGGCGCCGCTCACGGCAGTCGCGATCAGCATGGTCAGCAGGGCTTGCTTGTGGTTACGGAGCATCATCTTTCACCTCGATCGGACCGCTTAGCGGCAGCAATGACGTACGTCAGAAAAATCTGAGCCGCCAAACGTATCAGAATTATGGGACGTGAGAAATCGTTTCCTGTGCTGCATCACAGCATTTTCATCGAAGCTCAGCTACAGCGCGGCTTGCGTCCGGCCGCCTGCGCCTGCTGATAGACGCCCTGTAATCCAGGCGCATCGCGCTGCAGTTCACGGATCCGATTGGCGGGGTCCGGATGGGTGGACAACCATTGGGGGCTACGTCCCGCGCTCGCCGACATCATGTTCTGCCACAGGTTGACGGCCTGCGCGGGATCGAACCCGGCCTCGGCCATCAGCTTCTGGCCGACCACATCGGCTTCGCTTTCCTGGGTACGCGAACCGGGCAGCAGGAACAGGGTCTGCGCGCCCATGCCGCCGAACTGATTGACCGCGCTCGCTGCGGTATCCCCATAGGCAGCGCCGGCCAGTGCGCCGACCACAGACAGACCCGTCTGCGCGCCCATCTGCCGGGTGATGCGCTCTTCATGGTGGCGCGCGATGACGTGGCCGATCTCATGACCGATGACCGCGGCAAGCTGGTCCTGATTCTTGGCCACGGTGAAGATGCCGGAGTTCACGCCCACCTTGCCGCCTGGCAGCGCGAAGGCATTGGGTTCGTTATCGGCGAAGACCGCCGTTTCCCACCGTACGCCACGGTACTGAGCAGGCAGCTGAGCCACCAGGGCCGTGACCACGCATTGCACATAGGCGGTCTGCTTGGGGTCTGTGCTGACCTTTTCCTTCTGCTTGGTCTCCGCAAAAGCCTGGGCACCCAGCTGATCGAGCTCGGCCTGGGATACACCGCCCACGACCTGACGGCGCCCGGTCGGCGAGGTGGTGGTGGCGCATGCGCTAAGCAGTGCGGTGATCGTAAAAGCCAGCAGAAGTCGTTTCATGGATCCATTCCCCGTGTTCATGCACTGAGTGTCCACGCCGCAAGCTTAATTTTTCGTCAATCCCTGCACGGTAGGCGCGGCACAGGCTCGATGGCGTTGTCCGTCGTACTTCGCGAACGGTGATGGCATCCGCCGAGCGTGGCTTGGCGCTGCCGCTTCGTCGGCGCAGAAGGGGGCTGCTGTTGTATCGCCGAGCCGCGCTCGGCGGATGCTTCAGTGGGTGCCGAACAGCATCAGCATGCTCAAGGCCACCGCATTGTTCAGCGCATGCGCGGCAATGGGCGCCCACAGGGTTCCTGTGCGCTGGTAAAGCCAGCAGAACGCGGCACCCATGCCACCGTAGATCAGCCACAACTGGGCGATTTCAGCGGGCCCGTTCGCACTGGTTCCCGGTATCTCGTGCACGAGCGCGAAGGCCAGACTGCTCAACACCATGCCCAGCACGGGCTTGCCGGCCTGCCACAGGCGGCCGAACAACACGCGGCGGAACAGCAGCTCTTCGTAGGCCGGTGCCAGCACGACAGCGAACAGCATCAGGAACACAGGGAACTGATCCACCGCGCGGGTCATCAGGTCCAGGTTTGTCGGAACCGGCTCGATACCGGCGCGCTTGGCCAGGAAGGCAATGCCGTTGCTGAAGATGATGACCAGCACCGCGACGAACAGGGTCCAGCCCCACGTGGACAGCTTGGCGGCCGCGTGCCGTGAGGTTTCACGTTCCACACGCGTGGCGGGGCGTCGCCAGAAGTAAAGAATCAGGGCCGCACCGCCGGTCGCCACCAGCGCCATCAGGATCTGGGCCAACGGCCCCGGCTGACCGAGCAGGGCAGCCACTGCGTTGGGATCCGGCGCGTCAGCCTTCTGGGAAGCGGCCTCCATGCCCACCATGACCCCGCGGTACAGCCCCCACACAAGTCCTGCCATCAGGCTGATGCCAAACAGGATCAACCCGGCCAGACCCACATCGATCAGAAATCCGGCGAGCGGTGAGCCGGCCTTGCGCGGTGCGGCGGGTGGCGGTGCGGCCGCAGGCAGCGGCGGCGGTGGGACCTGGGCAGTGACGGACATCGGCAACCTGGCAGCTGAAGGGGGCTCCGCCCCGTGCGCGTTGCACGGGGCGATCTCTTCGGATTGTGTCAGATATCCAGGTTGTGCACTTTGAGCGCATTGTCCTCGATGAAGTCGCGGCGCGGCTCGACCACATCGCCCATCAAGGTGCTGAAGATCTGGTCAGCCGCCACCGCATCTTCGATGCGGACCTGCAGGAGACGACGCGTATCCGGGTTCACCGTGGTATCCCACAGCTGTTCCGGATTCATTTCACCCAGACCCTTGAATCGCTGGATCTGGCGACCGCGCTTGGCTTCATCTAGCAACCAGGCCTGCGCCTGCGCAAACGAGGTCACTTCGATCGACTTGGCACCGCGAGAGATGACAGCGCCCTCGCGCACCAGACCGTGCAGCAGCGATGCCGCCTGGTAGATCGCGCGCAGCTCGCCACCGTCGAACGCGGCCAGCGGCAGCACCTGGATGTGCACTTCGCCCATGTGGCGGCGCGTCACCAACACGGCAGCGGGGCGCTGATCGTTGGGTTCCTGCAGTTCCAGGGTGAAACGCGCCGAACCGAGGCTGCCTTGGTTGAGGCGTGCTGCCAACGCATCCAGGCCGTCTTCGGGCGCTGCATTGCGCAGGTGTTCCAGATCCATCGGAATGAAGTCGACAAGTGCGGCAAGCAGCTGACGGTCATAGCGGTGGGCGTTACGGGAGATCGAGTCCAGCGCGCCGGCGTAGCTGAGCAGCAGCTTTTCCAGCGCGACGCCTTCGATGCCGTGCTCGCCGCTGGCCGGCACCAGCGTGGCATTTTCCACCGCGCTGCTGGCCAGGTACGCATCCAGCGCCGGATCGTCCTTGAGGTAGAGCTCGGTCTTGCCCTGTTTGATCTTGTACAGCGGCGGCAGGCCGATGTAGACGTAACCGCGCTCGATCAGCTCCGGCATCTGCCGGTAGAAGAACGTCAACAGCAGCGTACGGATGTGCGCACCGTCGACGTCGGCGTCGGTCATGATGATGATCTTGTGGTAACGCAGCTTGTCCGGGTTGTATTCGTCCCGGCCGATGCCCGTGCCCAGCGCGGTGATCAGCGTGCCCACCTGGTCCGAGGCCAGCATGCGGTCGAAACGGGCACGCTCCACGTTGAGGATCTTGCCGCGCAGCGGCAGCACGGCCTGGTTCTTGCGGTTGCGTCCCTGCTTGGCGGAGCCACCTGCCGAGTCACCCTCGACGATGAACAATTCCGACAGTGCTGGATCCTTTTCCTGGCAATCGGCCAGCTTGCCGGGCAGGCCGGCAATATCCAGCGCGCCCTTGCGGCGGGTCAGATCGCGTGCCTTGCGTGCCGCTTCACGCGCACGGGCCGCATCGACGATCTTGCCGGCGATGGCCTTGGCTTCGTTCGGATTTTCCTGCAGGAACGCTTCCAGACGCTGGCCGAATGCGTTCTCCACCGCCGGACGGACATCCGAGCTGACCAGCTTTTCCTTGGTCTGGCTGGAGAAGCTGGGATCCGGCACCTTGACCGACAGCACGGCAATCATGCCTTCGCGCATGTCATCGCCGGTCAGGTTGATCTTGGCCTGTTTGGCAATGCCATTCTGTTCGATGTAGTTGTTCAGCACGCGGGTCAGCGCGCCGCGGAAGCCGGCCAGGTGGGTGCCGCCATCTTTCTGCGGAATGTTGTTGGTGAAGCAGTACATCGTTTCCTGGTAGGAATCGGTCCACTGCAACGCCACTTCCACGGTGATACCGCTGTGCTCGCCCACGACCGAGATCACGTTCGGATGCAGCGGGGTCTTCAGCTGGGCAAGATGCTCCACGAAGCTGGCGATGCCGCCTTCATAGTGGAAATCATCGCGACGACCTTCTCCGCGCTGGTCGATCAGCACGATCTTGACGCCGGAGTTGAGGAACGAGAGCTCGCGCAGACGACGGGCGAGGATGTCGTAGTGGAACTCGACGTTGTCGTGGAACGCTTTGGTCGAGGGCCAGAATCGGAGGGTGGTACCACGCTTTGTGCTGGCCTCAACCTGCTTCAGCGGCATCACGGCCGCACCGTCGGCGTATTCCTGGTGGTAATGGAAACCGCCCTGATAGATGTCCAGCGTCAGCTTCTGCGACAGCGCGTTGACCACGCTGACGCCCACGCCGTGCAGGCCGCCGGAGACTTTGTAGCTGTTGTCGTCGAACTTGCCGCCTGCGTGCAGGACCGTCATCACGACCTCGGCTGCCGAGACCTCGCGATCCAGCTTCCTGCTCATCTGCTCGTGCTTGCCGGTCGGGATGCCACGGCCGTTATCCGTCACGCCCACAGACCCGTCTGCGTGGATCGTGACCGAAACGTGGTCGGCATGGCCCGCGAGCGCCTCATCGATGGAGTTGTCGACGACTTCGAACACCATGTGGTGCAGGCCGGTGCCATCGTGTACGTCACCGATGTACATGCCGGGACGCTTGCGGACGGCCTCCAGGCCCTCCAGCGCAGTGATGCTGTTGGCGTCGTAGGTGCCGCTGTTTGCAGGTGCAGGGGTGTTCTGTTCGTCGGTCATTGCGCTCGCCGTAGGCTCCGCAGGTCGGGCGCCAACGAATGGCGCGCCGAGAAAGAGGGGGTGATACAACCTGAATTATACCAGCCGGGCAGGTCTACCCCGTGGACCACTATGGCACACCGGTCACTTGGCCATGTTCCACGTGGAACCGCGCGATATCAGTGCGATCCAGCAGTGGTGATGGGGTTTCGGTGGCGGTAATGAATATCTGCGCCGGGCCAGCCAGCAGTCGGTCCAGCACCCGGCCTTGATGGTTGCGATCCAGCTCTGATCCCAGGTCATCCAGTGCAATCACCGGCCAGTGCCCGCGTTGCACGGCGTAGTCTTCGGCTTGGGCCAACAGGCAGGTGAGGGCAGTCAGCTTGGCCTGTCCACGCGACAGTGCGTCGCGCCCCGGGATGCTGCCGAAGCCAACTGTCCAATCCGCACGGTGCGGTCCCACCGAGGTATAGCCCGCCTGCCGGTCTCGCTCGCGCGCAAGCAGCAACGCATCGGCGAGGGACACCTCGTGGCGGCGCCAGCCAGGGCTGAGCGTCATTGACTGCACGTCCAGTTGTGGCGCCAGTTCGGCGGCCAGTTCCACGGCTCGGGACTGCAGGCGCTCCAGGTAATGAAGACGCCGACTGGTCAGCGGTTCTCCCGCCTCCGAGAGCTCATGATCCCATGTGTCCAGCATTCGCGGCGCTCCCCCTTGCTTCAGCAGGGCATTGCGCTGTTTCAGCGCCCGGGAATATCGCCGCCACAGGGAAAGAAAGTCTGGTTCCACGTGGAACAGACCCCAATCCAGGAATCGACGCCTGGGCTCGCCGCCCCCGCTCACCAGTGCGTGGCTGCCGGGCTCAAAGGTCACCACGGCCAAGGCTGCGCACAGGTTTCCCAGCTGCGCGACATCTTCTCCGTCCAGCCGGCCTTTCCAGTCCTGTCCAGAATGACGAAGACCCGCGCGACGCCGGGTTTCCCTGCCTTCGGCGTTGGATTCGTCCCATTCCACGAAAACGTCCAACGATTCCTGGCCTTGACGGATCAAACCGTCCCGCACGCGGCCGCGGAAGCTGCGCCCGTAGGCCATCAGGTGCAGCGCTTCGAGCACGCTGGTCTTTCCGGCGCCGTTGTCGCCCGTCAGCAGGTTGATACCCGGATGCGGCAACAGGTCTGCCGACTCGAATCGACGTACGTTCTGTAGGGAAAGGCGGCGGATCTGCATGAAGGGAGGTTGCCGGAATCGACGGCGCGGGAGGGTGAGCGATCTACCAGCTTACTGCATCGGTCAAGGGCATCGACTGGCCATGGAGATCGGGCAGCGATGCAGCTCAATCGTCTCGAATCCGCTGCCTTCTGTGGCCTTGCTGGTCGCACCAACCATCAGATTTCAAGGAATCTGCGCCCTTCGCGGGTCGCTGTTCCACGTGAAAGGCGTCGAATCCTTGAATTCTGCTGGGTCCCAACCCGCGCGCCCCATCAGATTTCAAGAAATTGACGGCGTGGCCGGATACGTCTTGAAACCCTTGGGATTACTTATACACAACCTCTGCGCAAGCTGTGGATAAAAAAGCGGTTTTACTAAGCCCCGAAATCTATCCACAGGTATTCCCCCAGCCCAACCCCCACTTGGAAGGGGGGTTTCAAGGCCAATAAACCTATATAAATCATGCATATAGGCTAGTTATACATGAAATCTGGCCCTACCATCACCACCATGCTTTAGATTTATACCCAGATTTAAAAGCTTGGGAGCCCCTTCGATCAGGTCCGGCCGGGATGTGGATAATCGAAAACAGGGGGGGTGCGACGCACGTGGCAAACCATCGACATCTGGCCCGCCGCACCAGCGCATCTTACGAACGACCGGCCAACGAACCCTGCATCGAAGACCCCATCGGTCCATGGGGCGACTCAGTGGCGCGATGCTCCGCCTGCTACGAATGATCCACGTGGAACAAAAAAAACGCCCGAACATGTCGGGCGCTTCTTGTTCCACGTGGAACCGGATGTCAGAGACGCAGCGGCATCACCACGTGGCGAGACTTCTCGCTGCTGGCTTCGCGGACCAGTGCGGAGGAGTTCGAATCACGCAGCTGCACGATGATGAACTCGTCGCGCAGCGCCGACAGGGCATCCAGCACGTAATTCACGTTGAACCCGATCGCCAGATCGGAGACCGTGGTCTCGGCCTCTATTTCTTCCTGGGCTTCTTCCTGCTCCGGGTTGTGCGCGCTGATCTTCAAATTGCCCGGCGAGACTTCCACGCGGATGCCGCGGTACTTCTCGTTGGACAGGATCGCCGCACGCTGCAGAGAGGCGCGCAGTGCTTCGCGGTCCACTTTGACCTCACGGTCGGCGCCAATCGGAATCACGGCCTCGTAATCCGGGAACCGGCCGTCGATCAGCTTCGAAGTGAAGGTGACATCGTCGCGCTTGACGCGGACATGGCTGCGGCCCACTTCCAGCTCGATCTCGCGATCACCGCTTTCCAGCAGACGCTGCAGCTCGGTGACGCCCTTGCGCGGCACGATGATCTGGCGCTTGGAACCGCTGGGCTTGGCCAGGTCGGTCTCGCACAGGGCCAGACGGTGTCCGTCAGTGGCCACCGTGCGAAGCGTATCGCCACGCAGGTCAAACAGCAGACCGTTGAGGTAATACCGCACGTCCTGCTGGGCCATTGCAAACGCAGTGCGCTCGATCAGCTCCTTCAGCGTGGCTTCGCCGATCACCACACGCTCGGTGGCCTCGACCTCGTCGACCGACGGGAAATCATTGGCGGGCAGGGTAGCGAGCGTGAACCGGCTGCGGCCGGCCTGCACGGTGATCTTGTCGCCGGTCTGCGAGACCGTGATCCGGCTGCCGTCAGGCAGGGCGCGGATGATCTCGAACAACTTGCGGGCCGGAATGGTTGTCTCGCCGTCCTGAGCATCTTCAACCGCGATCCGCGACACCATTTCAACTTCCAGATCCGTACCGGTCAGCGAAAGCTGCCCGTCTTTGACCTGGACGAGGAAATTGGCCAGAACCGGCAGGGTCTGGCGGCGTTCGACCACGTTGACGACCTGTGCCAACGGCTTGAGAAAGGCTTCGCGCTGCAGTGTGAAACGCATGTGGTTCCGTGCCCCTATGCTTTAAAAGATGTGGAATAAATCAAAAGCTTGGTGGTGATGGTAGAGCCAGAATTCAGGGAAAACACATCTAAGTATTTGTTTCCAAACAATATTTCATGCTCGAAACCCTCTGGAATACCGCCCCTCAAGGGGTGGGGAAAGCTGTGGATAAAATCCGAGGCGTCTACAGCAGGCTTTTTATCCACAACATGCCCCACGCTTGCCCCCGGATTCTGCACCGTTTTGTGCGATGACGCCTCAATGGCGTCCGTGCATTATTCGCTCAGCTTGCGGATCAGCTTGTCCCAGTCTTCCCGCAGCTTGCCGTCGGTTTCCATCAACGTCCGGATCTGGCGGCAGCCATGCAGCACCGTGGTGTGGTCACGTCCGGCGAAGGCGTCTCCGATCTCGGGCAAGCTGTGCTCGGTCAGTTCCTTGGTCAGCGCCATCGCCACCTGGCGTGGCCGGGCCAGTGACCGGGTCCGCCGCTTGGACAGCAGATCCTTGATCTGCAGCCCGTAGTAATCGGCGACGGTTTTCTGGATGTTGGGAATGCTGATGGCCTGCTGCTGGGCCCGAAGCAGGTCGCGCAGGGTTTCCTGGGCGAAGTCGGTGGTGATCGCACGGCCAGTGAAATTGGCCCGGGCGGTCAGGGTATTCAGCGCGCCCTCGAGGTCGCGCACATTGGAGCGCATCTTCTTGGCAATCAGGAACGCAACATCGTCGGGGATTTCAGTACCGCGCTCGCGTGCCTTGGCCAGCACGATCGCCGCGCGCGTTTCGAAGTCCGGCGGCTCGATGGCGACCGACAGGCCCCAGGCAAGCCGCGACTTCAGGCGCGCTTCCAGGCCCTCGACTTCGCGCGGATACCGATCGCAGGTCAGGATGATCTGCTGCTTGCCGTCGAAGAGCGCGTTGAACGTATGGAAGAATTCTTCCTGCGTCCGGTCTTTGCCGGCAAAGAACTGGATGTCATCGATCAACAGCGCGTCCACCTGCTGGAACTGGCGCTTGAACTGATCCATGGTTTTTTCCTGCAGGGCCCGGATCATCGCGCTGAAGAACTGTTCCGAGCGCAGGTAGAGCACCTTGGCATGCGGATTGGCTTCGCGCATCGCATTGCCGGCGGCAAACATCAGGTGGGTCTTGCCCAGACCGGTGCCGCCGTACAGCAGGAGCGGATTGTGCGCACGGTCACCCGGCTTCTGCGCGGCCTGGAAGGCGGCGGCCAGACCCAGCTGGTTGCTCCGGCCTTCGACGAAATTGGCGAAGGTGTAGTGCGAATCCATGTTGCCGGCGAACGGCACCACCGGCTCACTGGCCAGCGGTGGCGCAGCGGGCGAGGCACCGCCGGTGAACAGCCCCGGATTCGGCGCGATCTGCGTCTCCATGGGCCGCGGACGCGAGCCGATTTCAAGAAAAACGTCGCCAAACCCTGCGAAATGGGTCAGCAGCTCGCGGATGCGTGGCAGGTAAAGGGCGCGTACCTGGTCCACGATGAAGGCATTCGGAGCGAAGAGGATCAAGGCGTCAGCGCGCAGATCGGCCTGCAGCGGCTTCAGCCAGGTGTGAACATCCTCGGGCGGGAATTCCGCCTCAAGGCGTTCGAGACAACGGGACCAGGCATCCATCGGCAATAATCATCTTGGGCCGGGGGGAGGGCGCAGGAAAGCACCGTCCCGACTGGCCGGAAAGGGGGAAAAGGATGACTCAGACTACCACCGCGCGGCAGGCTCTGGAATGGTTGTCCCCCAGTTATTCACAAAATCATCCACAGCTATTGCACAGCCCCATGAAATAACGTAGTCACAAGGGCTTGACTTGAGGGGGGTATGACCTCCAGAATTGCCGGTTCTTTCCGTCCATTTCATACGAGAGGCCCAACATGGCCACCAAGCGCACTTTCCAGCCCAGCAACCTCAAGCGTAAGCGCGACCACGGTTTTCGTGCCCGTATGAAGACCGCAGACGGCCGCAAGATCCTGTCGCGTCGCCGCGCCAAGGGCCGCAAAGTCCTGAGCGCCTGATTGCCATGCCGCTTCCCGCGGCAGACGCAATCCTTCCGATAGTGAGTAATGCCGACCCGCGCAAGCGATTCCCTCGCTCTGCGCGTGTTCGCACGCGTGCCGAATATTCTACGGTCTTCAACGGCGCCCGCCGGGTGTCCGAACCGCTGATGACCCTTCACTGGCTGCCGGGAGACCGGCCGGCCAGAATGGGTCTGGCCGTTTCACGCAAGGTGGATCCGCACGCCGTAGGGCGTAACCGGATCAAGCGCGTCCTGCGCGACGCCATGCGTCATTGCCGTGCCGACCTGCAGCCAGGCGATGTTGTCGTCGTGGCCCGCAGTGCGGCGCGCGCAGCCAGCAACGACGAGATCCGTCAGGCCTTCCTGCGCCTGTTGCGTCGCCTTGGTGCATTGCCCGCTCCGGTCCTGGACGGCACAATGCCGCCTCCCGACGGCGTCGCATCGCCTTCTTCGAATGAGCCGGCACCACGTCCCGGCAACGCAGAGCCTGTCCGCTGATGAACCAGACCCGTATTTTCCTGATTTTTGCCTGGCTGATGGTAGCCGTGCTGCTGTGGATGGAGTGGGGCCGTGAAAAGGCTGCCCCGCCGGTCACCGCCGCCACGACGTCGGCCCCGGCAACCCAGCAGGCTGTGCCGGGCACCACCCCGGGCGGCGTGCCCGGCGCGCAGGTCCCCGGCGCCAATGGTGCCCCGGCTGCCGCCACGGCACAGGCCACGGCCGCGCCGGCCAGCCAGCGCATCACCATCACCACCGACGTCCTGCGCCTGGTGCTGGATGGTGGCCGCGTACTGGATGCCGAGCTGCTGCAGTTCCCGCAGACCAAGGACGACAACAGCCCGCCGGTGCGGCTGCTGACCGAAGATGCCGTTCACCCGTACAGCGCCGTGAGTGGCTGGGCCAGCGAAGACAAGAGCGTGCCGGTGCCGGGCGCAGAAGGCTTCAAGCTGGTGGGCGAGCAGCGCGACTTCGTGCTGGCCGACGGCCAGAACGAGCTGCAGGTCCCGTTTGTCTGGAATGGCCCGAATGGCGTGGTCATCGACCGCACCCTGACCCTGTCGCGGAACCATTACGCGGTGCAGGTGAAGGACGTGGTCCGCAACAACGGCGCGGCGCCGTGGAGCGGCTATGTCTACCGGACGCTGGACCGCAGCCCGACCATCCTGTCGCGCAGCATGACCAACCCGGACTCCTTCAGCTTCAACGGTGCCACCTGGTACGACAACGACAAGAAGTACCAGCGTCGTGCGTTCAAGGATTACCTGGACGATGGCGCGCTGAACCAGAACATCACCGGCGGCTGGCTGGCGATGCTGCAGCACCACTTCTTCACCGCGTGGATCCCGCAGAAGGATCAGGTCGCCCACTACGTGCTGTCCCAGCATGACGGTCGTGACCAGATCGAAGCCCGCGGCCCGGCCTTCAACGTCGCGCCTGGCCAGCAGGTCAGCAGCGAAGCACGTCTGTGGGTCGGCCCGAAGCTGGTCAGCCAGATCGCCAAGGAAGACGTGCCCGGCCTGGACCGTGTCGTCGATTACAGCCGCTTCTCGCTGATGGCCGTGATCGGCCAGGGCCTGTTCTGGGTGTTGAACCAGGTGCACAAGCTGGTCAACAACTGGGGCTGGGCGATTGTCGGCCTGGTGGTGCTGCTGAAGATGGTGCTGTATCCGTTGTCGGCGGTGCAGTACAAGAGCGGTGCGAAAATGCGTCGCTTCCAGCCGCGCATCGCGCAGTTGAAGGAACGCTACGGCGATGACCGCCAGAAGTTCCAGACCGCGATGATGGAGCTGTACAAGAAGGAAAAGATCAATCCGATGGGCGGTTGCCTGCCGATCCTCATCCAGATGCCGATCTTCTTCGCGCTGTACTGGGTGCTGGTCGAATCGGTGGAACTGCGCCAGGCCCCTTGGCTGGGCTGGATCCAGGACCTGACCGCGCGTGACCCTTACTTCATCCTGCCGGTGATCAACGTGGCGGTGATGTGGGCGACGCAGAAGCTGACGCCGGCACCGGGCATGGACCCGATGCAGCAGAAGATGATGCAGATGATGCCGATCGTGTTCGGCGTCATGATGGCCTTCATGCCGTCCGGCCTGGTGCTGTACTGGGTGGTCAACGGTGGCCTGGGCCTGCTGCAGCAGTGGTGGATGACCAAGCGCCATGGCGGCGACCCGGTCCCCGCCGTCGCGACCAAGAAGTAAGCCACACAGGAACCCGCCGAAAGGCGGGTTTCCTGCTTCTGGCTCCCCGTGAAGCAACGCCGCACAATGCACGCCATGGATACCACTGCTACCGACACCATCGTTGCCATCGCCACCGCTGCCGGTGCCGGCGGCGTGGGCATGCTGCGCCTTTCCGGGCCGCGCTCGGCGACCATCGCCCACCTGCTCGGCGCACCGGTGCTGCGGCCGCGCCATGCGCACTACGCGCGCCTGCGCGATGCGCACAACGAGGTGATCGACGATGGCATCGTGCTGTGGTTCCCGGCACCGAACAGCTTCACCGGCGAAGAAGTGGTGGAACTGCAGGGACATGGCAGCCCGGTGGTGCTGCAGCAACTGGTCGCACGTTGCATCGCACTCGGTGCGCGTCAGGCGCGACCGGGCGAGTTCAGCGAACGCGCGTTCTTGAACGGCAAGCTGGACCTGGCCCAGGCCGAAGCCATCGCCGACCTGATCGCGGCCGGCGACCATCGTGCCGCGCGCGCCGCGCGCCGTTCCCTGGACGGCGTATTTTCGCGCCGCGTAGATGAGGTGGCAGAACAGTTGGTGAGGCTGCGCATCCATGTGGAAGCGGCCATTGATTTCGCCGATGAGCCGCTGGATACGCTGGGCGGTGAGCAGGTGCGACGCGGCCTGCTGCAGGCACGTGAAACGCTGTCGCTGCTGCGCCGCGATGCCGAACGTGGGCGCCGCCTGCGCGACGGCCTGCATGCGGTGCTGATCGGCCCGCCGAATGCCGGCAAGAGCTCGCTGCTCAACGCGCTGGCCGGTAGCGAACGGGCGATCGTCACCGACATTGCGGGCACCACCCGCGACACCCTGCGCGAGACGATCCGCCTGGACGGGCTGGAGCTCACATTGGTCGATACGGCCGGCCTGCGCGAGGGCGGCGATGCGATCGAGCGTGAAGGCATGCGACGCGCACGCGCCGAAATCGAACGCACCGATCTTGCATTGATCGTGCTGGATGCGCGCGATCCCGCCGCGGGCGAAGCGGCCATCGGTGCGTCGTTGCAGGGCGTGCCGCACAAGGTCTACATCCATAACAAGTCCGATCTGTTGCCGCCGGGTTCTGGCAGCAACGACGCGGACCGCGTCTTCGTTTCAGCGGCCACCGGTGCCGGTCTGGATGACCTGCACGCACGGCTGCGTTCGATCGCCAGCGCCGGTGCCGGCGAACAGGTGGACGGCGAGTTCTCCGCGCGTACACGCCACGTCGATGCCATCGAGCGCGCGCAGGAACATGCGCTGCAGGCCGATGGCGAGCTGGCACACGAGCATCTGGAACTGGCGGCGGAAGAGCTGCGTCTGGCACACGACGCCCTGGGCGAGATCACCGGCGCGATGAGCGCGGACGATCTGCTGGGCCGCATCTTCTCCAGCTTCTGCATCGGCAAGTAGGCCGCTTGGTAGAGCCGACTTCAGTCGGCTGCCTTCCAAAGGCACCACGACACCCGACGATAAGCGGACGACAGGAATTCGTCCGCAATCTTCAGTAAGAACGATGATCAGTTGAAGATAGACGCATGGTCTGACCCTTCCTCGCATCACACGCTGGTGTGACCGCCGGAAGCCTGCCCATGACCCCATATCCCGTTTCCCTCATTGTCCCGCCAGAAGGCTATGCCGATTGGCTGGAGGAGCTGAAACAGCGCATCAACTCTGCCCAGCAACGCGCCGCGCTGGCCGTCAACCGTGAGCTCGTCCTGCTCTACTGGGAGATGGGACGGGACATCCTCGTCCGCCAGTCCGGGCAGGGATGGGGGAGCAAGGTCATTGATCGTCTGGCCCATGATCTCAGACTGGCCTTCCCCCACGCCAAAGGCTTCTCGCCGCGAAACCTCAAGTACATGCGTGCCTTTGCCGACGCCTGGCCGGACCCTGCATTTGTGCAAGAGGTGCTTGCACAATTACCGTGGTATCACCAACTGACTCTGCTGGAAAAGCTGTCGACTGCCCCACAACGTGTCTGGTACGCGAACCAGGCCATACAGCACAACTGGTCGCGGAGCGTGCTGGTGCTGAACATAGAAGGAAAACTGCTCGAACGCACCGGCTCTGCCGTCACCAACTTCGCGTTGCGTCTTCCCAAGCCGCATTCGGATCTCGCCCGTGAAACATTGAAGGATCCCTACCGATTCGATTTCCTTGCGGTAGGGCGTGAGGCAAGTGAGCGCGAACTGGAAGACGGCTTGGTCCGACATGCCACGGACTTCCTGTTGGAGCTGGGTGCCGGCTTTGCCTTCGTAGGCAGGCAGGTGCTCCTCGAAGTCGCAGGCGAAGCGTTCTTCATCGACCTTCTTTTCTATCACCTGCACCTTCGCTGCTATGTTGTCGTAGAGCTGAAGGCAGGCAAGTTCAAACCCGAGCATCTTGGGCAGCTGGGCTTCTATCTCACCGCCGTGAATCAGCAACGCAAGCGAGCCGACGACAATCCAACGCTTGGACTCCTGCTCTGCAAGGAACGCAACAAAGTGGTGGCCGAGTACGCCCTGAGTGAGAACGTGCAACCCATGGGCATCGCGGAATACCACGTGTTGGGCCCGTTGCCCGAAGCGCTGCAGACACGCCTCCCCAGCATCGAACAGATAGAGAAGGAGCTTGCAGACGGTCCGACCAAAGCCGGGTGACACGCTACCTCCCCCTGTCATATTGCCGACGCATACTCGCCGCATTCATCATCCAAGGGGAACGTCTGTGAAGTCGTGGGGTTGTGCGTTGCTGCTCTCGCTGGCCGTGGCACCATCGGTGGCCATGAGCGCCGAAACTTCTTCAGCTGCACCGGGCAAGGCATCGGTCTATGCCCACCGTGGGGCCAGTGCCTTGCTGCCCGAGCACACGTTGGCCGCGTATGCGCAGGCCATCAGCGATGGCGCCGACTACATAGAGCCCGACCTGGTCATGACCAAGGACGGTGTGCTGGTGGCGCGCCACGAGAACGAGATCGGCGGTACGACCGACGTCGCGTCGCGCAAAGAGTTCGCTGACCGCCGCACCCGCAAGACGATCGATGGCCAGCAGGTGGATGGCTGGTTCAGCGAGGACTTCACCTTGGCCGAGCTGAAGACGCTTTACGTGCGCGAGCGCCTGCCGGCGCTGCGCAGTACCGCGTTCGATGGTCAGTTCCGCATCGCCACCTTCGACGAGATCCTGGCCTTTCTGGTGCAGCAGGCCGGGCGCGCGAACAAGGGCATCGGCCTGGTGCCGGAGATCAAGCACCCCAGCTACTTCCAGTCCATCGGCCTGCCTATGGAGGACAAGGTGCTGGCTGCGCTGCAGGCCAACCCCTACACCAAGGTAGGGCCGGTCACGCTGCAGTCGTTCGAGACCGCCAACCTGCGCTATCTGCGCGGGAAAATCGGACGTGGCAGCAACATCCGTCTGCTGCAGTTGACCTGGAAAGGCGATGCGCAGCCCGCGGACATCGCCAAGGCCGGTGGCGCGCTGACCTATGCGCAGATGCTGACCCCGGCCGGCCTGAAAGAGATCGCCACCTACGCCGACGGCATTGGTCCGGAACTGCGCTCGATCATTCCGTTGGACGCAAAGGGCGCGCTGGGTGCGCCGACCACAGTGGTGCGCGACGCGCACGCGGCGGGGCTGATGGTGATCCCCTATACCTTCCGGCCGGAGAACACGTTCATTGCCGCGAACCTGCGCACCGGTGAGCCGAACGCTCGCAACAACGAGGGCTCCGTCGCGGAGATGCGGGCCTATCTGGCCACCGGCATCGATGCATTCTTCACCGATGATCCGGCACTGGGCCGTAAGGCCGTCGACGGCCCCTGACGTCGCACGGTAGCGCCGGGCCACGCTCGGCGGAATCCATCGGAACGCGTGCAAAGCTCCCGCCGAGCACGCCTCGGCGTTACCCCAGGAGCAGGGTCAGTCCTGGCGCGCGTCGTCCTGGCCCGGGCGGCGGAACGGCAGCACCACGTAGTCTTTCCCCTCGCGCGGCTGCCACAGCACCGGCACCTGGCGCGGTGAGGGGGGCTCCAGTTCGTCGTCGGGCAGGGCTTCGATGGACTCTTCTTCGTCTTCCCAGCTGTAGCGTGGCCGTACGGCCATCGGGTCGCTGTGGCGGAACAGCAACGCGGCGATGATGCCGGCGAACGCTCCGCCCATGTGCGACTGCCACGACACCCCCGGCGTATGCGGCAGCACCGTCATCAACATGCCGCCGTAGAACAGCATGCCGATCAGGCCGGTGGCGATGGCGGCACGGTCGCGACGCAGCAGGCCCAGGCTGGCCAGCAGGAACATCAAGCCATGGGTAACGCCACTTGCGCCCAAGTGCAGGCTGCCGGGGTCGCCCAGCAACCAGGCACCGATGCCCGAGCCGATCCACAGCAGCGGCAGCGCGCGCAGTGTCGCCTTCGGGTACACGCTGCCGGCCAGCGTGCCCAGGATCAGCAGCGCCACGCTGTTGGCGGCCACGTGTTCCACAGAGCCGTGCAGCAGCGGCGCACCCAGCAGACCCAGCAGGCCGGCGATGTCGAGTGGCGCGACGGCCCAGGGCCGCCAATCGAAGTAGCTCTGCAGGGCGAAGATCGCCACCAGCAGCACGACCGTTCCCAGGCTCAGGTTGAAGGCGCGCAGGATGCGCAGGCGGTCAGGAGGCGGGGCCGGGGTCTTGCCGGCTGGCACGGGTGCGTTGGCGTTCATATCCAAGCAATGGCGGTGGCCGGGGCGAAACCAACCCCGGCAGGGTGGGAAAGTAAAACGGGCCGGCGGGACAATCCCCGCCGACCCGTCAGAACAGCGCGCGCTGCCGGCCCCGCAGGACCGGCGACGCGGGGGATCACACCTTGTCGTGCTTGGGCGGGATCTTCAGGCTCAGCACCACCGTGATGGCGATGATCAGCGCAACCACGCCCAGCGAGATCGGGGTCGGGATCTTGAACAGGTCGATGATCATCATCTTGATGCCGATGAAGCCCAGCACCAGCGCCAAGCCATACGGCAACAGGTGGAAGCGATCGGCCATGCCGGCCAGCAGGAAGAACATCGCGCGCAGGCCCAGCACCGCGAACACGTTCGAGGTGAGCACGATGAACGGGTCGGTGGTGATGGCGAAGATCGCCGGGATGCTGTCCACCGCGAAGATGACGTCGGTGACCGCGATCAGGATCAGCACCGCGAACAACGGGGTGTACCACCGCTTGCCGTCACGCATGACGCTCATGGCGTTGCCGGCATAGTCCGGCAGCAGGCGCAGGTGCTTGCGCATCCAGCGCAGGGCAGGGTTGCTTTCCAGGTCGGGCTCCTGGCCCGCAGAGAACCACATCTTCCAACCCGTGAACAGCAGGAAGGCGCCGAACACGTAGAGCAGCCAATGGAACTGGGTGATCAGCACGCTACCGGCGAAGATCA
The DNA here is from genome assembly GCF_040223995.2 of Stenotrophomonas sp. WHRI 8082. Taxonomy (NCBI): domain Bacteria; kingdom Pseudomonadati; phylum Pseudomonadota; class Gammaproteobacteria; order Lysobacterales; family Lysobacteraceae; genus Stenotrophomonas; species Stenotrophomonas sp. WHRI 8082. The sequence goes on along the minus strand of NZ_CP167826.1, from coordinate 1,899,051 downwards.
TGATCGTTCGCAGCACGATCGCGCCCAGGATGCCGATGATCAGCACCTTCTGCCGCTGCTCTTCGGGCACCGCGAAGTAGCCCATGATCATCAGGAAGACGAAGATGTTGTCGACTGCCAGCGCTTTTTCGACCAGGTAACCGGTCAGGAATTCGAGGCCGACCTTGTTGGCCACCACTTGGCCCGCGGTCTCATTGAGGTAGTACCAAAGGCCGCCGTTGAAGGCCAGGGCGAGCAGCACCCAGCCGATCGACCACCACAGGGCTTCCTTGAAGGTGACTTTGTGCGGGCCGCCGTGGCGCATCAATACGAGGTCGACGAGCAGCGCGATGATCACCACCGCGCCGAAGCCAAGCCATAACCACAAATTGCCGATCGTCTGCATGGGTTTGTCCGTTAAGAAAAGGAAACATCTCAAGCCGGACGGCGAGGGTCTGCAACGGAGGATCGGGAGGGGATCCAGGGACAGAGCTTCGCCAGTACGGCGAAGGTCTCGCTCGCAGCCCCGGTGTACTGGGACTGCCGTTGCACCGGAGCCTGCGGGCTCGAATTGACGGCGACAACGTTGGGAGCTACTCCCCTTCTGCGGCCGATTCTGCGGGCATAACGGCGCTGCGTCAATCAACCGCAGGTGAAGGCTGATTGGTCCGCGTTCGGTAGTGACGGCCGCTGGCCGTCAAGCGGTAGACATTGACGGCCAGCGGCCGTCACTACCGAACGCGGCCGCCCCTGCCGCAGCGATTACAATGGACCGATGAATACCTCTGCCCCCTTTGTCCGTCTCAAGAATGCCTGGCGCTCCAGCCACCCGTGGATCTTCCAGAAACTGGTCGAAAAGCCGGCCGTCCGGCCCAAGCCCGGGACCATCGTCGATGTCTTCGGCGTGGAGGGTGACTTCATCGGGCGCGGCTTCTACAACGGCCATTCGCGCATCGCGGTGCGCATCCTGGAAACCGACGAACGCGTGCCGGTCGACGCGGGCTGGTTCTCGCGCAAGATCGCCCAGGCGGTGGAACTGCGCCGCGATGTGCTGAAGCTGGATGCGGTCAGCGATGCCTGGCGCGTGGTGCACAGCGAAGGCGACGGCCTGTCCGGCCTGGTGGTGGACCGCTATGGCGATCTGGTGGTGGTGGAGTTCTTCGCCGCCGGCATGTTCCGCCATCGCGAGTGGATCTACGAAGCCCTGAGCGAACAGTTCCCGGGCTGCCGCTTCCACAGCTTCGCCGACGAGCACGTGCAGAAGCAGGAAAGCTTCGACTTCCACGGCAACACCACCACTGAAGCTTCGGTGATCACCGAGTACGGCGTGAAGTTCCGCGCCGATCCGGCCGGCGCGCACAAGACCGGCTTCTTTGCCGACCAGCGCGACAACCGCGAGTGGCTGAGCCAGCAGGTCGAAGGCAAGAGCGTGCTCGATCTGTGCTGCAACACCGGTGGGTTTGCGGTGTACGCCGCCGCGCGCGGTGCCAGTGAAGTGGTGGGCATCGACATCGACGAGGACGTGATCCAGATCGCCAAGGGCAACGCCAAGCTCAACAATGTGCGGCCGAAGTTCGTGCAGTCCGACATCTTCCCGTGGCTGCGTGATGCCGCCAACCGCGGCGAGCAGTACGACGTGGTGATCCTGGACCCGGCGAAGATGACCCGCGACCGCGACCAGGTGATCAGCGCACTCAAGAAGTATCTGGACATGAACAAGCTGGCGCTGGGGGTGGTGAAGCCCGGTGGCCTGTTCGCCACGTTCTCGTGCACCGGGCTGGTGGCTGAAGATCAGTTCCTGGACATGCTGCGCCGCGCGGCGTTCTACTCCGGCCGCACGATCCAGATCCTGAAGGTGTCCGGCGCCGGCCCTGACCACCCGTTCATGGCGCACGTGCAGGAATCACGCTACCTGAAGGCCGTGTTCTGCCGGGTGCTGTAACCGCTGATCCAAGCAGTTGGTAGCGCCGAGCCATGCTCGGCGGACGGTATCCGGGGGCACGGGAGGTGCAGCCGACTGAAGTCGGCTCTACCGATGTCGTCACGCGCAGGCTACTGTCGGGTTTTCCCGTTCCCGGTGAGACCCGCATGATCCTGCGTCGCCTGTCCCTGTTGCTCGCCCTGGCGCTCAGCGTGCCGCTGTCCGCCCAGGCCATCGACTTCAGCACGGCGGAGCTGCAGCGCGCGAAAGCCCTGCAGCAGCGCCTGCTCACGCTCGACAGCCATCTGGATACGCCGGCCAACTTCGCCCGCGATGGCTTCGACATCGATAACCGCCACGATCACAATGCTCTGTCGCAGGTGGATTACCCGCGCATGGTCGATGGTGCGCTGGATGGTGGGTTCTGGGCGATCTACACCGGTCAGGGCGACCGCACCGCCGCGGCCCATCTGCGCGACCGCGATGCGGGCCTGCAGCGCCTGCTGGAGATCCGCACCATGGTGGCGGCCAACGCTGACCGTTTCGAACTGGCCCTCACCCCGGCCGACGCACGGCGGATCAAGGCCGATGGCAAGCGCGTAGTGTTCATCAGCATGGAAAACGCCAGCCCGCTGGTGGCCGATCCCTCACTGCTGCGCTTCTACCACCAGGCCGGACTGCGCATGCTCAGCACCGTGCACTTCGCCAACAACGAATTCGCCGACTCGGCCACCAATCCGCAGGGCCCGGAGTGGAACGGACTGAGCGCGGCGGGCAAGGCGTTGGTGCTGGATGCAGTGAAGCAGGGCATCGTGATCGATCAGTCGCACGCCTCCGACGCGGTATTCGACCAGCTGATCGCGATGATGCCGGTGCCGTTCGTGCTGTCCCACAGTGCGTCGAAAGCGATCCATGACCACCCGCGCAACCTCGACGACACGCGCCTGCGGCAGCTGGCCAAAGCGGGCGGGGTGATACAGGTCAACGCCTACGGCGGTTATCTGGTGGACCCCGGCAAGAGCCCGCAGCGCAAGGCCGCCGAAGACGCGCTCAGCAAGCGCCTTGGCGGTTGGGAAGCGATGAGCATCGCGCAGGGCGCTGAACTGCAGCGCGGCGAAGACGCCCTGGATGCGAAGTACCCGGTGCGCCACGCCACCCTGGATGACTTCTTCGCCCACATGGGCCACATCCTGGAGGTCGTCGGGCCTGGGCACGTGGGCATCGGCCTGGACTGGGACGGTGGCGGTGGATTGACGGACCTGCGCGATGTCAGCGACCTGCCGAAGATCACCGCCTGGCTGCTGCGCCGTGGCTATGACGAAAAGCAGATTGCCGGCATCTGGGGCGGCAACCTGCTGCGGGTGATGCAGCAGGCGCAGGACCACGCCGAACGCTGACGGACCAGACGGGAGTGACGGCTGCTGGCCGTCACTCCGATTTACGGCCAGCGGCCGTCACTACCTGCGTAGCGTGGCCTTGGCTGTTTACCTGCCCAGCAGCGCGTGCCGACGGCTGTACAGGAAGTACACCGCCAGGCCGATCACGTTCCAGATCAGGAAGTACAGCTGGGTGCTCTGCGGCAGGCTGAAGAACAGATAGACGCAACCCAGTGCGGCGGCCGGACCGACCACGTAAGCCAGCGGCGTGCGGAACTTGCGCTCGCGGTTGGGTTCACGGCGGCGCAGCACCACCAGGCAGATGCCCACCGCGGTGAAGGCGGCCAGCGTGCCGGCGTTGGCCAGCGCGGCGATTTCATCCAGCCGCGCCACACCGGCCAGCGCCGATACCAGCAGGGCACTGAACAGCGTGGTCGCCACCGGCGTACCCGTGCGCTTGCTCACGTTGGACAGGCTGCGCGGCAGCATGCCGTCGCGGCCCATGACGAAGAACACCCGGCTCTGGCCGAACATGAAAGCCAGCAGCACGGTGGGCAGCGCGATGATGGCCACCACGCCGATGAGCAGTGCGGCCGTCGGGTGGCCCAGCTGACGCATGATCAGGGCCAGCGGTTCGGCGCTGCTGCCAAACACCGCGTAGCTCATGGCACCGATGGCAGCCAGCGCCACCAGCATGTAGATGATGGTGCAGCCGATCATCGAGCCGATGATGCCGATGGACAGGTCACGTCCCGGGTTCTTGGTTTCTTCGGCCGCCGTGGCGATCGCATCGAAGCCATAGAAGGCGAAGAAGATGATCGCGGCAGCCGCCATCACGCCACGCTCCAGCCCGTCCGGGCCCAGCGACTTGGCGAAACCGTACGGCATGAACGGCTGCAGGTTGGCCGTATCGAAGGCGGGCAATGCAACCGCAACGAACACTGCCAGCGCGATGATCTTCAAGACCACCAGCACGGCGTTGAGCGTGGCGCTTTCCTTGGTGCCCAGCATCAGGCCACCGGCCACGACCCAGGTGATCAGCACCGCTGGCAGGTTGAACATGCCGCCTTCCACGTGCGGACCGGCCGACAGTGCCAGCGGCAGGCGGATGTCGATGCCCATCTGGGTATGCACCCATTCCAGGAAGCCGACGAAGTAGCCGGACCAGCCGACCGCCACCGTACTCACCACCAGCGAGTACTCCAGGATCAGGCTCCAGCCCACCACCCAGGCGAAGATCTCCCCCAATGCGGCATAGCTGTAGGTGTAGGCGCTGCCCGAGGCCGGCATCATCGTGGCCAGCTCGGCGTACGCCAGCGCAGCACAGGCACAGACGGCCCCGGCGATGGCGAAGGAGATCAACACGGCCGGGCCGGCCAGATTGGCGCCCACGCCGATCAACGTGTAGATGCCGGTGCCCACGATGGCCCCGATACCCAGCGCGATCAGATGGGGCCAACTCAGGGTACGGACCAACTGCCTTCCGGCTTCGTGGACGGTGACGGTATCCAGGGATTTACGCCGGAGCAAAGACATGCAGGCCTCGTGGTGACTGGGAACGACAAGTGCCCGAGTGTGAACGAACGCGGCGCAGCATTACCACTGCCAAGCGCTCACCTGCGGCGCGATAGAGGTTGTCCGCGACGAGGGTTGCCGGAATCGGCACAATCGATCAATCAGCCGTTAAAGCCCAGGCGAATGCCGAAGCCGATCAGGAACACGCCGGCCACGCGACGCAGGACATCGCTGACGCGGGGATGCTGGATCAACCGGCGCCGCGCCAGGTTGCCGGCGCCGATCAGCAGGGAGCAGTAGGCGATGCTGACCACGAAGATGATGCCGGCGAGTGCGGCGAAGGTTGCCAGGCCTTGGTGCTGGCCTGGGTCGATGAACAATGGCAGGAAGGCCATGTAGAACAGGATCGCCTTCGGATTGAGCAGGCTGACCAGGATCGCCTGGCGGAAGTAATGGCCGGGCGCCAGGCGGATCGTGCCGGGCGTGTCGGTGCCGTCACCCTTGGGCGTACGCAACAGGCTGATGCCTACCCACACCAGATACGCCGCGCCGAGATACTGCACGGCATGAAAGACGGTGGGATTGGCTTTCAGCAGGGCGGCCACACCGGCCAGCGCCAGCCACATCAGGATCTGGTCGCCCACCAGCAACCCGGCCAGTGCCGTATAGCCACCGCGCACCCCCCCGCGACCGGTGGCCGTGAGCAGGGTGAAGGTACCCGGGCCTGGCAATGCCAGGAACACCAGCACGGCGACCAGGAAGGTCCACAGGTCCTGGATGCCCATCCACGGCATGGCGGCTCACTCATTCAACGCAGGGGGCTGCCATTGTAGTGGCGCGGCGCTGATCCAGCCCGGTTGCCGCGATGTGGCCGGGGCTTGCGATCCCGTAGCGCCGAGCCACGCTCGGCGAGCGCAGCGGCAGCCCCGAGACGACCAACGGTCATCACCGACAAAGCAAAGAGCTGACGGCCAGCGGCCCGCACTACCGGGCGATGGGCAACCCTTCCAGCAACGGTGCCAGCCGCTCGCCCAGGAACCCATGCAACTGCCGCACCGCCGGCGAGAACTGCTTGCGATGTGGGCATACCAGGTTCAACGGCAGCGGCTCGCCACTGCCGTCCAGCAGCACCTGCAGCCGCCCGGCACGTACGTCGTCGCCCACATCGAGCCATGATTTGTAGGCGATACCCTCACCCGCCACCGCCCACCGTCGCACCACATCGGCGTCATCGCACAGCAGTGCGCCACGCACCACCACCACGCTACGCCGTCCATCGTGTTCAAAGTTCCAGCGATCGTGCGTGCGCCCGCCCAGTTGGTACAGCAGGCAGGCATGGTCCTTCAGTGCATCCATGCTGTGTGGCGCGCCGTGTGCCTGCACATAGCCGGGAGAGGCCACCAGCACGCGACGGTTGTCCGGCAGCAGCGACAGGGCGACGTAGCTGGCGTCGTCGAACCGACCCAGGCGAAAGGCAATGTCGACCGGATCGCGGAATACATCCGTCACCTGGTCGGACAACTGCAGATGCAACTGCAGGCGGGGATGTGCGCGACGGAAGGCGGTCAGCCACGGCAGCAGCACGTTGCGGCCAAGATCCGAGGGCGCGGCCACCTGCAGCGTGCCGGCCAGCTCGGCATCCTCGCCCTGTACCCGGGCTCGACCCTCGCGCAACGCCGCCAGCACGTCGTGTGCGTATGGCAGGTACACCGCGCCCTCGGCGGTCAGCCGAAGGCTGCGGGTGGTACGAACGAACAGGCGCAGGTCCAGCTCGCGCTCCAGCCGGGCAATCGCCGCCGCGACTTGCCCCGGCAGCAGATCCGCCTCGCGCGCTGCCGTGCTGAAGCTGCCGAGCGCCGCAGTGCGGGCGAACAACTGCAGGTCATCGAAGCGGATCATTTTCACCACGAGAGAGAAAGTGATGTTGGATTCTGCGCCTTTCCAGCGGCCCCCGCAGCGTCCATGCTGGCCTGAATCCCCCTTTGCTGCGGAGTTCCCCATGCGCGCTGTTGCCTATACCCGTGCCGGCCTGTCCATCGATGATCCGAAGGCCCTGGTTGATCTGGAGATGGACATCCCCACCCCGGGTCCACGGGACCTGCGGGTCGCGGTGACCGCAGTGGCGGTGAACCCGGTCGATGCCAAGGTGCGCCGCAGCGCCGCCACCGAGACCCCGCGCGTGCTTGGATTCGATGCGGTCGGCGTGGTGGATGCCGTGGGCAGTGAGGTCACCCTGTTCCAGCCCGGCGACGCGGTGTACTACGCCGGTGCCATCGACCGGGCGGGCAGCAATGCCGAATACCAACTGGTAGACGAGCGCATTGTCGGCCGCAAGCCCGCCAGCCTGGACGACGCCAGCGCCGCGGCACTGCCGTTGACCGCGATCACCGCGTGGGAGCTGCTGTTTGATCGCCTGCGCATCGCCGAAGGCGGTGGCGAAGGCCAGACCCTGCTGGTGATCGGCGCAGCCGGTGGCGTCGGCTCGATCCTGGTGCAGCTGGCCCGCCAGCTGACCAAGCTGACCGTGGTAGGCACCGCATCGCGACCGGAAACCCAGGACTGGGTGTACGCGCTGGGCGCCCATCACGTGATCGACCACAGCCTGCCGCTGACCGAGGGCCTGTCGCGGCTGGGCATCCAGCAGGTGGAGCACGTGGCCAGCCTGACCCACACCGACCAGCACTACGCACAGATCATCGAGGTGCTCGCGCCGCAGGGCCAGCTGGGTCTGATCGACGATCCCGGCCAGCTGGACGTCATGGCCCTCAAGCGTAAGTGCGCCTCGCTGCATTGGGAGTTCATGTTCGCCCGCCCGCTGCACCAGACCGCTGACATGCAGCAGCAACACGTCCTGTTGAACCGCGTGGCCGGCCTGATCGATGCCGGCGTCCTGCGCACCACCCTGGGCGAGAATCTCGGCCGCATCAACGCAGCCAACCTGCGCCGCGCCCACGCCCTGATCGAAAGCCAGAAAGCCAAGGGCAAGATCGTCCTGGAAGGCTGGTAAGCCCGCTTCTCTCTTCCTTCTTTTTTCAACGCGGCAGACAGCACACGGAAGCCGTCAGCGGGTGGGGTATGCGGGGCCTTGAGCCGCAGGAGCCGCCAAGAGCTACATGGACGTACTTGCGCGTGCCCCGCCTGGCCCACCCGCCCGACCCACGCGCGGGTGCAGCTCGCACGCTGTCAGCCGCGAGGGGGCCCAGCCCGTTCGACCACCCCGACGCAGCGCATGAGACAGCACCCGCCTAAACTAGGCGGATGGAAACCCAGACCCTTGTACTCCTGGCCGTGCTGCTGCTCGCCATCATCCTCGTGCTGCTGGTGGTGGTGCTGCGCCGCTCCAGTGGCAGCACCGACACCCACGAACTCGACGCGCTGCGCCACACGCTGAGCGAAGAACGCGAGCGCAGCCTCGCCGCCCAGGTCGACGCCGGCCAGCTGCGCGGACGTCTGCAGGCCCTGCAGGACGACATCGAAGGCGAACGCCGCCGCGCGCAGGATGCCCAACAGGCACTCAGCGCCGCGCAGGGCCGCATCGAACGCGATGCCGCCCTGGCCAGCGAGCGTGACACCCGCCTGGTGGAACGAGGCAACGCCCTGCAGCAGATGCAGGAACAACTGGTCGACCTGCAGCAGCAACTGCACGCGCAGCGCGAAACCTACCAGCAGCTGCACGGTGACCACACCCGCCTGCAGGCCAACCTGCAGCACCAGCAGCAGGCCAGCGCCGAGCTGCGCATCTATCTGGATACGGCGAAGGAAAAGCTCAGCGGCGCCTTCGCTGAACTGGCCGGCAAGGTGTTCGAGGAGCGTGGCCAGCAGTTCGAGAAGAACGTCCGCCAAGCGACCGGGCAGTCGCGGCTCGACATCGAAAACATGCTCAAGCCCTTCACCGAGCGGCTGCAGGAGTTCCGCGGCCGCGTCGACGTGCTGTACGCCGAAGAGGCTCGCGAACGTGCCAGCCTGCTCGGTGCCGTGGGTGAACTGAAGACCCTCAACCAGGACATGGCCTCGCAGGCTGCCGCCCTCACCAATGCCCTGAAAGGCAATGCGAAGGTGCGTGGTGACTGGGGCGAGCTGATGCTGGAAACGGTGCTGCGCAGTTCCGGGCTGGAAGAGGGCGTGCACTACAAGCGCCAGCAGCACGTGGTGGACGACGAAGGCGAACGCCTGCGTCCGGACGTGGTGGTGAACTTCCCGGACCAGCGCAGCATCGTGGTCGACAGCAAGGTCAATCTGGTGGCATGGCAGGAAGCCATGAACGCCGATACGCCCGATGCCGGCAACGAAGCGCTGCTGCGCCATGCCACGGCGTTGCGCGCGCATGTGCGCGATCTCGGCGTGCGCAACTACCCCAAGGCCATGGGCGAAGAACAGACGCTGGATGTGACCATCGCGTTCGTGCCGATCGAAGGCGCCCTGTCGGCAGCACTGTCCATCGACCCCTCGCTGCAGACCTACGCCTTCGACAACAAGGTCGTGTTTGCTTCGCCGAACACGTTGATGGCGCTGCTGCGCGTGGCAGAACGTCTGTGGACGCGCGACAAGGTGCAGAAGCAGGCGCTGCAGATCAGCGATGCCGGCGGACTGGTGCTGGATGCACTGGTCGCTTTCCTGGCCGACTTCAACAACGTCGGCAAGAAGCTGGAAGACGCCACGACGGCGTTCTCCAACGCACGCAACCGCCTGCAGGATTCGCGCAATTCGGCGATCAGCCGCGCGCGTCGCCTGGCCGAGCTGGGCAGCAAAGCGAAGAAGGCGCTGCCGCCTGAACTGCAACCCGAAGTGGTTCAGCAGCTGGCGGGACCTGACGAAGAATAGACATACCGCTTGGGTATCCTCGTTGGTCTACCTGCACACCTCATGGATGCTACCGATGCGCTTGCCTCTGCTGACCAGCCTGCTGTTGACCCTCACCCTTGCCGGCTGCGCCTTCGGCGGCAGCCGCGCACCGTTGGATACGGCAGCGTCCATGCCGGAAGTAGATGCCTGCACCGCGAAGGGCGGCGAGCTGCGTCCCCTGGGGCGCCTGCAGCGGGTGCAGTGCGTGGTGCCCAATGCCGATGCCGGCAAGACCTGCACCACCAAGTCCGACTGCAGTGGCCAGTGCCTGGCGATCGGTGAAGTCGTTGCCGGCGCACCGGCATCCGGTGTCTGCCAGCGCGACGCCAGCGAGAACTTCGGCTGCCGCCAGCGCATCGACGGTGGCGTGGCCCAAGGCACGATCTGCGTCGACTGAGCGCGCGCTGCATTCCCGATTTTTCCTTTCCCGTTCCAGACAGGATCCCGTCATGACCGCACCCATCCAACAGATCTCCATCAACACCATCGAAGGCCAGCCCGCATCGCTGGCGGACTATCAGGGCAAGGTCCTGCTGGTGGTCAATGTCGCCTCCAAGTGCGGCCTTACCCCGCAGTACGAAGGCCTGCAGACGCTGTATCTGGAAAAGCAGGCAAAGGGGCTGGAGGTGCTGGGTTTCCCGGCCAACAACTTCCTCGGCCAAGAGCCTGACAGCGAAGCGGACATCCAGCAGTTCTGCAAGCTCACCTACGATGTCAGCTTCCCGATGTTCGCCAAGATCAGCGTCGCCGGTGACGACGTGCATCCGTTGTACCAGCAGCTGATCGCCGCCCAGCCGAAGACCATCGGCGAAGGACCGATGCGCGAGCGCCTGGCCGCGAAGGACCTCGCCCAGCCGGCACCGGGCATCCTGTGGAACTTCGAGAAGTTCCTGATCGGCCGCGACGGCAAGGTCATCGCCCGCTTCGCCCCGGACGTAGCGGCCGACGACGCGCGCCTCCGCGACGCCGTGGACACCGCACTCGCCGCCTGACCGATCCCGCCAACCATGGGTCGGCGCTGCCACCGCGGCGAGCATGAAAAAACCCCGCCGAAGCGGGGTTTTTTTTTCATCCAGCAGCGGTGATCAGTTGCCCCACTGGGGCATCGGCATCGCATCCACCGGGATGGCCGAATCCAGATCGTCCTTGCCACGTGCATGCTTGCCGCGCAGGTCATTCTCGATCTGATACGTACGGCGCTGCAGCCAGGCATCGCGCACCAGGGCGTATTCGTCCACGGCGCTGGAGCGGATGTCATCGGCCGCCAGCAGCTGCGAACGGGCGTCCACCAGCTGCAGGCCCTGCAGGCCGATGCGCACCTTGTCTTCTTCGATCTGGCGGATCGGCGAGAGCGGGATGTCACCGGCCAGGCCGAACACATCACGCACCGTACGCGGTCCGAAGAACGGCAGCTCGACGTAGCGCGACGGGCGCCAGCCCCACGCGCCGAGCGTCTGGCCGAAATCTTCCTTGCGGTTGGCGATCATCGCCTTGCTGGCCGGATCGAACAGACCGCCGACACCCAGCGTGCTGTTCATCAGGAAGCGGCCCAAGGTGTCCCATGCATCATCCGGGCGACCCTGCAGGACCTGGTTGACGATGGTCACCGGCGAACGGATGTTGCTGAAGAAGTTGCTGACGCCGGTGCGTGCGAAGCGCGGCACGACGTTGGTGTACGCCGTTGCCAGCGGACGCGCCACGGCGTTGTCCACCACCACGTTGAAACGATGCACGCGGCGGTTGAAGGGTTCCCACGGATCGTAGACCGCAGACGAGCCGCCGCTGACACCATCGCTGCCATACAGGGCGGTGAAATCGTCTTCGGCCGGCTCCGGGACGCCATCACCGTCGGCATCCACGGGAGCCGACGCAGGCGGTGCAGCAGCCACTGCCGACGCCGCAGAGGCATCAACGGCCGGGCCCGTGGCGACGGCGGCGGTATCGACATCCGTCGACGCCGACGTATCGCTGACCGGCGCATCGGCGGGCACTACGGTATCCGCAACGGGTGCGGCATCACGGGCGGGCTTGGCGGCGCAGGCACTGAGCGCGGCGGCCAACACGAAGAGGGGGAGAATGCGTACGACGTTCATGTCAGCTCGCGGCAGTAGGGGCAGTGAAATCAAGGTCTGCAGACAGCCGGTAGGCGGCCTCCAGTTCGGTCAGGCCCGCGGGTGTGCCCTGGATGGCCAACACGCGACCCTCGGTGCGTACCCGGGCAGCCAGTTCGGCCAGCAGTGCAACGCCGGCACTGTCCACGCGCGGCACATCGGTCAGGTCGAGCGCTTGTGCGCCCTTGACCATGCCCTGCAGCTGCGGCCACAGCGCGATCACCGCGCTGCGGTCCAGTGCGCCGGTCACCCGCAGCGTGCCCTGGTCCAGGCGGACCTGGGCCTGCTGCGTGGGGGCAGGATTACTTGCCATTGCTGCCCGGTGCCGCCTGCATGGCGCCGCTGCGCAGATCAGTGGCCACCTGCTTGATGCCCTTCTGGCGCAGCGGGGCATCGAACTGGTTGCGGAAGGTCTGCACGTAGGAGATGCCTTCGATGTTGACGTCGAAGATCTTCCACTGGCCGCCGCTGTTGCGCATCAGGTATTCCACCGGGGTCGGCTGGTCGCCCGAGCGCACCAGTTCGGTGGCCACGCGCACGCCGCGATCGCCCGGCAGCGGGGTCTCACCCTTCAGGCGGAAGGTCGGCTTGCCCTGGATGTTCAGCAGCGCAGAACCGTAGCGCTGCATCAGGTTGTCGGCCATGGCATCGGCGAACAGCTTGATGTCGGCGTCGGAGGCACCGCGCGAATGCGCGCCCAGCACCAGCCGTGCGGCGTAGTCACGGTCAAAGGTGCGGTTGAGCTCGCTGTTGATGAAGTTGCGCAGGGCGGCCGGGTCCTTGCTGAACTCGGCCTTGCGCTGCTGCAGCGTGGTCATGATGCGCGTGCTGGCATCGATGACGGTTTTGCCGGCCTGGCCCTGGGCAGCCGGCGCCGCGGCGGGAGCCGTCTGGGCAGACGCCAGCAGCGGGGCGGCGGCGAACAGGCTGGAGGCCAGCAGGAGCGGAAGAAGTTTGATTTTCATGGTTGCGGTTCCGTTGCGGGCGCGGCAGCGCCGTCATGGGATTCAGTGGACTGGGCTGCGTCGCCACCGGCGCCGCCACCCCCGAACATGTACTTGCCGACCAGCTGGATCAGGTCTACAGCGGGCTGGGTGAACACGATTTCATCGCCGGCCTTCAGCACGTCCGGATCACCGCCCGGCTGCAGACCGATATAACTCTCGCCGAGCAGTCCGCTGGTGAAGATGCCGGCGGAGGTATCGGCCGGCAGGTCCTTGAACTTGCCGTCCATCTTGATGGTGACGATGGAGTCGAACTTCACCGGGTCCAGGTCGATGGCGGCGACCTGACCGACGTTGACCCCGCCGATCTTCACCGGCGCCTGCTTGCGCAGCTGGCCGATCTGCGAGAAACGGGCCTTGAGCTCATAGCCGCCACCGCCGAGCCCCCAGCGCTGGTTGGTTGAAGCGACGGCCAGCACCATCAGCGAAGCCAATGCCAGCAACAGGAAGGCGCCGACGGAAAATTCCAGTCTGGGACCGCGGATGGCCATGTTCGTTTCACCATTTTTGACAGGTGCCCCGGCCGATGCCGAAGCGGGAGTTTCAGATCATCCCCGCGCTGCAAAGCGCAGGAACCAGGAATCCATCGTTACTGGAACAGCATCGCCGACAGCACGAAGTTGAACATGAGCACCAGCAGCGACGCGTTCACCACCGCGCGCGTGGTGGCCACCGAGGTGCCTTCGATGGTCGGTTCCGCATGGAAGCCGACGTACGAGGCGACCAGGGCGGCGGTGCCACCGAAGATGGCGGACTTCAGCATTGCCACGCCGAAGTCGTTCCAGAAGTCCACGCTGTTGCGCAGCGCCGACCAGAACACACCGTTATCCAGCCCAAGCAGGTGGACCGCTTCGAAGTAACTGGCTGAAATGGCCAGCGAGCAGAACACCCCGGTCAGCAGAGGCACTGTCAGCACCGCCGCCCAGAAGCGCGGTGCTACGGCCTTGGCGATCGGATCGATGGCCATCAGTTCCAGCGCCTTGATCTGGTCGGTGGCCCGCATCAGGCCCAGTTCGGCAGCGATCGAGCTGCCGGCGCGGCCGATGAACAGCAGCGCGGTCAGCACCGGAGCCAGCTCACGGTACAGCGACAGGCCCAAGAGCGTGGACAGCGCATCGGCGGCGCCGAAGGTGGTCAACGTGCGATAGCCCTGCAGGGTCAGCACAAGACCAACGAATGCACCACCAACGGCGATGATCGGCAGCGAACGCGCACCGATCTTGTAGATTTCACGGGTCAGCTCGGCCAGGAAGTCCGCCGTCGGAAGCGATCCGCGCAGCACGGTGAGCGAAAACAGGCCGGCGCGTCCCAGCGCGCGGGTTCCGGCAACAAAGGGCATCAGGCAGTCCTCGTGCGGGGCGCGGCGTCAAAGGGGATCGGCCCATCCGGACGACCATGCAGGAATTGCTGCAGCAGCGGATCCTGGCTGGACTCCAGCGCGGCCGGGCTGCCCTGGAACACCACGCCCCCGTTGGCGATGGCGATCACCTGGTCGCAGATCGGCAGGGTCTCGTGCACGTGGTGGCTGACGATGATGCTGGTCAGCCCCAGGCTGTGGTTGAGGCGCTGGATCAGGCTCATGATCACCCCGGAGGCAATCGGGTCCAGCCCGGTCAGCGGCTCGTCGTAGATCATCAGCGGCGGGTCCAAGGCCAGCGCACGCGCAAGGGCCACCCGTCGCGCCATGCCACCTGACAGCTCGCGCGGCCAGGTGTCTCCGGCAGCCAGCAGGCCCACCGCGTGCAGCTTCATCTGCACCAGGCGTTCGCGCACCGGCACCGGCAGCTTGGTATGGGTGCGCAGGGGCAGCGCCACGTTCTCGGCAACGCTGAGATCGGTCAGCAACCCATTGCCCTGCAGCAGCACGCCGACACTTTTGCGCATCTCCAACAGGTCGCGGTTGCCGGTAGGGATCGGCTTGCCGAACAGGGTGACTTCACCCTGCACCGGACGCAGTTCGCCGGTGAGTGCAGCCAGAAGCGTGGACTTGCCACTGCCGGACGGCCCCAGCACGGCGGTGATGCTGCCCCGTGGCACCTGCAGCGAAACGTCGCGCAGGATCGTCCGACCGCCGCGATCAATGCGGACGTTGGACAACTGCACCAAGGGGGTGGCTGAAGCCTGCATGGGCACCGTTAACGATTTTCCAACGTTGAAGAATCAGCAGCTGCGCCTGAACATAAGCGTACTGGACCGTCCAGTATTGTCGCACGCGCTGCCGGAGCTGGGGCGGCAGTAGGGTGGGACAGTCGGGAAGGGCACCGGAACAATCGGTTGCCTGCCTTGCACGGTGGCGAACGCGTCAGCCGCGCGCTACACACCCCCCGGCATTCATTTATCGCCGCGCTGCGGCACACTGTCTGCGATGAGCGACCCTGCCGGCGATTTCCGCCTCTACCATTCCAATTCCCTCGATGTGCTCGCCGCGCTCCTGGCCCGGCACGTCCGCGCGCCGATGCCCGGCCAGCCCCTGCTGGCACCGGAAGTGGTGCTGATTCCGCAGGTGGCGATGCGGCGCTGGCTGCAATCCACGTTGGCCGCCGAATATGGCGTGGCAGCCAACCTGGAGTTCCTCACCCCCGGCGAATTCGTCGCGCGTGCGCTGAATGCCAATGTGCCCGGTGAGACCGACGATCTGGACGCAGCCGCCTTGCGCTGGCGTTTGTACGCCGCGCTGGGCGATGCAGGCCTGATCGCCCGGCCACCGATGCGCGCGCTGCAGGCGTACCTGTCCGGCGGCGATCCACTGAAACCGTGGGCGCTGGCCGGCGAGCTGGCCAGCGTGTTCGAGAAATACCAGGCATGGCGCCGTGACTGGCTGCTGCGCTGGGAGGCCGGCGCCGATCCGCAGGATCCGCAGGCGATCCTGTGGCGGGCCATCGCCGAGGGGCGAGGCTACCGCGCGCGCCGCATCCAGGCCTACCTGGATCAGTTCGAAGGCGCCGGAAAACCGTTGCCACAGGGCCTTCCGCCGCGCCTTTCGGCGTTTGCCACCCTGAACATCTCCCCTGATGTGCTGCGGGTGATGGCCACCCAGGCACGCGTCGGCGAACTGCACTTCTACCTGCCTACGCCGGTGCAGGCCTATTGGGGAGACCTGCAGACGCTGGCGGAAAAGCTGCGCAGCGGGGCACCGGATCCGTTCGGCGAATCCGCAGGTGAGAACCGTCTGCTGGAAGCCTGGGGTGCAGCCGGGCGCGACTTCATGGCGGTACTCGGCAGCTACGAAGTCGTGCACCCCGCCGGCGAGATCGCCGCGTATGTCGATCCCGAAGAGGATGCCGGCCCCACCCTGGACGACGGTGGATTGTCCGACAGCCTGCTGCACCGCCTGCAGCGCGACCTGTTCCATCGCCGCGGACTGCCCTCTGGTGCCCTCCGCCCCACGCTGCGGCTGGATGACCCCAGCCTGCAGGTGCATGCCTGCCACACCCGCCTGCGCGAACTGCAGGTGCTGCATGACCAGCTGCGCGGGCTGCTGCAGGATCCGCGATTCGATCCGCCCCTGCAGGCGCGCGACATCGCGGTGCTGGCGCCGGACATCGATCCCTACGTGCCCTATCTGGAAGCGGTGTTCGGCGGCCGCAGCGGCGGTGATGACCACATTCCCTATGCGCTGGCCGACACCAGTCCACTGGCCGGTGAACCGCTGGCTGATGTGTTCGTGCACCTGCTCGGCCTGCCCGTTGCGCGCTTCGGCTTGAACGAAGTGCTGGACCTGCTGGCCAGTGCGCCGTTGGCGGAAGCGGCCGGTCTGGACGCGGCAGCCTTTGATCGATTGCACGATTGGCTGCAGCTGGCCGGCGTGCGCTGGGGCCTGAACGCCGATCACCGGCGCCAGCACCAGGCACCGGCCGACGATGCCTTTACCTGGCAGTTCGCATTGGACCGCCTGTTGTTGGGGCACGCCAGTGGCAGCGAAGGCGACATCGCCGGCGTCGCGCCGTGGCCGGAACTGGAAGGCAGCGCGCTGGATGCGCTGGATCGGCTGATCCGACTGCTGCGCGTGCTGGCGGTGTACCAGCAACGGCTGGGTGAGCGTCTGCCGCCTGACCAGTGGCGACAGCGCCTGTTGGGCCTGCTGGATGCGGTGCTGCCGACGCCGCCTTCCTCGCCCAACAGCCAGCGCGCGCTGGAGCGGTTGCGCCGACTGATCAACCAGTTCGCCGAGGACGCGTCGAAGGCCGGATCTGATGCGGCGGTGCCGGCAGAGGTGATCCGTTCCCACTTCGCCGCGGCGCTGGCCGAGGCCGATACGCGTGCACCGCTGCTCACCGGTGGCATCAGTTTCGGCCGGATGGTGCCGATGCGCCTGCTGCCGTTCCGGGTGATCTGCATCCTGGGCCTGAACGATGGCGACTTCCCGCGCCGGGACCCTGCCGCCGGCCTCAATCAGCTGACCGCAGAGCTGGACTCGCCGCGCCGTCGCCCGGGCGATCGCTCACTGCGCGAAGACGATCGCTTCCTGTTCCTGCAGCTGTTCGCCGCCGCACAGGATGCGTTCTACCTGAGTTACCTGGGCGCTGATCCGCGCGATGGCACCGCACGCGAACCGTCCGTGCTGGTCAGCGAGTTGATCGATGCGGCGATGAAGTACCACGTCGACCCCGTGGACGCCGGCAAAGGCTTCGTGGTGCGGCATGCGCTGCAGCCGTTCTCACCGGCGGCCTTCGGTGGCGGCGATCCACGCCGTTTCAGCTACCGGCGGCAATGGCATCCCGCCGCAGGGAGCGTGGGCGGTGCGCGCGCCGCGTTGCCACCGTGGTGCACGACGGCGCTGCCGGTCCTGGCGGGCGCCACGGACCGCTCCGAAGACACCCTGTCGCTGGACGAACTGCGCCGCTTTCTGATTGATCCGGCAGGCCAGTTCCTGGCGCTGTCACTGGGCCTGCGCCTGCCCGGTGACGTGGAAGAGACCGACGACATCGAACCCCTGGTGCTGGATGACCGCAGCCCCGCCGCCCGCAGCGTGCAACTGGCCGTCGTGCAGGCGACGTTGACCGAGGACGACGCACCGCTGTATCCGCGGCTGCGCGCACGTGCGCTGCTGCCGTCCGGGGCGCTGGGCGAGCGCGGCTTCGATGCCTTGCAGGCACAGACAAGACCCTATGCCGATGCCCTGCGTGCGTGGTTGCGCGCCGAGCCGTTGCAGAGCCGCCGCTACGACGTGCAGATCGATGGTGTGCGCCTGCACGGCCGTGTGCGGGACCGCCATCCGGATGGGCTGGTGCGCTTGCGTACCGGCAGCCTCAACGGACCGGCCGCCATCCGCCACGGCCTGGACTGGTTGCTCGCCAATGCGGCCGGCGACGCGCTGCCGCTGGTGCAGTTCCACGATGACGGGGAAGCGGGCATCGGGCCGCATGTGCAGCCGGCGCTCTCCGTGGCGCAGGCCAGCGACGCGCTGCGTGCGCTGCTCCGGCTGCGCCAGCGCGGCCTGCGCGAACCGCTGCGTTTCGGCCCGTACACCGGCTGGGCCATCCACACCGCCAGCGCGGAGAAGCAGCGCGCTGAAGGCGCCAAGCGCTGGCACGGATCGGACCGCAGCTGGGGCGAGTCACGCAGTGAAGCCCTGCAGCTGACGTTGCGCGGACAGGACCCGTTCGTCGACGACACCCACTATGCCGAGCTGCTGCACATCAGCCGGTTGATATTCACGGCGGTGCGCGAAGGCCGTGCGCTGGCCGATTTCCCGCAGGACGACACGGTATGAGCCACATCGCCACGCCCTTGCACGAAGACCCGTACCTGGCCCTGCCGCTGCAGGGCGTGCAGCTGATCGAGGCCAGCGCGGGTACCGGCAAGACGTTCACCCTGGCGACGCTGTTCACCCGTCTGGTGGTGGAGCAGGGTCTGCGCATCGGCCAGATCCTCGCCGTGACCTTCACCGATGCGGCAACGCAGGAGCTGCGCAAGCGCATCCGCGAGCGTCTGGCCCTGGCGGCGCAGCTGGTGGACAGCGCGCCGCAGGAGGGCGAATCGCCGGATGTGGCGTTGACCCGCTTCGTGCTGCAACGCCATCTGCAGGGCGGCCAGGAACGTGCCAGCGCCCTGCAGCGGCGGTTGCAGGTAGCGGCCGATGAAATCGACCTGGCGTCGATCTTCACCATCCACGGCTTCTGCACCCGCGTACTGCGCGAACATGCGCTGGAAAGCGGGCACACCTTCGACCCGCCCGAACTGCTGGCCAGCGAGCGGAGTCTGCTGGAAGAACTGGCGGCGGACCTGTGGCGCGTGCATGCCAGCGATCCGGCCGCGATCGATCCACTGACATGGCTGTGGAAGAGCCCCGATGCGCTGGCGTCGGATCTTCCCGCGTTGTTGAAGTCGTTGCCCCTGCTGCCTGCGCCGGGCCCGATCGGATCGGATCCGATCGACGCGTTGCAGCAGGCCACCCGCGCGCTGGCGCAGGCCGTGCGCGAGCACGGTGATGCCTTCTTCCAGGCCCTGTGCGATGCCGTGGATGCCAAGTGGTTGAACGGCACCTCGTACAAGCTGACCTGGGTGCAGCCGGTCTGCAGCGCACTGCGCGACTGGGCGCTGCGCGGGGATGAAACCGCGCAGCTGGACAGCGAGCGGCTGCCGGCTTTCCTGCCCGAGGCATTGGCGGCCAAGACGAATTCCAAATTCGCCGGCCGCGCACCGGTGTCGCCGTTGCAGGCGCCGCTGCAGGACTACCTGCATGCGCGCGATGCACGACAGGCGTGGCTGCGCCTGCAGGCCATCAACTTCCTGCACGCCGTACGCGAAGAGGCACGGCAGCGCCTGGCCACTCTGAAACAGGTGCGGCGGGTGCAGACCTACGACGACCTCATCGAGGGGGTCGCCGATGCACTGGACGGGCCGCACCGTCGCACCCTGGTGCGCCACCTGCGTGCGCAGTACCGCATTGCGCTGGTGGACGAGTTCCAGGATACCGATGATCGCCAATGGAGCATTTTCGACAGCGTGTTCGGCGACTCTGCGGAAAACCGCGATGATGACCTGCCACCTGCGCTGTTCCTGATCGGCGATCCGAAGCAGGCGATCTACGGCTTCCGTGGCGGTGATATCCACACTTATCTGAACGCCCGGCGCGAGGCGCAGGTCGCGCCGGCGCTGGACCGCAACTTCCGGTCCCGCCCGGCCGTGCTGCGCGCGCTGCAGACGTTGTACGCCAGCGCCGGCGCTGATGCGTTCCTGGACCCGGCCATCCAGTTCGAGCCGGTAGCGGCCGGTGGCGTACGCCGCGACGACGACTACCTGCGCAACGGAGTCCCTGCCCCCGGGCTCACGCTGCGCGTGCTGCGCAACGAAGGAGGCAAGCCTTTCAACGCGGAGCCGTCGCGCGAGATGGCGTGCCGGGCCTGCGTCGCTGACATCCACCGCGTGTTGCTGGAGGCGCGCAGCGGCCTTGCCGTGTTGCGCGATCGACCCGTGGCGCCCGGCGACATCGCCGTGCTGGTGCGCTCGCACCGCGAAGCCACCTTGGTGCAGACGGGCCTGGCGGCCGTGGGCATCCCCGCCGTGGCGGCGGGCAAGCAGAGTCTGTTCGCCAGCGCCGAGGCGCAGGACCTGCGCGCGCTGCTGATGGCCCTGCTGCAGCCGGCCGATGAAGGGCGCCTGCGTGCGGCGCTGGCCACCGTGCTGCTGGGACAGGATGCGGCCGCCATCGCCAGCATGGAACGCGAGGGCGATGTGCAGCGCGGCTTCCAGTCGCAGCTGCTGCAGTGGCGCGAGCGCTGGACCCGTGGCGGGCCGTTCGCGGTCATCGCCGATGCGTGTGCTGGCCAGGCCGAGCGCTTGCTGGCGCTGATCGACGGCGAGCGACGACTGACCAATTACCTGCAGCTGGGCGAACTCCTGCAGGAAGCGTCCGCGCAGGCGTTGGGCATGCATGGACTGCTGGACTGGCTGCAGGGGCAGATGGCGCACGCCGACCAGAACGATGAGCAGCAGTTGCTGCGACTGGAGTCGGACGCGCGTCGTGTCCAGATCATCACCCTGCACAAGAGCAAGGGTCTGGAATATCCCTTGGTCTACCTGCCCTTCGTCGGCATCGAGGGCGGGGCGCCGAACACGGCCAGCCATTGCACCGTGCACGCTGACGATCGCCGGGAACTGCACTGGAAGCTGGATAAGGACGCGGCGTGGGACAACGCAACGGCACTGCGTGACCAGGAGCAGCGAGCCGAAGATGCGCGACTGCTGTATGTCGGCCTGACCCGTGCAGAGCACGCCCTGTGGATTGCCGTGGGCGACCTGGCCGGCCTGTCGAAGACCCGCCTGGCGCCCATGCTGGCCGACGCGGCGGCGTTGGCGGCAGACCCGGATATCGTGGTCGATGACAGCGGCCCGCCGTTGCGCCCGCCGCAGCTTGCGCTGGAAAGCGAAGGGGCGTTGCCACCGGTTCGCCGCATCGACCGTCGCGTGCCGCATGACTGGTGGGTCTACAGCTTCACCCAGCTGGCCAACGCCGATGCAGGCCACGATGTGGACGCGGCAGCAACCGAAGTACCCGCACCGGCCGCCGACGAACCGGCGGGTCCGGAACTGCCGCTGGAGCCGGCGCTGCCTGCCGGTGCAGAGCCCGACGCGGTGCCGGTGGATCCCCGCTTCATGGGCAGCCGCTTCGGCAACGTGCTGCACGATGCGCTGGAGAACACCGACTTTGCGGCGTGGGGCCTCTGGCAGCCTGGCGAACCTGCACCGGAAGGACAGGACGCGGTGCTGCGTAAGGCGCTGCGCGAAGAGGGCTACGCCGATACGGACCTGGACGAGGGCATCGCCGTGCTGACCCCGCTGGTCGGCCACACGCTCACCGTGGAATTGCCGGAAGGCGGTGCCCTGTACAGCCTGCCATCCGAGGAGCGCCGCGCCGAAATCGAGTTCCACTTCGCCATGCAGCCGACAGCCGTGCCCGCCCTGCTGCAGGTGCTGCATCGCTTCGGCATCGTGCCGGCCCGCCGCGGCTTCGGCCTGCGTCGCCAGCTGGAAGGGTTGATGACCGGCAAGATCGATCTGACCTACGTCCGCGACGGCCGCTGGTACGTGCTCGACTACAAATCGAACCGCCTTCCCGGCTACGCACCGGCGTTGCTGCAGGTGGCCATGCAGCACAGCGAATACGATCTGCAGGCGCTGATCTATACCGTTGCGCTGCATCGCTGGCTGCGTTTCCGGCTGGGCAACCAGTATGACTACGCGCGCGACATGGGCGGTATCCGCTACCTGTTCTGTCGCGGCCTGGAGGTGCCGGGCCACGGTGTACACGCGGCGCGCTTCGACGTGGCACTGGTCGATGCGCTGGATGCGCTGTTTGCCGGGGGCGAAACCGCCCAGGCCGCGCTGGTGTCCCGCGTGCTGGGAGGCGTCGCATGAACCTGCTGACCGCATTGAAGCAGAGTGGCCAGCTGCGCACCTTGGACCATGCCCTGGCGCTCAGCCTGGGGCGTCTGCGTGCGGATACTCCGCAGGCGGTGCTGGTGGCCGCTGCGCTGGCCTCACTGGCGGTATCGCAGGGCCACGCCGGTTTCGATCCGGCGCAGCCACAGCGGTTGGTGGAAGGCGATTTCACCTGGCCCCTGGCGGCGGACTGGGCGGACCAGCTGCGCGCCTCGCCTTGGGTGGCCACGCCGGCCACGGCGGATGCGGTCAGTGATGACGCACCGCTGGTGCTGGAAAACGGGTTGCTGTATCTGCGCCGCTACCGCGAATACGAACGCACGCTGGCCGAGGGGCTGCAACGGATAGGGCGTTTCTCACTGCCTGACGCACGCGTGGAACCGCTCGCGCCGTTGTTCGCGCAGTTGTTTCCACACGCTGCAGAACGCGCGGACCAGCAGGCACGCGCGGCGGCGGTGACGCTGCGTCACCCCCTCGCTCTGGTGACCGGTGGCCCAGGCACGGGCAAGACCACCACCATCGCCCGCCTGCTGTTGCTGCTGATCGCGCAGGCGGCCCAGGCAGGCCGCGCCGTCCCCCGGATGGCATTGGCGGCCCCGACCGGGCGCGCCGCCGAGCGCATGGCGGAAAGCCTGCGGCTGGCGATGCAGCGGTTGCAGGGCGAGGGCATCGAGGCTGTGCTGTGCGAGGGCCTGCCCAGCAGTGGAACCACGCTGCACCGCCTGCTGGGGGTGATTCCGGATTCGCCGCGGTTCCGCCACCATGCGGACAATCCCCTGCCATTCGATGTGGTGGTGGTGGACGAGGCCTCCATGATCGACCTGCCGCTGATGGCCAAGCTGGTGGAGGCGATCAGCGAGGGCACGCGGCTGATCCTGCTGGGTGACCCGGACCAGCTTCCGTCGGTGGAGGCTGGCGATGTGCTCAGCGCCATCCTGCGTGCCAGCGGCGACGGGCAGGGCACGCGTGCCGATGACGCACGCGCGCTGAAGCCGCTGCTGGCACCGGCATCGTTGCTGCCCGAGGCGCCACCCAGCGCCTTCGCCGGCCGCCGGGTGCAGCTGCAGCGGGGCTACCGGCAGACAGCCACCCTGGACCTTGCGCCGTTGGCTACCGCGGTGCGTCGCGGTGACAGCGACGGCGCGCTGCGCTTGTTGCGGGATCAGTCACTGGCAGGCGTCGGCTTCCACGAAGATGTGCTGGACCCGTTGTCGGTGCAGCGCGAGCATCTGCTCGGGCACTGGCAGGCCTTGGGCGAGACGGCAGATCCCGCGCAGGCACTGGCGCAGGCGAGCCGCCTGCGCGTGCTGACGGCACTGCGCGAGGGCCCGCAGGGCGCGCGCGGCCTGAACCATCGCATTGAAACGCTGCTGGCCGGTGCCAATGCAGGCTACTTCCACGGCAGATTGCTGCTGGTGACTGAAAACAGCTACCGCCATCGTCTGTTCAACGGTGATATCGGCATCTGCCTGCGCGACGCAACGGGCGCGATCGTGGCCTGGTTTGCAGGCGATGACCTGGCCCAGCCGCGTGCATTCCACCCGGCCGCATTGCCTGCCCATGAAAGTGCGTTCGCAATGACCGTGCACAAGGCGCAGGGCTCGGAATTCGACGAAGTGTGGCTGCAGCTTCCGCGGCACGATGCACGCGTACTGTCGCGGGAACTGGTCTACACCGGGCTGACGCGCGCGCGGCAGCGGTTGCACCTGGCCGGTCCGGCCGATGTGCTGGAAAAAGCCCTGCACCGCCACGCCAGCCGGATGTCCGGGCTGGCGTGGCGCCTGGGCGCCGAACCGGTGCAGGCCTCGCTGTTCGGCTGATGCCGGACAGCAGCGTCGGTCCAACCCACCCTGGTAGAGCCACCGCCCTGGTAGAGCCGACTTCAGTCGGCTGACGTCCTCCGCAGCCGACTGAAGTCGGCTCTACCAAAGCAGTCAAACCAAAGCGGTCAAACCACGGTGCTCCACCCGCTTACTCCAGCACCAGCACCGTGCCGTCCGGGTACACGATCGCCGCTTCATCACTGCTCGCATCGAAGAAGCCCAGGCCGTGCTGGTGTGCCAGCACCTGGAACATTTCATGCGCGCGCTCGGCGACGGCGTCGTCGAAGGAGCCATAGATCACGTTCGCGGCGATGCTGTAATCGGTGACTTCATCGCGGTCGTCCTCATCGTCGGACAGCGGGCCGCTCATCGGCGGGAAATGCTCGGCCATTTCGGCAAACCAGGCCTGCAGTGCCGGGGTGGTGACCTTCGGATCATCGTGGTCATGATCTTCGTTCCAGTCGGTCTGCTTCTCGTACCAAGCGATGAAGGCAGCCGCTTCGCGCGGTGCCACGGCGGGGTCGAACACCATCATGTCGTAGCTCATCGGATCTTCCTGTTGACGTTGCGCAGCAAGCGCGGACGCGCAGGGTAGCGCGACCGTGCTTGCGGGGGGATGACTACCGTCGGAAAAGGACCGGCGGGTTACGAAGCAGGAAGCGCGGCGCTGCCTTCGCGCGCCGGCAGGTCTGCGGGGAACAGCGCGAAGCGCAGGCCGACCAGCCCCATCAGGGCTTCATCGCGGGCCTTGCCGGCCGCCACGCTGCCCACCCGCGCCAGCGAGGCGTCCAGCCGCTCGCGCAGCGCAGCCTCGCCCGGTACCGGCCGACGGGCGGCAACCTGGCGGCGGTAGTGCGTCGCGATGTCGGCCAGGATGTGCTCCACCGCCTCCCGGCTGCGCTCGGGCAGGTCCAGCCGGGCGCGCCGCAGCTGCAGGATGTTCAGCCCCACGCGGGCCTCGGTCAGCATGTCCACCGAGGCGATGTCGCTGCCCTCCGGCGTGGCGGCCAGCCGGGGTGCCAGCAAGCCCAGCAGGTCCAGCATGCGCGCAGCGAAGCGTTCGCGGTCCTGCTGGCCACGTCCTTCGGCGGCTTCGGCCAGCGTGCCCCAGCCCTGGCGTACCAAGCGCCGCGCGCTCCACTCGGCGCCCACCGAGCGGAACAACCGGGTCATCACCACCGCGAACCCGATGCCGATGAACATGGCCACGGCCGAGTTCACGAAGCCCTGGATGTTGCCGCTGTACGTGTTCTGCACGCTGAGCAGGGCCACCAGGTTCACCGTCAACGGCAGGGCGAACAGCATCGTCTTCGGGTTGTGCAGCAGCAGGCCCAGCGGCAGGAACACCACGGCCAGCAGCAGCACCAGCAGGCCGAAATCGTGAACCGCCGGAAAGATGCCGAACTGGTAGATGCCGGCCACGATGCTCGCCACGACCGCCCATATCAGAAAAGACATCATGCTCGGTGCGGGATCGTCCTGTGCGGCGAAGAACGCCGCGGCCACGGCGGCCATCATCGCGCCATTGCCACCGCCTTCCCAACCGAGCCCGATCCACAGCATGCAGTAGCTCATCAGCGCGATACCGGCACTGAGCGCGGAAAACAGCGCCATGCCGTAATCCACGTGGCGGGCGTCGGTCACCGCGCGCGCGCGGATGCGGTAACGCGGCGTTTCGCGCGGCGCCGTGCCGTGCTCGATGGCCTGGTGCAGCATGCGGCAGTCCTGCCACAGGTCCACCAGCTCCTCCAGGCGCAGCAACAGGGTGGCCAGCTGCAGGCGCTGCACGTCAGCGTCCACCTGCGGTTTCAATGCGCTGATGCGTGCCCGCAGCGACGTGTACAGGCCAGCGGCAGCGGTGGCTTCGTCAGCCACCAGCCATTCGCGGGTGTCGTCCACCACGGACTGCAGATCCTCAGGCAGCGCCTTGTCGTGACCACGCAGCGCGTCCAGCCGATCTGCAATCGAAGACAGCACGGGCAGCAACAGCAGCATGCGTTCGCGCAGGCGGGCCATCGACACGGCCGCGCCGGCATGGCGTGGATCATCGCGGCGCAGGAACTCGATCAGCGCCTCGAACTGCACCAGGTCAGCGGCAAGCCGGTTGCGTGGTGCGTGCGCGCGGCCACCTTCCAGGATCTGCTGACACCATTGCGCCGCGTCGTCCATCCAGCGACTGATGCGGCCACTCAGCATCGGCCGCACCGAGGCCGGGAACACCAGTGCAGCGAACAACAGCGCCACGACCGTGCCGAGGATGATCTCTTCGCTGCGCGCCACCACGGTGTCGAAGATCATCTCCGGCGAGGTGACCGCAGGAAAGCCGATGAAGGCGGTGGTGTAGCCGGCCAGCAGGAAGGCGTAGCCCCGCGGGCCGCGGTTCAACAGCGCCAGGAACAGGCAGCCGGCCAGCCACAGCGACATCGCCGCACTGAGCAGCAGCGGGGTTTCCACCAGATGGGGCAGCATGATCAGCGTGGCCACGCCGGCCAGCAGCGTACCCAGTATCCGGTACAAGCCTTTGGCCCGCGTGGGCCCCAGCAGCGGCTGGCTGACGATGTACACCGTGGCCATCGCCCAGTACGGCCGCGAAAGGTTGCCAGCCAGCCCGATGTACAGCGCCGTGATCGACGCCAGGAAGGTCTTGATCGAGAACAGCCAGCCTTGGCGGTCCAGCAGCACGGACATCGCGTCTACCTCGCCGCTGTCGGTGCGGCGGCGGGCGCGGCATCGGCGCCGGCATCCCAGCCACCGCCCAAGGCGAGGAACAGATGGATCTGGTCACGCGATACCTGTGCCTGCGCCTCGGCCAGCGTGGCGTCGGCCGTGGCCAGGCTGCGGTCGGCGTCCAGGCTGGACAGGTACGGCGTGCGGCCCCCCTGGTACAAACGGCGGTTCTGCGCGGCGGCCAGCGTGGCCTGCTGCTGCGCCACCTGCAGCGAATGCAGCCGACGCAGATCCTGCGCATAGCGATCCAGCGCGGTCTGTGTTTCGCGCAACGCCTGCAGCACGGTGTGGTCGAACTCGGCCAGCGCGGCGTCAGCGCCGGCTTCGGTGGCATGGATGCGGGCCCGTGTACCGGAAGAGGGCAGGGTCCACGAGATCAGTGGGCCGAACGACCACTGCTGGGTGAGCGGCTCGCCGAAGTCGGCCAGCAGGCCAGCGGCACCGACCGATGCGCCCAGGCGGATATCCGGATACAGCGCGGCAGTCGCCACGCCGATGCGCGCGGTCGCGGCGGCCAGCTTGCGCTCGGCCTGGCGCACATCGGGACGGCGCGCCAGAAGCGCGCGGCCATCGCCGACCGGCAGGGGCTGCTGCAGTGCTGGCGCATGGGCGCAATCCAGCACGCCTGGCGGCAATTGCCCCGGGGTCTGCCCCAACAGCGCCGCCAGCGAATACGCCGCCGCTTGGCGCTTGGCCTGCAGCGGCGGCAGCGCGGCTTCCAGCAGCGCTACTTGGGCATTTGCGCGCGCCAGTTCCGGGGCGGTACCGCGACCGGCGGCGATCAGGCGCTCGGTGACCTCCCGGCCGCGCTGCTGCAATTGCAGCGAATGCGCGGCCACCTGCAGCTCATGATTGGCGTGGCAGATGTCCAGGTAGTTGTCGGCGACCTCGGCCACCACGGTGATGCGGGCGATATCGCGCGCTGCGGCGACCGACTGTTCGTCCGCGCGCGCCGCTTCCGCGCCACGCCTGAGCTTGCCGAACAGATCGAATTGATAGCTCACCGCGAACTTGCCGTCGGCCAGGTTGATCGGCGGCAGCTCGTGCTCCAGCAGGAACGATTCGGCAGACAGCTGGGCCCGGCTGACACCGGCTTCTGCTTCGTACTCGAATCCCCCTGCATCCATCGCCTGCTCGTACAGGGCAGCGGCGCGCCGCAGATGCGCGTCGGCGGCCTTCAGTTCGACGTTGTCCCGCAGCGCCTGTTCAACCAAGCCGTCCAGCGTGGGGTCCTGATACAACGACCACCAGCGCGAGGGCAGGTCGGCACTCGCGGCAATCTCGGGGTTGCCGGTATCGATGAAGGCGTCGTTGGCCTGCGGCCGATGGAAGGCCGATGCCTCGGGCACGGCGTAATCCGGGCCCACCGTGCGGCACGCCGCCAGGCCGGTCAGCGCGACGACCAGCGCCACGCGGCGCAGCGTATGCACCATCGCGCTCACAGCGCGGCCCGCGCCGGCACCGTGGCAGCGGTGTCCTTCGTGTGGCCCTTCACGTTGACGGTCACCGTGGCAGTGCGGCCGGAAATCAGCTGCACGCCATCGGGTACGGCATCGATTCGGATGCGTACCGGAATACGCTGGGCCAGACGCACCCAGTCGAAGGCCGGGGTCACGTTCGGCAGCAGGCTGTTTCCCGCCGTGCGGTACCGGTCTTCGATGCCGGCGGCGATGCTCTCGACATGACCGACCAGCGCCACGTCTTCACCCATCAGCCGGATATCCACAGACTGGCCGGGGGCTACGCCGCGCAGCCGCGTCTCTTCGAAATAGCCATCCACGCGGAACGAGGTGGTGTCCAGCAGGGCCAGTACCGGCTTGCCGGCCGTTACGTAGTCGCCGACGCGCACGGTGCGGTCATTGATCTGGCCATCGGCCGGCGCCCGCACTTCGGTCCGCGCAAGATTGAGCTCGGCCAGGTCCACCGCTGCCTGCGCCGTGGCCAGCGCGGCCTGTGCAGCCTGCAGCTTGGCCCGGCGCACTTCGGCATCTTCGCCGGCGACCAGATCCTGCAGGCTGCGGTCGCGGGCGATCTCCCGGCGCAGCTGCGCCACCGCAGCCTGGCGTTCGGCCAATGACGCCCGCGCCAACTCCACGGCGATGCGGTAACGCGCCCGGTCCACCACGAACAGCAGCGCGCCTTTCTTCACTGCCTGGTTGTCGGCCACGTCCACCGCTTCAACCAGTCCGGATACATCCGGGGCCACCTGCACGACGTCCGCGCCGATATGCGCATCGCGGGTCCACGGCTCGTCCATGTAGTAGACCCACAGTTGCCGCAGCACCAGCAGCGCGACGATCACGGCCAGCACGGTCAGCACCGGCGGCAGGGCTTTCTTGACGATCTTGTTCACGATTGCATCCAACGCAGGAGGTGGAACAACCCGCCCAGCACGATGCCGTACAGGGCCAGGTTGAAGAGGGCGGGGTGCCAGACGAGCCGATAGGCGCCACTGCGCTGCAGCAGCACGCGCAGGCCGCTGTTGAGCACATAGGCCACCAGCATCAGCCCGAGCAGGGTCGGGACAAACACGCCATGGAGACTGAATTCACCGGGCATCGGCAGGGATCTGGCTTCTAGACGGGGGGAGGGACATCAACAGCAACGGGCGAAAGCCACTGGCGTCTGCACGGCAGCGGCGTCGCCCGGGAGTGCAGCGCTTACGTAATGCGATCGACGGCGGCGGCCAGCACGTGCCACACCTTCAACACCGCGCGCAGTTCTTCCATGGACAGCTCGCCGAACACGTCCTGGCGCAGCCCGATCAGCTTCTCTTCCAGCTCGCTGACCAGCGCTTGGCCGGCATCGGTCAGCCACAGCAGGTTGGCGCGACGGTCGCTGGCATCGCATTCACGGCGCACCAGCCCGCTGGCCGACAGCTTGTCCAGCAGGCGCACCAGCGAGGGGCCTTCCAGGCCCAACTGCTGGGCCAGGGTGACCTGGCGGATGCCACCGCCCGAGCGGCCGATCATCAGCAGCGGCATGGTGCAGGCGGTGGAAATGCCATAGCTGCCCAGCGTGCCATCGGCCAAGCGCTGCCATTGCCGCCCTGACTGAAGCAGGCCGGAGCTGAGCTGCATCTGCAGCCGGGTACGTTCGTCGAGGGAATCATTCATGGCAGATAGATAGGATACTACTAATTTCATGCCTATCAATAGGACAGGGCCGCTTTCTGTTCATGCCACCGCTTTCTTCCTGCATGAAAAGCAACGGGATCCCGGACGATCCGCCTTCCGGTCGGCTACCATGCTCGCCCCATCCGGGAAGCCGTCCGCAATGAGCAACGACAAGAATTCCAAGGCGCCGCAAGGCGATGTCAGCCAGACGCAGGCCGAAGAGGCCGTGCGCACCCTGCTGCGCTGGGCCGGTGAAGACCCGACCCGTGAAGGCCTGCTGGACACCCCGCGACGGGTGGCCGAAGCCTATGGCGACTGGTTCAGTGGCTACCGCGATGATCCGCGCGCCTACATGGAACGGACCTTCGAAGAGGTCGCCGGCTACGACGAGCTGATCGTGCTGCGCGACATCGAATATGAAAGCCACTGCGAGCACCACATGGCGCCGATCATCGGTCGGGTGCACGTCGGCTACCTGCCGGCCGGCAAAGTGGTGGGCATCAGCAAGCTGGCACGCGTGGTGGAAGCCTACGCGCGCCGCTTCCAGGTGCAGGAAAAGATGACCGCGCAGATCGCCCAGTGCATCCAGGACGTGCTGCAGCCGATCGGTGTCGGCGTCGTCGTGGAAGGCGCGCACGAGTGCATGACCACCCGCGGCATCCACAAACGGGGCGTCAGTATGGTCACCTCGAAGATGCTGGGCAGCTTCCGCGAAGATGCCCGCACCCGCGCCGAGTTCCTGCGCTTCATCGAAGTCGGCGGCAAGCGCTGAGCAGGTCGCCGGCCCGGTGCCTGCCGTCATGGCGGGCACCGTTCCAGCTGCACACCTGGCTGCCGCTGACCGTCTTTCCGGATCCTCCTGCTGCATGAAGCACCGCGATCGCATCATCCGTTACCGTCACCTGCGCGAGCAGCCACAGTGGAAGCTGCTGGCCGCCGCCCACGCCCCGGAGATCATCGGCCTGTTGCAGGCCCTGCTGATGGACGGTGAGCGCACATTGCCGGCCGCCGTCCTGCACGAGCGGCTGCAGCGTGCGCTGGATCAGCTCAATGGCGAAGAATTGTCCCGTGAGCTGCCGCGCACCGCGCAGGCGTACGTGGCGCACTGGCTCGCCCAGGGCTGGCTGGAGCGCCGCTTGCCCGAAGGCGCCGACCAAGAACAGTACGAACTGTCCACCCAGGCCCTGCAGGCGATCCGCTTTGCCGACAGCCTGGAGCAGAGCCGCGTCGCCGCCACCGAAAGCCGTCTGGCGCTGGTGATCAACCAGTTGTCCCAGTTGGCCGCGCAGACTGAAGCCGATCCCGATGCGCGGTTGTCCGCGCTGCGCGACGAACGCGATCGCATCGACGCGGAAATCGCGCGGGTCGGCGAGGGCCGTGTCGCTGCGCTGGACGGCAAGCGCGCGCTGGAGCGGGCCCGCCAGATCATCGGTCTGGCCGACGAACTGACTGAAGATTTCCGCCGCGTCCGCGATGACTTCGAGCGCCTGAACCGCGAGTTCCGCGAGCGCATCATCGACGACGAGGGCGAGCGTGGCGACGTGCTGTCCAAGCTGTTCGAGGGCGTGGATGTGATCGGTGACAGTGACGCCGGGCGCAGCTTCCAGGCGTTCTGGCGACTGCTGAACGACGCAGAGCAGAGTGCGCAGCTCGACGCCGCGCTGGAGAGCGTGCTCGCGCGTGGCTTCGCGCGTCGGCTGGACCGCCAGGAACGTGCCTTCCTGCGCGGGTTCACCGGCACCATGCTCGAGCGCGGTGGCCAGGTGCACGACGTGCTGCAGCACTTCGCGCGCAGCCTGCGCGGGTTCGTGCAGAGCCGCGGCTACCTGGAGCAGCGCCGCCTCAACCAGTTGCTCAAGCAGGCCCAGGGTGAGGCGCTGGCGCTGCGCGATGAATTCCCCGCACAGCGCGCCATCGGCCGCGACCTGCAGCTGACCACCACCCGCCTGCGTTCGTGGTCGCAGTGGAAGCTGCACGATCCGCGCAGCGCGCAGGTCGATGGCAGCGTGCAACGCAACGACATCGCGGCGATCAGCCTGGAAAGCGTCGGCGACCTGGTAGCTTCCTCGGAAATCGACTTCCGCACCCTGCGCCGCGACCTGCACGACCTGCTGGGCATGCAGCCGCAGCTGAGTATTGCCCAGGCCCTGTCTCAGCGCGAAGCGCCGCAGGGGCTGGGTAGCGTCATCGGTTATCTGTCGCTGGGTACGCGCTTCGGCCGCGTCGTCGAGGGCGAGCAGGAGCTCGCGCATTGGCGCGGTGGGGACGGTCACTGGCGGCGCGCCCGCATCCCGCTGGTTTGGTTCACCCAGGAGAAACGCCATGAGCTGGAATGAAGATCCGATCGACACCGCAGGCCTGGGGCGGGACGAAGAACCGCACGACGCCGAGCCGGTGGTGGTGACTCCGCTGCCGCGCCGTGGCAACGACGTGCTGTATCTGGGCGACACCGGCCGTCTGCCGGTGGATGCGCGCCGCGCGCTGTGCCAGCTGCTGATCGGGCCGAGCATCGACCAGCAGCGCCACGCCAAGTTGTGGCCGGCGCTGCTGCGCAACGAAGCCGCCCTGCGCACCGCGTTGGCCGACCTGTTCCTGGAGCTGGTGCTTGACCGCGAAAGCGGCGTCGCCTTCACCCGCCAGGCCGATACCGAAGATCTGGATACGCCGGTCCTGCTGCGCACCTCGCCGCTGACCTTCATCGACTCGGTGCTGCTGCTGTACCTGCGCCAGCAGCTGGGTGAGGCCGATGCGCGCGGCAATCGCGCGGTCGTCGCCGACGCCGAGATGGCCGAAGCGCTGGCGGTCTACGAGAAGAACCTGTCCACCGACCGCGCCGGCTTCAACCGCCGCGTAGCCAGTGCCGTGCAGAAGATGAAAGACAACCACATCCTGACCCGCCTTGCCGGCCAGGAAGACCGCCACGAAGTGTCACCGGCCTTGAAGCTGCTGTTCTCGGCCGAGGACGTTTCGGCGTTGTCGGCGGTGTACCGCCAGCTGCGCGAGACCCCGGCCGCCGAAGCCTGAACCACGGAAGCACGCCATGGCCATTTCCAAGCACACCCCCGCCCTGTTCACCGAAGGCCAGCCCGACGCGCGCCAGCAGCAGTTCCGCATGCGCCGCCTGCAGGTGCACAACTGGGGCACCTTCAACGGCCTCACCGAAGTGCCGATCGCAGAGCGCGGTTTCCTGTTCGTCGGCCGTTCCGGCTCGGGCAAGTCCACCCTGCTCGACGCGATGTCGGCACTGTTGGTGCCGCCGGCGATCGTCGACTTCAACGCGGCGGCGCGCGAAGCCGAACGCAGTGGCCGCGACCGCAACCTGGTGTCGTACGTGCGCGGCGCATGGGCCGACCAGCAGGACCGCGGCACCGGTGAGATCGCCACCCAATACCTGCGCAAGGGCGCTACCTGGACGGCCGTGGTGCTGGAGTATCGCAGTGGCGATGGCCGCGTGGTCAGCCTGGTGCGCCTGTTCTGGATCGCCGGCAACGGCACCACGGCCGCCGATGTGCGCAAGCACTACATGGTGGCCGAACGTCCGTTCGACGTCGCCAAGGATCTGGGCGGCTTCGACCTGGACCTGCGCAAGCTGAAGCAGAAGCTCGCCGACGTGCATCACTTCGACAGCTTCGCCGGCTATGCCGAGCGTTTCCGCCACCTGCTGGGCATCGACAACGAGATGGCCC
The DNA here is from genome assembly GCF_040223995.2 of Stenotrophomonas sp. WHRI 8082. Taxonomy (NCBI): domain Bacteria; kingdom Pseudomonadati; phylum Pseudomonadota; class Gammaproteobacteria; order Lysobacterales; family Lysobacteraceae; genus Stenotrophomonas; species Stenotrophomonas sp. WHRI 8082. The sequence continues at coordinate 1,865,567 of NZ_CP167826.1, read as the reverse complement.
TGCGCTTGCTGCACAAGACCCAGTCAGCGAAGAACCTGGGTGACCTCAACGTCTTCCTGCGCGACTTCATGCTGGACACGCCGAAGACCTTCGACGCGGCCGAGCGGCTGGTCAACGACTTCGCCGAACTGGACGGCGCGCACCAAGCCGTGGTCACCGCCCGTCGCCAGGTCGAAACCCTGTCGCCGGCGCGCGCGCATTACAACGAACTGAAGGCCATGAACCGTCGGCGTGCCGACGATGAGACGCTCAAGCTGGGCATCGACAGCTTCCGTGAGACCCGTCGGCAACAGCTGATCGACGCGCGTCTGCGCGAGCTGGATACCCGTGACCGCGGCCTGCTGGGTGAGGAATCGCAGCGGCGCGCAGCGCTGGACAACCACCAGGCCAAACTCGGTGAGCTGGAACTGCAGCGCCGCCAGCAAGGTGGCGAACGCATCGAGGAGCTGGAACGCGAGCAGGGGCGTGCGGAGGCCGAGCGCGACCGCCGCGATGCGAAGCTGGCCCAGGCCCGCGAGGCGGCAGCGCAGTTGCAGAAAGCCCTGCCCGACGATGCCCACGGCTTTGCCGAGCTGGTCGAGCACGCATCGAACGAGCTGCTGGACCGCAAGCGCGCCTCATCGGCGCTGGACGATGCGATCAGCGAACGGCTGGGGGGGCGGCGCGATGACGAGCGTCGCTTCGGCGATGTGCGTGCCGAACTTGATGCCATGCAGCGCAACACCTCCAGCATTCCTGCGCCGCTGCAGAAGCTGCGTGCGCGACTGGTCGAAGAGACCGGGTTGCCGGAGGCGGCGCTGCCCTTCGTGGGCGAACTGATCCAGGTAGGGCAGGACGACCTCGCCTGGCAGGGCGCGATCGAGCGCGTCCTGTTCGGTTTCGCGCAGTCGCTGCTGGTCGATGACAAGCATTACAACGAAGTCGCCGACTGGGTGAACCGTACCCACCTCGGCATGCGCTTCACCTATTACCGCGTGCGCCGCAACGACGAGGCGTTTGCCCGCGATCCGTCGCCGCGCTCGCTGCTGCACAAGCTGGAGCTGCGCGACCACGTCTTCGAAGGCTGGCTGCGCCGCGAGTTGGGCAAGCGCTTCGACTACGAGTGCGTGGATGCCCGTCAGCTGCGCAACGTGGAACGCGGCATCACCCGCGAAGGCCAGGTCAAGCACCCGGGCGACCGCTTCGAGAAGGATGACCGCAGCGCCGTCACCGACCGCCGCCGCTGGCTGCTGGGCTTCAACAACCGCGACAAGCTGGCGGTGTTCGAGAAGGAAGCACAGGAGCTTGCCCTGCGCATCGCGGGCTGTGACGAGGACGTCGCCCGCCTGCGTGCGCAGCGCGACCTCGACAACGATCGCCGCCTGGCGTGCCACCAACTGGTGGGCATGAGCTGGAACGAGATCGACATCGCGACCCCGCAGCAGCGCCTGGCCGACATCGAAGCCACCCTGCGCGACCTGCGTGAAGGCAATGCCGATCTGGAAAAGCTGGCCCGCCAGATCGACGCCGCGCGCGCGGATATCGAACAGTCACGCCGCACCTACGAAGACACCCGGGTGGAGCGCGGCCAACTGGTCAAGGAGCGCGACCGGCTGGACCGGGCCCGCCAGCAGAGTCGCGCCTTGATACTGCCCGCCTTGGGCAGCACACAGGAAGCCGGCCTGCAGGCACGGCTGGATGCACTGGGCCCACTGAGCCTGGAGACGCTCGAGGCGCACATGCGCCAGGTCAGCAATTCACTCAACGAAGCGCTGTCGTCATCGCAGCAGGACGTCAACCGCGTGGAAAACCAGCTGCTCGGCTGCTTCCGCCGCTTCGTGCAGGGCTGGCCGGAGGAATCCGGTGACTTCACGGTGTCGGTGGCGTCGGCAGACGACTTCCTCGCGCGCCTGGAGCGCCTGGAGCGCGACGGCCTGCCGCAGCATGAGGAACGCTTCTTCGACCTGCTGCAGAACCAGAGCAAGAACAATCTGCTTGCGCTGCAGCGACACAGTGCCGAAGCCCGCAAGTCGATCGGCCAGCGTCTGGACGAGGTCAACGCCAGCCTGGAACAGGTGCCGTTCAACCGCGGTACCTTGCTGACCATCGAACTCAGCGACCGTCGCCTGCCGGAAGTGCTGGAGTTCCATCATCAGCTGCGTGAGGTGTTGACCCAGCAGCAGACCGAACAGCGCGAGCTGGCCGAAGCGCAGTTCGCCGTGCTGCGCGTGCTGGTCAACCGCCTGGGTTCGCAGGAAGGCGAGGACAAGCGCTGGCGCGAGCTGGTGCTGGATGTGCGCATGCACGTCGAGTTCATCGGTGTGGAACTGGATGCGGCGACGCGCCAGCAGGTCGAGATCTATCGCAGCGGTGCCGGCAAGTCCGGCGGTCAGCGGCAGAAGCTGGCCACCACCTGCCTGGCGGCGGCCCTGCGTTACCAGCTGGGTGGCGCCGATGGGCAATTGCCCAGCTATGCCGCGGTGGTGCTCGACGAGGCCTTCGACAAGGCCGACAACGAGTTCACCGCACTGGCAATGAACATCTTCGACAACTTCGGCTTCCAGATGGTGGTGGCCACGCCGCTGAAATCGGTGATGACGCTGGAGCCCTTCATCGGCGGCGCCTGCTTCGTCGAGATCAGCGGCCGCCACGACTCCGGCGTGCTGCTGATCGAGTACGACGAAGACGGCAAGCGCCTGAGGTTGCCCGAACGCAGTCGCCAGCAGGCCAGCGAACCGGAACCCGCCTGAGCCACAGGCCGCGCTGCATGACCTCCGGGCTGCATGATGCCCAGGCCACGCGCCCGACCGACCTCGCGGCCCCGACACAGGCCGCGCTGCATGACGCCCAGGTAGAGCCGACTTCAGTCGGCTGCTCTTGGCCACGCCCCGACCGACCTCGCGGCCCCTGACACAGGCCGCGCTGCGCGCTCGCCGAGCACGGCTCGGCGCTACCGGCTCGTCGTCCACGATGCTCCTCGTCTGCGAGGCATGACGCCCAGGTAGAGCCGACTTCAGTCGGCTGCTCTTGGCCATGCCCCCGACCGACTTCGCGGCCGCCGACACAGACCGCGCTGCGCGCTCGCCGAGCACGGCTCGGTGCTACCGAGGTCGGCTTACCTCGACGGGATCAGGCGAACGTATCCCAGCCCATCCGCGCGATCAGCACCACCACCAGTCCCACGAACAGCTTGCGGATCAACGGTGTCCCGCCGCGCAACGCCAGCCGTGTTCCCACCACCGATCCCACGATGTTCGCCACCGCCATCGGCAGGGCGAAGATCAGCAGCACGTTACCGGTGGGGACGAAGAAAGACAGCGCGGCCACGTTGGTCGACACGTTGACCACCTTGGATGCCGCAGACGCGCGCAGGAAATCCAGCCCGAAGAAGCGCACGAACAGGAAAATCAGAAAGCTGCCGGTGCCGGGTCCGAAGAACCCGTCGTAGAAGCCGATCGCCGCGCCGATCGCCAACGCGATCCACAGTTCGCGACGCCCCACGTCACGGGGTCGGTGCAGCGCGCCGAAATCCTTCTTCCACAGCGTATAGCCCAGCATGGCGATCAACAGCACCAGCACCAGCGGTCGCACGGCGTCCTTCGGCAGCAGGCTGACCGCCGTCGCTCCCAGGAACGAAAACACGAAGGCCGTCGCCGCCGCGAACAGGACCGGGCGCCACGGAAAGCGCACATTGCGCGCATAGCGCCACGCTGCGGCGCCCGTACCAAAGGCCGAACTGAATTTGTTGGTACCGAACAGCATCGCCGGCGTGTGCTGCGGCAGTACCGTGAACAAGCCCGGCAACTGCACCAGGCCGCCGCCACCGACGGCTGCATCGACCAGGCCGGCGATGAACGCGATGGCCACCAGCCACCAGAGCTCGGGGGGGATCAGTTCCAGCACGGGTCACAGCCTGCAGAGCGGGGCGACAGGATACGCCCACTGCCCCGTGTCCAGCAGCGCGGCCGCAGCCCGGCCGTGCAAAAATAGCGAAATGACCCAGAACACGCCCGCCACCTGCCCCTGCGACCTCGGCAAGGCCTACCCGGACTGCTGCGGCCGCTATCACGCCGGCACGCCCGCCCCGGATGCCGCCAGCCTGATGCGTTCGCGCTACAGCGCCTATGTGTTGCAGCGGGCGGACTACCTGTTGGACAGCTGGGCAACGGATACGCGCCCGACCGGGTTGTCGGTTCAGGATGAACCCGGCCAGCGAACCCAATGGCTGGGCCTGACCGTGCATGAGCACACCCACGAGGGGGACACCGCCCAGGTGCGTTTCACCGCACGCTATCGGATAGGCGGCGGCAGCGCGGTAAAGATGACCGAGCACAGCCGCTTCCTTCGCCGCGACGGACGTTGGTTCTACCTCGACGCGATCTGATGGGCTCCACACCGCGGCCGACACCCTGACGAAACGAGCCGATGACGTCATCCTCACCCCGGCTCCCCGAAGCTTGCGGGGGTGAACAGATCGCTCGCTACCGTCCCCTCCGCCTCGTCCCGCCACGCCCTGCTGGCAGACCATTTCGCCCACGTGCGCCAACGCAGCGTCGCCCTGGCCGCGCCGCTGAGCGCCGAGGATGCGATGGTGCAGAGCATGGCCGATGCCAGCCCGACCAAGTGGCATCTTGCCCACACCACGTGGTTCTTCGAACGCTTCGTGCTCGGTACGCAGCCCGGCTACCAGCCGCTGCAGCCGGAATGGCATTTCCTGTTCAACAGTTACTACGAGACCATCGGCCCGGCGCATGCGCGGCCGCAGCGCGGCCTGCTGTCGCGGCCCAGTCTCGACCAGGTGGGCCGATACCGCGCGCATATCGACGAGCAGGTGCTCAACCTGCTGCGCCGCGAAGTCCTGGACGACGAAACGCTGGATCATCTGCAGCTGGGGCTGCAGCACGAGCAGCAGCACCAGGAGTTGCTGCTGACCGATATCAAGCACGCGCTGTGGAGCAATCCGCTGCAGCCGGCATATCGCGAGGACCTGGCGGTAACCACCGGCAGCCTGCAGCCGTTGCAGTGGATCGAGAGCCCAGAGCGCATTGCGTGGATCGGCGCACCGGCGTGGCCGGACAACGCTGCATTCGCGTATGACAATGAGTCGCCCCCCCATCGCGTCATCGTGCCCGCCCACGCGTTGGCCAGCCGGCCGGTCAACAACGCGGAGTTCGCTGCGTTCATTGCCGACGGTGGCTACCGTCAGGTCCAGCTCTGGATGAGCGAGGGGTGGACCTTGAACCAGGCCGAAGGCTGGCAGCATCCGCTGTACTGGGATGACGCGCTGGAGCGCGAGTACACGCTGGGCGGCTGGCGCGCACTGGATCCGAATGCCCCGGTGTGCCATATCAGTTACTACGAGGCTGACGCCTACGCGCGGTGGGCCGGTGCACGTCTGCCCACCGAGTTCGAATGGGAAGCGGCGGCGCCTGAGCAGGCGACGGACGGGCATTTCGCTGACGATGACCGTCTGCATCCCAGTGCGGCTGCCTCGCCTGACCGCGGGCTGCAGCAGATGCACGGGGACGTGTGGGAATGGACCAGCAGTGCGTACGGCGCCTATCCGGGCTTCCAGACCTTCCCTGGCAGCCTGGGCGAGTACAACGGCAAGTTCATGTCCGGCCAGTGGATCCTGCGCGGCGGCTCCTGCGCCACGCCACGGGGCCACGTCCGCGCCAGTTACCGCAACTTCTTCAATCCTTCCGCGCGCTGGCAGTTTGCCGGTGTGCGGTTGGCCCGCGACCTTCAGTGAGTAACGTTCAATGAGTACCGTACATGCGGCGCGGCAGGCGCTCACCGACCTGACCCCCAGCCGCGAGCGCGTGCTGGAGGATGCACTCCGTGGCCTGTCCAGCCAGCCACGGCGGCTGCCCTCGAAGTATTTCTACGATGCCGCCGGCTCTGCGCTGTTCGAGCAGATCACCCGCACCCCGGAGTACTACCCCACGCGCACCGAGCTTGCCCTGTTGGCCCGGTGCCTGCCGGACATCGCCCGCGCAGTCGGCGAAAAGGCGCATGTCGTGGAGCTGGGCAGCGGCAGTGGCCGCAAGACCGCGCTGCTGCTGGAGGCCTTGCAGGAACCGGTGGCCTATACCCCCATCGAAATATCCCGTGCAGCGCTGCTGTCCAGCATCGACCATCTGGCGCCTGCCTTGCCGGCGATCGAGATGCTGCCGGTCTGCGCAGACTTCACCCACCCGGTGGATGTGCCGGAACCTGAAGAAGAGCCGCGCCGGCGGCTGATGTTTTTTCCCGGTTCCACGCTGGGCAACTTCGAGCAGGCCGAAGCCATCACCCTGCTGCGTGCCATGCACCAGACCATGGGATGCGAGGGGATGGCCTTGATCGGCATCGACCTGCACAAAGACACCGCGACCGTCGAGGCCGCCTACAACGATGCCGCCGGGATCACCGCAGCGTTCACCCTGAACCTGCTGCGGCGGCTCAACCAACAGATCGGCAGCGACTTCGACCTGCAGGCCTTCCATCACCGCGCGCGCTACAGCGTGCCGAACCTGCGGATTGAAACCCAGCTCGTCAGTGACCGTGAGCAGGATGTCACCGTGGCGGGCCAGCAGTTCCACTTCGCGCCCGGCGACGCCATCCAGGTGGAATACAGCCACAAATACACCGAGGCGAGCTTCCAGCAGTTGCTTGACGCGGCGGATCTGCAGATCGTCGGCCGGTGGGATTCGGTTGCACCCGAGCCGGCATTCGGCCTGCGCCTGCTGCAACGCCGCTGAGTCGGTACCGCTGCCGCTATGATGACCGGGCCATGGCGGCACGGAGGATATCCATGTTCAAGCGCTCCCTGATCCTGCTGGTCGCGGTGTCGGCAAGTCCGATGGCCTATGCCCAGCAGGTCGATCCCGCCTTCGCGACCTGCCTGTCCACCCTGCAGGGTGCTGCGCTGAAGCAGGGCATCCCGGCAGAGCGCTTCACCGCCATGATGTCGCCGGTGCAACCGGATCCGACCGTGCTTGACCTGCTTGATGCGCAACCGGAGTTCACCACGCCGATCTGGGATTACCTGGCCACCCTGGTGGATGACCAGCGGGTGGAAGAGGGACGGGCCATGTTGGCGCAGCACGCAGCGTTGCTGCAGCGCGTGTCCGCCGAGTACGGTGTCGATCCCGCGACCATCGTGGCCGTATGGGGCGTCGAGAGCGATTACGGACGCGTGTTCGGCAAGCGGCCCCTGTTGCAGTCCCTGGCCACGTTGAGTTGCGCCGGGCGACGCCAGGCCTTCTTCCGTGGCGAACTGCTGGCGCTGCTGAGACTGATCCACCAAGGTGACCTGCAGGGTGAAGGGCTGGTGGGATCGTGGGCCGGTGCGTTCGGCCACACCCAGTTCATGCCCAGCACGTATGCCCGTATTGCAGTGGACGGGGACGGCGATGGACGTCGCGACCTGGTGGCGAGCATTCCGGACGCGCTGGCGTCCACCGCCAATTATCTCAAGCGTGCTGGTTGGCGGACCGGTGAACCCTGGGGCATGGAAGTACGCGTGCCGGCAGGATTCGCCGTCAACCAGGCCGGCCGCACCCAGCGCCGCCCCGTGTCCGAATGGAAGGCGCTTGGCGTGACCACGCTGCAGGGCGATGCCATCGCGCCGGCGGGGTTGCCCGGCGATGCGCGCGCCGCCCTGCTGCTGCCGGCGGGGATCAAGGGACCGGCATTGCTGGTGTTCCGCAACTACGATGCGATCTACAGCTACAACGCCGCCGAAAGCTATGCCCTGGCGATCGCGACCCTGGCCGACCGGCTGCGCGGCGGGGCTGGGCTGGCCACCGCGTGGCCGACCGATGACCCTGGCCTGGGCCGCCGTGAGCGCCGACAGTTGCAGACCCTGTTGGCCGCCCGCGGCCATGACATTGGACCGGTCGACGGCATGATCGGGACGGCCAGCCGCCGCGCCATCCAGGCCGAACAGCAACGACTGGGCTGGCCGACGCCGGACGGTCGCGCCGGGCGGCGGATCCTGCAGGCGCTGCAGGCCGAGTCCACCGCGGCCCCTGCGGCCACCCGTTTCACCCTTCCTTCCAACTACACCGCGCTGGCCCAGTCGCCGGCGCTGCGGAGTGCTTCCAACGTGCAGCAGATCAAAGGCGTCACCAGTGGCAAGTTCCAGGGACTCGATGCCTGGCTGGTCGAAACCCCACAGTCCACCGCGGCCATCAGCGTATTCGGTGGCCAACTGCTGTCCTTCGTCCCGAAAGGGGGACAGGACGTGATGTGGCTGTCGCCGCGCCGCGCGGAGCTGCCCACCCCCATCCGCGGCGGCAGCCCGGTGTGCTGGCCGTACTTCGGTAGGCAGGGGCAAGGCACTGACGTCCCGTCACACGGGTTCGTACGGACCCTGCCATGGGAGCTGAAGCAGGCGCGCACGCTGCCGGACGGCCGTATCGAACTCACCCTCGCACCGCCTGTGCTGGATACCTTGGCGTTGCGGTTGCAGATGGTGCTGGTGATCGGCGCGACCCTGGAGCAGACGCTGGTTACCGAGAACACCGGCAGCAGCGCGGCCAGCATCACCCAGGCCCTGCATAACTATTTCCGCGTCGGTGACGCCACGCGCGTGGACGTGGAGGGCGTGGACGGGCTGGACTATCTCGACAAGTATGAGAACTACGCCCAGCCGCGACGCCAGCAGGGCCCCTGGAACCTGCGCGACCCGCGCGATCCCGGGCGCAGCGACCGCATCTATACACAGGCGGGGGGCCGCTACGTACTGCGTGATCCGGTCATGAAGCGCCGGATCACCCTCGACACCCAGGGCAGCCGCGCGCTGGTGGCGTGGAACCCCGGCGCGGAGGCCGCCGCGAAGATGGCCGACGTCGGCGACGGCTGGCGTGACTATGTCTGCCTGGAAGCCGCCAACGCCGGCCCGGATGTGGTCACGGTCCCCGCCGGCGGCCGGCATGTGCTGAAGCAGACCCTGACCGTGCAACCACTGTAGAAGGTAGAGCCGACTTCAGTCGGCTTCGCAACGCAGCAAGGTAGAGCCGACTTCAGTCGGCTGCTGAACGACGGTGCCGACTGAAGTCGGCACTACCCAGTCGGCACTACCCAGGGGCTTTACCCGCCCGGGCATCAAGCCGCCCGCGGTCGCAGCACGATCAGCGTCACGCCACCGGCCACCAACCCCCAGAACGCCGACCCGATTCCCCCCAATGCCAATCCGGAAGCGGTCACCAGGAAGGTGACCAGCGCCGCCTCGCGATCCCGCTCCACGGCCAGTGCACTGGCAAGGCTGTTGCCGATGGTGCCAAACAGGGCGATCCCCGCCACGCACGCGATCAGTTCCTTGGGGAAGGCGGCGAACACCGCCGCAACCGTTGCGCCGAACAGACCCACCAGCAGGTAGAACCCGCCAGCCGCCATCGCCGCGGTGTAACGACGCGCAGGATCCTCATGCGCCTCCCGCCCCATGCAGATCGCGGCGGTGATCGCCGCCAGGTTCAGCGCGAACGCACCGAAAGGAGCAAGTGCCGCATTGACGACGCCGATCCAACCGATCACCGGCGAGATAGGTGCCTGATAGCCAGATGCGCGGATCACCGCGACACCGGGAATATTCTGGGAGGCCATGGTGACCACGAGCAAGGGCAGGGCCACACTGGCCACCGCCGCCCAGCTCAGCTGCGGCGTGGTCCACACCGGCACGGCCAGCTGCAGGGTCACGCCCTTTAGGTGAAGCTGTCCCTGCGCCACCGCGACGGCAATGCCGACCGCCAGGGTAAGGATCACCGCATAGCGGGGCAGCCAGCGCCGACCGACCAGCCAGGTCGCGAACATCGCCACGCCCATACCGAACTGGGACCCCATGGAGACGAACACATCCAGCCCGAACCGCAACAGGACGCCAGCCAGCATGCCGGCCGCCAATGCCATCGGCACACGCTTCATCACCTTGGCGAAGATGCCGGAGAAGCCGAGGAGCGCACCGAGGACAGCCGCGAGCAGGAACGCACCGATCGCCTCGGCCAGACTGACGCCACCCGCACCCACCACCAGCATCGCGGCACCGGGGGTGGACCATGCAGTGACGACCGGAATCCGATAGCGGAGTGAAAGGCCGATACAGGTAACGCCCATGCCGAGGCCAAGCGCCCACATCCATGAAGCGATCTCACGCTGATCGGCACCGACGGCCTGGGCCGCCTGGAAGACGATCACCGCTGAACTGGCGAAGCCCACCAGGACGGTAATGAAGCCGGCCACTACAGCGGGCAGCGAGAGATCGCGCCACCACGGGCGGCGTACGAGCGCATCCATTGTTGTGTGTTCCCTGCAAGACCCCTCCATTGATACCCGCTGTGCTGCCGTGCGCGCAACGCGCGCGCGGCAGCACAGCGCCGGCGCCAGCACCCCCGCCGACACCACGCAGCACAGCGAGTGTCATCAAATTGAAAAAAGGTGTTGACGAATCCTGCAGGATCTCTACAATTCGCTCCCTCGCTGCAACGCAACGCTTTCTTCGGAAAACAGAGCGGAAACAGCACGCCACCACCGCCGAACGATTTGATCGAACGAAGGTGTTGACGGACTCGAAAAGTCCGGCATAATAGGCGGCTCGCAACGACGA